>NZ_JAPDIA010000002.1 GCF_029525575.1 Cohnella rhizosphaerae
AGACGCGAACCTTTTTTACCACCATCTCCCCGTCCTGCCGCCTGCCACCGGCACTCATCGTGACGACGTCTTTACGATCCTGGAACGATTTTCGGACCGCTCATTTACTTTGTACAGCCCGGCAAACAAACCTGATGACGCTCATTTATGGGTTCAAGCAGGAGCGGACGACCGATTGGGGACCAAATTTTCGCCTTGAGCGTCATAGCGACGCATTCCGCTGATCCTATTGTTTTTCTTCGTGCAGGATAAGTTCCTCAAAGGTCTGACGGCCGGCGCGGTCAAGGGTTGAGACAAGTGTACGGCATGCTGGGACAGAGACGATAAGCTGACGACAAGCTAAGGAGAAATGAAACGATGATCATCGAGCGCTCGGCCTATACGATCGAACTGGATTCGGCGAACGGATCTTTGCTGGCATTTACGGATAAGCGATCCGGGAAAAAACATGATTCACGGCGGGAGCGCGGCCAGGCCGATCTTTACGCTCCGGCTGCGGGACGACGCCGGACAGGCGCTGGACGTTACGGCGCTGCAAGCGGCGTCCGTCACGCTGGAGCAGGCCTCGATATCGGCGGACGACGGCACGCAGCTCCGATTTAAATATACGAAGCTGAATAACCTGGATCTGGATGCCGTCGTCGAGGTCGACCTCCCGCAAGATTCCAACTTGACCGACTGGCGCATTTCCTTCGACAATCGGACGTCATACCTCGTGGAATGGGTCGACTTCCCGGACGTCGTCGTGCCGAACGATCTCGTCGCCGCGGGCGGGACTGCCCGGATTCTGTGGCCGGCCCATGAGGGCGTGCTGATCGAGGACATCGGCAGACGAGAGAACACTTGGCTGAAATACCAGGAAACCGGCTATCCCAGCAAAGGCTGGGACGGAACCTGATCCCGGCCCCGCGCCGACGCAGTTCATGGCTTATTACGATGACGACTGCGGCCTCTACGTAGGCGCGCACGATGCGAGGCACCACGTCAAATCGATCGAATTTCTTCCGTTCGACGGGGGCGTGAGGCTCCAGTATCGGATTTTCGTCGAGGGGGCCGGTCAAGGTTCCTATCGAATGAACTTTAATATGGTGCTGGGCGTCTTCCACGGCGATTGGCATCAGGCTGCCGAGCTGTACCGACGTTGGTTCGAACAGGGAAGCACGCCGCCGCGCATCGCGGACAATCCGGAGCTCCCCGCCTGGTACCGGGAATCGCCCGTCGTCGTGACGTATCCCGTGCGCGGCGTCAAGGATACGGGCAGCATGGACCCGAACGAATATTTTCCTTACGTCAATGCGATTCCGCATCTGGAGCGGCTGTCCGAGCGCTTCGATAGCAAGGTGATGGCGCTGCTTATGCACTGGGAAGGGTCGGCCCCCTGGGCGCCGCCTTACATCTGGCCCCCTTACGGGGAGAAGAAGGCATGCGGCAGTTCGCCGACGAGCTGCACGCGCGCGGCCATCTGCTCGGTCTGTACGCGAGCGGCATCGCCTGGACGCAGAGGAGTCTGCTCGACCCCGATTACAACCGGGAAGCGGACTTCGAACGTCTGGAGCTAGAGAAGGTCATGTGCGTGTCGCCGGAGGGCGAGCTGCCGTACTCCTTGATCTGCAACGGCGTGCAGCGCTGGGGATACGACATGTGTCCGTCAGAGCCATTTGTGACGGAGACGGTGCTCGAGGAGATCCGAGGCGTCGCGAACAGCGGCTGCGATTACATGCAGTATTTCGACCAGAATCTGGGCGGACTGTCGTACCTGTGCTACAGCAAGGAGCACGATCATCCGCCGGGGCCCGGGCGCTGGCAGACGGAAGCGATGAAGACGTTGTTCCGCAAGATTCGGCAGGAGTGGAAGGCGATGGGCAAAGACATCGTGCTCGGCTGCGAAGCGGCAGCCGCAGAGCCCTTCCTGGGCGAGCTTCCTTTTAACGACCTGCGCTTCAACATCGGCTTGTTCACCGGCGAGCCGGTGCCTGTCTATCAGTATGTATACCACGAATATATCAACAACTTCATGGGCAACCAGAACTCCAGCGGCCAGAGCATCGACCTGCTCAAGTCGCCGGACAATCTGCTCTGGCGGACCGCCTATTCCTTCGTGGCGGGAGATATGCTCACGGTCGTGCTCGGACGCGGCGGGGCGATCAACTGGGATTGGGGGACGGAATGGGATTACCCGGCGCCGGATCAACAGGCGATCGGCACCCTGATCCGCAATCTTAACGCCTGGCGCATTGGCGCGGGCAAGCCGTATCTCGCGACGGGCAGGATGCTCGCGCCGGAGCGGCTGACCGGCGTGTCCGCGCAAACGATTCACATGCGGGACGGCAGCGTGCTGAAGCAGCCTTCCATTCTTACGACGAAGTGGCAATCTTCGGAGGGGCGGGTCGCGCAGTTCCTGGTGAATTACACGACGGAGCCGCAAGCGTATGATTGGCAGCAGCCGTATGGCGGGGCAATCGGCGCTTTGCTGGCTTACAAGCAGCCGGATGGCGAGGGGCTCGAGCTCGCCTCGCAAACAGAAAGAGGGATGCACCGGGGGAACGATCGAACCGTTATCCTGCATCATGCTGGCTTGGACGCCGCCGACGCAGGCGGCGGAGTGAGCAATCGGAAATGCGGCGGGAGAAGGCGTCAATCGTCTCCCGCCTGCCTTAGACCGCTTTAATCCAAAATCCTAAACAAGGGGAAATGATCATGAAATGGATGGTTCGCAGCGCAGTCCTGTTCTTGCTTATGATCGCGTATGTCATGCTGTTAACGCCGGGCCGGCAAGCCGCCGCTTCCGACGGGGTACCCTATGGAACGCATACCGTGCCGGGAACCATCCAAGCGGAGGATTTTAATTCCGGCAGCATCCGCGACGCTTACTTCGCGCATGCTTCTTCTCAGGTCATTCGCGAAACCGCTTACAGAGACGTCGCGAACGTCGACCTGTATTCCGATGGAACGAATCGTTATGTCGTGAGCTCGAACGATCAGGCGGCAGGTTCGTCGACTGCCGGCTATATTAGCGAGTATTTGAAATACACGTTCACGGTCGGCGCGTCCGACGCGGGCTGGTACGACATCGTTTACAGCGCGAAGTCCGGGACCTCCGGGAAAAAAGGCAGCATAACGACCTTGATCGACAACGTGCAAAAAGGCGCGACGAACAAGATCGATTCGACCGCGCTCCAGACGTATTCGCTGCCCATGCCGGTTTATCTGGAAGCCGGAACCCACGTGCTGACGACGGAGTACAGCGGACCGGACCCGGGCACGTACGTAGACTGGATCCGCTTCGACAAGCGCGCATCCGCTCCGAGTTTTCCGGCTCCCCAGCGAATCGCGGACCTGATCGACAATAGCGAGACGGTCATTGCGAATGTCGTCGTGACGGCGGATACGACGGGCGTATCGGATGCGGCTGGCGCCATACAGTCCGCCTTGAATCTGGCGCGTCAAATGGGCGGAGGCGTCGTGTATTTGCCAAGCGGAACGTATCGCCTGGATTCGGGCCTTAACATCCCGGCCAACGTCGTTCTTCGAGGCAATTGGGGCAATCCGCTGCAGGAAACGCCGCAAAACGGCACGATTCTTGCTGTATATTCTACAACGGAAAGCGCCGTAACGTTGTCCGGCGCGAACGCGACCGTACGCGACCTGAGCTTCTGGTATCCGAACCAGGGCGCTTATTCGGCAGGCGGCTTCGCGCCGACGAGCTATCCGTACACCGTCTATTCCGAGGCCTCCTCGGTCAATGCCTACAGGCTTACGTTCTACAATTCGTTCCAAGGCATTTACTTCGACAAGGGCAGCGCGGTGAACATTCAGGACATCTACGGAACCTTCCTGTTCCAGGGGATTACGCTGGACGGCAATTATGAGTACTCCTACCTCACCAATCTGTTCATGGACAGCGAGATCTGGGCGAATGCTCCTTCCGCGGTTATCAATAAACCAAGCGCCGCCCAGCGCGAACAGATCGCCGGCTACACGAACAGCTACCTCTTCGGCATCAAGCTGTGGAAAAACGACGGCTTGACGATGTACGGCATCAGCATCAACGAGGCCAATAACGGCATCCTGATCGAGCAGGGACCGCCTTCCTCCAACGGCTCCTACGGCGCGATGGCCAAGATCAACGCGAATGTCCGGACGGATTTCGTGCGGGCGGAGGTCGGCGAGTTCATCAACACGGACAAAGTATGGCAGGCGCGTCCGTTGTTCTATGCCTTTGCGCCCGTGCGCAAACCGGCGAATGAAAGCAATCTGATCAATGTGAAAGACGCGCCTTACAACGCCAAGGGGGAATGGCGTCGCTGACGACGGTCCGGCGATCCAGAGCGCCTTGACGGCAGCGGGAATTGCGGGAGGCGGTACGGTGTTCCTGCCGCCAGGCTCGTATAAAGTATCCGGATCGCTCCAGGTGCCGACGGGCGTGGAGCTGACGGGCAGCCACGGTTACGTTCACGCCCACAACAATTTGGATACGACCGTGCTGCTCGCCTACAGCGGCAATGATACGACGGCGCCGGATTCCGCGACGGCCTTCCTGACGCTCAGCCAGGGCGCCGGAATCAAGGGCTTCAGCGTGTATTATCCGGAGCAAGGCTTCGCCGACGGCGCCGATCCGGGCGTCCCGGCCGACATCCGCTCGCGCTATCCGGTCAAGAAGTATCCGTATACCGTACGCGCCGCCGGAACGGATACCTGGGTCAAATACGTAGAGATCGAGAACGGCTACAACGGCATCGATTACGGGACGACGGCGGCGGACCGGTTCGTCGTGTCCGGAACGTGGATCAATGCCGCCAACGTGGCGGTCAACGTGGGCGCGAATACGAACGGAGGCTGGGTCGAACAAGTCGTCGTCACCTACGGGACCTTCTTTCAGTCGAAGCATGCCAACAGTCCGCATACCTACGGCTTCGACGCGGCGAAAAATTACACGCTCGCACATACGGACGCTTTCGTCTTCGGCAACAGTACGAATGTCGCTTCGTTTGCCGCAGATTCGTTTGCCGTGAAAACGGGTCTCCATACCATAGCGCAATCGGGCGGGACTGGTCCTCAGAATCTGACGCTGTTCCTGCCTTCCGTCGATACGTCGTCCGGTCCCAACGTATTGATCGAAAAGGGCGGCAGCATCCACATGGTCGGCCTTCAGGCGGGGGTGATGCCGGGACAGCCTTACACAAAGACGGGCGCGGGCTTTACGGGAACGATGAACATATACGATTCGCTGCTCTGGGGAGATACGACGACGACCGTCCAGCAGCTTGGCGGAACCGTTAACGTCTATGACAAGGACGAGGGCGTGTATGCTGCCGTTCCGATCACGCAGGGGAGACCGGCTACGGCCAGCGCTTCCGCGGGAAGCAACGGACCCGAACGCGCGGTCGACGGCATGCGTACGTCCAAGTGGGCGTCCACGACAGGAACGACCCATTGGCTGGCCGTCGATCTCGGCTCGGTGCAGAGCCTCACCCGCTGGGTGGTGAAGCATGCGTCTTACAATGGGGGAGAGTCCTGCATTCAACACGCGCGACTTCAAGCTGCAGAAGAGCGTGGACGGCGTGACCTGGACGGATCTGGAGAGCATAACCGGAAATACGGCCGGCTTGACCGACCGCTCGATCTCTGCGGACGCCCGGTACGTGCGTCTGTATATTACCCAGGGCACGCAGATGGGCTCGGACGGGTATGCGCGCATCTACGATTTCGAAGTTTACGGCAGCACGAACATCAGCCTCAATCGGTGGGCTTCCGCCAATGCCTACAACCTGGCGAGCGAGACGCCGCAGAAGGCCCTGGACGGAGACGTGAATTCGAAATGGGTCGCGATCGCGAAGACGCCGAACAACGATTATTGGCTGCAGGCGGATCTGTTCGCGCCGGTTACCGTCAAGCGTTGGGTCGTCATTCATCCGGGCGCCGTCTCGTCGAGCTATGACATTTACAATGCGCGGGCATACAAGCTTCAGGCGAGCGCGGACGGGACGATCTGGACCGACATCGACAGCGTCGCCGGCAATGCGAGCGCCATGACCGACCGTACGATCCCGGCCGTGACGGCCAGATATTTCAGGCTCGTAATTACCGAAGGCACCCAAAGCGGATACGACGGCTATGCCCGCATTCAGGAGTTCCGGCTGTACAATTGACTGAAAGAATAGAGCTGCACGGACGCAAAAAGAAGACCGGAAGCGCAGGAATCGAACGCTGCGCTTGCCGGTCTTCTTTTGTCTTCCGATCGCCTTATTTTTTGCCGAATACCGATTGAATCGCTTCCAGATAACCCATGCCGTTCACGGTGTCCGGCTCGATATAGCTGCCTTCCGTCCATTCGTTCCAGGAGTTGATGGTCAGGATGGGCGGGACCGTATCGCTTGACGCTTCCATGAATGCCTTCGCGGCCGCGAGCGACTGGCGGAACGCTTCGGGCGTATTGCCGACAAGAATCGGCGTGAACGGATAACCGATATTGGCATGCACGTCGGATTGTACCGTACGCGGACTCGAGTCCCAGCCCATGGACACGTTGGGGTAGTAGGGGATGCCGTAATCGCCGAACTGCTTGCGGAACTTGCTCCAATCGGCTTCCGACTTCTTGGCGTATGCGGGATATTCGACGGTCGGGTACGCATCCAGCGCGATATGGTGAATCCAGACGTACGAAGTGACGCTGTCGAAACCGAGCTCCTGCACGCGTTCGCCCGGATTCTCGAGCGTACGCTCTCCCGGCAGATTCTGAATGCCCCAGACGACGGCGTTCAGATGCAGCTCGCCGAGTCCCGCGTTCCGCACCTTCGCCCGGAATCCCTCGAGCGCCGCTTTCGTCCGTTCGATGCCTCCCAAGCTTTGAATCAGGCTCATCAATTCATAGACGGAGAAGTACAGACCGCCTTCCACGCGCCAATACGACGGGTGGCCGAAGTACTTTTCGATCATATAATCGCAGGCCGCTTCGAACGCTTGCAGCGACACTTGCCCGCTGTGAAGCAGCGTATGGTCCATGCCGCGCTTGTAAGGGAAAATGTTGATCCAGTCGTGGTTGGCCCACATCAAGGAAAATTTAAGCCGGTCGTTGTTGGACGCCTGCAGGAAGCCGTTCTCGAGCGCGCCGTTCAAAAATGCCCCGTCTTCGTACCAATACCAGTCGTAGATGAAGGCGTCGATGCCGTGGTCGGCCGCCGCGGCGATCTGCTTTTCCGCGGTCTCGGGCTTGGATTCGTCCAGATAGCCCCACAGCGGCACCTTGGGCTGCTCGTGTCCGGGGAAGCGCGGCGTCGCGCGGCGAACGAGCTCCCATTCGTTCCAGCCCGCGCCATGCGTCGCTTCGTTGCGGGGATCGACATGATAGTTCGGAAAATAATAGACGGCGACTTCCGGTTTGCGCTTGCCAGTCATATACGCACCTTCGTTCCTCGAAATGTGATGTTGCCGACTCCAGTTTACGAAAAGCGGAGGGCGCGCGTATTTGGATAAAACGACGGGGTTGTTGGACGATTCAACTGAACCTGGAGCGCAGCGACTGCGCGTATTGCATCGGGGACAAGCCTTCGCAGCGCTTGAACAGCCGGCTGAAATAATGGAGGTCCGGATAACCGACTGCATCGGCGATCTGGCCGACCGTCAGGGAGGAATGAAGCAGCAGCTCCTTGGCCTTGTCCATGCGCAGCGAGACGAGCATCTCCATCGGGGATTGGCCTGTCGCTTCCTTGAACAAGGCGCGGAACCGGCTCGGCGACAGATGCACGGATGCCGCGATGTCGCCCAGCTGCAGCTGGGAACGATAATGCTCGCGCATCCATTGCACGGCTTGTCCGATCCGTTCGCCCTGCGGATGGCGAATGCTGATCCCCGCGGGCGTCGATAGCTCCCGGACGAGCAGGGCGAGGATATGAAGCAGGTCGCCGCGCAGGCGCAGCTCCTTGCCGTATTCGCCGCCCTCGAACGTCGCATGCATGGAACGAAGCAGCGCTTCGTAGGCGCCCGGGTTAGATGTCTGGACGACGCAGGGAAAGGCGATATCGGACAAAAAAGACGACGGGCCGCTCCGTCAGTTCGGGGTCGTCCGGTATGAACGGCGAGTGCTGGTAATCCTGGCTCAAATAGACGTCGTCGACGGAAAAATTGTAGGCGTCCCCCATGTAGATCAAGTCGAAATGCGCGGCGAAATAGCGGAAGGTCCCGTTCGGCGGGACCGCGCAGGAATGCCGCACCATCGGCTGCAGAATGACCATATCGCCCGGACCGATGGCGTAATGGACGCCTTCGATCACATAATCGCAGCGGCCTTCGAGCACGAATTTGAACTCGTAATCGTAGATGATGCGAGGAGGCAGCCGGTAGCGATCGTCGCCGTTGATATGTTGAACGAGACGCACATAAGGCGCCAACTCCCGGAACCCGATGCCTTGCCGCGCCTCTTTCTTCTGTTCCATGGAATCGTCTCCTCGATGGCCTTTGCATCCATTTTACATCGTCCCGGGCGAAGACCGAATACGGACAACAAAAAATAGCGCCAATATCAAAATTTTGACGCTATACGGCTTTGCAAGGGTGACCGATACTGAATATGCAATCGGTTTCATTTTCATCGCTTCCGTCGCACGGCGAATTGTAAGCGCATCCAATTAAAGGCAGGAGGAAGGGAAATGAAAAGAATACTTCGGTTGGCGGCATGGATGATCGCGGTGGTCGGCGGCATAACGCTCGGGCTTGCAGCCCATGCGGAACAGGCGGATGCCGCGGTCTACTACGTGAACAACCAGAGCGGCGCCGGCTGCAGCAACGCGTCGGCAGGCACGTCGACGGCGGCGCCCTGGTGCGACTTTACCCCGGTCAACGCCCGGACGTTCGCGGCGGGAGATCAGGTGCTGCTGAGGAGCGGCGCGACCTGGACCGGACAGACGCTGACGCTCAAGGGCAGCGGAACGGCCGCCAATCCCATCGTGTTGTCCGCTTACGGCACGGGCGCGAAGCCTGTCATTGCGCCCGGCACGACCGACGCCATCGCCGTGCTGATCGACGGTTATGCGGGATGGAAGATCGCGGGCCTGGAGCTGAAGAACGCCTGGGAGGGCATCAGGCTCCAGTACGATCATGCGTACAACCGGGACTATATCTGGATCGAAAATATGACGATCCGCGATATGACGGCCGCATACAATAGCGCGCCGTCGACTTACAACCATACGTCCGCCGGCATCAGCGTCAAGACGATGGCCGACGCCGTGTCGCCCGCGTATACCGACAAGGTGAACGCGCCGGGCAGACTGACGGCGCTTACGAACTTAACGATCAAAAACGTGGCGTTCTACAATTGCGACGCCGCCACCTGGTTCGGGGCGCCTGTCTCCGGCTTTAATCCGAACGAGCATCTATGGACGAAGCGCGTCGTCATGGACAATCTGACGATCGACGGAGGCGGCATGTGGGGCTTCAACGTTCTCTTCGTGGATGGGGGGGACGCTCACCAACCTGACGGCCAAAAACATCGGCGCCGTCTCCAATCCGTTCGGCTCGGCCGGCATGGTGGTCGCTTATTCCAAAAACGTGGAGGTGATCGGCGGCGAGATCGCGAACGTGGCCAGACACCCCGATCAAAATTACGACGGCGTCGGCTTCGACTTCGAAGGCGTCGGCAAGAACATTTCGCTGCGCGGCATGAACATTCACGATACGGCCGGCGCGGGCATTTTCCACTTCAACAATTCGAGTCTGCCGGACATCGACTCGGTCATCGAGAATAACGTCGTCAGCCATTACGGCACGAATCCGGGCAACAGCAGCGAAGGGATCCACTTTGCGGGCGGCACCGGGCTCGTAACGAACAACGTCTTCAACAACAGCCGCGGCCGCAGCACGTACGGCGGAACTTACGGCGGATTTTACTTCGCGGCGAATACGGTGAATACCGTGCCGACGACCTATGTGCCGACGGCGCCTTCCGCCTTGCCTTCCCCGGCCGGGACCGGCCTTGTCGCGTCGCAGACGCCGGGCACGCTGCGCAACGATTCGAGCGGCGAAGTCGGCTTTAAGTTCACGACCGGCGCCGGCGTTGTCAGCGTGAACGGGTTGGGACGGCGATTCACTGCTGGCAATGATAAGTCGCATACGCTCAAGCTGTATCGCGACAGCGACAAGGCGATGCTCGGCGCCTGCAGCGTCCGGACGTCCGCGGGGACGCCGGATGCGCTCGGTTATCAATATTGCAAGCTGGCGGAGAGCGTCTCGCTTCTGCCGGGCACCGCCTACCTGCTCGTGACGACCGAGGACAACGGCGGCGATCAGTGGTACAGCGACGATACGACGATCACGCTTGGCTTCGGGACGGTCAATGCTTCGGTCTACAACAACGGATCGGGCTGGAATACCGGGATTTCGGGCAACCGCGCCTACGGTCCCGTGACGCTGCTGTACCAAGTGAACCTGGCCTACGGCGGCACCGCTTCCGCGTCGTCGACGGATACCGCCAACGGCTATTCGGCGGCCAAGGTAAACGACGGGACGGCCTCCACCGACTTTAACGGCTGGGCCAGCGCTTCGCCGGTTATGCCACAGTGGGTGCAAATCGACTTCGGCGCGAACCGGACCTTCGGCCGGGTGGAGCTGTTCACGACGAGCGGGTACGAGCTGCGGAACTACCAGCTTCAGGCATGGAACGGCACGTCCTGGGTCGATTGCGTCCCGGCCGTGACGGGCAATACGCAGGCGCATCGCACGCATGCATTTACGCCCGTCACCGGCTCCAAGATCCGGGTGTACGCGACGCTCGGCGATGCCGCAAGCAGCTACGCGCGCGTCAACGAGATCCAGGTATTCGGCAAGCTGACGCCGACATGCTGTCCGGATCGACGAAAAAGCGGGATTCGACTCCAAATGGAGCCGATCCCGCTTTTTCGTCCGTCCCGGCGAGGCGGTAGTCACAGCGTGCGGAATTTAAACTCGCTTGGCGTGAAGCCGGTCGCTTTTTTTGAACACCTTGGAGAAGTATTTTTCATTTTGAAAGCCGACGAGATTCGCGATTTCGTAGGTACGGTACCGACCCTCCCGAATGTAAAACTTGGCCTTCTCCATGCGCAGCCTCAGCAGGAAGTCGGTAAAATTTTCGCCGAGCTCCTTTTTTGAACTCCCGGCTGAGGTATTCCGGGCTGATCTGCAGATGGTCCGCCACCAGCTCCAGGCTGATCGCCTCGTGGAAGTGCTCGGCAATAAAATCGCGCGCCTTCCCCATCAGCTTCTTGGTCGATCGGGTCGATTTTTCCTGGATATGCGCGAACGCGTCCATGCAAAGCTGCCTGAACCAGGCGACCATTTCATCCACGCTTTGCAGCGCGTTGACCTGCGTATACAGATGGTACTCGTCGCCTAGCGCTTCGTCGGCGTCGAAGCCAAGCTGCCTCAATATGGTGCCGAGCAGCACGATCAGCCGATAATTCAGCTTGGCTACGTCGGCGATCTCGAACGAGCAGGGAACGCGGAAAGGCGCGAAGCGCTCCGCAAGGAACGCCGACGCCTCGTCCTGCCGGTGCGCTTCGAACAGGGCCAGCAGCTCCCGTTCCGCCGCAAGATCGAGCGATCCGCTCTCGGGAGCCGGTTCCCGCTCCGCTCCGCACGCATAGACGCGGCCTCCGCCGCGGATCAGCTTCTGCGCATAGGCGCGACGCGCGGCGGCGAAGGAAGCCGGCGTCCCGTCCAGCCGGTCGGCCGCGTGTCCGACGCCCACCGTAATAGACAGCTTCAATACTTCGAGCGCGAGTCCGGATGCCCGCTCCGACAGCGCCTTGATTTTCCCGAGCTCGCTCTGCCCATCTGCGTTCTGCCCATCCGCGTTCTGCCCGTCCACGCTCTGCCCATCCTCGCCGTCCCCGTTCAACAGCAGGCCGATCCCGTCATCCCACCGGAACGGCTCCGCGACAAGCCCGGCCTCCCGAAAGACCTCGAGACAAAGATTTTCAAGCCCGTACTTCAGCAGCTCCACATCGGAACGCGGCATCGATTGCGCGATGCGAACCGCCTCGTCCATGCCGGCGATCCAAGCGTAATGGAAAGAGTAAGGGAACCGGATGCCGTACTCTTCGCACTTGCGCGCCGTCCTGCCGGACGCTTCCTTGCCTTCGACGACCTCGGTCAGGAAGCGGCGGCGCAGCTCCGAGGTGCCCGCGTTCAGCTTGATCTGGAGCCGCAGCTCGTCTTCGCGCAAGTCCCGCTTTTGCGTCAATTCCCGGAAAGCGCGGCGGAGGACGTCCTCCAGCTCGGCTTCGGCGACGGGCTTCAGCAGATAGGCGTAGGCACCCCATTTTAACGCTTTCTGCGCGTATTCGAACAGATCGTAGCCGCTCAGCACGATGAACAGCACGTCGCCATGGCGCTCGCGCACGCGCTCCAGCAGGGCGATGCCGTCCATTTCGGGCATGCGAATATCGGACAGGATCAGATCGGCCCGCCGCTCCTCCAGCAGCGCCAGCGCTTCCAGGCCGTGGCCGGCGATCCGGATATCGTCGATGCCGAACCGGCGGAGGGCATCCTCGAGCGAGCTGCGGATTTGCGTTTCGTCTTCGACGATCAGAACGTTCATCTCAACCCGCCTCCTTTCGCAAACTGTCGTGCAGCGGCAGCGTGATTTTCACCGTCGTGAAGGCGCCCGCCTTGCCGCTGATTTTAATGCCGAATTCCGGTCCGAACTGCAGCTTGATGCGCGCATGCACGTTGCGGACGCCAAGTCCGGTTCCCGCGCTGCCGGCGGCCGGCGGTTCGTTCGCTGCGGCTTCGGGCCGCTCTGCCGGCATGGATGACGACGAGGCGAACCAGCCGTTCAAACGCGAGATTTCCGCTTCGGACATCCCCGCGCCGTTGTCGTAAATATAAATGAGACAATGATCGCCCGCCGGCTTGGCCGTGATGCGCAGCTCGCCGCCGACGGCCTTGTTCGCCAGGCCGTGCTGAATCGCGTTCTCGACCAGCGGCTGAAGCGTCAATCGCAAAATGGGATTGTCCCACAGCGAGTCGTCGATCTCCAACACGGTCGAGAACCGTCCGGCAAAGCGAATGTCGTGAACGTATATATACTTCCGGATATGATCGATCTCTTCGCGCAGCGTAACGACGCTGCTCCCCTGCTGCAGGCTGTAGCGGAAAATTTCCGACAGGCTCTGCACCATGGCCGAGGCGCGCCCGTAATCGTGGCGGTCGATGACCGATTTGGTCGCGTACAGCGTATTGTACAAAAAGTGGGGATTGATCTGCGACTGAAGCGCGTTGAGCTCGGCCTGGTTGCGCAGCAGGTTCGCTTCGTACTTCTGCACGATCAGCGACTCGATATTGCCGACCATGCTGTTGAACGCCTGACTGATGCGGGCCAGCTCGTCGTTGCCCTTCACGGGTACCCGCGTGGAGAAGTTGCCCAGCTCCAGCTGCTTGAACGAAGGCATCAGCCGGCGCAGCGGCTTGACGATCAAGAACGAGACGACGATGGAGATGAGAAGAACGATCGCGGAGACGACCAGCAGCATGGCAGCCGTAATGCTTCGCAGAAATCCGCTTTTTTTCTGCAGCTCGGACGTCGGGAGCAGGGACACGACCTGAAAGCCGTACTGCGACGGCGCGCTTGCGATCACGAGCATGCTCCGCCCGCCGACGTCGGTCTTGGTCTGTCCGCGGCCGAGCCCTTTGGCGACGGACAGCAGCTTGGCGCGCTCCTGCTCGCCCAGTTCGACATTGCTGTAGATGAGCTTCCCCGTCCGGCTGACGATGGCGGTCTGCTCGCCCTCCTGCAGGTTGATATTGGCGATGTCGCCGAAAAACTGCTGCGTGTTCTGATCGACGAGCAATACGCCGGCCGGTCCGTCGGCATTGTAATCGGTAATCGACTGGGCGACGGAAATGACGATAGGCTTCGCGGCGCTGACGGGGTTGAAGAGGAAGTCGTTCGTATGCGGGTCCAGAAAATGAGGCGCGCCGTTCAGGGCCAGCGTCTCTCTGAACCAGGGCTCGTCTCGCACGGAGCCTGCGACCGAGTTGCGGCCTTGCACGTTGATGGCATATTTAACCTCGCCGTTCGTGTTGATCAGCGTAATGCCGTTCAGCTTGTCGTTCATTTGAATGAGGGCGAGAAAATAACGGTCGAGACGTTCTTTGTAATCGAAGTAAGCGTCGCTCGTGTCGCCGGGCCCGGAGCCGAGGATATAGGTGATCTCTTTGCTGATCAGAAAGAGGGAGGCCGACTGCTTCTGCAAGATCAGCACGTTCTCGTCGATATTGCGCATGACCTGGTCGGATACGGCCGCTTTGTTCCGGATATAATTGTTCTCCACGTTGCGCGCGGACAGGCTGTAGGAGACGGCGCCGTAAAGGTACACGGGAATCGAAATCGCAACCAGGTAGATGACGAACAGCCGATACGCGATCGAGTTGTTTGCCGAAAAGCGCCATTTACGCATCGAATTCCACTCCATGTTGTGATTGGGCCTTAAGTTGTTCCTATCATAGCATGGCGCTTGAAAGCGTTCTATGGGATGATCAAGAAATTGCACCCGATGTCAAGATGTTGATTCTATTCGGCGCCGCGGCGTCCGGCTTACAATGGGCATGCGGGACAGCGCCGCAGGGTCTGTTCATCATAGGAGGGGTTCTCAATGAAAAACGCACGGACACGTAAAAGCGTACAGGCATTGATTCCGGCGAGCATTCTGGCGCTCGGCTTGCTCGCGGCATGCGGCTCGAATTCGGATGCGGGCGGCAGCGGAGCCTCCGGCGGCTCGAATGGGGGCAGCGCGGAAAATACGGAAACGGCGAGCGCGGCTAGCGGTACGGCAAGCGGCACGGCGACGGCAAGCGGCGCGCCGACGCAGGATACGGAAGCGTTCTCGATCAGCGTGGCGAGCTGGAACCTCGGCGACGAGCCGCTCGGCATCGTGAAGGCTTATCGCGAAGCGTTCGAGAAGGCCTACAAGGTCAAATATCCGAACGCCACGATCGAATACAAAAATACGCCGGGCGAGGCTTACTTCGATCTCCTCAAAGCGCAAATGGCCTCGGCGTCCGCCGCCGACGTCGTTCAGTTCCAGAGCGCGCAGCTCCCGTTGTTCGCGAAGGCGGGCTATATCGCCGACCTGTCGGACATGCCGTTCGTCGCGAACATCGACGGCGCGCCAAAGACGCAAAGCTCCTACGGCGGCAAAGTATACGCCGCGCCGTTCGACCTGAACAGCAACGGCGTCTGGTACAACCGCAAGCTGTTCGAGGACAACGGCATCCAGGTGCCGAAGACGTGGGACGAGCTGATGCAGACGGCGGAGACGCTAAAAGCCAAGGGCATCGCGCCGTTTGCCGGCGGCTTCAAGGACGCCTGGGTGGCGAGCATGACCGTCAGCGTCTTCCTGCCCAACGAATACGGCAGCGATACGTTCGAGAAGGACGTCTACAACGGCGCCAAGAAGCTGAACGGTCCGGAAATACAGGCCGCGTTCAACAAGCTTCAGACGCTGGTCGACAAAGGCTATTTCGGCAGCAACGCGCTCAGCAACGGCTGGGATCTGCAGCGCAAAGATTTTGAAGACGGCAAAGCGGCCATGATCATTCACGGCCCTTACATCGGCGGTCTCGTGAACAGCGAGATGAAGGACCAGGGCGGCATGGAAACCGGCTTTTTCGCCCTGCCGAGCGACAAGGGCGACCCGACGCTCAGCGTATCGGTCGGCGTATTGACCGGCGTCAACGCCCACACGAAAAACCTGAAGCGGGCCAAAGACCTGGTAACGGCCATGCACGACACCGACGCGATCATCATCCGCGACAAGGATGCGGGCGTGTTCCCGGCCATCAAAGGCATCGAGATCGATTACAAGGAGATCGGCAACAAGGATTTCCTGAGCGTGCTCGGCTCCACCAAGAGCATGATTCAGGGACAGTTCATGCCGGCTTCCGTCGGCGACGTCTATGCCAAGATGTTCACCAAGATGCTGGCCGGCAAGGCGTTCAGCCCGTCCTGGCTGGACGAAGCCGACAGCGCCTTCACGCGCGACAAGGGGCTCGTGGCGCCTCCGGAGCAGTAAGCGCATAACAACGGCAGCGACTCGCTGGCCGACAAGAGGGATGCCGCGGATCAAGCTTCGCCGCCGTATCCCTTCTTCTTTCCAACGAACAACCGAAAGCAGGGAAGCGTATGAAATCGGGTTTCAGACATGCATGGGTCGAACTTTCCTTTGCGGCGCCCGCATTGATTTTGTTCCTTATCATCGTCGTATGGCCGTTCGTCAGTTCGTTCTATTATTCCTTAACGCAGTGGGACGGATTTTCCAAGCCGCTCTTTATCGGCTTCGACAACTTCGTCAACCTGTTCAAGGAGCCCGGCTTTCTGATCGCGCTTCGCAATACGCTGCTATTTGCGCTGGCCGGTCTTCTCTTAAGCAACACGCTGAGTCTTGCGCTCGCGCTGGCGCTCAATAAAGCGGGACGCGCGCAGACGGTGCTGCGCACGATCTTCTACCTGCCGGGCGTCGTCAGCTTCGTCACGATGTCGATCGTCTGGACGATGATCTATCACAACGACGGCGCGCTGAACCAGCTGCTGAGATCGATCGGACTCGGTTCGGCGGGGCGGGAATGGCTCGGCACGTACGATTCGGTCATGCCGGCCCTGATCGTCATCATGGTGTGGGGCGGCGTCGGTTTCGGCGTCATCGTCTTTCTGGCCGGTCTCGGCTCGATCCCGTCCGAGCTGTACGAAGCGGCGAATTTGGACGGCGCAGGGCCTTGGTCCGTTTTTCGCCGCATCACGTTCCCGCTGCTCATGCCGTCGATCACGGTCGTGACCTTCCTCGGGCTGACCACGACGCTTCGCATGTTCGACCTGCCTTTCATCATGACGAACGGCGGACCTGGGGATGCCTCGAACACAATCTCCCTGATTATTTACAAGCATGCGTTCAGCTACAGCAATTACGGCTACGCAACGGCCGGAGGCATCATTCTCTTTCTGTTCGTCTGCGTCGTATCGATGCTTCAGCTCAGGCTGACGCGAAGCAAGGAGGTGCAGATCTGAGATGCCTGCGCTTCACACTTCGGCCCGCGCCGAACGCCAGGCCGATCGCATAAGCGCCGGTCGAACCGCCTCGCTGCCGACGCTTCGCGTCGCGTCGCAAGCCGCCACCTGGCTTGCGGGCGCGATCTTCCTCGCGCCGTTTCTGCTGTTCTTCCTGAATACGTTCAAGGACAAATCGCATATTTTCGACGCCTTTTACATGCCGGATCTCACCGACCTGAGCAATTACAGAACGATGCTGCGCAATACCGATTTCTTCGCCTCTCTGTCGCTTACGGTCGTCATTTGCGCCGTGACACTGTTTTTTATCGTTTTGTTCTCTTCCATGGCCGGCTACATCATCAGTCGCTCCGAGCGACGGTGGATCAAGTGGATGTACGCGCTGTTCGCGGCAGGCCAGATCATTCCGGCCCAGTCGAGCATGCTGCCGCTCTACAAGCTCGGGGTGGCGACGCATCTGATCAATACGCCCGTCTTTCTGATCATCATCTATGTGGCCGGGGGGCACGGCCTTCGCTTCGCTCTTCTTCGCGGCGTTCACGAGAACGATCCCGCAAGCGCTGGAGGAATCGGCCTTCATCGACGGCTGCGGGCGGTACCAGACGTTTTTCCGCATCATCCTGCCGCTGCTCAGGCCGGCGACCGCGACGATCGTCACGACGACGGTGTACTGGTACTGGAACGATTTTCAGGGACCGCTCATTTATTTGAATGCCGGCAAGGTAGCGCCGCTCATGATGTCCGTCTACAAGTTCATGGGCGCCAACGCGACCGTGGATTGGGGACCGGTGTACGCGCTCTGCTTTCTGTCCGCCATCCCGATGATTTTGTTTTTCCTGCTCACGCAGAAGTATCTGCTCAAGGGACTTGTCGTGGGGTCGGTAAAAGGCTAGTCGGCGCGTTCGGCAAAGCGAGGAGGCAGAGGGAACGATGAACGAAGCGAACGATGGCGGCACAAGCGCGTTCGAAGCGCCGCCGCTGCGATACCGCCCCTATCAGATCGTGCACGATTGGGGGGCCCGATCCGCGAGAGAAGCTGGATCGCCTGGCTTCGCTCGGAATCGGCGGCATCGTGACGAACGTGCCCTGGGACGATCGCTATTTGCAGGACGAGCGTGTTTTCCGCGAGCTCGATGCGCATCTGGAGGCGGCAAGAGACAGAGGACTCGGCATCTGGCTGTACGACGAAAAGGGCTATCCCAGCGGCTCGGCGGACGGACTCACGCTGTCGGGCCATCCGGAGCTCCAGGCGCGAGGACTGTACCTGCTTTCCGTACGGGGAAGCGGCGCTGCGCCGGCGGTCGTGCAGCTGCCGGAAGACGGCGTTCGCTTCTATTCCGCTTCGCTGCATGCGCTTGGAGAGGCTGCGACTGGCATGGCGGCGCCCCGGGTGGACGTAGCCGAGGACGGATCGCGTATACGGACGAACGGGATGGACGGCGATTGGGTGCTGCACGCTTACGTGGAGAAATACCTGTACGAAGGCACTCACGCGGAGCGGAACGGCTGGTCGCCGCGGCGCTACCCCAATCTGCTGGACAGCCGGGCGGTGCGGAGATTTATCGAGACGACGTACGAGCCGTATGCAGCCCATATCGGCCAGGGACGCATCGGCGAAGCGGCGTCCGCTTTTTTTTACCGACGAGCCGAGCCTGATGGCGGCGTATCAGAATACGGAAGAAACGTACGCGCGCGCCGTCGTGCCGTGGACGGAGGCGCTGCCCGGCCGGTTTGAACGGGAACATGGAGAAGCGCTCGCGCCGAAGCTTCACGCGCTGTTCGATGGCGACGGAGAAGCGGAGCGGACCGTGCGCGTGCAGTTTTACCGGACCGTCGCCGATCTGCTGTCCGAGAGCTATTTCCGTCAGCTTGCGGACTGGTGCGAGGCGCGGGGCATCCGCTTTTCCGGTCACGCATTGCTGGAAGAGAGTATGGTGTATCACGTCGCTTACTATGGAAGCCTCATGCGCGCGCTGCGGGAGATGCCGTTTCCCGGCGTCGATATGCTGACGACCAGGCCCCGGCGCTACGTCGACGATCCGTTCGGCTATCTGCTTGCCCCGAAGTTCGCCGGCTCCGCGGCGCGGGCCGCCGGTCGCCGGGACGTGATGGCCGAGATTTGCCCGGTTCATTTCGATCCGTCCGGCGCGTATGCATACGACGGCGAAGCGACGATCGACGACATGACGGGGACCGCCAACCTGCTCTATATGGGCGGGGTGACGCACATCAATTCCTATTACAATGCCTTGGATATGGAGGCGTCGAAATATCGGCGCTACTGCGCGCATGTCGGCAGGCTCGGCGTCATGCTGGAAGGCGCGGCGCACAGACCCGACGTCGGCGTCTACTACGCCATCGGGACGTATCAGGCCGACTACAGGCCGATTCGTCAAGCGGCGCGCCGCCAGCCCGAAGCGATGTGGCGCCGTCACGAATCGCTGCTGGCGACGGCGCGCGGACTCTTGTCGGCGGGACTGGATTTTAACTTTCTCGACGATGAGGCGATCTTGGATGCCGGGCTCGAGGATGGCGCGCTTGCCGTCGGCGGCATCCCCTATCGCGCGGTGCTGATGCATGGCGCGGAGGTCGTCCCGCTCGCCGTGCTGGAGAAGCTGGAGCGCTTCGAGTCAGCAGGCGGACGGGTCGTCTGGTCCGGCACGCTGCCCGCAAGCGGCATTCGCGCCGACGAGCATGCCGAAGTCGTGCGGCGGATGCGCGCTTGCGCGCTTATCTCCGCGAGCGAGGCGGCGAACCGCATTCGTCGCGTCCGGGACGAAGCGGCGGAACGGCCTGCGCTTCGGGTCGCGGGCGTCGTCGGCGGCGAACGGCTGTTCATGAGCCGCTACGACAAGGACGGCGAGGAGCTGCTCATGCTGCTCCATGCCGGCGACGGCACGGCGGAAGCGGTACTGGAAGGAAGGGCAGGCGCGACGGCCGCCGTGGCTTGCGATCCGGAGACGGGGAACCAGGCGCGGGTGGCGCTGCCGTTCCGGGTGCGGCTGCGGCCGTACGGCTGTCTGTTTTTGCGGACGATGAGCGCAGAATCAGAAAAATAGGACGGCCGATAACCGAGTTTGCGCTTCAACCGCAAAATGAAAGCGAATACATGCCATGAAGGAGACGATGATCCATGAATGATAAACGTTTGAAGCCGGCTCTGATGACGGCTTTTTCCCTCCTGCTTATCCTGCAGTTGGTCGGCTTCGTATTCTCGCCGGCGGTCGTACATGCGGCAGATGCGGCCGTATACTACGTCAGCCAGTCGGAGGGAGACGACGCCGCGGACGGATTGTCGGAGACGACCGCCTGGAAGACGTTGACGCACGTGTCGGCGCAGACGTTTCAGCCCGGCGACCGCATTTTGCTCAAGTCGGGCGACCGTTGGACGGGAGAGACGCTGACCTTGCGCGGCAGCGGTACCCCGGAACTGCCCATCGAGCTGTCGTCCTACGGGACGGGGGACAAGCCGCTTATTTCCCCCCAAATGACCGACGCGTCGGCGATCACGCTCCATAACGAGGAAGGCTGGCGCATCGACGGCATCGCGATGGAGAAGGCGATGATGGGCATCAACGCGGAATTCGACGGCGTCTACGACAAGCGGTCGCTCGCTTTCGAAAACCTCGACATCCGCGACATGGACGATACGTTCAACAGCAAGCCGAATCTGTATAACCACTTTTCGACGGGGATCGCCCTGAAGGGGAACGGCAATGCATCGACGTACCATCTGCGCGGACTTACGATGAAGTCGATCGTCTTCGACAACGTGAATACGCCGCTCTTCCAGGGGGCGATCTCCCAATATACGAACACGGCGGGGTTCGGCACGAACGCCAGGTTCAAGGACGTGACGATCGACGGTCTGACCGCGACGAACGCCAAGCAGTGGGGCTTCAACTTCCTGTTCATGGTGGATGCGACCATCACGAATATCAGCGCGGAAAACGTGGGTATGCTGGGCGGCACGCACGATGGCGTCAATCCCTACGGCATCGGCGGCATCGTCGTCGCCAATTCCAAAAACGTCGTTTTTGACGGGGTCGAGCTTCGCAACATCGGCAAAGGCTCGCAGGGCTACGACGGCGTCGGCTTCGATTTTGAAGGCGGTACCGACGCTTCAAATGTCACGCTGCGCAATGCGGTCATAGACGGCATCGACGGCGCCGGCATCATGATCTTCGACAACGGCGGGGTAGGCGGCACCGACGGCGCCCATGTGGACGGCGCGACGATTCGCAACTTCGGCAGGAGCCCCGGGAACTCCAGCGGCGGCATCAAGTTTTTTCCGAACACCCGCTCGACGGGCACGATTCAAAACGTGACCGTCGATCGCGGCGACGCGCAGGTTCCCTTCCTCGAAGGAAGCGCCGACGGGTTCACGCTGACGAACATGACCTACCTGCCGGAAGCGCTCAAAGCAGAGTTCGTCGAGCTCGACAAGGCGACCTCGGGCGATTGGCGCAGCCGGTTCGGACGGGAAGGCTACAAGCTCGAAAAGCTGGAAGCGAAGCTCCCCGCCTATGCCGTGCTGAGCGAGACGAGCGGCGCAAGCCCCGTCGTCCTGCAGGAGGCGACCTCCGATCGCAGAGCGCTCACGAATGCGCAGGGCACGGCAAGATCGGCAGCCGCCCTCGTCTCGCAGGATAAGGGAGGCACGCTCGCCTACGATCTCGATCTGAAAGACGGCTTGACGCACCGGATCGCCTTCTACATGGCGGACTGGAATCGCGAAGGCATGAAGCAGTCGGTGACGGTCGAGGATGAAGCGGGACATGCGCTCATCGAACCGCGTACGATCGAAAATTTCGGCGACGGCGTTTATTACGTATTCGATGCGGCGGGCCATGTCGTCGTCAAGGTGACCGGTGCCGCGGACAGCAAGGCGACCGTGAGCGGGCTGTTTTTCGGCGGCGCGAAGGCAACGCCGATCATGACGGTCGGCAAGGCGGCGGCGAAGCCCGACATCGACGGAGAGATCGGCGCCGCTGAATGGACGGGGGCCGAACCGATCGACATGAGCGACGAAACGCAGGTCGCGCAGGGGGACGGCGCGCTGATCGGCGCGACCGAAACGGACCTGACCGGAACCGTCCGATTGATGTGGGATTCCTTCGGGCTTTATTTGGCGGGAACGGTTCGGGATAACGAGTATTTTAATCCTTACGGCCAGGGAGACCCGCTGAACAACAACGATGTCATCCAACTGACGGTCGACCCGATGAACCGCAAAACGTCCGGTACAAGCGACGCTTACATTTTCGACTTCGTGCCGACGTCGGGCAGCGATCAGAGCGGACCGGCCGCGTGGTACGAGCATTGGAAATGGGGCAGCGCCGATTACCGGGCCGGCGTGAAGGTTGCGGGCAAAAAGACGGCGGACGGCTACGCGCTCGAAGCGTTCCTGCCATGGAGCGCGCTCCGCAAAAACGGGGAGTCCTTTACGCCGGGTCCGAATATGAAGCTCGGCCTGGGCGTAATGATCGGCGATTTCCGCGCGAACGGCCAGCTGAAGGGGATCTTGACGAACTTCGGCCAAGGCGAAAATACGATCGGCGACGCCTCCTCGTACCGGACGGCGCTGCTGACCGAACGCGCAACGGCCAGCGCGAACGTGTCGCAAGGCAAGCCGGTCATCGCTTCCAGCAACAACGCGCCCAGCTCCGATCCGGCGATGGCGGCAGACGGCGACGAAGCGACGGCCTGGGTAGCGGCGAACGGCGATCTGCCGCAATTTCTCCGAGTGGACCTTGGCAGGTCTTATCACTTGAGCAGAATCGAGCAACTGTATCTCACGAACGACCCTTGGAAGTACACGCTCGAGGGCTCGAACGACGGGACGGACTGGACGATGCTCGCCGATCGGTCGGACAATGCGGTGCAGGGTCCTTCTTTTGCGGACGACGTCGCGGGCAGCTATCGGTACGTGCGCGTCAACATGATCGCGGGCTGGGGCAACTGGGCGACGATGAAGGAGTTCAAAGTGCTGACGGACGAATCCCTTCTCATCTCCGCCGCCTATGCGATCGTTGAATCGGCCCGTACGATTGCCGGCGTGCGGCATGGAGAAGCGGTCGATACGTTCCTGAGCCGGCTTGCCTCCGTTAACGCCGAGATCGGTCTGTTCCGCGCGGACGGGACGACGCCTGTCGCCGGAGGCACGGTCGAGGACGGCATGAAGGTGATTTTGCAATCGACCAAGGGACAGGAGCCTGTCGTCTACACGGTGAACGTCGAGTCGCCCTTTACGATATCGACGTCCTTCAAGGTCGGCAATAACGGGCATCCTGCGGGACTTGCGCCAGGCGAGCTGCTCACGGGTATGCTTCAAGCGACGAACAACGGCGCGGCGGCGCAGACGGTCACGCTCGTGACGGCGTTGTACGACGACTCGGGCGAGGACGGGGCGCTGGTCAACTTCTCGTACCGGACGCAGACGCTCGCGGCCGGCGAGACGTCTACGCTGACGGCGGGCTTCAAACTGCCGAGCGCGGTAGCCGGATTTAAAGCGAAGCTGTTCGTCGTGAGCGGCAGCGATTTTCTGGCCCCGACAGGCATTTTAAGCGAGCCGGCCGTGCTGGCGGGCGAGTGAGCGATACGATCAGAGACGCCGGGCGGCATCGGCTGCGTCCGGCGCGGAGGAGGACATCGGCTATGAGAAAGTGGATATTGCTGCTGCTGATTGCGGTGCTGGCCGTTCAGCTCCTGCCGGCCGGTGCGAACGCGGCCGCTGCCGCGGGCGAGCTGACGGCGAAGATCGATCAGAACGACCGAACGGTAGTCATCGCGGGCAGGCTTCCCGAAGCCGGCGGCGAGGTTCTGGTCACGGTCACGGACCCGGACGGCCGGATGGACTATTTTAATCAGAAAAAGACGGACGAAGCGGGCGGCTTTCGCTTCAGCTACGTAAGCCGTTCCGAAATGAAGGGAACTTACCGCGTTCGCGCGATCGGTTCGTCGGCGGGCGGAGGAGCGCCCCTGGAAGCCGAATATACGTATTCGGGCGCCGCGCCGTCGAGCGGCGGCGATTCGGGCGCGAATGCCGCGCCAGGCGCGGGCGCCGTTCAAATGGCGTCCGCGGCTGACGGATCGGTTGTGTTGACGCCGATATGGAGCCGCGATGGCGCAAATGGCTTCGTCTTCGCCGCGATCGGCAGCGAAGCGCTGAATCGGGCGATGGCCTTGGCGAAGCCCGACGCCGCCGGCATCCGCCGCATTACGATCCAGGCAAACGCAGCGGAAGCCGCCCAGGGTTATCGGATCGCGCTCCCCGCGGCGGCCCTTCGTACGAACGCCAAATCGGCGCTTTTCACGATGGCAACGCCGATCGCAGCCGTAGCGGTCTCCTCGGACATGCTGGAAGGAGACGGAGCTTCGGTCGCGGAATTTACGATCGCAGAAGCGAACCGCGACGGCTGGAACGAGGCCGCGCGCGCGAACGTCGGCAATCGTCCGGCGGTCGATATCAGCGTGGGGCTAGACGGGAAGCGCATCGACTGGAGCAACCTCGCTTCGCCGGTCAACGTGGCGATTCCCTATACGCCTGCGCAGGGGGGAAGCGGCAGAGCTGCTGATCGTCCGGTACGTCGACGACAGCGGCCGGTCGACACCGGTCCCGAGCGGGCGATACGAGAACGGTAAAGTCCTTTTCCGAACCACGCATCTCAGCGCCTATGCCGTAGCGTACGTCCGCCCGACGTTCGGCGATGTGCCTGCCTCCCATTGGGCGTATGGGGCCGTTGGCGCGCTGGCTGCCCGGGAGATCGTCAAGGGAAGAACGGACGTCGTCTTCGATCCTGCGGCACCGATATCGAGAGCCGAATTCGTAGCGCTATTGATGAGAACGTTGGAACGCGAGACCGAGAGCGGCGGCAGCGATTCCGGCGAGGCGCCGCCTTTTAAGGACGTGAGCGCCGGCGCGTATTATGCGGCTGCGCTTCGCGAGGCGGCCGGCGACGGCATCGTAACAGGGGACGGAGACGGCCGCTTCCGTCCGAATGTGCAGATCTCCAGACAGGAGCTGGCCGCGATGGTCTATCGGGCGCTTCTCTTGACGGGGCGGCTTGCCGCGCCGGAAGGACCGGCGGCGGGCGGCGCCGTTTTCAAAGACGCGTCCGATATGGCCGCCTATGCGCGGGAAGGCATCGGCGCGCTGGTCTCCGCCGGCATCCTGCAGGGCAGCGGCCAGACGTTCCGTCCGACGGCATCCGCTTCGCGAGCCGAAGCCGCGCAGGTAATGTACAAAATTTGGCTTGCGAACGCTGAATAAGGCGGGCTTGGAGGGCCGTTAAAGAAAAGGCAAGGTTTTCGGACGGCCCGTCCGCTTGTTGCACGAACGAGGATGTCATTTGCCGGTAACGGCCGGCAGCAGCGCTGCGCCCGGGAGCCCCGTCCTTTGACGGGGCTCTTCGCATGTATTAGTATGTATTAATACGTATCAGACGAGCGAATCGACAAAGGAGCAAAGGCATGGACGCCGGAAATAAGCTTGTGAAGGGCCCGCTTGCCCTGTACGAACAGATGCGGCTCAAAATCGTCGAGCTGATCGAGGAACGCCGGCTGCGGCCGCACGATCCGCTGCCTTCGGAGGTCGAGCTGGCCGCCCTGTTCGGCGTGAGCACGAGAACGAGCAAAGAAGCGCTGGCGGCGCTCGCGAAGGAGGGCATCGTCTACCGCATGCCCAGACGCGGCACGTTCCTGGCCGAGGCGCCGGGGGCAGGCAGCGTCGGCGGCGCCAGCTTGCGCTTGAAGCTGGCCGTCGTGCTGCCGGCGATCGACGATTATACCGGAAAAATCGTCGAGGCGGCTATCGCGGCAGGCAGCCGCCAGGACGCGGACCTCGCTCTTTATATTTCCGGCGGCGTGCCGGAAAAGGAGGAAGAGATGATCAAGGAAGCGGCCGCAAAGCAGGAGATCGGCGGCGTGATCTGGTTTCCCGGCAATCGCAGGGCCTGCAGCAACGAAGTCCTCAGGCTTCATCTGGCCAGCTTCCCGATCGTGATCGTGGACCGGGCGTTCCGCGAGATCGATATTCCGAGCGTCTCTCACGACCATTACCAGGGCGCATACGAGCTGACCTCGTGGCTGATCGACCGGGGGCACCGGCATATCGGCTTTATCACGGAGGATATCGAGGGCATCATGAGCCGGGAGGAGCGTTATCACGGCTATTTGCAGGCGCTGCTGGACCGCGGCATTCCTTTTTCCAAAGCTTTAAGCTACATTTGCGCGGACGCGCCGGATGCGGACGAGGAGCGGAAGCGGAGGGACCTGCACGCCTATTTGCTCGAGCATCCCGAGATGAGCGCCGTTTTCTGCGCCAACGACCTGCTCGCCAACCTGACGATCAACACTTGCGTGCGCGCGGGGATCGATGTGCCCGGCCGGCTGTCGGTCGCAGGCTTCACCGACTCGTCCGTCGCCCGGCAGTCGGTCGTCCCGATCACGACCGTGCGCAAGCCGCCGGAGCCGCTAGGCGAAGCCGCCGTCGCGCTGCTGCTGGAGCGGATCCGCCATCCGGAGCGGACGCCGCCGCCCGTGAGGCAGCCCACGACCTTGATCGTCCGCGATAGCGTCGCAGAAGTGCGCACGTAGATCGACACATCGCGTGTCAAGCCTCGCGCCGCGCGGGAAGTATGCACGTACGTCAACACTTCCGGCCCCAAGCCTCGCTCCGCACCCGAAGTATGCATCTACGTGCACACTTCCGGCCCCAAGCCTCGCGCCGCGCGGGAAGTGTGCACGTACGTCTACACTTCCTGCCCCGAATCAAGTTCCGCGCCGGAAGTATGAGCGTACGTCGACACATCGCGGTCCGAGCCTCGTCCCCCGCCTGAGGTGTGCACGTACGTCGACACTGTATGTTAAGTCCGCAAGCCGGCCCGATGGTTGAATCGGAGCCGGCTTGTTTTTGTTATGTCCTTCATCATAAATCGGCAGCAGCAACTAATAAAAATTTGATTGAAAGTATTAGTGATACATAATAGTATTACAAATAAATAAAAGTATCAGAGGTGATTCAGTGAAACTGGATTTAAAATTGGGCATCAATCTCGGCTTTGCCATCAACAAGTACGTGGAGCCCGAGGTGTGGTCCCGAATCGTCGCCGAGGAGCTGGGCATTCGAAATGTCCAATTCGTCGCCGACCTGCTGAACGTCTTTTTGCCGGACGCCATCATTCGCGAACAGGTCGAACGGATCAACCGCAGCACGGAGCAGTACGGTCTGAACGTGACCAGCACGTTCACCAGCGCCTTTACGCGCGTCAATCACTTCATGCATCCGGACGCCGAGACGCGCAAGACATGGCTGGATTGGTTCAAGAAGTTCGCGCGCGTCTCCGCGGAACTGGGCGCCAAGTCGACCGGCAGCCACTTCGGTATCCTGACGTTCGCCGACTACGACGATCCGGCCCGCAGGGAATATCTAATCGGCGAAGCGCTCAAAAACTGGCAGGAGCTGAGCTGGTACTGCAAGGAGCTGGGCATGGATCACCTGCTGTTCGAGCCGATGTCCGTTCCGCGCGAGATGGCCAATACGGTGGCGGACACGCGGGAGCTGCTGGCGCGGCTGAACGAGGACGCGGGCATCCCGTTCAAGCTGTGTCTGGACGTCGGTCATGCGCCGCATCCGGACGATCGCGATCCTTACCGTTGGGTCAGAGAGCTGGGAAGCGTGTCGCCGGTCATTCATATTCAGCAGACGGAGAAGGATCACAGCCGGCACTGGCCGTTCACGGAGGCGTACAACAGGCTCGGCATCATCCACGGAGAGCCGCTGCTGGCCGCGATCGAGCAATCCGGCGCGACCGAAGCGGAGATCGTCTTCGAGATCTCGCACCGCGAAGCCTGGTCGACGGAATTTCGGATTATTGAAGATCACAAGGAGTCCGTCGCGTATTGGCGCCGGTTCGTCGCGAAGTGAAGGAAGGAGCGAGGCAGATGAGAGCGGCCGTGCTTCACGCCGTCGGCGACCTTCGGATCGAAGCGGTCGAGCGTCCGGTTCCGCGCCGCGGCGAGGTATTGATTCAAGTCAAAGCGTGCGGCGTATGCGGCTCCGACATTCCCCCGCGTTTTCACGAAAGGCACCTACAGCTTTCCGACGATTCCGGGGCACGAGTTTTCGGGGGAAATCGTCGCCGCGGGCGAGGGTGCGGACCCGGGACTCGTCGGCCGCAAGGCCGCCGTGTTCCCGCTCATGCCATGCCGGGATTGCGCGGCGTGCGAGATCGGCGAGTTCGCCCAATGCGAGCATTACGATTATATGGGCTCGAGAAGTCACGGCGCATTCGCGGAATATATCGCGGTACCCGTATGGAACGTCGTTCCGGCGCCGGACAGCCTCGCCTACGAGGAGCTCGCGATGACGGAGCCGGCAGCGGTCGCCCTGCATGCGCTCAGGCAGGCGGGCATCGATATCGGGGACCAGGTGCTGATCAGCGGCGCAGGCCCGATCGGCCTGATGCTGGCCAAGTGGGCGTACGCCTGGGGCGCTTCCAGGGTGCTGCTGTCCGATATCGACCCGGCGAAGCTGGCGTTTGCGCGTTCGTTAGGCTTTTCGGACACGGTGAATGCGCTGGAGGAAGACGCCGCGGAACAGGTGCTCCGGATCACGGGCCGGGGGGCGGATGTCGCCGTAGAAGGCGCGGGTGCCGGGGCATCGCTCGAGGTATGCCTGAAGGCAGTCCGCAGCTTCGGCCGCGTCGTCCTGATGGGCAATCCGGCAAGCGAGATGAGGCTCTCGCAGCAAGGGTACTGGGAGATCTTGCGCAAGCAATTGACGCTGAAGGGAACCTGGAATTCGGGGTACGCCAGTCTGCCGAAAAACGAATGGAAGCTGGTCGTCGAAGCGATGGCGGCCGGCCGGATCGAGCTGCTGCCGCTCGTCACGCACCGCGTGCCGCTTGACGGACTGAACGACGCGTTGGAAATGATGCGGGACCGCAGCGCATTCCATAACAAAGTCATGTTTTGCCATAGCGAGGAGGAGCAGGATGAAAGCCGCCGTATTGGAAGCGCTTGAACGAATGACGATCAAGGAAGTGCAGCTGCCTGAGCCGGATGACGACAGCATGCTGATGAAGGTGGAGTCCGTCGGGATTTGCGGCTCGGATATCCGTATTTTCCACCACGGCAACAGCCGGGTCGAGCTGCCGCAGACTTTGGGACACGAGGCGTCGGGCCGCATCGTGAAGGTCGGCCGCAACGTGACGAAGTTCGCGCCGGGAGACCGCGTATCGCTGGGCGCCGACGTGCCCTGCGGCGCGTGCGTCTTCTGCGAAGCGGGCATGGGCAACAACTGCCAGATCAACTACGCGCTCGGTTATCAATTCGCGGGCAGCTTCGCCGAATACGTCCTGTTGAACAAGACGGTCGTCAATTACGGCCCGATCCACAAGATCGCGGATCATATTACTTATGACGAAGCCGCCTTGGCGGAGCCGCTGGCCTGCGTGCTGAACGGCCTGGAGCTGTCGAACGTCTCCATCGGGGACACGGTCGTCGTGATCGGCGCCGGTCCGATCGGCTGCATGCTGGTCGAAGTCGCGCTGAAAATGGGCGCGCGCGCGCTGCTTGTGAACCGTTCCCGGCCGCGGCTCGAGATGGCGAAGCAGCTTGGCGCGCACGCCTATATCTGCTCGGCGGAGGAGAATGCGATCGAGCGGGTGCTGGAGGAGACGGGCGGACTCGGCGCGGACGTCGTCATCACGTGCAACCCTTCGCCGGATGCCCAGGTCGATGCGATCCACATGGCTAAAAATCGCGCGCGCGTCAATTTCTTCGGAGGTCTGCCGAAGGGTCGATCCATGGTCGCGCTGGATACGAACATGATTCATTACAAGGAGCTGTTCGTTCACGGCGCCCACGGCTCGCTGCCGCGCCATCACCAGAAGGCGGTCGAGCTGATCAATGCCGGCATTATCGATATGAACAAGTACATCTCGCACCGTTATCCGCTCGCATCGATCGAGGAAGCGATCGCCATGGCGGAGAGCCATGCGGGCATGCGCGTCATGATCAAGCCTTGAAGGGCTCGAACGGAGGACCCAACCATGGGCGGTAAAATTGCGCCTTCCCTGATGTGCGCCGACTTTCTTCATCTCGAAGAGACGCTGTCCGCATTGGATCGGGCAAGCGTCGACTATCTTCATATCGACATTATGGACGGCGCGTTCGTCCCGAACTTCACGCTAGGTCCGGACTTCGTGCAGGCTGTCCGCCAGGCGACGCGCATTCCGCTCGATTTCCATCTCATGGTGGATCACCCGGAGCGGCATCTGCATCTGTTCCCCGTGAGGGAGGGGGACATCGTATCGGTGCACCAGGAATCGACGCCGCATCTGCAGCGGACGCTGCAGCAGATCAAGTCGCTCGGCGCCAGCGCGTCCGTGGCGCTGAATCCGGCTACCTCGGTACTGTCGATCGAGGACGTGCTGGACGATATCGACATGATTCTGGTCATGACGGTGAATCCGGGCTTTGCCGGGCAGAAGCTCGTACCGGCGACGCTGCAGAAGATCTCGCGGCTCAGGAAGTATCTTGAGGAACGGGACTGCGGCCATATCGAGATTGAAGTGGACGGCAACGTAAGCATGGAAAATGCGAAAAAAATGCGGCAGGCCGGCGCGGATATTTTCGTGGCGGGCACGTCGAGCGTCTTCAAGCCCGGCGCGGACCTGGTGGCGCTGACCCAGGCGTTAAGAGAAGCCGTGGCTTAGCGCCGCGAGCTTGCGAATCGACGCGATTAATGGAAAGGAGACTCGTTAAAATGACGGATCGGGCTTATGCTTGCTTCGAAGACAAGCAACGAGCGAGAGGCATCGACCTCGGACAGGCGAAGGCGGCGCTTGAAGCGCTCGCCATCGAGACGCCTTCGTGGGGCTATGCGGACCAGGGAACGCGCTTCAAGACATTCCATTATCAAGGCGCCGCGCGAACGCCGTTCGAGAAGATCGACGATGCGGCGGCCGTTCACGAATATACGGGGGGCATGCCCGGCGGTAGCCATCCATATCCCATGGGATGCGACGGAGAATTACGGCGAGCTCGGCGCTTATGCCGCGTCCAAAGGCATACGGATCGGCGCGGTGAACCCGAACCTGTTCCAGGACGAGGCCTACCGGCTCGGCAGCGTCGCGAACAATAAGGAAGGGGTGCGTCGCAAGGCGACCGGTCATCTGCTCGAATGCGTCGATATCGCCAAGGCGGTCGGCTCGGACGCGCTCAGCCTGTGGTTCGCGGACGGCACCAATTATCCGGGTCAGGCGCCGATCCGGCAGCGCGCGAACTGGATGCAGGCGTGCCTCGAGGAAGTGTACGCGAAGCTCGCTCCGGACATGCGGATGCTGATCGAGTACAAGTTTTACGAGCCGGCCTTCTATCATACCGATCTCGCGGATTGGGGCATGGCGTTTAACCTGGCCAACAAGCTCGGACCGCAAGCCGAGGTGCTCGTGGACACCGGCCACCACGCGCAGGGCGCGAACATCGAGCATATCGTCGCTTATCTGCTGAACGAGAAGAAGCTGGGCGGGTTTCATTTCAACAGCCGCAAGTACGGGGACGACGATCTGATCGTCGGCGCCATGAATCCCTACGAGCTGTTTCTCATTTTCTATCAAATTGTCGATGCCATGCGGGACGGCGACACCGTCGTCAGGCAGAAGGCGGCCAACATCGCCTACATGATCGACCAGAGCCACAACATCGAAGAAAAAATACCCGCGATGATCCGTTCCGTGCTCAACGTGCAGACCCAATTCGCCAAGGCGCTGCTGATCAACTCCCAAGAAGTCAGACTCGCGCAAGAACGCCAGGACGTCCTCGGCGCCGAGCACGCGGTGCGAAGCGCCTTCGAGCAGGACGTGACGCCGCTGCTGGAAGCGTTCCGCGAAGAAAGAGGCCTGCCGGCCGATCCGATGAAGGCGTTCTACGACAGCGGCTATTTGAACCGCATTCGCGGCAGGGGGATAATCATAGCGATAGCCAAAGCCATGACGAATAGCGGAAGTCCAGCGAAAGCCGGACGGCCGCTATTTGTTTTGCGCTCGCGCAAGGATTCGCTTCTGCAGAAGATCATCCGCCTACGCGGGCGATCAGCTCGTTAAGTCCATTCGCGTACCAGCTGTGCACGGCGTCGAACTCCGCGTTGACCTGGTCGAGGTGGCGGGAGGTGCCCGAATTTTCGTGCCAGCGGTAGGCCGTGAGCGGCGAATGGACGAAGTGAAAGTCGATGCCGGACAATATCGTCCGCATCCAATAATCGTAATCCTGCGTATACCGAAGCCCTTCGTTGAACCATCCGATGCGGCCGACGACGCTGCGATGCATCATGACCGTGCAGCCGTTGATCGGGCAAAAGGTATGGAGCGCGCGCAGAAAAGCGCCCGCGCTTGCGAACTTGACGGCCAGCTGCGGCTGCAGCAGCTCTCCGCCGGCGCCGATCAGGTCGAAGTCCGTGGCGCTGATCAATGCCCCGTGCGTCAGCATATGGCCGAGCTGGCCGGCGATCTTGTGCGGATAAAAGAGATCGTCGGAGCTGAGCCAGGCGATGTATTCGCCGCTCGACATGCGGATGCCGTGGTTAAGCGCGCTCGCCGTACCGCCGTTCGCCTTGCCTACGTAGTGGATGCTGGAACGGAACGGATCGAGCAGGTGCTGGTTAACGGTAGATCCGTCGTCTACGACGATGATCTCGATATTCGGATAGGTTTGCGACAGGGCGCTGGCGACCGCTTGGTTGACGAAGCCGTCGTTATAAAATGGGATGATGATGCTGACCAAAGGACTCGACATCGTAGGTCTCCCTTCCCGTCTTTCTTCCATGACAGTCTATGTACAAGAAGGCGGGGGAGGCACGACGCTTGACCGGGAGGCAGGCGTCACGAATGAGAATGCGCGAAGCGAGGCCTACCCGAAACCTAATTATTTCCTTTGCTTAAGCGTCGACCGAGGCGTATAATCCGTTCAGACATCGATCGAGAAGCGAGGAAATGGTTATGAACAACGGGTTGGTCAACGCGGTGATCGCGTATATCATGTGGGGAGTTCTCCCGCTTTATTGGAAGCTGTTCAACGACGTGCCGGCCGGCGAGATTCTGTCGCATCGGGTCGTCTGGTCGTTCGTATTTATGGGCATCGTCGTCGTCCTGCAGCGCCGCTGGGGCGACATGCTGCGAATCGCGGCCAGCCGCGCGCTGCTGCTGCCGCTCGTCGCCAGCGGGCTCTTAATCGCGGCCAATTGGCTCATCTTCATCTGGGCGGTCAACAACGGCCATGTCGTCGAGACGAGTCTCGGCTATTATTTGAACCCGCTGCTGAACGTGCTGCTGGCGGTCGTCTTCCTTCGCGAGAAGCCGAACCGCGGCCAATGGCTCGCGATCGCCATCGCCGGCGCGGCGGTGCTGATCATCGCCGTCGACTACGGGCGGTTCCCGTGGATCGCGATCTCGCTCGCCGCATCGTTCGGGCTGTACGGCTTCGCGAAGAAGAAGATCCGGCAGGACGCCTCGATCGGCTTGCTGTCGGAGACGGCGGTCGTCCTGCCGATCGCGCTCGGCTATTGGATCTACCTGGCCGCCGCGGTCAAGACGACGGCGTGGACGCTGCCCGCGTCCACGTTCGTCGAGCTGCTGCTGTCCGGCATCGTGACGGCGCTGCCGCTGCTCTTCTTCGCGCGGGCGGCCGCCCGCATGTCGCTGTCCACGCTCGGCTTCGTGCAATATATCGGGCCGACGATCATGCTGCTCCTTAGCGTGTTCGCGTTCAAGGAATCGGTGTCGCCGGTTCTGCTCGTAGGCTTCTCGCTGATCTGGACCGCGCTGATCGTCTATGCCGCCGCATCGGTGCGCGGCGCGAGACTCGCGAAAGCGGGCTAAAGGCACAGGGAAGCGATCGCAAGACATAAGGTTAAGCAGCCGCCGTCGGCCGCTTAACCTTTTGGCGCAGCGGGATTTCTCTATGCATTTCCGAAGCTTTGTTAAAATCAGTACTTTAAGAAACCCCCCTCGATCCGTTCATTATAGAGAGATGATAGATATCAAGAGGGGTCCTTGAACAGAATGGCGAAAAATACGATCATGCGCAAAACGTACCTCCGCGCGTTTGTCACCTCGGCTGTTTTGATCACGGTCATCGTAAGCGCGTTTTCACTGTATCTGGTGCAAAGATTTTCCCAGTCCGCGCGGGACGAGGTTCTCTCGACCATCCAGAACCAGCTGAAGCAGGTGCAAAAAAGCACGGAGTTTACGCTGTATAAGCTCCGCTTGTACGGGATGCGGATGTTCGCGGACGAATTGGTCCGCGAATGGTTCTCGAGCCCGAACGATCCGCAGCTGCTCGTGCGACTGTCCAACAGCATGAAGGAGTACGCCGCGTCCGAGCCTTTTATCCAAAATATTTATTTGATCAGCGCCAGAGAGAACCGCGTATGGACGCTGCGCGAGTCGATGTTCGACAATATCGATTTTTTCGATCAGCCGCTGCTTCAGAAGGTCAGGAACGACAGAAGCCCTTATTTCCGGTTTCAGGGGCACAGCGACGGGAAGCGGTCGTATATTTATTTGGCGATTCGCGACAACTCGATGAAAAACTCGGACGGCTATCTGGTCATGATGGTCGATAAACGCAACTTCGACGACAACGTGCTGCAGTCCGAGATCTACAGCCAGATGCAGCTGCTCGTAACGGACGCCGCCGGCAACTTTATACTTGGCAACGAGAACGAACGGCTGCTGACGGCGATCCCGACGTTCGGAGAGAGGCCGGAGGGCAGCTTCGATTGGAAGGGCGACGGCCGGAAATGGTTCGTACATACGGCTCAGATCGAACCCGAAGGCTGGCACGTCTACCAGTTTACGCCCTGGGACGTCTGGCAGTACAAGCTGAAGGAGCTGCGCAACGCCATTTTATGGTCGGCGGTGGTCATGCTGACGCTCACGCTCGTCTTCCTGTTCTGGGTTTCCCGCCGGCATTATATGCCCTTCAGCGAGCTGATCGGCTTGATTCAGCGCCATGGGACGGACGCGGACGAGAGCGGGCGTCTTCAGCCCGAGCATCAAATACTGCGCAGCGGGATCGGCAAGCTGGTGACGCAGGTCGAGCAGATGAACCAATCGGTCAAATCCAACCGGCAGACGATCCGGGAGGATATGCTGCGGCTGTGGATTCGCAACGGGACGCTGCCGGCCGAAGCGCGCCAGTCGCTGATCGAGCTGACCCCGATCGCAAAAGCGAAGCAGCTGGGGCTTGCGGTCGTCCGAATCGAATATTATTCCTCCTTCGAGGAGAAGTACAATTTTTATTCCAGAAAACTGCTGAAATACGCTATGGGCAACATTGCGCAGGAAACGCTGCGCTACCACCATGCGGAATGCGAAGCCGTCGATTTTGACGACGACCATATCGTATTGATCTGGGCCGGCTCGATGTCCGGCGAGGATATACGCCGCATGCTGACGGATATGAAAGGAAATATCGACCGATGCCTGCATATCGCAACGGTGTGTTCCTACCATAAGACGACCGAACAAAGCTTTAATCTTCAATCCGTCTACCGGCAGGCGATGGAGTATTCCATGCTGAAGTTTTTGAACGGCGAGGACCAAATTTACGAGGAGTCGGACTGGAGCCGGTTCCAGACGCAGACGCTGGAGCCGTTCTCCGACAAGCTGATTCAGCAGCTTCTCCAATCCGTCAGCAAAGGCGAGGAGCACGAGGCGTTCCTTGTCATGGAGCAGCTGTTCGCGCGCCTGCGTCATCTGCCCTTCGAAGAATGCAGGTTCCAGCTCATCCGGCTCGTGTACGGCATGAAAAATATTTTTGCGGGCCGGCGCTCTTCAGGACTTCGACGGCGTCTCGCGCCAGCTGGATCGCTTCGCCAACCTGAACGAGGTTTACGCGTGGCTGAAAAACGAGATGATCGCGTTCAAGGAACGCAACCAAAAGCCGGGCCGCGAGACGCGCAAGGAGGACGTCGTCGCATCCGTCGTCGATTACGTAAGCAGGCATTTGCAGGAAACGGTATTGACCGTCGAACAGATCGCCGAGCATATCGGCCTTTCCCCGAACTATGTGCGGACGATATTCAAGGATGTGTTGCAGCTGTCGCTATCGGACTTTATCCTCGGCCTTCGGATCGAAAAGGCTAAAAAGCTGCTGCGCGCGACGGACTGGCCGATCACGCAAATTATGGATTCCGCCGGCTTCCAGACGAAGAGCCACTTCTTCACGGTGTTCAAGAAAGCGACGGGGATGACGCCCATGCAGTTCAGGTTCGAAGCGGACGATCACTCATGATGAGAAAATGGGAAGGGGCTGTCTCGACAGATCGCTCGGCCGCTCCCACTGCAACCCGCCGCGCCAGCGCCCCAGGAACCGCACAAAAAATGTGCGGTTCTTGCCCGATCGCCCGCCGCGCCGCGCATACATACGCTCCCGCCGACGCCCGCCGCGCCCGCGAACCCCGGAACCGCACAAAAAAATGTGCGGTTCTTGCCCGTCGCCCGCCGCGCCCGCGAACCCCGGAACCGCACAAAAAATGTGCGGTTCTTGCCCGATCGCCCGCCGCGCCGCGCGTGCATACGCTCCCGCGGCCGCCCGCCGCGCCCGCGAACCCCGGAACCGCACAAAAAATGTGCGGTTCTTGCCCGATCGCCCGCCGCGCCGCGCGTACATACGCTCCCGCGGCCGCCCGCCGCGCCCGCGAACCCCGGAACCGCACAAAAAATGTGCGGTTCTTGCCCGTCGCCCGCCGCGCGGCGCGTACATACGCTCCCGCGGCCGCCCGCCGCGCCAGCGAACCCCGGAACCGCACAAAAAATGTGCGGTTCTTGCCCGATCGCCCGCCGCGCCGCGCGTGCATACGCTCCCGCGGCCGCCCGCCGCGCCCGCGAACCCCGGAACCGCACAAAAAATGTGCGGTTCTTGCCCGTCGCCCGCCGCGCGGCGCGTACATACGCTCCCGCGGCCGCCCGCCGCGCCCGCGAACCCCGGAACCGCACAAAAAATGTGCGGTTCTTGCCCGATCGCCCGCCGCGCCGCGCGTACATACGCTCCCGCCGACGCCCGCCGCGCCCTCGCACCAATTTGGTGTTTGTTCAATCGAGAACCTGAGAAAACCGCGCCAAATCAACGTTTTGATAGAAAGAGAACTATCCAGAACCAGGAAAGTGCCGATAAGATGGGGGCACCGAAAGGGGAGGGAAATGTCCATGGGTAAAGTGTTGAAGTCGTTATTGGCATTCGTAATTTTATTAGGGACATGGAATCTGTCTGCGAACGCCGCCCGTGCAGCCGAACGCGGCACGCTGAGCATGGATCGGACGGTCGTAGAACGAGGGCAGCCGTTGACGATCCGTTACACGGGAGCTCAGGGCAAAAAAGGATTGGATCGGGATTTACCTCAAAACCGAAACGCCGAAAAAGGGGACGAATGCCTGGAAATGGGGCTATGTGAACGACGTCCCCGATGGCACGATCACGCTGACGGATGCAAGCGAAGGCAAAAAAGGAATACCCGAGACTGCAGGATCTGCCGCCGGGAGATTACTATCTCGCGTATTTGCTTAACGACGGTTATACGGAAAATGCGGATCGCTTTTATTTCCAAATCGTCGACAAAGCGATCGCACAATTGAAAGCGGTTCCGGAATCGGTAGCGTTAAAGCTGGACGAGCAGGAGAACAGCGCGCAGCTGCAAGTCGAAGCAACCTACAATACGAAGGAAACGAAGGACGTGACGGCGGCAGCCGGCATTCAGTATGTGAGCAGCAATACGCAAGTCGCGACGGTGACCTCGGCAGGATTGGTGCAAGCCTTGTCGGAGGGCACCGCTTCGATCGGCATTTCGTTCGAAGGAGCCTCGGCAACCGTCGAAGTCACGGTAGGACCGGCGACGCAGGAACCCGGTCCGAAGCCGGAGATCGCGTTCACGGTGATGAGCTTGAACCTGTGGGCGGGAGATGCCATCAAAAAAGCACGGCAAAGACAAGGTGGTCGCGTTCCTCGAGAACGTGATCCGGGTGTCGGGCGCGGATGTCGTCGGCATTCAGGAATCCAACGATGCGATCGTGACGCAGGCAGCCGCAGCGTTAGGCTACAACGTCAGCATCAGGACCGGCTCGGATCGCAGTCTCATCAGCAAATACCCGATTCTCGATGTCGATAAGGACAAGGATTACTACCTGATCGAAGTCGATCCGGGCAGAGCGGTGGCCGTCGGCAACGTGCATTTGAATTCCAAGCCCTACAGCCCCTATAGCATTGCGGACGGCGCGACCGTGCAAAGCGTCATTGCCGACGAGAATGCAGGGCATATGGTCGAGATGCGCAACCCGTTCGGCAAGCTTCCCGCGCTCGCCGAGCAAGGGCTGCCCGTCTTTCTGACGGGAGACTTCAATGTGCCCTCGCACCTGGATTGGACGGAGGCGACGAAGGACCGCTACTTCGGCAAGACGGTGGAGTGGCCGGTATCGAAGAAGCTGGAGCAGCTCGGCATGATCGATTCCTACCGGGCTATCTATCCCGACCCGGCCGCGATGCCCGGCATTACCTGGGCGGTCGAAGGTACCGAGTGGAGAAAGCCGAAGGAAGTCTACGATCGAATCGACTATGTCTATGCCGGAGGCCCCGCGACGACGCTCGAAAGCAAGCTGATCGGCGAGAAGGAAGTCAACGGCGGACCGACCTCCTATGCGGACGTTCAACTGGACAGCTACTTGCCCGACCATCGCGCCGTCGTATCCACGTTCAAGGTCAAGCCGCGCCTATACGCGGACCTGAATTTGCCGTCGGCTCCCGAGCCCGAGCTTACCAGTACGCTGAATATGGATTTGACGACGGTCGAGCGCGGGCAGCCGTTGACCATCCGATACACAGGGGCTCAAAGCGCTAAAGACTGGATCGGTATTTACCGCGCAAGCGAAACGCCGAAAAAAGGGACGAACGCCTGGAAATGGGCTTATGTCGCCGGAATTCCGAGCGGCACGATTACGATCACGGACGCAAGCGAAGGCCGAAAGGAATATCCGAGGCTGCAGGATTTGGCGCCGGGAGATTACTATCTCGCGTTTTTGCTAAACGACGGTTATACGGAGAACGCCAAACGCTTCTACTTCCAGATTGCGGACAAACCGGCGGTATCCCAATTGACGGCCGTCCCGCAATCCATCGAATTGAAGCTCGGCGAAAAGGACAGCGAACAGCTGCGGGTCGATGCCACTTATAGCACGGCTGAAACCAACGATGTGACAACTGCGGCAGGCATCCTGTATGTCAGCAACAAGCCGCAAGTGGCGACGGTCACTTCGGCCGGACTGGTAAAGGCCGTTTCGGCAGGGACGGCCGAAATCGGAATAACGCTCGAAGGAAAAACGACGACGGTCAAAGTGACGGTCAGTCCGGCACCGACACCGACGTCGACACCGACGCCGACACCGACGCCGACGCCGACACCGACGTCGACACCGACACCGACACCGACACCGACACCGACACCGACACCGACACCGACGCCGACACCGACACCGACGCCGACGCCGACACCGACACCGACGCCGACACCGACACCGACGCCGAGCCCGACGTCTACGCCAAGTCCGACACCTACGCCAACCTCCAAACCGTTGGATGAAGCGTTCAGCGATGTAGGCCGCAACAGCCCTGCACAGGTTTCCATCCAGGCGATGTACGACAAAGGCGTCGTCCTCGGCACGCCGGATCGTAAATTCAACGGCAACGCCGCGCTCAAGCGGGCGGACGCCATCATTTTGCTGAACCGCCTGTTCGGGATCAAGGATAACCTGACAACCGCGTTCCATGACGTGAAGCAGGAGAGCTATTATGCGGGAGCCGTCGGGGCGGCCGGCGAGCTGGGCCTGGTTAACGGCACGGATACGAATACGTTCAACCCCAAAGGTATTGTTCGGAATCTCGATTACCTGGTGATGTCCTATCGCTACCTGAATCTCCAGAAGTTCATAGCCGGGGGGAGATCGCAACGATTTGGCAGCCGGCCGGCAGGATCTGAGCGGCGTCCCCGGCTATGCCAGGGAGGCGGTCCGCTACCTCCTCGGTCAAGGTCTGATTGCGCAAGCCGACATCTCGCGTCTGTCCGATGCGGTCACGCGCGAAGAGGCGGTCGTGCTGCTGGCGAAGCTTGACCGGCTCTATCTGAGCGCGGAATCGTAAGCTGTAAGTTGAGGTTGCCGACTGTGCGAGCAGGCGGCAGCCTCTTTTTCGTAAACGGGCGAGAAAAGAAGTTCTTGCTCCGTTTCGTTACAACGAGAACCTGCAAAAACCGCATAAGAACGCCGTTTTGATAGAACCAGAACTATCCAGAACCGCGCGCCTTCCGATACGATGGGGACATCGAAAGGAGAGGGCACAATTGAGTTTCTTGCGAGAGCTTCACAAAAACAAAAGCATTTACGCGATGGCGTTGCCCGGTCTTCTGTTCCTGCTCGTGTTCGCCTACCTGCCTATGGTGGGGCACGTGATCGCCTTTAAGAAATTTTCCGTCTCGAAGGGCATATGGGGGGAGCGAATGGAACGGCTTTAATAACTTCAAGTTCTTTTTCGGCAGCGACGATTGGATTCGCGTGACGCTCAATACGATGGGACTTAACGCGCTGTTTCTCGTCTTCGGTCTCGGCCTGGCCGTGATCCTGTCCATCGCGCTGAACGAGATCCATGCCCGGCTCTACAAGAAGCTGGCGCAATCCATTATATTTCTGCCGTACTTCGTCTCCTGGCTGGTCGTCAGCCTGATGGTGTTCGGCTTGCTTAATTCGACGAACGGCATGGTCAATCACGAGCTGCAGTCGCTTCATATCGGCGCGATCGACTGGTACAGTACGCCGGCCTATTGGCCGGCCATCCTGACCGTCATCTCCATCTGGAAGTTTGCCGGCTACAATTCGATTATCTTTTTTGGCTGCCATCTCGGGCATCTCCGACGAGCTTTACGAGAGCGCGCGCATCGACGGCGCGAACCGGCTTCAACAAATCTTTTACATTACGTTTCCTTTGCTGAGACCCACTTTGGTGATATTGACGCTGCTGGCGGTCGGGCGGATCTTCTACGGGGACTTCGGGATGATCTACGGCATCGTCGGCGAGAACTCGCTGCTTTATCCGACGACCGACGTGATCGATACGTTCACGTTCCGCGCGCTTCGCGGGCTGGGCGACTTCGGCATGGCATCCTCGGTGGCGCTCTACCAGTCCGTCATGGGGCTATTGACCATTCTGCTGTTTAACGGACTCGTTAAAAAATACGATCCTGATTCCAGGCTTTTCTAAAGGAGAACCCGTACATGCAACGACGTTCGAAAACGAGTATCGGCGACCGGCTCGTCAACGGTTCCGCTTATGCGATTACGACGCTTTTCGCCCTCTTTTGCTTGATTCCGTTCTGGATGGTCATTATCGGCTCCTTCACGGACGAGAGCAGTCTGAGAGCGGAGGGCTTCAAGCTGATCCCCGGCAAGCTAAGCTTGTACGCCTATGAATTTCTGCTGCGCGGCGGGCAAGTGTACCGAAGCTATCTCGTGACGATCGAGACGACCGTCCTCGGCACGCTTGCGGCGGTCCTCATCAGCGCCATGTTCGCCTACGTGCTCGCCCATCGCAAGGTCAAGTACAAAAATGCGTTGTCGTTTCTCACCTACTTTACGATGCTGTTCGGCTCGGGGCTTGTCGGCTTTTACATTCTCGTCGTCAACTGGCTGCATCTGAAGGATACGCTCTGGGCTTTGATCCTGCCGTATCTTCTGAACCCGTTCAATACATTCGTTCTCGTATCGTTTTTCCGTACGGTGCCGTACGAGCTGAACGAAGCCGCGACGGTCGACGGCTCGGGCGAATGGCGGACGTTCTTCCGCATCATCCTGCCGATCACGACGCCGGTCCTCGCCACGACGACGCTGCTGTACGCCTTGCAGTACTGGAACGACTGGTGGCTCGCGCTTTTGTTTATCGACGACTACACGCTGCACCCGCTTCAGATCATGATTCGGCAGCTCATCTCCAACATGAACGCCGCGGCTTACATTCAGGGCGCGTCGACCGGCCAGCTCCAGCAGATCCCGGCCTACGGGGTGCAGCTGGCGACCGTCTGCGTGACGATCGGACCGATCGTGCTGCTGTATCCGTTCCTGCAGCGCTACTTCGTCAAAGGGCTGACGATCGGCTCGGTCAAAGGCTAATTCGGGCTATAACCGGCAGTATTCGGTTGAGCATATAAAGAAACATTCCAGGGAGGCAATCGAAATGAAAAGAAAAGCGATGCTGCTGGCGGGTCTCGTCACGCTGACCGCTTCCGGCGTACTGGCCGGCTGCAGTGGAAACGGCAGCGACAACGACAACGAAGCGGCGGGCTCGAGCCCTGCCGGCACGAAGCAAGCTCAACAAAGTGAAGCGCTTAGCCCCGCCACGTTAAAAATTTATATTCCCGGAGACCGTCCCAAGGATATGGACGCCGTCATCGCCGAAGCCGAGAAGCGGATGGAAGGCACGCTTAACGTCAAGCTGAACATCACGTTTATTCCATGGTCGGATCTGGACAATAAAACGTCGCTCGCGCTCGCTTCCGGGGGAAGCCGTCGACCTGATCTTCGACGCGCCGTGGCTGCATATGAACAAGATGGTCGCCTCCGATACGTACGAGGATCTGGAGCCGCTGCTGCAGCAGTACGGCCAGACGATACTGAAAACCCGGCCGCAGGAAATGTGGGACGCGAACAAGTTTAACGGCCATATTTACGGCATACCGCTCGGCGTCTCGCAATATCAGATCAAAGGCTTTTACATCCGCAAAGACTTAAGAGAGAAGTACGGCATGCAGCCGCTGAAAACGTTCGACGATCTCTCGCAATACCTGTACAAGGTGAAGGAGAACGAGCAGGGGATGAGTCCGCTGACGACGCTCGTGTCGACGGACCGCATCACGAACGCATATCCTTTCTATTTCGATTCGGCCTACGACGTCAAGCAGGAAATTCCCGAGATGTATCCTTTCTTCTATAAGAAAAACAACGACGGAAAAATCTATACGCTGTTCGAAAACAAGGACGAGGGCATCTGGTCGGGCATTCAAGGCATGCGCAAATGGTATCAGGACGGCATCGTGAACAAGGATAACCTGGCGGTGCAGAACGAGCGGGATCTGTTCACGGCGGGCAAAACGGCGGCGATCACCTCCGCGGACGTCGGCATTCCGTCATCGATCCAGGACGCCGTCGGCAAGCTCGGCGGGTCGGCCGAATGGGTCACCTTTATGGATCCGTCGCAAAAGTACCAGACCGACTTCAAGCAATGGAACTTCATCAGCGTGCCGAAGAGCAGCAAAAACAAAGAGCGCGCCATCATGTTCCTGAACTGGGCGAACGAAAAAGAAAATTACGATTTGCTCAGCTACGGCCTGGAAGGAAAAAACTGGGAAGCGGTCGGCGAGGACGGGTTCAAGGCGCTGAACGGCGATTACCCGAACTTCGGCTTCGACTGGATCTGGAATCCGACGTACGAACGGTACGACGCGGCCTTGTCGCCGGACGAGCTGAAGTGGTGGAACTGGGCGAAGGACGCGGCCAACTTCACGAAGTCGAAGGATTCGGGCTTCACGTTTAATCCGGAGCCGGTGCTGCAAGAGATGGCAAGGCTGAAGGCGAACTCGTACGTTTATCCGATATTGCTCGGCACGCTCGATCCGGACAAATCCTTTGCCGACTTCGAGACCAAATACGGAGCGGACCTGAAAAAAATTCAAGCGGAATATCAAAAGCAGCTGGATGCTTATCTGGCGGCGCAGAAATAAGGAGATTCGAAAATGGCCTTGAGCAGGTTTGCGCACAATCCGATCGTAGCAACGAACGACGTGAAGCCGATCCATCCCGATTTTCAAGTCGTCGGCGTTTTTAACGCAGGGGTGGCGACCTTCGGGGGCGAGATTATCTTATTGCTGCGCGTCGCGGAAATGCCGGTACAATCCGACGACAATCAGGTGCTGGTCCCCGTGCTGAGCGAGACAAACGGCGAACTGGAGATCGTTCGCATCGCCAAGTCGGACGACCGGTACGATCTGTCGGACTCGCGCGTGATCAAGCAGCGGGGCAAGTACGCGTACCTGACCTCCCTTTCCTATCTAAGGATTGCGCGCAGCGCCGACGGTGTCCGCTTCACGGTGGACCCCGGTCCGGCAATGCTGCCGGACGGCCCGCTGGAGGCCTGGGGCATCGAAGACCCGCGGATTACGCAGATCGGACGTCAATATTACATCACGTACAGCGCGATCTCGCCAAAGGGCGTGAGCGTCGGCGTCGCCGTGACGGAGGACTTCGTGACGTTTGCGCGATCCGGCACGATGCTTCCTCCCGAGAATAAGGACGTCGCGATTTTTCCCGAGAAAATCGGCGGCAGCTACTATGCGCTTCATCGGCCGGTGCCGAAGGCGATCGGTTCTCCCGAGATGTGGATCGCGCAGTCTCCCGATCTCGTACACTGGGGACGGCATCGGCACCTGATCGGCCTTCGGGAAGGGCAATGGGACGGCGGGAGAATCGGCGGCGGAGCCGTTCCGATCAAGACGCCGGAGGGCTGCTGGCTGGCCCTGTACCACGGCGCGGACGAGACGGACCGTTATTGCATGGGCGCGCTGCTGCTGGACCTGGCGGACCCGGCCCGCGTGATCGCCAGATCCCGCGTGCCCATTCTGGAGCCGGAAGCGGAATACGAGGTGAACGGCTTCTTCGGCCGGGTCGTCTTCTCGTGCGGCGCGCTGCTGCTGGATCGAACGATCCGCATGTATTACGGCGCCGCGGACGAAGCGATGGCCGGCGTGGACATCCCGTTAGCCGATATTTACGACACGCTGAATTGAAAGGGCGGAAGGCAGTGCGAGCTGCCTTCTTTCTTCCAACGTTTGGAAAGCGCTATCAAACGCTCGATTAAAGTTACGTTTATAAAGGAGTGCATAGGCATGACCGGACAAATGCAGAGGCTGGCGAAAAGGTGGATCTGTCTCCTGCTCGCCGGCGCGATGATCTCTTCCGTATGGCTGTCCCCGTCCGCATCGGCGGCCGATCCCCAATCGCCGAGCGCTGCGCAAGAGACCGCCGATATCAAGCGGATGAAGCTGCGGATCGTCGACTTTCTCGTCTCCAAGGATATTATCAACGACGGCACGAACGGCCGGGTCGAATGGACGTTCAAATCGCAGGCCGCTTCTTACTTAGCCAGCCAGAAGCCGGACGGCAGCTGGGCGGACGTCGATTATGCGAGCAAGCAATCCGCCGCCAACGGGCGCGGCTGGCCTTCCTACCTGGCCCTGGACCGGATGCAGTCGATGGCTGCGGCGTTCGCCGATCCGAAGAGCCCGAGCTATCATGGCGATGCGATGCTGGACGGCATCAAGCGGGCGCTGGATCACTGGTTCACGGTCAAGCCGACCTCCACCAACTGGTGGGAGAACACGATCGGCACCCAGTTAAGGCTGGAAAAGATCGCGGTACTGTGCGAAGGCTACCTGACGGCGACGCAAGCGGCCAATATCGTCGGTACGCTGGACAGCGGCCCGAACACCGTCGATGGCGCCAATTCGTCCTGGTACAACCAGAATTACATGTACCGGGGCTTGCTGCTGGAGGATGCCGCGATCGTCCGGGACGCCGTGGAGGCGTTTAACGTGCTGTCGGCCGTGACGACGACGGTGACGGGCATCCAGTCGGACATGTCTTTTTTCCAGCATGGCAAAACCAACTATACGACGGGCTACGGCAGAAGCTTCGCCAGAGACATGTCGTTCTGGGCGTACGTTACTTCGGGTACCGTCTTCGCCTACAGCCAAGCCGCAATCGACTCGTTGTCGTCCTACCTGCTCGACGGCACCCGGTACCAGGTGAGAGGCGACGTCGCCGACCTGGGCATGGGGATGAACGGACCGGACTGGCCGGACTACGCGAGCGCGGCCCTGACCTTCTATGAAGATCCGATGCAGTGGATGGAGGCGGCCAATCCGAAGCGGGCTTCGGAGTTCGCGAGCTTCCTGGACAATATTCGCCGGATCGGCACGAGTACGAGCAACGGACTGAACGACAACAATATGACGCAATGGCAGACGCTCGTCTCGTCCCATATGCGTGAGGACTACGGCATTACGGTCAAGATGTCCTCCAGCACGGTGAAGGGCGGCGAATGGAGAACGATCAATCCGGGCGGCTACAACCTGCTGTACTGGACGCCGCAGGGCGCGACCGCCATTCAGCGGACGGGCGACGAATACAGGCCGGTCTATCCGTTGATGGACTGGATGCACGTTCCGGGCACGACGGCTCCTTACGTACTTACGAAGGACGGGAATTTCAACAATCCCAGGACGTTCGTAGGCGGCGTGACCGACGAGCGCTACGGCGCCACCGCCTTCGACTTCAACAAGCTGAGCACGAGCGGCAAAAAAGGGCTACTTCTTTTTCGACGACGAAATGGTGGCGCTCGGCGCAGGCATCGCTTCCACGAACGCCGCTCCGATCCATACGACCTTGAACCAAAGCATGGCAGTCGGCGACGTGATCGTGGACGGCCAGACGATGGCGGAAGGGACGAAGCAGACGAACGGCAAGTGGGCCTATAACGATCGGATCGGCTACGTATTCCCGAATCCGACGGACTTCCAAGTCAAGCTGGAGACGAAAACCGGCAAATGGAGCGACGTCGTCACGGGCAGCTCGACGGAGCCGATCACGAAGCCAATCTTCTCCATCTGGCTCGATCATGGCGTCAAGCCGACCGGCGCTTCCTACCAGTACATTGTGCTGCCGGACAAATCCGCCGAAGAAGTCGGCAGCTACGCGAGCGACAACCCGATTCGCATCCTGTCGAACACGGCATCGGTCCAGGCCGTTCGGCACGAAACGCTGCGCCTGTCGGAAATGCTGTTCTATCAGCCGGGAACGGTGACGGTAAGAGACGGGCTGACGGTTGCTGTGGATAAGCCCGCCATGGTCATCGTCGACGAATCCGCGTCGCCTGTGCGGATCTCGGTCGCCAATCCCGAGACGCCGGGAATTACGGTGAATGTGACGCTGGACCGGGACGGGGAAAAGACGACGACAACGTATCGGCTCGGCAAAGACATCTTCGCCGGCCGAAGCGTGACCCTGAACGAGGGAGCCGCCCTCGACGACAGCGGATTCGACCTGGCCTACACCAAAGGCGCGGCCGCTTCCTCCAGCCAAGGCAAGCAATTCGCCTCGAACGCGACGGACTTGTACAGAACGTCCTACTGGCATTCGAACGCTTCGGACGACGAATGGCTTTACGTGGATTTGCAGGCCCCATATACGATCAATAAAGTCCGATTGAAGTGGGCGTCGGCCTATGGGAAAAGCTACAAAATTCAAGTGTCGAACGACGCATCCGTTTGGAAGGACGTTTATGCCACTTCGCTGGGAGACGGCGGCATCGACGACATTTCCTTCGGCAAGGTAGACGCCAGGTACGTTCGCATGCAGGGCGTAAAGCAAGGGACCGCGGACGGGTATTCGCTGGCCGAATTCAACGTCTACGAGGCGGTCGCGCCCAATCTTGCGGAAGGCAAGAACGTCGTCGCGAGCTCGACCAAGGCGGCCGACGTTGCGGCGGGGAATGCGGTCGACGGCTCGCTCACGACCCGCTGGGGCTCCAACTATTCGGATCAGCAGTCGATCTACGTCGATCTGGGCGCAAGCCAGACGATCGCGAAGGTCGTGCTTCACTGGGAGTCCGCCTACGGCAAGGAGTATCAAATCCAGGTTTCCGACAATGCGGCGGACTGGACGACCGTTTACAGCACCGCGAACGGGGAAGGTGATATCGACGAGATCGCCTTCGAACCGGTGAATGCGAGATACGTCAAGATGAACGGCTTAAAAAAGAGGAAGCACCTACGGCTATTCGCTCTGGGAATTTAAAGTGTACGGCGCCGAGACCGCGGAGCGGATCCCCGCCCTGGTCGAGCTCCAGGCAACGCCGTCTTCCGCGACGGTCGGCGAAGACGTGTCCGTCTCGGGCGTCGTATATGACGGCGACGGGCTTCCGATATCCGGCGTGGCCGTCGAAATTTCGGCAGCGCCGGGCAGCGCGGACACCGTTCGCGCGATCACGGACGAAAACGGCGGGTTCAGCCATGTTTACGCGGCGCCGGGAGTTGCCGGCGACATGACGATCTCGGTCGTCCTGCCTTCGACTCCGTCCGTGACGGGAACGATCGTCGTGCCGGTGAAGCGGGCCCAGCAGGTGCCCGTTGGCATCAAGCTGAAGGCGACGCCGTCTTCCGTGGCGGTCGGCGGGTCCGTGTCCGTAACGGGAACCGTCTACGACGGCGACGATCTGCCGGTTGCCGGCGTAGAGGTCGAGCTCGCGGCTTCGTCGGGCAGCTTCGAACCGGCTACAGCGATAACGGACGCGAACGGCGAATTCAGCGCGATCTTTAAGGCACCGTCCGCCGCCGGAGAAGTGACGATTACGGCCGCTTCGGCCGCGAATCCGTCCGTGGCGAATACGATTGCCGTTACGGTCCATGAGGTCGTGCAAGTGCCCGTTCGCATCGAGCTGCAAGCCATGCCGTCTGCCGTGACGGCGGGGGGGCGAAGCGTCCGTCGTGGGCGTCGTCTACGACGGCGACGATCTGCCTGTTCCCGGCGTAGAGGTCGAAGTCTTGGCCTCGGCGGGCAGCGTCAAGAACGCCACGCTGGTAACGGATTCGAACGGCCGGTTCGGCACGGTGTACACGGCACCGTCCGCAGCCGGAGAAGCGACGATCACGGCCGCCTTGACCGCTTATCCGTCTGTGACGAACGCGGTTAAAGTGTCCGTCGGCCAAGCCGAGCAAGTGCCTGTCCGAATCGACATGCAGGCTGCGCCATCCGCCGTGTGGACCGGAGACGAAGCGACCGTGACGGGCATCGTAACGGATCGCGACCGTCTGCCTGTGTCCGGCGTAACGGTTGAGCTCGCGGCTTCATCGGGCAGCATTCAGACGTCCAAAGCGACAACGGATGCGAACGGCCGGTTCAGCGTGCGCTTCACGGCGCCATCCACTGCCGGAGAGGCGACGATCACGGCAGTGTTATCCGCCACGCCGTCCGTGACCGGCAAAATAAGCGTCTCGGTCTACGAGCGTCCGAACGGCGGCAATCCGAACGAAGGAACGCCCGTGACGCCGCCGGCCAAACCCGACGAGCCAAACGAAGATCCGGACGAGCCGGACGTTCCGTCGACCGGCCGCGAGTTCTCGGACATCGCCGGTCACTGGGCGCAAGCGAGTATTATGGAAGCCGCAAAAAAAGGGATCATTACAGGTTATCCGGACGGCTCGTTCCGTCCTTACCGCACGGTGACGCGCGCCGAATTCGCGGTCATGCTGGTCAAGGCGCTGAAGCTTCAGAACGAAGCGTCGGTTCTGTCCTTCAAGGACGCGGACCGAATCGGCCAGTGGGCCCGGACAGCCGTTGCGCAAGCCGTAAGCATGGAACTGATCCGTGGCGACGCGAACGACAACTTCCGTCCGGACGCGCCGCTCACGAGAGCGGAAATGGCCGTCATGCTCGCAAGAGCGTTGAGCCTGACACCTGAAGCGGCGTCCGCGGGCTTCGCTGACGATCGCGACATTCCGGCCTGGGCCGTCGGCGCGGCTGCCGAGATGAAGAAGCTGGGCATCATGCAGGGCAAAGGCGGCAACGGCTTCTTCCCGAAGGACGTCGCGACGAGAGCGGAAACGGTCGCCGTACTGCTCCGGATGCTGGAGGCGAAGGAAAAGGAAAAGGAAAAGGAAAAGGAAAAGGAATAACAATAAGAATTAGCACAAAAAGAAGCGAGAATAACCGAATAATCGAAGTGCCGCCCTTCCTCGATAGTTTTCGAGGAAGGTTTTTTTTCTTAATTTGCAACACGCACAAAATCACATAGAACGCACTTGCTAATTTGGATGTGTCGAGCCATTTTCTCACGATCGCCCCTTTCGGCCTCGAATACTCGCAGTCCCGTCAAGTAACGCTGTACAGCGCCTCTTCGGCTCGGCATACACCGCAGTCCCGTCAAGTAACGCTGTACAGCGCCTCTTCGGCTCGGCATACACCGCAGTCCCGTCAAGTAACGCTGTACAGCGCCTCTTCGGCTCGGCATACATCGCAGTCCCGTCAAGTAACGCTGTACAGCGCCTCTTCGGCTCGGCATGCACCGCAGTCCCGTCAAGTAACGCTGTACAGCGCCTCTTCGGCTAAGAATACGCCGCAGTTGCAGCATGTAACGCTATACAACGCCTCCTCAGCTAGCGGTCGGCTATTGGAACAACTTTTTGGGACCAGACGATTTTTCTTCGTCCGCATCGGCAGGAGGCGGGCTAGGTCGCCGCTTCCGCCCGCTCCGACTCGGTTGCCCGCCGTTTGTTCGGCCGTCTGGCAATCAACAGTATTAATTCGACAAGCAGCACGGGCAGGGTCACGCGCGCAGGATAAGCCAAGTATCGCGGCTCCCAGGTCGGACGGAATTTTTCTTTATATTTGCGCAGCCCCTTGAAGCCGTACCAGTGCCCGCCGTATTCGTAGAGCCGGTTCGCCAGCTTTTCCTCGCGCATGGCGGCTCGTGCTTCGCCTACGCTAGCGAGAGGGGCCATGCCCAGATTAAAGACGGAATAGCCTTGATCCCGGGACCACTCGAGCAGGCGGATAAACAAAAAGTCCATGGTCCCATTCGGGGTATCCGCCAGATGGCGCATGAGGTCGATGGACATCGTCCGCCCTTTGTCGTAGCTTGGCGCGAGCGTGGCGAAGGAGACCTCCTGCCCGTCCGGCGCGAGCAGCACCGCAATTGGCGCTTTCTGCAAATAGGCGGTCTCGAACCAGCCCAGCGAAAATCCTTTTTCCCGACGGCCTTTGAGCCATGCCGCCGAGATCCGGCGCAGACGCTCCAGCGTTAGCTGGTCATGCGGAGGCTGAAGCACCTCGAACCGGTATCCGTCGCGTTCAAAGCGATTGATGACGTTGCGATGATTGTTATTGGCTTTTCCAGCCAGCGAAAACGTCGTCAGGTTCACCAGCGCTTCTTCGCCCAGCTTAAAAAAACGGTAGCCATTTTCGTGATAAATCGGCAAATAGCCGGGGGCTACCTGGTAGAAAACGACCTCGAGATCGTATAAATCGGCATGCCGCTGGCATTCTTGGATGCCGCTGCTGATCAGCGAAGCGTCGCCCAACGGGTCTCCGAGTACCACAAACTTATTGCGAATGATCGAATATGGAATGAGCACGCGACCGTCGCATGCCCAGAAAAAGCGCTTGTCCCCCGCAAACAGCATATGCGTGAGCAGGTTGCCCTGCGCTCCCTCCAAAAAATCGCGAACCCGGTCCAGCTCCTCGGCGGAAACGCCGCGTGCCGTTAGTTTGTTCGGTCGCAGCACAAGCGCGAGCGACAGCAGCAGCCAGGTCACGCCGAGGCCCGTTACGACGGCGATCGTATGCTCCGTGGGGTTCAGGATCAGATGAAGGTAGCGATTGTCGGGGAGCCGGTGCACAAATTCGGGCACGGTGCCGGCAGCGACGATATCGTAGACGTAGGCGATGATCAAGGTGGTCGCGGCCCAGACCGCCATGCGCTCCCGAGGGATCGGCGCGCCGATTCTGTAGAAACGCGCCCGCGATAAATAAAGCAGGAGCGCGACCAACAGCAGAAAGATCGCTTCCTCGAAATCAAACGCCTTGGTGAACGTAAACAAGGCGCCGGCGCACAGCAGGCCGAGCGTCCACTGATAGGCACGCTTGATTCTGCGGGAGATGCCCCATGACAGAACGATCAGCATCAACCCGATCGTGAGGCTTAATTGGTGGGAAAGGCGCATGAGCGGCGCGGATAGAAGCTCCTCGGCAAATTCCAGCCGTCCGAGCAGGCCGGGCGTCGCAGCCGACAGGAGCAGCACGCCTCCGCTTAGAAATACCAGCTTGCCGAGCGCCCATGCGCCGAATTCGGAGATCCAGGCATGCTGGCCGGGGAATTCCCACAAGCGCTGCCAGCCGTTGAGCGAATCCTCCAGCGCGGCCTCATCGTTATCCGCCGCTTTCTGCCGGTTCTGGGCAAATTCGAATGCGCCCATGATGAGCCCGATGAGCCAAGGGAACAGATAATAGAGGATGCGAAATAGAACAAGGACCGCAGCGGTATGCTCAGGCGCGTAGCCGAGCGCTTGCAGCCCGAACAGCGCGATCAGGTCAAAGCCCCCGATGCCGCCGGGCGCGAGGCTCACCAGTCCCGCTACGGCAGCGACGGTGAAGATGCCCATCGCCGTAAGGAAAGGGAGATCGGGAAGCAGCGTCGATCCGATCAACCAGAACACGGCGCCCGCCAGCGCCCACTCCGCCACGGAGACGAGCACGGATGCGACGATGGTGGAGGGATTCATCCGCGGCAGGTCGCGGTTCAACCATTTCGCATAAAAAGAAGTGCGTTGAAACAGCAAATAGCCGGGCAGGTAAAGAGCCAGGACCCAGACGGCATAGAGCGTCCAGCGATGGGTTCGAATCACCGCGTCGATCGGAAAAAGCCCGCAGATGCCTCCCCAGGCCAGAAGCGATATCCCTGTGATGGTGATCGTGGAGAGGAAGGCGATGACGGCCGTTATAGTCGGAACCGATAGACCGCGGTTGCGGTACAGATAGGTGCGCAGCGCGGCTCCGGCCACGCCGGCAAAGCCGATCACACTATTTGAGGTATTGGCGATCCAAGCAATGCGAAAAGTTGCCCAGCGTCCGATGGTAAGCCGGAAATGCCGGCGAAGCACGAATTCGTAGCCGCCGACCGCCGCGACGGCAACCAGAGACGATGCGATGAGCAGCAGCAAGCCGCGACGGCTCGATCTGCCGCAATACATGCAGCGTGGCCGCCCAGTCGATCCGGCGGAATTCGGCTTGGCCTTCCCAGACGATGAGTCCGATCACGGCGACTGGAATCAGGATTTGGATTACTTTTAACCGGTACAGCGTAGACAAGAGCTTCAGCGCCTTTAGGCGAGGGAGCTCTTTTTTTGGTTTTTGCCATAAATGTTCTCCTCATCCACTGGTCGTACACAAAGTATACCCTGAGCGACCTTTCCGAAAAAATATTTATTTTGCGGCGAACAAGCGCAGCTCGTTTAACGTCCTTTTTGATGTGACCCAAGCCAAGTGTTAAAAGACGGCGCAAGTAGGAATGATACCAACAAGTTGGCCGCTCTTGTTCATCGTGGAGGCGATTACCATTGGACACGCTGACAAATTTGCTTGCGAACTACGGATATGGACTTATCTTCTTGTTCCTGTGTCTCGAGATGCTCGCGCTACCGCTTCCGGGCGAGATGATGATGAGCTATATCGGGCTTTTCGTATATGAACAAAAGCTGGGTTGGACGTTCAGCGTCTTGTCGGCGGGCGCGGGCGTACTGACGGGCGTGACGTTCTCGTATTGGATCGGATACCGGCTGGGCCGGCCGTTTATCGCCCGGTACAGGCATCGCGTTCATTTGACGGAAGCGCGCATGGACAAGCTTGCCTTTTGGTTTGAAAAGTACGGGGACAAGCTGCTTGTCGTCGCTTATTTCATTCCCGGCGTCCGGCACATTACCGGGTATTTTTGCGGCGTTACCCGCATGCCTTTTCGGCGTTATGCGTTGTTTGCGTATTCCGGCGCGATCCTCTGGGTCGGATTGTTTATCTCTCTGGGCAAGGTGCTGGGGCCGAAGTGGGAGCTGTATCATGCGACGGTCAACCGTTACATGATTATTTTCGGCATTGCCTCGGCGCTTGCGGCCGGCCTGGTTTATGTGTACAAAAAGTACAAGGACCGGGTCCTGGAAGCGCTCATGCGGCTGTTGGCGCAAGGGGGGGCGCCGTTTTCGCTCGTTCGGAAAAGTACGGCTGCTGCTGTTGGCTTCTTTCGCGGTGTTTATTGTGTTTTTCTCGCTCATGCTCGGGGTGATTCAGGACTTTTTGGGGCAGGAGTTCGGCCAGTTCGACGAGATTGCGTCCTTTCTGGTCATCGCCTCCTTCGGTCCTGGTTGGGACGGATGGATGCACGTCTTCGAGCAGCTCGGCACGCTTTATTTATATGGTCCCGTGCTTGGCCTGACAGCGATTTGGATCATGCTGCACAGCAAGGAGCGGAGGCTCGACCTGATCTTTCTTGTATGGGTTGTCGCAGGCGGAGAGTTTCTCGACGAAATTTTGCGCACGGTCTTCCATCGTCCAGGGCCGGTCGCGGCGGACGTTCAGCTATTTAATACGTTCCCCAGCGAGGAAACGCTGATTACCTTGACGGTATGCGGCTACTCGGCATTTCTGCTGCTGCGTTATTACCACTTTCATTATATCCGGGTTCCTCTCGTACTGGGGGCGATTCTGATCTGCCTGGCGGTGGGCGTAAGTCGGATTTATTTCGGCGTGCAGTACCCCAGCGACGTCTTCGCCGGATATGTGTTCGGCGGCGCGTGGGTCAGTCTTCACGTCATGCTGCTGGAGATTCTCCGGAAGCTGCGGGCCGTCGGGGATTGATGGCAGTCGCAAAAGGCAATCGGCAATCCTTCCGCAAGATCATGCCTATCGATGAACCGCGAATCGGAAAGGATAGAAGAAAGGATAGAAAGAGGCCGCGCTTTCCATTCTGAGTCGGGCGGGGCGATTCGCGGATCGATCGGCGCGCTATTGGCGTGCCGACGATTTTCAGGCGGTTTGCATATAAAAGCCTGCATTTTTACATGTATTTTCTGCCGACCAACGGCACGTGAAAAAATACATGCAAATTTGCAGGCAAATTCAAAGCGCAAGCCGGAAAACGGGCCGATGGAGGGAATTACCTGCACATTCGCATCTTTTGTTCCCGAAAGGATAGATATCGGCAAAATTAGATGTATATTTGCAGGTTTTCGTCGAAATGAGACGGCGGATGACGATTGGCTGCTGGCGCCCCTGTTTTGAAACGAAGCTCCAGGTAGAAACTTTTCGCCAAGTGGCGCTGTACAGCGTCTCTCCGCCTTGGTTGCCGCCGAGAATCCGCAATGTGACGTCTTACAGCGCTACTTCGCTAATTTAAGCGCCGAAGTCCCGACAAGTGGCGCTGTACAGCGTCTCTCCGCCAATGTAGGGGGCGAGGTTCCGCCGCCGGTCCAATACCGTCGGCCTGGCTTAGAAGCCGATGTTGTCGAGCAAGTGGATCGTGCCGTTCTTGAACGTCGTGTTGGCGCCTTTGTCGTTAATCAGCGTATTGCCCGAGAAGTAGACGTCCTTGATCTGACCGTCGCCCCATACGCCGATTCCGCGATGCGCGGCGTTTTTGATGATGTTTTCCTTAAAGGTAACGTTGTCGATCACGCCCGTCGAGGCGTATACGAGCACGTTCGGATGATTCTGGGGCTCCTGGATGCCCGTATGGTCGACCGTGTTGCCCTTTACCGTGACGTTGCTGACGTTGGCCGTATTGTAGGAGCCTTCGCAGGCGATATAGATGCCCGCCATTTGCGTATCCTTGACGGCGTTGCCTTCGATCAGCACGTCTTTGCCGCCGACGACGGAGATGCCGCGCGCCTTGGAGCCGTATCCGACATCGTTGTTGCGGATCGTGATGTCGTTGACGGCCGGCTCGTCGTAGCTGACGACCGCGATCGTGTCGTCGCCGACGCCCTTCACGAGGTTGCCCTCGACCGTGATATCGCTGCTTCCGTTCGTCATATGAATGCCGTCGGCACCGGTCGAATCGACGACATTGTTGGAGATGCGGCCGCCCTTGGCTGCATAGGTGACCAGAATGCCGGCCGTGCTGGACTTATAGACGTAGACATGGTCGATGACGAAATTCGTGGCGCTGCGGACGGTGATGCTGTTTTTTTCGTTGGCGCCGTTGCCCCGCGGGACTGTCGTCGCGTATGCATGCTTGATGTCGCTCAGTTTGACGCCGTCGCCCTTGATGTCGATCGAGCCGTTCTGCGGATCCGTGGAGGTGAGCGTCGTCTTGTCCATGCCGGCGCCGCTCAGGCTGACGCCGTCGAGCGTCAGGATCTTGCCGAGCGTGAAGTTGCCGGCAGGCACGGTCACGAGCTTGCCCTGCGTCTTGGCCTTGCTCACGCAGGCGGCGAAGGCGGCGTAGTCGTCCTTGCCGTCGTCGGCGATCGCGCCGCAGCTCGTCACGTCGATGCCGGCAGTGGTCGGCATTGTCGTTGGAGACGCGGAAGGCGTTGCCGTTACAACCGGCGTAGCCGTGGGCGTCGGAGTTGGAGTTGGAGTAGGTGTAGGTGTATGTGTAGGTGTTGTCGAAGGCAAAGCCGTAACGGTTGCCGGCTTGGCGATCGGGGACGCTGTCGGCGCAGCGACAGGCGCATCCGGCTTGAATTCGATCGTCGGGCTCCAGAGCGCGTTATCGCCGACTGCCGTATTCCTGCGATTCACGATAAAATAGATCGCCGTTCCCTTTTCGACGGGGACGCTGCCGACGCTTTTCGGCGCATAGCCTTTGACGAGGGTCAACGTATTTTTCCAGAGCATCTTGCTGTCCTTCAACACGGTGACCACGATGCCGTCGCCGAGTTCGGAGCTCCTCGACACCTCGCCGGTGATCGCGATCGTGCCCTTGCCAGGCGACACCCACTTCAGGACGGCGTCTGCGTTGTCGGACGGATGCAGCTGATCCTTGGAGATCCGGGGGTAATCGCCGTTCGACGGCTGCCAGCGTTTGTTATCGGCGTTATAGACGAGATCGGCATATTCGGAGCCTGCGAGCGACTGATAGTACCATTGATGCTTGCCTTGCACAAGATCGAAGTCGGCGGCGGCGGAGAAGATTTGCGAGGTATTGCCGGAGAGCGCATAGGCCGTCTTGTCGGCATTGGACGAGAAACCATAGACGACACCGAGGGCCAAAACAAGCGCCAAAACCACCGAACTGAACTTTTTCAAAAAAAAACCTCCATCGCATGTTTGGATGTCGAACCAGGCGGGTAAAGACGGAGTGATAGGTCTGCTTATTTAGCATATCGGCAAAAAAAAACATCGGCATGAAGACTTTGGCAGCGCTTTGGAGGATGCCAATTTATTCCTGCTGTTTTTTTCGAGCCCTATTACGTTTAAACCTGCGAACGACGGATTATCCCCATCGCTTTCAGCTCCAGCTAGTACATGCCTGCTTAAATCATCGATCTATTAATACGAAGCGATTTACCTTGAGAGGTCCATCGAAAAAGTTGATCTATCGTCCGATTAAATTAATCGACAAATTGCAAAATCTTGGATTTCAGATCGTCTGAGCAGACGGCCCGATAATATTCTGAACCAAATCTCGCTCTGATTGAGCCAGGAAGAATGCTAAGGTATGAAGCACCTGCTGGACCGGACCGTGAAGCTGTAGAGTAACTTTTTGCCTTTCCAGCACCATTTCGACCCGTTCCCGATCCTGTAGAGTAACTTTTCTCCTTTAATGCACCATCTCGACCGGTTTGCGAGCCTGTAGAGTAACTTTTCTCTTTTACAGCACCATTTCAACCGGTTTGCGAGCCTGTAGAGTAACTTTTCTCCTTTACAGCACCATTTCGACCGGTTCCCGAGCCTGTAGAGTAACTTCTCTCCTTTAATGCACCATTTCGAACGGTTCGCGACGCTGTAGAGCTTGTTTGAGGTGAAAATCCTGCACTTTAATCGATTGGTGATTACGCCGTGCTGCAGGTAGATCCCCTGTCCTGCTCATAATATGCGACAAAAAAGGCTGTCCTGGATGTGGGACAGCCTTTTTTGTCGTGTAATACGTATCGCTTCGAGGACGCGCATCGCGCGGCCGCTCCGTCGGAATCGCCGGCAGCGGCTGCAGCACCCGTAAGCGCGCTTGGAATTAGCCTTTTCGGCTAGGCAGCTTCGTTACGGACCCTGTGCCTTGGGATTGTTCGGAAGCGAATTCCGTGTCGCTTTGAGACGAAGCCGGCATTTTGTTCGCTTGAACGTTCGCGCCTTTGCGAGTCGTTCCGTTTTGCTTGTTGTTCGGCATGCGTTGCACCTCCCGCGCTTGAAATGGAACAGCATGCATAGGTTTCCGATCGCGACGGCGAACTATGCTGGAAGCGAAGATAAAAATGGCGGATGCAAAACCGCCTGCGCCATAGAAAGGCGGCAGGCGGTTTTTGAAGTTGCGCTTATGGCGTTGCGCTTATGGCGTTGCCTATCGTCAAGCGATCAGTTTTCGCCCTTGGCTTTCAGCTGGGCGAGCAGCTTGTCGCCTTCGACGTCCAGATTCGGCAGGATACGGTCGAGCCACTTGGGCAGGCGCCAGGCGGCATTGCCGAAGATCGCCATGACCGCGGGGACGAGCGCCATGCGTACGATGAAGGCGTCGACCAGAATGCCGACCGCGAGGGCGAAGCCGATCTGCTTGATCATGATGTCCGGCGCGAATATAAAGCCGGCGAAGACGGAGACCATGATGACGGCGGCTGCCACGACGACGCGGCTGGCTTGTTCGTAACCATGGACGACGCCGTCGATCCCTTTATGGCCGTGAACGTACGATTCGCGCATCGAGCTGACGAGGAACACCTGATAGTCCATCGCCAGTCCGTACAAAATGCCGGTTACCAGGATCGGCATGAAGCTGAGCAGCGGCCCGCCGGTGTCGAAGCCGAACAGCGCGTGAAGCCAGCCCCACTGGTAGACGGCCGTCGTGATGCCGAACGTCGCGAGCACGCTGAGCAGGAAGCCGACCGTCGCTTTGATCGGCACGATGATCGACCGGAAGACGAGCAGCAGGATGATCAACGACAAAATCACGATAATAACGATGTACACCGGGAACGCTTCCGCCAGCTTGGCCGACATGTCGATATTAATCGCGGTGAAGCCCGTGACGCCGAGCTTGACGTCGCTGGCTTTGGCGACCGGCGAATCCGCGTCGCGCAGCGCCTGCACGAGATCCTTGGTCGCGTCGTCGTTCGGTCCGGTCGTCGGAATCAGGGTGATGATGCCGATATCGCCGGTTTCGTTGATGCCGAGCGGCGACACGATGGCGACGCCTTCCTGCCGCTGGAGGCCCTGAACGATCGCGCCCAGCGTCTCCATCGTGATCTTGCCCGATTCGGCGCGCGGCTCGGCGACGAGCAGCAGCGGGCCGTTGTAGCCTTCGCCGAAGCCGGCGGAGATGGCGTCGTAGCTCTGGCGGGCTCCGGTGTCCAGGTTCGCCGTCGTGCCGGACGGAATGCCCATCTTCATCTCGGCGACCGGAATCGCGGCGAAGCCGAGGACGACGACGACGAGCACGACGACAAGCCAGCGCACCTTGACGATGCCTTTGACCCAGGCATGCGCGAAGCCGTGCTTTTCGGATGCCGCTTTTTTCGCGCGGGCCTTGGCGGAGCAGATGCGTTCGCCGATGAGGCCGAGCAGCGCGGGCAGCAAGGTCAGCGCGATCAGCACGTTGACGAGGACGGTCGCCGCGGCGACGAGCGCCATGGCCGACAGGAACGTGATGCCGATGACGAGCATGCCGCACAGGGCGATGATAACGGTCAGTCCGGCGAAAAAGACGGCGCTGCCGGCGGTTCCGATCGCCCGGCTCGCGGCTTCGCGGGCGCTTAAGCCCTGGTCGATAATCATCCGGCGTTGCCGGTTGACGATGAATAGCGCGTAGTCGATGCCGACCGCGAGTCCGACCATGAGCGCGAGCACCGGCGTAATGTCGGTCATCGTCATGAATTTGGAAAAGGCGAAGGCTGCGCCGACGCTGATCCCGACGCCGAGGATGGCGATCAGAAGCGGAAGGCCCGCCGCCACGACCGAGCCGAGCGTCATGAGCAGCACGACGGCCGCGACGACGATGCCGACAGCTTCGGTGGAGCCGATCGCCGGCTTGCTCTTCAGCGAGTCGCTCGGCAGCGCGGTGATGCCCGAGCCGCCTTGCTGGACGCTCTCCGCCGCTTCGATGATTTGATCCGGCACCTCTTCGGGCAGCGAAGTCTGCTGCACGGTGAATTGGAACTGGAACAGGGCGACGCCGCCGTCCGCCGCGATCAGGACGCCGGGCACCGGCGCGCCGTCGATCATCATCGGCCCGTAGGGAGCGGCTGCGGCTGCTTGGCCGGCCGCGCTATTTTGCGCCGTGTTCGCGGCCGCCGCGCCTTCCGTTTGGCCGGCTGACTGTCTGTCGGTCTGGCCCGATCCTTGGCCGCCGGCCTGATCGCTTGTACCGCCCGCTTGTCCGCCGGCTTGACCGGCCGCCTGGCCGTTCGTCTGGCCGCCGTCCGCGGCAGCGCCCGCGGCCGCCTGCCGGGCGAGCTCCGCCGGGTTAATGACATACGTATTTTTGTAGACCTCATTAACCGCCTTTTGAATCAAGGAGCCGCGCTCCGCGGTGTCGAGACGCTCGCCCTTCGGCGCGGTGAATACGATGCTGGCCTGTCCGCCGGAAGCTGCCGGGAGCTCTTCGGCCAGCTGGTCCAGCACTTTTTGCGACTCGGTGCCCTCGATCTTCATCTCGGAGCTGACGTGGATGCCGTTCACGCCGAGCAGCGCGAGGACGACGGCGAGGATGACGACCCAGCCGGCGATGAACGGCCACGGCTTGCCGTACGCGGTCTTGCCCAATTTGTACAGAAATGTCGACATAGCGGGGCATTCTCTCCTTTTATCTATAAGCAATCTTTGCGAAAAACCGGTCTAGAAGCCTTGGCGCAAGTAGCCGAACGCCGTATCCAGGTACTGCTCGAACGTCATCGCGTCGGTCGCTTCGGCCGCGGGTTCGTCCGGCAGGAGCACGCTCAGACTGCCGTCGATGAGCGGCAGCATGACGCCGTACATCGCGCCGGCCAGCAGATGGGGATAGCTCTCGGGATATCGCCCGCGGGACAGCTCGCTCAGAATCGCCTGCGCCTCGAATTGCAGCTTGCGAAGCAAGATCAAAATGTACGGCTCGAGCGTCGGCGCTTCCTTGGACATCGTCACGAGCGTGCGGAGCTTTCGGAACATTTCTGCGGTAATCCGCAATTTGAGCAAATGCTGCAGCGTATCGAGCGGATGGGCATCGGGCGGTATGGCGGCGAGCAACTGCTCCGGGGGGCTTGTGGTTTTCCTTGAAGGCCACGGTGGACATGACGACCGCTTCTTCCTTGCACGAAAAATGGTTGGCGAACGTCCTTCTGGAATAGCCGGCGCGCTGGGCGATGTCGTCGACCACGAAGCCGTCCAGCCCGCGCTCCAGCGCGAGCTCGTAGGCGGCATCCGCCAGGGCATGCGCGGTCGCTTCTTTTTTTAAGGTCGCGCAGCGTTTGTTTGATCATCATATCGTCTTATTTGTACACCTCACTTCATAGTTATATTATTGCCCAAAGGGCAATGTTGCACAATGGGTAATGTGTTACGGATTAGTGAACGCTTACTGGCCATCGTCCTTTGAAACGAAAGCGCGGCTAGCCCCCTTTGCGGCGATGGCGGAAAGGGACTATAATTTGGACCACGATGCGAAGCGATCGCAGCCGGAGGAGCTCCGTTCATGAACCAGCAAACGACCGACCTTATTAAGCTTGCGCCCGGATTTTGGACGGCGCTGAAGCGAATGGGACTTTCAGGGCGCGATATCGCCCGTCAAGCCGGCCTGCCCGTCGCGATCATAAACGAACCGGCCGTCACCGTCATCCAATACTTCGCCATCTGGCGGGCTTATGCCGATCTGTCGGGAGACACGGCCAAAGGGATCGTCGATATGGCGACCGCCTTCGAAACCGCGCAATACCCGCCTACTGTCCTCGCTACCTATCACGCGCCAAACTACCGCGATGCGCTTTTCCGCATGGTTCGATACAAACAGCTATGTCCGCCAGAGAGCTTAAGCATCCGGGAGGAAGGCGATCGCTGCACGATCGGGCTGGAATGGTGGGACGCCAATCTTGCCGGCCCGCCGGTCCTGATCGGCGTTACGCTGGCTTACCTGCTGGAGCTCGGACGCCGGGGGACCGGCCTTCGGTTGTCGGCGCAAAGGGTCGAATTCGCGCAGCCGATGGGCGACACGCGGACGCTTGAAGCCTACTTTGGCTGCCCGGTGCTGGTCGGCGGCGGGCGCAACCGCTTGACGCTTCGCCGAAGCGACCTGGATCGCCCCTTCGTTTCCTTTAACGAAGAGCTGGTAGACATGCTGACGCCTGCATTGGACCGCACGTTGGACGAAAGGCTGAACGGCCGCACCCTGTCCGAGGCGGTTAAGCATGAAGTGAAACGCAGCCTTGCCGGCGGACGGTTCGACATTCGGACGGTGGGGAAGACGCTGGGCTTAAGCGATCGCACGCTGCAGCGCCGGCTTGCCGGCGAGGACGCAAGCTTCAAGGGATTGGTCGCCCAAGCGAGGCGCGAGCAGGCTTGCGCTTGCCTGGCGGACGCGTCGATCGGCCTGCAGGAGGTCGCTTTTCTGGTCGGCTACAAGGATCAAAACTCATTCTATCGCGCCTTTCGCCAGTGGGAGGGCAAGACGCCTTCCCGCTGGCGAGAGGAACATTCGGCCGCCGCGCATACGGCAAAGCAATAGTCGTGGCGCCTTCGGCAAGCAGGTTGGCGCCGTCCGCTAGTTACCGGAAAGGCGAGAGAAGGTAACATGGGGATTGTCCGCCGCTCGCGCGACAGGCGCGCGCGGCTCGACGACGGCTCAATTAAGAAGGAGACTGGCTGCATGGATATGGGATTAACAAATAAAACCGCATTGGTGACCGGTTCGACGAAGGGCATCGGAAAGGCGATCGCGCTCGAGCTGGCCCGGGAAGGCGCGAACGTGCTCGTCAACGGAAGGGACGAGGGAGAAGCCGAACGCGTCGTACGGGAGATCCAATCGAGCTTCCCCCGCAACCGAGCCGCGAAATGCGGCAGCCGACCTGGTCGATATCGGACAGCGGCAGGCGCTTTTCGAAAAATACCCCGACATCGACATCCTGGTCAACAATATGGGCATCTACGAGCTGATGCGGTATGAGGACGTCGACGACGACGTATGGGAGAGATACTTCCGAACGAACGTGCTTGCGGCCAACGGCTTGTCCAAATTCTATTTGCCCAAAATGCGGGAGAATGGCTACGGCCGCGTGATCTTTATCGCGAGCGAGGAGGCGGTCATGCCTTCGAGTCAGATGCCTCAGTATGCGATGACCAAGTCGATGCTGCTGTCGCTCGCCAAAAGCTTGTCCAAGCTGACGGTCGGAACCGAGGTTACGGTCAATACGATCATGCCCGGGCCGACGCTATCCGAAAAGGTGCAGCAAATCATAGCGGGCCTGTATCCGGGCGAAGAGCTGTCGTTTGCGGAAAAAGAAAAGCGATTTATGACCGCGAACCTGCCGCAATCGGAAATTCAAAGATTTATCGCGCCGTCGGAGATCGGCAGGCTGGCCGCCTTCGTCTGCAGCCCCTTCGCTTCCGCGTTCAGAGGATCGCCGATTCGCATGGACGGCGGCATGGTACCGACGATTTTTTTAACGCGCATGTCAGTCCGGCGATTCGCCGTACCGGGCAATAAGGCATTGAACGGCCTCTCTTCCCGTAGCTTCCGGGGCAGAGGCCGTTTTGTTTGTCTTGCGCCAAAAATGGCTATTCATTGGAAACGATATCGCCTATACTGGGGCCGAAGCGCAGGAAAACAGCTTCCGACGTTGGTCGAAAAAGGAGCGGACGCAGATGGATGTGGCGAAGGAGTGGGAAATACTTCCGGAGGACAAGGTGGAGGAGGTCGTTTGCCGGGAGCGCAAGGGGCCGGGACTTCGGCTATTGATCGTGCAGCCGTCGGGCGAAGCCATTCTTCGGCCCTGCATCGTTTTTATTCACGGCGGCGGCTTCGCCGGCGGGAGCCCGGAGATGCTGCTGCCGCAATGCCGGTATTTCGCGCGTTTGGGCTACGTTTGCGCTTCCGTCGATTACAGGCGCATGATGCTGGACGGAGAGACGCCCGTCGCGGACAGCCCGATGCTCGGCGACCAGCTCGAAGATTGCAGGGAAGCGGTGCGGTACATGCGCGGCCAAGCCCGGAGATGGCGGATCGACCCTTCGAAAATCGCTTTGGTCGGAGAATCCGCCGGCGGCTATCTGGCATGCGGCGTTGCGGCCGGCGTCGGTGAACGACGCGCCGGTGAAGACCGGCTCGTATCGAGCGTGCCCGATGCGCTGATCGCCTACAACCCGATCGTCCACTTGCTGGGCAGCTGGAAGTCCCGTATTCCGCAGACGGTCGCCCCGGACGCCGGGCGGCAGGATACCGCGCCCTCGGACGCGTCGGCGGATAACGAAGTCGAACGCTGGCGGCGCCGGCACGAGGAGGCTCGCCTGCTGTCTCCGCTTCTGCGGCTGACCGGGGAGCATCCGCCGGCGTTGTTGATGCACGGCTTGATGGATACGGTCGTGCCTCCCGAACACAGCGCAGAATATGCGGAGCGACTGCGGGAGCTGGGCGTTCGCGCCGAGCTGGCGCTTTTGCCGGCAAGCACGCATGCGTTCGCCCTGTTTAATTATTCGGCCTCGGACGAGGAGCTGCGGTTCGCATTGGATACGACCGTCCGTTTTTTGAATGCCGTCGGCATCCGTCCGCCGGCCGAGGCTTCGGATAGAGACTGACGACCCGGTGCGGACGGGAGCCTCATCCGTCCGGACGGGAATCTCGATCGGCGAACACGCGCCAGTCGTTGACGAAGGACGACTCGAGTACGATGTCCCTGCCGAGCGCCGTCTTCAGATCGTCCCGATAAGCGGAGGGGGGCATGCCTTCGGCTTGCAGGAACACGCGGGAAAAGTAGGGCAGGCTCCATCCGAGCGCCTCCGCGATCTCTGAGACGGTCGAACCGGTGAATTCGAGGGCTTCCTTCGCCTTGGCGAGCCGGAGCGACTGATGATAGCGGATCGGCGTCGTGCCGGTATGGCGGCGGAACAGCTCCACGATATAGTTCGGGTGAAAGTTAAAGCGCTCGGCCAGCTCGCGGAGCTTCACCTGACGATGCGTACGGTCCGCCAGATAGGCCGCCATCGGAAACGGGGCGTCTTCCGTCTCCTGGCGCGCGGGGGGAAGCGTTCGCATTCGATTCGGGCCAGTCGGCGCCGTCGCGGACGCCGGGAGGCGCATCTCGCAATCCGAGCAGCACGCTCTTGTACAGCGTATCGATTCTAAGCGGCAGCAGCGGCTTCGGGCTGCGTCGGTGCGCCAGCGACAGCCTGAAGATCGTCTTCAAATGGACAAGCGAATCCGCCGGCAAAAAGGGCCGCCTCGGCAGAGCGTCGAGGAAGCGGGCGATACGAGGCTCGTCTACGGCAAACTTGAAGTCCAGCGTGAGCGTGTCGGCCCCGAACCGGAAGCCGTGGCTGACGCCCGGGCCGATCAGGCAGCAATCGCCGGCGCCCAAGCCGTACTCCGTCCCTCCCGCCGTCAGCGTCCCGTCTCCTTCGAGCGCGACGAGCAATTGATAATAATCCTCGTGAACGTGACCGGTTACGCCGGTGTCCGGCCGATAGTCGATGCGGGCCGTCCATAGCAGTCTCACCTGGGCGTCCCGCAGAGCATCGTCCTCCTGCACGCCTCCATCCCCCTCTCCGGCAATAGCTGAATATCGGATAAAGGAAGCCGAATGCGCGATATCGCGGCGGCTCCGGTTCTATTCTACACTGGAACCAGCCGGGCCGAAAACGATAATCCAGGCGTCCGGCGGAAAGGCGGAAGTGAAATGGTAACGAAGATGACAGTGCCGCCCCTTGCGTTGACGGAGGAGGACGGTCCCGGTACGCAGCTGTGCGCCGTCATGGACGGCGCCGGCGAGATCGGCGTGCGGCGTGCGCTGATTCCGGAGCCGCTGGAGGGCGAGGTGCGCGTCAAAGTCAAATGGGTAGGCATCTGCGGAAGCGATCTGGAAGTTTTCCGCGGCGCCAGGGAACCCGAATTCGTAAGCTATCCTACGCGGCTCGGCCACGAGGTGGCGGGCATCGTCGACAAGGTCGGAGCCGGCGTCTCCGGCATTCGGGCAGGCGACCAGGTTGCGCTGCGGTACGTATGGGGCGCGTTTGCCGAATACGTCTGCTGCCGGCCTTTTTCCGTCAAGGTGCTGCCGCAGGAATTTCCGCTGCTCGAAGCCTCGCTGATCGAAGTGCTGCCGGGTATTCTTCATGCGGCCGAGCGGGGGCAGATCGCCCCGCACAAGAATGTTTTGATCACCGGACAAGGCGTAAGCGGCTTGATTTTGACCCAGGTTGTAAGCCTTTTCAGTCCGCGGCGGCTGGCCGTGACCGATTTGTTCGAGGAGAAGCTGGCGCTGGCGCGCAAGTACGGCGCCACGGATACGTATCGGCTGTCGGATCCGCACGGCCGCACGGCCGATGCGACGCGCGCCGACTTTCCGGACGGCTTCGACGTCGTTATCCCCTGTCTGCTGGAAGGAGAGGGGATGATCGACGCCATCGACGTCGCGGCGCAGAACGGCACGATCGTCATGTACGGCTGCATCGGAACCTGCCGCAAGCCGATCGATTTTTTCAAGGTGCACAAGAAGCGCCTCGACATCCTGTCCACCGAACCGAAACGGGATATCGACAACCGCCGGTACTTCGAGGAGAGTCTGCGCCTCGTGAGCGACGGCTTGGTCAACACGAAGGAGATGATCACCCATGTCGTGCCGCTCGCGGACATCGCAGAAGCATTCCGGCTCCGCAACGGGCACGGCGGAAGCGCGATTCACGTCATGATCGATTGCGAGGTCAAGCGCTGATCTGTGCTATCATTGTCATTAGCTAGGCGGCGATTCCATTCGGGCGCGGGGAGAGAATCCGATGTACAAACTGTTTATCGTGGACGACAATCCGCTCGAGCGCCGCGGCGTGGCGGGCTTGCTGGAATGGCAAACGTTCGGCTGCGAAGTGGCCGGCTTGTACGCAAGCGGCAGCGAGGCATTGGAAGCGGCGGAGCGCGAAGCGCCGGATATCGTGCTGACCGACGTGCAGATGCCCGCGATGGACGGCATCGCGCTCGGCGCAAGATTGCGGGAGGACTATCCGGGGACGCAGCTCATCTTTCTGAGCGGACACGACAGCTTTTCGTTCATTCGCGGCGCCCTGCGGCTCGAGGCCGCCGATTATGTGCTCAAGCCGGTTCGCAAGCCTGAGCTGCAGACCGCCCTCGAGAAGGCGGCCGCCAGGCTCTCCCGGGAGCGGGAGGCTGCGGCGGAGCGCGAGCGTCTTCTGCGGCAGGCGGGCGTCGATACGTCCGAAGCGCCTGACGCGGATGACGCGGATGCCCGCTCGTATCATGACCGGATCGTCATGCAGATCAAGCGGATCGTCGCCGAGCGTTATCAAGAGCCGCTGACGGTCCAGGATATCGCGGACGAGCTTTATTTGAGCCTCAGCCATACGAACAATATATTCCGGCGGAAGACGGGACAGAAAATATTCGATTATTTGACCGCGTACCGGATGGAGCGGGCCAAGGCGCTGCTGCGCCAGCCGGACAGCAAGATCTACTGCGTAGCGCAGACCGTCGGCTACGCCAACAAATCCCACTTCTGCCTCGTCTTCAAGAAGCATAGCGGCCGAACGCCGTCCGAATACAAGAACCACTACGCATGACAAGGGGAGCGAGCCATGGATGCCGTTAAAAGAAGGCTGAGGGCCGTCTCCGCGCTTTTCCGCGAACTCCAATACCGGCAGAAGCTGCGCATAACGATCGCGCTGCTCTGCCTTGTTCCGCTGCTCGCGATCTCCGTTTTTTTTCTCGTTTCTTTCGCGGGCGCCAAGCTCGACGCGCTGCTGCGGTCGGAGCAGGAGAAGTTCGGTCTGCTGACCGACAGTCTCGACCGCAAATACGATTCGGCGATCCAGAAGTCCGTATTTATCGCAAACAACCTGCAGATCCTGCAGATGCTGGGCCAGGACTACAGCGAAGACCTGCTCGCCTTTATGACGAACAACGACGATGTACAGCCGGTGCTGGCAGCGCTTCAGGCAGACGAGCTGCGGTGCGAGATCGTGATGTACGGCTTCAATCCGACCTTGTACCGCACGAACGGCATCCGTCTTGCGCAGGATTTGGAGACGACGCTGCGGGACCGTATTCTGGCGCAGACGGATGATTACCCGATCCGGGTCGTTCAAATGTCCGGAGGCGCGAATGCCGGCCCCCCCGTCGTCCGTCTGTTCAGCACGATCCGGGATCTTCGGCGGACGCTGGCGATTATCGAAGTGTCCTTTCCGATCGACGATACGATCCAAAGTCTGCAGGAGAGCCTTCCCGCCGGCGGCTTCGTCCTGTACAAGCCGAAGTCGGGCCCGCCGCTTTATCTGACCGGCCGGGCCGTCTCCGATCGCGATATCGCCGCGGGGGTGCGCGCTGCCGGCGGGAACGCGCTGCCGACCGCCGCAGGCGCAAGCTTCTTATTGCCGCTTCGCATAAACGCCGCGCAGGACGACCTCGTATTGTTCCTTTCCAAGACGCCTGTATACGCCCGAATCGGCGCGCTGCTCGCGGTGCCGCTGCTGATCGTCTGCGGGCTTTTGCTCGCCGCGTACTTTTCCATCCGACTGGCCACTTCGCTCCTTACCGCGCGTCTCTCGCGGCTGATGGACACCGTGCGGAGCGAATCCGCGGCGCCGTCGCTCGTCGCGCCCCAAGCCGGGGACGTCTCTCTTCCGCCTCGCCCGCCAGCGGACGCAGGCGAGCCGGTACTCGCCGCGGCAGGCGACGAGCTCGGCCAGCTCGAGCGCGCCTTCCGCCGGATGGCGGACGAGATCCGCGACCGCTACCGCCAAGCCGCCGCATCGGAGCTGGAGAGACGGCTGCTGGAGACGGAGCTGCTGCAGGTTAACATTAATCCTCATCTGCTGTACAACTCGCTCTCCGCGATTCGATGGGCGTATCCCGACGAACGTCTCGGCCGGCTGATCGAAGACATGGTCGATTATTACCGATTGTTTCTCAATCGAGGAGAAGCCGAGGCTTCGCTGGAGTCGGAGACGGTTATGCTTCTGAAGTACGCGGAGATTCAACGCTTCTCCTACGAATCGGACTTCGTCTGCGCGGTCGAGCTGGACGATTCGCTGCGGGAGACGCCGATCCTGCGCAATCTGCTGCAGCCGCTCGTGGAGAACGCGCTGATCCATGGCCTGTTCAGGCTGCCGTCGGGCGGCCGTCTGACGATCGCCGCGCGACCCGAGGGCAAGGCGGTCGTCGTGGAGATCGGAGACAACGGTCCGGGGATCGACGCAGATCTTGCCGCCCGCTTGTCGAGTAGCGAAGCGGATGGCGAAGCCGCCGCGCCGAAGGACGGCGCAACCGGCAGCGGCTATGCGATCGCCAATATCCGGCGGCGCATCCGGCTTTATTACGGCGCGGACGCCAGTCTGCGCATCTGCGGCAGCCCCGGTTCAGGTACGACCGCGATCCTGCGGCTGCCGTTGCCGCGGCGGAAGTCCAAGCTGCCGGCCGGCCCGGATGCGGTGACGCATACGGACGCAGAAGCGCGGATATTCGCAGCCGCTTCCTCGGAAGTACGACATTCCGTTCCTTGAGTACAATTCTCGCGTCTTGATGGTGAAAGCGTATTCAAAGAAAATAAAAGCAGGAGGAACGCGCTCCCATCCAACCCGCCAAAAGGAGCCTTCTGCGATGAATGAACTGGTCAAACCGCTTGTCCGCGCTTCGCCTTCAAGGCCCCGGGGCCCTGAATCGAAATGGCGGCGAATGCGCAAAGACAAGCTGCTGTACCTGCTGCTGTCTCCCGCCATTGTGCTCGTATTCGTCTTTTCCTACCTGCCGATGCCCGGCATCCTCGTCGCTTTCAAGGACTACGACGTGTTCAAAGGCTTCTGGGGCAGCGACTGGGTAGGGCTCCGGCATATTCGCGAGGTATTCGAGCTGCCGATGATGACGGAAGCGATCGGACAGACGCTGCTGCTCAGCACGCTGACCCTGCTCGTGTGCTTTCCCGCTCCGATTCTGCTGGCCCTGCTGCTCAACGAGCTGCGAATGCAGCTGTTCAAGCGTTTTGCGCAGACGCTGCTGTATCTTCCGCACTTTCTGTCATGGATCTCCGTCATCGGCATCGCTTACGCCTTTTACTCGCTGTACGGTCCGCTCAACGATATACGCCTCTGGCTGCTCGGGCCAGGCGCGGAGCGAACGATGTTCCTCGCGGACAAAAGCTTCTTCATCCCCAACGTTCTGCTGCTGTCCCTGTGGAAGGAAACGGGCTGGAGTACGATCATCTTTCTGGCGGCGATCGCTTCCGTCGACCCGCAGCTGTACGAAGCCGCCTATATGGACGGCGCCGGCAAGCTGAAGCAGGCGTTGAACGTGACGCTGCCGACGATATTGCCGACCGTGATGATCATGCTGATCTTCCAGTTGGGGCATCTGTTCCAGAGCAACTTCGAGCTAATATACGGCCTCCAGAATCCGTACGTGGATACGGAAGTGATCTCGACGATCATCTTCAAGCAGGGCATCCAGCAAGGCGCGTACGCCTTATCGACGGCGCTCGGATTCATCCAGGGACTGATCGCGCTGCTGCTGACGATCGGCGCGAATGCCGTCTCCAAAAAAGCTGACGAGCAGCGGGATCTGGTGACAGCCGGAAAGGAACGCCGACATGAGAACAAAAACCGCCGGTTACCGATTGTTCAATATATGCAACATTGCATTTATCGCTTTGCTGTCGCTTTTATCTCTGTATCCTTACCTGAATACAGCGGCGATCGCCTTCAACGACGGCCGGGACAGCATGCTGGGCGGCATTACTTTTTTACCCGCGGGTGCCGACGCTGGAAAACTTCTCGACGCTGCTGCGGGACGACTCCATCGTACGCGCGCTGTTCGTCTCGATCGCCAAGGTGTTGTCCGGCACGCTGGCCGGATTGATCGTCCAGTTTTCCGCCGGATACGCGCTGACCAAAAAAAAGGCTGATCGGCCGCAACGCACTGCTGCTTTATTTAATCGTGCCGATGTTTTTCAGCGGCGGTCTGATTCCGATGTACCTGACGTATTCGGAGCTCGGACTGCTCAACAACTTCCTCGTTTACGTGCTTCCGGGCGCGTTCGCCTTCTTTAACGTCATCATCATCCGCACGTATCTGTACACGATTCCGGACAGCCTCGAGGAGTCGGCCAAGATCGACGGCGCGAACGAATTGACCATTTTGTGGCGGGTCATCCTTCCGCTGTCGCGGCCGATCCTCGCCACGATCGCGCTGTGGACGGCGGTCATGCATTGGAACGACTGGACGACGACGCTGAACTTCGTGACCAAGCCGTCGCTCCATACGCTGCAGTTCAAGCTGATGCTCATGATCAAAGAGAGCGACATGATCGCGAGCCTCGTGCAGGAGGCGGCGCAGCGGGGCGAAGCGGACACGGGCCGGGTCATCCGCGTGACGCCGGAAGGCATCCGCGCGGCGCAGGTCGTCGTGACGACGATCCCGATCATCCTCGTTTATCCGTTTCTGCAAAAGCATTTTATTAAAGGCGTGCTGATCGGCTCGGTCAAGGAATGAACCAAAAAAAACCAAGGAGGGTTCAACGATGGGGGGAAGGGCGCAAAAATATAACGCTCGCATTCATGACGGCGGCGCTCGGATTGTCCGTGCTTGGCGGATGTACGAAAGGGAACGGAGAGGGCGAGGCATCGTCCTCCGCGCCGTCATCGTCTTCGCCGACGGCCGCGCAGCATACGGACGGCGGCGGAGAGGCGGCGAATCTGATCCCGACGGATCTCGCCGACAGCTCGGATCTGCCGGACTGGACCGGCAAGCAGCTTAAGCTGAAGGTTTGGTTCGATCAGGGCACGGGCGGTCTCTTGGCGGGGGCGCGCAAGTACAAGGACGATCTCGTGACCAACGAGATTGCCCGCGTAACCGGGGTGCGGATGGATCTGGACCGTTCCTTCGACAACGGCGGCAGCATGACGGGATCGGTCAAGATGGGCATGCTCGCGGCGACGAACGACTGGCCGGATCTTATCGTGAACGGGAACGAGCTCCAGTCGCTGGTCGAGAACGACAAGCTCTACGATCTGACCGAGCTGCTGCCCAAATACGCGCCGAATCTGATGAAAAAGATACCCCAGTCGCTGGATACGGTCTGGAACAAGCCGTACGTCAGCATGAACGGCAAGGTGTACGCGGTTCCGGCGAACATTTACGAGAACGCGCTGCCGCTGCTCAAGCCCGACCTTGACGCTAGCCTGTTCCCGACCACTCACTATATGGGTTACCTCTACGTCCGCGACGACATCTTGAAGAAGCTCTACCCGCAGGCGAAGACGGTGTCGGAGATCGAGGATCTGTATATGAAAAACGGGAAGTTCACGCGCGACGAGCTTCTGGACGTCCCGATCAACACGCAGGAGGACTTCTTCAAGTTTCTCTACGATATCCAGAAGCTCGGCATCAAGGAAGGCAATCAGGAGGTGTCGCCCTTCTTCACCTATTCCGGCCAGGACAACTGGAATCTGATGACCGTGCTCTACAGCGCCCTGCTCGGCGGCAGCAGCGCAAGCGGAGACAACTCCTACTTCACCTACTGGGACCAAAAGACCAAGCGGCTCGAATGGGGATTCAAGCAGCCGGAATTCAAGGAATTGACCAAAAAAGATGAACGGGCTGCTGCGCGACGGCGTGGCGTCCAAGGAGGCGATGGTCGATCCGTACAACGTGTTCCAGCAGAAGCTGAACAACGGCCAGTATGCCGTTTCCTACGGCTATCTGATTCCCGACAACAGCGTGCTCGCCCAGGCCGGCAAGCCGTACCGCTATCGCAAAGTATTTCTGGACATTCCCTTCAAGAACGACCGGTACGTGTTCCCGACGGCCTTTCCCGACTCGGGCTCGCGCATCGGCATCTTTAAGGATTCGGTCAAGGAAGAGGACCTGCCCCAGGTGCTGCGCTGGCTCGACTTCCTCGTCTCCGACGCCGGCGAGAAGCTGTGGTATTGGGGGCCGAAGAGCGCGGGACTGTTCGAGGAGAAGGACGGCAAGCGCGTGTATAAAGACAAGGCGCTCGAGGATCAGATGGTGTACAGCAAGCCCGGTACGAAGGCGCAGGAATACGGTCTAAAGCTATGGGACGGCTCCAACGACGATCGCACGAAGAGCGACTTCATCAGCTTCACCGGCAAAGGGATCTATTACCCGCCCAATTGGTACGACAAGCAGCGGAGCAAGGAAGAGGCGCTGACTTACTTCGAGATGAGCCGCGCGGAGCGCGCGCCGACGACCGATACGCTCACGCCCAAGATCTACAGCTATCTGACGGCGGTGCCGGAAGCCGACAAGGCGTGGAAGGCGAGAAAGGCGCTGGAGGATTCGCTCACCAAGGTGCTCGTCGCCAGAAACGACGCCGAGTTCGACAAGCTGTTCGCCGATTTTCTCGCGACGGCGGAAAAGAACGGCTATACCGACGCGCTGAAGGATAAGATCGAAGCGGCATTTCGCGAGACGAACAAGGCGTACATGCCGAACCTGGAAAAGTAAAGCGTTAAAGACGTCGCAGCGACCGATCGGGCGAGCGGGACCCCCCAAAGGCCGTCTCGCCCGGCATTTTAAAAAAAGAAAGGATGTGGATGACGTTGAAGAAACGGTTGATGCAAGGGTCCGCGCTCCGCATGTGTCTGGCTTTTCTGCTCGTCAGTTCGATCGGATGGGCGGCTGCGCCGGGCGGGTTGCCGCGGGCCAGCGCGGCCTTCACGCCAAGCACGTGGACGGTCGATACGTACGGCGGCGCAGCCGGCAGCATCGCGGCGAGCGGAAGCAAGTACAATCTGCAGTCGACCGGCGCCAACGTGTGGGGCAACGCCGACTCGTTCACCTTCGTGTCGCAGGAGGAGGAGTCGCTGTACGACGAATGCAGCAGCGTAACGATCACGGGCACGATCTACTCGATCTCGGACTATGAAAACGTGAATGCGTCCGCGGGCCTGATGTTCCGCGACAGCGAGGAGGCGGGCGCCAAAAACGTCATGCTCCGGGTGCTGCCGAATGGCGGAATCCGGTATACGTACCGGACCGCGGACGGCGGGACGACGGCCAATACGAGCGGACCTACGCTGACGTTTCCGATCGAGCTCAAGCTCGTGCGGCAGGGCAATATTTTCACCGCCTACTACAAGCAGAGCGGCGTCTGGAAGCTGCACAAATATGTCGAGGTCGATATGGGGACGAATGTCCGTGCGGGGATCGGGGCATTCTCGGTGACCTCGAATCCGATCACGGCGGAGTACGGCAACCTGGATATCGTCAATACGAGCAGCTATTCGCCGCCGGTGGACGGCTACGTGGATCCCGAGCCGACGGCATCCGGCCTGCTGCTGCGCGACCGGTTCGAGGACGGCTCGGCCACCAATACGCCCGCGGCCGTAAACAACCCGCTCTGGCGCGGCGTCCGCTATGCGTGCATCGTGGAAGACGGCGCAGGCAACCGCGCCTGGGTGAGGGACGGCAGCAACGGCTATGCGTACGCGGGCAGCAATGCCTGGACGGACTACGAAGCGAGCCTGGACGTGAAGTTCGACGCGGCCAGCAGCGGGCTGAACATCGCGCAACTGCTCGTCCGTAGCAGACAGACCGCGGTCTACGGCAACTTCTGTTATGCGGCGGGCATCTCGGGCGGCAACAAGCTCGTGCTGGAGAAGCTGACCGCGGGCGAATCCACGACGCTGGGCTCGGTGGGTATCGCCAGCGTCCTGGACGGACAGTGGCGGACGATCAAGATCCGGGCGCTGGACAATACGCTGAACGTCTACCTGGACGGCGTGCTGAAGCTAAGTTATACCGACGATCTGCTGCCGAATCTGAGAGGCGGGATCGGCATCCGCACCGAGGAGAGTCTCGTGCAGCTCGACAATGTCATCGTGACCAAGGTCGACGATCCGCTCGGCGGCGACTTCGATAATTGGGTCGGCGGGCGCTTCGACCGTCCGGCGCCGTGATTCGGTTCGTACGGAATCATTTTGAATCGGGAGGCTTGTCCATGTCCATGTCCATACGAAAACGTTGGAGCGTGACGCCGCGCAGGGCGGCGGTCGTTCTGCTGGCGCTGCTGCTTCTCTTGCCCGGCGTTCCGGGCGGCTTCAAGGCCTATGCGGACACGACGCGCGACGCGTTCGCGACGCAGCAGGCCGAAGGGTACGACGCGGCGAACGGCGTCCGCATCACGAACGACGTCATCAACGATCTGAGGGGCGGCAGCTGGGCCCGTTACGACGACGTCGATTTCGCTTCGGGCGCCAAGGACGTCGTCCTTAAGATCGGACTGCCGGACAACGCCGCGGGCTACAAAGTAGAGATCAGGCTGGACGCGCTCGACGGACAGCTGATCGGCACGTTGATCACGCAATCTACGGGCGGATACGGCAAGCCTGCCGAACAGGCGACGACAGTCCAGACCGTCGGCGGCGTTCACGACGTTTTCCTCGTGTTCGTCGGGGGCGTCGGCATCGGCAATCTCGACTGGTTCAAGTTCAACGGCAGCTACAGCGTCACGGACACGGCGCCGCCCGTAACGACGGGCGCGCTGACCGGCGAGTATACCGGCACCTATTACAAATCGGCGGTGACGGCGACGCTGTCCGCGATCGATTATTACAGCGGCGTCGCCTCGACGGTCTACAGCCTGGACGGCGGGACGAATTGGCAGGCTTATTCAAGTCCGCTCAAATTCAATCTGGAAGGCGTCTACGAGCTGCAATACAAGTCGATCGACAAGGCGGGCAACACGGAGACCGCGAAAAGCCTGTCGTTCACGCTCGACGAGCTGCCGCTGCCCAGTCTGTTTCAGGTGACGCAGACGGTGCTTCCCGGCGAAATCGCGATGCTGATCGGGGAAAACCTGGGTACGGTGACGAGCGTCGTATACGAGCGGCTGGCCGACGACAACGTCGATGCGGCGGAGCCCGCCTACGTCCGTCTGCCGCATCCCGACGCGCCCTTCAATGCCGATGACGATCCGCGCGCAGTGACGCCGGAATGGGAGGCGAACGCTGGCGAGACGCTCGACCTGCTCCAGCCCGGCCAGCAGTCGCTGAAGTTCAAGATTCCGGAAGACGCGGAGCCGGGCGTCTATGCCGTTCATCCGATCGTGGAGGGCAAGGAGACGCCTGTCATCTATCTTAATGCGCCGGATATCGTCTGGGCGCAGGGCGACCAGGGCGTCTCCGCGACGCCGGGCGGCTGGGTGCGGCTGAACGGACGCAATCTGTCCGTGACGGGCAAGACGCCGCAGATCGTGCTGGAAGCCGTATCGGGCGGCGCATTGACGCGGTTGGCCGCGTCCAAGACGCTCGACGCCTATTCGGTGGAGGCGAACCTGCCGCCGTCGCTCGCCGAAGGCGACTACCGGGTTTATCTGCACAACGGCACGGGCGGCGCGACCGCCTGGAGCAATTCGGCCCTGCTGCATGTCGAAGCCGCGCAGGCCTGGCCGCAGACCGTATACAACGTGAAGGATTACGGCGCGACGGGCAACGGAACGACGAACGATACGGCCTCCGTCATGGACGCGCTGGCGGCAGCCGAAGCGGGAGGCGGCGGCATCGTCTACTTCCCGCGCGGCCGCTATCACCTCACGCGAGAGCTTGCCGTTCCGACCCGCACCGTCATTCGCGGCGAATCGCAGCGCCTGACCCAGGTGTTCTGGTCTCCCTACGAGTGGGAGCTGAACGAGCTGCCGGCCGCGCTGCTGACGGGCACGCACGACTTTGCCGTCGAAGATATCTCCCTGCAGGCGACCCGCACCGGGAATATCATCGTGTCCGACGTCAGTACGCCGGCGGCAGGCAACGTCTTTATCCGCAGGGTGCGCATCAATGCGAATCCGTTCGCCGGGCACGTCACGCCCGACGTCGAGAAGCTGATCGCGGACGAGGTCCGCGCGCGGGGCACGATCGACGCGCTGCGCATCGGCGGCAAAAACGTGCAGATCGTGGACAGCTCGATATACAGTCCGAACCGCCCGCTGAACCTGGATAAGGCCGAAGGAGCGCTCGTCCGGGGCAACACCTTCTACAACGGCCTGTCGGGCTGGTATTCGCTAAGCGCGCCGGACGGATTGATCTTCGAGGACAACCGGATTATCGGAGCCGACATGACCTCGACGGGGGGCGGCGTGGATAAACCGACGAACCATAAGGCGCAAAATATTTATTTCGCGCGGAATTCGTTCAAGAACTCCGTCGGCTGGGACCGCGAGGCGATGACGAACGACGGCGGCAGCGGCGCTTACTACGGCAAGATCGGGACGATCGACGGCACGACCCTGACGCTTCCGAACGGCGGCAGCGCCGCGTCATGGGTAGCGGGCGCCTGGAACGGCGGCGGAGGCGTGTTCATCCTGTCGGGCAAGGGAGCGGGCCAATTCCGCGCGATCGTCAGCCATACGAAGGATGTCGTGACGCTGGACAGTCCGTTCGAGTTCCAGCCGGACGCCACCTCGGTCATCTCCATTACCGCGATCCAGCGGGACGGCATCTATGTCGAGAATACGTTCGACAACACGGGCTATTTTCAGTTTTACGGCGGGGCGGTCAACATGGTATTCGACGGCAACCAGATGACGCAGGCCGGCGGCTTCAACGCCTGGGGGCGGTTTTTGTACAACGGCTATCAGCCCGACTGGTACATCGACGTCGTCGGCAATACGTTCGTGGACGGCAATTATTCGCACTTCTACGGCATCAACGACCGCTGGTCCGGCAGCACGACGCTGCGAATCACGGCGCAGGGCAACGATACGCTGCAGATCGGCACGACGGTCCGGCGCAATCAGCTGAAGGACGCCAGCACGATCTCGATCGCGGGCGGCACGCCGCTCAGCAGCATGCGCGATATCGTCGTCGGCGGCAATACGATCCAGGACGCGGACAAGGGCATCTCGGTCTTCGGAGGCGTCGAGGGCGTCGTGCTGGACGGCAACCAGTTCAGCGGGGTCGCGACGCCGCTTGCGATCACGCAGCAGCTGTTGGACGGCGGCAAGGTGCTCGTGCTGCCGGATTAACGCGGCCGGCGGTTTGGAGGGAACGCAGAACGGCGGCGCTTCGATCGATCGAAGCGCCGAGCTTTTTGAAAAGCGGGAGGACGGCATCATGGTCATGAAGCTAACGGGCATCGGCGTCAATACGCGCGCCGGAGAAGATCCCGATTACAGAACGGTACGTTCGCTGGACGGCCGTTGGCGCCTGAAGCTGGACCCCGCCAATGCGGGATTGGCCGAAGGATGGGCGTCGCGGCCGCTGCGGGGGAGACTGGCATTGCGAGGTGCCGGGCTGCATTCAGAAGGTCAAGGAGCTGGGAGAGGAGGCGCTTTACCCGTCGGTCGTCGGCATGCCGAACGCCTATCTCGGGACGGCTTGGCTGGAGACGGACTTCGAGGTGCCCGAGCTGACGGACGGGCGGCAATTGTGGCTGAAATGCGGAGGCATCGCTCCCGCCGCCCATCTCTGGGTGAACGGCACGTATGTCGGCTACCACGCCTACGCGCCCGTCAGCGCAAAGTGGAATATAACCGGGATGGTGCGGTCCGGGCAGTCGGCCCGGGTCACCGCGGCCATCGTCGAGGAGGATATCGGGCTGCTTGGCGGGCTTCGCTTCGGCGAAGTGTTCTGGTCCGGACTGTACCGATCGGTCGAGATCGAGACGGCTGGAGCGGTCCGCATCGAGGAGCTATGGCTTCGTCCGGACGCGGCGAACGGGCGGCTTGCGGTATCGGGCTGTATTTACAACGACAGCGCGGCGCCGGCCCTGCTGGCGCCGGCGGCAAGCGTGGCGGCGTGGCGAGAGGAGGAGACGGCTTCGGCGTCCGGGAACGCATGGACGGCATCGGGCGAAGCGGTCGAAGTCGGCCCGGGCGGGTCGGCGGCGTTTGCGCTGACCGTAGACATGCCGGATGCCGACCGGTGGAGCTGCGAAGCGCCGGCGCTCTATCTTGCTTCTGTGGCGCTGAACGACGGAACGCGACCGGTAGACGTTCGCAAAGAGCGCTTCGGCTTGCGCGACTTGAGCGCCGAGGGATCGGCGCTCAAGCTGAACGGCCGGCCCTTCCTCGCGCGCGGCACCGGCCAGGAATACTTCTCGCCGACGATCAGTCCGCTGACGGATCGCGCCATCATTCGGCAGCGCTGGACTTCGCTGCGCGAACACGGCTTCAACTTTTTCCGCTGCCACACCTACACGCCAACCCCGGAAGAGCTGGAAATCGCCGACGAGCTCGGCATCCTGCTCGCGTCGGAGATCGGGCTCGTCTCGAACTTCGGCGGGACGTTTCCTTTTGCCGAAGCGGCGGACGTGCTGGCCGCGCACGTCGTGCAGACGCGCAATCATCCGTCGCTCGCCGTCTACTGTCTCGGCAACGAAGGCAGCCAGCTCATGGTGCACCGGCAGGAAGACCGCGAGCGGGCGGAGACCGGCTACAGAATCATCAAGCGGCATGCGCCGGACCACATCGGGATGATCGCCTTCGGCATGCAGGGAGAGCTGCCCGATCTGCCGAACGACGCGGAGAGTCCGCATCTGTGGGGGCACGAATTCAGGCTCGCGTACGACGGTCTCAGCCGGATTCCGTGGCGGCTGCCTGGACCGTCTGGCGTCGGGGGAAGCCGGCGATCGTGCACGAATACGGCAAGTTCGGCGTTTGGCCCGATCCGCGGGAGGAGGCGCTCTACCCGCCGGACGGGTACGCCGCCTCGTTCGGGAAACGAGGCGGCGAGGCGCTGGCTGCCGCCGGCATGGCGGAGCTGGAGGATGCCGTCGTCCGGAGCTCCAGAGCGCTCAGCCGGCTTTGCACGCGCACGTCCATCGAGATGGCGAGGCGGCAGCCCGGCATGGACGGCTACGTCATGTGGACGTTTTTCCGCCACGGCAACCGCAATGCCGGACTCGCGGACGACATGGGCTTGCGAGGCGATGCAGACCCGGCGGTCTATCGCGAAGGCTGCAATGCGCCGCTGGCCGTGCTCATCGACCGGGATTACGAAGGGCGCACGCTGCGAGGCGGAGCTTGGATTTCGCTCGGTATCCATCTGTCTAATTATTCAGGTCGAGATGTCCGCTCCGCCGCGCTCGAATGGCGCATGGCCGCCGGCGACGGGGCGGAGCTGCTGGCCGGTCGCCTCGAAGGGATCGGCTGCCCGGACGGCGCGAACGGTCCGGTAGGCGCGATCGAGGCGGCGCTGCCCGACGTCTTGAAGCCGGAAGAGCTGACGCTTTTCGTTCGGGTGCTGGAGACGGGAGAGGCGGGAGAGTCGGGAGAGTCGGGAGAGCGTGAGTTGGCCGCCAACTCCTGGCCGTTCTGGGCGTTCCCGTCGCGACGGGAGAAGCTGCGGGACTTGGTCGTCTGCGACTTCGCCGACCGGGCGTTCGGCCTGCATTTCCGCGCGCGCGTGCCCGGGGCCGTGCAGCTCGCGGATTACGACTCGATGCTGCGCGGCTGCCGTTCCTGGACGGGGCCGGACGCTGCGGCGTCGCTCGATCTCGTCCGTCCGTCGATCTATGTGACGGACCGGCTGGACGAGACGTGCCGCTTGTTTCTGGCGCGCGGCGTACCCGCGCTGCTGCTGGACGGCGGCTCGCTGCCGGCCGACTGGCTGCCGCCGATGCATCCGCCGGGCGCGACGGCTTTCCCGTATCATCGCCAATTCACGAGCTTCCGCGCGGGATGGGACCGGGGGGAACATCGCCACGCTCGTGCATGCGGATCCCGTTCTGGGCGATTTTCCGCACGACGGCTGGTGCGACGCGCATTTCTACGGCATGATTCAGGACGCCGATCCGCTGCGCGTCCAGGCGGTCGCCAAAGACGTCGGTGCGCCTTGCCGGACGCTCATCCGCTCCGTCCCCCGGCTGCAGACCGACGAATCGAATTCGGTCGTCCTGCAGGATCCGAACGCCCGGAACGTGCAGAAGAAGTGGGTCGTTCGCCATATCGCAACGGAGGAGCGCGCCTATCTGCTGCGGGCCGACGTGGACGGAACGGCGCTCACCGTATGTTCGCTTCGGCTGTTCGACGACCCCGCGGGCGAATATTTGCTGACCCGGCTGCTGCGGCATGCCGGACGAACGATAGAGGAGGGATTCGGACAATGACGACGAATGCGAATGCGCTTCCGATACCGAGCCGGGCCCAGCTGCGCTGGCAGGACTGGGAGCTCGGGATGTTCTGCCACTTCGGCAACAATACGTTCACGGGCAACGAATGGGGAGACGGCACCGATTCCCCGGCGCATTTCAACCCGTCCGCGTTCGACGCCCGCCAGTGGACGGACGTGGCCGTGCGCGCGGGCTTCAAGTATTTGATCCTGACGGCGAAGCATCATGACGGCTTCTGTCTGTGGCCGACCCGGACGACGGATTACTCGGTCAAGTCGAGTCCCTGGCGGAATGGAGAAGGCGATGTCGTTCGGGAAGTTGCGGACGCCTGCCGGGAGGCGGGGATCGGCTTCGGTATTTATCTGTCGCCGTGGGACCGGCATGAACCCTGCTACGCCGACAAAGAGGCGTACGACGACTTTTATGCGGAGCAGCTCGAAGAGCTGCTGACGGGCTACGGTCCGCTGGTCGAGGTCTGGTTCGACGGCGCGGGCTCGGAAGGCCGCGCGTACGATTGGCGGCGCATCATCGGTCTGGTGGAGCGGCATCATCCGGAGGCCATGCGGTTCAACATGGGCGTGCCGACGATTCGGTGGGTCGGCAACGAGGACGGCGTCGCGCCTTACCCGTGCTGGAACGCGGCCTCCGAAGCGCGCACGAGCATGTTCACCAAGGATATGCTCACCTGGCTGCCGGAGACGCCGCGCTGGGTGCCCGCCGAATGCGATGTGCCGATCCGCAAACGGTCCTGGTTCTGGCACGAGGGCGGCGAGCGCAATCTGTATACCGACGACGAGCTGATCGACATCTACTATCGGTCGGTCGGTCACGGCTGCAATCTGCTCATGAACCTGGCGCCGGACGATCGCGGACGCATTCCGGAAGCGGACGCGCAGGCCGCCATCCGTCTGTTCGACGAGATGCGCAGGCGCTTCGGCCGGCCGTTGGCCGAATGGTCCGGAGGCGCCGGAGGTTACGAGACGCTGCTGGCATTCGACGGACCGCTTCGGTTCGATCACGCGATCGTCGCCGAGGATCTCTCGTACGGCGAACGTATTCGCTCGTACGTGCTGGAGGCGCTGACCGAAGACGGCGGGTGGGCGGAGCTGGCGCGCGGGAGCGCGATCGGGCACAAGAAGATCGACGAGTTCACGCCGGCGACGGCGATCGCCGTCAGGCTGCGCGTACTTGAGGCGGATGCGTTGCCGATGATTCGCAGTCTGGCCGTATATGGCGTTTTCCACGATAGAAAAGGGAGAATGGAATGAGCGAAGACCAGCCATCGGCGGATCGGACCGAGGCGCGCCGGCTGCAGTGGCAGCGCAAGGAGCGGAGGGGGCGGCGGAGCTGCGCGCGCGGACGAAGCTGCGGGCGCAGCTCGTCGTGGCGGGCGGCGGTCCGTCCGGCGTCGCGGCCGCGCTGGGTAAGCTTCGATACGGAGCTGACCGGCGTCACCCGGCTTCGGCTGTCCGAGCTGGAGACGAACGGACTCGATCACGCGCGCATCGCGGAGATTCGCTGCGAATGACGGGCGCATATTTTGCGAGGAGTGATGACGATTGACTGCCGCTTATACCGTCGACCGAGGCGTTATTCTCAGCGAATGCGGATTGCCCGAATCCCCGCGCTGGTTTTCCGACGGCAGACTGTCCTTTCAGATGGACGATAGGGGCATCACGCAGGTGGATTACTGCCATCCCGCGCAGCGATTCGGCAATACGACGCTGTTTCTGCAGCGGCACTGGCACGGCTTCCGTCTATTCATTGAACGCGATCTGCGGAATTATCTGCCGGAGCTGCGGCAGGTGCGCGTATGGCCGTTCGGCATCGAGGCCGAGTGGCGGCTGTTCGACAGCCTGCTCGGGCTCCGCGTGATGGCGGTGGAAGAGCGAATCGTTTTTGAGCTGCGTACGCCCGAAGGGCTGCCGGAGGACCTCACCTTGAAGCTGGCGTTTTACAAGCATTTCGCGCTGACGCCCAGCGATGCCGAAGACCCGCGCTTCGCGCCTAGAGGCGCGAGACGCACATGGGACGATTGGCGTTTCGACGATGCGAAGAATGCCTTTATCGGCGGTTTTTCCGAACGGCCGCACGATTCCGCGTCCCTTGAAGAGCATCGCGGCGAATCGCGGCAGCAGGTCTCGATCGAGGCGGACTTCCCGCTCCGCGTCGCCGCCACGCCGGTCAACGTCAAGTATACGTTGTCCGGCGCGCAGCCGCTGCAGGCGGGCCGCACGTACCGCTTCGCGATCTCGCTTGGCGACGAGTCCGCGCTGGACGCCGCGTCCGACGAGGCGATCGGCAGGCAGTTCGCCCGCTACCGCGCGGTGGCCGATGCCTCGCCCGTGCTGGACAGTCCTTATCCCGCGCTGAACGAATATATGAGCCTGCTGCCGATGTACCACGAGGCCTGCAAGGTCCGCTCGGTACCGGGCGCGATCAAAGCGAAGACGAACGAATATTGGGTGTGGGGCTGGGACGGTCTGACCAGCAACGACGCCACGATGTACTGGGGAGACGCGGCCTTTATCGCCGATATGCTGCGGTTTTACGAGGAGACGGCCGATCCGGAGCGGGGCATCGCGCATGCCTACGGGTACGATCTGTCGGTCATCGGCGTCAGCGCCTTGCCTGCGCAGGGTATGTACATTACGCTGCTCCAGCAATACTACGCGATGACCGGGGATTTGGATGTCGTCGCCCGGCATTATCCGTTCGCGGCGGGCTTGTACCGGAGAATCGCTGCGCTGGAAGTCGGGGATACCGGACTATGCGAAGGCACCTCGCTTTTTCCGGACTTTCCCGTCTTCATGCAGGAGACCGGCCGCGATCTGAGCGGGATGAACAACACGATATTCTACTGCGCTTCGCGTTCGATGGAATACCTCGCCGCGCTTACGGGGGACGAACCTACGGAGACGCTGGCGGGAGCCCTTTTCCGCCGGACCGAGCGGCATTTTCTGCCGCTGTTCTTCGATCCCTCCCGCGGCTTCATCGTCAGCTCGGTCGATGCGGATTCGCTTGCCCGCCGGAATTCCTTCAACGCCAACGCGGTCAAATGGGAAAACGGATACTGCCGGGAGCTGCTTGCAGGCGCGCATGAACGTAGTCTGCAGTTTTTCCTTGATCATATCGTGAGTCCCTCCGGTCTGCGGGAGATCCCGCCGTGGGACGGCGCGTACGATCGCGATGCGAACCAATTGCAATGCTGGTGGCCGGTGACCGGAGAGTACTTCATGCGCCTGATCAACGCATTCGACCGCAGGGAGCCGATCGATCGCTGGATCGGCTGGGTCGAGTACTGGGCGCGTCGGCTGACCTGTCCCGAGGGCATCCCGTTGTATGTCGAGACGACGGAACCGGAGCTGGATCGCTGGAATTCGCTTAAGGGCTCCTGGCAAGCGTACAGCATGCGTGGTTGGTACCAGGCGGCGGTTCATGGGGTCGTCGGGGTCGATATCGATGCCGGCGGCATCCAGATCCATCCCTATTCCGGCGAAGAGCTGACGCTGCGGGGATTGCATTACCGGGGCAAAAGGCTTCATCTCGAGATGCGCGGCTCGGGGCCGTACGTCGAGTACGTCGATGTCGGCGATACGCGCATTGAAGGGACCTGCAAAATTCCGTCCGATCTGCTGAACGGTGCGGACGAGCTCACGATTCGGGTACGCAGGACCGCGCAGCCGCTGCATTCACTGTACATCGCCCGGGCGACGGGATTGGCGCTGCGGGAGTATGCTTACGGACCTTCGTACCTCTCGGCCGTCGTTAGCGGAGCGGGCACCGCGAGACTGACGGTGCTGTCGGACGCCGCTCCCGACGTCTGCGTCGACGATCGCGAAGCTTCCTGCGAATACGACTCGGGCAGCCGGACGGCGACGATCGAGCTGCGCTGCAAGCCCGGCGAGCCTCGAACCATCCATATCAGCCGGCCGCCCGAAGGCGGCGCGAGCCCGATCGGGCCGGCAATGCGTCTTACGAATCAATAAACGCACCAAGGACTGCCGCTGCGGCAGTCCTTTTTTTAATGATTAATAGTACCGGCGCTTGTTTTAAGCAGAAAGGCTGATTTGGAGGGAGAGAGCAAGCGCGACTGGCGCTGAACTTCAGAAGGATGAGCCGGGAGGAGAAGGCGATAAGTGTTCAAAAGCAGTTAATCGGCGCGCTACCCGAGGCATCTGAGGAAATAAGTGTTCAAACGCATTTATTTGGTTCAAAACCGGGTCAAAACGTCCGAAAGCGAATAATTAATTGCGTTTCAACACTTAATTGTCCAAGGACGTCGTGATCGAGGAAATTAACTGCGTTTCAACAGCTATTTGATAGGCGGCGAGCGCAAAAACGCCAAACCCGCGGGCTTGGCGTTTATTCACGATTCCATATCGCCGCATATCGGCCTCGGAATACGCCGCAGCTCCGCCCGGAAACGCTGTCCAGCGCCGCTTCGCCTCGGAATACGCCGCAGCCCCGCCCGGAAACGCTGTCCAGCGCCGCTTCGCCTCGGAATACGCCGCAGCCCGCCCGGAAACGCTGTCCAGCGCCGCTTCGCCTCGGAATACGCCGCAGACCCGCCCCGATAACGCCGTTCAGCGCCGCTTAGCCTCGGAATACGCCGCAGCCCCGCCCGGAAACGCTGTCCAGCGCCGCTTCGCCTCGGAATACGCCGCAGCCCCGCCCGATAACGCTGTCCAGCGCCGCTTGCCTCGGAATACGCCGCAGCCCCGCCCGGAAACGCTGTCCAGCGCCGCCGCGCCGCCGAATCGCGCAACTTCCGAAAAACCGGGCCGCGATACGAAATATCGAACCTACCCAACCTCGCGCGGGGGATCGTACAATACAAACAGATGAAAACACTTACATCGCTTCAAAAAAGACAGGAGGTCGATCGTATGGATGCCCGGGCGGAGGCGCTGGAAGCGCAGCGGACGCAGGCGCGCGCGCGCCGGGGCGGGGCGGCCGGATGGGTCAGGAAGCTGCTCGCCCAGCGCTACCTCCAAGCGATGGCCTTGCTCGGCGCAGTCTGGATGCTCGTGTTCAACTACATCCCGATGTACGGGCTTATCATCGCGTTCAAGGAGTACAACATCATCAAGTCGGTCGGCGAGGCGCCCTGGGTGGGGCTGACGCATTTCCGCGAATTTTTCTCGGACGAACAGCTGCCGGGCGTCATCCGCAATACGATCGGCATCAGCCTGCTCAAGCTGATCGTCGGGTTCCCGCTGCCGATCCTGTTCGCCCTCTTCCTGAACGAGCTCCGGTCGGTCCGCTTCAAGAAGGCCGTGCAGACGATCTCGTACCTGCCGCACTTCCTGTCCTGGGTCATCCTGGGCGGCATTCTGACGACATGGCTGTCGGACGTGGGCGTCATCAACAAGGTGCTGCTGGCGCTCGGTCTCATCCGCGATCCGGTCGACTACCTGGCCAGTCCGGGCTACTTCTGGACGATCGCGGTCAGCTCGGACATTTGGAAGGAGCTTGGGTGGTCGGCGATCATCTATCTGGCGGCGATGGCGAGCGTGTCTCCGGAAATGTACGAGGCGGCGACGATCGACGGCGCCGGACGCTTTCAGAAAATGCGATACGTGACGCTGCCCGGCATCGCCGGCACGATCTCGATCCTGTTCATTCTGGCGGTCAGCGGCCTCCTGAACTCCAACTTCGACCAGATTTTCGTCATGCGCAACGCGCTCAACGACAGCACGAGCAACGTCATCGATATCTTCGTGTACCAGACGGGAATCTCCCAATCCCGCTATTCCTACGCGACCGCCGTCGGCCTGATCAAGTCCGTCATCACGCTCGGCCTGCTACTCGGCGCGAACGGCGTCCTGAAGCGCATGAACCAATCCACGCTGTTCTGACCGAAGGGAGGGCAACCATGTTCGCATTAAAAAGAAGAACGAGAGGCGAGGCCGTCTTCGACGGCGTCAACGTCCTGCTTATGCTGGCCATCTGCTTCGTGACGATCTACCCCGTCTGGTACGTCCTCGTCAACTCGCTGAACAGCGGGCAGGACGCGATGCGCGGCGGCATCTACTGGCTGCCCCGGGCGTTCACCCTGGACAACTACGCGGCCGTCGTCGACAATCCCGGCATCGTGACCGCGATGGGGATCACGGTCGCCAAGACGCTCGTCGGCACCGTCCTGCACGTGTTTTTCACGGCGATGGTCGCCTACGCGTTCTCCCGGCGGGAGCTCATCGGACGCAATCTGTACATGATTCTCGGCACGGTCACGATGATCTTCAACGGCGGGCTCATCCCGACCTTCCTGCTCATCCGCGACCTGCAGCTGCTGGACAACTTTTTCGTCTATATCATCCCGGCCATGTTCAGCTTTTTCGACCTGATTATTTTCGTCTCGTTTTTCCGCGAGCTGCCGCAAGGACTCGAGGAGGCCGCCAAGATCGACGGCGCCAACGATCTGGTGCTGTTCCTTCGGGTCGTCATCCCGGTCTCGCTGCCGGTCGTCGCGACGATCGCCCTCTTCCACGGGGTGTGGCAGTGGAACGACTACTTCGCGGGTGTCATCTACATCACGCAGAACACCGAGCTGCAGCCGATCCAGACGTTCCTGTACCGCGTCGTCGCGCAGAACGATACGAGCCGGATGGTGACGGCGGCGGCGGGCGGCATCACGAAGTCCGTCACGTCCAATTCGGTGAAAATGGCGACGATGGTCGTCACGACGCTGCCGATCGTGCTCGCGTATCCGTTTTTGCAGCGGTACTTCGTGAAGGGGCTCATGATCGGATCGATCAAGGGCTGAACCGCGGAGCCTCCCTTCCATTCAATGAGGGCAACCACGATTTTCCACATAGAAGACTGTCTATCTGAAAAGCAAAGGGGAACGAACATGAACAAACGCGTATCCAACAAAACGATCGCCTCCACGCTGCTGCTCGCGCTGACGTTCTCGCTGTCGGCCTGCGCCGGCGGCAACAATGAAGGCCAGGCGAGCTCGAGCGCCCCGGCTTCAGGCAGCGCAAGCCCCTCCGCCAGCGCGCCTTCGGCTTCCGCCACCGCCTCCGCGAGTACGGAGACCGGCGGCGTTGCGTCATCCGAAGCGCCGGGCTGGCAGGCCGACGCCGCCAAGCCGATTACGTTCGACTGGTATCTGAACTTCTCCTGGTTCCCGAACAAGTGGGGCGTCGATCCGACCTCCCAGTACGTCACGAAGAAGACGGGCGTCAACATCAACTTTATCGTACCGGCAGGCAACGAGAACGAGAAGATGAACACGATGATCGCTTCGGGCAAACTGCCGGACTTCATCACGCTCGGCTGGTACGAGGACGCGGTCAAAAAAATGCAGGAGGGCGGGCTCGTGCTGCCGCTCAACGAGCTGGCCAAGGAATACGACCCGTACTTCTTCAAGGTCGCCGACCCCGCCAAGCTGAGCTGGTACACGCAGCCGGACGGCAATGTGTACGGCTACCCGAACGCGTCGTCCTCGCCGAAGGATTACGAGACGTACGGCACGAATTTTACTTCTAACCAGACGTTCCTCGTCCGCAAGGACATGTACGAGGCGTTGGGCAAGCCGGACATGCGGACGCCGGAAGGCTTCCTCGCCGCGCTCAAGGCCGCGAAGGAGAAGTTCAAGGACGTGAACGGCCAGCCGCTTATCCCGCTCGGGCTGCACGAATTCACGCCGACGGGCAACTATTCGCTCGAGGATTACCTGGCCGACTTCCTGGCCATTCCGCGCGACGTCGACGGCAAGCTGAACGACAAGTACGCGCTCGTCGACAACGAGGCGTACGTGAATTGGCTCAAGGTTTTCCGCCAGGCGAACCAGGACGGCCTGCTCGCCAAAGATATTTTCATCGACAAACGCACGCAGATGGAGGAGAAGATCGCGCAGGGCCGCTACTTCGCGATGATCTATCAGCGCTCCGACCTGGCCGCCCAGGAGAACGTGCTGTACGCCAAGGACCCGAACTCGGTCTATATCGCGGTCGACGGTCCGGCCAACGCGAACCAGGATCCGCCGAAGCTGGCGGGGCCTTCGATCTCCGGCTGGACGGTCACGCTCATCTCGAAGGACGTCAAGGACAAGGCGCGCGCCATCAAGTTCCTCAGCTATCTGATCAGCGAAGAAGGACAGAAGGATCTGTACCTTGGCGAGAAAGGCGTCTCGTATGATACGATCGACGGCAAAGACCAGTTCAAGCCGGAGGCGCTGCAGCTCATGCAGTCCGACCGTACTTCTTTCGATAAAAAATACGGCTCGTCGTACACGTTCTGGATGCTGATGGATACGAACATGAACCTGCAGTGGGCGCCGCCGAGCGTCGAGCCGGCGAAGCAGATGGAGGATTGGACCCGGGGCAAGACGGTCAGCTATTCGCAGTACGACCTGATCGATCCGCCGGCCACGTCTCCGGAGGGCATCACCAAGACGAAGATCGACACGCTCTGGAGCAAGGCGCTGCCGAAGCTGCTGCTGGCGAAGTCGGACGCGGAGTTCGACAAGGTGCTGCAGCAGTTCAAGGACGATCGCGCCAAGGCGGGGTACGACGCCATGCAGGCGTTCCGCCAGAAGAAGTTCGAGGAGAACGTCAAGAAGCTCGCGGATTTCATGAAGTAAGGCTTTGACCAAGGACTGTCGTCCCTTTCGGGACGGCATGTCCTTTTTGGAGTTTTTCGGGCCATGCTCCGAATACGACGGCAAACGGAAGTGACGGCATGCGGATGCGGACATTTTGGAAAAAAACGATTCGAAGGCTGGCCGAGCGGCAGGAGCAATGGTCGCTGCAGACGCGGCTGATACTGGCGTACGTGATCATCCTTCTTATTCCGAGCGTCCTGATCTCGCTGCTGCTGTTCAGGCAGTTCGCGGGCAGCGCGATCGACGAGATGGAGCGGAAAAACGAAAACACGCTCGAGATCGAGCGGCTTAATATCGACAACAACATCGAGACGATCAGGCGCGCGGCCGACCTCAGCCTGGCGGACCAGGAGGTACTCGATTACATCTCCCGGTCGACGGATCCGGATACCGCCGAGCTGATCGACTTCAGCACGACGGTCGTTCCGGCGCTCGGCCGGCTTCAGTCCAACAATCCGAATATCGCGCACATCCGCATCTATTTCGACAACAAGCGGATCAACGAGATCTATCCGGTATTCGCGGACGAAGAGCGGGTCGCGAAGGAGCCGTGGTTCGGCGGCCTGACCGCTTCGGAGGATCGAACCGCGTGGAGCTTGACGCCGAACGACCCGGATCCGTTCAAGATGATATTCGAGAACGCGCCGGCCGGTCAGCCGAAGGTCGCTTTTCTGAAGGAGATCATGTACCCGCTGGGCGTTCACGCCGGCATACTCGAGGTCGACATGCTGATGACCAGCTTCTTCCCCAAGACGTTCGGCAGCAGCGCGGACGACATGTCCCAGCTGGTCATCTCGGATTCGCAGGGACATCTGTTCTACAACCCGCAGCAGAAGCTGCTGGCGGCGACCGGCGTGTCGCCGGAAGAGCTCGCCGTCGCGCTGAATCCCGGGGAGCAGCAATCGGATAGCTTCCGCCTGACGCTCGGCGGCCAGCCGTTCCTGGCCGTCTCCCGCGAGATCGAGCCGCTGGGTGCCCGGATGATCAACGTCGTCTCGCTGCAGCGCGTGCTGGACAGCGCGAGGCAGACGCGCGATCGCCTCATCGCGGCCAACGTCATCCTGATCGCGATTCTGAGCATCGCGACGTATGCGCTCAATTCGTTTATTTTGAAAAAGCTGCATATTCTGACCGATTCGATGAAGCGGGTGCGCCAGGGCGACTTCGGATTCGACCTGACGGTCCGAGGCGGCGGCGAGGTCGGCGAACTGGCCCATCACTTCCGCAAGATGCTGCGCAAGATCAACGAGCTGATCGCGGACGCGGTGAACAAGAAGGCGGCGTCCAAGGAGACCGAGCTGCGGTCGCTCAAGAACCAGATCGACTCGCATTTCCTTTACAATACGCTCGAAAATATCAAGATGATGGCGGAGGTGGAGGGCCAATATCCGATCTCGGACGCCCTCACTTCGCTGGGCGGACTGATGCGCTACAACCTGAAGTGGACGAGCGAATACGTCCGGCTGCGCGACGAGGTCGCGCATATCACCAACTATATCGCCATCATGAACATCCGTTACGAGAACAGAATCCGTCTCGCGCTCGACATCCCGGCCGCCCTGCTCGACCAGGAGCTGCTCAAGATGTCGCTGCAGCCGATCGTGGAAAACGCGGTCAAGCACGGGCTGCGCGCGTCGTCCATGGAGGGGCTGACGATCCGCATTGAGGCGGAGGCGCGCGAGGGGACGCTGCTGCTCGCCGTCCGCGACGACGGCCGCGGCATGCCGGCGGACCGCGTCGCGCAGCTCAACCGGTCGATCGCGCTTGATTCGACGGAGCCTCCCGGCGCGGCGGCGGCCGGGGCGGACGCCTGGCGGGAAGGGGGCGGCATCGGGCTGCGCAACGTGCATCAGCGCATTCAGCTCTATTACGGCAAGGAGTACGGCCTCGCGGCGGAAAGCGAGGAAGGCGCCTACACGCGCGTCGTCATACGGATTCCATACTTTATTTTGACGGGAGGCGCAGGCTGATGCGAACGCTGCTCATCGTCGACGACGAGAAAAACATACGCGCGGGTCTGAAGGCCATGATCGAGCGCCGGTACCGGGACCGGTACGACGTGTCGCTGGCCGCCGACGGGGCGGAGGCGCTGGACGTCATCCGGGGCGGTCGGATCGACATTCTGATCACGGACATTCGCATGCCCGAGATGGACGGCTTGGCGCTCATCCGGCATGTGGCGGAACTGTCCCCGAATACCGCCGTCATCATCCTGAGCGGTCACGACGACTTCCAGTACGCGAAGGAAGCGATCAAATTCCACGTGCGGGAGTACCTGCTGAAGCCGATCGTCCGGGAAGAGATGTACGGCATTCTGGACCGGGTGGAGGCGGAGCTCGGCCGCGCCGCGGAAGCGGAGAGCCGGCTTGGGGAAGCCGACCGGGTCCGCGAAGAGCTGCGGGCGGCCCAACTGCACTATCTATTCGTGCATCCCGCCATCGATCCGGCGGACGCCGCGGCGCGCTGCCGGTCCGCGGGGCTGGAGTGCCTGGAGCCGGCTTATTGGGTCGGCGCGCTCCGGTTCGCCGGCGACCGCGGGCAGAACGTGCTCGCGCAGGAGTTTCTTGCGCGCGGCGCGGACGGGCGCGCGGTCTTCCATCTGGAGGATCAGGACGGCTGCCTGATCGTATTGACCGACGAAGCGGCGCTGTTCGACCGGCTCATGCTTCATTTGAAGGAAAAGAGCGTCTCCTCCGCCTATCATATCGGACTCAGCCGGATGAAGGAGCGGCTCGAGGACGTTCGCGCCGCCTATGCCGAAGCCCGGCGCGCCGCGGGCTACAGTTTGCTGCAGCCGCGCTGCAGCTCGTCGATCATCCGCTACGAGAGCGTCATGGACAGGAAGGACGCGCCGGAGCTGCCGGTCGACGACATGCGGAGGCTCGCCAATATGATCGGGACGGACCGCGAGGCCGACATGAAGGCGGTCCTGATGCGGCTGTTCGATTTGAAGAAGGTCTCGGAGGTGTCGCTCGACTATTTGGAGCGGCTCAGCAAGCTGCTGAACGAGACGGTGTTCGACGACGTGTTCCGCGCGTACGGCGAAGCGTCGCTTGAAATATTGCGCCAGTATAAGCGAGTGGGAAGCATCTACCATTTCTCGGACATTCACGAGTATTTTCACGAGGCCGAAAACCTGCTGTTCCGGCTGAACGAATATGTCCGGACGGTTCGTTCGACGCTCGGTGACAACCGGGAGATGCGGAAGGCGGTCGCTTATATCGAGGCGCATTATGCGGAGGATCTGAACATGGCCACGGTGTCCAATCACGTGTCGCTGAATTATTCGTACTTCAGCGAGCTTTTCAAGGAATTCACGGGCCAGAGCTTCGTCTCTTACGTAAAATCCGTGCGGATCGAGAAGGCCAAGGCGCTGCTCGCGCGGACGGACGACAAAATATTCGAGATCTGCCAGCGCGTCGGCTTCGAAAACGCGAAGCAGTTCAACCGCGTCTTCCGGGAGCTGGAGGGCGTCCCGGCGTCGGAATACCGCGCGCGGCGGCAGGCCGTGGCGAAGCCTGGTTCCGGCGGCGCCGAGCCCGCAGGATCGTAAAACAAGCTATTTACCGTCTTGATTTGCCTTATTCCGATTTTTGTCGATGGCATACGATGTTGTATCCCAAGACAAGGAAGTGATTAAATTGGCAAATCGAAACATTCGACTCGCGCTTTGGTCCGGCATCAATTTTACGGGCCGCCGAATCCTCTTCAGGCGCGGAGGCGTCGCCGTTCGGGATCTCGGCGCATTCGGTTTCAACAATGCGCTGTCGAGCTTCAGGCTTCGCAATGTCGCGCAAAGCGCCCAAGTCACGCTGGTTTTGTTTTCCCAAGTGAATTTCCAAGGCTCCTTCCGCGTGTTCCGCGGCAGCCAGAGCGTGCCGAATCTGGGCAGGTTTAATTTCAACGACGTCACGTCTTCGTTCCTTCTGGTCGGACGCTTGCTGACGGACGCCGAGATCGCCCGCATTCGACGTACGCGCATGCAGCCGCCCGACGTTCTCGTCATCCGGCAATAACGCTAAGCTTCCGCTGCATACGAAAGAACAAAACTGAATAGAACAAAACAGAACAGACCGTCGGGGTAATCTCCCTGGCGGTTTTTTCCGTTTTTCTGACCCCGCCAACCCCCGCCCCCCGAAAGTTTATCTTTTTTTTAATCTTTTCCTTATTTCCGGTTTAGTTTCGTTTTCAGGCGATTTAGAATCGCCCGCTAATATGAATTCAGGCGGACGACGAAGCCGCGAATCGGAATCGGGAGGTAATAAAGATGAAAAAGAAATTGGTAATGGTAGGCGCGGGACTGACGATCGGGAGCGCGCTGCTGGTGACGTCGGCGTTCGCGGATATCGGGGGCGCGGGCGGCGGCTACGAGGCATACAAGACGGCGATTAAAACGACGGCGGCGGCCACGAACGCGACGCAGCATTACGTGTTCTCTGTGAAGGATAACGGAGCGGAGCTGCTGAACGTCAACGGGACGCTCAAGGAGAGCCGGAAGGCCGGCGGCGTCAGCGGCAGCGCCGAGATCGCGGCGGGCGCGGCTTCCGAGCGGCTTGAATTTTACCATCAGAACGGCGCCACGATCTTCAAGTCCGGCAGCAGCGACACTTATAACGTGGCGACGGTGAAGGACGAAGCGGATCGCGCCGACAGCCATGACTGGGATCGCGAAGATCCCGCCGTTCGGCAAGGACTGGAGAAGCTGGTCGACGCGCTCGTCGGCAATCTGAAAAATAACGTGAACCTGAGCAAAGAGGCGGACGGGACGCAAGCGGTCGACATGACGTTAAAGGGATCGCAAATTCCCGCTGCGTTCAATGTGATCGGTTCGCTCGTCGCGAAGGAAGCGCTGAACGCGGAAAACGCGCATCGGGATTCGGCCTTGAAGGATACGGGCGTCGTCGGCATCGATCTGTCCCGCCTGGACGTGAAGCTGCCTAAGTTGACGCAGGACGTGAACGTCGACCAGGTGTCGCTGCGTGCGGAGATCGACGCGAACCATTACATCGTCCACCAGGTCGTCGAACTCGCCGTCACGGGCAAGGACGAAGCGGGCGCATCGCATCGGCTGACCGTAAGCGCGGATATCGACACCTCGGACGTCAACGCGACGACGCCGGATACGGTGGATCTGTCCGGGAAAAAGATTAACGAGATCGAGCCAGGCAAGCTTCAAGACTAACGAACGGAAGACATTCGGGGGTAGGGAGCGGCTGCCTGGCCGCTCTGCTTTCCCGCAGGAGGAGGGAATATCGTGTCGGAAGAGACGGTGCTGGATATCGAAGGGTTGACGAAACGTTATCGGAACGGCAGAGGGGTAAGCGATGTGTCGCTCCAAATCACGAGGGGAGACGTCTATGGCTTTTTCGGGCCGAACGGCGCCGGCAAATCGACGGTCATGAAGATCGCCGCCGGTCTGGTCCGCGCGGATCGCGGACGCGTCAGGCTGTTCGGAACCGATGTCGCCGAGGACTACGAGCGCGCGATGGCGCGCGTCGGCGTGCTGATCGAGAAAGCCGAGGCCTTCGAATACATGAGCGCCTACAAAAATCTGGAGCTGGCCGCCAGGCTGTACCCGGAGCTGCCGAGAACGCGGATCGACGAGGTGCTTGAGCTGACGGGACTGTCCGCGAGCAAGCGGGAGAAGGTCGGCCATTTTTCGCTCGGCATGAAGCAGCGGCTCGGGATCGCGTCCGCGCTCGTCGGCAGGCCCGGGCTGCTCATCCTGGACGAACCGACGAACGGACTCGATATCGAAGCGACGGTCGATTTAAGAACGCTGATCGTCCGGCTCGCGCGCGAGGAGCGGATCACCTTTTTCCTGTCCAGTCACCTGATCTCGGAGATGGAATCGATCTGCAGCCGGATCGGCATCATTCAGGACGGCCGGATCATTCGGGAAGGCAGCTGGCAGTCGCTGAAGCAAGCTTCGGGCCAGACGCTGGAGAGCTACTATATGAGCCAGATCCGATCGGAAAAAGGAGGCGAGACGAATGGAGCTGCTCAAGCGATCGACCTTCAATGAACTGACGAAGCTGTATGCGAGGAAAAAAACGATCGGGCTGCTGTTGGTCGCGCTGCTCCTGCCCTTCGCAGGCCTGCCCGTCGTCCGGCAGCTGCAAACCGGGCTTGGCGTCGCGGGCATCGCAAGCGATCAGTATGCCGTTACGATCTTAAACGTCATGACGCTGTTCGTGCTGCCGCTGCTCATCTTCATGACAGCTTCCGATATGGTGTCCGGCGAGATTGGCGACAAGACGATCCGATCCGTGCTGTCCCGGCCCGTGAGCCGGACGAAGATTTATGCGGCGAAGCTGATCGCGCTGTTCGCGCATACCGCCGTCCTGTTGGCGCTGGTCTTCGTCGCCTCCGAAGCCGCGGCTTTCCTGCTGCCGGATGCCGGTCGCGCGACGGGAAGCATGGGCGAAGCCGTCCTCGCATATGCGGCGTCCGCGCTTCCGTTGTTCGTGCTGTGCACGGCCGCGGCATGGGTATCGCTCGGCTTCAAGAACGCGAGCGGCGCGCTGACGGTATGCATCCTGTTGTACGCGGCCGCCAAGGGACTGGCGCTCGTCTTCCCGTCCTACATGGTCTTTTCGCCGATCACGTACATGAATTGGCATCAGCTCTGGCTGGGCGGTTCGATTCCCGCAGGGAGAATATTCGCCGTCTCCAGCCTCCTGCTCGGCTGCGGTATGGTATTCTATACAACGGGCCATTACTTTTTCGATAAAAAAGAAGCGTAGGAGAATGCATATGTCGATCCGCATCAGGCTCTTGCTGTCTTATCTCGCGATGCTGATCATCCCGCTTATCCTGATCGGCATCTCTTTTCTGGTCATCGTCGTCACGGCGATCGGCGATCTGAAGACGGTGTTCACGCTGGATACCGGAGACGGCAATCCCCTCGCGGCGATTATGGGCGAAGAGGCGAGCGTCGCATCGGATATCCGGACGCGAATCGCCGGCGATCCCGAGTCCCTGCGCGACCCTGCCCTGATGAAGGCTTACGACGATCGTCTGCAGAAGATCAACATGGGACTGATCGTCCGTCTGGGCGATCGGGTCGAATATATATCGCCGGAGCTGAAGGAGACGAAGGTCGCTTCGAACCTGCCGCCCTTCGGCGCCGAAGTCCGCTGGAGAGACGGCCGCGATCTGGGCGGCGGCAGCTGGATGCTGGACCGTCAGTACAGCGTCGTCTTCCAGGACGGCTCCAAAGGCAGCTTCTTCATGCTGCTGAACATGGATTTTCTGGGCTGGCTCGCGGAGCGTATTTCCAAGCCCTTTTTGCTCTCTCTGCTTATTATTCTGGTCGTGGTTAACGGCATCTTGACGTTTTTCGTATCGCGCAGCATCATTCGCCCGCTGCGGTCCCTGCGGCGCGCCGCCGAGGCGATCAAGGAAGGCAATTTGTCCCACCCGGTCCGCCCCGAGTCGCGGGACGAGATCGGTGAGCTGGCCGCCGCGTTCGAGGCGATGCGGCTCAAGCTGAAGGATTCGGTCGACCTGCAGCTGCAGTACGAGGACAATCGCAGCAGCCTGATCTCGAACATTTCCCACGATTTGAAATCTCCGGTCGCCGCGATCCGGGGCTACGTCGAGGGCATCATGGACGGCGTCACCCATACGCCCGAGATGCTGGACAGCTACATCAAGACGATCCACCGCAAGACGGTCCAGATGGACCGGCTGATCGACGAGCTGTTCCTGTACTCGAAGCTGGACCTGAAGCGGCTGCCGTTTCACTTTGAAGAGGTGGCGCTGGACGACTTTCTGTCCGATTGCGCCGAAGAGCTCCAGCTGGACGCGGAAAAGCAAGGCGTGAAGCTGAGCTACGAGCCGCCCGCGCTTGCGGAGCCGGCCGTCGTCGTCGCCGACCGCGAGAAGCTGAAGCGCGTGTTCGTCAACATCGTCGAGAACGCCGTGAAGTACGCCGACAAGGCGGACGCGGCGATCTGGATCGGATTCGTCGAAGAAGACGGGTATTACAATATCGGGATACGGGACAACGGGAAGGGCATTTCCGCCGAGTCGCTGCCGCACATTTTCGAACGCTTTTACAGGGCCGACGCGGCACGCAACGTCGATACGGGAGGCAGCGGGTTGGGCCTTGCGATCGCGCAGCAGATCGTCGAGGAGCACGGCGGCCGGATGGCGGCGGCGAGCGAGCTCGGGACGGGCACCTTGATCACGATTGCGCTTAAGAAATGGACGGGAAGGGAGCACGCCGAATGAAACGCATCTTGATCGTCGAGGACGACCTCAGCATGGCGGAGCTCGTGCGGGATTATCTTGCGATTCATGGCTATGAGCCGCATATCGAGACAAGCGGCGACCGGGGGGCTGAAGCAAGCGCTCGAGGGCAAATTCGATCTCGTCCTGCTCGACCTGATGCTGCCTGGGATCGACGGCTTCGAGATTTGCCGGCGCCTGCGCAGCGAGCTCGACATTCCGATCCTCATGGTTTCTTCCAAGAAGGAAGACATCGACAAGATCCGGGGCCTCGGGCTCGGCGCCGACGACTACGTCGTCAAGCCGTTCAGCCCGAGCGAGCTGGTCGCGCGCGTGAACGCGCACCTCGCCAGGTACGAGCGCCTGTCGGGCGGCGGACAGAAGCGCGAGGAGATCCGGATACGCGGCCTGCTCATCGACAAAGCCTCGCGGCGCGTCTACGTGAACGACAAGGAGGTCGCGTTCACGACGAAGGAGTTCGATCTGCTCGCGTTTCTCGCCTCCAACCCGAACCGCGTCTTCAGCAAGGAGCAGCTGTACGAGCAAATCTGGGGCATGGACTCGCTCGGCGACCTGCCGACCGTCACGGTCCATATCCGCAAGATCCGGGAGAAAATCGAGCTCGATTCCTCCCGTTCGCAGTACATCGATACGATCTGGGGAGCCGGGTACCGCTTCCAGGTTTAAAGGGACGTCGGCGCCGCGTGCCGGGGCCAGTGCAGATAGCGGCCCCGCGTGCCGCCGGCCACCAGTATCAATAACGGCCCCGCATACCGCTAAGCTCCACGAACCGCCGGCCAGCAGCGCCAATAACGGCATCGCATGCCGCTAAGCCCCACGTGCTGCCTGCCACCAGTACCAATAACGGCATGGCGTGCCGCTAAGCCCGACGTGCCGCCCGCCGCCAGTACCATTAGCGGCATCGCGTGCCGCTAAGCCACACGTGCCGCCGGCCACCAGTACAATAACGGCCCCGCATGCCGCTAAGCCCTGCGAGCCGCCGGCCGCCAGCGCCGATAGCGGCATGGCGTGCCGCTAAGCTCCGCGTGCCGCCGGCCGCCAGCGCCAATAGTTATCATGAACGAAACCGACATCCTGTTTGCTTATCTCGGAGGTTACATTTGGGAAAAATGGCGTTTACAGAAACAACCCATTTACCAAATACAGAGCTCAAAGCAAAAGGAGTCGGTTTAGTATGAGTATGGCCATCAAGTACGTAGGTTTAGACGTATCCAAATCCAAAATCGCGGTTGCCTTTGCGGATGAGGGACGAGGAGAAGCACGGTACTTTGGCGTCATCGAGCATAGCAAGGAAGCGGTATTGAAACTCCTGCAAAGGCTTGCGTCGTCCGGGTGAGAAAGAGGAGGTGACTTTAAGGGTCTGTTACGAGGCAGGTCCCACCGGCTATGTGCTCTATCGTTGGCTATTGACGGCAGGCATCGCTTGCAGCGTGGTCGCGCCCTCGCTCATTCCCAAGCGTGCCGGCGACCGGGTCAAAACAGACAAACGGGATGCCATTCGACTCGCACAGCTGTATCGCGCAGGAGAACTGACGCCGGTATACGTGCCCACGCCAGCAGACGAAAGCTTGCGGGATCTCGTTCGCGCACGCGAGGATGCGGTCGAGGATTTGAATCGTTTTAAGCAACGACTGGGCAAGTTTCTGCTTCGCCACCAGCTTCAGGACGCCAAAGGCGCCAAACCCGGAACTTTCGCGTACGAGGAATGGCTGGATACGCTGCGTATTCCCGAGGACAGCTGCAAACAAATGACCTTTCAGGAGTACCGCCAATCGATTTGGGAAACGAAGGAGCGAATCAAGCGATACGAAAAGCAAATTGAAGAACAAGCCGCTTTAAGCGAGCAGGCGCCGGTCGTTCAAGCGCTGCAAGCCTTGCGAGGCGTAGCAACCGTCACAGCCGTTACGCTTTCATCCGAGATGATGAGCAGCGACCGCTTTCACTCCGCCTCTTCGTTTATGAGTTACTGCGGACTGGTCAGCAGCGAATACTCCTCGGGAAGCAAGCCGCTGGCAAGGCCGTATAACGAAAGCCGGGAATGCGCATCTGCGTCGGGTACTGGTGGAAGCCGCGAAAAGTTACCGACACGCGCCCGCGATTCGCAGAAGAATGCGCGACCGTATCGAGGGGCTGCCACCGGAGGTTCAGTCGATTGCCTGGAGCGCGCAGCATCGATTACACAAGAAGTATTGGAGTCTGGCGCGAAGAGGAAAGCACAAGGGTTGCATCGCGGTCGCGATTGCCAGAGAACTGGCGGGGTTTGTATGGGCGATTGCTAAGGAGATCGAGAAGCTTCGTTTGCAAGCAGCGGTGTAAAACAACGGGTCCGAACAAAGGAGGCGATTGAGGGGAAGCGATTCTTTTTTTACCTCAGAGGCAAAATCAGGCAAGGTGGAGAGAAAACCGCGTGAGCCGCTTGAGCAAGCGAATGCTTATGCTCGTCAATAGTTAGCGGGTAAGCTCTCCAGACGTATGAATAACATGTGTGAATCCACGAATATCAGATTGCCGACCAGCGAATTGCTTTTGCCTCTGAGCTAAAGAAGAATTGCCCCCTTCCGTCCCCTAAAGGGGAAACGCAGGGAGCGACGCCCCCCTGCACCCCGTTACTCGCCGTAGGGGCACCTCCGGGCATTTCCATGCCGGAGATCCAGAAAAGTATGGGAAATGATGCGACCGCCTGTAAAGAAAATCGCTTGACAGGCTTCTATTCGCTATTGTCAAAAACACGGGTGCAAACAGAGACGCTTGACAGTTTCGTTCATATCAGCGGCATCGCATGCCGCTAGGCTCCGCCAGCCGCCCGCCGCCGGCGCCAATAGCGTCCCCGCGTGCCACTAAGCCCCACGTGCCGCCCACCACCCGCCGCCGCTAACCTATGTTTTTCCCCCAAGATCTTATCGAATAACAACAATCGTAAGATTTGCTTATTTGCCCGGCCCTCTCCTTCCGCTAGATTAACTAGTATAGGCCAACATCCAGTAAGGCAGGGGGACAAGGAACGCCATGATATTCGAGAGGTTCGAGGAGAAGCATTTGGAAGGCGCTTTGGCGCTCTGGAACAAGGAGCTGGGCGCTTCGTTTCCGATGCGCGCGAGGCTGCTGCGGCAGAATTCGCTGGAGGATGTGCGGCTTCTGCGCAAGGGTTCCTGGGTCGCACGGGATTCGCAGGATTCGCGTGATTCAAAGAACGGGGCGGTCATCGGGCTCGCGATCGCCAAAACGGCGGGCGAGGACGACGGCCGTTTTGGACTTCGGCGCGACGCCGGCTGGATTCAAGCGTTGCTGGTCGATTCGGCGTATCGGGGGGAAGGGGCTCGGGAGCGAGCTGCTCCGCCTCGCCGAAGTCGCTCTGCGCGTCGCCGGCGTCCAACGTATCACGCTGGGCAACGATCTGCACCGTCGGCTGTTCCCGGGCATCCCGGGCGAGCTGGCGGACACGCGGCGGTGGTTCGAGCGCCGGGGCTATGTCCATCGGGAGGACGTCTGCGACTTGATCAAGGCGTACGGTCCGGACGAGCGCGTCGGCTTGCCCGAATTCGGCGGCGGCGCGGCGGCGAGAATCGCGGAGCCGGGGGACCGGGAGGCGCTGACGGCGTTCATGGCGCGCTGCTTCCCCCGGAACCTGGGATTTGCAGCACCGCGACTATTGGGAGCGGGGCGGCACGGGGCGCGAGTACGTCCTGCTCGAGCGGGAGGGCGCGATCGTCGGCTTCTGCCGGATGAACGACGCGGCATCGCCCTTGCTGGCGCAAAACGTATACTGGGCGCCGCTGTTCGGGGGAGGAGTTGGGCGGCATCGGCCCGCTCGGCATCGACGAGGCGTGCAGGGGGCACCGGTACGGCATCTCGATCGTACAGGCCGCCATTCACTTTTTGACGGCGCGGGGCGTTCGGCGCATCGTCATCGACACGACGCCGTACGTCGACTTCTACGGCAAGCTCGGCTACGAGGTGTGGAAAACGTACGCCAAGTACGACAAAATGCTGGATGAGGTTTAGCGGGTAGCAGCGGGGTTCCTACAGGGAGGCACCGCGCTGGCAACAAGGAGACAGCGTGAAGTAACTCCAGCTTCCCCATTCCGGACGCGCCAAATGGACTCAGCGGCCGCTATTTTAGAGGTTTGAGCGCATATGGCAGAGGTAGCGGACCGAGGTGCCGTTATTTGTGAAAAAGCGGAGGGATTGCGTACCTGAAGCGACGAATAGCGGCACCTGAGTCCACAAAGACGTGAAAACGAGCGATATTCGAGAAATAGAGGCTCCTGAGTCCACGACCCGCCCCCCGCAATGCCACCATCCGCACCGTAATCACCACTACAGCAGCATCACAGCCAGTAACTCCTGCCTTCCCGACCGGACGCGCCAAATGGACTCAGCGGCCGCTATTTTAGAGGTTTGAGCGCATATCGCGGAGGTAGCGGACCGAGGCGCCGTTATTTGTGAAAAAGCGGAGGGATTGCGTACCTGAAGCGACGAATAGCGGAACCTGAGTCCACAAAGACGCGAAAACGAGCGATATTCGAGAAATAGAGGCTCCTGGGTCCGCAACGTGCCCCCGCAATGCTACCATCCGCACCGTAATCACCACTACAGCAGCATCACAGCCAGTAACTCCTGCCTTCCCGACCGGTCGCAGCAAATGGACTCAGCGGCCGCTATTTTAGAGGTTTGAGCGCATATGGCGGAGGTAGCGGACCGAGGCGCGGTTATTTGTGAAAAAGCGGAGGGATTGCGTACCTGAAGCGACGAATAGCGGCACCTGAGTCCACAACGACGCGAAAATGAGCGATATTCGAAAAATAGAGGCTCCTGGGTCCGCAACGTGCCCCCCGCAATGCCACCATCGGCACCGTAATCACCACTACAGCAGCATCACAGCCAGTAACTCCTGCCTTCCCGACCGGACGCGCCAAATGGACTCAGCGGCCGCTATTTTAGAGGTTTGAGCGCATATGGCGGAGGTAGCGGACCGAGGTGCCGTTATTTGTGATAAAGCGGAGGGATTGCGTACCTGAAGCGACGAATAGCGGCACCTGAGTCCACAAAGACGCGAAAACGAGCGATATTCGAGAAATAGTTATCATGAACGAAACCGACATCCTGTTTGCTTATCTCGGAGGTTACATTTGGGAAAAATGGCGTTTACAGAAACACCCATTTACCAAATACAGAGCTCAAAGCAAAAGGAGTCGGTTTAGTATGAGTATGGCCATCAAGTACGTAGGTTTAGACGTATCCAAATCCAAAATCGCGGTTGCCTTCGCGGATGAGGGACGAGGAGAAGCACGGTACTTTGGCGTCATCGAGCATAGCAAGGAAGCGGTATTGAAACTCCTGCAAAGGCTGCGTCGTCCGGGTGAGAAAGAGGAGGTGACTTTAAGGGTCTGTTACGAGGCAGGTCCCACCGGCTATGTGCTCTATCGTTGGCTATTGACGGCAGGCATCGCTTGCAGCGTGGTCGCGCCCTCGCTCATTCCCAAGCGTGCCGGCGACCGGGTCAAAACAGACAAACGGGATGCCATTCGACTCGCACAGCTGTATCGCGCAGGAGAACTGACGCCGGTATACGTGCCCACGCCAGCAGACGAAAGCTTGCGGGATCTCGTTCGCGCACGCGAGGATGCGGTCGAGGATTTGAATCGTTTTAAGCAACGACTGGGCAAGTTTCTGCTTCGCCACCAGCTTCAGGACGCCAAAGGCGCCAAACCCGGAACTTTCGCGTACGAGGAATGGCTGGATACGCTGCGTTTTCCCGAGGACAGCTGCAAACAAATGACCTTTCAGGAGTACCGCCAATCGATTTGGGAAACGAAGGAGCGAATCAAACGATACGAAAAGCAAATTGAAGAACAAGCCGCTTTAAGCGAGCAGGCGCCGGTCGTTCAAGCGCTGCAAGCCTTGCGAGGCGTAGCAGCCGTCACAGCCGTTACGCTTTCATCCGAGATGATGAGCAGCGACCGCTTTCACTCCGCCTCTTCGTTTATGAGTTACTGCGGACTGGTCAGCAGCGAATACTCCTCGGGAGGCAGCCGCTGGCAAGGCCGTATTACGAAAGCCGGGAATGCGCATCTGCGTCGGGTACTGGTGGAAGCCGCGAAAAGTTACCGACACGCGCCCGCGATTCGCAGAAGAATGCGCGACCGTATCGAGGGGCTGCCACCGGAGGTTCAGTCGATTGCCTGGAGCGCGCAGCATCGATTACACAAGAAGTATTGGAGTCTGGCGCGAAGAGGAAAGCACAAGGGTTGCATCGCGGTCGCGATTGCCAGAGAACTGGCGGGGTTTGTATGGGCGATTGCTAAGGAGATCGAGAAGCTTCGTTTGCAAGCAGCGGTGTAAACAACGGGTCCGAACAAAGGAGGCGATTGAGGGGAAGCGATTCTTTTTTTACCTCAGAGGCAAAATCAGGCAAGGTGGAGAGAAAACCGCGTGAGCCGCTTGAGCAAGCGAATGCTTATGCTCGTCAATAGTTAGCGGGTAAGCTCTCTCCAGACGTATGAATAACATGTGTGAATCCACGAATATCAGATTGCCGACCAGCGAATTGCTTTTGCCTCTGAGCTAAAGAAGAATTGGCCCCTTCCGTCCCCTAAAGGGGAAACGCAGGGAGCGACGCCCCCTGCACCCCGTTACTCGCCGTAGGGGCACCTCCGGGCATTTCCATGCCGGAGATCCAGAAAAGTATGGGAAATGATGCGACCGCCTGTAAAGAAAATCGCTTGACAGGCTTCTATTCGCTATTGTCAAAAACACGGGTGCAAACAGAGACGCTTGACAGTTTCGTTCATATCAGAGGCTCCTGGGTCCGCAACGTGCCCCCCGCAATGCCACCATCCGCACCGTAATCACCACTACAGCAGCATCACAGCCAGTAACTCCTGCTTTCCCGACCGGACGCGCCAAATGGACTCAGCGGCCGCTATTTTAGAGGTTTGAGCGCATATGGCGGAGGTAGCGGACCGAGGCGCCGTTATTTGTGAAAAAGCGGAGGGATTGCGTACCTGAAGCGACGAATAGCGGCACCTGAGTCCACAAAGACGCGAAAACGAGCGATATTCGAGAAATAGAGGCTCCTGGGTCCGCAAACTCGGCCCATAACGCCGCCAACCCCATCTCGCCCCCCGCAGCGCCGCCATCTCCAATGCGCATTCGCAGCGCCGCCATCGGCAACGGCTCCCGCAAAACCACCGCCGCCACACCCCCACGCAACTATCGCCCCTCACCGATTATGGCTCCGTCTGAATTCGCTCGGCGTCAGTCCCGTATACCGCTTGAACACGCGGTTGAACGAGGCGACGGTGTAGTAGCCGACGAGCGAAGCGATCTCCTGGATGAGCAGATCGGTGTCCCGCAGCATCTGGCTCGCTTTGTTGATGCGCACGGTCAGGATGTAGTCGCTGAGATTCGTGCCCGTCTTTTCCTTGAAGTAAGTGGACAAATAAGGACCCGTAATGCCCAGCTTGCCCGCGATCGCGTCGAGCGACAGATCTTCCCCGAAGCGCGCCTCCACGTATTCCATGACGAACTTCGTGATGATGTCGGTCTCCGACTTTTTCGCGCGCACGGCTTCGGCGGACCGCGACAGAAACTTTTCGAAAAAAGCCTTGTATTGCTCCAGCGTATAGCAGCCCTTCAACTGCTCGTAAGGCGATCCGCCGTCGGCGAAGGTCGTGAACGAGATGTTTTGCGCGTACAAAATTTTGATCGTCCGATTGACGACGTCCCGGGCGAAGTCCTGAAACTGATGGGCAAGCGCCCCCGCGCGCGCGAGCTGGTCGAGCAGCTGGTGCACGAGCGGCACCGTCACGTCGTCGCAGCCGGCCTGCAGGTTCGCCGCGAGCTCCTGCTCCTCCGAAGGCGCGGGGATCATGAGCGAAGGCTGCGGGACCCATTCGCCGATCACCTGCACGTCCTCGCCCAGCCTGCGCTGCTTGACCAGGTCGAGGACGTCCTGGTACGTCTCCGCGAAGTCGGCGGAGTGGCTGCGGATCGGACTGATCGCGATCGTGAAGTTGCAGTACGGGATATCCGTGCCGAGCATGCGGACCAGCTCGTCCATATTCTCGTCCTGCCGATCCGCACCGCGGTCGTTTTGCACGAACAAGATGGACAGGATCTGGTCCTTCTCCAGCTGGAAGGTCAGGGAGTCGTCGTACCGGCTGGAGAAATGCGCGTCGATCAGCTCCTTATACATGTTGAAGGCGCGTTGCGGCGCGTTCGCGATCTCTTTGGCGAAGCGTTCCTTGAAGTCGATCTGCGACAGCACGAGCCGATAGTGCGCGTCCGAATCGACGGTCGCCGGGAGCTGTTCGCCGCCGCCGTGGATTTTTTTTCAGCTTCTTCATATAAGCGAACTGCTGCAGCAGGTTGTTTTTGGCGAGCAGGTCTTCATGATATTCTCGGTTGGAGCGCGACAAGTCGCTTAACGTGTCGTGCAGCAGGTTGAATTCCTTGATCCGGCTCCCCCTCGCCGGCGGGGACGCCGACCGCGCGCAGGGACTGGACCGACCGGATCATGTTGGCGAGCGGATTGTGGAATCGCTTGGAGAACCAATAGGACACGGCAAGGCCGATCAGCACCGACAGCGCGAGCAGCCCCATCATGATCAGGTTCAGTCTGCTAAGCTGCGCCGCCAGCCCTTTGTCGGATACCTTTTCGACGTACGCGAACCCGGTCTCCCCGCCAGTCCGATAGAAGTAGTAGCTGTCGTCGATCTTGACGTAGCCCTTACCGCTCTTGCCGGCAACCTCCGAAGGAAGCGAGAGACCGTCGCCGGAGGAAAAGAGCGCGCGGCCGCCGCCGTCGACGATATAAAACGTGCTGTCGGGCTTGGCCTGGTGGAAGGCCGCATAAATGCGATCCGCGTTCAGAAAAGCGATGAAGGCAAAGTCGTGATCGTAGCCGTTTTTGACCAGGATGGGCAGCAGCGTCCCGAGCGGCTTGCGCTCGAACGGCGTGACGGACGCGAACGAGCCGGCCGGGTACACTTTAAAGCTCTCCTCGCCGTCCATCTCGCGCCGCCAGAAGTCAGCCGTGTACGAAGGCTCATAGTAAAATTTCGAAAACATCGTATCCGCGTCCCGCGTGCCGTCCCGATCGATGATGAAGTCGTCGCCGCGAAAATAATAGACGATATTGTCCAAATAAAGCGAGGTATTGTTCAAATTATGCGCCAGCGACTTCTGCACGTCGACCACGACGTCGTACCGTCTCATGGGATCGCCGCGCTTCAAAATTTCCGTGTCGTTGTCGAACAAGGAGCCGAGCATGAAGCTTCGGACCAGCTTGATATGCTTCTCGTAATTGGCGGCCGTCGCGTTCAGGTTAAGGCTGCTGTTCAGGATGATCTCGTCGCGGATGCTTTGCCTGAAAAACGTGAAGGCGACCCAATTGATCGATACCAGAAGGAGAATGATCGCGATGAAGCTGCCGAACAAGGTGTAGAAAAGAGACATCTGGTTTTTGGCCGTCCCCCGGAATCGCGCCGTCCATTTCATCCGATTACTCCTTTTTTAACAATATCGTCGATCAAGCTTTACATAAAACTGAGTATAGCCCCGTGTCAGCTTTTTGCTCAATACGCATCGCTTCGGATCCTTATCCTTTTTTACGATCGCCCCTGATTCCCCCTCGTATTTTAAGATTCGACAAGAACCGTAAGATTCCCTGATGGCGAGCCGGCCGCCGCCCTTGCTATGATGACCGCATTCGAACGGAGGAGGCGGTCTTACAAATGGGTTATCGCGTGGCCGTGATCGGAGCCGGCATCATCGCGGGCTCGCATCTGAAGGCGATGCGCAGTATGGATGCGCTCGCGCCCTGCGCGATCGCGGATATTGCCCGGGATCGGGCGGACGCCCTGGCGGCGGAGCACGGCATCCCGTCCTACGCGGACTACAAACAAATGATCGAAAAAGAACGGCCGGATATCGCGGTCGTCACCCTGCCTCATTATTTGCACAGGGAAGCCGCGTGCTTCGCCGCAGCCCGAGGCTGCCATGTCATGCTCGAGAAGCCGATGGCGATGAGCGCGAGCGAATGCGACGAGATCATCGAAGCCGTATATGCGGGCGGGGTGAAGCTGATGGTCGGGCATACGCAGCATTACGACGCGGTCAATCTGGCGGCCAAAGCCTGGATCGACGGCGGCCGGCTCGGGCGTCTGACGATGATCGGCGACAGGCGCCACCAACGGTACGATACGCCAACGAGGCCGGCATGGTTTTTCGAAAAGGCGAAGGCGGGCGGCGGTATTTTGACGAATCTGGGCTCGCATTCGATCGACAAAATTCAATGGCTGACCGGCGAGCGAATCGCGAGCGTAACGTCACGCATTCGCTATGCGGAGATGAGAGGGGATATCGAAGGCGGCGGCTCGGCTTTTCTCGTGACCGAATCCGGCATCCCCGCGACGCTGTCGCAGTCGGGCTATCCTGGCGCCGTCGTCGACGAGACGGAGTTTCGGTTCACCGGCGGCAGCATGAAGCTGCTGACGGGCAGGGAGCTGTGGATCAGCGAAGGCGGCGATTACGAACAGGTCCCCGTGCCGCCGCAGCCGGACCCGTTCGTCCGCCAGTTCGAAGATTTGCTCGGCGCGATTCGGGACAACCGCGAGCCCGAATGCTCGATGGCCTACTCCCGCAGCGTCGTGGCGGTCGTAGAGAGTCTATACCGCTCGCATGAACGAGGGGCGGAAACGCAGGTCGAACGTTAAAAAGCGCAAGAAGCTTCGCAATCGCAGCAAAAACCGAAGAAATGCGAGGTTTCCGCAAATCGCATCATTGCGCCGCTTCCGCAGCATTCATTAAGCTAGGCGGCATAGACACATCGCTTCAGACTGGAGGGTCGCAAGTGGCGTTATTCCGATTGAAACTGAACAGAAGCAAGTACCTGCTGCTGCTCTTTTTGCCGGCGCTCGTCTACTACATTCTGTTCAAGTACGTGCCGATGTTCGGCATCCTCATTTCGTTCAAGGATTACAATCCGTTCAAGGGCATCTGGGCGAGCGACTGGGTGGGACTCAAGTATTATTCGATGTTTTTTCACAGTCCGGACTTCCCCAAGCTGCTGAAGAACACCGTCCTGCTCGGCGTCTACAAGGTCGTCTTCGGCTTCCCGGCTCCGATCGTTCTGGCGCTGCTGCTTAACGAAGTCCGGAAGGGCGTCGTCAAGCGGCTCGTGCAATCGATCAGCTATCTGCCTCACTTCATCTCGAACGTCGTCGTCGTGAGCATGATGTTCCTCTTCCTGTCTCCGACCAGCGGCCTCGTCAACCACGTGATCGAATGGATGGGCTACGGCTCCGTCAACTTCATGCAAAACGAGAACTATTTCCGCACGCTCTACATCTTGTCGGAGATCTGGCAGCATATCGGCTGGGAGACGATCATCTATCTCGCGGCGCTAAGCGCCATCGATCCGCAGCTGTACGAGGCGGCGACCGTGGACGGCGCGAGCCGCTGGCACCAGCTGCGCCACATCACGGTGCCCGGCATCATGCCCGCGATCGTCATCCTGTTCATCCTGAACATCGGCCACGTCCTCGACATCGGCTTCGAAAAGGTGCTGCTCATGCTCAATCCGTCGATCTATTCGACGGCGGACGTGCTGAGCACGTACGTATTCCGGACGGGCATCCAGGCGATGAACTACAGCTACGGCACCGCGATCGACCTGTTCACGAGCGTGGTCAACCTGCTCTTCATCCTCACGGCGAACTGGATCAGCCGCAAGACGAGCGAGACGAGCTTATGGTGAGGAAAGGAGCGAACGCGTCATGAAGCCCAAATTCGGTCTATTCGATGTCATTTTGTATGTCGTGCTGTTCGCCGTCGCCGCGTCCGCGCTGTATCCGTTCATCTATATGATCGCGGTCTCGCTCAGCGGCACCGTGCCCGTGCTGAAGGGCGAAGTGTTCTTCTGGCCGAAGGAATTCAACCTGAACACGTATACGGCGGTCTTCGACAATCCGGAGATCGGACGCGCCTACGTCAATACGATCCTCTATACGGCGATCGGCACGGCCATCTCGCTGATCGTCAGCGCGGCGGGGGGCTTACTCGCTGTCCAAGCGGGACATGCTGTTCCGCAACGGCTTCATGGTCATGGTCGTCATCACGCTCTTTTTCAGCGGCGGCATGATCCCGACCTTTCTCGTCGTCAAAAGCTATCATCTGATCGACACCATCTGGGCGATGGTGCTGCCGGGCGCCGTCAGTACGTGGAATCTGATCGTCATGCGCACGTTTTTCACCGGCATGCCTCAAGAGGTGGAGGAGTCCGGCAAGATCGACGGCTTGACCGACATCGGCATCTTTTTCCGGCTCGTGCTTCCGCTGTCCAAAGCGATACTCGCGACGATCGGCCTCTTCTACGGCGTCGCCATCTGGAACAACTTTTTCTCCGCGCTGCTCTATCTGCGCGACGCCGACCTGTTCCCGCTCCAGGTCATCGTTCGCAACATGGTGCTGCAGGGCTCCGGCGGCGCCAACGGCGCAGGCAACATTGGCGGCGACAGCATGATCGTCGACGAGGCGCTCAAGTACGCCACCATTATCGTGACCACGGTTCCCATCCTATTGATCTACCCGTTCCTCCAGAAGTATTTCGCCAAGGGGGGCGCTCATCGGGTCGGTCAAAGGTTAACATACAGACATGGGAAAAATTCGTTCGGAAAACAGAAAGCGAGGGGCAACAATGAACAAAAAAGACAGCAGTCGTATTATCCGCGGTCATGGGCGCGAGCGTCGTGATCGGCGCGTGCTCGAACAACAACGACGAGGCGAGTCCGTCGCCGTCCGCGTCGGCCTCGACGTCGGCAAGCGCCGGCGCAAGCGCATCCGCAGCGCCCGCGGAGCTCACGCCGCAAACGTTCACGTTCCTGAACTACAGCAATCCGAGCTGGCCGTACGACGCGAACTGGAAGATCTGGTCTTATATTAAGGAGAAGACGGGCGTCACGCTGGACATCCAGCTGCCCGCGGGCAATTTGCTCGAGGACGCGATCAGCCTGGCCATCGCCGGCGGCGACATGCCCGATATCATGTGGACGCAGGAGAAGCGCCTCGCCGACAAGTTCGGCCAGCAGGGAGCGCTCGTCAACATTCTCGACTACGTGGACGACATGCCGAACTTCAAGGCCTGGATGGAGAAGTATCCGGCCGAGACGCAGAACATGCTGTCCTCCGACGGCAAGATGTACGAATTCCCGAATCAGGGGCTCGGGGGAGTCGAACCGACGGACGTGGATGTACCGCGAGGACGTCTTCAAGAAGCTGAACCTGTCGACGCCGAAGACGTGGGACGAGCTGTACGAGACGCTCAAAAAGCTGAAGGCGGAATACCCGGACAGCTATCCGCTTACGGTGCGCAACGGACTGCGTTACTTCGAGGACTTCGCGGCGGGCTTCGGCGTATCGGCGCCGGTCGACGCGCAGCGGGCAAGCGCCTATCTGGACGGGACGAGCGGCGAATGGAAGTATGCGCCGATTCAGCCTGCGTACAAGGACATGCTCGTATATTTCAACAAGTTTTATAAAGACGGACTTATTCCGAAGGACTTCCTGACGATCGATACGAAGATGTGGCAGGATATCGTGTCCACGAACCGCGCGTTCGTCACGCTCGACTATATCGGGCGGATCGACTTTTACAATAGCGCGCTGCGCAAGGACAATCCGGACTTCTCCATGAACTTCATGGCGCCGCCTGCCGGTCCGTCCGGTCTGCAGAAGAACGCGTTCACGGCCGTCACGGAGGAAGGCTTCATGATCTCCTCCAAGTCCAAGAAGATCAAGGACATCGTCAAGTTCATCGACTTCTTCTATTCCGACGAAGGACACGAGCTGGTGAGCTGGGGCAAGGAAGGCGATACCGTCAGCGGCGGCAGCTTCATCGAGAAGTACACGGACATCTCGGATCTGCGCAAGAAGACGGGGCTGTCGACCGACGGCACGTATACCTGGTTCGATTTTAACGCGCACATCTCGGTCTCTTCGCCGGAGCTGAAGTCGGCGTACGAGCAGGCGCCGCAGTTCGACAACGACAAGACGTCGACGCCGCCGTTCACGCCGGAGGAGCAGCAGGTGCTGAGCACGAAGGGCGATTCGCTGAACAGTCACCGCGACGAGAACTTCGCGAAGTTCATCATGGGCACGCGCAGCTTCGACACGTGGGACAAGTTCGTCGAGGAGCAGAAGAAGCTCGGCTACGAGGAGATTCTGGACATTTACAAAAAAGCGGACGAGCGCGCGAAGGCGGCCGTGAAGTAAGCGAACAAGCGAGCGGTTAGCGGAATAAGCAGTTAACGAAAACAAGCAGTAAAAGCAACAAGCAGCAAACGGAATTATCGCAAGCCCCGTTGGTCGAGTCGGCGGGGCTTTGCCATACCCATAGGCGCGAAAGGAAGGTTCTGCATGACTCTTCTCAAGTTGAAAAAGAAGCTGGCGGCCGCGATGGCCGCGCTCCTGCTCGTCTCGAGCGCGCTGGCGGCGCTGCCGCCAAAGGCGGCGGAGGCCGCCGGCGGGGCCGATTCGCCCTTGATCGTCCCTTATGCGCAGCAGCTGAACGCGATGGATTCGGCGACCAACGCCACCGGCGACACCGTTGGCACGGCAGGCGTCGCGCTTGTCCCGAATACCGATCCGGCCTATATCAAGGAAGGCACGGGCTCCAAAAAGTGGCTGCTCGCGATTAACGTCGATGCCGCCAATCCGACGACTTATATCGCGGGCGCGGCGCTGATCTACCCGAAGGTCGCGCCGAGCGTCGATCTGAACGGCTACAGCACGCTGAAGTTCTGGGCCTACAACGTAAAGGCCCGGACGGGCGACCAGGCGGACAAGCCGATCCAGCTTCGTTTTTTCATGAAGGGCGACAGCGAGTATTATTACTACCGCTTGCCGCTCGACTGGACCGGCTGGAAGGAAGTCGAGATCCCGCTGTCCGTCGTCAAGACGCAGACGAGCTCGGCGGGCGTCAAGGCATGGGGACCGCTGGATTACGTCCGGCTCGATCAGGCCGGCGTCGGCGGCACGACGCTCGATCCGACGCTTGGCATGTACCTCGACGACTTCCGCCTGACGGGGACCGGCGAGGTGTATCCGGCCGTCGCGGACAAGCCGTCGGGCGAGTACGTCAACAAGGCGACGGTGTCGCTGTCCAGCGCGACTAAGCCGTCGGTGCTTGCGGGCGTGTACTACAAGCGGGTCGGCGTCGACGGCGACTTCCAGCGTTACAACGCGCCGCTCGTGCTGACCGCGGATACGACGCTTGTCGTCAAGTCGTCGCTCGCGGGAACGGACAGCGCGGAGTCGACCTATAACTATACGTTCGTCTACCGCGACTTCGTCGAGAACGTGACGGCCAGCCCGCCTGCCGGCACGTACGCCGAGGCCAAGACGGTATCGCTGAGCTCGGCCACCGAAGGCGCGGCGATCTCCTACAAGGTCGAAGGCGTGGATGCGGCCTTCAAGCCGTATACGGCGCCGCTGCTCGTCGACCGTTCGCAGACGATTACCGCCAAGGCTGAGTTCGAAGGCAAGGTCAGCGAGGAGACGAGCTACGCCTACGACATCGATCTGTCGAGCAGCTCGAGCCTGCCGATCGGCAACACGGAGACGTTCGCCGGCTGGACGAATACGACGCCGACGGCCTCGCCGGCCGTGCTCGGCAGCTTCTCCGGCAAGTGGACGGACCCGACATCGCCGATCGACGTTACGGACATTGCGAATTCGCCGTGGCAAGCGAACGATCAGCTCGAATTCTGGCTGTATTCGGACCGCGTGTCCAACAAAAAAAGTGTACGTCATCATCAGCACGCCGGACGACGCGAATCCGGGCAACGAATATTTCATGAGCTCCTTTTTCGTCGACTGGCAGGGCTGGAAGAAGCTCGAGCTGCCGTTCAATAAATTCCTTAACTCCAACGGCGGCGCGAAGCTGGACAATATCCGCAAGGTCATTATCCATCCGCGCTGGTACGATTCGGACCCGGTGTCGAGTCCGGACGACAAGCTGTACTTCGACGCGATGGCGCTCGCCAAAAACGCGGTCGAGCCGTCGATCCGGCAGATCGGCAAAAGCGCGCTGCCGGGAAGCGAGGTTCGCTATTCCTTTTCGCTGAAAAACATCGGCGGCGCCGATACGGCCTATGCGCTGTCGCTGAAGACGCCGATGGGAGCAGGCTACGGGACGACGTTCCCGGCGACGACCGCCGTCGCGGCGAACGGCGCCGAGACGGACGTCGACGTGCTGGCGACCGTGCCGGCTTCGGCTGAGGCGGGCAGCGCGACGAAGGCGATCCTGAACGTCCACCCGCTCGCGGGCGGCAAGGATACGACGATCGAACTCAATCTCAAGGTAGGTGCGCCGAGAAGCGTGACGAAGCAGCATCCTTACGTGATGGCGTCTCGGGATCAGTTGGCCGAGGCGAAGAACAAGATCGGAACCTACGGCTGGGCAAGCGACTATCTGGCGGCAATCCGGCTGAAGGCCGACGAATGGGTCGACAAAACGGTGTATTATCCGTCCAAGCCCGGCGGCGAGAGTACGCTTTACGTTTGCGGGGATACGCCGCTCGTCTTCGACTACGACAAGCCGCACGAGCATCTGTGTCCGACCGACGGCACCTGGCACACGGGGGGATGACCTTGACGCGGCATGGCGGTTCACCGCGCATACGCTCAACATCGAGGCCGCGCGCAATCTCGCGCTCGTCTACGCGCTGACCGGCGAGACGAAGTACGCGGCCAAGGCCAAGGAGATTCTGACGCATTATGCGGCGCTGTATCCGAGCTATCCGCTGCAGCCGCTGAACGGCAGAATCTATTATCAGTCGCTCGACGAGGCCGTCCAGATCATCGAACTGGCGCATGCCTACGATCTGATCGAGCCTAGCGGCCTGCTGTCCGACGCGGAGAAGTACGACATCGAGCAGAACCTGTTCGCGCCTTCGGCGAAGACGCTGCAGGGCTACGACGTCGGCAAGTCCAACTGGCAGACGTGGCACAACGCGGCGATCGGCACGATCGGAGCGATTCTGGAGGACAAGACGCTGATGGATTTCTCCGTTGAGGGCCGCAGCGGGTTCAACTTCCAGATGGCGAACAGCGTGCTGTCCGACGGCTTCTGGTACGAGGGCGCGATCGGGTACCATTTCTATGCGCAGTCCGCGTTGTTCGATCACGCGCAGGCGCTGCTCGGCATGGGCTACGACCTTTTCGCCAACCCGAACTTCAAGAAAATGTACGACGCGACGCTGCAGTACGCGTTCCCGGACCTCGGCATCATCAACGGCAACGACTCCGGCAAATACCCGACGAGCCTGGCGGCGCCGGGACGCGTTGTGCCGATGGATTACGAGGCCGTCTACGCGCACTATGGCGATCCTGTCTATGCAGCGCTGCTTAACAAGCTTTATGCGGATAAAGGCCGTGTCAGAGGCGGGTTCGTCGTGCCGGGCAATACCGCTTCCGGCATTGCGGGCGAGCAGGCGGTCTTCTATGGCGCCGAGACGATTCCGAGCGGAGGATCGCTGTCCGCGGAGAGTATGAACTTCACCGGGCTCGGCCACTCGGTGCTGCGCGCCGGGGAGGGCGCGGATCAACTGTACGCGCTCGTCGACTACGGCCTGCACGGCGGCTATCACGGACATCCCGACAAGCTGCATCTCGAGATATTCGGCCAGGGCGAACGTCTCGCGCCGGATCTCGGCATTCCGCCTTACAGCAATTCGATGTACGAGTCCTACTATAAAAAGTCGTTCGCCCACAATACGGTGCTGATCGACGGGGATACGCAGCAGATCCCGACGGCGAACGGCGCGGAAACGTACGAGCCGACGAAGCTGTTCCTGCAATCCGGACCGCTCGGCATCATGACCAATACGTCAAGCCAGGCCTACGCGGGCATGGACCGGTACGAGCGCACCGTCGCGGTGACGAAGGATTACCTGATCGATCTATTCAGCGTCGCCTCCGGCACGGAGCGACAGTACGATTGGGTGCTGCACGGCATGGGCGACTTCCAGGCGGACCAGGCGATGACGCCGTATGCAGGTCCGCTCGGCACGAAGGACGCTTACTCCTTCTTCCGGAACGGCAAGTCGCAGGACGTAACCGGCAAGTGGGAGGGCGCCTGGAAGCTGCCGTCCGGCAACGGGCTGAAGCTGTTCAGCCTCACCGCCGCGCCCGATGCGCCGACGCAGATGATCGTGGGCGAAGCGCCGGGACCGGGCAACGCGACCGACGTCTATACGCCGACGCTGGTGAACCGCGTGCAGGCGAAGAGCGCGCAATTCGTCAGCGTGTTGGAGCCGTATGCCGGGGAGAGCGCGATCGCCTCCGCCGACAGGACGGAGGACGGGCGGATCCAAGTGAAGCTGAGGGACGGACGCGAACAAGTCTTCTATTATAATGCGAATGCGGAGACGGCCGGCGCGCTGCAATATTACTTCGTCGACGGGAAAGAAGGGACTGCGGCTCAGGTGAGGCCGACTGCCGGCTACGCGGGCGGCGTGCTTGATCTTGCCGCCGGCGTTGACGGCGCGTTCGACAGCCTGACGGTCGTCGTATACGCGCCAGGCACGACCAAGGTGCGCTGGAACGGCGAAGAGATCGCCTTCAAAGCGGACAACGGCTTCGTTATGGCGAGCGTGCAGTCGGAAGACGAGCCCGAGCCTTCCACTTCGCCTTCGCCCTCGCCGTCGGCAACCCCGACTCCGACGCCAACCCCAACGCCGACACCAACGCCGGATTATGGGACGCCGCCGACGCCGACCCCTGCCAAGCAGGCGGAGCGGCAGGTGCAGGCCGGAGAGGCCGCCTCGCTGACGCTTGGCCAGGAAGTCACCGTAACGATACCGGCCGGCGCGTTAAATCAAACCGCGACCTACAAGATCGCCAAGCTGGAAGACGCGGCCATCGTTGCGCAGCTCCTGAAGGATGGCGATCGCGCGGCGAGCCCGATCTACGAGATCACGAAGAGCGAGCCGGGCCAATTCGGCGCGCCGATCAAGATCCGGTTGATGTTCGACCCCGCCAAGATTGGCGAAGGGCAAAAGCCGTCCATTCATTATTACGACGAAACGCAAAAGAAGTGGGTGGAGATGGGGGGCACGGTCGACGGCAATGCCGTCGAGGTCGCGTCCGACCATCTTACCAAGTTCGCCGTACTCGCCGTGAACGCATCCCCGGATGCGGCATTTACAGATACGCAAGGGCACTGGGCGAGCGCCGACATTCAGGCCGCAGCGAAGGCAGGTATCGTGAAGGGTTATGAGGACGGCACCTTCAAGCCCGATCGGCGCGTCACGCGCGCGGAGTTCAGCGTCATGCTGATGAATGCGCTCCAGCCCGAAGAACGGACCGGCGCCGTGCCGGACTTCGCCGACCGCGATCAGCTCGGCGACTGGGCGGCCGAGGCCGTCGCGCAGGCGGTCAAAGCCGGCATCCTGCACGGCTACGACGATCGCACGCTCCGGCCGAACGCCGGGCTGACCCGCGCGCAGCTCGCGGTCATGCTCGCGGCCGCGCTGGGCGGCGGGCGTGAAGCGGATTCCGTCACCTCCGCCTTCGCCGACGAAGCGCGCATCCCTGCCTGGGCGACCGGCGCCGTGCGCGCGGTTCAAGCGGCGGGCCTCATGAAAGGCCGCGCCGCCGGACGCTTCGAGCCCGACGGAACCGTCACCCGCGCCGAAGCGGCGACGGTCGTCGTACGTATAATCGAGCTCATGGAGGCCAAGGCGCGTCCATAAGCTCGCCGTAAAAATATGCCGCTGGCGCCCGTATTCGGGCGGCCGGCGGCATTTTAGTATCCCGAGTGATTTTGAAAAAGATAAATGTAAACGGCGTCGACCTCGCCCTGGTGCCAATCCCTAAACTGCATGAGCGAATGCAGGAGCAGGGCGTTAAGTTTCTAAAGTAGGGCGAAAAAAGAAGACCGCCAAGGAGCAGGCGCGGTTCCCGCGCGGTCTTTTTTGCTATAAGATGCGTATGGGCTCTTACGGATTCGTAGAAGTTCTTCATGTTCAAATCTTGACAATAATAAGCTGTGTAACTATTATAGTTACATAAAGAAGGAGGTGAGCGAAGTCAAAATCAGCACCAGATTCTCTGTAGCGATTCATATACTGAGCATGTTGTCGATGGGTAAAAATACGATCTGTACGTCTGAGCTGTTTGCGAGCAGTGTAAACACAAATCCGGTTGTTATTCGTCGAATAACCGGTATGTTGAAAAAAGCAGGCTTCATCAATGTGAATTTAGGTTATGGGGGAACGACGCTTTTAAAGCCAGTCGACCAGATAACCTTGCTTGACGTATATCGGGCGGTTGATGCTGTGAAAGAGGGGCACCTGTTTCAGATTCATGAAGATACAGCACTGTCGTGTATTGTTGGAGCTAATATTCAAAATGTTCTTGCGGTTATATTTAAAAAAATCGAAATTTCTATGGAAGATGTTCTCGCTAGCTTCACTATACAAGATGTTGTAAATGATTTATTAAAAAAAGGCACAGTAAGATAAAGGCCTTTTTTTTAGATCACTGTGTAACCGTAACGGTTTCAGTTACATATGAAATTTAAAGGAGAAATTAAAATGGGTAAAATACTTATCACTGGAGCAACAGGCAATCTCGGCATCAGGACGCTGGATCTTCTTCTTCAAAAATTTCCGTCCAATCAGGTCGCTGTACTGGTACGTGATCCGGAATCTGAAAAGATAGAAAGATTTATTAAGGAAGGTGTAGAAGCACACCAGGGCGACTATTTTGATTATAACTCCCTTTTGCGAGCCTTTAATGGTGTTGAAAAATTGATGCTCATTTCCGCGGTAGCATTTACCGACCGCAATACACAACATTTCAACGTCATCGCGGCTGCAAAGCAGGCTGGGGTTAAACAAGTGATCTACACGTCGATCATACGAAAAGAAAATTCAAATCTTATTTTGCCCGAAGTAACGATGTCAGACTTATTTGCCGAACAAGCGCTTAGAGCATCGGGATTAGACTATACCATTCTGCGGAATCCACCGTACCTTGAAACCTTGCATTCGTTTTATGGAGATGCGCTTAAAGTTGGCGGCGTGCGAGTACCGGAGGGTTCCGGTAAAGTAGCCGCTGCATCTCTGGATGATTTGGCGGCAGCCAACGTGGCTGTGCTTACCCAAAGCGGGCACGAAAATCATACCTACAATCTAAGCGGCAGCGAGGGAAGCTCTTTTGCGGACATCGCTGAAGCCCTCTCGGAGATTAGCGAGAAAAATATCGCTTATGAGACCCTTAGCGAAAATGATTATCTTGAAGCCATGGGCATGCCTGCTTTTACAAATGATTTCTTATTAGGTTGGGTGCGAGCAGTCAACACTGGAGAATTCTCGGAAACATCCGGGGATCTTGAACGTCTGATTGGCCGAAAACCAATGACATATAAGGAATTCTTTAAAAAACAAATAGCCATTTCAACGTGACAAGCATATTTACGATCATCGCGTGCACGCCTTTGATCTTGTGTGTCGCCGTCTCCCTTATCGGGCTGCCGGCGGCATTTTTCTTGTCCGTCTTTCACTCTCGCGAACTGAATATACCGATAAATGCATACGGACACTAACGTCGAATTTCGCCTATGGCCGTGCATACGAATTATAGATTATACTCTCCCATAGAGGAGAGGACGCCATGAGAATCGATGCTCACCAGCACTATTGGTCGATCGAGCGGACGGACTACGGTTGGCTGACGCCGGATAAAGGCGTTTTGTATCGGAATTATAGCCCCGAAGCGCTGAAGCCGTTGTTGACCCGATACGATTTCGATGCGACGATTGCCGTCCAAGCCGCCCCATCGGTCGAGGAGACCTTCTATTTGCTTCGCTTGGGCGAAGCGGAGCCGACGCTGGGCGGCGTGGTAGGGTGGCTTGACCTGACGGATCCGCGGATGGAACGCGACTTCGTCAAGATGCGAGAACACCCGTTATTCGTCGGCATACGCCCGATGATCCAGGATCTTCCCGACGGCTGGATCTTGCAGGATGCGGTCGTGGAAAATATCCGGATGCTTTCGGATGCCGATTTTCCGATCGATCTTCAAGCGCGTCCGCGTCATCTTCCCGACCTGATCCGCTTGGCCGAGCGCGTGCCGAAGCTTCGTGCGGTCGTCGATCATATGGCCAAACCGGAAATCGATCGAGGCGCCTGGCTGCCCTGGAGCGAGCGCGTCGCCGAATTAGCCGGTCACGAAGGAATCTATGCGAAAATATCCGGTTTCTCCGCAGAGCCCGGACGCGAGTGGCGCTTGACGGAGGCACGCCCCTATGTCCGTCATGTGCTGGAAGCGTTCGGACCGGAGCGGGTCATGTTCGGAAGCGACTGGCCGGTTTGCTTGGAGTCGTCCACCTACGATGCGGTTTTGCAAGCGACGATCGATTTCGTTCCGGACGATTGGACCGAAGCGGACCGCGACATGTTATTCGGCAAGAACGCCGGGAAGTTTTATAGGTTAACCTTGAATCCCGTCAAGTGACGCGACGAACGAGCGGCAAGCGCATGCGGCAATGATTCCGGTCTTAAGGAGTTGGGGAAATGCAAGACATTCAACAAGCGATGCAAAACCTTTTGGAACAAAAGGTCGAGGCGGGAAACGAGCGGGGCCTTCAGCTTGCCGTCTACTATCAGGGCGAGCTCATCGTCGACGCTTATGCCGGAATAGCCGACCAAGCAAGCGGAAGAGCGGTTGACGGGGATACGCTTTTCCCGGTTTTCTCGACCACGAAGGGCATCGTCGCTACCATTATTCATCTGCTGGCCGAGCGCGGGCGGTTAAATTATGAAATGAAAATCGCCGATATTTGGCCCGAATTCGGCGTGAACGGCAAATCGGATACGACGATCGGGCATGCGCTCTACCATACGTCGGGCATTCCGCACATGCCGGCGGAGATAGGCATTGCGGATATTAGCGATTGGGACAAGATGTGCGGGGAGATCGCAAGGCTGACTCCCCAGTGGCCTCCGGGCGAGCATATGGAATATCACGCGATTACGTATGGCTGGATATTGGGCGAGGTTGCTCGGCGGATCGACGGGCGTCCGTTTTCGCAGATCCTCGAGGAAGAGATCTGCGCGCCCCTCGGCGTGAAGGACATGTACGTCGGCTTGCCGGAGGAATTGGATCATCGGGTGGCCGTGCTCGAAGAGCCCGGTTACGTACAGCCGACCGGAGCCGTGGACGTCCTGCAGGCCATCCCGGCATGGATCTGTCCGCTGCATGCGTGGATGAATACGCCGGCCGCCAGGAGGGCATGCGTTCCGGCGAGCAACGGCATCATGTCGGCACGCGCGGCGGCCAGGCATTATGCCGCGCTGCTTCCCGGCGGGATCGACGGCGTCCAGCTATTGCCGGATTCGCGTATGAAGGCCGCGACGGCGCCGTTAAGATTAAAAGACGATGTTCCGCTACCCAGAGGCATGGGATATGTGCTCGGGCAAGAGGGCGATATCATGGGCGGCAGCCTTCGGATATTCGGGCATGGCGGATATGGCGGCTCGATCGCGTTCGCCGATCCGGAGTCGGGGCTTGCCGTCGGTTTTACGAAAAATTTGTACTCCCCGAACGATGCCGGCTCGACTATTATGGAGGAATTGAAAAAAAGAGTAGCCGGCTTGTGAGTCAAACAAGAGGAGACGGAAATCCGCCTCCTCTTGCTTGTCTTCGGAAGATCAGTAAAGCTGCGTAATCTTCCACCAGTTGATATCGAAGCCGCCCGTGACGGCATAGAGGCCGAACTGGTAGGTTCCGGCCGTCATCTGGACGACGTGCGAGACGGTCCGGTAGCTGGCGAAGCTGCCGGTATTCGGCACGTTGATCTCGCCCAGCACGGTCGCGCCGGAATTAATGTCGAGCGAGATCTTGCCATTATTGTTAGGCGTCGCGACCCGATACTCCACGAGATAGGTGCCGGTCCTCGGAATTTGCACGTTGCCGAACGCGATCCAGTCCTGGCTGTCGATGCCGCCGACGTTCTGCCCGCCGCCTGTGTCGGGCGTCGTCTCCTTCATGACGCCGCTCATCGAGGTGTAGTCCTCCGCCTGGAACGTGCGCGTGAAGCAGCCCCCCGTGCTGAGCTCGCAGATGTCAGCCTTGTTGGTGGATACCTTCAGGTCGTCGTACCAGACGTACGAGTCGTTCGCGGGTGCGAACGATGCGGTGGCGCCGCCGAAGAAGGAAGAGAAATACGCCGTGTCCACCTGATCCGCGTTCCGTACGAATCGCAATCCCGTGATGTTGGCCGCCGATACGCCGTTGTACCAGATCTGGATCTCGCCGTCCGGATTGGCGTTGCCGTTGGTCACCGTGTTCACCTTCAGACGCTGGACGATGTTCACCCATGTGCCCTTCGGATAGTAAATGTCCGAGCCGTTAGGATTTTTCAGCACCGCATAGTCTCCATACTGCCCTGCATCGTCCATATGATAGTAGTAAATGGCGGCTTGGCCGCCGCTGCGCCAGATCATGCGCGAGGTGAAGCCGTTGTAGCCCGTGCATGGAATTCCGCCCGAACATGCACCGCCGCCGGCTAATCCAAGCCCGAGTTTGCCGGCGAATTCGGTCGTGCCCCAGCTGTAATCGCTGCTGAAGCGGACCCAGTAGGACAGATAGTACTCCTTGGCGGGTGTCAAGACGAACGGCGCCTGGGCGCCCGAATTGGGCGGATCGATCTGACCTTGCGGGTAAAAGACGCGCAGCGACTGGCCGCCGGAGTGGTTGAAGTTATAACCGTCGATCCACGTTCGCGTGCTCATGCCGTTGTCCCAGGGCGCGCTCCAGCCGTCGAGCGCCCACTGGCTCAGCGTATAGGCGCTGCCGCGGGCAGGACGCTCGAACGTATTGATTTTGGGCGCGGCGAAGGCGGCGCCCGCATCCGTCAGCAGAAGCAGCAGCACGATCAGCGATACTAATTTTTTCATCGTATCCCTCCTCGAAATGATAACGCTTCCAGAATGCTCGTCACATCTAAACCGATCGGTGTCGCCGGGGCTCCATCCGCCACCTCCTCATTCGCGTTAGTCGCCAGCTGTCCGTTTCGTCATTTCAAACGTTTCGCTTCCATGGCGCAAGCTAAACGTATCACTTGGCCGAAAAGCATGAAATTATCGCGTTTGCCGAAACTTTTCAATTTTTAATCCGGGCGGCTTTGGCGCGCCTGTGAATGCTTTCGATTTTTTGCAATCGACCTGAAGCGGGGGCGTTCGAACGCGGAATGCGGTATAGTTAAGCCTGAAAAAGCGGATGGCAGGTGTTCTCCGATGCTCGGTTCTTATTGGTTTCCCGTTTCCTATGCGTTTTTGAGCTTTCCGATCGCGGCCGCGGCATTCACCGTTCCGTTTCTGGTCGTGCAGTATCGCCGGCATGGCTACGTTCACAAGTTCAGGGCGTTTATGTTGTATTTGCTGCTGCTCTACGTGTTAAACGCCGTTTATTTAATTTTGCTGCCGCTGCCTCCGTCGATCCACAACGCGCCGCCGGATGCCGGCTCGTATTTCCAATGGATCCCGTTCCACTTCGTGACCGACATCGTCCGGGAGACCGGCGTATCGCTGGACCGTCCGTCGACGTATCCGCATCTGCTGGTCGAACGGGCCGTGCTGCAGGTGGCGTTTAACGTGCTGCTGACGGTTCCGTTCGGGTTGTTCCTGCGGTATTACTTCAGAGCTCGCTGGATGCGCTGCCTGCTGCTGTCCTTCGGCTTGTCCTTGCTATTCGAGACCACGCAGGTCACGGGCATTTTCGGCATCTACGATTATCCGTACCGCTTGTTCGACGTCGACGACCTGATCGCCAATACGCTGGGCGGCATGGTCGGTTACCTGGCGGCGGCGTGGCTCTCAAGCCTTCTTCCGCGCATCGATCGGCTCGACGAAGGGGTCGATCTGTCCGTCAAGCGGGTAGGTTACACGCGCAGAGCGATCGCGGCCGCGATCGATTGGGCGATCCTGCTGCCCTTTTGCGCAGTGTTGGCCATGCTCCACTTGGCCTTTTTTATACGTATACGCGGGCATCGTGATCGTCTATTTTGTCGCGATTCCTTATGCGGCGAACGGCCGGACGGCCGGGAAATGGGTCGTGCGGATCCGCGTGCAGGGAAAAGGGGAGCGCGTGACGCTGCGGGAACTGGCGATGCGATACGGCTTGCTGTACCTGCTCGCCGGCGGCATTAATTTGACGTATCCGATCGTTGCCGTCGGGGATTTTTCGCCGTTGCTGCTCATCCCTTACGCCGTTGGCTTGTTCGCGTTGAACGTATGGCTCGGCATCCACCTGATTCGCTGCGTCCTGAACAGAAGGCGCGTGCCGTTCCACGAGAAATGGAGCGGTACGAGGCAGATCGTCAGTTAGAAGGGCGGGGCCTGGCATTAAAGAGGCGATTTCTCAAAATAAAGTTTTCATCGACTACATTTTCGTGTACCGTCTCCGGAAAGTAGTGAGCGATCACCTCATCCTCGGGCGCCCCTTTTGGTACGCGCAAAGATCGCGAATAGAGTTCAGTGCCCGATTGCAGCGTTTCATCGAATAGGATGAAGCAATCCAAAGCTTGGACGAATCGCCATTCGACCTTTTCGCCGTATGGATTCTCGTAGTCCATTTCATTCTCTTTCGCTTTCTTTTCAGCGAATGTATAGGCTTGGCCAGGCGACTGGGCTTTAACGAGAAGAATGCTCTCTTCGTAGGTTTTATGCGAATTAGAGTAATTTTCGTCTATCGTATCGGGAATCGAATTGCCGGATATAACGGCTTCGTACAGTACTTTAACCGCATACCATCCCCAGCTTGATTTTCTTGGTTTCTGATTTTCCAAGGGATCGCCTCCAAATCCAAATATCAAAAAAATAATTCCGCATCTCCCATTTAATACCCGCTGCGGCGAAATAGGATTTTCTACTTACTGCTAATGCTTTTATGTTTGGATATCAGAAAATGCGTGTAACTTTGCTGTAAGTCAAACCTTGGAGTGCTTGCCATGATCTTAACAGACGATGTGGATGTTGATACGGATCCGTGCGCAGCCTTGAGAGCCCGCGAGGAAGACTTGCGAAAGTGGATTGCATTCTTTCAAAAGTCCAAAGACGATTATAGAGTCCGTCAATACAGCAAATACCTTGCGGATACGCTGCAAGCAATAAAGAATTTAGAACGAGATCGAGACTAAACGACGGAAATTTCGCTTGTAACCCGCGCGCATCGCATGCGGGTTACTTCCAATTAAGCCGAACAGCCTGCCGGATCGCGCCGGCAGGCTGTTGGCATTACAAGCAATTTTCTATTTTTCCAGCGCATAGCGGGTCGCGATAATGCCGGACTTGAACGTTCGGCTGGACAGCAGCTTGAGCTTGTTTTTTTTCGGCGCCGTCGAATGCCGATTTTCCTCCGCCCAGCACGACCGGGCAAATCGTCAGCAGCAATTCGTCGATCAGGCCGAGCGCAAGCAGCGACTTCGCGGCGCCCGGGCTGCCGAAGATCACGAGATTTTTGCCGGGCTGCGCTTTGAGCGCATTCATCTCCTCGGCGATATGGTCCTTGATCACCATCGTGTTGTTCCACTCCGCCTTGTCCATCGTGCTTGATAGGACGATCTTCTTCACATCCTGCACCCATCTCGCATGCTCCAAATCGTGCTTCGAGGCATTCGGATCGTCCAGCACCGTAGGCCAGTAGCTCTCCATCATCCGATACGTCGTAAGTCCGTAAACGGGTGAGCCGACTTCGGCTACGACCTCCTCGGCGTAGCTTTCGAATTCCTCGTTGTACGGAATCCAATCCAGTCCTCCGTTCAAATCCGACGCATATCCGTCCAGCGACACGTGCATAAACAATACGAGTTTTCTCATGTTCGTTTCTCCTCCGAATTTGAATGTTTATTTTTCCATGTCTGTCCGTTGTTCTTCGGTTGGCCTTGTTGATACGTTTTACTTTAAATCATTACGTTACGTAAGGTACAAGAGGAATTTTGATTTTATCGCGAAAAAGCCGGCCCCGCATCCGCGGAACCGGCTTCTTATGCAGACGATCAAGCTTCCTGAACTTTGACTTCCGTCCGCGCGGGCAAGTCCTTGACCTCGTGCGGATGCTCCTTACGCTTGATGAAAAAGGAGAGCAGCAGGCCGACCGTGCCGATCGCGATGATGACGAGATACGCGTCGTTGATGCCTTGAATCATCGCTTCCATGGACATATGCGCCTGGTCGGTGCCGCCGGCAGCGGCCATGTCCCTATAGTGCGTCTTCGTCCGGTCCGTCATGACCGTGACGAGCAGCGAGGTGCCGATGGCGCCGGCGACCTGCTTGATCGTATTGGAGATGGCCGTGCCGTGCGCGTTCAGCTTCGGCGGCAGCTGATTGAGGCCTGCGGTCGTGATGGGCATCAGGAACATCGCCATCCCGAGCCGGCGTCCCGTCGACATCAGGACGAGATACGTATAGCTGGTCGAGTCCGTCAGGTTGATGAAGCCGATCGTCGTGCCGATCGTGATGGCCATGCCGATGACGGACAGCCATTTCGCGCCGAACCGGTCGAACAGCTTGCCGGTGATCGGCATCATGAATCCCATCAGCAGCGACCCGGGCAGCATCAGCAGGCCGGATTCGAGGGCGGTGTAGCCCCGGGCGTTTTGCAAATAAAGCGGGAGCAGCATCATGTCCGCGTACATCATCATCGTGACGGCGATGTTGATGATCGTGGTGAGCGTGAACATGTCGTACCTGAAGGCGCGAAGATCGAGCAGGGGACTGCGGGAAGCGAGCTGCCGCCAGGCGAACGCAGCCAGCGCGACGATGCCCGCGATCAGATAAGCGATGACCTCGGCGCTGGACCAGCCCAGGGTGCCCGCCCGGCTAAAGCCGAACAGCACGGCGCCGAAGCCGATCGTCGACAGCAGCACGCTGAGCATATCGATCCTCGGGAAGGTTCGCTCCGACACGTTGCGAAGATAAATGAACGCCAGGATAATGACGAGCACGACGAACGGCAGCATGCCGTAAAACATCGTTTCCCAAGCAAAGTTCTTCAGGACGTAGCCTGCGAGCGTCGGTCCGATCGCCGGCGCGAAGATGATCGCGAAGCCGACCATGCCCATCGCGGCGCCTCGTTTGTTCGGCGGGAACAACGTCAAAATGACGTTCATCAGCAGCGGCATAATAATGCCGGCCCCGGCGGCTTGAATGAGCCGCCCGGCGAGCAGGACGGGGAAGCCCGCCGCGACGGCAGACGTCAAGGTGCCGACGAAGAAGATGATCATGGAAGCCTGGAACAGCTCCCGCGTCGTGAAGCGCTGCATCAGATAAGCCGTGATCGGGATCAGCACGCCGTTGACGAGCATGTAGCCGGTCGTCAGCCACTGGGCCGTCGTCGCCGAGATGGCGAAGTCCTTCATCAGCTCCGGCGTGGCGACGCTCATGACCGTTTGATTCAGCGTGGCCAGAAAAGCCCCCAGAATCATAATGAACAGGATCGGCCCCTTTTTTTAGCGAATCGCCCGGTACAGCCAAGGTTTTACTCAATTGCGCCATCCCTTTCAAGTCCGTAATGGACTAAATTTACACTGTGTAATATACTTAACACGGCATAAATTAGATTTTAACCGGATGCGCTCGCATTGCAATCGACAGTAATCGATGGGATTGTCTATTAACTCGCATGGAAACGGGATCTTGTCGTCCAGATTCAATAAATTAGACAGCATATAAACAAACTGTCGTTTAAAGGGCGAATTTTAGAAGGGGGGGGTTGCCTATGCGTCAGGCGACGCCGCGCACCGATCCCCGCATCGTTCGCACGCGCCGCATGCTCCGGGATGCGCTGGTCGAGCTGCTGGAGGAGATGGACGTCGGGAAAATATCGGTGAACCGCCTGGCCGAGCGCGCGACGATTAACCGGGTGACGTTTTATCTGCACTATCGGGACATTCCGGATATGATGGAGAAAATGGCCGCCGAGATGATCGAAGACATCCGCGCGATTCTTCAGACGCCGGAATCCGGGCAATCGTCCGCGCGCAAAGAGGGCTGGCCGCTGATGGTCAACCTGCTCGAGCATATCGCCGAGCATTTTCGGTTTTACAAGGTGATTCTTGCGACGAGACGAACGACCATATTTACGGAACAGTTTTTAACGTTTTTGACCGGCATGGTGATCGAACGGATCGACAGTCCGGAGGGCGAGGCGAACCTCGCCGCAGCGGGTATCCAGCGGGACATTGCCGTCTGGTACGGCTCCTCTGCGCTGATCGGCACCATCATATCGTGGCTGCGCAACGACATGCCTTATACGCCGCAGTATATGGTCAAGCAGTTCATGCTTATGCGCAGACAGCCCATGGAGCCCTGAATCCCTTGAAGCCGGCGTACGCTTAGTAGACGTATCTTCTTTGCCACCAATAACTGAACAAAAACAGCGAACCTTCGGTCAGCAGCTTGGCCGCGAGCAGCGGCATGCCGATCGTCTCGTGGAACGCGTACAGCAGCGCGTAGTTGAAGAGCAGAATCGTGACCGCCAGCGCATAATAGCGGGACAGCGACCGTCTTGCGCCGGTGCCGGCGCGCTTGCCGCCGAACACGTACTTGCGATTCAGCGCATAGTTCAAGGCGGAGCTGACGATGCGCGCGCCGACGACGGAGACGAGCAGGTCCGCCGTCATCCACTGCAGCAGGAACAGCAGGACGAAGTCGAGCGCGGCCGACAGGGCGGACGATGCCCCGAATTTGAGAAACGGGAAATAAATGCGCGCTGAATCGGCGATGGGGCGGAAATGGGAGGACTTGTTGCCGTCGAGGTAGACCGTGTCGATCGGCACCTCGACCGTCGCGTATCCCGCCGGTTTGGAGGCGAGCAGCATGTTCATCTCGTACTCGAACCGCTCGCCGGGTACGCGGCAGAGCCAATCGAGCATGTCGGCCGAAAAACCGCGAAGACCGGTCTGCGTGTCCTGAATGGACGTGCCGGTCGCGCAGGCATACACGAGCCGCGTGGCGGAATTGCCGAATCGGCTGCGCAGCGGCACCTTGCCGGCGAACCGCCGGCTGCCGAGCACGATATGGCGCCGGTGCGTTCGGACCGCGCCCGCGATTCGCAATATATCGCGAGGCAGATGCTGCCCGTCGCTGTCCGCGCATACGACGCCGTCCGCGTCGCCGGTTCGTTTAATATAATCGAAGCCCGTTTTTAACGCGCAGCCTTTGCCTTTATTGTCGTCGTGCGTCAGGATGGTGCAGCCGGCCTTCCTGGCCGATTGGAAGATGCCGCTGTACCGATCCCCGCTGCCGTCGTCCACGATCAGTATCGGCGTATCCGTGACCGCTCTTAGATCGTGAACCAGCTCCAGCAACCGCTCGTCGGGTTCGTAAGAAGGGATGAGTATCGTCATATGCGTGCCTCCTCGGCGAGATGGTCTTCAGTCCTCATTGCGGCAGATAGATGATGTCGCTTACGCCTCGCTCTTTGTCCTTGCCTTGCGGGTCGTTAACGACCCTGCCCATGAAGTACATCGTGGAGGAGCCGCCCCCGTCCAGGTTGTAAGCCTCGGTCGCGCCGAGCTCGGCGAACAGGTTCGCGAATTCGTTCAGCGTCATCCCTCTGCTGTCCGAGGAGCGGCCGTCCACGACGACGAACACATAGTGATTCGGGGCGATCATGCCGATGCCCGTTCGCGGATTCGCGCCGTCGATCGTGCGGTTGCCGAAGTTGGTATCGATCTTGACGTTGTCGAAGTCGTCCGCGACGACGCCGTCTCGCACGAGTGCGGGACCGAACGAAAAGGTGTTCGTGACGCCTTCGGCCAGCAGGGACGCGGCGCTCTCCATCTCTTCGTCGTACGACTTCATCGTCCCGTCCGACAGCAAGGCCAGTCCTTCGCGGGCCGGTTCGTCCCGGTACAGCGTGCCGTTGCGGATCACGACGCCGTCGTTGCGGAAGCCGTAGTAATCGCCGTTGATCGCGAACACGGCGCCGTGGTTGTCCGCGATGACGGACGTGTTTTGCGTGATGTTCGTCCCGTAGGCGTCTTTGGCGAACGCGGTTTGGATGCTCGCGCCGTTCTTGAGGACGACGTCGGCGACATAATAAGTGATCAGGTCGTCGCCCGAGCCCTTTTGCATCTTTTGAATGCTGATTTTTTCGCTGTCGCTCTCGTAGTTCCAGTCGTCGGACCGAACGCTGCCGGACGAGGCCGACGTCGAGGAGGCAGGCGAATCGGACGCGGAGCCGGTCGAGGAAGTGCTTGCCGAGCCGGTTGCAGTCGTTGCGGCGCTCGAACCGTTCGACGTGTTCGATGTCGTCTGCGCGCTCGCGACCCGCACCTCCACGTGCTCGATCAAGTACCGGTCTGCCAGCTTGTACGTTATGGTTCCGAGCGTGGCGAGGACCAGGAAGACGGCAACGGTTATTTTGGTTTTTCGTTTCATGCGTTTCGTGGCGACCACTCCCTGTCGATAAGAAGAAGATATTTGCTTTACGGGATTCATTATCGCGGAGGGAACTGAAGCGGGCTTGAACGCAGGCTGAAGGAACGGTGAGCCGAAGCTGACCGATTGCTGAAAATCCCGATAATCGCATAGCCCCGCGTCTCGATGGTCATGCTAACGATTGGCGGAGCACGTCTGCTCCAATCGTCCCAACCATATCGAAGACAAAGGGGAGTCGGATCTCTATGTGGCAAAAAGCAACCGCGGCCGCGCTCGTACTGACGGCGTCGCTGACGATGGCGGGATGCGCGAGCAAACAGGGGGGACGTCGGCAATTCGAACATCCGGCCGCAAAGCGTGAACGACCGGTTCGCCGACGACGGGCGCAACGAGATGAACCGCATGCACGGCACGCAGCGCATGAACAACAACGTGGTCGGCCTGCACGGCAACAGCCACCTGGAGATGGACCAGAAGATCGCGGATAAGCTGGCGGCGAGACCCGACGTGCAATCGGCATACGTCGTCCGCTCGGATCGGAACGCCTACGTCGCGATCATGTCCGAAGGGCGCGGAGACCGCGAGCTGACGAGCAAGCTGAAGGGCGAGATCGCGGATGAGGTCAAGGCGCAGTCGCCGGCTACGAATCACGTATACGTATCTTCGAATCCGGAGTGGGGCGACCGGATGCGCGGCTATGCGGAGCAAGTGCGTCAAGGGCATCCGATCCAGGGGCTGCTGACGGAGTTCAACGCGATCGCGAACCGGATCTTTCCGACGGCCGAAGACGGCGACCGTACTGCCGGCCGTGGCGCAGGCAACGGCGGGACGGTTGTCGGCGGCGCCGGCAATGGCGGAACGGTGGGCGGAGGCATGGCGGGCGGCGGAGCTATAGGCGGCACCGGCGTCACCGGCGGCAAGGGAGGTGCGGCGACCGGCATGAACGCCCGTCACCCGCACATGAACAACGTATCCCGTCCGTAGTTCGCATTCCACTCGTTAAGCGTATCCGAATCAAACGCAACAACAGCCTGCCGCGAAGATGCGACAGGCTGTTTTCCAACCAAAAACCTTCTTTCCCTCCGCCGATGGCGGTGAAAAGAAGGCCGGTCCGCGTCCGGATCGATCCGGATCAGATTTTCAATTCCCCGAGCTTAATCAGCTCAACGACCGCTTGCGAACGACCCTTGACGTTCAGCTTTTGCATGACGTTAGAAATGTGGTTTCTAACCGTCTTCTCGCTAATGAACAGCTGTTGGGCAATGTCTCGGGTCGTCTTGTCCTGTACCAATAGCTCGAACACTTCGCGTTCCCGATTGGTAAGAAGGAATTTGTTCTTGTGGTCGCTGCTTCTCAACGTATGTCACCCCTCCTTGCCCGGGATTCAGATGCTTGCAGGGTGAAGGGTACAGTCGATCTATACTATGAATGGCGCCACTCGCAGGTGCGGTCTGCGACAAATTTGGGCGCGGTATTGTTTGGCTGACTGTTCGGAGCTGCCGAACGTCTATCCCAATCGCCCTCCGTAGTGCGCCAGAAAGTTCAGGCGCTCTAGCTCGTAAGCGATCCCTGGACGCTGGACGCCGTCGCTGTGCAGGCACATCGGGCTCGGTTGAGCCGGGACGGCGATCTCGTAGCCGGCCGCGGCAAACTCCATGCACTGCGAAGCGTCGTAGAAATGCCAGCCGCGAATGATATCCTCGCGCCAGGGCAGGTCGTACTGCGTGGCGAGGAGGAGGCCGTCGGCCAGACGAACTTCTTCATAGGGACCGCGAGGCTCTCGTCCGGATAGCTCCGCCATTCGTCCGAACGTACTGCAATACACTTTTCCGATCATATCGTGGGTTTCCCACCAGGTGCCGCTGGCAGGCACTTCCGGCGCCCCGATCATGCCGATCATGCCGATGTCCGGATCGCTGCCGAACACGTCCAGCAGGACGCGCAGAAAATTCCGATCCACCACGAATACGTCCTGGTGCAAGTACACTTTATATTTGGCTTTCGTTTTTATCATCGCTTCGTTGTAGGCAAAGGCGATTCCCTGGTCGCTCTCGACCGCGATGAATTCGACGGCGCAGGGAGCGGGGACGGTCAGCGCGCGCAAATAGGCAAGCGTCTCCGCGTAAAGCTCCGGATCGCTGACGCAGGTGATAAAGGCGATGCCGTGCGGATCGGCGCTCATGCCGTATCGCCTCCCGGGCGCAGCGAGGCGCGCCAAGCCTCGGCGGATTCGGCCAGTCCCGCGCGGACGGCGGCCTCCCCCGAGCGCCGCCGCGGTCTCCTCCTTGCGCACGATGTCCCGCTCGATCGCGAGGCGCAGCTCCCGCGCGGTGACGGCGCCCTCGGACAGCCATCGGACGATCTGATCCGCATGGTTCTCCGCGTCCATTCGCCACTCGACTCTTCGCAGCGCGAACGACAGCTGTCTGGAAGGGGCCCTCTCTTCTACTCTGTTCCGGTCGGCCGCCGCGGCACGCAATACATATTGGTGGGCGACGAGCTGCTTCGCGGATTCCGCCGGGTTGTCGCTTAAGAGGGACAACCCTTCCACGAACCGTGCGTCCTCTTGGCTTTGCAGAAACTCATTCGGCTCGTACCTCATCTCGGCGAGCCCGGCTTGGCCGAACAGGTTGCATATATCCTGCAGCGTGAAAAAGCGCATTTGCGTACGCTCCAGCAAACCGGATTCCGTATACGTAAAGCTGCCGTTCAGCAGCTTGCGTACGACCGAATAGTGCGCGATGTTCAGCAGGCTGGCCAATACGGCTCCGCCGGGCTTGAGCAGGAGGGACGCCCCGCGCATGAGCGTCCAAGGATCGCGCAAGTGCTCCAGCACATCGCTGAAAATAATGTAGTCGAATGAAGCCTCGTCGTAGGGGGAGTGCGATGAGCTCCGCGTCGGCGCAGTAGACGTCCGCGGTCAGCGAGGCGATTTTGGCCGCATGCGGGTTTAACTCGATGCCGTGCAGCTCCGCTTGCTTGTAGCGGTTTTTAATTTCCAGCAGCGTGGCTCCGCAGGCGCAGCCGATCTCGAGCACCCGGATCGGCGCTTCCCGGGGCGAGTCGATCCAGCGGAGCAGATCGAAACGGATTTTAGAGTAATTCCATGAATCGAAGCCCCATTTGTCCAAAAACTTGCGCCGGTTGACTTCGTTCAGCTCCGTATAAGCGGAGACGTCCTGGTGGAAGCTGGCGCTCCCCGCATGGTGAATAAAGGTGTCCCTGCATTGGACGAGCCGGTATCCCGCCTCCCGCAATCGATAGCAGTAATCGTCGTCTTCATAATTGCCCGGCGAAAAGCGGACATCGAGCCATCCGACCTTCTCGACGGCTTCGCGCCGCAAGAGCATGCAGAAGCCGACCAGCTTGACTCGTTCATCCCAGAAGGCCGGATTCGAGCGGTTGTATTGACCGGCAAAACGCTCCATACCTTCTAAGGAATCATAGCGGACGGGAATCGCGGTAAAATAAGCGGCCGTATTGGTCACGGGACCGACTGCCCCGATCCGCTCGTCGCTTTGCATGCAGGTAAGCAACTGGGGGAGCCAGTTCGGCGTCACGATCGTATCGTTGTTGAGCAGCAGGAAGTAGGCGCCCGTCGCGATATGCATGCCCTGATTGCAGCCTTCGGGGGAAGCCGACATTGTCGTCGTTCAGTATCAATCTGAGGTCATACGCCCGCCGATGCGCTTCCAGCCACGCGCGTGTTCCGTCCGAAGACGCATTGTCGACGACGATCAGCTCGTACATGTCTTTGGACGTATGTCTCGCGATGCTGTCCAGACACTGGACCGTATGCGCGAGCTGGTTGTGGGTCAGGATGACGATGCTTGTCTTCAATCCGGCTCCTCCATTCAATTCAGGGTATCCAAGGCGGATGCTATACGATACGATGACCCGGTCGATCCGGATTGGACTGCCCGGCCCAAATAAGAAGAAAGCCGGCCCTATCAGGCCGGCCGTTCAAACCAGTCAAGCACTCAAGCAGGCGTTGCCGGTACGGCACCGTTTTGCGCGATGCCCCAGAAGCTTTCGGGACCGATCCGCGTCACGCCCGTTCCTTCGCCCGGTGCCGGCGTACCGGACAGCACCAGTTGGTACACGGTCTGTGCCGCTGCGGGGGCGGCAAGATCGGCGGCGGCCAATGCGATATCGGCGGCCGCGTTCGAAGAAGCGAACGCGCGGATGGCCGTATAGATCGTCACGCCGCCGCGCAGAACGTTGGCCGTCACGGTGGAGCCCGCAGCGGCGCTGACGACGACATACGAGTTGAGGCCGACGATCGGGTTGGCGACATTGCCTGTCTGCAAGCCGATGACGCCGATGACCGTTGCGCTCGTCAGGGCGGTATTCGGAAAGCCTGTCGTATTGGAATTTTCGGAAGTGCGGAGATCCAGGAATTTTCCCATTCTGTCTTCACCTCCCTGCGATCGGTCTACGATGACTTGCCGTTTTTAAAAAAAGCCGGCCTTATCCGGCCGGCCAATCATAACTAGCGAACGATCAAGTCGGCGTCGCGGGGACGGAGCCGTTCTGCGCGATGCCCCAGAACGATTCGGGGCCGACGCGCGTGACGCCTGCCGTCGCGCCGGGCGCCGGCGTGCCGGACAGCACGAGCTGGTATACGGTCTGGGCGGCGGCCGGCGCGGCTAGATCCGCGGCGGCAAGAGCGATCTCGGAGTCTGCGCTTGCCGCAGGGAAAGTTCGGACAGCCGTGTAAATCGTAACGCCGTTCCGCAGAATGTTGGCCGTAACGGTAGCGCCGGTAGCGACGCTGACGACGACATACGAGTTAAGACCGACGATCGGGTTGGCGACGTTCGCCGTCTGTAGACCGATTTCTCCGACGACGGTTGCGCTCGTCAGGGCGGCATTCGGAAAGCCTGTTGCGCTGGAGTTTTGCGAGGTGCGAAGATCCAAAAACTTGCCCATTCAGTTATCCTCTCCTTTTTTAGAGGCATGCTTTGCCATAGAAAAAGCCGGCCGGAAGACGGCCGGCCTGAACACAGAGACAGGCGATCAGGTTGGCGTAGCGGGGACGGATCCGTTTTGCGCGACGCCCCAGAACGATTCGGGGCCGACGCGCGTGACGCCTGCCGTCACACCGGGCGCCGGCGTGCCGGACAGCACGAGCTGGTATACGGTCTGGGCGGCAGCCGGAGCGCCCAGGTCGGCGGCGGCAATGGCGATTTCAGCGTCAAACGAGGCGACGGGGAAGGTACGGATAGCCGTGTAGATCGTTACGCCGCCGCGCAGGATGTTGGCCGTTACGGTGGCGCCGGCAGCGACGCTGACGACGACATACGAATTAAGACCGACGATCGGGTTGGCGACGTTCGCCGTCTGCAAGCCGATTTCGCCGACGATCGTTGCGCTCGTCAGGGCGGCATTCGGAAAGCCCGTTGCGCTGGAGTTTTGGGAGGTGCGAAGATCCAAAAATTTTCCCATTCTGTCTTCACCTCCTTTGTTCTGAAGCTAATTCTAAGATATGGCGAGTTCACGTTTGAGGCTTGGACGAATACGCCGATGCATCTGCGGAATCCGCTCCAGCGGCATTATCTCGGGCGGAATCGCGCTCGGCCAGCAATGCTTCCAGCCGCTGCCTGTTGTGCAGCAGGTTGGCATCTTCCGGCAAATAAGTTAGAACGATCTCGTTGTGCGCATAGGATTTGTCGAGATCCCCGAGCTGCGCGTAAAGCAGCGTGAGATGCTGATGGGGAAGCCAGGTGTAGGCCGCCAGGTTCACGTGCCCCCACAGATCGTCCGGCCGCTCCAGCTTCGCAGCGAGCTCGAACCAGCGGACGGCCGTCCGGAACATCTCCCGATCCTGGTGCCACAGACCGATCCGGCAGCAGATATCCGCCTGAGGCGCGTCATAGCGCATCGCGGCGAGAAGCCATTCAAGCTCTTTGGCCGGATCGCCTAGCAGTTGGTGGCAGTAGGACAGTCTCGTGCAGACAAGAATGTTTTCTTCTCTTAATGAAGTGTCGTCGTTGGCTGCGAAGTTCGGCTCCACCAGCTCCAGATAGCGCATGAAGTGAGTGGCCGCATCCGCGGCGCGGCCGTTGTCCAGCAGTTCGCTGGCAAAGTTTTGATGATCCCTGGGACCGAACGTTTCCCCGCTTGCGAGCCGGCGCTCGTAAATATCGAGATTGCGCGTCTTGTTCTGGTGGACCCGGCCGTGGCTGACGGCAACGTCGCTGTGGGTCAATACGCCTTTGAATTCCAGATACTCATGGATCGGATCGTGCCAGCGGTAGTCCAGCTCGCGCCTCACGAGGCGCTCACGGCGAATTCTGTCAATCGGTCGGCCGTTCGGATCGTACGTGAGATTGTAATCCATAGCGACCATATCGACGGACGGGTCCAGCTCTTCTTTAAGCTTGCGGAGTTTCTGCCGGTCTTCTTCAATGAAGTAATCGTCCGCGTCCAGCCACAGAATGTATTCCTTTGTCGCATGAGAAAACGAGTAATTGCGCGCCGCCGAAAAGTCGTATATCCATTCGAAGTCGAAGATCCGGTCCGTATACTGCGCGGCAATCTCCTTCGTTCGATCCGTCGAGCCCGTGTCGACGATGTTGATCTCGTCGACGAGGTCGCGCACCGAATCCAGACATCTGGCGAGCGTGAGCTCCTCGTTCTTGACGATCATGCACAAGCTGATCGTGATCGGTTCGGTCCTGTTGGACAAAATGGAATCGCCTCCTCTGAATGTGGCTCCTGCCAATATATTCGCGAGCGGAACGGGGGTTTGTACGGGTAACCAGCCGGCTTGCCGAATCGCGCTCCGCGAACGCATCATTTTTTCGGACGTGAGTACGCTTGACCAATCCCCGGAGGACGCTCGTTCATAAGCTATGGCGTGCGACTGCACAAGGAGGGATACGGATGCGCGTTTTGTTTTCTTACCTGGTGCCGAGCGGAGGGATGGAGACGCTTAACCGACTTCGGGCGGAGGCGCTGATCCGTCACGGCGTCGATTGCCGCATTCATTACCAACTGCACGGGTCCGGACTTCAGAACAATACGAGCGGCGTTCCGGTCTATGTGACCAACGACGACTACGGGATCTGGCAGATGCTGCAGGAGGGGCGATTCGACGCGGTGATCATCTCGAACGATTTCCACGGATTGGAGCGGATGCGCAGGCTCGGATTCGCCGGAACGCTGCTGTTCGAGGTGCAAGGGCTCGGCACGCGGCAGATGGCCGTAGAGACGCTGTTGGGCGGGGCGACCTATATGCGCGCGTATGCGAACGGCCTGCTCTATCCGCAGACCGCCCACCTGATCGAGCTGTTCCGGGGCATGTTCAGCGATATGCCGCAGTTCTGCTTCGACAATCCGCTCGACGTCGAACGGTTCGGTTATCACCCGGTGCCGATCCATTCGAATCCGATCCTCGGCTGGGTCGGCCGGATCGAGCCGAATAAAAACTGGCGCGCATATCTGCAGATCGGCGCGGAGCTCAGGCGTCGCGGTCACGACGTGCACTTGTGGACGTTCGAGGACGCCGCGCTGAACCGGCCGGAGGAGCAGGAGGCCTTCGAGCAGACAGCGTCGATAATGGGCCTTGCCCCCGTCATCCGCAGACATTCGAACGTTCCGAATCTCGTCATGTCGGATTATTATTCGATTATCGGAGATTCCGGCGGCCTGCTCGCCTCTACTTCCATCCTCGAAGGCTTCGGCTACGCGGTAGGCGAAGCGATGCTGTGCCGGTGCCCGGTCGTCGCCGCGGATTCGGACGGCGTGCGGGCGTTCGTCGAGCACAGCCTGACGGGACTGCTCTACGCGCAGGAGGCGATCGGCGTGGCCGCCGACCTCGCCGAGGCGCTGCTGCTCGATGCGGGCTTTAGAGAACGTATCAGAGCGGACGGCAGGCAGCATGCGGTTGCGCGTTTCGCTCCGGCGCATTATGTCGGGAATTTTCTTCAAGTACTGCGGGCATTCGGCCTCGGCTGAGTCTCCCGCAGTTTTTTTGCGCGCTTGGCAGCGCGGAGAAATGACAGGCTTCGCTCGCTGACCGGAAGGCGACGGTAGACCGAAGGTCAGCCGGTGGGTGCCAAAGAGAGCTGCGGGCGGCAGTTTGAATCCGAGTCCGGCTGAGGACATCGGACACAAGGGGCGCTATTTTCGTAAAAACCGGTCCAATGGCGATCGTATCGGACTGAGGGGACGTTATCCAACCGGATCACGGCTATAAATGGCCTTTAATCCCGCAATAGTTATCATGAACGAAACCGACACCCTGTTTGCTTATCTCGGAGGTTACATTTGGGAAAAATGGCGTTTACAGAAACAACCCATTTACCAAATACAGAGCTCAAAGCAAAAGGAGTCGGTTTAGTATGAGTATGGCCATCAAGTACGTAGGTTTAGACGTATCCAAATCCAAAATCGCGGTTGCCTTTGCGGATGAGGGACGAGGAGAAGCACGGTACTTTGGCGTCATCGAGCATAGCAAGGAAGCGGTATTGAAACTCCTGCAAAGGCTTGCGTCGTCCGGGTGAGAAAGAGGAGGTGACTTTAAGGGTCTGTTACGAGGCAGGTCCCACCGGCTATGTGCTCTATCGTTGGCTATTGACGGCAGGCATCGCTTGCAGCGTGGTCGCGCCCTCGCTCATTCCCAAGCGTGCCGGCGACCGGGTCAAAACAGACAAACGGGATGCCATTCGACTCGCACAGCTGTATCGCGCAGGAGAACTGACGCCGGTATACGTGCCCACGCCAGCAGACGAAAGCTTGCGGGATCTCGTTCGCGCACGCGAGGATGCGGTCGAGGATTTGAATCGTTTTAAGCAACGACTGGGCAAGTTTCTGCTTCGCCACCAGCTTCAGGACGCCAAAGGCGCCAAACCCGGAACTTTCGCGTACGAGGAATGGCTGGATACGCTGCGTATTCCCGAGGACAGCTGCAAACAAATGACCTTTCAGGAGTACCGCCAATCGATTTGGGAAACGAAGGAGCGAATCAAGCGATACGAAAAGCAAATTGAAGAACAAGCCGCTTTAAGCGAGCAGGCGCCGGTCGTTCAAGCGCTGCAAGCCTTGCGAGGCGTAGCAGCCGTCACAGCCGTTACGCTTTCATCCGAGATGATGAGCAGCGACCGCTTTCACTCCGCCTCTTCGTTTATGAGTTACTGCGGACTGGTCAGCAGCGAATACTCCTCGGGAAGCAGCCGCTGGCAAGGCCGTATAACGAAAGCCGGGAATGCGCATCTGCGTCGGGTACTGGTGGAAGCCGCGAAAAGTTACCGACACGCGCCCGCGATTCGCAGAAGAATGCGCGACCGTATCGAGGGGCTGCCACCGGAGGTTCAGTCGATTGCCTGGAGCGCGCAGCATCGATTACACAAGAAGTATTGGAGTCTGGCGCGAAGAGGAAAGCACAAGGGTTGCATCGCGGTCGCGATTGCCAGAGAACTGGCGGGGTTTGTATGGGCGATTGCTAAGGAGATCGAGAAGCTTCGTTTGCAAGCAGCGGTGTAAAACAACGGGTCCGAACAAAGGAGGCGATTGAGGGGAAGCGATTCTTTTTTTTACCTCAGAGGCAAAATCAGGCAAGGTGGAGAGAAAACCGCGTGAGCCGCTTGAGCAAGCGAATGCTTATGCTCGTCAATAGTTAGCGGGTAAGCTCTCCAGACGTATGAATAACATGTGTGAATCCACGAATATCAGATTGCCGACCAGCGAATTGCTTTTGCCTCTGAGCTAAAGAAGAATTGGCCCCTTCCGTCCCCTAAAGGGGAAACGCAGGGAGCGACGCCCCCTGCACCCCGTTACTCGCCGTAGGGGCACCTCCGGGCATTTCCATGCCGGAGATCCAGAAAAGTATGGGAAATGATGCGACCGCCTGTAAAGAAAATCGCTTGACAGGCTTCTATTCGCTATTGTCAAAAACACGGGTGCAAACAGAGACGCTTGACAGTTTCGTTCATATCAGCGGCTACCGAGTCCGCCAGCGGGCCGATAATCGCGATAGGAACAATAATAACGGCGCCTCAGTCCGTTCAGCTTGGGGCCAACGCGCAGACTTAGGGCCGCTAATGTCTTTTTCAAAAGGAAAATCGAATGCTTAAAAAAGCCGATCAATCGGCATCATGACAAGTGAAATCGCTTTATTCCCGCGAAATCGCCAGCAAATCTCGACAGAGGCTTGCTAAACGGTCCGAGGCGTGAAAATTAAAGCCTAGGGCGTCTCCTTTCTGAAAAGCTGCCGGTTTACATACATTTGCGAATGCTTGAAAATGAGGAAGTTATGAAAACTGTGAACGCGCGTTAACAGCTTGATCGTTCAAAGGAGAGCTCGCCATGAATACCGCCGCCGTCCCGAAGTCGGAGCCGACCTCGTACGGACTGGAGCATTTATTCGAAAACGAAGCGCTGACGGATCGGCGTCCTTCGAGAATTTTGTATCTATTATACAAAGACCATTGGATCAAGCTTTTCTGGTCGGCGTTCTTTTTTTCTGATCAAGCACTCGCCGGTCTACGTGCTGCCGATCGTCACCGCCAACCTGATCAACATGGCGACCAAACCGGATAAATACAGCACGAGCACGCTATGGTGGAATATCGGCATTCTGTTCGTCGTCATCGTACAAAATGTCCCCACGCAGGTGCTTCATATCAGCTACATGAGCAAGGCGATCCGCTATGTCGAAGCCAGCCTGCGGAGTACGCTCGTCCGCAAGCTGCAGCGGCTGTCGATGTCCGCGCACGGCGAGCTGGCCGCGGGCAGACTGCAGTCCAAGGTGCTCCGCGACGTCGAGGCGATCGAATTTCTGTCGCGGCAGATGATGCTGTCGGTGCTGCCCGCGATCGTCAGCGTCGTCGTGGCGGTCGCCATCACGGCCGGGAAGAGCTGGACGGTCATGCTGTTCTTCGTGCTGACGATTCCTGCGGGCGTCGCGATGGTGACCTTTTTCCGCAAAATAATACAGCGCACGAACAGCGACTTCCGCAAGCAGATCGAATCGATGTCGGGGCAGGTGTCGGAGATGGTCGGCATGATGCCGGTCACGCGGGCGCACGGCCTGCAGGAGACCGAGATCACCAAGATCGACAGCACGCTGAGCAAGCTGCGTACGAAGGGATACAGGCTCGACATCGTGGAAGCGTATTTCGGCTCGGCCGCGTGGGTGACGTTCCAGACGTTTCAGGTGCTGTGCCTGGCGTTTACCGTGCTGCTGGCGTTCCGCGGGGAGATCCCGGTCGGCGACATCGTGCTGTACCAGGCTTACTTCGCCATGATTCTCGGCGCGATCACGCAGCTGATCAACATTTATCCGAACATCGCCAAAGGCTTCGAGTCGATCTATTCGGTCACGGAGATTCTGCTCTCGCAAGATACGGAGGAATACCGGGGACATCGCAAGCTGGAGGAGGTCGGCGGCGAATTCGACTTCAGAAACGTGAGCTTCGGCTATCCGGACTCGGACCGGCACGTGCTGAACGGCTTCGATCTGCAGGTGAAGGCGGGCGAGTGCATCGCGCTCGTCGGCGCCTCCGGCGCAGGCAAGTCGACCGTGCTTAACCTGGCCATCGGCTTCAGTAAGCCGACATTCGGCGAAGTGGCGATCGACGGCGTGCCGATGGACGAGCTCGACATGACGTCCTACCGGTCCCGCATCGCCGTCGTCCACCAGAACACGGTGCTGTTCTCCGGCACGATCCGCGAAAACATCACCTACGGGCTTCCGTCGGTCAGCGAGGAGCGGCTCGAGGAGGTCATCCGGATGACTTACCTCCAGGATGTCGTCGCGCAGCTGCCCCAGGGGCTCGATACGGCGGTCGGCGAGCACGGCGGCAAGCTGTCGGGCGGCCAGCGGCAGCGGATCGCCATCGCGCGCGCGCTCGTGCGCGATCCGAAGATCATCCTATTGGACGAGGCCACTTCGGCGCTCGACAACGAATCCGAGCGCTACGTGCAGCAGGCGATGCAGAAGCTGATCCAGAACCGCACGACGTTTATCGTGGCGCACCGGCTGTCCACGATCCGCGACGCGGACCGCATCGTCGTCATGAAGCGCGGACAGGTCGCCGAGATCGGCACCTACGAAGAGCTGATGGCGAAGGGCGGGGAGTTTTACCGCCTGAAGCAGCTCCAGGCTTGAGATATGGGGTTTGCGCGAAGTCGTACGCGAGCCGCCTTCCGAATTTACGGAGGGCGGTTTTTGCTTGCGAATTGGCGGACGACGAAATAAATGGAGGGAATCGAGCGATTCGCGTCGAAAAAGGGGAGCAGCGCGTTTTTATGGCGATACGATTTAAGGATCGGGGGAGGTTGTCGAAAATGAGCCGGGATCGTTTTTCCGCGAACCCGCGGCTGCTGCTCGCGCTGCTGCGCAATCCGTCGGCGGCGCTTGCGCTGCGCGGCGCCGAAGACTTGCCGCTCGGATTGATCGGGGCGGCCGCTTCGGTCGCCGGATTTTATATTTGGGTGCTCGCGGTTCAGAACCGGGTCGAGCATGCGATGTCTTTTTTCTCCGTTCTTTTCGTGAGCCGCCTGTTCAGCGCGGGGCTGGCGCTTAAGCTTGCTGCTGCTCGGTCTGCTGTCCTTGCTTGCCTGGACGGCATCCCTGTCGGCCGTCGGCAACCGCCTGGGCCGGCGCAAGCGCGCCTGGATCGAGATCGTCACGTATCAGGGGGAGCTCGCAGCTGATGTTCGGGGCGGGCTACCTCGTCTCTGCGCTCGCGGCGTTCCTGTCGGTCAGGCTGTCGCTGGCGCTGACGGGCGGGCTGCTGCTGCTCAGTCTGCTCATGCTGGTCATTCACGCGCTGGAGCTGCACGAGGTGGAGCGCAAGGACAATTTCGCGGCGGTGCTGCTGTCGGTGGCCGGATACATCGTTCTGTTTTCAATCGGCTGGCTGCTGCTTTTTTTAGCCCGCATTCCGTGCGGATGCCCGGCCGGAAGTCGCAAGGATCGAGCCGCTCAGGACAGCTGAGCGGCTTTTTGCGGCAGCCGGACCTGGAACACGGTGCCGCGATTTTCGTCCGAATGGAACGTCAGCGTACCGTCATAGTGGGCGACGCGCTCCCGGACGATCGGCAGCCCGAGCCCCCGGTTCTCTCCCGGCTTGGTCGAAAATCCGGGCTCGAACAGACGCGCCTTCGCGGCTTCGCTGATCGGAGGGCCGGGATTGGACACGGTCAGCTCCAGGAATCCGTCCCACAGCTTGAAGGACGCGCGCACCCGGCGTTCGCCGGCCGGCAGCTTGACGACTTCGTCGAAGGCGTTGTCGATCAGATTGCCCGCGATCTTCACGATATCGATGATCTTGACCGGGGACTTCGGGTTCCACGGACCGCTGAAGTCGCTGACGAAGTCGATTCCGAGGCTTAGCGCGACGGCGGTCTTCGCCTTCAGCAGCGCGCCCACCGCGGGAATGTCGTGCTGCACGATGTCGCCGACCTGGTGCGTTTCTTTGACGACGTCCGACATGTAGGCTTTGAGCTCGGCAAGCTTGCCGAGCTGGAGCATCGTATGCATGACCTGGATATGATTGAGGTAATCGTGCCGCTGACCCCGGATCGAAGTGAACATGCCGCTGATCTGGTCGATATAGTGCTCCTGGGTGGACAGCACCGTGTCCTGCCGCGTGCGGTCGATGAGCCGGACGACGAAGTAAAGGGTGGGCAAAGAGAGCAGCACCGTCGCGTAAAAAAAGGTAGTCGAAAAAGGCGTAACGCCCGTATTCGCCGGGAATGGCGCGGCCCAGCAGGACGCCGCTGCCCGCGAAGAGCTGCAGCAGCAGGCAGACGAGCACGCGCACGAGCCCGTTGCGGCGAATGTACCCGCCGGCCGCGCGCAAGCTGTCGAACCAGCGCGCGGCACGGGGCCCGACGTAGGCCGCGACGAGCCATTGAACGGCCAGCGCCGGATACAAGCAGGAAGCGAACGCCGGGAACGAATCCAGAATGCGCGCTTTGTCGGCATCGCCGTACAGGGCGCCGTAGAGAAGATAGACGGCGAGATCGTTCAGGGCGCTGAAGACGTAAGAAAGCAGCAGAATCATGAGCCTCTTTTTCACGCCGACGTCCCTGAACAGCACGAACAGCATGAGCGTCGTGATCGTGACGGAATTCAACACTTGGACGGGCGTAGAGACGTCATGGAAAAAAAGGTCCGTATATACGGAGTTGACGATTGCGAGCGCGCCGATTCGCCGCCAGCGCCGGCCCGGCTGCAAGCCGAGCGTCGCAAACGTCAGCCATAAAAGGGTAAAGGTCTGCGGAATGGAAATAAGCAGGTCTTGCCGGAGGAATGAAACCGGATCTTGCATAAACGTGAGATCTCCTTTGGGCGTTCGGCTCGACTAGTCTGCGGTCGCTGTGCTACATTGAGGGCGAGGCAGGGCATGCTTATACTTTAAATTGTTTTCCTGTTTTTGCCTAATGCGTTCGATACGAATGATCGATAAAGAGGGGCGTCGGAAATGGCGGGCAACGATCATGCCGGAGAAGAGTTAACGAAGCACGAGCAGCTGCTCGCATACATAAGGGATCTGCCGATCGGCACGCGCATCTCCGTGCGGCAGATGGCGAAGGACAGGGACGTGTCGGAGGGAACGGCCTACCGCGCGCTTAAAGAAGCGGGATTGGCGGGCTATGTCAGCACGAAGGAGCGGATCGGTACGGTTCGCGTCGGCCGGAAGCGGCGCAGCCATCCCGAGCAGCTGACGTTCGCCGAGGTGCTCGAGATCGTCCAGGGCAGCCTGCTCGGCGGCGGCGAAGGGCTCGACAAGACGCTCCACAAGCTCGTCATCGGCGCGATGGAGCTGGACGAGATGACGGGTTACATCGACGCGGGCAGCCTGCTTATCGTGGGCAACCGCGAAGGCGCGCACCGCATCGCGCTCGCCCACGGGGCGGGCGTACTCGTGACCGGCGGATTCGGGACGAGCGAGGACGTGAAGGAGCTGGCGGACGACCGCCAGCTCCCCATTCTGACCTGCAAGCACGACACGTTCACGGTCGCGTCGATGATCAACCGGGCGATGTACGACCGGCTCATCAAGCGCAAGATCATGATGATCGCGGATCTCGTCGAGCCGACGGCCAAGGTGGGCTCGCTCAAGCAGTACGCGACCGTGGCCGACTTCCTGAAGACGAGCGCAGAGACCGGCTACTCGCGCTTCCCTGTCGTCGACGAGTGGAACCGCGTCGTCGGCATGGTGACGTCCAAGGACGTCGTCGGCCGCCCGCCGGACCAGTCGGTCGACAAGCTCATGACGCGCAGGCCGATGACGGTCACGATGAACACGCCGATCGCGTCGGCGGCGCACCGGATGGTGACCGAGGGCATCGAGCTGCTGCCCGTCGTCGACCGCCAGCGCAAGCTCGCGGGCGTCGTCAGCCGGGCCGAGCTGCTGCGGGCGATGCAGTTCGCCAACCGCCCCGAGCAGCTCGGCGAGACGTTCGATGCGCTCGTATGGGCGGGCTTTTCGGAGGAACGGGACGCCGAAGGACGCCAGTCGTTCACGGGCCTCGTGACGCCGCAGATGTCCGGAGCGCTCGGCACGCTGTCGGAGGGCGTGCTGACGATGCTCATGCAGCAGGCGGTGGCCAGGATGGCGGCCGATCTCGGCCGCCACGAGCATATCGTCGAAAATATGACGGTCTATTATTTGCGGACGATTCCGATCGACGCGCAGCTGGCGATCCGGCCGCATCTGATCGAGGCGAGCCGGCGCCATCTCAAGCTCGAGGTCACCGCCGCGCTCGCGGACGGCGAGGTCATGGCCAAGGCGATGATCACCGCGCAGACGATCGACGCTTCGTGAAGAAGGCATGATTGCGCATGCCGGCGAACAGGTTGAAGAGGCCGAGCACGAGGAAGACGGCGCCGACGATGACGCGAAGCGTCGAGCCGCTGTAGACGAACATCTGCAGCAGCGCCAGCGCGATCAGCATGATGCCGAGGCAGATGTTCATCCGGGCGGCCAGCAGGCCGCGCTGCGTCGGATCGGCGGTGCGCCGCGAACGGAAGCTGAAGCCGACGGACAGGATCAGCGAGGCGAGGATGGCGATGCCGAAGATCCAGGACAGGATCGCTTCGAGATTGGGCAAGGGGGGGGCAGCTCCTTCAATAGGCGAATTGTCCCTCATTGTACCATATTCGCCAGGCCGAATGAATGCCGCCAGGGGCTCATCGTCTCAGCAGCGGCGCGGCTTCCGCCCAGATCGTCAGGCGGCCGTCGGCCGCCAGCGCCGTGCGGATATGCACGGTATAATCCTTCTTTTCGATATCCGGGTAGACGGCGCCGTCCAGCAGGCTTCGGGCGAGCGCCGCGTCGGAGCCGATATCGTAGATTTTCCTCCCCATGAAGCTGCGCTTCAGGCTCGACAGGAGTCGCTCCTTGAGCGCGCTCTCCGCGACGGCGTCGAGCGGCTCCCGGCCGGGCGCTTCGTTCACGTACAGCACGATGCTCGAGATGACCGTCTCGCCCGCGTTGGGCTTTTCTTTTTGCCTCGCCTGCTGCTCGGCCAGCTCCGCCTGCTCCTTGAGCTCGTAGTTGTTCAGGACGATCCGGTTCGTCTGGTCCAGCACGAGCGCGCTGTAGACCGCCGCGCCGACGATCATCCCGCACAGGAAAAACGCGGCGGCCTGCATGCCCCGTCCATATCTCGAAAACGCGGGTACCCTCATCTGCTCACCCCGGATTCCTGCACATCCACTGCACCAGCTCGGTCGCCAGGTGCGCGCCGAGAAACGCGCAGACGATATAGCCGATCTGCTGGACGGCCGGCGACAAATACCCTTCCATCACGTTCGCTTCGATGACGCGGATCGGATCGATCGAGCCCCCCGACCGCGACGACGACCGCCCAGATCTTGATGCGGCTCGCGATCTCGAGCACCGTCTCGGCCGGCGGACGCCAGAGGAACAGCGCCGCCATGCCGGCCAGCATCGCTCCGCCGAGCACGACGCCGAAGGCGATGCAGAAGTCGAGCACCGCATGCGCGTAGACGCGGTTCATGTTCATCCCCTCCCATACTTATATGTATGGGACGTGCCCGCGCCGATATGATACAATTCGATTAATGGGAACAAAAACGGGAACACGGGGAGGCATGGCGATGTGCGGATTCGTCCATCTTCACAATCATAGCGAATACAGCCTGCTGGACGGGGCTTCGCGCATCAAGGACATGACGGCGCGGGCGGCCGAGCTCGGCATGAAGGCGCTGGCGCTCACCGACCACGGCGTCATGTACGGGGCGATCCCCTTCTACAAAGCCTGCCGCGAGCGGGGGGATCAAGCCGATCATCGGCATGGAGGCGTATGTCGCCGCAGGCTCGCGGCTGGAGAAGGCGTCGCGGCGCGACCAGCCGATCTACCATTTGACGCTGATCGCGAAGAACGCCGCAGGCTACCGCAATCTCATGAAGCTGAGCTCGATCGGCCATCTGGAGGGCTTCCATTATCGCCCGCGCATCGACTTCGAGGCGCTGTCGGGGCATGCGGAAGGTTTGATCTGCCTGAGCGGCTGCATGAGCAGCGAGCTGTCCCAGCACCTCATGCACGGCCGGGACGCCGAGGCGCGCGAGACGGCGCTTAGGTACCGGGAGCTGTTCGGCGAGGACTACTTCCTCGAGATCCAGGACCATGGCCTGACCGATCAGAAGCGCATTGCCGCCGGTACGCTGAAGCTGGCCGACGAGCTCGGCATCCCGCTTGCCGCGACCAACGATTCGCACTACCTGACCGAGGAGGACCACGTCCTGCAGGACGTGCTCATCTGCATCGGCACCGGCAAGACGGTGGACGACCAGGACCGGTTCAGAATCGGCACTTCGCAGCTGTACATGAAGACTGGGGAGGAGATGTCGGCCCTGTTCCGTCATCGTCCCGAGGCGGTATCCAATACGGCGCTGATCGCGGACCGCTGCGAGCTGGAGATCGAGCTCGGTGCGCATATATTGCCGAAATTTTCGCCGATCCCCGAGGGGATGACCGCGGAGACGTATCTGGAGAAGCTTTGCCTGGCCGGGCTGCGTGACCGATACGGCGAGCCGACGGGAACGGCAGGCGCCGACGGGGCTGGCGCGATCTCGGGCGGCGAGGACGGTTCTGGCGCAATGGCCGGCGACGCGGGGATGGCTGAATCGATGGGAGCTGCATCGGTGGGGGCGGAGGCCGAGGCGCGGCTGCGCTACGAGCTCGACGTTATCGCCCGGATGGGCTTCAGCGACTACTTTCTGATCGTCTGGGATTTCATCCGTTACGCGCGCGAGCAAGGAATCGCCGTCGGGCCGGGACGGGGCTCGTCGGCGGGCAGCATCGTCGCCTACAGCCTGCGCATCACGGACGTCGACCCGCTCAAGCACAAGCTGCTGTTCGAACGCTTCCTGAACCCGGAGCGCGTGAGCATGCCCGATATCGACGTCGACTTCAGCGACGAGCGCCGCGACGAGGTCATCCGCTACGTCGCGGCCAAGTACGGCAGCGGCCACGTCGCGCAGATCATCACGTTCGGCACGCTCGCGGCCCGCGCCGCGGTGCGCGACGTGGGCCGCGTCCTGAACCTGCCGTACGGGGACGTGGACCGGGCGGCCAAGCTCATTCCCGGCATGCCCGGCATGTCCATCGAGCGGGCCGCGAGGGACAACCCCGACTTCCGCGCCCTGACGGAAAAGGGCGGGCCGATCGCGGATCTGATCGCGATGGCGAGGCGAGCGGAGGGCATGCCCCGCCACGCGTCGACGCACGCCGCAGGCGTCGTCATCTCCTCCGAGCCGCTCACGGATTACGTGCCTTTGCAGGAGGGCGCGGAAGGCGTTCCGCTGACACAGTATTCGATGGAGCATCTCGAGGCGGTCGGCCTGCTCAAGATGGACTTCCTCGGCCTCCGCAACCTGTCGATCATCGAACGTGCGATGCAAAGCGTGCGCGAGTCCACCGGCAAGGCGCTGCGCTGGGAGGACATACCATTCGACGATCCGGCGACGTACGCGCTGCTCGGCCGCGGCGACACGACCGGCGTCTTCCAGATGGAGTCCTCCGGCATACGCCGCGTGCTGCGCGACATGAAGCCTAGGACGTTCGAGGACATCGTGTCCGTCGTGGCGCTGTACCGGCCCGGGCCGATGGATTTCATCCCGCAGTTCATCAAGACGATGCACGGCGAAGTCGCGGCCGAATATCCGCATCCGGATCTCGAACCGATTCTGCGGGACACGTACGGCATCATCGTCTACCAGGAGCAAATCATGCAGATCGCTTCCCGAATGGCGGGCTTCTCGCTTGGCGAAGCGGATCTGCTGCGCCGCGCGGTCGGCAAAAAGAAGCGGGAGATTCTCGACGAGCAGCGCGCGCACTTCGTGCGGGGCAGCCTGGGGCAGGGCTACAGCGACGACGAGGCGAACCGCGTCTACGACATGATTCTGCGCTTCGCCGACTACGGATTCCCGCGGGCCCATGCCGCCGCTTACGGCGTGCTCGCCTTCCAGACGGCGTATCTGAAGGCGCATTACCCGGTCCCGTTCATGGCGTCCATGCTCACCTCGATCATCGGCAATCAGCGCAAAACGGCGGAATACGTCGACGAATGCCGGCGAATGGGCATACCCGTGCTGCCGCCGGACGTGAACGAGAGCCGCGTTCTTTTTACGCCGGTGCGCACGGCCGCCGCATCGGCAGCAGTTCGCGCCGGGTCGGGGGCGGGTGACGCCGCCGCGGCCGAACAGGGCGGGACGCGGAGCGCGGGCGCAGCGGCCGGCGGGCTTGCGGCGAGCGACTCCTACGTTAGCGACGCGACGACAAGCGCCTCGGCGGCCAGCGCCTCTATGATGGGCGAACTCGCCGCAAGCGACTTTGCGGCCAGCGACCCTGCGCGCATGTTTAATGCCATCCGCTTCGGGCTTGCCGCCGTCAAAAACGTCGGCACGCAGGCGATCGACAGCATTTTGAAGGAGCGGGCCGAGCGTCCCTTTGAGAGCCTGTCCGACTTGTGCAGACGGGTCGATCCGCGCGCCTGCAACAAGCGCGTGCTCGAATCGCTCCTGCTCTGCGGCGCGCTGGACGCGCTGCCCGGCCATCGGGCGCAGCTGCTCGCGGCGCTCGACGAGTCCGTCGAGGCCGCGGCGATCTGGCGCAAGGAAAAAGAAGAGCTGCAGTTGGAGCTGTTCGACCTCGGCGACGCGCCGAACTGGGAGGTGGACCTGCCGGAGGTTTCTCCCTATACGCAGACGCAGACGCTGGAGCTCGAGCGGGAGTTGCTGGGACTTTACCTGTCCGGTCATCCGCTCGACGTGTTCGACGGGCTGTGGGAGGAGGCGGGATTGGACCGGCTCTCGGACCTGGCGGAGGCGGAGGACGGCGCCCAAGTCGTCACGGCGGGCATGGTTGTCTCGCTGAAGCCGATCGTGGCCAAAAGCGGACAGGCGATGGCTTTTCTGGAGCTGGAGGACCGGATCATGGGCGCCGAACTCGTCGTTTTCCCGTCCGTCTGGAAGACGGCGTCGTCATTCGCGGGAAAAGGCGCGCTTCTGCTCGTGCGGGCCAAGCTTCAGCAGGGCGACGAGGACTTCAAGCTGCTGGCGGACGAGATCGTGCCGCTGTCGGCGGACTCGCTGCCGCGCGAGGCGGCCCGCATGCGCCGAGGCGGTGCCGGCGGCTACCGCGGCGGCAGGTCGGGGCGAAGCGCCGACGACGCGCGCGGCCCGGGCCGGGCCGAAGCGAAGCCGGCCGCCGCGGAGGGCGCTCGCCGGACGACGTCCGTCGTCAAGTCGGCGCCCGACAAGGCGCGGGCCGGCGCGGGCCGCGTAGGCGGCGAGGCGGGATCGGCAGCGCAGCGCTTTTACGTACGGATCGACGCCGGGCACGAGGCGCCTTCCGTGCTCAAGGATCTGCAGGCGCTGCTCGCCAAGCACAAGGGGCCGCTGCAGACGGTTCTGTTCTACGAGCGGGACCGCAAATCGCTGGCGCTGAACGATTCTTACCGCGTCCTGCCGTCGGCCGCGCTGACGGCCGCCGTCGAGCGCTTGCTCGGCACGGGCACGGCCAGGGTCAAATAGCGGCGTCGACCGGATGATTTCGCAATCCTTTTATTAAATTTACGTTGTTTTGATATAGGGGCGGATTTCGTTATGGCTGCGCCAACTCCCCCCTGCTTGAAGGTGCGGAGCGATCTTGGCTTGAATGCGTATCGTACAAAGTAGCAGGATGCAGCAGCAGATGGAACGATCCGGCGCGCTATCGCAATGCCATTGCAAAGAACGTGACATCATGGTAGGCCTTGCGCCCATTTGCGTTTTTTGCACTGGCTGGCGTAGAAGAGGAAGGGGGAGGGGGAGAGCGTTCATGCCTTTTAGGCGCTTAATGGTCCGTTCGGAGCGTTGCAGGGACGGCGATCCTACCTGTGGGCGCTTATCTGCATCTCTTCGAGCGTTGCATGCGCGGCGATAGTGCCTTTAGGCGCTTATCGGCACCGGTCCTGAGCGTTGCATGCGCGGCGATAGTGCCTTTAGGCGCTTATCGGCATCGTCCTGAGGGTTGCATGCGCGGCGATAGTGCCTTTAGGCGCTTATCGGCATCGTCCTGAGCGTTGCATGCGCGGCGATAGTGCCTTTAGGCGCTTATCGGCACCGTCCTGAGCGTTGCATGCGCGGCGATAGTGCCTTTAGGCGCTTATCGGCACCGTCCTGAGCGTTGCATGCGCGGCGATAGTGCCTTTAGGCGCTTATCGGCACCGTCCTGAGCGTTGCATGCGCGGCGATAGTGCCTTTAGGCGCTTATCGGCATCGTCCTGAGCGTTGCAGGCGCGGCGATAGTGCCTTTAGGCGCTTATCGACACCGTCCTGAGCGTTGCATGCGCGGCGATAGTGCCTTTAGGCGCTTATTTGCATGGAGTTGCGCAAGTTTTGCGCGATACCTTGGCGGGTGAACGACAGGTTCGTTCGAGGCCGGACGCGAAATAAAATTCGGCGCCGCAGGCGCGAGAATCATAAGCGGTCCGAACGACAGTCAAAGCCGCGCCGCAAGCGGGGATCGCGGACGTAAGCGTCCTCCGTCACCGCTTCCCGCTATGCCGCGCCGCGGCCCGCCGGCCCCGCCGCCAAGGGGCTTACGGTTGCTAGTCCCGATCTTTGTATGCTATCATTTCCTTATTGTAGAATCGATCACCTATGGAGGTACCGCGTCATGTGGACGGTCATTTATATTGCGCCGACCGCCAAGATTGCGGAGCGGATCCAGAGCCGTCTGGAGGGCGAGGGCTTTCTCGTCCGGGTCCGGGCGATCAATCTGGTCAAGCCGCAATACGAGATATTGGTGCCTTCCGGTGAAGTGCAGGAAGTACAAGAAGTGCTCGGCAGTATATTGCATATGTGACTCATGCGGCAGATTGCCGTCCTTCGCGGGTCGGATCGTCCTATGCATGTCGCGCCTGATAGCTGCGGATTTCGTCCGCGCGGGCCGCGTTTTCTCCGTACGGACCATCTCCGTGCGGAGCACCGCCCGCCGCCGGCGGGACCGCCATTTTTGCGCCTTGTGAGGTGTCGCTGTGTTTAAGGATTTATTCCAGAAGAAGAAATATGCTACCGTTCCTTCCGTCTCCCAGGCCCCCGCGGCAAGCGAGCGGCCGAAGCGCGAGATTCCCGAAGGACTGATGAACCGCTGTCCCAAGTGCGGCAACATCCAGTTCAGCAAAGAATGGGAGAAGAACCTCAAGGTGTGCTCCACCTGCGGACATCATTCGCGCCTCAACGCCCTGGAGCGCATCGCGATGACGCTCGACGACGGGCGTTTTTTTTGAGATCGACGCGGACCTCACCTCGGAGGATCCGCTTGAATTCCCCGGCTACAAGTCCAAGCTTGAGCAGCAGAAGGCGAGCTCCGGCCTGAAGGACGCGGTCGTCACGGGCGAAGGCGAGATCGGGGGCGTCCGGGTCGTCGTCGGCGTCATGAGCTTCGACTTTTTCAGCGGCAGCATGGGTTCCGTCGTCGGCGAAAAGGTGACGCGGGCCATCGAGCTGGCCGCGGCGAAGAAGCTGCCGCTGCTGCTGTTCTCGACGTCGGGAGGCGCCCGGATGCAGGAGAGCATCCTGAGCCTGATGCAGATGGCGAAGACGAGCGCCGCGCTCGCGAGGTTCCAGGAGGAAGGCGGTTTGTTCATCTCCGTCTTCACCGATCCGACGCTCGGCGGCGTATCCGCCAGCTTCGCGAGCCTCGGCGATTACATTTTGGCCGAACCGGGCGCGATCGTCGGCTTCGCCGGACGCATCGTCATCGAGCAGACGATCAGGCAGAAGCTGCCGGACAATTTCCAGACGGCCGAGTTCAATCTCAAGCACGGCCAGCTGGACAAGGTCGTGCATCGCAGGGACATGAAGGCGTTTTTGACCAAGCTGCTGGAGATGCATGTCGGAGGAGGTGCGACGGATGGACAATAAGCTCCCCTTCGAAGGCCCGTTGTCCGAGCAGCGCCGCAAGATCGACCATCTCAAAAAAAGTCGGCGTCGAGCAGAACATCGACTTCAGCGAGGAGATCGCCCGGCTCGAAGAAGCTTACAAGAAGCTGGAAGACGAGATATACAGCAACCTGTCCGGCGCGCAGATCATGCACCTGGCACGCGTGCATTCGAGGCCGACGACGCTCGATTACATCAACGAGATTTTCGAGGATTTCATCGAGCTTCACGGCGACCGGCTGTACGGAGACGATCTGGCGATCGTCGGCGGCATCGCCAGGCTGAACGGCGTGGCGGTGACGGTCGTCGGCCATCAACGGGGAAAAGATACGAAGGACAACATCCAGCGGTTTTTCGGCAGTCCGCATCCCGAAGGCTTCCGCAAGGCGCTGCGCTTCATGCAGCAGGCGAACAAGTTCGGCCGTCCGATCATTACCTTCATCGACACCAAAGGCGCCTATCCCGGCGACTCCGCAGAAGCCCGAGGGCAGTCCGAAGCGATCGCCCGCAACCTTAAGGAAATGGCGCTACTGCGCGTGCCCGTCATCTGCGTCGTCATCGGCGAAGGCGGCAGCGGCGGCGCGCTGGCGCTCGGCGTCGGCAATCGCGTGCTGATGCTGGAAAATTCGATCTACTCCGTCATTTCGCCGAACGGCGCGGCTTCGATCCTCTGGAAGGACGCCTCCAAAGCCGACCAGGCGGCCGAGGCGATGAAGATTACGGCCAAGGATCTGCTCGGATTCGGCATCATCGAGGAGATCGTCCCCGAGCCCAAGGGCGGCGCGCATCTGGACCCCGTCCGTACGGCCGAGGCGGTCAAGACCGCGATCTGGCGCCATCTCGAGGAGCTGTCCGGCATGACGCCGGAGGCGCTCGTGGAGGACCGGTACCGCAAGTTCCGCAGCGTGGGCAAGTTCGCCGCGCCAGAGTTGGTATGAGCAAGGCCACGCGCCCTTCCGATCCTCGGATGGGCGTTCGGCATGATTTTTAACGCATCAAGGCCGCCAGCCGCGTCTGAATCGGCGCCGTGGCGGGCACAATCGGTGGTATACGGTATAATCCGTTCGCCCGACATCCAATGGAGGTTATCTTAACCATGCGCAAAACGAAAATCGTCTGTACGATCGGCCCATCCAGCGAATCGCTCGAAAACACGAAAAAACTCATCAACGCCGGCATGAACGTCGCCCGCTTGAACTTTTCCCACGGCGACTACGAAGAGCACGGCAACCGGATCAAAAACATCCGCCAGGCGTGCGAGGAGCTCGGAAAGACCGTCGCCATCCTGCTCGACACCAAAGGCCCCGAGATTCGCCTCGGCAAGCTGAAGGAAGAGCCGATCGAGCTCGTGGCCGGCGAGCACATCACGCTTACGACCGAAGAGATTCTCGGCGACCGCGACCGCATCCCGGTCACCTACAAGGAGCTGCCGGGCGACGTGCACGTCGGCTCGACGATCCTCATCGACGACGGCCTCATCGGCCTGACGGTCACCAAGATCGAAGGCACCGAGATCGAGTGCCAGATCGTCAACAGCGGCCCGATCAAGAGCAAGAAGGGCGTCAACGTGCCGGGCGTCGCGATCTCCATGCCGGGCATCACCGAGAAGGACGCGAACGACATCCGCTTCGGCATCGAGCAGGGCGTCGACTTCATCGCCGCTTCGTTCGTCCGCCGCGCGAGCGACGTGCTCGAGATCCGCGAGCTGCTCGAGAAGTATGACGCGCGCTACATCCAGATCATCTCCAAGATCGAGAATCAGCAGGGCGTGGACAACCTCGACGAGATTCTCGAAGTGTCCGACGGCCTGATGGTCGCGCGGGGGGGGACCTGGGCGTCGAGATCCCGGCCGAAGAAGTGCCGCTCGTGCAAAAGCAAATGATCGAGAAGTGCAACCGCGTCGGCAAGCCGGTCATCACGGCGACCCAGATGCTCGACTCGATGCAGCGCAATCCGCGCCCGACGCGCGCCGAAGCGTCCGACGTCGCGAACGCGATCTTCGACGGCACCGACGCGATCATGCTGTCCGGCGAGACGGCCGCGGGCAAGTATCCGGTCGAATCCGTCCAGACGATGTCCCGCATCGCCGAGCGCGCCGAGTCCGCGCTTCGCTATCGCGAGATCTTCACGAAGCAGGCCGAAGCCCAGCAGACGACGGTCACCGAGGCGATCAGCCAGGCGGTCGCCAACTCGTCGCTCGACCTGAACGCCAAGGCGATCGTGACATCGACGGAGAGCGGCTATACGGCGCGGATGGTATCCAAGTACCGTCCGAAGTCCCCGATCATCGCGGTCACGCCGGTCGAACAGGTTCGCCGCCGCCTGCAGCTCGTCTGGGGCGTCATCACGGTGGACGGCAAGTCCGCCTCCACGATCGACGAGATGGTCGAGATCGCCGTTCAAGGCGCGATCCATTCCGGTATCGTGCGTCTCGGCGATACGGTCATCATCACGGCGGGGGTACCGGTCGGCCGCTCCGGTACGACGAACCTGATCAAGATCCATAACATCGGCGAGCTGATCGCCAAGGGCCAAGGCATCGGCTCGCAAAGCGCGACCGGACGCGTCGTCGTCGCGACTTCGCCTGACGAAGCAATCGCCAAGATGACCGAGGGCGCCATCCTCGTCGCCCCGGCGACGGACAGGGAATACATGCCTGCGATTCAACAGGCGGCAGCCGTCATCACCGAGACGGGCGGCATCACGTCGCATACGGCGGTCGTCGGCCTGAATCTCGGCATCCCGGTCATCATCGGCGTCGAGAACGCGACACAGCTGCTGCACGACGGCATGGAGATCACGCTGTACGCGGAGCACGGCGTCATCTACACCGGACAAGCCAAGGTGCTTTAATACGACGGACAACGGGACGACAGACGGAGCAAGCTCCGCTTGCGTCCCTTTTTTACGCATACGGAGGAGGATTTGGACAATGGCAAGCGCATGGCTCCTGCACCCGCTTCGCGTGAGGTACCAGGAATGCGATCAGATGGGCGTCGTGTATCACGCGAACTACGTAAATTGGTTCGAGATCGGCAGAACCGAATGGGTGAGGCGAATCGGCTGCGATTACCGGGAGATCGAGACCAAGGGGCTGCTGCTGCCGCTCGTCAAACTCGACGTCAACTTCGCGCAGCCGGCCCGTTACGACGATTGGGTGACGGTATGCACGCGGGTCGCGGAAAAGACGGCGCTGCGGATCGCGTTTGAATCGCGGATCGTGAAGGGCGACCTGACGGCGGGCGGCGGACGCGTGAGCAAGGACGATCCCGACGGGGAACTGCTCGTATCCGGCGGCACGAAGCACGTGTGGGTGAACAAGGAATGGAAGCCCGTGCGGCTCGATCGGGAGCTGCCCGAGGTGTGGGCCGCTTTTAAGGCGTTGGCGGAGGCCTGACGACCGGTTTTGCTTTTTGGACGGTATCCCGTTCGAACAGGGCACGGCATATGCGCTCCGTTGTCTTTAAATGGTATCCCGTTCGAACAGGGGACGGCAGATGCGCTCCGTTGTCTTTAAACGCTATCCCTTTCGCACAGGGGAAGGCGTATGCACCCTCCGTTGCCTTTGAACGGTATCCCCCCTGGCCCGGGGAAAAGCGTTGCGCAGCCTTAGAACGATATCTCTTTCATGCGCCCAACCCGACGCCGCGACGGATGCCGAACCCGTGCGCGGCGTTGGCTGTACGGATCTTTCCTTTCTGCAACGCAAGGCCGCGAGCCGTCGTAATAGAGAGCACAAAGAGAGGTGTTTGTCATGCTGTTAAAACGCTTGCTGTGGATCGCGATCGTCTTCGTCCTGCTTGAGGCGTTCGGCATTTATATGATGCAGCGATGGATCGGCGGCTGGCCAACCTTCCTGCTGCTGCTCGGCGGCGCCGTCGCCGGCGCGCTGTTGATGCAGTCCGAAGGACGCAAAGTATGGAGCGAAGCACGCAGTCAGCTGTCGTCGGGACAAATGCCGGGATTCGCGATTCTGGACGGCATCTGCGTGCTGGCGGGCGGATTGCTGCTGATCGTCCCGGGATTCCTATCTGACATCGCGGGGCTCTTGCTGCTGCTTCCCTGGACGCGGTCGCTTTTCAGAATGGGGCTCTACGGTTGGCTCGCCGGCAAAGTGCAGTCCGGAGCGTTTCGGATTTCGGGCGGCGGGTTTCGGAAATTCTAATGAAGAAGGATCAGAAAGGCACGATTTTACATTCCCTTCACTTTCAATTGACGCTGCGATAACATCCTTCTAACATAATGGTCATAAGACTGTTAATAGATTTCAAGCAGCGCAATGGTTCGATCATTAAAGGGGAGAGCGACACGAATGCACGGATCCCAGAAATACATTAACCGTGATCTCAGCTGGACGGAATTTAACCGGCGCGTTCTGGAGGAAGCCGAAGATCCCGGCACGCCGTTGCTCGAAAGATTTCAATTTCTATCGATCGTGGCGAGCAATCTCGACGAATTCATGAGCGTACGCGTTGCGGGACTGCGCGAGCAGCTCAAGGCCGGCTTCAACAAACCGGACTTTACCGGCTATACGCAAGGGGGCTTGCTTAAGCGGCTGTCCAAGCGGGTCGGACGCATGGTGAAGCTCCAGTACAAGACCTACAGAGATCTCCTGCGCCTGCTTTCCAAGGAAAATGTCACGATTGCGTCCTGGGACGATCTGAACGAAGAGCAGCAAGCGTCGATGGCGGTCTATTTTCAGGAGATCGTCTTTCCGGTATTGACGCCGATGGCGGTCGACACGAGCCGTCCCTTTCCGCTGCTGCACAACAAGGAGCTGTACCTGGCGGTCGTGCTGAGACCCGAGGATATGATCGGACTGGACCAGGAGAACGGCATCTATTTTGCGATCGTGCAGGTGCCATCCATCCTTACGAGAACGATCGAAGTCGCCAAGCGCAAAGGAAGCCGCAAAAACGCTTATTTGCTCCTGGAGGAGCTGATCCGGGTGCAGATCGGTCAGCTGTTCAGCGGTTACGTGACCGAGTCGGTGCATGCGTTTCGCGTGACGCGCAATGCCGATCTTGCGCTCAACGAAGAAGGCGCGGAGGATCTGCTCAAGGAGATGGAGAAGGAGCTGCGCCGCAGGCGGAGAGGATTTCCCGTGCGTCTCGAGATCGAGAAGGGGATGTCGGTTCAGGCCAGGGAGCTGCTCATGGAGGAGCTCGAGATCGGCGAGGAGGAAATATTCGAGATCGACGGTCCGCTGGACCTGACGTTCCTCTCGAAGTTCACGGGATCGCTTCCCAATATGGAACAGCTGCGTTATCCGCCGATCGAGCCGGTTTACCCTGCCGCCTTCGACGTTTCGGAAGACATTCTGTCGGTGCTGCGGGAACGGGGAGACGCGCTCGTCTATCATCCTTACGAATCGTTCGAGGTCGTCAACGACTTTATCAGCGAGGCCGCGGAGGATCCGGACGTGCTCGCGATCAAGATGACGCTCTATCGGGTCAGCGTCAACTCGGTGCTCGTTCAGGCGCTCGCGAGGGCCGCCGAATCCGGCAAGCAGGTGACGGTCGTCGTCGAGATCAAGGCCCGATTCGACGAAGCGCGCAACATTGCGTGGGCCAAACAGCTCGAGCGCGCGGGCTGCCACGTCGTCTACGGCCTGGTCGGTCTGAAGACGCATGCGAAGATCACGCTCGTCGTGCGGCGGGAAGCCGGTTCGCTGCGGCGCTACGTGCATGTAGGTACGGGCAACTATAACGAAAACACGGCCAAGTTGTATACGGACGCCGGTCTGTTCACCTGTCATCCGTGGATCGGCGCGGACGCTTCGGCGCTTTTTAATGAAATGACGGGATATTCTACGCCGCACGACTGGCGCGCGTTCGCGGTGGCGCCGGCGGGCCTTCGTCCCCGGCTGTACGAGCTGATCGATCGCGAGATCGACAGCGCCAGGCAGGGCAAGCCGGCCCGAATCGTCGCGAAGATCAATTCGCTGTCCAGCCAGCCCATGGTCGACAAGCTTTACGAGGCGTCGCAGGCCGGCGTCAAAGTGGACCTGATCGTCCGCGGCGTATGCTGTCTGCGTCCGGGCGTACCCGGTCTAAGCGACAACGTGCGCGTCGTCAGCATCGTGGATCGCTTTCTCGAGCACGCCCGCATCCTGTACGTATCCGCGGACGGCGAGGACGAGGTGTTCATCTCGAGCGCGGACTGGATGAGCCGCAACCTGAGCCGGCGCGTCGAGCTGCTCTGCCCGGTATACGACCGCGGCCTCCGGCTTGCGCTTCGCAATATGCTGGAGCTGAACCTGCAGGACAACGTCAAGGCCAGGGAGCTTGTGCCTTCGGGCGGCTACGTCCGCGTCCAGAACGAGCGGCAAGCCGCTGCGCAGCCAGTTCGCTTCCTGCGACATTCCGCTTTGGAAGACGCTCGCCGACGCCAAAGATTTCATATGAATAACGACTTCGTCTAATCTGCCATTTACATTTCCCGCATAAGATAAAATTGCGGGACGGAAATGGAGAGGAGGGACGAGGATGATCGAATTCGATGTCATCGTCGGCGGCGAAGTCAAGGAGACGCTGAGGCCGAATACGTCGAGACTGAAGGAAGTCTACGACTACATCAACGAGCAGATGAAGTTGATGCGAGGCAAATACGGCTACGAAGTAAAAGTCATGCGCAGAATTTTATATTAGAAAAAAAAAGGAAGCCCGCAGGCGTCCTTTTTTTTATGAACGAATATAAGGCATTTGTCGGAATAAAGGCTAGATGAGACGCAGCGACGGCGTAAGTCCCCAGCATTTCCTGAAGTCTTTGGCAAGCGCCCGAACCTCGGTCGTCTCGACGGGCAGCGCATGGCTGGCCGCGGCATCCAGCAGCAGGCGGCCGCCTGCGCCGCCGGCGACGTGAAGCGAAGTGATCGCCTGTGATTCGCTGCGGTCCAGCGCCGCCGCAAGCTGCAGCAGCATGCCGAGCTTGGCGCAGAGCTCTTCGTCTCCGGGGCGAAGAAGCGTACGATAGCCGGCAAGGCTTCGCCTCAGCGCGTTCGCGTTGCGGTAGGAGGCGATCGCCGCGACGAGCAGCTTTTCGCGATGGGACATGCCGTTCCAGTGCGCATGCATGAGGATATAGAACGTATGCTGGGCGCAGTCGTTGTAATCGAGCACGGCTCCGATGCGGAAGAGCCGGGATGCCGCGCTGAGCAGCCTGCGCCATTCGGCGGGCGCTTCGGCGCCCGGCGCGAGCTGGTCGTACAGCGCGAGCGACAGCCGGCTCACCTGATCGAGATGGCTCGGCGGCGCGCCCGGGTACAGGACGCGCAGATTGCGAATGCTCTCTTCCGCGACGGCGTCCTCGCCGTCCATGCGCAGATCGGGCAGGCAAGTGTCGTAGAACAAGCCGTCGCGGAGGCCCGCGCCGCAAACGACGATGCCGGACGAGCGGCAGGCGCGCAGCACGGCTTGCAAAATGACGAGCCCGGGGACGATGACGTCCGCGCGGTCCTTGGACAAGCCGGGCAGCTTCCGCCGCTTTTCGACCGTCAGCGGCGCGAGCAGGTCGATGGAGGAACTCAGGCTGGCGGACGAAATCTCGTAGCCGTGGAGGTTGGCGAAAGGGTATTCGTCCAGCCGCTGGCGCAGCTTGCCGAGCGCGCGCACGGTGCCGCCGAGCCCGATAATCGGGAGATCGGGCTGTCCGGATATCCAGGCTTGCGCGGAGAGCTTGTCCAAAATCTCATATTGCATCGCATCGAGCATCGTCTTGGCGACGGGCCCTTCGCCGAGCTCGAACCGGGTTGACGTGTTGACGCAGCCGATGGGAAAAGAAACCGAGGCGACGATCTGCCGATTGCGAAGCAGCGTAATCTCCGTGCTGCCGCCGCCGATATCGACGACGAAGCCGTCCTCGATGTTCATCGTCCGCAGCATGGCGAGGCTGCCGAGCCGGGCTTCCTCTTCGCCGGGCAGCAGCTCGATGACAAGGCCCGTCTCCTCGAACAGCGCGGACAGCGCCTGGTCCCGGTTCGTCGCTTGGCGCACGGCGGCCGTCGCGACCGTGCGGATGCGGTCCACGCCGTGGATGCGGCAGATTCGCTTGTAGTGGCGCAGCACCTCGCCGAGCTCGGACACGGCATCGGCCGGCAGCCTGCCGTCCGCTGTCAGGCGCTGGCTGAGCCTGGCCGGCCAGCGGCCCTGGTCGATGACGCGATAGGCGCCCTCTTCGGTCACGCGGTACACCGACAGACGAACCGTATTGGAACCGATATCGATCATGCCCGTCGTTTGGGCTGTATATGGCATAAGCTCCTCCTCCGGCAGCGTTCGCGCCGAAGCGCGCGTCCGCCTTGAACGCTGTTATCGCTCTATTCTATCACCACCGGCCGCCGCGCAAAAGCGCCGGGCGCGACGGATCGGCGAAAGGGCATAAATCCGCGGAGCGCTTGGACACAATACGAGTAACATCAGCCAGCGCGGGGGAGGATCTTATGGAAAAATCCAAGTATTACGTATCGGTCCAGGCCAGGACGATCAATACGCAGCGCGGAGACGCCGCTTACGAGTTCGAGATCGAGGCGGGCGAAGAAGAGCTGGTTCAGCTGCAAGAGCTGTTCGATTCGATGGACGAATTCGACCAGGCCGGCTTTTGGCGGTCGCATCAGCCTTTTTTGGAGTACAGCCACGATCCGGAAAACGACGGCTACGATTATTATTTGAAGGAAATCTATCGCCGCTTGAGCGATTGGGGCACGGAGGAGACCAAGCGACACATCGCGACAATGGACGTCGGTTCGATGTAATATCCGGATCTGCGCCCGTCCGGCCTGCCCGCGCGCGCGGCGATCCGAATGCTTCGGATTCGCCGCGCCGACGCGTCGACGCGCGAATGTGAGAGTATTCGTCTATACATCCGATAAAGCATTTTTATTCTTCGTTCGGTTCCATTCCCAATTGAAATCGTTTATCATTGAATGAGGGTTTAAAAACCGAAAGTAATTAGGGTTCGCGGATGAAGCGGACGGCCAGCCCGAGGGCGCCTCCGAACCGCCGGCCCCGAATTCGCAAAGCGCATCGTGCGCTTATTTGATTCGTTATCTTGGAATTGAAGGAGAGAGAACCATGACAGCTACCAAAGGCCTTGAAGGAATCGTCGCCGCATCCTCGTCCATCAGTTCCATTATCGACGGCGTGCTGACGTATCGCGGGTACAACATCGACGAGCTGGCCGAGAAGGCGAGCTTCGAAGAAGTGGCATATCTGCTTTGGAACGGCAAGCTCCCGACGCAAAGCGAACTGGACGCGCTGAAGTCGCAGCTCGGCGAAGCGGCGACGGTGCCGAGCGAAGTCATCGACGGCCTTCGGCTCTATCCGAAGGGCGCGAACTCGATGGCGGCGCTCCGCACGGCGATCTCCAGCCTGGCGCTATACGATGCCGAGGCGAACGACCCGGGCAAGGAAGCGAACTACCGCAAGGCGATCAAGCTGCAGGCCCAGATGGGCACCGTGATCGCCGCCTTCGCGCGTCTGCGCCAAGGCCAAGAGCCGGTCGCGCCGAAGTCCGGCGTCGGCGTCGCGCACAACTTCCTGTACATGCTGACCGGCGAAGAGCCGTCCGAAGTGGCGGTCACCGCTCTGGACAAGGCGCTTGTTCTGCACGCGGACCACGAGCTTAACGCTTCTACATTCGCGGCTCGCGTCACCGTCGCGACGCTGTCGGACATTTACTCCGGCGTCACGTCCGCGATCGGCGCCCTGAAGGGGCCGCTGCACGGCGGCGCCAACGAAGCGGTCATGGTCATGCTGGACGAGATCGGCACGCTGGACAACGTCGAGCCGTATATCCAGAACAAGCTGAACAACAAAGAGAAGATCATGGGCTTCGGCCACCGCGTCTACCGTACGGGGGACCCGCGCGCCAAGCATCTGCAGCAAATGTCCAAAAACCTGAGCGAGCTGAACGGCGACAGCCGCCTGTACGACATGTCCGTTCGCATCGAAGAGCTCGTGACCGGCCAGAAGGGTCTGAAGCCGAACGTCGACTTCTACTCGGCTTCCTGCTACACGCTCCTCGGCATTCCGCGCGACCTGTTCACGCCGATCTTCGCCATCAGCCGCGTATCCGGCTGGACCGCGCACATCCTCGAACAGCTCGCGGACAATCGTCTGATTCGCCCTCGCGCGGAGTACGTCGGCCCGGTCGACCAGCACTACGTGGCGATCGCGCAGCGCTAAGCTCGGTTCCTGCGGCACGCCGCGGGCCGTCCTCCCCCTTCGGGGCGGTCGGCGCGCCGGTTTGCCGCGCTGCTTCGCGCGCATTCGCGCGCTCAACACCTACTTATTTTAAATTCCAGGAGGCTACCCATCCATGCAACTCGAAAAATTCGAACTGCCGCAAGCCGGCGAACCGATCAAAGTCGACCAAAACGGCGTCCTGAACGTCCCTAACAATCCGATCATTCCGTTCATCGAAGGCGACGGCACGGGCCGCGACATCTGGGCCGCATCCAAGCGCGTACTCGACGCAGCCGTTGAGAAAGCTTACGGCGGCGAGAAGCAAATCGCCTGGTACGAAGTATTCGCCGGCGAAAAGGCGTTCAACGCTTACGGCGAATGGCTGCCTGCCGACACGCTGACCGCGATCCGCGAATACATCATCGCGATCAAAGGCCCGCTGACCACGCCGATCGGCGGCGGCATCCGCTCCCTGAACGTCGCCCTTCGCCAGGAGCTCGACCTGTACGTGTGCTTGCGTCCGGTTCGCTACTTCGACGGCGTGCCTTCGCCGGTCAAGCGTCCGGAGCTGGTCGACATGGTCATCTTCCGCGAAAATACCGAGGACATCTACGCCGGTATCGAATATCAAGCCGAGACCGCCGACGCGAAGAAGGTCATCGAGTTCCTGCAGCAGCAAATGGGCGTTAATAAGATCCGTTTCCCCGAGACTTCGGGCATCGGCATCAAGCCGGTATCCAAAGACGGCTCCGAGCGCCTGATCCGCGCTGCCATCGAGTACGCGATCAAGCACAAGCGCAAGTCGGTTACGCTCGTCCACAAGGGCAACATCATGAAGTTCACCGAGGGCGCGTTCAAGAACTGGGGCTACGAGCTGGCCGAGCGCGAGTTCGGCGACCAAGTGTTCACCTGGAACCAATACGACGCGATCAAGGCGGAGCAAGGCGAAGAAGCGGCTAACGCAGCGCAAAAGTCCGCGCTGGCCGAAGGCAAGCTCCTCGTGAAGGACGCGATCGCCGACATCGCGCTGCAGCAGGTGCTGACGCGTCCGACGGACTTCGACGTCATCGCGACGCTGAACCTGAACGGCGACTACCTGTCCGACGCCCTGGCTGCCCAAGTCGGCGGCATCGGCATCGCGCCTGGCGCGAACATCAACTACTTGACCGGGCACGCGATTTTCGAAGCGACGCATGGCACCGCGCCTAAGTACGCCGACAAGGACGTCGTCAACCCGGGCTCCGTGATCCTGTCCGGCGTCATGATGTTCGAGCACCTCGGCTGGCTCGAAGCGGCCGACCTCATCTACAAGGGTCTTGAAAAGTCCATCAACAGCAAGATCGTCACGTACGACTTCGCTCGTCTGATGGAAGGCGCGACCGAGGTCAAGTGCTCGGCGTTCGCGGATGAAATTATTAAAAATATGTAGTTTTTTTCGGGGGCTTGCCCCCGATTCCCCCCTTGATGCACTGCACAACCCCCTAGATCCCCCCTTCCCAGGGGGACTCCGAGGGCGCTGCCCTCTGGACACCCTGCCGATTAACGGTTGGGGGACAGAGACGCAGGGATGCGGGTTTGGCGGGGGAGAAGAACGATTAATAACGGTCCTCTTTGTCGGTGCTTACGTGTCGGCGAGGGGGGATTGTTGTTTTTGAGGGCGGGTAACCTATTCGTGAGGAACTTTTAGGAGGGAATGCGAATGGCAATGAAACGGTCGAAGATTACGGTCGTGGGCGCGGGTTTTACGGGGGCGACGACGGCGCTGATGCTGGCGCAGAAGGAGCTCGGGGATGTCGTGCTGGTCGATATTCCGCAGCTGGAGAATCCGACGAAGGGCAAGGCGCTGGATATGGCCGAAGCCGCGCCGGTCCAAGGCTTCGACGCGAGAATCGTCGGCACCGCCGATTATGGGGACTCGGCCGATTCGGACGTCGTCATTATCACGGCCGGCATCGCGCGCAAGCCCGGCATGAGCCGCGACGATCTGGTAAGCACGAACGCGGGCATCGTCAGGTCCGTCTGCGAAAACGTGAAGGCGACCAGTCCGAACGCCTACGTCATCATCCTTTCCAACCCGGTCGACGCGATGACCTACGTCGCCAACAAGGCGCTCGGGTTTCCTGAAAATCGCGTGATCGGCCAATCCGGCGTACTGGACACGGCTCGTTACAATACGTTCCTTGCCCAAGCGCTTAACGTGTCCGTGGAAGACGTGCGCGGCGTCGTGCTCGGCGGCCACGGCGACGACATGGTGCCGCTCGTGCGCTATACGACGGTCGGCGGCATTCCCGTGGAGCATTTGCTGCCCAAGGAGGAGATCGAAGCGATCGTCGCGCGCACGCGCGTCGGCGGCGGCGAGATCGTCAGCCTGCTCGGCAACGGGAGCGCCTATTATGCGCCGGCCGCCTCGCTCGTCCAGATGACCGAAGCGATCCTGAAGGACAAGAAGCGCATCCTGCCCGTCATCGCTTTGCTGCAAGGCGAGTACGGCTACGACAATCTATTTATGGGCGTACTGGCCGTGCTCGGCGGCGACGGCATCGAGAAGGTATTCGAGCTCGACCTGACCCTGGACGAAAAGGCGGCGCTTGCCAAGTCCGCGGAGTCGGTCCGCAGCGTCGTCCGGATCGTCGAAAACGCCTGATTTAAGGAACGTCAGCTTGCGCTTGGCTCTCGACTCCAAGGTCCGACGACCTTGGAGTCGTTTCTGCTCGGGCGCGGATAACGTGTTAAGGAGATGGTCCGATTGTCATCGGAAGTGTACAAAGCGCGAAGAGATCGAATCGTTTCTTATTTGGAAAAGGAAGGGATTCGAATCGGCCTGGTGACTTCGCCCACGAACGTCGCCTACCTCACGGGTTTCGCTTGCAATCCGCATGAGCGCTTTCTGGCGCTTGCGCTGGGCGGCGCGAATCGCGCGGAGAAGCTGTTCGTGCCGCTGCTGGACGCGACGGCTGCCGAAGAGGCCGCGCCGGATCTCGCCATCGTGCCGATCTCGGACGATGACGACGCCTATGCGCTGCTGGGCGAGCAGATGCCCGCAGCGGGCGCAGGTTCGATCGGCGTAGAAAAAGGCGCTGTCTCGCTGGCCAAGGCGGAACGCCTTCAAGCGGTCTACCCCGGCGCCGGATTTGCCGATCTGGAGCAAGCGATTCTGGACATGCGCATCGCGAAGAGCGCGGACGAGATCGTACGCATCCGGCGGGCGGTCGATATCGTCGAAGAAGTCATGGCGCACGCGGTCTCGTACGTTCGCGTCGGGATGACCGAGCTGGCGCTGGCCGCGGAGATCGAACGCAAGATGAGGGAGCTCGGCGCGGATCGCCCGGCCTTCGAGACGATCGTGCTGACTGGGCCGCGTTCGGCGCTTCCGCACGGCGTGCCGGGTCAGCATGCGATTCGAAGAGGCGACTTCCTGCTAATCGACATCGGGGTCCAGGCTGGCGGATATTGCTCGGACATTACGCGAACCTTCGTCGTCGGCGAAGCCTCGGAGACGCAGCGCGCCATCTATGAAGCGGTGCTTGCCGCCAACGAAGCGGGGGATCGCCGCGTCCGCGGCTGGCGTCCCGGTGTCCGCGGTCGATGCGGCTTCGCGCGAGACGATCGAGCAGGCGGGTTTCGGACCGCTTTTCACGCATCGGGTCGGGCATGGCTTCGGCATGGACATTCACGAGCAGCCGTCCATGTCGGGCGCGAACGGCATGCTATTGGCGCCGGGCATGGTATTCACGGTCGAACCGGGCGTCTACGATTCGGTCGTCGGCGGCGTACGGATCGAAGACGACGTCTATATCCGCGAAGACGGTACGGCAGGCGTGCTCACGCGTTATCCGAAGCGAATGACCGTCATCCCGGCGGATCGCCAATAAGGAGGACTTTATCATGAGCGATTTTGCGCAAAAGCTGGACCGGTACGCGGCGCTCATCGTCAAGGTGGGCGCCAACGTGCAGCCGGGCCAGACGGTCGCGGTCAACGCATCCCTGGATAGCGCGGAGCTGGCCAGGCTGGTCGTCCGAAAGGCATACGAAGCCGGCGCGCGCAGCGTGAAGGTGTTTTGGACGGACGAGGTCGTCACGAGGCTGAAGTACGATCTGGCGCCGGACGAAGCTTTCCTGGAAGAGCCCAAGTGGTCTGCGGCGGAAAAACTGGAGCTGGCACGCGCAGGAGCGGCTTCGATCAATCTGATGTCGGACGATCCCGATCTGCTGAGCGGCGTGCCGGGCGAACGAATCGCGAACGCCCAGAAGGCGGCCAGCCGAGTGATGAAGGACTATCGGGTGCTGTCCCGAGGCTTCAAGTTCAGCTGGACGATCGCGACCGCGCCTTCCAGGGGCTGGGCCGACAAAGTATTTCCGGACGCGCCCGAGTCGGCTCGGATCGGCCTCCTGTGGGAGGCGATCTTCAAGCTCGTACGCGCGGACCGCGCGGATACGCTGGCCGCATGGGAGACGCATCTTTCCGAGCTGAAGCGCAGGGCAGATATTCTGAACGCCAAGCAGTATCGGGCATTGCGCTACGCGGCGCCGGGCACGGACCTGACGATCGCGCTTCCGGCCGACCACGTCTGGCTGGGCGGGCGCAAGCAGAACGCCGACGGCGTCTGGTTCGTGCCGAATCTGCCGACCGAAGAGGTGTATACGGCGCCAAAACGGGACGGGGTGCGGGGAACCGTATCGAGTACGAAGCCGTTGAGCTACGCCGGACAGATCATCGACGGCTTTTCCTTTGCGTTCGAAGACGGCAGGGCGATTCGCACTTCCGCCGCGCGAGGCGCCGAGGCGCTTGCCACGCTCGTTCAGATGGACGAAGGCGCCGCGTATCTAGGCGAAGTCGCGCTCGTCCCGCACCGGTCGCCGATCTCGGACAGCGGCCTGCTGTTTTACAAGACGCTCTTCGACGAGAACGCGTCCTGCCATCTCGCGGTAGGCGGCGCTTATTCCTCCTGCATCGCGGGCGGAGCAGATATGAGCCAGGAAGAGCTGGCCGCCCGCGGCCTGAATAACAGCACCGTTCATACCGATTTCATGGTCGGCTCGGGCGAGTTGGACATCTTCGGCATCACCGCGGAAGGCAGCGAGGAGCAAGTGTTCGTCAAAGGCGCCTGGGCGTTTTAAAGCAGGAAAGCAGCACGTCAAAAACCGGCTATCCGTAAGGAGGCCGGTTTATTGGCGTCTGCCGTTAAGAGACGAGGGCGGCTGCGCTGCGTCACCCCAACCATTCGACTCCTTCGGCGGACCTGCGGTTCCATATCCGAAAAAAAATAATCGCGCAGGTCCGCTTTTTTTTACTTGTTCGCCAGGTTTGTGTATACTAAGTGTGACTTGTCATATTATGGTTGTGGAGGTACATATCGCGATGTATGACGTTATGATTTTTCTGCACGTCGTCGGAGCGGTCGGGATGGGGATTTACGCCATTTTGCCGTTTCTGGCCAGGCGTTTCCGTCAGTTGTCCACGCCGGCCCAGGAAGGTCTTGCCAGCGGTCTGGTGACTGCCGGCCGTATCGGTCAATACGCCTTGGTGCTGCAGCTGCTCACGGGCGGGTATCTCATCTCTCAATCGGATTACAAGGTATCGTGGATGGTTACGGTCATCGTGCTGTTCGTCGTGCTCGGCGCATTGTCGGGCATCGTTCAGGCACCGCTCAAGCGGATCGCGGGCGCGGCAGCGAGCGGTCAGGACGCATCCGGCAACGTCTCGCGCGTACAGACGCTGAGTATCGTAATTTTGGTCGTTTTCCTTGTCGTCATCTGGCTGATGGAGAACCGCTGGTACGCTTAACGCTTTCGTAATCATGAGCTTGAACGAAGAAGGCTCTGCCCGCGCGACATGCGCGGGCGGAGCCTTTTTAACGTTGCGGAGGGATTGCGGAACCGTTGATTTTCGTGTCGTTCGTCAACTTTTGTCCGCGATCGCTGAATTTTCGTTCGAGGGCCATAGCTGTATCGATATGGTCCGCAGGAGCGATTAAAGTTAGATCCTTCGTTTCTTTTTGGCTTGCCCTGACCGGCTCGTAAATACTGATTTTGAGGGCCTTCATATCGTCATGCTGCCAGAGTACGCCAAGCATTTCCATCTTAATCGTGCGATCGAGGTATGCGTTATAACCAAGCGATCCCCAGCCGTTCAACAAGTCGCTTGTGAACGTTATCGGATACATCGAGTAATCCGAAGACCCCGTGAAGTCGTATTTATCGATCGCGATCCGTCCTTTAAAATAGGGGTCCCGATATAAAGGGCGGTACAGCTTTCCCTTTACGTGAATCGTCGTACGCTCCGCGGAAGCCGGATTCCCGATTCGATATTCGATCGCCGGATAGTCGGCGGAGATACGCTTCGGAAAATGATATTTATAGCCGAAGATCCCGGCGGCGATCAGCAGCGGGATGACGAACCACAGCGCGTCTCTGGCGATGGACAGCGCTCTTCTGAAGCCCGTCTCTTTAATCGGCATCTGCATCGTCATCCGGATCACCGTCCGGATCCCGCTCGGACAGCTCGTCGATCGTCTTTTCGAAGCTCGGAGCGAGCCGGTTCAGGAACCAATCGATCTCGGGCATGCCGAGCGCGGCTAGCCGTTTCTCGAACTGCCTGCGCGCGGTGGCGAATTCGCGATTGCCGGCCGACATCTCCGATACGCATTTGAGATAGCCGTCGAGAATATCCGCCGCCTTCACGTACCGGTTCAGCTCGTCGTCCTGCGTCTGCCTCATGAGCAGGGGCTCGTATGCGCCGATGAGCTCGGGCGGCACGGTGCCGAGCAGTCGTTCGGCGGCCAGCCGCTCCAGGTCGCGGAAGTTCGACAGCAGCGCGGGATTGTGATGCTTGACGGGCGTCGGGATGTCCCCGGTGATGACCTCGGTGGCATCGTGGAACAGCGCGCGGCTCGCCGCTTTGTCGGGATCGACGTCCCGTCCGAATACGTCCCTGGCGATCGTGCACAGCAAGTGGGCGAGAAGCGCGGTATGATAGGAATGCTCGGCGACGTTTTCCCTGGTGGAGTTGCGCATGAGACTCCAGCGTTCGATGTAACGCAAACGGTATAGGTAAGCTAAAAAATGCTGCTGCTGCATATCGGCAAGCCTCCTTCATCGGTCCTCCTTCACTATAACGTACTTCAAAGTCCGCAGACACCCTGGCCTTCTGTAAAGTCTGTTTGAATTTACACTGCGCTAATACTCCTGTGTTAAGATAAAGAAAAGTCGGCAATTGGAGGATTGGCTATACGCATGGCAAGCCGCACGGGAGCGCAAATGAGCAAATTCCGCTTGAAGCTGACCGCGTTGTTTATGCTGCTCATCGGTTTGTCCGTGCTGGCGGCGGGGATTTTCACGGGACAATTCTACAAGCATAACCATCTCGAAGCGCTCGGCAGCCATATGGAGACCCAGCTTCATGTGCTCGCTGCCGCGGCGCCTTGGCCGAAGGACGAAACGAGGACGGCCCAGACTGCATATTTGGAAGCGCAGGCGATCCGATTCAAGGAACTGGCGGACATGCGGGTCACGTACATCGCCACCGACGGCGAAGTGCTTGGGGATTCGGATCATGCGCCGGGCACGATGGACAACCACGCCGGACGCGACGAAGTACGGGAGGCGCTTGCGAGCGGCTTGGGAAGGAGCATCCGGCACAGCGACACCCTTGACGAGAATATGCTGTACGTCGCATACGCGGTCAAGGACGGCGAATCGGGGAAGACGCTCGGCATCATCCGGCTGGCGATGTCCCTGTCGGCCGTCGAGAAGAGTCTGGACCGCATGTGGATGGTGCTCGCGCTCGGTTTGCTCGCGGTATTCGCGCTGGCCGCCATCGTCAGCTACCGGGTGGCGCTCAGCGTCACGAAGCCCTTGGAACGCATGACGTCGGCGGCCAAGCGGATGGCGGGCATGGACTACAAGGTCCGCATCCCGGACGCCGGCAAGGACGAGATCGGCGAGCTGGGCCGGGCGTTGAACGCGATGGCGGCCAACCTGCAGGACCATATGGGCGAGATCCGCAGGAACGAGCTTCATCTGCAATCGGTGCTCGACCATATGATCAGCGGCGTCGTCATGATCGGCCCCGACGGCCGGATCCGCATCTACAACCGGAGCGCCGAGCTGCTGCTCGGCAGCCTGGCGCGGGAACGCGTGGGGCGCAGCTATACCGAGGCCAAGCAGCAATACGAGCTGCTGCAGCTCATTCGCAGCGGCTTTGAGACCGGCGAGCCGATCCACGAGGAGCTCACGGTGTACTATCCGGACGAAAGACTGCTCGAGCTCAATCTGGTGCCGATCCCGATGGACGAAGATACGGCGCCTGGCCTGCTCCTCGTCCTGCAGGACGTGAGCGCGATCCGTCGTCTCGAGCGGATGCGCAGCGAGTTCGTGGCCAACGTATCGCACGAGCTCAAGACGCCGGTCGCCGCGGTCAAAGGCTTCGCGGAGACGCTGCTTGCCGGCGCGGTTAACGATCCGGAGACTGCGCGTTCCTTTTTTGAAGATCATACAGGAAGAGAGCGACAGGCTGAATCGCTTGATCGGCGACATCCTGGAGCTGTCCAAGATCGAGTCTCGGCGTTCGCCGCTGCAATTTTCCCCGATCGACCTGCGGTCGTTTCTGGAGAGGCAGTTGGAGTTCCTCGGGCCGGAGGCCGCCAAGAAGGAGATCTCCCTGGAGCTTGACGCGCCCGAAGAGCTGTTCATCGAGGCAGACGAGGATCGGCTCGGGCAGATCACGCTGAATTTGCTGCAAAACGGAATCAGCTACACGCCGGAAGGCGGTCGCGTACGGGTAAAGGCGGTCATCGTCGAAACCGCGGGCGAAGAGGGCGGCGACGCCCCGGAGCATGTCCGGATCACCGTATCCGACACGGGCATCGGCATACCGAAAAAAGACCTGCCTCGCATATTCGAACGTTTCTACCGCGTCGACAAAGCCCGCTCCCGCAGCTCCGGCGGCACGGGACTGGGTCTGTCGATCGTCAAGCATCTGGTCGAGCTGCACCACGGGACGATTCGGGTGGAGAGCACGGTCGGCGTCGGATCGACGTTCGTGATCGAGCTCCCGCTGATCCATGACTATTAGCATCGGGTTATTTTACGTGGCGTTGACATTCGGATGACGCTGAATTTACGGCGGCATGATAAATTGACAGAAGAGGCCGGGACGTCAAACGGACCGATCGGACTGGAGGAGCTTATGTCGGACAAGGTGCTCATTATTGAAGACGAACCTACGATAGCGCGTCTGGTCACGTACAACTTGTCGCAGGACGGTTATGAGACCGAGGTGATCGGCAACGGCGCCGAGGGACTGCACAAGGCGATCCAAGACGAATACGCGATTATATTTCTGGATCTGATGCTTCCCGGGATGAACGGCTTCGAGGTGCTGCAGAAGCTGCGCCAGCACGGCGTCAAGACGCCGGTCATCATCCTGACCGCCCGCAACGCGGAGGAAGAGGTCGTACAGGGACTCAAGCTCGGCGCGGACGACTACATCACCAAGCCGTTCGGCGTCGCGGAGCTGCTCGCGCGCACGTCGGCGGTGCTGCGGCGCTCCCGCAACGAGGAGTCCAGGCCCAAAGCGGATCCGGCGGGGGAAAAGGTGATCTCGCTCGGCGCGCTGCAGATCTATCCCGACAAGTACGAAGTGCAGGTCGGCAGCGAATGGATCACGCTTCGTCCGAAGGAGTTCGAGGTGCTGCTGTATCTGGCCGAACGTCCGGGCATCGTCATCACGCGGGACGATCTGATGAATGTCGTATGGGGCTTCGATTATATCGGCGGACAGCGGACGGTGGACGTGCACGTCAGCTCGCTGCGCAAGAAGCTGGAGCTGAACCAGCAGTCGGTGCAGATCGAGTCGATCCGCGGCGTCGGCTACAAGCTGACGGTCAGCCGGAAAACGGGGATTGCCGGCAAGGCGTAAACAGGCAATGCGAGCAGGACGGATTCGACCGTGAAGGACGGCGGATTCGTCTTCTTTGTGTTAAAATGGGGGAACGGATTTGAAGGAGTTGACGCGAAAATGAACGAATATACGGCGCAGCGGGACGGCGTGTTCCATTCGGTCTGCTCGCTCGATTGCCCGGACCAGTGCGGCTTGCTCGTACACAAGCGGGACGGGGTCATCGTCAAGGTCGAAGGCGACCCGAATCACCCGGTGACCCGCGGCGCGATCTGCAACAAGGTGCGCCATATGGCTGCGCGCATTTATGACGGCAAGCGTCTGACCACGCCGCTCCGGCGCGTCGGCGCCAAAGGCGAAGGGGCCTTCGTGCCGATCTCCTGGGATGAAGCGATTGCGGAGATTACCGATCGGTGGAAAGCGCTCGTCGCGGAAAGAGGTTCGGAAAGTATACTGCCTTACAGCTTTTACGGCAATATGGGCCGCATCGGGACGGAGGGGATGGGAACGCGGTTTTTTTAACCGGATGAACGCGTCCCAGCTCGACCAGACGATCTGCGAGGCGGCGGGCACGGTCGGTTACCGCTATACGATGGGCGGCAGCTACGGGACCGATCCGGAGCAGACGGTCGGCGCCAAGCTGTTCATCTTCTGGGGCATCAACGCGGTCAGCACGAACATGCATCAGGTCACGATCGCGGAGCAGGCGAGGAAGGCCGGCGCGAAGATCGTCGCCATCGACGTCCACCGCAACCGGACGGGCAAATGGGCGGATTGGTTCATCCCGCTGCGTCCGGGCACGGACACGGCGCTTGCGCTCGGCATGATGCACGTTCTATTCGCGGAGGGATGGACGGACGAAGCGTTTTTGCGCGAATATACGGTCGGACACGAGGAGCTTCGCGCGCACGTCGCGGCTTATGATCCGGCGACCGTGTCGGGCATTACCGGCGTGCCGGAAGCCGACATCGTCGAATTGGCCAGGCTGTACGGGCGCACGTCGCCGTCGTTCATTCGCATCGGCAACGGCATCCAGCATCACGACAATGGGGGCATGAACGTGCGGGCGATCGCCTGCCTGCCGGCTTTGACGGGACAATGGCTCGTGCCCGGCGGCGGGGCGATCAAGGGCAACGGCGGCTACGTCGGTCACAATGCCAAGGCGCTCGAGCGGCCCGATCTGCGCGGGGGCCGGCAGGCGAGGCGCATCAACATGAACCGGATCGGCAGCGCGCTGCTGGAGTTGGAACCGCCGATCTCTTCGTTATACGTGTACAACAGCAATCCAGCCATCGTGGCGCCCGAGTCGAACAAAGTGCGGGAGGGACTCGCTCGCGAAGATCTGTTTACCGTCGTGCACGACCTGTTCCTGACGGAGACGGCCAAGTACGCCGATATCGTGCTTCCCGCGACCTCCGCTTTCGAGAACACCGACCTGTACCATTCGTATTGGCATCATTACGTGCAAATTCAGCAGCCGGTCGTGGCGCCTTACGGAGAGAGCAAATCGAACAACGAGGTGTTCCGTCTGCTTGCCGCGGGGATGGGCTACGAGGACGATGCGTTCAAGGACGATGACGCGGAGATGATTCGACAGGCCGTCGATTTCCCGGGCAATTATGCCTATGGACCCGTTACCTACGAGGCATTGGTTGAAAAGCAATACGTGCGCGCGGATGTGAAGCCGCTGTTCCCGGGCCGGCTGCGGACGCCCAGCGGGAAGATCGAGCTTTATTCGAAGGCGATGGAGCGGCACGGCTTGCCGCCCCTGCCGACGTACGCGCCGCTGATCGAGGAGGGGGACGAAGCCTTCCCGTTCGCGTTCATTCCGGCGCCGAATCACAATTTCTTAAACTCGACGTTTTCGAACAACGACAAGCACGCGGGCATGGAAAAAACGCCCAAGCTGCACATGCATGCAGCGGACGCGGAAGCGCTGGGCATCGAAGACGGGGCCGAGGTGCGCGTCTGGAACGCGCGCGGCGAGGCATGGCTGACCGCTTCGGTCGGCGAGGACGTCCTGCCCGGCGTCGTCGTCAGCCAGGGGCTGTGGGCGGACAAGGGAGACGGGCGCAGCGCGACGGTCAACGCGCTAACGCCGGACCGGTTGTCGGACATGGGCGGCGGCGCGGTATTTTTCTCCGGCCGGGTCGCGGTGGCGCGAGCGTCCTTGGCTGCGGAGAAGCCGAATGTGTCCGAGGCATCAATGGGCAGCGCGATCTGAGACGGATCGCTTGGATACATGTTCCAACGCATAGTGGCGCACATCGCGCGGATCTGGCATTGCCTGTAACAAGGCAGCGCCTGGTCCGCGCGTTTTGTTGCCTTCGTAATCCACCGACTATTGATGTACGTGCACACTTCAATCGCCGTATCCTCGTGAATCCGCCGACGATCGATCTACGTGCACACATCGAGCGCCAGCCCCGTGAAAACCGGAGGATTGAGCATGCAGCCTGTTATCGCATGCGCTTGACAAAATCATGATATAAATTTAAACTAAATCTAAATTTAAAAAAAGATATTCCAATCGACAATCCAATTCAAATAAAGAGGGGATTCCCATGACCAAACGCAATCTGACGGCCCCCCGCAAGCTTGTCTACGACATCGTGTTGCAGGCCGACGATCATCCGACGGCCGCGGACATCATCGATCGTCTCAAAGCGCGGGGGCAATCCGTCGCCTACGCCACCGTCTACAACTCGCTCCGCTATTTGACGGAAGAAGGCCTCATTCACGAGCTGAAGCTCGAGGGGAAGACGAGCCGCTACGACGGGCGCGGCGAAGACCATGCGCATATCGTGTGCGTGTCCTGCGGCAAGGTCGACGAGGTGATGACGCCTCCGCCGGCCGAATGGCTCTCGAAGGTCGCCGAGGAGAGCGGGTACCTGCTGACGGAAGAGCAATTCATTTTTAAAGGAGAGTGCCCCGCATGCCGGATATCCAAGCAGAAGAATTGATGGGCGCCTACTGCGACACGACGCGCCGGATCGTCGTCGTCAGCGCTTACCCGGCGCGGCTGCAGCCTCTGCTCGCGGAACTGACGACGCGCTGCTACGATGTGCTCGTCTTCCGTCACGGGCAGGAGGCGCTGCTCTCCAGCCTCCAGATCGATCTGCTGATCGCCGACCGTTCGGTCGCGGGTCACGATCCGCTAGGCGGCATGAACGAGCTGAAGACGCCCGCGCTGTATCTCGTCGAACCCGCCGCCCTGCTGGACGCGCGCGCGATCCCAGTCCCGACGGCCGACCGGAGCGAAGCTTGGCCGGGCGACGTCGGCGCGCTGCTCGCCCGGATCGAGGATTTGGCAGGCAAGAGCGCGCCGGCAGCCGGGCCCGACGAGGCGGCGTTCAAGGATATCCGCATGGATCTGCGGCGGGTGACCGTGCAGCGGGATGGACGGCGCGTCGAGCTGACCAAGACGGAGTTCGATATTTTGCGAGCGCTGCTCATGGCCGGGGGAGGCGTGCTGTCCCGCCAGGATCTGATGGAGAAGCTGTGGGGCGAGGGCTACTTCGGAGGCAGCAACTCGATCGACGTCCATATCAAGAGCTTGCGCAAAAAGCTTGGCGACGACCCGAAAAATCCGCGTTATATCGTGACCGTTCGCGGCGTGGGCTACCGGACGGCCGATTAGGCGGAAAGCCGATTTTTCTTCATCAAACGTTCATGCCGCCTTCATTCGGCCTTCATGCCCGCACGGCGATCCGGTGTTAAGATCAATTTATCGAACGCCAAGCGTCAAGTTGAGAGGAGAGCGTCATATGAGACATACGATCATCGTCGGCACCGGTCCCGCGGGACTGACCGCCGCTATCTATCTTGCCCGCGCGGGGCTCGCTCCGCTCGTCATCGAAGGACCCGAACCGGGCGGCCAGCTGACGACCACGACCGAGGTCGAGAACTTTCCGGGATTCCCTGACGGTATCATGGGACCGGAATTGATGGATAATATGCGCAAGCAAGCGCAGCGCTTCGGCGCCGAGTTCCGCAGCGGCTGGGTGACGAAGGCCGATCTGTCGAAGCGTCCGTTCACGCTCACCGTCGACGGCAAGGAAGAGCTGCAGGCGCAGACCGTCATCGTCTCGACGGGCGCATCGGCCAAGTACCTGGGCATCCCCGGGGAAAAGGACAACGTCGGACGCGGCGTCAGCACCTGCGCGACCTGCGACGGCTTCTTTTTCAGAGGCAAGAAGATCATCGTCATCGGCGGCGGCGACTCCGCGATGGAGGAAGCGAACTTCCTGACCCGCTTCGCGTCGGAAGTCGTGCTGGTCAACCGCCGCACCGAGCTGCGCGCCTCGAAGATCATGCAGGAGCGCGCCCGCGACAACGCCAAGATCAGTTGGAGCCTGAACCGCACGCCGCTTGAAGTGGTCGCCGGACCGCTTGGCGTGAAGGGGCTGAAGGTGCTGAACAACGAGACCGGCGAAGAAGAATTGATCGAGGCGGAAGGCGTATTCGTGGCGATCGGCCACACGCCGAACACGAAGTTCCTGGAAGGTCAGCTGAAGACGGACGAGACCGGCTACATCCTCGTCACGCCCGGCACGACCGAGACGAACATCCCGGGCGTATTCGCCTGCGGCGACGTCCAGGACAGCAAGTACCGCCAGGCGATCAGCGCCGCGGGCACCGGCTGCATGGCCGCGCTGGACGCCGAGCGTTTCCTGGAGGCGAACGAATCGCCCGCCGCCGTCGCTTCCGTTTTCTGAATGATGCGTTTCGATAATCCGACGCAAATCGCCATCGTTTAACCGATACCGATACGGCATGCATTTCATACATCACACAACATCCAGGAGGATATATCCCATATGACGACCATCGCCAATCCGTACCCGTTCGCCAAAGTCGGCCTTCCCGCTCCATCGTTCAACCTGCTGTCCACGAAAAACCTCGATTCGCTGGAGGAAAAAATATCGCTTGAAGACTATCGCGGCAAATGGCTCGTATTTTTCTTCTGGCCGTTCGACTTCACGTTCGTCTGCCCGACCGAGATCCGCGGCTTCAGCGACAGCTACGACGAATTCAAGGCGCTGGATTGCGAGGTGCTCGGCGCATCGGTGGACAGCATCTACACGCATAAGGCGTGGATCGAGACGCCGGTCGACCGGAACGGCATCGGCGCGATCAAGTTCCCGATCGTGTCCGACTTCACGAAGGAAACCGCGCACGCTTACGGCATTCTCGACGACGCCTCCGGCGCGGCGCATCGCGGCCTCTTCATCGTCGATCCCGAGGGCGTGCTGCGTTACCAGGTCGTGACCGACATGAACGTCGGCCGCAGCGTGGACGAGACGCTCCGCATTTTGCAGGCGCTCCAGTCCGGCGGTCTGTGTCCGGTCAACTGGAAGCCGGGGCAAAAGACGATCGGCTAACGCGAAAATAGCGACAGGATGGACCGGAAGCCAGACTTCCGGTCCATTTGCCCGTTTGCCGCGCCGAAGCTTCAGGGGCGTGGATTAAGGGGAAACGTTAAAAGAAACCGGCTGCTTGGCGAAAGCGGAAGCGGGCGGAAAGCGAGAGGAGGAAAAACGCGATGAACGAAATGGTTGCGCAGCTGATGCAACACCGCTCCGTCCGATCCTTCGATCCTTCGCCGGTACCCGAGGCGGACCTGCGCGAGATCGTCGCGGCCGGACAGATGGCGTCTACGTCGAGCAACGTGCAGGCTTACAGCGTCATTGCGGTCACGGACCCGGCGCTTAAGCGCGAGCTGTCCGTCTTGACGGGCAATCAGGCCTATGTCGAGTCCTGCCCGGTTTTTCTCGTCTGGTGCGCGGATCTGAACCGGCTCTCCGGCGCGGCGGAGGCGCATCTCGAACCGGGCGCAGACGCCTATGCGGACTCGGCGGAGAGCTTTATCGTGGCGACGGTGGACGCGGCGTTGGCCGCGCAGAACGCCGCGATCGCCGCCGAGTCGATGGGCTACGGCATTTGTTATATCGGAGGCATCCGCAACCGGATCGAGGAGGTATCGAACCTGCTCGGCATCCCGGGCTTGGCCTATCCGGTGTTCGGCATGTGCGTGGGACTGCCCGATCAACCGAGCGGACAACGTCCGCGGCTGCCGGTCGAGGCTGTGCTCCATCGGAACCGGTATGACGCCGAAAAAGGGCGGGGACCGGTCGCCGAGTACGACGAGACGATGACGAGATATTTGCGGATGCGCACGGACGGCCGCAAAAGCACGCCTTGGACGAGGATCATGGCGGAATGGCTGACGCGGCCCAATCGCCTGCACATGTTGGAATATTTAAAAAAGCGGGGCTTTTTGAAGCGTTAATTCGGGGCTTTTTTTGTGACGGCGGGCACCGAGCTTGAGATCGCATCGTCCGTTGGCCTATACTACTATCTATTGCGGCACCTATTGCGACACGCCGGCTCTTGCGAGCCGTTGAAGGAGGATGGACGCGATCTTGAGTCCAATATGGAAAGGAACGGCTGCGGCGCTCCTGGCTGCGGCGCTGCTCTCCGGTTGCGCGTCGGGACGATCGGATACGAACGGCGAATCCGGTACGGCTTCAGCTCCCCCCGACGGCTTCGGCGCAGGCATCTTCGGCGGGGAACCAGGCGCTGCCGGCCGACGGCGAGGCCAAGACCTACCACTTCGACCTGAAGTCGACGTCGGTCGAGCCGCTGCCGAAATGGGCCGGACAGGTCGACATGACCAAAAAAGGACCCGCTGTACGTATCCGGAACCGATCTCGAAGGCGCGCTCTCGATCGATCTGAAGCTGTCGCGCAAAGGGAACTACTTGATCGCCGGCGGAGAGGGCGTACTTTGGAACGGGCAGCGTTCCGTCAAGTTCGCCATGCCGGACAATTCCACGCTGATCGAAAAGCCGCTTAGCGCGGACGGTACGCTCGTGTTCGGCGGTCTGCAGGCGCGTTCGGACGAGATCGACCGCGACTTTTCCTTCGATCTCCGCTTCGTTCCGGAGGCGGGAGAGCTTGAGCTCCGTTTGCCCAACAAAGACGGTCTGATCCGTTTCGGCCGGAGCGCGGTGCTCGAACGGCACGAGGAAGAGGTCGCCCAGGTCGTCTCGGCTTCCTGATGCGAGAGGCCCCATCCGCATACAGGATGGGGCTTTTGGCGATGGACGATGCTTGACGCCCGGCGAAGGCAGCATTTATAATGGAATAAAATCCGATGGTAAAAATCGGAATAACGGAAAAAGGTGTGAGCATTCATGTCCAAGATCGTCATTTTGCAAGGCAGCCCGACAGTCAAATCCCGACTGAACGGCGTTCTGGACCGCGTTCGCGGCCAGATCGAAGAGAGCGGCGCCGAAGTCTCGGTGATCAACGTCCGCGATTTGCCCGCGGAGGATCTGCTCCATGCCCGCTTCGACAGCCCGGCGATCGCGGAGGCCAACGCGCTCGTAGCGGCAGCGGACGCCGTCGTCATCGCTTCCCCGGTTTACAAGGCATCCTTCACGGGGATCTTGAAGGCCTACCTCGATCTGCTGCCGCAGAAGGGGCTGGAAAACAAAATCGTGCTCCCGCTCGTCGTCGGCGGCACGATCGCGCATCTTCTGGCCATCGATTATGCCTTCAAGCCGGTGCTGTCGGTGCTTGGCGCGCGCAACATCCTGACGGGCGTCTTCGTGCTGGACACGCAAGTGACCTGGGGCGACGACGGCAAAGCCCGGATCGAAGAAGAAATCGCGGGCCGCATCGACGCGGCGACTTCGCTGCTCTTGCAGGAAGCGCGCTGGCAAACCGAGCGGGCGCAAGGCTGAGCGCAAGGCATCGAATATACGCCGTTTATAAGCAACCGATCGGAGGCGAATGCGCAGCCGTTCGGTTGCTTTTTTGTTAAATCGTAAGCAAAAGCTTGTGGACGACCGCCCTTTCGTTATAAAATTGATGTCATGTTGTGTCTTGCGGAGATATGATGAGGATACGAACGATAGACGTCAGCGATAAGGCAGCCAAAAGGAGAAGGTAGTCATGATGACCATTCACAGCAAAACGAGCCATTGCAAAATCGTCGATTGTACGGTGCGCGACGGCGGACTTGTCAACAATTGGGACTTCAGCGTCGAATTCGTGCAGGATCTGTACCAGAGCTTGAACGAATCGGGCGTCGAATATATGGAGATCGGCTACAAGAATTCGCCGCGCCTCCTGAAGGGCGCCGATCAGGCCGGCCCTTGGCGTTTTCTGGACGACGATTTCCTGCGCAAGGTCATCCCGCACAAGCTGAACACGAAGCTGTCGGCGCTCGTAGACGTCGGCCGCGTCGACGAGAACGACATTCTCCCTCGCAGCGAGTCGCTGCTGGACCTCATTCGCGTCGCCACGTACGCGCGCGATACGGAGAAGGCGATCGAGCTCGGCACGCTGTTCCACGAGCGCGGCTACGAGACGACGATCAACATCATGGCGCTCTCCAACGTGATGGACAACGAGCTGAACGAAGCGCTCGCGATGATCGGCGACAGCCCGATCGACGTCGTCTACATCGTCGATTCCTACGGCAGCCTCGATCCGGACGACATGCGTTTTCTCGTCGAAAAGTTCAAGCGCACCCTGAAGCACAAACGCCTTGGCGTGCATACGCACAACAACATGCAGCTGGCGTTCGCCAACACGCTGGCCGCGGCCGACCTCGGCGTCGAACTGCTCGACGCCTCCGTCTACGGCATGGGCCGCGCCGCCGGCAATACGCCGACCGAGCTGCTGCTCGCCAAGCTCACGAACCCGAACTACAGCCTGCGCCCCGTGCTCGGCATGATCGAGCGCCACATGCTCAAGCTGCGGGAAAAAGAGGAGTGGGGCTACCTCATTCCTGATATGATCACCGGCACCCTCGACGAGCACCCGCGTTCGGCGATGGGCTGGCGCGCTTCGCCGGAGCGCGACCGCTTCACGGACTTTTACGACAAGATGACGACGCCGGAAGTTTACCCGGGCAAATAAAGCGATATGAACCAAAAAGGACGAAGCAGCGCTGCTTCGTCCTTTTTTGCCTATGCCGCGGTTCGGTTCAGGGCCCGCAAGCCGGCAGCGCTCAGCGATAGCCGCCCAGCTCGCCTTGGCCGCGGACGGCGGCCGCGCGCTTTTGAGGATTGGGATGGAAGAAGGCGTCGCCGCTCAGCGACTTGCCGCCTACCGTGACCGCCTGGACGGAGACGTCGATGTCCAGCGATTCGGCGAAGCGCCGCAGCAGCGCGTCCTGCTGCATGCCGTCCAGCTCGATGTACCAGGAGAAGGTGCCGTATTGCTCGATGACGAACAGCCGCGCCCGCTCGAAGGAGACCGGCCATTGCTCCGAGCCTTGCCGCACCAACAGGGATGCCAGTTCGAAAGTTTCCATGATCGCGTGATCGCTCCAGTCGTTGAAGAAATGCCGACCCGGTTGGCGGGACGAACGCGGCGAGCTATGATAAAGAGAATGAAAAACGCTTCGCCTCGAATGCATTTATTGTAGCCGTTCGCGGGGCATGCGCGCAAACACGGAAGGGAGCGAGGCTGGTGAGCGAAGCGGGGACGGGCGAGGAAGTTCTGAACGGCAGCCGACGCCGGATGGCCGGACTTCACCGGATTTTCGTATACGGGTCGCTGCTGCCCGGACTGGAGAACGCCGGCCTTCTCTGGCCCTTTGCCCGGTCGGAACCGCAGACGGGCGCGGTGATCGGACGCCTCGTCGTGGCGGAGGGGTATCCGGCTCTTGTGCCGCCTCGGCCGGATGCGCCTTCCGTTCGGCGCGTGCGGGGCTTGTGGACGCTCGTGGACCGGGAGACGCTGCGTCGGCTCGACCGGCTGGAAGAATACTTCGGACCCGAAGAAGACAACGATTACGAGCGCGTCCGGGTGCGCGACGCCGACCGCCGCGATCTGCAAGGGTGGGCCTACGTCTGGCCGGACGACAGAGGACGACCGGACGCCGGCGTCGATTGGTGGCCCGACGCGCCGCCTGGTCCGCGGCCCGCGGATTGAACCTGCGAAAGCGCTGCGTTACGATAAATGAACGGTAAGGCAGCCAAGCGCGGCGGCCCGGCGGCGCATATGGCCCCTTCGCGTCATGCGAAGGCGCCAAGGCTTCGCTTATACTGATAGTTACGAATTTTACGGACCGACGGAAGGCGGGGGAATTCGGCGATATGAGAAACATCGAAAAGGCCGGAACGGGAAACGGCGGTTCGCGGAAGGCGTTCGCGCGGTCCGCCCGGCGGACGGGGATGCTGGCGCTGTGGCTCGTCCTTATGGCCGCCGCGGCGGCGCTGTTCGCGCCGGCGGCATCTGCGCACGCCGTATTGGAGAAGGCCGTGCCGGCGCAGGACGCGCAGCTCGCGGCGGGTCCCGACTTCGTCGAGCTGACGTTCAACGAGCGGCTCGACGGCGGCGCGACCGCGCGTCTGGCCGTCCTGAACGGCGATTCCAAGGCCGTGGCCTCTGGCAAGCCCGAGCGGATCTCGCAGGGAAAAGGGCTGCGGCTTGCGCTGCCCAAGCTTGGCGAGGGCCATTACACGGTGTCTTATTCGGTCATCTCCGCGGACGGACATCCCGTCGAAGGCGCTTATGTGTTCACGGTGGGCAATCCGCCTCCGCTGACGGACGCGGCCGAGCTCGATCCGCATGCCCAGCTTGGGCACAGCTCCCACAATCACGGGGGGCGAGCAGGATCTGACGACGACCCGCTTTATTTTTTACGCCAGCCGGGTGCTGTACTTCGCTTCGCTGCTCGTGCTGTCCGGGCTGTTGCTGTGGGGGCTCAGACGCGCGCCGTCCGCCGCGGAGCGAACGTCCCGGGAGACGTGGATCGGCTGGACGGCGCAGTTCGCTGCGCTGGCGACGCTCGTCTATATCGTCCTGCAGATGTCGAACCTGACCGAAGGCGAGCCGTTCTCCGAATGGGGCCGCATCCTGACCGATACGACGGTCGGCCGTCTCTATGCGGCCCAGCTCGCGTTGGCGTTCGCGGCGCTGCTGCTGCGCGGAATGGGCGTATCCGCCAGGCTGGCCTGGACGCTGCTCGCGCTCGGGACTGAAGCCTGGAACGGACATGCCGCCGCCTTCAGCCCCGAAGCCTACACGCTTGCGCTCGACTTCGTCCACCTTGTCGCCGCGGCTGTCTGGTCGGGCGGCCTCGTGCTTCTCGCCGCCGTCTGGCATCGCGAGCGGCCCGAGGCGGGGAGGTTCGCGATCCTTTTTTCCAAATGGGCGCTGCTCTCCTTCCTGCTCCTCGCGCTGACCGGCGCGCTCAGTACGCTGCAATATTTGCCGACGCTCTCCTACCTGTTCGAGACGTCCTGGGGAACCTGGCTGCTCATCAAGGTCGGGCTGTCGCTGCTGGTCGTCGTCACGGCGTTCCTCATCCGCATGCGGCTGCGCAAGGGCGAGCTGCCGCGGTCGGGACTATTGAAGGCGGACCTGGGCTTGCTCGGAGCCATCGTGCTGAGCGTCGGCGTGCTGACTTACCAGAATCCGCTGCCGGCCAACGAGCCGATCTCCTACCATGAGATGGGCACGGACATGCACGTGACGCTTCGCATTACGCCCGGCGTGCCGGGGGACAATGCGTTTACGCTGAAAATATGGCTGCCGGACAGCGTCGGCGCGCCGAAGAAGGTCGCGCTCCGGCTCCGTCCGCTAGGCAGCGGCGACGTCGGGTTTATCGACGTGCCGCTCGAAGCTTACGAAGATTCGGAGCTCGACGACTTCCCCGACTTCACGAAGGCCACCTTCCAGTCGAAGGGACCTTACCTTGCGTTCCGGGGACGCTGGGAGGCGCAGATCCGGGTGACGGACAGCACAGATACGGAGATCGTCAAGTCGACGACGTTCCGGATCTATTGATGGTTTGCGGACGATATCGCAGTAAACGCGGAGGGGATGGAAGTCGATGAACGACCGCCGGATCAAATGGACGATCCTGCTCATCCCGACGCTGACGATCGGCCTGTGGGAGTATGTGCGACACGCCTTCCTGCTGCCCTACATGACGATGGACCTGGGCAATCTGCTCGCGCCCTTCATCGTGCTGGCCGTGACGTTGACGCTCGTGCGGGGATTGTTCGCCAGGCTCGAATCGTCCCAGCGGGCGCTTCAGCGCGAACGCTCGCTCAGCGCGGCGCTGGAGGAGCGGGAGCGGCTCGCGGGCGAGCTTCACGACGGCATCGCGCAATCGCTGTTTTTGCTGGCCGTCAAGCTGGACAAGCTGGACGCTTCGCCGAACGAAGCGGCGCGCGCCGCGACGGCCGGCGAGCTCCGCGAGACGGTCCGCGACGTGCACGAGGACGTGCGCCAGGCGATCGCAAGGCTGCGCCTGCCGCCCGAAGCGGCCGACCACGGCTGGGTGGAGCCGCTGCGCGAGCTGCTCGGGGAGACGGCGGCGTTGACCGAGGCGAAGGCGGAGTTCCGCTGGGACATTCCCGAGGACATGCTGGGCGCCAAGGAAAAAGTCGAGCTGCACGCCTGTCTGCGCGAAGCGCTGGTCAACGTGCGCAAGCACGCCCGCGCGGAGCGCGTATACGTCGTGGGCGAGCGCACGCCGGACGGCGGCTTCCGCTGCGCGGTCGCGGACGACGGCGTCGGCTTCGCCGGCGATCCGCTGGAGGCGCCGGGCCGATTCGGCTTGCGCATGGTGCGCGAGCGCGCGGGCCGAATGGGGTGGACGTTCCGCGCGGCATGCGGGGACGGCCTGACCGTGATCGAGCTGACCAAAAAAGGAGCGAACGCGGATGGAAGGCAAGTGGCGGGTGCTGCTCGTTGACGATCACAGGCATGCGCGGCAGGGCATGCGGGAGATCGTGGAGGGATGTCCGGACTTTCTCGTCGTAGGCGAGGCTGCGAGCGGCGAGGAGGCGATCGGTCTCATGCCGGACGCCTGCCCGGACCTTATTCTGATGGACATCCATATGCCGGGAATGGGCGGCCTTGAGGCGTCCAAGACGATCAAGGAGGCTTATCCTGCGGTCAGGATCGTCATCGTGACCGTGTCCGACGAGCCGGCCCACCTGTTCGAGGCGCTCAAGAAGGGGGCGCAGGGCTACTTGCTCGAAAATCTCAATCCTTCCGCCTGGCGGGAATATTTGCGCGCCGTAGCGTCCGACGACGCGCCGCTGAGCGCGGACATCGCGCTGTCGATCCTGAGGGAGTTCGCCGGCCGCGGAAGCTCGGGCGCAGCGGCAGCGGGCGACGCGCGCAGCCAAGGGAAACGATTCGAAGCGGAGCGCGGCGGGCCGATGCGCGAAGAGCTGACGCCGAGGGAGAAGGAGATTCTCCTGGAGGTGGCGCGCGGACTCACGAACCGTGACGTCGCGGCGGCGCTCGGCGTATCGGAGCATACGGTCAAAAACCATTTGAAAAACATTTTGCAAAAGCTTCATCTCGGCAATCGGGTGCAACTGACCCGGTACGCGTACGAGCAGGGGATCGTCGATACTTGACGCTCCCCTGTTTTTTCTCTCATCTCGATTTCCGGCAAAGCCGAAGATCCGGTACGCATCATCAGTTCCAGGATGATCTCGCTTCGGACGAAGGCCAGGTGCTGAACGACCGGGGCATCGAAGGCAAGCAGTTCGTCGTCGAGAACGGCAAGCGCGTCGTGCCCAAGGAGGTCCGGGAACGCATCAACAACGACAACACCGCGTTCACCAAGGAGTCCGGCATCGGCTTCTTCTGGAACATCATGGTCCACTACGGCGACGGCGGACGGCGTGAAGGATCCGACCGGCAACTATTATACGAAAAACAGCCCGGAGCTGAATACCGATGGCTACAGCGACGCAGAAAAGGAAACGCTGGCGGCGTACAAGGCGACGACCTGGAAAGACCTGTTCCCGAAGGAAGACGCGTTTAACGTGAAAGCGTACGGAGCTGCGTGGAACATTCAAATTCCGGCGAAGGACGAGGTGTCCATTTTCGGCAACAAGATGAAGGACATCCCGTGGAAGCGGATTCCCGAGGCCATTCTCGCCAAGCCGGATGACTTCGACAAGATCTGGGACGCCTATCAGAACGACCTGATCAAGCCGGGCGTCGAAAAGATGGAGAAGGGCTACGCCAAGTACGTGCAGGACCGCGTGAAGCTGTGGAGCGCGGACGAAGAGAAATAAGAGTCGGCGAACCTCTGCGTCCTGGTAGGACTGCGGAGGACTTTTCGTATGCGCCCTGTTTGGGACTGCGGAGGTTTTCTCGTATGCGGCGGCTATGGCTCTTTGGAGTCATGCGCGAGGGAGGCGCGGGCGCGTACAATGGAGCTTATCCATGGTTAAGAGAGGTTGGTTTGCGTTGAAAAAAATCGGAGCTTTGTTGTTCGCCGCCACGCTGGCGTTCGGCTATGCGGGCATGGCGAGCGCGCACGTCCGTGTCGAGCCGACGGAGGTTGCGCAGAACGCGTACCAGGTATTCACGATTCGCGTGCCGAGTGAAAACGAGAGCGTCAACACGACGCAGGTCAAGCTGGACGTCCCCGCGGGCGTGGAAGTATCGCGCTTCGAGCCGTATCCGGGCTGGACGAGCGCGACCGAGAAGGATGCGGACGGCAAGGTCGTCTCCGTCACTTGGAAGGCCGACGGCGCGGGCATTAACGAAACGGAATTCGTGCAGTTCCGGTTCCAGGGGCATGTCGCGGAGGACGCGAAGGAGCTGGTCTGGAAGGCGCATCAGACGTATTCCGACGGCGCGGTCGTCGACTGGAGCGGCGCGCCGGACGCCGATACGCCGGCATCGGTGACGGCGGTCGTCGCAGCCGCGGCGGGCGGCGACGGGCACGGGCAAGCCGGGGCCGCTTCGGCGGAAGCGTCGGATAGCGACCGCGATCCGCTGACGCTGGGCCTGGCGATCGCTGGCCTGGCAGCGGGCCTCGCCGCGCTCGCGACAGCGCTGCTGCGCAAGAAACCGCGCTGAGCAGGTGGTGGCGTTGGCCGGCGCAGCACAAGCGGCATCGCGCGGCGGCATGGCATCTAGCTGCCTCGGGGCCGATAGCGGAAGAAAGTTCCGCTAACGCCGCCAAACTGGCCGGCTCGGGGCCGATAGCGGAAGAAAGTTCCGCTAAGGCCGCCACAATAGCTGGCTCGGGGCCGATAGCGGAAGAAAGTTCCGCTAAGGCCGCCGAACGAGCTGGCTCGGGGCCGAAAGCGGAAGACAGTTCCGCTAAGGCCGCCACACTAGCTGGCTCGGGGCCGAAAGCGGAAGAAAGTTCCGCTAAGGCCGCCAAACTGGCCGGCTCGGGGCCGATAGCGGAAGAAAGTTCCGCTAAGGCCGCCAAACTGGCCTGCTCGGGGCTGATAGCGGAAGAAAGTTCCGCTAAGGCCGCCAAACTGGCCGGCTCGGGGCCGATAGCGGAAGAAAGTTCCGCTAAGGCCGCCAAACTGGCCGGCTCGGGGCCGATAGCGGAAGAAAGTTCCGCTAAGGCCGCCAAACGAGCTGGCTCGGGGCCGATAGCGGAAGAAAGCTCCGCTATGGCCGCCAAACGAGCTGGCTCGGGGCCGATAGCGGAAGAAAGTTCCGCTATGGCCGCCGAACTGGCCGGCTCGGTGCCGATAGCGGAAGAAAGTTCCGCTAAGGCCGCCAAACGAGCTGGCTCGGGGCCGATAGCGGAAGAAAGTTCCGCTAAGGCCGCCAAACTGGCCGGCTCGGGGCCGATAGCGGAAGAAAGTTCCGCTAAGGCCGCCAGACGAGCTGCCGCTATCGCAGTTGGGCGCATAGGCGGATTGACACCCGGTCTGCGGCCGTGTACAGTTGAACCATGAATTCCACTGGGGGGCGCCCGCAAGGGCTGAGATAAGGCAGCGATGCCTTGGTCCCTTTGAACCTGATCTGGGTCATGCCAGCGTAGGAAAGTGGACCAATGTGCGTAGCAAGCTGCATCGGATCGCAGCGCCGCGAGCCCTCGGGCCGGGCCGCTGCAGGGCGAGTCGTTTTCCGCATTCGCGGGAAGCGTTCGTTCATTGTCCGCCCATGCAGTCCGAAGCTGCTCGTTTTGGCCGCTCCCGACGGGGCGGCTTTTTTTGCATCGCATGCACAGGAGCCGCGTCTCGTAAGGAGCGCCATTGCAGGCTTATTGTTTCCGTAGACGGCGGAATCCGGCTATGGGCGCGATTTGCCTCCAGCAGCCTCGTCCGGCCCTCATTGTGTTTCCATTTTTATCGCATAGCGCCCTTGTCGGCCTCCCGGAGGAATTCGCACGAATTCATTCCAGGGAGGTTTTTTAGCGATGACGACGATGAACCGGGCGCTGCCCGGCAGCCGCAAAGTATATGTCGCAGGGGAAGGCGGCATTCGCGTGCCGATGCGCGAGATTTCCCTCTCGGACAGCACGGCGAGAGACGGCTCCGCGCAGCCGAACGCGCCGTTGCTCGTTTACGACGCCAGCGGTCCATATACGGACGACAGCTACGAGGCCGATTTCCAAAAAAGGATTGCCGACGATCAGGGACGAATGGATCGCGGCCAGAGGGGATACGTTCGAATACGACGGAAGGGAGCCCGTGCCGTCCGACGACGGCTACCGATCCGAGGCGAGCGCCCTCGCGCAAGGCGCTCCCGCCTATCCGGGCCTCCGGCGCAGCCCGCGCCGGGCGGCGGAAGGCCGCAACGTTACGCAGCTTCACTATGCGCGCCGGGGCATCGTGACGCCCGAGATGGCCTATATCGCCGTCCGGGAAGGCATGACGCCCGAGTTCGTCCGGGACGAAGTCGCCGCCGGGCGCGCCGTCATCCCGGCCAACGTCAATCATCCGGAGTGCGAGCCGATGATCATCGGACGGCATTTTCACGTGAAGATCAACGCGAATATCGGCAATTCCGCCGTCGTCTCCTCGATCGAGGAGGAAGTGGAAAAAATGACGTGGGCGACCCGCTGGGGCGCGGATACGATCATGGATCTGTCGACGGGCAAAAACATTCACGCGACCCGCGAATGGATCGTGCGCAACGCCCCGGTTCCCGTCGGCACGGTGCCGATATACCAGGCGCTCGAAAAAGTAGGGGGACGGGCCGAAGCGCTCACCTGGGAAATTTACCGCGACACGCTGATCGAGCAAGCGGAGCAGGGCGTCGATTATTTTACGATACACGCAGGGGTGCTCTTGCGTTACATCCGGTTGACGGCAGAACGGGTGACCGGCATCGTGTCGCGCGGCGGCTCCATCATGGCGGCCTGGTGCCTGGCGCATCACGAGGAGAATTTCCTCTATACGCACTTCGAAGAGATCTGCGAGATCATGAAGGCCTACGACATCACCTTCTCGCTCGGCGACGGCCTCCGGCCGGGCTCGATCGCGGACGCCAACGACGAAGCGCAGTTCGCGGAGCTCGATACGCTCGGCGAGCTGACCCGCATCGCCTGGAAGCACGACGTCCAGGTCATGATCGAAGGGCCCGGCCACGTGCCGATGCACTTGATCAAAGAAAACGTCGACCGGCAGATGGCGGTATGCCAGGAGGCGCCCTTTTACACGCTCGGACCGCTCACGACGGACATCGCGCCCGGCTACGACCACATCACCTCGGCGATCGGCGCGGCGATGATCGGCTGGTTCGGCACGGCGATGCTATGCTACGTCACGCCGAAGGAGCATCTGGGCCTGCCGAACAAAGAGGACGTCAAGGACGGCGTCATCGCCTATAAGATCGCGGCGCATGCGGCCGATCTGGCCAAAGGCCATCCGCGGGCGAGACTGCGCGACGATGCACTGTCCAAGGCGAGGTTCGAGTTCAGATGGCGCGACCAGTTCCATCTGTCGCTCGATCCGGAGCGCGCGATGGCCTACCACGACGAGACGCTGCCGGCCGAAGGCGCGAAGACCGCCCACTTCTGCTCGATGTGCGGGCCCAAGTTTTGCAGCATGCGGATCACGCAGGATATACGCGACTATGCGGCCGCTCGCGGACTGGACGACGAGGAGGCGGTGACAACCGGGATGCGCGAACAGGCGGACGGCTTCAAGGCGGCGGGCGGCCAGCTTTATGTCTAGCGCCGAAACGTTGGCGAAGGCGCTCGGCAAAGGGCGAGCGTCTCTCGATCGAGCCGCCGTCCGGCATGACGAGCCGCCGTCCAAGTACGACCGGCAAATTCGCTTCGCGCCGATCGGCGCCGAAGGTCAGCGCTTGCTCGGTCGCTCGGCCGTCCTCGTGGCGGGCGTAGGCGCGCTCGGCTGCGCGCTCGCGCAGCAGATGGTCCGCGCGGGCATAGGTACCGTCAGGCTCGCCGATCGGGACTTCGTCGAACGCGGCAATCTGCACCGCCAGTCGCTGTTCGACGAGGCGGACGCGGCGGCGTCGACGCCAAAGGCCGTCGCTGCGGCGGCGCGTTTGCGAGCCATCAACGGCGCCGTCGGCATCGAGCCGCACGTAGTCGAGATCGGACCCGCGAATGTCGGCGCGCTGCTGGCCGGCGTGGATCTGGTGCTCGACGGCACGGACAACGCGGACACCCGTCTTTTGCTGAGCGACGCTTGCTTTGCCGAAGGCATCCCTTTCCTGTACGGCGGAGCGACGGGATCTGCCGCGAGCGCCGCGTCGCTCGTTCCCGGACATACGGCTTGCCTTCGTTGCCTGATCGGAGGGGAGGACGAAGCGGAAGCGGGAGACAACTGCGATACGGCGGGCATCGTCGGCCCGGCCGTCGAGCTGGCTGCATCCCTTCAGGCGGCGGAGGCGCTCAAGTGGCTGAGCGGGAATCGCGCCGCGTTGCGGCGAACGTGGATCACGGCGGACGTTTGGCGATTTTCGCTGCGGGAGACGAGGCTGCCGGCCGGCAGGCCGGCCTGTCCTTACTGCGGAGACGCCGACAAATCCGTCGCCAGGGAGCCGGATCGTCTCGATTCGGCGCTGGAGGCGACCGTCCTGTGCGGACGCGGCACGATCCAGGTCGCGACGGGCGGCGCGCTTGAGCCGGGAGCTTGCGCGGCGCGTTTCGCGCGGCGCGGCTGCCGCATTCTGGCCGCCAACGACTACCTGGTTCGGGCGTTGACTCCGTGCGGCGCCACGCTGGCGGCGTTCGGCGACGGCCGGGTGCTCGTGCGCGGCGCGGCGATCGTCGAAGACGATGTCGGAGAAGCGATTCGGCTATGTCGAACTTATGTGCTGGAAGGGCCGGACGAACCGGAGAAGGAGGAGCTGCATTGAGAGCGATCGAAGACTGCAAGCTGTACGTGATTACGGGCGAAACGTATCACCCCGGCAGGCCGCTCGCGGAGGTCATGGAAGCCGCGATCGCGGGCGGCGCGGATATCGTTCAGCTGCGGGACAAGGGGGGGCACGCCTGCGGATCGGCTTGCGAAAGCAAAGACGCTGCGCGCTTTGACCCGCCGCCACGGCGTGCTGTTCATCGTCAACGACGACGCCGAGCTCGCGCTCGCCGCCGATGCGGACGGCGTTCATCTCGGCCAGGCCGACCTGCCTTTGAACGAAGCGCGGCGGATCGTCGGCAAAAGCATGCTGATCGGCATTTCCACGCATGCGCTGTCGCAGGCGCTCAAGGCTGAACGCGACGGTGCGGACTATGTGGGCGTCGGCCCGGTATATCCGACGGCGACCAAGCCGGGGAGACAGGCCGTAACGACCGCCTATGTTGCCGTAGCCGCGTCGCAGCTGCGAATTCCTTTCTTCGCGATCGGCGGCATCTCGCCCGCGACGGCGGAGGAAGTGCTGGCGGCGGGAGCGCGCCGGCTATGCGCGGTGTCCGCCGTCGTCGGGCATGCCGACCCGGCGGCCGTTTGCGTCACGCTGAAGCGCAGCATTGAGCGCTGGGAGGCGGAGGATGCGCTGCGGCGTTCGCAAAGCTTGAGCATAGCCGAGAACGCTAAGCGCACAGAGGCCGCGAGGCTGGGGAAGACGGAGGAGACCTTGAATGCTCCGGCCGTCGGCACCTCCGAAGCGCCGAACGCTGCCGGCACAGGAATCCCGTTGCTGCTGAACGGCAAGCGAACCTGGTGCGAGTCCGTCTCGCTCGGCGCGCTCGCGGGCGCGCTCGGACTTGCGGGACGGCGCGTGATGGCGGAGCTGAACGGCCAGGCGGTGCCGAGGGCGGACTGGGACGCCGTCCCGCTCTGTCCGGACGATCGCGTCGAGTTCGTACAATTCGTAGGAGGCGGTTAATCGATGAACGCAGCATATTCGCCATATTCGCCGCTTCGGATCGGCGGCATTGCGCTCCGGTCCAGACTGTTTCTGGGCACGGGGCGATATCCGAGTCCAGCCGTCATGCGCGAGGCGCTGGAAGCTTCGGGCGCCCATGTCGTCACCTTCGCCGTTCGCAGAATCGACCTCGACGTGGCCGAGGACGATCCGCTGCTGGGGCAAATGGGAGGTAAGGACCTGATCTACCTGCCGAATACGTCGGGCGCGTCGACGGCGGACGAGGCGGTCCGGATCGCCCGGCTGGCGAAGGAAGCCGGCCTCGGCAATTGGGTCAAGGTGGAGATCAGCGGCCATCCGCGCCTGCTGCTTCCCGACCCGGCCGAGACGCTGCGGGCGACGGAACGCCTTGCGCGCGAGGGCTTCACCGTGCTTCCTTATACGTCCGACGATCCGATGCAGGCGCTCAGACTTGAGGAGGCGGGCGCAGCGGCGATCATGCCCGGCGGCTCGCCGATCGGCACGGGGCTGGGCATTCTCAATCCGTATCATATCGGGTGGATCGTGGAAAACGCAGGCGTGCCCGTCATCGTCGATGCCGGGCTCGGCTCGGCCGCCGACGCCGCAACAGCCATGGAACTTGGCGCCGACGGCATCCTGGTCAATACGCCGGTGGCGAAGGCGCGAGATCCCGTCGCGATGGCCGCGGCCATGCGTCTTGGCGTCGAAGCCGGATGGCTCTCGCGCCAAGCCGGCCGAATTCCGCGACGCGCGTACGCTTCGGCGAGCAGCGACGAGACCGGCGCCTTGTTCGCGGAGGCGACGTCGGCAAGGGGCGGTCGACCTTGAGGCGGACCTTGCTCGTGCTGGGCGGCGGCATCGTCGGCCTGTCCTGCGCCTTTGAAGCGCTGAAGCAAGGCTGGCGCGCGATCGTCGTCGACCGCGGCGAGATCGGCGGACAGGCATCGGGAGCGGCCGCGGGCATGCTTGCGCCTTTTTTATGAGAGCGGAGAAGGTCCCGACGCCTTTTTTCGCCTGTGCCTGGACAGCTTTGCCAGATATCCGGACTGGACGGCGGAAATCGAGGAAGCTGCCGGCATGTCGGCGGGCTTCGTCCGGTCGGGCAGCCTGCACGTCGCGCCGCGCGAGGCGGATACGCTGTCGCTGCACGGTCGGCTCGCCTGGCAAGTCCGCCACTGTCCCGGACTGGAATGGCTGGACGGAACGGACTTGCCGCGTGTCGAGCCGAGTCTGCCGCGGGGGGCTTGCGGGAGCGCTGTACTGCCCGGACGAATCGCATGTGCAGGCTCCGCTGCTGGTCAAGGCGCTGGCCGCGGCTTGCGCGCGGCTTGGCGCGCAACTGCTGCCGCAGGCAGGAGAGATGATCGCCGTCAGCCAAAGCGAAGCCGGCGGGCTCTCCGTCCGCTTCGAGGCGAGCGGCACGATCGGGGCGGACGCGCTTTGCTGCTGCCTCGGGGCCTGGAGCGGCCGGCTGTCGGACTGGCTCGGTCTGCGTATCCCCGTTCATCCGATAAGGGGGCAAATTTGCGCGTTCGATCCGGCGCCCGCCTCTCTGCGTCACATCGTGTTCGGGCCGCAGGCCTATTGGGTGAGCAAGCCCGACGGCTCGCTCGTCTGCGGCGCGTCCGAGGACGAAGCCGGCTTCGACCGGACGGTGACAGCGGGCGGCATCGGCCGGCTCGTGCGCGCGGGCGGGCGGCTGTTCCCCGCGTTGTCCGGCGCCGCGCCGGTGCGAAGCTGGGCGGGGCTGCGTCCCGCCACGCTGGACGGATGGCCGTTGATCGGCCCCGCGCCGGGCAAGCCGGGCGTGTACATCGCCGCCGGCCATTATCGCAACGGCATTTTGCTGAGCCCGGCGACGGCGGCCGCGTTCGGCCGTTGGCTGGCTGGGGGAGGCGAAGCCGGCGGCGACCCGGCTGACCAAGCGTTTCGGCCCGAACGCTTCGGCGCGTATGCGGCCGGGGAGCGCGAGGAGGCGACGCCTTCATGAGGGACGAAGCTTCGTCTTTTCCTGCCGACGCCGAGCAATGGCGCAGTTGGAGCGTCCCGGCTCGCGCCCTCACGATCGCCGGCTCCGACTCGGGCGGAAGCGCGGGCATTCAGGGCGACTTGAAAACCTTTCAGGAGCTCGGCGTATTCGGCATGAGCGTCGTCACGGCGGTTACCGCGCAAAACAGCTTGGGCGCGCAACTGGTTGAGCCGGTATCGCCTCGGCTCGTCGCGGCCCAGCTTGAGAGCGTGCTCGCCGATTTAGGCGCGGACGCGGCCAAGACGGGCATGATTCCCACGCCGGACGCGGCAGAGGCCATCGCGGGCGCGCTAAGTCGCTTCGGCGTTCATAGACTCGTGGTCGATCCGGTGCGGCTGTCCAAGGACGGCTACGCGCTGGCGGGGCGGGGCGCATTCGAAGCGACGGCGCGGTTCCTGTTCCCGCTGGCCGAGCTGGCGACGCCGAACGTGCCCGAGGCGGCCGCCCTGCTTGGCGTTCGCGAGACCGATCTCGCCTCGGTAGGCGCACGCGTCGAAGCCGCCAGGTCGCTGCTCGCATGGGGAGCTCGCCACGTGCTGCTAAAGGGCGGGCATGCCGCGGACGACGCATGCGCCGATATTTTGGTCGGCGCTGCGGACGGGGGCGCCGAGCCGCTGCTGCTGCGCGGACAGCGCCTGCCCGGGGCAAGTGCCCGCGGCACGGGCTGCGCGTTCGCCTCCGCCGCATGCGCCGCCATGGCGCGCGGGCTGGACGTGCCCGCCGCCTGCCGCGCCGCCAAGGCGTTCGTCGCCGCGGCGCTCGCGGCGAGCGTTCGGCTGGGCGCCGGGACGCCAAGCTTGAAGCATGCGGCGTGGCGCGAAGACAGGCTGTGGTCGGAAGCGTCCATCGGCGATGGAAAGTAGTGCCTACTTGCAGCTAACTGGCTCAACAGTGCGTTGAAGGCGATAAACGAGCGCGCTCCTTGCATGTTTCGGCTCTAACATCGCGTCGGCCGGCAGCCTGTCTATCGCAGGGGGGCATCGTCCCGTCTTTTCCGCGATATCGACTGTCGTGGCCGCCTCCCAGTAGCGGAGTAACCCGGAAAAACCGTGCAACTTCCGCAGAAACCGCCGCGTGGTAGTGGAGTAACTCTGAAAAACCGTGCAACTACAGCAGAAACCACCGAATGGTAGTGGAGTAACTCGGAAAAACCGTGCAATTCCTGCAAAAACGGCCACGTGGGTAGGGGAGTCACACGCAAAATTGTAAAACGCCATGCGGATAAGCGCAAAAGGTCACTAACGCCACCTCAACGACGCTCGGAAAGGTGCGGATAAGCGCAAAAGGTCACTAACGCCACCTCAACGACGCTCGGAAAGGTGCGGATAAGCGCAAAAGGTCACTAACGCCACCTCTTCGGCGCTCGGAAAGGCGCGGATAAGCGCAAAAGGACACTAACGCCACCTCTTCGGCGCTCGGAAAGGTACCGATAAGCGCAAAAGGTCACTAACGCAACGACGCTCGGAAAGGTGCGCATAAAGCGCATAAAGGCATTAACGCACTTCCTTCCTTCCTTCCTTCCTTCCTTCCTTCCTTCCTAAGCGCCATCCAAAGCAATAAACCAAAATGAGCGCTAAGGCCTGACTATGGTCACACGTTGTTTGCAAAGGTATCGGCTTTGCCCCTTTTTGCCCTCATCCGCTTGCTTGACGCGCCGCGTTCCCCTATAATAGTCTGTAATTCACAGCAATACCGATGAAATGCGACGATGGAGACAAGTAAGCAGCGCCTGCCTGATCAGGGAGGGGACGCCGAGACTGAGAGCGTGCCCGAGGAGAAGAGCTGCCGAATTTCACTCCGGAGCTGTCGCTTGAACGCCGACGACGCCAAGCCGCGCCGGCCAGTAGAGCGTACCGTCCGCGGCACGTTACGCCGTTCGAGCGGGAATTCGCGCTTGGCGACGGCGCTGCAAGAGGCAGGTTGTCGCGGGCAGGTTTCCAATTAGGGTGGTACCACGGTCCTTTCGTCCCTTTTACGGGGAGGAAGGGCCTTTTTTTGTCGGTTCGCTGCAGGGCGGGCCGGCGGATAGACCAAGCGATGAAGGAGAGAGGCGTCATGAAGGATCGGTTGGAGGCGCTGCGCGTCGAAGCGCTGGCGCAGTTGCAGGAGGTGGCCGACGCCGGCCGCCTGAACGACCTGCGCGTGCATTATCTGGGCAAAAAAGGCCAGCTCACGGAGATTCTCCGGGGGATGGGCGGACTGAGCGCCGAGGAACGGCCGGTGATCGGGCAGGTGGCCAACGACGTTCGCGCCGCCATCGAGGCCGTGCTGGCCGACAAGCAAGCCGCCTTCGACCGCGCCGAGACGGCGCGCAGGCTCGCTGCGGAGACGATCGACGTCACGCTGCCCGGCAGGAGCGTGGCGGCAGGCAGCGTCCATCCGCTGACCAAGGTGACGCAGGAGATCGAAGACATTTTTCTCGGCATGGGCTATACGATCGCGGAAGGGCCCGAGGTCGAGACCGACTATTTCAACTTCGAGGCGCTGAACCTGCCGAAGGATCACCCGGCGCGGGACATGCAGGATTCCTTTTATATCACGGACGAGATTTTGCTGCGCACGCATACATCTCCCGTACAGATCCGCGCGATGAAAAACGCGGACGGCGCGACGCCGCTCAAGGTCATCTGCCCGGGCCGCGTCTATCGACGCGACGACGACGACGCGACGCATTCGTTCATGTTCCACCAGATCGAAGGGCTGGTCGTCGGCCCCGACATCCGCATGAGCGACCTGAAGGGCACGCTGCTCCAGTTCGTCCAGGCCATGTACGGCCCGCAGGTGCAGATTCGCCTTCGTCCGAGCTTCTTCCCGTTCACCGAGCCGAGCGCCGAGGTCGACGTCACGTGCACGCAGTGCGGCGGACAGGGCTGCCGGATGTGCAAGCATTCGGGCTGGATCGAGATTCTCGGCTGCGGCATGGTCCATCCGAAGGTGCTCGAGCACGGCGGCTTCGATCCGGAGAAGGTGTCGGGCTTCGCCTTCGGGATGGGCGTCGAGCGCATCGCGCTGCTGAAGTACGACATCGACGATATTCGTCACTTCTATAACAACGATCTGAGATTCCTCGGGCAGTTCGCCCGCATGTGACGGCCAAGGCCGGTAGATTAGCGAAGGTGGAAAAGGAAGGAGCGGTATAACGCGTGAACGTATCCTATCAATGGTTAAGCGAATATATCGATCTCGGCGGCATCGAGCCGCAGGAGCTCGCCGAACTGCTCACGAGAGGCGGCATCGAGATCGACGGCGTCGTCTCGCGCAATGCGGGCGTCACGAACACGGTCGTCGGCTATGTATTGGAAAAGGAAAAGCACCCGGACGCGGACAAGCTGAACGTGTGCAAAATCGATGCGGGCACCGGCGAAACGCTGCAAATCGTCTGCGGCGCGCCGAACGTCGCCGCCGGGCAGAAGGTGCCGGTCGCGCTCGTCGGCGCGAAGCTGCCGGGCGATCTGCAGATCAAGCGCGCCAAGCTGCGCGGCGTCGAATCGCAGGGCATGATCTGCTCCGCCAGGGAGCTCGGCATCAACGACAAGCTGCTGCCGAAGGAGCTGCAGGAGGGCATCCTCGTGCTGCCAGCGGATACGGCGGTGGGCACGGATATCGCCGACCTGCTCGGCCTGAACGATTCGGTGCTGGAGCTCGATCTGACGCCCAACCGTTCGGACTGCCTGAGCTTGCTGGGCGTCGCCTACGAGACCGCCGCGCTGACCGGCCGGCCGCTCGCGCTGCCGGAGCCGGACAAGGCGCTGCTCCCGTCGGCGGACAAGACGGCGGATGCGATCGCGGTCGCCATCGAATCGGCGGAGGCTTGCAGCCACTACGCGATGCGCGTCGTGAAGGGCGTCAAGATCGGTCCTTCCCCGCTTTGGCTGCAAAACCGGTTGATCGCCGCCGGCATCCGGCCGATCAGCAACGTCGTCGACGTCACCAACTTCGTCATGCTGGAGTACGGACAGCCGCTGCACGCGTTCGATGCGGCCAAGGTCAAGGGCGCCGTCCGCGTTCGTTTCGCCCGCGAAGGCGAGACGCTGGTCACGCTTGACGGTCAGGCGCGCAAGCTCGAGCCGCATATGCCGGTCATCGCCGACGACGAGCGCGCCATCGCGCTCGCCGGCGTCATGGGCGGCCTCGATACCGAAGTGACGCCGGACACGGTCGACATCCTGCTCGAATCCGCCAGGTTCGCCGGCGCCCCGGTTCGCAAGACGTCGCGCCAGCTGGGCCTGCGATCCGAGGCATCGGCCCGCTTCGAGAAAGGCGTCGACCCCGAGCGCGTGCGCGGCGCGCTGGACCGCGCGGCTTCGCTGATCGCGCAGACGGCGGGCGGACGGGTGACCGACGGCGTCGCAGAGGTGCGTCTCGCCTCGCCGGAGCCTGCCGTCATCGAGCTGTCGCTCGACCGGATCAACCGGATGCTGGGCACGTCGCTGTCCGCGCTCGAAGCGAAGACGATCTGGTCGCGGCTCCAGTTCGCCGCAGAGCCTGCGGGCGAAGGCGCATGGCGGATCACCGTGCCCTCGCGCCGCGGCGATATCACCCGCGGGGTAGACCTGATCGAGGAGGTCGCTCGTCTCAACGGCTACGACCGCATCCCGACGACCCGCATCGAAGGACCGACGACGACGGGCGCGCTCACCAAGCCCCAGGCGATCCGCAGAGAGCTTCGCAAGCTGCTGTCCGAAGCGGGACTCAGCGAGGCCGTGACCTACTCCGTCACCTCGTCCGGCAGGGCCGCGCTGTTCCCCGAGCTGTCCGGGGCTGCCGAAGGCATGCGGCCGATCGGTTTGGCGATGCCGATGAGCGAGGAGCGCAGCGCGCTGCGCGCGACGCTGCTGCCGAATCTGCTCGAGGCCGCCGCCTACAACAAGTCCCGCCGCAACGCGAGCGCCGCGGTATTCGAGATCGCGAGCGTGTACCATTCTGCGGAAGAGAAGCTGACGACACTGCCCGCGGAGCACCCGAGGCTCGCCTTTTTGCTGACGGGCAACCGAATCGGGGCAGGCTGGAACCAGACGGCGACCGCCTACGACTTCTACGATGCGAAAGGCATCGTCGAGAAGCTGCTGGCGAGGCTCGGCCTGGCCGGCGCGGTCCGCTTCGAGCAGGCGCAGCCCGGGGATTTCCATCCGGGCCGCACGGCGGCGTTGAAGCTGGCGACCGCGTCCGGCGAAGAGATTATCGGCTATGTCGGGCAGCTGCATCCGGAGCTCCAACGCGAGTTCGACCTGGGCGACGCCTATGCCGCCGAGATCGAGTTGAAGCCGCTGTACGAAGCTGCGGATTCCCGAATCGTATACAGCACGCTGCCGCGGTTCCCGTCCGCCGAGCGGGACTTGGCCGTCGTCGTCGACGGATCGGTGCCGGGCGCGTCCCTGGTCGAAGCCGCGCGGCAGGCGGCGGGCGAGTGGCTCGAGTCCGTCCGCGTGTTCGACGTCTATGCGGGCGAGCGTCTCGGCGCAGGCAAAAAGAGCGTGGCGCTCTCGCTCGTCTATCGTCATCCGGACCGCACGCTGAACGACGAGGAGATCGCCGAAGCGCAGCAGTCCGTCGTGGCCCGGCTGGAACAATCTTTCAGCGCGGAGCTTCGCAAATAAGCAGGAAACGGCGCAAAGCGCAGCGAATACATCAGAACGCGAATAGCGGGCTGATCGACGTTCGCTGCGATTTTGCTTAAGTTGGAACGTGGGAGGAATAACCGTGAATGCTGACGACAAGACACGCGTAACGGTTGACATATACGGCACGCAATACACGTTGACCGGACATACCAGCAGCGAATACATGAAGCGGGTAGCGCTGCTCGTGAGCGATCAGATGCACAAGATCGCGAGCGGCTCGCCTCGGCTCGATCTGGCGAGGCTCGGCGTGCTCGCTTCGGTTAACATGGCCGACGAGCTCATGCGCATCCGCCGGGAAAACGAGCGCCTCCTTCACGAGGAAATCGAACGCAAGCGGCTGTCCGCCGAGATCGAGACGCTGTTGGCCGACTGGGACAAGCACAAGGCCGAGAGCGCCGCGGCGCTTGCGGATGCGGAACGGGATTTCGCCGAGCGGCAGGCCGATCTCAAGCAAAGATCCGAGGAGGCCGTCGCGGAAGCGACGGCCAAGGCGGGCGAGGAGCGCGAACGCCTGCGCAGCGTCCATCAAGCCGAGCTCGACCGGATCATGGCCGACCACGCGGCCGAGACCGAGCTTTATGCCGAAGAGGCCGAATCGCTTCGGGCGGCGCATGCGTCGGAGCTTGAACGTCGTACGTCAAGCCATGAGGCGGAGCTCGCGAGCTTGAAGTCCGCGCAGCGCGGCGAGCTTGAGCGTCTAGAAGCCGCGCACGCGTCGGCGCTTGCGAGGGTCCAGGCGGCGCATGCGGAGGAACTGGAGCAGGCGACCGCGTCGCTGCGCGCCGAGGCGGATGCCGCAGAAGCGCGTCACGCGGCCGAGCTTGAAAGCGTCGTCTCGGATCATGCCGCCGAGCTGGATCGACTTCGGGCCGACCACGCGGCCGAGGCCGAGCTGTTCGCGGAGGAGAACGATTCCCTCAGGCAGGCGCATGCTTCGGCGCTGTCCGAACTTCAATCCGCGCATGCGGAGGAGCTCGGACGCATCCGCGCGGCGCAAGAAGCCGAACTTGAGCGGACTCGGGCGAAACTCGAGGCGGAGCTTCGCGACGAACGCGTCTCGCGCGCCGAAGAGCTGGAATCGCTGCGCGCTGCGCATGCGGCCGAGCTCGTGACGCTGAATAGCGGGCACGAGCGGACCTTGGCCGAGCGGACGGAGCGGCACGACGAAGCGCTGCGCACGATGCGTCAAGGCTACGAGGACGAGCTGGCGCTGCTGCTGGAGGGCAAGCAGGAGGAACTGCAGCAGTTGACGCTGACGCTGGAGACCGCGCTGCGGGAACGCGAAGAGATTCGCGCGCGCATGCAGGATGCGCTGGATGCGGCGCTTAGCGAGGCCGAGGAACGCGTCGGATCGCTCCAAGCGCGTCACGCCGCGGAGCTGGCCGGCCTCGAGGCGCGCCAGGCCGAAGAGCGAGAGCGCGCCGAAGCGGCGCGCGCCTCCGAGCTTGCGGCGCTTAAGGCCGCCCATTCGGACGATCTGGAGCGACTCTCCGCCGGACATGGCGACGAGCTCGAGGAGCTCAGGCTGGAGCTCGCGCTTGAGCGCGAAGCCCGCGAGACGGAAGGCGCCGCGGCCGGCGCGAAGCTGGCCGAAGCGCTGGAGCGCGCGACGGCCGAACGCGAAGCCGCGGTCGCCAAGCTTCGCGCCGAGCATGCCGAACAGCTCGATCGCGCGCGCGCGGCGAGCCGGGACGAAGCCGCGCGCCTGCAGGCCGCGCACCAAGCGGAGCTGGAGACGCTGAAGGGCGAGAGCCTGGACGCGCTCGAAGCCGTCAAGAGCGAGAGCAGGGACGCGCTGGAGGCGGCGAAGGCCGAACTGGGCGGCGAACTCGAAGCCGCCAGGGCGACGGTGGAGCGGCTGCATGCGCAGCTGGCCGAGCAGATGTCGGCAGCCAGGCAGGCGGTGGCGGCGGCGGAAGCCGGCTTCGACGAGGAGCGCCGCGCGCTGGCCGAGCGCCTGGAGGCATCCGCGAAGGAGGCGGAGGCCGCCAGGCAGGCGGAGGAAGCGGCGAAGCAGGAAGCGGATGCGTCGAAGCAGGATGCGGAGTCGGCGAGGCGGCGGATCGAGGCCGAAGCGCAGCGGTTTGCGGCGGAGCGCGAGCAATCGGCTGCGCAGACGGAGCGCCAACTGGCAGAAGCCGAGGCGCGTCTGGAGGCGCGTTTGCGAGAGGCGGACGAGGCGGCGGAACGGCGTCTTGCGGAAGCGAGGGCGGAGGCCGCGGCCGAACGCGCCGCCGCCGCGAAGGAGGCGGCGGCGCCGCTTGAAGCCGAGCTTGCCGCGGCGCGCGGCGCCGCGGACGACGCGCGTCTGGAGCTGGAGCTGCAGCTGGAAGAAAACGCCGAGGCGCTGACGCGTCTGCGCGCGGCTCAGGCAGAGGAGCTGGCGAGCCTTCGCGAAGCGCAAAGCGAGGAGCTGGCGAAGCTGCGCGCGGCGCGGGACGAGGAATCGGCGCGCCTTGCCGCCGAACGCGAGGCAGCCGTGAAGGAAGCGGTAGCGCCGCTTGAAGCCGAGCTGGCAGCGGCGCGCAGCGCTGCGGACGAAGCGCGTCTTGCGCTGGAGCTGCAGCGCGAAGAAAGCGCCGAGGCGCTGGCAAGCCTGCGCGCGGCGCAGGACGAAGAGCTGTCGAAGCTTCGCGCGGCGCAGGACGAAGAGCTGTCGAAGCTTCGCGCACAGCGGGCTGACGAGCTGTCTCGCCTTGAAGTCCGGCGCGAGGCGGCGCTGAAGGAGGCCGTAACGCCGCTCGAGGCCGAGCTTGCCGCCGCGCGCAATGCGCTGGACGACGCGCGTCTGGAGCTGGAGCTGCAGCGCGAAGAGAGCGGCGAGGAGCTGGCGCGGCTGGTCGCCGCGCAACGCGAGGAATTGACGCGTTTGCAGGCGGCCAAGGACGAAGAGCTGTCGAAGCTTCGTGCAGCGCAAGCCGAACAATTGTCGAGGCTTGCCGCAGAACGCGAGGCCGCGCTCAAGGAGGCGTCCGCGCCGCTCGAGGCCGAGCTTGCCGCCGCGCGCAGCGCCGCGGACGAAGCGCGTCTTGCTTTGGAGCTCCAGCGCGAAGAGAGCGGTGAAGAGCTGGCGAGACTGGTTGCGGCGCAGCGCGACGAACTGACGCGCCTGCAAGCCGCAAGGGACGAGGCGCTGTCGAGCCTTCGCGCGGCGCAAGCGGAGGAACTGTCCGCCTTGCGCGAAGCGCAGGCCGAAGAGCAAGCGCGGCTCCGTGCCGCGCACGAGGAAGCGCAGCGCCGAGCCGTGGCCGAGGCCGAAGCCGGCGCTGCGACCGGCCGTCAATCGCTCGAGGAGGAGCTGCGCGTGACGCAGGAACTGTACGAGGCCGAGCTGAAGCAGGCGCTCGACAGCCGCGACGCCGCCCAGGCAGACGCCGAGGCAGCCCGCGAAGCGCACGACCAGTTCCAGGCCCGCTGGTCCGAGCGAGAGCGCGAATGGCAGGCGCAGCGCGCCAAGCTCGAAGACGAAGCGCAATCGCTGCGAGCCTCCGCGGAGCAGCGGCTTCAGGCCGCCGCGGCGCGGGAAACGGAGCTGGCGGAGGCGGAAAAGGCGGCAACCGAGCGCCTGCGCGACGAAGCCGACGCGCGCGAAGCCGCGGAGCGCGAGGCGAACCGGCTGAAGGAACTGGCGGACGAGCTCGCGGAGCGCGAGCAGATCGCTGCGGATTCGATCCGGCAGCTTCAGCGGCGGGCACAGGAGGCGGCGCGGGAACGCGATGCCGCCGCCGAGCGTCTCGAGGCGCTCGAGAGCAAGCTTCGCCAGACCGCCGGCGAGCAGCAGCGCGAACGGGAATCGCTGCTACGGGCCGACGAGGAGCTTAAGTATGCCCGCGAGCAGGCAGCTGCCGCAGTCGCGCTCCAGGCCGAACGCGACGCGCTGGCGCAGCAGCTTCAGGCTGTCGCCGAAGCCGAGCCGGACCCGGCCGACGGCGCGGAGACGAAGCGGCTGACGCAGGAACTCGAGCGCATACGCGGCGAGCACGAGGCGCTTAAGGTCGAGTATCACAAGCTGCAGATCGAATACAACGAGTGGATCGATATGCTCGAAGAACATACGTAAAGCTCGCCGGCGCATCGATGTCCGAAGCGCCCGCGAACGTAAATCGCCCCTCCGAACGGATCAGATCCGGACGGAGGGGCGATTTTTTTTATTCTGCTTATTCTACGATCAGCTTGGCCTTCATTTTCAAATGCCCTTCTCCGCATACGATGCTGCATTTGATCGTATAGGTGCCGGCCGCCAGCGTCGCGACCTTGGATTTTTTTGCCGTTGCTCAACTTGACGCCCGCCTTTTCGATCTCGATGCCGTGCGCGCCCTGCTCGTTTTCGAGCGTGTAGCGAATCGGCGTATCCTTCGGCACCTTGTACTCGGCCTGGTCGAACTGCCAGTTGGTGGCGCGGATGATCAAATCCTGCGAAGCGACGGCCGTCTCCTGCCCCGCGTTTTCGTCGTTTTTGGCGCCGCAAGCGGCGAGCGCGCCCGTCAGCGCGAGCGCGACCAAGGCGGCGGCTATTTTTTTGCGCATATGTATTCCCCCATCCCATGATTGCCGGGTATGAGCGGGTCATGCCCAGACTTTTCTATATTAGCATATCCTGTCGCCAGGATAAAAACGGAAAGGTCCGCCCCGCTTCGCTCCTAAAGGGCATGTCCGAAATCGGCATGGCCAACGTCCGAAACGGGCATGGTCAAAGTCGGGCGCGTCCCCTATAATGTGTGATAACGATTCTCATTTTCACATAAGGGGCGTTATCGAATGTTTGCAAGTACGAAGAAATGGCGGCCGGCCATCGTAATCATGTTCGCGTTCATGCTGCTGGCGGGCTGCGGAAGCGAATCCGATGCGGGAACCAAGAACGAAGCTTCGAAAACGGCAGGTTCGTCTCCGGCCGCCGGCGAGGCCGAAACGATCGTATACAAAGACGCGCTGGATAGAGAAGTCACGATTCCGGCGCATCCGCAGCGGATCGTTACGACGCAATATTTGTCCGAGCTGCTGGCGATTGGCGTCAAGCCGATCGGCGTCGTGACGCATATGCTCACCGGGTCCGTATCGGCGAAGGAAGAGCTCGAAGGCATCGAAGATATCGGCCCCGCCAACAATATCAATCTTGAAAAGACGCTCGAACTGCGGCCGGACCTTATCATCGCCGCGGACTGGGATAAGGATCAGCTGGACAAGCTGCAGGCGATCGCCCCGACGGTCGTGGTAGCCTGGGAAGGGAAGGACGCCTTCGCGCACCTGGACCAAGTCGCCGCCTTGCTCGACAAGACCGAGATAGCCAAGGATTGGAGAAAAGCATTCGACAAAAAAGCCGCCGCCGCTTCGGAAAAACTGAAGGCGTTCGTCAAGCCCGGCGAAACGTTCGGTGTCGTCGTCATCGGCGGCTACGAAAAAGGACAGCTGAGAGTTTACGGTCCCGGCAACGTCGGCTATACGTTATTCGACGTGCTCGGCTTTCCGATGACGGACGTCGTCAAGCGGGAATGGGACAAGGGCGGACATGAATTGGGCATTCGGCTTTCATTGGAGAAGCTGCCCGAATTCGCTTCGGCCGATCGTCTTTTCCTCGTCAAATTCGACAACGATCCGGATTTTACGGACGAAGTGATGAACAGCGCGCTGTGGAAAAAGCTGCCGGCCGTTCAAAGCGGTCATGTTTACGAGGTAAGCGATACGCTATGGTTTTCCTATAACGCGCTGTCCTTCGACAAGCAGCTGGACGATGCGGTTCGTCTGCTTGCCGAATAATCCAATAGAAGACGAAGATCGTTCCCCCCCCTCGGGAAGGATCTTCCTGCATGTCGGGAGGTGAGGTCATGACAACGCCAAAATCCGTTACTGCCGCGGCGGCCCGGCTTCCGTTTTTTTATCGCTGGACCGATATCGTCCGGATCGAAGCTTCGGCGGGAGAACCGGCGGCGCTGCCGATTCATCCGGCCTTCACGCTGCTGGCGGTAGAATCCGGAGAAATGAAGCTCATCGACGCGCGCGGCCTGTGCTTGGGCGAGTTGTCCGCAGGCGATCTGTGCGTGACCGACGGGAACATTCGCATCCAATCCGACGCCAAAGCGGGAGCGGGGGGCCGGTGGGAACGGTTATGCCGTCGCCTTCGCGTCGCTGTCGCTTGGCGTGACCGAACCCGAAGCTGGCATCATGGCACCCGGAGTCGCCGAACTGCTTTTAAATACGCGCCTGCGCGTCCAACCGCAAGCGTTCGGATGGATTCGCGAATTGTATGCGCTCCGCGATACCGCGGACCTGTCGGGCATGTATCGCGCCCATGCGGGATTTCAGCGACTGATGGTTAACGTGATCGAAGCGGGAAACGCCGTCGCGATGGCGCCCGAGCGAACCGATTGCCGCGATGCGGTGAACGCGACGCTCGCTCGAATGGAGGCACAGCCCGGCTTGGCCTGGACGATGGATCGGCTGGCGCGCGAAGCGGGGTGCTCGGCGCGCCAATACGCCAGAATTTTTAAGTCGCTGACCGGAAACAGTCCGATCAAGCATCTGACGGGGCTTCGGATGGCCGAGGCCAAGCGCAGGCTGGCGACCGAAGAAGCGTCGCTGGCAAACCTTTCGGGCTCGCTCGGATTTACGGACCCTTTCCACTTCAGCCGGGTCTTTAAGCGCCACGAAGGACTGGCGCCGAGCGTATACGCGCGCGCCAGGCGCCAGGGCGCGCGAATCGTGGCGTTTCAATATCTCGGGGAGCTGCTCGCGCTCGGCCTCAAGCCGCTTGGAGCGCCTACCGCGTTGATGGATTGCCGTTATTTCGCCTCTCGCATCCGGGGGGATCGCCTCTACGGGAGGTTCCGTCGTAGAGCCGGATCTCGCGCGGGTCCGGGCGCTCGCGCCCGAGCTGATCCTCACTTTCGACGGCCATCATTATGAGCGGTATGCCGGCATCTCCGATACGTTGAATTTATCATGGTCGTTGTCGCCGGAAGCCCGGCTGATCGCCGTAGCCGACAAGCTGGGCAAGCAGGAAGAAGCGGCGCGCTGGCTGGCGGCCTTTCGCAAAAGATCCGAGGAGACGGCCGAACGGCTCGGTCCCGGACCCGGCGGCGCGCGCACGGTTACGTTCATCTGGACGAACGGACTGCCCGAGTCCGTCCAAGTCTACAAGGAGGCGGGCCTGATGCGGCATCTCGGCTGGCGTTCGCCAAAGGCGGTAGGCGAAAGGCAGACCGGAGACCGCAGTCTTTTCAAATTCGACATCCCGTCGGACATTTGCCGCATTACTCGGGAGAGGCGCTGTTTGTCGTCGTCGGTTCGGACAAGCGATCCCGGCTGCAGTTCGAGCGCCTCCGGCAGAGCGCGCTGTGGTCGGAGCTGGAAGCCGTACGCCGGAGGCAGGTGTACGTATTGGGGCAGGAATGGCTGCGCGACGATCCCCTGTCGCTCGAGGGACAATTGCTCGAGCTGCCTGCTATCGTGAAAAAACCTCGCGTCCTCCTTTAACGGAGTCGCGAGGTTTTTGGCTTGCATGGACGGACGTCCGCGCTTCCCGATCCCGTCAATCGTGGCGCTTGCCGGCCTTGTACGGGTTGCCGATCGGAATGAACAAGTCGATGATCCCGATCACGAGCGCCGCGAGCAGCGCGCCCAGGATCGATGCGGAGACGCCTCCGACGACGAACTGCGCCAGCCAGATGACGAGCGCGCTGCACAGAAAGCCGACGATTCCGCGCCCGAAGGGGGTCACGTTTTTACCGAAAATCGCCTCGATGATCCAACCGAGAATCGCGATCACGAGCGCAAGCATGAGGGCGCTCCAGAAGCCGCCGACCGAAAAATGAGGAACCAGGTATCCGACGATCATCAGCACGATCGCCGACACGATAAAGCGTACGACGTGTCCCAAGAAATGCATGGCTTGATTACCTCCCGTTGTGGGCTGTGTCCGGCAGTGCCGCCGGCGTTAAAGGTATTGTATCCACTTTGACCGCCGGTTATAACGGAGGCGTAATGCAAGCGCAGCCGCCATCGGATATAATGGAGGGCGAGAGGAGTTGTCGCAACGCCGTGAACGACAAGGCGCTATATACATTGGAATACCATAAGATCGGCGAGCGGCTGCGCGAGCTCGGGGGAGACCTCGCTCGGCAAGGAGCAGGCGTCGCTCATCCGTCCGTCCTCCGATCTGCGCGAAGTGAACAGAGGACTCGACACGACGGCCGAAGCCGTGCGCGCGATGGACGTCAAGGGCGCCCCGCCGTTCGGCGGCATCACCGACGTTCGCCCTGCGCTCGGGCGGGCGAAGCTCGGGGCCATGCTGCTCCCGTCCGAGCTCATCGACGTCGCGCAGTTCATCATGGGCTCGAGACGCGTCCGCAAATACGTCGGCGCCGTATCCGAGGAAGCCGACATTCCCCTGCTTGAGGATCTATGCGAACCGCTCATCGACGCCAAGCAGCAGGAGGACGAGATTCGCCGCTGCATCGACGAGCAGGGCGACGTCATGGACGCCGCGAGCGCCGAGCTGGCCGCGATACGCAGAGAGATCCGCACGAACGAGGGACGCGCCCGGGAGAAGCTCGAGGGCATGATTCGCTCGACATCGGTGCAGAAGATGCTGCAGGACGCGCTGATCACGATGCGCGGAGACCGGTACGTCATCCCGGTGAAGGCCGAGTACCGGTCCAATTTCGGCGGCATCGTGCACGACCAGTCGGGCAGCGGCGCCACGCTTTTCATCGAGCCGGAGGCCGTCCTTCAGATCAACAACAAGCTCCGCGAGCTCAAGCTCCGCGAGACGCGCGAGATCGAGCGCATCCTGCGCCAGCTGTCCGAGAGCGTCGGGGTCAAGGCCGAGCTGCTGATCGGCGACGCCGAGGCGCTCGGCTACATCGATTCGATCTTCGCCAGGGCGAAGCTGGCGGACCGGATGCAGGCGACCAAGCCCCAGATGAACGGCGAAGGGCGTCTGCGGCTCAAGCGGGCACGGCATCCGCTCATCGACCCCAAAAAGGTCGTGCCGACCGATATCGAGCTCGACGACACCCACTCGGCGATCATCGTCACGGGTCCGAATACGGGCGGCAAGACCGTGTCGCTGAAGACGGTCGGGCTGCTCAGCCTGATGGCGATGTCCGGCCTGTTCGTGCCTGCGGACGAGGGCACGATCCTGTGCGTCTTCGACGGCATCTATGCCGATATCGGCGACGAGCAAAGCATCGAGCAGAGCCTGAGCACGTTTTCCAGCCATATGACGAATCTGATCGGCATGCTCGGCCAGGTGACGAGCCGCAGCCTCGTCCTGCTCGACGAGCTGGGCGCGGGTACCGATCCGGCGGAAGGCTCGGCGCTCGCGATCGCCATTCTCGAGCATCTGCACCGGCTTCGCTGCCGGCTGCTTGCCACGACCCACTACAGCGAGCTGAAGGCGTACGCGTACAATCGCGAAGGCATCATGAACGCCAGCATGGAGTTCGACGTCGCGACGCTTAGTCCCACCTACCGGCTGCTCGTCGGCGTGCCGGGCCGAAGCAACGCCTTCGCGATCGCGGAGCGGCTTGGCCTGCCCCGGTCGATCATCGACCGCGCGCGCGGCGAGGTGTCGGACGACGAGCTCAAGGTCGATACGATGATCGCTTCGCTCGAGCGGGACCGCCGGACGGCCGAATCCGAGCGCCAGCTGGCGGAACGGATCAAGCGCGAAGCCGAGGAGCTGCGCCTGAAGCTCGAGGAGGACCGCGCGAAGCTTCAGGAGCAGCGGGTCAAGCTGCTGGAGGACGCGCGCGAGGAAGCCCGGCTTCAAGTGGCGAAGGCCCGGCGCGAAGCCGAGGAGATCATCGGCGACCTGCGCAAGCTCGCGCTTGAAGAAGCGGCGAGCGTCAAGGAGCACAAGCTGATCGAAGCCCGCCGCAGGCTGGACGACGCCGTGCCGGCGCCGGTCGCGAAGCCGCGCCCGGCCGCATCCAAGAGCGCGAAGCTCGGGCCGGGCGACGAAGTCAAGGTATATAGCCTGGGCGGCCAAAAAGGACATATCGTCGAACTGTCCGGCAGCGATGCTTTCGTCCAGCTCGGCATCATGAAGATGAAAGTGCCGTTGGCCGATCTTGAGCCGGTCAAGGCGACGAAGGACGCGGCCGCCAAGAAGACGCAGCCCGTCGCGTCGGGCGCGACCGTGAAGCGGGCGGCATCGGACCAGATTCGAACGGAGCTCGATCTCCGGGGCGCCACGCTCGACGAGGCGATCATCGAGACGGACCGCTTCCTCGACGAGTCGTTCCTTTCGAACCTGCACCAGATTTACATCATTCACGGCAAAGGAACGGGAGCGCTGCGCACGGGCATTCAGGAATTCCTGCGCAGGCACAAGCACGTGAAAAGCTACAGGCTCGGCAATTATGGCGAGGGCGGCGCCGGCGTTACCGTGGCGGAGCTGAACTAGCGTTAGGAGCGTTCCGCATGAATGAGCCAAGCAGCATCGACCGACTGCTGTCCCATCCGGCTGTCGCGATCCCGGCGTATTTTTCCGTCGGCATCCTGATGCTGATCATCTGCCTGTACTGCTTCGAGCGGGTGACCAAGTACGAGTGCTGGCAAGAGATCCGCAGAGGCAACATCGCGGTCGCGATGGCGACCGGCGGCAAAATATTCGGAATCTGCAACATATTCCGGTTTTCCATTCAATCGAAGGACAGCATCTACGAGAGCATGCTGTGGGCGGGCGGCGGATTCCTGCTCCTGCTCGCCGCGTATCTGCTGTTCGAGTTCGTCACGCCGGTTTTCCGGATCGACGAAGAGATCGGCAAGGACAATCGCGCGGTGGGCCTTATCTCTCTGCTGCTGTCGGTGTCGTTGTCCTACATTATCGGCGCGGCGGTGACGCTGGATTGACGGCGGCCGCCGCAGGAGGTTGCGTATGAAGTATTTATGGGGAACGCTGTTCGCGCTTGCGGCCCTGTTTTTTATTCTTGGCATCGTCTATATGGTGAGGGAGGGTTAAGCCTTGGCTGCCAACGTGATCATTTGCCCCTGGTGTCAATCGGAGATTATTCAGGAGCCGGGGGAGGAGCCCGACAAGTTCTGTCCCGTCTGCGACAACGAGCTAAGCGGTTACCGCACGCTCAGCATCGGACTCGGGGACGAGGAGCCTTCCGAAGATGAGGAAGAATCGGAAGACGATGCGCTTTACGGACGCCGTGGCATCGGGGATCTGTCCGAAGATCTGGAAGGGCTTGACTTGGACCGCGACGACGACCTGCGTAGCAAGGACGAAGCGCTGCTCCGTTACGAGGACACGGTCGAAGCGATCTTGGACGAGCAGGAGTTCGTGCCCGAATGCCCGCAATGCCGGGAATACATGATAGAGACGGGGACACAGGTCGTACAAACGGCCTCCTTCGTGCCCAAGCGGCCGGAGCGGCTGCACGGCGGGGCAATCCTTGAGGCGCCGTTCTCGATGACGCTCTATATGTGTCCTTCATGCTTTACGATGTCGTACGCGCTGTCCGAAGAGGACCGTACCCGCATCGGAGAGCGTCTCAGCCAAGAACCCGAAGCCGACCGAAAGTGAGAATGTCCACATGAAGAAACTGGTTTATCAAAGCGTTACGGAAATGATCGGCGATACGCCGGCCGTTCGGTTGAATCGTCTGACCGGTCCGGGGGACGCCGAGGTGCTCGTCAAGCTCGAGCGCTTTAACCCGAGCGGCAGCGTCAAGGACCGGGCGGCAAGCTCGCTGATCGAGGATGCCGAGACTAGAGGCCTGATCGGTCCCGGGTCGCTCATCGTCGAGCCGACAAGCGGCAATACGGGCATCGGTCTCGCCATGAACGCGGCGGCCAGAGGTTACCGTCTCATCCTCGTCATGCCCGACAATATGTCCAAGGAGCGGATCGACCTGCTGAAGGCCTACGGCGCCGAGGTCGTGCTGACGCCGGCGTCCCAGCGCATGCCCGGCGCGATCCGGGAAGCGCGTTCGATCGCGGCCGCCACGCCCGGTAGCTTTATGCCCAACCAGTTCGACAATGCGGCCAATCCCGACGTTCACCGGCGAACGACGGCGCTTGAAATTCTGGAGCAGACGGACGGCCGGCTTGACGCGTTCGTGGCCACGGCGGGAACGGGAGGCACGATTACCGGCACGGGCGAAACGCTGAAGGAACGGCTGCCGAATATTTACGTGGCCGTCGTAGAGCCTGCCGGTTCGCCCGTGCTGTCTGGCGGCGTGCCCGGTCCGCACAAGCTCGTCGGCACGAGCCCCGGCTTCGTGCCGTCCATCCTGAACACGGACGTCTACGACGAGATCGTACAGGTGACGGACGAAGACGCGATCGGGACGATGAAGCGGCTGGCGCGCGAGGAAGGCATATTGGCGGGTCCCTCGTCCGGCGCTTCGGTATGGGCCGCGCTGCAGCTGGCACGCAAGCTCGGCGTCGGCAAGCGCGTGCTCTGCATCGCGCCGGATACGGGCGAGCGGTATTTGTCGATGGATTTGTTTTAAGATCCGCCTCAAGAACCGCTTACTCAAAAGCGAAGGTCGTTTCGTTTATGCCGTGCCAACGGCTGCGGTGCGATCTTTAACGAGCTGTCCCCATTTCGTGAAATGACGGGGCGGCTTTTTTGCTTTGTCGGCTGCTTCTCGACTTGTTAAACCGCGCTCAGGTACGTGGATTGCGGGTTTGTGCGGGTAGCGCGCACCAGAATAACGCAAATTTGAGCGATATAGAGTTCCGCGTGAGTGGCGGGCGAGCTGTCGAGAGATGTGAGCGCGAGAATAGCGCAAATTTGAGCGATATAGAGTTCCGCGTGTGTGGCGGGCGAGCTGTCGGGGGGATGTGTGCACGAGAATAACGCAAATTTGAGCTATATAGAGTTCCGCGTGTGTGGTGGGCGAGCTGTCGGGGGGATGTGCGCACGAGAATAACGCAAATTTGAGCTATATAGAGTTCCGCGTGTGTGGTGGGCGAGCTGTCGAGGGCCTCTGTGTGGTGCCGTGGTCCCGCTTAAGCAGCGCCGAACAACGTCTCGTCAAACCGAAAGTTGGCGCGATTCCGTCGAGTGGTTCCATATTGAGCTTATTCGTGCCGAATGGCGGAGAGAGTCCGCTATGAGACTCCGTGCCAAGACTCTGCGTACCCGCCGCGCGATCTCGCTTTTTTCGGGCATACTTCCGTACAATGTCGCCGCATCGCGGATAAGCGACCAAGGCCGGCAGCATACTATGTCCCGATTGTCCAATTACAGGAGGGATCGTCATGCTTCAACCGATCACCGGCAAAGAACTCGAGTACATCGCGGATTCGATGTCCAACGAGGACCTGCTCATCAAGCAATGCGCGGCCGCTGCCGCGTCATGCTCGAATCAGCAAATCAAGCAGGTGCTGGACCATCAGGCGCAGGTGCACACGCAGCATTACCAGACGCTGATGTCGCTGCTCCAGCAGCATCAGCCGCTCGCTCCGACGCAGCCCCAAGCCTAATATCGCATCCGAAAGGGAGGCCACACTTTTATGGCGCCAGCAAACCAATTTCTGCCCGACGAAGACTTGGCATATACCGTGCTCGCGGATCTAAAACGCGTGACGCGCGAATACGCGACGGCGGCTACCGAATCGGTCTGTCCGACGGTTCGCCAGCAATTTACACAACTATTGAACGTGACGCTGCAGATGCAGGGCGAATTGTTCAACGCGATGCAATCGGCCAACATGTACAACGCCTCTTCGCCTACGCTGAAGCAGGAGATCGACAAAAACCTGAAGTCGTATCAGGACACCCAAACGAAGACGCAGCAATTCGTGCAGCAAATCAAGCAAAGCACGATTCCGGCCTGGCAGCAATCGCAGCAAAACGTCCAGCAGCAAATGCAGCAGCACTGAGCCTAAAGCATGCCCCAGGCATCAACCTCCCCCGGACGGCAGTACCCGGCGGGAGGTTTTTTTGTAAGGGGATGACATTGAATTTTCTTTTCACGGGGCCTGTATTTGATGTAATATGAAAGTTATTCAGGAGGGATCCCCATGAACGAATTCAAGCTGAAGATTCTGGATCTGCTCAAGGAAGACGCGAGATTGTCCGCTTCGACCATCGCTACGATGCTTGGGGCGGACGAAGCCGAAGTGTCTGCCGCCATCGCGGAGATGGAGCGGGACCATGTGATCGTGAAGTATGCGACGGTCGTCAATTGGAGCAAGGTCGACGACGAGAAGGTGACGGCGCTTATACAGGTCGAATGCACGCCGGAGCGCGGCCGCGGGTTCGAGAGCATCGCGGAACGCATTTACCTGTATCCCGAGGTCAAATCGGTATACCTCATGTCCGGCGCTTACGACTTGCAAGTGGAGATCGAAGGCAAGACGCTGAGGGAAGTCGCTTCGTTCGTCTCCAACAAGCTGTCCACCATCGAATCCGTCATTGCGACCAAGACCTTTTTCATTCTCAAAAAATATAAACAGGACGGCATCATCTTCGAGGAGTTCGAGGACGATCAACGCCTGCTCGTTTCTCCTTGACGCATTAAGGGGGCGAGTATTTCGAAAAGGACGGTTGTCCAATGATTACGAACCAACAGACGCGCGGCAAGGATGCTACGGGCGGGATGAGTCGCTATTTGTCCGCCGGCGCGCGCGCCATCCCGCCATCCGGCATCCGCAGGTTTTTCGATCTGGTCAGCGCCAGCAAGGACGGCAGCATCATCTCGCTGGGCGTAGGCGAACCCGACTTCGTGACGCCTTGGCACATTCGCGACGCGGCCGTTTACTCGCTCGAAAAGGGTAAAACGCAGTATACGTCCAACGCGGGCATGCTGGAGCTGCGGGAAGAGATTGCGGCGTATCTGAACAAACAGTTCAATTTGCAATACGAGCCGGGCAACGAGGTGCTCGTGACGATCGGCGGCAGCGAAGCGATCGACCTCGCGATCCGGGCGCTCGTCGAGCCCGGGGACGAGGTGCTGATTCCCGAGCCGTGCTACGTTCCGTACAGTCCGATCACCTCGCTAGGCGGCGGCGTTCCCGTCGGCATCGAGACGTTCGCCAAGGACGGCTTCCGGCTGACGGAGGAGAGCATGCGCGCGGCGATCACGCCGCGATCCAAGCTTCTGATCCTGTCCTATCCGAGCAATCCGACCGGCGCGATCATGAGCTACGAAGACATGCTGCCGATCGCGAAGCTCGTCGAGGAGCACGACCTGATCGTCGTCTCCGACGAGATTTACGCCGAGCTCACGTACGGTTCGAAGCACGTGAGCTTCGCTTCCTTGCCCGGCATGAAAGACCGCACGATACTGGTGAGCGGCTTTTCCAAGGCGTTCGCCATGACGGGCTGGCGCATGGGCTACGCTTGCGGCCATCCCGAATTGATCGGCGCGATGCTTAAGATTCATCAGTATGCCGTCATGTGCGCGCCGATCATGGGGCAGGTCGCCGCGCTCGAAGCGCTCAAGAACGGCATGGAAGAAATGTACCGCATGGTCGAATCCTACAACCAAAGACGGAGACTCGTCGTTCAGGGCTTCAGGGAGATCGGTCTGGACTGCCACGAGCCGCAAGGCGCGTTTTACGTTTTCCCGTCGATCGCGTCGACCGGCCTTTCCTCCGAAGAATTTTCCATGCGGCTCGTGCGCGACGCGAAGGTCGCGGCCGTGCCCGGACATGTGTTCGGCAGCGGGGGAGAGGGCTTTATCCGGTGCTCGTACGCCTCCTCCGTCGCCCAGTTGACCGAGGCGCTGGAGCGGATCGGACAGTTCGTTCGGCAGCTAAAATAGCGGAAATGGAAAAAGGTTGTTATTTTTTCTAAAGTTCTGCTATAATTACCCTTGTTTTGCAGACTTGCCCGTAGCTGCGGAGAGGGGGAAAACGATGGCGACAGTAAGCAATCATTCTTTGGATTCGGGTCAGCCCGCGACCTGGGCGTCGGCCAAGAATGCCTACAGTGAAGTCGGCGCGCCTCCCTCTTATAACGATCGAAGCCTCATCGAAGAAATCGACCTGCTCAGGCGTCGCATGACGGAAACTTTCCTGAAGGAGGACTCCTTCACCGCGGAGCCCGTCATGGAGATCAGCCGCATGCTCGACGTGAAGATCAACGAATACATGAGACTCAGCTATCATACCCGTTAAGTCCGGAGCCTCGCTCCGGGCTTTTTAATTATGGTGCGCGCCTAGCCCAAATCGAAAGGTAATGCTGTACAGCGCCTCTTTGGCCAGGAATACGCCACAGACTCGACGGGTAAAGCTGTACAGCGTCTCTTCGGCCCGGAATACGCCACAGACTCGACGGGTAAAGCTGTACAGCGTCTCTTTGGCCCGGAATACGCCACAGACTCGATAAGTAACGCTGTACAACAGGAGCGGCGGCGTCCCATCGCCTCGCTGGCTTCACTTGCTAATCTACGATGACGTTAAGCGGCAAGGTAAGCGTGAGAGGCAAATGAGAACTGCGGGAGTAACCGAAGGTAGTCCGAGCGAAGATATCGGAATCAAATGGACTCAGATGACGCTATTTCTTTAAAAAACGGTGCAATTGCATCGTTTCGGACTGGAGAGTCGTTATTCGCCCGGATCCAGGCTAAAAAAAGATCTCCAATCCCGCAATAGGGGCTCCTGGGTCCGCAAGCGGGCCGCAAAGCGCGATCGGAACAAAAATAACGGCTCCTCAGTCAGTCAGTCAGTCAGTCAGTCCGCTGCGTGCCATTGCGCTAACAAAGGCCACAAGCAAGCGGCTTTTTTTTATTTGTAAGAGGGCCCGCAGGGCGCGCCGTTTTTCAAGTCCCCCCGCGATTGTGCTATAGTTAGGCTAGATATTTTTGCGCCTGGGAGGTGACGGGGTATGCTCCTGTTGGTAACCGGCGGCACGGGTTCGGGCAAGTCCGCTTATGCCAGGCGATTGGCGGAGTCGCTGGGCAGGGAGGCGATCGGCTTCACATGTCCCGCGTGGCCGTCGCCCGGCGCCTGTCCGACGGAAGACGCGGTCGCCGCTTCCGGCGCGACTGCGTCCGGGACGCTTGCCGATGCGAAGCAGGCAGCAGGACGGCGGGGATTCGCGTGGACGCAGCTGCCGGCGGACGACGCCTGCGCGCAGGCGCTGATACGCGTCAATCTGGACTCGAATCCTTATCGGGCCGAGCGAAGGGCGTTGGTGCTCGACAGTCTGTCGGGCTGGCTTCGGCACCGGGTGCTCCAGATCGATCCTCGCGAAGGGAACGAAGGGCAAGCTGCTGCCGCGACGGGCGAACTGCTCGGCGCGCTGCTCGAATTCGAGGGCGTCGTCATCGTCGTGACCGAGGAGGCGGCGGCCGGGCTGGTTCCGGATCCGCGCGAGCGAACCTATATGAGGCTGCTGGCCGAGTCCAACCGGCGACTGGCCGCGGCTTCGCATACGATCTACCGACTGTCGTTCGGGATCGCCGAAGCGATTCGGGGCGAACGGATCTGATGGGGAGGACAGGGCGATGAAGCTTTATACAAGAACAGGCGACAAAGGAACGACCACGGTCATCGGCGGCAAAGTAAACAAGGACGACGAGCGGGTGGAGGCTTTCGGAACGATCGACGAATTGAATGCGTTCGTCGGACAAGCGGCGGCCATCGCGAGAACGGCGGCTGCAGCGGATGCCGCGACCGAAGCGGCGGAAACCGTTCGCGCTTTCGAAGCCCGCCTGCGCGAGGAGCTGACCGTCATCCAGCATGAGCTGTTCGACTGCGGCTCGGATCTTTCCTACGCCGCGCCGGCGCCGGAGCAACTGAAGGTCGGGGCCGCGCTGGCGGAGCGGCTCGAAGTCTGGATCGATCGCCATGAAGCGGGCAATCCGCCGATCGCGAGATTTATCCTGCCCGGCGGGACGGCGACGGCCGCGGCGCTGCACGTCTGCCGCACCGTCTGCCGCAGGGCGGAGCGCGCGGTCGTGACTTTGGCGGCAACGGGCAGGCCGTGTCCGCCCGAAGTCGCGAAGTATCTGAACCGGCTGTCGGACTACTTTTTTGCGGCGGCGCGCGCCGCCAACGCCAAAGCGGGCGTGCAGGACGTCGAATACGAACGGGGGAGCGGCGGTGTTCGGCCGCATCGGCAAGGAGCTATAGCAACGATGGAATGGGAACGCACGGAAGGATATTACAAGCCGCTCGTGCACGTCGCGGACGAGCGGGACGAAGGCCGTATGCTGCGCGACGTGCTGCGGAGCAGGATCGGCATTTCGCGGCGGCTGTGGACGAAGCTCAAGGCTTCGGAGGAAGGCGTGACCGTCAACGGGAACGCGGTTTTTTCCAGTTTTATTTTATCGGCGGGCGACATCGTGGCGCTGCGCATGGCGGAAGAGTCATCGGACGATATTCTGCCGCAGCCGATGGCGCTCGATATCGTCCACGAGGACGACGACCTGCTCGTGCTGAACAAGCCGGCGGGCGTCATCGTCCACCCGACGACCGGCCATTACGCGAACACGCTGGCGAACGGCGTCGTGCACTATTGGCGCGAACGCGGCGAGCGATGCCGGTTCAGGCCGGTCAATCGGCTGGACGAGGATACGTCCGGCCTCGTGATCGTCGCCAAGCACCCGTACGCGCAGCAGCAGCTGTCCGCGCAGATGACGGCGGGCACGGTGCTCAAGCAGTATCGCGCCTATGCCTATGGCCGCCCGCCCGCCGACGAGGGCGAAGTGAACGCGCCGATCGGCCGCGTGCCCGAGGATCCGCACAGGCGGGCCGTCCGGGAGGACGGTCAGCCTTCGCTTACGTTTTATTCGTTGTCCGAGTCGTATCCATGCGGCGCGAGCGCGCTGGACATCCGGCTCGGCACGGGACGGACGCACCAGATACGCGTACATATGGGCGCGATCGGATGCCCGCTTGTCGGAGACGCGTACTACGCCGATCCGGCATGGATGCGCACGCCGCTCGCAGCCGCGCTCTCCGGCGCGATCGGCAGGCAGGCGCTTCACGCGGCGCAGCTCGCCTTCCGGCATCCGGTGACGGGCGCCGAGACGAAGCTGGAGGCGCCGCTGCCCGCGGATCTGCGCGAGCTGGAGCGCGTTCTGCGGGAGCTCCCGCCGCGTCTGGACGCGCGATGAACATGCATCTATTGAATCTGGAGGAAAGCAGTCATGTCTAAAAAGTTGACCGTCTATCAATACCCGTCCTGCGACACCTGCCGCAAAGCGATCAAGACGCTGCAAGGCGAGGGACACGAGCTGGAGCTTATTCATATCAAGGAGTCTCCGCCTTCGGTGGACGAGCTCCGCATGCTGGTTGCGGCCAGCGGCCTTCCGATCGGGAAATGGTTCAACACGGCCGGCGACGCTTACCGTTCGATGGGCTTGAAGGATCGCATGGCGCAGCTGTCCGACGACGAGAAGCTGACGCTGCTCGCCGGCAACGGCATGCTGATCAAGCGCCCGGTCGTCTCCGACGGACAAAAGGCGACCGTAGGATACCGCGAAGAGGAGCTGAAGCGTGCCTATGCCGAATGACGGCCGGGAGCATGAAACGAAGCTCGACGATCGAAGATCCGCGAACGGCGAACAGGATAGACTGACGAGTCTGGCCGACGGTGCGGACTCGGGCCGTCCTCAAGCCCATTCGACCGGCTCCGGCTTGCCGCCTCCCAAACCGATCGATCCGAACGCACCGCCCGTGTCGCCGACGAACGGCGACGCGGAACGAATCGGCGGGCCCGAGGACGAGGGCGGCAAGCGCAAGGGAGGCGGGGGCACGTGGACGGCGCTGGGCGCCGTGCTGGCTTTTTTGCTGGGCAAGGGCAAGGCCGCGCTGCTGCTGTTCCTGAAGTTCGGCAAGCCGCTCATCTCGATGGCGATCACGGTCGGCGCATACGCCCTACTTTATCCCTGGTCGTTCGCGTTCGGGTTGGTGGCGCTCATTTTCGTGCACGAGATGGGACATGTGTGGGTCGCCAAGCGAAAAGGACTGCCGGTAACGGCGCCGCTATTCATCCCTTTCCTCGGCGCCGCGATCATGATGAAGCGCAATCCGAAGGACGCGGCGACCGAGGCGGATATCGCGCTCGGCGGACCTTATTTGGGCACGGCCGCGGCTTTCGTTTGTTACGGCATCGGCGTCTACACGGACAGCGCCGTTTGGCACATGCTGGCGTACGTCGGCTTTTTCCTCAACTTGTTTAATCTCGTGCCTGTCCGTCCGCTCGACGGCGGCAGAATCGCGTCGGCCGTGAACCGCTGGATCTGGCTCGCGGGCGTCGTGATCGGACCTTTCGTCATCTGGTACACGCATAGCGTTATTTTTATTCTGATCTGGGTATGGTTCCTGTTCACGACCTATCGGAAGTTCAAGGCGAAGCGCGGCGAAGGGCCGGTTCACTTCGCCGAGGGCGTCTATCGGGCCAAGGCGGACCCCGCCCTGCCGGAGTGGTATTACCGCGGCGCCCATCATCTGCGGGAGCTGCCCTACACGGCCTACTGCAAGCTGGATGGCCAGCATGTCGTCGAGTTCGAATGGGAGGCGCTGTCCTTCAAGGGCGAGCTGCCGATCGACCAGGCGATCCTCGTACGGCGCGTCTATGCCCATCAGCTCGAGGGACCGGACGAAGAGCAGAACCTGACCCTGAAGGTCCGGGTCGAGGGCAATGTCTACGAGCCGGACAATTATTACGAAGTGAAGAGCCGCGACAGATGGCGGATCGGAGGCTTGTACGTCGGTCTTATCGTCGTACTCGTTTATATGATGTGGGTCATTCAAGAAGCAGGCTGGACGAACCCGGCGCAATAACGCTGCCGGTTCGTGCGCGCGAATAGGAAGGAAGCTGCAGGCGATGAATGGGCAAGCATGGAGAGCGGATCGACTGGATCGCTTGGGTTCGGCTATATTTTCGGAGGTGGCCGGCTGGAAGGCCGCGGCCCGCTTGGCGGGGCTGGACGTCATTCAGCTCGATATCGGCAGCCCGGACAGACCTCCGGCGCTGGGGATACGCGAGCGGCTGGCGGCGGCAAGCCTGCGGCCCGAGCTGTACCGCTATCCGGGTACGGACGGCAGCTCCGCTTTTCGCATCAAGGTCGCGGCGTGGTTCAAGCACCGGTTCCGCGTCGCGCTTGATCCTGAGCGGGAGGTACTCTCGCTCATGGGGACGCAGGACGGTCTCGCCCATCTGGCGCTGGCCGTGACGAATCCCGGGGATGCGGCGCTGCTGCCCGACCCGGGCTATCCCGTCTATCAGGCCGGCCTGGCCGTGGCCGGGGTGGAGACCGTGCCGCTGCCGCTGACGGCGGAGCGCGGCTACCTGCCCGACTTCGACGCCGTCCCTGACGAAGTCTGGGCGAAGGTGAAGTTCATGCTCCTCAGCTATCCGAGCAATCCGACGGCAGCGGTCGCGGACCTGTCGTTTTTCGAGCAGGCGGTCGCCGTCGCGAGACGCCGCGGCGTGCTGCTCGTGCACGACAACGCCTACAGCGAGATGGCGTACGACGGCTTCAAGCCGCCGAGCGTGCTGGAGGTGCCGGGAGCCAAGGACATCGCGATCGAATTTCACTCGCTCTCCAAGTCGTTTCATCTGGCGGGCGCGCGCATCGGCTTCGCGGTCGGCAATCCCGAGGCGCTGGACAGCCTTCGGGCGTTGAAGAACAATATCGACTTCGGCGTATTTCTCGCCGTGCAGGAAGCGGCCGTCGAAGCGCTCGAGTTGGATATGAACGCGCCGGACCCCGTCGCGCCCGAATACGAGCGTCGCCGGGACGCCTTCGTCTCGGCGATGGCCGAGGCGGGCTGGCCGATTCCGGCGCCGCGCGGCTCGATGTTCGCCTGGGCGCCCGTGCCGGCAGGCTGGCGCTCGCGCGCGCTCGCGAAGGCGATGCTCGCGCATGCCGGCGTCGCGGTCATCCCCGGCGACGCGTTCGGCGCGCTGGGCGAGGGCTACGTGCGCTTCGCGCTCGTCGAGCCGGAGGAGCGGCTGCGCGAGGCGGCCGGACGCATCGGGCGTTTTTTGCGGGAGCACGTTCCGTCCGAAGCCGAAGCCGAAGCCGAAGCCGAAGCCGAAGCCGAAGCCGAATCCCGCTAATCCGGCCGTGCCGGTTGGATCGTTCAACGACCGAGCCGAATCCGCGCGGTATGCTATAATAGAACGATAGTTTATAGCGCGGGGGGGATCGAAGGATGAGCTTCAACGGGCAAAGAGTGCTGCTGGTCGACGGCATGGCGATTTTATTCAGAGCTTATTTCGCGACCGCTTATAGCGGATATATCCGCAAGACGAAGGCCGGACTGCCGACCAACGCGGTACACGGCTTCATCCAATATTTTTTCGACGCGGTCAAGACGTTCCGGCCGACGCATGTCGTCTGCTGCTGGGACATGGGAAGCTCGACGTTCAGGACGGAGCAGTTCAGCGCCTACAAGGGCAACCGTCCGGAGCCGCCGCTCGAGCTCATTCCGCAGTTCGACCTGGTCAAGGAGGTCGTCGCGGAGATGGGCGTGCCGAACGTGGGCATGCGCGGCTTCGAGGCGGACGACTGCATCGGCACGCTCGCCGCGGCGCTCAGCGCGGACGCCGAGGTGTACGTGCTGACCGGGGATCATGACCTGCTGCAGCTCGTCTCGGACCGCGTGAAGGTCGTCATCATGAAAAAAGGCAAGCTGAATTATGCCGTATACGACCTGGAGACGCTGATGTCGGATCGGGGTCTGACGCCGGCGCAGATCATCGATCTGAAGGCGTTCATGGGAGATACGAGCGACAACTATCCGGGCGTGCCCGGAATCGGCGAGAAGACGGCGCAGAAGCTGCTTCAAGAATACGGCTCCGTCGAAGGCGTGCTCGACAATCTCGAAAAGTTAGCCAAAGGCGTTCGCGCGAAGATCGAAGCGAATCTCGACCTGCTGCATTTGTCCCGCGAGCTGGCTACGATCAAACTGGATGCGCCTGTCGCCTGTTCGCTCGAGCAATGCATCTGGGCGATCAGGCATGAAGCGGCCGCCCGCAAGTTTGCGGAGCTGGAGTTCGGCGGGCTTGCGAGGCTGCTCGGCTTGGCCGAGGCCGCGGCGGGAGCAGAGCTCGTGCCGGCAGCCTCCGAGGCGGAGGATCCGTTCGCGGAGCCGGAAGTTTTGCAGGCGGAGCTGACATTCGCCGAAGCGGACGCAAAGCTCGTATAGGGAAACACGAATCGCCGGGAGAAACGTTCCGGCGTTTTTATTTTTTTCAGCAGCTTTAGTTCAGATTCTGAATGGTGCTTCCCGAGTGAAAGGAACCTCGCAGCCTGACATGCTCGTAAGGCAACACGGGGTTTGCGATTCTGCGGAGCATCAGCTCCGCGGCACGCTCGCCGGCTTCGCGCACAAGCAGGAGCGGCCGCGACATATTCGGGAAATCGGCGCTTTCTTCGTTTTCCATGCCCACGACGGAAAGATCGCGAGGGATGGTTAAGTTAAGCCTGGCCGCGGCCGCGGCAATCCATTCGGCCATATACGGAACGGCGCTGATGACGGCCGTGAAGCGTCCGCTTGCGACCTTTTCGCACAGCCGGTCCAACCAGGCATTCCGATCGGTGGCCTGTTCGGTCATATGCAAGGAAGGGTCCGCCAGTTCGTGGAGCCCCAATCTATGCGCCGCAGTGACAAAAGCTTTCCAGCGCAGGTGAAATCCTCTGATCGGCGCTATATCCACCGCATACAAAATTTTACGGTGCCCATGACGATAGAGCTCTTCCATCGACCGTTGAACGGCATATTCGACATCCCAAATCACGCTGTCGACTTCCGCCAGATCCGGCGGGTAATTGAGCAGTACCTTCGGCAGGGGCAGTTTGAGCAGGTCGTTTTCCATCCATTCCGGAATGGCAGCGGTCATAAACAGTCCGTCCGCGAAAAAAAGCTCGTGATCGTTCAGCCATGCCTCGAGCTTGGCCCCTTGCGTAATCGCAGGAGGGACGGAGAGGGGAAAAGGGAGTGCCCCAGCTCGTTCAACCGAATCCTTACGCCTTCCAATTGCAGGCGATGAAACCGCGTATCGCCGATGACGAGCATGGCAAAGCGGCGGTACCTGGTATATCCCCATGGAATCCGCTCGGCGGACATGCCTACCTCCTGATCTTTGGTCCGGTAACCAAGCGCCTTGGCGCGACTCGCGACGAGTCTCCGGGTCGTCTCGGACATGCCGGGCAACCCGCGCAGCGCCTTCGACACCGTATGGACGGTAAGGCCGAGATCATCGGCGATCGTCTGCAAGGTGATCTGTTTTTTTCTCGCCAAAGCCTCGCCTCCCTATTGCACGCAACGATTATTGTAACAAAAATGAAACTATCTATTAAGCGCTTTCTTTCCTAAAATGAAGTCGTTCATTTGATTCCGGAGAGAAAGTTGGGATAAAGATGCATGCTTATCGACAAAGCAAACGGGCAATCGCCGCGCTGTGCGCGGTGCTGCTCCTTATATCGCTGCTGCCGGTTCGTACGGCTGGGGCAGAAGCAGCGGTCACGCACGTCCTGTCCGCAGCGCTGAAGGGAGACGCCTCGGATTGGGCATATGTCGAGCAGCCCGTCACAGGGATTACGACGAATACCGATTACTCGTTCGGCGTGTGGATCAAAGGCAGCGGCATCGTCACGATCAAAGCTTCCGCGAACGGAACGACGCTTGCTTACAAGCGCGCAGCCGCCTCTACGGACTGGACTTATGAGAGCGTTTCCTTTAATTCGGGCGCCAAGTCCGGAACGGTCACGTTCTCGATCGTCGACAGCGCGGCAACCGCTTTTCCGCAAAGCGAGACGGCCGGCCAGATGTACTTGAACGACGCCTACTTCGGACTGGCCGCGTCCGGCCCGAATTTGCTTCAGAATGGCGGCTTCGAAGACGGCTTGGGCGGATGGAACAAATACGTTAAAAACGTGTTTGCCGTGGTGGAGGAGGCCGATTCGCCGGCAGAGCCGCCTGTCGACACGACCGTATATTCGGGGAAATACGCGCTTCAGGCGAACCTGCTCGGCCAGGCATCGAATTGGGCCTATCTGACGCAGCAGATCGGCGGGATCGTGTCGGGCAATGTGTACGAGATGGGAGTGTGGGTGAAGGGCAGCGGTGCGGCTACCTTCAAAATCTCCAAGGGCTCCGGCTCGTCGACCGCGGTCAAATTCGTAAGACAGCTGGCGACGGGAGATTGGACCTACTGGACGGCGGACTACACGGCCACCTCGAATGACAATCTGTATTTGTCCGTTTACGACAGCGCGGCGGCCTCGGGCTCGGGAATTACGCAGGCGCAGGCTGCCGGGACGATGTATATGGACGATCTTTTTTTTCGGCGTGAAAGGAACGGCGGCCAACCTGGCGCAAAATCCCGGCTTCGAGTCGGGTCTGACGGGCTGGACGGTGGCAAACACCGGCTCGCCGGCCGTCTTCTCCGTGATGGAGGGGGGTCGCTGAAAACGGACCGGGCAATCCGACGCCTACGCCAACCGGGACCGCGACCCCGACCGCGACGGCAACGCCAACGCCAACGCCAACGCCAACCGCGAGCCCGACGCCTTCGCCGACCCCGACGACGGATCCGGACAATCCGGACAATATTCATAGCGGCAACCGGTCGATGCAGGCCGTTACGCTAGGGAAGAAGTCGGGCTGGAAAACGGTCACGCAGCAGGTCGGCGGCATTGTCCCGAACACCGATTACACGTTTGGCGCGTGGATCAAGGGCAGCGGCGCCGTCACGATCAAGACGGCAACGAACAGCGGCGAGAATCTGCAGTTTATCCGGCCCAAAGCGACGAATACATGGACTTACGTATCGGCTTCCTTTAATTCCGGCACGTTTTCGGGAACCGTCGTATTCACGATCTCGGATAGCGCGGGCAGCGCCCTGCCTGAAGCGGAGGCCGCGGGGACGATGTATGTGGACGACGTGTTTTTCGGAATGACAGGAGAAACGAATCTGCTGCTCAATGGCGGCTTCGAGGAGCAGCTTAAGTTTTGGGGAGGCGACAAAGGAACGGTCTTCACGCGTTATCCGAACCGCTCGGACAATCCGCCCGCCCAGCAATACGAAGGGATCGACAACCTTGGCGTCTATGTCTGGGACCGCAATCCGGAAGGCGTGACGGACTTCGGCGATTGGATCGGCAGATCCCCGTATTTGGCGGAGGATTTTCTGGAGCAGAATACATGGTCCGATCTGGAGGGCGGGGTCCGTCTGGCGCCATGGAAGGATTCGCCGTACGCCGGCAAGATGCTTTGGGCGGCCTATCCGTTCCCGAAGTCCGGCGGGAGCCTGGCTGAAGCGGCAAGCGGCGCATACAACGACCACTACAGAGCCCTGGGCGAAAATCTGATCGCAAACGGCATGGCAAAAGCCACCATCCGCTTCGGTCATGAGTTTAACGGCGGCTGGTATATCTGGTCGATCGGCAATGCCAACGATCCGAATCATTTGCAGAAGGCGCAGGATTTCGCGGAGGCCTTCCGTCAGTTCGTCACGACCCTTCGAAGCATCGAAGGCCAGGCGTTCAAGTTCGTGTGGAACCCTTCCACCTCCGTCTGGGGCGTCGATCTGGAAGCCGCTTTCCCGGGCAGAGACTATGCGGACTTCGTCGGGATCGACCATTACGATCAGTCCTGGGCACAAAATAACGGTACATCGATCTACGGATCTGCTTATCAGAACGCCGATCCTGCAGAGCGGCTACGCAGACAACAGATTGCCTGGAATGCGGAGGTCAACGACGGCAATTGGGGGCTGAACATGATCGCGCAGTTCGCCGAGGATCAAGGCGTTCCGCTGGCGATCTGCGAATGGGGTCTGGCTGCTAGAGCGGACGGTATGGGCGGCGCCGACAATCCGTATTTCATCGAGAAAATGCATGAGTGGATCGAAAACAATAATGTCGCATGGCACGTTTACTTCAACGTTTCGGCGGACGACGGGGATCACGATCTTTACGATACGGTGGCGTTCCCGCTGGCATCCGCGAAGTTTAGCGAACTCTGGGACCCGAACGGCGCGCCCGACACGTCGCCTGCGATCGAACCTGCCGATATACCGGGTATTGGCGCGCAATATGTCAAGGTCGAAGGAGAAGATGGCATCCTGACGGGAAGCGCGAACCGCTACCATGGCGATCCGTGGGCTTCCGGCGGCGAATTCGCCGTCATGTACAAATCGGTCAATGCGCTCACCTTTACTAACGTCAACAAGGCGGACGGCGGACTGGCGATCGTCTATCAGGGCTGGGAAAGCGATCAGAAAGCCTCGCTCTATGTCAACGGCGTTCTGGTTAAGCCCAACATCCCGTTTCCGCAGCACGGTCGCTCTTGGTCGAACAGCTACGGCTATGTCGTCCTGAACGACGTACAAATTCCGGCGGGGGCGACAGTGAAGCTGCAGATCAATCCGAGCGACGAACTGAATAACTACGGAAGCCTGAAGATCGACTATCTCCTGCTGCTTGGCGCGACGGGCGCGTATGTGCCCGGAGATGCGAGCGATATTACGGATGTCAACGATTCGGTAAGCGTGCCTTCGCGAACCTCTTACTCGCATAGCGGGACATGGGCGCTGGCCGCCAATGTCAAAGGGACGGGCGATACGAACGGATCGAGCTATAATACAAAGCCGACGTTGACGGCAGGCAAGAGCTACACGTTCGGGGCGTGGATCAAGGGCTCGGGAAAAATGGCGCTGGTCATCCAGAATACGTCGAACTGGGCGGAGGTGCTGGTGAAGCCGTTCCAGGCGACCGGGCAGTGGCAGTACGTAGCTGCGACTTATACGCCCGCTGCGACGGGCGCCTACAACATCAAGCTTGGCGATCGGGACACAAGCGGCAGTATGGGCCGGATTTATATCGACGACGTGAAGCTGGCAGGGACGGAAGATGGCGTCGCGGTCATCGACGACAATTTTGAAGATGGCGGCGTCAAGTGGTGGCATCCGGCCAATTATTTCGTCATGACCGATTTCTCGCAAAATACGGGCGGCTCCGATGCGCACAGCGGCAAGTGGGCGATGAAGGTCGCCTCGTCGGCGGCGGCGCAGGATCAGGAGACGACGCTTGACGCGCAGTTGAAGCTGAAGGCCGGGGTCGCGTATACGTTCAAGCTTTGGTTGAAAGGGACGGGAGACTTGAAGGTGCGGCTGCAAAACGGGCAGAACGGCCAACTGATTGCCGACGAGCCCTTCTCGGCCGCCGGGGAGTGGCGGGAGTACGCCTTTACGGTCACGCCTGCTGAATCGTCGAGCTATTCGTTGAAGCTTTTCTCCGACGGAACAAACAATGCGCTATATGTGGACGATCTGCTTCTCTATGCAAGCGGGCAAAACAATCTGCTGCCCAACAGCGATTTTGAGCTGGGGCAGGCAGGCTGGCTGGAGAACGGCACGTTCTCGGTGACAGACGCTTCCGAGGTAGCGTTCGATCAGGGACTGCTGGACGGCCTCGATAATCTGTCGAAGGCCAAGGAGACCGGCAACCTGACGATCGACGGCACGAATGCAGGCTGGTACGGCGAAGACCCGGCAAGAGCCGTTAGACAAACGGACGGCGAAGGCTACCTGGTTTATGAGCTGCCAGCGGGCATCCGCTCGATATCCGTCGCGATGTATGAGCCGGCGGGTGCGGATGGCGCAAGCGTGACTGCTTCCGTCTCAGACGGGAACGGCTTCGAGGCGCTTGCGCTGACCAAGGACCGGTATCCCAACGCGGCCAAGGCCGACATGCCGCTGACCGTGTACGGAAGCTACGATATTCCCGAGGGCAAGACGCTAATCAGGGTTACGCTGCCGGATCGGAGCGGCGGGCAGCTGTCGGAGGTGGCGCTGAACGTCACCGCCGCGCCGGTGACGGCGAACCCGGGGGCGGGAGAGATAACCGCGGGGCAGTCCGTCACCCTAGCGACAGCGGAAGCGGACGGGACGATTTATTATCGGTTCGCGAGCAGCCCGGACAAGATGCGCTACATAGGTCCGATTGCGATGGCGCACTCGGGTTCGATCGCCGCCTGGACGGAAAAGGACGGCAAGCGCAAAAGCATCGTCAGGACGTTCTCCTATGTGAATGCGGACGAGGTTCTGGTGGATGCATACGGGCAGATCCGCGGCGCCGAATTTACGGGAAAGGTGCACGGCGAATCCGAGTTCGAACAGGCGGCGATCGCTGACGAGTCGTTCCGCGAAGGGCTGTCCGCGCCTTCGGACCGGGACGAATACGGAGGGCTTTCGGGGGAGCCGGGCCGACTACCAGTTGTCGAAGACCGGTTATTTTCACACGGAAAAGCTGAACGGCAAATCGGTCATGGTCGATCCGCTCGGCAATCTGTACTTTAACCTAGCCGTCAACGGAACGGGTTACGTGGATGAGACTTTTACCGTCGTTGCGGGACGGGAAAATGTATATGAATGGCTGCCGGCCAAAACCGGCCAGTTCCAAACCGCTTATGACGGGAACGGCAATTTCTCCTTTTATGTGGCAAATCTGATCCGTCAAACAGGTCAACCATTTAAACAGGCCGACTATTCCGAGCGTAGCGTCGAATTCGTGAAATCGCTCGGATTCAACGGTCTCGGCGCCTGGTCCAAAGCCAGCGGCATGCCATATGTCGCTTGGCTGCCCATGCCGAATCTGAAAATCGGAGACAGCGGACTATTCGATATCTTCCATCCGGATATGGCGGCGCAAATGGATGCCGGATTTCAAGCGCTGTCCGCCAATCGGGACGATCATTTGCTGATCGGATATATGTTCGGCAACGAGCTGCCCTACAACAAGCTGAGAAGCGCCGTACCGGCGGCAAGCGCGGCGACCGGCAGCAAAGTAAAATTGGTCGACATGCTGGAGGAACAATACGGCACGATCGAACAATTCAATGCAGCCTGGGCGATGAACGCAGCCAGCTTCGAAGCGCTCAAGCGTCTGTCTTTTACCGTCAAAACCGGACCGGCCGCGGCGGATATGGACCGCTTCACCGGCTTGTATCTGGATGAGCTGTATAAGCAGGTGGCCTACTATACCAAAAAGTACGATCCGAACCATCTGGCGATGGGAGACCGCTGGCTGGCCGGCGTGATGAACGACAGCAAGCTGCGCGAAGCGCTCGCCGCGAATGCCGGCAAGTATATGGATGTGTTGACGTACAACTACTACACCTACGATCCGAATCTGAGCATGATCGAGCGTCTCTACGAACTCGCCGGCGGAAAGCCGTTTATCATGACGGAATTTCACTACGGCGATCCGACGTCCGGACTGACCTTTGCAGCGAGAATGGCGGAGGATGAACACGAGAAAGGCATGATGTACAGCAATTATGTGGAGCAGGCTGCGGCATCGGGTTACATTGTAGGGACCAACTGGTTTTCTTATCTGGATCAGGCGCCTACGGGAAGATGGTTCGAAGGGCTGAACGGCGAAGCGGGCGCAATTGGTTTATTGAACGTCGTCAATCGGCCGTACAAGGATTTTCTGCAATCGGTATCCGCTACGAACGCCAAAATCTACGACGTTATGCTGGGCAGCGTCCAGCCGTACGACCATACGTTTAAGCCGAGCCAGGTCGAACGCACGTCGGATAAAGAGCTGCACGTCGCCAAAACGACGAATGCGCCGATTATCGGCGATTTTACCTCGGACTGGGGCGATGCGGCGACGGCGAATCTGACGGACGTCGACCTCGTGCTCGGCGTCATGAAAACAGGGATCGGCGGCCAAATGAGCCTGACTTGGGACGATGAAGCTTTCTACTTGAACGCGCATATCGACGATCCGACGCCGATGCAAAGCCCGAACGTGATCAAAGGGATGACGGTGCCTGCAGCCAAAGCGTATTTGTGGGCCGGAGATGCGATCGAGCTGTTTTTCGGACCGGAGCATGTCAATGAAGGCGGCTCGATGCAGTTCAACGACAGTCAGATACTGCTGGCGGCGGCCCCCGACGCGGACGGCAGCATCCAGACGGCCTTTTATTGGGCCGGATACCGTGCGGATGAACAGCCGGCCGTCGAGATGGCGGCCAAGCTGAATGACGACGGCCTGGGATACACGTTGCAAGCCAAAATCAAATTCGCCGATATCGGCGTCGCAAACCCGTCGGACGGCACGGCGATTCGCTATGACATGGGCTTCGACGAAGGCGGACCGAAAGGACGCGAACGGCAGTTTTACTGGAATGGCGTCGACGGGAACTCGGCCAACAGGGAGAAGTGGGGCACGATGATCCTGAAAGACGCGTCGGAGCCGCCCGCCGATTCGGCTGCGGGGGCGCCTGGCAAACCGGTTCTTTCCAGCAATAACGGCTACGATAACGGACTTCAGGACGGCAGCTACGAGATCGGCATGAACATGTGGTGGGGGAACAACGGGACCGCGTATAAGCTGTACGAAAACGATGTGCTGATCGACACCCGTACGTTGAGCGCAAATTCTCCGAATGCGCAGCGCATCGCCACGCCGGTCGCGGGCAAGAAAAACGGCATCTATCGCTACTATGCGGAGCTGACGAATAAGTTCGGGACGACCCGAAGCGACGAATTGACGGTTCAGGTTACGCAAGCTTCCCCGGCTGCGCCGGTTCTGAGCCATAACAACTGGGATCAGGACGGGAATTTCGATATCGGCATGAACATGTGGTGGGGGACGAACGGCACGACCTACAAGCTGTACGAAAACGGGAAGCTTATCGATACGCAAACGCTGGCGGATCATACGCCGAACGCCCAGTCCGCCGTGACCGCCATTCGGGATCGGGCGCCGGGCATTTATCAATACCGATGCGAGCTCATCAACGGCGCGGGCGCAGCCGCCAGTCAGACGATAGAAGTCAAGGTGATTTGATCCGAATCTCGGCATAAAAAATAAAGAGCGGCGAAAGGGGATTCCCTTTCTAACCGTTCTTTGTTTTGCTTTAACGGTCTTCGTCCGTATCGCTCAGCGGATCCTCCCCGGGATAGATGCGAGGCAGGTCCTCGTGAAGCTCGATGTTTTCGTAGCCGAAATGCGTATCCTGGTCGATGCGCCAAGGCTTCGAGCGTCCCAGCTTCAAATTCGTGACGAGGCTGGCGCCGTAGGGGCCTTCCGGAAATTCCTCGAGGAACAGATCGTTGCGGCCCGACTCTACAGTGCTCAGATCCGTATCAGGGCGGCGTTCTTCGGAAAGGAAACGGGACAAGGGAAGGCCCTCCTTTTAATAAGGATGGGCCTATTGTGCGTCGCGCAAGCGCTATTCATGCATGACGAAGCGTTACAGACCGTTTCAGTCCGTAAAATGAACCTCGCCCAGCACCAGCGCCAAAAATTGCGACAGCTCGGCTGCCGCTTCTTCATCGATGCGGAATACGGCCGCGACGACGCCCTCTTCCTCAAGATCATCATAGGCGAGCACGCCGCTTGCGGCCGGACTGCATGTCGATGACGAGCTTTTTGCCGTAAAAACGGTTGGTCGTCACGATCGCCAGATCGAACCGGTTCAATCCCGGCGATACGAAAGTGACGAAACGCGTGCTCGTTTGTTCCGTGCTGTCCGACAGAAAGTCGAAGTCCGTCAATTCCATTTCGGAGCTCCTTTCAGTTGGTTTGCGCGTAAGGCGGATTTTGATGAATGAATTGCGGGCTTACAATGCGATCCTCATAGCTCTTGTGGAACACGGAGGTCGCGGAAGGGGACAGCGGCGGGATTAGCCAGGACCAGCGGCCCGTGACCGCTCTGCCGGCCTTTTCTTCGTTGCGCTCGAAAACGCTGAATTGCTGGGCGGCCGTATGATGATCGACGATCGTGACGCCGGCGCTCCGGTAGGAGTGGAGTACCGCGGCGTTGAGTTCGACCAGCGCCCGATCTTTCCACAGCGTCGCGTTCGAAGAGGTATCCAGCCCAAGATTGGCCGCAACGAGCGGCAGCAGGTTGTACCGGGCTTCGTCGCCCAGGTTCCGCGAGCCGATCTCCGTGCCCATGTACCAGCCGTTGAAGGGTGCCGCGGGGTACCGGATGCCCCCGATCTCGAGCAGCATGTCGGAGATGACGGGAACGGCATACCATTTGGCGGGAAAGCCCGCAAAGATGTCGTGCTCCGGATGCGCTAAAGGGACCTCGAGCGCGTGCGTCCGCGGGAGCTCGAACAGCCGCGGGGGGATTGCTGCCTTGCTGAATCACGAGCGGGAGCAGATCGAACGGCGTGCCTTCGCCGCGCCAGCCCAGCCGCTCGCAGACGCGGGTGAACCCGACCGAGGCGGGATCGCCCACAATGCCTGTTGCCTTTTCATAGCCTGCGTATCTCAGCAGCTGGTGATTCCATATTCGAAAGGGATCGGCGCCCTCTCCCGCCTGCGGCAGGATCGTGATCGCGGGGCGGATCTCCCCGCCGTTGGTGGCGAACTTCAGATGATGCAGCAGCGCTTCAAAAACGTCTTCCTCCGAAGCAACTCCGCGCGCGTCGAACACGTGCATCCGGTTCCAGAACAACCGGCCGATGCAGCGGTTCGCATTGCGCCATGCCATCTTTGCGCCGAGCGACAGCTCTTCGGGGGGTATGCGCATAGGTGCCCGTGTCCTCGATCTGCGCCAGCGCTTCCTGGCGTCTGAGGGCTGCGGCCGTTACCTCCATCCCTGTCTCTTGCGCGTACTGCAGCAGGAAGCGCTCGGCTTCGCTTTGCAGCGATTGTACGCCGGTATCGGCTGAGGTCGTAGTGCGCATCGGCGTCGGCTCCCATTCGCGGCCTTGGCGGCCAAGATGTTGAGTTTACCTTAACATATCGATAGCAGCCCGGCAAAAGACGATCCTGTGAATATCGTCGTCCCCGGCCTCTTGCCAAAACGGCCCTTTTTTTGGTAGGCTAAAAAAAAGAACAGGTCGAACGGACGAGGAAGCACCTCCAACGCCAAGCGCGGGAAGAGGTGCTTCCTTTTTTGTCGCCTTTTTTCTCCCTTGGACGGCTTGTTATCCCAGCGCCGGCGGATGCCGGACCATTACGAGGAGGACAAAGGCTATGAAGATCGTATTTTTGAATCGGCTCGAGCAAGGCAGCGGCTACCCGGCGGGGCGCGAAGGACAAGTTTTCATCGGGGGAAGAGCAGGGCAATTGGACCGCGGGGTGGCAAGAGACGGCCGAGAGCGGGGATACGGAACGGACGATCTGGTACGAGGGCACGAGTTGGGAGGAGCTTCTGTCGTCGTTCCGTCACGGCGTAGCCGGCAGGATGAAGGAGGGGTACCGTCCGATGCTGGACGGCATGCTGGAGGATACGCCGTTCTGGGAGCGCAAGCCGCAGCTGCAGACGCTGCTCCAGTGCTACGCCGACGGCCGGCCGGCATCCGAAGAGGTCGTCGAAGCGCTTCGGGTATGGCGCAGAACGAAGGCTGCCGAGGAGAAGCGGCCGGCGTACATGATCGCGACCAATCGCGAACTCCACGGGTTGGCGGTTTTTCTGCCGCACAGCCAGGCGGAGCTGCAGCAGGTTCCCGGCTTCGGCAAGCTGAAGGCGGAGCGGTACGGCGCGGAGCTGGTCGCGATGCTGGTCAAGTCGGAGCGCGGCCATGCGTTCCCGCTCGACTGGGTATCTGCGGCGGTGACTGCCGATCAATACGCTGCCTGGATGTTCGCTCAGCGGGAGGACCGCTACGGCAAGAGCTTGTCGCTCATTCAGGAGAAACGCAAGCTGCTCGCGGGCATACGCGAGGGAAGCACGCTTGCGGAGCTGGCCGAGCGGATGCAGTGCGCGCGCAGGGAGCTGATCGCGAGAATCGAGCAGCTCGACGAGGAAGGCTACGACGTGCTGCCGCTGATCGACCAGGAGCTTGCGGCCGTGCCGGAGCAGGAGAAGGAGGTCGCCCTGGGCGCCATGGACGAGCTGGGGGACCGCTTTCTCAAGCCGCTGCAGCAGCGGGTGTACGGTGCCCAGACGGGCACGGAATATGCAGAGACCGAGCGGCAGTACGAGAAGCTGCGCATGCTTCGCATAACGTTCCGTAGAAGCAGGAAGATCGCCATTTAAGGTCGAATTCGGCCATAAACCCGCGTTCACGAGCTTGAAGCGCCCTTTTGCTGCCGAACCGGACGTGATATGATGCCAAGGATATTGAATCGGCACGCATGCGGGTTCGGCAAGGGGCGCTTACTGGACATGGAATTGGACAAAAAAATGAAGCTCGGCCGTCTCACGTGGCCGATTATGATCGAGATGTTCCTGGCGTTCGCCATCGGCACGTCGGATACGCTCATGGTGAGCCGGATATCGGACGACGCGGTAGCCGTCGTAGGCTTTTCCAACCAATTTTTTAATGCCGTTATCGTCGTTTTTATGCTTGTGGCCAGCGGCGCCGGCATCTTGATCGCCAATCGGCTGGGGGCGGGCGATGCTTACGCGGCGCGCAAGCTGGCGATCGTGTCCGTCGTGCTGACGGGGGCGATCGGGCTAGTCGTCAGCCTGCTGATGGTTTTCGGGGCCGGCCAGATCGCGGGTTGGCTCGGCATGCCGCCCGATATCCGGCCGCTCGCGAACGATTATATGTCGATCGTCGGCGGCGGCATGATCTTTACGGCCATCGGCAACGCGCTGTCTACGGCCGTTCGCAATACGGGCAATACGCGTTCTCCGATGTATATCGCGATCATGATGAACGTCGTTCACATTTTTCTGAACGCGTTGTTTATTTTCGGTCTGCTGGGCTTTCCGAAGTGGGGGCTTTTCGGCGTGGCGCTGTCGACGCTGTTCGTACGGGCGGCCTCAGTCGTTCTGCTGCTGTACGTGTTCCGTTCGGCTTTTGGCGGTCGGATCGGATTTCGCGAATTTTTGCGTCCCGACTGGAGCAGGTCGAGGGAGATCTTGCGGATCGGCTGGCCGCTCAGCATGAACGGCGGCTCGTGGCAGCTGTCGCAGCTCGCGATAACGGGCCTCATCGGCGTCATGGGCGCGCAGCAGCTGGCGGCGCGAACCTATATGAACACGATGGAATCGTTCGCGTTCACGATCGGGTGGTCGTTCGCGATGGCGGTGCAAATCTTGATCGCCTACCTGTTCGGGCAGGGAAAGCTGAGGGAGGCTTACAGAAGCGCGTATCGGGCGATGGGTTACGGAATGGCGTTCGTCCTTTTCAACACGGCGCTCATGCTCCTGTTTCGCAAGCAGATCATCACCTTTTTCACGGCAGATCCGTGGATCGTGGACATGGCGATCGTGCTCCTATGGCTGAACCTGATCTTGCAGCCGGGCAAGATGCTCAACATGGCGCTCGGCCAGTCGATCGTAGCGGTCGGCGACAGCCGGTACATGATGAAGATCTCGATACCCAGCCAGTGGCTCGTGTCCGTCGGCCTTGCTTACCTCCTCGGCATCCGGCTGGGGTGGGGGCTGTACGGCGTGTACGCGGGCATGATCCTCGACGAGTATATCCGCGGCGCCGTGCTGTATTTACGCTGGCGGCATCACCGCAAACGCGGCCTGTTCGCCGATCATGGCGATCTGCGCGCGGGAGCGTTGGCCCCGGCGAAGGGCGGCTTGCAAGCCTAGCGTTCTCCTTCAACGACAAAGGCGCTCCCGTTCGCTGCTGCTGCAGCGGATCAGGAGCGCCTTGTCTGCGGTAACGGCCCGGCGTCGTTCATAGCCAATCCTTCTTGCGAAAAATGTAAAACATGCCGAAGCCGAGTCCGATCATGATGCACAACAGCACGACGGAGCCGTACTGGTCGTGCATGCCGGGGATATAATCGAAGTTCATTCCGTACACGCCGGTGAGGAAGGTGAGCGGCATGAAGATCGTCGTCAGCGCCGTGAACACGCGCATGATCTCATTGGCCCGGTTGGCGACGCTGGACTGATAGGCTTCGCGCAAGTTGCCCATCAGATCCCGGTACGTTTCGAACGTTTCGTATATTTTGACGGCATTTTCGTGGATGTCGATAAAGTACTTTTGCAGCTGATGGTCGATGAGTCTCAGGTCCCGCTTGTTCAGCGTGGCGATGACGTCGCGCTGCGGACCGAGCACCTTCTTGAGCCACAAAATCTCGCTTCGCAGACCGATGATCTCGGTCAGATGCGACTTTTTGGTATGCATCAGAATATCTTCTTCGAGCTGTTCGATGCGGGCTTCGATCCGGTCGCCGACGGAAAAATAGTTGTCGACGACGATATCCACGAGATGGTACATCAATCTGTCGGCGGAGTTGACCTCCTGCTCCCAGAGGATCGGCTTGATGCTGCGCAGCTCGTTGATTTTCTGGCGGGTGACGGTGATCAGGTAGTGCCTTCCGAGGAAGACGTTCAGGGCGCGGAGGAAAATCTCCTCGTCGTCGAATCGGATGCTGTTGATGACGAGAAAATAATGGCTCTCGTAAACCTCGAGCTTCGGGCGCTGCTCCTCTTCGGTGAGGCAGTCTTCGACGGCCAGGTCGTGGATGCCGAACAGCGGCTGCAGGACGACGAGATCGTCAACGTCCGCGTCGATCCAGTAGAAGCCTTCATCGGGCGGGACGAGCGTCTCGGTAATATCTTCAACAGTCGTAAAAACGCCTTGACGGACCAGGCGGATCTTCATGGATATCGCTCCTTGTCATAATCGGCTTAAGCGCCGTCCGGCGCGCCCGTCATGCGGGCGCATCGTGCGGCGCTGTCGTATTATGCAGGGCGAAACATCCGCGCGCGAAGGGGTTTACTCGGCGGAGCCGGGCAAGCGCGGGGCTTCGGTGGCGAACTCTCGTCCTGCGGCAATGCGTCTTGAAGTGCGACTTGGCCCAGGATGATCTCCTTCCATGACCGGCTCCCCCCTTCCGTTTTTCGGATCGCTGCTTAGCTTCGAATCCGCCCTGTCCGGGCGCAATCCGTGTTAAGTATAATCCTCCGCTTCATCCCTTTCAAGGACAATTTCGCGCGGCTGTTCGGACGCTTGACGGAAGCGGGCCGATCGGTTACATTAATTGTAGTTTAACCCATACAACCGAATAGTTTTGCCCATCTTATCAAGAGCAGGCGGAGGGACTAGCCCGATGAAGCCCGGCAACCGGCGTAGCGTACGCACGGTGCTAATTCTTGCGAAGACGTCCGTTTTCGGACGTTTCTGGGAGATGAGAGAGGCGATCGATTAACCGTTTGTTAACGACGACCCCTTTCTGACGAAAGCGGGTCTTTTGTTTTTTCCAACCCACCCGAACAGGAGTGATACGATGCCCATCAAGGTACCCGACAATTTGCCGGCCAAGGAGATATTGGCAGGAGAAAACATATTCGTCATGGACGAAAGCGTCGCCTACCACCAGGATATTCGGCCGCTGCGGATCGCGATACTCAATTTGATGCCGACAAAGGAAACGACCGAGACGCAGCTGCTGCGCCTCATCGGGAATACGCCGCTGCAGGTGGAGGTCGTGCTGCTCCATCCGAAAACCCATACGTCCAAAAACACGTCGTCCGAGCACCTCGAGAGCTTCTACAAGACGTTCGACGAGATCGCCCATCAGCGCTACGACGGCCTGATCATCACGGGAGCGCCCGTAGAGACGCTGCCGTTCGAAGAGGTCAACTATTGGGAAGAACTGAAGGACATCATGGATTGGAGCGCCAAGTACGTCACTTCGACCTTCCACATCTGTTGGGCGGCCCAGGCCGGCCTTTACCACCACTTCGGCGTACCGAAGCTGCCGCTCGAGGAAAAGCTGTTCGGCGTGTTCCCGCATACGCTCGCGAAGCGCAACGTGCCGCTGCTGCGCGGGTTCGACGAGATGTTCTACGTGCCGCAGTCCCGGCATACCGAGGTTCGGCGCGAGGATATCGACAAGGTGCAGCAGCTTGAAGTATGGGCCGAGTCCGAGGAAGCGGGCGTTTACATCGTGGCGTCGCGCGGAGGAAAGCAAATTTTCGTGACCGGACATTCCGAATACGATCCGAACTCGCTGAAGTGGGAGTACGACCGCGACAAGGCCAAGGGACTTCGGATCAACGTGCCCAAAAATTATTTTCCGAAGGACGATCCGTCCAAAATGCCCCTGTCGACCTGGCGCGCGCACGCGAACCTGCTTTATTCCAACTGGCTGAACTACTATGTGTACCAGGAGACGCCTTACGACCTGGGCGCAGGCATCTGAGCGGAGGAGCCGCAGGAGCAGGGCAAGCGCATTCGCATGCGTGAAGCCGGCAGCAATATCGATCGCAAATCAGCGGGCGTCAGGCGCCCAACCTATGACGATGGAGGAATCCCTTTTATGAAAATCGAAAGCCGCCTTGCCCAGATCGGTTCGCAGGAGGATCCGGCAACCGGCGCCGTCAGCTTCCCGGTGTACCAAGCGACCGCGTTCCGCCATCCCAAGCTTGGACAGAGCACGGGCTTCGACTACGCCCGCACGAAGAGCCCGACGCGAGCCGTGCTCGAGGAAGCGGCCGCGAAGCTCGAGAGCGGCGACCGCGGATTCGCCTGCAGCTCCGGCATGGCCGCGCTTCAGACGATCTTCGCCCTCTTCAAGCAAGGCGACCACCTGATTGTCTCGCTCGACCTTTACGGCGGCACCTACCGACTGCTCGAGAAGATCATGTCCCGCTTCGGCGTGACCGCCTCGTACGTGGACACGAACGACCTGGACGCCCTCGAGACGCTGCGCACGCCGTCAACGCGCGCCGTCCTGATCGAGACGCCGACCAACCCGCTCATGATGATCACGGATATCGCCGCGGTCGCCTCCTGGGCCAAGGCCCACGGTCTGCTGACGATCGTGGACAACACGCTGCTCACGCCTTATCTTCAGCGTCCGATCGAGCTTGGCGCCGACATCGTCATTCATAGCGCGACGAAGTACTTGGGCGGGCACAACGACGTATTGGCGGGCTTGATCGTCACGAAGGGGCAGGCGTTGTCCGACGAGATGGCGTTCCTCCACAACTCGATCGGCGCGGTGCTCGGTCCGCAGGATTCCTGGCTGCTCATGCGGGGCATGAAGACGCTGGCGCTGCGGATGGAACGTCACGAGTTCAACTCCGTCAAGCTGGCGGAGTGGCTTGACGAGCATCCCGCCGTCGAGTCGGTCTACCACCCGGCGCTGCCGGCGCATCCGGGACACGACGTTCAGAAGCGGCAGGCGTCCGGCAGCACGGGCATCTTCTCTTTCCGCATGAAGGACGCCCGCACGATCGAGCCGATCCTGCGGCATCTGCGTCTGATCGCGTTCGCGGAGAGCCTTGGCGGCGTCGAGTCGCTGCTGACGTATCCGGCCGTGCAGACGCATGCCGACATTCCCGAGGAGATCCGCCGCAAGGTCGGCGTGGACGACCGCCTGCTGCGCTTCTCCGTCGGCATCGAGCATATCGACGACCTGATCGAAGATTTGGGACAAGCGATCGAGGCCGCCGGCGCGGAGATCGGGGGCGAACGCGCGTGACGCATCCGAACGACCGACATGCGGGAGACCGCGAATTCGCCACCAAGCTGATCCACTTCGGCTCGGAGATCGACGAAGCGACGGGCGCCTCGAGCGTGCCGATCTACCAGGCGTCGACGTTCCACCACTTCGATCTGGAGCAGCCTCCGAAGCATGACTACAGCCGTTCCGGCAATCCGACCCGCGAAGCGCTGGAGTCTTACATCGCGCTGCTTGAAGGCGGAACGCGCGGCTTCGCCTTTTCCTCCGGCATGTCCGCGATCTCGACCGCCTTCCTGCTCCTGTCGGCTGGCGATCACGTCATCGTGACCGAGGACGTGTACGGCGGCACCTACCGGCTGCTGACGACCGTACTGAACCGGCTGGCGATCGAATCCACCTTCGTCGACATGACCGATTTTGAACAGGTCGTCGCCGCCCGCAGGCCGAACACGAAGGCGATCTTCATGGAGACGCCGTCCAACCCGACGCTCAAGATCACCGACATCAAGCGGATCGCCGATTGGGCCAGGGAGCAAGCGCTGCTGACGATGCTGGACAATACGTTCATGACGCCGTATCATCAGCGTCCGATCGAGCTGGGGGGTCGACCTGGTGCTGCATAGCGCGACCAAGTTTCTGGGCGGGCACAGCGACGTGCTCGCGGGTTTGATCGTTACGGCCGACGAGGAACTCGGCAAGCGCGTCAAGGCGCTGCAAAACGGTCTTGGGACCGTGCTCGGCACGCAGGAGAGCTGGCTGCTCATGCGGGGCATGAAGACGCTGCAGGTGCGCATGGAAGCGAGCGAGCGCAGCGCGCGCAAGCTGGCGCAGTGGCTGAACGAACATCCGGGCGTGGCGCGCGTTTATTACCCCGGGCTCGACGGACATCCGGGCAAGGACGTTCACGAGCGTCAATCGCAAGGATACGGCGCGGTCGTCTCGTTCGATGCGGGAAGCGGGGAAAAAGCGCGGCGGCTGCTCGGCAAGGTTCGCATTCCGATCGTCGCGGTCAGCCTCGGAGCGGTCGAGAGCATCCTGTCGTATCCGGCCATGATGTCCCATGCCGCGATGCCGGCCGAGGTCAGGGCGGCGCGCGGCATTACCGACGGGCTGGTGCGTTATTCGGTCGGGCTGGAGGATGTCGACGATCTGATCCGCGACCTGGCGCAGGCGCTGGAAGCCTGACGAAGGCTTGGCGGCTTGCCGGGGATGGATCGAAGCGGACCGGAGCGCGTTGCAGCGCACCCGGGCGGATCGTAAAGGTTGCCATGATTCGCCTTTCCGAGCATTCCGATTCGTGATAAAATAACAACATTCGACATTTGAAACGACAAGGCAGGCGAGGACGTGACCGCGACGATGCTGCTTCAGAGATTAAAGACGATTGCCAAGGTATTTCTTCCGAATGGCCGGTTGAATGCCTTTCCGCCCGATTTTACGATCAGGCGGCCGATCTTATCTCTGCTGCGGCGGCGTCTCGATCGCGGAGAAGCCTGCTTTTTAGCTTTGTACCGCTGGGAGAGCAGGTTCGATCCCGAGCATCGGCAGCATGCCCGCGAGGAAGAACAGCGTCTGTCGGCCGCCAGCCGGAGGCAGCTCGCCCTGCTCGCCCGAGAACAGTTCGGCAAGCGCGAACTGATCGGCATGGACCAATATGGCGCGCAAGATTACGTCGTGCTCGTCAGCGCGCCTCAGGATCCGGAGGAGTCGTTCGTGCCCGTCTCGCTGTTCCGCAAGCTGGAGCTGCTGCGGCACGCCTTCGAAGGCGGCACCTCGGCCCTCCTGCCCGAAGCGGCCGAGCGGTGGCAGCTGACCGGCACGTACGTGCCGGTCTCGAGCGCTTCGTGGGCGTCCGCGCGGGACGCGGCGACGCTTTTTAAGGAAACGTTCGATTTTGCGCTGGCGCTTGCCACCGGAGCGGTCACGCCGCAGGTGATCGAAGCCCGCAGGCAGCTTGACGAGATTCTGGCCGAAGGCCGAATCTCGGTGCTTGCGCAGCCGATCATGGACCTGCGAAGCGGAGACGTGTACGGCTGGGAGATATTGACGCGCGGACCGGCCGCCAGCGTCTTCCATATGCCCGACGAGCTGTTCCGCTTCGCGGGTCAGAGCAAGCTGCTCAGCAAGCTCGAATTTATCGTGGTCAGGCACGCCTTGGACGAGATCGCGAGCCGGCGCATATGCGAGCCGGTTTTTCTGAACGTCACGCCGGTGACCTTGGCGCATCCGCTTTTCATGGCGCATTTGGAGCAATGCCTGGAGCGTCATCCGTCGCTGTCTCCCGGACAGATCGTGCTCGAGATTACCGAGCGTCACGAGATCCACGATCTCTCGGAGATGTCCAAGATTTTGGACCGGTTCCGCGAGAAGGGGTACCGATTCGCGATCGACGACGCCGGATCGGGCTACTCGAGCCTCCAATGGATCGGAGAGCTGATGCCGGAGCTCATCAAGATCGACCGGTCGGTCATCCAGTTCGTAGACCGTTACAAGGTCAAGGAGAGCCTGCTGCGCGCGATCGTGACCGCCGCGGGCGAGATGAGCTGCGACGTCGTGGCCGAAGGCGTCGAGCGCGAGGAAGAGGCGGACGTCTTGTTCCGCCTGAACGTGAGCATGGGGCAAGGCTACTATTTCGCGCGCCCGAATCCGCTTTTGCACGCGCACGAGCGCGAGATTTTCCAAGAAATGAAGGAACGGATACAAGTTAGGCGCGGCTTGGTTGCCTCCTGATACCGGGGAGGCGTCTTTTTATTCGGTTTCAATCGTGATTTATTTCACAAAGAAATGCATGACAAGGACGTCGATCAGCGTTAGAATAAGGGCATAGTGAAGGAGGCTTGAACGATGAGTGCGGTGGATGGAATACTTACACGCGCGCTGCAGGGCCAGCGCTTGGAATTGGAAGATGTCGTCAAGTTGTTCGAGTCGGACGAGATCGAGAAAATGGGAGCCGCGGCGAACGAGCTGATGCTGCGGCGCCACCCCGATCCGATCACGACGTTCGTCGTCGGACGCAACGTGAACTATACGAATATTTGCGACGTGTACTGCCGTTTTTGCGCCTTCTACCGCGCGCCGGGCTCCAACGAAGGCTATGTGCTGCCGGATGAGCTCATTTTGCAGAAGATTCAAGAGACCGTCGACGTCGGCGGCACCGAGATTCTGATGCAAGGCGGGACGAATCCGAACCTGAAGTTCAGCTATTACCTGGACCTGCTGCGCAAGATCAAGGCTCGTTTTCCGGAGATTACGATGCACTCCTTCTCCCCCGCGGAGATTCACAAGATGAAGGACGTCTCGGACGGCCTGTCGCTCGAAGAGGTCATCCGTCAGATCCACGAGGCCGGACTCGACTCGCTGCCGGGCGGCGGCGCGGAGATTCTGGACGATCGGACTCGCCGCAAGATCAGCCGGCTGAAGGGCTCCTGGCGCGACTGGATGGACGTCATGACGACCGCGCACAAGATCGGCATGAACACGACCGCGACGATGGTCATCGGCTTCGGCGAATCGATGGAGGAACGGGCGCTGCATCTGCTGCGGGTGCGCGAAGCGCAGGACGAATGCCTGAACAACGGCTATCCGTCCAAGGGCTTCCTCGCGTTTATTCCGTGGACGTTCCAGCCGGACAATACGAACATGAAGCGCGAAAAGGCCTCGCCGGAGGAGTATCTCAAGACGCTGGCGATCAGCCGCATCGCGCTCGACAATATCGACAACTTCCAGTCCTCCTGGGTCACGATGGGACCGGAGATCGGCAAGCTGTCGCTTACCTACGGCTGCAACGACTTCGGCAGCACGATGATGGAGGAAAACGTCGTCTCGGCAGCAGGCACCACGCACAAGGTCAACATCGAACTCATTCTCAAGCTCATTCGCGAAGCCGGGAAGATTCCTGCCCAACGGAATACGCGGTACGAGATTTTGAAGGTGTACAACGAGGACGAGAGCGTGGCGCGGGATTTTATTATGCAGAACTGATGGAGTGAACAAGGCCTTTCCGGCTGCTCGGTTGACGAGCGGCTGGGAAGGCTTTTTTTTGACCTGCCGGAACGCCAGTCGGGCAGAGCGTCGTAGCTGGTATCGGACTCAGGGGGCGCTATTTCGTAAAAAAAAGGTCCAAATGGCGCTCGTTGCGGACTGGAGGGACGTTAATTTCTCGAATCGGCACCAATTAAGGCCGGCAAACACGCAATAACGGCTACTGAGTCCGCGAGCGGACAGCGAATCGCGATACGAACAACAATAACGGCTCCTCGGTCCATCGTCTTGGCGCTAGTGCGCAAAATTAATGGCCGCGGACCGCTTTTGCGAAGAAGCGACTTGGCTTTATGGAAAGAACAAGCCGACGGAGATCGCCACGAATGGCAGCCCGATTGCGCTGAACCGCGCTTCTCCCCCCCTTAACCACAGATTCTGACCTAAGCCGCCCTCGCTTTTCACCAAAATCATCTCCGCCGAATCCGCATTTTACCAGACGCAAATTAATAAAATATACCACGTGCGACGAGCGATCGTATTTCGCGATTCCGGTCACCATATAGCTTAAGAACAGGAAGCCGGGGGTGAGCGGATGAACAGGGAGCAGTGGGCCGTTAGTCTGTACGGAGGCCTGGAGGCGCGCAGTAAGCTGCAGCGCATGATGAACGATGCATTCGAGGGACTGGCCGACAGCGCGGGACAAGGCCCATGGCGCCTCGCCGAACGCGGCGACGCCATCGTGTGCAAGCTGGATATCTCGGCGGGGCAGCGGGAATTTTGCGAAAAGGTCGGCATGGTGCTGGCGGAGTTCGTGCTGTCGGTCAAGGAACCGCAGGCGCTCGAACGCTTCATGCAGCGCAGGCTCGGCACGCGGGACCCGAAGGAAATCAAGACGGGAATGCGGGAAGCGATCGTCCTGATGAACGGAGAGCTGCCGGATGCCGAGTGCGGCGGGACGGAGACCGCTTCAGGAGAAGGCAGGAGACGCAGACTGGTCAGGATCGCCGCGAAGCTCGGCGACTATTTGTGGCGGAACGGGGCTCTTCACCTGGACGGCTTCATGCGGTTTCGGATGCGCGAGCATGCCGATGAGCTGAAGGAAGCGGCAGAAACGGCCGTCGAAGAAATGCTGATGGACCGGCAATACCAGGAATTCATGCGCCTGCTGCAGTCGATGGTGAAAGGCCAGGAGACCGGATTGCCGGCCATTCACGTGCTCCACGGCGGAGGGCAAGGACCGACGCTGCTCGACGAGAAGATGCGCCCGCTGCAGGACGAACCCGTCACCGAACCGGTCCTGCAAGCGGCGTCCGACCAGCAGGATCGCGAAAGCTTGCTGGTCACCCGGCTGCTGGCGGCGAGTCCGAGGCGGCTATACATCCATACCGACGAGCCGGACGCGCAGGTCGTGCGGACGCTGATGGGCATTTTCGGCGAGCGGGCCGCGATCTGCGACCACCCGATGCCGCGTTGAAGCCGGACCCATACAGGCCTTATGCCCTTATGCAGCGGCTGTCTTATGCGGCTTGACGCACACGGCCGGATGCGGGTATAATCCAACGTATCGGCTGTGAGAAAGACAGCGGCGCTGCAACGGACGGCCCAGAGAGAGGAACCTTGGCTGCAAGTTCCTTCCGGCAACGGCAAGCGTCGACCCCTTTCGAGCCGCAGCACCGAACGCAAGCGGCATGACTGCACGATTCGCGCACGCGCGAACAAGCGTCACGCTGGCTTGACCATTAAGCGCTGCCGGGTCATGACCGTTATTCATGCCTAGAGAATCGATCGTACTCCGCCATGCGCGGCAGATGCGGCGATTGAACGAGGGTGGAACCACGGACGCCATTCACAGGCGCTCGTCCCTTACCGGGGACGGGCGCTTTTTTGCGTTGATTTTGTCCCCAACCCATATTCCACGCTGCCAAGGAGGCCATCGCAAATGACTGTACAAATCAAGCTGCCCGACGGAGCGGTCCGCGAATACGAGGACGGCTCCAATATCGCCGACGTCGCGGGCTCGATCAGCCCGGGCTTGAAGAAAAACGCCGTAGCCGGCAAACTGGACGGCAAGGTCGTCGACCTGAACGCGGCGCTGACGCCGGACGCCAAGGTCGAGATCGTTACCCTCGATTCCGCGGACGGCGTCGAAGTGATGCGCCACAGCACCGCCCATCTCATGGCGCAGGCGATCAAGCGCATATACGGCGATACGGCCGTGAAGCTGGGCATCGGCCCGGTGATCGAGGACGGCTTTTACTACGATATCGACATGGAGCAGTCGATCACGCCGGACGACCTGGCGAAGATCGAAGCCGAGATGGAGAAAATCGTCAAGGAAGACCTGCCCATCGTCCGTCGCGTCGTCAGCCGCGAAGAAGCGCTTCGCATTTATACCGGGCTGGGCGATCCGCTCAAGCTTGATCTGATCAACGGGCTGCCTGAGGACGCGGAGATCACCATCTACGATCAAGGCGAATTTTTCGATCTGTGCCGCGGTCCGCACTTGCCGTCGACCGGACGCATCAAGTCGTTCAAGCTGCTGAGCGTGGCCGGCGCGTACTGGCGCGGCGACAGCAAGAACAAAATGCTGCAGCGCATCTACGGCACCGCCTTCGCCAAGAAGGCGCAGCTCGACGAGCATCTCCATTTCCTCGAAGAAGCGAAAAAACGCGACCACCGCAAGCTCGGCAAGGAGCTCGGCATGTTCACCTTCTCGCGCGAGGTCGGACAAGGGCTGCCGCTTTGGCTGCCGAACGGCGCAAAGGTGCGCCAAATGCTCGAGCGCTACATCGTCGACCTGGAGGAGAAACTTGGCTACCAGCACGTTTATACGCCGGTGCTCGCTAACGTCGAACTGTACAAGATCTCCGGCCACTGGGAGCATTACCAGGAAGACATGTTCCCGCCGATGCAGATGGACAACGAGGAGCTCGTCCTGCGTCCGATGAACTGCCCGCATCATATGATGGTATACAAGAGCGAGATGCGCAGCTACCGCGACCTGCCGATTCGGATCGCCGAGCTCGGCACGATGCACCGCTACGAGATGTCGGGCGCCTTGACCGGCCTGCACCGCGTGCGCGCCATGACGCTGAACGATTCGCACATTTTCTGCCGGCTCGACCAGATCAAGGACGAATTCAAGCGCGTCGTGCAGCTCATTCAGCGCGTTTACGAAGACTTCGGCCTTAAGGAATATCGTTTCCGCCTCTCCTATCGCGATCCGGCGGACAAGGAGAAGTACTGGCCGGACGACCACATGTGGGAAACGACGCAGCGCATGCTCCGCGAGGTCGTCGACGAGCTCGGCCTGCCGTACTTCGAGGCGGAAGGCGAAGCGGCGTTCTACGGACCGAAGCTGGACGTTCAGGTCAAGACGGCGCTTGGCAAGGAAGAGACGCTCTCGACCGCGCAGATCGACGTGCTCCTGCCGGAGCGCTTCGAGCTCGAATATGTCGGCGACGACGGCAAGAAGCACCGCCCGGTCGTCATCCACCGCGGCATCATCAGTACGATGGAGCGCATGACCGCGTTCCTGCTGGAAAACTTCGCCGGCGCGCTGCCGGTCTGGCTGTGCCCGGTGCAGGCCAAGATCCTGCCCGTCAGCCAAGCGTTCGAGCCGTACGCGCGGGAGCTTGAGGACAAGATTAGAGAAGCCGGCGTTCGCGTCGTGGCCGACTTGCGCAACGAGAAGCTCGGCTACAAAATCCGCGAGGCCCAGCTTGAGAAGGTGCCGTACATGCTCGTCGTTGGCGAGAACGAATCCGCCGCCGGCACGGTGTCCGTTCGCCGCCGCGGCGAAGGCGATATCGGCGCGGAGCCGATCGACGCGTTCATCGCGCGCATTAGAGGCGACATCGACAGCAAACGCACCGACTGATTAGGCGCCTGGTCCCGCATAAAGCTTGCGAGCTTTGGACATTCTCCCTGTAGGAGGAATGTTGCAAATGCCCGCAAGCTTTTTTTATCGATCGGCACTCGTGCTGCTCGTCGTCTCCGCGGCCTGGAATGCGTCGGAGGTCCCGCGAGCCGGCGCGGAAGCTGCCGCGGAAGAAGAACGCGAGGAGCCTTATTCCGCGACCGTATCCGTCCTGGCGACGGGCTATACGGCAGGCGTGGAGTCTACGGGCAAACGCCCGGGACATCCCCAATACGGCGTGACGTATTCCGGCGTCAAAGTCAGGCGCAGCAAGGTGTCGACGATCGCGGCCGACACGCGCGTTTTTCCGCTGGGCACGCTCCTTTACATTCCGGGCTACGGCTACGGCTGCGTCGCCGATACGGGCTCGCGGATCAAAGGGAGACGAATCGATCTGTATTTCCCTTCGACCCGCCAAGTCTTCAAGGAGTGGGGGGAAGAAGCAGGTCGAAGTCAAAGTCATCCGCCGAGGCAGCGGGAGGGTGACGGAGACGATGCTGGACGAGATGAACGAGGTAGCGGTGGCGGGCCAGGACTTGTCCGACAAAAAATTCGATTCTTAGTATATTTATGATATTACGATCGGAATCCATATGTTAAAATAAAGGAGATGAGGATCAAAAGGCCTAAGGAGTGACATTAAGGCATGACAAACTCCCGCGGAGAAATCGGAAGTCGCGAACAATCCGCTATCGAGGATGAACTTCTGAACGAGCTGTATCGGGAGATGCTGCGGGTGGCCCGTCACAGGCTTCATCACAAGAGCGACGCGACCGACGTGGTCCAGGAAGCATGGGTAAGAATCTTGGAAAAGCGGGACACGCTCCGGGAGAGCAACAAGATTATTCCGTGGGCGAAGACGATCGCCGCCAATTTGGCGCTCAACGCCAACCGCGCCAGACGCGTCAAGCCCGTCAGCGAGCTGAGCGAAGCTTATGCGGCCGGAGAGTCCGGACCCGGCAGGCTTAGCGAGCCGGAGACGATGGCGGAGCTGACCGATATCCTCGGGCGGCTGGAGCCGGCGACGCGCACGCTGCTGCTTTACAAGTTTTACTACGGGTTCAAGGACGACGAGATCGCGGCAGCGCTTCAGGTGCCGGTCGGGACCGTCAAGGCCCGTATCCACCGGGGGGAAGGCCCGATTGAAGGCCGAAGCCGGCGGCGCAGGAGCCCTGGATTTATAGCGATTTGCATATAAGCGAGAGGAACCGCGAGGTTCCTCTTTTATTTTGTCCGGCGGACAGCTATAATGTTAGCAATTATTACATTATGTCGATCGTTGTAGAAAATGCGATAAAAATCGGGGGCGATTCGAAGGTGGCCGAATGGCGGAAGTGGTTCAATAGGACTGACGGGGCCGGAGCGGAGCGAAAGGCGTCCGAGGTTAAGGCTGTCGCGAGCTCCGGCGCGAATTCCGGCACGACGTCAGGGGCGGCGTACGATGCGGATCAGGACAAGCTGCGGACGATGGTCGGGGAAGCGGTCGTCATCTCCGACCGACTGCAGGCAGCGGTGGGCGAGGTGGATTCGAGCGTCGGGCAGTTGGAAGCGATCGCAGACCGGTCCGCCGTGCAGGAAGACCGATTGCGCCAGCAGAGCAGGTTGGCGGCGGGGCGGCTGGACGAAGCGTTTTCCGCGCTGCAGGAGGTGGCGGCCGCTTCGGAGGAGATACGCGCGAATTCCGAGAGTATGAGCAGGCAGAGCCGGGAAGCCAGGGAAGTCGTGATCGACGTGTGCCGGTCGATGCTGCAGACCGACGAAGTCATGAACGACCTGGCCGCTCATCACGGCACGATGGAAGAACGCGTCAGCGGATTGATCGCAGAAGCGTCGAAAATAACGCAAATGAACGAGCTGATTCAGGAGATCGTATCGCAGACATCCCTGCTGGCGCTGAACGCGGCGATCGAGGCCGCGCATGCGGGCGAATTCGGCAGCGGCTTCACCGTGGTCGCCCAGGAGATTCGCAAGCTCGCGGAGCAGAGCAGCGTCGCGGTCAAGCAATCGACCGGCATCGTCCGGGATATCGAGGCGGGCATTCGGCAGGTCGTCGCGTCGGTGGCGGAAGAGAAGCAGTCGGTCGCTCGCGGGCTTGCGGAGATGAAGGTCAATCGCGACCGGATGGACGCCATCTACAATCATATCTTGAAGGTGGACGGCCAGGTCGGCAAGACGCAGACCGCGGCGGCCGAGCAAGCGGACCGGACCTCGGCGGCCAATGCGATGCTCAAGGACGTGGTCGACTCGGTCAATCAGATGATGTCCAGCATCGACGATACGCTCGCCCAGAACGTCAAGCAGCGCGAGGAGACGGCCAAGCTCGGCAGAGTGTCGACCGAGCTTAAGGCTGCCGCGGACGAATTGATCGGCGCCGTCCATCAGGCCGGCGGCAAGGTGTGGACGGATACCGGTCTGGCCGAAAAAGAAAGATGGATGCAATTTTTGACGACGATGGCGGCCGATCCGGCGCTAGGCGGGCTGGATGAAGGGATCCATCGAAGAGTGCTGTCCGGGTGGCTCGCGCAGACCGCAGGGGTGGAGGCGATCTGGTCCAACCGGTCCGACGGTTCCTTTATATACTCGGAGCCGGTCGCGGGCTTGCTCAACGCGCGCAGCAGGGAATGGTGGAAAAAAGCGATCGCCGGCGAGATTTTCGTCTCGGAGGTATACTTGTCCGCGATTACCAAGAAGCCCTGCGTAACCGTCTCGACGCCGCTGCAAGGCGCGGATGGCCGTCCGATCGGCGTCATCGGCATCGATATTGTGATCTCTTCCTGAAAAATAGCTGACATAAGGGTTCTCAACTTGGCGATTTTCCGATACAATTGGCTTACGTGTGATGAATCTTCACAAGAATAGACAGGTGATATTTCATGACGAAGCCGATTGTGCACGCTGTACCGTCTTTGGCCGTATCGGGTCCGCAAGCCGAGGTGCATTCCTTGCTGGACGCGCTTATCGCCAAAAGGCTCGAGGAAGTGGCGGAGATCGAGCAGATGGTTCAGCGCTACGAGCGACGGATCCAGAAGGAAGAGCAGGCCTATCGAACGATGTCGACGCTGCGCAAATTGCTGAGCGGCAAAAAGCCGGATCACCATGCCGCGGTCGAATACATCCACTACGTCAAAAAGCCGCTCGAGAAAGCCAGGAAGCTGCGCGAGGAGATCGCACGCTACGAGACGATGAAGCAGAACGGCGAATCTATCGAAGATTAAGACCATAATAATAATGAAGCTTTTCCGGGCGCCCGAGGGGCGCATGCGGAAAAGCTTCTTTGTCTGCCGTCAGGCGCGATGGATTCGCTCGGTCGTCTAAGCCGGCGGACTACTGCTCCGTCTTCAGCCGCTCGATGTCGAGGAAGTCGTGCTCCTGGCTGTACGCCGGCACGCCGTGAATGCCGACGTCCAGGCCGACGAGCTCTTCGTCGCGGGAGACGCGCACAGGGCGCCACATGTTGATCAGTTTGAGCGCGCCCCAGGTGAGCGCGAAGCCCCAGACGGCGACGACGGCGAGGCCGAGCGCCTGGACGCCCAGCAGCTTCCAGCCGCCGCCGTAGAACAGGCCGGCGTTCGCCGACAGGCTCGGCACGGCGAACAGCCCGACGGCAAGCGTGCCGATGCTGCCGCAAATGCCGTGCACGGCGAAGGCGCCTACCGGGTCGTCGACGCGGCGCCGTTCGAGCCATTCGGTCGCCAGCACCATCGCGATGCCGCTGAACGCGCCGATCAGGATGGCTGCGCCGTCCGATACGAAGGCGCAGCCCGCGGTGATGCCGACGAGACCGGCGAGCGCGCCGTTGATGACGGTAGGCGGATCCGCTTTTTGATAGCGCAAAATCGTAAATAGAATGCAAGCCGCGCTGCCTGCGGCGGAAGCGAGCATCGTCGTCACGGCGATGTGGCCGATGTTCGGATTCGTCGCGCTGAGCGTGCTCCCCGAATTGAAGCCGAACCAGCCGAACCAGAGGATGAAAGCGCCGACGGAGGCGAGCGGGAGGTTGGACGGCGGGACGATGTTGACGCGTCCGTCGTCGGCGAACCTGCCGATGCGCGGGCCCAGGAACAGGGCGGCAGCCAGCGCGGCGAAGCCGCCTAACGCATGGATCGCCGCGGAGCCGGCGAAGTCGACCATCCCGAGCTTGGCGAGCCAGCCGCCCGCGGACCAGATCCAGTGACCGGAGATCGGATAGATGAGCCCGGTCATGACGATCGTATAGACGATGTAGGCGCGGAAGTGGATGCGCTCGGCCACGGCGCCCGACACGATCGAAATGACGGCGATGACGAAGGCGCACTGGAACAGCCAAAAGGTGTCGGTCGAGATGTTCAAACTTAGATGAGACAAGTCGCCTTTCATGGCGAAGCCCGAGATGCCGATCCATCCGCCCGCGTCCTTGCCGTACATCAGCGCGAAGCCGACGACGTAGAACAGCAGGGCGCCGAACGAGATGTCGACGAAAACCTTCATAATGATGCTGACCGCGTTCTTCTGCCGGACGAAGCCGGCTTCGAGCAGCGCGAAGCCGCCTTCCATCAATAAAATCATCGCGGCGGTCAATACGACCCAGATCGTATCGACGCCGCTGGAGAGCGTCTCCAGCGTCATTTAACTTCCCCCCAGAACGATTCGATTTTTTTGTTGTATGCCGACAAAGTGAATAAAAATACGACCAAATTATATATTTAGAAGTCACATATGTCAACGAAACATGTGATGAAAAATGACATAGTCGTGCGGAATCGACAAGCGGCGTATTCGGGCTGGGAGCGACTCCGTCCCGAGACTGAGGCGAGGTTCCTTCCCGCGCCGCTATGGAAGCGTTGGTACATTCCTATATAATGAATGCATCGGAACCTATTCGCACAGAAAAACGGAGGAACCTCCTATGCAGCAGTCCGTGCTTCACCGCATTTTTTGGGGCTTTATCCTGATCGGAGGCGGCCTGGTTTTTCTGTTGAACCAGAGCGGGGTCATCGATCTCGACATCGGCTATTTGTTCTCGACCTTTTGGCCCGCGTTTATCATCTTGTTCGGCATCCAGGGGATGCTCATTCAACAAAGGAACAACTTTGGCTGGAATGCGATCGTCGTGCTGATCGGTCTGTTTTTCCTGGGGCGGAACCTGGGCTGGCTGCAATGGGAAATCGGCGACTTGATCCGGTTCGCGATTCCCGCAGCGCTCATCGTGGCCGGACTTAACATGGTGTTCAGAGGAAGCGGCTGCGGACGGACGAAGCGGAAGTGGGAGGAAGGCGGATGGAACGAGGTGACGCCGCCGCCCGCCCCGAAGCCGTTCGAGGTTCCGCTGCCGCCGCCCCCGCCTCCCCAGCCGTACGACAGCCCGAATGCTTTTGCCGAAGAGCCGGCTCGCGGGGAACCGCAAGCGGACGCGGGGCATACGGCGGACCCTGACGAAGGCCGCCCCCGTGATCGCGGCTGGGATCCGACCGACCGTCTGAGCCATCGTTTGGAACGGCGTCAGGAACGGCTGGACAGTTTCCATCAACGGATGCAGGAGCGCGTCGAACGGGTTCACGCCAAGCAGCGCGAGCGTCATGAGCGTCACAGCGCCAAGGCCCGGGAGCGTCATGACCGTCATGGACATTTCGATTATGAGGGCTACGAATCGGGCAGCGAGACCCACCGGATGTGGAAGGAATACCATCGGCCGCCCGGCCATTCGATGCGCGGCTCCCGAATCGACCACGCCCGGTTTATCGGCGACGTGCATATCGGACAGGAGATGTGGGAGCTTCAGCCGATGAGCATTTCCCATTTTATCGGCGACACGACGATCGATCTGACGCGGGCCCATATCCCGGTCGGCGAGACCCGAATTTACGTATCGGCATTCATCGGGGACGTCAAGGCGTACGTGCCGGGCGATCACAGCGTCGGCATCCGCGTCGTCTCGAGCTGCCTGATCGGGGACGTGAAGGTGCTGGAGCAGAAGCGCGGCGGCTTGTTCAATCAGATGTCCGCCGAGACGCCGGGATTCCAGGATACGGACAAACAAGTGGTGCTGATCGTCAGCTGCTTTATCGGCGACGTGCGCGTGACGAAGGTGGGTTAAGGCCGGATGCCGAAGCTGCTTAGAAATATCAAGTGGGAGTGGGCGTTCTACGCTGCGATCTCGGGCGCGGTCGTGATGGCGATCATCTACGGCCTGTGGCGGCCTCATATCAAGGCACTGCCGGGGGGCGCGGCCATATACAGACTGATCCCGCTTCTGATCGTCGTGCGGATCGTCGGCGCCTACTTCCGCGGCCGACGGTATCAGAGCCGGATCGATGCGCTTCAGGAGGCGCTCAAGCAATCGGCCGCCGGCAATTGGGAGGCGCGTCTTCCCGAGGAGCGCGCCGATGCCTTCGCAGGCGCATATCGCGAATTCAACCGGCTGCAGCAAGGTCTGGCCGAGCGGCTTCGTCTGCTGCAGCAGCTCGGCGAGAAGGAAGTGATGGGCAAAGCCGCCACCGTGGAAGAGGCTGTGCTCGAAGAGCGCAGGCGGCTGGCGCGGGATCTGCACGATACGGTGAGCCAGCAACTGTTCGCGATCCATATGAGCGCGTCCGCGCTGCCGGCGCTTCTGGACAAAAACCCGGAGCATGCCGGGCGCGTCATGCAGCAGCTCATCGAGATGTCCAAAGCCGCGCAGCGCCAAATGCGCGGCTTGATCGCGCAATTGCGGCCGCTGGAGCTGCAGGGCAGGACGCTGCCTGAGGCGCTCGACCGCTGGTTCCCGGACTATTGCCGGCAGAACGGCATGCAGGGGACGCTCGACGTGCGCGTATCCGCGGCCCTGCCGCCCGCGATGGAGCATCAGCTTTTCCTGATCATCCAGGAAGCGATGGCCAACGTCATGAAGCATTCGGGCGCGGACGAAGTCAGGCTCGTGCTCGGAGAGACGGACAGGCAGGTGCTGCTGTCGATCGACGACGACGGCGAAGGCTTCAGCGCCGACCAGGTCAAGGCCGGTTCTTACGGATTGACGACGATGCGCGAGCGCGCGATCCAGCTGGGCGGCGACGTCGAGATCGCGACCAAGCCCGGCGCCGGCACGCGCATCAAGGTCGGACTGCCCAAATTCGCGCAGGCGAACGAACGAGACGGAAGGGGTTAAGCATAAATGGGTGAAGGGAATGCGATTCAAAATCCATGCAGCGTGATGATCGTGGACGACCACGAGATGGTGAGAGCCGGCATAAGGACGTATCTGATGCTGGATGACCGGTTCGAAGTGATCGGGGGAGGCTTCGGGCGGGCAGGAAGCGATCGATCGGCTCGACGCGGGCGCCTTCGGCGGCCGCGTTCCCCAGCTTGTGCTGATGGATCTGATGATGCCCGGCATGGACGGTGTGTCGTCGACCCGCGCGCTGCTGGCTAAATACCCGCACGTGCGGATCATCATCCTGACGAGCTTTCTGGAGGACGACAAGATCGTGGCCGCGATCGAGGCGGGCGCCGTAAGCTACGTGCTCAAGACCGTATCGGCGGACGAGCTCGTGTACGCGATGCAGGGCGCGCTGCGCGGAATGCCTGTCATGAGCGGCGACGTCTCGCAGGCGCTCACGCGCGGCCTTCGCCGGCGGACGGCGCAGGACGAGGACGAGGGCTTGACGGAGCGGGAACGCGAGGTGCTGCTCCTTATCGCCGAAGGCAAGTCGAACAAGGAGATCGGGGACGAGCTGCATATCAGCATCAAGACGGTGAAGACCCACGTCAGCAACCTGCTCATGAAGTGCGAGCTGGAGGACCGGACGCAGTTGGCCATTTACGCGCATCGCAAGGGCTGGGTCAAGACGTAGGCGGAGCGTTTGATTCGGACGAGAGTTACAGATTCGGCGGAATAACGATGCGGCGCATTCTTATTTGTTGCGTGGCAGGCCGACTCGGCGGAATAACGATGCGGCGCATTCTTATTTGGAGCGTGGCAGGCCGACTCGGCGGAATAACGATGCGGCGCATTCTTATTTGTAGCGCGGCGGGCCGACTCGGCGGAATAACGATGCGGCGCATTCTTATTTGTAGCGTGGCGGGCTGATTCGGCGGAATAACGATGCGGCGCATTCTAAAACGGAGTCTGGCCGACCATTGTGACGGAATGGCGATGCTAGTGAGGTTTAGCGTACCGCCCGATCGGGCATTCTATGGCTAAAAAAGGCGGTATTCCCATGCAGCAGCTGTCTTCGCGACTCACCTCGACGCAGGTCGCCTACATTCAGGCACAGGAAGGCCTCGATGATCTCGGCTTTAATTTGGGCGGCAACTGGGATTACAAGAACGGCTCTCTCGACCGGGCGCTCGACAGGGAACATAAAGTATGGCTGCGCCTCCCCTTCGAGGTCGAACGCGGCGAGCTTGACGCGGAAGGGGAAAAGACGGATGCGATCATCCGGTTCGGTCAACCCTATGTCTTGAGGCACGAATACGAGGAAGGTTTGGATCAGGATGCGCAGCCCCGAACGCTCGGCGGCTTCTTCGACCAGTTCGCCGCGCCTTCGAATCCGGACGCCGCCATCGACGAATCATGGATCGGCGAAGCCAAGCGTATTTTGGAGCAGGCCGAAGAACGATTTTTAAACTAGCGGCGATTCGACGCTTAGCGCTAGACGCGCATATCGAACGGCAGCCCTCCGGCGACGCGGAGGGCGTTTCTATTTATAACTTTTTTAATATTGATTCAGTTCGCTTTAAGATTGTTTTAAGGTAAATAGGCGAAGATGTTAACAAGAAGAACAAACGACCGCAGGCGAGGCCGCGGCGACATGGGAGGAATCGGGCATGGACGATCAGAACAAGAAGCCGGAAGACAATCTCTTCGGGTTCCGATATAACGAACGCGAAGAGAACGGCGAGGCGGGAACGGCGAAGGGGCCGGAATATCGGTACTCGGACCAGGCGAATGCGCACGGGGATGGCCGCGGCGAAGCGACGACCGGCTCGGATACGCCGGAACCGGGATATACGCCGTCGCGGGAAGAAACCAGATTTACCTACGGGCCGTTCGGCTCGGACCGGGAACGCAGCGCTTCGTACGGCGCTGCCTACGATAGCGGCAGCGGCGCGGGCGAGCGTCCGTCGACGCCGGCGGTTCAGCCGGCCGATAGGGAGTACCGGCCGTTCACCGTATCGGGCAACGGACGGAATTGGGAGGCCTCGAAGCCGCCGCGCAGATCCTCGATCCGTTCGGTATTCGCTTCGTTCATGGCGGGCGTGGTCGTCGTCGGCGGTCTGATGTTCGCTGCCGACCGCGGCGACTGGTTCAGCACCAAGGCGGCGGCGCCGGCGTCGGCCTCGGTAGCGTCCGCGAGCGACAACGGCGGCGCGAAGACGGTCGCCAACATCACCGACACGGTCCGGCCGAACAACATCTCGAAAATTTTCGAGCAAGCGAGCCCGGCGGTCGTCAAGATCGAGACGTATGTCAAATCTTCGGGCCAAGGCGGCTCCGGCAACGGCTGGCTGGATGAAAATCCGCTGTTCCGGCAATTTTTCGGCGATGACTTCGGCGGCGGCTCCGGCGGAAACAACGGAAACGGCGGCGGCTCGGACGGCAGCGGCTCCCTGCAGGAGGAAGGCATGGGCTCGGGCTTCATTTTCGACGCCACGGGTTACATCCTGACCAATCAGCACGTCATCGCGGACGCCGACGAGATCAAGGTTACCGTTACCGGCCATCAAGAGCCTTATACGGCAAAGCTGCTCGGCTCCAGCTACGATCTGGACCTCGCGGTCCTGAAGATCGAAGGCACCGACTTCCCGACGCTTAAGCTTGGCGACTCCGGCGCTGCGAACATGGGCGACTGGGTCGTGGCGATCGGCAATCCGTACGGCTTCGACCACACGGTCACCGTCGGCGTGCTGAGCTCCAATGAGCGCGAGATCAGCATCCAGGATTCGGCGGGCACGCGCAATTACGAGCATCTGCTGCAAACCGACGCGTCGATCAACCCCGGCAACTCCGGCGGCCCGCTCATCAACCTGAACGGCGAAGTCATCGGCATCAACACCGCGGTCAGCTCGCAAGCGCAGGGCATCGGCTTCGCGATTCCGACGAGCACGATCACCGAAGTGCTGGATAGCCTGAAGTCCAACACGAAGATTCCGGCTAAGCCGACTCCGTTTATCGGCGCCACGCTCTCGGACATCAGCAGCTCCGCCGCTCGCCAGTTGGGTCTGTCGAATACGGACGGCTCGCTCGTCAACAGTATTCTTTACAACTCGCCGGCTTACAAGGCCGACCTTCGCCAATACGACGTCATCCTCGGCATGGACGGCAAGGCGTTCAAGACGAAGGAAGAGCTGATCGCCGCGATTCAGAAAAAAGCCGTAGGCGACAAGGCGGTGCTGAACGTCTTCCGCGACGGCAAGAAGATCGATCTGACGCTTACCATCGGCAACAAGAGCGATTTCGAGGATCAATCGACGCAGCAGCAACAGCAACAACCATAATTTTTCTGGTACAATAGCGTTAGCGGGGGGCAGTCGCTTATGACTGCCCCATTCTTATAGACGGAGGCGCGCATGAGACCGCATATTCTCGTAATCGACGACGATGACAAGATCACCTCGCTGCTCAGACGCAGCCTGGCATTCGAAGGCTATGAAGTTTCAACCGCATCGAACGGCCCCGCGGGCCTCGGCATCGTGGCGGACAAATCCGCGGACCTGGTCATTCTGGACGTCATGATGCCGGGGATCGACGGCTGGGAGGTGTGCCGCAGGCTCCGGACCGCGGGCATGAACGTGCCCGTGCTGATGCTGACGGCCAAGGACGACGTTCAGGACCGGGTGAAGGGACTGGATCTCGGGGCAGACGATTACCTCGTGAAGCCGTTCGCGCTCGAGGAGCTCATGGCGCGCGTGCGCGCGCTGATGCGCCGACGCCCGGAGTCTGCGGGAGAGAACAACCGGCTGCGCTTCGACGATCTGGTGCTCGACGTCGACGGACGGGAAGCGATCCGCGGCGACAACCGGATCGAGTTGACCGCCAAAGAGTTCGACCTGCTGCACCTGTTCATGCAAAACCCGAAGCGCGTTCTGTCGCGCGACCAGATCATGGACAAGATCTGGGGCTACGACTACAGCGGCGAGTCCAACGTGCTCGAGGTGTACGTGGCGATGCTGCGCCAAAAGCTGGAGGAATTCGGAGACAAGCGCCTCATTCAGACGGTGCGGGGAGCGGGCTATGTCCTGAAGGGAGACAGCTAAGGCATGTCGATCAGGCTTCGACTGACTTTGTGGTATTCGGGACTGCTGGCAGCCGCGCTCGTGGCTTTCGGTATCCTGATTTACGCGATCGTTTATCAGAACACGATGGGCAGCATCAAGACCAGGCTGATGAATGAGGCGGATAAAGTTTATGTCGGCTCGAGATTGAACTCGGCGGGCGATCTCAAAATTTTAATCCAGACTTCAAATTCGCTGGACGTGAGCATTGCGGCTCAGGCGATTAACTACACCAAAGACCCCGCCGGCCGTATTGATATGCAGACTTCCAACCTGGAGTCATTGGGAATCAAATTTTCTTATCCGGAATTCGACGGGATCAAAGAGGGCCGTTATCATTCGGAAACGTTGGCGGGAAACCCGTTCGTCATTTTCGAAAAGGCGCTTGTTCTTCCAAATAACGGCGCGGTAATCGGCCTTTTACAGGTCGGGGCGTATACCGGAAAAGAAATCGGCTATCTGTCGCAAATGCGCACCATCCTTTGGATCGCCGGTCTCGCCAGCCTTGTCCTCGCTTTCGTCATCGGCCTTTTCCTTGCGCGCAAGGCGCTGCGCCCGATCGAAATGGTCACGGAGGCGGCGGAGCGCGTGCAGAGCGGGTCCGATCTGAAGCTGCGCATTCCGGGCGAGAGCCAGGACGAGATCGGCCGGCTCACGCGGACGCTCAATCATATGCTGGAGCGTGTCGAGAAGGCATACAACGTGCTTGAGGAGTCCAATAACGCGCAGCGCAGATTCGTATCGGACGCATCGCACGAGCTGCGGACGCCGTTGACGACGATACGGGGCAATGTCGATTTGCTCGAAAAAGTGTGGTCGGAGACAAGCTTCGGCGCCGCGCAGGACGAGCAGGAAGGCGCGGTCGCCAAACCGAAGCTGTCCCTGGCGGAGCGGGAGGAGCTGTCCCGCGAAGCGCTGCACGACATCTCCGACGAAGCGCGGCGGATGAGCCGGCTTGTCAACGATCTGTTGTCGCTGGCGCGCGCGGACGCCGGCTATGTCGTAGACAAGGAGCCGATCGATCTGCTGCCGCTCGTCGAAGAAGTGTCGCGCAGGGCGGGCTTTTTGCCGCGCAAGGCGGAGTGGGTCGTCGGACCGTTTGACGCGCTCGCAGGCGTGCGGGTTGTCGGCAACCGGGATTACCTCATGCAGCTGCTGTTCATTTTTATCGAAAACGGCTTTAAGTACACGCCTGACGGCGAAGTCCGGCTGGAGGTGTACCGTCAGGAGGATCGCATAGGCTTGTCCGTCAGCGATACGGGCATCGGCATCGCCAAGGCGGACATGCCCCGCATCTTCGACCGCTTCTACCGCGCGGACGAATCCCGGGGGCAGACGGCGGGTACCGGACTCGGTCTCTCGATCGCCAAGTGGATCGCGGACATGCACCGCGCCTCCCTGGACGTTCAGTCCCGCCCCGAGGGCGGCAGCCGCTTTACCGTTTGGCTTCCCGTCGACTTTTCCGAACGCCCCGATTACGGTATAATAGAGGCATCGGTGCGCCCGGCTGTTCCCGATGCGGAACAAAGCTGACAGGTACGGGCGAGAAAGCGGGTTACGAAAATGGAGATCGTCAAAATTTCCCCTCGCGGATATTGCTACGGCGTGGTGGATGCCATGGTGCTTGCCCTTCAGACGGCGCGCAACCTGGATCTGCCGCGCCCCATTTATATTTTAGGGATGATCGTGCACAACAGTCATGTGACCGAATCGTTCAAGGACGAGGGCATCATTACGCTGGACGGCGCGAACCGTCTCGAGATTCTCGAAGGCGTGGAATCGGGTACCGTCATCTTTACGGCGCACGGCGTCTCGCCCGAAGTCCGCGCAAGGGCCAAGGAAAAAGGACTCACCATCGTGGACGCCACCTGTCCCGACGTCACGAAGACGCATGATCTGATTCGGGAGAAGGTCGAAGAGGGCTACGATATCGTCTATATCGGCAAAAAAGGCCATCCCGAGCCGGAAGGCGCCATCGGGATTGCGCCGGACCGCGTCCATCTGATCGAAAACGAATCGGATATTGCGGAACTTCGACTTGCGGGCGACCGTATTATAATTACGAATCAGACGACGATGTCGCAATGGGATATCCGACATCTCATCTCGAAGCTGCTCGAGACGTTTCCCCGGGCCGAGGTCCACAACGAGATTTGCCTGGCGACGCAAGTTCGTCAGGAAGCCGTCGCCGAGCAAGCGAAGAACGCGCAGCTCTGCATCGTGGTGGGCGATCCCCGGAGCAACAATTCGAATCGGCTCGCCCAAGTATCGGAAGAGATCTCCGGCGTGAAGGCATACCGCGTCTCGGACGTCACCGAGATCAAGCGCGAATGGCTCGAAGGCATCGAACGCGTCGCCGTCACGTCCGGCGCGTCTACGCCGACGCCGTTGACCAAGGAAGTCATCCAGTATTTGGAACGATTCGATCACAAAGACCCTTCGACCTGGGAGATTCGCCGCACCGTCAACATGAGCAAGCTGCTGCCGACGGTTAGAGAAAAAACAACCATTTGAGCCTTTCTTGGCTGGAGTGGCGCCGCAGGCCGCAAGAAAGGAGCGCCATGCAACAACGTCTTCGCAAGTTCGTCCGTTATTTGAAGCTGCAGTACGTCAAGCTGCTTCGCGCCAAGGGCGGCGCCTATTCGATCGCGATGGGCTTCGCGATCGGGCTGTTCGTCGAGATGTTTAACCTGCCGACGTACGGAACCTCGTTCGTGCTGATCTTTCCGCTCATTTACCTGCTTCGGGGCAATCTGCCTTCGGCGCTGGTCGGATTCGTGTTCGGCAAGCTGATCTACATTCCGATGTCCGTCCTGAACAAGATGGTGGCGGACGCAGTCATGCCCGCGCATTTCGCGGTGAACTTTTCGTTTCTGCCGGAGAAGATCAATCATTTCCTGTTGTTCAACCTCAAGATGATCGTCGGGGGGATGATCGACGGACTTGCGCTCGGCGTTTTGTTTTTCTTCCCGATCTGGTACAGCGTCCAGGCGTTCAAGCGCAAACGGAGAGAAAAGCGCCGCGCGAGAAAGATCGTCATCGAAGCGAACAAGCCGGCGATGGAGTGACGCGGAATTACACGGAAAATCGCAGATTGACGAAGGCCCCGGGATTGACACCCGGGGTTTTATCGTCTATATTTACTTTAGTGCTTAAAAGCGTATAAGCGTCGAAGCGAACAAGCGCGAAAGTGAGTAGACGATAACTAATTTAAAATCCGGGAGCGTGTCCTTATGATCGTCATTACAACGCCGCATATCTCCGAAGAACGTATCTTGGAGATTGCCGAATATATTCAAAAGAGCGGCGTACAGCCTCATATCTCGCGGGGCACGGACCGTACCGTCATCGGCATCATCGGCAAGGCCGAGCCTTCGCTCGCCGAGCATATCCGCTCGATGCACGGCGTCGAGAACGTCATCAAGATCTCCAAGTCCTACAAGCTGGCAAGCAGGGACTTCCACCCGGACGACACGATCATCGAAGTGAAGGGCGTGAAGATCGGCGGCGACAATCTGGTCGTCATGGGCGGCCCGTGCGCGGTTGAGACGCCGGAGCAGATCGACGAGATCGCACGTCTGGTCAAGGCGGCTGGCGGCCAAGTGCTGCGGGGCGGCGCATTTAAGCCGCGTACGGGTCCTTACAGCTTCCAGGGGATTGGCGTTGAAGGCCTGAAGTGGATGAAGGAGGCCGGCGAGAAATACGGCCTGCTCACCATTACGGAGGTTATGGCGCCGGAGTTCGTCGACATTTGCGCCGAATACGCGGACATCATGCAGGTCGGTACGCGCAACATGCAGAACTTCGACCTGCTTCGCAAGCTCGGCACGATTCAGAATCCGGTCCTCCTGAAGCGCGGCTTCAGCGCGACGTACGACGAATGGTTGAACGCGGCGGAGTACATTCTGGCGGGCGGCAATCCAAACGTCATGCTGTGCGAACGCGGCATCCGCACCTTCGAGACGTACACGCGCAACACGTTCGACCTGGCCGCGATCCCGGTCATTCAGCAGCTGTCGCATCTGCCGGTCATCGCCGACCCGAGCCATGCCACGGGCCGTCGCGAGCTCGTAGAGACGATGACGAAGGCGTCCGTCGCCGCAGGGGCGAACGGCCTCATCATCGAGATGCATACCGATCCGGACAACTCGGCGACAGGTGACGGCGTACAATCGCTTTTCCCGGACCAGTTCGCCAACTTGCTCAAGGAGCTCGAGCAGCTCTCGCCGCTGCTCGGCAAGCGTTTCGACACCGCCAAGGAGTCGGCCGAAGCGTTCGCGACCTGGAAGAAATAACAGACTCAGATGAACATTGGATAGCTTGCCGCAAAGGTGAGTTGAAGGAAACCTGTTAGTTAATTGGCCAATCGTAGAAAAAAAGAAAAGAACCTCGCCCTCCGCGATATCGCGGAGGGCGAGGTTCTCTTTTCATACAAATCGCGGTAGCCGACGCTTATGGACGCTTCATTTCCGCATGCGGGACCAACTTCCCGAAAACCGCGTACCTGGCATCGCTAAACTCGTAAGAGCAGGTAATGAGTGCAACGATTCGATCGTCTGCCCGTACCGTCACGTTGCTTCGAAAAGTTGACGCGTTCTTCAACGTTTCAATATAGGCCAGATAATCATCATCGTCGTCGAAGTCCCGCCGGAGAAACTCGATCGACCCGTTGGCGATCATGCCGGCGAACAATTCGATTGTATAGTCGCCGTCCGGCGTATACAGCTCCATGACAGGATGAGCGTCGTAATAGGACTGCTTCTTATACTTCGCAAGCGAAGCGAACATAGAGCCGTTCTTCATGTAATGTCCGTATATAATCGTGACGGCTCTCGAGAAATCGCCCGGCGTCCGATAATCGACGAACGGACTGCCCATGCTGTTCGCTTTGCCCGTGAACAAGTGATTGAGGTAATAGCTGTTATCCTTCCCCCTGCACGACCGGATAATCGATGACGCTGTCCTGTGCCTTAATCCAGGCTACGACGTCCGGGTTCACGCGAGCCAGCGCGGCAAAATCCACATCCTGCCCCGACCAAGGGGCGGGCGCAGGATTCTCAACCGAGAGGGGGTCCGGCTTCAAAGAAAGCCCAGAGGAGGGAGTCGTCTCCTTGAGTCTTCTAACCTGTTCGTAGGCGTTGTCGCCGCGCGCATACTCCCGATTGGCCGATATAAGCACGTATGCGGAACCGACCATCCCCCCCGATGCACAGCCATATGGAAAGGCGCCAAGCCCATCGCGCTCTGCTCGTTCGCGCCATCTTTCTATTGACGCTTCCCTGTCTTGCTTCTTCTCCGTGCAGCGTTATTCGCGTAGATCAGAACGACCAAGGCAGCCCCGAAGAAGATCAACCCGATTTGACCTGCTTGCTTGTGGCTATTGTCGCCTGTCTTCGGCGTACCGCTGCCGGCGCCTTGTTGACTTCCGTTGTCTGCGGAGCCAGAATTGCCGTCAGTGCCGCCGTTACCGCTGTCTGTATCGGTCGAACCGCCCGACGGACTGTCGGTAGATCCGCCCGAAGGCGTGTCGGTAGATCCTCCGGAGGAGCCATTGCCACCATTGTGGCTATTGTCGCCGTCGTCGCCTCCATTATCGCCGCCGTCGCCTCCATTGCCAGGCTGTTCGGGCTCCTGAGACTCCTTGTTGTTCACGAAATCTGCGATCTGCGTCGCATCTACTTGGATGGTACCGGTCGATCCCGTGCTGGTCGTTACGTAACCGTCCGCTGCATAATCTTCCTCGCTGACCGTATAACTCGTTCCTGCCGGCAGTCCGGCAATCGTAACGCTCTGTCCGTGAGCCAGCGTTAACGTTCCGCCGCTCTGAATCGTTCCGTTGCCTCCGCTGCCGGAATATTCATACGTGGCGTTTGTGCCGTCAAGAACGACCTTGAAGTTGAACTTCTTCCCGCGGTCCCCGGCATTGCCCGTTACCGTCTTGTTGATCGTCAGACTGCCTTGACTCGGGGCGTACCACACATTCTTGGTATTGACGAACTCGCTGGATTGCTCCTGGCCTCCGACAATCGCGCCCGTATCTCCCGTCTTCGTCGTGACGTAACCGTCTGCTGCGTAGCTGGCTTCAGTTACGGTATATGTCGTGTTTTTGGCAAGACCTTCAATCGTAATGCTCTGTCCGTCAGACAGCAAGATCGTATCTCCGCTCTTGATCGTACCGTCACCCGCGCCGCCCGAACCGGAGTAGTTGTATACGCCCGGTGCGCTCAAGGTAACCGTGAATTCGAATTTTTTAGTTTTATCGCCTGCATTGCCCGTCACCGTCTTGCTAATCTTCAGACTGCCGAACCAATCGTCTCTCGCGTTAACGAAATCGGCTGATTGGAAATCGTTCGTTACGATCGTGCCAGTGTCGCCCGTCTTGGTCGTTACATAGCCGATCGCGGCGTAATCATTCTCGACGACAGAATACGTTGTGCTTGCGGGCAGTCCCGAAATCGTGATGCTCTGTCCGCCAGCGAGGGCGATCTTGCCTCCGCTCGTGATCGTGCCGTTCGCGGCGCCGCCAGAACCGGTGTAATTGTACACGCCCGGCGAGCTCAAGGTGACGGTGAAATCGAATAACTGAGCCAAGTCTCCGTCATTGCCCGTTACCGTCTTGCTGATGATCAGGTTGCCGGGCTTATCCTTCGTGTTCACGAATACCGCGGTCTGCGTCTGATCGGCTGCAATGACGCCTTCAGCACCGACGCTTGCCGTCTTGTATCCATCATTGGCATAGTTCGTTTCTGTAACCTTATAGGTTGCGTCTGCAGGCAAGCCCGCGATGATAATCCCTTGTCCGTGGGCGAGGGAGACCGTGCCTCCGCTTGCGATCGTACCGCTCGCTGCGCCGCCTGTACCGGTGTAGTTGTAAACGCCTGGCGCCCCGGTAAAGTTAACGGCGAAATCGAAATGCTTGGTTAAGTCGCCGTCGTTTCCGGCAACGGTTTTGGAGATGACGAGTTTGCCTGTCGTATTGTTCATATAATTCGCTACGGTCAGCTCATTGACGCCTGATCCGGTTTTGCCGTCGATGGTAGTCACCACTGTCGAGCCCGAGGTATCCACATGGACCGTATGGTCGATGCCTTCCAACGTATAGCCGCCGGAAGGTGCGGCCGTCTCGCGGAGCACATAATCTCCATTCGGAATAGCCTTCATTTTCAACTTGCCGTTAGCGCCGCTGATTGCCTTGCGAATGACCGTGCTGCCATCCATCGCGAACAACGTGAACTCGGCGCCTGGAAGCGGAGCCGACGTCAATCCGTCGGTCTTCGTCACTTCCAGCCAGCCGCCGCGCATCAACGTTGCGGAGCTGTCCGCGCTGCTGATCGCATAATTGATCTGTTGTTCGGATGCGCCGGCGTTGCCGGCCGTCAGCGACGCGTGGTTCACGACGCCCCCCATCTCGCCGGTAATATCCGTCAAGTAATTCAAACGATAAGCTTTGCTATGGTCCGGGATCTTGAACAGCAGCTCCCTGGTCGCGTTGTTGTAGAATAGATTCGTACCCAGGACAAGCGGAACATCGCTGCCGTCGGCAAGCGTCCCGTTCGGCTGCAACGTCAGCTCTTTGGCGGTAATGTAGCTGTCGCCATTGCCGTCGTTCAGCAGCAACTTGCCCATGGCATCCGTACGCAGATCAAGTCCGAGCGGGAGCGTATCTGCGATGGATTCGCCGGTCGTCCCCAACTCGTTAGGATTGTACACGACTGACCAATTCAGCGTGCCGCTCGTCGGGCCGGTGTAGGATTTCTTCAGAATTTCGCTTTTGATCGACACTTGCTGCGATCGAGAAGCTCCCGGTGACCAATGAGATGCTTGAAGATTCAAGTTGTTGGTGATCGGCGTCGTCTTGTTGCCGTCGAAGTACCCGTCAAGCGTAGCGCCCGTCGGCCTGGCCTTGACCAGAATGACGTAAGGCTTGTCCAATTGCGCGAACGCAAAGGTTGCTTGCCCCGCAGTGTTGAAGTCGGCCGTCAGTCCGGATACGCTAGCTTCCGGCGTCGTGCTGGCTGCAGCCACGGATGACGAACTTGAACCCGTATTTCCTTCAAATATCAGATATTCCTCGCCTGGGACGATGTCGGTGAACACCCAACCAGCCGGCAACGTATCCGTAACCGTGGCGGTCCCGATCACGTCGTTCGCTTCATTGCTCGCCACCTTCGCGGTGTTGAAATCCAGGCCGTCCGCGTTGACGCTAAGTCGGAAGATAACCGACTTGTCCACGTAATCGAACCCTTCCGCTGCGTTCGTCGTGCGCTGGGTATTGACCCCCCGCGGCCGGGTCGGCCAGCGCCTCGCGCTTCAGCAGCTCCTTCGCCAGCGTGCGACTGTCGTAGGTCACGGAGCCTGTCGCTTCTCGCAGCTTGTTCGTATTGGTGAACAATGAAGCGGTATTGTCTACATTCTTGCTGGCATTCCCAGCGTAAACGTCAGGGTTCACGATGAGGGTCTTGAACTGAATCGTATTCGGCGCAGCTGTCGATAGACCGGTTACTTCGATCAGATCGGCAACCCGCTCGCCATTATCCAAAATCGGTATAACGTTCAACGTTCCTGACGTAGTCGTGCCGCTGCTTGCAACATATTGCAAGCCCGTACGCTTGGTGACCTTCGCTGCGGTGATGCCCGCCGGCCAACCCGTCGTACCGGATAGATTGGTGGCCGGGTCGTATACGAGCAAGTCGTATACGCGCATGTCGGCAATGGCCTGATTTTTCGCATCGGCCTTGATCGTCCACGTAATCTCGCGGGTGGTTTTATTCAGTGAGCCCGATTTGGTCAGCGCATCGTAACCGATGCCGACGCCGACGTTGCCCGTGTTCAGCGTTACGCCGCCCGGCTTGTTGTCCCAATCGAGGGTCGCAGCGTTGTTGAACGTTGTTTTGCTTACTGTCGTGCCGGTGTCGCTCACCTTGCTCGTAATGACGAGCTGAACCATCGTGCTAGTCGTTCCGGAGAGCGTGTACTTTCCGTCCGACGGTTCGGAGCCGACAACGCTCCCCGGCGTCCAGACTGTGCCGTCCGTAGACGTCTGCCATTGCGCCGAGACGAAGTCCAGCCCGCTCGGCAGCACGTCCGTGATCGTCAGATTGTCCAACGAAGCTTGTGCCTTGTTCGCCGTGATCGTCCATGCAATGAACTGATCCGCAGGATCATAAGTGGCTTCGCTGTCCGGATTATGATTGGCCGCCCCCGTCTTCTCGATCCACTTCGGCGTCGTAAAGCTTGCCGTTCCGGACCCGCTTTGAACGAGAACGTTGTCTTTGAGCAACTGGGCGGTATTGCTTACCGATTGATTGCTGTTGTTGACGTAATACTTGTTATCCGGAATCGTCGTGCTGAACTTGATTTCCTGCGGACCTGAGGAGGGATCTGGGAATATATACGCAATCACGCTACCCGTCTCGACAGGCGTGACGGCAACGCCGCCTACCGTGAACGATCCCGGAACGTATGTCCCCACGTTGCTCAGATCATCGCTGAATTCATAATCCTTCAGATCGACCGAAGTCGCGCCCTTGGTTGCGGAGAGCGTAACGGTCCAATCGATCTTATTATGGGCGAGATCGGCAACGCCGGACTTCGCCACATTGTAAACGACTGGAGCAGGAGGGACGACAACGGTATAGTTCTTGCCAAGAATCGTTACCGTATGGGTACCTTCGTCGCCTGCGCTTCCGGAGTCGTCATATCGAAGTTGTGCGGAAAACTTGCCGCTTACGGTGTTATAACCGCCGTTTTCGTCGAAAATATCGCTATCTCCATCAAACAGGATATCGGCATTCACCGATCCGGCAGTCGAATCAAGCGTCGCGGTTCCGATACTCTTGCCGCTAGTGTGTGTTAGTGACAGAGACGTTCCCGACATAAGAATGAAACCTTGACTTAACTCAAAGCTAGCAGTGTCGCCAAGCTCAACAACCGTTGGCGGGGTAGGGTCATCCCCTGCAACCGGCACTCGAAAGGACACTTCGACACTAAGCGTATCCCCGTTGCCGAGGTTGATCGTGTCGCCTGGCTCAATAACCGTGCTTCCCTGTTTAACGACTGCCGTCACATCCGTAAGCGCGCTTGACTTATCTACGCCGTCTGCCCATACGCTCAACCTGCCGATCGGCAATACGGTGCTGACCAGAATGGCAAATGCCATCAGCCAGATCCCCGCTCTGTACTTCATAAATTCATTTCCTCCTAATTCGACGCTGCAATGTGCTCGTCAATGATATGGTTTATACCTAACTCTTGCTTCGCAGCTTCCTGCTTCTAGGCATCGTTTCATCGTTCGTCACCGTCTTTTTCTACATAAATGCCAGAAGCCTGCGGGCGCGAAGTTGCCCGGCTCGCCACGTTCGTCGCTGCCGGCGGCGGCTGCGTCAGCGCGGGCCTGCCGCGCTTCGGTGTTCCTGTTAAATTAGACCGTTCCCCCCTTCATTGCATTCGAAGTGCCATGCTAGCAGAGAGTGTATAGTACAAAACTCTACAAAAACTGAACAAATTCGATTTTAGAAAACAAAAAACCGGTAACGCCCGAGGGCGTTGCCGGTTTTATAAACGAACATCCTGGACGATGAACGAGACGATCGTGCCGCTTGGCCCGCTCGTTAGCACTGGTGCAGCACGGCGTAAATCATCAATCGATTAAAGGTGCAGGATTTTTACCTCAAACACGTTCTTCAGTGTCGCGGACCGGTCCAAAAGTTGCCGTAAGGGCAAGTGTTAAGCTCAGCCTCGAGAACCGGTCAAAAAGGTGCTATAAGGGCAAAAAGTTACTCTACAGCTTCGCGAACCGGTCAAAATGGTGCTATAAGGGCAAAAAGTTACTCTACAGCTTCGCGAACCGGTCAAAATGGTGCTGTAAGGGCAAAAAAGTTACGCTACAGCTTCGCGAACCGGTCCAAATGGTGCTATAAGGGCAAAAAGTTACTCTACAGCTTCGCGAACCGGTCCAAATGGTGCCGTAAGGGCAAAAAGTTACTCTACAGCTTCGCGAACCGGTCCAAATGGTGCCGTAAGGGCAAAAAGTTACTCTACAGCGTCGCGGACCGGTCCAAAAGTTGCCGTAAGGGCAAAAAGTTACGCTACAGCCTCGCGGTCCGGTCCAGCAGGTGTTTCGTACCCCAACTTCTTATTAAATAGATCGATGATTCAAGCCTGTATGCACGGGTCCCGTACCGAACGGCTGCCTAAGGCGGCGGTCCGTGTTGACGAGCTCGATGACCGACTCATTGTCGAGCCGGTTGTCCTGCGGTCGCTCCAGCGTCGGCGCGTCGATGCCTACGCCGTCATGGATCAAACGTCTGGGGCGTGATGTCCGCTCGACGGGCGGCGTACCAGGCCGCGATTTCCGCGGATGGCGGTTGCCCGTATTGCTCTTCGCTCATTTTGACGAGCAGCGAATACTGCTGATCGACCATGCTGTTCTCTCCAAGTGCGGCATGGAGCTTCATGATCAGGAAGCAGACCTCCTCGGAATAAGGAAAACGCGCCTGCACCCGGTACAGCCAATCCAGTCCATGCTCGGGCATGCCGTGTTCCTCCAGCAGGGCGGCCAGCCTGAGGGCGTATCGGTACCAGAGTATGCGCAATCTGCGGCGCTCGGCGTCCGCCCATTCGTAGTCCTGCTCCTCCAGATAATCGCCCGTAAAAGCGTCGAGCCAGGATTCGTATCGCTGCAGCAGATCCGGCGGATTGTCGTCGGCCGGCGGCATGCGCCGTTCCCATTCGTCGACGTCGATCACAATGTCGTCGGTGACGAGCTCGTAGCCGGCTTTGGTATTCAAGATGCGGATGCCGATGCCGGCGGCGTCGATGGACTTGCGCAACTGGTAGACCGTCGTATAAAGGAGGGCATAGCTGCGCTCGGGCGCAAGCTCCGGCCACAGCAGCTCGATTAACGTATCCTTGCGCGTCTGCTGTCCCCGCCGGTGAAGGAGATAGGCGAACAACTCCTGCGCTTTGTTCGTCCGCCAGGCCAGCTGCGACGGTGGCGTTCCGTATTCGACGGACAGGGAACGAAAGCATCGGATGGTCGCATCCACGCCGCCCGAAGCGGCATTCGCCGGAGCTGAGGCGGACGCGGCGGTCTCGAGCCGTTGCAGCGTCTGCGCGAGGCGGGGCAGCAGCACGGGCTTAAGCAGGTAGTCGAGCGCATTGACCTCGAACGCCCTCAGGGCGTGTTCGCGGTAGGCGGTCACGAAGACGATCCGGGCGCCGGGCAGCGTCTCCTGGAAGTGCAGAGCGGCTTCGAGACCGTTCATGACGGGCATGTCGATATCGAGGAATACGACATTGGGCTCCAAGGCGCCGAGCGCGTCCAGCGCGTCCTTGGCATTTCCGAATTTGCCGCAGATCTCGATCCCGCCGAGTTTTTTGAGCTGTCTTTCCATATCGTTCAGTGCCAGAGGTTCGTCATCGACGATTATGCATTTCAATTCGATCCCGCCTCGTTCATGATACCGGCGAAGCCAACGATCGCCATTTTTCTACATTATATCGGAGTTGCGGGCAAAATGGGGGCTCGAAAGCATAAATTCTGCGCTTCGCCAAACCGGCGTACAATAGGTAACGAGGTGATCGCCGGATGTTGAAGCTGGGCGTACTGGATCAATCCCCCCCGTGCTGAGCGGAGGAGACGCCGCGCAAGCGCTTCGGGATACGATCGAGCTGGCGGCGCTCGCCGAACGGCTCGGTTATTCGCGGTTCTGGGTGTCGGAGCACCACAACGCGAAAGGACTTGCGGGCGCTTCCCCGGAGGTGCTCCTCGCCGCGCTGGGCGCGAATACTTCGCGCATCCGCATCGGTTCGGGCGGCGTGCTGCTGCCGCATTACAGCCCGTACAAGGTCGCAGAAAACTTCAGGGTGCTCGAAGGCTTGTATCCGGGAAGAATCGATCTCGGCATCGGCCGGGCGCCGGGCGGCATGCCGCTCGTATCGCGCGCGATGGGCAGGGAAGCCGGCAAAGACAAGGAAGCGGGCTTCGTCGAGTCGCTGCGGGAGCTCGCGGCCTATTTGAACATCGGTCCTCCGCTTGAAGCCGGCCATCCGCTCGCGGGCCTGGAGGCGTCGCCCGAGATCGCCACGCGTCCGGAGGCTTGGCTGCTCGGCTCCAGCGCCCATAGCGCGCAGGTCGCCTCGGCGCTGGGCGCGGGGTTCGCCTTCGCTCATTTCATCAACGGACAGGGCGGGCAAGCCGCAACGCGCGAATACAGGCGTCGGTTCAGGGCGGGACCGCTCGGGACGGCGCCGCGCGTCGCGGTATGCGTATATGTCGTCTGCATGGACGACGACGGGCAAGCGGAACGGGAGGCGGCATCGCTGGATTTGCGGCTGCTGCTGAACGATAAAGGCGAATACGGCCTTCCGGTGCCGAGCCGCGAGGAGGCGCGCGCGTACGCGTACGACGTGTACGACCGGGCGAGAATCGCGCACAACAGAAGCCGGATGATCGTCGGCGGTCCCGAACGCGCGAAGCGATCGCTCTACGCGCTTGCCGCGAGCTATGGCGCCGACGAGATCATCGTCAATGGCGTCACCGCGGACGCGGCGTCCCGATCCGCCAGTCTCGCGCGCGTCGCGGGCTTGTTCCGCAGGCGGATCGGGACTTAAAACCGCGGCAAGCGGCATTGGCGGATATCGATAACAATCGGGCGGAAGCCGGACGTTCGGTTTTTCGCGCGGCGGTCGGCCGAGGCTGTCGCGGGGCCGGCCGACCGCCCGCCGGACGCGGGTTTTCCTCCCCGTAGCGGCGCGGTTTTGCGGTATGTCAAAAGTGTTAACATACCTCACACTTCCACAAAAAATACCTTACATAAGTATTGACGCTCTTCTACCAATAAATTTATAATAGCGACAGAGTTCAGGTGAAAAGTTGAACGTTGTTTCGTATCACAAGACCTAATGTTCGGAAATGGGGGAGGAAATTCGAAATGTCTGCACAAAACGTTTTGGATCTCATCAAGGAAAAAAATATCGAGTTCGTGGATTTCCGGTTCGTCGATCTGGCCGGCCGCGCTCACCACATCACGCTGCCCGCGACGGAAGTCGACGAAGATACTTTCGTTAACGGCGTTGCTTTCGACGGTTCTTCGATCACCGGTTTCCGCGGCATCGAGCAATCCGACATGGTCATGATGCCCGATACCGAATCGGTTTACGTGGATCCGTTCACCGCGCACGCGACCCTGATCGTCATGTCCAACATCTACACGCCGGACGGCGATCGTTACGACCGCGACCCGCGTTCGATCGCGCACAAGGCCGAGGAATTCCTTCAACAATCCGGCGTCGGCACGACCGCGTTCTTCGCGCCCGAGTCCGAGTTCTTCATCTTCGACGACGTTCGTTACGAGAGCACGATGAACTCCTCCTCCTTCTTCGTCGATTCCGAAGAAGCGGCCTGGAACACGAACCGCAAGGAAGAGGGCGGCAACCTGGCGTTCAAAGTAGGCGTCAAGGGCGGCTATGTGCCGGTTGCTCCGGTCGACTCCCAACAAGACATCCGCAGCGAGATGGTCCGCCTGATGCAAGAATCCGGGCTGCGCGTCGAGCGTCACCACCACGAAGTGGCGACGGCCGGCCAAGCGGAGATCAACTTCCGTTTCGACACGCTCACCAAGACTGCCGACAACCTGATGAAGTACAAATATATCGTTCACAACGTCGCTCGCCAATACGGCAAGGTCGCGACGTTCATGCCGAAGCCGCTCTTCGGCGACAACGGATCGGGCATGCACGTGCACACGTCGATCTTCAACGAAGGCGAGCCGCTTTTCTACGAGAAGGGCGCATACGCGAACCTGAGCGAGCTGGCGCTGAACTACATCGGCGGCATCCTGTACCACGCCCCTGCGCTGATCGCGATCACGAACCCGTCCACGAACTCGTTCAAGCGTCTGGTTCCAGGCTACGAAGCGCCGGTTAACCTCGTGTTCTCCGCCGGCAACCGGTCCGCTGCCGTTCGGATCCCGGTCGCTGCCGTTACGCCGAAGGGCTGCCGCATCGAGTTCCGTACGCCGGACTCCACGGCGAACCCGTACCTGGCGTTCGCAGCCATGCTGATGGCCGGCCTCGACGGCATCAAGCGCAAGATCGACCCGCGCGCGCTCGGCTACGGTCCGTTCGACAAGAACATCTACGAGCTGTCCGACGAAGAGAAGGCAGAGATCCGCAGCGTGCCGGGCAACCTGGACGAAGCGCTCGACGCCCTCGAAGCGGACTTCGAATTCCTGACCGAAGGCGGCGTCTTCACGAAGGAATTCATCGACAACTACGTCGACGTGAAGCGTGCCGAAGCGAAAGCAGTGGCAATCCGCATTCACCCGCACGAATACGGCCTCTACTTCGATTGCTAATCGAATCGGACGTTAGCGAAAAGCTCCCGCAAGGGAGCTTTTCTTGCGTATGTTCAGCTTGGTCCGGAGAGCGGAATCGAATCGAGACGTTCATAGTAAGGCGTTCGATCGAGATGGGAACGGAAGATCGCGATCGCGCTTCCCGGCCAGACGGCATGCAGCTCTCCCTCGCGGGAAGCCAAGGAATGCCATAGCTCAACAATCTCGGCATTGGCGCAGCGGTCTCCTTCGCAGCTGCGGGCGAGCGTAATATGGGGATGATAGGGTCTGCTCTCAGGCTGATAGCCGATCCGCTCCCGCAGCCGTTCGCCGAGCAGCAGGTGCAGCTGGTGCAGCGGAGACAAAGCCGGGTCCGCTTCCGCGGTGCCGGCGACCGTATTGTCGTCGTTCGCCTCATCGATTCCGCACCAGAGCACGCGCGGCGCCGACAGCGGCCCGAACGTGCCTGGAGCGGCGAGAGACAGGCGAATCGGAGCCGCCCGTCTTGCGGCCTCTCGCGCCGCAAGCCGAATGTCGTGCAGCTTGTCCGGGGGCATATTGCCCAGGTAATGAAGCGTGATATGGTAGTCGGCGGGATGCGTCCATTTGCGGAACGACAGCGCCGGCTTCATGCCGGCTGCGATGCGGCCAAGTGCGCTTTCAACCGGTTCAGGCAGAGCGATTCCTAGAAAAAGGCGAAGGTTTTCCATGACGACCTCCATTATAGTTCGGGAATTTTGATTTTTGTCATCCTTTTGTCCTTTAAAGCGGTTGAACACCAGTGGCAGCTTTGTTATGATGTGTGAAGATGAAACGACGACAAGGTGGGAATTTGAAATGACCAAACGTGCCTACAATTTTAACGCGGGCCCGGCCGCTTTGCCTTTAGAGGTTTTGCAGCAGGCGGGGGGAGCAATTCGTCGATTTTGAAAACAGCGGCATGTCGCTGATGGAAATGTCCCACCGTAGCGCCATTTACGAACGGGTACATAATGAAACGCAGCAGCTCGTGCGGGAGCTGATGGGCGTACCTGACAACTACAAGGTGCTGCTCGTGCAAGGCGGCGCCAGCACGCAGTTCGCGATGGTGCCGATGAACCTGCTTAAGCCCGACAAAGTCGCCGCTTATGTCGCGACGGGCAGTTGGGCGACCAAGGCGATCAAGGAAGCCAAGCTGTTCGGCGAGGTCGCGATCGCGGCTTCCTCCGAAGCCGAAAGCTACAAGCGGATTCCAGGCGCCGATGCGCTGAACATTCCGGGCAATGCCGCTTACCTGCACCTCACCTCGAACGAGACGATCGAAGGAACGCAGTGGGCCGAATACCCGAGCACGGGCGACGTGCCGCTCGTCGCGGACATGTCGAGTGATATTTTGTGCCGCCCGGTCGACGTCTCGCGCTTTGGCCTTATCTATGCCGGTGCGCAGAAAAATCTCGGACCGTCCGGCGTCACGATCGTCGTCGTCCGCGAGGATCTGGTCGCCGCGCCGTCGATGACCGTGCCGACGATGCTGCGCTACGACACCCATGCGAAGAACGGCTCTCTGTATAATACCCCGCCATCGTTCGCCATCTACATGGCCAATCGGGTGCTGAACTGGGTCAAGGCGCAGGGCGGCGCCGCAGGCGTGGAACGCGTGAACAAGGAAAAAGCGGCTCTTATCTATTCGGCGATCGACGCAAGCGGCGGCTTTTACAAAGGTTTTGCGAACCCGGACAGCCGTTCCATCATGAATGTCACCTTCCGATTGGGCAGCGAAGACCTTGAGAAAAAATTCGTGAAGGACTCGGAAGCCGAGGGTTTCATCGGGCTCAAAGGCCACCGCGACGTCGGCGGATTGCGCGCATCGATTTACAACGCCGTACCGCTCGACAGCGTCAAGACGCTTGTGGATTTCATGGGCGAATTCGCCCGTACCAACGGATAGAATCGTCCGGCTCCAGCGGGCGCATGCATATAGCAGGCCGGAATGGATCAACCGCGGCGACCGCCGCGGTTTTTTCGCATCGCCGAACGACAATGGTTAAAGGAGGAGGGCCAACGAATGCCTTTTCATATCGTGCTTGTCGAGCCCGAAATTCCCGCCAATACCGGCAATATCGCCCGCACCTGCGCCGCGACGGGCACGCATCTTCATCTGGTGCGGCCGCTCGGCTTTTCGACCGACGACAAGGTGCTGAAGCGCGCGGGTCTCGATTACTGGTATGCCGTCGACATTACTTATTACGATTCGTTTCACGAGGTCAGAAGCGCTTTTCCGGAGGGACGGTTCTTCTACGCCAGTACCCGCAGCTCGCGCCGCTATAGCGAGATGGCCTACAAGGACGGGGACTTGTTCGTCTTCGGCAAGGAGACTAAAGGCTTGCCCCAGGCGCTGCTCGACGAGAATCCCGGACAAAGCATCCGCATGCCGATGACGGACAAGGTCAGGTCGCTCAATCTCGCCAACTCGGCGGCGATCGTCGTGTACGAAGCGCTCAGGCAAACGGGGTTTCCGGGTTTGGAAGGCTAATCTCCTAATAAATTCGACATAAATCGGCAAGATTCTTGCATTATTTTAAGCAAAATCAATTTTTTGCAGGGATTGTCGAGGAAGTTAGCGAACCTAAGGTTATGACTAGGGCAACATCCGTACTTGTTATGAATAACGAAAGAATGGGAGAGGACTGCTTTGAAGCCTGCTGGTGTCGTAAGAAAAGTGGACCAACTCGGCCGGATCGTGCTGCCGAAATCGCTGCGGAAGCGTTATCAGATGAATGAGGGAGATCCTGTAGAAATTCTCGTGCAGGGCGACCATATTATTCTCGAGCGTTATCGTCCGCGGTGCGTATTCTGTTCGTCCATGGAGAACGTCACCGAATACAAGGAACGCCATGTGTGCGGGGCCTGCATGACGGAAATGAGCGCGATTTAATCCGGCATTTGACGACGTATAACGAGAGCCTTTCCGACCGGCGCGCCAAGCCGTCCCGGAAACGGCTCTTATTCGTAAAAAAGACCCCCAGGACGGCCCGCTCGCGCGGGATAGCCTTGGGGGTCTTGCCGCTTCGCGAAGCTTGAGGCGGGCGACTGACCGAATCGGAGATTAAAGACCTTTGGTCTTGTCCTCGTTGTATGCGGCAGTCAGCATCGCCGTGATGAACATCGCGAATACAAGCATGACGATCCAGAACTTGTCGCTCATACCCAGAAACATGTTCGACACCTCCGTTAAACTTCCTCTATTATAACCAAGCCCGCCCAAAAAAGAAAACGCAAAAAAACGGCATTCGCGCCGCATACACTGTATCGTGGGCAAAACGCCCGGCGCGCGAGCGCCCGGAAGCGATTGGAGATGGGGGCCATGATCAACTGGATGGGCGGCTGGCCTGCGGAGGGCTTGCTCGCCGAAGCCGAGTGGCAGGAAAAGCGCCAGAAGCCTTCCGTCGCGGCGGCGGAAGCGATCGCGGACAGACTGCGCCGCTTGGAAACGGAAAAAAGGCTCGCCTCGCTTGTATTGTCCGGTCAGCTCGGACCGTATTGGCGGCCTGCGGACGGCCCTGGACAATGGCTTCTTACGGACGACGCGGACGAAGCGCTCAGGCTGGCGACGAAAGCGCTGCTGAAGCCGGGGGACGCGATTCTGGTCGAGCGTCCGACCAGCCGCTCGGCGCTTCAGCTGTTCGCCCGGGCCGGCGCCGCCGCATGCGAGGTGGAGGGCAGCATGGAGGGCATGGACCCCGAGGCGCTGGCGAAGGCGATCGCCGCCTTTAAGCCGCGCGCCGTCTATGCGTCGCTGACTTGCTCGGACCCGGCCGGCTGGCGGTGGAGCGAGGAGCGGCGGAAGGCGCTCTTGCGATTGTGCGCGCAAGCCGGCGTCGCGCTCCTTCTCGACGAGCGGCAAAGCCTGACTTGCGGCTGGACGACGAATCTGGCGGAGGGAGAAGAGACCGGCCCTGCGGCGGTCATCGGCGCATTGCCGTCCGGACTCGTATCGGGCATGCGGCTGGGGTGGCTTCAGTGGACGGGATGGAATGAGGAAGGCAATGCGTTCGTGCCTGTCCCGACTGCAAAAAGGCCGGACCGAGAGCGCGAGGCGCTGGACGATCGCGAGGCGCTGCTCCGCTATTGGAACGAATCGTCTCCAACCCCTGCGCTCGAGACGCTGAGGTTTATTTATCGGACGCGTCACGCGCTGCTGGCGGAACGCATCGAGCAGACGGGAATTCGGGGTCTCGTCTGCAAGCGGCCCGAAGCGGGCAGCCACGCCTGGCTGAAGCTGCCTGACGGGCTCGAGGGAGAGCCGCTGCTGAAGGCGGCGTGGCTGGAGGGCGTATTGTTCCAGCCGGGCGCCGGATACTACGCCGCGGCGGCCGACCGTTCGCGGCTGCGGCTGACGCCGGTGCATTCGGATGAACGGGAGATCTCGGAAGGCGTCAGGCGGTTGCGCCAGACGATCGCGTCTTTTACGGGAAGAGCGATCTAGCGCTTAATAATCGGGACCGCACGCGTACAATTGGCCGTCGGCGAGCTCGACATTGCGGCGCATGAGACGCTCGTCGCCGCGGTTCGTGCATTCGCCGGAGCGGCCGTCGAACGTCCAGTAGTGGAGCGGACAGTAGAAGTCGCCGTCGGCAAGCAGCACCTCTCCGCCGGCATGCGGGCAATAGGCGAGCAGCAGCGCGATCGTTCCGTCCGCCTCCTGGGTGAGCCAATAAGGCTTGCCGTCGAGCTCGATGGATCTGGGCACCTCGGTCAGCAGGTCGGCGGGACCGAGCGGAATGCGGGATTCGTTCATGATCGATGCAGCTCCTCTATATAATAGGTAGTCGATTCGGCCGCTTCGTCTTCGGCCGCGCCGTCGAAGCGGGGATTGGCAGGATCGGCGGCGTCGCCGAAGCGTACGTCGGAATGGTCGGATTGGGATTCAGTCTGCCCTGCGGAAGCGGCGACGGACGCCCAAGGGAAGCGGGTCGTCCAATAGGACACCGCTTCGGCGTATTCGTCCAGCGCCGCACGGCCGGCCGGCGTTAACGCGTACAGTCCGCGACCGGCCTTGGCGAACCAGCCGTAATAATTGCTGCGCAGCAGCTGGCCCGGATCTGCGACGCGCGTCAGCGCGCCGACCTCCCGCGGCGCGAGCGCCGGCGCTTCCGCGCATCGTAGCGCCAGCGCGCATTGGAGCGCGCGCTCCCGGTAAGCGGTCACGAGCTTGCGCTTCGTGCTGCCGCCGACGTTGTAATCGCCGCTGCGTCCGGCGAACTCCTTGAGCAGCTTGGCGGCGCCTTTGCGCCTGCCGCCGGATCGGGCCGTAGGCACGGCGACCGGAACGAGCGGCGCGGCGGCAGCCGCCGCCGCGTAGCGCTCGGCGCCTTCGACGATCTCGGCGACGCCGGCCGCGCCCCCGACAGCCGGACCGCCAGCTGCCCGGAATCCTGCGTCCGCCGGACTGCCGATCTCGCACCACACCTCGATCACAGGCGGCTTCGTTTTATAAAAGGTCACGGTCATAAAGCCAAGGGAGAGTCTTCTGCATAAATCCGAGATCTCCCCGAAGCGCTGGTTGTGCGCGCCCTTCTTGACGCGGTTGCGCTCGACGGCCAGCCATACGGCGGCTCCCGTGCGCTGACGCTCAAGACCCTGCAGCAGCAGCGCCAGCGTGAACGTTTTTTTCATCTCGACGATGACGGGCAGCGATTCGCCATGCCGGAGCGCGACCAGGTCGCAGCCTTTGACTTCCGCCTTGACCTCGTAGCCTCGGGCCGTCCAGAACGCTTTCAGCGCAGGATACAGTTCCGTCTCGTATTTGACCGCCACGCCGCTTCCCCCCGATCGCCGCTTGATTCACACATTATAGCACGGTCAATTATTTTCATCCCGTTTTCGGGGCAAATTCGTCCACCTCCCCGCATAGGTATAGAGTACGTTGCGAAGACGATGAATGGTCACACCGATAGAGAGACGGAAGAGACAGGGAGGACAGCGGCATGGACATCTTCAAGCGGCTTGCCGAGTACCGGACTGCTAGCGAGAGGTTGACGTGGACGGGTACATTTCGCGATTATATCGAATTGCTCAAGGAAGACCCCGTGCCTGCGATGACCGCGCATTCCAGGGTATACGACATGATCGTCTCCCACGGTGTGGAAGAGCAGAACGGCGTGAAGAAGTACAAGTTTTTCGAAAACGACATTTACGGCCTCGATCGAACGCTCGAGCGGCTGGTCGAAGAGTATTTCCACTCGGCGGCGAGGCGGCTCGACGTCCGCAAGCGGATTTTGCTGTTGATGGGACCCGTGAGCGGGGGCAAGTCCACGATCGTCACGCTGCTGAAAAGAGGACTGGAGCAGTATTCGAGGACGGCAAGGGGCGCGGTGTTCGCGTTGCAGGGCTGCCCGATGCACGAGGAGCCGCTTCATCTCGTGCCGAACGAACTTCGGCCGGACTTTGAAAAGGAACTGAACGTCCGCATCGAGGGCAATCTTTGCCCGTCGTGCGCGCTCCGGCTGCGCAGCGAATACGGCGGCGACATCGAGAGCTTTCCCGTCGAACGCGTGTTTCTGTCCGAGGATACGCGCACCGGCATCGGCACGTTCAGCCCCTCCGACCCGAAATCGCAGGATATCGCGGATCTGACGGGCAGCATCGACTTTTCGACCATTACCGAATACGGCTCGGAGTCCGATCCCCGCGCCTACCGCTTCGACGGCGAGCTGAACAAGGCGAACCGCGGTCTGATGGAGTTCCAGGAAATGCTCAAGTGCGACGAGAAGTTTCTATGGAATCTGCTCTCGCTGACGCAGGAGGGCAACTTCAAGGCGGGCCGGTTCGCGCTCATCAGCGCCGACGAGCTCATCGTGGCGCATACGAACGAATCCGAGTACAAGACGTTTATCGCCAACAAAAAAAACGAGGCGCTGCAGTCGCGGATGATCGTCATGCCCGTGCCGTACAATCTGCGCGTGAGCGACGAAGAGAAGATATACGCCAAGCTGATCGGCCAGTCCGACATGAGCCATATCCATATCGCTCCGCACGCGCTGCGGGCCGCCGCCATCTTCAGTATTCTGACGCGCCTTAAGGAATCCAAGAAGCAGGGCATGGACCTGGTCAAAAAAATGCGGCTCTACGACGGCGAGGAGGTCGAGGGCTTCAAAGACGCGGACCTGAAGGAGATGCAAAACGAGTTCAACGACGAAGGCATGTCGGGCATCGACCCCCGTTACGTCATCAATCGCATCTCCAGCGCCTTGATCAAGCAGGACCAGGAGTACATCAACGCCCTCGACGTGCTGCGCGCGCTCAAGGACGGGCTCGACCAGCATCCTTCGATCACGAAGGAGGAGCGCGAGCGGTACTTAGGCTTCATCTCGGTCGCGCGCAAGGAATACGACGCGCTCGCCAAGAAGGAAGTGCAGAAGGCGTTCGTCTATTCGTTCGAAGAGTCGGCGCGCACGTTGTTCGAGAATTATCTCGACAACATCGAAGCCTACTGCAACTGGCAGAAAATCAAGGATCCGCTGACCGGCGAATCGATGGATCCCGACGAGCGCCTCATGCGCTCCATCGAGGAGCAGATCGGCATCTCCGAAAACGCGAAAAAGGCGTTCCGCGAGGAAATTCTCATCCGCATCTCCGCCTACTCGCGCAAAGGACGCAAGTTCGACTACAGCACGCACGAGCGCCTGCGCGAGGCGATCGAGAAGAAGCTGTTCGCCGACCTGAAGGATATCGTCAAGATCACCACCTCCACCAAGACGCCGGACGAAAATCAGCTCAAGCGCATCAACGAGGTCATCAACCGCCTTGTCGAGGAGCACGGCTACACGACCGCCAGCGCCAACGAGCTGCTGCGCTACGTGGGAAGCCTGCTCAACCGCTGATCGCAGGAAGCGACAGCGGCCCGAACCCGCGCGCACGCGCCAAACCGCACAATTGCTGTGCGGTTTTTGGCGTTCGCACATTGACGCGCCGCGAGTACCCGCGCTCCCACCGCCGTCCGCCGCGCCCGCGACCCCCCGAACCGCACAAAAAATGTGCGGTTCTGGCCCGCTCGCCCGTCGCGCCGCGAGTACTCGCGCTCCCGCCGCCGTCCGCCGCGCCCGCGATCCCCGAACCGCACAAAAAATGTGCGGTTCTGGCCCGCTCGCCCTGCGCGCCGCGAGTACCCGGGCTCCCGCCGCCGTCCGCCGCGCCCGCGACCCCCGAACCGCACAAAAAATGTGCGGTTCTGGCCCGCTCGCCCGTCGCGCCGCGAGTACTCGCGCTCCCGCCGCCGTCCGCCGCGCCCGCGATCCCCGAACCGCACAAAAAATGTGCGGTTCTGGCCCGCTCGCTCGTCGCGCCGCGAGTACCCGCGCTCCCGCCGCCGTCCGCCGCGCCCGCGACCCCCGAACCGCACAAAAAATGTGCGGTTCTGGCCCGCTCGCCCGTCGCGCCGCGAGTACCTGCGTTCCCGCCGCTGTCCGCCGCGCCCGCGACCCCCGAACCGCACAAAAAATGTGCGGTTCTGGCCCGCTCGCCCGTCGCGCCGCGAGTACCCGCGCCCCCGCCGCTGTCCGCCGCGCCCGCGACCCCCGAACCGCACAAAAAATGTGCGGTTCTGGCCCGCTCGCCCGTCGCGCCGCGAGTAACCGCGCTCCCGTCGCCGTCCGCCGCGCCCGCGACCTCCGAACCGCACAAAAAATGTGCGGTTCTGGCCCGCTCGCCCGTCGCGCCGCGAGTAACCGCGCTCCCGTCGCCGTCCGCCGCGCCCGCGACCTCCGAACCGCACAAAAAATGTGCGGTTCTGGCCCGCTCGCCCGTCGCGCCGCGAGTACCCGCGCTCCCACCGCCGTCCGCCGCGCCCGCGACCCCCGAACCGCATAAAAAATGTGCGGTTCTGGCCCGCTCGCCCGTCGCGCCGCGAGTACCTGCGCTCCCTTCGCCCGCCGCGCCGCAAATCCCCCCCCGCGACCATCAGATTAGAGAAAGGGATATGGAATTTTCTCGCGGACCACCTGATATTTCCGTATGACTTTGTGCGCAGGATCTACAGCGGCGATGAAGCCTGCTTCCTTAAGGCCCGCAAGATACTTTAATACGGTATTGCGATGCAGGTCCAATGAGACGGCGATCTGAGCGGGGCGAAGTGGTCTGACAGAGCGGCAAAATTGAGAGAGTATTCGTTTTTCTTGCGTGCCAAGCGCATTAAAAGCGGCGGCATGCTCGCTCCCCGCGCTCCCCAGCATTTGCAGCAACAACTGCTGGCATTGGCGCGGTTTGTCGCGGAGCATCAGAAACGGGAATCGCAGAACCATCCAGCGATCGAGCACAAGGTAGTTCTGACGCATGAGCTCGTCTTCGAAGTCGGCGGCGGAGATATGAAGGCGATGAGGTCCGCGACCATCCAACTCGAAGGCGATGCGAAGGCCGTTCGTGAAGTAGACGAAGTCGATATAACGGTAACCGTCTTTGTAGTCGACGATCTCGTATTCCGGAATAAGTCCTTTGAATGACCGAAATGCCGGCCACCACACGTAGCGGAGAAAGAAAAGGGAGGCATGGGTCAATCCGCTTGCGAGTCTCGCCTTGACGCGAGGCGGAGCTTGACGGAGGACGCTCTTCCACCAAACCGCAAAGGCTGCTTCAAATGCGATCTGGTTGTGCTCATCCGACTGATCGAGACGGAGCTCGCGGGAGCGCAACTGATCGAGCATGAGCTGTACAGCGGAACGGCGACTTTTCACGATGCTTTGCATTGAAATCCCCCCTCGAAATAAAAATAGCCGCCCGCGCCGCGAATCCGAAGATTCGCGGGCGAACGGCATGTGCTTCACGCCTATCTGAACTTAATGTAACGGACCAAAGCCGATTCCGCAAGTCGTCGCGCAAAATAGAACCCCATTGACTTCCCGCCAAGGCTTATGCAGAATATATGAACGTCTTCCAAAAGAGGTTCGAATCATCATGCCATTTTTCCGCAACTGGCTTCAGATCATGATGCTCGCGCTACCGTCGCTGTTCGCGTTCGCCACGCAGACGGTCACCGGCACGGTGAACCTGATCATGGTCGGGCATCTGGGCATCGTCGTCATTGCCGTCGTCGGCGTCTCCAATATTATTATGTACAACGTGTTCGCCTTGTTCTCTGGCATCGGGCATACAGTCAATTACCTGGTCGCGCAAAATTACGGTGCGGGGGGAGATGCGCAAGGGAATCGGGCGGACTTATCTGGCGTTGACCGCTAGCGTCGGCATCGGCGCCCTTATCGTGCTGGCGGGATGGCTGGCGAGCGAGGGCGTGCTCGCGCTCACAGGCGGGTCCGAAAATGTGGTGCGGACGGGCGCCGACTATTTGGAGCTGCGGTTCTATGCGATGGCGTTCGGCATCGTCAGCTTCGTGTTCCACGGCTTCTTCCGCGGCGTCGGCAATACGCGCGTGTCGATGATCGTCGCGATCGTGTCCAATCTGATCATGATCGGATTGACCTACGGTTTCGTCAACGGCGAGCTTGGTTTGCCCGAGCTCGGCGTCAAGGGCGCAGGCTGGGCGATCCTTATCGGAGAGGCAATCCAGCTGCTTTTGTGCCTGATCGTATTCTACGGCCCGATGCATCGCAAGTTCGGCACGCGCTCGATTCCAAAGCCGGACTGGCGGGAGCTTCGGCTCGTCGCCCGGGAGAGCGGCAAGCTTGGGCTGATGGAATTTTCGATGAGCGTGTCGATGTATATCTTCACGATGTTCGTCGCCCGGATCGGGGACGCGGCGCTCGCGGCGAACGAGGTGGCGCTGAACGTCATGTCGTTCGGTTTCATGCCGGCGTTTGCCTTCGGCTCGACGGCGACGATCCTGGTCGGCCAGGAGATCGGGCGCGGCCGGCCGCAGCTCGCGCGCAAAGCCGGCACCGATACGGCGGTTCTCGGCAGTTTGTTCCTGCTCCTGCTCGGCACGGCGGAGCTCGTCTGGGCAGTCCCGATCGGGCGAATGTTCAGCGACGATCCGCTCGTGTACGAGACGGCGGCGCATCTGATACAAGTGTCGGCGTACCTGCAGATTTTCGACGGGCTTTACAACTTCTACGCGGGCGGGCTGCGCGGCATCGGCGATACGACCTTTCTCATGCGGGCGTCGCTCGCGCTCAGCTTCCTGCTGTTCGTGCCGCTTACGTACTTGTTCGTTCAGGTGGCGGACTGGGGGAGCATGGGGGCGTGGCTCGCGCTGTATACGTTCCTGACCGTCCTCGGCACGACCGTCGCGATCCGCTATTACCGGACGGACTGGCACGCGGTTAGACTGAAGGAAGCGCATGGCTGACTCGATGCACGTACATCGCCAAAAGAGCCCATTACCAAGCGAGGTTATCGCGAAGAAGACACTCCCGCGAGGGCGACGCGCCGCCCTCGCGCGCAGGCGTGCAGGGAATAGCGCAAAACCGCGCTATTCTGTTCTGCGAACCGGCGCGTGGATGAATCGCCGCCCTCGCGCCCATCATGCTTAACGAAAAAGCACCGCCCTCGGCAATCGTGCGCCGGGAGCGGTGCTCTTTAAACTTAGCCGTTAATGACGGTGCCTCCGTTGACGTGGAGCACCTGGCCTGTCACGTACGAGGAATCCTCGCAGGCGAGGTAGACGTAAGCCGGCGCGAGCTCGTCGGGCTGCCCCGGACGCTTCATCGGGCTGTCGGTGCCGAACTTCGCAACCTTTTGCTCGTCGAAGGTCGAAGGGATAAGCGGCGTCCAGATCGGCCCGGGCGCGACGGCGTTGACGCGGATGCCCTTGTCCACGACGTTGCCCGAGAGCGAGCGGGTGAAGGCGACGATCGCGCCTTTGGTCGAGCTGTAATCGAGCAGCTCCGGACTCCCGCGATAGGCGGTGATCGACGTCGTATTGATGATCGTCGCGCCTTTTTTCAGATGGGGCATCGCCGCCTGCGTCAGGTAGAACATGCCGAAAACGTTCGTACGGAACGTTTTTTCCAGCTGCTCCGGCGTGATGTCCTCGATCGTCTTCTGCGGATGCTGCTCGGCGGCGTTGTTCACGAGCACGTCGAGCTTGCCGAGCTGGGACACGGTCTGTTCGACGGCTTGCTTGCAAAATGCCGGATCGCCGACGTCGCCGTCCAGAATGATGCATTTGCGGCCCTCGGCCTCCACCTGACGCTGCGTTTCGCGCGCGTCCGTGTATTCGCTGAGGTAAAGAATCGCGACGTCCGCGCCTTCTTTGGCGAACGTGATGGCGACGGAACGGCCAATCCCGCTGTCCCCGCCCGTAATGAGCGCCACCTTCCCGAGCAGCTTGCCGGCGGCTTTGTATGTCGGAGATTCGACCTCGGGGGCCGGATACATATCGCTCTGAATGCCAGGCTGTTGATCCTGATGCTGCGGCGGGACATGGGACGGACGCGCAGGCGTCTCTGTCGGGCTCGTCGTCTGGTTGGTTGGCGTCATGGCGTATCACTCCTTAAAAGGTGTCTAGGAGTAAGTTAAACCAAACGCCGCCGTTCTACGCACGATTCTCCGAATTTGGCGCGAACTTACAGGTTTTTGCGCGTCGTCTTGCCGCCGTCGCAGGTGTACAGCACGGGTTTGCCGTCGATGACCGATTCGAGATGGACCGGCTTGCCCCACAGTCTCGCCATGTAAGGCAGCGTGCGCTCTGTATACTTGGCGTCCAGCTCGACGCCCTCGTACCGGTGGCTGACGTACAGCTCGCCATTGCGGTGGTAATCGCCGTCGGTCACGACCAGATACGGAAATCCTCCGTTTACCCTCGAATAGACGAGCTGATCCCGGACGTTTTCCCATTCCTTGTCGGTGATCGTCCAGTCCGCGCCCTTTTTCTCGAACACATACAGATCCAGGTCCTCCGTCAGTTCCTTCGTCAAGTAGTTGCGGATGAACGAGGGATCCGAATCGAGCTCGCGCACTTCGAACATCGCCTCGCGGCCGAACCGTTTCTCGATATCCTCGAACATCTTGAGGCCCAGGTAATAGGGGTTAAGCGAACTGCGGGACGGCTGGACGACGGAGGCGTTCAGCTTGGCGTATTCGATCGTCTCTTCGGAATCGAGATTCAGCTCGCGGATAATGCGCTGATGCCAGAAGGTCGCCCAGCCCTCGTTCATGATTTTGGTCTCGATCTGAGGCCAGAAATACAGCATTTCGTCGCGAAGCATGGACAGAATGTCCCGCTGCCAGTCTTCCATGAAAGGCGCGTATTCCTGAATGAACCAGAGGATGTCCTTCTCCGGTTCCGGCGGAAACTTGCGAAGCTCGGGCTTATGGTCTTGGATTCGCAGCCGCTCCGCGCGCTCTTCGTCGTCGAGCAGCCAGATATCGTCGTAAGCCGAAGTCGGCGCGGACTTGCGCCCGAGCTTCTGATCGCGCTGCTGCGCCTCCATATAACGGCGCTTGTCGAGGCCTTGCGGCCGCACGATGCCGGGTTCCACATGCTCCTGGATCGCGAGCACCGCATCAAGGAATTTCTCTACCTCTTCACTGCCGTATTCAAGCTCGTATTGGCTGATTCGCTCGGCCGTCGCGGACATGCTCTCGACCATATCGCGGTTGGAGGTGGAGAAGCGGGCGTTGTTTTTGAAAAAATCGCAGTGCGCGAGCACGTGCGCCACGATCAGCTTGTTCTGGATGAGCGAGTTGCCGTCGAGCAGGAAGGCGTAGCAGGGGTTCGAGTTGATGACGAGCTCGTAAATCTTGCTGAGGCCGAGATCGTATTGCAGCTTCATTTTATTGAAGGTTTTGCCGAAGCTCCAGTGGCTGAAGCGCGTCGGCATGCCGTACGCCCCGAACGTGTAGATGATGTCGGACGGGCAAATCTCGTAGCGCATCGGATAGAAATCGAGCCCAAAGCCTTGGGCGATCTCCGTGATCTCCCCGATAGCAAGCTCCAGCTGGCGTTGGTATTCGATATGGGACATGGGCGCGACTCCCCTTCGGATTGGCATGCATGATAACTCATGTATATGCGGGGAGGCGGCGCGGCTTGACAGGGTTGTGCGAAGGCCGTCCGAATTAGCCCGGTGAGCCAGGTCTTCTTTGTCCACGACTGATCACCTCGGCATATAGACAAGCGAAGCGGGCGTCCGGTTCACTCGTTTAAGGAAATAATCGGGATTTTTACGTAATTGCGTTAAGCGGTTCGGCTTGCTAGACTAATAGATAGAATGTATGTTCGGGAGGAAAACGACATTGCCCGCATTCTTATTCGAACCTGCCAGATACCCGGAGCAGCCGGGCGTATACATCATGAAGAATGACGAAGGCCGGGTGCTGTACGTCGGCAAGTCCAAGTGCATCCGGGACAGGCTGCGCGCCTACTTCAACGGCGCCGACAAGCGCAGGCGGATTCCCGCCCTGACCGCGGAGATCGCCGAGATCGGCTTCATCGTCGTGAACAACGAGCACGAGAGCCTGGTCCTGGAGAACAATCTCATCAAGATCCACAAGCCTCCGTACAATCGCGCGCTGAAAAAGGACAACAGCGGATATGCGTACTTGCAGCTGACCCGGGAGCCTTTGCCGAGACTGATCGCGCATTATCGCGACAGGCGCGCGGTGCGCGAGGAGAGCGGCGAGGCGGCGTTCGGGCGCAGCTTAGGCGGCCCGGCCGAGAGTCGGCTTGGCCGCGCGCGCGAAGAGACGGCGGCGGCAGGCACGGAGGGGCGGGATGCGGAGGGCCGGGACGCGGCTGTGCGGGACGCGGTGGCGGGGGGCGCTGCGTTACGCTCGTCCAAGCGAGAGGTACTCCCCGCTCCGGCAGCGGACGATCAGCCCCCCGAGCGGTTCGGTCCGTTCGTCAGCAGCCGCTTCCGCGAGGCGGTCATCGCTTTCGTGACGGAGCATTACAAGCTCCGCACCTGCGTCGCGCTGCCCAAGCGGGCGTGTCTCGAGTATCACCTCGGCAAGTGCAGCGGCGTCTGCGCCGGACATATCTCGCACGAGGAGTACCGGGAGACGGCGCGCGCGGCGGCCAGGCTGCTGGCCGGCGGCGGCGAGCGGCTGGTCGGCGCGATGTATCGACAGATGGAGGCGTACGCGGAGCGGCTCGCCTTCGAGAAGGCGGAGCATATGCTGCGCCATATCCGGATTCTGGAGCGCACCCCGGAACGGCAGATCGTCGATACGGAGACCGACGGCACGCAGGAGGCCGTCTACTTCGGCGAATCCGACGTCTGCGTCGCGCAGTTCCACGAAGGGATGCTGCACCGGCTCGAATGCATTCCTTGGTCGCGCGGGGAGGAAGGGGCCGCCGCGTGCGACCGGTTCCTGATGGAGCGGTACAAGACGCTGTCGCGTCCCGACGAGATCATCGCGAGCGAGATCGGGGACGCCCGGTTGCTGCGCGCGGCGCTGCGGAGGCGGGGGCAACCCGCCGTGCGCATCACCGTTCCCCAACGCGGCATGAAGCGCGATCTGCTCGGCTTGTGCAGGCGCAATCTCGAAGAGACGAAGCGCGCGAAAGGCTGAATCGCACGACGGTCCGCCGTTCGTGCGATTTGCATTTTTTCGCGAATAGGCTTACTTGCACGGGACTTAAGGTCATGTTACAACAGGTGGATAACGAAACGAATGCGATGCGGAGGAGAAGACAGGTGTCAGAGCAGGAACGGACGGATGCACGGACCGGAGAGACCGAGCGCCTCGCCGAGGTGATCAGGATCATTGACCGCAAGCTGCTGAAGGAGCTGTCCGTACAGGGCGAGCGGCGGGGCGACGTCGTCGGCATTCGCAAGGATTTCTGGGACGATCTGGCGATCAACTTCTCCGACGAGACCGAACTCGGGGGAGACGTGGAGCAGCATCGTGCAGCAGGCCGAGCTGCTTGTCGAGCGGGAAAGGAGCCACCGGGTGGCCACCGAGGCCGCCGAGCGGCTGGCCCGTCAGCACGACAATCCTTATTTCGCGCGGATCGACTTTGCGGAAAAGAAGGAGCTTGCAGCGGGCGGCGACGGCGCGGGCGCTGCGGGCGAGACTTCGGAGCCGGAGGTCATCTATATCGGCAGAGCGTCTCTCGTCGGCGAAGACGGAGAGACGTTCTACATTTATGATTGGCGCGCGCCGGTATCGAGTCTTTTTTACGATCACGAGCCGGGTCCCGCGTCCTACGATACGCCTGGCGGAGAGATCGCCGGCGAGATGACGCTCAAGCGCCAGTTCGTCATTCGCGGCGGCCGGCTGCGGCATATGTTCGATACGGACGAGACGATCGGCGACGACATCTTGCAGGCGGTGCTCTCCGAAAAATCCGACACGGCCATGAAGAGCATCGTCGCCACGATCCAGAAAGAGCAGAACCGGATCATCCGCGACGAGCGACACCGACTGATCGTCGTGCAGGGGGCGGCGGGCAGCGGCAAGACGTCAGCCGCGCTGCAGCGCGTCGCCTATTTGTTATATCGGTACCGGGACAGCCTCACGGCCGAGCAGATCGTGCTCTTTTCGCCGAATCCGGTGTTCAAGGGCTACATCTCGCGCGTGCTGCCCGATCTGGGCGAAGCGAACATGCGCCAGATGACGTTCCGCGAGCTGATCGAGGCGCGTCTGGGCAGACGGTTCGACGCGGAGGATCTGTTCGCGCAGACCGAAGACCTGGCCGCGACCGAAGGCACGCCGGAGGGCGAAGCGCGGGCGCGCGCGGTGCGGTACAAAGGCTCCGAGCACTATTTCGAGACGATCGCGGCCTATTTGGACCGCCTCAAGCGGGAAGGCGTCGTCTTCCGGCAGCTCCGCTTCAAGGGCGACACGATCGTGTCCGCCGAGGAGATGAGCCGCCAGTTCTACGTCGAGTACGGCGAAGACAGCTTCGGCGACCGGCTGGCCAAGCTGCGCAGATGGCTGAACGGCCGGCTGACGGCATGGGTGGACGATCAACTCCATGAGCCTTGGGTCGAACAGGCGGCCGAGCTGATGGAGGAAGAGGATATTCAGCGGGCTTACGTCAACGTGAGGCGCCAGGGCGGATTCCACGAAGACGCGTTCGACGACGAGGACAAGATGACGGAGCTCCTGCTGAGGCAGGCCGCGGAAAATGCGATCGGGCCGCTGCGCCGGGCGGTCAAGGGCTTCCGTTTTATGGATGCGCCCGAGACCTATCGTCAGCTGTTCGTCAGCCGCTCGTTGTTCGTGTCCTGCGCGCCGGACGGACGTCTGCCCGAGGGCTGGGAATGGATGGCGCAGCGCGTCGAGGACAAGCTCGGCCGCAAGGAGCTGGATCACGAGGACGCGACGCCGCTGCTCTATTTAATGGAAGCGCTCGAAGGCTTCCGCAAGGTCGAGGGCGAAGTGAAGCATCTGTTCGTGGACGAGGCGCAGGACTATTCGCCGTTTCAGGCGGCCTATCTGCGCAGGCGGTTCCCGCGCGCGCGAATGACCGTGCTCGGCGACTTCAACCAGGCGATCTACGCGCAGGCGGAGGACAGCGGCGGCTTCGGCGGCTGGACGCGCCTCGCCGATCCTGCCGACGCGGCCGTATGGCGGCTCACGACGAGCTATCGCTCGACGAGGCCGATCGTCGAGCTGTCCAAGCGGATTCTGCGGCCCGAGGATGCCGAGGGCATCCGTCCGTTCAACCGCGATGGCGAGGAGCCGAGACTGATCCCTTGCGGAGACCGCGCGCATCTCGCGGATCTGGCGGCGGCGGACGTGACGGCGCTGCTCGCGGCGGGGCATGGGACGATCGGCGTCATCGCGAAGACGGCGCACGAGGCCGGGGACGCGAGCGCTTTGCTCAAGGAGCGGCTTGGCGAGGATGTGCCCGTGACGCTCGTGAGCGGCGGATCGGCCAACCTGCCGAAGGGCGTCTCGGTGCTGCCTTCCTATTTGTCCAAGGGCATCGAATTCGACGCGGTCCTCGTGTGGGACGCATCGGCGGAGCGATACGGGCAGGAGCGGCACCGCAAACTGCTGTATACGGTGAGCACGAGGGCGCTTCACGTGCTGCACATCTATTATACGGGCGAGCTGTCGCCTTACTTGACATAGCGTCCCATCGCTTAAAGCGAGCATCGCACATCGTCGGGTATATGATCCTTGGACTGGCGATTGCGGCGTGGTAAGGGCGAGGTAAGACAGAAGCTTTTTGCGGAGGCCGAGCGTATCCCGGCGGCTTCCGCGCGGTTATACGAGGAGGAACCTTTTATGCCTGACACGATAGACAAGGACATCGATCGTTCGATGGGAGAGGCGCGCAGCGTGCTGAAGCGCTTCTTCGGCTACGATGCGTTTCGGCGCGGGCAGGAGGAGCTGATCGAAGCGATCTTGAGCGGACGGGACGCGCTCGGCGTCATGCCGACCGGCGCGGGCAAGTCGATCTGCTACCAGGTGCCCGCGCTTCTGCTCCCGGGCGTCACGATCGTCGTATCTCCGCTGATCTCGCTCATGAAGGACCAGGTGGACGCCTTGAACGCGGCGGGCATCGAAGCGACGCTCATCAACAGCACATTATCCGCAAAAGAGACGAACGATCGCCTGCGCGATATTTACTACGGTCACTACAAGCTCGTATACGTCGCGCCGGAGCGGCTCGAATCGGAGCGATTCCGCGGCATGCTGCGCCACATCAATGTGCCGCTCGTCGCCGTCGACGAGGCGCACTGCGTGTCGCAGTGGGGGCATGATTTCCGTCCAAGCTACATGGGCATCTCCCGCATGCTTCAGGATATCGAGCCGCGCCCGGTCATGGCCGCCTTCACGGCGACGGCGACCGACGTCGTTAAGGACGACATCGTGGAGCGGCTGAAGCTGGCGTCCCCGGCCCGCGTCACGACGGGCTACGCGAGGGAGAACCTGTCGCTGTCGGTCGTTAAAAACGCGGACAAGCGGGACTATCTCGTCCGCTACATCCGCGAGCGCGCGGGACAGTCGGGCATTATATACGCGGCGACGCGGCGTGAGGTCGAGGGACTGGCCGGGTTCCTGACCTCGCTCGGGCTCCCTGCCGGGATGTATCATGCGGGTTTGCCGGAAGAGGAGCGTGCGCGGACCCAGGAGGCGTTCATCCGCGACGATCTCCAGCTGATCGTGGCGACCAACGCGTTCGGAATGGGCATCGACAAATCCAACGTGCGCTACGTCGTGCACTTCAATATGCCGAAAAACCTGGAGGCCTATTATCAGGAAGCCGGACGCGCGGGGCGCGACGGCGAGCCCGGCGAGTGCGTCATGCTGTTCTCGGCGCAGGACGTCGTGACGCAGAAGTTTTTTATCGAACGGAGCGAAGCGGACGACGAGCGCAAGCGCAACGACTATCGGCTGTTGAACGATATGGTGGAGTATGCGCACACCTCCGATTGCCTCCAGCGCGCGATCGTGCGATATTTCGGCCAGGACGGCGGCGAGCCGTGCGGGCGGTGCAGCAGCTGCACCGACGAGCGCGAGTTGCGCGACGTTACCGAGCTGGCCAAGCTGGTGTTTGCCTGCGTATCCGCCATGAAGCAGCGTTTCGGCATCACGCTGACGGCCAAGGTGCTGCGCGGCGCGAGCGACGCCAAGGTAAGGCAGTTCGGCTTCGACAGCTTGCCCTGGTACGGCAGGCTGGGCAGCTTGTCGGAAAAGGAAATCGTGCAGTTGATCCACGGGCTCGTCGCCGACGGCTATCTCAAGCTGACGGACAGCCAATACCCGGTCGTGCAGTTGGCAGCCAAGGTTCGCGGCGTGATGAGCGAGGGCGAGCAGGTGTTCCAGCGGATCGAACCGCAGCAGAGCGGCGGGCGGACGAGCAGCCGGTCGCGCTCGGGGGGGCGCGTCGGCATTGCCGCCGGCGGACGCCGGACTGTTCGAGCGGCTGCGCGAGGTGCGCAAGGCGCTCGCGACGCGCGAGGGCGTGCCGCCGTTCATCATCTTCGGCGATGCCACGCTGCGCGAGATGTGCGCGCTGCGTCCGACGTCGGAGCATGAGATGCGCCGCGTCAAAGGCGTGGGCGACGCCAAGCTCGAGAAGTACGGCGAGGCGTTCGCGGAGGCGATTCGGAATTACGCGGAAGGCTGAGAAAGTCATTGCCAATGATGCGTTGCGCATAAATGACGAGCTTTGCATCAAGAAGAGCTTGGCGCCACGAATAGCTCTGCCGTAGACAAACCAGGTCTTGCCCGGATATAATTATTTCAAAATTAAACGACGTGAAGCACACGCCGCTTTCATGCGCACTCGGTCTACGACCGCGATGCCGCAGGGAGGCGGCTTTTGTTTTCTCGCCGCATAAGGAGACGTGTTCCGATGTCCCGGTTCGACGAAATGTACGAAGCCTGGCTGAAGTCGCATATCGACATGGAAACCAATCCGCGCCGTAAAGCGAGGCTCGAAAAAGGGCTGGGTCATGGCACGGTCGAGTTTTTACGAACGATCTGGTTTCCAAGAGTCGGCAACTTTGATCACTTGTATCCGGAATGGGAGGTTCGCGACTTCGGCGGCGGATATCGATACATAGACCTCGCCTATATGCCCGGCAGAGCGAAGGGGGGCCATCGAGATTCAGGGCTATGGGCCGCATGCCAGAGACCTCGACGTGAGACGCTTTAAAGATCTATGCCGAAGACATTGCCTGATGGCTCTTGAAGGATGGATATTTTTGCCGATCGCTTATCCGTCCATCGTCGAGGAACCAGGCCAGTGCCAGCAGCTCGTGCTTGCGTTTATCGGCCATTTTATCGCATCGGACGCGTCCGCTTCCCTCGATTGGCTGGAGGCGGAGACCGTTCGTCTGGCGCGGCGTTTGCTTCGGCCGATCAAGCCGTTGGAGTTGGCCGGCCATCTTAGGGTGACCGATCGGCATGCCAGACGATTGCTGCGAAGGCTTGTGGCGCTTCAGGTGCTTGAGCCGGCCGGCGGAAGCGAGCGGGTGCGATCGTATCGACTCAGAAGCTAATTCATGCATCGAGGGGGGGGGGGCTCGCTCGGACTCGGCAGCCGCTATTTTACAGTCATTCACGACTTAGCGGGGAGTCGCGGACTCAGGTGCCGCTATCCGCGCCGGAGTGGGGGGAAATGGGTGTGAAAAAGCAAAATAAGGGCTCCTGGGTCCGCGAATCTACGCAAAAGGCCGGTAAAAGTGAAAATAACGGACGTGAGGTCCGCTGCGTATTTTGCGTGTGTGGCGAACGGACTCAGTGGCCGCTAATGCACAGTAACGTGCGACTTAGCGGGGAGTCGCGGACTCAGGTGCCGCTATCCGCGCCGGAGTGGGGGGAAATGGGTGTGAAAAAGCAAAATAAGGGCTCCCGGGTCCGCGAACCTACGCAAAAGGCCGGTAAAAGTGAAAATAGCGGACGTGAGGTCCGCTGCGTATTTTGCGCGTGTGGCGAACGGACTCAGTGGCCGCTAATTCACAGTAACATGCGACTTAGCGGGGAGTCGCGGACTCAGGTGCCGCTATCCGCGCCGGAGTGGGGGGGAATGGGTGTGAAAAAGCAAAATAAGGGCTCCCGGGTCCGTGAACCTACGCAAAAGGCCGGTAAAAGTGAAAATAGCGGACGTGAGGTCCGCTGCGTATTTTGCGCGTGTGGCGAACGGACTCAGTGGCCGCTAATTCACAGTAACATGCGACTTAGCGGGGAGTCGCGGACTCAGGTGCCGCTATCCGCGCCGGAGTGGGGGGAAATGGGTGTGAAAAAGCAAAATAAGGGCTCCCGGGTCCGCGAACCTACGCAAAAGGCCGGTAAAACTGAAAATAGCGGACGTGAGGTCCGCTGCGTATTTTGCGCGTGTGGCGAACGGACTCAGTGGCCGCTAATTCACAGTAACATGCGACTTAGCGGGGGAGTCGCGGACTCAGGTGCCGCTATTCGCGCCGGAGTGGGGGGGGAAATGGGTGTGAAAAAGCAAAATAAGGGCTCCCGGGTCCGTGAATCTACGCAAAAGGCCGGTAAAAGTGAAAATAGCGGACGTGAGGTCCGCTGCGTATTTTGCGCGTGTGGCGAACGGACTCAGTGGCCGCTAATTCACAGTAACATGCGACTTAGCGGGGAGTCGCGGACTCAGGTGCCGCTATCCGCGCCGGAGTGTGGGGAAATGGGTGTGAAAAAGCAAAATAAGGGCTCCTGGGTCCGCGAATCTACGCAAAAGGCCGGTAAAAGTGAAAATAACGGACGTGAGGTCCGCTGCGTATTTTGCGTGTGTGGCGAACGGACTCAGTGGCCGCTAATGCACAGTAACGTGCGACTTAGCGGGGAGTCGCGGACTCAGGTGCCGCTATCCGCGCCGGAGTGGGGGAAATGGGTGTGAAAAAGCAAAATAAGGGCTCCCGGGTCCGCGAACCTACGCAAAAGGCCGGTAAAAGTGAAAATAGCGGACGTGAGGTCCGCTGCGTATTTTGCGCGTGTGGCGAACGGACTCAGTGGCCGCTAATTCACAGTAACATGCGACTTAGCGGGGAGTCGCGGACTCAGGTGCCGCTATCCGCGCCGGAGTGTGGGGGGAATGGGTGTGAAAAAGCAAAATAAGGGCTCCTGGGTCCGCGAACCTACGCAAAAGGCCGGTAAAAGTGAAAATAACGGACGTGAGGTCCGCTGGCATGAGTGAGGCTTGGAGAGTACGCCGGCGCACGTGCGAAGCAAGGAACCGCGAGACAAGGGAAGCCCGCCGACGCATATGCGAAGCAAGGAACCGCGAGACAAGGAAAGCCTGCCGACGCATCTGCGAGGCAAGGAACGTTGAGGCAAGGAGAGTAGCCGGCGCACGTGCGAAGCAAGGAACCGCGAGATAAGGGAAGCCCGCCGACGATAGAGATTTGTACGCGGTCAAGCCCCGCTTTCGCCGACCGAGAGGGCGCCGCGGCGGTACATGGCGAGGCGGACGACATGGGACAGGCCTGCGGGGCATTGGACGATGACCGTTACTTCGGGGACGTTCGTACGGGCGCCGAACCGGACGGGGCCTCGCAGCCATATCCGATGCAGGCCGAAGCCGATGCCGAACCCGACGGCCGTGCCGATCAGCCCCCACACGATCGGGCCCCAGGCAAGGCCGAAGCCTGCGGCAACGCCGATCACGGCGCAGGCCGTCGCCCAGGCCGCGCCCATCTCGATGGCGTCGCTTTGCTTGGCTTCGGGATTCGGCTCCGAGCGCAGGTTCATGCCTACCGCTAAAATATGCTTGCGCTCGATCCCGCTCCGTTCGATATCGGCAAGCGCTTGCTCCAGCTCAAGCGAATGGGCGAAGCATCCGATCAACAGCATCCTCTCACCCCTGCTCCGAACAAATTGAGATCTCAGCCTTGTCGTACGTTTTTTTTCAAATACGCCCGCTGTTCTTCGCGGAACAGCTTATTTTGCTCGATCGTTCCCCGGTAAGCCTGGTAGGCAGCGCCGCCGATCACGGAGGGCATAAACATGAACCAGTGCTGCGAGATCATTTCGGTCGATCGCGCGGCAGAGCCGTAGAGCAGCTCGACGCTGGCCGCCAGCGCGTGAGACATCCCGATATAGATCCACCACCAGAACATAAAGTAGAAGCCCAAGCCGAATCGCTGATTGTACAGCTGCCCGAGTCCCGGGAAAAGAAGCGAATAAAAAAATGCCGGTCAGCGGATTTTTTCGCTCGATATACTGCACCTCCAGCGGATAGATCCGCATGCGGCGTATAGGCGCCTCGCCGTCCGACAACGACCTCAGGCTGCCCTGATATTTGGCGCCTCGATAGCTGTCCCAAACGGCAAACAAATAAATCGTCGCGTAGCCGAACGCCCAATTCGGGTCGAGCACCTCGGCAGCATCGTCGAAGCGGCCGCAGAATGTGTACACGATCGCATCGTTCAGCCTGCACAGCTTGTTGACGAGCATTTCCGTCAGCGTGAACAGGACGCCGCGCGCGTATTGATTGATGACGAAATGCCCGAAGCCCGGGAAACACGCCGACCACCAGGCCACCATAAGCGGCCGGGGGACGGACGAAAACGTAATGCCGAGCATGCTCATGCGGACGAATGGATACCGGTTGCGAGCGCTGATCTTTTTTCATGGAGCTAGTTTGCAATTTATTACAGTATTTATGCGTCCTTCCAGATCGGAGTAGAAATCCATACGGATGGATATACTTGGCACGTTGGCGGTCGCTTCGGCGCAGCAATCTCGCAGCATTCCCGCGGCATTCCATGGCATATCAAACTTCGGGCGGTGAACATCCATGAGCGAGTCGCAATCGGCGGTTCCACCGGCGATGCTGAGCGCGGATCTAGACGAAAATATAGCAACGATCCGTTCAAGGCTGGGCAACGCGTCGGATCTACTCGTCAGCGAGCATCGTTCCAAGAGCGGTATTCGTTATGCGGTGTTCTGTATCGACGGCTTGTCCAGCCGTCTCCTCATTCAGGAGCACCTGCTCGAGTCGTTGATCGGCTCGGACGCCGACAAAGCGAATCTGCCTGTCCAGGAAGTCAGGACGACGGGCTTGCTGGATGAAGTGCTGATCGGAATCTTATCGGGGGGATTCCGCCGTTATGACCGAAGCAAGCGACTGCGCGCAAATCGTCGGCACGAAATTCTGGAATTCGAGGCCGGTCGAGGAACCGCAGACCGAGGCGCTGATACGCGGGCCGCGGGACGGCTTTACTGAAGATTTTCGCACCAACACTGCGCTCGTTCGGAGGCGGCTCCGAGATCCGAATTTGCGCTTCGAGACGTTCCAACTGGGCAGACGCTCGCGAACGGACGTCGCCGTCGTTTATGTCGAAGGTATCGTCAACGACAAGCTGCTGCAGGAGGTCCGCAGAAGGATTCATACGATCGACGTGGACGAAGTGGCCGGCTCGGGTTTCATCGAGCAGTGGCTGACGGATCATCAGCTGTCTCCGTTTCCCCAGATCATGAGCACCGAACGGCCCGACAAGCTGTCGGCGGCGCTGCTGCAGGGCAAAGTCGGCATCATCGTGGACAATTCGCCGTTTCAGCTCATTATGCCGATGACGCTTTTTGCTTTTTTTCATTCGCCGGAGGATTATTACCAGAATTGGATCGTATCCACCGCCATACGCGTTATGCGGTTCGGCGCGGCTTTTCTCGCGACGTTTATGCCCGCCTTTTACATCGCGCTCACCGAATTTCATCACGGCATGCTGCCGTCGGAGCTCGCTTTTTCGATCGCGGGTTCGAGAGAAGGGGTACCGTTCCCGTCGGTCGTCGAGGCGTTCGCCATGGAAGCGACCCTCGAGCTGCTGCGGGAAGCGGGGATCAGGCTGCCCAAACCGATCGGCCAGACGATCGGCATCGTAGGCGGACTCGTTATCGGGGAAGCGGCGGTCAGAGCGGGCATCGTGAGCCCGATCATGGTCATCGTCGTCGCCATCACGGCGATTTCTTCGTTTTCCCTGCCTTCCTACACCTTTGCGATTTCGCTGCGATTGCTGCGTTTTTTAGTCATGCTGTCGGCGGCGCTGTTCGGTCTGTACGGCATCGTGCTCGCCTACATTATGTTGAACATTCATATCGCCAATCTTAAGAGCTTCGGCATTCCGTATTCGACGCCTTTCGCGCCGACGTTTCTGAGCGATTGGAAGGATCTTATTTTGCGCGCGCCGCTAAGCATGATGACCGGTCGTCCGAAGATGATGCGAACGAAGGACAAAAATCGTTCGAAATAAGTGCAAAAGGCGGCTTTCCATGAAAACATTCGAGTACGGAGACAATCAGATCGGCTCTCGCGAAGTATCGATGACCGTCTCGTCGATTATGATCGGGATCGGCATTTTGACGCTGCCGGGCATGCTCGCGAGGCATATTCAGGCATCCGACGGCTGGGTATCGATACTGGCGGCGGGTTTGATCGCCTCCGTTTGCGGACTCGTCGTCTGCAGGTTGTTGAAGCAATTTCAAGGCGAGACGTTTCACAGCTTTACGGCTCGCATCACGGCCAAACCCGTCGCGGTGCTCGTATCGGCGATTTACGGCGTTTATTTTCTGCTCTATGTCGGCTACGAGGTTCGGTCGATCGCCAAGATTTCCAGGATGTACTTGCTCGAGAACACGCCGATTTCTTTTATTTCCGTCGCCTTTTTGCTTGTCGTCGTCTATGGCGTCTCCGGATCGACGGCGGCCGTGATCCGGCTGAATACGATGTTTCTGCCGATCGTGCTTTTCATCTCCGCCGTCGTTCTGCTCTTCGGCATCCAACTGACGAACCTGGACAATCTGAAGCCGTTTATGACCACCTCGCCGCTCGAGCTTGCTTCCGGCACGAAGGACGCGACCTTCGCCTTGCTTGGGTTTGAAGTGCTGTTGTTTTACGGGCCGCTGCTGAAGCCGGCCGTACGCACCCAAAGGGCGATGCTGGTCGGCATCGCCATTCCGGTCTTTTTTGTGCCTGATCACCTATTTATATTCGATCGCGATTTTTACGCAGGAAGCGACCGCGCAAATTTTGTTTCCGACCGTCGAGATCGCGAAGGAGGTTCGCCTGCCCGGCCAATTTTTCGAACGGCTGGAGTCGATCTTTTTCACCGTCTGGATCATGACCATCTTTAATACAACGTGCATGGCGATGGAGACCAGCGTCTCCTGCCTGCAAGCGATCGTGTCCAAGCTCGACAAGCGGTGGTGCATCATGATCATGTCGCCGCTCGCGTACTTCATCAACATGGTGCCCGAGAGCATGCTTCAATACAAGCAGCTTGGCACGTTCATCAGCCATATCGGGTACGGGACCGCCGCAGCGATCCCGATCGCCCTCCTGACGGCGGCGCGGTTCAGGAGAGAACGGCGCCTATGACGCTGTCGAGACGGTGTACGGCGATGCTGACAGCGGCAATCGCGTTTGCGGCGATGACCGGCTGCTGGGATCGCGTGGAGATCAACAACCGGGGCTTCGTGGTAGGCGTATCGATCGACGCGCAGCCTGTCGAAGAGGAAGAGCCGTCTGAAGCGGAAACGGAAACGGAAACGCAGCATGCTCAAAACTACCGCATCTGTTACCAGATCGTCGTACCCGGCGGACAAAACGGCGGAGAGGGCTCGCAAAGCAACGCCGGCTATTCGAATCTGTGCGGCAGGGCGACGAGCTTGTCCGCCTTCCACCAATATGCCACCGACAAGCTCAGCAGGCCCCCCTTTTACGATCATCTCAAGGTGATTCTGGTCTCGGACCAGGTCGCCCGCAGGGGAACGGGGTTCGCGGACATGCTCGATTTTTTTTATCCGGGGCGCCGGCGTCAGGCGATCCATCAAGATTCTGGTCGCCAAGGGCGAAGCCGCCGAAGCGCTCTATGCCCACTCTCCGAACGAAAGCCTGCCGGCCAGCGATATCGAGAAAATAGCCGGCAACCGCAGTAGTCTGGAAAAGCTTCCGGCTACGCAAATCGGTTATATTCACGAAAGGCTCATGAACGAAACGAGTTATGCGGTACAATCGCTGGAGACCTCGAACAAATCCGTACTCGTATCCGGCAGCGCGATCTTCGACGGCAAGACGAACCGCCAATTCGGGACGCTGAGCGCGCGGCAAACGACGGGAATGAATTTTTTTGCGCGGGTACAAAATGAGAGGCATGCTCATGCTGCAGGCCGCAGGGGCGAAAATTTCGCTTAACGTCTACGAGATCAGAACCCGCTTAAGCGCGGACGTTCGCGATCCGGCGCATATCGTGTTCGACGCGGCCGTCGCCGTCGTCGTCGCCGTTCGCGAGACGACGGGCGCCGTCGATCTGATGACGAAGTCCGTCGTCGATCGGATTCAGCAGGATGCCGCCTCAGAGATCGAATCGATGATCGCGGATGCGGTCCGCGTCGTGCAGCGCGATATCGGCAAGGATGCCCTCGGGCTTGGCGAAGCGCTGAAGCACAATCATCATCGAGCCTGGGAAAAAGTGAAAAACGACTGGGATCAGGGAAAGCATCTTTTGTCCGCCTGCGAAGTCAGGCCGCACGCGACCGTGACCATCCGGATGAACGGCACCGTCGACCAAACGGAGCGGGAATAAACATTCGATCGGAGCTGAAAAGCGATGCTGTTCACCGGGGAAATGCTGACCGGGCTATTCCTGAAGCGCGGCCGTACCGTACGCAGCAGGCATTTTGAACCGATTTCTGCTTGAGAAATCGGATCCGCCTTGGAAAAAGAAGCCTTAACGCGTATTGCCCGCAATGCCGGTCTGGCATACAATTGGGATAGCCAGAAGCGGGAAGCGGGGGAAACGACAGCATGAACAGGGGGAGTTAGCGTCCTCCTCGCGGCTTTGCTCCTGCTGCCTGCCGGCGGATGCGCGATCTCTTCATCGACCGCATCGTCGTCGCAGGTCGCCGAGGGCAATGTCCAATGGGCGTTCACGCAAGGCGGCGAGCACCCGGAGAAGCTGTTGATCGACGTCATTCAAGGCGCCAAGGAGACGCTTGACGTCGCCATCTACAGCCTGACCTATCCGGATATCGTCGCCGCCATCCGCGACGCCCATCGGCGCGGGGTCGCCGTTCGCCTGCTCACGGACCGGATCCAGGCATCGGGCAAGACGCAGAAGGAAGCGCTGAAGCTGTTGGGCAGCGCGGGCATTCCGATCAAGATCAACAGCCACAGCGGACTGATGCATCTGAAAATGACGGTGGCGGACCGGAAAGTCGCGACGACGGGCTCGTTCAACTATTCCAAGGCGGCGAGCACGACGAACGACGAGATGCTGGTCGTCCTGCGCGACGAGACGGTCGCCGCCTCGTTCGAGGAAGCGTTCGAGCGCGCGTGGGAGGACCAAAAAGGGTACGAGGCATTGTCAGCGGCCATCGCCGAGGACGATACGCCGGCGCAAGGCGGGCAGGAGGCGTCCGCGCAGCAGCCGGATGCGGAGAAGGACGACGCCGAGGCGTCCGTCAAGGCGTGCGAATCGCCTCGGATCAAGGGCAATATCAATGCCAAGGGGGGACAAGCTTTATCACGTGCCCGGCGGCAAGAGCTACGACCGTACGAAGCCCGAACAATGGTTTTGCTCGGAAGCGGATGCCGAAGCGGCGGGCTTTCGCAAGGCGGCGGGCTAGACGTTTGGACAAACGCGCGATTTCAGCCAGGGGGGGCAGGCCATGAAGTTTTCTTTATGCATCGGCGCATATCCGGGAGAAGATGAAGTCTATCATCTCGAAAAGGTAAAGGCGCTCGGATTCCAAGGTTTGGAGTATTACGCCTGGTGGCAGCTCGACGACCTGAAGCGCACGGCGCGAGCCCAGGAACGGATCGGCGTGGGCATCATCGCGACATGCACGCCGTTCATCAGCCTCGTCGACGAATCGCTGCGCGGCGATTATCTGGACGGAATCGCCCGCACGATCGAGGCGTGCAAGACGCTGGGTACCCGGTCGATCATCTCGCAGACCGGCAATGAGCTGGAAGGCGTAGCCCGCGACATACAGCAGCGCACGATGGTCGAGACGCTGAAGCGTGCGGCGCCGCTGCTCGAGGCGGCGGACATCGTGCTGGAGCTTGAACCGCTGAACGGACTGGTCGACCACAAAGGCCACTACCTGCAGCGCTCCGACGAAGGCGCGGAGATCGTGGACAAGGTCGGCAGCAGCCATGTGAAGCTGGTGTTCGACGTCTATCATCAGCAGATTACCGAAGGCAACGTCATCCGCAATGCGACGGCCTACCGTCACCGGATCAACCACTACCATATCGCGGACAATCCGGGCCGCCATCAGCCCGGCACCGGCGAGCTGAACTACGTCAACATTTTAAAGGCGATCAAGGAGACGGGCTTCGAGGGCTACGTCGGACTCGAATGCGGCTTTACGATCGATACCGACGAAGCGGTCGAGCAATTCCACGAGGAAGTCATCGCCCGTATCGGATGATCCGTGCTTCATAACTTCATACCGGCATGCATGCCGCCCCCGATATTGGCGATTTCGGCCAGCGGGGGGCTTTTTTTGTCGGCAAAAGGGCTCTGAACGGCATGTCAGGATGTGGAAGACGACCTAAACGCGGCGTATGCCGCTGGGGCCTGCCGGGCAAAATGGAGGAGAATGCCAGCGCGGAGCGGAGGTTGACGATCGGGTGGCGAAGAACGACGATAAGGCGGCCGGTACGGAAGAAAAGGCGAGCGTGACCCTGCCGGCCATCTCCGATGCCGTGAAGGACTGCGTCGATTGCCTTCAAGAGACGCTCGAGGGCAGCGGAGCCGCCCTAATCTATTTTCCGACGCTCGTCGACCTGGACGCCCTGCAGCGGGACGTGATCCGTCCGCTGTCCCAGGCTTCCGCCGAGCAGTTGCAAACGAGGCTCTCCGGGCCGCCTTTTAGCGTCGCGAAGGAACTGAAGTCTTGCCTGAAGTCCATCATGGACGGGGCTGCCCTCATCTACGACGGTACCGATGCTTACCTTTACGATGCGCCGAAGTCAATCGGCAGGAAAATCGAGCAGTCGGAAACGGAGACGGTCATCACCGGTCCGCACGACGGCTTCGTCGAAAGTCTTCAGGAGAATCTGGGGGGTTCTTCGAAAACGACTCCGCAGTCCGAAGCTGAAGTCCATTGCGCTCGAGGTGGGGGGAAGTCGCCAATACGCGCGTCGTCCTGCTATACATTGAAGATATTGCCAACGAGCAGTTCGTGAACATGCTGTCCGACCGCATTCAGGCAATTGAAATCGACGGTGTAACCGATGCCAGCATGCTTGTGCAGTTGATCGAAGAAAATCCGAATTCCGTTTTTCCGCAGTTCCTGACGACCGAGCGTCCGGACGCCGTCGTCTCGAAGCTGCTCGGCGGCCGAATCGCCGTCCTCCTGGATGGAAGTCCCAGCGCGTTCACGGCACCGACCGCTTTTCTCGAGTTTTTCGCGTCTCCGGACGATTATTACCAGCGCTGGCCGATCGGCACCGCTTTGCGCATTCTCAGGCTGATCGGGTTTTTGATCACGATCTGCTTTACCGCGTTTTACGTGTCGGTGACGACGTTCCACTACGAGATGATTCCGCATACGATGCTGCTCAATCTGGCCGAGTCGAGGAGCAAGGTGCCGTTTCCCCCGCTTATCGAAGCGCTCCTTATGGAGACCACGATCGAGCTGCTGCGGGAAGCCGGCGCGCGCTTGCCGACGAAGATCGGCCAGACGATCGGCATCGTCGGCGGTATCGTCATCGGACAAGCCGCCGTCCAGGCCGGCTTTACGAGCAATATTTTGATCATCGCGGTCGCGATCTCCGCCATCGCTTCGTTCGTCATTCCGAGCTACATCATGAGCGCGTCTTTGCGCCTGATCCGCTTCGGACTGATCATCCTCGCCGGCATTCTCGGCAATCTGGGTCTTATATTCGGCATCGGAATCCTGGTCATCCATATGGCCGGCGTGACCAACCTCGGGGCGTCTTATTTGACGCCGATCGCGCCGGCGAAGTTCATGGATATTCTTGACACGCTCGTCAGAGGTCCGTTCTGGGCGCTCAAGAAGCGGCCGAGTCTCAGCCGAACGCCGAACGAGACGCGCACGAAAATCAAAAAGTAGCGGAGGCATCCCTTGAAGGAAAAACTGAACGGCTTTCATGTGGCGCTTCTGTTCTATATGATCGAGCTCGACGTCACCGTCTTCATGCTGCCCCGCATGGTCGCCGTCCACATCGGCACGAACGGTTGGCTCGGCTTCCTGGGCTTGGCGCTTATCGTTGCTTTTAATATATGGCTTTACCGGCTGGTATACCGGGCAGGAAAGGGCAGGTCCGCATTCGACATCGCCGAAGCCGTCCTCCCCAAGTTCGCGTTATTTCCGGTCTACGGGCTGCTGGCTCTCCTTTGGCTGGCGCTCGGCGCTTTCGCCGGCAAGAGCTTCGTGCTTGTTTTTCAAACGCTGACCTTCCAGACCAGCTCGGCCATGCAGATTTTCGCCGTCTATTGTCTGCTCGTATTCATGCTGCTAAGCAAGGATTTGTACAGCATAATAAAGGCCTCGACCGTATTTTTCCTCTTGTCCATCTGGATGCTTGCATTGGCGCCTTATTTTTTCAAGGATTGGAGCTACCACCGGTTTACGACTTTTTTCTTCAAGGGAACGGAAAACGGCTTCAGCTTTGCCGGCCTGCTCGACGTCTACGCCGTTTTTATCGGTTACGAGCTTTGCTTTTTTTCTGTTTCCCTTTTCGGACGCCAAGACGAAGCTGTTCAAGGGCGTTTTAGCCGGCCATGCGATTATCACGTCGACCTACTTGCTTACGATCGCGATTTCCTTCGGCTTTTTCAGCTTCGAGGAAGTGAAAATTTTGCAGTTTCCGGTTATTCATACGCTGGAGTATATCGAAATTCCATTCATCAACCGGGTCGAAAATCTGGTCTTTCCTTTCTTTTTTGTATTCCAATCTCGTTACGACCGTCTTGTTCGCGTTCGCCGCCCGCAGCGCCATCGGTCGTATGCTGCCTCGCGTCGAAGCTAAACGGTTCGCGCTTCCGCTTGCGGCGGTCATATTCGCACTCGGCTTCTTGCCTTCAATCTTCAGTGAGGCTGCGGCGCTCATTCGCCTCACATACTTTACGGAGACGGGCGTCGCGTTCGCGCTCCCGCTGCTCCTGCTTTTGCTCCTCAAGATCGGCGGCAACGCGTCCAAGGAGGCTTCCGGACGATGAAAAGAATAGGCGCCTGGCTGCTCGCCGTCTCGCTGCTGGGCGGCTGCGGGGACCAGAAAATACTCGAGAAAATCGGCTTCGTCCGCACGATCATACTGGAGCGGCCGGAGGGGCAGGACAACGCTTTGAAGGTCACCATCAGCATCCCGAAAACGAATCAGACCGAAAGCATCGTCTACACGGATATCGCGAAGAGCTTCAAGCAGGCGAAAATCCATTTCGACATGCAAAACGACCGTAAAATCGTGCTGGGGCAGCTGAGGCAGGTCATGTTCGGAGAATCTCTGGCGCGCCAAGGCGTCTGGCTGCCGATGGAATCCGTCTTTCGCGAACCGGCGATCGGCATACGCGCGCACGTCGTCGTTGTCGAAGGCGATATCAAGCATATTGTCATGCGGACATACGCGCAAGGGGGGCACGATGGGGGGAATATATCGATAATTTGCTTCGTTCCGATCCTTCTACGCGGGGGCGGTTCGATACGAATTTGCATACGTTTCTCCGCGATTATTACGACGACGGCGCGGAGCCGGTGGCCGCGATCGTCGGCGAGACCGAAGCGGGCCTGAAGGTCAACGGCATCGCGCTGTTCGTTCGGGACCGATACGTCGCGAAAATAAGCGCGGACGACGCCACGTACTTTTCCCTGCTCCGCGGAGGCGCCAAAAATGCCGCCTTGTATATGGACGAGGTCGATACGCCTCGCGGCGCGGGCAGCATCGCGTTGGCCAACGTGACCGGCAAACGCAAGATCAAAATATTGTCGCCGCCGGACCCGAGCAAGCGCAAGCCGGCGCGGATCGTCGTCGAGCTCAAGCTCAAGGGCTCGTTGATGGAATACGACGACCTGCTGGAGCTGAACAATATCGCCAGCCAGCCGATGCTCGAGCGAGCCTTGGAGAAGTATGTCGCCGATCGCTGCGGGCGTCTGATCCGCGAGATGCAAAAGCCGGGAGCGGATGCGCTCGGGCTCGGGCAGCTTCGTCCGGGACAAGATGCGTTTCGGGGACTGGAAGGCGTTAAATTGGAACCAAGCGTTCGCGGAAGCAAGCATTCAAGTCGTCGCGGATATCAAGATCCGGGATTACGGCAGGCTGATCGACGCCAGCGCTTGAGCGTGCCCGGTGTGACAAAAGTCATTGCCGGCGCAGGCGAATTGTGGCAAGCTTGTGGGGAAAAGGACGGATGCGTTCTTTATACGAGGAGGACTCCCCATGAAATTCGATCATCTTCCCCCGGCCGATCAGATTCTCGAGATGATCGGGCGGATCTACCGGTTCGGCATGACGACGACGTCCGGCGGCAACCTGTCCGTCCTCGATGACGATGGCGATATATGGATCACGCCTGCCGGCGTCGACAAGGGGACGCTGCGCAGGGAGGATATCGTGCGCGTTCGAGCGGACGGTCGCCATGAAGGTCTGCACAAGCCTTCCAGCGAATTTCCCTTTCATCAGGCGATCTACCGCGCGAGACCGGATCTGCGCGCCGTCGTGCATGCGCACCCGCCCGCGCTTGTCTCGTTCAGCATCGTGCGCAAGGTTCCGAACGTCGACATGCTGCCCGGCGAGCGCGAGATATGCGGCGATGTCGGCATTGCGCCCTATGCGCTTCCAGGCAGCGCGCAGCTTGGCGCGAATATCGCCGCCGTCTTCGCCGAAGGAAAGCGCTGCGTCATGCTCGAAAACCACGGCATCGTCGTCGGCGGCGTCTCGCTGGCCGACGCCTACAAGGCGTTCGAGACGCTGGAGTTTTGCGCGCGCATGGAGATCCAGGCCGCCGGCTTCGGCCGTCCGCGATCGCTAACGGAAGCGCAGCAGGCGCTGGCGGCGGCAAGCCGTCGCCGAGCTGCCCGAGCTTCCGCCGCGCCTCGTTCCGATGCCGACCGCCGAGCGCGAGGCGCGCGTGCGGATGTGCGATTTTATCCGCCGCTCTTATGAGCAGCGCCTGTTCACGAGCACGCAGGGCACCTTCTCCGTGAAGCTGTCGGAAGACGTCTTTTTAATTACGCCGCACGGACTGGACCGCAAATACCTGGAGCCCGAGGATCTCGTGCTGATCCGGGAGGGCTCGGCCGAGCAAGGCAAACAGCCGAGCCGCTCGATCCTGCTGCACCGGGCGATCTACGCGCAGCAGCCTCACGTAGGCTCGGTGCTGGTCGCCCATTCGCCCTACACGATGGCGTTCGCCCTGACGGACCGTCCGTTCGAGTCGAAGACGATTCCGGAAGCGTATATTCTGCTGCGCGGGATGCCGAAGCTGCCGTTCGAGTCCGTCTACGAGGCGGTAGGGGGAGGCGGCGGCGCGATTCAAGCCGGACGTACCGCTCGCGCTCGTCGAGAACAACTGCGTCATCGCGACGGGCAGCAGCCTGCTGAACGCCTTCGACCGGCTGGAGGTGGCGGAGTACAGCGCCAAATCGATCATCGAATCGGCGAATCTCGGCGCGATCGTCCATATGGACGACGACAGCATCCGGGACATCGAGCGGGCGTTCGGGCTGTAACGGTCTATCTACGGCTTTTGCCAAAATATAAAGGCGCTGACGGAGCATCCGCTTCGGCAGCGCTTTTTGCTTTTACCGATTCAGCGTTTAAAATCGACAGGTAACGCTCTTCAGCGCCTCTTCGGCTTGGAATGCGCCACGGTAGCAGAATGCAGGCGCCGGGAAGTGATACCGGACTCAGATGACGCTATTTCATACAAAACGGCAGAAATTTTGCAAACAAGTACTGCTCGTAGCCAATCTACTAGCGCATCTTCCTCCCCGGAGAGTTGAGGGCACGCTTGAGAAGCGAAAGGTGTTAGATGGTCGCCGCCATGAAGGCGATTTTGAGGGTGGCAGATGCGAATAGGCGCAAAAAAAGCCCCGCCTCATCTAAGCTACGACAACACCACTTTTAATTTAGATTTGGTCATGCCTCATTTAGTTGTAGTTCGCTTACTTGTACAGGATGCGCTGCGGCTTCAAGCGCTTGGGGCGAATCCGCGGCCGTCCTCCCTTTTTTGCGCCGTCCCCGGCTTGTTCGTTCCTTTGGGCGGTGGAGCACCGCGAGCAAGGCCTCCATCGGCTTTCTCAGATACGCCCTGAGCAGGGTGATGAACTCGCCGCGATCCATCGTCGGTGCATGCCCTTGCCGCCATAGCTCCACCAGCAAATAGGCGATGAGATTCAAGTAGATTTGGTTCCATACGGCTTGTTCTTTGGTGCTGTACAGTTTCTTCAGGCGTAGCTGTTGCTTCATAAACTTAAAGAAAAGTTCCACCTTCCACCGGTAACGATACATCTGCGCGATATCCTCAGCCGAAACGTCGAAGCGATTGGTGAGCGCCCGTACACGGTGCGACTTTCCTTTTTTGATCCGTGAACGAATAAGTCACCAGCCGAAAAATTCCCGTTTCACCTGTTTTCGAATCGGTCAGCTCGACCTGTGCATCCTGTTCGATGGAAGGGCCGACATCCTCTTTTTGAAGGATGACTTTCACTTTACTATTGGCCTTCAGCCGTGCCACAAAGCGAATCTTCTCCCGGTTCCAACGCAGGAACTGTCCGTAGTCGATATAGCCGCGGTCCAGTAGGTGCGTGGCTTCACTGCGCGTCACTAGGGCTCCGGTCACTTCCGCGTCCAGGTCGGCCACACAAGCTGTCGATAGCACCACGCGGCTGGGTACTGCGCTTTTTTCGCCGGTCAGGTCCAAGCTGACGTGCATTTTAACGGCGTTGTGGCCCTTTTGCTGGTAAGCCCACTCGCCGCGGACTTTTCCCAACGTGAGGACAGTCGCATCTACGGCAGCCAGCGGACCAAAATGCTTCAGCGGACGTGGCAGTCCGAAGGTTTGAGCATACCGCGCCACCAAGTCCGTATACGTCTGTTTCAGCACATCGGTTGACAGCTGACGCAACCTGCGGTTGAGCGCTGAACCGTCGATTGACGAAAGGTTCGTCCATTTCTGCATCCAGGGTGTACTGGATAAGTGTTGCGCAATCTCACCCACGGCATTTCGCTTCTGCAGGATCCCTTCCAGATAGAGAAGCGTTGTGTTCCAAGCAAAGAGCTTTTTCGCATAGGCATCGCTCTTTAAAGCGGTATTGTGCTGTCCCAACACCCCTAAAACTTGACGAACAACCCTTTCATTGCTTACGATTGTATTCAAGAGGTCTCCTTACCGTAGGTGTTGTCGTAAACTCTACGTTACAGGAGCCTCTTTCTTTTGTAAAATTCCCCTCCTTTTCCTACCTCACTCGAGTCTTTGCAAAATTTCTGACAAAACGGTGCAATTTCGATCATTACGGACTGGAGAGTCGTTATTCACCCGGATCCAGGCTAAAAAAAGGTCTCCAATCCCGCAATAAAGGCTCCTGAGTCTGCGAGCAGGCTGCAGAGCATGATAGAAACAAAAATAAGGTTTCCTTGGTCCGTCCGTTGCGCGCCATTGCGCAATCAAGGGCGTAGTCGGCTTAAATAATTGCATTTATAATGATTTATATCTAACTCATAAATACATTGACCGAAATAACGAATGGGGATATACTGTCGTTAATATAACTCAGATATGAGTTAGAAATTTGAAGCAAACGGCGAAAAGGAGCCTGCGCGTCATGGCCTATATTTTATCCGAAGTGAACAAAAGCGGACTGCCGCCGCTGCTGGCGGGCATTGCCGACAACACCCAGTGGCTGGAAAAGCGGAAGCGCATTCGCGAAACGTGGCTGTCGTATATCGGAGAGCTGCCGGAGCGTCCGCCGGTCAACCTCCGCTATGTGTCCGCAACGGAGGAAGCGGGTTATACCCGCCACCGCGTCGCGTACGATACGGTTTACGGCGACACCGTGCCCGCTTACTTGCTCGTGCCGGCCGCGCCTGCGGAAGGCTCCCGTCCGCAGGCGCGCTATCCGGCCGTCCTGGCGCTGCATCCCACGCACGAGATCGGCAAGGACGACATCGCGATCGTGCCGGGCCGGCCGAACCGCGGCTATGCCGTCGAGCTCGTCCTTCGCGGGTACGTCGTGCTCGCGCCGGACGCGCTCACGGCGGGAGAGCGGGTTTATCCCGGCTATCCGGCGTTCGACAGCACCGCGTTCTACGAAGCGCATCCGGCTTGGTCGACCGTCGCCAAGAACGCGACCGATCATATGCAGGGCCTCGACGTCCTCGAATCCTTGGCGTTCGTCGACCGGCGCGCGATCGGAGCGATCGGCCATTCCTTCGGGGGCTACAACGCTTATTTTCTCGCCGGCCTGGACGATCGCGTCCGCGCCGTCGTCTCCAGCTGCGGCTTCAGCCCCTTCGCGGGCGACCCGCATCCGGATCATTGGGGATACCGGTCGTATCCGTACACGCATATTCCGAAGGTGAGCGCGGATTTGCGGGAGGACCGCATCCCGTTCGACTTCCACGAGATCGCCGCGCTGTGCGCACCCGTACCGTTCTTTAACTATGCCGGGCAGCAGGACGCCATCTTTCCTCATTGGCGTTCGGTCGCGGAAGGGATGGGGGGAACTGGCAAAGCTGTACCGCCTGCTCGGCCGAGCGGATCGGTTCCGCTTCTGCCTCGGGGGAAGGCGAGCACGATTTTCCCGAAGAGATCCGCTTGCTGGCATACCGATTCCTGGACCGCTGGCTGAACAAAGAAGGAGAATGATCCGATGAACCCGCTGAAAATCGTCATGCTGCAAAGCCGTCATTTTACGGACCGCATCTTCACCGAAGCGCATCTGGCGCGAATCCGGCAGCTCGGCGAGCTGGTCGTCAACGAGACCGTCGGCAACCCGACGCCCGAGCGCGCAGCCGAGCTGGCCGAAGGCGCGGACGTCATCGTCACGTCTTGGGGCTGTCCGCCGCTCGACGCGCACATTCTCGACCGCTGTCCAAAGCTCGGGATCGTCCTGCATGCGGCCGGCTCGGTCAAGCCGATCCTGAGTCCTGCGCTTCACGCGCAAGGCGTCCGCGTCGGCACGGCGAACGAAGCGCTGGCGCGCGGCGTGGCGGAGACGGCGCTCGGCCTCGCGATCGTATCGCTCAAGAACATGTGGCAGCTGGCCCGCAATACGCGCGAAGGCGAATGGGAAAAACAGCGGGAGCGCGTACGGGAGCTGTACGGGGTCACCGTCGGCGTCATCGGCGCCGGACTGTCGGGCCGTCAATTGATCAAGCTGCTGCAAGCGTTCGAGGTCCGGGCGCTCGTCTACGATCCCTTCGTAAGCGAAGCCGACATCGCCGGCATGGGCGCGGAGAAGGTCGAGCTGGACGCGCTGCTGACCGGGTCGGACGTCGTCTCGATACATGCGCCGTCGATCCCGGAGACGGATCGCATGATGAACGCGCGCACGCTCGGCCTGATGAAGGACGACGCGATCCTCATCAATACGGCGCGCGGCTCGCTCGTCGACGAGGAAGCGCTGGCGACGGAGCTGCGTAAAGGCAGGCTGTGGGCATGCATCGACGTCACGGATCCCGAGCCGCCTGCGGCCGACCATCCGTTTCGCTCGCTGCCGAACGTCACGTTGCTCCCGCATATCGCGGGCGCCGAGAACAACGGCCTGCACCGGATCGGCGCCTATATCGCGAGCGAGGCCGAGCGATACGCGGCGGGCGCGCCGCTTCGGGGAGAGGTCGACGTATCCCAGCTGTTCAGACTGGCCTAGCGGTCGTATTGACACTGCGCGAAGCGGGCAACTAAGATAAGAAGAACATCGGATTCCGACTCGCCTGCGGGTGCGCGAATCCTTTTATTTCTTGGGGGCGGCAGGGAGATCGACATGAAAACGAAGCATAGCCGCAAAACGTTCCGGGTGCGTCAGGAAGAAATGTTGAACCGCCTGAGACAGGACATCCTCGAAGGCGTTCGCAAGCCGGGGGGAGTTCCTGCCCTCGGAGAAGGATCTGTCGGACCGGTTTGCGCTCAGCAACAAAATCGTGCGGGACGTGCTGGCCGCGCTTGCCGCAGAGGGATTGATCGAAAAAAAAGCCGCGGATCGGGAGCGTCGTCTTGCAACGGCGCGAGCCGGAACGCATCATCGTGAAGCTCGGCTACCACGAGTCGACGCTGCGGGAGACCGAGCTGAAGGCGCTTCTGGCCGGCTTCGAAGCGTTGTATCCGCATATTCGGGTGCAGGAGGTCATCCTGCCCGGCTACGATCCGCAGGTGCTGAAGCCTTATCTCGCGCATGGGCTGATCGACGCGCTGACGCTTAACGACGCCGAGCTTCGGGCGTTCGAACAGTCCGGGGACGCGGACAGCCTGCTGCCGCTTGAATCGAACGCCGAGTTTTACCCGTTTTTGACCGATGCGATGACGTCCGGCGGGGCGCTGCTCGCGAGACCGTTTACGTTCAGCCCGACGATTCTCTGCTACAACCGGGATCACTTCCGGGAACGGGCGCTGTGGGAGCCGGACAGCGGCTGGGGCTGGGACGAGCTGTTTCGCGCCGCCGATCGGCTCACGGTGTCCCAGGAGCGGGCCGGCTTTCATTTTTCGGCCACCCAGCGCAATCGCATCGCCGTCTTTCTGCTGCAGAGCGGGGCAATGGCCGAACGGGACGAAGCGGGCCGGCTTCGGATGCGCGGTACGCGGATGCTGGCGGGGGGTTCGCCGCTACAAGGAGATCGTCACGGATCGGCTTAATCCGCTCATGTCCGAGCGGGATGCGGCATTCCGCGTCGAAGAGATGTTCGCGCAGGGCAAGCTGTCGATGATCGTGACGACGTATTACGGGCTGAACGCGCTCCGGCAAGCCGACTTCGCCTACGATATCGCGCCGCTGCCCCTGCTGGCGGAGCCGGTGACGCTCGTCATCGCGGTCGGCCTTGCCGTGAACAAGCATTCTTCTCGCGCGGCGGAGGCGCGGCTGCTGGCGGAGTATTTGACGGGACCGGCCGCGCAGGCGATCATCGGACGCGATACGCTCAGTCTGCCCGCGGCCAGAGGGGCGATCGACGAATCCCGCGTACACGGTTCAAACGGAGAAGAACCCGGCCTTGCCCGGCCTTCACGATTCGGCATGTACCGGGAGATCATTCCGACGTTCAGGTTCGCGGACGCTCTCGGGCTGAAGGAACGGGAATGGAGCCGGTTTCTGCCCGAGGTTATGCTGTATCTTTCCGGCTTGCAGTCGGAGGAGGCGTTTTGCGACAAGATCGAAGCGGAAGGATGGTCTTCGTGAACGCCGGCCACCCCTGTTCTACAAACGCGAGTCCCGTTGGCTCGCGCGACCGCCGAAAGGCGGTTTTTTTATTAAATAGATCGAAAACATAAAATTCGGTGTTGGATGCTGCCCTATTTCAGGTTGCTTCAGTAGCAACCCAAGAGACGGCTTCACCGAGCGTTTGCCGAACGATTCCCGGTTAGAAACGAACGAATACGCTGGCACTGTCGCCCCGCCGCCGAAGTCTCGGTTAGGAACAAACTGGCCCTCTTGCGCAATCGCGCGGTCGTCGAAGTCTCGGTTAGGAACAAACTAGCCCTCTTACGCCATCGCCCCGCCGCCGAAGTCTCGGTTAGGAACAAACTAGCCCTCTTACGCCATCGCTCGGTCATCGAAGTCTCGGTTAGGAACAAACTAGCCCTCTTGCGCCATCGCGCGGTCATCGAAGTCTCGGTTAGGAACAAACTGGCCCTCTTGCGCAATCGCGCGGTCGTCGAAGTCTCGGTTAGGAACAAACTAGCCCTCTTACGCCATCGCCCCGCCGCCGAAGTCTCGGTTAGGAACAAACTAGCCCTCTTACGCCATCGCGCGGTCGTTGAAGTCTCGGTTAGGAACAAACTAGCCCTCTTGCGCCATCGCGCGGTCATCGAATTCTCGGTTAGGAACAAACTAGCCCTCTTGCGCCATCGCGCGGTCGTTGAAGTCTCGGGTAGGAACAAACTCGTTTTTTTTGTAATTGGATGTTCCAGGAAGAGATTAAGCGCAATTGTGCTCGATCTGGACACGAATAACCCGGGAGCTGGGAGCCGGGGGCGATAAGTGTTGAAAAGCAGTTAATCGGCGCGCTGATCGGGGCTGGGGAGGAAATAAGTGTTCAACCGCAATTATTTGGTTCAAAACCGGGTCAAAACGCTCGAAAGTGGGAATTTAATTGCGCTTCAACACTTATTTGCCCCAATAGCGTCATGGTCAAAGGAAATAAATGCGTTTCAACAGCTATTGCTAGACGGTTAGCGTAAGCCCGCCAAGCCCGCCAAGCCCGCCAAGCCCGCCAAGCCCGCCAAGCCCGCCAAGCCCGCCAAGCCCGCCAAGCCCGCAGACCTGTCGTTGTTCAAGGTTAAATATGGCGGGCACAGGCTTTTCAGCCGATTGGACAAGCCGAAGAGGAAGTTTCTGCAAATCAGCATCCATTTTGCTGAGGTGTTAGAATGACTCAAAGAAATCCTAATCCTTCGCGTATTCTGATCGCGCACAGGCATCGTCATTCAATCACACCTTGCTGGCGGGCGGCTGTGGAGGCGTTGGCGCGGTTGGTTGTGCGTTCAGGCGGTCGCGGGCTGCCCGCCGATCGTGCATGTGCTTGATGCAAGGACCGTCAGGGCGACCTTCCCTGACGGTTTTCTTATTGCGCTGAACGTATCGAATCACGGGGAAATCACAGACTTCACCATGCTGACCACAACGACGTTAGGCGGGAAGTTAGGTTGGCGCGTATGAGAACGGCGGACAGCCGCTGAATGAAAGGCAGACCGGGGCATCGGACACAGGGGACGTTATTCTTTAAAAAACGATCCCATTTGCGGTCGTTACGGACCGGAAGGACGTTATTTACTCGGATCAAGGCTAAAAAAGGCCCGCAATCCCGCAATAACGGCGCCCGGGTCCGCTGGCGTTCCACGAATCGCGGTAGGAAAAAAGAATAAGGGCTCCTGGGTCCGTTTGCTACGTGCCGGCGCGCAAGCAAAAGGCCGCAGGCGGTTTTTAGCCTGTCAGAACGTATAGGAGCAGCGCTTAATATGAACACGGAACCACGCAGCCGGGCTTCTCCGGAGAAGTGGGCGCGTCATTTCGTGTTTTCAGGCGGTCGGAGGCGCGTGGCTGTCCGTCGAGCAAGAATAGAATTTCACCTTCATATTTTTATATACGGTTTAGAAGTTCGCGCTAGGGTTGGAAAGACAGCGACGATGAAATTTATATATATTTTACATTTATTTTATATATAGTAGATATAAACAGGCAAAAGTCTATGATTCGAAGCTTTCGGAGGGAGGGAGCGCATGAGCAAAACATGGCTCCGAAGGATGATGTGGTCGCATATTCCGCTCTTTCTGATCGTTTTTTCTTTTTTGATTTTTATATTCCTTCAGGCGATCGTCGAACAGAACCGACAGAACGCGAAGGCTTCCAGCCAGGCGTTCACCGCCCAGCTGCTGCAATCCGTCCATGTATCGTTGAAAACCGTCGATCACCTCGTCATCCGGGAAGCTGCTGAACAACAAGCTGCTGTCCGACTATTTCGAGGAAGCCGATTCCCGCCATATTTATTTGAATTACGAAGTGCTCGAGCGGCTTAACGAACTGAAGCAGGAAGTGCCGTTGATCGATTCTTTTTATTTGTACAGGTACGGCGACGGCACGATCCTCTCCGGCAATTTACGCAAACCGATCGACGCCTTCGACGATCGGGCGTTTGCGAAGTCTTTCTCCGGCCTCAGAATCGGGACGCATTGGAGCGATGTCCGGGATTATCGGGAGCTTGCGTCCCGCAGCGCCAAGCGCGTCATCAGCGTCGTCCACGAAGTTCCGGTCAATTCCGGCTCGCAAGGCATCCTTGTGATCAACATCGACGTTTCCGCCATTCAGGCAAACGTGTCCCTGTTATACGACGAATCCACCACCTTCGTAAACATTTTCAGCCGGAACGGGCAGCCGATCTACGGCGACAATCTCGAACCGAACCGCAAAGTCATGACCCGACTCACGTCGGATTACACCGGCTGGACGGTAGAGAGCGGCATGAAAAGCGGACTGCTGGCCAGTTCTACGTCTGCGTTCTCCAGCGTCTGGTTCGGCGTCGGCGTCCTCGTGTTTGCCGTCGGACTGCTCCTCACCGTCTACGTGGCGCGGGCGAACTACAAGCCGCTCGAACAGCTGGTCGTCAAGCTGCATCATTCGCTGCTGGACGGGAACGGCTCGGCCGGCAGCGTGGCGGCGAACGAATTTGCCTTTATTGAATCCGCTGTCAACAATTTTGTCGCGCAGTCGAAGCTTGCCGAGCGAGAATTCAGCGAAGCGGCCGTGCTGAAGCGCAAGCATGCTTTTAACGTGCTGATCTACGGCGATTACGAGAGAGGGGATTTGTCCGAAACGCCATTTGAAGGTCTGGAAATGCCGGCTTTCCATACGTTAAAGGCGCTCGTGATCGAGGTGGACAATGCGGAACAGGCATTTTTTACGTTCGGCAAACGGGACCGCTCGCTGTTCAAGTTCGTCGTCAGCAGCGTCGTCAACGAAATGCTGCAGCAGCCGGGCACGGTCGCATGGCTGGAATGGACGTCTCCGATCCAGCTATCCGTCGTTTTATTTCAAAATGAGGCAAGCGAACTGTCGCCCGTCTATGATTCGATCGTCGACTGGGTCGCCAGAAATCTCAAGTTCACCGTCACCGTCGGCGTCGGCCGCACGACAGGCTCGCTCGAAGACGTACGCTCCTCCTATGAAGAGGCCTGCTCGCTCCTGCATTTCAAGGCCGTGCTTGGCACGAACCGGGTGATCCGTTACTCGGACGCCGAGCATCAGCGGCAAAAAAGCGAGCATGAGCACCTTCGCACGATTCACGAGATTTCGACCGCTTTTCGGCTCGGCGAAGAAAAATGGCGCGATCTGTTCGGACAGTTTTTCAGCGATATTCGTTTGGACAAGCCCGCAAAAGCGGTGATCGTCAAGCTGATCCACTACATGTTCGCCAATCTGGAGCTTCACCATTCGAGCGGGTCCAAAGAGGAATACCGGATCGTCCGGCAGGCGCTGGAAGAGATGCGCGTCCGGATGGAGTCGTTCGATACGCTGGAAGAGCTGAGCATGGCGCTTTACGATACGCTTGACCATAGCTTCAGGGGGCTGCAGGATATGCGTTCGCCGCGCGCTCATTATCCTATTTTGCAGGACATCAAGGATTGCATCGAGAAGGAGTACGCCAATCCGGACCTGTCGCTCGATTATCTGAGCGATAAATTCGACGTCGGCTCCAAATACCTGAGCAGATTGTTCAAAGAAACGTTCGGCGAAAACTTTCTCGATTTTCTGGCATCCGTGAGGATCGGCAAAGCCAAGGAGCTGCTCGCCCGCACCGACGATTCCGTTCAGGAAGTCGGAGAGCGGGTGGGGTACCCGAACTCCGCGACCTTTCGCCGCGTGTTCCGCAAGACGGAGGGATTGCCGCCGCACGATTATCGCAGTCGAATGCGGGAGTGAGCGCGTCTGCCGGCCGATGCGTCGCGAGTCCAGCCAGGAGGTGGAAGATGAACAGAGGTCGAACGATCGTATTCGCCGCGATCGCTGCGGTCATCGTCGCGTTGATCGGCATCGCGGCATGGAGATGGGGAGCCTGGGGACTGCCTGACGGCCAATCCCTCAATCGCGGCGCGGAGCCGGTCATTCGCGAGCCGGGCGAATTCCCGATCGCGGATCGAAGGGTAGAGCTTGAAGTATTGGTCGGGTCCGATCTCGCAACAGAGGAATTGGATACGAATCAGTTCACTGAATATATCGAGCAAAAGCTCGGCATCGAACTCAAGTTCGTCATCGCCAAGCCGGGCGAGCTGGACGAGACGGAAGACCTGTTGTTCGCGAGCGGGGACTATCCGCCGATCATTCTCGGCGGCAGTCTGACGACGGACGAGCAGGTGCGATACGGGCAGCGGGGCATCCTTCTTCCGTTGAACGGCTTGATCGACCGGTACGGCGACCGATTGAAGGATATTTTCAGCTCCAATCCGGCCGTCAGGCAGTCGATCGCCGCGCCCGACGGCAATATTTACGCCCTGCCGTCCGTCAATGAATGCTTCCATTGCTGGTACGCGCAGAAGCTGTGGATCAATCGAACGTGGCTGGACAAGCTTGGCCTGAAAATGCCCGCGACGACGGAGGCGCTTTACGAGGTGCTGCGCGCTTTTAAAACGAAGGATCCGAACGGGAACGGCCTCCAGGACGAAATTCCGCTCAGCGGCGCCATGAACAGCTGGCATACGGGAATTACGGGTTTTCTGATGAGCCCTTTTATTTATAATACGGACACGGATTACTTCTACATCGAGAACGGCCGCGTCGGAATGGCAGCCGTCCAGCCGCAATGGCGGGAAGGGCTCGAATATATGAGAAAGCTGTTCCGCGAAGGCTTGATCGACCCCGACGTGTTCACCCAATCGCTCGACGGGCTCATGGAGACGGCGTCACGCCAGGAAAACGTGCTCGGCGCGGTTACCTCCGGACATATTCGGATGGTGTTCGACGGCAACGCCGGCAGCAGGGACGGCGAGTACGAGGCGGTTCCGCCTTTGATCGGCCCATCCGGCTATGCGGCGGCAGGCTTCTTCGGTTCCTACGACCGCGCGGCCTTTGCCGTCACCGACAAAGCGACGGCTGCCGAAGCGGCTGCCGCCATACGTCTGGCCGACTTCCTGATGACCGAAGAGGCGACGATCCGCAACGAGTGGGGACCTGAGAATAAGTGGTGGCGAAAAGGAGAGCCCGGCGAGTACGACGAGCACGGGAAACCCGCCAAATATTGGCTCGATCCCGAATTTTCCAAGTCGTCCACCCAAAACGCCATCTGGGCCCAGATGGGCGTACTGTATCGGGATCGAAATCTCAGAGAGTCCTGGGCCGTGTCCGAGGATCCCGATTCGTTCATCGGCTATGAGCATCGGCTTTACGTGGAGACGCTGCAAAAGTATGCGGACAAGCAACCGCGCGAGGTGTACCCGTCCTATATTTTTATGGATACGGCCGCAGCCGAGGAAGCCGCCCGATTAAAAGCGCCGATCAACGATTATATCCGAAGAAATCTGGTTCAGTTTATTACGGGCGTGAAGGATACGGCCGCCGACTGGGAAGATTACGTGAACGGTCTGAAGCAGTTGAAGCTCGACCGGTACGTCGAGATTCACCAGCACGCATACGACATTTACAAACAACAACAATGAAAAGCCTTGATCCGGAAATGCCTTCCGGTCAGGGCTTTTTTTTCCTGCCGAATCGAATATTGATCGGTCCGCGAAAGATGAGCGACGGCCAAAACGCACCGTTATGAAAGCGCTTGTAGAATGATGTCCGTCCGTAGATTTCTGTTCGTTGACGGTCCCGGCCGGCGTTCGATATGGTTAGGCCATTCAAAGCCAGGCGAATACGTGCTTCGGGAAAGGGCGTGAACGGGCAGATGAAAAATACCGGCGTTATGGGCGTACGCGGCAATACCATACGCAGAGGTCGCAAGACAAGCGGAGGGCTCGCTGCCGGACGCATGTGGAGGGGGATCAAACGGCACTGGCAGCTATACCTGCTCGTGGCGGCTCCGATGGCCTACATCGTCATCTTTAAGTACATTCCGATGTACGGCGCCCAGATCGCGTTTCGGGATTACAGCGTCGTGAAGGGATTTACGGGAAGCGAGTTCGTCGGGCTCAAGCACTTCCGGGCTTTTTTTCCAGTCGCCGAACTTTTGGCTGCTAATCAAGAATACGCTGGGGATCAGCTTGTACTCGCTTGTCGTCGGATTTCCCGCCCCGATCGTGCTCGCGCTCGCCCTTAACGAGATCAGGCGGGCGAAGTTCAAGAAGACCGTTCAGATGGTGACGTTCGCTCCGTTTTTCATCTCGACCGTCGTCATGGTTTCCATGATTATGATTTTCCTCTCCCCGCGTCTGGGCTTCGTGGATCACATTGTACAAGGCCTTGGCTTCGAATCGATTAATTTCATGGGCTCGCCGGGATATTTCAAGAGCATCTTCGTATGGTCGAACGTCTGGCAGGGGATCGGCTACGGCGCGGTGATCTACCTGGCTGCCTTGGCCGGCATTAATCCCGAGCTGTACGAGGCGGCTAAAGTGGACGGCGCGTCAAGGCTTCAGAAGATGCGGCACGTCGATATTCCGGGCATTGCGCCCGCGGCCATCATCCTGCTGATCCTCAGCGTCGGACAAATCATGAACGTCGGCTTCGAGAAAGTATACCTGATGCAAAATCCGCTTAATGTGAGCACTTCGGAGGTCATATCGACTTATGTGTACAAGATCGGTCTGCTCGGCGCGAATTTCAGCTTTTCTTCCGCGGTCGATCTGTTCAATTCCCTGATCAATCTGGTCTTGCTGATAAGCGTCAATGCCGTTGCCAAGCGAATCTCGGACAACAGTCTGTGGTAAAGGGGGGGACGTACATGAACCGGGCAACCGCGATCCGCGAATCGGTCGGCGACAGGGTTTTCCTGGCGCTAATTTATCTCTTTCTCTGCTGCGTGCTCGTCGCCGTCCTCTATCCGCTCCTTTATATTGTCAGCTCTTCGTTCAGCTCGGCACAGGCGGTCGTCAGCGGGAAGGTGTGGCTGTGGCCGGTCGACTTCAGTCTGATGGGCTACAAAGTCATTTTCTCCAATCCGGCGATTTTGACCGGCTATATGAACTCCATTATTTATACCTTGCTTGGCGTGTCCATCAATGTCGTCATGACCGTGGCGATCGCCTATCCCTTGTCCAGATCGACGTTTGTCGGTCGCAACCTCATCATGATGCTGCTCGTGTTCACGATTTTGTTCAGCGGCGGACTGATCCCGACGTATCTCACGGTCAAGGCGGTCGGCATTCTGGATACAAGATGGGCGATGGTATTGCCCGGCGCGCTGTCGGTCTTTCAGGTTATCGTGGCGCGCACCTTTTTCCAGTCGACCATTCCGAAGGAGCTCGGCGAAGCGGCGGAGCTGGACGGATGCTCGGATATCGGATTTTTGTGGCGGGTCGTCCTGCCGCTCTCGAAGGCGATCATCGCCGTCCTGATCCTGTTCTATGCGGTGGGCATCTGGAACGCTTACTTCGACGCGCTCATTTATCTCAAGTCGCCGGGGCTGTATCCGCTGCAGATCATTTTGCGGAATATTTTGATTCTCAACACGATAGACGCGACGGCCCTCGTCGATGCGAATCAGATGGCGGCAAGGCAGGGCTTGCGCGATTTGTTGAAATATTCGCTGATCGTGGTGGCGACGGTTCCCATTCTTTGCATTTATCCGTTCGTCCAGAAATATTTCGTTCAGGGCATTATGATCGGCTCGGTTAAAGGTTAGGCGGTCGACAGACGAAAGGGAGGTGAGGCCGGAAGGAAGCGCGTATGGCAGCGGGCACAGGCATTGCCGGCAAGCGGCGGCGTAACAGGCACGATGGAAGCTAAAAAAAGGAGGCGTCATCTTGCAAAAGAATCGGATTACCGGAACGGCCGTCGTCCTCATCCTCACGCTCGTATTCGCGCTCATCCTGGGCGCATGCAGCGGCGGCGACAAAGAGACGGGCAATCAAGGAAACGGCGGCGCAGCCGGCACGGATGGCGATCAGGCGCAGGCAAGCGGAAAGCCGGTGACGCTGGACGTGTTCTTGTCCTTGTCCCCGCGCATCGAAGATATCAACAAAAACGCCATTACCCAATATATCGAGAACAAGCTGAACATTAAATTCAAATTCGACGCGACGCCCAATGCGAACGCGGCCGACAAGAAAAAGTTGATCATGGCGAGCGGCGATTATCCCTCCGTTTTCCTCTCCGGCGACTTCACGCAGTCCGAACAGATCGATTACGGACAGCAGGGCGTGCTGCTGCCGCTCAACGATCTGATCGACCAGTACGGCGACGAGATCAAGAAGGCGTTCCAGGACGATCCCGATCTCAAAGCGGCCATCACGGCCCCGGACGGCAATATTTATGCGCTTCCGCACGTGAACGACTGCTTCCATTGCTGGTACGCCCAGAAGGCATGGATCAACAAGACCTGGCTTGACAAGCTGGGATTGGAAATGCCGAAAACGACCGAAGATTTCTACGACGTGCTGAAGGCGTTCAAGGAGAAGGACCCGAACGGCAACGGCAAAGCCGACGAAATTCCTTATGCCGGCGCGATCGGCACCTGGCACGGCGTCCCTTCCAATTTTCTGATGAACGCGTTTATTTACGACAACGACGAAGACTTCTTTACGATGAAGGACGGCAAGGTCGATCTGGCCGCGAACAAGACGGAATGGAGACAGGGCCTCGAATATTTGAACAAGCTGTACGGCGAAGGACTCATCGACAAGGAATCGTTCACGCAAAACGGCGATGCGCTTACCCAAGTCGCCAACAAGGAAGGCGACAACGTGCTCGGCGCCATCGCGGGCGGCATTCCAAGCTTGTACTTCAGCCTGGCGGCGGATCAGACGCGGCACAAGGACTATGTGTCCATCCCGCCGTTGACCGGTCCGAACGGCGTCGCCTATACGGGATACTACAAGTCGTACGGCAACGGGCAGTTCGCCATTACGAACAAGGCGTCCAAAGCGCAGCAGATCGCGGCGATCAAGATGGCGGATTATATGTGGTCCGAGGATCACGCGATTACGAACGAATACGGCCTGGAAGGGAAGTACTGGGAGAAGGCGCCGGACGGAACCTCGGATGTCCGGGGCAGGCAGGCGAGATATATGCTGAAGCCCGAATTTTTCGATATGGCTTCCGCCGCGACCAACAACGAGACCTGGGATCAGATGGGCATCACCCGCCGGACGCGCGATATTCGCGAATCGTGGGTCGCTCCCAAAGATCCGATGAGCCAGGAAGGATACGAGTACCGGCTGTTCCTCGAGACGCAGAACAACTACGAGAACAAGCAGCCGAAAGAAACGTTCCCGCTCAGCATCTTCATGGATACGGCGGACGCCAAGGAAGTCAACCAGCTGCGGCCGCAAATCAACGATTATATTCGATCGTACATGGCGCAGTTCATTACCGGATCGAAGAAGCTCACCGACAACGAGTGGAACGCGTACGTGAAGGGCTTCGACGGCTTGAAGCTGAAGCGCTATCTGGAAATCTACCAGAACGCGTACGACAAGATGGCGAAATAGGCGAAGCAGGCAAAATAAAAGATAAAGGCAAAGCGAGGTTTTGACATGCTTCAGACACCGATTTCCAAAGGCCCGTTCGAACCGACCTTCGAATCGCTGAGAACGTTCGCGTGCCCGGATTGGTTCCGGGACGCCAAGCTGGGCATCTGGTCGCACTGGGGCGCGCAGTCCGTCCCGATGTACGGAGACTGGTACGCGCGCAATATGTACGTGGAGGGCTCCGAGCAGTACCGGTACCATATCAGACATTACGGGCATCCGTCGCAATTCGGGTATAAGGACATCGTGCAGCTTTGGAAAGCCGATAAGTTCGACCCCGAGGCGCTGATGGACCTGTACGTGGCTGCAGGCGCCAAATACTTCGTCGCGCAAGCCATGCACCACGACAACTTTTTCAACTACGGCTCCAAGATCCACCGGTGGAATTCGGTGAACATGGGGCCGAACAAGGATATCGTCGGGCTCTGGAAGCAGGCTGCGGTCAAGAGGGGGCTGCCCTTCGGCCTGACCGAGCATCTGGGCGCCACGTTCGGCTGGTTCCATTGGAACAAAGGCCGGGATCGGGAAGGTCCGTTTAAAGGCGTTCCGTACGACGGCAACGATCCTGCGTACGAGGATCTGTACTTGCCGAACCTCGAGCACCACGATCCGAACAAAAAAATGTACGATCTGGATCCGTGGTATTCGCCGAACCGTTGGTGGCACCAGCGCTGGTTCGACATCGTCAAGGAAGTGATCGATCTTTATCAGCCGGACCTCCTGTATTCGGACGGCGTGCTGCCGTTCGTCAATACGTGGGATAAGCCGGACTTCGATCCCGGCCATCCCGATTATCAGGCGGGATTGCATGCGGTCGCGCATCTGTACAATACGAGCGCCGCGCTGAACGGCGGCGTGAACAAAGCGGTGTACAATCAGAAGGACCGCAAAAAAGAGATTTACAGCGTCGGCGTCATGGATATCGAGCGCAGCCAGGAGCCCGCGATCAAGCCGGAGCCGTGGCAGACGGACACTTGCGTCGGCGACTGGTTCTACCATGTCAAGACGGTCTACAAAAAGCCGGGGCATGTCATCGAGATGTTCGTGGACATCATCTCCAAAAACGGCAATATGCTGTTGAACATCCCGCAGAAGCCCGACGGCACGATCGACGACGAATGCACGTACATTTTGAAGGAAATGGCAAGCTGGATCGCGGTGTGCGGGGAAGGGGTATACGGCACCCGCCCGTTCCGAGTGTCGGGCGAGGGCGGCACCCGCGTCGTGATCGATCATTTTAAGGAAGACAAAGCGGAATGGAGCGCGTCCGATTTCCGATTTACGCAAAAAGGCAGCACGATCTACGCATTCCAGATGCGCGCGCCTGAAGATCGTCTTGCCGTCGTCCGTTCGATCGGACCGGACGAAAAAGTGAAAAACGTGCGCCTGCTCGGAGTCGGCGAAGTACCGTTCGAGCAATCGTACGGGGTGCTCGTCGTATCGCTGCCGGAGCGGCTGCCCACGGCGTATCTCAACTGTCTTGCCATCGAGATTTAATCGTTCGTTGCAAAGGAGCTGTTCCTTACGGAACGGCTCCTTCGCCTCGTATCGCATATAATCCCTTCCTATGGGGGAGATGCTATGGGTATTCGGCGAGCTTCAAAACAGGCGATATTTTCGATAATAGAAAGCTTCATTATTGATATCTTCCCTAAATGATAGCGGATACAATGGCATTGTCATCATTTTACGCTAAAGGGAGAGGTCAAAAATGAGCTTTAAAAAGAAAGCTGTATCGCTCTCATGCCTTGCCGTCGTCTTGCCGGCTTTGTTGATCGGTTGCAGCAAGGAAGCCGCGGAGAACGGTTCTTCATCGGGCTCGTCGACCGCAACCGCTTCGACGTCAACGTCCCAGGAGCCTTATGTCGTTAAAATCGTGATGGCGGACGATGCCGACGACGAAGCCGTCAAGGCGGTAGCGGCCGAGGCGAGCAAAATCACGCAGGCCAAATTCAATACGACGATCGAGCTTGTGCGCTACGGCTTCAGCTCCTTTAATCAACAAAGAAATCTGATGCTCTCCTCCGGAGAAAAAATCGACCTGATGCCGAGCCTGGGGCTTACCGTTCCGAATGCGGCCAACAGCGGACAGGTGGTGCCGCTTAACGATCTGCTCGAGCAGTACGGGAAGGACATGCTCGAACAAATCCCGCAGGCCGATTGGGATTCGACTTCGGTGGACGGCAAAATTTACGCGGTTCGCAACAATAAAGAGCTCGCTTCCGGCTATGGCTATGCGGTTCCGACAGAGTACCTGGAGGCGCTCGGAACGGACGTATCGACGATTAAAACCGAAGACGACTTCGAGAATCTGCTTCGCGCGGCGAAGAGCAAGTTTCCCGACATGTATCCGCTCGTATCCGATGCCGGCACGATGGGCTACTACATCTCCTCCAAGGACGATCTGGGCGGAGACCCCGGCGTGCTGGAAGATGCGACAACCGACAACACGACGGTCGTCAACTGGTACGCCACGGACACGTACAAAGATATCGTGACGCGTCGTCACAAGTGGCAAAAGGAAGGCCTGCTCCTTCCGAACGGCTCGACGAACTCGGAGAGCGCGACCAGCCTGATCAAAGCGGGCAAGGCGTTCTCGTCGATCGCCAATACGAAGCCCGGCGTCGAAGGCGAGATCGAGCGAAGCACCGGCAAGCCCATGACGATTATCGAGCTTGTCCCGCCTTACTCGACGACCAACAATATTAACAATCTGTGGTATGTCGCGCATAACAGCGAAAATCCGGGCAGAGCCGTACAGGTTCTGAATGAAATGTATACGAATCCGGAGCTGGCGAACATTTTGATCTACGGCGTAGAAGGCAAAAACTATGTGGTCAAGGATGCCGATAAGGGCATTATCGACTATCCGGACGGCATGGATGCCGGCAACAAGACGTACAGCGTCGATCCTTGGGCATGGCCGAACGAGCTGATCTCCTACGTATGGGCTTCCGACTCGCCCACGGTTTGGCAGGATACGCTCAAATTCAACGAGACCGCCATTAAGTCCGTGGCGAAAGGCTTTGTCTGGAACAATTCGAAGGTGCTGCCGGAGATCGCCGCGGTAAACAATGTGCTCGCCAAGTATGTCAACGCGCTGGATTGCGGGGATCTGGATCCGGCCGATACGCTCCCGCGCTTTGAGAAGGAATTGAAAAACGCAGGCATCGACAAGATTATCGCCGAAAAACAGACGCAGCTGGACGCATGGCTGGCGCAAAATAAGCAATAGCAGTTCGTAAATATCGCTCCTCCCGTCCAAGGGCTCCCGGCGACATCGACCGCGGGCCTTTGGGCGGGGCGAGGGGAGGGCGTCGCATGAACACGGCAAATCGAAGGAGTCTGCGAAGGCTGTCGCGGTATTTGCCACTCTACCTTTTGCTCATTCCAGGAACGCTGTACATCCTGATCAATAACTATATTCCGATGGCGGGGATCGTCGTCGCTTTCAAGCAATACAATTTCCAAAAGGGAATTTGGGGAAGCGATTTTATCGGCTTTAAAAATTTTGAATTTCTGTTTAAAACGCAGGACGCCTGGCTGATCACGCGCAATACGATCGGTTACAATCTGGCGTTTATCGTCATCGGCACGGTGATGTCCGTTTTCGTTGCGATCCTGCTTAACGAAGTGACGTCGAATGTCGCCAAGAAGTTTCACCAGACCGCGATTCTTTTGCCATACCTCATTTCGATCGTGATCGTAAGCTATCTGGTCTACGGATTTTTAAGCTTCGAAACCGGCTTCATGAATCTGACCTTCCTCAAAATGTTCGGCATCGATCCCGTGTCCTGGTATACCGATCCCAAGTACTGGCCTTATATCCTGATTATCGTCAACGTGTGGAAGTGGTTCGGCTTTAACACGATTATTTTTTATGCCACCCTGGTGGGCATCGATCACAGCTACTTTGAATCGGCGGCGCTGGACGGGGCAAGCAAGTGGAAAAGCATTATCCATATTACGCTGCCCAGCCTGAAGCCCACCTTAATCATTTTGACCTTGATGTCGGTCGGCCGGATTTTTTTATTCGGACTTCGGTCTCTTTTACCAGGTTCCGATGAACAGCGGACCGCTGATGGATGTCACCAATACGATCGACACTTACGTGTATCGCGGTCTGATGCAGACGCAAAATATCGGAATGTCCTCGGCTGCAGGTCTTTACCAGTCCGTCGTCGGCTTTATTTTAATTATGCTTGCCAATTATGTCGTTAAAAAAAGCGACCCGGACAGCGCGCTGTTCTAGCGATTTCGGAAGAGAGCAGGTGAAGAAGTGGTTCAATCGAACAAGGGCTTTCAGCTATTTGCCAATATCAGCCTGACCGTCGTCTCCGTTTTGTGCATCATTCCCTTCCTACTGCTGATCGTATCCTCCCTGACGAACGAATCGAGCCTCATTCATAACGGCTACTCGTTTTTCACGAAGGATATCGATCTGACCGCCTACAAATATATCCTTTCCAATTCCGGCGAGGTGGCCCAAGGCTATTTGATTTCGACGGTCGTGACGGTTGCCGGCACGCTCCTCAGCCTGACCGTCACGACGATGTTCGCCTATCCGCTCTCCAGAAGAGAGCTCCCGGGGAAAAACGTATTTTCCTTTTTTCTTTTTTCACCATGCTGTTCTCCGGCGGCTTGATACCGAGTTATATCATGTGGACGCAGCTCTTCGACGTGAAAAATACGATCTATGCGCTTATTTTTCCGAACCTCCTGATGAACGCGTTTAATGTCATCATGATGCGCACTTACTTTACAAGCAACATACCGGAGGCGGTTACGGAGGCGGCCAAAATAGACGGGGCGGGCGAAGTTCGCATTCTGCTCCGGATCGTGCTGCCGATGTCCGTGCCGATCGTGACCACGCTCATTTTGTTCATCGGCCTGGGCTATTGGAACGACTGGCTGAACGGGCTTTACTACATTAGCGATAAAAAATTGTACAGCTTGCAGGTTTTGCTCAATAAGATGCTCCTCGATACGCTCTTCATGATGAGCGGCCTGGGCAGCAAGCTGCAGGTCAACCTCGGCACGAACTTCCCGACGACGGCCATCAAGATGGCGATCGCGGTGATGGGTCTGCTTCCGATATTGATCGTATATCCGTTTTTTCAAAAATATTTCGTAAAAGGAATCGTAGTCGGAGCCGTCAAAGGTTGATCGCGCGGCCGGCTGCGGCATGGGAGGCATGTAGATGAGCGCTTACGCCAACTTTAATATCGCCTTGTATTTCACGACCCGTTGCATCGAAAGCATGGGAACGGAGGAGCAATACGAGCGGAACTTCCGTTTTTTCGAAAAGCATTTGCACTGCGCAAAAGTTTACTTGGAAACGCATCGGGACGATATGGACATCTCCGCAGAGAAGCTGACTTCCTTGAAGCGTTTTTTTAACGACAAAGGCATTGCGGCATCCGGCGCGATCACGACGACGCTGATGAAGACGACGAAAAACAAGCCGTTGATCGACGAAACCGGCGTATACGGGAGCGGTGGCACGATCATCGGCAGCGAGGCAACGCCGATCGAGGACGGCTACAAGCGCGCTTGCTCGATGCTTTGCTACACGACAAAGGAAGACCTGGACCGGCTGGAGCAAACGGTAGCGATGGCCGCCTCCTTGTTCGACGAGATTATTATCGACGATTTCTTTTTCACCAATTGTACGTGCGCCAGCTGCATGGCGGCCAAAGGGGATCGAAGCTGGGCGGATTTTCGGTTGGATCTGATGACGGACGTGTCCGAGAATATCGTCATGCGGGCAGCCAAAGCTGCGAACCCGAATGTCAGCATGATCATCAAATTTCCGGACTGGTATGAATCTTATCAGGAAACGGGGTATAATCCGGAGACGCAGGCTCGCCTTTTCGATCAGGTTTACACCGGTACGGAGACCCGGGATACGAACCATTCCGCGCAGAGCTTGCCGAGGTACGGCAGTTATTCGCTGATGCGTTGGTTTGAAAATCTGAAACCCGGCCATAATGCGGGAGGATGGATCGATTCGCTCGGCAGCATGCCGCATATTTCGTACTTTCTCGAGCAGGCCCATCTGACGCTGTTCGCGAAAGGGAAAGAATTGACGTTGTTCTGCTATAGCTGGCTCGTCGACACCGTTCATATTCCAGCCCTGGGGTTCGAGCTTGAACGATTGGACCAGGTCGTCGGCATGGCCGGCCAACCGGTCGGGATCGCGGTGTACGAGCCCTTCCACGCCCGCGGCGACAATCATCTGTACGATCATCTGGGCATGGCGGGAATCGCCTTTGAGCCGACGCACGCGTTTCCGGACACGTCCGGTCTTGTATTTGTCACGGCCGCGAGCGCGACCGACGAGACGATCATCGGCAAGCTGAAAAATCATCTGCTGAAGGGCGGAGATATTTGCATGACCTCCGGCTTCCTGCAGAAGATGCAGGGCAAGGGCGTCGAGGAGCTGACATCGGCCAGGTATACGGATCAAAAAGTATGTTCGAATGAATTCGTATCGGACGGCGCGGCATTCAGCGGCTATTACTGGAGCGGCAGCAGCGTCCTGCTGCCCGCGATCGAATATATGAGCAACGCGGGCGATTGCCTGATCGCGCTGCGCAAGCTTAACAATTGCTTCCCCGTCTTGCTGAGAAGCAAGTATGGAAACGGAACGGTCTACACGTTGACCGCGCCGGACGACTACGCCGAATGGAGTCGATTCCCTAAAGAAGTGTTGACGACGATCCGTCAGTACTTGATGAGCGATTTGAAAATTTACCTGGAATGCGGCGGCCACGTTTCGATTTTCCTTTACGACAACGACACGTTTATTTTGGATTCCTTCCATGACCGGCAGGAAAAGGTCAAGGTGCACGTGGACGGGAGCGGACGCAAGCTGATCGATCTTAGAACCGGCAAGTCATGGAACGCGGCTATGGCGGGGGCGCGAGAATCCGTGTTCGAAATCCCGCTGCAGCCTTTTATGTACGGTATGTTTAGAATCATCTGAAGACGTAAAGCGGCTGCAAAGCCGCTGCGATATTACAATTGGCGAGCAAGACTTGTTGCCGGGGCCCGGGCCGCGCAGCGGGTCTTGCTCGTCATTCTCAAGGAGCCGATCGCGATGAGCGCAAAAGCCAGAATTTCGTACAAGAAGCAGATGATCGTCATTTTACTTCTGTTTATTGTGCCTTTTCTGGCCTGCTTGCTTTCCTACAATTTATATACGGCCAATACGGTCGTCAATGCGAACATTATTCAGGAAAACAAAAGCAAGATCGGCGTTTTCTCCAATTCCTTCGAGAGATCGATCGCCAATATCACCACCTTCATGACGACGACCGTCGCCAACGATACGAATTTCAGAGTGCTGGGTTATCAGTCGGGCAAGCTGAATGCCTATCTGTCGGCTTACGAGATTTTGAATAAATGCAAAGATATTTTATCGATGGACGAGAGCATTACCGGCCTTTTTCTTTTTTCGACGGCCAACGAATTGTACTGGAACGCGTTTCAGAACAGATCGGGAACGGAAAACCGGTCCGGGCTGTCGGAACAATTGCGCACGATCGTTTCACGTCAGGATTATACATCGGCCGAATGGTTCGTACGGGAGTTAAACGGTCAGCCCTATTTAATAAGAGTGCTCTCCTACAATCGCGCTTACTTTATCGGCATCATCGATCTGAACAAGGCCGTCCGATCGTTGAATGCCGACAGTTCGGCGAATGCGAATCCGCTGCTGTTCGCAACCGATCGCATGGAGCTGCTGACGATGAATCGGGAGCTGGATCAAGCGCATTATACGTTTCAGCATAATCAAAATGGCGAACCCGTTTATTTAAAATCGGGAAAAACGCGTTATCGGATCATCGAAAGCGACTTTGGCGTCAAGGGCATCAAAATGATCTATCTCGTCGCGCATCGCCGAATTTGGCACGATATGAACGGCCAGCAGTTTTCTCTGTTTTTCGCTTCGATCGTCTGTCTGCTGTTGGTTCCGTTATGTTATTTTTTGCTCAAGCGTTCCTTTTTCACGCCCCTGAACAGTTTTGTCGGCACCATGAACAGCATCAAAGAAGGTCATTTGGACGTGCGGATGTCGAACCGTTCGCCTATTCTCGAATTCGAGCAAATGAGCAGTACGTTTAACGAAATGCTGCATGAGATCAAGTCGCTGAAAATCGTCGCGTACGAGCATCAGTTGGATGCGCAGCGCGCGACGATGCAATTTTTAAGAATTCAAATTCGGCCTCATTTTTATCTGAATTGTTTGAATAACCTTTACGCGCTCGCTCAAAATGGCGAATATAAGAAAATACAGGAGATGATCCTGGTGCTGTCCAAGTACTTGCGGGACATGTTCCGGCAATCTCCGTACCTCGTGCCGCTGTCGGCCGAGGTTCACAACATTGAAACTTACGTTAAACTTCAGACGATGACGCAATCGACGCCGATCTATTTTTCCGTAGACATGGACGAAGGTTTGAGGAGCTTTCCGATTCCGCCCATTACGATACTCACCTTCGTCGAGAACGCCATTAAATTCGGCATTTATCGGGACAAGCCCTTAATCGTCAATGTGAAAGCGAGATATTTGCAGGACGGGGATTCGGATTGCGTCAACATTACGATCGTAGATAACGGCAAGGGTTTTTCGGAGGATGAATTAAAAGCGTTGAATGCGCCGCATACGGAAGAGAACACGACGCATGTCGGGATCGGCAACGTCAAACGACGATTTTTCTTTCAATATCAAGGCGAAGCCGTCCTTTTCTTCTCCAATTCGAACGGCGCATGCATCGAGATTTTTATCCCGCTCTCAACCGCCGGCGCCGAACCGCATCCCGAATCGAACGAGGAGTTGGTATGAATGAACGTGCTTATCGTCGACGACCAGACCCACATCGTCGAAGGCATTTATACGGGGATCGACTGGCGCAAGATCGGCGTCGGTCAGGTGCTTAAAGCGTATAACGCGTTCGAAGCCAAACAAGTGCTTAAAAGCAAGATCGTAGATTTGATGCTCAGCGATATCGAGATGCCGGGAGAGTCGGGTCTCGAGCTTTTTCGTTGGGTGCAGGAGAAGGCGTATGACGTTACCTGCATCTTTTTGACCTCCCATGCCGATTTTCAATATGCCAAGGAAGCGATCCGGTTGGGCGGATACGATTATATTGTTCAGCCCGCCAAGTACGAGGATATCGAGCGTTCCGTGACGGAGGCGATACAGAAGCTGAAAAGCAGGCGCGAGACGGAGAAGTATTCGTCTTACGGGAAGCTGCTCTACGGCAGCAGCGATCGTATTCTTCAAGCCTTGCTCAAAGAAGGGCTGTCCGGGAAGCCCGCAAGCGAAAGCGACATGGTAAACGTGTTGAACCAGTTCCATATCCCGGTAAGCAAGGACAGCCAAATCTATTTGATTCTCATCGATATTTTAATGGATTTAAACGTAAACGGCGCATGGGATAAACCCACCTTGTGGTTCGCCTTGTCCAATATCGTTTCCGAGCTGTTTGAAGCTTACGGTCAGCGCGTGTTGTTGATCGCGCTGGACGATCAGTGCTTTTTTATTTATGGTTTACAGCCCAGACCAGGTCAGGCTTGGCTTGAACGCGTTTAAAGGACAGCTGGACCTTTTGAAAGAGACGATGCAAAAATATTTCAAATGCACGATGGCCTGCTATGCAGGCCCGGCGCTTCCGATTGCCGAGGCGGCCGGCCGCTTTAAAGAGCTTATGGCGATGAGGGACGACAACGTCTCGCGGCTTGGCCGCGTGTTTATGCGAACGGACCAGCCCTTAAAGGACACGTCAGACGAAAATGCGGACGACAAGGCGTTGTGGAATCGATTGATGAGCAAGGGGTCGCCGGATCTGATCCTGAACGACGTGTTGGCTTTTCTGGGGCGACTGTCGAGAGAAGGGGGGAATGAACGCCGAACGGCTCAAGCGATTTTATCAGAATCTGATGCAGCTCATCTCCCAGATCGCGCGGAACGCGGATATTTCGGTCAATCTCATTTTCGAGGGGAGCGATTGGCTGGACAGGTCGCTTAACTCCTATTCCAGCGTGAGCGATATGGAGCGCCTGATTCATTATGTGATGGACTATTTCGATCATCTGTCCGAATCGAAGCAGGATGCCCAGCGGCAGGTCGATGCCATCATCCAGCATATCCGCTGCAACATCGAAAACGACATACGCAGAACGGATATCGCGGAAGCCGTACACCTGACGCCCAATTATGTGTCGAGACTGTTTAAAAACGTGATGAACGTCTCCTTGAAAAGCTTCATCACGGCGGAAAAAATGAATACGGCGAAGGAGCTGCTGCGCAGCACGAAGCTTCCGATCGGCATGGTGGCCGCCAAAGTGGGATATTCGAACTTCTCCCACTTTACGCAAGCCTATAAGTTATTTTTCGGGATTACGCCGATCGAGGAGCGGCAGCGGCCGTAATCGGGAAGCGGCGTCGAGCCGTCAAGAAGACGCTCGCTTAACGGGTTCGCTCCAACAACTGCAGCAGCTCGGGTCGTACCTTCCAAAGGTGCGCGTGCGTCATGGCCTACACTGTGGCTTCGTTCTCGTCGCCGAATCCGATATAGTGCGGCATTTCGCGAGGGAGACGCTTTTTACCGAGCAAATAAGGGACGACGTGGCGATTTTGAGCGATGGCCGTCTTCAAGAGCTGCGGCAGTTCGGGCGATCGGCGATTGCGCACGTATGCAATGAGAAGACGGTTAAAGTTGGCAGCGGCGGACCCGTCCTCGTAGCGCTCCAGAAGCTCATTCGAGGCTCCCCAATCTTCGACCTCCAGGTAGGCTAACGCCAGCAATTCGCGAACGCCCTGATTATCGTTCGGGTTAAGCGCCAGCAGTATACCATACGGCCATCCGTTCATACGGTCATCCGGATCGTTGCAAGGCATTAAGCCGCTTTCATATTTTTATATCCAGTAGAATAATGCGGCATATCGCAGCTTGCCGACATCCGATATGATGATTTGATAAAGTACGCTCTCATGGGAGGCTGCAAAAAAAATGACATTGATGGGCGTCGTTTATTATCCCGAGCATTGGGAACGCGCCATGTGGGAGAATGACGCGGAACTTATGGCGCGGACCGGCGTCCGCGTCGTTCGCCTGGCGGAATTCGCCTGGTCGCTGCTCGAGCCGAAGGAAGGCGTCTACGATTTTGCCTGGCTGGACGAGGCCATCGAATTATTTCACAGACAAGGCATTCAGGTCGTCCTGGGCACGCCCACCTGCACGCCGCCGAACTGGCTGACGGAGCGCTATCCCGACGTCTTGCCGGTGGACGTCCACCTGAAGACGCGTCAAGCGGGCGTTCGCGGGCATCGCTGCTACAACAGCCCGTCCATGCGCAGGTTCTCCGCGACCATCGTAAGGAAAATGGCGGAGAGGTATGCGGCGCATCCGGCGGTCATCGGCTGGCAGATCGACAACGAGTTCGGCTTGAACGAATGCTGCTGCCCGCACTGCGAGGCTCGCTTCCGCGAATGGGCGAAGGACAAGTACGGCTCGCTCGAGGCGCTGAATCGCGCCTGGGGCACGGTCGTCTGGAGCGGGACGTACAGCGAATGGGAGCAGATCAAGCCGCCGCTCGGCGGCACGGCGTTCAAAAATCCATCGTACCTGCTGGATTGGAAAAGGTTCGAGACGGATGCGGTCGTAGCGTTCCAGCAGCTTCAGCTCGACGTGCTGCGGGAGACCTGTCCCGGCCATTTCGTCACGCACAACATATGGAGCTATCCGATGGCGCTGGATTATTACCGGCTATGCGCGCCTTTGGACTTCGCGTCCCTCGATTATTATCCGAATACGAGCCTAGAAAAGGCGGGCACCAGCGGATACGGCGGCGCGCTGACGCTTGATCTCGCGCGCGGGATCAAGCGCCGCGGCTTCTGGATCATGGAGACGATCAGCGGGCCGCCCGGCTGCTGGTTTCCGATGTGGCGGACGCCCCAGCCCGGCTTCATACGCGCCTTTGCCTGGCAGTGCATCGCCAGAGGGGCGGAGGCGGTCGTTCATTTTCAATGGCGGAGCGCGCCGGTCGGCGCCGAACAATTCTGGCACGGCCTGATCGATCACAGCAACGTGCCGGGCCGGCGGTACGAGGAGTACGCCGGACTATGCGAAGAGGTCAACCGGCTGTCCGGGACGCTCGACGGCTCCGAGGTAGCGGGCGAAGCGGCGATCCTGCATTCGCACGAGCTGTACAATGCGTTCCAGATTCAGCCGCAGGCCGAAGGGATGGACTATTTCGACAACCTGAAGCTGTATCACCGGGCATTGACGAAGCTCGGCATCTTGACGGATGCCGTGAATGCGGCCGAAGACTTGAGCGGCTATCGTCTCATCGTCGCGCCGTCCCTTTATCTGCTGGACGAGGAGCGGGCGAAGCACCTGGAGGATTGCGCGCGGAACGGGGCGACGGTGATCCTCACGAACCGCACCGGCGTCAAAAACGACAACAACGTCTGCTGGATCCGGCCGCTTCCCGGACCGCTGGCCGAAGCGGCGGGCGTCACCGTATCGGAGTACGATCCGATCGGCGGCGAGCTTCACGCAATGGTGGACAAGCAAGGAAATTCGTACGCTTGCAGTCAATGGTGCGATATTTTGACGCCCGCCGGCGCGGAGCCGATCGCCTGGTACGACGACGACTTTTTCGCGGGACAGCCGGCCGTGACGGTCCGCAAGCTCGGGAAGGGACGGGTCGTATACATCGGCACGGTTGCCGAGGAGCGCTATTATATCGAGCTGTTCCGCGAGCTTGCCGACGAGATCGGATTGACGCGCCTGGACGGTTTGCCCGAGGGTGTGCAAATTTCCGTCCGGCGCAAAGGGCAAACGCGTTACCTGTTTGTGCTGAACCTGAGCCGCAAGCGGCAAGAGGTATCGCTCGGCGGGACGTTTGCGAGCGTGCTCACGGAATCGCGAGTAGGGCCGGCGTTGACGCTTGAGCCGTACGGGGTTGAGATCGTGGAGTGGATTGAATGAAGCGGCTCTGGAGTGAATGAAGCGGCTCTAATAAAGCTGAGCAAATGAAGGAAAGCCCGTACGGAAGCACTTGGATGTGCTGTCGTGCGGGCTTTTGTACTTCTGCACTTCTGCACGATAGATAGATCGCAAAACCATACGCAATGGGACTTGAATGATGTAATTTTGCAGGATGGCGTTATTGCAAAGAGACTATTTTTTGTCATATTAGCAAGTGTAAAATCGCCAGGTAACGCTGTACAGCGCCCGCTTCGGCCCGAAACACGTCGCAACCCCGACAGGTAACGCTGTAAAGCGCCTCTTTGGCCCGAAACACGCCGGAGCCCCGCCAGGTAACGCTGTTCAGCGCCTTATGCCCCCCTCTCCGGCGATGTTGGCGCGGCAGTTCGTGCAGGCGTACAAGAGGACGAGGGACGAGGACTGAATGCCGATCATACACGACTGCTGTTAGGAACGTCGGAAAGACGATGCTGACGGTTTATTTTTGTTGCTAAATTTAGCAAAAATAATTGTCGAAATTAGCTTGAAAACGTATTTACAATGCATAACGGATGCAATAAACTAATTTTGCAGATGAATATTAGCTATAAAGCTTGCTAAATTTAGCAAAAAAAGAATCGAAAAAATGCGCAGACATCCATTCGTGAATCTTGAATGTGGGCAAAACCTTATTTTTTTCGCCATTTGAGTAAGCGCTTACTAAATTCGTCGTTTGGAGAGATGTTCATGGCCATTGCCACACTGAACTTTGAAAGCGAATACTTAAAGTCCAATCACGAGATCACCGTCATTTTGCCGAACAGACCGAGGCACCTGTCGCCCAGGACCTACTTCGAAAGCGGTCAAAAGTATAAGGTGCTGTGGCTGCTTCACGGCACGTACGGCGACCATACCGATTGGCTGCGCCGTACGAATATCGAGCTTTACGCCTGCGAGAAGGATCTGATCGTCGTCATGCCGAGCGCGCTGAACAGCAACTATTCCAACTGGAACGAGAGCATGATGGGCTTCGGGATGTACGATTATTTGACCGAGGAGCTGATGCCGCTCGTCTACAACTGGCTGCCGGCGTCGAGCCGGCGCGAGGACAACTTCATCGCCGGGCTGTCGATGGGCGGCAGGGGCACGATCAAATACGCCGTCAACCACCCCGAACGCTTTGCGGCCGCTGCCGTGCTGTCCGCCGCGCCGGTCGACTACAGCGCCGTGACCGAGGAGGAGCTTGCGCAGGACGATATGTTCTCCCGGCGTCTGAAGGGGATGGTCGACAATGCAGGCGGACTCGAGGCATTCGTGGCGTCCAATGAAAACGTATGGCGCATCTTGGACGAGCAGGCCGGCAGCGGGCGGCTTCCCCGCCTGATGTTCGCCTGCGGAACGGCCGACAAGCTGATCTACGATAATCTGCAGACGTTCAGGCGTCATGCCGAGGAGATCGGTCTTGCCGCGGAGTACTGGCTGGCCGAGGGCTACGGACATGAATGGCGGTTCTGGGATTTGGCGATCCAGCGCGCGCTCGATTTTTTTCGGGCTTGAGGATACCGGCGCCAGCCCGTTCTAAAGGCGGCCGCAGAACAACCACCGAATAGCCGAACGAGAGGGGATAGCGATTCGATGAAGGGAAAAACGATTTTACTTCCGGGGACGCCGAACGACGACAACAGAGATTACCTCCCGGAGGCCATTAAGGGCTCGGATATGGTGGTTAATGAAAACGGCAACAATTCGCAGGTGTATCCGGAACGGCTCGTCGAGCGAACCGGCGCGCTGGCGGACGGCATCGAGGACACGTGGTACGAATACGTGCCGGCTTCGTACGACGGCAGCGCGAAGGTGCCGCTCGTCGTCTCGATGCACGGCGGACTGATGAACGGCTGGGGCCAGGCGATTTACACCTCATGGACGCTGGTCGCCGACCGCGAAGGCTTCATCGTCGTTTTTCCGAGCGCGGGCACCCGCAAGTTCTGGACGATCGAAGTCGAGCGGGAAAAGCTCGCCCAGGCGACGGCGCCGCGGGACGACGGCATCTATATCAATGTGCCGCCCGAGCGGCCCGAGGACAATCACGACATGAACTTCGTGCTTGCGCTCGTGGACAGGATGAAGCAAACCTACAGCATCGACGAAGGACGCGTATACATTCAGGGCATGTCGATGGGCAACCTGATGACCAGTCAGATGGCCAGGCATTACGGCCGGGTGTTCGCGGCCAAGGCCGGCTCAGGCGGACCGTCGAGCCTCGGCTTGCTGTTCGACGACGACGGCGCCGTCATCAACCGGGGCGGCCCGCTCGCCGCCTGGCAGACCCGGCTCGAGTACGACGTGGTGCCGCCCCACTTCAAGGGCAACACCGAGGAGGTCGTCCGGGGCAACCGCGACTACTGGCGTATCGTCAACGGCTGCAGCGAGCTGCCGCAGCTCAAACTCTCCGGCGACGATAACTTCGCCTTCTACAAGGGAGAGCGGGCCGATGTCGTATTCCGCGACGTCAAAAACCGCGATCACGGGCAAACGTTCGACGATGCGGAGCTGGTGTGGGACTATCTGTTCTCGGGAACGAGAAGGGCCGAGGACGGCACGATCGAGCATAGCGGGACGCTGCTTCAGCGGGAAGGCGACGCCTTCGCGATCGTCGTGGCCGCGGGCAGCGCCAAAGCCTATGTGAACAACAACCTCAAGGACATGAGCGGCCCGGCGATCAAGCGGCAAAAGCTGAAGTATCACGGTCTGAACGGCGGCACGATCGTCAGGGGCGAATACTTGTGCGTGCCGGCGTCGTTCGTCGCCGAGACGTTCGGCGCTTCGTACGCGCCGTCGGCGGACGGCGCCGTCGCCGAGCTGACGCTGCCGGACGGCCGGACGCTGCAGTTCGCCCGCGGCAGCATCGGCTGCGTCGTGGACGGCCGGGTCAGCGCCATGCTATGCGAAGCCGTCCACGAACGCGGCGAACTGTACATTCCGCTTCAGTGGTTCTGCCAGCAGCTGTTCGACCATCACGCGTCCGGCTGCGAGGACGTGCTGTACATTACCGATCACCATGCCGAGCTGTCGAGGAATATGGCGTTGCTCATCCGCGACGAGATTCTGGGCTGAGGAGGCGGGCGGAATGGCCGTTTTGAAAATGAATATGTTGTCCAAGGCGCTGTCGATGCAGACGAATGCGACGATCTGTCTGCCGACCTACAGCTTTGCCGACAGCATGGCCGGCCTGGACGCGGTGTACGAGCCTGGCATGAAGTATCAGGCGCTCTACCTGCTGCACGGCGGCAGCGGCGACGACGGCGATTATGTGAACTTCACCAATATCGTCCGTTATGCCGAACGCAACAAAGTGGCCGTCATCATGCCCAGCGCCTGCAACTCCTGCTATACCGACCTGGAGGACGGAGCCCGCTACTTCGAATATATCGCAGAGGAGCTGCCGCTCGTATGCCGGACGCTGCTGCCGCTGTCCGACCGCCGCGAGGACAACTTCATCGGCGGACTGTCGATGGGCGCTCACGGCGCCATGAAGACCGCGATCAATTATCCCGAGCGCTATGCCGCCGCGCTGCTGCTGTCCGGCGCCTCCTATCGGCCCGGCGTGCCCAGCGCGGTCAAGACCAAGGACGGCGTGTTTGACTTCGAGGCGGGGCTTGGCGTTCCGAAAAGCGGGCTGTCGGACCGGCTCGAAGATGCGGACTACGTTCGCGGCACCGTCAACGACGTATACGATATCGCGAAGCGCAATGCCGAGAGCGGAAAACCGCTGCCGAAGCTGTTCTTCCGGATCGGCGACAGCGATCATGCGCTCTACCGAACGCAGCTGGCGGAGCGCGATCTCAAGGCATGGGGCTACGACACGAAGCTGGAGATCGTGCCGGGCGGGGAGCACGAGTGGGATTTTTGGGACGAGTCGCTGCGGCTGGCCCTCGACGAATGGCTTGCCGCTAAGACGCGTTGTCCTGAAGGGAGGCGCGCCATGAAGAAAAAAAGCAATGTGCAGGTCAAACAGATCGCGGACCTCGCCGGCGTGTCGCCGAGCACGGTATCGATGGTGCTCAACAATCGGGGCGGAGAGTTCCGCATCGCGGAGAGCACCAGCGAGAAAATCATGAAAGCTGCCGAAGAACTGGGCTACGAGCATCCCGTCCGGCCGAAACGCAGGAAGCGGAACTACAACAAGCAGTTGATCTGCGCCTTCTGTCCGACGAACTTCGGCAAAGGTCCCACGCAGCAGCTGTACGACGGCATCCAGCGTTATCTGAACGAAGCCGGACTCAAATACGAGATTATCTTGTTCCCCTTCGAGGTCGGCAGGCTGAGGGAGAAGTCCGCGTGGATCTCGGGCGAGTTCATCGCCGGCGCGATTCTGATGGCGCTGACCGAGGACGATATCGCTTTTGTCGAGAGCACCCGCTTCGACGTGCCGGTCGTGCTGTTCAACCGCATCGCCAAAGGCTACTGTTCGGTGCTGACGGACGATTATGCGGTCGGCTTCAGCGCGATGAGCCACTTCCTCCAGCGCGGACGCCGCTCCTTCGGCATCGTCTCGCCCAACTATTCCAGCCGCGCGCTTAGCCTGCGCGCGACGGGCTTCATCGATAAATGGCAAAGCGGCGGCTTTGCGCCCGGAGAGTCCAGGTTAACGCCGGCCGTGTACGGCGACGACAGCGATTCGGGCGGCTACGAGGCGATGGAGCGACTGCTTCAGGAGGATCCTTCGCCGTCCGCGATATTCGTGCCGAGCGACAACATGGTCAGCGGCGTCGTACGCCGTCTGCACGACAGCGGGATGTCCGTGCCCAAGCAGGTCGAGATCATCTCCTACGGCAACAAGCTGATTAATACGGCCGTCTCGCCGGGCATCACGAGCTTCGCCCCGCCTGCGGAGGAGATGAGCTACAACTGCGCGAGACTGCTCCACCGCTTTATCGAAGAGGGCACGCTGACGGACAACGTGAAGCTGAGCTTCGAGGCGTCGTGCGTCTACCGGGAGAGCAGCCCGGAGCATTGACCGGCGATCCCGATCGGCGTCTTGCAGTATGCGCCGGCAGCTCCAGGAGGGGCCGAAGCGAAGCACCTATCAGGAGGCGAATATGAAAAAGGTTACGAACCAGATCATGCTCATTACGTACGCCGACAGCCTGGGCGGCGATCTCAAGCGCCTGGCATCCGTCATGGACACCTATTTCGAAGGGCTGGTCGGCGGCATTCACATCCTTCCTTTTTATCCTTCTTCGGGGGACCGGGGCTTCGCGGTCATCGATTACGATACGGTCGATCCCGCCTTCGGGGATTGGGACGATATCGCCGCTTTTTCGGACAAGTATTACTTGATGGCGGACTTCATGATCAATCACGCCTCGATCCGCAGCCGCGAATTCAGAGACTACATGGAGCGCGGGGGACGATTCTCCCTACAAAGAGATGTTCATCGACTGGGAGAAGTTCTGGCCGAACGGCGAACCGACCGAAGCCGAGCTCGAGGCGCTGTACAGGCGCAAGCTGCAGGGGCCGTACAAGGCATTCACGCGCAAGGACGGCAAGACGGTCAAGCTGTGGAACACCTTTTTCGAGGAGCAGGTGGATATCGATCCGTGGTCGCCGGTCACCCAGGACTACTATGAACGCAATCTGGAGCGCCTGTGCCGATATGTGCCGCTCATCCGCTTCGACGCCTTCGCCTACGCCTCCAAGCGGCCGGGCACGAGCTGCTTTTTCGTAGAGCCGGAGGTGTGGGAGGTGCTCGATATCGGGATGCGCCCGCTCCGCCGGCACGGCACGGAGATGCTGCCCGAAATTCACGAGAACTATACGATTCAGCTGAAAATGGCCGAGCGCGGCCATTGGGTATACGACTTTGCGCTGCCGATGCTGATGCTTCACGGTCTGATGACGGGGCGCACGGACAGGCTGGCGCACTGGATGCGCATCTGCCCGCGCCGCCAGTTCACGACGCTGGACACGCACGACGGCATCGGCGTCGTCGATGTGGCCGGATTGCTGGACGACGACGAGATCGACCTGGTGCGCGAACGCGTCAACCGCAAGGTGGAGCATCTGCAGCAATATGTCGCGCTGCCGCCCGGCATCGTCAAAATGTCCGGCGCCAAGGCGAGACAATACCAGCTGATGTCGACCTACTATTCGGCGCTGGACGAGGACGACGATGCGTACTTGCTGGCGCGGGTCGTGCAGCTGTACGCGCCGGGCATCCCGCAGGTCTACTATGTCGGACTGCTGGCCGGCGCCAACGACGAGGAAGCGATTCGCAGGCTCGGCGAGCCGCGCAGCGTGAACCGGCACAACTATACGGTAGAAGAGATCGCGGCCCGCGTATCCCATCCGATGCTGCAGAAGCTGTTCAAGGTCATGCGGCTGCGCAATACGCATCCGGCCTTCGACGGGGAGCTGGAGGTCGCGGAGGGAGCGGGGGGGCATACTCTTGCTCACGTGGCGCAGCGGCGAGCACCGGTCGGCGCTGAGCGCGGATTTTCGCAGCAAGGTTTACGATATTACCTACACGGGAGGGGACGGTCGGCTATGGACTTTATGAGCAGGGTTCACCCGGAGCTGCGGGAAGGACTGGGCATGCTGCCGGCGCTCAAGCTGCCGGACGATCTCGACAAGGTCAGAAATTTTCCGCCGCTGGCGTTCCCGCATTCGCCCGAGGCGAAGTTCTCGACGATCACGATCGCGGGCGCCGGCGGACAGCCGATGCTGGTAAACGTGTACGAGCCTGCCTCGCGCGATGGCCGCGTGCTGCCCGCGCTGCTCTGGCTGCACGGCGGCGGCTACGTGCTCGGCCATCCGGACTACGAGACGCCGGCGTGCGAGGAGCTGGCCGTCCTGGCGGATTGCGTCGTCTATGCGCCGGACTATCGGCTGGCGCCCGAGCATCCGTATCCCGCCGGCCTTGAGGATGCCTATGCCGCGTTGGCCTGGCTGGCCGGCGACGCGGAGGCGCAGCGCATCGACGCTTCGCGCATCGCGATCGGCGGAGGCAGCGCCGGCGGCGGACTGTGCGCGGCGCTGGCGCTGCTGGCCCGTGATCGCGGAGGACCGTCTCTCTGCTATCAGATGCCGCTGTATCCGATGATCGACGACCGGCACGAGGCGCCGTCGAGCTATGAGATCACGGAGCCAGCCGTCTGGAACCGGGCCAACAATATCGCGGCCTGGCAGATGTATCTGGGCGGCGGCGACGGCCCCTATGCCGCACCGGCTCGCGCCGAACGGCTCGAGGGATTGCCCCCGGCTTACATCTGCATCGGGCAGCTGGACCTGTTCCGGGACGAGACGATCTCGTATGCCGCCCGTCTCGCCCAGGCGGGCGTCGAGGTCGAGCTGCACCTGTATCCGGGCTGCTATCACGCCTTCGAAAATTTCGTGCGCGACGCCTCGGTCAGCAAGCGGGCGAGGGAAAGCTATATCGGCGCGCTGGCGCGGGCGTTCGCAGGCGAATAACGGGATCGAACGGCGCGGATAAAGGTCAACGAGAGGGGGAGAGGCCGTGGGCCTGCTGCGGATGCAGTATCGCTCGGAGCTGCTTAGCTTGAGCACGAATATTACGGTATGCTATCCGACTGGGGCGCTCACGACGGGGCTCGGCTACAAGGACCCGCTGCTGCCGGAGAGCGGCAAGCGGCCCTACCGGCCGGGCATGAAGTTTCAGGTGGTGTACCTGCTGCACGGCGGCGGCGAGGACGATACGGTGCCTTACCGCTATACGCGGCTCGAACGGTATGCCGAAGACAACCAGGTGATGCTCGTCACCCCTTCGGTCAATGACAGCTTCTAAATGAACACCACGTACGGCTTCAAGTACTTCGATTATTTGACCCAGGAGTTGCCTCTCGTCGTGAAATCGCTGTTCGCGGCGGCCGACGGCCGCGAGCATACGTTCACGGTGGGGATGGCGATGGGCGGCAACGGCGCGCTCGCGCTCGGCCTGATGCGGCCGGACCTGTACGCGGCGGCGGTCGATCTGTCCGGCGGCATCGGCGCGACGCTCGATCGGGAAGCGTACAAGGACAGTCTCGGCTGGGGCTTCAGCCGCGTGCGCGATACGCTGGCCGGAGCGGACGCGTTCGTCCGCTCGGAGCACGACCTTCTCCACTATGCGGAGCGTAACATCGCCGAGGGCGTTCGGACGCCGGCGTTCTTCATCGCGACGGGGGACCGCGACTTTATCCGGGACCGCGTGCGCGCGGACGCTTCCGTGCTGCGGCGGCTCGGTTACGAGGTTCGGTACGAAGAGGCGCCGGGCATGGGTCACGATTACGAGATGTGGGATTTATATTTACAAAAAGCGCTCGGCGAATGGTTGCCGCTCAGGCGAACGCCGATCTATCTCGAGGAGGATTGTTCATGTTAAAGAAAGCGCTATCATTAAGCGTTGCATCCGTTTTGCTGGCTTCGTCGCTTGCAGGCTGCGCCAAAAACGAATCCGGCGGCAGCGCCGCCGGGAGCGGTTCCCCGTCCGGCGCTTCGGCTTCGGCTTCCTCAAGCGAGGCGCCGTACACGGTCAACTTCGCCTACCACGCGCCCAAGGAAGGCAATCAGGCCGAGGTGAACGAGCTGATCAACCAGCTCACGATGAAGGATCTCAACATGAAGGTCAAGCTGATCCCGATTACTTGGGATACCTACAATTCCAAAATGTCGCTCATGCTGGCGGCCGGGGAGCCGATCGATATTTCCTTCGCCTTCGCCTTCAGCCTGCCGAGCTTCATCGACCAGGGCTACATCGTCGACGCCTCCAAATATGCCGAGTACACGAAGGATATTTACGAGGTGATGGGCGACGACGTAGAGGCGGGACATATCGGCGACATGCTGGCAGGCTTCCCGATGATGAACGTGCGCGCCACGCCGTCCGGTATCTTCGTGCGCAAGGACATCTTCGAAGCGCTCGGCCACAAGGCGTCGGACTTCACCGTCACGACCGACGACATGTCGAGCTTCGACCAGCTCACCAAGCTGTTCGCCGAGGTGAAGGCGAAGTACCCGGACATGACGCCCTTTGACGGCTTCCGCACGTTCGGTCTGAACACGATCACCTACGTCGACGGACTCGGCGACAACTTCGGCGTGCTGGAGAACTACGGCCAGACGACCAAGATCACCAACTGGTACGAATCCGAGCAGTTCAAAAAGTTCGCCGAGCTGAACCGCGAATGGTTCACCAAAGGCTACGCCTCCAAGGACATCGCCGTCGACAAGGAGCTCGGGCAGGCGAAGATGAAGGCCGGCAAGACGTTCGCCTTCTTCGCCTCCTACGGCGCCAACGCCCTCACCGACGTGAAGTCGCAGACCGGCTACGACACCGTGCTCATTCCCGTATCGAGCAAGATGAAGTCGACGACCGCCGTCAACGGCGCGCTGAATGTCGTGCTGAATTCGTCCGCGGACAAGGCGAAGGCGTTCCAATTCCTCAACTGGGCGTACAAGAGCAAAGAATTCAACGACCTGCTCAACTGGGGCGTGCCGGACAAAGACTGGGTCGTGAACAAGGACGGACAGGCGGACTATCCGGAGGGCGTCACGGCGGCCACGGTCAACTATCACTCCGATTACGGCTTCATTTACCCCAACCAGTATCTGATGACGCCTTGGGCCGGCAGCCCGGCCGACATCTGGGACCGCTACAAGAAGTTCGACGCGGACGCGCTCGTATCCAAGGCTTACGGCTTTACGTTCGACTCGTCGTCGGTGGCGACGGAGGAGTCGCAGCTGGCCGCGGTGCTGGCGAAGTACGAGAACAGCGTCAGCTTCGGCTCGGTCGATCCCGCCAAGATGCTGCCGAAAATGAACAAGGAGCTGTACGACGCAGGCCTGCAGGAAGTGATGGACGCCAAGCAGAAGCAGCTTGACGACTGGCTTGCCAAGCAGAAGTAACGACGCGGCGGAGACCGCCCGCCTTGCCGCGGGCGGCCTCCCAATAAGGCGCGAAGGGAATATGATCAAAATGAGAAAACTGAAGCCCTATCTCCCGCTCTACCTGATGATGATCCCGTGCGCCGCTTATCTCATCGTCAACAATTACATGCCGATGGTCGGCATCATCTCCGCGTTCAAATCGTTCAAAGTGTCCGAAGGCATATTCGGAAGTCCGTGGGTCGGGCTCAAAAATTTCGAGTATTTGTTCCGCTCCAGCGACGTCGCCACCATCGTCCGCAATACGCTGCTCTACAACGGCGCGTTTATCATCGTCAACAACGTCGTCGGCATCGTGCTGGCGATCCTGATCACGGGCATCAAGAGCGACCGGATGAAAAAATGGTATCAAAGCTCGGTGCTGCTGCCGTTCACGATGTCGATGGTCGTCATCAGCTACGTCGTGTTCGCCTTCCTGAGCCAGCAGAACGGCATGCTGAACAACAGCCTGTTCAAAAACAATCCTGTCGAATGGTACAACGACCCTACCTGGTGGCCGCTGATCCTGATCGTCGTCAACTGCTGGAAATACGTCGGGTATGGCACGTTGATCTATATAGCCGGCATCTCCGGCATCGACCGATCGCTGTACGAGGCGGCCTCCATCGACGGAGCCGGCAAGTGGAAGCAAATCCGCAGCATCACGCTGCCCGCGCTGGTGCCGTCGATCGTGACGCTTTTTCTGCTAAGCATCGGTCGCATCTGCTATTCGGACTTCGGCTTGTTCTACCTCGTCCCGCAGAACTCCGGGCCGCTGTTCGACGTGACGGCGACGATCGATACGTATGTGTACGGCGCGCTGATGTCGCCGGGCGGTATCGGGCGTTCGGCCGCGACCGGCCTGCTGCAGGCCGTCGTCGGCTTCGTCCTCGTGCTGCTGGCGAATGCGGTCGTCCGCAGACTCAGTTCCAAGGACGCCATTTTCTAGAAACGGATCGTTACCGGACGAAGGGAGGGCCTTACTCATGCGCGAAAGCAAGTCCCAGCAGCTCGTATTTCACGTTATTCTCATTCTCGTCGCGCTCGCGATGATCGTGCCGCTGCTGCTGCTGTTCATGTCTTCCATTACGGACGAAAATACGCTCGTCTCGGACGGATATTCGCTATTTCCGGCGAAGCTCAGCCTGGGCGCCTATACGTACATTACGACCAATTCTTCGACGATTTTCAGGGCCTACGGCATTACGATCCTCGTGACCGCCATCGGCACGGCGGCAGGATTGATCGTGACCGCTCTCATGAGCTTCTCGCTCTCGATTCGCGACCTGCCGGGTCAGTCCGTCATCAGCTTCCTCGTGTTTTTTTACGATGCTGTTCAACGGCGGCCTCGTTCCTTCATACATCATGTGGACGGGCTTCGGCGTCGTCAATACGATCTGGGCGTACGTGCTGCCGTTCATGCTGACCAACGCTTTTAGCATCATCCTGATTCGTTCCTTTTTCTCATCGACGATACCGGGCGAACTGTACGAGTCCGCCAAGATGGACGGCGCGGGCTACTTCAGGATTTTCTGGCGCATGGCCATGCCGCTCGGCAAGCCGATCCTGGTGACGATCGGGCTGTTCTCTTGCCTCAATTACTGGAACGACTGGCAGAACGGCTTGTACTTCATTACGGATCCCTCGATGCTCAGCATCCAGGCGGTGCTAAACAAGATGAACCAGAATATTCAGGCCGTGCTCTCCTATACAAGCATGAGCTCCAGCTCCATGGTCCAGCTGCCGCAGGTATCGATCCGCATGGCGATCGCCTTCGTCGCGATCCTGCCGATTCTGATCATGTATCCGTTTTTGCAAAAGTATTTTGCGAGCGGCATCATGTCCGGCGCTGTCAAGGGCTGATTAACCGAAGAGAAGGACAGTGAGTGCGATGCCAAACAGAAGCTGGATCATGCCCGGTATGCCGAACGACGACAACCGCGACTATTTGCCGGAAGCGATCCGCGGCTCGGACATGGTCGTCAACGAGAACGGCAACAATTCGCTGCCGTATCCGGAACGATTGACCGAATACGCGACGCTTGCGGACGACGGAGAACGGCGCGTATGGTACGAGTACGTGCCCGCCTCCTATGACGGCTCGGCCGATGTGCCGCTCGTCGTATCGCTGCACGGCGGACTCATGACAGGGTGGGGTCAGGCGATCTATTCCTCCTGGACGCTCGTGGCGGAACGGGCGGGCTTCATCGTCCTGTTCCCGAATGCGAGCGCCAGAAAGATCTGGATGGTCGAGTGCGAGCGCCAAACGCTGGAGGTGCTCAGCCGGCCGAATCCGGAAGGCTTTTACATGCATATCCCGCCGGACGATCCGGATGACAATCGGGACATGGCGGCCGTCCTGTCGATGATCGAGGCGATGAAGGGCAAGTATCGGATCGACGCCGGGCGGATCTTCCTCCACGGCATGTCGATGGGCGATATTATGGCGAGTCAGCTCGCCCGCCATTACGGCGGCATGTTCGCCGGACAAGCGGGGGCGGCGGGCATCGTATGGCCGGAGGTGCTGTTCGACGCGCAGGGAGAGCCGCGAGGGCGCGGCGGACCGATACCCGTCTGGCACTCCCGCATGGAGCACGACAGCGTGCCGTTCCACGAAGAGGAGACGGGAGCGTTCGTCGGTCTGAACCGGGATTATTGGCGCAGGGTCAACGGGTGCGCGGAGCGGCCCGCGATCCGGATCCGGGGAGAGCGCAATTTCGCCTTTTACAAAGGCGAAAGCGCGGACTATGTTTTTCTGGACGTGAAAAACCGCGACCACGGCCAGACGTTCGACGATGCCGAGCTCGTTTGGGATTACTTTTTCTCCGGCATGCGGCGGACGCCGGACGGCGCGATCGCCGGCGGGGAGACGGAGCTTCCGCGGCAAGGCGACGAATATGCCGTCGCGCTCGCGGCCGGCAGCAGATTCGCGCTGCTGAACGGAAACGTCGCCTTTATGCGCGGCGCCGCTTTCTCGCACGACAAACTAAAATATCACGGCTTGCAGGGCGGTACCATCGTGCGGGGCAGCTACTTGCTCGCGCCGCTCTCGTTCATCGCCGCGGCGCTGTCGGCGCACTATGCCGCAGGCGAAGAGGGTATGACTGCCGAGCTGACGCTGCCGGACGGCCGGACGCTGCAGTTCGCCCGCGGCAGCATCGGCTGCGTGCGCGAAGGCCGGATCGTCTCGATGCTGTGCGAGGCCGTCTGGCGCGACGGAGAGATGTACGTCTCCGCGCAGTGGGCATTCCAGTCGCTGCTGAACTGGCATGTGTCGACATGCGACGGCGTGCTGTACGCGACCGACCATCATGCGGAGCTGTCGCTGAACATGGCGAGACTGCTCCGCGAGGAGGTGCTGCGGGACGACGAGGAGGGAGCCGGCGCACAGGATGAAGGCCCGGCGAAGCGGAGCGGGACTGCCGAGGCCGATGCTGCCGAGACCGATGCTGAGGAGACCGATGCTGAGGAGACCGATGCTACCGAGACCGATGCTGCCGAGACCGGCGCTGCTTCAGAATCGCCGAATACCGACGCCGGCACGACCGCCATGGACGACAAGCTCCGGACGCTCGGGCAGTTCATGCAGGCGCGACGGTCGGCCAACTACCGGGAGCTGCAGCCTTTCGCCGAGCCGCACGGCATCGTCCTGCTGGGAGACTCGATCACGGAGGGCTTCCCCGTGCACGAGCTGCTGTCCTCGAAGCGGCGGATCTACAACCGCGGCATAAGCGGCGATACGTCCGCCGGCGTGCTGGACAAGCTGGCGCATCTGGCCGTCGGTCTGTCTCCTTCATTAATCGTCCTCATGATCGGTACGAACGATCTGGGCCAGGGAGAAGCGCCGGAAGCGATAGCCGGGCGAATCAAGTCGATCGGCGCCGCTTTGAAGGAGGCGCTGCCGCGGACGAGAATCGCCGTCCAATCGGTGCTGCCCGTGAACGATCGGGCGGAGCCCGAGCTGCCCTTCCCGGTCGTCGGCTCCCGCACGAACGAGGATATTCGCCGGTTGAACGGCTTGATCGCGGAAGCTGCAGCCGGATTGGATATCGAATATATCTCCCAATACGACAGACTGGCGGACGCCGACGGCCGATTAAGGCAGGCGTACACATACGACGGTCTTCACCTGACGATCGCAGGTTACGCTGTGTTGAGGGCGGCCATTCAGGAGCTGATCGACGAAGGCGAAGGTGCGGGACGATGACGGCCCGGGCAGGGAAGACGCACGCGTCGCGCCAGCGCCCGGCAGAAAGGCGGCCGGTATGAGCGAGCTGCCAACGGCGTCCGTCGCGGCGGCGAACAGACAGACGATCTGGAACAAAGCGTTCGTCAGCATATTTCTCATCAATATCGTGTTGAACGTCGGGCAGTTCATGATGAACACGCTGATCCCCAAGTTCGCGGAGCATCTCGGCGGCACCGCGCTGATCGTCGGCATGGTGTCGAGCATGTTCGCCGTCACGGCGCTCGGCATCCGTCCGGTCGTCGGGCCGGCCACGGGCTACTTCCGGCACAACCGGCTGCTGGCCGCCGCGATCGGCATGATTATCGTCGCCTTCATCTGCTACGGCTTCGCCTCTACGATCGGCATGCTCGTTGTCGGCAGATTGTTCCACGGCGTCGGCATGGGCTTTCTCGCGCCGCTGTGTCTCTCGCTTGCCAGCGATGCGCTGCCCAGCCACAAGATCGCGTCAGGCATCGGCATCTTCTCGCTCGGACAGGCTGTCGCGACGGCGATCGGTCCTTCGATCGGGCTCGAGCTGGTGAAGGGCGTCGGCTACAATCACACCTTCCAGATCGGCGCCGCGCTGATGGCGGTCGTGCTGCTGCTGGCGCTTCGGCTGCGAACAAGAGCGCCTAACCGGGAACAGGGCTTCCGCATCTCGATGTCCACGGTCGTTGCGCCCGAGGTCGTTCTGCCCGCGCTTATCATGCTGTTCCTTGCCGGTGCCTATTCCACGATCAATTCGTTTATTCTCATCTACGGCAAAGCCTGCGGCGTCCAGGAGATCGGTCTCTTTTTTTACGGCTTATGCGGTGTGCGTGCTGTTCACGCGGCCGTTCAGCGGCAGGATGGCGGACAAGTACGGTTTGGACAAAATATTGATTCCGGCCATGCTGATGTTCGCCTTGTCCTTCGTGCTGATCAGCTTTTCCCGCACGCTGCCGATGTTCCTGCTGTCCGGCGCCGTATCGGCGTTCGGCTACGGCATCTGCCAGCCCGTCATCCAGACGCTGTGCATGAAGCTGGTGCCGCAGGAGCGGCGGGGCATCGCCGGCAATACGAGCTATATCGGCGTCGACATCGGCTATCTGGTCACGCCGTCGATCGCGGGCGCGATCGTGACGCTGTCGCAAAGCGGCGGCGGCGCCGTCGCCGGCTACGCGGTCATGTTCCAGGTGATGACGCTGCCGATCGCGATCGCGCTGGTGCTCTTCCTGTTCCGCCGCAGACGTCTGATGGCGGCCGCCGAGTCGGAGGCATGATCGTAGGCAGACGAATCGGCGGCATGATCGCGAATCGGGAGCAACCGATTCATTCGTATCGGGAGCGGAGTTGCACGGAAAAACCGCACAACTCGATGTGCCGGTTTGAAGGCGAACGGCGACAAGTAATCGGACTTTCGGCGTGCCGACGCTTTTTGATGTTTTGCGGGTCGAAAAAGCCTGCATTTTTACATCTATGTTCCGACGACCAACGACGCTGGATGAAAAACCTGCAAATGTGCAGGAAAATTCAAATCATAAGCCGAATAGGAGGACGATTTAGGAAAATGAATGTATATTTGCAGGAATTTTGTTTTAAGGGGTCAACATCGGCGGAAAAAGATGTATAATTGCAGGTTTTGTGGGTCCGCCATTAACCGTTAGAGGGCATTTCCCTGACTGTTCTCCTGTCGATCTTGTTGATGTGCACGGCGAAATGAAAAAGACCCTCACGCGACGCACTTGGAAGTGCGAGACGCGCGAGGGTTTTTAACGTTCAACCAGGTGCCGGCGATGTCCGCGACTTAGGTACGACCGCGCACTCTCGCAGGCGGTTCGGCCGACATCTGCCAAAGCGGCGCCAATCAGTTCTTCGGGCTCAGATACACCTCGAACGCGGAGAGGGTCGGGCACCAGCGGGACGCCTCGATCTTCAGCCGCAGCCGCTTGGCCGTCGTCTCCGAAAACCGGCAAATGCGTTTGTAGCCTACGACCGTATGGCGGTAAAGCGGTTGCCAGCTTCCATCCCGCTCGACTTCGATGCTGAAGTTTTCGATACGCTGACCGGACTGGATATGCTCCTGAAGCACGATCGTGTCGAACGTCGCTTCCTGCGGAAGCTCGATGACGACCGAAGCCTGCTCGGTGCCTTCCAATGGACGCCAGTAGGTATCGGCGCTGCCGTCGAGGATGCTGCCGGCCGCGTGGAGGCCGTCCGCTTCTTCGGATGCGCTCGCATCGCCGCCGGACGCCAGATTGCGGCTGAACGTGGCGGACAGCACCCTGCCCAGCTCGGCCATGTTCGCAGCGTCGTTTTCGTGGATGAGTCCCCGTCTGTCCGGCGGCAGATTCAAGAGAAAGGTGGAGTTGCCGCCGACGGATTTGTAGTAGATGTCCAGCAGCTTGTCTACGCTTCTGACCTGGTCGTCTTCCGCAGCGTGATAGAACCAGCCCGGACGGATGGACGTGTTGACTTCGGCCGGATACCAGACGAGCTGCCCGGCGTCCCGGATCGCATCTCTGCCTCCGAGGTTGTCGTCCTGGGAGCGGACGAGCCGGGAGAAGGCCCCGTCGTCGACGTGCTGCGATTTCTCCTGAATCTTCTCGATATCCTGAAGATGGGCCGGCACGACGCTCCACTCGGATTCCCGCGTATGGCCCGCTTCGTTGCCGCACCAGCGGACATCGGGTCCGCACACGGAGATCGCCGCCTCGGGCTGCAGCTCGCGGATGACCTCGTAATAGCCGTCCCAGTCGTAAACCTGCTTCAGCCCGTTCGGACCTTCGCCGCAAGCGCCGTCGAACCAGACGCAGAAGACATCTCCGTATTGCGTCAGCAGCTCGCGCAGTTGATTTTTGAAGTATTCGTTGTATTCGTCGGTCCCGTACCGGGGATCGTGCCTGTCCCAGGGGGACAGGTAGACGCCGAACCGGATTCCGCCTTCCCGGCAGGCTTCCGCGACCTCGCGGACGAGGTCGCCTTTGCCTTCGCGCCAAGGACTGTTTTTGACCGAATGCTCGGTATAGGCGCTAGGCCACAGGCAGAAGCCGTCGTGGTGCTTGCAGGTCAGGATAAGTCCCCGCATGCCTGCGGACTTGCAGACGTCGACCCACTGCTTGGCGCTGAACGCCGTCGGGTTGAACAGGGCGGGATCCTCGTCGCCGAGTCCCCATTCTTTGTCCGTGAAGGTATTGATGCCGAAATGGATGAAGGAATAAAATTCCAGACGCTGCCAGGCCAGCTGCCGGGAAGACGGCGCGACGAACGCCGCTTTCCGAATCGTATCGTTCATGAGAATCGAGCTCCTTTATATTTAGGATAGGCTTGTCAGCAAATCGACTTCGTAGGCGCTCAGCTTGAGCTCGCCGTCGTACTGCACGCCGGACAGCGATCCCTTGCCCGGACGCGCAAGCGTCACCGTCCGGTCTTCGCCGGTCGTATTCACGTATAGCGTCGAGCCGTCTTCCAGCGTGCGCGCCGCGACGCCGGGCGGCGTGGCCGGTCCGGGCTCGATGCCGAGCGCAGGGTACAGCGACGCCAATAGCGGCCTCAGGATCGCGGTACTGGCGGGGACGGCGACATAGATCGCTTCGCCCTTGCCGTACCGGTTGCGCGTGATCGCGGGCGAGCGCTCCAGCGTGTTGACGAAGCTGGCCGCCGCGGTGGCCGTCCTCGTCTCGACGATCTCGTAGTAGTCGATCGGCGGCTCGTATCGCGACTCCCCGAAGGCGACGATCGGCCGCTCGCGCTCCAGGCGAAGCTCGGTTTTCTCCAGCCCGCCGGCGTTCTCGCTCGGCGTATGGCTTCGCGTGCGCACGAACGCGCCGACGCGGATGCCGAAGACGTCGCTGAGCGCGCCCGGCAGCGTCGTATCGAACACCTGATTGTGCGCATTGACTTTGGCCGAGTAGGCCGTCATGACGACCGTGCCGCCGCGTTCGACGAATGCGCGAATCGTCGCGGCAGATGCGTCGTCCATCACGGCATGTCCGGGAACGACGAGCAGCTTGTAATTCTGGCGCAGCTCGCGCAGATTCACGATATTGCAGTCGAGGTTGGCGAGCTCGAGCGTCTCGTAAGCTTGGAGCACCTGGTCGGTATAATCCGACTTGTAGTAGCTCGGGTTGCCGGCCGCGACCTTGAGACTTTCGAAGGAATAGGCGATCGCGACGTCGGGCGAGACGCTGCGGGGAAGACCGCGATCCTTCAGCAGGCCGAACTCCTCCGCGATCTGCTTGAATTCCCCGTACTTCCAGCCCGGCTCGCCGTCATGGTCGACCAGACCGAACAAGTACTGCTCCTCGCCGCCCAGCATGGAGCGCCAGGTCCAGGCGCAAACGGCCTGGGCCCGGTGAAGTAGCGACAGGTACGCATACATGCGCATCGCTTTGCGCGGCGAGCCGTATCCGCCGAAGTCGCCGGTCTGGAATTCCAGACACCAGATCGGTCTGCCGAGCTCGCCGATGCGATGATCCATGAAGAAGCAGGCCGCAGTAAGCGCTCTCCTGTCTTCGGGATTGGTTCCCGGATAGAAGCCGATGCCGGGCAGATCGACGATGTCGCCGTATTGCTTCAAATAGTCGAAGCCGTAGCCGGGATTTTCGGACCAATGATTCGTCGTCTCCCTGGCGGACGGCGCGAGCCGTTTGACGAGGCGGCTCAGGCCTTGCATAAAGGCCAGCGTCTCGTCGGAATAAAACCGCCACATATCCAGCAGCCGTTCCGGAGCTCCCTTGATCGGGCCCGAGACCGGGAGCGCGACATCGCGGAAGCTGCTCAGCTTGCGGGACCATCGCTGCGTCGCCCACGCGCGGTTGAGACGGTCGACGTTCTCGTATTTGTCCGCCAGCCAGTTCTGGAAACGATCTCTTGCGGCGGTCGAAAAGGAAGGGGGAGCCCGAGCCGAATTCGTTGCACAAGCCGAACGCATAAAGGGCCGGATGTTCGCGATAACGAACGATGAGCGTCTCCGCGAACTTGTAGGCGTATTCCTGGAAGACCGGATGCCCGACGTCTTCCATATAGCGGGTCAGCGCTTCCATCCGATTGCCGCCGGCGTCCGTCAGATCGATCTCCGGATATTTTTTATGCAGCCAGGTCGGCGCCGGCCTCGTCGCGATGTCGAGCACGACCCGGATGCCGGCCGCCGCGAACAGGTCCATCACCTCGTCGAACCATTCAAAGGTATATTTTCCCTCGGACGGTTCAAAGCTATCCCAGCACAGGTGGCCGAGCCGAACCATATTAAAAGAGGCCTGCTTCATCAGGTCGATATCGCGCTGCCACCGTTCCCGCGCCCAGTCGTGCGGGTGGTAATTCGTGCCTGCATACAACAACCTTCTATCACCGCCATATAAAAATTTTGAAATATGAAAGTAATCATAATCTTAAATTATGTCGCACGAAATATAATATAAATCGCAATGATATAAAAAAATGAAGGTCCGGGATAACGACCAATAAAGTGATATAAATCTCTCTTTTTTTGATATATATCCGCTTTGCGCCCCGGCGCTATACTACATCATGAATCATCAAAAGGGAGGCCGTTGCATTGAAGAAGAACTTCAAGAAAAAGTCGTGGGCCGCGCTTGCCGTCGCCGTCGCGATGCTGTCAGCCGCAGGCTGCAACGCAAAATCGAACACGGAGGCGAATTCGCCTTCGGGCGAACCTTCGCAGACCGCGGGAGCAAGCACGCAGAGTCCGCCGCAAGACGTTACGATCTCGCTCGGCCGCGTGGTCGGCTCCGACAACAAATTTAAAAACGGCGAGACGATCGAGGATAATGTGCACACCCGATGGGCCAAAGAAAAGTTCGGCATCGACTTCAAGGTGGACTGGTCGGTCGGCACGGGCGAAGCCTATACGACAAAGCTGCGCCTGCTGCTGAATTCGAACGGCAAGCTGCCGGACGTATTCACGCTGAACGATCCGACGCTGGAAAATCAGGTCGTCGATTCCGGCAAGGTCATGGATATTACGGAAGCGTTCGATCAATACGCTTCGCCGAGACTCAAGGAGCTGTACGCCCAATATCCCGAGATCTGGAATACCGTCTCCTATGACGGCAAGCATTACGGACTTCCTACCTTTAATGCCAACAGCTCGTTCAGCGTGCTGTGGATCCGTCAGGACTGGCTGGACAAGCTGGGCTTGCAGGCGCCCAAGACGATCGAGGACATGGACAAGGTCATGGACGCGTTCGTCAACCAGGATCCCGACGGCAACGGCAAGAAGGATACGATCGGCTTGTCGCTGTCGCTGAAAAAAGGCGTCAGCGCGGTAAAGGATACGTTTATGGTATCCAGCGACTTCCTGTTCGGACATACCGCCGTGCCGACGTATTGGACCGAAGGCGCGGACGGCAAGCTGCAGTACGGATCGATTCAGCCGAGCGTCAAGCAGGGACTGGTCAAGCTCAGCGATTGGATGAAAAAAGGATACCTGGACAAGGACGCGGGCGCGATGGACGAGTCCAAAGCGGCGGAAAGCTTCGTGCAGGGCAAGTCGGGCATGGTCTTCGGACCGACCTGGATGGCGACCTGGCCGTTTAACGCGGATATGAAGTTCGACTATAAAGCGGTGCCGATCCCGGCGGGCATCGACGGGCAGATGGGCTTCGGCAGCGAGCCGCAATCGTCCGTGCGTTTCTACTTCAACAAGGACTTCAAGCATATGGACGCTTTGTTCAAATATCTCGACGCGATCATGGGGCCGGGCTTCTACGATCCGTCGTCGGAATTCGCCAACGGCTGGGCGGAAGGCTACGACTACGTGATGATCGACGGCAAGCCGGTCTACGATTCGGATAAAATTCCGGGCGGCTTCGTCGACGTCAAGAAGTATACGATATACGGCAACGATATTCAGACGCCGAAAAAGGAACTCGAAGTGATGGCCAAGCTCGGCCGCGGCGAAACGCCGGAAACGCCTTACGAGAAGTACTTCGCGGCAAGGCCGAAGAAGTGGGCGGAGGCCGCTGCGGTACTCGAGCCCTATCTGAACCAAGCCGCCGTTTACGATCAGTTTACGGGACCGCCGACGCCGACGATGGCCGAAAAGGGCGAGCTGCTGCGAAAAATGGAAAACGAAACCTTTTTTGAAAATCATTTACGGGCAGGATTCCCCGGATGCGTTCGACAGCTTCGTGAGCAAGTGGAATTCGTCGGGCGGCGAACAGATCACCAAAGAAGTGAACGAATGGTACGATTCGGTTAAAAAATAACAGGCTTTTCCGGTGGCAGGCCTTGCGGTGCAATCGACGCGTGAGGCCTGTCGCCGTTGGCCCAGAAAAAGAGGCGATACAGGATGCGTGAAGGGAGAAAAAGCAGCGTGAGGCTGGCACGCCAGCTGCCGCTTCATCTGCTCATACTGCCGTCGATCGTTTGTTTGCTCGTATTCAACTACGCGCCGATGACGGGACTGCTGATGGCCTTCAAGGACTACAAGGCGCGGCTTGGTTTTTGGGATTCGCCGTGGGTCGGCATGAAGCATCTTCATTATATGTTTACCTATCCGGACAGCACCCAGGTCATTTGGAACACGTTTTTGATCGCATCGCTCAAGATCGCGGCCAACACCGTGGTCCCGATTTTGTTTGCGCTTCTGCTGAACGAAGTGCGCACGCTTTTCTTTAAACGGTCCGTACAGACGCTCGTCTATCTCCCGCATTTTCTTTCATGGGTCATTTTGGGCGGCATTTTGACGGACATTCTCGGCAATAAAGGGATCGTCAATCAACTGCTGTCCGGCATCGGGCTCGATCCGGTCTTTTTCCTCGGCGACGGCGACTGGTTCCGGTTCACGGTCGTCGTCAGCGACGTATGGAAGGAATTCGGCTTCTCTACGATCATCTATCTGGCTGCGCTGACCGGCATCAACATGTCGCTCTACGAGGCCGCCGAGATCGACGGGGCCACACGGCTGAAGCAAACGCTGCATGTTACGCTGCCCGCGCTCGTACCGGTCATTCTGGTCGTCGGGACGCTGTCGCTCGGCAATATTTTGAACGCGGGCTTCGATCAAATATTTAATCTGTACAATCCGCTCGTGTATCGAGAAGGCGATATCATCGACACGTTCGTATACCGCGTCGGACTGATGAACGGCTCTTTCAGCTTTGCGACAGCCGTCGGCTTGTTCAAATCGGCAGTCAGTTTCGTGCTGATCGTGGCGGCATACAGACTGGCGTACCGGTTTGGCAATTATCGGATCTTTTAAGAAAGGCGGCTGATGATATGTATCGCAATACGATAGGTTATCGCTGGTTCTCCGGCTTCAATACGGTACTTCTGGCCGCGATCGCGGTACTTTGCATCCTTCCGCTCATTCACGTGGCAGCGGTATCCTTCAGCTCCAGCTCGGCCGCGATGGCCAACCAGGTTTATTTCTGGCCGGTCGGCTTCTCTGCGGAGGCTTATGCGAGAACGCTCGCCAATCCGCTGTTTTTGCGCTCGCTCCTGCTGTCGACGGAGCGGACGGTCGCCGGCACGGTGCTGTCCATGGTCCTGACGGTGTCGGCGGCGTTCGTGCTGTCGCGCCCGTTTGCCGGCAGAGCGTTCTATTCCTGGTTTTTTTGTGTTCACGATGCTGTTCAACGGCGGCCTGATCCCGACCTATCTGGTCGTGACGAAGCTTGAGTTGACGAATACGCTGTGGGCGCTCATTCTCCCTTCGGCCGTCAACGTGTACAACACGATATTAATGAAGCAATTTTTCAGAGCCATTCCCAAGGAGCTCGAGGAGGCGGCCTATATCGACGGCGCAGGCTATATGCGCTCGCTGACGAAGATCTATCTGCCGCTGTCGCTGCCTTCGCTGGCTACGCTGTCGCTGTTCGCGATGGTGTGGCACTGGAATTCCTGGTTCGACGGCTTGATCTACATGACCGACTACCGGCAATATCCGCTGGCGACGTTTCTCCAGACGATTATTCAGAGCGGAGACATGCGCAATACGAATATCGATCCGTCCCAACTGCAGATTCTATCCGAGAGAACCGTTCGGTCCTCGCAGATTCTCATCGGGGCGCTCCCGATCTTGCTTGTGTATCCCTTTTTTGCAGCGGTTTTTCGTGCACGGGTTGACGATGGGCGCCGTTAAAGAATAAAATGGGCGAAAAATGCGGGAGCCGAAGCGAATGAGCCACAAAGAACGCAGTCTCTTCTCCAAGCTGGTCGGCTCTCTGATTTTTTTGCTGCTGCCCGTCCTGATCCTCTCGGTTTATTCCCACAGCATTAACGAGAAGGTCATTACCCGGCAGATCAAGCAGTCGAGCATCGGACAGCTGTCGACGCTCGCCGCGCAGATGGACAACATCTTTATGCAGCTCGAGACGTTCTCCCGCGTCTTGCTCCGGGACCCGAACGTCATCGAATTCCAGGATATGTCGCTGCTGAACTACAGCGATTACGAGCAAATCAGCCGCAAGAAAATCATTCAGGACAAGCTGTACCTGCAGGTCGCTTCGACGGACTGGACGCAGGAGGTCACGGTATATTCGCCCCGGACGGGGCAGACGATCTCGACCGCCCGCGGCAAAACGTACGATCCCGTGCGTCTGGAGAAGCTCTCAGAAGGCAGCTGGAATTTTCCTTCGGCAGACGACGGCGCAGGGAACGCGCCGCAGCTATCGCTCGTCACGGTCGAGCCTTACGAAGCGGAAGCGGACATGCCCAAAGCCAATTCGATCGTCGAGATCAGCTTCGACCGGAACAATATCGTGCGCATGCTCAATACGTTCGAGGCGCAGGGAAGCGGCGACGTGCTGTTCTACAAACCGAATGCCGCCTCGCTGGCGTCGAGCGCTTGCCCGCCGGAGCTGCTCGCGGAAGCGATATCCGCGCTCGGGACGGCGCGTTTGTCTCCGCAGGGCGACATCACGCTCGCAGCGGGCGGGATTTCTTATTTGCTGACGTATTCCGAGGTGGCGTCCTTGCAGGGCTACGTGGTCAATATCGTTCCGTTGTCCGACATTTTGACGCCGCTGCGAACGACGAACCGTTTTTCCTATCTCGTATACGCCTTGCTGCTCATCGTCGGCATCGCCGTGGCCTGGGTACTGTATCGCAACGTTCAGGTGCCGCTGCGGGAGCTCGTCAAAGGCGTGCAGAAGATCAAGATGGGACAGTATAAGTCCCGAATTCCGCTGAAGGTCAACAATGAATTCCGGCTCATCATCTCCCGGTTCAACGAGATGGCGGACGAGATTCAGCGGCTCATCGAAAACGTGCTGGAGCAGAAGCTTCATGCGCGCGAGGCCGAGCTCAAACAGCTGCAGTCGCAAATTAATCCCCACTTTTTGTACAACAGCTTGTCGTATATCATCAGCATGACCAAGCTGGAGCGCAAAGACGCCGTGCTGGAAATGGCTTATCATCTGTCCGATTATTACCGCTATTCGACGCGGGTGCAGAATCAGCAGGTCAAGCTCGGCGAGGAGCTTAAAAATGCGGCCGACTACCTGAGCATTCACCGACTGCGGATGAATCGCATCCGCTACGAGATCCATGTCGATAAGGACATGCTTGAGCTTAAAGTTCCCAGGCTCATCCTGCAGCCGATCGTGGAGAACGCCCTGATTCACGGCATCGAAGCGCTGGAAGACATCGGCACGATCACATTGACGGGCCGGCGGGCCGACGGCGCCTGCTCGCTGTCCGTGGAAGACAACGGCGGCAAGATGACGGCCGAATCGCTCAATCGCTTGAACCTGCTGCTCGCAAGTCCGCTCGACGAGCGGTCGGAGAGCTGCGGACTCGTCAACGTGCATCGGCGTCTTCGGCTTCGGTATGGCGCCGAATCCGGCTTGCGTCTGTCCATCAACGCCGAATCCGGCCTGAGGGCGGAGTTGTATTGGAGAGAGGAGGAGGAGCCGCATTGAAGCTGTTGATCGTGGACGACGAAGAGCATCTCGTCGAGAGCATGACCGAGAGCCTGCCCTGGTCCGAAGTCGGCATCACGAATCTTAGCGCCGCCTATTCCGGCAAGCAGGCGCTTCGCGTCATGGAACAGGACCCCGCGGATCTCGTCATTACCGACGTTCGCATGCCCGGCATGAGCGGCATCGAACTGATCGGCGCGATCAAGAGCCGATGGCCGCGCACGGTCTGCATGCTGCTGACCGGTCACGCCGAGTTCGAATACGCGCAGGAAGGGCTGAAGCACAAGGTATCCCACTACTTGCTCAAGCCCGTCAAGGACGAGGAGCTGCTGGCCAACGTCAGGGAGGCGATCGAGGGACTGCTCGCCGAACAGGAGCAGATGCGCGCCCTCGTGCAGTCGCAGGCGATGGTTCATCGCAACCGCCCCGTCCTTCGCGCCAATTTGTTGAACAATCTGATCCAAGGCCGTCCGTGGCACGATCGCAAGCTGGCGGAGGAGCTGGCGCTTTATGACATACCGGTTCGCGTCGGCGACGAGACGACTTTGATCCTCGTACGGATTGAAGACAGGGAGCAGCGTTACGGCCTATCGGATATGCCGGTGATGGGCTTTGCCGTCGCCAATATCGTGGAAGAACTGCTGGGAGACGGCTACGGCAGCTGGAGCTGCGAAGATCTGTACGGGCACCTGCTGTTCGTCGTCCGACATAGCCCGGAACAGGAGCAGTCGGAGCCGCTTGAGCGGCTCGCGGACGAGGCGAGACGAATCGTCAGCCGGCTGCTGCGTTTAACCGTATCCATCGTCGTGTCTTCCGCAGACGCTTTTCCCGACAGTCTGGTGGAGCTGTACCAGCGCTGCGTCGCTACGATCCGCTCGCAGATCGGCTCCGACAGCGACGTCGTCGTTCGGCTGAACGAGGACCATGCGAAGGCGGCCCCCCATATCGTCGCTTCCTTATATACGCCGCCCTTGTTCGCGCACCTGCTCGAGGCAGGCAACTGGCCGGCCGCCCGGGAGAAGCTCGAAAATATATTCCGCGAGTGGAGAACCAAATACAGCGGCTCGGGCGAGCATCTGTCCGAGATCGAGTATGCGCTCAAGGCGGCATTCTCCTATTTCGTCCACAAAAACGGAAGGCTGCTGGCGGACTATCGACTGAATCTCGCGACGGATTTCAAAGGAATCGGCGAGCTCTCCTATTGGGCGTTCGGCATGCTCGACAAGCTGCAGGAAGAGATGAATGCGGAGATGTCCGAATCCCGGCATTCGCTGGTCCATCAGATTCAGCGTTTTCTTCAGACGCATTTGTCGGAGGACGTGTCGCTGCAGGCGATCGCCGATCATGTGTACATGCACCCGACGCACGTGTCCAAAGTGTTCAAAAAAAGAGACAGGCGAAAATATATCCGAATACGTGCTCCGGCTGCGAATGGACAAAGCCGTCTTTTTGCTGAAGGACAGCAAATACAAAATTTACGAAGTGGCGGGTCTTCTGGGCTACAAAAATCCGACGTATTTTATCAAAGTGTTCAAGGACCGCTTCGGGGTAACGCCCCAGGAGTTCAGGGAGTAATGCAGCCCGGGTAGACGGTGCCGGACTCAGACGACGCTATTTCGTAAAAAGCGGTCCCCTGGCGAGCGTTTCGGACTGGGCGGACGTTACTGAAGCTCTGCATTCTCGCGAAACGGTCTAAATGGTGCCGTAGCTAGAGGCAAAAAGTTACTCTACAGGCTCGCGAAACGGTCTAAATGATGCTGTAAAGGCAAAAAGTTACTCTACAGGCTCGCGAAACGGTCTAAATGATGCTGTAAAGGCAAAAAGTTACTCTACAGGCTCGCGACACGGTCTAAATGGTGCCGTAGAGGCAAAAAGTTACTCTACAGGCTCGCGAAACGGTCTAAATGATGCTGTAAAGGCAAAAAGTTACTCTACAGGCTCGCGACACGGTCTGCATGGTGCCGTAGAGGCAAAAAGTTACTCTACAGGCTCGCGAAACGGTCTAAATGATGCTATAAAGGCAAAAAGTTACTCTACAGGCTCGCGAAACGGTCTAAATGGTGCCGTAGAGGCAAAAAGTTACTCTACAGGCTCGCGATACGGTCTAAATGATGCTGTAAAGGCAAAAAGTTACTCTACAAGCTCGCGACACGGTCTGCATGGTGCCGTAGAGGCAAAAAGTTACTCTACAGGCTCGCGACACGGTCCGCAGGGTGTGGAAGGGGCTAACCTCGTTGCGCGCGAATGCGCTCCAAAATGCCGCAGGCGCTTTTTTTTGAAGTCTGCGAAATCACTTCTACCACACAAGATCAAAAGCCGCGATCAATCCTTGCGCGATCATCTCGTTAGCGAATGGACCGGGGTGGATGGCGTCGTCGAACAGCAGCTCGACATCGACGAGCCCGCCCCGGACGGCATCTTCGAAAAAGCGGTGGAATTCGATCAGCCCGAACGATCTCCGGGCGCAGAAGCGGCGAACGGCCTCGTAGTAGTCCTCGTAGGAGATGGCCAGAGACGGCGCGCCTTCGAAGGCGATGCCGCGATCGCCGAGCGTCGTAAACATCAGCACGTCGGTCCGCCGGTCGCCTTCGGGGTTCAAATGACGACTCAGCCGCAGCGTTAGCGTCTCCAGCGCGGCTTCGAAGTCGCTGATCGGCGTCTGCCTTAAATATTCGTTGACGACGGGCGCCTGAATGACGGCAAGCGCCGGCGTAAATGCGACGTAGCGGAGCAGCTCGTCCACGTGGCCGTAAGGGCCGTCGTTAAAGCTTGCCGTGCCGTCGCCGAGCCATTGGCCGACCGTATGGCCGCCCATCGCAAAATTGCGGATGCGATTCAAATCGGGGATGATCCCGCGCAAAATCGCTCTGTCGTCTTCCGCCTTCGCGCTCATCGCAGACGGCGCATGCGCTCGCGGCCCGTTGTTCCCCCGTTCGGCCGCCAGGCGAAAAACGACTTCGCCCGTTTGCTTCATGCCGAAATCGATCGCGTACGCCCGCTCCTCGGCGACCGGCGCGTACGTATCGATAAGGACCGTGGCGAAGCCGCCCCCCTTGCCCGCTCCGGGCGCGTCAAGCGCCTTCAGCATGCCAGCCTCGACCAGATACAATTTCGGATATCCCGGGGGGCGCGGCGTAATAATAAGGGGCTTCGAGTCCTGCCTCCAGCACCGCCCCGTCGGGATCGGCGACGACGCCGACAAACAGCATGCTTGCATGCCCGCGCAACGGAAACCGAAATTCCTGTTCCTCAGTCACCGCTTCGCCGCCAATTCCGGACTTCCTTTCGATCGTCCAGATCGCCGGGCCAAACGCTTGCCGCTCGGCCAAATAGCCCAAATGCTCGCGCGCGCGGTCCCGATATGCCGCGGGTCCGTATAAGCCCGTCCCGCGCACGGGTACGGTCAGCCCGAGCTCGCTTTTCGCGCCGCCGCCATCCGGGAAGCGCAGCTCCGCATTGAACGCGAGCCGCTCTCTTGCATGCGCCTCCAGCCGGGCATAGTAGCCCTTGCTGTACGGAAAGCTCATATGCGTCGAATAATGGGCGCGTCCGTCGTAATCGGCGCTCCCTTGCCCCCAGCTGTGGCTGTCGCCGAACAGCAAAATCTCCCTGCAGGTCGTCCGGCGCTTCCGCCGGTTGTCCGCCAATGCGGGAAACGCGGCAAGCCGTCAAGCGGCTCCCGTAGCGGCGCAGAAAAGACAATCCCCCAAGCGAATCTTCCAAACCTGTCCCTATCATCGACAACGTCCTCCCCGTATCTTCATGCCTATGGCCGATTTTAACTTCAGTATAATGAAGAGAAATACGGCGGCAACGCAGAGTCGATAATTGTGGCCCGCACCTCAAAAAAAGTGCGTGGCGCGTCCGCCGCCCCGTTAGTACGCTAGAACCTGAGGAGAGAAGGGACGGGCGTTTTCATGAAACCGGACACCTTGTTTTTTTCCATTTTCACGCGGCTGCTGTTGACGTTCCTGATCGTCATTACCCCGCTCTATGCGATGACGCTCCTGATGAACCGTATGGGAGCGGAGCAGAACAGGCGGGAAATCGCGAATTCTTTGTCGTCGAAGGTGCAAGCGTTCTCGGACGGATTGGAGCTGGAGGTGCAAAGGATCGTGGAGCTGGAGCAGGATTATATCGTGGACGAGGACTTGCTTCAATTAAGCGTGGCGGCCGCGCAAATGAGCGATTACGAGCGGAACCGGGCGGTGCTCAATCTGCAGAAGCGGCTCAAGGTGATGAGCGCGTCCAGTCCGTATATCTCCGATGTCCGCCTGTTCATTCCGGGCATGAACCGGACCGTCTCGGCGCTCCATTACGACACGCAGATCGACGAATCGCAGTTCGCGGCATTCCGGCAGCCGGACAACGCCAAGACGCTGCTGCTTCGGGACGGGCGGCTGTATGTGGGGCTGCCTTACGACAGCCTGCCGAGAGACGGGCCGTCGAAGACGATTTTCGTCATCGTGGCGGAGATGTCGCCGGACCGCATCGGAGCGGCGATGAACCGCGCGTTCGATACGGACGGCGGACCTTCGGGCTTCAGCCTGCTGATCGACGGCGGCTCCGGAGCGAACGTCCTTGGCGGCGAGCCGATTGAACGGAGCGCGGCCGGCAAGCTGGTCGGCGACGTCCGAAGCTGGAGCCGCGTCGGCGTCGCGCAGACGGAGACGACATGGGGAGACGGCCGTCTGACCGTCGCCGACTATTCGCCCTACCTGGGCAAAGCGATCGTCGCTGTCCTTCCCGAGTCGCGCGTCGTCGGCCCGCTGAAGCTTTACGAGCAATGGTTCTGGTTTTTTTTCCCTCCTGTCCGTCGCCGTCATCCTCTTTTTCTCGCTGCGCATCTACCGCCTTATTCACCGGCCGCTCGTGAAGCTGGGCTTCGCGTTCCGCAGGCTGGAGGACGGCGCGTTCAACTTTACGATCCAGCATCGGAAAAAGGACGAATTCGGCTATTTGTACGCCGCCTTCAACGACATGGTCGGACGCCTCGGCAACCTGATCCAGGACGTGTACAAGGCGAAAATACGATTTCAGCAGTCGGAGCTGAAGCGGCTGCAATCGCAAATCAATCCTCATTTTCTGTTCAACAATCACTTCATCTTATCCCGGTTGATCAAGTCGCAAAATTACGAGACCGCCGAGCGCTTCTCGCGTTATATCGGCGAATATTTGCAGTTCATCACGCGCGATGCGGCCGAGGAGATGACGCTGGAGCGCGAAGTGGCGCATGCGCTCGTCTACATCGAACTGCAGACGTTCAGCTTCGCCTCCAGGGTCGCGGTCGACATCGGTCCGCTGCCCGAGTCGGCGCGACAGCTTCTCGTGCCGCGGCTTATCTTGCAGCCGATTATCGAGAACGCCTACAAATATACGTTCGAGCGCAAAATCGCGGGCGGGCGGCTGAGCATGCGTTTCGAGGCGTCGGCGGAGGAGGAGGGCCTCGTCCGCATCTTGATCGAGGACAGCGGCGATACGTTGGACGACGCCGCGATCGAGGAGCTGAACCGACGGCTCGCGATCTCGCCGGACGATGCGGCGGAGAGCACCGGCCTCGTCAACATCCATCAGCGTATCCGCATCCGCCTCGGCGCGCCTTCGGGCCTGCGCTTCGGGCGAAGTTCGCTTGGCGGTCTGCTGGTGGAGCTGACGCTAAAGCCGACGAAGGGAGAGGAGCCATCTTGAACCGACTGCTGATCGTCGACGACGTCGCCATTATCGTGGACAGCCTGTTCGAGCTGATGGACGAACTGCCCGGGTTGGAGCTGGAATGCTACAAGGCGTATTCGGCGCCGGAGGCGCTTGCGCTGCTGGAGCGGATCCGGATCGATATCGTGCTCACCGACATCAAAATGCCGGAGATGGACGGATTGGAGCTGCTCGATCGAATCCGCCGCCGCTGGCCGCGCTGCAAGGTCGTCTTTTTGACCAGCTACAACGAGTTCGAGTATGCGAAGCGGGCGATCGCGTCCGGCGGCTTCGATTATTTGCTGAAGACGGAGGACGACGACAAGATCGTCGGCGCCGTTCGCCGGGCTGCGGAGGCGCTGCGCGAAGAGGAGAAAATGGCGCATTCGATCGAGTACGCCAGACGTCAGCTTGAGACGTACCGGCCGACCTTGCAAAGGGAGTTTTTCCGCGAGCTGCTTCAAGGCCGTTGGACGGAAGAAGAGCGGCTCGCCGAAAGGCTGGAAGAACTGGGCTCGCCGCTGGCGGCGGACGAGCCGCTGCATCTGTTGATCGGTCGGATCGACGAGCGGCCCCCTGACGAACGATACGCCGACCGGACGCTGCTGCCGCTCTCCATCCAGCGAATCGTGGCCGAGATGGCGGGAGATCGGTTGACTTTTTTTTGCGCTGCCGTACGATTCCTTTAGAATGGTCTGGTTTGTTCAGCAAAAGGGAGACGGCGGCATCCAGCCGTTCCTCGCGGAAACGCTGGCATCGGTTCAGACGGCCTGTTGCCGGACGCTGCAGGCGACGGTATCGTTTATGCTCGCCGGACAGGAGACCGCCTGGCGGGATACGGCCGATACGTTCCGGCGGCTGAGCGCGCAGATGGGCCGCGGCATGGGGCTGCGTCCGGGCGCGCTGCTGATCGGGACGCAAGCCGGCGGGGACGCCGCCGCTCCGGAGGGCGGCGCGGGTGCGGAGCGGCCGCGCTTTCGCTTCGACGGCCTGGCGGAGCTGTCCGCGCTGCTCGAAAACAATCGCAGGGACCTGTTCTTCCCGGCGCTGCGGGAGCTGGCGGCAGCCGCGTCGGAGGCCGGCGCGGAGGAGCGCACGGCGCTCCGCTTGGGCCTGCGGGCGCTGCTGCTGGCCTCCGATGCCGGCGGCGAAGAACGTCAGCCCGGCGGCGGCTTCGACGATCCCGACGAGCCCGGCTGGGAAGAGGAGCTGGCCGACTTCGCCGAGCAGGCGGAGCGGCTGTTCGAGCGGCGGCGCCAAGGGCAGGCGGAGCGGGAATCGGAGGTGCTGGCGACGATCCACCGTCATATCGACGACCATCTGGGCGACGATATCTCGCTGAACCGGCTCGCCGATCTCGTTCGATTGCACCCTTCGTATTTGTCCCGGCTATACAAAGAAATGACCGGCCGCGGGCTGTACGATTACATTTCGGAGCGGCGTCTTGCCGCGGCGCGCAAATATTTGCGCCAAAGCTCGCTGAAGGTCCACGAGATCGCGGCGGCCCTCGGCTACAATTCTTCGTTTGCTTTCGCGCGCTTTTTCAAAAGCCAGACGGGCGCTACGCCTCAGGAATATCGTCAATTCCCGGACGGCTCCGCAAGTAAACAATAGTGGTCGTCATGTCATCAGATGAGCGTGGAAGGGCTTCCTTTCCGTTTTTATAATGAAGTCGTAAAGCAGCGCAACTTATTCGGAAGGGGCGAAAAAGGTTGACAAAAACAGGAAGAGCGTGGCTCGCCGCGCTGCTGATCGTGGCGCTCGGGACGACGGCGGCATGCAGCGACGGCGGCGCAGGGAACAAAAGCGAAGGGCAGGGAGAAGCGTCGGCAGGCGCGTCGCAGTCTCCGAGCCAGACGGGCGGCGACCAAAGTCCCGATGCACAGCCGGAGGACATCATGGCCAAGTACGATCCGCCGATCGAAATATCGACGGGCGCTTCGGTCAATCCGACGGTCGTCTGGAATCCGGGCGAGAGCATCGACAAGAACAGCGTCTACGACAACTACGAGCAAGAGCTGGGCATACGGGTCAAAAACAAATGGGCGGTCGACACCAGCCAGTACGACGCCAAGGTAAAGATCACGATCGCCTCCAACGATTTGCCCGACTTTATGTACGTGCAGCGGGCCGATCTGGATCAGCTGGTCAAGTCCGACATGGTGATGGATCTGACCGACCTGTACGAGAAGTACGCGACCCCCCGAGACGAAAAAGTTTCTGACGGCGGACGGCGGGGCGCAGCTCGATTCGGCCAAATCGGACGGCAAGCTGATGGCCATCCCCCCGCACGGACGCGCCGTACGTCCCCGCGCAAATTTTGTACATCCGCAACGATTGGTTGAAAAAGCTGAACCTGCAGGCGCCGAAGACGATGCAGGACGTCCTGAATATCTCCCATGCGTTCGCCACGATGGACCCCGACGGCAACGGCAAGCCGGACACGATCGGCCTGTCGCTGCAAAAAAGAAATACTGGCCAGCGATTCCGGACTGATCGGCTACTTTAGCAGCTATCATGCCTATCCCGGCAAATGGATCAAGACCGCCTCCGGCCAGGTGGAATACGGCGGCATCCAGCCCGAGGTGAAGACGGCGCTGAAGCAGCTTCAGGACATGTTCAAGGCCGGCGAGCTGGACAAGGAATTCATGGTCAAGGACAGCAGCAAGAGCGCGGAGCTGCTCGTCTCCGACAAAGCCGGCATGGTGTACGGCCCGTTCTGGATGCCCAGCTGGCCGCTGCAGGGCGGCGCGGTCAAGGACGGCAAGGTCGTGCAGGACTGGGGCATTTACGAAGTTCCGTCGATCGACGACAAGCCCGCCATGCAGCCCGTCGATCTCGGCGTCACCGGCTACTACGTCATTTCCAAAAAAGGCCAAGCATCCGGAGGCGGTGTTCAAGCTGCTGAACCGCTGGGTGACGGCGCTGACGCGCAACGACCCGACGGAGGACGTCGCCAAATATTCGCAGGGGTCGCTGAAGGACAAGCCGCAAGCGTATTACACGTTAAATCCGGTGCTCGTCTACAACATCGGCGCCCAGCTCTATTCCGGCGAGATGATGCCCAAGGCGATCAAGGCGAAGGATCCGTCCATGCTGAACAACGAGAACAAAATCAATTACGAAAACGTGATGAAGTTCGAAGCAGGCGACGCCAATCAGTACGGCGCCTATATGGCCTTCAAGGAAGGCGGCTCGCAGCCGTTGCTGTATCAGTATTTTCAAGAGGGACGCTATTTGACCAACGCCTACTCGGGTCCCCCCGACCGCCACGATGGCGGATCGCTGGGCGACGCTGCAGGCGAAGGAGATGGAAGTGTTCACGAAGATCGTCACGAACGGCGCGTCTGTCGACGAATTCGACAAGTACGCGGAGCAATGGAAGACGCTGGGCGGCGCGCAGATTACGCAGGAAGTGAACGATTGGCTGCAGGCGCACTAACAATAGCGGCAAGTCTGTCGTCGGGGGCGGGCGAAGGCGCGTTCCCCGATCGACAGCGGGAGGTCATGTGGTGAAAGCTTCGAGATGGAAAAATCAATGGCCGCTTCATCTGATGATTTGGCCGGCCGTCGCGCTTCTGTTCGTCTACAGCTACGTGCCGATCGCCGGCGCCCTGTTTATGGCATTTCAGAAATTTAATCCGGCCAAGGGCGTGTTCGCTTCCCCATGGGTGGGGCTGGATAATTTCCGGTACATCTTCAGCATGCCGGATATGGGCCGCGTGCTGTTCAACACCGTCTACATCGCGGCGATGAAAATCGTCGCCGGGCTGCTCGTGCCGATCGCCTTCGCCCTGATGCTGAACGAGGTGCGGGTCGCCGCGGTCAAGCGAACGTTTCAGACGCTCGTTTATTTGCCCCATTTTCTCTCCTGGGTCATCCTGTCGGGCATTTTGATCGACATTTTGTCGCCGTCCGAAGGCATCGTCAACAAGGCGATCGCCGGGCTTGGCCTGCAACCGGTGTTTTTTCTGACCGACAACCGCTGGTTTCCGTTCGTGCTCGTCGCCTCCGACGTCTGGAAGGAATTCGGATACGCGACGATCATTTATCTGGCCGCGTTGACCTCGATCAACCCGGCGCTGTACGAGGCCGCCGAGATCGACGGGGCGAGCCGCTGGAAGCGGACGCTCTACGTATCGCTCCCCGGGATGGCTCCGATCATCGTCCTGATGGCCGCGCTCAGTCTCGGCAACGTGCTGAACGCGGGCTTCGAGCAAATTTTTAATTTGTACAATGCGCTCGTCTACGAGAGCGGCGACGTCATCGATACGCTCGTCTACCGGATCGGCCTCGAGCAGGCGCAATACAGCGTCGCGACGGCGGTCGGCTTGTTCAAGTCGCTCGTGTCCATGTTTTTTTATCGTCATCTCGTACGGTCTGGCCTATCGGTTCGCCAATTACCGGCTATTTTGAACGAAAGCGGGGTGAATGCTCCTGTTAGCAGCCCGGAAATGGAAAGACGGCTGGTCGGGCGGCATCCTCTATGCGATCCTGCTCGTGTCGTCGCTGCTCTGTCTGTTCCCTCTTATCCATGTGATCGCCGTCTCGTTCAGCTCCTCGCACGCGGCGGCTTCCGGCAGCGTCGTGCTGTGGCCCGAGGAGGCGACGCTGTCGTCTTACCGCTTCGTCTTCCGCCAGCGGCAATTTCTCGAGGCGGCGTGGATCTCGGTGAAGCGTGTCGCGCTGGCGACGGCGGTCGGCTTCGTACTGACCAGCCTGGCCGCTTACCCGTTGTCGCGCGAGCCGCGCGAATTTGCCGGCAGGACGCTGTACGCCTGGTATTTTGCGTTCGTTTTGTTTTTCGGCGGCGGACTCATTCCGCTTTATATGACGGTCAAGGATACGCATCTGCTCGACACGATCTGGGCTTTGGTCATTCCCGGCGCCGTGCCGGTGTTCAACGTGCTGCTGCTGCTCAATTTTTTCCGGGGGCTGCCGCGCGGGCTGGAGGAGTCGGCGAAGCTGGACGGCGCCGGCCACTTTAAAGTGCTGCTGCGGATCTACCTGCCGCTGTCGCTGCCGGCGCTCGCCACGACGACGCTGTTCACGATGGTGGCGCACTGGAACAACTGGTTTGACGGCCTGATTTATATGAACGCCAAGGACAATTATCCGCTGCAGACGCTGCTGCAGACGATCGTCATCGCCAAGGACGCGCAGTTCTCGTCCATACAGGACGCGGCGGCGATGGCGCTCATCTCGGACAGAACCGTTCATTCGGCCCAAATCGTCGTAGCGGCGCTCCCCATCCTGCTCGTATACCCGTTTTTGCAGCGGTTTTTCATAAAAGGCATCGTACTCGGAAGCGTCAAGGAATAGCGACGAAGCGCAAAGGCTGGCGTCGGGCCGTACAGGGGGCGTCAGCCGGTTGGTCCGGATAGCTTGCGCTTCGGCGGCGATACGTTCGCTTGTAGAAAAGCAAGGTCGTCCAGAAGGCCGCGCGAGGAGGCGGAAGAAGAGGCGGGGCGGCGGCTTTTTTTGCAAAATAAAGATCGCGCCGCATGACGGCCGATCCCCTGAGGAGGACTATAATGAGTATCCGAACTTCCCCTTGGCGACTTCTGTCCGCGATTTTCCTGCTGCTGGCGCTGGCGATTCCGACCGGCTACGCCGCTCCCGCCGACGCCAAGACGCCGCCCAAGGCCAAAGCGCTTTCGTTCGCGGGCACCGTATACTACGTCGATTCCGCCGGCGGCAGCGACAGCAACAACGGCCTGACGCCGGCGACGGCCTGGCAGACGCTCGCCAAAGTCAACGCGACGACCTTCGATCCCGGAGACGCCATTCTGTTCAAGGCCGGGGGCGTATGGACGGGCACGCTCTGGCCGAAGGGCTCGGGCGACGCCGCCGATCCGATCACGGTCGGCAAATACGGCAGCGGCCGCGCGCCGCTCATCAACGGGGCGGGCGCGGCGAACGCGGTTTATTTGTACAACCAGCAATATTGGGACATCTCCGATCTGGAAGTGACGAACGACAGCGCGACGGCATCCAATCGCAGGGGCGTCTACGTCGTCGGCGAAAATGCGGGCACGCTGCATGCGATTCATCTGCGCAATTTGTACGTCCATCGGGTGAAGGGCGACAATACGAAGGATGCGGGCGGCAGCGCGGGCATTCTCGTCGAGGTGAAGGGCACGACGGTGCAAACGTCGTTCGACGATGTCCTCATCGAGAACAATCGGGTTTCGTCCGTGGACCGTACCGGCATCGCAACCTTTTCCAGCTGGCGGTACAGCGCCGGCATCGGGTATTCCGGACCGGCCTGGGTGCCGCTCACCCATGTCGTCGTCCGCAACAATTTCGTGAGCGATACGGGCGGCGACGGCATCACGCCCCATGTGACGGACGGGGCGCTGATCGAGTACAACGTGGTGGACGGCTTCAACGTCCGCTCGGGCACCTTCAATGCCGGCATATGGACATGGGCCAGCGATCACGCGGTCATGCAGCACAACGAAGTTTACAATGGCAATACGCCGATGGACGGCATGGCCTTCGACATCGACCACGGGCAGACCGGCACGGTCGTCCAGTACAATTACAGCCACGACAACGACGGCGGCTTCGTGCTCGTCTGCAAGGACCCGGCGGCCGGCTTCGTGCGCGACAGCGTCATTCGCTACAACGTGAGCCAGAACGACAATACGCAAATATTCGGCTTCTGCGCGGACTCCGAGAATACGAAAATCTACAACAACACCGTCTTCGTCCATCCCGATACGGCGCCTTATTTGATCGCCGTCGGCTCCTCCGCGGCGAGCGCCTACTGGGCGAACAATATTTTTTACAATCTCGGCGAAGTCAGCTACCTGATGAACGGATCGGCCAATACGTTCGAGCACAATCTTTTTTACGGCTATCATCCTTCCAATGAACCGTCGGACGCGAACAAAATAACGTCCGATCCCAAGTTCGTCAGTCCCGGCAGCGGCCGCGACGGCATGGATACGCTGGACGGCTACCGGCTGAAGACGGGCTCCCCCGCCCTTGGCGCCGGCAAACTCGTGGCCGGCAACGGCGGCGCGGATTATTGGGGCAACGCGGTATCCGCTTCGGCGGCGCCGAATATCGGCGCGTATAACGGCGCGGGCGTGACGCCGCCCAATCTGACGGTCAATCCCGGCTTCGAGACCGGCAGCCTGAGCGGCTGGACGACCGTGAGCGCAGGCTCGAGCCCCGCATCCGTCGCCAGCGGCGACGTCCGGGCCGGCGCCTACGCCGCCAAGATCTATCCCGGCGCTTATCTCGAGCAGACGGTGACCGTCCAGCCGAACACCACGTACACGCTCAAAGGCTGGGCGAAGCCGACTGGCCCGGGCCTGTTTCCCGGTCAGGTGTGGATCGGCCTGCAGGATGCCGCCAATCCTTCGCTGAACGGCTTCTACGAGATCGGCATCGCCGTTTGGAAGCCGGCGATTACGACCTTTACGACCGGACCGTCCACGACGGCCGTTAAAGTGTACATCAATTATACGAGCGGCGCCGACTATGCGCTGATCGACGATGTCGAGCTGACCAAAAACTAACGTCCGAACGACTGGGCGGCATAAGGGGGGAAGGAGCGCGCCGCTCCTTTCCCTGCCCGCTCCGGCGGCGGGAGGGGGTGAGGTCTTGAGGACGATTTCCGGCAAAGGAAGGTCCGTCGGACGGTGGGTCCGGCCGACGGTCGCGCTAGTTGCGCTGGCTGCGTTGTGCGCGGCGGCGGTTGCGCTTGTCCTGTCGGCCAAAGGCGCGTCGACGGCGGCGATTCCGCTTCGAATCGACGGCGAACCGGTCGAGGCGGCGGAATATATGCTGCTGCTGGACAACGAGCGCGCGCCGACCATCGCCGAATACGGCGAACGCTACGGCATCGAAGCAGACAGCGGAGCGTCGTTCTGGACGACGGTGCTGGACGGCGCGACGCCGCTCGATACGGCCAAACGGCGGGCGCTTGCGCAGTTGACGCGAATCAAAGTGCAGCAACGGGAGGCGGTGTCGTACGGCTTGCTGGGCAGCGATTCGTACGCGTCTTTCCTGAAGCGGCTGGAAAAGGAGAATGCAAGGCGGGAACGGCTTGTCGCGACGGGAGGCATCGTATACGGTCCGACGAAGTACGATCTTGCGGACTATTACGACTATTCGATGTCGAACCTGCGCAACCGGCTGATCGAGGTTATGGGACCCCGGCTGTGGCCGGCGGACGACAAGACGCTTCTGGCTTTTTACGATTCCGTCAAGGATGCGCGCTACCGAAGCGACGGCCCGGCCGATTTGTCTTTCGAACGAATCAGGGACGTCGTGCGAAACGATTACTGGTCTTCCCGTTTTCAGCAATGGACCGACCAAGCGGCCGCGGCCGCGAAGATCGAGATCGACGAGAAGGTTTACCGCGAGCTCGGCTATTGAACAGGAGCAAAATGAAAAGCAGCGTTTAAAGGAGAACCGAAACCGTGACTATACACGAAAATGAAAGCGGCTGGATCGTCCGGGCGGCGGACCGGCAGCTTGAGATCGATACGAATACGCTTGTCCTGACGCTGACCGATACGGCCGCCGGCCGGAGTTGGAAGACCGTCCGGGGCGAAGATCATATCCTGCTTCGGACGGAGGAGGGAGAGCGGCTCGTCCGGCTGGCCGACGCAGCCGTGAAGACATTCGAGATTCGGCGCTCGGGCTACTATGAAGGCGTCTATGCGACGCTGTCGGGCTTCCCCCGAGGCGGACGGCGCGAGCGGCGACGCGCAGCGGCATTTGTCCGTTCGGCTGTCCGCGCTGCTGTACACGCAAACGGGCGAGCTTGTGTGCGAGCTGCACCCGCTGGAACGCGATGCGGGAGACATCGTGCATATCGCCTGGCCCGCGCCGTTCGGGTTCGGGGGGAGAAGCGCCGGGGCGCTATACGGCCGTGCCGATGATGCAGGGCTTTCTCGTTCCGGCCGACTGGGAGGCGGAGATCGTCCGCTATGAGGACGGCTTTCTCCATGGCCGCGACGCCTATATGCCCTGGTGGGGTCAGACCGACGGAGCGCACGGCTACACGGCGATCGTCGATACGTTTTGGGACGCCAAGGGCAACTTTGACCATGCGCCGCGATTGCATTCGCATTTCGGCGTCCGCTGGCTGCCCGCGCTTGGCCGCTACGACGACAACCGCAGCGTGAGATACCGGTTCGGTTCGAAAATGGACTATGTCGACATGGCGAAAATCTACCGGGCCTACGTCAAATCGATCGGCCGGTTCCGCTCGATGGCGGAGAAAATCGCCGAAAATCCGCGCGTCGGCCGGCTGCGCGGAGCGGCGGTCGTCAATACGCTCATTCACTTCTACGCCGTGCCGGAATCGGACTATTACGACCCGGACCATCCCGAGAAAAACGACGAGCGGCATTCCTTCGCGCTTCGGGCCGAGCAGCTGGCCAAGCTCAAAGACGCGTACGACGGACCCGTTTACGTCCATCTGGACGGATGGGGCCAGCGCGGCTACGACAATTTGCATCCCGACGTGCTGCCGCCGAGCCCGGTCAACGGCGGCTGGGAGGGGATGCGGCTGTTGCGGCAGCGGTGCGAGGAGCTCGGTTATTTGCTGGCGCTTCACGATCAATACCGCGATTTCTATCACGACGCGCCGAGCTACGGTGCGGAGCAGGCGGTGATGGATCGCGACGGCAACAACGAGCTGTGCACGATATGGCCCGGCGGCGCCCATCATTTTCTGAGCGCCAGTCTGGCCAAAGGTTACGTCGAACGCAATTACGAGCGGCTCGAGGCGGAGGGCGTCCTGCCGGACGGCGCGTATCTGGACGTCTTCGCCGTCATCGCGCTGGAAGAGGATTATCATCCGGCCCATCCGATGACCCGCAAGTCGTGCATGGAGCACCGACTGTCGTGCTTCCATTCCATCCGCTCGCGCGGCTTGATCGCCAGCTCCGAAGAGCCGGTCGACTGGGCGCTTCCGGCGCTCGATCTCGTTCATCACGGTCCGTACGCGCGCGATCCGAATCCGGGCAAAGGGCCGGTCGTCGGCATCCCGGTTCCGCTGTTCTCGCTCGTTTACCACGACGCGGTGTTTTTGCCCTGGTTCCCGGGCGAAGGGGGAGTGGGGCATTCCGCCGGAGGATTGGGGATTCCTGCACGGCCTGCTGAACGCCGGACTGCCGTGCCTGAACATCGAGCCGACCGCCGAGGAGGCCGCGCTGGCCCGCGAGATGTCGGAGCTGCACCGCCGGGTCGGCTGCCTGGAGATGACCGGGCACAGCTTCGTCGACGGCAATGTCCGCAGGCAGCGGTCCGTCTACGCCGACGGCACCGTCGTCGAGATCGACCTCGATACGAAGGCATATGCCGTCCGGTACGGAGAGGAGCCGGCCGATGTCCGCAGTCCGGGTCTATAGGTCAGAGCTGGCGATTCCGACGTACCGGCTGCTCGAGGAAGACATCAACCCGATTTTGGACAAGCGGCTCGATCCGTATCCGTATCCGATGCAAAACGCGATGCAGCGCGAGAAGGAAGAAGCGCTGTACGAGGCCGTTCATCTCGAAAACGATTATTTGCATCTGATCGTTCTGCCCGAGCTGGGCGGACGGCTGTACAGCATGCTCGACAAGCGCAGCGGCGAAGAAGCGCTGTATCGCAATCCCGTCATCCGGCCGCGGATGATCGGCACGCGCGGCGCCTGGTTCGCCGGGGGCATGGAGTTCAATTTCCCGATCAGCCATTCGCCGACGACGATGTCGCGCGTCGACTGTCAGACCCGGGGCAACGAGGACGGCAGCGCGTCGGTGCTGATCGGGGGCATCGAGCAAATGTCCTTCATGCATTGGCAGGTCGAGCTGCGGCTGCACCCGGGGCAGGCTCGTCTCGAGCAGCGGGTGACGCTGCGCAATCCGACCGCGATGGAGCACAAGTATTATTTCTGGACGAATACGGCCGTCGCATACGACGACAGCGTCCGGCTCGCCTACCCGTTCGACTGGTGCGTCAATCTGGACGACCGGTACGCCAAATGGCCGTACTACAAAGAGATCGACTGCCGGCTGCCGCAGCAGATTCCTTACGCCTACGAGACGTTCGGCAAAGGCATGACCGGCGACAGCTTCGGGGCCTACAACGGCAATAAAGACGCCGGACTCGTCCACGTCGCCGACCGCCGCAAGCTGAAGGGCGCCAAGTTTTTCGTCTGGGGCAACGACGACAAGGCCAAGGCGTGGAACCGGGCGCTGACCGAGAACGACGATCAATATATCGAGGTGCAGAGCGGCCCGTACGAAAGCCAGAACGTCTATAAGTACCTGAAGCCGCACGGCCGGCTTCAATGGACCGAGTACTGGTATCCCGTTTTCGGAACGGGGGGGCTTCCATCAAGCGTCGGAGGCCGTCGCGATTCGCTGGAGCCCGGGGCAGGGGGGAGGCTACGCTCGTCCTGTCGGCAACCGAAGCGCTGCCCGGCTGTCGGCTCGTCGTGGGACGCGGGAGCGCGGCGCAGGAGATTGCCCTGGATTTGTCCGCGGAACGTCCGACGACCGTCAAGGTGCCGGGCGATTGGTCCGCTCCGGCCGGCGGCCTTCGGCTGCTTCTGACATGCGGGCAGCGGCTGCTGCTCGACATCGACGGCGATCCGCCATGCGACGCGGAATATCCGGATCACGACCTGTACGAGGACGCGCGCGTAACGGTGCTGCAGGACGAATCGGCTAGCGTGCTGAAGCGGGCGCAGTGGAGCGAGTCGCTCGGGCTGACGGCGGACGCGATCGCGCTGTACGGCGAACGGCTGGCGCTCCGTCCGGACTGCCAGGAGTCGCTGCTGCGGCTCGGTCTGCTGTATTTGAAAAGCTTCCGCTGCGAGCGGGCGGCGGACTGCTTCGAGCGGCTGCTGCGCGATAACAACCGCAACGGCTGGGCCCGCTACTACTTGGCCGTGACGGAGCGGGAACGCGGCAATACGCGCAGGGCGCAGCGGCTGTTCGCCGATATCGGCGCCGACGCGGAGAGCTTCGACGCGGCATTGATCGAGCTCGCCGGCATGGACATCGCGGCAGGACGGTTCGCGGACGCGATGGCGGCCTGCGCGCTGCTGCCGGAGGAGAACGCCGACGGCCGTCTCCTGGCCGCGATCGCCCGCCGCCGCGCATTCGCCGGCGCGGGCGCCGCGGAAGCCGGGGAAGCCGCGCGGGCCGCAGCGCCTTCAAGCGCGCAGACCCGAACGCCGTCATCCGCGCGGGAGCGAAGCCTGCCGGAAGATGCGCAGGGAATGGCGGAGCGTTATTTGACCGAAGGCTCCGATGCCGCCAAGGCGTCTTTGCTGGAGCTGACCCGCGGCGAAGCGGACAGCCTGCTCCCGATTGCCCTGGCCTACGCAGAGCTGGGGCTGACCGCGGATGCGGCATCGCTGCTTGCGCTCGTGCGGCGGCCGGGCGCGAAGACGCGGCTCGCCCAAGGGCTGCTCCGCCTGACGGACGCCGGAGACTCCGCTTTGCTGCTGGAGGCGCTGCGAAAGGACAGTCTGGACCGCGTCTTTTTTGAAGGAACGGCCGCTGCTGCGGGCGCTGGAGCGAGTTCGTCCGCTCGATACCGGCGGCGCTGCCGATTATTTGCTCGGCATCGCCTGCTACGCCGCAGGCGATCGGGAGCGCGGGGCAGAGCTTCTGCTGGACGCCTATCGGAAAGGGCTTCGCCATACGTCGCTGCTGCGCAGCATCGGCTACGTTCGGCTGACGGCGCAGGGCGACCTGTCCGGCGCCGCAGACATACTGGCGGAAGATGTGGCCGTGAACGGCGGGACAAACGAGGGAACGCTCTGCCTGCTCGACGATATTTACCGGCAGCGGGGCGATCTGGCGGCGCGTCTGGCGCTCCTGCCTTATATGGAACGGGCGGGCAACCGGACGCTTGTCGTCGTGCGTATGGTCGATCTGCTGCGGGAAGCCGGGCAGGAGGAACGCGCGCTGGAGCTGCTGGAGACCGAGCCTTTCGAAAACTGGGAGGGCGAGGAGATCAGCGGACCTTGCTACCGCGATACCGTGCTGTCGCTGGTCCGCAAGAAGCTGGCGAACGGCGATATCGCCGCCGCCGCGGATTGGGCGGACCGGATCGACCGCTATCCGGACAATCTGGTGTACGGAGAGCCGATCCATCTATCCCGCTCCGAGGTGAACTTCGTTCGGGGGCAGGTGAGCGCCGCGCGCGGCCGGACGGAGGAAGCGGCGAGCTATTGGCTGGACGGTTATCGGGAGCTGGAGCGCGAGGAAATTCCGAAGACCGAACGAAGCAGGCAGTACAGCCTGCGATGTCTGGCGGAGCTGCGTCGCATTCGGCCTTAGATGGACAGGACCTTGATTCCCCCCTATTCCGGCATTCGGAAATAGGGGGGGATCAAGGTCTTTTCCGACGGCGAAAGAGCGTTGCGGCGACGACGAGCAGCATCGGGAGCACATAACAAAAATTGTTGAGAAGCGGCCAGACGACGTTCACCATCTCGTTGAGCGACGATTCCTTCGTGTAGGTCGTGATGGACAGCAGCAGGCAAACAAAGGCGACCGGCAAGGTGAACAGCCTTTCGTCGCGAAGGTTCAGCCATTCGACGACGGTGCGGACGAGGATCAACAGCAAGATCGTGGCCTTGAAATAAAAACCGACGATCAGGGAGAAGCCGATCACGGATTCGATCCTTTCGACGAATTCGCGAATGACGATGAGGCGCGCCAGCTGAAACAACGAGTATTTGAGGTCGCCGGTCAGCGGTCCTAATACGAGAAGGCTGCATACGAGGGAGAGAAGAAGGAGGAGCCCGTTGACGGCGAGGGCGATATAAAGGTGCTTGCCGACTTTAGACGCCTCCTCCCGCCGGACGAGCTGCAGGATGAAGGCGAAGACGATCAGTTCGGAATAGGGAAATCCGTAGGCGATATACGCGGCGCGAAACACGGCTCCCGTATCGCTCGGCAGCAACGGCAGCAAAAATTCAGGCTGGAACAAATTCGATACCATGATCAGGACGATGAAGATGAAGGCGATCATCAGCGCTAGCAGCAGAGCCGACATTCGCGCGACGACGACGATGCCGGCTCTTGCGGTGAGGGCGATCATGACGAACATGAGCGCGTGAACGACGCTCGTAGGCGTTTCCTTCAGCATGGTGCTTTTGAAAAACAATCCGATCTCGCTGACGATGCCGGCAACGTTCCAGAACATGAGGACGATGAAAGGAAGCATCAGCGCGCCTGCAGGCAGCTTGCCGAACGCGCGCCGGGCGCTTTCGAGCAGCGACCGTTCGGGATTTTTCCGGTAAAGGTATAAAATGCAGGCGAGATAGACGGCCCCCATCCCCCACGCCATGATCAGAGAGAGCCACGACCCGGTACCGGCTTCGTGGGTTAGGGGGGGCAGGAATCAGCACGATGGACGATCCGGTCATGAAAAACAGAAACAGCGTGGCCATTTGAGCGGAACTTACCTTTGACGGCTGTTGCATGGGCTGCCGATACCTCCTATTAAAAACGGGCCGGTCGTACGATACCGATTAAGACATGGACTTGACCAGCTTTCCGGCCGGGTCTTTGAGCAGATCGAACAAGGTGTTCAGATTGGGCCAATCCAACCTGTGCATGGCGAAAATAATGCCGAGATAAACCGCAACGGCCAGCAGCGAGCCGTATGCGGCCTTCTCGCGTTTTCGGGCGCGACGGAGCTGCGCGAGATCGGCCGTCACGATGGCGAGGGAGAGAATCGCGAAATAAGCGATTTTGTCCAGCATCCGTTATTCCTCCTCCTGGCTGAACGGCGTTCCGATGTCCATCCCGGTGCCGACGACTTCCGTCTCGATGTCGAAGCGGAATCTGACTTTTGCGAATTCGTCGTTCCACGTCGGTTCCTTTTCCTTCCACAACTTCGGATGCCGTCTGGCGATTCGATTGCCGATCCCGAGCGCATCCGTCCCGTACTGCTGAATCGTTGACACGGTCCGCTGAAGCTGTTCCTCCACGGTATCGCTGACCTGCTTCTCGAATCTTTTCGTTTCTTTCGGCGTATCGAGCTTTGAGCACTGCAGTTCGCCGATCGTGCCCCGGATGCGAATGCGCATGCCGACGGTGACGCTTCCTTCTTCATCGGAGGAGATCTTCGTCTTGTTGGAGAAAGAAAGCACTTCGAGCGATTCGGCGCTGCCGATTTGCGGCGCGGACGATCCTTTGCAGGGAATGGTAAGGATCCCGGTCCGATAGCGGTTGTCCAGCATCATGAACATGGCCGTGCTTTTGTTGTCAAGCTTCCCTGCCAGCTTGCCTTTTTTTTAAAATCGCGAGGCCGGAGACGATCGTTTCGTTCCTCTCCTCTTCTTGTTGAAGGTAAGGAATGACGGCGACCCGGGCCGGGCTTTTCATTTGAATCGCCAGATCGAACAGCGGGATGCCTGACGTTTTGGCCGAATAACGGGCGCCCTCGGTCTCCATGCGCTTGTATTGCTGGCCGATCGTCTCCTCGATAAACGGCTTGAATGTCAGAAATCGTCCCGCGTCGCTCTGGGCGACCAACGGAAGAATGGTACCCCGGGGCTCATGATCTCTGGAGAAGAAGTCCAGCACCTCTCCGGCATCGTGGGTTTTCAGCAGCTTCTCTCCGAGCAGGATGACCCGCATATGATCCCATTTTGCCTTGCGCCCCAACTTCATCGGAATCTCGCGAGTCGCTTCGAAAAGCGAAACGCCATGCGTATGAATCGTTAAGACCGGCTTCTCCGACGGTTTGGCAGAGCCGGCCGTTTGGGAATAGGTCGGATTGTAAATTAACGTCGTTAGCGCAAAGGAGCCGTCCTGCGCCTCGTCGATCGCGACCGCTTGCACATAACCGTATTCGTCCATTTCTTTGTTGTCCCAGCAACCGGACAAGCCGATCGCGACCGACAGGATCGCAGCCCACTTGCTCCAAGATGTGAGCGTCATGGCTGCGGTCCGTTCGCGGAGCGCTTGCGAAAGCCGGAACGCATTGGACGCCGGGGCGGCACGAACAGCGAGTCCCTGAGCTTGCGCGCGCGAAGCGGCGCCAGCGGCGACAAGTAGGGCTCGCCAAGCGAGCGGAGACAGGTCAGATGCAAATAGATCAGGACGAAGCCGACCATAATGCCGAGTCCTCCGAACGAAGCGGCCAGGAACATTAACGGGAATCGCAATATCCGAAGCGCGATCGCCATGTTGTATTGCGGCAAGGCAAAGGATGCGATCCCGGTCAGCGCGACGACGATGACCATCACGGGAGAAGCGATCTGCGATTGAATCGCGGCTTGTCCGATGACCAACGCGCCGACGATGCTGACCGCGGAGCCGATCGGCCGCGGGAGACGAATGCCGGCTTCGCGAAGCAGCTCGAAAAAAAACTCCATGATCAGCGCTTCGACCATGGCCGGGAACGGGATTCCTTCGCGCGAATTCAAGATGGCCAGCAGCAGCACGGTCGGGATCAGCTCGGAATGAAAGGTCGTGAGCGCAATGTACGAGCTTGGCAGCAGCAGGGCGATCACAAACGCGCTTATGCGCAAAAAGCGGATCAGCGTCGCGTAGACGATGCCGTAATAATAATCCTCGCTCGTTACGAAGAACTCCATAAAGCTGGCCGGGCCGATCAAGACGGAAGGGCTGCCGTTCACGAGCGCGACGATCTTCCCCCTCCAGCAAGGCTGCGACGACCGTGTCGGGCCGTTCGGTATAACGAACCTGCGGGAACGGGGATAGACGTTTGTTGTTGATCCAGCTCTCCAGATAGGACACGTCGAGTATTTCCTCCGCGTCGATGCCTTTCGCGCGAACGCGAAATTGCTCCAGCGCCGCCGGGTTGACGGCATGCTCCAAATAGCCGTAGACGAACCGTCTGCGACTATGCTCGCCGGCGTTCATGTAATGGAACTTCAGGCGGCTTGTTTTCAGCAAGCTTCGGATCACGCCGACATTGCTGTCAAGATCCTCGATCGTGCTCGCATGCGGCCCCTGTACGTTCGGCTCGGTGATCGGCTCGGACACCTGACGCTTCACGATATCGAGCGCCCGAAAGGCCAGCGCGCGATGCCAGCCGTCGATCAAGACGACGACGCAGCCATCCAGAATGCTGGCAACGACTAGCTCGACGGTGTCCAGCAGCTCGGCGGCCGGCTCGGAGACGCCATGCCGTTCGAAAAATGCGATGAATGCTTCGAGACGGACGGATTCGGCCGGCCCGACCCATGTCGTCGTCAGATTTTGGAGCGCATCCTTAAAGTCGTTATGCCGGCGGTGATTGACCAGCGTTTCCAGAAAAACGGAGCAAGCGCCGTTTTCAAGTCCGATACCGAAATGCCATGGAAAAGCTTTTAAATCTTCGCAGTCCGCGAAGCTTCTATTCACAAGCGCCATCGCGTCGCTTAATCGAGAGGGCAAAGGCGCGCCGTCCAACGGATCGTCGATCGGAGAAGGGGGGAAGCTGACCGGTCATGATAGCGCTCCTTCGCGATTGGTCATTGCTTCCATATTTATTCCCCGTCGAGGATTGGCATATGCAGATCCATCCGGCAAGCAGTTCCCGCGAAAACGGCGAATCGACGCGGAGCGCTTGAAGGAAGCGCAGCCTCACCGTCAGCGATGCAGCCTGCGGTAATGCTCGGGCGTTTTTTGTTCGAGTCGGCGGAACGTCGATACGAAATGGCTGGCGTCGAGAAAGCCGACCTGGACCGCGATGGCTTTGATCGTTCGATCGCCCGGGCCTACAAGCTCTTCCTTCGCTTTTTGAATGCGCAGATGGATTAAAAACTGATAGGGACTCATGCCGGTCGCCGCGCGAAACAGATGATTCAGATGCTGGGGACTAAGCCCGGCGAACCGGGCCATATCCGCCAGTCCGACTGCCGGATCGCGGTAGACCTCCTCCAGATAGCGCATGAGCGGCAGCAGCCGCTCGTGGTAGTGCGACAGCGAGCGCATATTGTCGGCGCGGCCGAATTTTTTAATATCCGTCAGGAAGCGGTACAGCATGACGGAGCTGTCCAGACCGGCGAATCCGTAGGGAGCGCCGGCTATTTTGCTTGCCTTTTTTGTGCACGATCGCGAGCGGAGACGACGGCTCCCAGCTGATGACCGTCGACTCGGCCAAGTCCAGCGCGCCGAGAATCGCGCCGATCTGCGCGCCTCCGAACGTGACGTACCAGGTGGACCACGGATCGGTCAGCGGCGTGTAAAAATGCGGGACGTTCGGCTTCAGCAAAATGCCTTCATTGGCCGACAGCGTAATCTTTTGGCCCGAGAAACGGAACTCTCCCGCCCCGGCCGTCGTATGCAGCCAATGGTAGCAATGATAGCCGTCGGGACGATCGAACTCGCTTTCGCCTTCATTCCATCCGAATGCCTCGATGTACATCGGCAGCTTTTTGTCCAGGTGGGTCAGCATCATTTGTTTGCGGTAGTGTTCCATCGGATGCCTGCCTTCATTATTTTATATGCCTGATTGATTATAACAGATATGAGCGCATCGAACGCCCGATGCCGAACTGGACTCCCGGCAATTAGCCAAAAGCGGAAACGCAAAAAGGAACGATGCAGAAATTCCTCTGCCTCGTCCCTTTTTTACATTTTCACAACCTAGGCGCCATTGATGATCCGGTCCGCGTTACTTCCCCGCGACTTCATCCGCGCCGTCCAGGAGCGCCATCAGCATCGCTTCGCCGACAACACGATCGAACGGTCCCCAGCCGGGATCTTCGTTTCCGAACGTGTGATTGACCATATTGCCCTTGAGCTCCGTCACGAAATATTTGCCGAACCGGTGCAGGTTGTCGAAGTATTCGAACCCGCCGACAAAAGTCACCCCGTATTCGGCTGCAAGTCTGCGGTACAGGGCGTAAAACCGGCGGATGTTGCGTTTCGCGGCGTGCTTGGTGAAGAGCGGATTGACGCCGTTCGCCATCACGATCATGCAAGCAGCGCCGTATTCGAGGATTCGTTCGACGATGGCTCTGACCGTTTGCTCGACTTGCGCTTCGGATCGGCCGGAGCATGCGTCGTTGATCAGATACTCGAGCACGACGAGGTCCGGGGCCGCGGCGAGCACTTCCTTTTCCAGACGATGAATGCCCATCGCCGATTGCTCCCCGCCGACCGCGACGTTCGAGCTGAACAGCCTGGATTCCGGATGCCGCGCGCGCAGGCCCTCCATGACCCGATAAGGCCACAAGCCCGAGCGGGTCGCGCTCTCGCCGAAAAAGGCGATGCGCAGCGGACGTCCTGCCGACAAGGCCTGCCGGAAGCCCGCGAGATGAGCGGGCTGCTCCAATGGAATGGCCGTCGCCGGCGCGGCGCCTGCCAGAACCGATCTGCGATCCAGGATCATCTCCGGTATCGCTTCGATGGTGAATGACAAAGTCGCGTCGATCGCCTCCGTCGGCGCCTTCGGGAAGGCGAGGCACAGCCCCCAATCCACTTCGAAGCCGTATGCCGATTCGATGAAGAGCGGCAGCTCTTCGTCCCAATCGAACGTTCGCGGGGACGTCCAGCGCAGAGTGTCCCGCGTCAGCGTCAATCCGGTGCCGTAATCTTCGCCCGTCGCGGCGGTCCGAATCCGGGGGGGCTCCGCCGGGCGTCGCTTCGATTTCAATAAAATACGTCCGTCTGACCATATCTTCGTATCGGCCGCGAAGCGCGACGGGCGGGGAGGCGGCGGACATGCGCGACAGCGTGCTCTCGCCGCCGTACACGCAGGACTGTCCCCAGCCGGTGAAAATATGGGCGAGCGCGAAACCGTCCCTAACAAGCGGCGGCTCGGGCAGCAGCAGCTCCCTGGCTTCCGGGGCTTCCGTCTCTCCCTCGACGACCTTCAGAGAGCCGTCCGCCCCGAGCACGATCGCGTCGTACCGGCAAAGCCATACGTCATAGTCGAGCGAGAGTTTTTGGCCGTCCGCGATCCGTCCGCCCGGCATGCGTTTCACCGTACCCCAATGATAATCGTACGCATAGTCGGCATCGGGCGCATACTTCGTCCCGCGATCGTCCGAATACACCGACAGCGAACCCGGCACCATGCGCTGGTAGGGCGCGCCGCCGCTGCCGCGAATATCCTCGCCGTTCCACCAGGAAGGCGAGACCGAGCCTTCGCCGCGCATCGCGTAGACTTGATCGCGATACTGCCGCCGGCCGGCTGGCCGAATCGGCAGCTGTGCTTCGCGCGGCACTTCGTAGACGCGGTCCCCGATCGTCAGACGACCCGGTTGCACGATTACCGCCATCGAGGCGGGCGCGGTGGAAATCACGGAAAGACCGGAAACTTGCGCGTTCAAGGATAGTCACTCCTTCAGTCTTTGCTTCGTTTGCTCCTATTGTAAATCTCGACCCGCGGAACCAGAATAGATAATCGTAAAGGCGCGTCTATAAAATCGTGCGGATTGTCCATGAGCCGGTTTGACACTTCCTGACATGCGTGTTACATTCCTTGTGTAACATGTTACACATTTTTGATTAAGGGGCATCGATATGTCGAGTATTTATCAGGTCGCGGAGATGGCGGGCGTATCCGTCGCCACGGTATCCCGCGTCATCAATCAACGCGGGTACGTAAGCGAGAAGTCCCGTCTTAAAGTCCAAGAAGCCATCAACATCCTACACTATACCCCGAATCAGGCGGCGCAGAGCCTCACCACGTCCAGCACCAAGCTGATCGGGCTGCTCGTGCCCGATATCAATAATCCCGTATTTCTCGAGCAATCCAAGGGGATCAACGATTACCTCAAGGACAAAGGCTACATTCTCATGTACGCGGAATCCGGGGAAGACGACGAGGAAATGTCGAATATGGTGCGGAGATTCCTCAGCAACCGGGTGGACGGCATTATCCTGTGTTCGCGCGACTTTACGCAATTCGGCGATATGGATGCGATCATCGAGCCGGCCTTGAAAAATAACGTGCATGTCGTGTTAAACGGCTATGTGGACAGCAAATTCGAGATTGACCGCGTGGGATTCGACAATGTCAGAGGCGCATATCTCGCCACCGAGCATTTGCTCAAGATGGGGCATTCCTCTATTGCGCTCATCGCCGGTACGGACAGCACGATTTCCGAGGAACGTTATAGAGGCTACAGAGAGGCACATATCGACAATCATGTCTCTCTAAATCCCGCACTCGTCGTTAAAGGTGACTTCCGCCAGCATTCCGGCTACGAAGCGATGCTGAAGATCCTGCAGATGAATCCGCGGCCGACCGCCGTTTTTGCGATGAACGACGTGATGGCGATCGGCGCCATGATGGCGCTCGAGGACCATAAGGTATCCGTACCGGACGAAATTGCCGTCGCAGGCTTTGACGATATCATCTGGTGCTCGCTGATTCGCCCCCGCCTGACCTCGGTCGTACAGCCCAAGTACGAGATCGGCAAAAAGCTGGCCGAGTTTCTGCTGTCGCGCATGAACGAGAGTTACTCGGGCCCGGGCAGGCACGAGATATTCGGGTCCAGGCTCGCCGTGCGGCAAAGCACGGTCAAATCGGAGCAGCAGTGATGTTGCTCCGATTGTCTTACGCAAAAAAAGAAAGCGTTGACATCGTGAGGAAATGAACTTATCATACAGATGTAACTAGTTACATATTTGTGTAATAAGCTTCAATAAAAAGGGGAGGTAAGATCATTGAAGAAACTGCAGCTCACCACGTTGTTCCTCGCCACGACCCTCGTCGCATCCGCCTGCGGCAATTCGAACGGCAATAACGAGACTGCCGGATCGCCGACAAGCAGCGCTCCGGCCGCAACGACGCCGGCATCGGGTTCGGCGTCGGCACCCGGCGCATCCGGCTCGGAGCCTTTTACGTTAAAGGTCTCTTACTGGGCGGACAATAAAAAACGGCTATTACGAAGAGGTGGCCAAACGCTTCAAGGAAAAATACCCGAACGGAACGGTGGAATTCAATCAGCACCCGGGAGACAAATACAATGAGCTGATGAATACGCGGCTCGCCGCAGGGGAAGCGGACGATGTGCTGTTCAACATGAATATGACCGCCTACGCCAAGGCGGGCTATCTGATGGATCTGTCGAGCCAGCCGTGGATCGCGCGGATGAACGATTCGGCCAAGACGGCCGCGCAGTTCGAAGGGAAAACGTACGGCGCCTTCCTAGAGGTGAACACCTTCGGCGTTTTCTACAATAAAAAGATTTTCGAGGAGCAGCAGCTTGTTCCGCCGACGACCTGGGACGAATTCTTGTCGCTGAACGAGAAGCTGAAGGCGCAGAAGATTACGCCGATCGTCGAGGGCTTCAAGGATATCTGGACGCTGCAGGCCGCTTATATCCCGATTGCAATCAGCACTTATTTCGGAACGAATCCCAATTTCGAACGCGACGTATACGACGGCAAAGCGAGCGTGAACGGCCCCGAAGTTACGGGTGCGCTGACGCAATTCGCGGAGCTGGCCGACAAGGGCTACTTCAACAAGAACAGCTTAAGCATCGGCAACGACCAGGCACTGCAGGATTTTATCGACGGCAAAGCGGCGATGCACATGATGGGAAGCTGGACGCCCGGCGTCATCGACGGCAAAACGCAAAACTTCCCGCTCGGCTTCTTCATCATTCCGGCCAAGGACGGCAACACCGTCATGTCCGCCGGCACGGACAAGGGCCTGTCCATCAATGCCGCAACGGAGCATCCGGAAGAGGCCATTGCGCTGGTGCAGCTCATGCTGGAGCCCGATATGCTTGAACTTTACGGCAAAGACAACGCGCTGAGCGCGTTCAACGACGTCAATCCCGTATTCGCCAACCCGGCGATGTCCGAGATTCAGGCGGCGCTGCAGGCTCACCCGGGGCATCGCAATCCCGGCGACTACTTCCCGCCTTCCGTCCAGGACGCTCTGAACACGGCCTTGACCAAGATTCTGGCCGGCGGCGGCGTGGGCGATTCGGCTGCGGAGCTGGCCAAGCTTTACGAGAAGGACAAATCCAAAGTTAATTTCTAAGCGCACATTGCGTAAGCCATTCTTATTCATCCGAAGCGAGGGCGGCACATCATCCGCCCCTCGCCAGGATCAGTCAGGTGAGTGATACCGCATGAGATCGAGCAGAAGCTTTTACCGGTTAAAAGTATTTTTCGTACTGCCCGCCCTGCTGCTGTACGGCATTTTTACGTTGTATCCCTTTCTCGGCAGCCTGCTTTATTCCTTTACGAATTGGGACGGCTTGCAGTCCCCGGACTATGTAGGCCTGGCCAATTACCGGGCGCTATTCCACGACAAAGCGATCATGCAAGCCGCTAAAAATACGCTTTACGTTCTCGCCGTCATGGTGCTGATCGGCAATCCGTTGTCCCTGACCCTCGCGCTGCTGCTCAATCTGCCCTTGCGGAGCCGAGGACTGCTCAGGACGCTTTTCTTTCTTCCCGCGCTCATGAGTCTCATGGTTATCTCGATCAGCTGGGGCTTCATCCTGCAATACGACGGCCTGCTCAATGCGGTTCTGACGCTATTCGGATTCGAGAACGGGATTCAGGACTGGCTCGGGACGATGGATTACGCGCTGCCGGCCGTTATCCTGATCTTGCTGTGGCAAGGGACCGGCTTCGGGGCGGTCATTTACCTGGCCGGGCTGCAGTCCGTGCCCAGGGAGCTTCAGGAATCCGCGCAGATCGACGGGGCCACGGGCTTGCAACGAATCTACCACATTACCATTCCGCTGATTATGCCGTTTATTACGATCAATACGTTTCTCGGTATCGCGGGCAGCCTGAAGCTGTTCGACGTGCCGTTCGTCCTGACCAACGGCGGTCCGGGCACGGCGACGACGACGCTCGGGCTATTGATTTACAAGTACGCCTTCGTGCACGAGTCCTACGGTTATGCGACCGCGGCTGGGATGCTGTTCATGATTTTGATCGCCGTGATCACCTTCTTGCAGCTGAGCATCACGCGCAGAAGAGAGGTGGAAATGTGAAAAAGATTCGAATAGGCCTCGGCATCGCAGAACTGGTCATGCTGATCGCGGCTTGTCTTTTTCTGGTCCCTTTCTTGAACGTGCTTCTTGCCAGCTTCAAGCCTTCAAGCGAAGTGTTCGACGCGCTCCATTTCCCTTCAAGCTGGGAGTTCGCGCATTACGGGGCGATTTTGGGCGAGGGCCGATTTGCGCAGTCGTTGTTCAATACCGTCGTCATCACTTCATTAAGCCTGGGGCTCGTCGTGCTTTTCACTTCCATGGCCGGATATGCGATCGGGCGTTCAGGCAAGGGCTTATTCCAGATCGTGTTTTTTTATTCTGATCTCGGGCATGATCATTCCGCTGCAATCGACGATCATCCCGATTTTTAAGCTCGCGACCGCGATTTCCTTAATCAATACGCGCACGCTCATGATTTTGCTGTATACGGCCGGCGCGATTCCGTTTGCCACCATCATCTACACGGGCTTCGTCAAAGGCATCCCTTCCGAGATGGAGGAGGCCGCCGCCATGGAAGGCTGCGGGAAGACGCGAACCTTTTTTACGATTATTTTCCCGCTCCTGCTGCCTGCCACCGGCACCGTCATCGTGACGAACGTCTTTACGATCTGGAACGATTTTTTCGGACCGCTCATTTACTTGTACAGCCCCGGCAAACAAACGCTGATGACGCTCATTTATCAGTTCAAGCAGGAGCGGACGACCGATTGGGGACCGATTTTCGCCTTGAGCGTCATAGCTACGATTCCGCTGATTCTATTGTTTTTCTTCGTGCAGGATAAGTTCCTCAAAGGTCTGACGGCCGGCGCGGTCAAGGGTTGAGACAAGTGTACGGCATGCTGGGACAGAGACGATAAGCTGACGACAAGCTAAGGAGAAATGAAACGATGATCATCGAGCGCTCGGCCTATACGATCGAACTGGATTCGGCGAACGGATCTTTGCTGGCATTTACGGATAAGCGATCCGGGAAAAACATGATTCACGGCGGGAGCGCGGCCAGGCCGATCTTTACGCTCCGGCTGCGGGACGACGCCGGACAGGCGCTGGACGTTACGGCGCTGCAAGCGGCGTCCGTCACGCTGGAGCAGGCCTCGATATCGGCGGACGACGGCACGCAGCTCCGATTTAAATATACGAAGCTGAATAACCTGGATCTGGATGCCGTCGTCGAGGTCGACCTCCCGCAAGATTCCAACTTGACCGACTGGCGCATTTCCTTCGACAATCGGACGTCATACCTCGTGGAATGGGTCGACTTCCCGGACGTCGTCGTGCCGAACGATCTCGTCGCCGCGGGCGGGACTGCCCGGATTCTGTGGCCGGCCCATGAGGGCGTGCTGATCGAGGACATCGGCAGACGAGAGAACACTTGGCTGAAATACCAGGAAACCGGCTATCCCAGCAAAGGCTGGGACGGAACCTATCCCGGCCCCGCGCCGACGCAGTTCATGGCTTATTACGATGACGACTGCGGCCTCTACGTAGGCGCGCACGATGCGAGGCACCACGTCAAATCGATCGAATTTCTTCCGTTCGACGGGGGCGTGAGGCTCCAGTATCGGATTTTCGTCGAGGGGGCCGGTCAAGGTTCCTATCGAATGAACTTTAATATGGTGCTGGGCGTCTTCCACGGCGATTGGCATCAGGCTGCCGAGCTGTACCGACGTTGGTTCGAACAGGGAAGCACGCCGCCGCGCATCGCGGACAATCCGGAGCTCCCCGCCTGGTACCGGGAATCGCCCGTCGTCGTGACGTATCCCGTGCGCGGCGTCAAGGATACGGGCAGCATGGACCCGAACGAATATTTTCCTTACGTCAATGCGATTCCGCATCTGGAGCGGCTGTCCGAGCGCTTCGATAGCAAGGTGATGGCGCTGCTTATGCACTGGGAAGGGTCGGCCCCCTGGGCGCCGCCTTACATCTGGCCCCCTTACGGGGAGAAGAAGGCATGCGGCAGTTCGCCGACGAGCTGCACGCGCGCGGCCATCTGCTCGGTCTGTACGCGAGCGGCATCGCCTGGACGCAGAGGAGTCTGCTCGACCCCGATTACAACCGGGAAGCGGACTTCGAACGTCTGGAGCTAGAGAAGGTCATGTGCGTGTCGCCGGAGGGCGAGCTGCCGTACTCCTTGATCTGCAACGGCGTGCAGCGCTGGGGATACGACATGTGTCCGTCAGAGCCATTTGTGACGGAGACGGTGCTCGAGGAGATCCGAGGCGTCGCGAACAGCGGCTGCGATTACATGCAGTATTTCGACCAGAATCTGGGCAACTGTCGAACCTGTGCTACAGCAAGGAGCACGATCATCCGCCGGGGCCCGGGCGCTGGCAGACGGAAGCGATGAAGACGTTGTTCCGCAAGATTCGGCAGGAGTGGAAGGCGATGGGCGGAGCACATCGTGCTCGGGCTGCGAAGCGGCAGCCGCAGAGCCCTTCCTGGGCGAGCTTCCTTTTAACGACCTGCGCTTCAGCATCGGCCTTGTTCACCGGCGAGCCGGTGCCTGTCTATCAGTATGTATACCACGAATATCGGGTTAACAACTTCATGGGCAACCAGAACTTCAGCGGCCAGAGCATCGACCTGCTCAAGTCGCCGGACAAACTGCTCTGTGCGGACCGCCTATCTTCGTGGCGGGAGATATGTTCTGTTCACGGTCGTGCTCGGACGCGGCGGGGCGATCAACTGGGATTGGGGGACGGGAATGGGGATTACCCAGCGCCGGATCATCCGGCGATCTCGGCACCCTGATTCCCCGATCTTGACGCCTGGCGCACTTGGCGCGGGCAAGCGCGTATATTCGCGACGGGCAGGATGCTCGCGCCGGAGCGGCTGACCGGCGTGTCCGCGCAAACCATTCACATGCGGGACGGCAGCGTGCTGAAGC
>NZ_JAPDIA010000007.1 GCF_029525575.1 Cohnella rhizosphaerae
AGGCGCCTAGACGATTGCAAGCATAATTTGAATATTTCTTTCTAGAAGTTTTAACCCACGGTCGCAGAATCACATTGCGCGATTGAGGCGCCATAAGCACCCTTCATATACATAGCAAGTACAAGTCAAAGGACCAGACATCTTCCCTGTCCGGTCCCTTGATTTGCTTCATCCTTTAGGATGAATATACCGCGGTAATAAAGAGATGGCGATCCTTGGCGAGGTTCACGATATCGCCGAAGATCGATACCATAGGTCTCGTCGGGTTCGCTCTGTCCGTGAACACGATCTCTCCGACCCGATTGTCGTTCAACTGCACGAGCATGCCATTGTGAAATTGCGTGTTGCGTTCGATAAAGCATTGGATCATCAAAGGATCCAACTTCCCGAACGCTTCCTTCTGCAACTGCTCAAGCACGATATACGGCGATTGGGCCGTCCGATACGTACGAGCGGATGTCATCGCATGGTACATGTCCGCGATCGCCACGATTTTCGCATACGGATGAATCTTATCGCCAGTCGCCTTCATCGGGTAGCCGCTGCCGTCGATCCGCTCGTGATGCTGCAGGGCGGTAAGGATAATCCCCTGGTTCAGCGACGTGACGCCTTCAAGCAGCTTGTAACCATAGACGGTATGCTGCCGCATTTCGGTCAACTCGTCGGTCGTGAGCCGTCCTGGCTTGCGAAGAATCGTCGAATCGATCCGCGTATTGCCGATATCGTGCAGCAATCCGGACAGCGCCACCGCCACCCAGTCCTTCTCCGGCAGCTTCATCCACTTGGCAAGCTGGTAACCCGTCAGCGCCGTCAATACGCTGCCGCGGATCCAAGGTTCCGCAGCAGGATCGTATGGAGGTACGAACGTAAGCACATGATATTCGTCGATATGATCGAGCAGATCCTTGAGTCCGCCTCGAATTTCGAAGATCGGCAGCTTCTGCCCCGGACCCATCATCTGAAACGTATGTTTCAGCAGTCTCTCCATCTTCAGGAAGTTCTGATGGAGCGAGGACAGCGGCAGCGACTTGTCTTCCTCGACCTCAAGCAGTTCGGACTCCTCAAGCCCCGCTCTCTTGATGTCCGCATCCGGGATGAGGTACGCCTGCAGGATCTCGAGATCGCGAGCGCTCAGCGTCCGGCCCTCCGGAAACAGCATATTGCCGAATGACGTTTGCACTTCGCGCAGCAATAGATCTCCTGTCTGTACTTGCGATATCGGCAGCACAGCCACGACGTAGCCTCCCTTAAATCCGTTCCTTATTCAGCATCTTCCGCGCCATCGGCGAATGCGCCTTCGGCTTCTTCCGCATCTTCGTCCTCGTCTTCGTTGCGCGGCGCTCTCGCTACCGTCGCTACCGAATCTTCATCCTTGATGTTGATCAGCTTGACGCCCTGCGTAATCCGGCCCATCGTGTTGATCGTGGACATGCTCATCCGAATCAAAGTGCCGCCGGACGTCATGATCATCAAGTCTTCTTCATCCTGGACGACCTTAAGGCTGACGATCGCGCCGTTCTTGTCGGTGACGTTCAGCGTCTTGATGCCCTTGCCGCCGCGCGTCTGGGTGCGGTACTCGCTCAGATGCGTCCGCTTGCCGTAACCCTTGGAGGTTACGATGAGCACGGTCTGCTCCGGATCGACGATATCCATGTCGATGACTTCGTCGCCTTCATCCAGCTGAATCCCCTTCACGCCGGTCGAAGAACGTCCCATCGAGCGTACATCTTCCTCGGAGAAACGAATAGACATGCCCTGCGCCGTACCCATCACGACTTCGCGGCTGCCGTCCGTCAGCTTGACGCCGATCAGATCGTCGTCCTCGCGCAGCAGAATCGCGATCAGGCCGACCTTGCGGATGTTCGCATAATCGTCGAGCGGCGTCTTTTTCACGATGCCGCACTTCGTCGCGAAGAACAGGTACTGATTCGGCTCGAACGACTCGACAGGGATGACGGCATTGATCGTCTCGCCTTGTTCGATCTGGATCAGGTTGATGATCGGCGTGCCACGCGCGGTCCGGCTCAAATCCGGAATCTCGTACGCTTTGAGGCGGAATACGCGTCCTTTGTTCGTGAAGAACAAGAGGAATTGGTGCGTATTGGATACGAAAAGCCGTTCGATAAAGTCGTCGTCCTTCGTATCCATGCCCACGACGCCGCGGCCGCCGCGCCGCTGGCTGCGGTACGTGGTGACCGGCAGGCGCTTGACGTATCCGGAATGCGTCATCGAGATAATGACGTCCTCGCGCGGGATCAGGTCTTCGTCGAGAATCTCCTCGTCGCTCGTCGTGATCTCCGTGCGGCGGTCGTCGCCGAACCGCTGCTTGATCTCTTCGAGCTCGTCGTGGATGATCTCCAGCACGAGTCCTTCGTCGGCTAGAATCGCTTGATACTCGGCGATCTTGACCATGAGCTCTTGGTACTCCTGTTCGATCTTCTCCCGCTCGAGTCCGGTCAGGCGCTGCAGGCGCATCTCGAGGATCGCCTGGGCTTGATCGTGCGACAGGCCGAACCGCGTCATGAGTCCTTCGCGAGCCTGCTCCGTCGTCTGCGAAGCGCGAATGAGCGCGATGACTTCGTCGAGATGGTCGAGCGCGATGCGCAAACCTTCGAGGATGTGCGCGCGCGCCTGCGCCTTTTTCAGATCGTACTCGGTTCTGCGACGGATGACTTCGATCTGGTGCTGAATATAGTAATGGAGCACGTCGCGAAGGTTAAGGACCTTCGGCTCCTTGTTCACGATCGCGAGCATGTTGATGCCGAACGTCGATTGCATCGCCGTCTGCTTGTACAGATTGTTCAGGACCACGCTCGGATTGACGTCGCGGCGCAGCTCGATGACGATCCGCATGCCGTTGCGGTCGGACTCGTCGCGCAGGTCGGTGATGCCCTCGATCCGCTTGTCCCGCACGAGTTCGGCGATCTTCTCTACGAGGCGCGCCTTAACGACTTGATAGGGCAACTCGTGAACGATGATCCGGGCTTTGCCGCCGTTCTCCTCGATCTCGGCGCGGGCGCGCATCGTGACCGAACCGCGTCCCGTGCTGTAGGCCTGCCGGATGCCCTGGCGTCCAAGGATGAATCCGGCGGTCGGGAAGTCGGGTCCCGTGATGTACTCCATCAGATCAAGGGCCGTGAGTTCCGGATTCTTGATCAGCGCCTGCGTGCCGTTGATGACCTCGGTCAGGTTGTGAGGCGGAATGTTGGTCGCCATGCCGACCGCGATACCCGTCGTGCCGTTGACTAGCAGGTTCGGGAAACGCGAAGGAAGCACGTCCGGCTCCTGCTCTTCGCCGTCGTAGTTCGGAACGAAGTCGACGGTCTCCTTGTTGATGTCGCGCAGCATCTCCATAGCGATCTTGGACAGCCGCGACTCGGTATAACGCATGGCCGCCGCCATGTCGCCGTCGATGGAGCCGAAGTTGCCGTGACCCTCGACGAGCATATAGCGAAGCGAGAAATCCTGCGCCATCCGGACCATCGTCTGATAAATGGAGGAGTCGCCGTGCGGGTGGTACTTGCCCATGACGTCGCCGACGATACGCGCGGACTTCTTGAACGGCTTGTCCGGAGACATGCCGAGCTCCGACATCCCGTACAGAATGCGGCGAAGTACCGGCTTCAGCCCGTCTCTGACGTCGGGCAGCGCGCGGCTGACGATGATGCTCATTGCGTAATCCATGAACGATTCCCGCATCTCCACGCCGATATCCCGGTCGCGGAGGGGGGAACGCTGTTCTTCGGCCATGCTGATCCTCCTTCAATATCCCTGCACTATTGTCAAATCGCCGTGGTCACCCGCGGCAGAAGCGTCATACTCTAAAAAAAGGATGAATGAAAACATTATACCATATTGATGGCGCGAAAGGTGGCGTGAACGCTCATGCCGATCAGGCGGATCAGCAGCAAATGGGCGAAAACCGAAGCGATGCTGGCATCTTCGGAGCTGCGCGGTCTCGTGCCCGACACCCGGCCGTTCAATCGGGATGCCGTTCGCAGCATGCTTGACGAATATGGCATGATCTACGTGAAGCCGGTGAACGGCACCTTCGGCAAAGGCGTCATTCGCCTTGGCAAATCGACGGGATCCGATGATGCCTACACGCTCCAGGCCGGCGAAAAGCAACTGTCCTATCCGAACTTCGACGGCATGTTCGACGCGCTGTTGAAGGTCAAACGGCCTCGGCCGTATTTGTCCCAACAGGGAATCGAGCTGCTGAAGCACGAAGGCCGCCGGTTCGACTTTCGCGTCATGGTCCAGATGAATCCGTCCGGACAATGGGAGACGACCGGCATCATCGGCAGACTCGCCCACCCGCGCAAAATCGTAACGAACTACCACGCCGGCGGCACGCCGCTGCCGATGGAGACGCTGATGACGACGCATTTGGAAAAGGCGGAGCGAACGAGCCGCAGCTACCGAATGGAACTATCGAAGCTTGGCGTTGACGTCGCTTCGTCGCTTGGCAGGCGTTTTCCGGGATTGAAGGAGATCGGCATCGACGTCGCGGTGGACGTGGATCTGAAGCCCTGGATTCTGGAAGTCAACACGATGCCCGACCCTTATATCTTCCTGCGTCTGCCCGATCGCAGCGTATACCGGCGCATTCGCCGCTACGCGACGGCTTACGGACGCTTCCGCCGCATCCCCCGCGCATCGGCGAAGTCCAAACGACGCCGCTTGGTCAAACGATAGCGGCCGCAAAAAAAAGCACCCGCTGAACGCATCGCTGCGCCCGGCGGGTGCCGAAGCCTCACACGTCCAGATTCTTGACGTACCTGGCGTACTGATGGATAAAATCCCGCCGCGGCTCGACGCTGTCTCCCATCAGCGTATCGAAGATCAAATCGGCCCGGATGGCATCCTCGATCCGCACTTGAAGCATCGTACGGCTGTCCGGATCCATCGTCGTATCCCACAGTTGATCGGCGTTCATCTCGCCGAGACCCTTGTACCGCTGCACGTTGACCTTGGCGCCTTCGCCGAACTCCGCGATGATCGCGTTGCGTTCGGCCTCGGACTGCGCGTAGCGGACCACCTTGTTGCGCTCGATCTTGAAGAGCGGCGGCTGCGCGATGTAGACGAAGCCCTCCTCGATCAGATTCCGCATGTAGCGATAGAAGAAGGTGAGGAGCAGCGTGCGAATATGCGCGCCGTCGACGTCGGCGTCGGTCATGATGATGATCTTGTGATAACGCGCCTTGGCGATATCGAAGTCGTCGCCGATGCCCGTGCCTAGCGCCGTGATGATCGCCCGGATCTCCGCGTTGGACAATATCTTGTCCAGCCGGGCCTTCTCGACGTTCAGAATCTTGCCCCGCAGCGGCAGGATCGCCTGGAAGTGACGATCGCGGCCTTGCTTGGCCGATCCGCCTGCGGAGTCGCCTTCGACGATGTACAGCTCGCTGATCGAGGCGTCCTTGGACGAGCAGTCCGCCAGCTTGCCCGGCAGCGAGCTCACCTCGAGCGCGCCCTTGCGGCGAGTCAGCTCGCGCGCCTTGCGCGCGGCTTCGCGCGCCCGGGAAGCCTGAAGGGACTTGTCCACGACCTTGCGCGCGACGGCCGGATTTTCGCCCATGAACTCCAGCAGCTTGTCGGCGAAAAGCGACTCGACGATGCCACGCGCCTCGCTGTTGCCCAGCTTGGTCTTCGTCTGGCCTTCGAACTGCGGCTCCGGGATCTTGACCGAGATGATCGCCGTCAAGCCTTCGCGGCAGTCGTCGCCGGTGAGGTTCGACTCGCTCTCCTTGACGAAGCCCATCTTGCGCGCATAGTCGTTGATGATCCGGGTCAACGCGCTCTTGAAGCCCGATTCGTGGGTGCCGCCCTCGTGGGTATTGATATTATTGGCGAACGAATAGATGTTCTCCGTATAGCCGTCGTTGTACTGCATGGCGATCTCGACCGCGATGGCTTCCTTGGTGCCTTCCACGTAGATCGGCTGCTCGTGCAGCGCCTCGCGCGTACGGTTCAGGTACTGGACGAATTCCTTGATGCCGCCGTCGTATTTGAACGAATCGTGCATGCCGGAGCGCTCGTCGGTGAGCGTGAGGTGGATGCCTTTGTTCAGGAACGCAAGTTCGCGGATCCGTCCGACAAGCACGTCGTACTCGAACACCGTCGTCTCGGTGAAAATCTCAGGATCCGGCTTGAAGCGCGTCTGCGTGCCGGTGTCCTCGGTCTCGCCGATGATCTTGATGTCGTATTGCGGCGCTCCGCGCCGGTATTCCTGCTGATGGATCTTGCCGTCGCGCTTGACGGTGACGCTGACCCACTCGGACAAGGCGTTGACGACGGAGATGCCGACGCCGTGCAGGCCGCCGGATACCTTGTAGCCTTCGCCGCCGAACTTGCCGCCGGCGTGAAGGACGGTCATGACGACCTCGAGGGTCGACTTCTTCAGCTTGACGTTCTCGCCGACCGGTATGCCCCGGCCGTTGTCGATGACAGTCACGCTGTTGTCTTCATGTATAATGACGTCGACGCGGGTACAATAGCCTGCGAGCGCTTCGTCGATGCTGTTGTCGACGACCTCCCAGACAAGGTGATGGAGACCCTTGCCGCTGGTCGACCCGATGTACATGCCGGGACGCTTGCGGACGGCCTCCAATCCTTCGAGTACCTGTATCTGACTCTCATCGTATGTGTTCTGCTGCGAATTCACGGACAAATCTTCCACCGCCTTCTTAACGTTGACGCGCTGCTCCTACAGATCGACCAGATGATGCGCCCGCTTCTTGAGGGTAGAAGACGATATGGGCGAATAATACACTCTTTCCTCGGTGACGACGATAGACTTCGGATCCTCCTCGCCGATCGTCTCCACGATACGGTTTTTCCGGGCTTGCGCCACGAACTGCCGCGACAGCTTCGAGGACTGCTCGATCGAGATATCGAAGATCGCGACGAGCTGCGAAGTCCGGACGATTTTCTCCCCGCCCAGATGAATGTACATATTGAGCCCCTCCACATTCCCTGCCTTAGGGCAGCACGGTACCGCCGCGTACATGATAGATGGCGGCATCCTTGAGCCGGCTCATGTTGACGCTCTCCAGTCCCGTCGTCGTGATAAACGTCTGCACGCGGTTCTGAAACGTCTCGATGAGCTGGGTCTGCCGCTCCTGATCAAGTTCGGACAAGACGTCGTCGAGGAGAAGCAGCGGATACTCCCCGATCTCTTCGCGCATGAGCTCCAGCTCCGCCAGCTTGAGCGACAGCGCCGCCGTCCGCTGCTGGCCCTGCGAGCCGAAGGTCTGCACGTCCCTGCCGTTAATGGCAAACGCCAAATCGTCCCGATGCGGACCGATGAGCGTCGTGCCGCGGCGGAATTCCTGTTCCTTGCCTTGTGTTAACTTTAACATAAATTGTTGCAATAAAGAAGATTGATCTTGGGGCGAGGTCCCTTCCTCCGCGGCGAGAGAGGGCTTGTAGACGACGGTCAGCGATTCCTTGTCTCCGGTGATGCCGGCATGGATCTTCTCAGCCCATCCTTGCAGCTTATAAATAAAGTTTTGCCTTCTCTGCATCATTTTAACACCGGACGACGCTAATTGTTCGTTCCAGACGTCGAGCATCTCGGCGGAGGCCCTCGATGCGTCCGTGGACTTGAGGTAATTGTTGCGCTGCTGGAGGATCCGCTGATATTGGAGGGAGTCGTGCAGGTAAGCCGGATGCACCTGGCCGATCTCCATATCCATGAACCGGCGCCTGATGCCGGGAGCGCCCTTGACGATGTCGAGGTCCTCGGGTGCGAACAGGACGACATTGACCGTGCCGACGAATGCGCTGAGCTTGCGCTGCTCGAGCCCGTTGATCTTCGCCTTTTTGCCCTGCGCGGAGAGCTGGAGCTCCAGCGTGACCTTGCCGAGCTTGCGCTCGATCTCCGCTTCGATGCGGGCTGAGGTCTCGTTCCAGCCGATCAGCTCGCGATCTTTGGCCGTACGGTGCGACTTGGTCAGCGCGAGTACGTGAATGGCCTCAAGCAGGTTGGTCTTGCCCTGCGCATTGGGCCCGATGATGATGTTGACGCCTGCGGCCGTCGCAAGCGACAGTTCGCCGAAGTTGCGGTAGCCATGCAGTGCGATCTTGTTCAGCTGCATGCGGGACTTCCTCTCTGGACTGTCCGGCGGCAGCTCTTCCGTTTGACGGCCGCCCCGGCGCAGACTACGGCTTGGCGCGAACGGCGAAGCTGCCGCAGCCAGACACCTCGATGACATCGCCGGGTCGCAGCTTGCGTCCGCGGCGGTTTTCCTTTTCTCCGTTCACGAGCACTTCTGTCTCTTGCAGGAAATGCTTCACTTCTCCGCCGGAGCCGATGCAATCGCCCAGCTTAAGCAGCTGCTGCAGTTGGATATATTCGGTCGAGATCTCGATTTCCGTCATGAGTCGCTCCTCAATTCGTCGTCCGGTAAGGAAGAATGAGATGCAGGCTGTTGTCGTGATCGCGCGGCTTGAAGATGATCGGGCTCATCGCGCCATTAAAGCCGATGTATAGCTGTTCGCTGTCGACGACTTTAAGCACGTCCAGCATATATTTGGAGTTGAAGGCGATGCGCAGGGGCTCGCCGGTCAAATCCGTGACTTCCAGGTGCTCCTGAACGCGTCCGAGCTCGGAGGAGCTCGAGTTGATCTCGATATTGCCGTCGTCCGTCGTGAGCAGGCGAACGATGTTCGTCTTTTCTTCGCGCGAGAGCAGGTAAGCGCGGTCGATCGCTTCGCTGAGCGATTTTGTGTTCAGGACGAGTTCTGTTTTGAACTGGCTTGGAATAATCTTTGAAGTATCGGGATAAGCGCCGTCGAGCATGCGGGAGAAGAACAGCACTTCGCCCAGCTTGAAGAGCACTTGATTGTCGGCGACGACGATGTCGACGAGGGTATTCTGGTCGGGAATGATCTTCGACAGCTCGTTCAGCGTCTTGCCGGAGATGACCACGCCCGCGAACTTCAGCGCAGGATCGGTATCGATGTTGGTCTTGCAGGTGGCCAAGCGGTGCCGGTCGGTCGCGACGAATTTGAGTACGCCCTCCTGGAGGCCCCAGAGCACGCCGGTCAGAATCGGCGTCGATTCGTTGGTCGTGACGGCGAAGACCGTCTGGCGGATCATCGAACGGAGCAAGTCTCCCGGAATGGAGAAGACGCGGTCTTCTTCCAATATCGGAAGCACGGGGGAATTCCTCCGGATCGAGGCCGACGAGCTGAATCTCGGTCGCGCCCGAATGGATAAGCGTCTGAAAGCGTTCGCCGACTTCAAGATTGACTTCCTCATGCGGCAGCTTCTTGACGATCTCGACGAAAAACTTGGCCGGGAGCACGACGCTGCCCGGACGCTCGACCTTTACGACCGTCTTGCTCGCGGATTCGAGCGGAATAAAGTGTTGAATGGAAATGTCGGTGTCGCTGGCGGTCAAGGTGACGCCGCGATCGCTCACGTCTATTTTAATGCCGCTCAGGATCGGTATCGTACTGCGTGCGGATACCGCCTTGGACACGTTTTGAACCGCCTCGTTTAACTCCGTGCGCAATATCGTCAATTTCAACGGGATCACCTCGTCTATTCGCCTTAATGGTATGGTCTTAAAAGATAGTCGTAGTAGTAGGGACCGTGAATATGTGGATAAGCCCAAAAAAAGCCGAAAACGACAACCTATCCACATGTGTATGAGTTGTGCATAGGTTTTTTCGTTATTCACGTTTTAAATGCGGCATTTTTGTCCACAGGTGGATATCGGGGTTTGCGTCTACGTCAGGTTTTTGATCTTTTCCGTCAGGTTGCCGACGATCTTGTACAGCTCCGCGTCGACCTTCAGCTTGCTGCGTGATCTTCTCGTGGGCGTGGATGACCGTCGTGTGGTCTCTTCCGCCGAAGTTGTCGCCGATCTTGGGGAGCGAATAGTCCGTCAGCTCTCGGGACAGATACATGGCGATCTGCCTCGGGAAGGCGACGGCCTTCGTACGCTTGCGCGCTTTGAAATCCTCGAGTTTAAGTCCGTAGAATTCGCCTACGCGCTGCTGGATATCCTGAATGGTGATGAGACGGTTGCGGCCGTTCGGCAAGATGTCCTTGAGCGCCTCCGCGGCGAGATGCGTGGACACGTCCTGGTTCGTCAACGACGAATAAGCCACAATCCGAATCAGGGCGCCTTCGAGCTCCCGGATGTTCGAATCGATCATATTCGCGATGTACACCATCGCTTCGTTCGGAATGTCCAGGTTCTCCGCTTTCGCCTTCTTGCGGAGGATCGCGATGCGCGTCTCGAGATCGGGCGGCTGGATATCCGTGATGAGGCCCCACTCGAAGCGCGAGCGCAGGCGCTCCTCGAGCGTCGGGATCTCTTTGGGCGTGCGGTCGCTGGAGATGATGATCTGCTTGCTCTCTTCGTGCAGCGCGTTAAAGGTATGGAAGAACTCCTCTTGCGTCCCGTCCTTGCCGGCGAGGAACTGGATATCGTCGATCAGCAGCACGTCGATGTTGCGATACTTGTTGCGGAAGCTCTCGCCGCGGTTGTCCCGGATCGCGTTGATGAATTCGTTCGTGAACTTCTCCGACGATATGTACAGTACCTTCGAAGACGGGTTGTGCTCCAAAATATAATGGCCGATCGCGTGCATCAAGTGCGTCTTGCCCAGTCCTACGCCTCCATAAAGAAAAAGCGGATTGTATGCTTTGGCCGGCGCCTCCGCGACCGCGAGGGAAGCGGCATGCGCGAACCGGTTGCCGGCGCCGATGACGAACGTGTCGAAGGTGTACTTCGGATTGAGCATGTGTCCGACCGGTTCTTCCGGCCCCGCGTTCTTGACGATGGGCACGGCCGGGAACGGCGCGGGCGGCTCGGGAGAGCGGAACTCTTCGATCGCGAACCGGACCTCGACCGGGTGATCGAGATAATCCGCCAACGTCGAAGAGACGAGCTTCTTGTACCTGTTCTCCAGCCATTCCGCCGCAAAGGTGGTGGGAGCGGTTACAACCACGGTCTCGTCGCTAATGAAATTCGCTTTGGTGGCTTTGAACCACGTATCGTAACTCGGTTTGCTTAATTTTGTCTGGATGACCGACAAGACCTGCTGCCAGATCTCGCTCGTACGGCTGTCCACATGGAGTCACTCCTTTAACCCGTCAGGCGGACAAGAGGGAGGGCGGCGATGTCGAAGGATGTCCTTTGCAACAAGTTATCCACACAATTCCTCTTTATTCTTTAGCGAGATGTCCATAAGAAGGGATTTTGTTCACAGATTTATACACAGGGTGTTGATAAAAAAGAGGTTTAACAGCCGTTATCCACGTCGAATGGGTGAACTTATCATAGCAGATGAACCCGCTTAATTCAACGGAATTTGCCCTGTTATCCACATTTTCAATAACTTGTGGATGAATTCTGTGCACAACACAAGATATTGTTGATATTCTGTGCGAAGATTCGACAAAATGATCGAACAGTCTTTTTTCTCTCTTTTTTTATGCACATGTGAATATCTTCCGATACGGCCCGTTTTCGATTTCATTGACTTCCGGGCTCCTTTATGGTTAAATAAATGGACATATGAGTTCTTTTTGTAAGGGAGGTATCAAGAAGTGGGACCGACATTTAAGCCGAACGTGAACAAGCGGAAGAAGGTACACGGATTCCGCAGCCGGATGAGCTCGAAGAACGGACGCAAGGTTCTCGCCGCTCGCCGTCAAAAGGGCCGCAAAGTATTGTCCGCTTAAGGATAAAGACCACGTGAGGTGGTCTTTTTTTCATGTATATGGGAATAACTGATGAACGGACTTCAGTCCATAATCCGGCGATGAGGGATGAGGATGGAAAGAAAACTGCGGCTGCGAAACAAGGAAGACTTCAGCCGTATCTATAGAAGCGGAAAATCTTTCGCGAACTCGCAGTTCGTCGTCTACTGGCGGCGCAAGCCGGATCCGGGGATGTATCGGCTCGGCATCTCGGTCAGCAGCAAGCTGGGGGGGAGCCGTCGTCCGCAACCGCATGCGGCGCATGATTAAAGAGATCGTGCGGCTTAACGGCTCGCGCATCGTCGAAGGCACCGATTTGATCCTGATCGTGCGGAAGCCGGCGATAACTCTTCCTTATATAGAGATGGAGCGCAGCGTTCTACACGTGCTCCGCAAAGCGGGTCTTACCAAAGGTTCGACGCCGCCTCCCCAGCAGGCCAGGAAGCCGTATCGTCCGGGTCCCGGCGGAGGGAAGCCGAAGGCGCCGGGCGGCGCCCCGCGCGCTTTCCATTGCCAATAATCTTATGGTATAGTTGACTTGTGTTTTGGGCTTTGAAAGAGACGGATCTGCCCCTCGGTTCCGGGACGGCGAATTCGTAAGGATGCATGAACGGCGATCCTTTTTTCTGTCGTTTCGCCTATTTCCGGGATCCCCGCAAAGTCCCGATTCGGGTTCAAAGTCACGGCTCCGCCAGGGCGGGGTATTTTAGAGGGGGAGTTTTGAGGTTTGTTGTTGCGCAATCGCAAATTTTGGATGGTCTCCGGTCTCCTGGTTTCCTTAATGGTCTTCCTGTCCGGATGTACGCCGCCGACGACGCGGAAGACGACCGAAGATCTGGCCAATAGCCACGGCTGGTGGGACAGCAATGTCGTGTATTGGTTCTCGCTTATGCTGGACAAGTTCGCCGAGTGGTTCGGCGGCGAATACGGTCTCGCGATCCTTCTGCTCGTGATTATCGTGCGGACGATTATCCTGCCGCTCATGATCAAGCAGTACAAGAGCACGAAGGCGATGCAGAAGCTGCAGCCGCAGATGAAGGAGATCCGCGAGAAGCACAAGGACGACACCCGCAAGCAGCAGGAAGAGATGATGAAGCTCTACCAGGAGCATCAGGTCAATCCGCTCGCAGGCTGTTTCCCGCTGATCATTCAGATGCCGATTTTTATCGCGCTCTATCGCGCCATTACCGTCAACGCCAACGTTTATGAGCATACATTCCTGTGGCTTCAGCTCGGCAAGCCGGACAAGTATTATATTCTTCCGATCATCGCCGCGCTGACCACTTTTGTTCAATCGAAAATGATGCAGTCCCAGCAGCCGCAGCAGATGGCGGCGATGAAGGGCCTGATGCTGATCTTCCCGGTGTTGATCTTCGTCATGGCGCTCTCGTTCCCGGCCGCGCTTCCGCTTTACTGGATCTACAGTAATATCTACACCATCACGCAGAACTATTTCATGTATGGACGCAAAGCCGAGCCGCAAGGCAACGGCAAGGAGGCCATCGCAGATGAAAAAGGTCGAAGCAACAGGAAAGTCGGTGGAGGAAGCGGTAAGAAAAAGCCTCGTCACTCTCGGGGTAAGTGAGGACCGCGTTAAAGTGACCGTGCTCGAGCAGCCCAGCAAGGGGCTGTTCGGCCTGATCGGCGCCAAGGAAGCCCGCGTACAGCTTGAGCTGCTGCCGGACGGCGTCGATCATGCGGTCGCTTTTCTTCAGGAAGTAACCGACGCCATGCATTCGGCCGTGACGATCGAACGGGACGACGGCAGGGACGATGTCTCGATTAACTTATCCGGCGCCAATCTGGGCATGTTGATCGGACGCAGAGGCCAGACGCTGGATGCGCTTCAGTATCTGGCGAACATCGTCGCGAATCGTCATTCGGATCGTCACCTGCGTATCGTTCTCGATGCGGAGCAGTTCCGTCAGAGACGCAGAGAGACGCTCGAAGCCCTGTCCGACCGAATGGCGCTGCGCGCCGTAAAGACGAGGAAGGACATCGTGCTGGAGCCCATGAGCGCCTCCGAACGGAAGATCATCCATGCGAGACTTCAAGGCCATCCGAACGTGCGCACCTACAGTCAAGGCGATGAACCGAACCGCTGTGTCGTCATTGCTATCAAGTGAATGAATGTCCAACGCAATGGCTTGCAGAGGCAAGCGGACCATTGCGTTTTTTGTTTATGGCAGGGGTTGGAGTTTTTATGAGCATAACGTTAAATGAGGGAACGATATGAACGAAGATACGATAGCGGCGGTCGCGACGGCGCTTGGGGAAGGCAGCGTTGCGGTCGTCCGCGTGAGCGGCGCGGAGGCGATCGGCAAGGTAGCGCCGCTGTTCAAGTCGCGCGAGGATCTGCGAGACGTGCCGACGCACACCGTGCACTACGGATGGATTCGCGATCCGGCGACCGGTGACGTGCTCGACGAGGTGCTCGTGACCGTGATGAAAGGACCGCGCTCGTTTACGGCGGAGGATGTCGTCGAGATCAGCACCCATGGGGGCGTCGTCGCGGTCCAGTCGGTGCTTGAACTGTTGCTTCGCAGCGGCATTCGAATGGCCGAGCCGGGCGAGTTTACGAAGCGTGCATTTTTGAACGGCCGCATCGATCTTGCCCAGGCCGAAGCGGTCATCGACCTGATCCGATCGAAGTCCTCGAAGGCGTTTCAAGTGGCGCGCAAGCAGGCGGAGGGTGCGCTGTCGAAGCGCCTCGTGCCGCTAAAGGAGCAGCTGATCGAGCTGCTTGCGCATGTCGAGGTCAATATCGATTACCCCGAGCATGATGTGGCGGAGGTAACGGCCGGCGTCATCCGGGATCACTGCGGTGCCGTGCTCCGACAGGTAGAGACGCTGCTGAAGACGGCCGCGGAGGGGAAGATTCTGCGGGAGGGCATCGTGACGGCGATCGTAGGGCGGCCCAATGCGGGCAAGTCGTCGCTCTTGAATGCCTTGGTGAAGGAGAATCGCGCGATCGTGACCGACATTCCCGGTACGACGCGCGACATCGTCGAAGAATCCGTCACGCTGTCGGGCATCCCGCTGCGGCTGCTCGATACGGCGGGCATTCGAGAGACGGAGGATGTCGTCGAACGCATCGGCGTAGAGCGGTCGCGCGGCGCCCTCGGCGATGCGGATCTGATTCTGCTCGTGCTAAGCAGAAGCGATTCGCTTCACGAGGAGGAGCGGCGGCTGCTGGAGGAGCTGAAGGACCGGCCGACGATCGTCATTTTGAACAAGTCGGATCTGGCGCCCCGTCTCGAAGAGGGAGAGGTACGCTCACGCTATCCGGCCGAGCGGATCGTCTCCCTGTCAGCCAAGGAAGGCTTGGGCATGGAAGATCTCGAACGGGCCGTCTCCAAGCTGTTTATGAGCGGCGGCATCGAATCTGGGGATGCCACTTACGTTAGCAATGTTCGGCACATCTCATTGTTGCATGCTGCGGCGCGTTCGCTGCAGGACGCGATCGATGGCGCGGAGCAAGGGTTGCCCGTCGATCTGATTCAGATCGATATCGCTGCGGCCTGGGAGTCGCTTGGAGAGATCGTCGGCGACACGGCTTCGGAATCGCTGCTGGATCAAATATTTTCAAAATTTTGCTTGGGGAAATAAATATTTACAACTTGTAAAGGAGTGTATCCACAGTGGGATATGTAGCGGGCGAGTACGACGTCATCGTCGTCGGCGCCGGGCACGCAGGTGTGGAAGCAGCGCTGGCGGCTGCGCGAATGGGCTGCGAGACGCTGTTGTTGACGATTAATCTCGACATGATCGCTTTTATGCCGTGCAATCCGTCGGTTGGCGGACCGGCGAAGGGGCATGTCGTTCGCGAGATCGACGCGCTTGGCGGAGAGATGGGGCGCAATATCGACAAGACGTTTATTCAGATGCGGATGCTGAATACGGGCAAAGGACCGGCAGTGCACGCGCTTCGCGCGCAAGCCGACAAGTTCTTGTATCAGCATGCGATGAAGGAGACAATCGAGCGGGAGGAGAAGCTGACGCTCCGCCAAGGCATGGCCGAGGAGCTGATCGTTGAAGACGGCGTATGCCGTGGCGTCATCACGAAGACAGGCGCTGAGTATCGTTCCAAGACGGTCGTGATCACGACGGGCACCTATCTGCGCGGCAAAGTGATCATGGGCGAGCTAATGTACGAGAGCGGACCGAACAACCAGCAGCCGTCGGTGAAGCTGTCCGAGTCGCTGCGGGAAAACGGTTTGAAGCTTGTACGCTTTAAGACGGGCACCCCGCCTCGCGTACACAAGGACACGATCGACTTTTCGAAGACGGAGATTCAACCCGGCGACGACAAGCCGAATTACTTTTCTTACGAGACGGAATATTCGGAGCGCGCAGGCGAGCAGTTGCCTTGCTGGCTCACCTATACGTCCGAAGAGACGCACAAGATTATTAACGACAATCTTCACCGGGCACCGATGTTTTCCGGCGCGATCGAGGGTACCGGCCCGCGCTACTGCCCGTCGATCGAAGATAAGATCGTACGCTTTGCCGACAAGCCGAAGCATCAGATCTTCTTGGAGCCCGAGGGAGCGAACACGAAGGAATATTACGTGCAGGGTCTGTCTACAAGCATGCCCGAGGACGTCCAGCTTCAAATTCTTCGTTCGATTCCCGGCCTGGAGCAGGTGGAGATGATGCGTACCGGCTATGCGATCGAGTACGATGCAGTCGTGCCGACGCAGCTGTGGCCGTCTCTTGAGACTAAGGTCATATCGGGCCTGTTCACGGCAGGACAGATTAACGGTACATCGGGTTATGAGGAAGCAGCGGGACAAGGCATTATGGCCGGCATTAACGCCGCGCGCAAAGCGCAGGATAAGGAACCGGTCATCATTGACCGTTCGCAAGGCTATATCGGCGTTATGATCGACGATCTCGTCACCAAGGGAACGAACGAGCCATATCGTCTGCTCACGTCCCGCGCGGAATATCGACTGCTTCTCCGTCACGACAACGCGGATCTGCGGCTCACTCCGTTGGGCAAGGAGATCGGTCTCATTTCGGACGCACGGTTTGCTTTGTTCGAGGAGAAGAAGCAGAAGGTGGAGGCGGAGCTTGCGCGACTGAAGGAAGTCCGGATTCGTCCGGACGAAGCTACCCAAGCGCTATTGGCTTCGATCGATTCGGCGCCGCTTCAAAATACGGTCGACGGCATCACGCTGCTTCGTCGTCCTGAAGTGACCTATGCGCACATCGAGCATTTCTCGCCCTCTCCTGTGGCGTTGTCCGAGGATATGAAGGAACAAGTCGAGATTCAGGTCAAATATACGGGTTATATCGAAAAGCAGCTCGCCCAGGTGGAGAAGCTGGCGAAGATGGAGAAGAAGCGCATTCCGGACGATATCGATTACAGCGCAGTACACGGCCTGGCCACAGAAGCGAAGCAGAAGCTGCATCAGATCCGTCCGCTTAATATCGGGCAGGCATCGCGAATTTCCGGCGTCACGCCGGCAGACTTGTCGATCCTCCTCGTTCACTTGGAGCACTACAATCGCGTGACGGCGGCTAGGAGCAGCTAATGGCGGACGAACTGCAGCGTTGGTTTGGCGAACGGGTAGAAGCGGATCTAGGAATCGAACTGAGCGATGCTCAGCTCGATCAATACGAATCGTATTACCGTTTGCTTGTGGAATGGAACGAAAAAATGAATTTGACGGGCATTACGGATCGCGGCGCCGTTTACGAGAAACATTTCTACGATTCGTTGACCTTGGCCGTACTTCCTGAAGCGGTGTCGGCTCGCAGTCTGGCTGACATCGGGGCGGGAGCCGGCTTCCCGTCCATTCCTTTTAAGATCGCATTTCCCCAATTGGAAGTAACGATCGTCGACTCGCTAGCCAAGCGCATTCGATTTCTCCAAACGGTAGCGGATGAGTTGCACTTGAGCAGCATTACGCTTGTACATGGTCGAGCGGAGGACATTGGCCGATTAGGCGAGCATCGAGACCGCTACGACCTCGTGACGGCCCGCGCCGTCGCCCGGCTGGCGGGATTGAATGAATTATGCCTACCTTTTGCCAAAGTCGATGGACACTTCATTGCGATGAAAGGTTCTGATCATAAAGCAGAGCTGGAAGAGAGCGTCAAGAGTATACGCCTCTTGAACGCGAAGCTTAGATATACGCGGGAGCTTAAACTGCCGCTTGAACAATCCGAACGTCAACTCATCGTCATCGGCAAGCTGGGAAGGACGCCTAAGGAATATCCTCGCAAAGCCGGAATCCCGTTGAAGCAGCCTCTGATCTAAGACGCATGTTCCACGTGAAACAAAATCGCCATATTTTCGTGTTTCACGTGGAACAAATCCCCCTCTAAAGCGAGGAAACTCTTTTCAAGAGAAGGAATCAGGCGTACAATAGAGAATATATATAGTACTGCAAAATCGTCGTGCCGCATATGCGCCTCGGAGGCGTGAAATGGCGGCGCTTTTTTCGTCACTTGGAACCTCCGGCATGGTTTAATCCTTGCCTTTTCTGCATGCGCAGAACGCCTTGAACGGTCAGTTCTGTATGCGAAATCCTGTCTGTTATGGTTCTGTCGAATCGGTTGTAGATACGGGTCGAATAGTAGACTGCTGTGCCAGACGCTATTCGTCTATTGTTGGCTGCTAGAATGGATGCGAATTTGCGTTTACCGGAACCTCATTACAGATGAACGTGGTGGGATGGAAGACATGAGAGAACCGTTATCTCGTTTGTTCGGATTGTCCGAACGGAGCGGCCAGGAAGAAGTTCGGCAGATTGCCGTCGTGGATATCGTCCCGAGCCCTTATCAACCCAGGTCTGTCTTTGACGACGACCGGATCGACGAGCTATGTCAGACGATCAAGACGCTTGGCATCATCCAGCCGATCGTAGTCCGTGTCCGGGAAGGCAAATACGAGCTCATAGCGGGAGAACGCCGCTGGCGGGCGGTCACCAAGCTGGGCATGGAACACATCCCGGCGATCGTAAGAGAAATTAACGATTCCCAAGCTGCTTCGATGGCGTTGATCGAAAATCTTCAACGTGAAGGGTTGACCTCGATTGAGGAAGCCGTCGCGTATCAGAAGCTAATCGATCTGCACCAGTTGACTCAAGAAAGCTTGGCTCAGCGGTTAGGGAAGAGTCAATCTACGATTGCCAATAAGATTCGTCTTCTTCAGCTGGGCGAGAACGTGAAATTGGCACTGATGGAACGTAAAATTACGGAACGTCATGCGCGCGCTATGCTGGCCCTTCCGACAGAAGAAGCGCAGGACAAGCTTTTACAGGAAATCATCGAGAAAGAACTCAATGTGAAACAAACGGAAACGCGCGTCGCTTTTCTCCTGGAGGCGATTAAACCCGCGAAGTCCCGGCGCGTGTCCTTCTCCAAGGATATTCGACTGGCTATTAATACGATACGGCAATCGGTAGACATGGTGACGGGATCGGGCATTCCGATCAAATCCAGCGAACGCGAACTGGAAGATCACATCGAGATCGTCATTCAGATACCGAAGAAAAACAACAGCAATCCAAGCTAGTTGGGAGCTATGAGAATCCAGCAAGTTAGGCGGCTGACGATGAGGTGAACGGGTTGTCCAAAATTATTGCCATTGCCAATCAAAAGGGCGGTGTCGGCAAAACGACAACGGCTGTCAACCTTGGCGCATGTCTGTCGACGTTGGGACGTAAAGTGCTCATCGTGGACATCGACGCTCAGGGCAATACGACAAGCGGTGTCGGTATCAATAAAGCCGATGTGGAATATTGCATCTATGATATCTTAATCAACGAGATCCACCCCAAACAGGCGATTGTGGATACGGCTCTGCCGAATCTGAAGCTCATTCCTGCGACGATTCAACTCGCAGGTGCCGAGATCGAGCTGGTGCCGACCATCTCCCGCGAGGTTCGCCTGAAAAAGGCGCTGGCTATGGTACGCAATGAATTCGATTATATTCTGATCGATTGCCCGCCTTCGTTGGGTATTCTGACGATTAATTCTCTGACGGCATCCGATTCGGTCATTATTCCAATTCAATGCGAGTATTACGCGCTGGAAGGGTTGAGTCAGCTGCTCAATACGATTCGTCTCGTACAGAAGCATCTGAACACTTCGCTTCAAATCGAAGGCGTTCTGCTTACGATGTTCGATGCTCGTACCAACTTGGGCATTCAGGTCATCGAAGAGGTAAAGAAATATTTCCAACAAAAGGTTTATCAGACGGTGATCCCGCGCAACGTTCGTCTCAGCGAGGCGCCATCGCATGGGCAATCGATCATCACATACGATCCAAGATCCAAAGGGGCCGAGGTTTATCTCGAGCTGGCGAAGGAAGTGATTACGTATGAGCAAGCGGCTAGGTAAAGGTCTCGATGCGTTGATTACGTCTCTATCCATTAAGGAAGACGACAAGATCGTAGAGATTCCATTGGCGCAGCTCCGCGCGAATCCCTATCAACCGCGCAAGACGTTTGAAGAAGAAGCTATCAAGGAACTGGCGGAATCGATCCGCGAACATGGGGTTATTCAACCGATCATCGTTCGCACGGCACTCCGCGGCTTCGAGATCATCGCAGGCGAACGGCGCTTCAGAGCATCGCAGCTCTTAGGCAACCCGACGATTCCAGCGGTCGTCCGCGCCTATAGCGATCAACAAGTCATGGAGATCGCGCTGATCGAAAACGTACAGCGCGAGGACCTGAACGCGATTGAAGTCGCGATTGCCTATCAATCCATTATGAATCAATTCGCGTTGACGCAAGAAGAGCTTTCTTTAAAAGTGGGCAAGTCCCGTTCTCACATTGCCAACTTCCTGCGGCTGCTTGCGCTGCCCGATGAGATTAAAGATCATGTTTCACGTGGAACATTGTCGATGGGTCACGCAAGAGCATTGGCGGGCATCAAAGAAGACGCCAAACGGAAAGATCTGGCCAAGCAGACGCTGGCAAACAACTGGAGCGTCCGCGAGCTCGAAAATGCCGTGCAGCAAATGGATGCAGTCGTTAAAGGTAAAACCGTCAAAGCGAAAGCCAAAAAGCGCGATCCCTACATCGAAGAAATCGAAGAGACGCTCCGCGAAAGATTCCAAACGACGGTGCGAATCAAGCCGAACAAAGACAAGGGACGCATCGAACTGGCCTACTTCAGCAAAGGCGATCTGGAGCGACTGCTGGAGATTCTGCAAGCGATCAAAGCATAAGATCTGCCATCCACGATCGAAGGCTCGTGTCGGAGCGGAGAATAAAACGGCTTCGCGCTTGGAATGCCAAGAGCGAAGCCGTTTTTACTTGGCAGAACTGTTCAATTAAATAAAGGTGTGCCGAACGAAGGAGGCAGTGCGATGAAGGAACGACCGTTGATCTATTTGGACAATGCGGCAACCTCCTGGCCGAAGCCTCCCGGCGTGATGGAAGCCATGGAGAAGACGATGCGGGAGTCTGCCGCCAACCCAGGCCGAGGCAGTCACGAGATGGCCGTCAAAGCGAGCAGAGTGCTGTTCGAAGGCCGAAAAATGTTGGCGCGCTTGTTCAAGATCGCGAACCCGAACGATATCGCCTTCATGCTTAATACGACGCATGCGCTGAACCAAGCGATCCAAGGCTTGCTATCGCCGGGTGATCACATCGTCACGACCGCGATGGAGCACAACTCCGTAAGACGTCCCATCGAAGCGTTGAAGCGCAAGCTGGGCATTCAAGTGACCTACGTACCGGTCGGGACGGATGGCATCCTGAATCCGGACGATATTCGGCAAGCGATCACCCCGTCCACCAAGCTCGTCGCCCTCACGCACAGCTCGAACCTGCTGGGAACGATAACGCCGATCGGTGATATCGGCGCCCTCACGCGAGCAGCGGGCGTACCGTTGCTCGTCGATGCCGCGCAAAGCGCGGGCGTGCTTGAGATCGACGTGGAAGCCATGAATATCGATCTATTGGCTTTTCCGGGACATAAGGGATTGATGGGTCCGCAAGGTACGGGGGGGCTTGTACATCAGGCCGGAGCTAGAGCTCGAGCCGCTCATGCACGGAGGCACAGGAAGCCGTTCAGAATCGCCCGAGCAGCCTTCTACGAGGCCGGACAGGTATGAGGCAGGCACGCCCAATACGATCGGCATAGCGGGGCTTACGGAGGGCGTGCGGTTCGTCCTTGGCGAGACGGTGCAGCGCATCCACGCGAAGGAGTTGAGCCTGACCCGGGAGCTGATGGCGGGGCTGTCCGAGATACCCGGCGTCCGCCTATTAGGGCCTGGTCCGGCGATCGAGCGTACGGCGATCGTCGCCTTCACGCTCGATGGCGTCGATCCGTCGGAGACGGCGTTTCTATTGGACCGCCAGTTCGGGATCGCCGTACGATCCGGCTTCCATTGCACGCCGCTTGGACACGAAAGCGCAGGGACGACCGAGACGGGGGCAGTAAGAGCCAGCCCAGGATATTTTACGCAGCAATCGGATATTGTATCGTTGGTACGAGCTGTAAAGGAAATCGGAGAAACGCTGCGGACATAAGGTCTGCACAATGACGGACGGCGGTCGGGCATGCGCGGGCCGTCGATCCGGAGAGCGGGGGGAGCAATCGAACGTGAACGGAATGGGCGAGGATGCAAGCTTGGCGGCGCTCGGAGGCGCCGGCATACTGATTTTCATATTGTTGATCTGGGTCATAATCTTAAGCGTGAAATTATCGAGGCTCGCAAGGGCCCACAAGCGCATGATCGGCGAGTCAGGCGTGCCAAACCTTGAGGATGTACTGATGAAGGTTCACGGTCGCATGGAGGCCGTGCAAGCCAAACAGGCGGAGCAGGAAGCGACGATGGCCGATCAAGAAAAACGCCTCGCGGCACTCAAAGGGCGCGTAGGCGTTCATCGGTTCAACGCTTTCTCGGACCAAGGCGGCGAGATCAGCTTCGCGATCGCGATCGTCGACGAGCGACAGGACGGCGTCGTCCTGACGGGCATCCATAGCCGGGAGCAAACCTTTTTTGTACGCGAAGCCGCTATCCGGAGGCGAATCGAGCTATCCCTTGACCCCGGAGGAAAAATCCGCGATCAATCAGGCAGCGCATAAGGCATAGGGGCGCCGCGAATATTGCGAATGGCGGTGGAGATGCAGCCGGCGATGATGTCGGCCATCTTCACGACCAGATTAAGTCTCGTATTTTGAAGAACGAAGTATTCCATAAAACCGCCGACGTTCACGATGCCCGTCATGTGGATATCGCCCACCGGGGGCAAGTCCTTGTTCACGCCGGCACCCGGACGTACGGGACCCGATGCGAGATGGATGCAGCCGACGCTGGCGACTTGTCCGAGACAAGCGTCGATAGCGATGACGTAGGGCTGCTTGGAGTTTCTCATGATGGTGTAGAGCGTCTCGCTCAAATTCATCGCATGTACAGGTTCGTCCAACGTTCCGTACAGGTCGAACATGCCTTGCGCATGCCTGGCCAGCGTCGTCCCGACGAGCGGACCCAGCGCGTCGCCGGTAGACCTGTCGGTGCCTACGCAGACGACGACGATCTGCCGGTCGGAGGGAAGGTGAAGCAGCTCGCGCGTGAGCCGCTCGGACAGCCGCTGCATGACGGCAGGTTCGTTATAGGGTATTTTCAAAGAGAGCGCGGTGGCTTCCGCCGCATAGCCGGCCCTTTTATCCCAAGCGCCATTCATTCGTCCGCTTCGCCTCCTCCATGGAATAGTAGTAGTATATGGACGAGAGGGACAATTTATACTTGTTCGGGTTGCACGCTAGCAATCAAGCAAGAAGAGGGAGAAGCTATGGATCCTATATTGATCGCGTTCGACTCGACGCAGCAGGCGCTGAGGGCGGAGATGCTGCTTGAATACGCCGAGATAGAGATCGATATCCGGCCGACGCCGAAGGAGATCACTGCAGGCTGCGCGCTGTCGATCGAATTTCCGGATGAAGCTTTGGAGCAGGTCAAAAGGATTATCGCCGACGAGAAGGTAGAAATTCGCGGCTTGTTCAAGCCGGCGCATACCGGCTACGAACGAATCGATCAGTGAGGTGAAGCGGCAATGTCCCGATATCCACAGCCTTATTTATTGGAAGGTGCGGGGGGAGTCCATTGAAAAAAAGCTTACGCTATGGCAGCAGTTTTTAGACGATATCTGGGATTCGTTAAGCGATACCCACATGTGGATGAGCGTGCTGAAGGTCGTGCTGCGAATTCTGGTTATCCTTATCGTCAGCCGGATCGTCCGCATCGTGATCAATCGCGTCGTCGATAACTTCATGAATCCGAAAGCGTCGAATCGGCTTAAGCTCAGGACGAGAAGAGTTCAGACGGTGGGCAAGCTGCTTAAGAATACGGCGACGTATATCATCAACTTCATCGTGCTGCTGCTCGTGCTCAACGAGTTCGACATCAATCTTGCGCCGCTGCTCGCGGGAGCGGGCGTGATCGGTCTGGCCATCGGCTTCGGCGCACAGAGTCTGGTGAAGGACGTCATCACGGGATTTTTCGTCATCCTCGAAGATCACTTCTCCGTCGGCGACGTCATCGAAGTCGGAGGCAAGTTCAAAGGAACGGTGGAGATGATCGGGCTTCGGGCGACGCGGATTCGCAGTTGGACCGGCGAGATTTATATTCTGCCGAACGGCAACATCTCCGACGTGACGAACTACTCGGTTAACAATGCGCTCGCCGTGGTGGATGTGTCCGTAGCCGCGACAGAGAATCTGGACCATATGGCGGAGATCGTCAAAAGCGCGGCGGCGAAATTCGAGGATACGAATATCGTGGGCAGGGCGGAGTTTCTTGGCATTCAGTCGATAACCGCGAGCGACGTGATCCTGCGACTGACGGTGCTGTGCCGGCCCAACACGCAAGCGACCGTATCCAGGCACCTGAATGCGGAGGTTAAAAAGGCGTTCGAAGCTGCGGGCAATCCGCGTTATTATTCGATCGAAGCGATGGAGAGGGCGGGGAGCTAACGGATGGAGAGGAAGGAGTTCGGACTCGGCGACATCGTTCAGATGAAGAAGCCGCATCCTTGCGGCGCCAACGAGATGGAGATCATCCGAATGGGGATGGATATCCGGATCAAGTGCGTCAAGTGCAAGCACAGCATCCTGCTGCCGCGGGCGAAGTTCGAGAAAAGCATGAAAAAAATGCTGCAGGCAGCGCCGCGCGAAGAAGCGGAATCCGCCGAAAAAAGAAGCGGAATAAACGCGTCCAAACCGATCTAAAATCAGGGTTGCAAGTTGTCCGAAACTGTGATACGATATTCCTTGCTGCGGAGAGGTACCCAAGTGGTCCAAGGGGGTTGACTCGAAATCATCTAGGCGTCGCAAGGCGTGCGTGGGTTCGAATCCCACCCTCTCCGCCACCACTCGCAAAAGCCCGCTATTATGCGGTTTTCAATGCGGAATGTACTACTATAGCTGACCGCGAAATATACGTTAAAGCGCTAGCTGATTACATAACGCCTAACTGATTCGACCTTCTACGCGAAATAAGCGTGGGAGGTTTTTTCTTTATGGATAAGCGCACAGGTAAAAAAACGGTATCAAGCCGCCAGCCGATCGCGGAGATCGGGCTCCCCTCGTGTACGCTACGCGAGGCAATCCATACGTAATGCGGATTAAGCTCGCAAGCAACTTGAAGGAGAGAACGCTTGGCGGCTACATAAAGAACATGAGTTACTTCGCGGAATGATTGGAGGAGCGTCACGGTAACGTAGAAGTTTCCGCTATCACAACCGTGATGTTGCGCGAAGGATAAGGAGTATTACGGAGGCCATCCGTTTAAATCGGAGTATGCAGCCGGCCGTAAAGGACTCTCACCAGCCTCCGTAAACGTCCGTATACACGTTCTGAGGACGTTCTAAGCCGCGAGGAGGTTATCGGTCATAATCCGGGGCTCTAAACGTGTCTCTGATGCGCCAGAACGTCGATACGGTGGTTCCTTTGACGCGTGAGGAGCTGCAGCGATTCTTGAAAGCTCCGGATCAAACGCGGTGGGCGCAGTGGAGGGTTTACGTCGTCCTCGTCTTAATCTTGGATACGGGAATGCGACTAAACGAAATATGCACGGTCGAGAAGCCAGAAATCGACTTCATACGGAAGCAGTTCGTTTTGCCGGTGGTTAAGAATAAGAATCGTAAAAGTCGCGTCTTGCCCTTGTCCACGGAAACGGCCAGATTGATGCGGCAGTTTATTGCGAGTCTGAACGGCACTTTGAATCGACTTACGTATTTACAACGAATTACGGAGAACCATTAAACGAGAAGACATTGCAAAAAGATGTTCGATAATTACGCGAAGAAGGCGAAGTTCGACCGATCGGTATCACCGCATGTATTGCGCCACAACTTCGCTACAATGGCGGCAGAGAACGGAATGTCCGTATTCCACCTGCAGAAGCTTCTAGGACACGCTGAGATCGCCACTACGCGTAAGTATGTACAATTGAGTGCGGAGTCTGTTGCGGAGCAGCACGCGAGGTTTAGCCCATTAACGAACTTATTAAAAAAGTAAAAAAGTAAATGACTAAATATTAGGCGAAAACTTACCGCGACGGTCGACGATTGTTATGTGTGGGTGCACGGAAGATGTTGTATAATGTAAATATGACGGGCGAACCGAAGAGAAAGGAAAAATAACTGAAGACGAGTGAACTTATAACCATCCTGATTAATTTTGGAATGTTAGTGGTGGCCCTGCTCGGTGTTGCTGTATCGATTATCGCACTGGTGATTAAATAAACGAAAAAGAGGCCCCTAGTCTTGGCGGACAAGGCCCCTATTTTCGAAACACTAATGCTTCGTTCGCTTTAGTCATGTAGGCCGTTATCTGCAAATAACGGTCTCTTTTTATTTTGCTACAAAAGCAAAGGGAACGCAACATTTTTGTTGCATTGAAAAGCGATTTTTGATATATTAGTCCACTATCCCTGTAGAAGTTGTTTTAATGGACTATATAAAGAGTGGCGCTCCGCTACGTTTTTCCCCCACATATCAACGTAATGTAATGTTTGGGTAAGTGTCGAATGCCCCATAATATCTTTAAGACTAAACGAATCTCCGCCGTTCTCGATGTACATTCGCGCGCTCGTATATCGGAACGTATGAGGAGAGCAACGTAATGGTAAGCGCGCTTTTTGTCCGAGTTTCTTGAAGTAGTCGTTTACTGAGAGACTTTTTAATGGTTCATTAAATTCACTGACAAATAATACGTCCATGTCTAACTTTCCGCGAACCTTTATATATTGGCGTAGAATCTTGCTAAATGTCTCTTGGAATGGGACATAGCGCTGGCGCCGACCTTTACCGTTAATAAGGATTAGACCGCGATTCCATTCAATATCGTTAAGACGAATAGTGAGTGCCTCATCTCGTCGAATAGCTGTCTCAAGCCAAAGCATCATTATAGTGTAATTTCTCAGACCACAGAATGTATTTCGATCGTTCAGAGATATTACACGCTTCAATTGATCACGACTGAATGTCTCAATAACGGACCTCTTCGCCTTTAGTTGGCTTACGTTCAAAGCGTTTCACGGTAAGTACTGACGCTCAACTAGCAAGTTACCGAATACCTTCCATGTCCGTATATTCTGGTTAACGGTTGCCGGTTTGATTCCGTTGTTTAAGCGGAAAATAACATATTCCTCTACGAGTTCCGTAGTTAGCTCCGAAAATATCCGGAATCTCCAAATATATGACCATCTCCGTAATGTGACCGCTCGCTGAACGTTGATATGACGGGCTTTTTTACGAGTACAGACGCCAACAATCCGACTCGAAATCATCTAGGCGTCGCAAGGCGTGCGTGGGTTCGAATCCCACCCTCTCCGCCATACATAAGTCATCAAGCGGTTCCCATCCGGGAGCCGCTTTTTTTGCGGCCGTTTTGCGCAATTTTGCGCAATAAAGAAGAGACCCGAATACAACATGCGGGTCTCTTCTTTTTTCATGGGACGGCGTTCATCTTCTTCTAAGCGGAATCACCTCGATCGAGCAAGCCGGATCGATGTCTCGGGCGATCCGGGAGAGGGCGACCGCTTCGATTCGGAACACGGGATAGCCGAGCGTATCGCCGTGCGCCCATACGCGTTTTAGTTTGAGCTGCGCCGAGATCGCCTCGTGAATGTCGTCCGCCCGACGGCTGGTCACGCATGCGATACGGTTAAGGGATAAGCCGAGCGACGGGATGCGAGAAGCGTTTTTGGAGATATCCATAGCTGTCCTCCTGATTCGGTGAGATGGAGATGCTCAAAAATCGGGATAAGTTAGGATAAGACCGATTCACTCGCTACGCAGCCTGATTGTCCGCCGAACGGTTCCATCTGAACACCTTCCCGATCAGCTTGTGAATGTGCTTGGATTCTTTCGTCAACAGCGGACCGAGAATCGCCAGAATGAGGACGTACAAGGCGGCAAAGGGCTGGAGAATGACGAGAAGGCCGCCGGCCTTCGCCATGTTGGCCATAATAATGGAAAACTCCCCGCGGGCCACGATCGTTAACCCGACGTTGGAGGAGGCTTTGCTCGACAGACCGGCGCTGCGGCCCGCCAGAAGGCCGGCGGCATAGTTGCCGATCAAAGTGACGACGACGGCGCCGAGGGACAGCCAGAGCGCATCCGCAAGCGTCAGCGGGTCGATGGTGAGGCCGAAGCTGAAAAAGAAAATCGCGCCGAAGAAATCGCGGAAAGGCAGAATGAAATGTTCGATCCGCTTGATATGCTCGGTCTCCGCCAGCACGAGGCCGAACAGCAGCGCGCCGATCGCTTCGGCGACGTGGATCGTCTCGGAGAAGCCAGCGACGAGGAAGAGACCGCCGAAGACGATGAGGCCGAACAGTTCGTTCGAGCGGACGCTGAGCGCCTTGTTCAGGAGCGGCACGCACTTGCGGCCGACGACCAGCATGAAGAGCATGAAGGCGAAGGCGATGCCCGCGGAGCCGAGGACGCCCCAGACGGAGGAAGAATCGCTCAGGACGAGGCCGGACAAAATCGAGATATAGACGGCGAGGAAGACGTCTTCGAACATAATGATGCCCAAAATGAGTTCGGTCTCGGCATTCGCCGTTCGCTTGAGATCGACAAGAACTTTAGCCACGATGGCGCTGGAGGAGATCGTCGTAATACCGGCCATGACGAGCGTCTCCGCCAGCGGGAAGCCCGTCAAAAAGCCGTACGCAAGGCCAAGCGTGAAGTTGATCGCGATGTAGATCGTGCCGCCGAACGCGATCGACTTGCCGGACCGGAGCAGCCGGCCGACGGAAAACTCCAGCCCGAGGTAGAACAGGAGAAACAGCACGCCGATCCTTCCCATGAACGAGATCAGCGAGGCGCTCTCGATGAAGCGAAAGTCGAGATGCCAAAGTTTAAAAGAATGGGGTCCTACGGCCATGCCGATCAGGATATAAAACGGAATGACCGAAAAACGCAGCTTGGCGGAAATGAGTCCAGCGAGGGCGATCAGTGCCACGGCCAAGCCGACTTCCAGCACGAGATGGTCCATATTAACCCTCCCCCGCCGGTCAGGATGCTTTTGAGCGCCTTCAGGTTTTCCCGTTCGCCCGCGGCGATCAGCATGGAATCCGCGGTCAGCATGAAGTCGGGGCCGGGCGTGATATGCTTGGCATGGTCCTTCTCGACGATCGCAAGGATCGTGGCGCCGGTGCGCTGCCGAATCCCAAGGTCGCCGATCGAGACGCCGACGCAAGGGCTGCGGGCCTCCAGCTTGAACCATTCGATGACGAGGTCGTTAAGCGCGATCTCGATCGATTCGAGCGTGCGGGGCTTGTAGGTCATGCCGCCGACGATCGCGGCGATCGAACGCGCCTCGTCGTCGTCGAGCGTGATCATGGAGATGCTGTCTTCGGGGTCGTCGTATTCGAAATGATAAAGCTCGCGGCGGCCGTCGTCGTGAATGACGACGACGAGCCGGTCGCCGCTGCGCGTGAGGATTCGATACTTCCGCCCGACGCCGGGCAGATCCGTCTCTCTGATATCCATGGACAACATCCTTTCTGTATGCGGAAGTTCAGCTCATGAATGAGCCTAAGGAAAGAAACCTGCCGATAAATGACGGCAGATGAGGGTGCAGACAAAATCGCGAATAAGCGTCAAACGAGGGAGAAGAAAGGACAGACCGAAATACACGCTGCCTAATTGAAGGCGCGAGCTGCTGTCAAATAGACGGATTAGGAGACGTAAGTGGAGGAAAACTGAAGCGGCCGCAGCAGGCGTCTGCGCAGCAGGACGTGCACCGAGGCGATATGCGCGCGGTGATGGGCGGGAAGACGGTAAGGAAGCCTGGATAAACGCAAGATTAAAGCGTATATGAGGAACAGCATGGGAGTGCCCGGTCTCGGCTTGGGTGCCGCAGAATCGGGCGTGCGGGATTGAACGTGCGTATGGAACTCGGTGCCGCGGAGGTTAGATGCGGCGGATTCGCCGACTGTCGATTCCAACGTAGGAGTAGGCGTCGAGAAGATCATGAATACGGCTAGCAGCAGCCAGGCGATCAGATCGCCGGCAGAGCGCGTCGGATTCATTTTAGTCATCGGCAGCCCCCCCTTTTAACTATAACTTAACCATAGTGTAGCACAGTTTAACCATCCTTATCAAAAAGTAAAACGCCCAGGTTGTCCGATACCGACATCGAACCAAGGTGAATCCGGGGTAACGACCACATGACGAAAGCATGACGAAAGACCCCTCGCGGGGTCTTCCGGGCGACGTTAATCGAAGCTGGACTTCCTGTCGTGCGTGACGTTGCCGGTTCATCCCGGCGCTTCGGCTCGTTGAAGGTTCGCTAACGCGATAACGTGCATTGCAGGACCATGTCTGCGACACAACCCCTCGCTTCCTACTCCGTCTTCGACGTTCCTCCTGCGGGTTGTTGCCTGCAAAGGTTCAACGGAACCAACACCTCTCTGTTCGTCGCCGGTAATTAGAATGTCCGGCCCCGGGCGGCGTTATACGCGCCCTTTAAAATTGTTTGACCCTTTTCCATTTGCGATTGTGGTTGGTCGTCTCCGGAAAGCGCTCGCCCTTCTCCAGCGTCACATGCTTGGGGTCCTCGATGTTCATGTGAAAAGCGTCCTCGCCGACTTCCATGTAATGACCGCCGTTCGGCGCGCGGTCGCCCGGTTCGAACTGTGTCTGTTCGCCCATGGATGATCACCTCCCGGCCTTAGTGTTGCGGGAAAAACCTTGCGGTATGCGGGCGAATGTGATAAATTATTCGGGTATGCGTTAAAAAAGGCATACTCCTTGCTCCTCGGCCGCGGACAGGTTCTGCGGTATCGAATCGGGGGGCCAAAGACCAAAAGGAGGTAACGAAGATGCGCAACTACGAGTTGATGTACATCATTCGTCCGGACGTGGACCAAGAGTCCGTTCAAGCTGTCACGGAGAAATTCCAGGGCATCATCGCGAACGGCGGCGAGATCACGAAGCATGAGGTACAAGGCAAGAAACGCCTCGCTTACGAGATCAACAAGCACCGCGACGGGACGTATGTGCTGGTTCATTTCACGGCCGAGCCGGCTGTTGTCACCGAACTGGAACGCGTACTGAAGATCACGGACGAAGTCATTCGTCACATCGTCGTACGCGAAGTCGCTTAAGGCAGTCGCTTAAGTCAGCACAGCACGCAATACCCGGCGGCTAACGCCGTTCAAGTCGTCACTCGCAGGAGGGGACCGAAGATGTTGAACCGTGTTATTCTGATCGGACGCTTAACCAAAGATCCCGAGCTTCGCTATACGCCTGCGGGCGTGGCCGTAGCCCAATTCACGCTGGCTGTAGACCGCCCGTTCTCCCGCGATTCCGGCGGGGGCGAACGCGAACGCGAGGCGGACTTCATCCCGGTCGTCACTTGGCGCCAGCTGGCCGAGACATGCGCGAACTACCTTCGGAAGGGCCGTCTGGCCGCCGTCGAGGGGCGCATTCAGGTGCGCAACTACGAGAACAACGAAGGTCGCCGCGTCTATGTCACCGAAGTCATCGCAGACAACGTACGCTTCCTCGAATCGCCGAACCGCGATGGCGGATCGCAAGGACGGGACGAGTACGGCGGAGGCGGTAACGGCGGCAATAGCGGCGGCGGAGGATATGGCGGTGGTGGTGGCGGCAATTACGGCGGAGGCAACTCCGGCGGCGGTCGCAGCTCCGGCTCCAGAGGCGGCAACAACCAATCGGATCCATTCGCGGACGACGGCAAGCCGATCGACATATCGGACGATGATTTGCCATTCTAAGACAGGGAAGGACGGTACTATAAATGAGCGAACAACAAGCACCAGCCGCTCGTGAAGAGCGCACGTATACGCCCCGCGAGAACCGCGGACCGGGCGGAGGCGGCGACCGCGAACAACGCGAGCCCCGCAAGTTCCGTCGCGGACGCAACAAGCGCCGCAAAGTTTGCTACTTCACGGTAAACAAGATCACGCACGTCGACTACAAGGATCTGGACCTGCTCCGCAAGTTCATCTCCGAGCGCGGCAAGATTTTGCCCCGTCGCGTGACCGGCACGAAGGCCAAGTACCAACGTATGCTGACGGTTGCGATCAAGCGCTCCCGCCAGATGGCGCTGCTGCCTTACACCACCGACTGAGTCGGGTGACCTTACAGGCTGCGGATAACGACAGCCAGGGCTATGTCCTCCATGAGGGCATAGCCTTTTAATATTTGCTCTAGAAAGCAGGGCAGACGGACTTTGGCGTGCCGGCGTTTTTCATCAATGGGCGAATCGAAAAGCCTGCATTTGTACATGAATGTCCGATCGTCCCACTGGAAATAATGAAAAGCCTGCAAATATACAGGAAAATTCAAAGCACAAGCTGAAAAAGAGACCGATGAAGAAAAATAAATGCGTATTTGCAGTTTTTCGTTTAAAAGGATCGATATTGGCGAAAATAACTGTATAATTGCAGGCTTTAAGGCGAACGTGTACCGCGGGCGACGACCGGCGTGCCCAGTGCGGGATATCGCGCAATTCCCCTTCGCGAGATGAAGCAGCGCATATCGGCGGATAGGCGGTTGACAGGCATTGCGCACGATCAGGCTTCGACTAACCGCTATAGATCGCTAAGGCTAAAGCCATTCCCCCGGACGGACTCTCATGTAACCTATACATTACGATAAAAATCCCCGACCTCTGCAAATGCGGCAGCGTCGGGGATTTGCTCGTGTTGAGCGTAAAATCCGCTGTATGGGTAAGGGTGTAATGACGTATACTGCTTATGTAAATCGATGTCGTACAATTATAGTTGTACGACATTGGGCCTAAATTTATACCAAAAAAAAACAAAATACTACAATACATTATAGGACAATAGACATAATCCGACAATATGAATTCAAGCAAACCTTTAAAAAAAAAGCGATTAGGCGCCACTTCCCAATCCCGTTATGCTCTCCTCCACAAAGTCGGTCGCGGATTTCTTGATTTGTTCGACGGTGTGGAGATAGCGCTGGGTCGTATTAATATGCGTATGGCCCAACGTCTCCTGCACTTGTTGCAGCGAGGCGCCGCCGAGCAGGGCGAGCGTGGCGCTGGTATGCCTGAGCCAGTGAGGCGTAGGCGTCTTGCCGTGCAGCGCCTTGGAGGCTTCCTTGATAATACGTTCAATGTGCCTCGGCGATAGATCGAACAGCCGCGAAGAAACGCCTGCCGTAATCATCCCTTCAGGTCCGGCTTTCATATAATCGGACAAATGCTTCCATAGTTGGCTCGGCACCTTGATCTCCCTGCTTTTCCCCCTTTTCCCGCAATGACATTCAGCCATACCGTCGTCTCGGACGGATTGAAGTGAAAGTGAGAATGGCGAATAGCCGCCAGCTCGGAAACCCGCAGTCCGAGCGTAGCCAGGCAAAGACCGATCAAATAATTGCGGAAACTCTGGGCACGGAGCGCATGCAGCAGCATTTGGAGCTCTTCAAGCGTAAGAAAATGGCGGGAGCTCGTTACTTTGACGGACGGAAGCTTCACGGACGTAGTCGGGTTTTTGAGGAACACGCCGATATTCGGATCGCTGCCCCACTTGTATAGCGATTTCAGAGGCGCGACGAGAGCGGCGACGCTGGCTGCCGATAACGGTTTTTTTTGTGCGATTTAACGTTCCTCGCGTCAAACCCAGTTTAAAAAATTCAATTTCCCGCCACGTAACCTTGGATAGTGGGGTTTCACCTAGAAATTCTCTGAATTGCTGAATCGCCCTGCGGTAATTCCGCTGCGTGTGGGCCGACTTTTCGAAGAGGGACAAAAAAGATATCGACAACAGCGTCGTCATCCATCGTGCCGACCGATTCATCATCGGTTAAGGTCGCTGAAGCGTGTTCCACCATACTTAGCCTGCCTGCCTTTCCTGGGTCGTACAACTATAATTGTCCGACATTCGTATCGTTCGAATAAACAAAACGGAAGGAGAATCGCGGTAACGATTATTCTTTTTTTATTTCAACGGCATTTTTGCCCAAAAAAAATTAAATTCGGAGGCCACATGCGCAATAGCATCCCATTGCTGAACAAGCTGACGCCAGAGTCCGGCATGACGATGAATTGGCTGGAAACCCTAAGGGACAAGCACGCCGATACCTATAGACACAGTCTCAGGGTAGCTTGGCTGGCGGAAAAGCTCACTTCGTTGCTGCCGATCGACGATGCGCAAAGGCAGGAGATCGTAAGCGGATGCCTGCTGCACGATATCGGCAAATTGGTCATTCCCAATGAAATCCTGGATTCGATCAAACCCCTCACCAGCAAGGAGTGGGGGGCTGATCAAAGAGCATCCTCAGTTGGGGGCGTACCTGCTCCGAAATGAAAACATCGGGCTGACGACGATGGACGTCGTTCGTCATCACCACGAAAAGTGGGATGGGACGGGATATCCATCGATGCTCAAAGAGGATGAAATTCCTTTTGGCGCGAGGGTGTGCTGCGTGCTGGATGCCTTCGACAGCATGGTCGTCGATCGTCCCTATCGCAGAGGAAAATCGATAGAGGAGGCTATCGCCGAGCTGTTCGCCCATGCCGGATCTCAGTTCAGCTTGCCGATCGTCGAATGCTTCGCTTCGATGGCCGACCAGATCCGCATTTTCTACACGACGCCTGTCCGCAGCCAGCCTGGCGAACCGGGAGGTGAAGTCCAATAATGCACGACGAAAGGGAGCAGTACGTGGAATGCGGTCTGGCAGGACAACGTTACGCCATTCGCATATCGGAGATTCAGGAGATTATCCGAATGCAGCGAATAACGCCCTTGCCGGAAGCGCCTTATTATGTGCAAGGCATAACGGGTCTTCGGGGCAGCATTCTCCCCGTCGTTTGCTTAAGAAAGCTGTTCGGCATTCCCGAGAAGACGGAAGACAAGCGTACGAGAATCGTCGTCGTCCAGCATGGAACGGCATCGCTCGGCATCATCGTGGATCATGTGAGCAGCGTGCTCACCTTCGAGCAGATACAAACAACCGAAGGATCTTTAAACCGACAGCAATCCAGCCTTATCGCGATAGGCAAGCATGCCGACGGCCTTTTCGGAATTATCAGCATGGATAAGGTCATGGAGAGCCTCTACGCCTAAAGCAGAAAACAAATCGCAAAATCTAACGAGCATAAGGGGTGGAGAGCATGAAATGGTTTTACGATTTGAAAACGAGCGTCAAATTGATTGCTTCGTTTATTGTAATGGCGCTGCTCATGGCGATCGTCGGGATCTACGGACTGAACGGACTTGGTACGAGCAACAGCAACCTGAAGGACATGTACAACAACCAGCTTATCGCCGTACAACAGCTATTAATGGCGCAGTCGAACCTGAACGAAGTACGGACGCAGGTGCGCAAGCTGTATATGACCAACGCCGAATCGGATAAACAAACCGTTCGCGATAAAATAACCGATACGCAAGCGCTTGTTCAAGCCGGATTGGATGCTTTCCAGAAAACCAAATTGTCGGAGACGTCCGCCAGCAAGATAGATCCCTTGCTGGAAGGATGGACGCAGTATCAAAAAAGGACGGAGCAGCTGTTGGCTTTGGACAAAAGCGGGGCCAACGACGAGATGAAGGCGTTCATCGACGGCGATTATACGACCACCGCCCAAGCGTTCATGGCTAAACTGGGAGAGCTCGTCAACATCAACGTAGGCGAAGCGGAAGCGGCGAGAGACAAGGGGGAGAAAAGCTACAACTCGGCCAAGATCACGACGATCGTCATCATCGCGCTTGGCGTTCTGATCAGCGTCATGTTCGGCTACTGGATCGCCAAAATCATATCCGGTCCGATCGCCAAGGTCGTCGAGCTGCTGAAACGGATAGCCGACGGCGATCTGAGACATACGACCGATATCCGTACGAAGGACGAGATAGGGATACTGGCCGACGCAGCCAATACAACGGTGATCAAGCTTCGGTCTACCGTGCAGTCGATCGCGGACAGCGCGCAGAATCTGTCGGCCGCGTCGCAGGAGATCTCGGCGAGCACGGAAGAGGTCGCCAGCGGCAGCATGAGCCAGGCGAACGCCGCCATTTCGATCAGCGAACTGTTCAAGGATCTATCCTCCGCCATACATACGGTAGCGGGAAATACGGAAAAGGCGTACGAAATATCCGACACGACGATGAAGAAAGCCCAAGACGGAGGAGAGATCATCAGGGCCTCGGTCGACAGCATGTCCAAGGTCGAAGCCAGCATGGCGCGTCTGGAGGAAGACTCCAACCTGATCGGAGAGATCATCGAGGTGATCGACGATATCGCGGACCAGACGAATCTGCTCGCATTGAACGCGGCCATCGAGGCGGCGCGGGCGGGAGAGCAAGGACGCGGATTCGCGGTCGTCGCCGACGAGGTGCGGAAGCTGGCCGAGCGGAGCACGGAGGCGACCAAGCAAATTACGGGGATTATTAAAGGCATGCAGCAAAATACGAAAAGCAGCGTCGGCGCGGTGCAGGATTGCGCAAGCTACTCCAGGAGCACGGGCGAAGCGTTCGACGGCATCAGCGATCTCGTCAACAAGACGAGCCATATGATGTCCGAGATCGCGGCCGCAAGCGAAGAACAGTCCGCGCAGACGGCCAGCGTGCTCGGCTCGGTGGAGAGCATCTCGAACGCGAGCCAGCAATCCGCCGCCGCCAGCGAGGAGACGGCCGCGGCCGCGCAATCGTTGGCCGTATTGGCAGAGGACCTGCAGCGCGCCGTTTCTATTTTCAAAACGGTCTGATGCCCGATGCGGATGGATCGATCTGGCGCCGCTGGCGGCTGCGTCCTTGGAGACACTTCGGAACGCGTGGTATAATGGGGTGGATTCGAATCGCAACGCGCTAGAGGAGAGGAACAAATGAATATCGCGTTTTTCCTCCTGCCGAAGCAGGAGGTCGTATGCCTGCCTTCGAACGCCACGCTGCGCCAGACGCTCGAGCGGATGGAGCGCCATCGGTATACGGCCGTGCCCGTGCTCGGCGAGGACGGGAAGTACGTAGGGACCGTTACGGAAGGCGATTTGTTGTGGTATCTCAAAAATCGCGAAGGGCTATCATTCGAGCAGACCGCTCGCATTCCATTATCTGAAGTGCCTCTGCGTACGACGAACAAGCCGGTCCAAATCGATGCCAATATGGAAGATCTCATCTCGCTCGCCAAGGGCCAGAACTTCGTCCCGGTCGTGGACGACACCAGCGCGTTCATCGGCATCGTGCGTCGCAGCGATATCATCGACTATTGCGCCGGATCACTGATCGGACACGGCACGGATGATAAGAAGGTAAAACGGGAAGCTTAAAGGTGGAAAAGGATGGCATCGCAAGCAGCGGACGCCATTCGAAGCTACCTTGGAGGAATCCCGCATGAATAAAAGAAAACGCTGGAGAGCGGTCGGTTATTCGATCGCTCTCCTCGCGGCAGCCTCGGTCGCTGCCGCGGCTGTTAGAGGAAGCGGCAGTCCGTTCGGGTATCCGGGACGGTACGCCGCTTCTTTGAGTCGTCCGGAAAAAGCGGCGCCGGCGGCTGGGAGCGCAAGCACATGGCAGGCCGAAAGGACGGAGCCGGCATCTGCCTTGGACGAGCCGAGCGCAACGGAGCTGGGTCGCGTGTACGACATTGTCATCGCGGGCGGCAGGGTGATCAATCCGGAGACGGGCCTCGACCGCAGCGGCGTCAACGTCGCCGTTCAAGGCGGCCGCATCGCGCTGGTGACGGAGCGGCCGGTCAAAGGGCGGCGCACGATCGATGCGCGCGGGCTGGTGGTCGCGCCGGGCTTTATCGACAATCTGTCCTACGACCCGAACCCGCTCGGCGTCTGGAACAAGATCGCCGACGGCGTCACGTCCAATATCGCCATGCACGGCGGCACGGACGCGCCCCGCAAGTGGTACCCGTACTATGCGCGCGCGAAGACGCCACTCCACTATGGCGCCTCCTTCTTCTATACGAAGGCGCGCAACAAGCAGGGCATCGGCCTGTACACGCCGGCGACGGCCGAGCAGACCCGTCGCCTTGCGGCCGAGGCGGAACAGGCGCTGCAGGACGGCGTGCTCGGCATCTCGTTCAGCCTGGAGTACGTGCCGGGCATCGGCGCCGAAGAAGTGCTGCCGCTCATGCGGCTCGCATACAAGTACAACGTGCCGGTCTATTTTCACGCCAGATACTCCGACATGACCGAGCCGGGCACGAACATCGACGCGATGAACGAGATTATCGGCTATGCGCGGGAGACCGGCGCATCCGTCCACGTCGACCACATCAACAGCACGGGCGGCACCTTCTCCATGAAGCAGTCGCTGGACATGCTGGCGAAGGCGCGCGCGGAGGGGCTCGATATCACCGCTTGCACGTATCCATACGACTATTGGGGGACGTATCTCAATTCGGCGCGGTTCGACGCGGGCTGGCAGGAGCGCTTCGGAATCACTTACAAGGACCTGCAGATCGCGGGGACGTCGGAGCGCCTGACGGAGACGACGTTCGGCACGTTCAAAAAAAGAGGGAAAACTCGCGGTCGCTTACGCCATTCCGGAGCGGGATATCGAGGATTCGCTGGCCGCGCCCTTCGTCATGATCGGCAGCGATGCCATTCTGGAGCCGGGCAACAACAATCATCCGCGCGCTTCGGGCACGTTCGCCCGCACGGTCGGCCTGTACGCGCGCGAGCATCGCGTCATCTCGCTCATGGACGCCGTGGCGAAGATGTCGCTGATGCCGGCCAAGCGTCTCGAACGGCAAGCGCCGGCGCTGCGGAAAAAGGGGCGGATCGCGCGCGGAATGGACGCGGACATCGTGATCTTCGACTATGCGAAGATCGGAGACCGGTCCACGGTCGAGCGGCCGGAGCTGCCGTCCGCGGGCATCCGCTACGTGCTGATCGGCGGCCGGATCGCGTTGGACGGCCTAGGGCTGCACAAGAGCGTTCGCGCCGGCGAGCCGATCCGCAGCGCGTTCGTCCGCGTGCCGGCAGGGGGGAGCGGGCGCGCTCACGCTGCAATCGGCAGAAGGAGCGAAGCTGGCGGCCGTGCCGGCAGTCGCTTATCGCGGCCGGACTTATGCGGACGTAAGGGTGCTGGAGGCGTTGGGTTATGCATTGAGCTGGGACGTCAGGACGCATACGCTGGCGGCCGAACGCGGGGAGACCGGGCAGGCAGCCCGCATGGAAGGATCGAACCTCGAGGCCGGCAAGAAAATCCGGGAAGCAATGCCGCCGTTCTCGTCGCGGACGGGGCCGCAGCCGGGCGAACTCATGCTCGAACGCGGACATCGGCTGGTCTGGAACGGCGGAAGCGTCGAGCTGCTATCGATCGATAACGGAGACTTTATGCCGTTGTCCGTGCTGGAAGAGATGGGGCTGCGCGCGCAGCCGAAGGGACCGGACGCATGGACCGTCCGGCCGACGGCGTAGCGGGAGGCCGGCCCGGGCTGCGCGCGCAGCCCGGGCCGGCGAAGATGCTCCGTCACCTTTCAAGGTCGAGGGCGTAACTGGTCAGCAGATTGCCGGATTCGAACGCCCGCGACTCGATCAGCGTGAGTCCGATCTGCGCCCGGTCCGGAAATAACGTCTTGCCCGCGCCCGCTACCACAGGCGTGACGATAAAAATAAACTCGTCGATCAGCTTGTCGCGCGCAAGCTGCCGCACGATCGAGCCGCTGCCCAGCACAAGAATGTCCGTATCGGCGCTATGCTTGAGCTGCCTGGCGACCTCCGACGGAGATTGGTCGTAGAATCGCGTGTTCGCCCATTCCGATGCGGCCAGCGTTCTGGAAAATACGATCTTCGTCATGCCCGCCAGCTCGGCGGCGATCTCCCTGTCGTGGGATGGCGCGTGCGAATTGTGAAGGACAGGCAACCAGTAGCGCTCGAAACCTCGAAAAGTGGCGCCTCCCAACATCAGCGTATTCATGCTGCCCCCCATCTCATGGGCGGCTCGATCGACCTCCGGATCGTGGACGAACCAGTCCATTCCGAAGTTCTCTTCGTTCGGGCTGGCAAAATAGCCGTCGATCGATATCCGGTTTAACATTTTGATTTTGCGCATGCGTCATCGCTCCTTCGCGGCCGGGTTATGGTTCCCGTGGGGGATAAGGGAATCATACCTGCCGGGGCGATAAAAAAATTGGACAAAACCGTCCATTTTATAAATAAGAGGAGCCGGCGAGATCGTGGTGGAATTCGCTTACCTTCATCGCGATGTGCTTCGGGCTCACCCACGAAAACAGCTTCATGTCGCGGATAAAATGAGACTGGTCATAGTAGTTGAGCGCGTAAGCGACGTCCGCCAACCGTTCGTACTGCCCCGAGTGCATCATTCGCAGCGCTTCGTTGACGCGCCTGACGCGAATGAACAAATGCGGCGGCATGCCGACGACGCGGGCGAAGCGCTTTTGAAATTGACGCTCGGAGATGGATAGCGAAGTCGTGAGATCCTGTACGGCGATCGTGCCGATCTGTTCGCGGATCATGCGGAGAGATCGCTCGACAAGCTCGTCCCGTCTGCCGCTCAGCTCCAGCTTGCCTGCGAGGAAACGATGGAGCAGGCCGAGACGTTCTTCGTTCGAAGCCGCTTCGACGAGCGCCCGCTCCAGTTCCGACGCGCCGAACTGGCCGGGAAATAACAGACGCTGGAGATGACCGCCCGCATCCCACCCGAACAGGCTGTAAAGCGCATGGGGCTTGAACACGACCTGGATCGTGGTGTACGGCTTCGCTTTAAACCGCATGATGCTCGGCTCCGAGCCTTGTCCGTGAAGAAACAGAGCGGGAAGATCCGCGGCTTGACCGGAACGAATGGCGATCATGTCGATCGCGGCAGTCCGGTCCGCGGCCATCTGGTACACCATGCCGGGGTATCCGCTCGGACAAACCTTGACTTCCAGCGGACGATTGCCTGCATATTCGGCGATCCGAAAGCATTCGATATCCCGGCTTAACGAATCGGGGGGGCGGCGCGACGATAAATTGGATGGTTTTCATAACGATTATTTTACCGGAATTTTCACGGGGGGATGTAAATTTATCGTGTGCCTTCGCGCCGGTCCGACTAGCAAATGCCATTGTTGGAGCGGCGAGTTTATGTGCTATAATGATGGATACAGCTTTGGCGCGATATTCGCATGCGGCAGCCGTCAGACAGGGATTTTTTCGGAGGAGGGACACGACTTGTCTTCAATCGATCAGAATCTGGATGTCGCCGGGCGAGCCCGGTCTATCGAATGGCTTAAGAGCGAGGTGCTGGATCAGGTGTCCCGCCTGTTCAAGGCCATGTGGGAGGGCAGCGCCGCGCGTATCACCGACAGTCTGTCAGGACTTATCGCGAGCGCTTATATTCTTGGACGCCGGCTGGGCATCTCCTACCGCGACCTCGACAAGGCGGTCGAAGACAAGCTTAGCCGCCTGAAGCAGGAGGGACATCAGCTGGAGGAGCAGTACCGCGACCTCTCGGCGTTGGAAGAACACATTCGCAAGAGGTGAAAACTCGTTGAACTCGGCCTTGAAGTCGCTGGCCTGGAGTGCCGTGGCGCTGCTGATGCTGCTCAGCGTCGCTACCCCGTTGAGCGGTATTACGATATTTCTGTTGATGACGCCGATGGTCGTGCTCTATACGATGCTGCGGCCCGTTTCGTTTGCCGTCCATATCGCTTGCATTGCCGTGCTGGCTTTTCTCATCCTCGGCAGCTCCGGGGCGCTGGCGCTTACGTTCGGATTTTTCTTTCTCGTGCCTTCGATCGTCATGGGGCATTTATACAAAAAGCGGGTGGCCGCCAAGACCGTCGTCACCGTAGGCTTCATCATCCTGCTCGCGCAGCTGGTGACGGAGCTGACGCTGTTCTCGATCCAGTACGACATCGACTTCACCGCGCAGCTCGCATCCTTCCTGGACGAGCGCATCCAGCAGCTTCAGGCCAGCGACATGCTGACGGGGGACTGGACGGGCACCGCGCAGGCATTCGGCGAGGCCGTGGTGCGCCTGCTGCCGATGCTGCTCATGCTCTGCTCGTTTTTGCTGGCGATCGTCACGCACGGCATCTCCCGCAAGGTGCTCGCCTGGTCCGGCATCGTCGTGTCCGGACTGACGCCGATGCGCAGCTGGATGCTGCCCAAGAGCACGGTGCTGCTGTACGTGATCGTCTGGATCATTCAGTTTTCCATGCCCGCCGGCAGCTCCAACTTCTGGGCGGTGGCATCGGACAATGCGGTGCCCGTGCTGGACTTCCTGTTCCGCATTCAGGCGCTCGCGTTCTTCTTTTACCTGGCGCATCAGAAGAAGTGGTCGAACGTCGTGCCCGTTCTGATCGCGATCCCGTTGTTTCTCATTCAACCGTTGTATTTGATCGGTCTGCTGGATACGGCGTTTCCGCTGCGCCGGTATTTCGACAAGAAGTAGGGGAGCGAAGCGACAATGCCCAAATTTCTCGTTCAGCGGTGGCACGGCATGCACAATGTCTGGGCGCTCGCTCTCATCTTCTTGCTAACGGCCGCGCTGACCTGGTTCTACTGGCCGCTCGGGATCGTCGCGCTGGCGGCTGGAGGCGCCGTCGGCGTCTTCTCGCTGGTTGCGGAGCGGGCCTTTCGCAAGGAATGGAACGACTACGTGCTGACGCTTTCCTCCCGCATCCGGGGCGTCGGCACGGAAGTCGTCGGCGGGTTGCCCTTCGGCATCATTCTTTATAACGAAGACCGCGAGGTCGAATGGCACAACGGCTTTATATCCGGCATCGTGGAGCGGACGTCCGCCGTCGGCGCGCCGCTGTCGGAGCTGTTCCCCGGCATTCAGCAGGCGAAGGAAAAGGATAAGACGCTGGGCCGGTGGGAGACGACGCTGAACGGCCGCGTGTATGAGCTGCTGTTCCGCCCGACGGAGCGCATGCTGTTCGTCACGGACGTGACCGAGCATTGGACGCTGTCGAAGCGCTACGAGGACGAGAAGCTCGCCATCGGCATCGTGATGATGGACAATCTCGAAGAAGTCGCGCAGGGCATGGACGAACAGCAAAGGGCGCTCATGCTGTCCAAGGTGACGGGCGAGATCAACGAGTGGGCGCAGAAGTACGGCTTGTTCCTGCGCCGGCTGTCGTCCGACAAGTATATGGTCATCGCGAACCAGGCGGCGCTCAAGCAGCTGGAGCAGTCGAGGTTCGAGCTTCTCGACGAGGTGCGCGAGATCACGATGAACCTGAAGCTGCCGATGACGCTGTCGATCGGCTTCGCTTCGGGCGCGGATAACATCGCGGAGCTCGGCCAGCTGGCGCAGGGCAGCCTCGATATCGCGCTCGGCCGCGGCGGCGACCAGGCGGTGGTCAAGTTCGGCCAGCGGCAGAGCTTCTACGGCGGCAAGAGCAACGCCGTGGAGAAGCGCACCCGCGTGCGCGCGCGCGTCATCTCGCACGCGCTGCGCGACCTGATGAAGGAGAGCGACCATATCATCATCATGGGCCACCGGATGCCCGATATGGACTCCATCGGCGCGGCGATCGGGGTGCTCAAGGCGGCGCAGCACGTCGGCAAGGAAGCTTTCATCGTGCTCGAAGGCGTGAATCCCGCGATTCAGCGGATGATGCACATGCTCAAGGAAGACGAGAAGCTGATCCGCCGCTTCATCACGCCCGAGCAGGCGTCGCAGCTCACAGGCAAGCGCTCGCTGGCGGTCGTCGTCGACACCCACCGGGCGTCGATGGTCGCCGAGCCCAAGCTGCTCCAGCAGACGGACCGGATCGTCATCGTCGACCATCACAGGCGCAGCGAGGAGTTCATCGAGGACGCGGTGCTCGTATACATGGAGCCGTACGCCTCCTCGACGTGCGAGCTGGTGACCGAGCTGCTGCAGTACATTCACGAGCGGGTCGTGCTCGACGTGCGCGAAGCGACGGCGCTGCTCGCCGGCATCACGGTCGATACGAAGAGCTTCGCGATGCGCACCGGCTCGCGGACGTTCGAGGCGGCTTCGTTCCTCCGGCGCAACGGCGCCGACCCGGCACTTATACAGAAGATGCTAAAGGAAGACTTGGAAGAGTATATCAAGAAAGCGGAGATCATCCGCAACGCGGAGACGTACTACGACTATATCGCGATCGCGGTCGCAGACCCGGCGAAGCCCGTGCCGCAGCTGCTGATCGCGCAGTCGGCGGATACGCTGCTCAATATGACGGGCATCAAGGCGTCGTTCGTCATCGCCCAGCGTCCGGACGGCACGGTCGGCGTCAGCGCGCGGTCGCTCGGCCAGATGAACGTGCAGGTCGTCATGGAGCGTCTCGGCGGCGGCGGCCACCTGACGAACGCGGCTTGCCAGGCGCAGGGTACCGTTCAGGAGGTCGCGGCGAAGCTTAAGAAAGTGCTGAACGATATTAACGGGGAAGAGGGTCTTTTCGAATGAAAGTAATTTTCCTGCAGGACGTCAAGGGTCAAGGCAAGAAGGGCCAGGTCAAGGAAGTGTCGGAAGGCTACGCGCGCAATTTCCTGCTACCGAAGGGCTACGTACAGATCGCGACCGACGGCGCCAAGAAGACGCTCGACCAGATTCAGGCTTCCGTCGACAAGAAAAAGGCGCAGGAGAAAGAAGACGCCAAGGCGCTCGCGGCCAAGCTCGGCGAGATGACCGTCGTCATCAAGGCGAAGGCCGGCGAAGGCGGCCGCCTGTTCGGCGCCATCACGAGCAAGCAGATCGCCGAAGCGCTCGAGAAGCAGAAGATCACGGTCGACAAGCGCAAGATCGAGCTCGACGAACCGATCCGCACGCTCGGCGTCACCCAGGTGCCGCTCAAGCTGTATCCGGACGTCAAGGGTACGCTGAACGTGCAGGTCACGGAGGAATGACGGCATGAGCGAACGCGGCGATCAACTGACGTTCGATCGCGTACCGCCTCAGAACCTCGAAGCGGAGCAGGCGGTACTCGGCGCGATCCTGCTCGAATCCGAAGCGCTCATCACGGCGATGGAGCGGCTGAACACGGAGGACTTCTACAGCGTCGCCCACCAGCGGATCTTCGAGGCGATGGTCGATCTGAACGAGGACAATCAGCCGATGGACCTCATCACGATCACGGCGACGCTGCGCGATCGCGGTCAGTTGGAGGAAGTCGGCAGCGTCTCGTATCTCGCCAAGCTGGCGAGCGCGGTGCCGACGGCCGCGAACGTCGACTACTATGCGCAGATCGTCGAGGAAAAGGCGATGCTGCGCCGGCTCATCCGCACGGCGACGCAGATCGTATCCAGCGGCTATGCCTCCGAGGACGACGTCGGCGCGCTGCTGAACGACGCCGAGGCGCGTATCATGGAGCTGTCCAACCGCCGCGCCGCGCACGGCTTCATCAGCATCCGCGACGTGCTCATGGACGTGTTCGAGCGGGTCGAGTTTCTGTTCAACCACAAGGGCGGCACCACGGGCATCCCGAGCGGATTCATCGACCTGGACAAGATGACGTCGGGCTTCCAGCGCAACGATCTGATCATCGTGGCCGCCCGCCCTTCGGTCGGCAAGACCGCCTTCGCGCTCAATATCGCCCAGAACGTGGCGGTTCGCGCGCAGGAGACGGTCGCGATCTTCAGTCTCGAGATGTCGGCCGCGCAGCTCGTCCAGCGGATGATCTGCGCGGAGTCCAACGTGGACGCCGGCCGCATGCGGACCGGCTTCCTTGAAGGCGACGACTGGGAAAAGCTCTCGATGGCGATCGGCTCGCTGTCCGAGGCGCAAGTGTATATCGACGATACGCCGGGCATTACCGTAGCGGAGCTCCGCGCGAAGTGCCGCCGTCTCAAGAAGGAGAAGGGGCTCGGCATGATCCTGATCGACTACCTGCAGTTGATCCAGGGCCGCGGCAAGGCCGGGGAGAACCGGCAGCAGGAGGTCTCCGAGATCTCGCGTACGCTCAAGCAGATCGCGCGGGAGCTCGAGGTGCCGGTCATCGCGCTGTCGCAGCTGTCGCGGGGCGTCGAGCAGCGGCAGGACAAGCGGCCGATGATGTCCGACCTTCGGGAATCCGGCTCGATCGAGCAGGACGCCGACATCGTCGCGTTCCTGTACCGGGACGATTACTACAACCACGATACGGAGAAAAAGAACATCATCGAGATTATCATCGCCAAGCAGCGTAACGGACCCGTCGGCACCGTAGAGCTCGTCTTCCTGAAAAACTTCAACAAGTTCGTCAGTCTGGACCGGGCGCACGGGGAAGCGATGGTCGGCAGCGCTTCCTGATGACCAAAAACCGAACATTTCCGAACGATCATGAATCGTCTTTCCTGATCGTTCGGTTTTTTTTATTTGACTTGAACGCTTTAGCTTGCTAAACTAGACAATGCCGCGATAGCGGCCATTTGCCGTCCATCGGGGGGAGATGACTCCTTCCGGTGCGTTGTCGCGTGCGCTCGAACGAAGCGCCCCCGGCATCCTCGCATCCGTGCGGGCGGCATTTATCATGCCGGCTGGCCAAGCGCCGATACGCCGGATGGAGGGATTGCATTGTCTACAGTAGTCGTTGTAGGAACGCAGTGGGGGAGACGAAGGCAAAGGCAAGATCACGGACTTCCTGGCGGAAAAGGCAGACGTCGTCGCCCGCTACCAGGGGGGCAACAATGCCGGACATACGATCCTCATTCAGAACAAAAAGTATAAGCTGACCATGATTCCTTCGGGCATTTTTAACGAAAATAAGGTGTGCGTCATCGGCAACGGCATGGTCATCAACCCGGCCGCGCTGGTGGAGGAGCTCCAATATATCCGCGACAACGGCTTCAGCACGGAAAACCTGCGCATCAGCGACCGCGCGCACGTCATTATGCCGTACCATCTCGTCCTCGACGCACTCGAAGAGGACCGCAAGGCCGACAACAAGATCGGCACGACGCGCAAGGGCATCGGACCGTGCTACATGGACAAGGCCGCCCGCAACGGCATTCGCATCGCCGACCTGATGGATGCCGAGGAGTTCACGCTCAAGACGCGCCGTCTCGTCGAGGAGAAGAACCAGGTGATCGAGCAAATGTACGGCGGCGACAAGCTGGACGCCGAGCAGATCATCGCCGAGTACCTCAAGCTCGCCGAAGAGCTTCGCCCGCTCGTGACCGACACTTCCGTCGTCTTGAACGACGCGATCGACGCCGGTCAGAAGGTGCTTTTCGAAGGCGCCCAAGGCGTCATGCTCGACATCGACCAAGGCACGTATCCGTTCGTGACGAGCTCCAACCCGTCCGCGGGCGGCGTATGCATCGGGTCGGGCGTCGGCCCGTCGAAGATTCAGCAGGTCATCGGCGTCGCCAAGGCGTACACGACCCGCGTCGGCGACGGTCCGTTCCCGACCGAGCTGCATGACGATCTTGGCCAGTGGATCCGCGACAAGGGCCACGAGTACGGCACCGTCACCGGTCGTCCGCGCCGCGTCGGCTGGTTCGACAGCGTCGTCGTCCGACACGCCCGCCGCGTGAGCGGCATCACCGGCCTGTCGCTGAACTCGCTCGACGTGCTGAGCGGCCTCGAGACGGTGAAGATTTGCACCGCCTACAACTACCGCGGCCAGATCATCGAGCACTATCCGGCCAACCTCAAGATGCTCGCCGAGTGCGAAGCGGTCTACGAGGAGCTCCCGGGCTGGAGCGAAGACATCACGGGCGCCAAGACGCTCGAGGATCTGCCGGAGAATACCCGCCGCTACGTGCAGCGCGTCTCCGAGCTGACCGGCATCCCGATCGCGATCTTCTCCGTCGGGCGCAACCGCGAGCAGACGAACCAGGTCGCGGAGATTTACGTATAATCGCAAGCGCCAAGCTGCCATAACCCCTGGCGATATTAAAGCTCTCTTGCCCTCCCTCGCGGATGGGCGAGAGAGCTTTTTGATTTCCCGGAAGAGGTTTGCATGCCATTTTTTATAATTGTATAATGTGTACTAGTTAAAGTGGTACACGATGAAATGGCATACATGAAGGAGCTGACCCGCTTGGCCTATGATACGCATCGATGAGAGAAGTCCGACGCCGATCTACGAGCAGATCGTGCAGAGCTTCAAAGCGCTGATCGCCAAGGGCGCGCTGGCGGAAGGCGATCGCATCCCTTCCGTACGGGAGCTGTCGGCGACGCTGCTCGTCAATCACAACACGGTGGCCAAGTCGTACCAGGAGCTCGAACGCCAGGGCGTCATCGTGTCGCTGCGGGGCAAAGGCGCGTTCGTGGCGAAGGCCGCGGAGGAGCCCGGCATGGAGCGGGAGCGCTTGCTGCGGTTAAGGGACGAACTACGACGCATCGCGGTCGAGGCCCATCATCTGGGTGTCGGAAGCGATCGTCTGCTGGCATGGCTGACGGAAGAAATGCAACAATACGGGAGGGATCGAGATGCTCGAGGCGAGCCATCTACGCAAGAGGATTGACGGTAAACCGGTGCTGACAAACGTTAGCTTCGAGCTCGGAGAGGGCCGGGTAGCCGGTTTGATCGGGCGCAACGGCGCTGGCAAAACGACGCTTCTCAAGGTGCTGTCCGGCATCCTCGACCCCGACGGCGGAGAGGTGATATTCGAAGGCAGGTCCGTCCACCGGGAGCCGGAAGTCAAGCGCGAGCTGGTTTTCATTCCGGACACGCCTGAGGCATGGTACGGCTATACGGGTTGGGGAGCCGCTTATATGTTCGGCCAGATTTATCCCCGCTTCGATCCCTTGTACTTCAAAGAGACGATGATCCGGTTCGGCCTGCCGCTCGAACGCAACATTCGCCATTTCTCCAAAGGCATGCGGATGATGTTCAGCACCGCGCTGGGCTTGTCTACGCGCGCGAAGCTCGTACTGCTGGACGAGCCGACCAACGGCATTGATCCGATTGCCAAAAAGCAGGTACTCACCCTGCTCATGGAGGCGGCGGCGGACGGTATGTCGCTCATCGTCTCGTCGCATCTGCTTGAGGAGTTGGAGCGGATGACCGATACGATTTTGCTTATGAGATCGGGCAGCGTAGAGACGCATGCCTCGGAAAGCGTCGCCGAAGGTATCGTGACGAAGCTGCAGGTTGTCTTTCAGGGCGAGGCGCCCGAAGCGTGGCTGCGATCGCCAGACGTGCGGGTGCTCGACCATATCGGACGCGTCTATACGCTGCTGTTGAACGGCGCTTCCGGCAGTGTCGCCGTCGCCGAGCTGGAGGCGATGAATCCGCTGCTGATCGAGCCGCTGGCCGTACGGCTCGAAGATTTGTACGTGTGGAAGCTTGGAGGCGAACCGAATGTGGATTAAAGCGAATGCCTGGCTTCATAGCATGCGGCCGCTCCTCGGCAGAGAATATGCGCAGGCGCGGCTATTTATCTTTGCAGTGCCGATCGTACACTTTCTGACGCTGGGATTGCAGCGTATGAACCGCTGGTCATGGAGCGCGGATACGCCCCGAATGGTGAAGGTCTCGGTACACAATGGTCACAGTGTATATAGCTATATTTATAACTATGGCATTCACGAAGTGGCGGGACGATTCTGGCTGTTGCTGGCCGCCTTCGTGCTCGCGCTCGTACAGCTCGGCGTGGAGCGGCGCAACGGATCGCAGGAGCTGCTATTCTCCCTCCCGTACGCGCGCGGCCGCATCTTTTTTAGCCAAGTGGCTCTTCGGCGCTGCGTTGTTCGGAGGCTCGCTTCTGGCGAATACGCTGATTGACGCCGTCGTCGTGGCTGCCTCGCCCGCTTCGCACTACTGGCGTCTCGACTACTTCGCCATTCAGTTCAGCTATTCGTTGCTTGTCGTGTTGGCCGGCTACTCCTTTGCGCTGCTCATCGGAGCGTTTACGGGAAGTGTCGCCTCCCAGACGATTCTGACCTGGGCATTGGTCGCGTTTCCGATCTTATTCATCGAACTGCTCGATTTTTCGTTGCAGGCGCATGGGATTTATATGTCTCGACAAGGCGGGTCCGAATCCTATTCGCCGCTCATGTGGGGAGATTTTCTGCGAGTATGGTTTAACTTCTTTAGTTATACGTCAGTGCAATACGAGGCGATCACGTGGTCACAAGCACTGTCGTTGCTGGTTATCACCATCGCGAGCTTTGCCGGGGGGCCTCTTCGCGTACAAGCGCAATCCGACGGAGAACAACGGCAAGCTGATGTTATTTAAAAGCGGCGAGTCGGTATTGCGGTGGGGCTTCATCCTCTGCGCTTCAATGTTGACGGGCACGCTCGGCATGCAATGGTTCGGTCTAAGCGCGGGCGAACGGATCGGCTACGACATCGGGTTTGTGCTGGGCTGCGTGCTGAGCGTATGGATCATGCGCAAGCTGCTGCGCTTACGTTTCAAGTACTAAACGTGCCTCGCGCACGCGGGAAGATTAGCCGGTTTACGCCTTTTAAACGATATCCCCTTCGGTCAGGACACGGGTTTCCGCGGCTGGTGAAGGGGATTTTTTTGATTAAGATGAATGTATAGTATAAACATCACAAATTACAGGCTGCATTAATCTTACGGGGACGGTAGGAGGGAAGATTAGTAGGTTGGTGCAAATTACAACTGACAGTAGCCGTTGAAAGCAAGTTAGACTGGGGAACCGGACCCAGGGGGCGCTATTTCGTAAAAACAGGTTTCTATTGCGGTCGGTTCGGACTGGAGGGACCTTAAAAACCGGGATCAAGTCTAAAAACATTGGAAACCCTGCAATAGCGTCCGCTGAGTCCGCAAGCATGGGGCGAATGGCGATTTAAACAAGAATAAAGGCTCCTCGGTCCGCCTCCCACGCGCGAATATAAAATGCCGGGTATTTACGTCAGAGTCCGTTAATCGCCGAACCCCTGACGGAAGGGGATACCGTTAAAAGGTGCGAAAAGGCCATGTTCCTGACCGAAGGGGATACCGTTCAAACGCTGCAAAGGGACTGTTCCTGACCGAAGGGGATACCGTTCAAACGCATTGCGGCGCTATTATTTGTCCCGGGCGGAATGCCGATCCCGCGGGTTGCCCATACTGATGCTATGAATCTTCATAGAGTAGGAGGGCGCATCATGTGGAAGTGGGTCGGTTGGGCGGGACAATTGATCGGAGCGGCGCTGCTCGTCAGCTTCTTGAGCATCTGGACGACGGGCTATATCGTGACGAGCTACGTGCAAACGGCGTTAAAGGATTACGGCGTTACGCTTGACGAGCAACCGTTCGCGATGAGCGGCGTATGGGGCAAGCTGTGGGGGGCGGACGGCGAGAAGAACGCGGCGCAGGAGGAAACGGGGACGCAAGCCGGCGGAGACGCCGACGCGCAGGCGTCCGGCACGTCGCCGGCACCGACGGAGACGCCCGAAGCAGCTGCGGGAACAACGCCGAGCGACGAGGGAGCGACAGCCTCAACCGATACGGGAACGGCTGCAGGGATCGACGCGGCGACGCCAACGCCAGGCGACCAGTCGGAGAGCGTGCCTTCGCCGGAGCCGGGACCGGAGCCCAGCGGTTCGGTGACGAACGGACAAGCGAATGGGCAAGCGGGGGCCTCGCCGGACGGAACGAACGAAGGCGAACTGCAAGGCGACGGGGCGATGCCTGTGTGGAATGGAGACGACGGCGCCTCGGCCGTCTCCGGACTGTCGGACGAGGAGAAGCAGCAGATTTACTCTGTCGTCGTCAGCAAGCTGACCAGCGATCAACTGGCCCAGCTCACGGGGTTGATTCGCAACGGCCTGACCGCCGAGGAAGTGCCCCAACTGGAAGCGCTGTTTAAGCCCATATTGAGCGACGAAGAATACGCCACGATGATGGAGGCGCTGAAGGCGCCGCAGGCGCAATAGTTTTTCAGATGAGAGAATTCTAAGCGCCGTTTCATTGATAGCCCGCTAGACGCTATGCTACAGTGTTGAAGATGTCGCTTTTTGTAAAGCGGCCATCCATCTTACATAGCGATCAAGGAGTTATCTATGATTAACGGCAGCAGAAGCAAGCGGATTGCGGGAGCCGTCAAGGGAGCGGCCGTCTGGATCAAGCGCCGGGCGGGACGCAAGACCGCGATCGCCTTATGCGCGGCGGTCGTCGCGGCAGGCGGAGGCACGGTGCTCGTCAAGCAGCATATCGAGGCCCACACGTTGTCATATTCGGAAGTATGGATCGGCGGCGAGCACATCGGGGACGTCGGCGACCGCAATGTCATCGAACGCAGCGTCGCCGCGAAGGCGGCCGAACTGGCGCAAGCTGGCGGCGATATTTTGTACGAAATTGATGACGGGCAAATCACGTACAAGGATGCCGAAGCCTACGGCAAAGAGCTCGACGACGCGGCAGTCGCCGCCGAGGTAGGCGCCAAGCTGAAGACGCATCCGACCGGCGTCAAGCTGGTGGTCGACGGCAAGGCGATCGCGGTCGTTCGGGATCAAGCGACGGCCGCGCGCGTCCTGGAGCGGATCAAGGCGCACTATGCGCCGGCCCCTCCGGCAGCGGCAAGCCGCGAAAAACGCGAAGAAGGCGGCTCCCAAGGAAGTCCAGTCGCTGTCCTTCGGCGCCCGATCTTCGGCGACCGGCGACGAGCTTTCCGCTGCGAGCGGCGGACAAGCGACGGCGCCTGGCGAGGACGCGGCGCCAGCGGCCGATGCCAGCGCGACCTTCGAGGAGACGGTCGCCATCGGAGAGCCGGCCGAGATCGACGCCGGCCAGGTCGAAGACGACGAAGCGCTCGTCAAACGGCTGATCGCGGGACATACCGTGCAGCGCGTCTACACGGTGAAGGCCGGCGATTGCATCGGCTGCATCGCGGACGAGCAGCAGGTATCCGAGGATGTGATTTACCAGAACAATCCTTGGATCGAGAACGACAAGATCAAGATCGGCGACCAACTGAACCTGACCGTCCAGGAGCCGCTCTTGAACGTCCGCTCGGAAGAGACCGTGACGCAGACGGAGACGATCGACGCGCCGCTCGAGATTCGCAAGACGGACGAGCTCAAAGCGGGCATATCGAAGATCGTCAGACCCGGGTCCGACGGCAAGCGGATCGTCACCTACAAGCTGCTTCGGCGCAACGGGCTCGTCGTCGAAGAAGAGCAGGTATCGACCAAGGTGGTGACGCCCGCCCTCTCCACCGTCATGCTGAAGGGCACGAAGGTGACGCCGAGCGAAGGCTCCGGCAAGTTCATCTGGCCGGTAGCGGGCCACAAAATCACGAGCTACTACGGCAAACGATGGGGAAGGCTGCACAAGGGCTTCGACATGGTCGGCTCCAGCAGCGTAAAGGCCGCCGATAACGGCGTCGTCGAGCTCGCGGACGACAGCATGAGCGGCTACGGCAATGCCATCATTATCAATCATAACAACGGTTATAAGACGCTGTACGGTCATCTGAGCAAGATTAACGTCAAGGCCGGTCAAGTCGTCGAGCAGGGCGAAGCCATCGGCGTGATGGGCAATACGGGCCATTCCTTCGGCACGCATCTGCACTTCGAAGTCTACTTGAACGGCAAGCTGAAGAACCCCGCGGATTATTTGTAAACATTTACCCATAGAAACGCCCTTCGAAACGCACGTTTCGGAGGGCGTTCGCTGTTGGGCAGAAACCGAGGGTATGTTAAAATAAGGCTAATCATAGCCGCCGGACGATTGAGATCCGAGGAAGCGGGACAGGGATACGGAGGCCAGCGCATGCCGGGCAAAATTCTGGTCGTGGACGACGAGCGGCCGATCGCCGATATATTGAAGTTCAACCTGGAAAAAGAGGGCTACGAGGTCATCTGCGCCTTTGACGGCGGAGAGGCCGTGCAGCTCGCGTTCGAGCACGACCCGGACTTGATTCTCCTCGACCTGATGCTGCCGGTCAAGGACGGCATGGACGTCTGCCGCGAGGTGCGCAGCCGGCTGTCGACGCCGATCATCATGCTGACGGCCAAGGATACCGAGCTGGACAAGGTGCTCGGTCTCGAACTCGGCGCGGACGACTACGTGACCAAGCCGTTCGGCACGCGGGAGCTGCTCGCGCGCGTCAAGGCGCATCTGCGCCGCCAGCGCAAGCTGGACGAGCCGCGCGGGGGGAGCGGAGCAAGAGGCGGAGCCGGAGCGGCAGGGACTCAAGCTGTTCAATCTTTTTATCGATACGGATATGTACGTCGTCTACAAGAACGGCCAGCCGCTCGACCTCACGCATCGCGAATTCGAGCTCGTGCACTATCTGGCGCGCAACAGCGGCAAGGTCATGACGCGCGAGCATCTGCTGCAGGCCGTATGGGGCTTCGAATACTTCGGCGACGTACGGACGGTAGACGTGACGATCCGGCGGCTCAGAGAGAAGCTGGAGGACGATCCGAGCAAGCCTGAGCTGATCATGACCCGCAGAGGCCTCGGCTATCTGATGCGCAGTCCCAAGATGGCGGGCGGGTACGGGGGGATGAAGCTGTTCGCGCCGCTGCGCACGATTCAGGCGAAGCTGATCATGATGGTGCTCCTGCTCATTCTTATCGCGGTGCAGTTAATCGGCGTTTACTTTATCAGCACGATGAAGAAGTCGCTCATCGACAGCTTCACGTCCAATATCAATACGCAGGCGCAGCTGCTCGCCTTGATGCTCGGCACGGGCGAGTTCGCCAAGCAGGACGGCGAGGGCAACCGCTCCGACGAAGCCATCGAGTCGCTCAAGCAGCTGGTCGGCAGCCTCTTCAACCAAAACGGAACCGAGACCCAGGTGCTCGACGCCAGCGGTCGCGTGCTCTCCACCTCGCTGGAGTCCCATCAGAGCTATATCGGACGCAAAAATACGTCGCTGCTCGTGAGCCGCGCGCTCCAGGGCATCAGCGACAATACCGGCGAGCTGATCGACGAGGACCGCATCCGCAAAAAAGGTCATCGCCAAGCCGATCCTCAGCGGCGACAGGGTGATCGGCGCCGTCTACGTCGTTGCCGCCATGTCCGATCTCTACGATACGGTGGAGCGAATCAACCGCATTTTCGTCTCCGGGATGTTGCTCGCGCTCGGATTGACGGCGGTGCTGGGCATTCTGCTGTCCGGCACGATCACGTCCCCGATCAAGGCGCTCACGTTGCAAGTGACCGCCGTAGCCGAAGGCCGCTTCGACGAGCGCGTGCCGATCCTGGGCAACGACGAGATTGGACAGCTCAGTTCGGCGTTCAACGAGATGACCGAGCGGCTTAGCGAGGCGCTATCCATTAACGAAGAGGAGAACGAGAAGCTCTCGTCCATTCTCTCGAACATGAACGACGGCGTGCTGGCCACGGACGAGATCGGACGCGTCATCGTCGCCAACCGCCGAGCCCGTATGATGCTCGGGCAGGAGGCAATCGAAGGAATGACGTTGTCCGAGTGCCTGGCCATCGACAAGGCCGCCATCGCCGGCACGCTCGAAGGCAAGGAGTCGACCCGCCTCATCTCGCGCGCGCAGGATGTCAGCGAGGAAGAGCTCGTCTTCCGCGCGTCGCTCACGCCGATCCGGCGCAGGGACAAGGGCGTGGTCGGCGTCATCGCCGTCCTGCACGACGTCACCGAGGCGGAGAAGCTCGACAATTCGCGGCGCGAGTTCGTCGCGAACGTCTCGCATGAGCTGCGCACGCCGCTTACGACGATCAAGAGCTATACCGAAGCGCTCGACGACGGCGCGCTCGCCGAGCCGCCGCTCGCGGAGCGCTTCGTCGGCGTCATCCGGAGCGAGACGGAGCGCATGATTCGGCTCGTCAATGACCTGCTCCATCTGTCGCGCTTCGACTCCAAGCAGGCGCAGCTCCGTCGCCAGATGACCGACGTCGGCGAGATGATGGAGGACGTCGTCGATCGCTTTTCGCTGCAACTGCGGCAGAAGGCGATCACGGTCAAGGTCGAGGTCGATCCGAACCTGGCCAAGGTATGGATCGACCGCGACGGCATCGACCAGGTGCTCGACAACGTCGTTTCCAACGCGATCAAGTACACCCTCGACGGCGGATCGGTTCGCTTGACCGCCGGCCCCACCGAATCGGGTCAGCTCTCGATCGCCGTACGCGATACGGGCATCGGCATTCCCAAAAAAGATCTGGCGCATATTTTCGACCGCTTCTACCGCGTGGACAAGGCGCGCTCGCGCAATATGGGCGGCACTGGACTCGGCCTGTCGATTGCCCGGGAAATCGTCCGCGCCAACGGCGGCAGCATTCTCCTGGATTCCGAGCCGGGGGTGGGCACGATCGTGACGGTCACGCTTCCGATGGTGCAGGAAGGAAGTGAGTATGCTTGATCGATAAAGTCAAATCCGTCGCGCTCGCGCTGCTCGTCGTCCTCAGCCTGGTGCAGAGCTACTTCCTGGCCTATAGCATGCCGAACCTGGAGACGCAGGTAAAGACCGAGCAGGACTACGTCAAGACTGAGGAGCTCGGCCCCGAGGAAAAGGTCGAGAACCTGCTCTTCCCGGAGTCGCTCGTTATTCATATGGGGCAGGACAAGCACACCGTTTTCTATCCGCACGATACCTTCTACAGAATGGTGCTGGACAAGCTGTCGAGCAGGGAGTTTAAAAGCTTTCAGCGGGCCGAGGCGAGCGCGATCGATTGGGAGCAGGTGCGTCGGCAGGACGAGGGCATCGAGATCCGCTTCGGGCGGGATATCCCTTTCCCGATGCTCCAGCGCGCGTTCAAAGGCATCGACGGCGAGGCGCTCCTCTCGGAGGGCGAAGTTGACCGGATCTGGATCTTCGCGCGTCCGGACAGCGGGGGAGGTGCGCAGCTTCTTCCTGAACGCCGACGGTACCGAAGTGTACGAGGCGGCACAGGTCGATCTGACCGCGCAGGACGTCGAGCAAAGCGTCGGCTTCGGCCAGTACTGGAAGCCGTTCAGTTACTGGGCGAACGGCGTCTACGTGCCGGACCAGTCGCTCGCGCTGAGCCGTGTGGAGGTGAGCTTCACCAAATATACGGCCGATCAGATGAAGCGCAATCTGTTCATCGATCCGACGACGACGAAGATGATGGAGGACAGCCAGGACGGCGCGCAGATTTATACGGACACCAAACGCGGGCTCAAGGTCGAGCAGGGCGGCGGCTGGCTGTCCTACAAAGATCCGGTCGCGCGGGCCGAAGGGCGGGACGATCCCGCCGAGAACATCACGTCGGCCGTCCAATTCGTCAATCAGCACGGGGGGATGGAACGGGACGTTTCGCCTGACGCAAGCGCCGGGCACGACCGGGGCGGAAGACGCCGACCCGTCGATACGGTTCCAGCAATATTACGGCGATGTACCGCTCCTCTCCGAAGGCGAATTCAGGTTCGGTTATATGCAGCTTGCCGTGCAGCAGGGCGTCGTCAGCTCTTATGAACGGTCGCTGCTCGTACTGGGGGACAAAGTCGGGACGGCGCAGCCGTATAACCTGATTTCAGGCAATCAGCTGCTGGTTAAAATCCGTCAAGCGGCGGGAGGGCAGCAGGTCGATGCGCTGTTCCCGGCATATCGAACGACTTTGGCGCAGGACAAGCTGGCGCTGGATCCGGTATGGGCGATTCGCATGGCAAGCGGCGAAGTACGCCTTGCCGACTGATCCGGGCTGCAAAGGCAATTTCCTTGGAAAGGGGGAGCGAAGGTGGACTGGGGAAGAGCGAAGACGGTGCTCATCGTCGCTTTTTTTTGCGCTGAACATCGTGCTCGGATATCAGCTGTGGCTCGAATGGCGGGAGCGGATCGACTCCACGGTCGACTGGACCTCCCTGCCCGCCGAAGCGAGGCAGATCATGCAGGAGAAAAACATTCGCATCGAGGCCAAGATTCCGACGGATACGCCAAGCCTTCGAGATATTACGTACAAGCAGCAGGCGCCTGCCGGAACGGCGGGAGACAAGCGAATCGCGATCGAGCCGCCGAGAGAGACGCGTATCGTATTCAGCAACAAGGAGCTGCGGCAGGCGCTTGGGGATATCATTCCGGAGCTATCGCGATATCGGTTCGATTATTACGGCAGCACGGCAGAAGGGGAATACGCGTTCAACCGTACGGTAGAGGGCCTACCGCTATTCGACGCCAAGCTGATCCTCTACTACAGCGAGCAGAAAATTCAGGAATACAGCCAGGACCTGATCGAGACGTTGCCTTCCGAAGGCGGACCAGACCAGAAGGTGCTGCCGGCGACACAGGCGCTCACGAGCCTCATTCTCAAAAAATATTTGCCGGCAGGCGCCGCCGTCAAGGAAGTGCAGCTCGGCTATCATGGTCAAGGCATCTTTAATTCGGATACGCAGGTGGCCGCGCCGACCTGGCGCATCCTGCTTGAAGACGGAGGCGTATTTTACGTCAACGCGGCCAGCGGCGAGGTTTCCACGGACAAAGAAACCTCCCTCGAGCCGCTGTCGGAACCTTAAGGTTCGCGAACGCGCCATGAAGTAATTAACGCTCGGGGGGCTCTAATCTGATAGAATAAAATAGCGTGTGTTACTATAAAGATCCTTAGAGAGACATATAGCCTTACCGGAGAGAAGAGAGAAGGGAAACAAAGCTTATGGGACTTCGCTTCACGGTGCTGTCCAGCGGATCGACGGGCAATGCGACCGTCGTATCCTCGAGCGCGGCGACGGTACTCATCGATGCCGGTCTAAGCGGCAAAAAAAATCGAAACGCTCATGCAGGAGCGCGAGGTGTCGGGCAGCGAACTGGACGCCATCTTCGTGACGCACGAGCATTCTGACCATATTAAAGGTTTGGGCGCCTTCGCCCGCAAATACGGCCTCCCCGTCTACGCCAACGAGAAGACCTGGGGAGCCATGAACAAGCACGTCGGCGAACTGCCGGACGAACAGCGCAAGGTGCTGCCTACCGGCGGCGTGATGGAGCTGTTCGATCTGCGGATCGAATCGTACGCGATCTCCCATGACGCGGAGGAGCCGGTAGGCTATTGCTTTCGGTCCGACGGCGCGAAGCTGACGCTGGCGACCGACCTGGGTTATGTGAGCGACAAGGTCATGAGCCAACTGCTCGAGTCGGACGTGCTCGTGCTGGAGGCCAATCACGATATCAACATGCTTCGGATGGGCCGATATCCTTGGAACATCAAGCGCCGCATCCTCGGCGACATGGGCCATCTGTCGAACGAAGCGGCCGGCGATACGCTGTGCCGGCTCGTATCCGAGGGCCGCACCAAACGCGTGTACCTCGCTCACTTGAGCCAGGAGCACAATTTGATGGATTTAGCGAAGCTTACAGTGAATACCGTATTAGAAGATAACGGCGTTTTCTATCAGAAGCACGAGTTCGCGCTGTGCGATACGTATGCGGACCGGCCGACCGCTTGGGATCTGGTGAAGGCATAGGGGCGTTAGCGCAGATGGCGGTCAAGTTCTTCTTCCATCTCTTCCGACTTGAGACGCAGCTCCTCGGCGGTGACGATGCCTTTATCGACCAGCACCTCGATCAGCGTGGTGAGCGCCAGCAACTGGCGATAACGATCGTCCTTCAAATCGGCGAGCTGCGCCGCGAAGTCGACGAACGACCAGTGGGGAGAAGTAGGTTTCAAGCGGTTGTCCTCCTTGCATGACCAATTGGATTTGTCGATCGCTGGCTTGCTATGGTTCTGTAAATCTATTACTATTTTAGTCAAATCGCGCGCCGTACATTCCATCTTTCTTTGCTTTTACTTGGCCAGCGAGGGAGGCGTCTTATGGGCTTTTTCAAGGACGATTTTTATTCAACAAAAGTAAAGCGGAGCAGCCGGGAGCCATCGGGCTCCTGGAACCGGCCGAGCCGTTGGGGCCGTCACAACTCCGCTTTGAAAATAGCGCTCGTCTCTTCGCTGGCCAGCTCCGTGCTGGTTGCATCTCTTTTCTACCTGACCGTCGATCGTCCGAAAAGCAGGTCCGCGTCGCCGGCGCTGTCGTCCAGCGTCAGCGGCGGATACGATACGAACGAGCGGATCATCTCGGCAGCCGCCAAGGTCGGCCCCGTCGTCGTCAGCGTCATCAATCAGACGCAGGGCGGTTCCGCCAACAACGAGGCAGCGATCCAAGAGGGCACCAGCCTCGGCTCCGGCGTCATCTTCCTGAAGCAAAAAGGTAAGGCCTATATGATCACGAACGCCCACGTCATCGCTGACAGCGTCAAGCTCCAGGTCGTCCTGTCGAACGGCACCAAGAAGACCGCGACCGTCGTAGGCAAGGACACGATCACCGATCTGGCCGTCCTTGAGACGGACGACAAGGGAATCAGTCAAGTCGCCGATATCGGGGACTCGGGCAAGCTGCGCAAGGGAGAGACCGTCATCGCGGTGGGCAATCCGCTGGGCTTCAGCGATTCGCTCTCCAACGGCATCGTCTCCAACTTGAAGACGACCGTTCCGATCTCGCTTAACCAGGACGGCGTATACGACTGGGAGGAAGAGGTCATCCAGATCTCGGCGCCGATCAATCCGGGCAACAGCGGCGGCGCGCTGGTCAACTTGAACGGCCAAGTCGTCGGCATTAACAGCATGAAGGTCGCGGATACGAGCGTAGAGGGCATCGGGTTCTCCATTCCGATCGACGACGCGATGCCGATCGTCGAACAACTGATGGAGCACGGCAAGATCAAACGTCCATACCTTGGCGTCTACTCGATGGATCTGTCCATCTATCTGGACAATCAGGCGAATTCGGAGGACGAAGTCCCATCCGACTCCGGCGACGCCGAAGCTGCGCCGGAGTCGAACGGCGACGACGACGTTCCGATGGGCGAGGCGCTCGTCGTGCCCAAAGGCGTGTCCGAAGGCGTAGTCGTGCTCGAGGCTGTAGGTCCGGCCAAGGCGGCGGGTCTTGCCTTCAACGACATTATCGTAGCGCTCGACGACCAGCCGATCAGCAGCACCCTCGATTTGCGCAAGTACTTGTATACGAAGACCAAGATCGGGGATACGCTAGCTATTACCTACTATCGCGACGGGAAGAAGAGCGATCTCCGCGTAAAGCTCGTCGAGAAGACCGAGAACGACGGCTAACCACATGAGCCGATCTTCGGCAAGAGGAAGGACATCTCATCATGTATTGCGTATGTAAAGAACACGTGGAGCTCGCCATCGACACCTTCGTCGACGAATACGAGGATGCGCCCGATCTCGTCAATTTGAAGGAGACCACGTTCTCCGCCTGGGATCCGCCGCAGCACTGCGAATTTTGCAAGGAGCCGGTACACTTTCTTGTCGTCTGAAAACGGGCGCCGAGCTCCGGCAGTTTAGAGAACGCAAGACGCCCCTTAGGGGGCGCTTCGGCGTTCTCTTTTTTTGTTCGCCGTTCCTCGCCATGGCCGAGAGGCTCGCGTATGGGGGACCACATCTGTGCGACAAGTTTTAACGATATCCCCTTCGGTCAGGAGCGGGTTCTTGCTTGCGGGGTACGTTTTAACGGTATCCCCTTCGGTCAGGTTAGTCTCTTAGAGGCTCGCAAAAAAACAACAAAATTTATTGAAAAACAGTAGCCAACCCATCCATATTTTGCTACAATAAGAACAAACGTTCTATAAGAGCGAGGTGGTTTGACATGAGCGGAGGCCCCTATTCGATTGGAGCCGGAATGCCGGTTTATAGCGAGGAAGACTGCGAGGGCGCCCTCTTCATGGCAAAGTGGCCAAGCGGGTATAGATGTCCTCGTTGCGTGCATCCGCAATATTACAACGTCGCCTCTAAGGGACGCAAGTTATTCGAGTGCATATCCTGCGGACACCAGACCTCGCTGACGGCAGGAACGGTGCTCGAAGGTACGCGCACGCCGCTGTGCAAATGGTTTCAGGCGATGTATCTTATGCAGATCGGCATTAGCGCCAAGCTGTTGTCCGAGCTCATTCAGGTTACCTATAAGACCGCGTGGTTGATGAATCACAAGCTTCGCTATGCGATCGAGCAATGGGATCGGGAGCTTCCGCTGCAAGGTCAATTACAGCTGCTCGGGGAATTTTACGGGTACGAATTCAGCCGTCATTTTAGCAGTATAAGCGCGGATGCCGAACAAAGAGCGCAGCCCGTCATCGTCGGTGCTTCTATCGTCGAGTCGACGGGCACGATGACGAATTTGAAGATCAAGCGGATGGAATGCGCCGGCAGCGTTCCTGAGGATTCGGGCGAATTGGAGCGCTTCCTGCGGAATCACGCAGTCCATGCGGTAGACAGGGCCGGCGAGGTGAAGGTCTTTGATCGACGCGACCGCCGAGAACGTTCGGCGCTGCACGCGATCTGGACCGACGCCGTCAGATGGCTGGCCCGGACGTTTGGCGGGATTGGTCCGAAGCATCTGCAGGCGTATCTTGACGAGTTTTGTTTCCGCCGCGTATTGCGTAACGAGTCGATGGCGGAATTGATCGGATTGTGCGGCAGGACGAATACGATTATAAATCGGGACCTGGTTGGAAAAAGAGCCGGCATCCAACCGATTAGACGGGGCCGTAAATATACGAATTCACGTCGAAAAGTCGCGTCTTAGGCTTGTCGAACGCCGGTGAAGACGGTGGATGTCGAGAGGGCGCGCCCGTATGAGCCACTCTACGAACGAAGTTGCGCATAACCGTATCCCGCTGGAGCGACTGCCATCCCTGCCGTCCGCTTCCTGAGCGAAGGGGATACCGTTAAAACGCGGTGAAACGAGCGAAGAGGAGGCAAAGCCTCCCGGGATCCTCTCACTTGCCCGGCTTGGCGTGCCGAGACGCGGCGCATATACGCGCATGAATGCGGCTGCGGGCAGCGGCAGCTCGCGAAGATCAGCTTCTGAACCGCTTGAGCAGCTCCTTGCCCCATTTCCACAGGATATTGCCGGACAACAGGAACGCGACGAGCAGGCCGCTGCACGTGACGGCGAGCGCGATCCATTCGAAGACGGAGTATCCGGACATGTGGCTCCACTGGATCGGGCTCTTCAGATCTTCGATGACCTGGTTCATGCCATAAATCCCGCTGATGACGGTATAGATGGTCAGAACGTTCAGCAAGTAGCTGGACCGTCGCGAGTTGGCGTTTTCCTGATATTTGAACAGGTCGGTGAGGGTTTGCTTGACGTCCTCGAACAGCTCGTCGTTGCCGTACATTTTGCGCAGCTGAAGGAAAATCTCCCGCCCCTGGGACTGCGAGACGACCTCAAGGAAGTTGTACTTGGCGGAAAATGTCGTGATGTCGCGGATAAGCAGCTCCGTTTTCTCCGAATCTCGTTCCATTTGCACGCGGGAATATGAATTCGACAGCTTGAGCAGGACGATACGGTGGAATAGATTCAGCAACAGGCCATAATAGTATTCGCCGTACATTTTGTTGACGATGGCGTCCGCTTTGCGTTCGGGCAGGCTGTTCAAGCAACAGAAGCAGCTCTCGTCGGTCTGGTAGTACGCGTACGGCGCCCATCGTTCAAGTCCGGTGCCTCGGCAGTATTCCTCGATATAAGGTATATAGTATGCGCTGATATACGGATCGCCGTTATCGTCGAGGCCGTCGAGCCTTGACGCGCGGTAGCGATCGAGGAGCGAGATGTCCGCGTTCTCCGGAAAAGCGTAGCTCGCCATGACGTACATGCGCTCGTCGATCAGGTAGGGCAGCTCTTCGAAGTACGCGCCGTCCATCGGCGTGCGGTCGAGGTGCTCGACCATATGAGGCACGATGGCCTGGAAAATAAAATCTTGAACCTCCTTGTAGCTCTCGCCTTCGTATTCGACGCTCGCGGCGCGGTCTTCGCTGTGCGCGTCCTGAAGCGCGCGGAGACGATCGGCGAATTCGATCGCTTCGGTCAAGGTCGGGTTTTCCTTGAGCAGTTGGACGCGAAGCGTGATGAAGCCGGTGTCGAACGGACAGAGCACGACGTCGACGGCATGCAGGATGAACGGCGCATCGAAATACCGCATCCGCAATACGGCTGTCTTGCCCATCGCTTTGCTCATGCGCTGAAAGCTCTCCACGTTGTCTTCGGAAGGGAACAGGACATGGTTCGTAAACGGCAGGTAATAGCGCTCCATATCCCGATGCGATACGCGATGCTTCGGGCCGTAGAACGCGTCTTCAAGCTCCAGCGCGCTCAGACGGAAGGCTACGAAGCCTTCGCGCTCCAAGGTGTCTTTAACGTCTTTGTGGCAATCGGTCGTCAGGGAGAAGGGGAACAAAAATTGAAAATTTGCGTCCCGGAGCGGCTGATCCGCTGCGTCTCCGCGCTGAAACGGCTTTACAGCGTCCATGCGCTCGTTTTTCATAAGGGCGAGACCGCCTGCCTTTCGTCGCGTTCCATGGCTTTTTTTCGCCTCGAGCTCGGCGCCGAAGGAACGCTTGATCTGTCTCATGCTCCCGTATACGTAAAGGATGTCTCCCGCCTCCAGCGGCGTCTCCATGCGGCGCTCGCGAATCGCGATCGTACCGCGTTTGATCAGGAGGATGTTCACGTCCGGGAGCCGTTCGCACAGCTCCTTGATCGTATGTCCGATAGCCGCCGACGACTCGCCGATCGGAATGTCGATAAAGGCGTCTTCCTTCTCCAAGTATAGCACCTCTTGAATCGCGAGCTCGTGAATCGAGAAGGTTTGACGGAAAGCGCCGCTCATGCGCTTTTCCAGGAGCTTGCCGACCGCGGGTATGCGCAGCACGACGTAGACCAGAAACAGCGCGCCCGATGCGACCGACAGCGGGTACAAATGAAAGTCGGGGGCAAGAATCGCGCTGATGCAGGAGATCATGACGGCAAGCGAGAACGCGCCGAACAGAATCAGAAAAATGCCGATTCGTCTGCGGACCGGGTGCCCGAGGATCAGCTCGGACTCTTTGGTCGTGAAGCCCGTGCCGGTCAGAAGCGAGATGACCTGGAAGCGCGCGATGGGGTGTTCAAGTCCCGTCGAACGCATGAGGACGGCGGAGATCTCGACGACGAGAAATACGATCAGTATGTAGACGATGATAAACCCCATAAGGGCGCCGCCTTTCCTTTAAGTCCGCGGAAGGTCCCGCGGCGGCTATACTCAGTTATACCCTTTGCCCCGGGCGCTTCAAGCGTGGGGACGGGCCGCAACCAAACCATATTTTTCCGTCGACCCCATTGACAGCTTCCGTTGGCCGATGGTAAAGTGGCAAAGTGTCATATACATTTCACATTTGGAAGGGAGGATTGCGTTCGATGCGTACATCCATGATTGTTCTAGCCGCTGTCGCTCATGTCTTTAGAAGCGAACGTAATCCGTTAAAGCCCGATTAATCCAACGATGGATATCAGGGCGCGCGATTACGTCTCCGTAATCGCGCGCCTTTCTTATTCGCCCCGGAACGAACGAATGTTCGAGAATCGGGGGGCGGATGCATAGAATAGGCGTATCGCTTACGGGCGATGCGCCTTTTTTTGCATGCTTGGATGCGATCGGGCACAGAAGAGAGGGGAAAAAATGCTTAGCGTACTTATCAAGTTAAAATGGTTTTTCAGCGCGCATTGGAAAAGGTACACGATCGCGGTCATCCTGCTGGCTATCGCCGGCATCGTAGAAATCGTGCCTCCCAAGCTGCTCGGCAATACGATCGACGGCATCCAGCAGGGGACGATGACGCAAGATGATTTTTACCAAATTGTCCTGCTGTGGCTCGGCCTCACGATCGTCAGTTATTGCATTAACTACGTGTGGATGTACCAGCTGTTCGGAGGCTCGATGATGCTGGAGCGGCTGCTGCGGACGAAGCTGATCCATCATCTGCTGCGCATGACGCCGACATTCTACGAGCGCAACCGGACGGGCGACCTGATGGCGCGCGCGACGAACGATCTGTGGGCCATCTCGAATACGGCCGGCTTCGGCATCCTTACGCTGATCGACTCGTCGATCTTCATGGTCACGATCCTGTTCATAATGGCAGGATTGATCAGCTGGAAGCTCACGCTCGCGGCCATGCTGCCGCTGCCGCTTATCGCGCTGGCGATGAAGCATTTCGGCGGCAAGATCCACGATCGCTTCATGAAGGCGCAGGACGCGTTCGGCGAACTGAACGACCAGGTGCTCGAATCGGTGACCGGCGTTCGCGTCGTTCGCGCCTACGTGCAGGAAAAGGCGGACGAGGAGCGGTTTCACGCGAAGACGAACGAAGTGCTGGACCGCAATATCGCGGTCGCCCGCATCGACGCGCTGTTCGAACCGACGAATAAGGTTCTGATCGGACTGAGTTATATTATCGGCGTCTGCTATGGCGGATACCTGGTCTTCAGGAGCGAAATCACGCTCGGGGAGCTCGTCTCCTTCAACATTTTCCTCGGGATGCTCATCTGGCCGATGTTCGCCATCGGCGAGTTGATCAACATCATGCAGCGCGGCAACGCCTCGCTCGACCGGGTCAACGAGACGCTCGGCTACGTGCCGGACGTCCAGGACCCGCATCGGCTAGCCGAAGTGCCGGCGCCGGATACGCTTGAATTCAAGGCGGTAACCTTCCGCTATCCGTCGTCGGCGGTAGACAATCTGATCGACGTCGGCTTCGAGCTGAAGCGCGGCCAGACGCTCGGCATCGTCGGGCGAACCGGCAGCGGCAAAACGACGCTGCTCAAGCAGCTGCTGCGGGAGTACCCCGCGGGCAGCGGGGAAGTGTCGGTCTCCGGCGTGCCGATCCAGGACATCGGCATCGACCGTCTGCTCTCCTGGGTCGGCTACGTGCCGCAGAATCCGATCCTGTTTTCCCGCACGATTCGCGAGAACATCCTGTTCGGCCGCGCGCAGGCGACGCCGGAGCAGCTGCAGCATGCGCTCGTCCGGGCCTCGTTCGCCAAGGACATCGTCTTTCTGCCCGACGGGCTGGAGACGCTGGTCGGCGAGAAGGGCGTGGCGCTCTCCGGCGGACAGAAGCAGCGCGTGAGCATCGCCCGCGCGATGATCGCCGATCCGGAGATTCTCATGCTGGACGACGCGCTGTCCGCCGTCGACGCGCGGACGGAGGCCGAGATCATCGAGGGCATCCGCACCGAGCGGGCGGGCAAGACGACGCTCATCGCGACGCATCGGCTGTCCGCGGTGCAGCACGCGGACCTCATTCTCGTGCTGGACGAAGGCTACGTCGTCGAACGCGGCACGCATGAGGAGCTGCTGGCGCACGGCGGCTGGTACAAGGAGCAGTACGATCGGCAGCAGCTTGAAGCGATCGTCGAAGGCTAAGAGAAGAGAAAGAAACGAAGGTGATCAAACATGACAGGCAAGCGTTTATTCCGCTATGCATTGCTTTATAAGAGAACGATCATTTGGGCGCTGGTCATGCTGGCGCTGGCGGTATGCGCCGAGCTGCTGGGGCCGCTGCTGGCCAAGCGGATGATCGACCAGAACATTCTGGGCATCGAGAAAACGTGGTACCAGGTTCAGGCCAAGCAAAGCGATGCGGTCCCTTACCGGGGCAACTGGTACGTGAGAAGCGACCATCTCCCGGCTGGCGCGGACCGCAGTCCGGCGCTGGCGAAGCGCGTGCTTCAGGAGAAGCGAAGCTACTACTGGATCGACGGCGACCTCGCGTTCGACGGCGCCCGATCCGTCGCGGACGGCACGATGACCGTGACCGCCAAAGACGGGCGCAGCGCGCAATATGCGGCCGCCAAGCTCTCGAAAGGCGAGTTGTATGCATTTTACAAACCCGAAGTGCCGATGCTGTTGAAGCTGGCGGCCGCCTACTTCGGACTGCTGCTGCTCGCTGCCGTGTTCACCTACGGACAGAAGCTGCTGCTGCAGACGTCCGCGAACCGCATCGTCCAACGCATGCGCGAGGACGTATTCGCGCACACGCATCGCCTGCCGGTGCAGTACTTCGACAATCTGCCCGCGGGCAAGGTCGTCTCGCGCATCACCAACGACACCGAAGCCGTCCGCGAGCTGTTCGTGGCGGTGCTGGCGAACTTTTTCTCCGGCATCGTCTATATGACCGCGATCCTGGGCGCGCTGTTCCTGCTCGACACGAGCCTCGCGCTCATCGCCCTGCCGCTTATTCCGATATTGGCGATCTGGATCGTGCTGTACCGCAAGTACGCCGGCAAGCTGAACAACGTGATCCGCGCCAAGCTTAGCGATATCAACGGCATGATCAACGAGTCCATCCAAGGGATGACGATCATCCAGGCGTTCGGCAGGCAGAAAAAGATGGCCAAGGAATTCGACGAGCTGGGCGAGGACTACTTCAATCATCAGACCAAATTGGTCAGCTTGAACTCGATTACCTCCCATAATCTCGTCAACGTCATACGCAATTTAATCTTTTTGGGCGTCCTCTGGATGTTCTGGGGCGGCTCATTGAGCACCGCGGTGACGGTAGGCGTGCTGTACGCGTTTATCGACTACATGAACCGGATGTTCCAGCCGATCGTCGGCATCGTCAACCAGCTCTCCAACCTGGAGACGGCGCGAGTATCCGCGTCCCGCGTATTCGAGCTGCTGGACCAGCCGGGCATCCCGGTCGAGCAAGGCACCGCGCCTCGCAGCGGCGGCGACGTACGCTTCGAGCACGTGACCTTCGCCTACAAGAAGGGCGAGAACGTGCTGAAAGACGTGAGCTTCCATGCCCGCCAAGGCGAGACGGTCGCGCTCGTCGGCCACACCGGCTCCGGCAAGAGCTCGATATTGAACCTGCTGTTCCGCTTCTACGATATCGAAGAGGGCAGCATCAAGGTGGACGGCGTCGACGTCCGCGATATCCCGAAGCAGCAAGCTGCGCGCGCATATGGGCATCGTGCTGCAGGACCCGTTCCTGTTCACGGGGACGATCGCTTCGAACGTGAGTCTCGGCAACCCCGCGATCACGCGGGAGCGGGTGGAGCAAGCGCTGCGCGACGTGGGCGCGTACGACATGTTCATGAGCCTGCCAGGCGGAATCGACGAGCCGGTCATCGAGAAAGGCGCGACGCTGTCCGCCGGCCAGCGGCAACTGATCTCCTTCGCCAGGGCGCTCGCGTACGATCCGGCGATTCTCATCCTGGACGAGGCAACGGCCAGCATCGACACCGAGACCGAGGCTATCATCCAGGCCGCGCTGGACGTGCTCAAGAAGGGCAGGACGACGTTCGTCATCGCCCACCGCCTCTCCACGATCCGTCAGGCCGATCAGATCCTCGTGCTGGACCACGGCGTCATCGTGGAACGCGGCGACCATGAGCGTCTGATGCGGCTGCAGGGTAAATACTATGCGATGTACCGGCTGCAGGGCGGAGCCTCGGTCGACACCGTCGCCGTCGCTGCGGAAGCGGCCGCGAACTAGAGACGAGGAAGAAGAAGGCGCGAATCGAGACGCCATCGAAAGGCGAGGAACAAGACGGCGCGGATCGAGACGCTATCGAAGTCGAGGAACAAGACGGTGCGGATCGAGACGCTATCGAAGTCGAGGAACAAGACGGCGCGAATCGAGACGCCATCGAAAGGCGAGGAACAAGACGGTACGGATCGAGACGCTATCGAAGTCGAGGAAGAATCAACGGTATGCGCCGTGTCGGAAACGAAAGACGGAGGAGAAGGATTCATGGTTCGAATCAGGACGGAAACGAATGAAGATATCGATGCGGTCAGGCAAATCCACCTGGCCGCCTTCGGCGGGCGGGAGGACGAGAGCAGGCTCGCGGACCGCATCCGCGAGTCCGCCGGCTTCGTGCCGGAGCTGTCGCTCGTGGCCGAAGCCGACGTCCGGGTCGTGGGGCATATGCTGATCAGCAAGGCGGAGCTCGTGGACGGCCAGGATGCGACGGACACGCTCGTGCTGGCGCCGATCGGCGTTCTGCCCGATGCGCAAGGCCGCGGCGTCGGCGGTGCATTGATCCGGGAAGGCATTCACCGGGCGGAAGAAATGGGCTACAAGCTGATTTTCCTTATCGGCCATCCGTCCTACTATCCGCGGTTCGGCTTCAAGCCCGCGGTGGATAGCGGCCTTGTCCTCATGCAGTTCGACGTGCCGGACGACGTGTTCATGGTGCGGGAGCTGGCAGAAGGCGAGTTGGCCCGACTAGCTGCGACGCGCAAGGAGAAGTACGGGGGAGTTGAAGTATCCCCAGACGTTTTTCGCTTAGCTTGTGCCTGAATGATGCCGGAACGAAGAAGCCAATCTCGCATCCTTGTGCTCGAATCCTTTCCCGAAGGGTAGTATAGTAGCGGAAGCATGGGCCCGAGTCCATTAGACAAGGACCCTGCATTCCCTATAAACTAGACCATAGGAAACCGCAATCGGAATCGGGAAAGGGAGTAGAGCGTACATATGTCATTCCTCGAAATTTTAAAAGGCATCATCATCGGCATCGTCGAAGGCGTCACGGAGTTCGCGCCCGTCTCTTCTACCGGTCATATGATCATCGTCGACGACCTCTGGCTGAAGACGGAGAACTTTCTCGGCTCGGACGCGGCGGTCGCGTTCAAGGTCGTCATCCAGCTCGGCTCGATCCTGGCGGTCGTCGTGCTGTTCTGGCGGCGGTTCATGGATCTGCTCGGACTTCGGAAACTCAAAGGCAAAGACGCGCGCATCGAAGCGGAGCACGAGGGAACGGGGGGAGTGGAGCGGTACAGGCACCGGCCGCCTCAAGCTGATGCAGGTCATCGTGGGTCTGATCCCGGCGGGCATTCTCGGCTTCCTGTTCGACGACATGATCGAGAAGCATCTTTTCTCCACGGAAACGGTGCTCGTCGGCCTCGTGCTGGGCGCGATCCTCATGATCGGCGCGGACCGGCTGGCCCCTAAACAGCCGAAGGTGCATACGGTGGACCAGATTACGTACCGACAGGCGCTCATGATCGGCCTGATTCAATGCTTCTCGCTGTGGCCGGGATTCTCGCGGTCCGGGTCGACGATCTCCGGCGGCGTCCTGCTCGGTCTGAGTCACCGTGCGGCGGCGGACTTCACCTTTATCATGGCCGTGCCAATCATGGCGGGCGCCAGCCTCATCACGCTGCTGAAGAATTACCAGTACATCACCACGGACATGCTGCCGTTCTACATCGCGGGCTTTGTCGCCGCGTTCCTGGTGGCGCTGGTGGCGATCCGGTTCTTCCTGAACCTCATCAACCGGATCAAGCTGGTGCCGTTCGCGATCTACCGGATCGTGCTCGCCGTCGTGCTGGCGCTGGTGATCTGGCTGTAACGATTGGCGCGCGTATTTGAACGGCTGCCCGGATAGTCCGGCGCAGCCGTTTTTTTTATTTATCCATACGTATAAATCACGGTCCGAACGTATAAAACACGGCGAAATAGAGGCTTCCTCTGGTAACCTCAGGGCAACGATCGGCGGGAAGGTAAGCAGATGGGCGAAAAGAGAACCTCGGTTAGCCGTTATGCGATACAGACAGAGGAATCGGACTCAGGGGCCGTTATTTCTTAAAAAACGGTTCCCATTGCGATCGTATCGGACTGGAGGGACGTTATGGATCCGGATCAACGCTAAAAAAGGCCGGCAATCCCGCGATAACGGTGCCTGGGTCCGAAAACGAGCCGCGAATCGCGATCGGAACAAGAATAAGGGCTCCCCGGTCCGTCCGCTGCGCGTCTGTACGCAAACCGAAGGGCCGTAAGCGGCTTTTTTGGCTTGCGCAGAAGGTTTGAACGGTATCCCCTTCCGTCAGGGAAAAATGCATCCTGATCGAAGGGGATACCGTTCAAACGGGTAAAATGAAGATCAGGGACCACTAAAATTAAGGCTCCGCCGAAACGCGGAAAAAGGCGCGTAATGTGGTAGGATAGGATTACGAAAGCGCGGCAGCGGTCCGCGAATATAAATGAGGTGCTATTGTGACAGAGTTTGGACCATTGGGTGTGTCGGCGCGCGCATCCGAATTATTGCATAGCTTGGGCATTAAGCAGCCGACGCCGGTGCAGGCGCAGACGATCCCGGTCGCACTGACGGGCAAGGACGTCATCAGCCAGGCGCAGACGGGTACGGGCAAGACGCTCGCCTTCGTGCTGCCGATGCTGGAGCGGATCAAGCCGGAGGTGCCGTATCTGCAGGGCTTGATCGTGACGCCGACGCGCGAGCTCGCGATCCAGATCACGGCGGAGATCAAGAAGCTGCTGCCGGCTTACGAAGGCGTGCGGGTGCTGGCGGTCTACGGCGGCCAGGACGTCGAGGCGCAGCTGCACAAGCTGGAAGGAAATATGCATATGATCGTGGCGACGCCGGGACGGCTGCTCGATCATATGCGACGCGAGACGGTCAGGCTGTCCAACGTGCGCATGATGGTGCTCGACGAAGCCGACCAGATGCTGCACATGGGCTTCCTCGGCGAGGTCGAGGAGATCATGTCCAAGACGCCGAAGGACAGGCAGACGATGCTTTTCTCGGCGACGATGCCGGACAAGATCCGGAACCTGGCCGGCCGTTATCTGCGGGACCCGCAGGAAGTGACCGTCAAGGCGAAGCAGGTGACGGTCAAGGATACGGCGCAGCTCGTCATCGAGACGACGGACCGGGCGAAGCAGGCGGCGCTGGTCGCGATGATCGAAGAGACGCAGCCCTATCTCGGGATGGTGTTCTGCCGGACGAAGCGGCGCGCGAGCACGCTGAACGAAGCGCTGCAGGCGATGGGCTACAGCAGCGACGAGCTGCACGGCGACCTGTCGCAGGCCAAGCGGGAGCAGGTCATGCGGAAGTTCCGTGACGCGAAGCTGCAGATTCTGGTGGCGACGGATATCGCGGCGCGCGGGCTTGACGTCGAGGGCGTGACGCATGTGTACAACTACGACGTGCCGCAGGACGCGGAGAGCTACATTCACCGCATCGGGCGGACGGGACGCGCGGGCGAGTCGGGCATGGCGATCACGTTCGTGGCGCCCAAGGACCGCGGGGACCTCGGCGTAATCGAGGACGGCATCGGCATGTTCATCGAGCGGCGCAAAATCGGGGCGGCCGGCGGCAGCGTGGCCGCCGAAGGCGCGCCGACGGCGAAGACGCGGACGCCGGGCGCATTCGGCAAGCGCGCGGGTGCGGCAGGGGCCGGCGCGCGCGGCGGCGCGACGCGAGGCGCCGGAAGCGGGCGCCGCGGCGAGAGCCGCTCCGACGATCGCGGCGGCGCGCGGGGCGAAGGCCGCGGCGCGGTCCGCGGCGGCGTCGTGCGCGGGGCGCGCGGCGACAGCGCGGCTGCGCTCGGCGGGCGCGGCGCGGAGCGAGGATTGCGCGGCGGCGCGGCGAATGCGGGCGCAGGCCGCGGCAAAGGCGTCCCTGCGCACGGCGGGCGCGGCGCGGGCTCTGAAGGCGGCGCAGGCGAGACGCGCGCCGCCAAGTGGTGGGAGCAGGGCGAATACTTCGCCCCGGCTCCCGAAGAGCGCGCGGCCGAGCCGCAGGCCCAGCGCCGCAGGCCGGGCGCAGGCGGTCCTGGCAACGGCCGGCGCGAAGCCGGCGCAGGCCGGCCGCAGGCGGCGCCGGGCCGCGGGCCGCGCAGCGGCGGCGCCGCTGGCGAAGGCCGCTACGCCGGCGCATCCGCGCTGGGCGGCCGGGCCGAGCGCGGCGCCAAGGCGCACGGCGCGCCGGCCGAGCGGCCTAAGCGCGGCGGCGACCGCGCCTCTGCGGGCCGCGGCGAGCGCGGCTTCGGCGCCGGGCCAAGCGGCGGCGCCGGGGGCTTCGCCCGCGGCGGCGAGCGTCCGTCCGGCGGCCGCAGCGGCGGCAGGCCGCAGGCCGGCGGTTCCCGGGACGGCGGACGCAAGCCGTCTTCGGGCGGACGGGGCGGCTTCGGCGGCGGACCGGGCGGCGGAGCAGGCCGCGGCAAAGCGCCTTCGCGCGCGCCGAAAGGCCGCAAATAAGGCCCATCGGAGCCGGAACGATAGCCGGAACGACGGCAATACGCCTCGCGCACTCAAAACGCGCGAGGCGTTTTTGATGATTGTATGCGCGAAATGCTCACAAATATAGGAGAGATTCGCCGATATATGCCATAGGACGCATTTTGTCCGCGCTGTCGGCGCTATGAATATATTCCACTTCATCGCTAAAAGGGGATAACGAAATGAAAACGGAAATTTTGCAGCAGGTGACGATCGTGGATATGAACGAGGAGATGTTGACGCGGATCGATTTCTCGCATGCGGTGGACGTGCCCGGGTCGCTCGCGATCGGCTGGTCGGTCGTCACGTACCCGCTCGGCTTGCGGGAATTCGAGGTCGTATACGACCGCCGGGAAGAACGCACGGTGAGCAGCAAGGTCGTCGATATCGAAGTGGATACGACGGGCGAAAAGAATGAAATTCGCGCCTATCTGGAGCCGATCACGCTGATCATCGGGCAGCATGACATAGGCGCGGCGGAGTAACGTTCAGGACCGGTTCTTTGGTGCTTCATGCCGCGGCGAAAGCGATCCAGACGACGTGATAGAGTGCGACGGCGGCATACAGAGCCGTAGCGAGCCCGATTCCGCGGCGAACGATCGGGCGTTCGGGCACATGGCGGAGCATGAATAGCAGGAGCAGCGGTAACAGGGTTTTGTAGCCGTAGAAAAAGAGGATGTTGGTTTCGTACAACGCCTTCGCGATCGGATTGGCTTCCTGGATCAATTGCAGCCGAATGCCGCAATCCGTCGCCAGCGCATCGAATACGCACAAGACGAAGAGCAAATACCGGTTTCGCACGCTGCCGCCGGCAACCTGGGCCATGTAGAGCACCACCTTTAGATACATATTGTATCATCAGGGGCGTAGGTATGCCACTTCCTGCCTCGAGAGATGCGCCGGCATCGCAGTCTTGATATGATGGTAACGCGCGCCTAACATGGCGCGGCAAGACAGCGAACCAGGCTTGGCAAAGGAAGGATTGAGCGAATATGGCAGGCAGCGGGCGGAACCGCAGCGACGTTAAGCCCGGACTGACGGTGGATATTGTGTTGAAGCAGGATCAGCGTACGGGCAAGCTCACTCGCGGCGTCGTGAAGGATCTGCTGACCAACTCGGCTACGCATCCGCACGGCATCAAGGTGAGGCTGCAGGACGGCCAGGTCGGCAGAGTGCAGGCGATTTTGAACGAGGGGGATCAGCGATAGGGGTCGGTTCGCGCTTTTGAAGGATATCCCCTTCGCTCAGGGAAGACGGGTTCCTGAGCGAAGGGGATACCGTTAAAACGTGCCGGAGATGCGTCGCAGCTCCAGCAATAACAGAGGACCGCGTCGGCGAATAAAGCCGCGCGGTCCTCTGTCGTTCCGGCCGGACTTCGATCAGGCCGATGCCTCGATCGGCGAAGCCGCCGCTTGCCAGACCGCGCCGACCTGCCCTGCGTCGAGCACGGTGCCGAAGACGTTCGCGATGTTCGCGAGGGTGCCGGCATGCGCTTCGGGACTCGATCCTGCGCAGGCATCGGACACGAGCGTGACGTTGTAATCGAGCATGAAGCCGTCCCGCGCCGTCGATTCCACGCACACGTTGGTGAGTACGCCGGTGAGGACGATCGATTTGCAGCCCATGGACCGCAGGATGAGATCCAGGTTCGTGCCGATGAAGCCGCTGTAGCGGTGCTTCTCCACGACGGCGTCTCCCGGCTGCGGGTACAGTTTGTAATAATCCGCGCCCCAGCTGTCCTTAACGACGATCGACATCTCGGTCCCGTGTTTGTTGGTCCAGGCTTCGGATTTGGTCGTGTCGTCCAGGGTCATATAGACGAATACGACGGGGACGCCGGCGGCACGGGCATGGGCGATCAGGCCGTCGATCTTGGGCACGCAGGCTTGAAAGGCGGCAATGTCGGCCAGTCCGCGCTGGGCGGAGGCGCCGTCTTCGTGGCAGAAATCGTTTTGCATATCGATAATGATAAGGGCGGTGTCTTGCGGTTGAAGATAAGCGGTCATCTAACATTCCTCCAATTGGTTAGGTTTATATCGAATAATGAGTTCTGGTATCAATTGAGGCTACTATCCGCCAAAGGTATGTTATAGAATATTACATAATACGAAGCGGTCGGGAGGCGGGCAGGATGGACATGGATGGATTGCACTCTTTTATCGCCGTTGCCAGAGACAAGAGCATCTCCAAGGCCGCGCAAGCGCTGCATGTGACGCAGCCGACGCTTAGCGCCCGCCTCCGGAAGCTGGAGGAGAACCTCGGCGTGAAGCTGCTCGATCGCGGCTGGGACGGCATCCGGTTGACCAAAGAGGGACGGTTTTTCCTGTCCTACTCCGTCGACCTGTTCCAGCAGATCGAGGAGGCGGCGGCCATCTTGGGCCAGGACGGCGGCGGCGGCATTCTCGAGCGTCCGCTGGAGGCGATCGCGAACGAGAAACGGCTGCGGATCGGCATCGAGTCGTTCTACTACCCGGCTTTCTTGCCCCCGGTTATCGAAGGAATCCGAACCGTCGTTCCCGATGCGGAATGCCGGTTCGTGAACAAGACGTCCGATCTCTTGACTGGCATGGTGGACTGCGAGAGCCTGGATTTTTGCGTAAACTTTAATTACGTCGGCGACCTGCATCCTTGTTCGCGGCTCGTGCACTACGATAAGGGCGTGCTGTTGTATCCGAAGGAAGGGTACCCGGATATCCGGACCGACCTCTCGAATGCGCCGCTGCTCGCGGACCGGCCGTTCGTCCTTTTCGACAATTCGCCGCTGCGCCAGTACAGCGAGGTGACGGAGCGGGTATTCCACTACCTGCTCGGCCGGGTGCCGGAGCGGTTCCATATCGTAAACGACTTCACCGTGATGGCCGACATGCTGCGCCGGGGATTCGGCTATACGTTCATGCCCCGCTCGAGCCTGCTCCATATGATGGACGCGCCGCTGCCCTTTCACGCGATCGAGATGGAAGCGGAGTTCCTCATCTCGCCCGTCTTCATCACCTACGCGCAAAACCCTTCCTCGCATCATCCGATCGAACGGATCGCCAAGGCGGTCACGGAGCGGCTGAAGGCCGCCATCGACGCGGCATTCCAGGGCAAGCAGGCATACGGCTACAGACGGAAAGGAGACTGAAGCGGCTATGGATATGGAGGGTCTGCATTCGTTCGTCGCCGTCGCCAGGGAGAAGAGCATCTCGCGCGCCGCGCAGGCGCTGCACGTAACGCAGCCGACGCTGAGCGCCCGGCTCAAGAAGCTTGAGCGCGATCTCGGCGTCAGCTTGCTGGAGCGGAGCTGGGATGGCATCCGGCTCACCAAGCACGGACGCTTCTTCCTGACGTACTCGATCGGCATGTTCGAGGAGCTGGAGGAGGCCGCGACCCTGCTGCGCGGACGCGAGGTGCGCGAGCCGGAGGGGCCGATCGACGCCATCACCAACGCGCTCCGGCTGCGCGTCGGGGTGGAATCGTTCTTTTTTCCCGCGTTCGTCGGACCGATCGTACAAGGCATTCAAGCCGCCGCGCCGGATACCGAGTGCAAGTTCGTCACGAAAACGTCGGATCTGCTGCTCAACCTGACGGATTGCGACAGTCTCGACGTGTGTCTTCACTACGAGACGGGGCCGCGGCCGAATCTGACGTCCCGCCGGCTCGTTAACGATCGGCTCGTGCTGCTCTATCCGAAGACAGGCTACCCGGATATTCTGCCGGACATGAGCAACGCGCACCTGCTCAAGGACGAGCGGTTCGTGCTGTTCGAGAGCGCGCCGCTGCTGTCGTTCCCCCAAGTGACGAGCCGGGCGTTCCTTCAACTGTTCGGCGATATTCCCGACCGCTTCCATATCGTTCAGGATATCGAAGCGGCTCTCGATATCGTAGTGAGCGGGTTCGGGTACACGTTCGTGCCGGTCACCTCGATCTATCAGCTGCTTGGGGCGCCCCTGCCTTTCCATGCGCTGCTCATGCCCGAGTCGTACCTCAGCCTGCCTATCTTGCTTAGCTGTCCATCTTCTCCGGCTTCGCCGCTGCCGATCGCGCAGCTCGCGCCGATCATGCTGTCCGCCTTGCAGACCTTCGTACGGCAGATCGATCCGGCTTACAGGCTTGCATGATCGAAGGCGATCGTCGGTTAGGACGACCGATAGCGCGATGCCTTGTACGTCGGCGGAAGAATCGGCTCGATGCCCGTCAGATCCAGTCCTTTGATGCTGTCGATCGCAGCGGCGAAGCGGGCGAAGGCTTGCTTCGACTGCTCCGTCATTTCCGTGCCGCCCGCTTCTTTGCCTGCCGGCACAGCTTCGTTCTTCGAATCCTCGTAATCTCCCATGTCAGTCGCTCCTTATTAATATCGTTTGATAAGTCTTGTGAAAATTACAGCGCCGGATGACGGGTGTGCCAGTCGGTATTCTGCTCGTAAACGTGGCCGATGCCGAGGATGGTCGCTTCCTCGAACGGACGGCCGATCAGCTGCATGTTGACCGGAAGACCCGCGGGCGAGAAGCCGCAAGGCATCGACAGGCTCGGCAGGCCGGTCAGATTGGTCGGCATCGTGAGCCGCGCGAGCTGGAGCGAGCCTTCGAAATCGCCCGAGCGCGGCGCCGTGATCGGCGTGGTCGGCGTGAGCAGCGCATCGACGCCGGACAGGGCGTCCAGATAATCCTGCACGACGAGATGCCGGGCGCGCTGCGCCTGCAGGTAGGCCGAGGCGGGCAGGTCCTTGCCGCTCTCGAGCATGAGGCGGACATCCGGACCGTAGTCCTGCGGGCGCGTCGCGATCCATTCTTCGTGAATGGCGGACAGCTCGCCCAGGCAGATTGCCATAGCGATGCCCTGCGCCCGATGGATCATCGGCATCTTCACTTCGACGATCTCCGCGCCGAGCTCTCTGAACTTGGCCATGGCCGCGTGCAGGGCGGCTTCGACGTCGGCGCTTATATTTTCATAGTAAAATTCGGTCGGAATGCCGAGCTTCACGCCCTTCAGGCTATCGCCGTAGTCGCGCATGCCGGGCGCGGGCAGATCGACGGTGGATTCGTCCTTCGCGTCGAAGCCCGACATGACGTCGAGACAGATCGAGGCGTCCTTCACGCTGCGGGTGAGCGGGCCGGCATGGTCGAGCGACCACACCATCGGGAAAACGCCGTGCTTGCTGACGCGGCCGTAGGTCGGCTTGATGCCGACGACGCCGCAGCACGCGGCGGGGATGCGGATCGAGCCGCCGGTGTCGGAGCCGGTGCCCATATAGGCGATGCCTGCGGCCACCGCCGCGCCGGAGCCGCCGCTCGAGCCTCCCGGGACGTGATCCGTATTCCAGGGATTCAGGCATGGACCGAAGTGCGGGCTGCTCGTGGACGCGCCGCAGGCGAATTCATGCGTCTGCACCTTGCCGAGCAGCACGGAACCGGCCGCATGGAGCTTGGCGACGGTCGTCGCGTCGTGATCGGGGACGAAGTCGGCCAGAATCTTCGAGCTGCAGGTCGTGCGAATGCCCTTCGTGTAATAGAGATCCTTGTGCACGATCGGGATGCCGTGCAGCGGTCCGCGATATGCGCCGCGCATGATCTCGTCTTCCGCCTGACGCGCCTCTGCCAGCGCCAGCTCGGCGGTCATCGTGACGAAGGCGTTCAGCTTCGGGTTCAAGCCGGCAGCGCGCGCGATGGACGCTTCGGCAAGCTCCACCGGCGAGAGCTGGCGGCTCTCGATCTGCTGCGCGAGTTCGTGGATGGGGGGCGTAGGACAGCTGGGGATTGATCGTTTTCAATGCGGAAGCCTCCTTGGTTGAATCGGATAATAAGACGGCGGCGTCCGCTGTTCGCGATATAGCGTGTTCACGATATACCGTGTTCGCGATATATAACAAGTTCGCGTATAGCGGGTTCGCGAACAACGCGTATTCGTCGCATTACGCGTAAAAACCGAACGTTCAGAGCGCCGCCTCCTTATTTGTCAGGTAATATAACACACAAATCCCTGAAAAGACGGTTAGGGAGGGTATAGAATGTTTCGATATCCTGTTTTGCGAATGTGTATGTTAGTATTGGTGACACAAAGGCTTCCCCAATCCGAACGAGGAGGTTGACAACATGACAGAACTGCTGCAGATCGATCGTCTGGTGACGGAATTCAAGATCGGAGGCAAGATGGTGCCGGCCGTAAGAGAGGTGTCGCTGCAGGTGCGCAAGGGACGGACCTTGGTCGTGCTTGGCGAGTCCGGCTCGGGCAAAAGCGTCATGCTTCGCTCCATATTAAATCTCAAGCCGACGGGCGCGAAGCTCGGCGGGGCGATCAAGCTTGAAGGCGAGGACCTGCTTCCGCTTACCGACAAGGAAATGGCGAAGGTTCGCGGCAACAAGATCTCGATGATCTTCCAGGACGCGCTGTCGGCGCTCGATCCGCTCTATCGGGTCGGCGACCAGATCGTCGAGACGATCCGGGCGCACCGCAAGGTAAGCAAGGAGGAGGCAAGGAAGCGGACGGTAGAACTGCTCGGCAAAGTCGGCATCCCCGCGCCGGAGGAGCGGATGCGCGCCTTCCCGCACGAGATGAGCGGCGGCATGCGGCAGCGGGCGGTCATCGCGATGGCGCTGGCCTGCGATCCGGCTCTGCTGCTCGCCGACGAGCCGACGACGGCGCTGGACGTGACGATTCAGGCGCAGATTCTGCGGCTGTTCAAGGACCTGCAGCGCGATCTGGGCATGTCGATCGTGCTCGTCACGCACGACATCGGCGTCGCGGCGGAGATGGCGGACGACATCGCGGTCATGTACGCGGGCAAGATCGTCGAGTACGGCCGGGCGCGCCAGATCCTGTCCGCGCCGTCGCATCCGTATACGGTCGGGTTGATCGAGGCGACGCCGAAGCGGGGCCAGCGCGGCAAGCTGCCGGCCATCCCGGGCCAGCCGCCGCTCATCACGGCGATGCCGGAAGGCTGCGCGTTCGCCGACCGCTGCCAGCATGCGCAGGACGCCTGCCGGGCGTCGCAGCCGTCGTTCACGACGTACGGCGAATCGCACGGCGCCGCCTGTCACCTGCTGCAGGGCGCGCAGCCGATCGCGCAGTAAGAGCAACGCCGGGCTGGGCCGGGCGGAGGCATTTATCGCATAGGACATTACGGGTTGAAGCAGTCCAATTTTTAAAATAGACAGAATAATCAGATAAAAAGAGGCGAACCATCGCCAACCGGAGGGGTACGATGAGAACCATGCACAAGCCGAACGTCCTGACCCGCAAGCTGTGGAAGCCGCTATTCGCCGCCATGACCGCCGCCATTCTGCTCCTGCTCGCCGCCTGCGGAGGCAATAACGATGCCGCATCGGGAGGGACTTCCTCGAGCGGCAGCGGGGGGCTCCGCCAAGGAACAAACGCTCATCATCGGGATGTCCGCCGCGAATCTGCCGGTGCCGGACACGTATCCGACCGAAGGCTACGAGGGCTTCCGCTTCGTCGGTTTCCAGATCTACGATGCGCTGGTTAACTGGGATCTGTCCAAAGGCGACGCGCCTGCGGCGCTGAAGCCGGGGCTTGCCGAATCGTGGGAAACGTCGGACAGCGACAATACGATGTGGACGTTCCACCTGCGACAAGGCGTTTCCTTCACCGACGGCACGCCTTTTAACGCCGACGCCGTCATCTTCGCCCTCGACAGGATTCACAACAAGGACAGCGAATTCTACGATGCCCAGCTCGCGGGCAACAGTGCCAGCGGCTTGCGCTATGTCGCCTCGTATGCCAAGGTCGACGACAACACGATCACGATCAAGACGACCGTTCCCTACAGTTTCCTCCCTTACGATCTAACGAACATTCTGATCGGCAGCCCGGAAGCGATCAAGACCAGCGGCAAGAATTTCGCCTCCCAGCCGGTCGGTACCGGACCGTTCAAGTTCGTGAGCATGAAGCAGGGCCAGGAGATGGTGCTCGCCAAAAACGAAAGCTACTGGGGCGGCGCGCCGAAGCTCGACAAGATCGTCCTGCGCCCGATCAGCGACCCGTCCGCGCGTCTCGCGGCGATCCAGTCCGGCGAAGTGGACTGGGCCGAGGTGCCGCCGACCGAGTCGATCGAGCTGCTCAAGACGGCGGGCTATCAGATCCTGACCAACCCTTATCCGCACATCTGGCCATACGTATTGAACGTGCAGGACGGTCCCTGGAAGGATGTCCGCGTTCGTCAGGCCGCCAACTACGCGATCGACCGCGAAGGCATGAGCACGGCGTTGCTCGGCGGCGCGGCCAAGCCGGCGACCCAGCCGATGTATGAAGGACACGCCTGGTACAACGACGCGGCGGAGCCGTACAGCTACGATCCTGAGAAAGCGAAGCAGCTGCTCGCCGAAGCGGGCTACCCGAACGGCTTCCAGACGACGTTTATCGTCCCGACGAGCGGCTCGGGCAACATGTGGCCGATCCAGATGAACGAGTACGTGCAGAAGAATCTCAAGGCAGTGGGCATCGACGTGAAGATCGAATCGATCGAATGGCAGTCGCTGCTGACCTCGTACATCCAAGGCTTCCCGAAGGACAAGGAAGTGGGCGCCTACAACATCTCGCTGCCGACGATCTCGCCATCCTTCTACTCCACCTTCTTCGCGACGTCGGCCATTTTCCCGAACGGCATCAACATCGGCGGCTATTCAAACCCCGACTACGACGCGCTGCTCGACAAGGCGATGGGCGAGTTCGACAAGACGAAGCAGGACGAATACTTGAAGCAAGCGTCTAAAATACTGGCCGACGACGCGCCGTGGCTCTACGTCGTTCACGACCTCAACCTCCGCGCGCTGGCGCCCAAGGTGAAGGGCTTCGTGCAGCCGCAGTCCTGGTTCGCGGACCTCACCACGATATCGATCGAATAAGCCGGGCAACGGCAACAACTTAACGGAAGCTCACGGAAGGAGCTGCATCTATGGCCTCATTCGTCTGGAAACGAATCCTGCTCATGATTCCGACGCTGCTCGGCGTATCGATCGTCGTGTTCCTCATGCTGAAGATCGTGCCGGGAGACCCGGTCAACGCGATCGTGCCGCCGGACGCCTCCGAGTCGGAGCGCGCGCTCGTGCGGGCGCAGCTCGGACTCGACAAGCCGATGGCCGTCCAGTACGTGTACTGGCTCGGCAATGTCGTGCAGGGCGACCTCGGCGACTCGGTCGCGCGCCGCCTGCCGGTCACCGACATGCTGCTGCCCGCCTTCAAGAACACGCTGCTGCTGACGGCCGCCGCCGCGCTGGCTTCCTTTATCGTCGCGCTCATCGTCGGCGTCTACAGCGCGTACCGCCCGAAGTCGAAGCTCGCCTCGCTGTTCAACGGGCTGAGCCTCGCGAGCATCGGCTTGCCGAACTTCTGGGCCGCGCTCATCCTGATCGGCGTCTTCTCTGTCACGCTGGGCTGGCTGCCCTCCTCGGGCATGTCCAAGGTTGGCGGCGGCGGATTCGGAGATACGATCGACCACCTGATCCTCCCGGCGGCCGCCACTGCGCTCGCCAGCGTCGGGGTGCTGACCCGCATGGTCCGTTCGACCGTATCGGGCGTGCTTCAGCAGGACTACATCTTCGCGCTGAAGGCCAAGGGCGTCCGGCCGTTCACCATTCTGCGCCATGTGCTGCGCGGGGGGCATGCCGACGATCCTGAATGTGACCGGTCTCCAGTTCGGCGCGCTGCTGGCGAGCTCCGTACTCGTGGAGACGGTGTTCTCCTGGCCGGGCGTGGGGCAGGTCATCTATCAGGCGATCGGGCAGCGCGACTTCCCCCGTCGTACAGGCCGGCGTGCTGTTCATCGCCGTCGCCTTCGTCCTGCTGAACCTGATCGTCGACGCCGTGCATGCGGCGATGGACCCACGGGTGCGTCAGGCGTAACGCCGAAACGCATCTTTAACGGGAGGATGCCCGTCCCTGCCCGACGAAGCCCCCCACATCATCTTCCCTAAGGAGGAGCGTCCATGTCGCTTCAAGCCACCGCGGCCGCGGACCCCAAGACCCTCGCGGCACCCGCAGCGCGCCGCGAGCCCTCCCGGGCCGCCGTCATCTTCGCCGCCTTCGCGAGACGCAAGATCGCGCTGGCCGCGCTCATCGTCCTGCTCGTCATCGTGTTCGCCTGCCTGCTCGCGCCCTGGATCGCGCCTTACGACCCGAGCGCCGGCGAAGTGACCGACCGCCTGCAGAAGCTCGGCGCGCCGGGCCACCTCCTCGGCACGGACGAACAGGGCCGCGACATTCTGTCCCGCGTCCTGTACGGCGGCCGCCTGAGCCTGCTGTCCGGCGTGCTGCCCGTGCTGCTCGCCAGCATCCTAGGCGGCGGTCTGGGCGTCGCCGCCGGCTACTTCGGCGGCTGGACCAACACGATCATCATGCGGGCGCTGGACATCGTGTTCTCGTTTCCCGCCATCCTGCTCGCCATCGGCATCTCGGCCGCGCTCGGGCCGGGCATCACGAACATCATCATCTCGGCGACCGTCGTCTTCATTCCGCCGATCGCCCGCATCGCGGAGAGCGCGGTGAAGGAGGTGCGCAAGGAGGAGTTCATCGAGGCTGCCCGCTCCAGCGGCGCGAGCGCGGTACTGATCATCCGGGCGCATATCCTGCGCAACATTTTCGCCAAAGTGTTCGTCTTCGCCACCTCGCTCATCGGCGTGTGCCTTATGGTCGCCTCCGGCCTCAGCTTCCTCGGCCTCGGGGTATCGCCGCCGACGCCAGAATGGGGCTTCATGCTCAACAACCTCAAGCAGCTCATCTTCATCAATCCGGCCGTCACCATCGTGCCCGGCGCGTTCATCTTCCTGACCTCGCTGTCGCTCAACCTGGTGTCCGACGCCTTGAGCGACGCGCTCGAACTCAAACGATAGGAGGCATCCGCCATGGCGATCCAACAAGCGAACGCCGTTACGGCGCTTCGAACGGCGCTGCAGGGCGCCTTCGGCCGGGCCGACATCCTTGAGGTGAACGGCATCGGCAAAACCTTTCCCATCCGCGACATGCTGGGCCGGCGCAAGGGCGGCGTGTCCGCCGTCGACGGCGTCTCGTTCACGCTGCCCAAGCAGGGGACGCTCGGCATCGTGGGCGAGTCGGGCTGCGGCAAGTCCACGCTCGCGCGGCTTGCTGATGCGGCTCATCGAGCCGGACCGGGGAGAGGTCAACTATGAGGGCACGAACGTGCTCTCGCTAAAGGGAAAGGCGATGAAGCAGGCCCGCACCAAGATGCAGATGGTGTTCCAAAATCCGTACTCGTCGCTCGATCCGCAGATGTCCGTGCTCGACAACGTGGCGTTCCCGCTGCTGGCGAACGGCGCGACCAAGGCGCAGGCGCGGGAGCGCGCGCATCATTACCTGGAGGCGGTCGGACTGTCCCGCACGCATGCGGACCGGCTGCCGGGCAGCCTCAGCGGCGGCCAGCGGCAGCGGGTCGCGATCGCCCGGGCGCTCATCCTCGAGCCCGAGATCGTCATCGCCGACGAGGCCGTGTCCGCGCTCGACAAGTCCGTGCAGGCGCAGGTGCTCAATTTGTTCCAGGAGCTGAAGCGCGAGTTCGCGCTATCGCTTATCTTCATCTCCCACGACCTCCACGTGGTGGAGTACATGAGCGACGAAGTGATGGTCATGTATCTGGGCCGGGTGGTGGAAAAGGGGCCGACCGCGCGCATCTTCGGCGCGGCGGCGCATCCGTACACGAAGGCGCTGCTCGCCTCCGCGCCGTCGGTGGACATCGCGGAGCGGGCGACGGCGGACGGCCAGGCCGAGGCGGCGCTCAAGGGCGATCTGCCGAGCCCGCTGAATCCGCCGTCGGGCTGCCGTTTCCGTACGCGGTGCCCGCATGCGATGGCGCGCTGCGCCGAGGAGGCGCCCGCGCTGCGGGAACTGGCGCCGGGACATACGGCGGCGTGTTTCCTGCTTGACGGGGATACGGCGGTAGAAGCGCCGGCTACAACCTTTTTAGATTCTAAAAACGAGAGGGAGAGATTCCAAAATGGCATACGAAAACATCGTGACGGTAGCGACGGTCAACTTCAACGCGGAGTGGGGCAACAAGGCGGGCAATCTGACGCGCATCAAGGAGTATATCAAAGCGGCCGCCGAGCGCGGGGCGAAGATCATTCTGTTCCCCGAGATGGCGCTGACGGGCTACAACGTGGACAACGACGGCATCGCGATGCAGCAGCGGGACGCCGAGACCGTACCCGGCCCGTCGTCCGAATCGCTCGCCGAGATCGCCAAGCTGTACGGCGTCTATGCGATCGTGGGTCTGCCGGAGCGCGACGCCAAGTCGTCGATCCTCTACAACTCCGCGCTCGTCGTCGGTCCCGAAGGCATCGTCGGCTGCTATCGCAAGATTCATCCCGCCGGCAAGGAGTCGCTCTGGGCCAAGAAGGGCAGCGAACCGCTGATGTTCGATACGCCGTGGGGGGCCGGTCGGCGTCGGGATCTGCTTCGACACGTACTGCTTCCCCGAGCTGTTCCGCTATTACGCCGCGCTGGGCTCTCGCCTGTACCTGAACCCGACGGCCGTGCACAACATCGACGGCTGGCAGGATTTCTACTATACGCTGCTCAAGGCCCGCGCGATCGAGAACGGCCAGTTCCTCATCAGCTCCAACCTGGCCGGACCGGATAAAGACATGCTGTTCCCGGGCGGCAGCCTGGTGGCCGGGCCGAAGGTGGCCGGCATCGGTTCGACGTACTATGCGGAGCCGGTCGAAGACGACGAAGCGCTGCTGCTGGCCACGATCGACCTGTCGATCTCGGACAAAGCGCGCAAGCTGCTGACGCTCTACAACGACAACCCGATCACGGGCGTGCCGGACTGGCGGCCCGACATATACGCCGACCTGCTGAAGCGGCTGGAGGGCGGCGAAAAGTGGGGCGGCAGCAAGAAGCCGGAGATCGCGGCGGTAGGTTGAGCTAGCGGAATAAGGAGCGCTCGCGGGGATAAAACCCGCGGGCGCTTTTTGCTGCGAAGAGGAGGCAGGAGACGGCAAAGCCGCAAGGCGACGAGAGCAAGGCACGCTTTGCCTCCAGGACCTTTCCGCAAAGCAATCGTTGCAACTTTCGCCGGCGCGCGGCGTCCATATAGTCGAACGTATGCGCATACATCGAATCGACGGCCATCGTCGGAGAAAAGCGCACACTTGCGGGCATATCGCGCAGAGGAGGAACATTCATGTCCATTTTCGCAAAAAGAACCGGACTTGCGATATCGGCGGCGTTCGTCGCATTTACTGTCGGCGCCGTCTCTTCGGCAGCGGCGGCAGACGAGGATTCGCAGGCCGCAAATCCCGCGGATACGCCGGTCTTGATCGTCGACCCTGCGCCGGATGTCGCCAGGCTCGACCTTGCCCGGCACGAGATGAAGATCGCGTTGGACGGCTCGGGCGCCATGCTGGACGGGAAGTCGATCGCGACTGCGAAGCCGATCCTGAAGGACGGGCGCGTCTACGTGGCGCTGCGCACGCTTAGCCAGTCCGGCGCGGTCTCGGCGAACGCCAAGATCAATCCGGGCCTGACGGCGCTGAACTTCCGCATCGGCTCGGACCACGTCTACGACGGCGAAGGGAACATGCTGCCGCCCGACTTCTATACGACGCCCAAGCCGTTCCTCGCGAACGGCGTCGCTTATGTGCCGGTGAAGGCGCTGGCTTGGCTCGGACTGTCGGCTGCGACGGCGGACGGCCAGGTCGTCTGGCAGTGGAGCGAGAAGACCGCGCAGGTCATGCGAGCTTCCTGGGACACGAACGAGGCGGAAACGACGTTCACCGTGCTGTACCGCAAGGAACTCTACGCGCCGCAGTTGATGGCATCGACCGGGGCGGGATCCTGGTCGGGCGGAACGGACGGGAGCCAGGTCGTCGCCAAGGATATCGAGATCGACGGCAACCTGTACAACCGCATCCGCTTCACCGCGCAGCTGCATCCGGGCATCAACATTTTACAGGCCGCTCCTGCCGGCTCGAGCGGCGCCGAGTTCAAGGTCGTCCGCCACGTCGACGATCCGAGCGCTTTACCGGTCAACCTTACGGAAGAAGCGCAAGGCTATCTGACGGTCGAGGCGCCGGCTTCGGGCTTCGTGAAGACGAAGGCGGGGATGCCGATCCCCGTAGCCGGCAAGGTCGGCGATCCGCATAACCTGGGCTTCGACAAGGTGACGCTCGTCATCCAGAAGTACGCGCCGCGCGGGTCGGGATTCGCGCACCAGGTTTACGAGACGGTAGGCACGCAAGACATCGCGATAAAAGACGGATCGTTCAGCGGCTCGATCGCGCTCAAGGAGACGGGCTCCTACTGGATCGCGATCAATAGTCCCGCCAAGATCCCGTTTCCGGGGAGCGGGCTCGCATCCGTGCGCTGGGCCGAATTTTTTGTGGAGGCAGAGTAGGTAGGGGGCAGGAAAAGAATGCTTCGCGAACCCCTTCGCGCAGGAATGAGTGTTTCCGCACGTTTGAACGGTATCCCCTTCGCGCAGGAATGAGCGGTTTTGCACGTTTGAACGGTATCCCCTTCGCGCAGGAATGCAGGGGAAAGCGGCAGGGATTGCCGGATGTCGAGCGGCAGCGGCGCGTTCCGCGACTAAAGTCGGCAGTGCCGGCATTCGTCAGGGTTCAAACCTGCGATTTGCAGGTAAGGGATTAGACGAACGGTAGCTGTTGCGACCTCCGAAGTCCGTCCGGCGCTTGGCCGGGGGCGCGGGGGCGCATGCGATTATGAATGATGCAAAGGAGCTGAGTTCCATGACGCAGCACGAGCAGATGAATCTGAATCTGAACTTGGAGGAAACCGATCGCGCCGCGGACGCGGAGGCATCCGCCGGCGATATCGTCCTCTACGAGCTGCCGGGCTTCGAGGCCGTCGGGCTGAAGTGGGAGGGGACGTTCGCAGGCGCGGATGCCGGCGAGATTCGCGATCTGCAGGACGAGCTGAAGGCGCGAATCGGCGAGATCCCGAAGCTGTCGCGCCCGGATACGCTGTTCGGCCTTTCTTCCCATGTCGTGAAGGAAGGCTTTCTGCATTATGCGGCCGTGCAGGTGCCGGCGGGCGCGGCCGTGCCAGGGGATATGGTGCGTATCGAGGTGCCCTCGCTCACTTGCGCCAAGTACGAGCATCAAAAGGGACAGTCGATCGGTCTGTCCTATAGCAACGTGTACGCCTGGATCGAGAAGCAAGGCTATAAGGCGGCGGGCGGCGAATTCACGCATATCGAGCTTTATCCAATGACGCAGGATTCGCACGATCCGCATCCCGCGTTCACGATCCTTATTCCAATCTCCTAACTGCCAGCGAATGGCGTGCGGGCAGCGGTATATCCCGCTGCCGTTGCGATTTGTTGCCGCCGGCGCGCATCTTAGCGCGTCCGGCGGTTTTTCGTATGCCGGCAGCCGCCTTCAGGCACGTCAGCGCTTTGCGCCTCCGACTACTTTCCTTATTTCTGGATATCCTATCCTGCTAGGAGACTGCGGGCTTAAGCGCGGCAGCCAATCGAATTCAGGGAGGGGTGGGCGCGTTGGGACTGCAGTCTCTGTTCGGCGGCAAGCAAAAGGGGAAGTCCCAACGGCCGACCGGAAGCCCCGGGGGGCAGGCGCTGCCTGACGAGCCGCTCGCGACAGACTTGCGTACGAATCTGGAGAAGCTGAGCAAGCTCTTCCCGGACACGCTGGATCTGAACGTGCGGCGGCTCTGCATCAGGGCTACCGGCGAGGATGCGGCGTTGATCTATATCGACGGGTTGACCGACAAGGCGGAGGTCAATGCCAGCATCCTGAGGCCGCTGCTGATGCAGTCCGACGCAAGCGGACAACTGCCGATCGAGATCGGGCGCATGACTCGAATCTGCGGCTGGAACGATCTGATCGTCGCCGTCTTGAAGGGGAGCAGCGTGCTCCTGGTCGAGGGCTCGGACGAGGCGATCGTCATGCGTACGGGCGGCTGGCCCCAGCGGGATCCGACCGATCCCAAGATGGAGACGTCGCTGCGGGGCGCGCAGATGGGCTTCGTCGAATCGATCGAACAGAATACCGCGATGATCCGCCGCTACCTGCCGAACCGGGAGTTGAGGTTTAAAAACTTCATTGTCGGGCGCAGGGGGGAACACGCAGGTGTCGATCGCTTACCTGGAGGACGTCGCCAATCCGGACATATTGCAAGAGCTCGAGGATCGGATCGGACGGCTAGACGTCGATCTGATCATCAACACGGGCGAGCTGGCCGAGCTGATCGAGGACAATCCGTACTCGCCGTTTCCCCAACTGATGATTACCGAGCGCCCCGATGCGGCCGTCTCGCAGATCGCTCAGGGACGCTTCGCGGTGCTTGTGGACCGTTCCCCGACGGTGCTGATCGGACCTTCTTCCTTCGTCACGTTTTTTCAGAATATCGACGACTACAGCACGCGCTGGTCCATCGCGACTTTTATCCGCATGCTCCGTTTTCTGGCGTTTTTTTATCTCGATCAGCTTGCCGGCGTTTTATATCGCCATCTCGTCTTTTAACTTCGAGCTGATTCCGATCAAGCTTTTGCTGACGATCGGCACGTTCCGGGGCACCGTTCCGTTCGCTCCGTTCATCGAAGCCGCCTTCATGGAGCTGACGCTCGAGATGATCCGCGAAGCGGGCGTCCGGCTGCCGTCGCCGATCGGCCAGACCGTCGGCATCGTCGGCGGCATCGTCATCGGACAGGCGATCGTGCAAGCCGGTCTCATCAGCAATATTATGGTCGTCGTCGTCGCGTTCACCGCGATCTCTTCGTTTATTCTGCCTAACCTCGATATGGTGGCCGCCGTTCGTATCATTCGCTTTTCGCTCATGGCGGCAGCTTCCGTGTTCGGCATCTTCGGGCTGTTGGTCGGCATGATGATTCTACTCGGCCATCTGATCTCGCTCGAGACGCTCGGCACGCCGTTCAGCACGCCGTTCGCGCCGATGCGGATTTCCGATTGGCGGGATACCGTCGTACGCAGCCCGCTATGGAAGATGACGCTGCGTCCGCTCGGCGCGCGTCCGGTCGAGACCCGCAGGCAGGGAGACAATCGCCGCAAAGGAGACGGATGATGAGGAAGTACGCCTACAATGAGATTACGACCATGCAGTTCATTTTTATCATCAGCGGCATCGCCATCAGCTACGGGTTCATCGAGATACCGAGAGCGCTGTACAAGGAAGCGGGCAGCAGCGGCTGGATCGCCCTGATCCTCGGTTCGCTGACGACGACGGCGGCGAATCTGGTCATCGTGCAGATCATGAAGAAAAATCCCGACGGGACGATACTCGAGCTGGTATCCAAATATACGGCCAAGTGGGTCGGCCGGGCGACGGCGCTTGTGCTGTCCGCGTACCATCTATACTTCGCCTATACGGGCATCGTCTACTCGACGCGCGTCATCAAGGCCCGTATTTTACAAGAAACGCCCGCCTACATGACGTTAATCATGCTGCTGATCCCGACGTATGTCGTGGCGCGCGGCGGCATACGCATCGTCGGACGGTACGCGGAAGTGTCGATGGGGCTGTCCCTTTGGATCCCGTTCGTCTTCGCAGTCGTGTGGGGACATACGCATTGGCTTTATTTGCTGCCCGTGCTGCCGGACGGTTGGCGGCCGGTGCTTACCGCCGTGCCAAGCACGTTTTTCTACTTTCTCGGCTTCGGTTCGACGGCATTTCTGTATCCTTTTTTGAAAAACAAAGAAAAAGCCGCGCTCGGCGTGTGCTGGGCGCAGCTCATCACGCTGTTGGCCTACCTGTTCATCACGTTGCTGAGCTTCGCGTTTTTCAGTCCGGGCGAGCTTACGAAGATCAATCAGCTGGCCATTTATATGCTGAAGTCCGTGGAACTTCCGTTTCTCGAACAGGTGGAAGGGCTGTTTATCGTGCTCTATCTGTTCATTTTCTCCATGTCCTGGATTCCGTCCTATCTGCTGTCAGCCTTCTGCATGAGCTGGATGGCCGGACGCGCGGATCACCGGATCTTTCTGCGTTTTTTGTTGGCGGGCACGGCCTTGTTCTCCTATTTTTACGTTCCGGGATTTAACGTCTCGTACGCGATGGGGGGATTGGCTCGGGAAATTCGGAATGGCAGCCGAATACGCGGCTCCCGTGCTGCTGCTGGGCTATTTGCTGTTGTACGATGCGGTACGAGGCAAGCGGAGGCAGACGTGAAAAGGACGATACTTGCGCTGGGCGCATCGCTGCTGTTGCTCGGGCCGCTGACGGGCTGTTACGACCGGGTCGATCTGGAGGATGCTTCGCTGTCGCTCGTGGCGGGCGTCGACATTACGGAAGATCATCGCACGATGAGTTATACGTCGATTCCGGTGTTCAGCAAATCCGAGAAAAAGAGTCAGGAGCTCAAGGTCGTCGCGAACACGCAGCGTCAGGGGCGGGGGGAAGCTGGACGCCTTCACGGTAGGCTCCTTCAACGGGAGGAAGATCAAGATCATCGCCTTGTCCAAGCGCTTCGTGCAGGAGACGCCGGACTGGTTCCGTTACATGGACATCTACTTCCGTGACGGGCGAAACCCCATAACGCCGAGGGTGGTCGTATTCGACGGTACGCTCGACCGGCTGTTCTACTACCATTCGCCGAACCAGCCGATTCTCCCTCTCATGCTGATGGGCATGATCAAATCGGCGGCCAACCGGTCGGAGTCGGTCGCGACGACGCTGCAGGAGCTGCACAGGCAGATGAACGAAGAGGGACAGACCCCTTTTTTGACCCAGATGTCGATCAAACAGGACGCGATGATCGACGGTACGGCGCTGCTCGATCACCATGGCCGGTACGTCGATACGCTGAGCATGCCGGAGACGGTCCTGCTGCGCGTCCTGCAAAATAAGGCGGGAGAGTCCGTCGGCTTCACGCTGCGTCTCCCATCCCGCTTGACCGGATCTCCTGCGGAAACGGATTGGGTCAGCATCGCGACGGAGCGGATCAAGGTGAAGATCGACGCCGCGTATGCGGGGGACCGCTTCAAGTTCGCCGTTCGCGTACGTTTTTCGGCGAGCGTCGTGGAGAAGCTGTCATCGCTGGACCTCGACGACCATCAACGCGAAGCCGAGCTCGCCTGCGCCGAGGAGCTGCGCGACAAGTTCGAGGCGTTGATCGCCAAGCTTCAGCGCGATAAGGTCGATCCTGTCGGGTTCGGCATTTACGCGCGGGCTTATCATTACAATCGCTTCAAGCAGGTGAAGGAGAACTGGGGCGAAGCGTTCGGGCAGTCGGACGTGAAGGTGCGCGTCAGCGTCGCCTTCGCGGACGAAGGTTCGGTTAAATGAGGCTCGGGCACGGAGGAAGGCTTTCTTTCGGTGGGCCATAAGAAAAGCGGCCCTCTCGACGGTCGTCGGAGAGGGCCGGAAGGTGGATCGAATGACGTACTTTTGCAGGTTATAAGCGAGACTCGTTAGCCCTCGATCGCAGCGGATGCGGAGGCCGAGTTGCCGGAGGCGTCGTTCGGGGCGGCATCCGGAGCACCCTCGCCCGCGCGAGCCTTGCCGCCCTTGCCATGCGCGCCGTCGTGGCCGGCGAACGTACGGCTCACGATTCGGTCAGCCTGCTCGGCCAGCGTCGCTTTTTGGGCGTCGTAAGTCGTCTGCGTGAGCTTGCCGTCCGCGAGACGCTGGTCGAGCGCCGCCGTGAGCAGCGAGACGACTTTGGCCGTGACCGTATCGACGGCGACGCTCTTTTCCCCGGCGAGATCCGAGAGCGACTTGCCGGCCTCAAGCTGCGCGGACAGCTCGTCCGTCGTCAACCCGAGCAAGGCGGCGATATCGGCGTTATTCTTCAGGTCGAGACCGCCTAAGCCCCCCGTGCTTGCCGCCGCCAAACCCGCCGTGTCCGCTTTTGCCGTCCTTGCCGCCGCCCTTGCCGGAGAAGACGTCGGTCAACGCCTCCGCCGCCCGGTCGGCGAGGATAGCCTTTTGCTCGTCGTACTGCGCCTGCGTGAGCTTGCCGTCCGCCAGACGGCCGTCCAGCCGTTCGGTCATCGCGGAGAGGATCAAGTCCTGGACCTTCTGCTTGTCGACGCCCTGCGCGGCGGCGATGTCGGTCAGCGTCTTGCCGGCCTGGAGCTGCGTCTTGAGCGCGTCCTCGGTCAGGTTCAGCAACGCGGCCAGCTCGGGGCTGTTCCAGCCGGCTCTAAAGCCGCCGCCTCTGTGCTTCCCGTCGCCTTTATCCGGGGTTGTGGCTGTGGCAGCGGTCGAGGTCGTCGCTTGCGCCTGCGCTGCGCCGGTCGTTTTCGTCGTGGCAGCAAACGCGCTTCCGACGGAGACCGCGCTGCCGAATACGGCGACGGCGAGCGCAAGGGAAGTAATGGCGAGCTTCTTATGCTTCTTCGCATGCATCATGGCAGATCCTCCTGAGATGGATGATGTGGTCGTTAACGATTCCATCATAGCCCGCTTGTCTGAATCCTCCGTGAACCCTCGCTGAACGCTTCCTGAGAATAAAAAAAAGACGGACCCCGTCGCATCGCCGAAGCGAAGCCGGATCCATCCACCGTTTTTTGTATCGATAATCGGTCGATCTATGTTAGAAAAATCGTTCCAGCTCGGCTTTGATCGCCGCGTTGGAGCCGTCGACCTGGTGCTGGTGCTGCGCCTTGCCGAACAGCGCGCCGATCTGCTCCGGATAGGTCTGTTCAATGCCGCGCAGGCGGATCGACTCGTCGAACTTGGCCGGGTGGGCCGTCGAGAGCGCCACCGTGACTTCGCCTTCTTCGGTCAGACGATCGCTCGCCGCGACGCCGCAGGCCGTATGCGGATCGAGGAGATAGTCGTACTTGGCGAAGTAGTCGCCGATCGTATCGAGGCACTCCTCGTTCTTGACGCCGTAGGCCGCGAAGTCCGCCTGCACCTGGCTCATCCGGTCGGACGGGATGACGATGCTGCCTTCGGTCGTGAACTGCCCCATCAGCCGGGAGACTTCAACCGGGTCCTCGCCGCACAGGTAGTACAGATAGCGCTCGAAGTTGCTCGCCACCTGGATGTCCATCGAAGGGCTGTGCGTTCCGCGGAACTCGCCGGGCTCGTACACGCCCTCGTTGACGAAGCGCTCGAGAATGTTGTTCTCGTTGGTGGCCAGGATGAGCTTGCCGATCGGCAGTCCCATGCGCCCCGCCAGGTAGCCGGCGAAGATGTCGCCGAAGTTGCCCGTCGGGACGCTGAAGTTCATGCGCTCGGACTGTCCTTGCTGCGCGAGCTGTAGGTACGCATAGAAGTAGTAGACGGTCTGCGCGAGAATGCGCGCGATGTTGATCGAGTTGATGGCGCGCAGATGATACTTGTGCTTGAACGCGACGTCGGCGAACAGCTCCTTGATGATGCGCTGGCAGTCGTCGAACGTGCCGTTCACGGCCAGGTTGAGCACGTTGGCGTCGTCCACGGTCGTCATCTGCAGCTCCTGCACCTTGCTCACCTTGCCGGACGGGTGCAGAATGCAGATGCGGATGCCTTCTTTGCCGCGCACGCCTTCGATCGCCGAGGCGCCGGTGTCGCCCGAGGTCGCGCCGAGGATGTGGATGATCGAATTCGTCTGCTTCGACACGTACGCGTACAGATTGCCCAGGAACTGCAAGGCGATGTCCTTGAAGGCGAAGGTCGGCCCGTGGAAAAGCTCGAGCACGTACAGCCCGTTGTTGATGCGCCGCACCGGCGTCACGTCGGCGTCGCGGAACGTGCCGTAGCTGTCTTCGACCAGCCGCTGGAGCGCTTCGCGCGGAATCTCGTCTCCGATATATAGGGTGAAGATCTCGAGCGCCAGCTCCGCGTAGGTGAGATTGCCCCATGCCTGCAGCGTCGCGGCGTCCACTTGCGGCACAGCCTTAGGCACGAGCAGGCCGCCGTCGTCCGCCAGTCCCATCAGAATCGCGTCGATAAAGCCGAGGGGAGCCACCTGGCCCCGGGTGCTGATATATTCCATCTCGATCCCCTTATCCGTGTGAATGTTTGGTCTATTGTATCAAAAAAAGAGGGGCGATGCCCACAATGTATCGAACCTCTTCGCAAGATTCGACGTATTTATGATACGATCAAATGGACAGACCTTGCGCATCGCCGGGAACGGAGAAGGGCGGGCGAACAAAGAACTAACGGAGTCGATCATCTATGGGAACGCCCTATTCCGCCATACTAACTTTAATCATCACGGCCGGCGTTATCAACGTGCTCATGGGCATTTACGCGCTGTCCGGCCGCTCGAAGGTCTCCATGGTGAAGACGTTCGTCGCCTTCAGCCTCATGTCGGCTATTTATACATTCGGGTCCGCGCTGGAGCTGGCCGCGGGCTCTCTCGAGGAGATCGTCCTCTGGATCAAGATTCAGTATCTGGGCATGCCGTTCCTGCCGCCGCTTAACTTGCTGTTGGTCATGTACTTCCTCGGCATGGAAAAGTATTTGAAGCGCTCGCTGCGCATCGGACTCTTCATCGTGCCCGCGATCACCCTCCTTCTCGTCATGACGAACGAGGCGCATCACCTTTATTACCGGGATATCGTGCTGCGCCCGGACACGCTCACCCCCAAGGCGGATCTCGTCGCCGGACCCTGGTATCTCATCGCGGGCGCTTACACCTTCGGCTGCATGATCGGCGGCGTCATCCTGCTGCTCGTCCAATGGCGGCGCAAGCAGACGTACCGCTTCCAGCTCGTCACGCTGCTGTTCGGCCTGACCTTGCCGCTCGTCGGCGACTTCTTTTATCTCGGCGGCGCGACCCCGGACGGGGTGGACCCGATTCCCGTCATCATGACGGTGACGTCCGCGGCTTATATGTGGGCGCTGGCGTCCAGGGGCCTGTTCCACGTCGTGCCGATCGCCCGGGACAGTCTGTTCGAGAGCATGCGCGACGGCGTCCTCGTGCTCGACATGGAGGATCGGCTGGTGGATTACAACGCGGCCGCCGCCGCGATCATTCCCGAGCTGGTCGCGACCGACATCGGGCATCGGCTGGACCGGCTCTGGCGCAAGCACACGGATGCCGTCTTGCTGCTGCGCGATACGGCGGGCGAAGGCGGCGCGAAGGATTCGGGCGTCGTCGATATCCAGGAGATCCCATGGACGATCGAGGACCGCTCGTATCATTATCAGGTGCGCACGTCGGTCGTGCGCAACCGCGGCGAGTTGGAGGCGGGCAAGCTCATCGTGCTGATCGACATCACCCAGCGGGTGCAGCTGCAGGAACAGCTCCGGCAGATGGCTTATTACGACGGCCTGACGGGCGTATATAACCGGGCGCGCTTCATGAGCCTGGGTACGTCGATGCTGAGCGATGCGGAGCGCGCGCGCGAGCCGATGGCCGTCATTCTGTTCGACATCGACCATTTCAAGCGCATCAACGACACGTATGGGCATGACGTCGGCGACCAGGCGCTGCTCCATATCGCGGATCTCTGCCGGCGCGCGCTGCGGACGGAGGACCTGCTCGCGCGGTACGGCGGCGAAGAGTTCGTCGTCGCGCTGCCCGGTCTGGATGCGGCGGGAGCGGAGTCCGCGGCGCACCGCATCCGGCGCGAGCTGGCGACGCAGCCTCTGATCGTGCCGGGCGGCGAGCTGCGGATGACGGCGAGCTTCGGCGTTGCCGCGACGGACGGGTCGGCGGTCGGCGGAGCCCGGGGGGCGGGCGGGACGGAGTACGCAACAGGGGGGAGATGCGGCGGATGCGGGGGCGAGACTCAAGCTTCTGCTGAAGCAGGCGGATCTGGCGCTGTACGCGGCCAAGCACGGCGGTCGGGACGCGGTGCGGCTCGCCGGGAGCGGGGGGCGCGAGCGCTTGAATGTTCCACGTGGAATGTGGGTGGAATTTAATGGCAGGCTTAGGGCGAGCCGTGATATAATCTTCGCAAATCGAAGCGGAGGGATCGCACTTGATGCGCAGCGGCAATCCAACATTGAACGACAAGGCATTCGAAAGGCAAGGCCAGGCTTACGGCCGGGATACGATGACGATCGACGGCACGGTGAACAAGGCGTTTATCATGCTCCTCCTGCTCATGGCGGGCGCGTTCGTCGCCTGGAACAACTACTTCGACGGAGGCAACGTGATTCCGTTCGCGATCGGCGGCGCGATCCTCGGCTTCGTGCTGGCGCTCGTCATCAGCTTCGCGCCGAAGACGGCGCCTTATCTGGCGCCGGTCTACGCGGTAGCGGAGGGCGTCTTCCTTGGCGCGATATCGGCGAATTACGAATCTTACTACGACGGCATCACGCTTCAGGCCGCGCTGCTGACGATGGGCATCTTCGTCGCGCTGCTGCTCGCCTACAAGACGCGGCTGATCAAGGCGACCGAGAACTTCAAGCTCGGCGTGTTCGCGGCGACGGCGGGCATCGCGCTCGTGTACCTGCTTAGCTGGGTGCTCGGCATGTTCGGCGTGACGGTGCCGTACCTTCACGACAGCACGCCGATCGGCATCGGCATTTCCGTATTCATCGTCATCATCGCGGCGCTCAATCTTGTGCTGGACTTCGACTTCATCGAGAACGGCGCCCGCCAAGGCGCGCCGAAGTACATGGAGTGGTACGGCGCGTTCGGCCTGCTCGTGACGCTGGTGTGGCTGTATCTCGAGATCGTCCGGCTGCTGGCGAAGATTCGGAGCCGGGACTAGATGAATAGAAAAGAAGGAAGCTCGTGCCTGACGGCGCGGGCTTTTTTTTCGTTGTATACGAGACGCCGGTCGGCTGAGGTCCGGAAGCTTAATTCTGCAGCAGACCGTCGCCCGGAAGCGCCGTCGTGCTGTGAAACCGTGCAATTCTGTGGGGGGACCGTTTCGCTACTCTCACACCCGAGAGTTGGCCTGTCGAATCAGCCCTTGAAGCGCGTCCGTTGATAGCGATTCCGGCTTAAGATGCAGGCGCCGAAGCATGGAAGGGCAAAAAGTTACTCTGCAGGCTCGCGGACCGTTCGGAATGGTGCTGTAAAGGCAAAAAGTTACTCTACGGGCTCGCGAACCGGTTGAAATGGTGCTGTAGAGGCAAAAAGTTACTCTGCAGGCTCGCGAACCGGTCGAAATGGTGCTGGAAGGGCAAAAAGTTACTCTACAGGCTCGCGAACCGGTTGAAATGGTGCTGTAGAGGCAAAAAGTTACTCTGCAGGCTCGCGGACCGTTCGGAATGGTGCTGTAAAGGCAAAAAGTTACTCTACAGGCTCGCGAACCGGTCGAAATGGTGCTGGAGGGGCAAAAAGTTACTCTACAGGCTCGCGAACCGGTTGAAATGGTGCTGTAGGGGCAAAAAGTTACTCTACAGGCTCGCGAACCGGTCGAAATGGTGCTGGAAGGGCAAAAAGTTACTCTACAGGCTCGCGAACCGGTCGAAATGGTGCTGGAAGGACAAAAAGTTACTCTACAGGCTCGCGAACCGGTCGAAATGGTGCTGGAAGGGCAAAAAGTTACTCTACAGGCTCGCGAACCGGTTGAAATGGTGCTGGAAGGGCAAAAAGTTACTCTACAGGCTCGCGAACCGGTTGAAATGGTGCTGGAAGGGCAAAAAGTTACTCTACAGATTCATGGAAGGCTGCTGCAGCCATTCTTGCATCGATGGTGCGCTGTGCAGATGCTTTGGCAATGGTTCCAGATCGGGACGGCGGCGCAGCAGCACAGCAAAAAGTTACCATGTCACGCACTTTGCGAAGCTATTTGGTAATTGCGGGAAAACGTCTCTCAGGAGCGCGGTTATGCGGTAAAACATGCAGTTCTGTGGCAACAGTTTTTTTGGCCCAGTTGTGCGATCCTACCGCATATTCTCAAGAAAATCACTAGCGCTGGAGTGTCCGCTTCGTTACCTGTGCCCTGTCCGTTCCGGCACTTCGAACGAGACGGTCGTGCCCTGCCCCGGGTGGCTGACGATACGAAGTCCCTCGCCGTACAAGCGTTTGAGTCGCCGGTTCGTGTTGTACAGACCGACGCCGCGGGGACCCAGGGCCGGTTGGGTCAAAGCCAGGCTTGCCTGCTCGGCGCTCATGCCGACGCCGTCGTCGCCGACCTCGATGCGGATTCGGCCGTCGGCGCGCAAGATTCGGATGCGCACCGTTCCGCCTTCGTTCTGCCGGAGCACGCCGTGCTTGACCGCATTTTCGACGAGCGGCTGGATCGACAGCGGCGGGATGTACGGCTCCAGGCCGGGATCCGTCTCCCAGACGACCCGCAGTCTGTCGCCGAAGCGCTCGCGCTCGATGAACAGATAAGTTTCGGTCAGTCCGACTTCATGGGAGAGCACGACCAACTCCTCGGTATTAAGCGAGTCGAAGCTCATGCGCAGAAACGAGGCGAAGGCATGGCCCAGCTCCCGCATGCGGTCGGGATCGGTCTCGCCCAGCGCGACGATCGAGTTCAGCGTATTGACGACGAAGTGCGGCTGGATCTGCGCTTGCAGGTAGGCGGCCTCCAGACGAAGGCGCTCGCTGGCCGACAGCTTGAGCGCGACGAGCGCGCGAATGCGGTAGCGCAGCTCGAGGGCATCGACCGGCTTCGCTAAATAATCGCTCGCGCCTGCCTGAAATCCCGCATAGATATCGGCGGGCTGGCTGCGCGCGGTAAGAAGCAAAATCGGCAGCTCGGAGGCATCGTAGCGCGTCCTGACCGTTCGCGTCAGCTCGTAGCCGGACATGCGCGGCATCATCACGTCGGCGATGAGCAGATCCCACCGGCGTTCGCCAAGCAGCGCGAGCGCTTCTTGCGCCGAACGGGCGTAGGCGATGTCGTACGGCTCGCTGGAGAGGATGCCGGCGAGCACGGTCAGGTTTACCGGGTCGTCGTCGACGGCGAGGATGCGCGCGCGCGGCTCCCGCGCCTCAAGCAGCGCGGCGGCGGCTTCCGCAGGACCGTCGTCCGACGCCGATCCGAGCCGGCCGTCGGCGAACGCTTTGGACGCGATCGAATCGGCGTCCCTGCCCGGCGCTGCATCCCTGCCCGGCATCGCATCGGAACTCGACGCCGCGCCAACATCCGGCGCTGCATCCCTGCCCAGCGCTGCATCCGCTCCTAGCGCGACCCCCCTCACCCGACTCTCCCCGCTCGCCCGCCTTCGCATCGTCGCAGCGCCGGGCGGCTCCTGCGGCGGCTGACGATGCAGAAGCCGTTCCCGCGGCGAAGACCGACCTGTCCGCCGGCTCCGCCGCATCCACCGCATCCGCTGCATCCGCTGCATCCGCCGGCGCCAAAGCGGCCCCCGCGACCGGCAGATCAAAGCTGAACGCCGCCCCCCTCGCCCGGCGCGGAGCGCACCGACAGCGTGCCGCCATGCAGCTCGACGAGCTGCCTCGAGATGTTGAGGCCAAGCCCGATGCCGTCGCCATGACTGCCGGCTCCCTGCTCGTAGCGCCGGAAGACGCGTTCCTGCGTGTCCGCGTCCATGCCGCTGCCGGTGTCGGACACGGTGACGCGGACGCGTCCGTCTTGCAGCGCCGCGGCCACGGAGACGACGCCTTCGTCGGTGAACTTGACCGCATTGTGCAGCAGGTTGTACAGAATCTGCACGACGCGCTGCTCGTCCGCGAGAACGGCCGGCACCGTCTCGGCGATGTCCGAGCGCAAGCGGACGGTCTTGCTGTCGGCGAGGAAGCCCAGCATGTCCAGCACGCCCGGCACGACCGACTGGACGCGCATCGGCGCCATCCGCAGCTTGACGCCGCCTTCCTGCAGCCGGGCGACGTCGAGCAGGTCGTTCAGCAGATGCGACATGCGCCGGCTGACGCCGACGAGCAGATCCATATCTTTTAACGCGCCTTCGCTGAGACGGCCGCGCTCCTGGGCCACCACCGTTTCCGCAATGTTCATGATGCCGTGCAGCGGCGTACGCAGCTCGTGCGACGTGTTGGCGAGGAATTCGTCCTTCAGCTTGTCGGCGGCACGCAGACGTTCGTTGAGCTGCGCGTTCTCCCTGGCGTTGCGGAAGTACACCTGGAACCAGTACGCGGAGAAGCCGATAATCGCTACGACGACATCGATCGGATAATACATCGGCGTGATGCCCAATTCCGCGTTGAATACGCCCCCCACGACGCTGGACAGCACGGCCGAGCCGGATACCATCAGGAATACGGAGCCTTCGTCGCTGCGCTTGCGGACGAACATCCGGACGATGAGCCAGGCGAGCCTGACGAACGGCAGCAGATAGAAAAAGCTAAATATGAAATAATGGCGCGAAGCGTAAACCCATGCGGCCGGTGCGATCAGGACGAACGCCGTATAGGCGTACAGCGCGGCAGCGAAGATCCGGAAGCCCGCTTTCCAGGGCGGATCCGGGAGGAATCGCTTGTAGAGCTGGAGGATCAGATACGACAGCCACATGTAAGAGAGCAGCCGAATCTTGAGTCCCCACGCGAAGTCGATCGGCAGCCAGAGCAGGAGCAGGTTGTCGTGGTCTGAGACCACGGTCAATCCGGCGGCGAGCGTGAGCAGACTGAAGAGCAGGAACGTCCGGTCGCGCCGGTTGAGCAGGTACAGGATGAAGGCGTAGAAGCCGTGGAGCATCAGCACGACGAAGGTGATCATCTGGAAGCCGATCGAGTACCACCTGGTGAAGTCGATCGACGACTGCGCGCCGAACAGCGCGGAACGGGTGAAGCCTCCCTGGAAGGGCTGATCGAAATTGGACACTTGCACGAGCAGGTCGATCTCCGTCGCGCCGTCTCCGTCGTACGTAGACGTGAAGGAGATGCTCGAAGGCTCGTAGGTCTCCTTGGTTGCGCCCACCCGGCCGATCGTCCCTTCCGAAAAGCCGTTCATCGACACGACGGATGCGGACTGGACGCGGTTGAGCCAAGCCGTCACCGGCTTCCGGAGCGGATCGGTCAGGATGCGCAGCCTGTACGTGCCATAGCCGTAGGAGGGCGCTCCGTCGTGGGCGTCAAGCGCGTTCCGCCAGTCTCCCGGCACTTGAACGGGGCGGGACGCGAACGTCTCCGCCCGGGCTTCTTCCTCGGTGAGGAGGCGGGAAGGATAGAACTGCCACTCGCCGTCCAGCGCGAACGGGTGAGAGGCTTCCAGATCGACGCCGCGCAGATCGAGCACGCCGTCCTCGATGACGGGATGCTCGATCTGGAAAGAGATGCGTCCAGGACCATCGGATGCCCAAAAGGACGGCGAAGAAGAGCGCGGCGACGGCGATATATTGGCGAGTGGATAACGGTTTTCGTGTCATAACGTGCAAATTCGACAAAGCCCCGCGAATCTCCTAGCGGCAGGCTTATTTTTTTGTTTCCAGCGGCAGCGTCACCGTGAACGTCGTCCGGCCGCCGGGCACGCTCTTGGCCGCGATCCGCCCGCGATGCTGCTCGACGATCGACCTGGCGATGGCGAGGCCGAGGCCGTAGCCGCCCTGCTTGCGCGAACGGGACGCGTCGGCGCGGTAGAAACGGTCGAAAATACGGTCCAGGTGCTCCGCGGGAATGCCTGCGCCGGTGTTCGAGACCGCGAGCTGGAGCTGATGCTGCTGCTTCTTCAGCGTCAGCGAGATTTCGCCTCCAGGCTCGTTGTATTTGACCGCGTTGTCCAGCAGGATCATGACGACCTGCTTGATCTGCTCGGCGCTGCCGACGGCGGTCAGGCCGGGCTCGACGTCGTACGAAAGCGCAAGATTCTGTTCGAAAATGACGGCCTCCATCGTCAGGAGCACGCCCTCCGCGGCGTCGCTGACGTCGAACGGCACGAAGATCGTCCGCGCGCGGGCATCCTCCATCTCGGTCAGGTACAGCAGATCGTTGGTCAGCGTTTTCATGCGCTCGGTCTCCGACTTGATATGATGCAGCCACTTCGCCTGGGAGGCGATCGTGTCGCCCTCGTTGGCGAGCAGCACGTCGGCGTTGGTGTTGATGACGGCGAGCGGCGTCTTCAGCTCGTGGGAGGCGTCGGCGATAAACCGCTTTTGCTTGTCGAAGGCGTCCCGCACCGGCGCGATCGAGCGTCCCGCGAAATAACGGCTCGTGGCATAGATGACCGCGAGCATGACGAGCGCGACCGCCGAAAAGGTGTACACCAGATTCGTGAGAATCTTCTGCTGGGCGGTCACGTCCATATAGGCGATCGTGTAGCCCGACGGACCGGGCGATACGCAGTAAGCCCAGCGCGTGTCGCTCAGCGTGAAGCGCCCGCTGTCTACGGGATTGGCCGCTGCTTTTTTCAGCGCCGCTGCATAAAACGCGTCGTCCATGTCGTACCGGGAATCCGTGGAGACCAGGCTCCACTGCGCATCCGTCCGCAGGCCGAACGAGACCGAGCGCTCCGCGAACGGACCCATGCCGCCGTCGTCCATCTGCGGCGGCCGTCCGCCGTCCTGTCCCTGCCGCTGCTTGCCGCCGTTCATGAGATCGCCTTTATGGTAGAAGTCCGCGACGCGGTGCAGCTCCATGTCGATGTCCCGCTTGGTGTTCTGATACGTGATGACATAGATGGAAGCGAAGGCGACGAGCATGATGATCGTGATGATGACCATGTTCATGAGCAGAAACCGATTGCGCAGCCGGTTGAACATCAGTCCGCCGCCTCCAGTACGTACCCGACGCCCCGTATCGTGCTTATGCGCGCCGACGCGTTCAGGAAGGTCAGTTTTTTTCGCAAAAAAGGAGATGTAGACCTCCACGTTGTTGTGCTCCGCGTCCGAGTCGAAGCCCCACAGCTTCTCGATGATCTGCTCCTTGCTCGTCACCGCCTGCTTGCGCGAGATGAGCAGCTCCAGCAGCTCGCTTTCCTTCAGGATCAGCTTCAGCTCCTTGCCCTTGCACGACAGCTTGAGCGTCGAGGGGTTGAGCTCGAGGTCGCCGAACCGCAGCCCGTCGTCCGGGATGACGGCCTCGCCCTTGCGCCGCAGCGCCGCCCGAATCCGCGCCAGCAGCTCGCCCGTCACGAAGGGCTTCGCGATATAATCGTCCGCGCCGCAGTCGAGCCCGGCGATCTTGTCGTCGGTCTCGCCCTTGGCGGTGAGCAGGATGACGGGCGTCTGCACGCCTTGCTGGCGGAGCGTCCGCAGCACTTCGATTCCGTCCATTTCCGGCAGCATGATATCCAGCAGCAGCAGGTCGTAGATGCCGCTCAGCGCGTTGTCCAGCCCCGATTGCCCGTCGTGAACGGTATCTACCGAATAGCGATGCTTGCGCAGAATCTGCGTGAGCGCCTCCGCCAGATGCACCTCGTCCTCTACGATAAGTATCCTCATGGTTGTCCGTACCCCTTTGCCTGTCGTCTTGCCCTTTATTGTAGGGAGAGAACCTTTAATCAACCTTAATCGTACCACTGCAGCGGGGCGGACAAAAAGTTTTTACACTGCGATAACAATTTAAGATTCGTTAAAGGTTCCCCCCACTAAGCTTGGGTCATGGAAGGGCGAGACAGTCGCCGAAAACGAAAGGGGCGCTGAACATGGCGATCGAGGTTTTCAACCGCTACGAAAACAAATACCTGATGGACACGAAGGCTTTCTACGGCATCTACAACCGCCTGACCGAATACATGGATCTCGATGCGTACAACCAGGACGACAAGTTCTATTCGATCAGCAACCTTTACTACGATACCCCGCAGCACTCGCTGATCCGTACGAGTCTCTCGAAGCCCAAGTATCGGGAAAAGCTGCGGATTCGGGCTTACGGCGTGCCGGAGCCGGACGCGAAGGTGTACCTGGAGCTGAAAAAGAAGGTGTTCGGCCTCGTGAACAAGCGCCGCACGTCGCTGAGGCTCGGCGAAGCGTACGAATTCGTCCGGACGGGACGGCCGCCGGCCTTCCGCGAGGGGATGAACAAGCAGGTGATCGCGGAGATCGAGTACTTCCTGTCGCGGTACGAGCTGGTCCCGATGACGTATCTGGCGTACGACCGGATCGCGATGTTCGCGAAGGACGGCCGGGACCTGCGGATCACGTTCGATACGAACATCCGGTCGCGGCGGCACGACCTGGCGCTGGAGGCCGGCGACTATGGCGAGCAACTGATGGAGAAGGGCCAGTGGCTGATGGAAGTGAAGGCGGAGAAGACGGTGCCGGTATGGCTGTCGAGGCTGCTGTCGGAGCTGTCGATGTACCGGACGGGCTTCAGCAAGTACGGCAACGAGTACAAGAAGTCGATCCGGTACGCGGGCAAGGTGCCGGAGCTGTATAGGGCAGGCGGGAGCGACGGGGACACGATGGACCGAATGGAACGGACGCAAATGGAAAGGGAGAGAATTTTGCTATGATCGAATCGATCTTCACGACGGTCGCCGCCGACGCGGAGCTGACCTTGACGCACGCGCTGCTCACCTTCGGGATCGCGATCCTGCTGGGAGGCGTCATCAGCCTTACTTATATGAAAACGCAAGTCGCCTACTCCCCGAGCTTCACGCTCACGATGATGGTCCTGCCGACGATCGTCGCGATCATTATCCTCCTCATCGGCAGCAACATCGCCCGGGCGTTCAGCCTGGCGGGCGCCTTCTCGATCATCCGGTTCCGAAGCGCGCCGGGCGACTCGAAGGACATCTCCTACGTGCTGTTCTCGATGGCGGCGGGCCTGGCTTGCGGCGTGGGCGCTTACGGGTACGCGGCGCTGTTCACGGTGTGCCTGTGCATCCTGATGTTCGTGCTCAAGGCCGTCAACTTCGGCGCGAACAAGGCGCAGACCAAGCTGCTGAAAGTCACGATTCCCGAAAATCTGGGCTACGAGGAAGCGTTCGACGAGATCTTCCGCAAGTTCGGCGTCGGCTACGAGCTGAAAAAGGTGCGGACGACGGAACTCGGCAGTCTGTACGAGCTCGTATACGCGGTGAATATCGGACCGCAGACGAGTCAGAAAGAGCTGCTGGACGCGGTGCGGACGCGCAACGGCAATCTGGATATTACGCTCACGATGAATCCGGTCGTGCAGGAGTATTAAGCGAGTCGACGGCAGGAGCAGCAAGGGCATAAGACGATACGCAGCATCATTCTAACCGAAGCAGCACCATTCTAACCGAAAAGAGGGAATTGTATGAAACATTCGCATAAAGCAAAAGCAATCGCTATCGCGCTCCTCGCCGCCATGCTGGCGGCGGGCTGCAGCGCCAAGTCGTCGGATGCGGCCGGCGCCGCGTCGGTCAGCGCCGCTCAGTCGGCGACGGCAGCTTCGGCAGCTTCGGCGTCCGCGGGTACGCCGATCACGCTCGCAAGCGTGAATCTGAACGACAAGGTGACGTTCGACGAGACGGATACGACGGCGACATGGTCGGCCGACGGCGCGACGACGATCTCGCTGGACGGGGGCGCGGCGACCGTTACCGGATCGGGCGCGACGGCGCAGGGCGGCGCGGTCAGGATTACGGCGGCGGGTACTTACGTGCTGAGCGGGACGCTGGACGACGGGCAGATCGTCGTGGAGGCGGGAGACGGCGATGTCGTGCGCCTGGTGCTGAACGGCGCGGACATTACGAACAAGAACGGCTCGGCCATCTACGTGAAGTCGGCGGACAAAGTCGTCGTCACGCTCGCGGAGGGTATGGAGAACACGGTGACCGACGGTACGACTTACGCGGATACTTCCGATGAAGCGCCGACGGCCGCGATCTACAGCAAGGACGATCTGACGTTTAACGGTACGGGCAAGCTGACCGTGACCGGTAATTTCAACGATGCCGTGAAGTCTAACGACGATCTGAAAATCGTAAGCGGCACGATCGCGGTCAAATCGGCTGACGACGGTCTGATCGGCAAAGATCTCGTCGCGGTCCAGGCCGGCGACATCACGATCGACGCGGGCGGCGACGGCATCAAGTCGACCAACGACAAGGATGCGGACAAGGGTTTCGTCGCGATCGCGGACGGCTCGTTCAAGATCACGGCCGCGAACGACGGCATTCAGGCCGAGACCGCGCTGCTGGTGGCGGACGGCACGTTCGACATCGTGACGGGCGGCGGCGCGGCGGCATCGACGAAGACGCATGCGGATAACGGGCCGGGCGGCATGGGCGGCGGATTCGGCGGCGGCGGTCCAGGCGACTGGCAGGGCGGGGACGGCCAGATGCCGCAGCCGCCGGCGGACGGTCAGATGCCGAACGGCGGACAAATGCCGGCGGATGGGCAGCAGCCGCCGGCGCCGCCGACGGACGGCCAAGGGCCGGGATCGAGCGGCCAGGCTGCGGGCGCGGCGGTATCGGACGGCGCCGGGTCGAGCGGGCAGGCGTCGGGCTCGGATTCGGGATCAGGAACAGGGTCGGGGTCGACCGATAAGAGCGGGAACGACGCGGGCGAGACGACCGATACGGCCGCGGCAGAGACTGAATCGACGAGCGCCAAGGGACTGAAGGCGGGCGGCGACATCGCCATCGCGGACGGCACGTTTAAGGTGGATGCGGCGGACGACGCGATTCACAGCAACGCGAACATCGGCATCCTGGGCGGCACGTTCGACCTGCAGAGCGGGGACGACGGCATTCACGGCGACACGACGCTGACGATCTCGGGCGGCACGGTCGATATCGCCAAGAGCTACGAAGGCATCGAGAGCGCGAGCATCGCGATCTCGGGCGGCGAGACGCACGTGACGTCCAGCGACGACGGCTTGAACGGTTCTGCGGACACCGGCGAAGCGCTGCTCACGATCTCGGGCGGCTACCTCTACGTGGATGCGGGCGGCGACGGCCTCGATTCCAACGGCTCGATCGTCATGACGGGCGGCACGGCCATCGTCAACGGCCCGACCAATGCGGGCAACGGCGCGCTCGACTACGACGGCACGTTCGAGCAATCCGGCGGCACGCTGATCGCGGCCGGCGCAGCGGGCATGGCGCAGGCCCCGTCCGAGGACTCGAAGCAGGTGTCGCTGCTCATGACCTTCCCGAGCACGCTTGATGCGGGCACGCTGGTCACGCTGACGGACAGCGCGGGCAACGCGGTCGCGGCCTTCGCGCCGGCGAAGACGTTCCAGACGCTTGTCTACTCCTCGCCGGATCTGAAATCCGGGGAGAGCTACACGATCTCGACGGGCGGCACCTCCGGCGGCACGCCGAAGGACGGCCTCTATACCGGAGGCGGCACGGCAGGCACGACCAAGGTCGTCACATTCGAGATGGGCGACAAGACGACCTACGTCAACGAGTCGGGCATCACGACCGGCGGCGGCGAGATGGGCGGCATGGGCGGGGGACGCGGCGGCTTCGGCGGCGGCCGGGGCATGGGGCGACCGGGTACGGACGGCACGACGGGCACAGGCACTACCGGTACAGGCACGAACGGCTCGACTGGCGGCAGTAACAGCGCGAACGGAAGCGGCACGACCGAATCCACGAGCGGCAGCACCTCCGGCACGACCGGCGCCAGCACGTAAATCCCCGACTCATCCGCACCATAGATGAAATGAACGAGGCCTGTGAAGCTGCGCATTCCGATTCCGGAACTGCAGTTCACAGGCCTTCGCTCATTTTCGCAAATAGATCTGCCTGAATCGAAACACCTTTAGCCAATGAGGCGCCCCGTAAGCCCGAGCGTTCCTGGGTAGGAACACTTCTCGGAAGGGGCCCGACGAGCATGGCCCAGTTGATCCTGGATAGGACCGCATTTAATCCGCGCCCCGCCCCGCACGCCCAAGTAATCCTGGATAGGACCACATTTAATCCGCGCCCCGCCCCGTGCGCCCAAGTAATCCTGGATAGGACCACATTTAATCCGCGCCCCGCCCCGTACGCCCGAGTAATCCTGAATAGGACCACACTTAATCCGCAACCCGCCCCGTGCGCCCGAGTAATCCTGAGTAGGACCACACTTAATCCGCAACCCGCCCCGTGCGCCCAATTGATCCTGGATAGGACCACTTATCGATAGGGGCCTGACGAGAATGCCCAAGTGATCCTAAGTAGAAACACCTTTAGCAGGCGTGACGCCCCGTGCGCTCAATTGATCCTGAGTAGGACCACATTTAATCCGCGCCCCGCCCCGTGCGCCCGAGTAATCCTGGATAGGACCACATTTAATCCGCGCCCCGCCCCGCACGCCCAAGTGTTCCTGGACGGAACCACATTCGTCCTACGGCGGCTACTTCCCCAGTACGCCAGGTCTTGCTTAGTGGATATCGTGCTTCTTGAAGCTGCCGCCTTTGACCTCGGCTACGTCGTACACCATGACGAATGCGCTCGGGTCGATTTCGTAGATGATTTCTTTCATTTTGCTCTCTTCCAGCCGGTTGATGACGCAGGTGATCTCTTTAAACTGTTCGTTCGAGTAGCCGCCCTCCACGACGTTGTAGGTGGCGCCGCGCCCTAGCCGGTCGCGGATCGTCTCGACCATGGTCTCGGGATACTTGGAGATGATCTTGAACGTCTTGGCGCCGCTTAAGCCTTCTTCGACGATGTGGATGACCTTGGAGGCGATGTAGTAGGCGATGCCCGACATGATGGCCCCCTGCAGGCCGAATACGGTCGAGACGACGATAAAGACGAACGCGTTCAGGAACAGGATGAGATCGCTTGTGCCAAAAGGCAGCTTGCGGGACAGCAGCACCGCCAGCATGTCGATTCCGTCCAGGGCACCGCCGTTGCGCAGGGCCAGACCCATGCCAAAGCCGATGATGATGCCGCCGACGACGGTGACCAGCAGCGTATCGCCATCCAGAATGGGCTTGATGTGATGCATCGTTATCGTGCCGATGGCCAGCGAAGCGATGCCCAGCACCGAGTTGATGGCGAAGCTTTTACCGATCTGCTTGTACCCGAGAAAAATAAACGGGATATTCAGCACCGCGATCAACAGGCCCAGCGGCAGATCGATCAGCTCCGACCCGACGATGCTGAGACCTGTCACGCCGCCGTCCGATACGTTGTTCGGAATCAGCACCGCTTCCAGACCATAGGCCGTAATGAAGGCGCCGATAATGACCGCTAACGCGCGCAGCACCTTTTTTAATGCAACAGACTGTTTTTTTCCGCTTCCCACTATCGTGACCTCGTTTCCGAATGATGTGCTTCGTTTATTTTATCGGATTGCAAGGCGAATATCGAATCGGCGAGGAATCCTTCGTAGCGCTTCGGGACGAGCGCGCCCGAAACTTTTCCATAATGTGGTTTGCATTACAGAATTGTTCCCGCATATCACGTATGATGAAGTCATAGAAATGCCTACGGGAGGGTTAACGATAATGAACAAAAAGACGGTATTGAAGGCAGCGGGACTGTTCGTAGCGGGTGTGGTGGGCGGGATCGGTCTGATGATGAGCAACGATGCCTATAAGGCGGTCAACGATGCCCTCGGCAATTCGACCAGCAATTCGCTATGGAAGGACAATTCGCTGGCGCAGAATGCGCTGAACGCTGCCCAGCAGCAGCAGGCGCAGGTCCAGAAGCTTGTTCAGGACGCGGGCACGCTGAAATCGCAAGCAGACCAGTTCGCGCCGCTGCAGCAGACGCAGGGTGACTCGAAAAAGCAGAACGGGGATGCATCCGAGAAACAGACGCAGGCGCAGGCGCAGGAAGAGCAGCAGCGGATCATTCAGGAGCAGATCCAGCAGATGATCCAGCAAATCCAACAAATGCTGCAGCAAATGCAGCAATCTCAAAACGATATGACGAAGGCATTGGTTAGACCTTAATCGCCGCTACCTTCCCCACCGCCTCGCTAAGCTCCCTCGTCGACCGGCCCCCTTCTTCCCCCCTTATGCGGACGGAGGGAGCCGGTTATTTTTTTCGTCTAGCTGCGCGTACTGCGACACGCCGGCACCGGCCTCTTCCTCTTCTCCGTGCGATGCAAGTGCACCCCTTGAACGCCTCGTGCGATCGTTCGTTCATCGTGACGCGCCCGTACGCCACTTCATTCCGCATCGGCGCCGATCCTCCCGACTCAGCTAGAACTGTCCTGCGTTTTATCGAATACGCCTGACCCGCCATTGACCCGCCAGCGCCAGCAATCCATATGTCCACCCTATCGATTTTTGGGCATTCGCCACCCTGCTACCCGCCTTGCCTATATCAAGCGCTCGCTCGAATATCGTCATTTTTCCGCTTTTTTCGCCTCTTTTCCTGCTTCCTCCCCCCTCTCGATGCCTGCATGTAGCATTTTTCGTATCGTAATATCATTCTAAATTATAAATCTGTCTCTTTGTCCTTGGAGAAGGATAAATCATAAATTAATGTAAAAATATAGATAGGGAAACGTGAGCCGCAGTTAAAACAAGCTTCAGAGAGCGAGACAAGGATACGTGTTAGGAGAAAACTTTGAAACGGAGATAGATCCTGAAATATAAAGGGTTGTAGAAGGATTCGCCTAATAGTGAAGACGTTTTCAATAGTTCAAGGATAAGCGAAGAGCGCACGCCATCTTCGTCATTGTCGATAGAGAAAGTCGCAAATATGCGATCTTCCCCTCAGAGCGCCGAAAATACCTCTTCAATTATCATCGTAGATTATTTCAAAATCGAAATGGTTATGTTTGTTCTCATGATTCGCTTGCAATGCAGGGTAAAGGTCAGTGCAATTTTTTTGGGCGCGGGAGGCTGGTCGAGCGGATTAAGGGTTTCGGCGAAAATGTCGGCTTGCGGAGCAGAAGGCGGCACGACGATCTGAGGAAAGTTCGCCTTCAGAATCTCCTCCAGGTCGCGTCTCGTCAAGGGGCGCGCATGCGGCATCAGCTCGTAGCCGAACGCGCCGTTCGTCTCAATGGTCCCGAACCGTATGTCCTGGATGCTCGCGATGCCCGCCAGCCGCAGCCGCTTTTCCATATCGTCCACGGATAGCCGCAGCTTTTTCATATTGTCGGTTAGCAGATTGCCGTCTTTAATGATCGGCACCGCGGCGCCCTTTAAAGCCCGTTCCGCCGGATTCCACTTCAGCGAGATCCATTCCGACAAATAAAGGACGGCCAGGAACGTAAATACGGCAAGCAAGGACTCCGGCAGCCCTTTGCCGGCCACGTCGGAGCCCAGGATCGTTCCGAGCGTGAGCAGCACGCCGACCTGGGGAATCGTCATTTCGGCGATCGACTTGCGGCCGCTCAGCCGAAGCAGGAGAATGCCGGCAAAGGCTAATACGAGGGATTGCCAGAATACGGTGAACATGGCCGGACTCCTGTCTGGTTGGGATGTTGGGATCGTCGTTTGCACGGATATCAGTCTTGCCGCGGGAAAATGCTTGTATACTGGAAGGAAAGCGAACGAAATGTCTGATCCGGGTTAGTTTCAAAGCATATGTCTTGTTTGATGGATAGCGCGGGACAGGATAAAATCGGAGACAGCGAGCGGAATGGGGGAACGGCTAATGCAGAAGAATGAAAGGCTGCGGACGTACGCATTGTCCGAGATTGCGCATACGAAGGTGCACGGACGAACGACGGGGCGTCTCGATCCGCTGACGTTGTTCTGGACGGGGGAGCGGCGTCGAGTGGAACGTGAAGGCGAGCGAGCTGTGGATCGAAGTCGAATCGGACTACGATCGCAACGAGCCGTGGATCAGCGTCCTCGTGAACGGTGCGCAGGTGAGCAGGCAGATGATCGCGGCGGGCAGGCATTGGCTGTGCGTGTTCCGAGCGATGAACGAGGATACCGTCAAAAACGTGCGGATCGTCAAGGACACGCAGGCGATGAGCGGCGATCCAAGCTGCCTGCTGCAGATCCGGTCGGTTCGCTGCGACGGCGATTTCTTGCCCGTGACGGACAAGCCGCTGAAGATCGAGTTCATCGGCGACAGCATCACGTCCGGGGAAGGCGCGATCGGCGCGGCCTGCGAGCAGGACTGGATCCCGATGTGGTTCAGCGCGATCGACAATTACGCGGCGATGACGGCCGAAGCGCTGGACGCCGAGTATCGGATTGTGTCGCAGAGCGGCTGGGGCGTCGTGACGGGCTGGGACAACAATCCGAAGTCGAATCTCCCGGATTATTACGAGCAGGTATGCGGACTGCTAGCGGGAGACCGGAATCGGGAGCTAGGCGCGATGGAGGCGAACGACTTCGCCGCCTGGCAGCCGGATGCGGTGGTTGTCAACCTGGGAACGAACGACGGCGGGGCGTTCAACTCGCCGGAGTGGCGGGACCCGCAGACGGGAGAGACGCACAAGCGGCGGCTGAACGCGGACGGCACGATGAACGAAGACGATGTGGCGGACTTCGAGCGGGCGGTGGCGCGGTTTGCGGGCAAGCTGCGGCGCTGCAATCCGGGCGCGCATATCGTTTGGGCATACGGCATGCTCGGCACGCCGATGCTGTCCGCGATCGAGCGGGCGGTGGACGCGTACCGGGCGCAGTCGGGCGATGCGCGCGTAACGGTCGTTCGTCTGCCGGAGATGACGGCGGATACCGCCGGCGCGCGGCATCATCCCGGGAAGCAGGCGCATGCGCGGGCTGCCGCGGTGCTGGTCGGGGCGATTCGGCCGCTGCTGGATTAAGGCTGTTCGAATAAAGCCGGTAGATTAGAATTGTTCGATTAAATACGAGAGGGGCATTCGATGATGCTGGCAACGATTCGATCGATCGAGAACGGCGAGGCTTACGAGGCGCGATTTGAGCGCGTATGGGGGCACTCGGTCGCGTCCGTCTGGGCGATGCTGACCGAAAACGAGCAGTTGGCGAAATGGTTTCCAGAAATGAGCGTGGCGGACCTGCGCGTCGGCGGCGCATTCAAGTTCGACATGGGCGGGGGCAACGCGGAGCGAATGGAGATTGTCGCGCTCGAGCCGCTAACCGTGCTCGCGTATACGTGGGCGGAGGATCGCGTGCGCTTCGAGCTCGCCGAGACGCCGGAGGGCTGCCGGCTCGCGCTAGTCGAGCGCATCGCGCGAATCACCGACCACACGCCGCGCGATCTCGCCGGCTGGCATGTGTGCCTCGACGTCATCGCCGCGCTGCTGGACGGCAGAACGGTAGAGTCGCGCAAGGCGGATTGGGAGAAGGAATACGAAGCGTACAAGGGATTGGTCGAGCGGGTGCGCGCGGGCATGAGCGAATAGAGGCTGATAGAACCGGGCATCGGCGAAGTGCTGTCGTGTGAAAGCACTTCGTGCTCTGTGGCGCCGGGCATCGGCGAAGTGCTGTCGTGTGAAAGCACTTCGTGCTCTGTGACATCGGGTGTTGGCGAAGTGCTGTCGTGTGAAAGCACTTCGTGCTCTGTGACATCGGGTGTTGGCGAAGTGCTGTCGTGTGAAAGCACTTCGTGCTTTGTGGCGCCGGGTGTTGGCGAAGTGCTGTCGTGTGAAAGCACTTCGTGCTTTGTGGCGCCGGGTGTTGGCGAAGTGCTGTCGTGTGAAAGCACTTCGTGCTCTGTGACATCGGGTGTTGGCGAAGTGCTGTCGTGTGAAAGCACTTCGTGCTCTGTGACATCGGGTGTGGGAGAAGTGCTGTCGTGTGAAAGCACTTCGTGCTCTGTGACATCGGGTGTTGGCGAAGTGCTGTCGTGTGAAAGCACTTCGTGCTTTGTGGCGCCGGGTGTTGGCGAAGTGCTGTCGTGTGAAAGCACTTCGTGCTTTGTGACATCGGGTCTGGGAGAAGTGCTGTCGTGTGAAAGCACTTCGTGCTCTGTGACATCGGGTGTTGGCGAAGTGCTGTCGTGTGAAAGCACTTCGTGCTCTGTGACATCGGGTGTTGGCGAAGTGCTGTCGTGTGAAAGCACTTCGTGCTTTGTGGCGCCGGGTGTGGGAGAAGTGCTGTCGTGTGAAAGCACTTCGTGCTTTGTGGCGCCGGGTGTGGGAGAAGTGCTGTCGTGTGAAAGTACTTCGTGCTCTGTGACATCGGGTGTGGGAGAAGTGCTGTCGTGTGAAAGCACTTCGTGCTTTGCTGGGAACGACCAGGAATCAAAAAAGCGGGATGAGGCAGCGAACGCCGCTGCTTCATCCCGCATTGCTAAGAGCTTCATTTGGAGCCGCATCTTAGGAAATGTGCCGCGATAGCTTTAAGCTTGCGCGTCAGGCAGGTCGATCGCTCGCAGCAGGGCGACGAGCGACTCGGCTAAAGTCGCATTGCCTCCCGGCTGGAACGCCTGGCCGCCGCGGCCTCGCAGTACGCCTTGCTGGCTCAGCGCGTAGACGCTGTCGCGCGCCCAGGCCGGGAGCGCCTTGTCGTCCGCGAAGACGGACGCCGGCGGAACGGAGTCGGCCGGCAGCTTGAGCGCCCGGAACAGCATGACGGCCATCTGCGCGCGCGTCACTTGTTGTTCAGGCCGGAAGCTGCCGTCCTCGAAGCCGGTGATGATGCCGGCTCGGAACGCCGCGGCGACGGCACGCTGCTGCTCGTCGCCCAGTCGCGACACGTCGGCAAAAGGCGTGGCGCCGTCAGGCGCCTCAAGGCCCAGCGCGCGAACGAGCAGTTGCACCCACTCCGCCCGGTTGACCGGCTTGTTGGGATTAAACGGCTGGCCGACGGGCGGCAGATCCCAGATTTTCAGCTCGGCTGCCCTAAACAGATCCGCCTTGGCCCAGTGGTAGGCGATCACCTTCAGCACTTCCTTCAGTTCCGCCTCGGGCAGCTTGGTGCCGGGGTCTTCCTGGCCGGATTGACCGCCGCTGCCGTTGTCGGACTGACTGCCGTTCCCGCTGCCATTGCTATTGCCATTCCCGTTATTCGGATTACCGCCGTTATCGGGATTGTTGCCGTTCCCGTTACCATTTCCGTTTCCGTTACCAGGGTTGTTCCCATTCCCGTTCCCGTTATCCGGATCGCCGCCGTCGTCACCCGACGAGCCGTAGATGCGAACCTCGGTGATGCTGTTCCACTTGTTGATCGTATTGCCGGAGCCTGCGATGCGGATATACCTCGCCTTGGCATCGTTCAGCGCAAACGGCTCAAGGTCCGTGAAGCGGCCGGAGCTCTTGCCGTCGAACAGGGTACGCCATGTGTCTCCGTCGTCGGACACCTCGATGCGGAAGATCGTCGATCGCGCGGCGCCTTGGAAAAAGGCAATCGAAATCTGCGACAGCTCGCGGCTCTTGCCCAGATCGTACCGGAGCCACTGCTCGCCTTCGGCCGACCAGCGGGTCGACAGGTCGCCGTCGATCGTTTTCTCCGGCCCGTTGCCTTCCTCATGGCCGCTGTCCGTCACGTCGACCGGCTGAATCCGCAGATGCGCCATCGGATCGTCGGCCGAATAGTCGCAGCCGCCTGCGTTCAGCTCGCACATATCGGCGCGATGCGGCGACACTTTCACATCGTCGTACCAGACGTAGGAGTCGTTCGCGGGCACATAGTCCTCGGTCGCGCCGCCGAAAAAGGAGGAGAAGTACGCCTTGTCCACCTTGTCGGCGTTGGTCACGAAGCGCAGGCCGCTCACTTTTGTCGCGTGCTGGCCGTTGTACCAGATCTCCACTTCGCCGTCGGGATTGGCCTGGCCGTTCGTGACGGTGTTCACCTTAACCCGCTGCACGATGTTGAACCATTCGCCCTTCGGAAAATAGACAGGCGAGCCGTTGCGGTAGTTGAGGTCAGCCTCGTCACCGTATTGTCCCGCGTTGCCCATCGAATAAATGTACACGGCCGCTTGCCCGTCCTTGCGCCAGATCAGGCGGGAGCTAAAACCATTTTCACCCGTGCAAATCTGACCCCCTGAGCAGGCCGCGCCGCCCGCCAGGCCGATGCCCAGCTTGCCGCCGAACTGCTTGGTGCCCCAGCTGAAATTCTCGTCGAACCGCACCCAGTATGACAAGTAATACTCATCGGCAGGCTTCACTTCGAACGGCGCCTGATAGCCGGAATCCTCCGGCCCGATCTTGCCCTTCGGATACAGAACCTTGAGCGACTTGAAGCCGCTGTGGCTGACGTCGGCATCAATCTGGCTCCGGTCGTCGCCGAGCAACCACTTGGCCGTCCAGTCCATCTTCCGCCAGTCGTTCAGACTGTACGGCTGTCCGGCCGTGCCCAGCTCGAACGCGTTGACGCGCCGGTCCGCGCTCGGAGCGCCCGTGCCGGGATCGTTGCCGCCATCCGGGTCGCTGCCGTCGTCGGGATGAATGCCGCCACCCGGATCGTTGCCGCCGCCGGGACCGCCGCCGCCATTCTCCTCCGTGCCATAAAAACGTATTTCGGTGATGCTGTTCCACTTGTTGATCGTATTGCCGGAGCCTGCGATACGGATGTATCTTGCCTTGGCGTTGTTCAACGCGAACGGCTCGAGATCCGTGAACCTGCCGGAGCTCTGTCCGTCGAACAGCGTATGCCACGTCTCTCCGTCGTCGGAGCTCTCAAGACGGAAGATCGTCGACCGCGCGGCGCCCTGGAAAAAGGCGATCGACACCTGCGACAGCTCGCGGCTCTCGCTCAGATCGTACCGGATCCATTGCTCGCCCTCGGCCGACCAGCGCGTCGACAGATCGCCGTCGATCGTATTTTCCGGACCGTTGCCTTCCTCATGACCGCTGTCCGTCACGCCGGCCGGCTGAATGCGGTACGCCGCCATCGGATCGTCGGACGAATAGTCGCAGCCGCCCGCGCCGAGCTCGCACAGGTCCGCAAGCCGCGTCGATACCTTCACGTCGTCGTACCAAATATACGAGTCGTTGGCCGGTACATAATCGTCGGTCGCGCCGCCGAAGAAGGAGGAGAAATACGCCTTGTCCACCTTGTCGGCGTTGGTCACGAAGCGCAGACCGGTCACCTTTGTCGCATGCTGGCCGTTATACCAGATCTCCACCTCGCCGTCGGGATTGGCCTGGCCGTTCGTGACGGTGTTCACCTTGACGCGCTGCACGATGTTGAACCAGGTTCCCTTCGGATAATAGACGGGCGAGCCGTTGCGGTAATTGAGGTCGGCCTCGTCGCCGTACTGTCCCGCGTTGCCCATCGAATAAATGTACACGGCCGCCTGCCCGTCCTTGCGCCAGATGAGGCGGGAGCTGAAGCCGTTTTCGCCCGTGCAGATCTGACCGCCCGAGCAGGCGCCGCCGCCTGCGAGACCGATGCCCAGCTTGCCGCCGAACTGCTTGGTGCCCCAGCTGAAGTCCTCGCTGAACCGCACCCAATACGACAAATAGTACTCGTCCGCGTGCTTCAGCTCGAACGGCGCCTGGTAGCCGGAAGCTTCCGGCCCGATCTTGCCTTTCGGATACAGCACCTTGAGCGACTTGAAGCCGCTATGGCTGACGCTGTCGTCGATCTGGCTCCGGTCGTCGCCGAGCAGCCACTTCGCCGTCCAGCTCGCCTGCGTCCAGTCCGCGAGACCATACGGCTGTCCGGCCGTGCCCGTCTCGAACGTGTTGACCAGCTTATCCTTCAGCGGCGGCCCGCCGGGATCGTCCTTTTGCACGCCGTAAATGCGCACCTCGGAGATGCTGTTCCACTTGTTGACCGTATTGCCGGAGCCTGCGATGCGGATGTAACGCGCCTTGGCATCGGTCAGGACAAACGGCTCGGGCTCCGTCGTCTTGCCGGCGCTCTGCCCCTCGAACAGTGTGGTCCACGTATCACCGTCGTCTGAGCCTTCAATGCGAAGCTTCGTCGACCGCACGTGCCCTTGGTAAAAGGCGATCGACACCTGCGACAGCTCGCGGCTCTCGCCCAGATCGTACCGAATCCACTGTTCGCCTTCGGCGGACCAGCGCGTCGTCAGATCGTCGTCGAGCGTCTTTTCCGGACCGTTGCCTTCCTCATAGGTGCTGGCGGTCACGCTGACCGGACGAATGCGCAGATCGTTCAGCGGGTCGGTCGTCTCGTCGTCCCACTCGCCGTTGCAGCCCCCCTTGTCGAGCTCGCAGATGTCGGCGCTGTTCGTGGATACTTTTACATCGTCGTACCAAATGTAAGAGTCGTTCGCCGGCGCGAAGGAAGCGGTCGCTCCCCCCGGCGAAGGACGAGAAGTACGCCTTATCCACCTTGTCAGCGTTGGTCACGAAGCGCAGGCCGGTGATTTTTGCCGCGGATTGGCCGTTGTACCAGATCTCGATCTCGCCGTCGGGATTGGCCTGGCCGTTGGTCACGGTGTTCACCTTGAGCCGCTGCACGATATTGACCCATTGCTCCTTGGGATAGTAGACGTCCGAACCGTTGTGCTGAAGAACGGCGTAGTCGCCGTACTCGCCTGCGTGGCCCATCGAGTAATAGTAGATGGCGGCCTGGCCGCCCTTGCGCCAGATGAGGCGGGAGCTGAAGCCGTTCTCGCCCGTGCACACCTCGCCGCCGGAGCAGGCGCCGCCGCCCGCCAGGCCGATGCCAACTTTGCCGGCATATTCCGTCGTGCCCCAGCTGAAATCCTGACTAAACTTCACCCAGTAGGAGAGGTAGTACTCATCCGCGGATGGCAGCTGAAACGGCGACTGGTAGCCCGAATTCTCGGGTCCGATCTTGCCTTGCGGATAGAGGACCTTGAGCGACTTGCCGCCGCTGTGGCTTGTGGCAGCGTCGATCTGGCTTCTGCCGTCGCCAAGCAGCCAGGGCGCGTTCCAGCCGGCGGACTCCCAGTCGGTCAGACCGTAGGGCTGGCCCGCGGTGCCGGTGTCGAACGAGTTTTGCAGCGCGCCGGAAGATGTTGCGGTTAAAGCGGGCGTGTTGGGCGCGGCTGCTGTGGCAGTGGGGGTTGGGGCAGCAGGTAGGCCGCCGACCGCCAGTAAGATGGCTGTGAGAATCGCTAGAAGCGTTCGTTTCATTCTTTGCTTTCCTCCCTGATCAGGCTCGTTAGGTTCGTTTTAGTTGCTTGAGGACCTTGATTGCGCAGGTTGATTGCGCAGGTGTCGGATATCGCTTGCAGGTTGTCGGATGTCGGTTGCAGAATAGTCGCGTTGGTTGCGAATGCGGATCGAAGCGCTTTCAATTTGCCGATGAAGCTGTGCCGGGAAAAGCATCTCGCCCCCTCTCGTCCCTGCACTCATAGCGCCGTTCGCCGGATGAGCTCGCTCGGTTGAAGATGGCTACCTGAAGAGCTTACGCCCTCGGGAGGCGGGCTTCCATTTTCCAATGTTTTGGTTGTTTTCTTTTATTGAGGTCGGCGGGGCAGGCGGGTTGTTTTTTTATTTGGATTGTTTGCGATTTGACGGAAAGAGGGTGGGGGAGCTGGGAAACTTGTATAAACGCAAGATCCTTTGCGTCCTTTGCGGCCGATGGGATAAGCTGTAGGTAACAGAACGAGGATCGGAAGATCGGAAGGACGGTTGAATCATCATGATGCAAATTCAAATCGTATGCGTGGGCAAGCTGAAGGAGAAGTATTGGTCGGACGGCGTAGCCGAATATTCGAAAAGGCTGGGCGCCTACGCCAGGCTCGACATCCGCGAGTTGCCGGACGAGAAGACGCCGGACGCCATGAGCCCGGCCGAAGAAGAGCAGGTCCGCGTCCGCGAAGGCGAGCGCATCCTCGCCGCGCTCAAGCCCGACGCGCACGTCGTCGCGCTCGCCATCGACGGCGACGCTTGGTCCAGCGAGCAGCTCGCTGCGCACCTGGACCGCCAAGCCGTCTACGGCGGCGGCGCCGTCGCCTTCGTTATCGGCGGCTCGCTCGGCCTCTCGCCCGCCGTCTTGGCCCGCGCCGACAAAAAGCTGAGCTTCGGGCGGATGACCTATCCGCACCAGCTAATGCGTGTGCTGCTGCTGGAGCAGGTGTATCGGGCGTTTAAGATCAATCGGGGGGGAACCGTATCACAAGTGATGGTAAAGGAAAAATTCGAATTGAAAATTCCATTTTCATTAGTTCTAATGGAACAATAATCTTACTATAAGAACAGAAATTACTTATAAAAATAAAGGAATTTGCCACGAAATGTCGAAATGGGTATTATTACACATTGACATTTGGGGTTGATTTTTAAATGAGTGAGTTTGAATATAAGAGGATTAAACTAACAAACCTACTTGTAAACACGGAGAACTATAGATTTAATCCCGTTGGTTCGCAAATTGAAGCTATTCATGTAATGGTTAGAGAGCAGAATAGTAAGTCTGCAAATAAATTGTATAATTTGGCACTTGATATATTGCAGAAAGGCTTGAATCCCTCTGACCTCACAGTAGTTAGTCCGTATAACGACGATGGGAATCTGTTTGTAGTACATGAAGGAAATAGAAGAATAACAACGCTGAAGCTCCTGTTCCAACCTGAATTAATTCCACAAGAGTTTAAAAGCTTACAAAGTAAGTTTCGTGAACTTCACATTAACAATGATTTGTCTCGATTTGAGGAGCTTATGTGTGTTGTTTATGATACATATGAGGAAGCAGATCACTGGATAGAAATTAAACATACAGGTGAAATGGATGGAGTCGGCACTGTTAGGTGGGACACTGAACAACAAGAGAGATTTAAGGCAAACACTGGGGGGAAGCAAGTCAGCTATCTTGCAAACGTTGGAATTGGTCGAACAGAGTGAACATTTCAAAAAAAGAAACAAAGGAGAATGCTCAAATAATTGGGGTTACAAATCTTGAACGATTAATTAGCGACCCTGATGTTAGGAGTTTTTTTGGGTATAAAGGTTAAGAACAATGAAATGACATTAGAAAAACCAGAACAAGAGGTAGCCAAAGGCCTAACTAAAATTATAAACGATCTATCCAATAAAAAAAATTATTGTTAATGATATCTACTATAAAAAGGATCGTTTAAAGTACTTAGATACCTTTGAGGACAGTGAAATCCCTCAAAATTATGTCGAGGATGAGAAAAACGGAGCAAAGGTCAGTCCCGGTGGAAAAGATGCCGACAAAGATAAAGGTAAAGAAAAGCCGACTCTAAAACCCAAAAGAACTGTCAGTCGGCCAGTTTCAACAAAGCGCAAAAATCTTATTCCGACTGATTATGTTGTTAGACCTAAAGACGATAGAGTGAATAACATTTATAGGGAGTTAAAACAGCTTGAGGTTGAAAAGTTCACAAACTCAGCATCCGTAATGTTGCGGGTTTTCATAGAGTTAAGTATTGATTATTACTTATCCATAAACCCAATTAGTGGTGTCGATGCTTCAAAATCTCTCAACCAAAAATTGTCTGGAGTTATTGATTATTTGGAAAAGAGCGCTGTACTGACAAGGAAAGAGTTACAAGGTGCGAGATATGTGTTATCCTCAAAAAGTGTAAGCTCAACGGAGAACTTGAATGCATACGTTCATAGTAGGATGGTTTATCCGAGTGAATCTGAAATAAAGACAACGTGGGACAACATAGCATTGTTTATTAAGACAATATTAGCAAACTAGGAGTTTTTATATGACATATACATCGCCATTAAGGTACCCAGGAGGGAAAAGCGCATTAGCAAATTATATAAAATTGTTAGTTCAAGAGAATGACTTATTAGACGGTGTATATGTAGAGCCATTTGCGGGAGGTGCGGGAGTAGCCCTCTCGCTTCTCTTTAATGAATATATGTCACGGATAGTTATAAATGATTTGAATAGTTCGATTCATGCGTTTTGGTATTCAGTTCTAAATCACACACAGGAACTTTGCGAATTAATTGAAGAAACGAATGTTACTGTTGCTGAATGGCAAAATCAAAAAAATGGCCCAAGAAAACGAAAATGCCAGTTTGCTTGAGTTGGGGTTTTCGACCTTCTTTTTTAAATCGAACGAATAGATCAGGCATAATAAATGGTGGAATTATTGGCGGGCTTGAACAGCAAGGTGAGTGGAAAATAGATGCGAGATATAATAAACAAGATTTAATAAGCAGAATCCAAAAAAATAGCAAGATATAGGGATAGAATCGCACTTTATAATTATGATGCCTCAAGATTAATTCAAGAAGTTGTTCCTAATTTGCCAGAGAGAACTTTTGTTTATTTAGACCCGCCGTATTATAAAAAAAGGACAGGATTTATACCAAAACCATTTTATTCATGAAGATCATGAAGCATTGGCTAATTTAATGATACAAAATCGCAATAGGCATTGGCTAATTACCTATGACAATATAGAACCAATTCGAGTAATGTACGAAGAGATGAGACATATTACATACTCTCTTAATTATAGTGCCGCAAATAGATATGCTGGTTCAGAGATAATGATTTATTCGGATAATATGATTATTCCAGAAGTAGATAACCCAATAAAAGTGAAGATTGGGTAGTCATAGATAAAGCACAAGCTCAAAATGGGCCCTGTGCTTTATCTTTATTTAAACGAATTCATGATTTTCAAGGAAATATTCCTAATCATTTAAATGTACCGAATATCTATTGATCTTAAAATTACTATCAACTTTCCAATTTATTCACTTGCACTAGGCATTGGAATAGAAGACTTTTCCGGACGAAATTTGGCGGCCACAGGGCCGCCATTTGTTTTCGCCGATAGACCCAAGTAGGGCGAAATTAATGCATAATATGTTGTAGCTTATTTAAGGTTTTCATCCTATTTTATTCTATTTAGTTGTTCACGAAGTTTTAAAGGTGTTAAATCACGAAGAATTGGATCTCCAATATAAAGATCATTGATAGTAAAAATAACGTTATTCAACGTCTTAGGGAAATTTATAATCCTTTTATCCGAAACTAAGACCAAAAATTCATGTCTATCTATTCTTAAAAACTCTTTTGCAAGGGTGGGATCAGCTGAAAATTGAGCTATAATTTTCTCATCAATTTTATCATCTTGGAAATGTATTCGGAGTTTGTTTTTTAACATAGCCCCCCAATCCTTTTCTTTATACTTCCTATAAGATAATTCATCAAAAACATTTAATATAGACCAGTCGCATGTCTCTAGCGTAGCAAAAATGCCATTAAGAGCTCTGGATAAATCATTATTCCCTTCCCAATCTGAGCTACTTTTATATCGAAGATCGTGCTCTATTTCATGCCATCCTTCAGAAAAAATGGTTCGAATTTGTATCTCAAAGGTAGGATCAATAGGGAAGTTATTAATTAAGTCCTTTGGTATATCAACTTGGTTATTAAGTGGAAGTACACAGACGTAATTTAATCGTGTAGGACTGAATGTATCTACCTTCTCCTCATCCTGGGATATGTTATCTATTTCAAATGTATTCTCGATTATTTTTTTGCAGATTTCCAAGTCATCTTTAAAGTATAAAGCTACCCGAATTCCAAATAAATCTTGTAGTCTTTTTTGAGTCATCATATTTTTTAGTTGTCATTTTATTACTTGTTGAAAGAGGACTTTTACTTCGGCCAAAGATCCGATAATACAATCCACACTTATCTAAATTCGTTTGTAGTTTGTGTATCAATTCTTGAATAACAGTAGGGGGGAATTTGAGAAATTAACTTATCTAATTGAGAATAATCCATAGTTCACCGTCCAAGAATATCTCTTATTTCACTCATTCTTGTGAAATTTAACTCTATATAAGTACTTGTCTTACGAAGAATACTTCTGTCAATCAGAGTTTCGATTGCATCATTTACAAACCCTCTTTCTTCAGAAGAGGTTCCCCTAAAAAGAGTGCGATAGGAACGTCGCGGCTCTGCCATATCATAACCCACTTTCCAGTACTGCTCTAAAACAAACTTTTCGTAGTTTTGTTCAGTATCAATTAATAGAGAGTCAAATCTTGTAGAAGAGGCTATGATAAATTCATCATGGCCGGAGCATCCTGAAAAAATTAGTTCCGCATCATTACTAGAGTTATTTATTATATTAACATTGTAAAATTGACAGTTATAAAACTGGCAAGATTGAAAAACCGAAGTGGGAATTGTGCAATTATCAAAGGAACATGATGAAAAAATGCAGTTAATGAATTTATATCTTGTATCAAAATAAAAATTGGATTTAAAAACTAAAGAATCGAAATACTGATCGCAATAATTTTGCGTCAGTTTTTTTACCAAATTAATATCAATTAGGAGTTGATACTCCACAGAAAGCTGTACAATTACAGGGGTTATCTTTTTAAATAAAGTCTTACGAGATTGCTCGTCTTTAATTCCATAAGATGTAGAGGCTATATCTATGTATTTCTCAGACATTTGATCTATAGATAACTTATTAAAGATAAGAGCATCCCCAATAAACAACCCTAATATAAAATCGTTAATGAACCCAATTTTGTTGGAATTGGCGGATACTCGATCCAAAAGTGCATGATGGACTAATTTCATTACAAATTCCTCATCTGTCGGACGGTCTTCGCTACTTTGTAGTAAAGAGTCTGAGTATCTCTCCAGGTATTTATTAAGATTCCCAGTTAATATATCTAAGAGCAATTCTCTAATAAATTGTGGTTCTTCTGATGAAATATCGAACTGAACTAGATACGAGGCAAGTTGTTGCATTATGCTGATTTGTTCGCGAATATCCAGCAAAAGTTGTTGTCGTTCCTGCTCCCGCGTTAGTAACAAAGAAAAGTACTGGTCCAAAATATTTTCATTATTACCATAATTTTGTCTAATAGTTTCAATAGTTTGGTTTCGAATAAAGGTTAGCAATACTGGATTTAAAATATTATCTAAAGAAATACCTAACTCTTTTAGTACAACAAACTTCTCATAGCCAACCCAGTCTTGTGCTGTAGGTTCTGCTAACTGTATTCTTGTAATATTACAATTAAATAATTTTTTCTCAGCCCAATCATCGAATATATCTCCAGTAAAAATAGAACTCTTACGTGAAGTAAGCAATATTTTTGCTTTTGAATTATATGTTAATAAATCCGCAATGGTATCCAACATAGTTTGAGCTTCTTCAGCATCTTTGGAGTTTAATTCAGTAAGAGAATTAGACTTGGATAACAATTCATCAAAGCCATCAATGATAAGGGGGACTCTTCCGTTTTTTATTTCATAAGTTACTAAGCTTGATGAGAGAGTGGTGAACTTGCGGTCGATCTCAGATAACAGAACATATCGAAATACGCTTGCTTTCCTGTTTTTTGAAAGTTCGGCAAGTAAAGGGACTTTATCAATTGAATTTGAAGCTAATCGGTGAATAACTTCATATGATGTACATGTCTTTCCAAATCCAGCAGCAGCTTCTAATATTATTAGTTGGGGTCCACTTTCGGAAATTTTGCTAGATATTTGTTCGATTAGTCCGCTTTCAGATAACTGACCATTGATAAAAAAACGACCCTCTACGTACGAATAATTACCTAGCGTTTTTTTTGTCTGAAGTTCACAAAAGTTATTGTATTCTTGGATTAATCGATTATTGGAGTGTTTAATATTAAAAAACCCAGCAAATAAAGATGCATGTGTTGCTTCAATTTTATCAAATAAAGAAACATGTACAGAAAACCCTAATTCAGAATACTGGTCTCTTACTTGAGATAATTCAATTTCATTAGTTTTGAATTGTACAATCTCAGCATTATGAAAGTAACCTTCACTGTGTAAATAAACAGAGAAGTTCTCTCTCTCTTCCCCTTTCTCAAAACCATAGAGCGAATAAAGCTCATCAAGTACCTTTCTATCTAACAAGAAATCAAACTCCTCTCATAAGACTTTAGTAATTATGCTTAAATTAATTTCGACAAAAGTTTCCCTTTTCCTTTTTAGACCAGTCTGGTTGAAATATGTCTAAAATTACTTTCACTCTGTTTTTGATTCGGAGAACCATGCCGTTAGTAACTCAAAATAATTCATCTTCGGGCGGATGACCTATCCGCACCAGCTCATGCGCGTGCTGCTGCTGGAGCAGGTGTATCGGGCGTTTAAGATTAATCGGGGGGAACTGTATCACAAAAATCCGCCTATGGGTACAAAATACCGGGGTTAAGTGGTGTAGCTGCAACGGTATTTTCAACCTCATGTCAAATGGAAACACCTGAGTGGACTCCGTTAGGGAACGTAAGCGAATCCCACTATGACACTCTATATCACATTATTATTAGGATGTTGGGCACTGGTTCCAGTTTTTTTTACGCGATACAATAAGAAGAAAGACAGAAATTGGAAATTCGGAACGGAGGGAAAGCTTGCTTAAATGGAATAGCGATGTATGGGGAAAGCTAGATGGGCCGTACGGTTCTGCAGAGAATGTACCTGTGTTATTGCAGCAGCTAATGCGGCAATATAATCAGGGGGTTTTTGGCGAACTCTTTCAGGAGTATTTGTTCCATCAAAATACGATATATACGGCTACATACGCGGCGATGCCGTTTTTGGCGCAGCTAGCATGCTCCACATCGGATGCGGAGGTGCGTAAAGAACTGTTTCTCAATTGCGGTATCATCGAGGCAAGTACCGATGGGCGAGATGAGGCGCCATTCCCAGCATCTTGGGCTGAACTAGCTGAGGATGTAGGAAGCTCCGTTTGTACGGAATTGTATCGTGAATATGTAGAAGCAATAGGCAAGCTCAGGGCGCTTGCAAAGGAAGTATTTTCCTATACAGACCAACATTCCATAGATGAGATGGAGAAGCGTTACATTCTTGTTGCGGATGCTGCTTATCGTGGCTCATATAACACTGCCAACATGTTGTTGACGTTTAGTAACGGTGATGAGTATGTGGCCGTGTGTCCGGCCTGCGAGAAAGATGTGTTTATATGGCCTAATGAAGATCATGCAGGAATTCTTCAAGCCTATGAACATGATCCCGTTTTTCACACTGGCCAGGAATCCCAACTAATCGTTCCAGCAGCGTCATTTGCAGATGAAGAAGTACGCGCACTAGCGGAGCGGGCGGCTGCGATCGGAGTGCAAACATTGGCTGAGCAAATGCATTATTTAGCGGGTGAAACCGTATGTCCGTCTTGCCGTGAAAGAATGTCGGTATGGCCGTCTTTACTTAGCACATTTACAATGTAGAGCACAAGTTAAGGGGACGTGACTATCTTGTGTGGGGGCTAAGAAGACCAATTAAGAAAGTCGGCTCCTATCGTGATGGCATAGACCGCGGCAAGATTTCTCCGAGAAATGGAAAAATCCCCCTTGCCACCGATAGGGTGGGAGGGGCTAATCCAATGTTGTCAGGTTAGTAGAAATTGGTATAGTAGAGGTAAACGATAGAGACGGACGATAGCGTGTGAAAAAAACGGAAAAGCGATCTTGCGTCGCGTGTTCACCCAAATGAGAAGCGACGAGCTAAAAGAAAAGACAAGGAAGAGCGAAAAGGATTTTAGGCGAAATCGCAAGATTGGATTCTTTCCGCTCGTGGCGCTCATCCTTCGGATGGTTCGAAAATCAACGCAACTGGAACTCGATGAGTTCCGGGAGATGTTCATGCTAGAGGAAGCGGCAAAGACGACCTACACAAAGCAATCCTTTTCTGAAGCTCGCCAGAAGCTGCTGCCGGAAGCGTTTACGTTGCTGAATGATGAACTGATCCGGGCGTATTACGAGGACGGCGAGTTCAAAACCTATCTCGGATTTCGACTGCTGGCGATGGACGGAAGCGTAATGGAGTTGCCTAACACCGAGGAAACTCAAGTGAGGTACGGGTACACAACAACTTACAAAGTCGGGTTCCGGATTGCTCGGGCGCTTTCTTCTCATTTGTACGATGTGGAGAACAAGCTGGTGCTAAGTTCATGCCTGAGCCGTTACGATGATAACGAACGAAGCTTGGCCAAACGGAATATCGAGCACATGCTCGGCTTGGAGACAGCACCGGTTCGCAACCTGATCCTGTTTGATCGTGGCTATCCGTCTGCGGAATTTATCCTGTACTTGCAGGAAAAAGGCATTTCTTATCTGGTGCGGGCCCAGGGTTCATTCTACAAAGAAATCGTGAACACGAGCCTCCCGGATAAAGTGGTAACGATTGAAATTTCCAAAGCTCGGGCGAAAGAATTGAAGAAGCAAGGAACCCCCATTGCGCCAGGGACAGTGCTGCATGTACGTGTCGTCAAAGTAGAACTTTCCTCCGGCGAAACGGAAATCCTACTGACCTACGTTAATGCTGAAGAGCTAAGTTATGAAGCATGCAAGCCCTTGTATTTCAAGAGATGGGGCATCGAAATGCGATTCGACGATTTGAAGCACAAGTTCGAGATTGAGAATTTTTCGGGGCAAAAACCCCAGATCATCGAACAGGACTTCTACGCCACGATCCTGCTGAGCAATATGGCTTCGGTCATGGAACAAGAAGCCGAGGAGCAGATGAAAGAAAGTTAGCGAACCGAGCAACTGAAATATGAGGAGTACCGAATCAACAAAAACATCCTGGTCGGCAAACTACGCAATCGGCTCATCGAAATGGTACTGGAGGAAGACGATGCCCGAAGGGACGTGCTGCACGAACGGTTTTTGGAAGAGTTACAGCGCAACATTGTCCCCGTCGTCAAAGACCGCACATTCAAACGAACCAAGCAGACCAAGGCCAACAAATTCACAAAAACGAAGCGGCGGGGACTATAGCGGCTTAACCTGACAACATTGGGAGAGCGAGCCGTGTTCAACGGGATCCAAAGAATGTTTAAGGCTTCGCCAGTGCAACATCCCTCAAGTGAGCAATGGCAGAACCCGAAAGAAGTTGCAATACACTGAGGGAAGAAATCACAACTAAGCAGAGAAGCCGAAAAGCAAGAGACAAAACGGCGTAGTGAAGGGGCAAACAAACAACACCTTTAGATAGTCTAATTTTATTGATCAGTTCCAGTTACAATAAAAAAGAGGCTGTCCCAAAAGGATCATGAAAATGACCTGAGGGGCAGCCCTGTTTTTGTTTTTGTAAAACAAAAAAAAAACCGTTCTTTGGTAAAATGGAAGTGTCGAGCAACCATTTACGAAAGGAACGGTTTCTTTGTACATTCAATATAGCATGGATCAACTTTGTCTGCCAATGGATTTGGAAACGGATATTTCTGAAAATCATCTCGTACGCGTCGTGAATAGCGCGGTGAACCGTCTGAGCGACGCCTTGTTCGACGCAGCCTATCCCGGCGGCGGACGGCATAGCTATCACCCCAAAATGCTCACCAAAGTCATCATCTATGCCTACACGCAGCGCCTCTATTCCTCTCGCCAGATTGCCAAAGCCGTCCGCGAAAATATCATGTTCATGTGGCTCGCCGGCCGCCAGCAGCCGGACTTCCGCACCATCAACCGTTTTCGCTCGGAACGGATGAAGGACGTGCTCGAGCAGATTTTTACGGCTGTGCTGGAATTGCTCGTGGAAGAAAAATATGTACAGCTCGAGCATTATTTTATCGACGGGACAAAGATTGAGGCCAATGCGGGCCGCTACACGTTCGTCTGGAAGAAGGCGGTCGTCAAGCAGCACGCGAAGCTGCAAGAGAAGGTGCGGACGCTGTTTGGAGCCATCGAAGAGGCGCAGCAGCAAGAGGATGCCGAGCACGCCGGAGCTGATCTACTGGAGCTTGGAGAAGCGTCGGAGCTCACGGCAGACCGGCTGGAGCAGGCCATCCAGCGACTAGAGGAACAACTACAGGAGAAGCCCAAAGACAAGCCCAAAGACAAGCCGCTCAAAAAAGCGGTTCGTTTGCTGCGGAAAGACTTGTTGCCACGCCTTCAAAAATACGAGCATCAAGAGGCACTTTTGGGCGATCGGAACAGCTTCAGCAAGACCGATCCGGATGCGACGTTCATGCGGATGAAAGAAGATCATATGCGAAACGGCCAGCTAAAGCCGGGCTACAATGTGCAGATCGGAACGGAAAACCAGTTCGTGCTCGGCTACAGCGTACATCAGCGGCCGACAGACACGAGATGTCTAAAGCCGCATCTGGAGAGCGTTAAAGAAAAGCTGGGCAAGCTGCCGGGTACCGTCATTGCAGACGCAGGCTATGGCGGGGAGGAGAACTATGCCTATCTGGAAAAGGAGCAGGTCCATGCCCTCGTAAAGTACGGCACCTACCACAAAGAAAAGAGCAGAGCCTGGAAAAAAGACATCGGCAAGATCGACAACTGGCACTACAACGAAGAGGAAGACAGTTGGACCTGCGCAGCCGGACAGAAGCTTGCGTTCCGTTACGAGAGTAAAACGACGACAGAGAGTGGCTACGAGATACATACGCGCCATTACCGGAGCGCAAGCTGTGAAGATTGTCCGCTTAAAACCGCATGCACCAAAGCCAAAGGTAACCGGGAGATATCCGTAAGCCTGACGTACTGGCGGCAAAAGAATGAAATGCGGGAACGGTTGCGAAGCGAAGAAGGATATGAGCTATCCGTCCGTCGCATGATCGAGCCGGAAAGTGTATTCGGCCAAGTAAAAAAACAACCGGGGGTTCCGGCGCTTTCTGCTTCGAGGCTTGGACAAGGTAAGTCTCGAGGTCGGATGGCTTTGCCTTGCCCATAATCTGCTCAAGAAGCTAGCCATCGACCAAAAACGCAAACGGGACCAAGCAGGAAATTCCTCTGCTTCGTCCCGTTTGGCTATTATTGACATCATTTCAGCTTTCTACTTCAACTTTAGAGGGCTTTTGGGACAGCCCCTTTACTTTTCTTACATTAGATTTGTTTTTGTTTGTTCCCTCCTGTTATGTTAACACAAAAGGAAGATAGGTACCCTATAACAACGTGGCTAAAAATGCCCAAAGGTGTTGGCTATTGGGACATCAATATGGTCTCTGGCTACACATACTCCGTTATGAACAATGTAACATTCAACATAATGGCCGCCTTTAAACTGAGTCTCTTCAACCTTGCGAGAAGTACCCTTAACGATTTCTCCTCTTAGCTTATTTCTTTTAATTGCCTCTTCACCACGATTCCTTACCTTCCAATACACATCAAAGGGTAATCCTTTTTCTTCGAGTTCATTTGAAGATATAAAAAAAAGTTAGGTTTTTATTTGGAAGTAATGGCTTCTTCTCTCTTAGCAATACACGAAGTAAGGTCTCTCTGAAGCCATTTTGTTTAACTTCACAATCAATTCTGACATTAAACTTTATATCCACAGGGAATAGATTATGAATAAATTGTTCTGAGTCAGACACATGAAAACTTGCGTATGCCATATGTTCTGATTTAGTAATAGATTCTGGTATAGGAAAGGATTTTCCGAATATTTCCTGTAACTTCTCTGAGACTCCCTCACTATCCTTATCTAAATCTTTTAACAATGCATAGGCATCATCTGCTTTGTTGACAAATTTACCACCTTTATTGTAGACACGTTGATTGCTTCCCAAAGCAAACCAGTATTTCTGGTCTTTATTGAGTCCCTTTAAGTAATAGAATAGGTCTTTGAGAAGAACCAAATAATCATCAAAAGTGGCATTGTAATAGTCGGGATATTTCTTAAAAAACTTATGTACCAATGTATCAATCAATAGACCACCCATTTTAAAACCAATATGGTTCTTCCAAGCACGTACTATTTGGCATACGTACTTAAAGTGTTGACTTGTATGATCTATCATATACTCACTTTCCCCCATTTCAACTAAGGAGTCAGTCCTCTTCCATTTACCTCCATTGTTTGAATCAGGGTAGGTAAAACTACCATCAGATTCCTCAAAAGCAGGACATAGTTCTACTTCATAATTGTTAAAAGTAATAACTACGACTTGTCCATCCCCTCTGAGTTCGGTGTTAGGGTATCTCTTCTGTAATTCCTTTTTTGACCGCTTTAAGTAATTCTTTTTTGGCCATTCCAATCATCGCCGTCATACTGGCTGTACAGGGCATCAGGAAGAACAAAAAGCATATCCATGTCACTTACGCCGCTTATGGCGGTTTGCCTTCCTACTGACCCAACAATATACCCATGTTCTTCTTCACTATTGTTGTTATAAAAGCTTGTGTTTAACCTTTTGGTTATGCTCTTAAATTTGGTTTGTATATCTTCAGTATTATCTAATTGCAAAGAGTTCACAAACTCCTCAAACGATTGTGCTAACATTACTACTCTCCTTTAACTAACGAATATATTAATCCATAGATATACAACCGCTATAATGCAAATAATAAAGAATAAAAAAGACTTGGGGACTTTGTCTTTGAAAAATTTAAACTGTTTCTGTTCGTTCACCCAATCAATCTGATGTTGACTAAAAAATTTATAATGGGCATACCAATCAGCACCAAAGATTTGTTGGCTTATCGATATGTCATAAAATCTTTGTTTGATTCTTTCCAGTTCTTCAACTTCATTAGTAAACTCCTGTTCTGAGGAATTCTGTACAGTGTAATACAGCACACGAAGTTTATTAAATAATGTCGTCATTTCTACCCCAGCCTCTTTATAACGTTCCTTTTCTGCATTATAGGAACTCATAGTAAGGGCAATAATGCTTGCCATAATTAGCAACGTTGATATGCCTGTACTATATTTATAAGCAGGATAGGCTAATTGACCTACGCCTATAAGCAAACCTACTAATGAAATAATCCCAGGTAATTTAGAAATAATATCATAGGTAGCAAAATTTTTTTTTAGCTCCAAATCCTATATTATAACCGTTTTCCGCCAACTCTTTGAGAAGAGCTGTTTTATGCATTGATCATCTACCCCCAAAATGTCGATAATTCACCTTTAGTATAATTGTACCATTTAACTGAATCCTTGCTGGCCTAATGCGGGAACGGCTGCGAAGTGAAGAAGGTTATGAGTTGTCCGTCCGTCGCATAATTGAGCCGAAAAGCGTATTTGCTCAAGCAAAAAACAACCGTGGATTCCGGCGCTTTCTGCTTCGAGGCTTGGACAAGGTGAGCTTTGAGGTCGGATGGCTTTGCCTTGCGCATCATCTGCTCAAAAAGTAACGATAGACCAAAAACGCAAACGGGACGAAGCAGGAAATTTTGGAAATTTCTCCGCTTCGTCCCGTTTGACGATTTCGGCTTCGTTTCAGCTTTGTGCTTCAACTTGAGAAGGCTTTGGGACAACCTCACAAAACTATAGTCTAATCAGTTTTACTTGATGTTTACTTAATACTTCATGTAGTTTTGTTATAAAAACATCATCTGCTTCTAAAAAATGCTCTGCATTTAAAATGTTCAGGGTAAAGGGAGGCATTACACCAAAGCCACCGCAAAGACAATCTTCCAAGCTTAATAAATCAAATCCAAAGTAGCCACCGGGACCATTAATCGCTTCTCCAAGTGCACAAAAGAATGAACTCGAATCTTTAATGAATGTCGCATCAAGAGTATAGATTCCATTTTGTTTATCCAGCTGATTATCAATTCTCTTGAAATATAATCTTACGACTTCTAGCCAACCCTTTCTTTGTTGGTTTGTGAAACTAGACCATGAATTAATAGAAGTAGGAGGCGATACTCGCCATTTACTCCAAATCTCTAAGGCTTCTTTTGACGCCTTGGTTAGCAGTGTTCCAGTTAGTTCAGTATGACTTTTTTATATTTTCAGACCCTTCTTTGTGCACGAAGATTGGAGTGTTTAACAAAAAGTAATAGGAGCCTATATCATTTCCGTGCACATCCATAATGCTCAGTCGAATATTTGCGACACTAGATTTTGTTTTCACACTATATTCTTTAAATGATTGCGTTATTTGAAATCCATCAAGGATGAGTTTGTGATAAAGCCCGTCTTCTTCAATTAGAGGATATTCTCCTGAAAGTCCTATGATGGTTTCACATAATCCTACAGTTAGGTTACTTTCATCATCTAATATTGAGTAATTCACCATCGCACCTCCCATCGATTCGCAAGGCGCTAACGAACGGATGACGTTTAAGGTATCACATTAAAAGCGTCGACCACCATGTACGTTCCCGATTTTTTTGACGAGCTTGATCGTATGGGCGCCGCCGGATAGCCCGGTCTTGCTGTAGATCGTCTGTTGGACGAGCCGGCCGGGGGCATTGCAGTTCACGGTCGTCTGAAAGACGCCGTCGATATAGACGTCCACGTTGCCCTGGTCGCTGTTCTTCTCCGCGATGTAGCTGATGCCCGTGCCGTTGAACGCGTATTGAACGAAATCGTTGTCCACGGTCGTATAGTGGAGATCGTCGTAATAATCGCCGAAGCCCCTCGCGCTCGATACGGCCCACGTGCCGGTGTAGGAGATGCCGCTCGCGTTGTCGTTAACCGTCGCCGGAGTCGAGGCGGTCGTTACGTAGAAAGCATCGAGCAGCATATACGTGCCGGAGGTTTTCACGAGCTTGATCGTATGCGGGCCGTTGGACAAGCCCGTTTTCGTGTAGACGTTTTGCTGAACCTGTCTATACGGCGAGCTCAAGTTCAACGTCGTTTGGAACACGCCGTCGATGTAGACGTCCACGTTGCCTTCATCGGCGTTTTTCTCGGTGACGTAGCTGATTCCGGTACCGTTGAACGCGTACTGCACGAAGTCGTTGTTGGCGCTCGCGTAATGGACGTCGTTCATATGATCGCCGAATATCCGGTTGGCCGCGTATCCCCATGCGCCGCCGTAGACGATCCCGCTGTCGTCGTCGTTGACGACAGTGTTGCCGCCGGCCGCGGAGCTGATCGCGACGTTGTCCACGTTAAACGAGGTGAGCTGCTGATCGTACACCAGCCAGGTGCTCTCCGTGTCCATCCGAACGCTGGCGATATTCGGAACTTCGTTTTTGAACGCGATTCCGCTCAAGGTCGGCGTGCCCGGCACGACGCCTTTGCCCGTTCCGATGTACAAGTCGTACTTCCGCTGCCCGACGTTCAAGACCCATTTGAGGTGATACCACGTGTTCGCGCTGTACGTCGTGATATCGATGCCCGGATCGAAGTTGGAGCCCTTCGTGCCGAAATAGCGGATTTTTCCGTTGTTGTAGAAGCGAACGCCGGCGACGATGGCGCCTACCCGGTCGTTGATGTACAGGTTGGAAATTTTATTCGCAGCCGTAGGCTTTACATCCATTTCGACGGTGACGACTTTGTCCTGACCTTGCGGGGTGAAGCGTTTGATCATGCCGGCGACGCCGCTCCATTCCGTATCGTTCAGACTGACGCTCTTGTCGGGGCCGCTCTCGTTGGCGTTGGCGACGGCGACCGTGCCGAAGTGCGAGCCGGACAGGTTCCACCAGTTCATCAGCGTGCCGTCGTTGAAGTTGTCGGAGATCGGCAGGCTGTACACCGGAATCGTCGGAGGCGCCGGGATCGGCGCCGGCTTGCGTGAACGTCGGGTAGCTGCCGGTGTTCCAATGGACGTTGTTGGCATCCGTAATCGTGAACCCGCCCTGCGCGGCGGAGTTGATCGCAGTGCCGTTCATTTTCAGATTGTTGATGTACAGGTCCGTGATCTTGTTCGACGGATTGCCGGCGATCTGCCCGCCCGTATCCTTGAAGGCCATGTTATTCAGAATGACCGTGCCGCTCAAGTTCACGAAGTGGTCGAACGCCGTATGGGTCATCGTCGACGAACCGGTGAATTGGACGTTGTCGAACAGGAAATTCCCGTACTTCCCGTTCACGGGGCTGTTGAACGCGTCGAGCGTCTGTCCGAATTGGGGAATGGACAGGTTCCGGTACGTAATCCCCCAGACATCACCGCCTTCGTAGTTCGCCTCGTTGCAGCCGTAAGCGATGCCCCCGTGGTTGCCGTCGCCTTTGGAGATGTAAGTGCTGTTCGAAAAGGTGACATTGTAGGTACTCGTGAAGCCGCCCCATGCCCCCGTATGCGCCGACCAGGAATCGTCCGATGCCAGACCGATGCTCTCGTCGAAGGTTATGTTGCTGCCGCCGTAGACGACGATATTGTCGTTCATGATGCCGCCGTAGTTGATGTACTTCGTGTTGTAAAAAGTCGCGTTATTGCCGCCCTCCGTGCGCATGGGAGAATTCGGCGTATCCAGGAACCAGATGCCGTCGACGGTCAAGCCGTTCGATATTCTGCCCGAGAGATGGGTCATATTGATGCCGTCCCACCAGCCGATGCCCGACGCGCCTCTGCCGCCATGGACCCGGAACGTGCCGTCGAGTATGCCTCTTCCGTAGAACTTGACGTTGTTGCTGCCGCTCACCCGGAAGATGTTGGAGCCCCAGCTGTTCTCGTCCCACACGATTCTCGCGCCGGCGCTGAAGTAAAAGGAGACGTTGTCGACGAGATTCAACTCGACGGAGTGGGTGCGGTAGATGCCGTCGGGAAAATAGAGGATCGACTTGCCCGGCGTTTCGAGCAAATAATTGATCGCCTTGTCGATGCCGGCATATACGTCCGTCGCGCCCGTATTATCGGAGACGAAGTTCGCGATGTTGACGACATTGGCATCGCTTGGACCGGGCGCGTTCGTCTCCACGGGCTCCACGACAAAAGTGAGCCAGCTATCCGCGTTCGAGCCCCAGGAGATCGCGAATTTCTGAAGCGGACTCGCGGTGAACGTCAACGTATTGGCGCTCACGGCCGGGGTGATGCTATAGCGCTTCGGCTCGAACGAATACGTCCCGATATTGCCCGCCAGACGCGTGATCTGAACGTCGATCGGGCCGTCGGCCGTCACCCTCGCCATGTGGTTTGCATAGCTGCCCGTAAAGGAGAACGCTTTGACCGTCGTCCATGCGCCAGTTCCCGCCGGCCTGACTTGGACCGCGAATTCCGAGCTGATGCCGAGCCCCGGCATATCCGGCATGACGGTGACCGTCGTCGCGGCATACGCGACCTTGGCAGGAAGCAGCGCCCATCCGATCGCCAGCAGGATGCTTGCGCATAGCGCGAGCAGCGAGAAGCGCAATCGTGTACTCTTCTTTTCCATAAACACACCTCGATTTTATATAATGAAGTCTGAACCGTGATGTAAGCCCTTTCACAATCGTAAGGGCGGCTTTACTGCCGATCAATGCAAATAATGAAAAAGCTCACATGGAAATTGTAGAAATGTAGTGTCCCATGCAGCAGCAAGACGCATTTTTTTCATTTTTTCCATATCAACTGTTCCATTCTATCTATTTATGTCTTGTCGCCGGACGCTTACACTAACCTTGCAACGATAACCGGATGCGAATAGGGAGGCAACACACAGATGACGAAGCCTTGGAACAAACGAATCGCGCTTATGCCGATGATGCTGCTCGCGATGATGATCGCGGCGGCCTGCGGTTCGAACACAACAGACGATTCGAACGCGAACGCAAGCGCGGGGGCGAGCCCGAGCGCTGCGACTGCCGGCGCGAAACCCGAAGAAGAAGGGAAGAAGGAAGCGGTCACCGTATCCTTGCTCACCTCGCAAGCCAAATACAAGGAAGCCTACCAGAAGATCGCGCAAAAGCTCAAGACCGATGAAAATATCACGCTGGACATTCAAGTCGTTCCGGACGACCAGTACTACAATCTGGTCAAGACCAAGATCGCCACGAAAGAAGTGCCGGACATACTCATGAACAACGCGCCGTCGGAATACATCACGATCGACGCTCCGAAGAACATGGTCGATCTGAGCAACGAGCCGTGGATCGCACGCCTGGCCAATCCGAACCTGCTGAAGGGGACCGACGGTAAAGTATACGCCATGCCCGTGGAATCCTCGAGCTTCTACGCCGCGGCATACTATAACAAGGCGGTATTCAAGGATCTGGGCTTGTCCGAGCCGAAGACCTATGCCGATTTCTTGAACGTGCTGGAGACGATCAAAACGAAGGGGAACGGCATCACGCCGATTTTCATGTCCAATAAAGACTCCTGGACGACGCAAATCTTCATGACGATCGGCCTGCCGGTGTTGTTGGGCGACAAAGCCCAGGCGACGTGGGATCAACTGCTGACGAACAAGATCAAATGGGCGGATATCCCCGAGTTCAAGACGGTTCTGGAAGATTACGCGGACCTGTACAAGCGCGGTTACGTGAACAAGGATCACATGACCGCGACGTTCGACAACGCCAAGGAAGCGCTCGCGACCGGCAAAGCCGCCATGCTCTACAACGGGGAGTGGACGGTCGGCGACTTGCTGACGAAAAACCACATGAATCCGGACCAAATCGGCGCGTTCGTGCTGCCGTTCGGCGACAAACAGATCATGGGGACGGGCGCCTTCGTGCAAGGCTTCTTCATTCCGAAAAACGCCAAAAACGTGGACGCGGCGAAGCGGGTGCTGAACCTGATCTCGCAGCCGTCGTATATGAACCTGTATTTCGCCGAAAATCCGGGCTCGCCGGGCTTCAAGGACGTCGATGGCGGCTCCGTCCATCCGGCAGTCAAAGCGCTCGTCGATCATTACATCTCCACGAATCAATACATCGCGCAGTTGAACGATCCGATGGCGTTCGCGAGCCCGATTTTCCCGGATCTGTGGCAGCTGTACGTGGATATGACGGTCGACGGGACCAAAACGCCGGACCAGGTGATCAGCGCCTGGGACAAGAAGTACGCGGATTACATGAAGCAGAAGGAACAGCCCGGCTTCTAATCTCATCGATCTCCGGAAAGGTCTTGCGCAAGCGGCAAGACCTTTCCTACACCTCACGCTAGGAGTGGACTTATGGGCTTGAAACGGTATTACCCCTACTCGTTTACCTACTTCACGGTGCTGTTCTACGGGTTGTTCTTCATCGTCCCTAGCGTCGTCGGTCTCAGCTTCGCATTCACCAACTGGGGATCCGAAAACTTGACCGACTGGGCGGCGGTCAAGTTCGTCGGTCTGGATCACTTCCGGTATTTGTTCAGTGATTCCGACTTCAACCAGGCGCTCACGAACACGTTCGCATTCGCGGCCGTCACGACGTTCTTGAAGGTGTTCTTGGGACTGCTGCTCGCGCTCGGCTTGAATCGGAAGCTGATCACGCGTCAGTTTCTGAGAGCCGTCTATTATATACCGGCCGTCCTCAGCGTGACGGTCGTCGGATTGCTGTTCTCGGCCATCTTCAGCATGGACGGCATCTTCAACCGACTGCTTCAAGATTTAGGAATGGGACGCTACGCTCTGAACTGGCTCGGGGACAATCGGACGGCGATGTCGATCGTGATGAGCCTGGAGGTGTGGAAGTGGAGCGGGTTCTGCATGATGATCTTCCTCGCGGGGCTGCAGACGATTTCCAGAGACTACTACGAGGCTTCCAGTATCGATGGAGCGTCGCGCCTCCAGCAGTTCAGGCGGATCACGTTCCCGCTCTTGATGCCTGCGATCACGATTAACATGACGCTGAACCTGATCGGCGGATTTAAAGTATTCGATCAAGTCTACGTGCTGACGAACGGAAGATCGGGCACTGAAGTACTGAACACGCAAGTGTACCGCGCGTTCTCCAACGGGCTGTACGGCCGGTCGAGCGCCATGGGGTTGATCTTGTTCGGCATAATCGCCATCGTCACGTTGGTCGTGACGTCTTATCTTAAACGCAAAGAGGTCGATTACTGATGGCAACGGGACGTCTGACACGCTATGCGTTGGAATTGGCGCTGCTCGTCGCGAGCCTGGCGATTCTCGTTCCGATCGCCCTGATGGTCCTGGGGTCGTTGAAAAGCCCGCTGGAAGCGCAAGCGTACACCTTGAGGCTGCCAAGCGAATGGCATTGGGACAACTATGCCACCGTATTCCAAAGCGGCGGCATGGGCCGGGCGTTCAAGAATAGCGTCATTATCGCATTCTTCGGCGTCTGTCTGACGGTATTGTTCTCCGCGATGTGCTCGTTTACGATTGCCAGGAGGAGCAGTCGATACACAAGCATCCTGTTCGTCTGGATATTGCTCGGCATGATCGCACCGTTCTCGGTCGTTCCTACGATCAGCTTGATGCAAATCTTGCAATTGTCGGGAACTTACGCAAGTGTTATTTTTATCTATATCGGCATTAACGTGTCCTACAGTGTATTCATTTTCACCGGATTCATCCGGTCGGTGCCGCGGGAGCTCGACGAGGCGGCCATCGTGGACGGGTGCGGGCCATACCGCATGTTCTTCTCGATCGTCCTGCCGCTTCTCAAGCCGGTGGTCGCGACGAACGTCATCATTCTGACGATGTCGATCTGGAACGAGTTCATGATTCCGTTGTATTTCTTCAATACGTCGGAAAAATGGACGCTGCCGCTGACAGTCTACAACTTCTTCGGTCAGTACGCAGGCAAGTGGAACCTCGTATTCGCAGACTTGGTCATTACGGCAACGCCGATCGTGATCGTTTTTTTTGATCGGGCAGAAGTATATCGTCGCCGGTATGACGTCGGGAGCCGTAAAAGGCTGATCGGCCGAACACGCAGCAGACGAAGCGAAGGGGAGCGCCGCGATTGAGCTCTTTGCGCATGCAGACGAAGCTGTTTTTTAACTATTCGATCGTGGTGCTGGCGGTGATCGTCGCCGCCTTCGGCTTCTTTTATTCTTATATGGCGCGAAGCCTGGAGCAAAATGCGATAGACAATCTCCAACAGATCGCGCTCAAGACGTCCGAGCAGCTGGACGGGTTCTTGAGCGAGCTCGATCACCTGGCATTGCAAACGGTTACAAACAAGGTCGTTCAGAACGCGTTCATCCATGCGGACCAGGCGGACGCTTCCGACTCGGGCAATTATTTCGATCGTCATCTCGAAGACCGCCACCAGGTCATGGACATGCTCGCCTCGATCAACGGACCGAACTTGACGGCGATGCGATTCAGTCTGTACAACGCGAAGGGCGATTATATCAATTACGGGACTTCGCCGGTCGACGAGTCCGTCGTCGCCGCGCGTATGGCTTCCCCTCAATTCGCCGAAGATTATGCGGCGCTTCTGCACTACGACGGCAACCGGATGATCGCGCCTCCGCACCCGGATTATTGGTCGGACCAGGGCACGGAGATCGTCTCGATTTATCGCGAGATTCGGGACGTCTATGAATCGTACGGCATGCTCGAGATTCAACAGCCCTATGGGAAGCTCGAGCGTATCGTCCAGCTGTCGACGCTTCCCGAGGTCAGGGTGTTCGTCTACGACGACAAGCGCCATATCGTATACGGCAAGGGCGAACCGGAGCAGATCGATTCCATGATCGACAGCATGGCTGTGGGGCATCGAAAGGTGAACGACGAGATCGCGGCGGCTGCCGAATCGGCCTATTCCGGCTGGACCGTCATGCTGCTCGACACGTCGGGCTCCTTGCTGCCGGGCATTCTGATTTTACGAAAAACGCTTGTCGTGATCGGCATCGGGTTGATGGCCATCACGCTGCTGATCATCTATTTAATCACCCGGCAGCTCACGAGACCGCTCAAGCAATTGACGTCATCGGTCAAGAAGGTGGGCTTGCATAACTTGTCGATCGACCTGGCCAATGATCGCAAGAGCAACGAGATCGTTCAGCTTAACCGGGCGTTCGACAAGATGTTCGACCGGTTGAAGCACTCGATGAACCAGGTCGTCGAATCCCGTTCGCAGGAGTTGAACGCGCAGTTCCGGGCGCTGCAGTCCCAGCTCAATCCCCATTTTCTCTATAACGTGCTGTCGGTGATCGGAGCAGCAGGGTTGGAAGCGGGGGGTGCCGAAGATCATGGACATCTGCTACAAGCTGTCCGCGATGCTGCGCTACATTACGACCTACCAGGAGCAAGGCGTCACGATCCAAGACGAGGTCGCGTGCGCGGAGCATTATTTGGAGCTTATGAAGGAACGGTATCCGGATCATCTGACGTACAGCTTGGATGTAAAGCCCGAGGCGCTGGCGATTCCGATACCCAAGCTGATGCTTCAGCCGCTCGTGGAAAATTGCTTTCAGCATGCGTTCGCGACGATCGCGCCGCCTTGGCGGATCGAGGTGAAAGCGTGGCTGGACGAGTCGCATTGGCATATGCAGGTCAAGGACAACGGAAGCGGCTTCGACCGAGAGACGCTTGTCCACTTGCTGCGCAAAACCGAGCGGTTCTCTGGAGACGTCTCTGCCGGCTTGTCGGAGTCGAAGCCCGGAGGGCTCGGGCTGCATCACACGATCGTGCGGCTTAAGCTCTTGCACGGCGGCGCCATGCGCTTCACGGTCGCGTCCGGCGAACCGCGCGGTTCGATCATCACGATAGGAGGGCCAAGGCATGATCCGAGTGCTGGTGGTTGAAGACGAGAAGCCGATTCTGAACAGCATCAAGCTGGCGATCGAGATGACGGACCCGCGCTTCGTGGTCGTGGCGACGGCTTACAACGGGGAAGAGGCGTTGTCCGCGCTGCAGACCGTCGAGGTGGACGTCGTCTTCACGGACATTCGGATGCCCGTGCTGGACGGCATCGGCCTGATTACTCGCCTCAGAGAGACTTATTCGGCTTCGGCTATCGTCCCCGTTATTATTAGCGGTTATCAGGAATTCGAATACGCGAAGCAGGCGCTGAGCATGAACGTCTTCGATTATTTGTTGAAGCCGCTCTCCTTGGCGGAGCTGAGGAGCTTGCTGCTTCGAATCGCCGCGCAAGTGGAAGGGCAGCGGCAAGCGTCCGTCGACAAGTATATGGAGGAGCTTCTGGGCAGCGACGGGCATCCGAAGGGCGCGCGTCCGGCCGCGCTCCCCGAACGCGGCGTATACGGCCTCCTGCACCTCTGCGCCTGTGCCTTCCCGAGCTTCGCGATGGAGGACAGCAGTCCCGCCGCGGAGAGCTGGGCGCGGTTCGACTTGACTGAGACATGCAGAGTAATCGCCGGAGAAGGGCCATTCTGGGTGCTGGACGGCAAGACCGATTCCGAAAAGCTCATCGTCTCTCTCGGCACGGAAGCCCGATACGACGAGACGACGCGCGCATTCGCCGAAGCGCTGCTCGACCGGTGGCGGCAGGTCATCGGCACGCCGATCACCATCGGGATGTCCGGGCCGCTGGCGCTGGACGATATCCGCACCACTGCGCAGATGATGCGAGCAAGGCTTAACCGGACGGTCTCGATCGGGGAATCGCGGATCTTTTCGCTGTCCCAATCGACCGACCTGGTCTTCGAAGTCCCGAAGTTAAATTCATTCGTGGAGAAGAAGCTGCTGTTTGCCCTTAATCAACGATCTTACGAGCAGTTCCTCGACATATTGCGCGAACTCGTCGACGAGTGGAGGCGCCTCAAGCCGCGCCAATACGAAGTGGAGAAGCTCGTCCATCGGATCGCCGCCTTGTGCCTCGGGGTACTGGATGCGCGTTCCCGCTACTACACCGCTTATTTTGAAGCCGATCTGAATCAAGCGGTGCTGCAGGCAAAAAATTATGACGAGCTGCTGGTCAATCTAAGCCTCGTCTATAAAATGGCCTTCGCGATGAAAGGGCCGCAAGACGACGACAACGATCGATCCAAGCAATTGATGGAGCGGTTGGACGAATACCTGCGCGCGAATTTGACGGAACCGATCAATCATCAGACGCTCTCCGAGAAATTCGGGCTCGTTCCCTCGTATCTTAGCAAGCTGTTCACGAGTTACAAAGGAATGTCGCCCGCCAAGTATTTGCTGTCGCTGCGCATGAAGCGCGCGAAGGAGCTGCTGGAAGCCCGGCCGCGGCTGCTAATGAAGGATATCGCCGCCTTGATAGGCTATCAGGACCCGCTTTACTTCAGCAAGCTGTTCAAGAAGGAGACCGGCATCTGGCCTTCGGAGTATGAGGCTGGGCAGAATAGAACCTCCGTTTAAGAAGCAACGGACCTACGGCCAATGAAGCCTCTTACTTGGACTCGAAGCGTTCGAGAGTTCCCCTTTTGCAAGCCGCAGATTCGGATGATTTAGCTTGATTTTCTCAGGGCTTCTAACGTATGCCGTAACGGAATCGCCGTTATCTAACGCTAATCGCATTAGAAGCTGACCGATGGCACCGCTTGCCCCAAAAATGGTGATGTTCATGGTCCTCTGCTCCGGCTCCTTCCGATTCATATTTGATCTTGTGTAATTAATTCTTCGACTCGATCTCGTTTGGTGTACATGTCATACCAAATATCGGCGATTTTATCTTGAACCCCCCGAATTCGGCTGCATCCAGATTCCGATCGAAAGGTGCCCTGCGTAAATTCCTTTGTCCTTTAGTTCGGTATTCAAGTTAAAAATATAATTACGAAGACCGGCGCTTGCAATTCCGACATTCCCCATCATCGGAGTTGGATGGATGGCAGAGGCTCCTGTCGTAAATAATAAAGCTCCGCTTTGTTTTTCCAACATATCCGGAAGCACTTTTCGAACACTGGATATCGCACCTAAAACGTTGAATTGAAACTGGTAAAGCGCATTTTCTTCCGTCACCTCTAATGGACCTGCCACTGTATCGATACTTGGCGTTGGGCTGTATTCGAGTACATCGATAAATCCGTATTTTTCTTTGACGGCTGCAAAAGCTAAACCAAGTTGGGCATTATCTAAAATGTTCGCTTGAAACGCTGCTGCTTCAACACCTAATTGTTCCAGTTCAACAACCAGTTGGTTCAACTTTTCCTCATTGCGGGCAATAAGCGCGACTCGAAATCCATTTTGTCCGAACTTCTTTGCAATAGACATTCCTAATCCCTGGCCAGCTCCGACAATCGCTATTGTTTTCATATAACATCTTCCCTTCCATGTATTTAATTTGCATTCAGATAAATATTGAACGTTTTGTTGTATATTTATCTTAAGTCCATTATGATTAGATACAATTCAAGCTTCAATATTTAATATTTTTGTTTTTGAACTTTAAAATACAAAAGATTAAGCTTCTGTCGCATAACTATCAAAAAAAATATAAGGGAACGATTGGGTATGAACAAAAAAAACCGATTTGCGAATCATCCGCTCTAAGAGCTCTATTAAAAAAAGCATTTGCAAAACTTCTTCATGAGAAGGGATATGAAGCGATCACGATCCAAGATATTGCCGATAAGGCGATGATCAACCGAAATACGTTTTATCTCCATTATCAGAACAAGCCCGATCTATTGCATTCCTATATGAAAGAACAATTGGATGAAGTAAACAATACGCTCACACTTTGTTCCAGCAGGAACAGTCCGCTTCGTGTTTCCAAGCTGGAAAGTCTCATGCAGACCATACTCGAAAAAATTAACGATAACATTCCTTTTTATAAAGCAATGCTAGTTGATGAGAATGGCATTCATGGTTTTCAATCTAAGATGGAAAATCTTATAAAAAGCACAGTAAATGATGGCTTGGATAACGTTCCATTAGCGATCTCCAAGGAATTACTGCTTCAATATGTTGCGTCGACTTTTATGGGAGTTGTGGTCTGGTGGGTACAAAATATTAATTCTTATGCGCCGGAGGAAATTGCATCTCAATTCGGTAAAATTTTAACCCAAGGTCATTTCAAAGCTGCGGGTATCATCATCGATGAATGAATGTGGAGGGCTCCCCATGATCGTACGTACGAAGCTCTATATCCCCCCATGTGCGTCACGAGGTGGTGGCTAGACCGAGGCTGACTCATAGGCTCAACGAGGGAATGCAAGTCAAACTGACGCATATCTCCGCGCAAGCCGGCTATGGCAAAACAACCGCGTTAAGCCAATGGGCGAAACAAGGCGACGCGCTTGTCGCCTGGATGTCGCTGGATGCGAGGGATAACGATTATATTCAATTTTGGAACGGCGTTACGGCCTCTATTCAGGAGTTAGTCCCAGGCTTTGGAGAGGAGATCTGCGCTTTCCTTGAAAAGGGGCTTGGGGCGTCGCGGGCATATGCGGTGCCTTCGCTGCTGAACGATCTGGATCGGTTAACGAACGAGCTTGCGATCGTTCTTGATGACTATCACTTCATCGAGAGCGCTATGATTCATGAGTCTTTGGCTTATCTGCTTGAACATCTGCCCGCCCACATTCATCTCTATATCGCGAGCCGCAACGAGTTGGCGATCCCGACCGCCAGACTTATGGCCAAGGGCGAATGCAATCTCATCACGATGCAGGACATGCGCTTCCTGCTGGACGAAGGGCATGTCTTCTTCCGGAACATGACGGAATTAGGGTTAACTGCAGCGCAAGTGGCGGAGCTGCTTCACCAGACCGAGGGCTGGATCAGCGGGCTGGAGCTGGCGGCGATCTCTCTGAGGAACAGCGATAATATCGCTGAATCCATCCGTCAATTCAACGGGCGACAGCATCATATATCGGATTATTTGCTGGAAGAAGTCTTCCGTCATCTAACGGAAGATATGCGATCCTTTCTCATAGCGACGTCTATTCTAAGTCGAATGAATGCTTCCCTATGTCAGGCTGTAACCGGGCGGCAGGATAGCGAGCGCTATCTGGAGAGATTAGCGCAGTTGAACTTGTTCATCATCCCTCTCGACGATCAGCGGAGCTGGTACCGGTATCATCATTTGTTCTCGGACTTTCTGCAGCGCATGGGGGCGAGGACGGATACGAACGACTGGGCGCAAGCGCATGGGAATGCCGCTTGCTGGTTGGAGCGCAACGGGCTGGACGAGGATGCGATGGAGCATTACCTGGCAGGACATCACTATGCGGATGCCGTTCGATTAATCGAGAAAAATCTGGATGCGCTTGTGCAGTCCGAGAGTATTGCGTTTATCAGATGGATGAAGGCGATCCCGGAGTCCTATTTTGCCGAGAAGCCCTTGGTCGAATTGTTCTATATCACGGTGCTATCGGGGACAGGGGATCATGAAGCGGCTTCTCTTCGAATCGGACAGGCCCGGGCTCGGTTCCAAGCGCTGAAGGATAAGCTGAGTGAGCCGGAATGGAAGCAAGCAATGGGCAATATTTACTTTTTCAGCGCGGTCGACGCTTTTCTGAAAAAAGGACTTGGTCAAAACCTCCGAATACTATGAGCGATGTGAACGCTATATGCCGGAGGGCAGCGTCTTTCAAACGATGTGGCGCTACCAGTATGTCGGCTATAACCCCTTTACGGATTATTTGGCGCATATCAATGATCTTCATGCACTCGATGTGTTCCTATCCCGCTGGACCGATGTGTTGGGAAACAAGACCGAGTATCCGCTTGCGGGCACCTTCCTCGCCGCTTACAGCAAATTGCTGTACGAGTGGGATCGGCTGGAGGAGGCGGAACGGTATGCGAATCTGGCGCTTGGACGAAGGGATGTCCGGCCTTATGTACGGATCTTCACGCAGGTCGCCATCGGCGCTTCATGGATTCAACAGGCCTTAGGCCGACCGGACCGCGCTTCGGAGCTGCTCGCGGACTTGAAGTCGCAGCTCGACACGCCCGTATATCGATTGTTCATGCTGAAGATCGAAGCCGAGCAGGCTTGTCTGGCGCTGCGCCAGGGCGCCGTCGAAGAGGCGCTCGCGTGGCTGCAGGACTGCGGCTTGTCCCATACGGACGAAGTCGCGCTCGATCAGGTGCAAGCGCATATGGCGTATGCCAGGGTGCTCGCGGCAGGCGGACGGCCGGAAGAAGCGCTGGGATTATTGGACCGGCTGAATGCGCTGCTGCGCAGGGAGGATCATCTCCGGGACCGCATCAAGGTGCTTATCCTGCAGGGCGTGATCTTGCAGCGCATGAGCCGGGCGGCGGAGGCGCTGGCCAAGCTGGAGACCGCGCTGCAGCTGGCCGGGCCCGAAGGCTATATCCGGAGCTTCGTCGACGAAGGCGCGGAGATGGAGCTGCTGCTGTCCGCGTATGTGAAGACAAGGCCGAAGGCTCCCGTTCGCGTTGCGCCAGGTGATGCTTGGGCTTATGCCAAGCGGCTGCTTCAAGCGATGCAGTCCGCGCCGGAACCGATGAGAAGCGTGCTGACCGAACAGGAAACGAAGATCCTGCAGCTGATCGCGGACGGCCTGCCGAATAAGGAAATCGCCCTTCGCCTGAACATTACGGGGGAGACCGTCAAGACGCACATTAAAAGCGTGTACAGAAAGCTTGAGGTAAACAACCGCGTACGAGCACTTCAGCGTGCTAGAGAATTAAGCATATTGGGCTGACATCCTTCTCCCGCGCATCCCCCCGGACGGGGGGATTTTTTTTTTATCCCCTATCGTTTTATAGTAGGTTGAAGTTTCAAGAATCGACAAGAAGTCACCTGAATAAGCAGTCACCAGAATAAAGAAGTGGAGTGAATGACAAGTTGCTGAAGAAGGGCGCTATTCTTTTATTGCTGGCGTTGATGGTATGGTCCTCATTTTCGTTTGCGTCGCCGGCTTCGGCCGATACGGGTTCCATTGACACGAGCAAGATGTTTAAGTGTGCAGATGAGCTTGACTATTGCAAGTTTCCGGGAACGCAGGTTGTCTATTTTGGCGCGAACGGAGCCTATAATTCTGCTACGTTTACCTCAGGTGTGACATGTATGATCGATCATCTCCATGTCAGCGATCCCATCAATGGTGTAAAGAAAGCGTGTTACGTCTCCAAAGGGAGTGTGGAGTATTACAGCACTGGCGCTGCAACCGGGAGTGCGCCAACCGATAGTAATTCATATGAAGTGGGGGCAACTGTTACGGTTCCGGACCAAGGGGGGGCTGGAGAGACCGGGTTTTATCTTCGCGGGCTGGAATACGATGTGGGATGGAACGGGGACTCTCTATCCTGCAGGCACTACCTTCACGATGGGGAATGCCAACTTAAGGTTGTATGACTGGTGGAAGTGGGGGAGAGCCTGCAGCGTCCGTGTATAGTGGCACGGGAACAGCGAATGATCCGTTTCAGATTGCAACTCCCCTGCAATTAGATAAGCTCAGAAACTACTTCTTGGAGAGTGGCTTGTATTTCAAGCTCACGGCCGATCTGGACCTGAGCGATTATCGGTCAGGAGCAGGCTGGGAGCCCATCGGGGGAGAAAATACGCCATTTAGGGGGGAATCTGGATGGCAATGGACACAAGATCACGAACCTCTTTATTGATCGGTCAGCCGGTTTTACAGGGCTATTTGGTTTTATTAACAACGAAAATGCCAGCGTGACCAATCTGAAACTAGTGGATGTGAATATTAAAGGATCTAACTACGTTGGTGGTTTGGCAGGTTGGAATAGCGGAACGATGAGCAACATCTATGTTACGGGAAGTATAACAGGCGTTACGAAAACAGGCGGTTTGGCAGGTGGAAATGGAGGAGCAATTGCCAACAGTTTTGTTGCAGGAAGTATAACAGGAAGCTATACTGCCGGCGGCTTCGTAGGCGAAAATTATGGTCCGATTGACCAAAGCTATCATACGGGAAGTATAACAGGGACCGAAAGTGTCGGCGGCTTGGTCGGCGAAAATAACGCTCCAATCAGCAACAGCTATCATACGGGAAGTATAACAGGGACCCATAATGTCGGCGGCTTGATCGGTGATAATTATGCTCCGATTGACAAGAGCTATGCCGCGGGAAGCGTAACAGGAAGCAGTGCAGCAGGCGGTTTGGTCGGTAATAATTATGCTACGGTTAGCGATAGCTTCTATGACTCGGAAACAACCAACCAATCGGATACAGGCAAGGGCATTGGCTTATCGACTTTAGATATGGGGAAGCAAAGTACCTATGCGGGCTGGGATTTTACAAGCATATGGGGGGATAAACGCGTCAGGCAATGACGGATATCCTTATCTGCGTGCGATACAAAAATTTGTGACTTACGATGGTAACGGCAGCGATAGCGGGATCACACCGGCAGATAGCAGCTCGTATGAGCAGGGTGTCACGGCATCGGTGTATGGCAACACAGGCAGCTTGGCCAAGACGGGCTACACGTTCGCGGGCTGGAATACGCAAGCGGACGGCAGCGGTACGGATTACGCCGCGGGCGCTTCGTTCACGATGGGGACGGCGGATGTGACGCTGTACGCCAAGTGGACGAAGAATCCTACGTACACTGTGAGCTATAATGCCAACGGAGCTACGTCCGGAAGCGCGCCGGCGGACAGCGGTTTGTACGAGCAGAACGCTGCGGTGTCGTTGTCCGGCAACGTCAGCGGCTTGGCCAAGACAGGCTACACGTTCGCGGGCTGGAACACGCAAGCGGACGGCAGCGGCACGGACTATGCCGCAGGCGCTTCGTTCACGATGGGGACGGCGGACGTGACGCTGTACGCGAAGTGGCTGCCGGCGAGTACATCCAATGACAGCGGAAGTGGATCGACGGGACCGACGGGATCGGCGGCTGCCGGCAATAACGTCGTCTCGTCGGACGGTACGCTCACGCTTCCCGTCGGCAAGTCAGGCGAGGTTAGCCTGGGGAACCGGGTCAAGGTCGTGATTCCCGCCGATGCCTCCGGCAAAGCGCTGAGAATCACGATCCAACAAGTGACGGACACGCAAAATCTGCTTACAAGCCATGACGTGCCGGCCACCCCGGTCTATGAAATTCTGAAAAGCTTCGCGGAAAACTTCGAGAAGGATATCACGCTGATCTTCACGTTCGATCCGCAAGTGTTAAAAGGCAATCAAATCCCTGCCGTATTCTTCTATGACGAAGCAAAGAAGACCTGGGTCAAGGTCGGAGGCACGGTGAACGGGAATACGATTACCGTCAAGGTGAATCACTTAACCAAATTCGCGGTCTTCGGCGTAGGCGAAGGGGCAGACCCGACGGACGGCGCGACGCCGTCGATCAGCCTCGGCGACATCTCGGGACACTGGGCGGAGACGAAAATCAAGCAAGCGGTCGGCATGCAAATCGTCGGCGGCTATCCGGACGGGTCGTTCAAGCCGAATGCCGCGGTGACGCGCGCGGAATTCGCGGTCATGCTGATGAATGCGTTGAAGCCGCAGCAAGAGGGAGCGGCGCTTGCATTCGCCGATAAGGAGCAGATCGGCGCCTGGGCGCAGCGAGCCGTCGCGCAAGCCGTGCAGGCCAGCATCATTCATGGATACGAGGACGGCACCTTCCGTCCGAATGCGAAGATTACGCGTGCCGAGATGGCGGTCATGATCTCGAGCGCGCTGGGACAGTCCGTCCAAGCGACGGCAACCGGCTTCGCCGATGACCAGGATATTCCGGCATGGGCCAAAGGAGCGGTCGCGGCCCTGAGCCAGCTGGGCATCGTCGAAGGCAGCGGCGCGAACCGGTATGCGCCGGGGAACCCTGCGACGAGAGCAGAGGCCGTGACGGTGCTGCTGAACATGCTGGCGCAAGCGAACGGGTGAAAGAAAAGCTGACGATAAGCTGGTTTTGACGCCGGTGATGTCTGCGGAGCCCATATCCTTGACTAATGAAGAACTCTGGATCAGGAACGTCAAGATGATCCGGCGATAGTGGTAAGACATATCAAGGCATCCACTCGGGTGCCTTTCATTTTCGCTTTATAGATGATACGGTGAACCGTATCACAACGGCGAAAATACCAATGCATTATTATATAAAAAGTAAATTATTGATGATGGAAGAGTTGTTAAAGTTATTTATTACCCGCTTTATCGGCGGTTCGGTGCGGGAGTCGAGCCGACTACGCCGTAGCGGTATAGCACCTTGCGGCCGATCCAGCCGACGATGCGGTCGGTTATGAAGCCCATCAGGCCGAGGCTGATCAGGCCGACGAAGATCCAGTCCGTCCGGAAGAACAGCCGCGAGTTCCAGATCAGGAAGCCGACGCCTTCGCTCGCCGCCATCATCTCCGCGCCGATGATAGCCATGTAGGAGGTGCCCATCGCGAGGCGGATGCCGGTGAACATGTAAGGCGTCGTGGCCGGAATGGCGACGTGCAGCAGAATTTGCCATTCCGAAGCGCCCATGCTGCTGGCGGAGCGGACCTTGTCCTCCTCCAGCGACAGCAGCTAAACCCCGGTTGTTAAAACCCGGCCTCTCAACTTGGGAGACCGGGTTTTTGCCGATCTTTTCATTTTTTTGTTTTTCCCAACATTATTCGTATAATCGACAAATTATCCTATATATTTCCGCTGCTATGGTATCATAGGTGGAAGAATACCTGTCAAGAGAATATTCAATAGCGTGTATAAAGAGGAATTGGGGAGGTTCGAGATGTTTCAATCCAAACGATTGTACCACTTTGTTATTTTTCTTATCTTGTCTGGTTTAATTCCAATTCCTTCCACGGTGGGGGCAGAAGCGTCTTCTTCTGTTGTGATTGCCCAGATTGCCGCGTCTCCACTGCATGCCTTAGTCTTGACGGAGAGCGGCGAAGTGTACGGTTGGGGCTCGAATGCAAATGGGGCCCTTGGAGACGGCACTGATGAAGCAAGAACGGAAGATTTGACGAAGGCCCAAGGGTTACCTGCAATTAAAGCGGTTAGTACCGGGTATCTTTCGTCATATGCTTTGACCAACGAAGGCGAGTTGTATGCTTGGGGGCGCAATTATTATGGTCAGCTAGGCGGGGGGGGGGCGAGCTGGGGAATTACGCTTCCCAGAAAGATTGAAGGGCTTCCTAAATTAGTTCAAATAGAGGGTGGAAACGAGTTTGCTGTAGCGCTAGCAGCCTCAGGGGGAAGTATACACCTTCGGTGTCAATTCTGTAGGGCAGCTAGGTGATGGAACAACCGTTGAACGCAGCAATCCCGCAAAAGTGCCAGGGCTTCCTTTCATCAAGGAGATATCCGTCGGAATGCATCATACATTGGCGTTATCCGAATCGGGAGAAGTCTATGCCTGGGGTAGTAATAATTCCGGACAGCTTGGAGACGAGACAACAATAAACAGAACATCTCCTGTTCGAATAACAGGCTTACCCAAGATAAAGGCTCTGTCTGCAGGGGTCTATCACACGCTCGCGCTAGCCGATAATGGCGATGTTTATGGTTGGGGTTCGAATGAATATGGACAACTAGGCCAAGTTAGCACAGACAACGTAATGACTCCTAACTTAATCGATACATTTCCCAAATCGCGAGCAATAGCTGCCAGTGCAAGCGACTCTTCTGTAATTACGACTACAGGTGAAGTTTATGTATTAGGAACCGTTCAAAATGAAAATTCGCCTTCAAGTAATGTGCCACGGAAGATGGAAGCAGTGTCCGGTGCAGAGACAATTGCCAGCGGGAGCGACTATACATTATGTGTTTTGAATTCCGGGGGAAGTATACGGATGGGGCAGCAACGAGTATGGACAGCTCTTGCTAGGGCCGTCCAACAAATCAATGCCAGTAAAGTTATCGGAGATGAATCATATCAGCCAAATTTCTGCCGGCTATCATAATACGGGAGTTGTTTCAAGTTCGGGCGAGCTATTCGCCTGGGGTATGAACAATTATGGCCAGCTAGGAGATGGAACGACGGAGGATCGGGGTAAGCCAGTATTAATTTCTAATCTTCCGCCTTTAAAAAAAGTTGAAAAAGGCTCCGATTATACTTTAGCAGTCTCGGTGGATGGAATCGTTTACGGATGGGGGAGCAATTACTATGGAACAATCGGGGATGGAACGACGATAAATAAAACTACGCCCACCTGGGTTAAAGGCCTTAGCAACGTCAAAGATGTTGCCACTGCTTATTTTACATCGGCAGCCTTGACGGAAAACGGTGAAGTTTACACTTGGGGGGCTAGGATATCAGCAATCGCCAGAAATTCTAAATGGTCTTCCGCCTATTTCGAATATTACGGCGGGTGATGATGGCACTGTTATGGCCGTGTCTGAGGATGGAGAAGTTTTTATGTGGGGGTGGATATCTGCCCTGGGGGGATTTAAATCTGTTCCAATAAAAGTAGATGGACTAGCGTCCATTAAAAATGCAGCAGTGGGAGCAAATGCTACATATGCTGTTTCAGTTAGCGGTGAAGTCTATGCTTGGGGTTCAAACGACCGGGGACAGCTTGGGGACGGTACATATGAATCAAAGTCTACACCCACCCTTATTCAAGGGTTATCGGGGATCATCTCCGTGTCCGCGGGAAGAGGGGGGGCATGTCCATGCCATGACCCAATTCGGTGAGGTATACGAATGGGGAAGCGACAGCAACAGCGATCCGATATCGATCCGCAAGCTTCCTTTTAATGAGAAGATATCAAGTATCTCCTCTAAATTTTCTCATACGATTGCTTTGTCAACAAGCGGAAACCTTTATGTGTGGGGCACCAACGATTATGGCGAAATAGGGGACGGCACAAGATATTCAAAGGTTCCGACAAACCTCTCAAGCAAAATTAAAAACAGTATCTTGGCTTTACCGGATAACGAACCGCCGTATTGGCCCGGCAACAGTACTCTTCAGGTTAGCGAGGTTGGGAGTACGGAGGCGACTCTTGCTTGGACTCCGGCAGTGGATAACAAAGAAGTGAGCGGCTACGCGTTATTTTCTATCGTCGGGATCACGTTGTCTGAAGTTGCAGTTGTAGATCACGGGATTACAAAATATAAATTAACGAATCTTACCCCTGATACGCAGTATACATTCATGCTTAAAGCAAAAGATGGCACTTCAAACTGGAGCGATTACAGCCCGGAAATAAACTTCCGGACAAGCCCGAGAGGCGAAGATCCAGGGAGCGGCACTCCAGGAAGCGGCACTCCGGGAGGCGGCACTCCAGGAAGCGGCACTCCTAGTGTTGATATGCCCGAGGAGTCATCCGATCTGCCATGGGACATGAGCACCTCAGTCATGCCGAATGGAAAACAATCCATCCAAATTCAACTCAAAGATAATGGTCTTGAGGAGCTCATGAGGAACGACGAATTCAAGAGCTCGAAAATCTTTCAGATCACATCGAGCGATCGGGCGGACCGGTATAAAGTCACCTTGCCGATTAAGTTTCTTTCCGGCATGTCGTCTCTTGAAGCCTCTTCATTGCTTCGGATCTCGACGCCAGATGGATGGTGGCAGCTCCCAGTATCGACTTTATTGAAGGGGCTGAACGTAACGGCATCTGAACCTGTCGTTATTTCCATTGAGCATGCAGGCACGGAATATGAAGAGACCTTGCAGCAACAATTGGCGGGTAGCGGAGTGCGGCCGCTGGGCAAGTTGTTGGATTTCTCGGTAACGGTTAGCAACCAGCCCGTTAACCAGTTCTCGGAGTACGCAGAACATGGACTAGTCGTTGAGACCAAGCAGATTCCACTAAATCAACTGGCGGGATTGACATATGACCCCGTAGCAGAAAGATTCGTTCCCGTGCCAATTAAGACTGAATGGAATGACGGAGTTCTCCACGTTTCTTTGTATAAAAAAAGGGAACTCGGTTTATACAGTGGTAATGACTGAAAAGGCGTCATATCAGGATGTTGCGGTGAACAGCATGTATAAGGCAAGCATCGAGGCCTTATCCAATCGTTTGGTTCTTAAAGGGTTTGGCGATGGAACGTTCAAACCGGAAAAATCAATTACTCGTGCGGAATTTGCCGCCATATTAAACAGATCGCTGGGTATTTTGCCGGGCAGCGATCAATCAACAAGTCAATTTGAGGACGTCAAGAAGGGCGCTTGGTATGAGAAAGATATCGATTCGGCCGTATTTGCGGGATTAATTACGGGATACTCCCCTACTTCCTTTAAGCCCGATCAGACGATAACACATCAAGAGATGATCGTGATGCTTGTAAGGGCTTATGAGTATGTGCATGCCGACTCTGTAAATGCAACAGGTATCGCAACTCCTGCAGCCTTAAAACTGCCGGAGTGGTTTATCCCGGCCTATCAGAAAGCCATTCAGGAAGGTATCCTTCTTTCGGGCGGGGATCCCTTTACATTCCATCCGGCTCAAACGGCAACCCGACAAGAAAGCGCGTATCTGTTGCACCGTCTGCTTGAAATTTTAGTGTTCATCTAAATGTTATAGGCTGATTTAGCGAATTTTCAAAACTCATGCGGCTTGCGAAAAATCAAACTTAGTTAAAAAAGTCATAATACCTTTGAATCCTTAAGGGCGGCCCCAGGGCCGCCTTTGTTTTCGCCGTTAGACCCGTTAAGGAGAACCGTATCATAAATAAGGGTAAGTTTTAAATATGCTCCCCTTTAAGCAGACAGGTTTAATAAATAAACCTGCTACTTACAGAGGCGCATATCAGTTACCGTGGATATCGAAGTCCTTTTGTGTCCTTTAAACTGGTTTTGCTACATCATCTGCATCAGTGGAGTAAGCCAGCTCTTTCTGTGCTTCCAGAGCGGCCAGTCTGTCCAGCAGGGCTGTCCGGATTTGCTCATAGGCGTCACTGCCCAACGCCATACGCATCGCACCCTCTCCCTGATCGACACGGTGGATAATCTGCTGCGCCATCTTATCCGGATCGCCGACAACCATTTTGTTGAACATGCTCATATCTATACCTGGCAGTTCCCCCCTTCATCAGGCTAACGAATTGGCCCGCCTCCGTATTCCGGTATTCGTCCATCCGCTCGCCGAATACGGCGTTGCCTAAAATGAAATTCGTTCGGATTCCGCCGGGCTCCACCATCGTGGTCTTAATATTGAACGGGGCCACTTCCTTAGCCAGCGCTTCAAAGGCCCCTTCGACCGCCCATTTCGAAGAACAATACAGTCCCATGCCCGGAATCGAATAATGACCCGCCATACTCGAAATTTGTACAATGTGGCCGCCGCCCTGCATGCGGAAATAAGGCAGGACTGCACGCGCTGCACGCAGGGAGCCAAGCACATTGGTCATGAATTGATGCTCAATTTGCCTGTCGCTTGCTTCTTCCACTGCGCCATACAATCCATAGGCTGCATTATTGACAAGCACATCGATCGTGCCCAGTTCTGAAAATGCGCGTTCCACGACTTCGGCAATTTGCTGAGGGTTGGTCAGATCTAAATGAGCCTGCCATAGTTGGGAGCCATACTGTGCCTGCAGATCATCCAGCACACCCGGTTTGCGTACCGTTGCGGCTACACGGTCCCCTCTATCCAGCAACCGGCGAGTTATAAGTGAAGCCAAGCCTCCTGATGCTCCTGTGATGAACCATGTTTGCATGCTAGAACCCTCCAATCGTTGTCTTGCACTGAATCATACAAGCAACTGGAGGGAGCTAGCCACAGCACGTCTATTCTATTAACGGGAGTAACAGTCTACTGAAGCTGCCTGTCCTGCTCCAGTACACGCAATAATCGCTCCTCCGTGCCAGAACCGGGCACCGGAACAAAGAAACACCAGTGCAGTCCAGGGTCGTTATCAATGACAGCTGCGGAATGGAGCGCGAACTCCATCTCCTGTGCGTCAGGAAGACGAAATAATGCGGTGGCTACGCGCTTTTGCTTGACTTCATATAGCTCCCAGAAATGCACGAACTCCTCGCTTTCCCGTCTCAAGCGTTCGAACCGTTCCATATATAACGGGTTGTCCTTGTAATGGTCGAAGCTTGCCCGCATAACCGCTACGGCGTAACGGGCAGCACCTTCCCAATTCAGCAGTCTTGTACGGTAATCCGGCTTTAAAAACATAATCTCGATCATATTCCGTTCATTGTCCGGCAGACTGCCGAAATCGGCTATGATCAGTTCTGCTGCCCGATTCCAGACGATCACATCCGTACCTTCGTCCGTGATAAAAGAAGGATAATAAAGTTGATCTACGATTTTCTGCAAAACTCCCGCATCCGGCCCTCCGTTATCCGGCACTGTCACGACACTCGCCGCGTCTACATTGGCCAGATCGAACAGATGTTTCTGCTCATCTTCGTCAAGCTGAAGCGCTTTGCCGATACTTAGCAGTACCTCCGGCGAAGGATTCACCTCCTTGCCTTGCTCCAGCCAGGAATAGTAAGTCACGCTGATATGGGCAAGATAAGAGACTTCTTCTCTTCGAAGTCCCGGCGTGCGTCTTCGTCCGGGCAGCGGCTGGATCCCCGCCTCTGAAGGCTGCAAGCGTTCTCTGCGAGATTTTATGAACTCGCCCAATGCGGACGAGGAACGATTTGTTTTCAAGCAGCTCACCTCTAATTACTTATATGGAACAATACGTATCGTAATTAAACAAATGGACCCCAAGCACTTCGTACACGATCATTATAATCTCTGTTAAGGTGTCGTCGCTAACCCCTTCTTTACATTTTCCAATCCCAATGCTACTATGCAAACATGACGTTAACGTCATATTATATCTTGGAAAGAGGATACATCATGAACCGCATGCGCATTGGCGATCTGACAGAACGAGCCGGGGTGACCCAGCGCACGGTTCGCTATTACGAGAGCATTGGATTGCTTCCATCTGGCGAACGCGAAGGCAATGGTCATCATTACTACACGGAAGAAACGGTTGCGCGTCTGCAAAAGATCGATCAGTTGAAGAAGGTTGGCCTAAGTTTGGAGGACATTCGGGACGTAATCGAGCTTTACTTTACGGATACGAGCGGGGTGCTGCCGAAACGGAAAGTCCTCGGCATACTGCGCCAGCATCTGGCCGACACGGACCAGAAGCTTGAGGCGCTCGGACAGTTCCGCAGCGATTTGCAGTCGAATATAGAACGTTTCGAGCGGTGGCTCGAGGCCAATGACGGCGATTAATTTTTTTTGCCCTAAACATGACGTTAACGTCATGTTTAGCATCCTAAGGAGGTTGAATTCATGAGAGAAAACATTGGATTTATCGGACTCGGACTGCTTGGTAGGCCAGTCGCCGCCAATCTGCTCCAAGCAGGATATGCGCTGACCGTATACAACCGCACTCCAGAAAAAGCGGAGCCGCTCGTGGCCGAAGGTGCGCTGCAGGCGGTCCGTCCGGCTGACGCCGTGACAACCGGTGGCATCGTCGTCACTTTGGTATGGGACGATGAAGCATTGGAAGAAGTCGTCAAAAGCGAAGATTTCTTAGAACGCCTGGGCATAGGCGGTATTCATGTATCAATGAGTACGGTATCGCCGGATACGGGCAGGAAGCTGTCGGATCTGCACGCGCGGCACGGTTCCGTCTATGTTGAGGCGCCTATCTTTGGACGGCCGGAGGCAGCCGCTGCCAGGCAATTGTGGATTCCAATAGCAGGTCCGCAGGAAGCAAAGGAGCGGGTGCGGCCGCTGCTGGAAGCGATGGGAGCTAAAGGGATCTTTGACTTTGGCGAGGAAGCCGGTTCGGCTGTACTCGTCAAACTGATCGGTAACTTCCTGATCGTCTCAGCCGCACGCTCGCTGGAAGAAGCGCTAGGAATAGCCGAGCGCGGCGGGGTTGATCCCAAAGCAGCGGTCAATATGCTTACCAGCACACTGTTTACCGCCCCCATCTATCAAAGCTACGGCAAAATGATTGCCGAAAAGTCGGCATCCATATCCCAAAGCAAAATTCCGCAGAAAGATGTCGGCCTCTTGCTGTCGGCGGCGCAAAAAACACAAGTTCCGGCTCCGCTTTCCAGCCTGCTGCTTGATATGCTGGAGAACGGAGATCGGAGCAGAGCATAAGGCGGCCCCAGGACCGCATTTTGCCGTTAGACCTTTTCTTGGTGCGAAGAGATTTAGCGGGACTATAAAAAAACGGCAGTCTTGGACTTTTTCGTTCGAGGCTGCCGGGACACGGACGACAGACGTAAAAACGTTGAACGTGTCCAAGGAAAGCCTTGCCCAATATGCTGGCGTCGTTACTATGCAGTATGAATAGAAGTGTAAGAGAGGAGGGCACCCGGGCGGGTGCCCTTCGATTTCGCTCTATTGATGATATGGTGAACCTTTCCATAAGTGACGGCGAATATTTTGTCAGCCGCCACAGCAGCACTACTGCCAGGTATGTAGGACTCTGGTTGTTATTGTCGAAATAGTAATCATTCGAATCAATGGCCTTCGAGTCGGTCGATGGGATATAGAATTTATCGTGGAGGGGTCCAGTTGATTGTTCAAACGAAATTATACATCCCCCCATGTACGTAACGCTTTAGTCCCTCGGCCAAGGGTGATGCACAAGCTCGATGAGGGACTTCGAGCCAAGCTGACGCTGATCTCCGCTCCGGCCGGCTATGGGAAGACGACGGCGTTAAGCGAATGGGCGAGGCAATGCGGCATCCTGGTGGCTTGGCTGTCGCTGGATATACAGGATGACGAGTGGTTTTCGTTCTGGAGCAGCATAACCGCTTCGATCCAGGAGAGGGTCCCCGGCTACGCCCGGAAGATCTGGCCGCTGCTGGAGATGGGGCCGTCGGCGTCATCCGTGTCCTCGGAGCCTGCGATCTCCGCCATGTTGAACGAGCTGAATTTATTACCCGAAGCGCTCGCCATCGTGCTCGACGATTATCATGCGATCGAACATCCCGCGATTCAGAAGTCTCTTGGCTATATGTTGGAGCACCTGCCCCCGCACATTCATCTTTATATAGCGAGTCGTACCGATCTAACTTTTCCTACCGCCAGGCTGATGACCAAAGGAGAAATGCAGAGAATCTCGGTACGGGATATGCGGTTTCGCCCTGAGGAGGGTTTGGTCTTCTTCCGGAATACGGCGGGTTTGTCGTTGTCCAGGGAGCAAGTATCGGAGCTGTACGATCAGACGGAAGGATGGGTCAGCGGACTGCAGCTCGCGGCGCTTACACTGAAGAGCAGCGATAACATCGCGGAATCCATCAGGCAATTTAGCGGCCATCAGCATCATATCTCGGATTATTTACTCGAAGAAGTATTTTCGCGTCTATCGGAGGAGATGCGCGCCTTTTTTGCTCCGGACGTCCATTCTAAGCCGTATGGATCGCTCCCTATGTCAAGCCGTTACGGGACAATCGAACAGCCAGGAGTACCTGGAAAGGTTAGAGCAGTTGAATTTGTTTGCGTTCCCGCTGGACGATCAAAGAAAGTGGTATCGTTATCACCACTTGCTGTCCGATTTTTTGCGGCAAGCTGTTTGCCCGAACGGCTCCCGAATTATGGGAGCAAGCACATGTTCGTGCGGCGCAGTGGCTGGAGTCTCATGGCTTTGAGGAGGAGGCCGCCGAGCATTATTTGGAAGCGAAGCAATACGATGATGTCGTTCGGGTGATCGAAAAAAATCTGCATGCTTTTTTTGCATAAAAAGGTTGAAAAGCTAAGCAGGTGGGTTTTGCAATTGCCGGAAAGCTTCCTTTCGAAGAGGCCCTTGGTCGAAATGTTTTATTTATCCCTCTTAATCGGCATCAGGCAATGGGAGACTGCGATTCAAAAAAATAGAGCAAGCAAAAATCCGCTATGAAGCTATGCAGGGGAGCATGGACGAGGCGGAATGGAAGCAGTTGATGGGCAATATGTACTTTTTGTGCGCGAGCGCCTGTTATTTTCAAAAAAGATTTGAATCGTATCTCGGAATACTTCGAGCTCTCGGAGCGCGTCGCGCCGGAAGGCAGCTTCTTCGAATCTCTGGGGGACAACAAATATTACGGCTACGACGAATTCGACGATCATATGTCCTACATTAACGAGTACCATGCCGCTGCCGCATTTATGTTCAAGTGGATTGAACATTGGGGAGACCAACAAGTTCATCCGTCTGCCGCCATATTTCATGCTTCATACAGCATGGTACTGTATGAATGGAACCGAGTGGAGGAAGCGGAGGTCTGCATTGAACGGGTGCTGACACCCAGTGCCAGGCAACCCAATCCGAGGAGCTTGCTCCAAATTTACGTGAACGCTTCGCGTATTCTGCAATCGCTGGGCAATCCGACCCGAGCCGCAGAACTGCTGGAGCAGCTAAAATTACGGATCGAATCTCCGGATTATGAGCGTTTTGTGCGGAAGATCGAAGCAGAGCAAGCTTGTTTGGCCTTACGGCAAGGGAATATGCATTATGCTGTAGAATGGCTGGATCGGTGCGGGATGGCTTCGACGGACGAGGTGTCGCTGAACGGCGCGGCGGAGCGGATGGCTCTCGCCAGAGTGCTCGCCGCATGCGGGCGTACAGAGGAAGCAATGTCGCTATCCGAACGATTGCAGCAGTTGTTCTGGAGAGAGGATCGTCTCCGGGATCGAATCAAAATGGTTATCTTGCAAAGCGTGACGCTGCATCGCACCGGTCAAATGCGGGAGGCGATCGGTCTTCTGGAGACCGCTTTGCGCCTGGCGGAGCCGCAAGGGTTCATTCGCAGCTTCGTGGACGAGGGCCAAGCGATGGCGGAACTGCTGAACGCTTATTGGAGAGCGCATCAAGACCGCCGTTCAAGGGAGACGCCTTCCGTTCTAGTGGATTATGCCAATAGATTGCTTCGGGTGTTGAATAGCTTGCCAGATGAATCGGAAGCGCCGATTAAGGCAGGCGCAAGGGCACGCGGCTTGAAGGCATTCCCGGTTGAATGGTTGACGAATCGCGAGAGGGAGATTGTCGGTCTGATGGCCGAAGGGATGTCCAACAAGCAGATTGCGTTGCATTTGGGGATTACGGAAGGAACGGTCAAGAGTCACACAAACAATATTTATGGCAAGTTGGAGGTTCGTACGAGGGTGCAGGCGATCAAAAAGGCAAGAGAGCTTCTGCTGTTAGGCTAGACGATCCATTTCACGCTAGCGGACCATAGACGATCCCATTCGGGACATCGGCTATGGTCTGTTTTTGTTGGCGCGCGCGCAAGCGCTCGACTTCTTTTGACAAATAGAGAGTCTTTTCATGGTGTCTATAACTTTCTCTAGATGCGTCCTTGTCGGTTTTCTTATAACTTTGAATTTGGCACCGTTTCTTAAGGAGGAACAAGCATGCATAACCCTTACAAAGTAAAACCGATTATAGCGTTTGTTATGGTTCTCCTGTTGACGGCGTTCCCATTGATCGATGGTTTCGGGGGCAAGGCCTATGCCGATAGCCGGAAGGTTATTGTCACGGTGGTAGGCACAGGAGCGAGGGGGGCTTCGGGAGACGGAGGACCGGCGACGTCGGCCCAGTTGAATTCTCCTCAGAACGTCGTTTTCGACAGCGCCGGGAACATGTACATCTCCGATCAGAACGAGAACCGGGTTCGCAAGGTCGATGCGCTGACCGGAGAGATCAGCACGTTGGCGGGTACGGGAGCCAGCGGCGATTCAGGCGACGGCGGGCAGGCAGCATCGGCGCAATTGTCTTCGCCTTACGCCCTTGCGTTCCACGACGGCGATTTGTACATCGGGGGGAAGCGGAACGGTCAGAAAGGTCGAATTCCCCTCTGAAACGATCAGCACGGTTGCAGGCAACGGAGAATGCAATGCGGATGCCGACATCGGAGACGGGGGGGCCGGCCACATCGGCCGATATGTGCTTTATCCGAGGTCTTGCGTTTGACAGTCATGGCAATATGTATATCTCGAGCTTGAACGATGCCCGCGTTCGGAAGGTTGATGCGTCGACAGGAATCATCAGCACGGTGGCAGGTACGGGAACCCAAGGGCACTCAGCGGTCGAGACGTCCGCGGCGTTGGCGCCCTTAAGCTGGCTGGCCGGATTGGCCGTGGACGACGAGGACAATCTGTATATTGCCGAGGAACTCTACGCAAGCACGGGCGGATTTATTCGCAAAGTAGATCCGTCAGGCAACATCAGCATTGTGGCTGGAGGAGGCAACCTGGAGACGGGACCGGCTACTTCCGTTGATTTACACGATCCGACCGGCCTTGCCTTCGACAACGGCGAGCTCTTTATCTCAACTTACACGACGATACTTAAATTAGACCTGACTGCAGGCACGATCAGCAAAGTTGCGGGATCCGGGCTTACCGGCTATTCGGGAGACGGGGGGCCCGCCTCCGCTGCCAATTTATTTTCACCCAGCGGCGTTGCCTTTGACGGCAATCATGATCTGCATATTGCGGATACAGAGAACCATGTGGTCCGGAGAATCGGTGAGTCCAATGACGCCGGCCTGAGCAGCCTGACCTTGTCCAGCGGCAGCCTGAGTCCGGGGTTCTCTTCGGGAACCACGGACTACACGGCCGCCATACCAAGCAGCGAGAGCAGCATTACGGTCACGCCGACCGTCAGGGACAGCTACGCAACGGTGGAGGTCAACGGTACGGCGGTAACGAGCGGCATGGAATCTGGCGCTATCGACTTGAGCGTGGGAGACACTGTGGCGATCGTCGTGACGGCAGAGGATGGCACGAAGAAGACGTACAAAGTGACACGGACGTCGCTCAGCAATGCGAACCTGAGCAGCCTGACGTTGTCGAGCGGCGTCCTGAAGCCCGACGTTCGCGCCGGGCACGACGAGCTACACGGCGAGCGTGGCGAACGGCGTGAGCAGCATTACGGTTACGCCGACGGTGAGCGACAGTAACGCGACGGTGAAGGTGAACGGAACGACGGTGACGAGCGGTGCGGCTTCGGGTGCCATTACCCTGAGCGTGGGGGACAACCCGATATCGGTCGTCGTGACGGCACAGGACGGCACGACGACGAGCACGTACGCCGTGACGGTGACTAGAGCGCCAAGCGGCAATGCGAACCTGAGCAGCCTGACGTTGTCGAGCGGCAGCTTGAGTCCGGCGTTTGCAGCGGGCACGACGGGCTACGCGGCGAGCGTGGCGAACGGCGTGAGCAGCATCGCGGTTACGCCGACGGTGAGCGACAGCACGGCGACGGTGAAGGTGAACGGAACGACGGTGACGAGCGGTGCGGCCTCGGGTGCCATTACCCTGAGCGTCGGGGACAACCCGATATCGGTCGTCGTGACGGCGGAGGACGGCACGACGACGAGCACGTACGCCGTGACGGTGACTAGAGCGCCAAGCGGCAACGCGAGCCTGAGCAGTTTGACGTTGTCGAGCGGCGTCCTAAGCCCGACGTTCGCGCCGGGCACGACGAGCTACGCGGCGAGCGTGGCGAACGGCGTGAGCAGCATCGCGGTTACGCCGACGGTAAGCGACAGTAACGCGACGGTGAAGGTGAACGGAACGACGGTGACGAGCGGTGCGGCCTCGGGTGCCATTACCCTGAGCGTGGGGGACAACCCGATATCGGTCGTCGTGACGGCGCAGGACGGAACGACGACGAGCACGTACGCCGTGACGGTGACTAGAGCTGCGACGATTGCCGGCGGAGACAGCGTCAGCAGGAGTGCGAATGCAAGCCTGAGCGGCTTGACGCTGTCGAGCGGGAGCTTGAGTCCGGCGTTTGCGGCGGGCACGACGGGCTACGCGGCAAGCGTGGCGAACAGCGTGAGCAGCATCACGGTTACGCCAACCTTAAGCGACCGTACCGCGACGGTGAAGGTGAACGGTGCGACGGTGACGAGCGGCTCGGCATCCGGCGCCATCGGCCTGAGCGTGGGGGACAACCTGATTACGGTCGCGGTGACGGCACAGGACGGCACGACGACGAGGACGTACATCGTGACGGTGAAGCGAGCAGGCGATAGCGCCTCGCCGCCAGCATCGCCGGGCCCTCTTCTCAACGATGCCATCACGAACGTTAAGAAAGTGAAGGAAGCCGCTCTGGCTGCGCTTGACCGGACAGCTCCTGAGCCGTTCCCTGATGTGCCGACGAACAGCTGGAGCTCCCGAGCGATTGAAGTCGCCCTGCAGCTGGGCATCGTGCAAGGAAGACCGGACGGCAGCTTCCACGGAGGCGAATCGATTACCCGCGCAGAGTTTGTCGCGATGGTGGCGAAGGCTTTGTATCTCGACACGACAAGCGAGCGGGGCGTTACGTTCTCCGATACGCAAGGTCACTGGGCTGCGCCGGCCATTGAGACTTTGAAAGCCGCCGGCGTGATCGAAGGCGTAGGCGCGGGTTCGTTCAAGCCTGATCAGCCGATAACCCGCGCCGAGATTTCAGCGATCCTGGCACGGATGATGGTTTTCGACCAGACGACTGGCAACGCCTATTTCTCGGACACAAGCGACAGTTGGGCGCGTCCCTATATCGCACAAATGGCTGATGCGGATATTGTGAGAGGCGCGGGCGACGGCAAGTTTTATCCGAACGCCTATACGACTCGCGAGCAGGCGGTAGCGATGATTGTTCGAATGCTGACCGTATGCCGCAATGTCGATCTGCAGTTGATAGACCTTTCCCTATAGCTGGTTATCGAAAGGCACAGACTCTCGGCTTTGAGAGCTGTGCTTTTTTTTGAACAAGGGATTCAAGTGACTTTTTTCTGTCACCATCGGCATATTGCGCGATCCCGCAAAAAAGATGGCGGGGATGCGTCGCAATTTGGCCCTTCTATACGGATTCGCGGATTACGGTCATTTGGTAGGCTTGATTCATAACCAGGAGGTTAGATCAAGCCGATTACAAAGGAGACCGCAAATGAACTTCAAGATCATGAACGTCCCAAGAGCGCTGCTTGCGTCCGCATTGATTTTTTCGCTAGGCCTGTTCAACCCAGTCCTGTATGTCGTAAAAACAAACGTCGCTTCAGCCCAATCGGGTGGTGCTTCCGCATCCACAGCCGCGCTCAGGCCGTCCGACCCGCAAGAGGTCGCCGCTTTTATGGATAGCTTCTTCGCGCGTCCGGAAGTGAAGGCTGCGCTGGCGGGCGCATCGGTTGTCATCGTGAAGGACGGCAAGGTGCTGCTGAACAAAGGCTACGGCTATGCGAACGTGGAGACCCAGAAACCGGTAGACGAGCGCCATACGTTATTCCGACTGGCATCGATCTCCAAGACGTTCACTGCGATGGCGGTCATGCAGTTGGCCGAGCAGGGGAAGCTGGATCTGGATCTCGATGTGAACGGCTACCTAAAGGGCATGAAGATCGCCAATCGAACCGGCTCGCCGCTGACCGCCAGAGATCTGATGACGCACACGAGCGGCTTTGATTTTACCGACATACCGGAGGATGAGGGCGACCCGGACGGTCCGGTCTACAGGCTGGATGCCTTCGTGGCGGACCACATGCCGACCGTCATCCGCAAGCCGGGAGAGGCGTTCCGTTATGACAATTACGGCTACAATTTGCTCGGGTATCTCGTTGAATGCGTCTCCGGACAGAAATTCGAGGATTATATCGAGAAGCATATTTTTAAACCGCTCGGTATGGACAATAGCCGGTTCGTGTATACGCCGGATTTGGCCGCCAAGCTGGCTACGCCGTATGACGCTTCCGGCGAGCCGATCGCGCAGTATACGACGTATCCGTACAACTCCCCGGACGGGGGCTTGATGTCGACCGGCGGGGATATGGCGCGGTTTATGCTCGCTGAGTTAAACGGGGGCAAGCTGGATAACCAGGCGGTTCTGCAAGAGAAGACCATGCAGGCGATGGAGCAGTACAGTGTGTCGATTCATCCGGATATCCCGGGCGTCGGCTACGGCTTCGAGTCGAGCTTCCCCAACTTCAATAACGGACAATTCGTTATCGACAAGAGCGGAGCGGGATCCGGCTTCCAGTCTCAGCAGTGGCTGCTTCCGGAGCAGAAGACGGGATTGTTTATCGCGCTCAACAGCGCCAAGGACGCCCGCAAGATGAGAAGCTTGCTGTTTCAAAGCTTCATGGATCATTACTTCCCCAAACCGGTTACGTCTCCACCTTCTTATATGAACACGCTGAAGAGCGAGCTCCAATACCTGGAGGGTACCTACAGCGATCTGCGCCTGCCGGCATGGCATTACGAGGTTGAAGCGACCCATGGCGGATTGCTCGTGACCGACGCGTACGGCGTGCATGAACTGAAGCAGCTCAAGGATTTATTATTCATAGACGATACAGGCCGGCTAGCCGCATTCAAGAAAGACGATAAGGGTCGCATTGCCTATTTCGAGTACAACAAAGCCGACAGTTGGTCGGAGCGGCTGCCGGACGTGAAGCTGTATGCGGATGTGCCGCCAGATTCGCCTTATGCAAAGGATATCCGATATTTGCGGCAGCAGGGATTGCTGGAGCGGGAAGATCCGCTGAACTTCAATCCGGAGCAGCCGATTACGAGAGCCCAGTTCATTGGGTGGCTCATTCCGACCTTCGGCATCAAGTTGTCCGAGGAGCCGATTATGTTCAAGGATACCAGGAACAGCCCGTATGCGGCGGAGATTCAAACCGCGCTCGAGGGCGGCGTCATTACCGGCATGCCAAAGGGAACCTTCGAGCCGAATCGCTCCCTTACTCGGCAGGAGGCAAGCCGTTATTCTTTCCCGGCTGCTACAGCTTGGACTCGGCATTATGCCGTCTGCCGAAGTTCAATTAAAAGGGAAAACCGACGCTTGGGCGCTTGACGGCGTTCAACATATTGTGGCGAGCGGCTACTATGGCCCGGAGGTCGCCCCCGATGCGGACGGGGCGTTCGATTATCGTTCAAGGCAGCCGATGCTGCGACAAGAAGCGGCCGCGATGATACATCGTTACCCGTAAGGAGCCCCGCAATCGCATAATGCTCGGCCATGCCGCTCCGGCATGGCCGTTATCCTTATTTGGTAGAATAATGCTATACTTGGACAGGAGGATCGATCGCGATGACTACAGCGTCCCATCTGGCTACCCGGCATAAATATGGGCGGCGTCTCTATATGTCTCTCGTGTTCTTCATCCTGCTAGCCGCGTATATTCATATTCAAGCCCTCAAATCCCCGTATATCGGCCTTGTCCTAAAGCCGTTACCGGGGAGCGGTTGGCGGATTGAAGCCGTGGACGAGGGCGGCCTGGCCACGGATTGGCGTCTTCAGCCCGGGGATCGCGTCGTCATGCTGGATCCGGATGCGAAGCTGACCCGAGAAGGGGAGTTCTACCGACTACGCCAAGCCGCCTATTTATCGGTAGCGCGACATGCGGAGGGGCTTACCAATTATCATCCGGCGAACCGACCCTTTTCAGCTTTCATTCTATCGATAGCGATGGAGGCGCTGCTGCTCGGACTTGCTGTCTACGCGCTTAGGAGACAGCCGGAGTCGGCGGTCATTCGTTCCTTTTTTCAACTTAAACTACTTGCTTGCGCTTGTTATTCTCAGCATTTACTCGCCGGAGGGCAGTCTGTCACAGCTTCTGCTGACCTATTGCTCCATTTGGCTTCCCTATTTACTGTTATCCTTCTATTTGCAGTTTATTTATCGCGCCTCCGTCTTCCGTCTTCAGAAGCTGAAGGGCGTCTTTTTGCTCGGTACCCTCGCGTTTACGTTTGTGATGACTTACTTTGTTGTCGCGGAGATCGAGATCTTCAAGTGGATCACGGACGTGCTCAATTGGGCGCTGCTCGGAACGACGCTACTGCTGGCGGGCGTCACCTTCCGAAGCTGGAGGCTGTTCGACCGGGTCGAGCGCAATCAACTGCTCATGCTCTTCGCCGGACTGCTTCTCAGCCTGCTGCCATACACCTTTCTCTACGCGATACCCGTCCTGTTCCAGGAGCCCTTTATTTTGCCGTTGAAGTATGCGCTCATTGGTTTTGTCCCGTTCTCTCTCATCTTTACTTTTCTTCTCGTAAAGCGGAGCATGCTCGATATGCGCCTTCATTTCCCTCGGCTCGTCGTGCATGTGCTGTACTTTACGGCTGCATTTATGCTTCTTGTGCGATCAGCCGAGGGCGTGCAGCCACGGCTTTATGTCCTGTTTGTCGTATTTATTGCGCTCACGCTCCTCTATCAAAGAGGGCTGCTGCGTTATCGGAGGAAGACTGTCGTACAGGGAGAAAAGTTGGATCGCCAAAAGCGTGCGCTATCCGCAGATTTGGAATCCAGGCAGGCGACCCGCGAGCTTTTGGCGCTCCTGACCGAGACTGTCGGCAAGCGGCTGGGCACTCAGGATGTCTGCCTGCTCTGGCAGGATCGTGCGGTTCCCATCGTTCAAGGCACGGGATCCTACAAGGGGATCGGGAGTGAGCTGCTTGAACCAGATTATCGGAGGCCGGAGGAAGCGATGAACTGGCTCGCTTCTATTGGATTGAGCCGGTTGATCGAGCTGAGAAGTCCTTCAGGCAGCGGCGCAACGCTTGGCTATATTGGGATAGGGAAGGACGCTTCGGCATTCTCGGAAAAGGAGGTCGATGAGCCGCTGCGTGAGGCTGCCGAGTGGGTTGTGAGACTCATGTACCAAGCCGATTCCGGGCAGCGTGTCGTTCCGGCAGACAGCTCGCTGCTCGAAGCCCAGGAGGCGGAGCGGATCCGCACTTCGCATTTCCTGCATGACCGGCTGCTTCAGAACCTGATCTTTGTATCGCGCGATCTGGAAGAGCTTTATGATACCGGAAAGCCGGACAAGGAGCGAGTCGCGCTGTGGCTGAAATGCATCTACGAATCCCAGAGCGACATTCGCGCCCTCTGCGACGATCTGCATCCGCCGATTATCGATCACGGGGACTTGCGATCGGCCATCGAGTGGCTGATCCGCAGCATGAAGCAAAGATCGCAGGACGGGGTCGAAGCCGAGCTGGTCTACGAGTTGGAGCCGCACGAGCCCCTGAATGAGCTTATTAAATCGAACTTGTTCCGGGCGATTCGCGAACTGGTGAACAACGTCTTCAAGCATGCCGGAGCCACTCGATTAACGATTCATCTGTGGCGAGACGGACGCTATTTGTATTGCGGCGTTCGGGATAATGGGCGCGGCTTCGACGTTGCGACCGTGATGGCCTCGTCTGCAGCAGGGGAGAGGCGCTTTGGTATCCATTCCTTTTACAATCAAATTCGGCAGCTTGGCGGGGAGACGGACATTCATTCGATACCAGGGAAGGGCACATCCGTTCATCTGATGCTGCCGCTCGATAGGGAGGAGCTAACCGATGCAGTCCAAAATTAGAGTCGTCCTGCTCGATGATCATCCCCTCGTGCTCGAAGGGCTGAAGAGACGGCTGGAGCAGGAGTCGGATATCGAGGTGCCTCGTACGTTCAGCGATCCGGTAGAACTGCTAGAGGGAATCGAGCTTTGCCAACCGGATGTGCTTGTCATGGACATCGCGATGCCGCGGATGAACGGATTCGAGCTCGGTCAGAGGTTGAAGGAGAAGTACGGCCATACGCTTAAAATTATTGTGCTGTCCGGTTACATGTACGAGGAATTCTATAAGAAAGCGTACGAAATCGGCGTCCATGCTTACCTGTCCAAGCAAAGCCCCTATCCGCAAATCATTAACGCGATCAAGCAGAGCATGCTGGGCCATGCGCTTGTCGCGGAGAACATATGGCGTGCCGATCTGGAGAAGCTTACGCGGATGGAGCGAGACGTGCTGCGAAGAGTCGCGGAGGAAAAGACGAACAAGGAAATCGCAGCCGAGCTGTCCATCAGCCAGCGAACGGTTGAGTATCACATCACGTCCATCAACCAGAAGCTAGGTGTAAAGACGCGAATCGGCGCCGTCGCCAAAGGCTACGAAAAAGGTCTGCTTGGCTCGTTTTGGGAGGGGACGGACGATCGTTAGAGGCGTTTTCAGGCTATAGGAAAATGAAGCGATTGCTGCCGAGGCGAAAGCGAAATATGCTGCGAATTATGTTTACAAACGAGGAAATGAAAAAGACATTTACAGACTGGGCCGCTACCGCCCAAGGAATGGTTGCCGGCTTCCGAGCTGTCTACAGTAAACTCGTTGACGATCCTTGGATCGAGCAGCTTGTGAATGACCTTAAAGACGAAAGCGACGAATTTCGATTATGGTGGGCCCAGCATAACGTCAAGGCAGAGGAGAGTCGATTGAAGACGATCATTCATCCCAGTTTGGGCTATTTGAATTTTGAGGAAACCAGTTTTATGGTTGCAGATCATACGAGTTTAAGAATGAGTGTTTTTACACCGCAGGCGGGAACGGGAACCAAAGAAAAGATCATCCAGTTTTTATTGTCTGGCCAGTCAGAATTCTGATTGGCTTTTTTTTCTGTTTACTATTTAATGCAAGATCAACCGTCGATCAGTGCTTTCCGGCGTAGATCTCCTGTCATGGTCCCATCGCCTTGACAAGCGGAGACATCTCCGTTTATTATCAAATGGAGAGGTCTCCGCTTATTGTTATCATAGGGCAAACGGCTGTCATTCTTATAACTGAAGGAGTACGTTGCATATGCAGATTAAATGGTATGGCCATTCTTCTTATCTGCTGACTTCGGATGCCGGAACGAGGGTCCTCATCGATCCCTACTTTAAGTTTCTTGGCTATCGCATGCCGGTTCCGGTTGAATCGGATATTGTCGTGGTTACGCATAATCATGGCGATCACAATAAAGTTAACGCCGCATCGGGTGATTACTTGCTGGTGAACGAGCCGAAAGAATACAATTGCGGCGATGTGAGCATTAGTGGTTTCAAGACTTTCCACGATAAGGTGAACGGCAAGAAAAGAGGGCCCAATATTATTTTCCGCTTCCGGATGGATGGACTGACGATCTGCCATTGCGGGGATCTGGGGCATCTGCTTACAGAAGAACAAGTCAAAGAAATCGGCAAAGTGGACGTTCTTATCGTGCCCGTTGGGGGAAGGGCGACGCTCGCCGGGGCGGAAGCCGCTCAAGTGATGCGTCAATTGCATGCGACCGTAGCGATTCCGATGCATTATAGCACGAAGGCTTTGGGAATTCTCGGAAGGTTCTTCTTCGCTAAGGTGGAAAAATTCCTCGAGGCTGCCGGGACACGGACGACAGACGTAAAGTCGTTGAACGTGTCCAAGGAAAGCCTTGCCCAATATGCTGGCGTCGTTACTATGCAGTATGAATAGAAACGGTTTCGTCCTGAGGTTAGAGCAGTCGAATTTGTTTGCGTTCCCGCTGGACGATGCTTCATACAGCATGGTGCTGTATGAATGGAACCAAGTGGAGGAAGCCGAGGCTAGCGGACCATAGACGATCCCATTCGGGACATCGGCTATGGTCTGTTTTTGTTGTCGCGCGCGCAAGCGCTCGACTTCTTTTGACAAATAGAGAGTCTTTTCATGGTGTCTATAACTTTCTCTAGATGCGTCCTTGTCGGTTTTCTTATAACTTTGAATTTGGCACCGTTTCTTAAGGAGGAACAAGCATGCGTAACCCTTACAAAGTAAAACCGATTATAGCGTTTGTTATGGTTCTCCTGTTGACGGCGTTCCCATTGATCGATGGTTTCGGGGGCAAGGCCTATGCCGATAGCCGGAAGGTTATTGTCACGGTGGTAGGCACAGGAGCGAGGGGGGGCCTCGGGAGATGGAGGACCGGCGACGTCGGCCCAGTTGAATTCTCCTCAGAACGTCGTTTTCGACAGCGCCGGGAACATGTACATCTCCGATCAGAACGAGAACCGGGTTCGCAAGGTCGATGCGCTGACCGGAGAGATCAGCACGTTGGCGGGTACGGGAACCAGCGGCGATTCAGGCGACGGAGGTCAGGCGGCATCGGCGCAATTGTCTTCGCCTTACGCCCTTGCGTTCCACGACGGCGAGTTGTACATCGGGGGGATTCGGAACGGTCAGAAAGGTCGATCTCCCCCTCTGGAACGATCAGCACGGTGGCGGGCAACGGAAGTTGCAATGACGGTGCCGACATTGGAGATGGGGGGCCGGCCATATCGGCCAACCTATGCTGGATCCGGGGCCTTGCGTTTGACAGCCATGGCAATATGTATATCTCGAGCACGAACGATGCCCGCGTTCGGAAGGTCAATGCGTTGACAGGAATCATCAGCACGGTGGCAGGTACGGGAGAGCAAGGTTATTCAGCGGTCGAGACGTCCGCGGCGTTGTCGCCCTTAACCGCGGTGGCCGGATTGGCCGTGGACGACGAGGACAATCTGTATATTGTCGAGGAATACTCCTCAAGCACGAACGGATTTATTCGCAAAGTAGATCCGTCAGGCAACATCAGCATTGTGGCCGGAGGAGGCAACCTGGAGACGGGTCCGGCTACTTCCGTTAATTTAAACGGTCCGATCGGCCTGACCTTCCACAACGGCGAGCTCTTTATCTCAACTTACACGACGATACTCAAATTAGACCTAGCTGCAGGCACGATCAGCAAAGTTGCGGGATCAGGGAATACCGGCTATTCGGGCGACGGCGGTCCCGCCTCCGCTGCCAATTTATTTTCACCTAACGGCGTCGCCTTTGACGGCGATGGTTATCTGCATATTGCGGATACAGAGAACCATGTGGTCCGGAGAATCGGCGAGTCCAATGATGCCGGCTTGAGCAGCCTGACCTTGTCCAGCGGCAGCCTGAGTCCGGGGTTCTCTTCGGGAACCACGGACTACACGGCCGTCATACCAAGCAGCGAGAGCAGCATTACGGTCACGCCGACCGTCAGGGACAGCTACGCAACGGTGGAGGTCAACGGTACGGCGGTAACGAGCGGCATGGAATCTGGCGCTATCGACTTGAGCGTGGGAGACACTGTGGCGATCGTCGTGACGGCAGAGGATGGCACGAAGAAGACGTACAAAGTGACACGGACGTCGCTCAGCAATGCGAACCTGAGCAGCCTGACGTTGTCGAGCGGCGTCCTAAGCCCAACGTTCGCGCCGGGCACGACGGGCTACGCGGCGAGCGTGGCGAACGGCGTGAGCAGCATCGCGGTTACGCCGACGGTGAGCGACAGTAACGCGACGGTGAAGGTGAACGGAACGACGGTGACGAGCGGTGCGGCTTCGGGTGCCATTACCCTGAGCGTGGGGGACAACCCGATATCGGTCGTCGTGACGGCACAGGACGGCACGACGACGAGCACGTACGCCGTGATGGTGACTAGAGCGCCAAGCGGCAATGCGAACCTGAGCAGCCTGACGTTGTCGAGCGGCAGCTTGAGTCCGGCGTTTGCAGCGGGCACGACGGGCTACACGGCGAGCGTGGCGAACGGCGTGAGCAGCATCACGGTTACGCCGACGGTGAGCGACAGTAACGCGACGGTGAAGGTGAACGGAACGACGGTGACGAGCGGTGCGGCTTCGGGTGCCATTACCCTGAGCGTGGGGGACAACCCGATATCGGTCGTCGTGACGGCACAGGACGGCACGACGACGAGCACGTACGCCGTGATGGTGACTAGAGCGCCAAGCGGCAATGCGAACCTGAGCAGCTTGACGTTGTCGAGCGGCAGCTTGAGTCCGGCATTTGCAGCGGGCACGACGAGCTACGCGGCGAGCGTGGGGAACGGCGTGAGCAGCATCACAGTTACGCCGACGGTGAGCGACAGTAACGCGACGGTGAAGGTGAACGGTACGACCGTGACAAGCGGTGCGGCCTCGGGTGCCATTACCCTGAGCGTCGGGGACAACCCGATATCGGTCGTCGTGACGGCGCAGGACGGCACGACGACGAAGACGTACGCCGCGACAGTGACTAGAGCGCCAAGCGGCAACGCGAGCCTGAGCAGCTTGACGTTGTCGAGCGGCGTCCTAAGCCCGACGTTCGCGCCGGGCACGACGAGCTACGCGGCGAGCGTGGCGAACGGCGTGAGCGGCATCACGGTTACGCCGACGGTAAGCGACAGTAACGCGACGGTGAAGGTCAACGGTACGACCGTGACGAGCGGTGCGGCCTCGGGAGCGATCAACCTAAGCGTCGGGGACAACCCGATATCGGTCGTCGTGACGGCGGAGGACGGCACGACGACGAGCACGTACGCCGTGACGGTGACTAGAGCTGCGACGATTGCCGGCGGAGACAGCGTCAGCAGGAGTGCGAATGCAAGCCTGAGCGGCTTGACGCTGTCGAGCGGGAGCTTGAGTCCGGCGTTTGCAGCGGGCACGACGGGCTACGCGGCAAGCGTGGCGAACGGCGTGAGCAGCATCACGGTTACGCCAACCTTAAGCGACCGTACCGCGACGGTGAAGGTGAACGGTGCGACGGTGACGAGCGGCTCGGCATCCGGCGCCATCGGCCTGAGCGTGGGGGACAACCTGATTACGGTCGCGGTGACGGCACAGGACGGCACGACGACGAGGACGTACATCGTGACGGTGAAGCGAGCAGGCGATAGCGCCTCGCCGCCAGCCTCGCCGGGCCCTCTTCTCAACGATGCCATCACGAACGTTAAGAAAGTGAAGGAAGCTGCTCTGGCTGCGCTTGACCGGACAGCTCCTGAGCCGTTCCCTGATGTGCCGACGAACAGCTGGAGCTCCCGAGCGATTGAAGTCGCCCTGCAGCTGGGCATCGTGCAAGGAAGACCGGACGGCAGCTTCCACGGAGGCGAATCGATTACCCGCGCAGAGTTTGTCGCGATGGTGGCGAAGGCTTTGTATCTCGACACGACAAGCGAGCGGGACGTTACGTTCTCCGATACGCAAGGTCACTGGGCTGCGCCGGCCATCGAGACTTTGAAAGCCGCCGGCGTGATCGAAGGCGTAGGCGCGGGTTCGTTCAAGCCTGATCAGCCGATAACCCGCGCCGAGATTTCAGCGATCCTGGCACGGATGATGGTTTTCGACCAGACGACTGGCAACGCCTATTTCTCGGACACAAGCGACAGCTGGGCGCGTCCCTATATCGCACAAATGGCTGATGCGGATATTGTGAGAGGCGCGGGCGACGGCAAGTTTTATCCGAACGCTTATACGACTCGCGAACAGGCGGTAGCGATGATTATTCGAATGCTGACCGTATGCCGCAATGTTGATCTGCAGTTGATAGACCTTTCCAAATAGCTCGTTATCGAAAGGCACAGATTCTCGCATCCGAGAGCTGTGCCAGGGGCCTAACGTGAAAAAGAGACTTCTTCTCAAGTTCAAGATTTTGAACTCGAGAGAAGTCTCTTTTTTGGTTTCGTCATGTTCGATTGACTTAATCAACCATACCGCAAGTGAAGTCGAAAGTTATTGCGCGTGACGTTTGCCGAATCCCATCAAAGTTGTGCCTAATCCTCTCAAGTCGCCTTCCCAGGCGGATCAATATCGATTAAGTTTAAAGTTACAAATCGTTGTTGGGGAGGACCATATGTCGGATCAATTCTCTCGATTGCAAAAAGAACTTGCCGAGCTGGTTAGTCGACATACAGACAAAGACGGATATTGGCCGACGATCATTCCGCAGCTGGGATTTTCTCGTTATTCCGCTTCTCATTACTCCACATGGTCTGGGTCGCCTTACGGACGCTACAACCCTTCCATCGGCATCGTCGTTCAAGGCACAAAAAAAACATTTTTTTGGGCAATGAGCGCTTCACGTATGGCCCATCCAAATACGTTGTTGCCTCCATGGATTGGCCCATTGTCATGGAATCGCCCGATGCATCTCCCGAAGCTCCCAATTTATTTTGCCGGATTGCGTTTACGCCCGACATGAGGACCTGGCAGTTGAAAGGCTGGAGGAGGCTTACACCCCTCGTATGGACGTGAACGTTAAAAACTCCGATCCGGAAGCGATCGTCAAAATGGCAGCAACCGTTGGAAAAAGCATTGCGGTTCCGATTGCTTCTAAGTAATTTAGACGATAGAAAACACGAACAAGCAGCGGCAACCGCTGCTTGTTCGTGCAATTGTACGCATAGTTTCGAGGATCATCCCTGCTTTCTTTGAATGACTACCTTCCCCCCTCTTCGGATTTGTTTCGCACTTGCGGTACGCTTCGGATAATCCCTGAGATGTGAATGGGAAAATCCCACTCAAATGAACCTTCAATTTTTGCTCATGGACGTTTTGAAGGATGGACACTAAATCATCGTGGTTTGGCTCCGCATGAACAAATTGAGCCTCAATTCCGCGAATTTTCGGATGCTCATGAATCGCCATGGCGACTAGCGAGATGAGCTTGCCGCCATCCTTCAACACAGCGTAGCTTTTTCGCCCGGTTTCACCTATCTTCGGATCTAGAACGGTAGAGGATCGATCCATAACCATATCCAGTACAATATCTACAGGACTACGTATAGCCTTTGTAAAATCGGTTGTCGTATAATCAATGACCTCGTCGGCACCTAACTGTCGCACAAATTCATGGTTCATTTCAAGCGCCGTTGCAATCACATAGGCACCTGCTTGTTTGGCGAGTTGAACGGCAATATGTCCCACGCCGCCTGCACCTGCATGAATGAGAATGCGCTGCCCCGACTGTAGTTTTCCATACTTAAACAAAGACTGCCAGGCAGTCAACCCAACCGTTGGCCATGCAGCAGCTTCATGAAAAGACATCTCTTGTGGGACGATGGCAAGCGCGTTTTCTTCCATCACCACATAATCCGCATAAGCACCACCGTTGTTAATAGGAATTCCCATAACTCGGTCCCCCGGTTTCACATGCGTCACCTTATTTCCAACCTCAGTGACCACACCGGCAAGATCTGCACCCAGAACATATGGCAACTGAACCGGCAAAATGTCCCTAACCGCCCCGGAACGTAATATATAATCTGCCGGATTGATCGAAGCAGCATACATTTCTACTAAAACCTGTGTTTCTGTGATTACTGGCACATCTATCTCCTGTTCTTGTAAAATTGCTGGAATTCCGAATTCCTTCAGAGCGATAGCTTTCAAAATGAACGCCTCCTATTTTTCGTTATTTCTAAGCCTTGATAATTTATGAACAATCGTTTATTTATTAACGATTGTCTGTTATCGTGATCGTAACAAGGTTATAAGTCCGCTTCAATAGTTAAAGTAACGGCATTTGGTCATTTATGAACAAGATTCGATTGATCGTTCATTAACGAATAAAATGGCATGTACAAAAGGAGGGGCTTATGGATAGAAGAATACGAAAGACACAAAAAGCGATTATCGGGGCTTTTGTCGAACTGCTCGCAGAGAAAGATTTTAAAGATATTACAATCAATGAAGTAGCAGATCGGGCTGATGTTAGCCGCGGTACTATTTATTTGCATTACATGGACAAGTTCGATTTGTTGGATAAATGTATCGATTATTATTTTAAAAAATTATTTGAAAGCTGCATGCGTCTCGACGGCACTTCTCTTTTACTTTCGAAACCTCTGTTGGTCCGCACATTTGAGTATTTGGAACAACATGAATCCATATATAAGACTTTGCTCGTTAACAAAGGCATCCCTGCTTTCAGAAGCTACATGATGGATGAGATTCTGAGTAATCTTGGTGAATTGGTCGATGTGAGCGGCGTAAAACCGGACATGAACAAGGAAGTAGCGATACAGTTTGTGGCTTCGGCTATTGTTGGCGTACTCGAATGGTGGATTATCCACGCAACGCCTATTCCGGCCATGGATATAGCAGAACAATTGTGGTCACTGCTGGAGCGTATTCAAGTTATGCCTCATTTATTGTAGCTGTGAAATTTGAAGAAGTTGTTCATCATGGACTTGCGCCTATAGCACTGCTATAATGGGTGTATGAACACATACGACAAGATTTTGGCGGCTGCCCTTAAGGTACTCGAAGAGGAGGGCGGCGCCCAATTTTCGACGCGTGCCGTCACGGCGATCGCGCAGGTTACGGCTCCTACGCTCTACCACCATTTCGGCAATGCCGATGGACTTCTGAGCGCGGCTATCGTGGAAGCGTTCAAACAGTTGCTTGCAAGCAAGATTGCCGCTGCCGAGACCACCAATCCAGAGATGGCGCTTCGTCAAGGATGGGATGACTATGTCCGCTTCGCGGCGGCCCGTCCACGGATTTATGCGGCGATGATGGGACGGTTGCTCGAGGGCGCTCATATCGAGGCAGCAGATCAATCGCACCAAGCGCTGGTGCATAATGTTCAGAGGGTCGCTGCCGAAGGCAAGCTGGCCGTGCCGGCCCAGGCTGCGGCAGATCTGGTCTGGGCTTCCGCCAATACGGCCGCTTGGCTGTATGTGACGGCTCAGAGTCGTAAGGCGCCCCCACCCGAGCGCGACGTCATTGATCGCATTCGGGAAAGCGTCATGCAGATCATTTTGATCCAAGGGACGGACGCCGATTCAAAATGAAACTCCACAAATCACGGCACTTAAGAGAGATCGCCTATCCAAACCGGGATGGCGATCTTTTTCATTTTCGCAGGAGCTATAGCACTGCTATAGACAGTCCTGTATAGCGGTGCTATAATACCCGTATAACAGTGCTATACAGCGATCCATATGTTATCCAACTCAGGAGGGTTACGATGTCATCCAAAAATCAAGAGCTGGTTGTCGTAACGGGTACGTCCAGCGGTATCGGCAGGGCTACCGCGGAACGGCTCGCCGCTGACGGATTTCACGTTTTAGCCGGGGTTCGCCGCCAGGAAGACGCCGACAAGATTAGACGCCATAATATCGAGCCGGTGATCGTCGACATTACCAATCTCGACACCCTGAAGGCGCTGGCCGAACGGGTGAAGCAAGATCCGCTTGGCCGCTCTTTGCGGGCCGTGGTCAACAATGCCGGTATCGCCGTTAATGCGCCGCTTGAGATGGTTCCGCTCGATGAATTTCGCCGTCAGATCGAGGTCAGCGTAATCGGACAGGTCGCGGTGATTCAAGCGCTGACCCCCGCCTTGCTGAACAGCGGCGGGCGCGTGGTCAATATCGGTTCGCTTGGCGGCAAGATCTCCATGCCCGGCTTCGGCATTTATTCGGCTGCCAAGTATGCGATGGAGGCGGTCAATGACAGTCTTCGCCGGGAGATGTCCTCGTTCGGATTGAAGGTCATCATGATCACGCCTGGCGGTGTCAGCACGGGACTGTCGGAGCAAGGGATTAAGACGGCGGAGCGGCTAGCCAAGTTGATGACGCCGGACCAGCATAGGCGCCATGATCGTCTTTTCGCTGCCGTGAAGGCTCAGGCCGAGACGTGGGCAACGGACGGCATCCGCCCCGAGAAAGTGGCAGCGGTGGTGTCACGAGCCATCCACGCAAGCAAGCCGCGCACCCGCTATACGGCCGGTCGCGATTCGGCGCTGCTGACCCGACTGGTCCGTATTCTCCCGGACAAACTCCTCGACCGGATGCTCCGCAGCCTGATGAATCTGCAGTAACGGAAGAACCGAAGTGCCTAACGGTACGCTATCGCGTGAAAATAAGGAAAAGCCCCCTCGCACTCGCAACAGGGGGCTTTATTCCACATGTCCCTCTATAGCCTCTATAGCTGTCTTCAATTGCTCAAACCACGCCAAGTTAACCAAGTGATGAGAACGGGAATTTTCGTTCATGCGGCGGTAATAATCGATTGTGCCAGGGAGTTCTTGTGAGTTGGACAGGTACGCATCAAGAAGGGCGATTCGGGCTCTCGTCTGGTCGATTTGCGATTGGATCAGCGCCAGCAGTTTGTTTTTGTCGTATTCATCGGCAAAGAGGAGCGCCCCATAAAATTGTAGGTTCACATATTCCGACTTGGTGCCGTATTCGACCATTAATTTTTCGAATTCAGCCATTCCCGAGCCGGTGACTTTATAGCTCCGAATTTCGCGGCCACTGGTTGAAGGATTCTGCTGAACCTGTTCAATCCAGCCTTTTTCCTCAAGCTGCTGCAGATTGTAATAAAACGAGCCTTTCGTGAAGCTTACGATATATTGGTAATGGCGTTTTTCCATGAGGGCCAGTAGTTCATAGCCGTGAGCGCCGGGGTTTTGGATAAGCAAGCCAAGGATGAGTAAGGGGATCAAGGCTGCATAACCCTCCCGATCTTCGCCTCGTATTCCGCGTACGTGATTCGACCCGAAGCCAAATCCATGCTATGAAGGTAAATCTGCTCTATTTTCGAATAATCGCGCGCCACTTTCAGCGACTGCTCCTCACCCGGGATGGGCTCCAGGACATGACACTTGTTCGAAAAAGCTTCAAAATAGCGGTAGCCGAACTTGCGCTGCGAGACCGCGTCTAAATGAATGCCGTCAGGATTCGCGGTCAACTCCGCCGCTGTTACAAAATAACAATTAGGCTGCTCGTTAGCGAAGCGCTGCAATTGTTCATTGACCTGCCGATATTCTGTCGCATGCTGTCCAAAACCGGTCTTCCCAAGGAAATCGCCAAGTCCGCCAATGATCAACGGCACCTCATCAAGACGCAATTCGTTTCTTAGCGTCTCCATGATCAAGGTCAATTTCCCGTAATACGTTTCATGCAGCGAACGGTAACTGTCGCTCTCGCCCTGGTGCCAAAGGATTCCGCAGATTTGACTGGACCGCAAGGCGAAGCGGGCCTCGGACAAAGCATGCTGAAACAGGATGCCTTCCGGGTGCCAGTCGTTCAAGGAACTGCCGCCTTCCGCACAAGGAATCAACCCAACTTCCTCCTCGGGATTGGCCCTCGACCAGGCATCGGCGAAAGATGCCGCAAGGCTGACACCGGAAACCGGACGGTCATAATTAATCGGCTCTGTCATCATCTGCCACTGTCCATTGCGCAGCATTTTTATATTCTCACGATAGATCGGATCGACTTCATGCAAAAATCCACGGCCTGCCATATTCGACTGACCTAACATTAGAAATGATTTTATCATTTAACCTGCGCTCCTGTCATAGTAGTTATAGTCTAATTAGACTAAAAATATTATATAGTCTAATTAGACTATTGTCCATGAAGAAGGCTAGCTTATTCTGTGCACTCTGCCGGTGCCTGCGCAACGTTTTCATTGTATGTTATGTAATATTAATGGAATATATTAAATATCTGTGTTATAAAATATCACAATAAAACTCCTATTTTTCGTGTAGCATCAATAAAAATAATAAATAAGCTTAGGTTATATTGACTATCAATCATTATGAGGTTATATTTCCTTACATACAAAGGAGGGGAATCCTACATAATGAATAAATCAAAACGTCTGCGTCAAGGTAAAAAGCAAGTGATTGCTGCTTCAATTGCGTTATCCGTGATCGCAACGGGCGTATTTCCGTTTCAATCTGCGGATGCCTTAACGCGCGTTACCTCGGAGAGCGGCACGGTATGGGAGATTCACGATGCTTTTGCCCCCAGCCTGGACACGGGAAGTTTACGTACGGTCGGTTCTACGCAAGTACAAGGCTTCGGCAATATCTTTGTTAAAGTGTCGTCGCCCTCTGCTTCGCTGATGAATGGTCAGATGATGCGCGGGTTTAACCTGTCCTATGACGGCGTCAATAAATTTGTTTCCACGCAATCCGTCAATCTGGGAAATATATTGATCACGCGCGAGGTTTACGTCGATACCAAAAATAACAGAACGAGATTTTTTGATACGTTCACGAACGTGAATAACGTGGCCGTGAAGGTCGATGTCTCTTTCGGTGGCTCATTAGGCTACGGTACGACAACAAATGCCGCAGTCGTAAAGGCAACCTCCTCGCACGATCTCCAGGTCACGACGGATGATTCATGGGTTGTTGTAGACAGCAGCGCCAGAAACAATAAGCCGCTAGGCGTTGCAGTCGGATCCCCGGATCCATTCGACAATGGATTAACCGGATTAGGCGACCAGCAAAAGGATCCCTTCACGACGCCGATGGCCGAGTCCGGAAACGAAGCGAATTTCTATGGATTCATTCATACCTTAAATATTGAGCCGGGCCAGTCGAAGTCTCTCGTCAATTATGTACAAGTCGGAGAAGCCGGCGAAGAAGGATTAAACAATCTGGTTGCTACGCTGGATGGACTTAACGGTCAGCTGGATGTAACTGGACTAAGCAACGCGCAAATCCGTTCCATCAGCAACTGGGATATATCCGGCATAGAGGGGCTTGATACGGGAGACGCGCTGGTTATTCCAAACGCGCCTGCAGCCAATTCATTCGTCACTTCATCCCCCTACGATGTAACCAATAAATCGATTGCGGACATGCAGCAGGACATGATGAGCGGCAGAACCACTTCCGTACAAATTACGCAAGCCTATCTGGATCGAATCAAGGTCTACGATATGGGTCAACTAGGATTTCATGCTTTTCTGCATGTATCGGAGACCGCGCTTAGCCAGGCACAAGCGGCTGATGTCGCTCGCGCACAAGGCGCGAAAGGCGATTTGCTAGGGATTCCGATCGCGATCAAAGATATCTACGATACGAAGGATATGCCGACGACGGGCGGCAGCAAAGCGCTCGAGGGCTGGCAGCCAGAATCCGATGCCTTCCAGGTCAATAAGCTGCGAGAAGCCGGAGCCGTCATTATCGGTAAGGTTAACACCTCCGAGTTTGCGAACAGCGGCAGCTTTAGCGAGAGCGGCTGGCAGCAGACGTGGAACGCCCTTTATCCATCCAAAACATCGTTCGGCTCGAGCGGCGGGTCCGCGGTATCGGTTGCGGCCGATTTTGCGGCGGCGGCCATGGGATCGCAAACAGGCGTTTCTCTCTATGCGCCGACGACGGGCGCCAGCCTGAAGAGCTTCCGCGGTACGGATGGGATGGCGAGTACGACGGGCGTGATTCCGCTCACATGGGGCCAAGATTATGCAGGTCCGATCGCTAAGACGGTAACGGATCTGGCGATTATGCTGAATGCGACGACGGGTACGGATCCACAGGATATTTTCACGGTGACTGCCGATGCCGATCACAAACGTCCGGTCGACTGGAAGGAATCTCTGGACGTTAATGCCTTGCAAGGAAAGAAAATCGGATATATTCCTTCATCCTTCGTATCTACCTATGCGGACGACGATACCGGACAAGCCGTCATGGACAAATTCTCGCAGCTCCAAGCAGCCGGCGCGACCATGGTTGAGATGACGGCATTGCCGGCGGCGCCGACGCGTCCTTCGGGTATCAATGGATCTACGGAAGGCTGGGCCCGCTATATTGAGCTTCATAAGGACTTCCCTTACATCGATGGCGCAAGCGTGTTGGCTTCGGATAAGGTGCTTATCTATAATAAGAGAGGATATACGGCACCTACGCGCATGACGGAACAGGCGATACAAGATTACATTAAGTATCGAACGGACTATAAGGAAGTCATTAAAGGCTGGATGGACGAGAACGGCGTCGATGCTGTCGTGTACGCAGGCTTTATCAGCGACGTATACAACAACGACGCAGCAGCCGCTCAGTTAAGCTCCGACCGCGGCACGGGCGTATTAACGTCCAATGTCGGTCTGCCTACGGTCGTCGTTCCCGTAGGGACGAACGACAGCGGATATTCGATCTCGATGCAGCTTGTAGGCAGAGCGTGGGACGATGCCAAGGTTCTAGGTATGGCCTATGCGCTTGAGCAGCAGACGCAAGCTCGATTGCTCTCTTCATTTGTTCCGGCTCTTCCATATGTCTCAAACAATCCGGGTCCCATCATCGATAATGGACCAACGCCGCCCGTTAAAGAAGAGCCCGAGACGCCTCCGGAAACAACGACGCCACCGGAAGAGCCGGAAGCCGTTAATTTCACGGACACAACGTATCATTGGGCCAAAGCAAGCATTGACGTTCTTATTGGTAAAGGATTGCTGACGGGCTACGGAGATGGCACATTCCGTCCGAACGCGGGATTGACGCGTGCCGAAGCGATTAAGGTCATTGCCACTTACCTGGGACTTGAAGGAAAAGAAAGAGCTTTGCGGACGTATCCTCCACGCACTGGGCGAATAAGTTCATCGGCGCAACGGCCGAAGCGGGCTTGATGACAGGCTACGGAGATGGAACCTTCCGTCCGGACGAGAAGATGAGCCGCAGCGAGTTGGCGGCGCTCATTGCCAGAGCCTTTAAGCTGACGGGCACCGGACAAACGTCATTCAAAGACGTTAAAGGAAATGCATGGTCGTTCGAATACATCGATGCGCTCGCATCCAATCAGATTATTACAGGCTACACAGACAATTCGTTCAAGCCTGAACAAGGCATTACCAGGGCAGAGTTTGCAACCATCATGGCCAGATTGATAGAAACAAAAAAATAAAAGCGTAACGAAATCCGGCGGCCGCAGGGCCGCCATTTTTTTTCGGTATTTTGCCTTGGTTTTTAAGGATGTGTAGTCGTCAGATAGTGCGCTAAACGGGACTTTGTCGCTGGATGAGGGATATAAATCATGATCCGTTGATCGGGTTCATTCGGGAATTGAAGGGTGATATGCTCGAATTCAATGGCTCCCAGAGCGGGGTGGATAAGCTTCTTGTAGCCGTCAAGGGAGCTTGGCGCATCATGATACTGCCACATCCTTGTAAAATCGGCACTCGTTCTCTTCAGATCGTTGATTAATAAGTCAAATGAAACGTCGTTCGGATAGCGCGCTCTTGACGTTCGAAATTCGGCAATGATTTTGCGTGTGACAAGCTCCCAATCCTCCGAGCCTTCTCTCCATACGGGGTCGGTAAACTGGCGCCATATTAAATTATCATGATGAGGAGGCGTCAAGCTCTGGGTTGTGAATACGGCGGCCGCCGCATGATTCCAGGCTAGAAAATCCCACTTTTTCCCGATTACATAGGCTGGATTCGGATCTAGCGCATTCAGCATGTCCTGCGTCGTGGGGCTGATCTTCTCTTCCGTGATCGTCGATTGAGGAGGCGGCGATTCTCCGGCAAGCAAAAAGAGATGTCTTCGTTTGTTGGGTGTCAGCCGGAGCGCCGAAGCCAAGCTCTCCAGTACGCCTACCGACGGACGGATATCGCGGCCTTGCTCAAGACGGGTATACCATGAGAGTCCAATGTTGGCGATCCCGGCGACTTCCTCTCGCCTCAGGCCTTGCGTGCGGCGGCGATTGCCGGGCGAAATGCCCACCTCAAGGGGAGAAAGAGAGGACCGCAGATCTCGCAAGAAATGACCCAGCGCTAACCGGCGCTCCCTGTCGTTCAATTAAATCCTCCTCCTTATCCTATCACCGGCAATCCCACCATCAGGCAGGCTATCGTTACCGCTATATAGTTAAAGTATACTTGGCGCAGTTGACGAGTTCAACAAATCCGGGTCAAGGAGAATGAATATGACAACCATGGCGGGGAAATTATTGGACAGCAAGATCGTGATGATTACAGGTGCGGGACGAGGCATCGGAGCCGCCGCAGCAAGGCTGTTCGCTCAACAAGGAGCCTCGGTGATGCTTGTCGCAAGAACAGAGTCCGAGCTTGTCAAAGTCAGGAATGAAATTACGGCGTCGGGCGGAGAGGCGGCTTTTTTTTACAGCGGATGTGACGGATGGCAGCAGCGTCGAAGGAGCAGTTAGAGCTACAGTGGAACGCTATGGTCGTCTTGATGCCGCTTTTAATAACGCAGGCCTTGGAGTTACTGTATCCTCGCTGGTAGACGAAAAAGAAGAGGATTTCGACCTGATTCAGTCGGTCAACTATAAAGGCGTCTGGCTGTGTATGAAAGCCCAAATTAAAGCCATAATGGCGACTTCGGGATCGGGCTCGATCGTTAACGTCAGCAGCGTAGGCAGTCTGAAGGGCAATCCGGGATTGGGGGCGTACGGGGCATCTAAACGCGCGGTAAACAGCATGACGCAAACGGCTGCGGTCGAATATGGGCCGGCGGGTATCCGCGTCAATGCCATCGCTCCGGGAACCACGCTGACGGATATGATTCAGCAGTGGGTTTCCATTAACCCTGACATCATTGAACAAATTAGCGCCAAGACCCCTCTTCGGCGTCCGGCCGAACCTGTTGAGATCGCGAATGCGGCTGCCTGGTTGCTTAGTGACTATTCCTCTTTCGTTACGGGGGGTCGTTCTGCCTGTAGACGGCGGACTGCGTGCATAGCCAAGTCATTGAAATTGAATCGCAGACTGCCAAGAACGAGATAATAAGCGAGCAAAGGCCATCCGCAAAGGATGGCCTTAAACTTGCCGCTTCAGACAACTAACCGTCATCACAGGTTGGATGGGCTGCAAATCCGATTGAAGTTGGATATAAACAGTGTTACGCTAACATCTACTGCGATTCACCAATATCGTTACAAAGAAAGGTCATACGATGATAAAAGTCGATAAACTATCCTTCTCGTTTCCGCAAAAGGAACTATATCATCATATTTCATTTACGCTTGAAGAAGGACAACATTGCGCTTTCATAGGAACTAGCGGCAATGGGAAAAGTACGTTGATCGACATGCTGATGGATCCGGAGAAATACATGTTCGAGGGCATCTTGGAAATAGACCCGGCTTGCAAAATCGGGCATGTCAGTCAATTCTCTCCACTCGATCAAACGAACGACACGACCGTTTTTGAATATATAGGCGAAGAATTGATCAAGATTCAAAATGAAATTGCATCGATTTGCGCTGAAATGGAATCGTCCTCGGATCTGGAATCGTTGTTGGAAAAGTATCAACACGCTTTGGATGCATTAGAAGCAATCGGCGGGGACGACTTCGAAAGCAACATTCATAAGAAACTCCATCTGGCGAGCCTCACGAAGCTAAAAGATCACAGGGTATCCGACCTCAGCGGCGGGGAATTTAAGCTTATTCAAGTGATGAAGGAAATGCTTCGTCGTCCCGACGTACTGATTATGGACGAGCCGGATGTATTTTTAGACTTCGAGAACCTGAACGCGCTCAAAAATCTGATTAATTCCCACAAAGGAACATTGCTCGTCGTTACGCACAACCGATATCTGTTGAATCACTGCTTCAACAAGATCCTGCACCTCGAAAACACGGAGATCCAGGAGTTTGACGGGCGGTATATGGATTATAACTTCTCCCTGCTTCAGTCTAAAATCGAGCTGCAGGAGCTTGCGGTCGCCGAGGCCGAAGAAAGCGAAAGAAACGAGAAAGTCATCCAGAATCTAAGAGCGATTGCAACTTATAATTCAGAAGCCTCCAGAGGCAGAGCGCTAAAAGCTAGAGTCAGGTTCCAAGAGAGATTGGAAGCGCGCAGAATTAAAGCGCCGTTCGTCGCGATGAAGCAGCCGGCGATTCGTTTCGATATGGATCGTGAAGTGGAAGACCGCACCGTGATCCGGGTGAGTAATTACAGGGCTGCCTTCGATGAATTGCTTTTGGACCATGTTAGCTTTGAGATCAAATCGACGGATAAAGTCGCCATTATTGGCGCGAACGGTACCGGGAAAACGACGTTACTCCGAGATATCTTTAAAAACAATCATGATGCAATTGAAATCCATACTGACGTTAAAGCCGCTTATCTCTCTCAGATGCAAGGCGAAGTGCTAAAGGATTCGAATACGATATTAGAAGAATTCATCGATGCCGGGTTTAAAACTTATGATGAGGTTAGATCGTATCTTTCAAGCTATGGCTTCGAAGGAGAGATCGTGAATCAGAAGATCGCCTCTTTATCCGGCGGAGAGAAAAATTTGCTTCAAATCGCCAAAGTGGCCGCCAGTAAAGCCGACATCCTGCTGCTGGACGAACCGACAAGCCATTTAGATACCTATACGCAAATCGCTTTGGAAAAAGCGATTGAAGGCTATAAAGGCGCGATTCTCATGATTTCCCACGATTTCTATTCGGTTGTTAACGGGATGGATTACGTTTTAATCATCGAAGACAAGACGATCCGAAAAATGAGCATGCGAAAATTCAGGCAGATGATTTATGCCAGTCATTTTGACCGGGATTACCTGGAAAAGGAAGAAAAGAAAAAATCGGTTGAAATGAAAATAGAATCGGCATTAAAAGATACGGATTTCGAGCTTGCAAAAGGATGGGTCGACGAGCTTGAAGGGCTGATTAAGCTCCTTTAACGGTGTTGGATGCTGCCCGATTTCAGTTTGCTTCAGTAGCATGCGCAATCGTGCTCCATCTAGACACGGATAACCCGGGAACTGGGAGCCGCGAGCCGGGAGCCGGTGGCGATAAGTGTTGAAAAGCAGTTAATCGGCGCGCTGATCGGGGCTGGGGAGGAAATAAGTGTTCAACCGCATTTAATTTGTTCATGACCGAGTCAAAACGCCTGAAAGTGGGAATTTAATTGCGCTTCAACACTTATTTGGCCCAATAACGTCGTGATTAAAGGAAATAAATGCGTTTCAACAGCTAATTGCCGTGAGCGCGAGGACGCCAAGCCCGCCGAGCCCGCCGAGCCCGCCAGGCCCGCCAAGCCCGCCGAGCCCGCCGAGCCCGCCAGGCCCGCCAAGCCCGCCGAGCCCGCCAGGCGCGCCAGGCCCGCCAAGCCCGCAGGCCTGGCGTTGTTCAAGGTTAACTGTGGAGGCGTTGGCGCGGTTGGTTGTGCGTTCAGCGTTGACACTCACAATACATTGCGGCTCAAATCGGTAAATGTCCTAGCGGCGCATTGGAATTCATCATGAAAGAATCCTGACGAAACGTTGCTCGGACAAGAGATTATTTTCGTTGTCCTCCGGAGGGTTGCCAATTGATTGTCCAGACCAAGCTATACATTCCCCGTTTGCGTAACGCTTTAGTGCCGCGGCCGCAGTTGATGCGCAAGCTTGACGAGGGGATGGCAGCCAAGTTGACGCTAATCTCCGCTTCGGCCGGCTACGGGAAGACGACGACGCTCGGCGAATGGGCCAGACAAAGCGGCGTCCTTGTGGCGTGGGTATCGCTGGATAAGCAGGATGACGAATGGGTGCAGTTCTGGAGCTACGTCGCCGCTTCGATCCAGAAGCGGGTCCCCGGCTTTGCGCGCACGGTCTGGCCGCTGCTGGAGAAGGGGCCATCCGCATCGTCCGAATCGCAGGAGCCCGCGATCTCCGCATTGCTGAACGAGCTTCGTCGACTGTCCGCCGAGCTTGCGGTCGTTCTCGACGATTTTCATCTGATCGAGCTGCCCGCCATTCTGAAGTCATTGCGTTATTTGTTGGCGTACCTGCCTCCCCACGTTCATCTGTATATCGCGAGCCGTACCGACTCGTCCGTTTCCGACGCCGGACTGCTGGACCAGGGGGAAGTGCGGCGCATCACGGTCCAGGATTTGCGGTTTCGTCCGGACGAGGGTTTGACCTTTTTTCCGGGCTACGAACGGTTTGCCGTTGTCCGAACAGCAGGCGGCCGAATTGTGCGATCGGACCGAAGGCTGGATCAGCGGCCTGCAGCTCGCGGCGCTCGCGCTTAAGAGCAGCGGCGACGTCGCGAGATTCATCCGGCAATTCGACGGCCATCAGCACCAAATCTCCAATTATTTGCTCGAGGAAGTGTTCCGTCATCTATCGGACGAGCTGCGCGCTTTTTTGCTCCGAACGTCTATCTTGAGCCGCATGAATCAGGACTTGTGCGAAGCCGTAACGGGACACGCGAACAGCCAGGCATACTTGCAGCAGTTGGAACAATGGAATTTGTTCATCGCCCCGCTGGACGACCGGCGGAACTGGTATCGGTATCATCAGCTGCTGTCCGATTTTCTGCAGCGGCTGTTCGCCCAAAGCGCGCCCGAGGACTGGATGCTGGCGCATGCCCGCGCGGCCGAATGGCTGGAGCGCCATGGCTTCGAGGAGGATGCGGCCAGGCACTATTTGGAGGGCCGGCAGTATGACGGCGCCGTTCGCGTGATCGAGAACCATCTGCAAGCGTTCTTGCAGAAGAAGTTCGCTACGCTGAGCAGATGGATCTTGCAGCTGCCTGAGCCCTTCCTCTCGAAGCGGCCGATGGTCGAGATGTTCTATCTGCTGTTGCTCATCGGCATCCGGCAATGGGATAAGGCCCATGCGCGAGCAGAGCAGGCCAAGCGCCGCTACGAGAACCTGAAGGGGCAAATGGACGAAGCCGAATGGAACCGAATCATGGGCAATCTCTACTTCGTTTGCGCCTCCGCCAGCTATTTTCAGAAAGACCTGGACCGGGTATCGGCATACTTCGAGCTCGCGGACCGGTATACCCCGGAAGGCGGCTTCCTTCAAGCGATCGGGGACAATCGCTATAGCGGTTACGAAGAGTTCGAGGATCATATGTCGTTCATTAACGATTATCGGGCAGCGGCTGCGTTTCTGTTGAAATGGACGACCAGATGGGCGCATCAGAAGGGACATCCCTTTGCCGGGCGGCTTTACGCTTCTTACAGCATGCTGTTGTACGAATGGAACCGGATAGAGGAGGCCGAGCGCTGCATTCTTCAGGTCCTTCTCCCTCACGATACGGAGCTCAATACGCGGACCTTGATGCAGATTTACATCGCCGGCTCGCGAATTCAGCAGACGCTGGGCAACCCGGCGGCGGCTGCAGAGCTGCTGAAGCGGTTGGAAGGCCGGATCGAATCTCCCGACTATGCGCTTTTCCGGCGAAAAATAGAAGCGGAGAAGGCTTGTCTGGCCGTGCGCCAAGGCGCCCTGGATGCGGCTGCGGAATGGCTGGAGCGGTGCGGGATGGCCTCGACGGATGAGGTGTCGTTGAATGGCGTCGCGGAATACATCGCTTTGGGGAGAGTGCTCGCCGCATGCGGCCGTACGGAGGAGGCGTGGTCCTTGGCGGAACGTTTGCAGCAGTTGTTCCGGCAAGAGGACCGTCTCCGGGATCGGATTCGAATCCTCATCCTGCAAAGCGCGATCATGCATCGCGCCGGCCGAACGAAGGAGGCGTTCGATCTGCTGACGACCGCTTTGCGTTTGGCGGAACCGCAGGGGTTCGTTCGCAGCTTCGTGGACGAAGGCCGGGGGATGGCGGAGCTGCTGACCGCTTATGCGAGCGCGCATCAAGGCCCATCCATAGGGAATGCACATGACGTTCCATTGGATTATGTCCATCGATTGCTTCGAATCTCGGAATAGGAATTGCCGGACAAGGGCCATCCCAAGGGATGGCCCTTGAATGTTTTGCCGTTAATTGTTGTTCCCGATCCAGCTGGCGATATCCGCGATAACATGCGGATCCACGCTGCCCGGCATCTTGTATTCCGCCGCGGTGCCTTCCCCGCTGCCGGTATAGTCCATGAAGATGTGGTTCAATCCGGGGTACAGCTTCAAAGCTGCGTTCGGCTTGACCTTCAAGGCTTCCTGCCAGAGAACATAATCTTTGTCGGCAAATACCTGGAAGTCGTCGCCGCCCTGCAGAACCATGATCGGCTTATGCGATGCGGCTACCAGCTCTCCGGTATCGTGAAGATCCATATCGCGGAGATAATAAGCGGGCATGCCGAAGACGGATTGGCCGAGCGCTTCCTGTTCCGGCATCGTTTTGATGCTCGCTGCTTTGCGCAGCTCGGCGGCTATCAAATCGGCGTTCGCAGCCTTGGCCGGATCTTTGTCATCCATCGTCTCGATATAGGCTTTATTTTGATCGTAGACGAGCTCCCAGAGAGAGCGGGTCGTGCCTGCCATAATGACCAAGCCGGCAAAATCGCCGCCTTCCGCATCGATTCTGGGCGCCATCATGCCGCCAAGACTGTGCCCGATCACATAGACTTGGGAGGCGTTTATGCGCTTGTCTTTTTCAAGCAGCCGAGAGGCTGCGATCGCATCGTCAATCGTTTCTTCCTTGACTGTGAACTTTGCCAGCATCTCGGGGGTGAAGCTGCTCGCGTACGCCAACGTTCTTTTCTCGTAGCGAAGAACGGCGATGCCCTGCTCCGCCAGTCCCCACGCGATATCGCGGAATGGCTTGTTGGCGCCTATGGTTTCATCCCGATCGTTTGGACCGGAGCCATGGACAAGTACGGCTGCCGGCAGAGGACCGTCGGCCTCTCTGGGCATCGTTAAAGTCCCCTTCAGCGGGTAGGCCGTTCCCTCGCCGATTACGACCTCTTCTTCTACCAGTTGCGACGGCAGCTCTTTTTTGACAGGAGGGGCGGCGCTTGCGATGACAGCTTCGTTAAGGTCGGCGTTGTATGACGTGTACAGACCGAGCACCTTCTGGAAGAAGGCAAGCGGCACATAGACGCGGTCTTGTTTCAACAGCGCATCTTCTCCGAACGAGACGGGACCTTCTCCGTTGACGAAGGCGCTGTTGCCACCGATTTTAAACGTGATGGAGGCTGCGGGTACGAGAAGCAGAATTTCCTTTTCGGCTGCCCGGTATACGGTTTTCATCCCTAAAGCGTCAGCCGCGGCGCGCACGGGAATCATGACTTCATGGTTATTCAGGTAGGGCTGCGCATCTGCAAAAGGGATGGTTTTACCTTCGAGAAGCACCTTGATGGCGTTCGCGGACGCCTCGACCGAGAATGTCGTTAAAGGGACGATAAGCGCAATGAACAGTAAAAATGTTTTTTTCATGAATGAACCGCCTTTCACTGAGTGGTTGTATTTATGCTTTGCCTCGGCGCGTGTAGAGCATGTACGAATAAACGAAGGGAACCAAGGCGCTTATGAGGACGCAGATAATCAGGACGGGCAGAATCCAATCGGAAGGGATGATCCACGCACTTGCAAACATGACGATCCCCGCGATAAACCACAATCTTGCCGATAAACGATGAGTCAGCTTCCAGTTATGCTCATCCGTCAGCGCCCAGGGTGTTTTTATGCCAAAAAAGAAGTTGCTGCGGAGCTGTCCCATCCGATTTCCGATCACGATCCACAGCAGTCCCAGGCCGCCCAACACCAAGTGAAGCGTGGGTACGTTGTAATCTAAGTTCACAAAAATGACGACAAGCAGGATGACTTGGAGGAACAGGCTGACGGCCCAACGCGTCAAGTAATAATAATCATTGAAAAATTTATAATTTTGACGGCGCGGATCGATGGCTCTCAGGAAAGACAGTACGGCAGGAAGAGCTACCGTGACGATGCCGTTGAACAGCCAGAAGAACGACTTCGACATGGCGCCGTCCTGCTCCCCTTGACCATTGAAGTGAGTGCCTACCTCTGCGGGAAGATCATCGTTAAAGACGACAAACATAACGACGAAGATCAGGGCATTGATGCCCAGCAACAGCCAATCCCTGCCGGACCATACATGCTTCTCCTTGGTGTGCTGACGCTCATTCATCGGGAGGCCCTCCTTTGGCTCCGATCAAGCCGAGAAACCAGCCCATGGCTTCCTGCATGACGGACAAATTAATGGAATAGATCATACTCTGGCCTTGCCGCTCATCCTGAACGAGACGGGCCTGCTTCAAGATGCCGAGGTGATGGGAGATGCTGGGCTTGGATATGTCGAAATGACTTGCAATTTCCCCCGCGCTAAGATCCTTGTCTTTAAGCAATTGGAGGATTTTCCTTCGAGTCGGATCGGACAACGCTTTGAAGGTGTCGTTCATGAAATGGCATAACATCCTTTCGTCGATTAAAAATTCGATATTTAGATAAACTTCTAATCAACTTATATTTAGATGATAAGCTAAATATTAATTTAATGCAAGGTACAGTAAAATTTTATCCCTAAAGAGTGGGCTTGCCCCACTCCTTTCCGTTAAGAGGAGGACTATTGTAAATGGTAATGGTAACTGCTTGCGAAAGAATATGAAGGCGGTTACAAGAATTTTATTTTAGGAGGTACATATGCTTACGAGAAAAGTATGGAGTCTTTTACTGGTGCTTGCCATCATCTTTACAAGTTGGATTCCCCAGTCGGTCGGCGCGTCCGATTCCGCCTCTGCGCCGCAGGCCGTCCAGGGATCGGCGATCGTTCAGAGCTACCCGATGCCTTCCATTTATACGGCCTCTCAAGTCTATTCCTTAAAGGCGGGCAGCGAGGCGGTTCCCGTCATCGAATATTTGCCGGAATACGACTACGCGGAGTTTTCTTTCTCCGGAACGGTCAGCATCGAGGTGACGGCGGACGAACCGATCACCTCTTATTCGATCAGCCCGCTGGCCAAGAACATCCAGGGGACGGTCGACGGGAACAAGCTGACGTTTACGCTCTCTTCCTCTACCTATGTCATCGTGGATATCAATGAAGTTCCGGGGGGAAAAGGCGGATGAAAGCGACCCGGCGAAGATCCGGAAGAGACTCGTCATTGCGGCCGACCCGCTTGAGACGGATATCCCCGACGCTTCGGGCCCCGGCGTTTACAACGTGACGGCCGCGCCCTACAATGCGGACAACACAGGGGCCACGATGGCATCGGATGCGATTCAGCAAGCCATCGACGATGCCAATCAAGCCGGGGGAGGCACGGTGTATATTCCGGCCGGCGTCTATCTCTCCGGCAATCTGACCTTAAAAAAGCAACGTCACCTTCTATCTGGCCGGCGGCGCCGTCATTGTCGGCACGGGCAGAGGCGAGGACTACCGCAACGACTTCCGCAAAGATTCCATCTCGGACGGCACTTATTTTATCCGCACGGAAGTCGACTCCGAGAATATCACCATGCGCGGCCGCGGCACCATCGACGGCAAAGGAATCGAGATGCGCAAGCGCAAGATGACGAATCCGCCGTCCACGCACAAAGCGGGGGGAAGGGTTCATCAACAACCTGGTGGTGCCGATGGCGACCAGCCACTTTACGTTCGACGGGTTGATCCTGCGGGATGGCGGCTTCTGGGCATTCCTGGTCGTACGTTCCGACAACGTGACGATTACGAATTATAAAGGCTTCCAGAACCTGCGCGTGCTTGAGGATGACGCGATCGATATCAACGAGAGCCAGAACGTGCTGGTAAAGCATGCCATCGCCATCTCGGACGACGACACCTTCTCCACCAAGACATGGCCGCAGAAAGGCATGTCCAAAGATTGGCCCGGCGCGATCGAAAATTTGGTGAATGTCGTGTTCGACGATTGCCTGGCCTGGACCCGCGCGGGGGCCTTCAAGTTGGGCATGGGCATCTGCGTGCCGCAGATCGGCGTCGTCATTCGCAATTCATACGTATATCAAAGCGCCAGAGCGCTGCTCGTCGATCATGCTTATACGGAAAATCCGCTTCCGGTAGAAGGCTGGGCCAAGGATATTACGTTTGAGAACATCGATATCGAGCGGGTCGGCATTAACCAGTTCGGGAATTATTGGCTTCGGGTCTCTACCAGCACGGCAGGCGACGTCAGCAACGTCCTGCTCAAAAATATCAATGTCCGCCAAACGGGGGGGAGAATCCCCGATTCAGGGAAACCCGGTCAGAGGCGGCATGGTGAACGGGGTCACGTTTACGGATATTTATGTGCGGGGCGCGCTTGCGAAAAGCTTGAGCGACATGAAGGTAGCCGTGAAAAATGAAAATGTGAGCGGCTTGGTCATTGCCAACTCGACGCCGGCCATGTTCAGCGACAACTTCGAGGACGGCGATACCGAGGGATGGACAAGCGTTGCAGGCGGCTGGACGGTGGCGGACGACGCTTCGAACGTCGACGCTCCGAATAAAGCGTTGTCCAGCTGGAATCAGACCAAGACCTCTCTCCTTACCGCCAACGCCGGCGCTTCCTGGTCGGATTACGCCTATGAAGCCAAAGTGAGACTGCCTTTTATCAACGGCGAGGAGAACGCAGGTCTTCTCTTCAGGGTACAGGATGAAAATAACTTCTATATGTACCGGATGAACGCCAAGTCCAAAAAAGATGGAGCTGTACAAATCCGTAGCCGGAACCATGACCCTCGTAGCCGATACGCCCTTCACGCCCGCGAAGCAGTGGTATACGGTCAAAGCGGTCGTCCACGGGAATACGGTCAAAGGCTATGTCGACGGCGAGTTAAAGACAGAATGGACGAATCCGGCAGCGGAATTGACCGCGGGCGGAATCGGCTTCCGCACCACCTCGGCCAAGGTTTTGTTCGACGACGCGCGCGTGTCCGCGATCAATGAAGCGCCGACGGATATTATCCTTTCCCAAGACAGCATCGCCGAAAATACGACTGTAGGAGGCGTTGTCGGAACGTTCTCCACCGTCGATCCCGACGAGCAGGATACGTCCGCTTATGCGCTGGTGGAGGGGGACGGCGATACGGACAACGGCAGCTTCTCGATCGCCGTGTTGGGGAATACGCTGATCGTCCGTTCCGAACCGGATTACGAGACGAAGGACAGCTACAGCATCCGGGTGAGAACGACGGATTCGGGCGGCCTCTATTACGAGAAGCGCTTTACGATTCATATCCTCGACAGGGATGAGACTCCCGTAGATTCGGATCCGAACGCCGTTCTGTACAGCGACGATTTTGAAGACGGGGATACGACCGGCTGGATGTCCTCCGGCGGCACCTGGAATGTCGCGACGGACGTCACGAAGGCGCTCGTCCAGAAGTCGAGCACGACGGCTTTCATTGCGGCCGGCGACGCTTGGACGGATTACGTATTTGAAGCTCAGGTCAAGGTCTCGATTAAGAATGCGAATGCAGGCATTGTTTTCAGAGCGACGGATAACAAGAACTTTTATATGTACCGGCTCAACGCCTCCAACCAAAAGCTGGAGCTGTACAAATGCGTGGACGGCACCATGACCCTCGTATCCAGCACGTCCTTCACGGCTGAGGCGAAGCAATGGTATACGTTAAAAGCGATCGTGCAGGGGAATACGGTAAAGGGTTATGCGGACGGGGAACGGAAGATCGAATGGACCAATCCCGTAAACGAATTGACCGAAGGCCATATCGGCTTCCGAACGACCTCGGCGGATGCCATGTTCGATCAAGTTCTCGTGACGGGCATCGCGCAGGCGCAGTCCGAGCCGCACAAGGCCGATGAATCCAAAAACGCCGTCACCCTCGACCGCAGCAGCGCGGCGGCAGGGCAAACGGTCGTCCTGACGGCCGAGGGGGACAGACAGTCCGCTGACGGCGCCGTTGAGGGAGACGAGAAATTCGTTCCCGCGACCTGGACCTCCACGGAGGCCGGCAAAAACGGCAGCTTTGCCTGGGATGAGGCGGCGGGCGCGTACACCGCCAGCTATACCGTCTCCGAGGTCGGCTCTCATACCGTAACGGCTACTTTTCAGAAGCAAAGCTGGACAGATTCCGCTTGGGTTAACGAAACGACGGCTACTAGATCGGTGACCCTATCCGTCTATGCGCCGACGGACGTCAAAGAGAACCTCCTCGGCGTCAGTCCAAGCCAACTGGTGCTGGGGCAGACCGCCGTCGTGACGGCGGAGGGCTATCATCAGAACGCCGAGCCTTCGATCGTCGGCGAGGAGCGGTATTATCCGATCGCGTGGAGCTCCACGGAAGCGGGCAAGTCGGGGAAGTTTAGCGTCGTCGGACAAGTTTATCAAGCCGATTACACGCCCGCCGGGACAGGCATTTTTACGATCACGGCGACGTATCGGAATCAAGTATGGGACGGGGCGGCATGGAACGACGGCGCAACCGACACTAAAACCGTGGATCTGACGGTCGTTGCCCCACCGACAGACGGGGGCGATGGCGACGGTAACGGGGACGGCGGCGATGGTAGCGGCGATGGGGGGAACGCCTCCTTCGCCTGCACCGGGCACCGGGGGAACAACTACGCCTGCGGAAACGCTGCTCGATATCGGCAAGGCAACGACCGCGCAAGAAAACGGGAAGACCGTCACGACCGTCTCGATCGACCCGGTCAAATGGGAGCAAAAGCTGGCGCAGGGCGGCATGGGCGCCACCATCGTCATCCCGGCGGACTCCCCATCCGACAAGGTTGTGGTTGAATTGACCGGACCGTCGGTGAAGGCGATGGAAGCCAAGGAGGCCGTGCTGCAGATTCGGACGGAGAAGGCCGCCTATACGCTGACCGCGTCGCAAATCGACCTGGATGCCGTGTCGCGGCAGTTGGGGGCGCAGGCTGCCTTGCAGGATATTAAAGTCGGCATCACGATCGCAAAGCCCGCGGATGAAGTCGTCAAGCAAATGCAGGACATTGCCGGGCAGAAAGGGTACCGGATCGTCGCGCAGCCGGTTGCGTTCAAGATTACGGCAAGCAGCGGCAGCGGCGCGGTAGAGATCTCGAGCTTTAACGGCTATGTAGAAAGGTCCCTTCTTCTTGAAGAGGGAGCCGATCCGGGCCGGCTGGCGACGGGCGTCGTTTTCCACGAGGACGGGTCCTTCTCTCCGGTCCCTACCCGGACGGCGGTCGTCGACGGAAAAGCGTACGCCAAGATCAACAGTTTGACCAATAGCATCTATGCGGCCGTATACAGCTCCAAGACCTTTACGGATATCGCTTCGCATTGGGCCAAGGATGCGATCGGCGACCTGGGCGCGAGGCTTGTCGTCGACGGCAGCGGCGACGGGCGGTTCGAACCCGACAGGGAGATGACCCGCGCGGAATTCGCGGCCATTCTCGTCAAGGGACTCGGGATCGCGCGGCCGGGTGCCGGAACGGATGTCTTTGAGGATGTGACCGGCGACAGCTGGTATTACGATGCCGTCGCGCTCGCGCATGCGTACGGAATCATCGACGGGTATGGAGACGGATCATTCGGACCGTCGGACACGATTACCCGCGAGCAGGCCATGACCATGACGGCAAAGGCGATGCAAATCACCGGACTGAAGGATGAGCTGACGAAGGATGAAGCGGAGCTTCTGCTGGCCGGGTTCGAAGATGCCGGCGATGCTTCCGATTATGCCAGAGGCAGCATCGCATCTTCTCTGAAGGCCGGTATCATCTCCGGACGGAACGGAACGACGCTGGCGCCGAAGGATCCGATCACCCGCGCGGAGGTTGCCGTCATCGTTCAGCGGCTTTTGAAGCAATCCGGATTGATCTAGGAAGGACTCGCAAAGCAGCGTTCCTCTCTTTATCGGGAGGGACGCTGCTCTGTTTTTAGCCCCGTCTTACCCGCCTACTTTTTAACGACCGGAACCCAAAATTCGCCGTAGAAAGTACCGTCGCCGCTTGCTTGGCGATAAGTCGCATTCGGACCGCCGATGTAAGCATAGTCGGTGACTTGCGGCAAAACTTCGCCAAATGCACGGTAAGTCAACTGATCGAACAAAGCTTCCTTGTCGCCGGTTCCTGCGACCACGATGTACTCGCTCTCCGGAAACTCGATGATGCGCGTGGCGTCAGCCACCGCTTTGCCGGCTTCCACCGCGAAATAATTCCACGGTTTGCCTTGATAAACCTCGTTGACCGACCATTCCCGATCGTCTTTCGCCGCCGCTTTGAGCTTGCTAAAACGCCCGTCAGCCTTGAGCCCTCCCCAAAACGCCGCTTTTTCCTTTTGCAAAGCCGGCGCGTCTTGGAAATTGGACCGAATGGAAAAGCCGTACGCGGTTAATGTGAATGACTTTTTTATATTCAATGGTGTAATTCGCCATGCGCGTGCTCCTTTGACTGAGGTCAGCCTGCCGATTTTTTTGCACGAAGCCACATTTCGCCGTAAAAGTTACCGTCTTCAGCCGCTTTGACGAAAGTGGCGTTGCCGGGGCCGACGTATTTGTAGTCCGTGATTTCTTGCAGCAGGCCGCCGAAAACTTTCCCTGTTATCTCGTCGGCGAGCGCGTCTTGGTCGGCGCCTGTGCCAGGCACCACGAGGTAGTCGCCGGCGAGGAAGTCGAGGACGACCGCGTCTTCCACGTCGTATTCGCCCATCGCGCCGAAGCCGCGCCAAGCCTTGCCGTCGAGGACGTAATTGATTTGATACGCTTGCCCGTCGGCGAGCGCGAGAAGCTCGGCAAGCTTGCCGTTTTCGGTAATTTCGGCTTTTTTCGCTGCCGTTTTAGCCGCATTGCCTGCCCAGTCGTTGTAGTCTTCCAGTATAACGCCGAAGCCAGTCATTTTGTAGTTTTCCGGGATGGATTGGATGGTGTAGTGAGACATTTTAATCGCTCCTTGGCGGTTTATTTCTTACAAGATCGATCCTATTGGCTATATGTATCAAAAAGAGATACCTTTTACGGCGTTTCTGATACAATAAAACCATGAAAAAAAACAGAACGAGTGAACCTGATCATGCGCTTCATCAACAACCGCGCGCGTTTTACGATTGCCGAGATTCAGCGGGAGTTCAAGATTTCCCGTGCGACGGCGATCCGCGACATGAACGAGATTCAGGCGATGGGCTTTCCGCTGACGACCGAGCTGGGGCGCGGAGGCGGCTACAATGTCCTGCAAAATCAGTACCTGCCCACTGTCCGATTTACGCCGGAAGAGCTGAAGGCCATTTTTATCAGCTTTATCGCCTCGAAAAATTCGCAGCTGCCTTATTTGCAAAATCGCCGCTCCATTACTGAAAAGCTCATCGGCATCGCGTCGCAAACCCAGCACGACGAGCTGATCGAGCTTAATCAGCTCTTGCTTTTTGAAAATACGAATCCGGCGAATCCGAATCTTCTGGAGCTCGACGATGCGGCGCCTGCGGAGTTGAACCAGTTGATTTCGCTTGCTGCGCGGGATAAGCACTTGCGCTTGACGTATGAGCCGAGTCCCGGCTGGCCGCAGTTGATGGACGTGTATGTGCTTCATATTTTGAACGCGAACGCGCATTGGCTGGTCGAGGTTTATGATCTCGATACGGACGCGTTTCGTTATTTGCCCGTCGAGATGCTGCGGGACTCTGCCATTTCCGAACAGAAGCTCATGCGGTCCGAGCAAGAGATTTTAAGCCAAAAACGGCTTGGCGCCCGTGAATCCAATCTGGTAGTCAAGCTTGATGCGACCGGGATTCAGCGCTTTAAGCGATTGCATCCGCCGGGGATTATTTTGTCCTTTACCGGAATGTTCCAGTCGAGCGGGATTTTTAACGTCCAACTGGATGTGACCGATGAAGAGACGCTGACGTACTACGCGGATTGGCTTTTGTTCTTGGGGAAAGGAGTCGCGTTTGAACGGATTCCCGATGAGCTGCGTTCGATTCTGGAAGAGCGGTTAAGGGGGAAGTGCGGACATTTTAACTAAATACACGCCAGGACGTTAAGCCTAAATAACTAAGGAGAGACGATAACGGCACGGCATGCCGCTAACCCCCTCGAGTCCCGATCGCCGGGGACGATAACCATACCTCTATTACACCGGCTGCCCGGCGGGCGGGCGATTCGAATCTCCCGCCCCGACCAAGCCTACAGTGAATGCGCCTACCGAGCTTACGAGCGGCCTCCGGCCTCATGCGCGCCGTGCACCGAGCTCGCCTCTTCTACCTTTTTTTGCCGCATATGCTCCTTATGGCGCTCGCCCCACAGGTGCATGGCGACGATAACCGGCTCCAGCGTTCTGCCGTAGTCCGTCACCGAGTACTCGACCTTCGGCGGAACCTGCGGGTAGACGACGCGCTTTACGATATCCTGTTCTTCAAGCTCCCTCAGCAGGCCCGTCAGGATTTTCTGCGTAATGCCGGGGACGAGCGCCCGCAGCTCGTTGAATCGTTTCGTCCCGCCGGTGAACAGATGGAACAAGATGTCGCCATTCCATTTGCCGGCAAAAATGTCGACGGCTTCAGCCGCGTGGCACTGCTCAGTCGATGCCATGCCGCCACCTCCTCAGTTTCCAAAAGCATACTAAGCCACCTTAAAGTGCGTTCTTCCCAGCGACACGATCTTGTTCCATAATAACAACTGTGCTTGTAAAATCACAGTATAAATTTCTTACAACGAATGGGGAGGAAAATAAGATGGCAAATGTACTGTTTGTTAAAGCAAACGACCGCCCGGCGGATCAAGCCGCAAGCGTAAAATTATACGACGCATTCCTGACCGCCTATAAGGAGACGCATCCGTCCGACACGATTACCGAGTTGGATCTGTTCGCGGAAAATCTTCCGTATTACGGCAACACGACGATCACCGGTTTGTACAAGCTGAGCCAAGGCTTCGAGCCGACGGCTGAAGAACGGCAGGCGGCAGAGATCTCGAGCCGTTATCTGGAGCAGTTCCTGGCCGCCGACAAAGTCGTGCTGGCGTTCCCGCTCTGGAACTTCACCGTGCCGGCGCCTCTGATTACGTATGCCTCCTATTTGTCGCAGACGGGGAAGACGTTCAAATACACGGCCGAGGGTCCCGTCGGCTTGGCCGGCGACAAGAAGGTCATGCTGCTCGCGGCGCGGGGCGGCGACTACTCCAACGAAGTGATGGCTCCGTTCGAGATGGCCGTTAATTATGTCAAAGTCATTCTCGGCTTCTGGGGCATTACGCAGCCCGAGTCCGTGATCGTAGAAGGCCACAACCAGTTCCAGGACCGCGCCGCCGACATCGTCGCAGCCGGTATCAAAGAAGCAGCCACAAAAGCGGCTGCGTTCTAAAGGAAGGCTTTTCGATTCGAGACGGACGGACGCAAAGGAATTCATCGACTCCCCGGGGGGGCGCATACGCCCGCTCCCGGGGGAGTTTGCATGGATTGTAGCACGTCTTTCTGCATTAACGCCTTCAGCTTCTGGTCAAAGACCAGGCCCTGCATCAGCTTTGACTTCGCCAGGCAAAGTCCTCTCCTTTCCGATTATTCCCGTGCGGCGGCAAGAATATAAACAAAATCTCAACCGCATTTGCGTTTAGCTGACGGCAGCGGTATACTGGCTTTGTTATTGATCAATCACTATCTTTTGGAGGATCATGCGTTGGCTAAATCCAATTTTACTTCCGTTAATCGCAAGGCGGAGATTGTTTCCGCGGCGATCGAGGTATTCGCCGAAGTCGGCTATTACCGTGCTACGACGGCACAGGTGGCACAGCGGGCGAACATTTCACAACCTTACGTTTTCAAGTTTTTCTCGACAAAGGAGCTTTTGCTGCTCGGCGCGTTGGAAGCCTCTTGGTCCAGAGTAATTCAATCGTTCCGTCAGGTGATAGAGCAAACGTCGCCGGATTTGTTGGAGGCTACGCTGATCCAGGAATACGAGAACATTCAGGCGATGCACCATAACGAGATTTTATTGCAGATGCAGGCGCAGACAATTCAGGAGGAAGCGATCCGGCAGTCGATGAGGAACGGCTTTAAGGAAGTTCGCGAAATGGTGCTCGCCGCATTCCAGGAGGCCGGTGTCGACAAAGCCGAGGAGCGAACGATGCTGTTTCTCGCGCGAGGCTTGCTGTGCAACGTCGCTGTGGCGCTAAGTATGCCCGAATTAATGAAGAGATGAGGAGAGGCGGTTTTTATTTCAAAATTGGTTATTGACCAATCACTCACAAATCGTTATAGTCAAATTGCAGATTAGTGATTGATCAATCACTAATGGAAAGAAATCTGAATAGATTCCATTGGGCAAAGGTGCTCGTCATCTGGCGCGCAAAATGAGTGACTAATCAATCACAATGCGAAAGAGGTCGAGTGGGATGATGATGATAACGAAGGCAATGGTCATTGGAGCAACCGGCGGAACGGGTGCCGCGATCACGGAAGAGCTGGTTAGACGCGGGATCGACACGATTGCGTTCGGGCGTTCACGTCACAAATTAGAGCAATTCGCGAGTCGGCTAGGCAACCCGGTACATCTGTCTGTTGCCGTTGGGGACGCTATGCGACCGGACGATATCGCTTCTCAAGCAGGCGGAGCGGACGTGTGGTTCCATTGCGCGAATGTTCCGTACCACGAGATGTCGAGCAAGCTGATTCCGCTGGGCGAGTCGGTGATGGAGGCGGCGGACCGCCTGGCTGCCCGAGTCGTTGCGATTGACGGAATCTATCCTTACGGAAGGAGACAATCGAACCCCGTAACCGAGGAGCATCCGAAAGCGCCGCATACGCGAAAAGGCAAAGTTCGGTTGGACTTCGAGCGGATGTTGTTCAGCAAGCGGTGGAAAAAGGCCAAGGTTGCGATCGCACGCTTGCCGGATTATTACGGACCTACCGCTAACGAAGCTTCTTATTTGGGCTCGACGCTCGAAGCGATCGCGGCGGGCAAGATGGCTTTTTATATCGGGAATATGCATATTCCCCGTGAATTCGTCTACCTGCCGGACGCGGCCCCCATGATCGTCGAGTTGGCCGGTAGAGACTTAGCCTACGGCCAAAATTGGCATATCCCGGGTGCCGGATTAATCGCTGGGCGAGACATCGTGAAGATCGCGCAATCGGCAAGCGGCAGCGCCAAATCGGTTATTCCGTTAAAGAAACTGGGCTTGTCCCTGCTCGGAATCGGCTTGCCTGTGATGAGGGAAGTGGTGGAGATGCTTTACTTAACCGAAGAGCCTCTGACGCTTAGCCGAGACAAGTACGAGCAGTCGATCGGCCCGGTCAAAGCAACGCCGTTCCAGGAAGGGATCACTTCAACGATAAGAGCGCTGCAGAAGAGGAAATAACTAACGGGTTGACGGAAATGTTCTGTATTCGAATATCAATATAATGAATAAGCCGGTGGCCTTGCACATCCCGATCCCCAGTGTGGTTAAGATCGTTGGGGTTAATGTGGCGCCGGTCAATTCCTCCAACGCATACAAGCTAGCCGACAGATAATGAAATGAGCGATTGGCACCTGTGGGGGGTGCCTTTTTTAAGTTTGGAGGAAAAAGCAGAAAGCTTGAGGAAAGGCCAACATCTTTTTTTGCAATAGCCGCAACAATTAGTCCGCTTTGTTAGAGACAGGCGACCAATTTGCCGCCGCGCGCGTACGTCTAACCGCGGGCCGGAATAAGGTATCTCATGTACGTGTACATGTTCCGTTTTCTCATGCACGGCTCGCAGTTGGGCTTCACGGCCCCGAATTTTCATTCAGACGGGGGCTGCCGCGATGGATCCCAAGAGAATCTGTTTTATCGTCGACGTGGATAACGAAGAGCAGAAACGGAAGTCCTTGTCCGCCATTCAAGCGCTCGCCATGCCCGAGGACATGGAGCTGGACATCATCCTTGTCGACGTCGGCGCTGGCGCCGCGCCGGTATACAACGAGGCCATGAAGGCCTCCGACGCCAAATACAAAGTATATGTGCAGCGGAATGCCCGGATCGTGAACCCAAACTTTATTGTCGACGCGGTGGCGCTCTTTCGGTCCCATGCCCGGCTCGGTCTGATCGGTATGGCCGGCGCAGATCAACTGCCGGCGAGCGGCAGCTGGCAGGATGCCGCGCACAAATACGGCAAAATGTACGAAAACCGGGACGGCACCATGGCGCCGGTCGTTTACGGAGAGGTGGACGCCGATTATCGCCGGGTCGCCGCCGTGGATGGCCTGCTCATGGCTACGCAGTACGATGTGCCGTGGCAGGCGGAGCCTTGCGGGGGACGGCAGTCCTGCGGCCCGTCGCAGGCGTTGGCGTTCATGAAGGCGGGGTACGAGGCCGGGGTGCCGTCGCAGGCGTACCCTTGGTGCGTACGGGAGGGCGGCATGCATACGGATTCATCGCGTGTCGAGCCGAATTCCCCGCTGCTGTCGATCGCCATTCCCACGTATAACCGCGCGGATATTTTGGAGCAGTGCCTGGCGTCTATTTATTCGCAGATCGGCGACGACGCGAATTTCGAAGTCGTCGTGTCGAACAACGCTTCGACGGATCATACGGAGCGGGTCGCATTGGCGTTCGCAAGCCGATACCCGACGATGAGGTACAGCAGGACCGGCGAGAATATCGGCGCCGACCGGAATGTCGTCCGCGTCCTGCAGGAGGCGTCGGGCCGATTCGTCCTGCTGCACGGCGACGACGATTACTTTATCGCGGGCACGCTGTACGACATTCTCCATGTGGCCGACCGGCACAGGAGCTGCGGCATGCTGTTCTTGAACGTGCTGGCCGAGCCGCAGGCGCCCCGGCGCTTTACGGGCATGGACAGCTACTTGAGGGAAGCGTCGATCCATGCCACGTTCATCTCTTCCCTGGTCTTCAACAGGAAGCAGCTTGCCGGAATCCCCGATCCGCTGCGGTTCGCGGGAAGCTTGTTGAACCAGCTTCATCTCCAGTACAGCGTATTGGAGCAGAACCCCGAATTCTGCGTTCGTTACGGGCCTGTCTTCTACCCTTCCGCCAGCATCAGCGAATACAGCTACGCAGAGGTCTTCATCAAAAACTACCTGCGTATTATATCCGACTTCATCGGCAGGGGATTGACGAGCGAGGCGGTGTCCGCCGACAAGTTCAACATTTTGGGCCGTCATCTATTCCCGCAGTTCCAATATATTCGCCGGAGCGGCCTGACGCAGTTCGAGCCGGAGAAGTTCGTGGACGTTTTTATTGAACAATATGCCGGCGAGCCGTACTTCGAGGAGGCTTACCGCGTTTTGCTTGACTTAATGAAGCAGGACTGACGGGGACTGTATTTTATACGCAAAAGGATGAGGGTCCATGAAGGTTGTGATACTGGCGGGCGGGCTCGGCACGAGAATCAGCGAGGAATCCCATCTGCGGCCGAAGCCCATGGTCGAGATCGGGGGCAGGCCGCTGCTATGGCATATCATGAAGATCTACTCCCACTACGGCTATCAGGACTTTATTATTTGCCTGGGCTACAAGGGATATTGCATCAAGGAATATTTCGCCCACTATTTTTTGCATGAATCGGACGTCACCTTTGACTTCACGAACGCCAATCATCAAGTCATCCATCACCATGACGCCGAGCCGTGGCGCGTCACGCTGGTCAATACGGGGCTGGATACGATGACCGGGGGGGAGAGTGAGGCGCATCCGGCCCTATATCGGCGACGAGACGTTCATGCTGACGTACGGCGACGGCGTCGGCGACGTCGACATCGGGGAGCTGGCGCGGTTCCACAAGAGCCATGGGCGGCTGGCGACGGTAACGGCGGTGCAGCCCGGCGGCCGATTCGGCTCGCTCCGGCTGGGGGAGGACCGCGTCGTGCAAGGGTTCATCGAGAAGCCCAGAGGCGATCATGCCTGGGTGAACGGCGGATTTTTTGTTTTGGAGCCGGGGGGTTTTCGATCTCCTGGGCGGCGACGATACGGCGTTCGAGACCGGACCGCTCGAGACGTTAGCCGCGAGCCGGCAGCTGATGGCCTACCGGCACTCCGGCTTCTGGCAGCCGATGGATACGCTGAGGGACAAGAATCATCTGGAGCAATTGTGGAAATCGGGCGCGGCCCCATGGAGGCGCTGGGCATGATCGACATCGACGCGGCGTTTTGGAGCGGGCGGAAGGTGTTCGTGACCGGCCATACCGGATTCAAGGGCTCCTGGCTGTGCCTCTGGCTGCGCGCCCTCGGGGCGGAGGTCACGGGCTACGGCCGGATGCCGCCGGCCGGGCCGTCGCTGTTCGAGCTGGCGCGGATCGGCCGTACGATGACCTCGGTCATCGGAGACGTCAGAGATCCGGAGGGTCTCGCCGGCGCCATGCGGCGCGCGGCGCCAGAGGTCGTCCTTCATCTGGCGGCCCAGCCGCTCGTCCGGACTTCCTACAGGCAGCCCGTCGAGACGTATGCCACCAACGTCATGGGCACGGTCCACCTGCTCGAGGCCGTGCGCGCGTGCGGCTCCGTCAGGGCGGTCGTGATCGTCACGACGGATAAATGCTACGAGAACGACGAGCGGGATACCGGATATGCGGAGCACGACCGGCTGGGCGGGCGCGACCCGTATTCGAGCAGCAAGGCCTGCGCGGAGCTGGTGGCGGCCGCGTACCGAAGCTCCTATTTTCATCCGGCGCACGATACGAGCCATGGCGCGGCCGTGGCCACCGCCAGGTCCGGCAACGTCATCGGAGGCGGGGACTGGGCGCAGGACCGGCTCGTGCCGGACTGCCTGGATGCCCTGCTGAACGGCGAGCGGATCCGCCTCCGCAGTCCGGGCGCCATACGCCCCTGGCAGCATGTGCTCGAGCCGCTCGGCGGCTATTTGCTGCTTGCGCAGCGCCTTTTCCGGGGAGGGATCCGCATTTGCGGAAGCCTGGAACTTCGGTCCGGCGGAGCGGGATATGAAGCCGGTATCCGAGCTGGTCGAGACACTGTGCGGGATGTGGGACGGCGCGGCCGGCTATGCGCCGGACGACGGAGACGGGAACCGTCCGCACGAAGCGCATGTGCTGAAGCTCATCTGCACGAAAGCGACGGCAAGGCTGGGCTGGCGGCCGAAGTGGGACCTCGATACGGCCCTCGGCAAAGTCGTGGAGTGGGCGCGCGCGTACAGGGACGGCGAGGACGCGGCGAAGCTATGCCTGGCGCAGATTGAACAATACGGCCGACACGGGACGACGAGGCGAGGGGGAAGGACATGGATAACGAAGAGGCCGCTCTGAGGCAGCAAGTGTTCGAAGCCGTCAAAAAAGCATTATGCGGTCAAGCACCGGAGGAAGCCGTATAAGCCCGGCGACGCCATCTCCTACGGGGGCCGCGTGTTCGACGAGAAGGATGTCCTCAACCTGGTCGATTCCGCGCTGGATTTCTGGCTCACGTCCGGCAAATATACGGCCGAATTCGAGAAGCGGTTCGCCCGTTTTTTAGGCGTGAAGTATTGCCTGACGACGAATTCGGGCTCCTCCGCCAATTTGCTGGCTTTTATGGCCCTCACCTCGCCCAAGCTAGGCGAACGGAGAATCCGCCGGGGAGACGAGGTCATCACCGTGGCCGCAGGGTTCCCGACGACGATCGCGCCCGCGATTCAGTTCGGAGCCGTCCCGGTATTCGTCGACGTCGAGATCCCTTCTTACAATGTAGATTGCTCGATGCTGGAACGGGCCGTGTCCGACCGGACCAAGGCGGTGATCATCGCCCATGCGCTCGGCAATCCGTTCGATCTGCGGCAGGTCAAGCGATTCTGCGACGCGCACGGCCTATGGCTGATCGAGGACAATTGCGACGCGCTCGGCTCCCGGTACCTGTACGATTCGGTCTGGCGGTATACGGGCACGGTCGGCCATATCGGCACGTCCAGCTTCTATCCGCCCCATCATATGACGATGGGCGAGGGCGGCGCCGTCTATACGAACGATCCGCTGCTCAAGCGGCTGCTGGAGTCGTTCCGCGATTGGGGGCGCGATTGCTGGTGCGCCTCCGGCTGCGACAACACCTGCAGGCGGCGGTTCGGCCAGCAGTTCGGCGAGCTGCCGTTCGGATACGATCACAAGTACGTATACGCCCACTTGGGCTATAACCTGAAAATCACCGATATGCAGGCCGCCGTAGGCTGCGCCCAGCTGGAGAAGCTGCCCGGATTCATCGCCGCCAGAAGACGCAACTGGGAGCTGCTGCGCGCGGGCCTCGCCCCGCTGTCGGACGTATTCGTCCTGCCCGAGGCCGCGGACCATGCCGAGCCCAGCTGGTTCGGATTTGTCCTGACGCTGTCCGATGCCGCGCCGTTCAGCCGCGCGGAGCTCGTCGCGCATCTGGAATCGAAAGGCATCCAGACCCGGATGCTGTTCGCCGGGAATCTGATCAAGCATCCCTGCTTCGACGAGCTGAGGGCCGGCGGCGGCGGATTCCGGACGATCGGCGACCTGCCCCGTTCGAACCGGATCATGGAGCGCACCTTCTGGTTAGGCGTGTATCCGGGACTGACGGAGACGATGATCGCGCATACGGTCCAGTGCATCCGGCAGTTCTGCGCGGATCGCCGGCAGCGTGATCCGCTATGAATCGGCTGCCCGAGGACGACTTTGCGTCGCTGCTTCCTTATATTCCGGAGCCGGAGGCATGGCGGGGGACCGCGTGGTTCATCACCGGCGGCACCGGCATGCTGGGCTCGTATGTGCTCCGGTTCCTCGGCTGGCTCAACGAGACGCGGCTCGACCGGACCATGAGCGTCACGGCGGTGCATCGAGGCGAGCTCGGGCCGGACCATCCGAACATCGGGTGCCTGTGGGATCGCCCCTGCATTCGGTTCGTGCGGATGGATCTCCGGGAGACGCGTCATCTCGACCTGGACGGGTACGACTACGTGATCCACGCCGCCTCCAACGCGGCGCCTGCCTCTTATATGGACGATCCGATCGGGACGATCAACAGCAATGCGGCGGCGCTGCAGGCGATGCTGGAGGGCTGCAAGGGCAAGGCGCGGTTACAGAAATTCGTATTCGTAAGCTCCGGGGAAATATACGGCGACCCGGATGCCGGCCATGTGCCGACCGGCGAATCGTATATCGGCGCTACCGATCACTTGAGCCCGCGGTCTTGTTACGTCGAGTCCAAGCGGTTCGGGGAGACGCTCTGCGCGGCTTACGCGCGAGTCCATCGGATCCCGATCACCGTCGTAAGGCCGGTTCACATTTTCGGACCGGGGTTCAGGCCGCGCGACGGCCGGGCTTGGGCGGACTTTATCGGGAAAGCGGCCGACGGCCGGGATATCGACATTTGGAGCGACGGCACGGCGCGCCGCGGCTTTTGCTATTTGGCCGATGCCCTGTCGCAGCTGTTCGCCGTCGTGCAGAAGGGGGGCGCCGGGGGAGGCGTACAACATCGGCAGCGACGAGTCCGTATCGATCAAGGACTTCGCCGGCATGGTCGCGGCTTGCGCGGAGCAGCCCGTGCAGGTGCATATTCGCAACCGTCTGCCGGATTATATGATCGGCAGCCCGCGCATCTCGTGCCCGGCCATAGCGAAGGTATCGGCGTTGTCTCCCCCGCTGAAGACGCCGCTTGCCGTAGGCATCCGCAAAACGATGGACTGGTACCGGGCGCAGTATGTCTCCCGCGGTCAGGAAAGCGAGGGTGAATCACGATGACGGATCAGGTCTATGCGGCGATCAAGCGCTGCCGCGCCTGCCGCAGCGAGCGGTTGACGGAGTTGCTCCGCCTGCGCGATGTTCCCGCAGCGGGGGATCTACGCCGAAGAGAACGAGAGGCTCGATATCAGACTGCCGCTGACGCTCGCGCATTGTTCCTCGTGCGGACTGGTTCAGCTGAGAGAGACGATCGGTCCGGAAATATACCGTCACTACAGCTTTGCCGGCGGCACGTCGGCGTCCTACCAAGCCTATCTGGACCGGCTGGCCAAGCAAATCGTCGTCGAGTACGAGCTGCGCGAAAAAAGAGTGTACGAGGTAGGCGCGGGGGGACGGTACCTTCCTAAAATGCCTGGCGGAGCACGGGGACAACGAAGCCGCCGGCATCGAGCCTTCGCAGAAACTGTGCGCTGCCGCGGCGGAAAAAGGCGTTCAGGTACGGCAGGGCTACTTCAACGCGGCGTCTGTCGCGGATGCCCGGCCGGAGCCGTACGACTGCGTCGTCGTCCGGCATGTCCTCGAGCACATCGACGACCTCCACGATATGATAACGTCCCTGCGGTTCATTCTCAAGGAAGACGGCGTACTGCTCGTCGAGGTGCCGAGCTTGGAGAAGACGGTGGAGAACCGCAGCTACTCCAATCTGTTTCACGAGCATCTGAATTATTTCTCCGTTCCGGTATTAAGCCGGCTTTTCGGGCGATACGGGTTTACCGTGGATCGCGGTCGGTTCGTCGATATCCACGGGGGCTCCATTCTCATGCTGTTCAGGCTTGGGCATGCATCGGCCGAGCCGATCGCCACGACCGGCGGACCGGTCGCGGCGGCTGCGGCTGCCGATCCGGAGCCGGTCCGCGCGTTTGCGGCCGATGCACCGCGTTATTTCGCGCGCGTGCGCGAGCGAATCGCATCGCTGGCGTCCGGCGGGAAGGTCGTGCACGGGTACGGAGCCTCGCACCGGACCTTTGCCCTGCTGGGCGGCGCGGGGCTGGACGAACGCCAGGTGCCGGTCATCTACGACGTCAATCCGTTTTTGCGCCGCAAGAGGCTGAACGGAATCGGGTCTCTGGTGCTGTCCGCCGACGGGCTGCAGCAGGCTTCGGATCATCCGGACGCCATCGTCATTCTCGCCCTCTCCTATCAGGCGGAGCTCGTTCGTCTTTTAAGGGATCAGTACGGCTATGCGGGCGACATCGTGACGCTCGGCGCGGAGGTGAACCTTCCATGAGCCAGGCGGTTAACATCCGGAAGGCGCTTGTGCGCATGATGCACAGCTCCGGTTCTTCGCATATCGGCACATGCCTGTCGATGGTGGACATCTTATACGTGCTTTACTTCCGCATCCTGCGGATCGAACCCGGGGAGCCGAAGAAGCCCGACCGGGACAAATTCATATTAAGCAAGGGACATGGCAGCGCGGCCTTGTACGCCACGCTTGCGGAGCGGGGCTTTTTTTGCGGCGGACGTGCTGGACGGATATTACGTGGACGGCGGATCGCTCCCCGGCCATCTCGACAAGGATGCGGTCCCCGGCATCGAAGCATCGGCAGGCTCTCTCGGGCACGGGCTGTCGATCGGGCTCGGGATGGCGCTCGCCAACCGCCAGACGGGGAACCCGGGGCGCGTCTACGTGCTCGTCGGAGACGGGGAGTGCAACGAGGGGAGCATCTGGGAGGCCGCGATGCTGGCTGCTCATCTGCGGCTCGGCGGGCTGACCGTCATCGTCGACTTCAACAAGCTTCAAGGCTTCGGCAGAACGAACGAGGTGATCGACCAGTCGAACCTGTCGGACCGGTGGCGGGTATTCGGCTGGGAAGCGCACGAGGTCGACGGTCATGACGCCGATGAACTGGAGCGGGTCCTCCGACTGCCTCAGACAGGCCCCAAGGCGATTATCGCCCACACGGTCAAGGGCAAGGGCGTATCGTTCATGGAGGATCGGCTGGAGTGGCATTACCGATCGCCGGACGACGCGCAGAAGTCGCTTGCGATCTCGGAGCTCGAGGGACGCGTATGAGGAGCACGTTTATCCGGGAGCTTCTTTCGCAGGCGGCCGTCGACGATCGCGTTTTCCTCATTACGCCGGATATGGGCTTCTCGGTGCTGGAGCCGTTCGCCGCCCGGTACCCGGACCGCTTCCTGAATGCCGGCATCGCCGAGCAGAATGCCGCCGGCATCGCGGCCGGGCTGGCACTGTCGGGGAAAATCGTCTATGTGTACAGCATCATTCCCTTTATCACGATGCGGTGCTTCGAGCAGGTCAGAGTCGATATCGCCTATATGAACACGAACGTCAGGCTGATCGGCGTCGGAGCCGGCCTAAGCTACGGTCCCGCGGGAGCGACGCATCATGCGATCGAGGATATCGCCGTCATGAGGGCCCTGCCCAACATGACCGTATGCTGTCCGGGAGATCCCGTCGAGACGAGGGAGCTGATCAGGCGCAGCTTCGCGCACGACGGGCCGATGTACTTCCGGCTGGGCAAGAACGGCGAGCCCCGTATTCATGCGGATGAACGCACGATCCCGATCGGAGAGGCCGTCACGGTGGCGGAGGGCACGGACATGGCCTGCTTCGTCACCAGCACGATGCTCGAGCCGGCCTGCCGATGGGTCCGGGAGTGGCAGCGGGCGGGGAAGTCGGTGCTGCTGGCCAGCTTCCCGACGGTCAAGCCGCTCGATGTCCCGTACATTCAACGCGTGATCGACAGCGGCATGCCGATCCTGACCGTCGAAGAGCACAGCGTCATCGGGGGGACTCGGCAGCGCCGTGGCCGAGGTCGTCGCGGAATACGGGAAGGCGGTCTCCTTCAGACGCGTCGGGATTCCCGACCGGTATTCGCATGTCGTGGGCAGCCAGGATTTTCTCCGGACCCGGATGGGCGTGGTGAGGCCCGAGTGAGCGCCTGAGCGCTCGCCGTACTTTTCCTTGCGTGGGAACGTACTGCCGTTGTATTTTGATATGGCGCCGGAGGCGTCGGTGCCACGCCTGGGCCGGCGCGCCCATTCCCGTCCTTATCGAGCATCTGGCGGGGCTCACCCCCAAGCAGGCCGGTTGGGGCGATGTGAATTTTGCGGCACAGCTTCCACAAGGGATGAAGCCCTTCCGGATTCAGTTTACGGTACCGACAGGACGGATAACGATTAACTACGACGGGGAAAGAGCGAGCTATGATCTAGCGTAAATAAGCATGACAAGGAAGTGGAAGGCCATGAACAAGACCGAGCGCATGCTGGCCATCGTCATCGAGCTGCAGCGCAAAGGGGTGCTCCGGGCCGAGGATCTGGCCGGCCGGTTCGAGACGAGCGTCCGCACGATTTATCGCGACATGCAAGCGATCAGCGAGATGGGCGTTCCGGTAACCGGCGCGCCGGGCATAGGCTACTCCCTGATGGCGGGCTACTTCCTTCCCCCCGGTCAGCTTCACGGCGGAGGAAGCGACGGCGCTGCTCGTCGGGGCGGACTTCGTCGAGATGAGGCTGGACGCGGCGTACGGCGCGAACGCCCGCAGCGCGCAAGAGAAGATCGAGGCTATTTTACCGGAGCGCGTACGCGAGGACACCGCCCGGCTGCGATCGGCGATCCGGCTGATGAACGATCGAACGGGGGGGGTGCGCGCGGAGAGGAAAAGGAAACGTTCGAGCGGCTGCGCCGGGCGATCGTGCAGAAGCGCAAGATTCGTTTCCGCTATTCCAAGCACCTGCCGGGACCGGACGGCCATCGTCACAGCGAGCGGACCGCCGACCCTTACGGGCTCGTTTTTTCCCAAGGGGCGTGGGTGCTTGTCGCGTTCTGCGAGTTGAGGGGCGACGTTCGCCACTTTCGGCTGTCCCGCATGAATGAGCTTGTCGTCCTAGACGCGCCGTTCGAAGTCCTGCCCGGCTTTAACCTTCAGGACCGGCGGCCCGCGGACGACCGCAACGTCATCGTGCGGATGCTGGTCGATCCGGCCGTCGCGGACCTCGTGCAGGGCGCGGACAACTTCTATATGGAATCGTTCGAGCCGGGGGGAGGAAGGTTGGCTGGCGACGTTCCGCGTCCGGCGGATCGAGGAGCTGCTTCAGTGGACGCTCGGCTGGGGCGCGGCGGTGCGCGTGCTGGAGCCTGCGTCGCTGCGGGACCGCATGCGCGCGGAAATCGAGAGCATGCGAAAAAGGTACTGACACGCTTGTGTCAGGAGCGATGTCGTATGCTGGAGCCAACTCAGACAAAGGAGTGGTTCCGGCCATGAATACGAAGGAAACGCTGCGCCAATTCGAAGAGACGGTGAACGGCTATTTGCGGGAATTGGAGGGCTTCAGCCTCGAGCAGCTGCTATGGAAGCCGGCGGAGGATGAATGGTCGCTTGGCCAGATGCATATGCATCTGATCCGCTCGGCACAATTCATGCATCTGCGGAATGTCGGGCTGTGCCTGACGCCGAATGGCGCCCCGGCAGGGTCGCCAACGGGGAAGACCGAGCAGGGGGAGGCGATGTTCAGGACGGGCAGCTTCCCGCCGGAGCGCATTCAGGTTCCGCCATCGCCGCAGTACACGCCGCCGCAGCCGGAGAGCAAGGAACAGATCGTAGACGGGCTGCGCGAGACGGTGAGCCGGATGACCGGGATCGAGCCGATGGTGGCGGCCGTTTTTGAACCGGTTGCCCGCGACGACTCGGAGCCGGGCAAGGACGCGGCATTCGAGCTGGCGCAAAATACGGTCGCTCACCCGCGGCTCGGCGGCTTGAATGCGCTCGAGTGGTTCCGGCTGGTCGAGATGCACTACCGCCACCATCTGCTGCAGAAAAAGCGGCTGGTCAACGCCTGGAGGCAAGCGAGGGCATGAGGTTGTGCAGGCCGCCGACGCCTCGAAGCGGGCTTCGAGTGGGTGCAGCGCGCCAGCGGTCAGATCCCGAACGTCCGATTGAGAATACGATCGAACATTTTATCGGACAAGACCTTCCGCATGAATAATACGGGTCGCGCGTTGCCTGCCACATATCGTGTTTTTGGCTTTTTTTGCGCGGATCGCTTCGGCTACCAATCGCGCGATCCGATCGGGAGGATACACCCCGCTCGATTTTTCAAGCTTTTCGAAGGTGCGTACAAAAGCATCGGCGATCTTGCGGTATGCGGTGTTTCCCGACGTTTTTTGTACATGCTGCAGGACAACCTCGGACCATTCGCTTGCCGTAGCGCCCGGCTCAATAATAACGACGTCTATGCCGAACGGCTTGACTTCCAGACGCAGACAATCGGAGAATCCCTCCAGCGCATGCTTGGCGGCATGGTACCAGGCGCCGAGCAGCGTATAAACCTTGCCGCCGGCGGACGAAGTATTGATGATCTTCCCCGATCCCTGCCGTCTCATCACGGGCAGAACCAATTGCGTCAGACGGCTCAATCCAAAAAAGGTTTACTTCGAATTGGCGCCTTGCTTCCTCCAGCGGCACGTCTTCGACCGATCCGTAGGCGCCATAGCCGGCATTGTTGAACAGGACGTCGATGCGGCCTTGCTCCTGCATAATTCGGTCGACCCCTTGAACCATGGACATGTCGTCGGTGACATCCATCGCGATGATCCGCGCGCCTTGGGATTCGATGTCCTTCATCTGCTCGACGCGTCTGGCAGCGCCGTATACGATGAACCCTTCCCGTAAAAGCAGTTCCACGGTGGCTTTGCCGATGCCTGCCGATGCCCCTGTGACCAATACGACCTGCTGGTTTTTCATGTGCGTGCTCCTCCCTTTATGAATCATCCGACTGGACGCAGCAAATGTAAGCCCCCTCATTAAGTAACGTGACGTCACGTTATTTAATGATATTATAAGTCGCCGGTTAAGGTTGCGCAAGCGTTGTATGCTATACTTTTGGCGAAGGGGGGCACTATCGATGGAGTTTGATCGCGTTAGAAATGACGAGCAACGAAAAATCAGAATAGAGCAGATTAAAAATGCGGCGATCAAGCTGCTGGATACAGAGGAATTCCATAAAATCGACCTGGCCAAAATCGCGAACGAAACGACCTTTACGCGCGGGAATTTATATAAATATATCGCTTCGAAAGAAGAAATTTATCTTTGGGTCGCGCTCGATGAATTCGCGGATTGGCTTCATGATATCCGCCAGACCTTTGACACGGAGAGAACGCGAGATATTCAAAATTTTTCGCGTCAGTGGGCACAAGTTTTGGATCGACATCCAAGGTTTTTAAAGCTTATTTCGATGCTTTTTACGATGATTGAGCGGAACGTATCGCTCGAAAAGCTGGTAGATTTCAAAAAAGAAATACCTTCATATCATGTCCGGGGCCAATGACGTGCTTCAAATCGTTTTTCCCGCTTGGGACGATCGAACGATCGAAAAATTTTTCCAGCTGCAATCCTATTATGTGATCGGGCTGTTCCCCTATACATCTCCGGCACCGATCCAAAAACAAGCGATGGCGCAAGCCGGCATCCCTTATGAGTCGTTTGACTTTGTTGACGATGTCTCCGAATTCGTGGCCTATACGGCCGAATATTTGAATACGAGGCTGAACGATGACGTAAACGACTAAAAACAGAGGGTATCGCACGCAGAACCGCCGCATGGTAGCGGAAAAGGTATCAACGTCTCCCTGCGCGCTAGACAATACAATGCCTGCAAAGCGGATCCTATGGAAAAACAGTCGGACCGGGTTACCGGCCCGACTGCTGCCGTATCTGGAGACGCCGATTCGCATCAGCGCCAAAAGGTAATGTCCTCGCCGGGCAAGCGCACGGATTCGTGCCCCGGTTCTTTTGCTTTTCCGATCGACAGAATCATGACCGGCACGTACCGTTCGTCGTCCAGACCGAATGCGCGAACGACCTGATCGCGTTCAAAGCCGCCTATCGGGTTCGTATCGTATCCATGCGCGCGGGCGACCAGCATAAGCTGCATGGCAAACAAGCTGGCATCGACTTTGGCGATCTCGATCTTTAATTCTCGCGGCAATTGGGGGGAACATGGTCATGATTTGTCCGACCTGCTTGTCACGTACGTCGCCGGGCATTTTCCCTGCTTCCACAGCAGCATTATAAATTTTTTCTACGTACAATTCACTCTGCGTATCCCCCAATATAATGAGCATCGCCGCAGAAGTATCGTTTTGTCGCGTATTAAACTGTACGAGAGGCCGAAGCGTGCGCTTCCCTTCAGCGGAATGAACGACGATCACCCGCCACGGCTGCATGTTCGCGGAGGAAGGCGCCAAGCTTGCTTCCTCGATGATCGCTTGCAACGCTTCCTTCGCAATTTTGACGTTCTCATCGTAAAGCTTCACGGACCGCCGCCCGGTCACGATGTCGGTAAAATCGTTATTCTTGATTGGCTCCGGCATGTCGTCTCTCCTTCGATACAACCAGTTATTTTGACAATGGCGATGTCTCTGGTTATCCTGTACGTGAGTATGAACTATGAACCTTGGTTTATAGCAAGAGCCAATTTCGATAAGCCGGGAAGGGATTGGATATGAGAGCGAACGAGGTTTCCAGACGGACGGCGCTGCCCGTTTCCACGCTGCGATTTTACGAACGCAAGCAGTTGATCCCGGAGACGTTTATTTCAAGAGATGAAAATAACTATCGCGTTTACGATGAAGAAGTGGTTCAGTATTTGCAGGACGTGAGGATGCTGCTTACGTTAGGTTTTACGATTGAGGAACTACTCGTGCTTGTAAGCGAAAGTTCCCCTGCAGCGAAAACAGCCCTGGTTAGGGACAAAATCACGTATATCCAAGAGCTGGAGGCAAAATTGGAAGCATCCAAAAACTTCTTGAACGATGTATTGGCGGGCAAGGCGAATTTTCAGACGCGATGCCGCGCCGCGCATTAAACGCGTATCATCGATGCTGCTGGGGAATGGAAAACGTGACGGAGGTGCCTTCGGACAGGCTGCTCTCGATCCATAGCGTCTCGTTGTACAGATGCATGAGGCGCTTTCGGATATTTTCCAGACCGACATTCGCCCCTCGGCCGTCAACGCCGGACGTGCTTTTGGCAGCAAAACCTACGCCGTCGTCCCGTACGTTCACGTGCAGCCGGCCGTCGCGAAGGTGGACGGAGATCCGGACGGTCCCGCCTTCCTCTCTGCGCATGACGCCGTGATGGATGGCGTTCTCGACGATCGGCTGAAGCATAAGGGAAGGCATCCTGCAGGCGCCGGCTTCCGGATCGATATCGTACGCCACCTTAAGCTCGCTGCCGAATCGCGCGAGTTCGATATCCACGTAAGCCCTGATCAAAGTCAGCTCCTGACGGACCTCGGACAGCTCCGTTTCGCCTCTGAAGTCGAAGCTGTAGCGCAGGTAAGCGCTGAAGTTCTGGAGCACCGTACGAGATTTGGCGTGATCCGTATGACTTAACGACAGAATGGTATTGAGCGTATTAAACAAAAAGTGCGGCTTGATCTGCGCTTGCAGGAAAGCCAGTTCCTTCTGCACGACCTGTCCCATGGCTTGCTTAAGCGCGATGAGCGTCCTGACGCGGGTACGCAGCTCCGACATATCGTAGGGCTTCAGCAGAAAATCATTGGCTCCGGCTTCAAAGCCGTATGCCATGCCTTCCCGGCTTGAACCCGCGGTAACGAGCAGCACGGGCAATTCGGGCAAGGCGTAGCGTTCTCTGATCCGTTTGCACAGCTCGTAACCGGTCATTCCCGGCATCATGATGTCCAAAATGCACAAATCGTAAGGCTGCTCGTCGATTCGGCGCAGCGCCTCTTCTCCGCTTCCCACTGCCGTCACCGTGTAACCGTCCAGCGCAAGGACGTTCAGCAGCGTGCGCAGGTTGCTGTAGTCGTCGTCCACGATCAGCACGTTCGTCGGGCCGTGGCCTTCCGTAGCGGAGAATTCATCCGACGCCATCGATGGTTCGGCCTGCACGGCCGGCGCCGCTTCGGCCCCCATCGGGGCCGCCGGCAGCGTGAGCACCATTTGCGTGCCGCCGGTCGAAGAAGCCGCAGCGATCGTACCGCCCTGCAGCTCGGCCAGCTGCCGCGCGATAAACAAGCCGAGACCGACGCCGCCGGAGAGCTGGGTGTTCGTGCCGGCCGCCTGTTCGTAGGACATAAAAACGGATTCCAGCCGATCCGGCGGAATGCCTCTGCCGGTATCGGATACCGTAATCTTGACGCTGCCGGCCGCGGCGCTCGCAGTGACGGTGACGCTGCCCCGTTCCGTATACTTGACGGCATTGTCGATCAGATTGCGGATGATCTGATACAGCCTGTTTTCATCCGCCAGCACGAAAAATTCGGCGGGCGCAATCCGATTGTCGAGCAGCAGCGGCTTGCTTTTGATGGCATAACCGTATAGGCCGATGACCGCCCCGACGACCGCGGACAGATCTACCGGGGCGATATGAAGGACGAGATCGCGATGCTTCATGCGCGAGTAGTCCAGAATGTCGTTGACCAATATCGTAAGCCGCCGGCCGATGTCCCTGACCAGCTGCAGATCTTCGGACTGCTCGCGGCCGAGCGGCCCCCGCGCGCCTTCGATCAGGGATTGCGAGATATTGATGATGCCGTTGAGCGGCGATTTGAATTCATGCGAAGTGTTGGCCAAAAATTCGTCCTTCAGCTTGTCCGCCGCCGACAGCTTGTCCGTTAAGCGCCTGACTTGGTTGTAGTCGTTCGTAAATTGCAGCGACATGTACAGCGCCTGGGAGATGACCAGAATCGGCTGGGCGATGGGCAGGAAAAAGTGGCCGTCGAGCTGCCAGAGCGTGTTGAGCGCGGAAGTGAACATCATGATAAAGCAGCTCATGGCGGAGAGCGTCAGATAGACGGCGCCGGGCCTGCGCTTGAGCGAAGCCTTGTACATATAATAGCCGTTCAGTCCCATGACGAAGGCGGACATCGGCAGGATCGAATAAATATAAGGCGCGTAGTACGTGGCTTTGGTGAAGATCACGAGCGCCGCGCACGCCGCCAGTACGACTTCCAGCACCCGCAGCGCCTTGCGGGAGAATACGCCGGGCAGCAGATAGTAGGTGAATCTGGAGAAGAAAAACAATACGCCGAGCGCGGACAAGTTTTCAATCCACAGTTGCGGCATGACATCGAGCGAGGGCAGCAGCTTCATGAGAAGGCGCTCCGAATGCGTCATCTGATAGATACCGCCGGAGAAGCTGACGAAGGCGAAGTAGATAAGCTCCTTGCTATTGTTGCGCTGGAAGTACAAGACGAAGAAGTAGAGTCCGATAAATAGAAACCCCGAGGAGACGATACCGTCCAACAGGACGTTGTACTCGCTTAGATGGGCGATCACGTCCTGCCTGCCAAGCGTAATCGTCTGCACCATGCCCGAGTTGAAGCTCTTGAAGCTCGCGACCTGAACGACGATATCGAGCTCGCTGCTCCCTCGCAGTTGAAAGTACCCTGCGTAAGGGGTGTTGCGATGGATGATCGCCGAAGCTGTCGCGGCCGGGGATCCGCTGTGCCCGATCTCGTCGCCGTTGACGAATATCCGGTTGGATGCCCGGATATTGGACGTCTTGAGCGCTAGCGTGCCCTGATTGCAGGATAGCTTGGCTTGAAGGCGGTAGGTGGCATAACCGTTGATCGGCAGCTCGACGTCCCCGACGCGCTGGCCGTTCCAGTGCCCCGGCACGTTCATATAGGTCTGTGGCTGTATGGCGCCTGCCTCCAGATCGGAGGGCGTTAAGAGCCTGGACCAATAAAACGCCCATTCTCCGTTAAGCGGAACGGTAACGTCCGAGGCGCAGTCCCATTCCCGGAGATCGATGATGCCGGCCGCGGCGACCGGTCTGTAGGCGTGTTGATGCTGATAGATGGGAACAAAAAAAGGTGGCGGCGTAGACGAGCGCGGAAATGATAAAAACGAGACGCGGCTTATTTTCAAGCCATGCGCGCAAGTTGAGTTTAATGATCGGCGCCCTCCCGGCTGGCGAAAAGTTTTAGCCGGAGGCTTTCCCGGCATTTAAAACGCGCTCGTACAATTGCTTGACGCCATCGCCAGGCTGCAGACCGAACTCTTGTTCAAGAATATCGGAGAGTCGATGATAATGCTGGATGAACCCGGTGCGGTCGCCGCGCCTCTCCAGCAAGCCCAGCATCAGTTCATGGAAGCCTTCGTCGAGCGGATAGCGCCGGAGCAGTTCAACCAGCTTGCGCTCCGCCCCGTCCTCGTCGCCTTGCTTCAAGAGATAGCGGCAGTATTGGCGGGAGCGATCGAGATACAGCACGAGCAGACGCTCGCGTTTGTCGATGCACCAGGTCGCGTCCATATCTCCGTAAAGCTCTCCCGCATACAAAGCGAGCATGCGCTCGAACGGCTGGGCGTTGTCCCTGTCCACCTTCAAGCAGGTCGTAAAAAAAGGCTTCGAACCGCTTAAAGTCCGCAGGCTCTCCCGACCACGACAAACGATACTTGCCGGAGGCGAACAGCAGGTCGGCGCGCAGCCCCGAAGCCTTCAAAGCTTTGCGCGACTGATATACGGTGGTATGGAGCATCGTCAGCGCCTTGTCGACGTCCAGGTCGGGCCAGAGCTGCTCGATAATCTCCCATTTGGACATCGGCTGGTCGCCGTAAAGCGCCAGAAAGGCGATGAGCTCTTCGCATTTGGCCGTTCGCCACTTGATCGGAGCCGAATCCCGCGACTCGATCTTGAAGCCGCCGAACCCTTTAACGACGGTATATTCGTCCTGGGGCGCCGGACCGGGCTTTTCCCCTACGGGATTGATATGAAGGCGAGGATGAGCTCGGGATATACGTCGCAGCACGCGGTCTACCGTCTGCCTGACGCTCTCTTCGTCCGCGGGCTTGAGCAAGTAATGGATCGCATTCAGGCGAAACGCCTCGACGGCATAATGTCCGTAGCCCGTGACGAAGACGATGTCGGCTTCAAGATCGGGATAACGCGCGAACAGCCGCTCGGCCAGCTCCAGGCCGCTCATGCTCGGCATATGGACATCGAGATATATGGCGTCCGGCGCCAGCTCGCCAAGCCGCTCCAGCGCTTCGGAAGGACGCCGGAAAGCGGCGACGACTTCCGTTCGCCCGTCCGAGGCGAGCAATATTTTGAGCAGGTCGATCGCAGGCTGCTCGTCGTCTATAATTATCGCTCTCATTCGGTGAAAGCCCCATTCGTCGAGAAAATCAATACCTCCTTTTTACCACATCCGTTCTTTCTTTTCGACATCGAATCAAGAATTTCGTCGAATATTGTTCAGAGAATGTCCAGAATCGGTTGGTATAATTTGAGAAGCGACGATAGATTCAACAGGAGGTTCCACCATTCAAATGAAAAACTACGCAAAGCTCAGACGATCGTTGGCGCTGTTGCTTATTTTGGCGCTCGTGCTGCCGTTTGTACGCCTTCCGGCTGCCTCGGCTTCATTCGCGCCGCTTTACGACACGATTAATTACGACAATCCGCCTTCGGCGCCCGCGTATCGGTCGCTGCCGTCGGGCAGCTATGTGGCTGCGCCGTTTCGCATCAACAACGCATACGGCGAGATTAGCGCGGTCATGCTGAACGCCAAATACGAAAATACGAGCCGGCCGACCGTCACGAAGGCCAAGATGTCGGTCGCGATTTTCGCCGACGACGGCGGCAAACCGGGCGCGATGCTCGCCGGAGCGGTCGGCAGCTACGAGCTGGAGGATCAGGTCGATCTGGGCGGCCAGTCCAACCCCTTTAGCCTTTTTTTACATTTCGCTTGAGGAGCCTGCCAAGTTGTACCGCGACCGGCAATATTGGATCGTCTACGGCACGACCGATGCCGACGCCGCCAGAGCGAGCCTGGTCGGCGTCAACGAGCAGCCGCTGTCGGAGCAGCAGGGGACCAATAACTATGTCGCCGATCTCTATCAGCCTGCCCGCGTCGAGGAGAGCTCGCGCGTCATTTACAGCCTTCAAGACGCCGGCTCGGACATCGCGGGCACGGACTGGAGCGGCGCCCAGCGGACCGACGGCCAGATCTTGCCGTTCGTGCTGAACGGCTGGGTGTCGGAGCCGCACGAGAATTTGAGCGTGCAATTCGCGACCGACACGATGGCGCGCGTCTTTTTTCGGTCCGTCCGCCGACGCGACGGAAGTCGTGCTGGAGCAGTCGGAAGATGAGGGCGCCACCTGGACCGTCGCGAATGCCGGCCCGCTGGACCAGTATTCGAACGACGCCACCGTGACCGGACTTAAACCGGAGACAGCTTACTGGTTCCGGCTGGTCGTCAAGGACGGCAGCAGCGGCGGCATCTCCAATACGGGGCAGATCACGACGCTGCCGGATAGCGGATGGCGGCTGGTGGGCGAGGCGGGCTTCAGCGGACAACTGGTGCGCGACACCGAGCTCGTTCTGGACGCCGCGGGCATTCCTTATATCGCTTATGTCGATCAAGCGATGACGGGCAAGATTATCGTGAAAAAGTTTACGGGAGCGGCCTGGGCGTCCGTCGGCGCCGAGGCGACCGACGAACAGGCGTCCAGCGTCTCGCTGGCGCTCGACGGCGAAGGCCGACCGTACATTGCTTATACGGCAGTGGCCGACAGCTTGCTGACCGTGCGCAAATTCGACGGAACGGCATGGACGACGGTAGGACAAGCCGGCATCGGAGAGGGCGATCTGCCCGATCTCAAGCTGGATGCCGCGAACCGTCCGTATGTCGCCTACCGCGATCTGGCCGGCCCGCTCGGCGGCGCCATCACCGTATCGACATTCGCCGACGGTTCCTGGCAGCCGGCCGGCGCCGCTCAGTTTACCCCCGAGACCAGCGTGCAGCGCCTTTCGCTCGCCATCGGCAAGGACGGCGTTCCGTACGTCGGTTACTTTGCCGTCCCGGACGGCTCGTACAACAGCTACAAACCGTTCGTGTACCGGTTGGCCGGGGGCGCCTGGACGGACATCGGCTATTCGGGCTTCGGTACGCCTCATTCGGCGTCCGTTCGAATCTCGCTGGCCGCAAGCCCGGTAGACGGCGCGATATACGCCGTCTTCGACGACACGAACGTTAGCCGCATGCCGAGCGTCATCCGTTGGAACGGCAGCGACTGGGATGCGATCGGATCTCCGGGCATCGCCCCGCGCGCGGATTCGCTGCGGATTGCGGTAGACAGCCAAGGCGTGCCTTATGTCGCGTACTCCAAACGCAACGAGGGCGGAGGGCCGGTCAGCGTGCTGCGCTGGAGCGGCACCGCATGGGAGAATGTAGGGGGGCGCCGATTTTTCCGGCGGCGCCGCCTACGACATTTCGCTTGCGATCGATGCCGGGGGAAGACCTTACGTATCCTACGCGGATCAATTGGAAGGCCAGAATTCGACGGTCAAAGTATATCCGAAGCCGATCTCGAATCTGTCCGCGGCGCGGAGCGGCGACCAGGTGCTGCTTAGCTTCGACAAGCCGTCCGGCGCCATGCAGGTTGCCGTGCTAGTATCCGCCGACGGGGGGACGAGCTGGGTGCCGGCGGCCACGCTGCAGCCGCTCGATTATGCCTCCGGCACGGCGACCGTGACGGGGCTGTCGGCGGGGACGGACTACCTGTTCAAGCTGGCGGTCGTCGGAGGCAGCCGCGGCGGCGATTCGAACACCGCGGCGGTGGCGGCCCTGGCGCAAGTCGCGGCCGTGACGGCCGCGCCGGCCGCCGGCGCGGTCGCCTCGGGTACGACCGTTGCGCTCTTCTCGCCGACCGAGGGCGCCGTGATCCGCTACACGACGGACGGCAGCGAGCCGACGGCGGACAGTCCGGTCTACGAGGGGCCGATCGCGATCGACGCCGCCAAGACGATCCGGGCGATCGCCTGGAAAGACGGCATGGTCAAAAGCGCAGTCGCCAGCTTCGCTTATACCATCGCGGTGGCCGGCGCGCCGGCGACGGTGTCGCCTGCCGTCCAATCGGTGACGCTTAACGTGGTGGACGACAAGGGCGCGGTACTGAGCGATCCGCTCACCAAGCTCGTCGGGTCGCAGCTCGCGCTCGCAGGACAGCTGCTGTCCGCAGACGGCAAAAGCCTCGGCTATGCGCCCGTGACGATCAAGAGCGGGCAGCCGATTCAACTGCCGGCGCTTGCCGCGGGCACTTACAAGCTCGTGCTGAACGTGGTCGCGCCGAACGGAGAAAAGCTCGCGGGCAAGATCGCGAAGCTGACCGTCGATGCCGCGGGGAACGCCACGATCTCGTCCGAGCTGATCGATCCGTACGGTATCGTGACGGACGCTCTGACGGGCAAGACGGTAGATGGCGTCAAGACGACGCTTCACTGGAGCGACACCGCGCTGAACAAGTCGAAGGGCCGTACCCCGGGCGCGCTGGTCGAACTGCCCGAGCTGCCGGACTTCGCGCCGAACCAGAATCGCGATCCGCAGACGAGCACGGACGGCGGCAAGTACGGATGGATGGTTTATCCGGACGGCGACTATTACATTCTGGGCGAGAAGGACGGCTATGTCGCATACGACAGCCGCCAGGATACGCGCACCGAGCAGCATGGCGAGGACAGCTACGTAAAAGACGGCAATATCCACGTCGGCCAATCCATCGTCGAATACAGCTTCAAGATCATGCCGAAGGCCAGCGGTTCCGGCACGCACGCAGCCTATATGAAGGGCTATCCGGACGGCAGCTTCAAGCCGGCCAAGGGCGTGAGCCGGGCCGAGTTGGCCGCCGTCCTGACCCGCACGATGGCGCAGAAGGAGACGGGCGAAAAGGCGATCGCCTTCAAGGACGTGTCCGCCAAGCATTGGGCGTCCGCCGGCATCCGAACCGCTGCCGCGCAGGGCTGGATGAAGGGCTACGCCGGCGGCTTGTTTAAGCCCGAAGGCCAGGTCACGCGAGCCGAGCTTGCGCAGGCGCTGACCAATCTGTACGGCTGGGACGAGGCCGGGAACGGCGCGTCGACGTTCGCCGATACCGCCTCGCACTGGGCGAGCGAAGCGATCGCGGCCGTCCGGGCCCAAGGCATTATGCAAGGCTACGAGGACGGCACCTTCCGTCCCGACCAGGCCGTCACGAGAGCCGAGGCGGTGAAGGTGTTCAACCAACTGCTTAAGCGAAGCCCGGGCCAGACGGTCGGCGTGCCCGCCGTGTGGAACGATGTATCCGACACGCACTGGGCTTACGCGGATATTATGGAGGCTTCCGTCAACCACAGCTACGTCTTGTACGAGACGGGTCTGGAACAGTGGGGCAAATCAAACTGAAAACCGATAAAACGGGACGAACAGGACATTCCCTGTCTCGTCCCGTTTTTCGTCCGGCTCGTCGGATCGTACGGTTCTTTCGTCGGATATTCTATGTTAATCTGAAAATAACTTTGGCTGAAGCGAAGAATAGGAGTTCATGAACATGACCATCACCAGACTATTGTTAGGCAGTCCGATCAGGCAGCAAGCACCCGTTCTCGCCGCCTTCCTTGAATCGCTCGAGCGGCTGGATCTGAGCGGCATCGAGCTTGGCTATTATTTTATCGACGATAACGAACAACCGGATTCCTCTGCGCTGCTGGAACGCTTCGCTCTCCGATACGCTTCGGCCCGCATTGTTAAAGGCAGAGCGGCCGACGAAGACAGTCCGCCGGATCATTACCGGAACGAATATACGCACATCTGGAAGGAAGCGCTCGTTTGGAAAGTGGCGGCCTATAAGGATACGATTCTATCCGCTGCCGGAAACGAAGGATTTGACGGCGTATTTTTAATCGACTCGGATTTGATCCTTCATCCACAGACGCTCCAGAGGCTTGTCCGCTCGAATAAAGATATCGTGTCCAATGTTTTTTGGACCAGCTGGCAGCCCGGGACGCGACCCATGCCTCAGGTTTGGCTTCATGGCGAATACGAGCAATATCCGCTTGAGCGCCGCCAGGCGCTTACCGAAGAGCAAAAGACGCTGGAAACCGAGTTGTTTTACGGACGGATGCGCGTGCCCGGCCTTTATGAGGTAGGAGGCTTGGGCGCCTGCACGCTGATCTCCAAAAAAAGCGATCCAGGCCGGCGTCTCGTTCGCCGAAATTCCGAACCTCGGCTATTGGGGAGAGGATCGGCACTTTTGCGTCCGTGCCGCCGCGCTTGGCTTGCGGCTGTATGTCGAGACGACGTATCCTGCCTACCATTTATACCGCGACACTGACCTTGAAGGTTTGCCGGCTTTCATTGAGCGTTGTGTTGCGGATGACGCGCCGGACGCCGCCGGCAGTCCGGCTTCTCCCTATGAAGATGCGCTCCGTCTGGCAAGCTTCGGCTATGAGACTGCGGCGGCATACCGAATGCAACAATATCTGGCATTGGGGGGAAGCGGACTCGCTGCCCGTATGCCGGGCGCATGCTTGTCTTTTTCTTGACGAGTTTCATTCGCGAAGGGGAAACGGAGACGAAGGCAGGGCGATTCTGCTCAAGGAGCTGTTGAATCATAAGCGGGCGGAGCTGTATTGCAGGCTTGGCGCCAAATGCATGGATCAGAAAGACTGGAAAGAAGCCGCCATTTGGTTCAAACAGGCGACGAAAGCTTACAAGCCTTTCTCCGAAGCGACCTCCCCCTGATCCGGCAGCATGGACATGGAAGCCGTATATCCAGCTTTGCGTGTGCTATGAAAATCTCGGAGATCGCAATCTGGCCTACCACTATAATAATGAAGGCTTGCGTTTTGATCCCCGGCATCCCGGGATGCTGTCCAATAAAGAATTTCTCGAAAGGGTTATGAGCGCCAATGCTGCGGAACAGCAACGGGCAGAAGAGAGCCGGACGTACGATGTTCTGCCGGACGAGGACGCCATATCCCGATTTATACGCGTGGACGATGAGCGCATGGCTCATTTTACTTACGATCTGCCTGAAGCATGGTGGAGCAGGGGGGTATGAATATGCCTGGGCCGCGAAGTATTTGGATCCTGGAGACACGGTCCTTGATGCGGCTTGCGGGATATGCCATCCATTCAAATTTTATGCGGCATCCCGAACGACTGCGACCTTTGCGTTCGATCTAGATCCGCGCATTCTCTCCCGGGACGCAATCCTGGAGGATATCGCGCAATCCGTTAGTCTGCGGGCCAAGTCCGAATTCGACCCTGGCCTTTTCGATCGCATAAGCTTCTCGCAGTGCGATATGACGCATTTGCCTTATGCGAATGCGCTTTTCGACAAAATCTTCTGTATCTCCGTGCTCGAGCATGTGGACGCGCAAACCTTGCGGGGCGCGCTGGAAGAGTTCCGCCGGGTGCTTAAGAACGACGGCTTGCTTGTGCTCACCGTCGACTATCCAAATGTCGATATGACGATGTTTCAAGCGCAAATGGATGCTGTCGGCTGGCGTTTTGCCGGGCTGCATGATTTCGGGGAGCCGGCCGATGCGATCTCTACGGCAATGTGGGGGCCCGAGATTAAGTGCATCCGGTTGCTGCTAGCCAAGCGCTTGGCGTCCTGATAACACAAGAACCTCCTGTCCGTCTTACGGAATGGAGGTTCGTCTTATTATTCCGACCAAGCGACAAGAGAAGGATGCTCATCCATGATCGACAGATATTGTTCTCTCCAGCCATGTTCGCCTTTCGGATCGAGCAGCATATAGCGGATGAACTTATTTTCCCGGTCTACGGACGATGACCAGCCCATATGCTTCAGCCGGAGTTCGGACTTTGCCGACGGGAGCTCCAATATGTTCTCCGGAAAACGTCCGCAATGTTGGGCCGCGGCCCGCCACCGATAGTCGAAATCCGGCCGGTAACGAAGGAGAAACGGGCGGTAGTAATGGTGAGCCTGCCAGTATTCGTCGTCCCGATAGGCTTCCTTGCTCCAGAAGTCGTATAATCGGAAGCATAGGACATCCGCTTGCTCGCCCGCGAGCAGTCGATGAATCTCGCCGGCAAACCGATCTTCGAACCATTCGTCCGCGTCCATATTCAAGATCCATTCCGGATTTTCGCGAATCGTCTCCTCCCATTGTTGAAGCCTCAGTTCGATCTCGTTTTGGAAGCGCGACGCGCGATTGCGGACTAACTTGACCGGAATGCCCTCCAGAAGACGCAAGCATTCTTCCGCCGTGCGATCGGTACTGCCATCGTCGATGATGACGGCATTGCTGATGTATTCCCTGTGCTTCTTCAGCGCCTGCTCCAGGTATCTGCCGCATTCGTTCTTGACGATCATGGAAAGCGTTATTCGCTTTTGCATAGCGATCGCACTCATGAGATTCCTCCCGCGTGTTCTCCTCGTCCGAGACGACTTTGCAAATAGGAGCGATTCGCCACGATCCGAGCGTCGCGAGGGATGTAGGCCGCCGCCTGTTCGTTCTCTTCATAGGCCAGCGCGTACTCCCCCCATGCGATCGTAGCAAACGCATAGTTGCAGACGCGGCAGCCAGGTCCAGCATGAGTGCTGCAGCAACGCGGAAGAATCCGAAGGCATCTCGACTTCGGTGGCCAACCGATACCACCAGGCGGCCTCCTTATAGTTATCCTCGGATAAATAAAACGAGCCGAGCCGGCAGCAATTTTCGGCGCGGGGCAGCGCGTAGGCGAAGGACTGCAGCGCTTTGATCTTGGCGAGTTGCGTATGGCCGAGCGCATGGTAACATTCGGCCGCGCGTCCGCAAGCGCCGATCCTGTCCTCCATCCATACTTCCGATTCAGCCAACAGCTTTTCGTATTGCTCGGCGGCGCGTTCCCATAAGCCATGATCGTATAACTCGTTGGCGTAGTAGTAGATGTCTCTAGGGTTAAAGGTTTCGCCCGAACGCTGCTTGCGCTCGTAGATATGAAGATTGCGGTCCGAATGGCCGTGCACTCTGTCATGCGTCACCGCAATCTCACTGTGCACGATATGGCCATGTACCTGCAGATACTCGTGAACGATGCCGATCCACTTGAAGTTCATGCTGCGACGGACTAGACGATTCCGGCGGAGACTGCTTGTCACGTTGCCGTATTCGTCTTTCCCGAGATGGTAGTGCATGGATATCGCGTCGGCTTGAGTCGGCAGGGCTGCCGTCAATTCGGCAAAAGCCGCTTGGTCTTTAGGCAGCAGGACGTCGTCAGCATCCAACCATAGGATATAGTCCTGCGTGGCTTGGTCAAAGGCATAATTCCTGGCTTTGGCGAAGTCGTCGACCCATTCAAAATCAAAAATGCGCGCCCCAAAGCGAGCGGCAACCTGCTTCGTGGCATCCGTCGATCCCGTATCGACGACGATAATCTCCTGAACGAGATCTGAGACGCTGGACAAGCAGCGATCGAGCGTTTCCTCCTCGTTTTTAACGATCATGCACAGACTGACCGTCGCAGGCAGCTTCCAATTTTGCAACAGCTCGGTCAGGTCGCTTCCCCATTTGGCTGTGGCTACCCGTTTATTCTTCGACATGTTATCGCTGAACGCATGCCATTCGGCCGTCGTCAGGTACGGCGAGTTGTATGCGACGAAGCTACCGCACGCAATATACAGGGAATATCCCGCAAGCAGCGCTCTGTAGCATAGATCGTCGTCTTCGTAGCTCTCGCCCTCGAACCGTTCGTCGAATCCGCCCAGCTGCGCCAGCGCGGCGCTTCGAATAGCGATCGTCAGACCGATCAATCTGGAGGCCCGCCGATCCGCTCTGACCGCTTCCCGGCTCGCGCGGTCCAGCTCCAGCAGTTCCCCGACGTCCCCTGTCGCATGCTGCGCACCGCTGACGCCGTGGCTCAAAGGTCCGGCCGCTGCGGCTTCCGGATGCGCTTCAAGACAATCGACCAACGGCTCCAGCCAATCCTTGCCGACCGCAACGGTATCCCGCATGAAGACAACGACTTCTCCACGGGCCTGCGCCGCGCCCAGGTTGTAGCCCGCCGCTACGCCAAAGCCCTTAGGTGCCAGTACGACAAGCGTATTTACATTCTTTAGGGTCCCAACTTTTTTGGCGATTGCGGTTGCGCCGGACTCAAGGACGACGATGAGTTCGTAAGGCTGCTTCGTCCGGTTATACAACGCAGTCAAGCAGCCCTCGACCAAATTCTCGTGTTGTGCGAGTAGAACGATACTTACGGATTTCATGACGAACCTCCGTTACATACAGTCTCTATTTTGCTAGTATCCCAGATCAAAAATGAATTTGTCCAGGAAGTCTTGCTTCTTGAAAATAAAGCGTCCACGCGCACGGTAAATCCGTAGCGTGGACGCGTTGTGGTGATTAGCGAATCTTCATATACAAGCGGTCTTAAACTCCCGTAGGCCCTGTGACGCCGGTGACGCCCGTAGCGCCGGTGACGCCCGTAGCGCCGGTGACGCCCGTAGCGCCGGTGACGCCCGTAGCGCCGGTGACGCCTGTAGCGCCGGTGACGCCTGTAGCGCCGGTGACGCCCGTAGCACCTGTCACGCCCGGATTGCCCGTAGCGCCGGTGACGCCCGTAGCACCTGTCACGCCCGGATTGCCCGTAGCGCCGGTGACGCCCGTAGCACCTGTCACGCCCGGATTGCCCGTAGCGCCGGTGACGCCCGTAGCACCCGTCACGCCCGGATCGCCCGTAGCGCCGGTGACGCCCGTAGCACCCGTCACGCCTGGATTGCCCGTAGCGCCGGTGACGCCCGTAGCACCCGTCACGCCCGGATCGCCCGTAGCGCCGGTGACGCCCGTAGCACCCGTCACGCCCGGATCGCCCGTAGCGCCGGTGACGCCCGTAGCACCCGTCACGCCCGGATCGCCCGTAGCGCCGGTGACGCCCGTAGCACCCGTTACGCCCGGATCGCCCGTAGCGCCGGTGACGCCCGTAGCACCCGTCACGCCTGGATTGCCCGTAGCGCCGGTGACGCCCGTAGCACCCGTCACGCCCGGATCGCCTGTAGCGCCGGTGACGCCCGTAGCGCCCGTGACGCCCGTAGCGCCTGTCATGCCTGTAGCGCCTGTCATGCCTGTAGCACCGGTGACGCCCGTAGCACCCGTCACGCCCGGATCGCCGGTGACGCCCGTAGCGCCGGTACCGCCAGTAGCACCTGTCACGCCCGGATCGCCCGTAGCGCCTGTCATGCCTGTAGCACCCGTTACGCCCGGATCGCCCGTAGCGCCGGTGACGCCCGTAGCGCCGGTGACGCCCGTAGCGCCGGTGGCGCCTGTAGCGCCCGTACCGCCAGTAGCACCTGTCACGCCCGGATCGCCCGGATCGCCGGTGACACCCGTAGCACCCGTCACGCCTGGCGCGCCTTGACCGCCCTGCGGACCGGTCACGCCGGTAACGCCTGCAGCTCCGGTAGCCCCCGTAGCGCCCGGATCGCCCTTCTGCCCTTTGCTCGCTTCCGCTTTTTCTGCCAGCACCTTCAGCTGCGATGCAAAAGCCGCAGTGCTAAGCGCTTTATCGGTTACTTCGATTAGACCGATCTTGTTGCCGTCCGCCACCATCGAGATCGGCTGGCCGACTTTAAGGGCGGTTGCGCCGGCTGCTTTCTTCCCGTCCTTGCCATAGATAAACGAATTATCGTCAAGCTGGAAGCTTTGTATCTCGCCATCGATGTTGACGTCCACAACATTGCCTTTAATGGCGGCGATGACCCCGTATTTTACGAGCCCGGCCTTGCTGCCATCTTCGCTGTTCGCAAGATACGGAAGCGTAGCGGTAAGAATCTTGGCCATTTGTCCGCGCGTCACGAGATCGAGCGGTTTGAAGGAGCCGTCCGGAAAGCCGTCGACGATCTTCAGCTCGCTTGCAAGGTTGATGTACGCCAGCATCTCCTGGGATACCTTGTACCAGTCGTTAAACTTGGATAACGAGCTGTACAGCGCCAGATCGTCATTGCCATGCTGGACGGCCTTGACCATCAGTTGGGTCGCCCATACGCGCTGGACGGACGCACGTCCCCAATTTGCAACGGAGCCCCCGGCTATTTCGGACTCGTCCACCAAACCAAGCTGCAGGGCCAATTTAACATAAGCCTGGGCCCAGGCATCGACGGGGTAGCCGGCGACACCTGTCTCGAGGCGGCTCTCGGCGCCCATCAGCCGAATGACCATAATGAGCGCTTCTTGCTTGGTTACCTTATCGGCGGGATCAAACACCTGGTTCCCTCTGCCTTCGACAACTTCCAGCATGCTCATTTTGTTAATTTGCCGTTCCGCCCAAGGCACGTGCTGCAAGTCTTTAAAAAAATCCTTGGCCGCAGCCGCGGCTTGTCCGGCATTGGACAGGATCATAACCATGCTGAGGCCTGTCATCACGGCTCTGCGTTTGTCTCTCACCAGTTCTCTCTCCCTCAAAAAAGATAAGCCTGCCGACCTACCGAAAATTGATGAATAATGACGAATTTTGTTTATGTCTTTAATACTAACAACCTACACTGAACATTCGCTGAACAGGGGCGGGATTGCTTTTTAAAGCGCGAGATGTGCTATAGTTGGTACTAAATTAATAGGAACCGATGGCTGCGAGAGGAGCTAAAACGTGTTGCTGCTAAAAAAGATTGGCGGGACTGGCGCTAACAGTCGTCCTAACACTCGGGGTTGTCTTCTTCACCTCGCCGGGCATTGTCAATCAGGTTCGTCTGGGACTCGACTTGAAAGGCGGCTTCGAGATTTTGTACGAAGCTTCGCCCGTTCAGGGCGAAGGCGAGATTCCGGTCGATACGCTCCGACAGACGGCCAAAAGCCTGGAAAAGCGAATCAACGCGCTAGGCACGGCCGAGCCCGAAATCTGGACCGAGGGTACGGACAGAATTCGCGTTAGAATCGCCGGCGTCACCGACGAGGAACAAGTCAGAGAAATGCTGAAGAAGCCGTCGGAATTGACGGTTCGGGGTCCGGACAACCAAGTCGAACTGACGGGAACCGATTTTGTCGAGGGGGCTGCCCAGGTTGTTTACGACGAGATGCGGAATCCTAATATACAAGTCACCGTTAAAAATAAAGAAAAGCTGGAATCGCTGTCCAAGCGGCTGCTTGGGCAGACCATCAGCATCAATCTGGATGAACGGGTGCTGACGGCGCCGGTTATTCAAGCGGTTCTGACCAACGGGATATGCCGGATTACGGGCCAATTTACTTACGACGACGCAAAAAACATTGTCGATACCATCAATATGGGCGCTCTGCCTCTTAAGTTGACTGAAAAGTTCAGCCAGTCCGTCGGCGCTTCGCTGGGACAACAATCGTTGGAGCAGACCTTGACGGCCGGGGCGGCGGGCTCCATTCTCATCTTGTTGTTCATGCTGGCTTTATATCGGCTTCCCGGCATCGTGGCCAGTATTACATTGATAACCTATTCGTGGCTGCTGCTGCTCTTCATGAATTTGATGCAGGCCACGCTGACGTTGCCCGGCATTGCAGCGTTCGTTCTGGGGATTGGCATGGCCGTAGACGCCAACATTATCAATTACGAACGATTTCGCGAAGAGTTGAGGACGGGCAAAACGCCCTTGTCCGCATTCAAGGCCGGCTCCAAAAGGTCTTTCAAGACGATTATGGATGCCAACGTGACGACGCTCATCGCGGGCTTCGTTTTGTTTTCTCTCGGCTCGGGGGGCGATTAAAGGCTTTGCCATTACTTTAATCATGAGCATCGTTTTAAGTATTTTTACGAATATTTATTTTTCCCAATGGCTTCTTCGTATGCTGTTGCGCACAGGGCTGGCCGATCATACTAGGTTTTATGGCGTCAAGCCTGAGCACATCGTTTTTCAAGCAGAGGCAGCGGAAATGCCGGCCATTCGCGGGAGAATTGACTTTGTAAGCAGGCGCAACGTTTTCTTTTCCATATCCGCCATCGCCACTTTAGCCGGCATCGCCAGCCTCCTTCTTTTTTAATCTGAATTACGGCGTGGACTTCAAGGCAGGCACGTCACTGGACATTACGCTTAGCCGCTCTATCGAGTCGTCGTCCGCCAGCCAGATCGTCAGGAGCGCAGGCTTCGAGCCTTCGGTCTTATCCGTTGGCGGCAATGGGCAGAATCGCGTGTCCATGCGTTTTGACCATGTTTTGGACCCGTCGGGCAAAGACTCCGCCAAGATCGTCTCCGCATTTGTCGCGACATATGGAAATGACGTAAGCAAAGAGGAGAATACGGTAGATCCGGGCATCGCCCGCGAATTAGCGCTTCAAGCGCTGTATGCCGTCGGTCTTGCCAGTCTTGGCATCTTACTGTATGTAAGCATTCGATTCGAATGGCGATTTGCTTTGGCCGCGATCGTAGCTCTGCTCCACGATGCGTTTTTTGTCGTTAGCGTATTCTCCGTGTTCAAATTGGAAGTCAATCTGCCTTTTGTCGCCGCGATGCTTACGATCATCGGCTATTCAATCAACGATACGGTCGTTATCTTTGACCGGATAAGGGAAAATATGCGTTTCGCGAGAGCCCGGACGTTCGAGGACCTCGTTGAAATCGTCAACCGAAGCGTGAATCAAACGCTTGGCCGATCGATCAATACCGTTATCGCCGTTCTCTTCGCTTCGCTTGCTCTGTTATTCTGGGGCAGCGAATCGATAAGAATGTTCTCGCTCGCAATGTCGATCGGACTGATCGTCGGAATGTATTCTTCCATTTGCATTGCCAGCCAGGTATGGCTGATTATGAAGAATCGCTCCTTGCATCGGCGCTTTAATCGAGAACAGAAGACGTCGGATGGACTCTATCCGCTTCCCGTACTGCCGATTTCCTATGAAGACGAGGAAGACTGACAGGCTTCGGATAAATGCAACAAGGCTGCTTTGAAGTCTTCTTCAAGGCAGCCTTGTATTCTTATTTCCCCCACACCTCCTGCCTGTCCTTCAATCCCTCTACAACCTCCTTCGGCATTTCCCTGACCTTGATATCCGCGCCCAAGAAAAGCAGCCAGTTCGTGGTCTCGGCCAATTCGTCCGGACGATGAACAGGGAGCGACGCCTTCAGGATGGCCGTCGTCTGATACGGATTCGTATAGGAAATCGTCATTTTGAGCGGATGGTACTTTTTGAACTGGGCGATCGCCTGAGGACCGAGCTCGACGACGAGGTTGAAGGCTTCTTCGCGTTTGCTTAGCTGCTCCGCGATTTTCTTCGGGCTTATTCTTTTTTTTCTCCGGATAGGGTCGGACCTCGGCGAGACGGTCGACGGGAATGATCCGCCGCTTCTCCTCAACGAGGTCGAAGCCTTCGATTTGCCAGGCGCTTTTTTTCGCGATACAGGCGCATGAGATAGACCGAATAAGTCTTGATTTCCTTTCCTTCTTCGACGGAAGCCGCGAGGTAGCGATCTTCGAGAAGAATCTGTATGAGCTGCTCCAGCATCGGATGGGGCAGATCCGACAGATCGAGCAGGTCGGGATTGTGGGGGTTCGTCCCTTCGAACAGCAGGATTTGATTCAACAGTACCAGATCGTCCTGCTGATTCTGCGAGATGAGGCCGAGCAATTTTTCCGCCAAGGAGTGACGGCTCTTGAGATAAGGGAGCTGCAGATTGCGCGTGGCCATGAAGGCGATAAAAAAGCGCCTTAATCTCATTGTCGGTGAAGCGGACCGTGGGCAGGACGGAGTTGTTCATCACAAAGTAGCCCCCGTCCCGCCCGACCTCGGCGACGAGCGGCATGCCCATCGCTTCGATCTCGCGGATGTCCCGGATCGCCGTCGAACGGGAGATGTTGAACTCGTGCATGATTTCCGAAATCGTGAAATGGGCGCGGTTGTTGATGTACCGCATGATTACGTTAATCCGTTCTACTTTTTTCATGGGGTCCTCTAAACAGTATCATATTTTGACATGATTACTCGTTATTATAAGCGCATCAAGAGAAAAAACAAATCGATACGAAAAGGAGCTTGGGCAATGGCAACCTATACCCTTGAAGAAAAAGACGGTTTGAGCAAGTCTCGCCCGATCGGAAGGACGGCCGCTTATTGGATCGTCACCGCCGTTCTCGCATTTTCTATCGCGTTAAGCGGGATCGGGCAATTGATGCGGTACGGCGGCAACGTCGATTTGGTCACCGCTATCGGGTTCCCGCTGTATATCACGAACATTCTGGGTACGTGGAAGCTGCTTGGCATCATCGCGATCCTCATCCCGGGCTTCCCCCGGCTGAAGGAATGGGCGTACAGCGGCATTTTCTTCCTCATGACTGGCGCGTCTCTGTCCCATATGTTCGCTCATGATTACGGCGATGGCGGGTTCAACGTGATTTTGCCGCTCTTGTATGCCGCGCTTGCCGTCGCCTCCTGGGCGCTTCGTCCGAAAAGCCGCAAACTTTAATAAGTCGCACGCTAAACGTAGCAGATTTTGACACCATTTATGGTTATGATAGATCTATCAGGCGGTTAACCCATCCAATCGACCATTTAAAAAAGGGAGCTGGAATTCATGGCAACGTATACCTTCGAGGAAAAAGACAGCTTTATCGTGCTCGGGATCGGAACGGAGCTGAAGAGCGACTACACGGACTATGCCGCTATGAATAAGGAGAAAGAAAGCTTCTGGCGGTCCGTGGAGCAGGATGGACGGCTCGACACGCTCAAGGCGATCGCCGCGAACGACTATATTTTTGCCGTCAACGAAGCGGTCAACCACAAGATGATGTATTACGCCGGCGTCATGTCGGACGCATCGTTGCCGGAGGAGCACAGAGTGATCCAATTTCCCAAGGGACAGTATCTCGTCGTAAAAGGCGAAGGGAAGTCGGCCGATGAGCTCGGCAGCATGCTGACCGGCATCGCCTTCGGTCAAGCCTTGCCTGCGGCCGATCAATACGCTTACGTCGGCGGTCCCAATGCAACGGTCGAGATGGGGCAGCGGGACGGTCTCGTATACGGCGAGATGTGGGTCCCGGTTGTACAGAAGTAATCGAAAACGATAGGAGGAATGAGCCATGTCCATGATCGTCGATTTTAAAAACGTGTCTACGGCCGGTCTGGAATCTTCGCCGGTGGCAGAAGCGCTGGCAGGGTTGCGCGCGAACGAAGCCCGTTATTTCATGAACAAATACAAGCATGAATTCACCGTCGTACCCGCAGCCGAAAGCCGGGACACGCTGGATTACGTAGAGCGGGTATTGCGAGAAGAACGCGGCATCGCGTTCGCGGCCCGACCGCTGGAAACGTCGCGTTTTCAAGTCGAAAATATCGATTGGGCCTTCGTCTTCTATGAGGACGGCCTGGGGGTCAACGTGCTGTACACGCTGGACGATCCGAAGAAGCGCGCCGTGGGGTTCAAGCTGTCCGAGGGGATGGAAGTGCCCCGGGAGCTGGAAGAAAAGAAGTTCAAATTCGCCAGACAGAAGTCCAAGCTGGCCGGGACCATCCGCGGTTCGTTCTTCGTCATTAAAGGCGAGTACTGAGGCAAGCAAGCACGTAAAGACCGTCAGGGCGATCTTCCCTGGCGGTTTTAATTTATGGCGTGCCCAGGTAAGCACGTATTTTCTTGCCGGTGAAAGTCCGGTCGCGGGAGGGGCCAAGCCTCGGCCTCCGTGTCACCTGGAATGGCGCCGATAAGCGCCTATGGGCATTATCTCGGTCCCCGTCGCACCCTGAAAGGTGCCGATAAGCGCCTATGGGCATTATCTCGGCCTCCGCCGCACCCTGAATGGTGCCGATAAGCGCCTATGGGCATCATCTCGGTCCCCGTCGCACCCTGAAAGGTGCCGATAAGTGCATATGGGCATTATCTCGGTCCCCGCCGCACCCTGAATGGTGCCGATAAGCGCCTATGGGCATGATCTCGGCCTCCGTGTCACCTGGAATGGCGCCGATAAGCGCCTATGGTCATTATCTCGGTCCCCGTCGCACCCTGAATGGTGCCGATAAGCGCCTATGGTCATTATCTCGGTCCCCGTCGCACCCTGAATGGCGCCGATAAGCGCCTATGGGCATGATCTCGGCCTCCGTAACACCCAAATCCCGCGGCATAGGCATTGAATGTACTAGTGATACATAATAGTATTAGGGCATCAACGTAAAGGAGCCCCCCTCATGCTGCAAAGTGAAGCGTTGCTTGCCCATGATACCCGCGACTGGCGCGGGGAATGGATCTGGTTCGAGAGCCCGGATCGGGATATTCGGCCGGGCCGCCACACGATGGCGCTGTTTCGCCGGACGTTCCAGGCGGCAGGAGATGAGCGTCTGATCGTCCGGGTCAGCGCGAACAGCCGGTACCGGCTGTTCTTGAACGGCGAGTCGGTATCGATCGGCCCTTGCAAGGGCGACGCGAACCGGCGTTTTTACGAGACGGTGGAGATCGGCGGACTGCTGCGCGACGGCATGAACGTGCTGGCCGCCCAAGTTGTGCATTATGTCGGGACGGAGCCTTGGACGATGGGCGTCTCCGGGCCGATCTCGATCTGGAGCGAGCGGAACGGCGGCTTCCTGCTGGACGGCGCGCTGTCCGATGACGGGGGGCCGCATGAAGGAGGAGCTGCATACGGGCGACAGCTGGCTGTGCATGGCAGCGGAAGGATACGCCGTCGAGCCGAGCGAGCTCATCCAGTGGCTGGGCGGGCTGGAGCGCATCGAGGGCGCGAAGCTTCCGCACGGCTGGGCGCAGCCGGCGTTCGACGCAGCCGGCTGGCAGCCGGCGGTTCCGTTTGCGCCCATGCGCAATCCGTATGGCGAGCGCGTGGGCTGGGCGCTTCAGCCGCGCCCGATTCCGCCGCTTTACGAACGGGAGACCGCGTTTGCCGGTATCGTGCGCGCCGAGGGGTGCGCGGCGGAACGGCTTGAAGCGATGCGCGGTCCTGAACGGGTCCCCGTGGTCGTGCCCGCGGCGGCAAAGATTTGGCTCGAGCTGGACGCCGCCCTGCTCACGACCGGTTATTTGCATGTGGCCTTCAGCGGCGGCGCCGGCGCCGAGATTCGATTGATCTGCGCGGAATGCTACGAGCCGGAAGCGTCGGATATCGGCGATGGACGGATCAAGGGCGTACGGACGATGGCCGAAGGCGGCAAGCTGGTCGGCGATCCGGACGTCTATTCGGCAGCCGGCGTCGGTACGCCCGAGCGCCCCGAAGTTTACGAGCCGTTCTGGTTCCGGACGTTCCGGTACGTTCGCGTGGAGATCGCGGCCGGCAATGAGCCGATCGCGCTTCATGGCATCGGCTACCGGGAGACCGGCTATCCGTTGGAGCCGACAGGCGCGTTCGACTGCTCGGACGACGAGCTCAATCAGATCTGGCGCATGTCGCTCAACACGCTGCGCCGCTGCATGCACGAGACGTACGAGGACTGCCCGTATTACGAACAGCTGCAATATACGATGGATACGCGGCTGCAGATGCTGTACACGTACCATTTGACCACCGACGACCGGCTGGCGCGCAAGGCGATCGAAGATTTCCACAGCTCCCAGCTGCCTTCCGGCATGCTGCAATGCCGGTTCCCTTCTATGCTGACGCAGGTGATTCCCGGCTTCTCCTTGTATTGGATCGACATGCTGGACGAACATTATCGGTACTTCGGGGATATCGCCCTCGTGAACCGGTACCGCGCGTCCATGCTGAAGCTGCTTGACTGGTTCGAGCGGTACCGGACGCCCGAGGGCATCGTGGGCATGCTGCCTTACGAGCTGTGGACGCATTTCGACTGGGTCGAGAGCTGGCCCTACGGCGCGCCGCCGACGCAGGACGATGGACCGATGACGCTGCATAGCCTTATGTACGCCGCCGGACTGCGCAAGGCGGCGGGCCTGCTCGAAGCCGGCGGCTGGCGCGATGCGGCCGGCGAGCTGCGAGGGCGCGCCGAAGCGGTTATTGAAGCGGTACATCGGCTTTGCTGGTCGGCCGAGCGGCAGTTGTACGCGAACTGCCCGGGGACGGGCGACTTTAGCGTGCATGCGCAGATTTGGGCGGTGCTGGCCGGCGCGGTCGCCGGCGAGGCCGCGGCGGAGCTGCTTCGCCGGACCTTCGCCGACGATACGCTGCCGGTTGCCTCGCTGCCGCAGACCTTCGCGTCCATGCGCGCGCTGGAATCGTGCGGCCTGCACGCGCTGGCCTTTAAGGAATGGGACCGCTGGAGACTGTTCCTCGGCCTCGAGCTGACGACGCTCCCGGAGATGGCGCACGGCACGCCCCGCAGCGATTGCCATGCGTGGAGCGCGCTGCCGCTGTACGAATTCTCCGCGACGGTGCTCGGCGTGCGTCCGGGAGCCCCCGGCTTCGCGCGCATCCGGATTGCGCCGAGGCCGGAAGGCCTCGCATGGGCGAACGGAACGACGCCGACGCCGCACGGACCCGTGAAGACGGCCTGGCGGCTGGACGGCGACGCCTTTATCTTGACGGTGGATGCCCCGACGGATATTCCCGTGGACATCGTTCTTCCGGACGGCGCGATACAAGAAGCGAAGGGCGGACAAACGATTCACGCCCGTTGCAGTCTGCGGCGGCAAGCCGGTATGATTCAAAAGTTTAAGGCCATCCAATGAAGGATGGCCTTAAACTTTTGTCCGCGCAGGCTTCGCATCGCGCCATGCGCCGTCGGCTGCAGCAATGTCGAGCATTTCAACCGCACCTTTAAAAGCTCACGGGCCGCTTCCCGGCTCCTTCCGCGCGCGCAACTAGACGATGAGCGTGCACGCGCTTCGCCATTCATTCGCAAGCTCGCTTTCTTAGATGTACTTGTATAATATAGGATTCAAATACAAGCAAGGGAGATTTGAAGGATGCCTAGCATGCACGTTTGGGTAGGATATTTTGAATCTGAAGAACAGTTTAAGCACTATGTAGACCAAGAATCATATTTAAAAGCTTGGGCCATTTACGATAACGAACCTCCAACAGGCGGAGAGGAAGATGCAGAACCGAGTCCTGCGTTAAGATGTGAATTTTGCAAGGAAGTAGATCTGGATATGTATGACGAAGACTGTGCACAGTTAAAATATTTTGAAAAATCAGTGGATATAGATCGCATAGCCGATGCTATTCTTGCCGATAAGGAGGAGCTCGCAAGGTTGTGGAATCAACGTCCGGCAGACAGGGTGAACGCGCTGATCGCCTATGAAGACAAAGAATTAAGCGCGGAGAGCGCTTCAAAATCCATTCGCGCAACATACTTGGGCAAGGTGAACAGGATTACTGAAAATAAAGAAGCCGACCGTGCTTCCGTTCATTATTTATGGGTTGGAGAAAGCGAGACGCCGTCCATACAAACGTCCGCAGCGGTAAAAAAAAGAATTGAAGAAAATGAACATCGACGAAGATACGCTTGTAAATATTCATTTCTACTATCGTCGTAAAAAAGGAAAAACTGGACGAAATGATCATCATGCAAGTGGAAGACTTTCAGGTTGCGGAAAGTATGATTTTAAAAGCCGACGAAATGCAAATATCCCCCACAGCCAACGCTATTCTCGATTTAATTGTAGATGAACCCTCTAAAATAGACGGTTTGGCAATCGGTACTGCTTTAGGGATGACGTATATCGGAAAATTCGATTCTGAATGAATCGCCTCAACTCTAAATGAATCGCCTCAACGATGAAAAAGCCGAATGAGGTTCGAGATTTCCTCCAGCGTTTCCTGTTGACCGTTTTTGATCCACGTGATCCAAACCTCAAAGACGCCGGCGCTCATATAGTGAATCCAATAGTTTCGTTTCGCGCCCGTCCAGTCGGGGAACGGATTTAATCCATCGTAAAACCGCGCAATATGGCTTTTGAAAACTTGATACAGCAAATCGGTGCAGCCGGCCTCGATCGCCAATCGGATCTCGCTTGTCATGGCGTGAAAAAAATGCGTCAAGTCCGCTATTTTCTGCTCATGGCTGATTTGATTGGCGATTTTATTAAAGATATCCGCGAATTTCGGTTCGTAGTGCGCCATAAATACTTGGTCCAGGCTTTCGTAATTTCGATAAAACGCCATTAGGCTGACGCCGGCCTTCTTGACGACTTCCGAAACGGTCAATTTCGCGATTTTCTTTGTTTTCAAAAGCTCAAGCAGAGCCAAGGCGATCCATTCCTTGGTGTCTTTTCGTATCGCTTGCGCGTGCTCGGTCGCTGCCATAACAGATCCTCCATTTTGTCACACATGCCTGTTTGCCGCTTGTACGGAATAAGCTTCGGTCTTATTATAAGGGCAAATCCGTTACATGTGTAACGTCAAATAAATGGAGGCTTCGCGATGCCGGAAAATAACAACCCGCTCGTTTTAGTAACCGGAGGCTCGGGCTTTATTGCGGTTCATATTATCTTGAATTTGCTGGCGAAGAAGTACCGCGTACGGACGACGCTCCGCACGTTGGACAGACAGGACGAAGTCCGGGCGATGCTGAGATCGGGCGGGATCTCCGATGTTAGCAGCTTGTCGTTTATTCAAGCCGACCTTACTTCCGATACGAACTGGAAGAATGCGACCGCGGGAGCGGACTATGTCATCCATGTCGCTTCTCCGACGCCCAATCGCATTTATAAAGACGAAGACGAAATGATTCGACCCGCGGTCGAAGGCGTACTGCGCGTGCTGAGAGCCGCGCGCGATGCGGGCGCGAAGCGCTTCGTGCTGACCTCCGCGTTCGGCGCGATCGGCGTGGGGCATCGTCATCACGTCGGTCCGTATACCGAAGCGGATTGGTCGAATACGGACGCCAACATTCATCCCTACCAAAAGTCCAAGACGCTCGCCGAACGGGCGGCCTGGCGGTTTGTTCAACAAGAAGGAAAGGGATTGGAGTTGGCCACGGTAAATCCCGTTGGAGTGATGGGACCGATCTTGGGCCAGGATTATTCCCATTCCAACGACATCGTTCGCCAGATGCTGGAGGGCAAGCTGAAGGCGGTCCCCAAAATTTACTCGGATTACGTGGACGCCCGGGACGTTGCCGAGCTGCATGTTTTGGCCATGACGCGTCCCGAAGCCAAAGGCGAACGCTTTATCGCCTCTACCGCAGAGAATCTTTCCACGCTGCAGGTCGCGAACATTTTGAGGAAGCATCTGGGGGACGATGCGAAAAACGTGCCAAAGAAGGAAGTTGCGAATACGATCGTTCGCGCGGCGGCCATATTTAATCCCAAGCTCAGAATGATCGCGACGCTTTTGGGCCAAGACTTGTCGACGAGCAACGAGAAGGCCAAACGTCTGCTGGGATGGAGGCCGCGTTCGGCGGAGGAAGCGATTGTCGCGACCGGGAGAAGCATGATCAAGGTCATGAAGGGGCATATGAAATAGTACATTCTGCAAACCTCGCCAAGCGAGCCTCAGCCGGCTCTCTGCCGGCGAGATTTTTTTGGCTTGCGCTCTTGTTCGGCTTCCGGCAACGACGCAGCGCTTCGGGGCCGTCGTCAAGAGGGGGGTTGACCGCCGGACGCACAATTGTGGTAGCCTATAAGGGCATGCAAGCGTTTTATCGAAAAGAAGAAGGAGGCTGCCGGCTATGTTCACCGGCTATTGGAGCAGGGTCCGGCTGCTTCGGAAGCTGATCTTGATCGTGGTGCTGTTTCTGATCCTGCCGGTGCTCGTCAGCGGCTATTATCTTTTCTCGACCAGTCTGCCGCTCGCCCAGAAGGAAAGCCGCGAGATGCTGGAGACGGTGGCCTACCAACTGAATGAGAACATCGAATACCGGATTATCGGGTATCAAAATATTTTGATGCAGCTCTCGCTCGATTCGGGGATTACGGCGACGCTTACGCAGCAGTACCGATCGCTTCAGGAGGAAGTGACGGGCCTGCAGCAGATCAACGCGGCCGTCAACCGGATTCGCTCGTATTTTCCGATGAAAACGATCCAGTTCTACAAGAGCAACGACACGCTGCACGAGGACGGCGGAACGGTGCTGAATCTGGAGAAAGCCGAAACGAAGAGCTGGTATCCGCCGATGGAGGACAACGACAAGCAGTTCTACTGGTATTTCGAATGGAAGACGGACGGGTCGGAGCCTTCCCTGCATTTGAGCAAATGGCTCGTGGACTACTTATCCAACGAGAAGTTCGGTCTCATCCATGTCGAAGTGACCAACCGGGCGCTGTTCGACCAGATCACCAACCCGCTGGCGCTCAAAAAAGGGCAGGTTCGTCGTGGCCGACGCCCATGGCAAAGTGCTCGCCGACTATCTGGATCGGCAGGACGGCGACGATATCGGCAAGATTCCGTACTTGCAAAGGGTTTACGAATCGAATCACGGCTGGTATACGGCGAAGATCGACGGCGTGCCGAGCATGATCGTTTACGATACGAACCGTCTGGGCTGGAAGGTCGTGACGATCGTCAGCCAGGAGGAGTTCTGGAAGAAGCTGCAGTTGGTCAAAAAAAGCGGCCATCATCGTCTGCGTGCTGTTCGTCGTCCTGACGTTTGTCGTGCTGACCGGCTTCGGCTTGCGCATCACCAACCGTCTCAATTCCTTGATCCGCAACATGAGAAGGGTGCGCAGCGGGGATCTGGGACTGACGATCAAAGTGCACGGCAAGGATGAGCTGGCCAGCGTGGAGGAGGAGTTCAATGCGATGTCCATCCGGCTGGACACGTCGCTAAAGACGGCGGCCGAAGCCATGAGCCGGGCGGAGACGGAGAAGCTGAAGCTGCTGCAGGCGCAGATCAATCCGCATTTCCTCTACAACACGCTCGCGCTCGTCAAAAGCATGGCTATGGACGTTGGATCGGCCGAGATCGGCAGCACGGTGGACGCGCTGGCGAAGTTCTACAGACTGGCGCTCAATCGCGGCGTCGACACGCTGACGCTCCGGGAGGAGCTCGCGCATGTCCAAGCTTACCTGGACATTCACGAATCGCGGTACCCCCGCCGAGTGACGACCGTATTCGAGGTGGAGCCGGAGGCGCTGACTTGCGAGATCGTCAAGATCACGCTGCAGCCGCTCGTGGAAAATGCCCTGCTGCATGCCTTCGTGCATGCCCGGGGAAGAGGCCGCCTCCTGCTGTCCGCCCGCCTGGACGATCAGATCTTGTGCATAACCATCGCCGACGACGGCTCCGGCATGTCGCCGGAGCAGCTGCGGCAGCTGCTCGAGAATGCCAACGGCGCGAGGGAGCGCGAGGGGTTCGGCATTTACAACGTGAACGAACGGCTGAAGCGCCATTATGGAGCGGCTTATCGTATGGAGATCGATAGCGCGCCGGGACAAGGAACCGCCATTCGGCTGTTCATCCCTCAGCAGCACGCGCAGATGCCGCAGATGTCGCAGACAAGCTGAAGGAAGGAGGACTGGCATGGAGATCAAGGTCATGGTGGTAGACGACGAGGAGCGTCAGCGCCGCTCGATTGTCCGTCACGTCGACTGGGAGCGATATCGGATGCAGGTCGTGGGGGGAAGCCGAGGACGCCGCGGAGGCATTGGAGCTGGCCGGGCGCGCCGCGCCGGATCTGCTGATCACCGACATACGCCTGCTTGGCGCGAGCGGGCTTGAGCTGGCGGCCCGGATGAGGGAGATTAATCCCCGGTTGCGCATCATTCTGGTCACGGGATACGAAGAATTCGAATATGCCAAGTCGGCGCTGGATATCGGCGTCGATGCGTTTCTGGTCAAGCCGATTATGTTCGACGAGCTGAAGGCCTTGCTGGCGTCAATCTGTCAGGCCGATGCCGCCGAACGTACCAGGAGCAGGGAAGAGCGGCAGCTGAAGGAGCAGCTGAGCGCCTTCAAGCCCGTAGCCCAGGAGCAATTTTTCCAGGAATTGATTCAGGGGCTGGTGGTCGGCGAGGAGACGATCCGTCTGAGAGCGGACGCTTTCGGTCTGTTCGCCCGCGAGGGACTGCGGCGCGTGCTGATTGCAGTGATCGACGCCGATCCGGACGCGGCGCTGCCCAAGGAGGAGCAGATTCGGCGGGCCAGAGGCCTGCTCGGCGAGGCTGCAGCGGCCGTCTGCGGGGCGCTGCTCGAAGAGCGGACGACGACGCAGCGCGGCAGCCTTGTGCTGATATTGAGCGAGCGGGAGACCGGCGGCTTCGACCGCGATACGGAGGCCTGCATCGAGCGCCTTCGTCTGGAGGCCGAGAAGATCGAGGGTTGTACCGTGTCGATCGGCATCGGTCCGCCCGTCCCTGCGCTGAACCAATTGAGCCGGAGCTTCCGGCTGGCCCAGCATGCGGTCAATCAGAGGCTGCTGGGCGGCGGCGAGCGGACGTACAGCTGGAAGACGCTCATTCAGCCGGAGGATCGCCCGGACAAGAGTATAGAGGCGCTGGTCGGGGATTTTTTTGAGGTGCTTGGGGCCGGCGATAGCCAGAACAGCCTGAATCTGCTGGGAGAAATTCTGAGCGGGATCGCCGGCAATCTGGAGGTGCAGGGCGCGAAGCTGAGAAGCCTGTGCCTGCAGCTCGTCACCGGCGCTTACCGGACGGCCGCGGAGATCGGGGACGCAGCCCGTCAGCTTGGCCCGGAGAGTGCCCTGTGGGAACGCATCCTCGAATGCGGCGAGGAGACGGAGCAGCTGCAGGAGACGGTCGACATCCTGAACGGCATCTGCGCCTTTATCGCGGAGCGCAAAAAAAAGCCATACGCAGCTCGTCGTGCAGAAGGCGCTCGACTATATGAACGTTCACTACAAGGAGAGCCTGACGCTGCGATCGGTGGCGGAGTCGGTGTATCTCAGTCCGAGCTATCTGGGCGCCCTGTTCAGAACCGAGCTCGGCGCTTCGTTCACCGATCAGCTGATCCAGATTCGCATCCAGAAGGCCAAGGAGATGCTCCAGCAGCCGCACCTCAAGCTGTACGAAGTCGCCGAAGGCGTCGGGTATCAGAACATCGGCTATTTTACCGGCGTATTCAAACGAATGACAGGCTTCAGCCCCAAGGAATATCGGACGTTTCTGGGCTTTTCCCAATCCGAATGATCGTTCCCATTTCGGCGCTTGCCTCCTGGCAGCGCTTTTTTTACATGCCGAATTTGAAAAACATGAAAGCGCGAGAGCGCAAGTAATCGTGCATTACGACGATTGTAAGCGTTTTAGGACTGCTCTATATTCAGGTATAGGTTCTGCAACAAGGAAGAAAGGAGATCAGGTCCATGCATCGCTTCATGCTCATCAAACAGAAGGGCTACCTGCCGCTGTACGCCTTCCTGGTGCCCGGCATCGTGCTTGTCGTGCTGTTCAACTATATCCCGATGCTGGGGCTGCAGATCGCGTTCCGGGATTACAACTTCAGCGACGGGATCTGGAGAAGTCCGTGGATCGGCCTGCAGAACTTCAAGGAGTTCGCGGCGAGCTCGGATTTCTGGAGAGCGACTGGCAATACCTTTCTGCTCACTTTTCTCCGTCTGCTGTTCGTGTTCCCGACCACGCTGATCGTGGCGCTGCTCATCAATGAAGTCCGGGCGTTCCGCTTCAAGCGCCTCGTCCAGTCGCTGAGCTATTTGCCGCACTTCATTTCCTGGATCGTGGTGGTCGGCTTCCTCGACGCGTTCCTGTCGCTGGACGGCGGCGGCGCGAATTCGCTGCTGCACCTGTTCGGCGTAGACCCGATCGCCTTCATGGGCTCGGAAGCCTGGTTCCGCCCGATCTTCATCCTCAGCAGCATGTGGAAGGAAGTCGGCTGGGGCACCATCCTGTATCTCGCCGCCATCTCCGGCATCAACCCGGCCCTCTACGAAGCGGCCGTGATGGACGGGGCGGGACGGTTCTCCCAGATGCGCTACGTGACGCTGCCCAGCATCGTCCCGATCATCTCGGTCGTCCTGATCCTGACGGTGCCCAGCTTGCTGAGCGTCGGCATCGACCAGATCTACGCCATGATCAACCCGGCAAATATCGGCGTGGCCGAGGTCATCGATACGTACGTGCTGCGGCTCGGCATCGGGCAGGCCCAATATTCGCAGACGACGGCCATCGGACTGGTGATGAGCCTGATCTCCACGCTGCTGCTCCTGCTTAGCAACCGGTTGTCCAAGTGGGCCGGCGGCGACGGATTATGGTAGAAAGGAGGAGATCGCTTGGGACGATCCACGCCGGGAGACCGGGCGTTTACGATCGGCAACACGTTGCTGCTGGCGCTATTCGCTTTTCTGTGCGCCTATCCGCTCTGGTACATCCTGATTCTGTCGGTCAATGAAGGAACGGATACGAGTCTCGGCGGCATTTACTGGTGGCCGCGCGCCTTCACGCTGGACAATTATCGCGTCATGCTGTCCGACCATACGATCCTGGGCGCTTTCTGGATCACGGTCAAACGCACCGTCATCGGCACCTTCGGTTCGCTGCTGGTGACTTCGATGGTCGCCTTCGCCCTTTCCCGCAGAGAGCTGCCGGGCCGGAAGCTCTTGCTGTTCGTCTTCCTTTTCGTCATGCTGTTCAGCGGAGGGCTGATTCCCTACTACATCCAGTTGATGAACCTGAACCTGCTCAACAGCTTCTGGGTATACGTGTTTCCGTCCCTGTTCAGCATCTGGAACATGTTCGTCATGAAGACCTCCTTCCAGAGCAACATTCCGGAAAACGTCGTGGAGTCGGTCAAGCTCGACGGCGGCGGTTATACGCGAATTTATTTTAACATCGTGCTGCCCTTCTCCATGCCGCTGTTCGCGGCGCTCGGGCTGTTCACGGCCGTCGGGCAATGGAACGACTGGTTCACGGGCGCTTTTTTCGTCAACGACCTCAGCTTGCAGCCGCTTCCGACCTATCTGCAGCGGATGCTGAGTACGATCGAAGCGACGCATATGATCAGCGCAAGCCAGATGGCGACCGCCAACCAGACCCAGCTGTACAATCCGGACGCGATCACGACCAAGTCCGTTCGCATGGCGACCATTATGATTACGATTTTGCCGATTCTGTTCGTGTATCCGTTCGTGCAGCGGTTCTTTGTCAAAGGCGTGCTCATTGGTTCGGTCAAGGAATAACAGAGGCAGGTCACTATTAATCGAGGGGGATCTTCAACGTGAAAAAGGGCTGGAAGACGAATATGAAGGCGACGGGGGCCGTCGTGCTGGCATTGGCGCTGCTCGCCGGCTGCTCGAACGGCAACGGAGGAAGCAAGGCGACGAGCGGAGCCTCGGCCTCCAATGCCGGCACCGACGCCGCCAATGCGCAGCCGACGCACTATACCTTGTATGCGCCCGCCATGACGACGCCGATCAATCTGGACGGTCCGGTCACGCAGGAAGTCATGAAGCGATCCGGTTTGAACTGGGATAAAGTCGAGATCGGCAATGGCGCCGACCTGTCCCAGCAGATCAACCTCAAGCTGGTCGCCGGCGATTTTCCCGACGCGATCATGCTGCCTTCCGACAGTCTCGTCTGGTCGCGGCTGGTCGACGAGAAGAAGCTGCTGCCGCTTGACGATTACTTCAACAATGCCAAGGACTATCCCAACCTGGCCGCGATCGACAAGCGCATCGTCGATTACTGGCGCGCAGCCGACGGACATATCTATATGATCCCTTCCGCTTACGAGAAAATCATCGACGAGCCTTCCGCCTGGCAAGGCAACGCGCAGGGCTTGTGGGTTCAGAATACGATCCTTGAAAAGGCGGGCATGACGCTCGACGACATCAAGACGCTCGAAGGTTTCGAGAAATATTTGAAGGCCGTCAAGGGTTTGAAGGACAGCCAGGGACGGGCGATCATCCCGCTGTCGCTGGGCGGCGAAAATTTTGCCGGGCTTCAGGTCGTCATGTCGATGTTCGGCGTGCGCAGCGCGGACAACGGCTACAACGAGCAGGCGGACGGCACGGTCGTCCAGGATTACAAGCTGCCCGGTTTCAAGCAGGCGTTCCAGTGGCTGAACCATCTCTACCTGGACGGGCTGCTGGACCCGGAGACGGCCTTCCAGAAGAAGGACCTGTTCAAGGAAAAGGTCAACAATCTGCGGTTCGGCGCGATGCTGTTCGACGGCTGGGACAATCCCAACGTGACGACGCTTAAGAACAGCGGCCTTCCCGAAGCGATCACCTACAAGGCGCTTGAGGCCAAGGGCTTCCCCGACGGCTGGTTCGCTCCGACCTACCTGCCGGTCAAATCGGGCGTGAAGCCGGCGCCGTACGCCTACTTCAATCCCTTCGGGTCGAACGGCACGGGCATCAGCGCGAACGTCAAGGATCCGGATCGGATGATGAAGGGGATCGACTGGATGCAGACCGACGAAGCCTTCATTCTCATGGAGTACGGCACCGAAGAGATGGGCGCCTACAAGATGGAGAACGGGGCGGCCGTCGAGAATTCCGAAGTGTTCCGCGGACCGAAGTTCTGGGGCGGGGACAACGGCGGCATGGCCAGCGTGACGGAGTACGGCTTCTGGTGGTGGAAAAACTTTGCGAGCGTAGGCGCCTCGCATATCAAGACGATGGAACCGCCGTGGCCGGCGTACAACGCCATGCTCTACAAGGCCGAGGAGATCAATCACGAGCAAGGCACGTTCGCGCTGATCCCGACGGAGAGCCGGATCAAGCCGGTCATCGGGGGCAAGGTGGAGAAATACAGCCCGGTGCAAAGCGACATTCGCCTTCAATATTATGCGAAGATGCTGCTTGCCAAGAGCGACAAGGATTTCGAAAATGCGTACAATCAGTTCCTCAACGAGATGAAGGTGCGCGGGCATGACGAGGAGACGGCCGCCGAGTTCAACGAGCAGTACAAGGCCTACAGCCAAACGCCGGCCGGGCAAATCAAGGTCGACGTCAAGCGGTCCCTTCCTCGCAACGTATACAGCGACCAGCCCGCGATCATCGGCGAATAAACGGATTGGAGCGTGACCTATGAATGCATCCGGTGCGATCTACCCGAATCGCGTCAATATCATTAACTTCATTCGCGGCGTCGAGCCGCGGGAGCCGATCGATCTGGTCGAGCCGGTCCGGGAGCAGCTGGCGCTCGTACGCAAGCACGGGCTGCCGGCCACCTGGCTGCTCCAGTACGATGCGCTGATCGACCCGGCCTTCACCGATTTGCTCCTTCGAGAGGCGGACGCCTCGCAGGAGATCGGCGTCTGGTTCGAGATCGTGCAGCCGCTGGCGGAGAAGGCAGGCATTCCCTGGAGAGGTCGTCACGCCTGGGACTCGCACGCACATATCGCCTTCTCGGCCGGGTATACGCCGCAGGAGCGGGAGCGTCTTGCGGACGTGCTGATGGAGGACTTCCGCGCCAGGTTCGGCCGCTATCCGCAGTCGGTCGGCTCCTGGTTCATGGATGCGCATGCGCTGGCGTATTTCTCCGACAAATACGGCATCGACGCCTCCTGCAACTGCAAGGATCAGTGGGGGACGGACGGCTACACGCTGTGGGGCGGCTACTACAATCAAGCCTATTATCCCAGCCGCCTGAACGGCTTCATGCCGGCCCAGACCGAGGCGGCCCAGATCCCGGTTCCGGTATTCCGCATGCTCGGCAGCGACCCGATCTATCAATACGACGCCCGGCTCGGCGGCAACGGTCAGGCCGTGATTACGCTGGAGCCCGTATACGCCGGGAAGGAGGGCGGAGGCGGCATACCCGAGTGGGTGAGGTGGTTTTTCGACGTCAACTTCCGCAAGGAACAGATCTCCTTCGGCTACACGCAGGTAGGCCAGGAAAACTCCTTCGGCTGGGCGGCGATGAAGGACGGCCTCACCGACCAGGTTGAATTGCTGGCCGCCAGGCAAGGGGAAGGCATGCTGCGCGTCGAAACGCTGGGAGCGTCGGGGCGATGGTTCAAGGCGCGGTATCCCGTGACGCCGGCCTCCTCCCTGTGCGCGCTGACCGACTGGCGGCAAGAAGGCCGGCAATCGGTCTGGTATTACAGCCGCTACTACCGGTTGAACCTGCTGAATAACGACGGCGACCTCTGCATCCGCGACATTCACCGGTTCGACGAGCGCTACGAGGAGCGGTACCTGCGGGAGCCTTGCCCGGATCGGAACAGCCGCTACGATACGCTGCCGATCGTGGACAGCGCCCGCTGGGGCATCGGGGGCGCAGCGTCCGGCCTTCGCCCCGTCGTCTATGATGGGACGGGGGAGGCGCGGCCGCTCGCCGTCCGCGCGCTCGAGACGGACGAATCCGTTCCCGGCGAGCTCGTCGTACTGGTCCGGCTGGAAGGCGCGGATACGCTGCGCATCCACTGCGCGGAGGGGCGCATTCGCTTCTCCTCGAGCCTGCCGGACTGGGGACTTTGCCTCACCTGGGGCAGCACGTCCGAGTTGCCGGAGATGCGGCTGGACGAGGACGCCATCGATTACCGGTTCGAAGGTTACGCGTACCGTATGCCGCTGATCGGGACGCGGCCGTCCTGGATCGGCCCGGAGGGAGCGGCCTCCGGCGGCATCGAGCTTCGTGCCTTCGGACGGGAGCTGGTTCTGGAGCAGAACGAATCCCGGCGACCCGGGACGGCGTCTTCCGACTGACGGGTATGCCTTAGACAGGCGACCGTCGACAACTTCATTTTGCAAACAAAGCTCAGGCGTCTGCCTGAGCTTTGCTGCACAATCGGGAAGTAGACAACGACTTATAAATCACAGGCCCCATCAGAAAATTTGCCTTGAAAACGTTCCGGCAGCACGCTCGCAACAGTCGGTTCTGCGACTTCAATCGCCCGGCATGCGGCGTTTCGCAACTGAGCGCGAATCGGGAACGAGAGAGGTCGCACTGGGAAGCAGCTTTACGACATTGACGCTGCAATCTTTGCTTAAATCCAGAAATTGCCCGCCCGCGGTTCGCACCAGCGGATTAACCAGATCATCGGTATTGATTTGCAGAATGGTCGCCTCGATCTGGTTGGACAGCAAGACATGACTGCCGATAAGGGTTTCCATCATTCGCTTCATGAAGACATTGATGATCAGAGCGTCGAATTTGCCGAATGCGCTTTGATGCAGCTCGGTCATGACTTCGCAGAAAGGCAGGGCGTCCTTATAAGGACGTCGCGAAGACATGGCATGAAACACGTCCGCAACCGCCACAATCCGGCTTAATACGTGCATTTTGTTTCCGGCGATGCCATGCGGGTAACCGCTGCCGTCCCACCTTTCATGATGCTGGAGCGCTACAGCCGCATGGGTATCGGTGAGTCCTTTTGTCCGCTGAATCATCTCATATCCGTATACCGTGTGCTTTTGCACAACTTCGAATTCCCGTTCCGTAAGCTTCCCTGGCTTGTTTAAGAGCTCAAGGGGCAATTTGGATTTTCCGATGTCGTGAAGGACGGCCGCGGACATCAACAGCCGAAGCTCCGGTTCCTCCAGGTGAAGCCAGCGCCCAAGCAGCATGGAGAGGAGGGCAACGGCAATGCTATGGCGGTAAGTCGGATCATCGGCAACCTGCAGCTCTTCCAGCAACAGAGAGATTTGCGCGTGATCGATCGCTTCGGATAAAAGCGGCAGGATGTCATGTTCGAGATGATCCAACGCAATGGTGTCCGAACGGCGGCAATCGGCAAAAAACTGTTTGATTTCCGCGACGGCGCGGCTCACGACGTAGTGAGCCTGCGAGTTCAAGCCATCTACATCATCTTCTTGAAGCATGATTTTCTGCTGCTCCAATATGAACAGCTGCTCTGTCGTAAGCTTCGTGTTCTCTGGATAGAGAAGAACGCCATAATGGTTGTAAATCGATTTGTTTAGCCGTTTACCTACAAACGCAGCCGTCGGATTCATCGTTTCCCTCTCCTCTATCAGGATTTTTCCTCTTCTATTTTCCGGGCTGCAGACTCAGGCGATCGTTCTGAATGATAAATCTGGCGTCTTCGACCGGCTCCATAATATCACGCACGTACCTTCCGATAATGACTCGTCCGCAGTACATCTTGCTTACCATGATTTGTTGGGCTTTTAAGGTCGTTTCCCCGCCCGACTCGCCGCCGACCTGAATCGCGGATATGGCGTTTTCCGCTTCCAGGTAAGAGCCCCGGCAGACCGCGCTTTTATCGTAAAAGATAATGTTGCCGTTGGCGTACAGGCTGCTTTTCAAAACGCCTTCTTTCCTGATAAGGATATCCCCGTTGGAGCGAACCTCGGAATAGTTGCATTGCTGAAGCTCTATCGTTACCTGCTTCTCCTCGCAGCGCTTGACCATCTCCGACGCTTCGATCAACGAATATTGCAGTCTGTACAATAAGTCTTTCATACGCTCCGCAGGCCATTCATGGGGGTGATAGAGCACGGTAAGCTCCTGCTTCAGCTCGTTCAGCTGGTCTTTGCTAATTGAATGAATATTCGATATGACTTGCAGCAGCTCTTTGACGGTTTTCGGAATCTCTTTGAACTTGGATTCCATTAATAGCTGAATTAGTTGCTTTTCGGATACGGATTCTTTTTTTGTCACCGATGGCTTGGCCAAGCTGCTTGAATGCCTCCAGCAATTTTCTGATCGATTCAGTCAAGGCGCGGGCACCTTTATAGAGCCGGTTGAACAAGACGCCGTAATGCCCGCAATAAATGTGGCTTCCGATGGCATTGCCTTTGAGATACACATTGCCGGTAGCCGATAAAGTGGCGCGAAACACGTGGCCGTAGACGTAGATATTGCCGAGCGCTTCCACGACCATGCCGTCCATGACACTGCCATATATGATGATATCGCCTGAAAACACGATATTGCCCGTCTTCAAATCGACATCTCCCGGCACGACATGAGCGGTTGTCAGATCGATAAATTTGATGCGGTCTCCCGTTATCCGGGGTCTGCCTTCAGCGGTTGCGACAGCCTCGATCTGATTGTTGATTTTGATATGGTCTTTGGCGACCATCATCAAGTCGCGCGCCGGCTCCGGTTGAATGAGCGTCCCGAATACGGTTATGCCCGGCAAGCCTTCCTCAAGCAAATGCTTTTTTGCAACGACTTGTCCCTTCTGGGCGGAAGGAATTTTTAAATGATTTCGGTAATCGATCGTGCCGTTCACTTCCTCGTAGGCACTGACGATATGCTCGTTAAAGTATAGCTCGATGGAAGCATGTTTGGGGGGCTTGCAGGGCGTGCCCGTTGCAATGAGAACAGGCTCAAAGGCGGGGTTGTCCAGCTCCCGGCCGATTGCGGCCCAATCCACTCCGCGGATGCCTAACCGGTCGACTTCTTCGCCGATCGTATCCATCGTAAGCGTTTCTAAGATAACGTCCATTCGTTCTGCTGCGCATAATCGAAGAGAATCCGATGACGGATAGTCGACGAGCAGCCATTCATGACGATGTTTATCGTTCAGTTTGAAATAGGCCGACAATTGGTCGGAGGAAATGCGAATATCGAATAAAGGAGGAGCATCTATACACCAATCGACGACGTCGTCCTTTTCGATCGTTGCTTTACCGACGCGTTCTCCATTGACAATAAGAACGGCGGGCTTGATGCATTCGATCACGAGAGGTGTAACACCGATATGAAACGATAAAGCGCCTTGATCGATTTTGGCCCATGACCGATTTATGTACCCTTCTGCTATGGGGGGTGGATCATCTTCCAGGAACTGAGGGAGATCTAAGCGGTTAATGATCTTAAAAAGCTGTTCTTCTGTTAGATGTTCCTTCATCGTTCTGGCTCCTTTTTTAAGATAGAGTCACAGCAGAGAACATAAAAAACCGCCCTAAATAAAATAGGGCGGTCAATGAGCCAGTCGTACCCTACTTTTCGGTGGCTCAGCCGCCATGGAATCCGATCCGGAATTCCGTAGACCTGTAGCTTTGCGTCCCTGCCTTTCGACAGGTTTGCCGTTTCGAAGCAAAGTATTCAACTTAATCGTGCCTTTAGTCCTTTATCATGCCTATAGTCCTAGTCTTTAAGAATTATAAAATAGACGGCGGGGGGACAGTCAATAATGTCCAGTCCATCAATTTTGTTCAAAAAAGGCATTCGCGTACTTCGGCGCAAAGAAGGATGTCCGAAGCCGAATTGTTTGGTCGTTATGCGTTTTTGGTTACTCACCAAGTAACGACAACACGAGGAGGCATTGAAATGAACAATCGGATTCGCTCAACGAAAATATGCGCAGCCATTGCCGCCGGAGCCGTGCTGCTCGGCGGCGCAGGCGCTTCCGACATCGCATCCGCAAGCGCACCGGCGCAAGCGGTCGAGGTGTCCGCAGCTTCCGATGAGACAGAAGCCATGGTGATTAAGAACCTGATGACCTTTTATAAGCCGGCGCTGAAGGGGCAATTTCCCGACTTTCATGCGTTCACCATCGGTCGGACGACGCACCAGGACGTCGTGGACGCGATCGGCGAGCCGCCGCAGCAGCGGGTAGACGCCGATGGGTGGGACGTGTATCATGCGGAGATGGGCCATCCGGGCTACGCCTTGAATTACAAGCTCAACAAGCTTCGAGAAATGCGTTATTTCGGCACGAATGTCGAGCGGCAGACGAATATAGGCGGTATTACGCTCCACATGCTGTACAAATATTGGAGCAGCCCGGACAGCGGCGCAATCATTAAGAACGGCAAGCTGATGCAGCGCAAAATTACGTACGTTCGGGGCGACTACAAGATGGAGTTTATCTTTAATAACCTGCAGGGATACAATCTCGACCATATCAACTTGACGGCGAATTAATCGGGGAGCCGCTGCTGGCGCAGGTTGTCGCGATCGCGATTTTCTTGCGCGTTAATAAGCCGCCGGACCAGATGTCCCGGCGGCTTCATTTATTCCTTCGGCACGATGTCGTAAATCCGGCCGCTCTCCAGCGTTTCGATGAACCGGAGCAGCCACTTGTAGTAGTTCAGGGCCTCTACGATCTTCGCCTCGTCGATCGCGAGCAGCTCGGACAGTTTTTCGTTGCCCGCCGCCTGCTCCGTCCGGATCGCCTCGATTTCCTTCAGCGATTTGGACAAGGCGTTCATGTTCGCTTCCACCGCTTTTCTCCACTTGATGGAGAAAAAATCGGTGAAGTTCTGGTGCCAGTCCGGCGTCACCTCGTACAGATCCTTGCGCGAGCCTTTGCCCCATACTTTATCGATCATTTTCAGATCGAGCAGCGTGCGGACGCCCGTGCTCATCGAGGTTTTGCTCATGCCCATCGACTGGCTTAAGTCGTCGAGCGTCATCGGGTCGTTGCTGAAATACATATATCCATATAAATGGCCGATCGAAGAAGTGATGCCGTACAGGTCCATATTCTTGCCGATCGTGTCGATTACGCGTTCTCGGACTTTGCGCACCAGATTCGCTTCTTCCGGCGCGATTCCATCGAAGTCGTTCATGCAGTCCCTCCTGAAGGATAAGCCTCCGCTTGCCAAACTCTAATCCATATTGTAAACAAACCCCTCTTTACAAGTAAAGAAGCCTCTTCGACCGGAATTCGGAGGAAAACGGAGTATTCTATACAATAAGTACGTAAAGTATAAACTGTACAAAGTTAACGGTCCCTGATTCGTTTTGACCATTCAAGCGAACGGGCGATACACTGCTAACTAGTTAGCGAGCCGACTATTTGGACGACGATGCAGAGACGAGGGGGTTTACATGCCGATTCTAGAGGTGAAAAAGCTGACCAAGGTGTTCGGGCCGGATTCGGGCAGGGCGCTGCCGCTGCTGAACCAGAACTGGTCCAAGGAAAAAATACAGAAGGAAACGAAGCTGACGGTAGGCGTGAATCAAGCCGAGTTCAGCATCGAGAAGGGCGAGATATTCGTCATCATGGGTTTATCCGGAAGCGGCAAGTCGACGCTGGTCCGGCTGCTGAACCGTCTGATCGAGCCGACTGCCGGGCAGATTCTGTTTAACGGCCAAGACGTGATGCGGATGAGCGATGCCGAGCTCCGCCGTTTCCGCCGCCGCAACATCGGCATGGTATTTCAGAAGTTCGCGTTATTTCCGCATAAGACCGTCCTCCAGAACGCCGAGTTCGGCTTGGAGATCCAAGGCATTCCCAAAGCGGAAAGGCATGAGGCCGCGCTTAAGGCGCTGCATCTCGTGGGACTTAAGGGCTGGGAGCAGAGCCGCCCCGATCAGCTCAGCGGCGGGATGCAGCAGCGGGTCGGGCTGGCCCGCGGACTCGCCAACGATCCCGATATCCTTCTGATGGACGAAGCGTTCAGCGCGCTCGATCCGCTCATCCGCAAGGACATGCAGCATGAACTGCTCGAGCTGCAGGCGCGCGTCAAAAAAACGATCGTCTTCATCACGCACGACCTCGACGAAGCGCTGCGCATCGGGGACCGCATCGCGCTCATGCGGGACGGCGCCATCGTGCAGATCGGCACGCCGGAGGAGATTCTGACGCAGCCGGCCAACAAGTACGTGGAGCGCTTCGTGGAGGACGTCGACCTGTCCAAGGTGCTGACGGCCGCCCATGTCATGCGCAAGCCGGAGACCATCCGCCCCGAGAGAGGACCGCGCGTGGCGCTCCAGCTCATGCGGGACAGCGGCGTCTCCAGTCTGTACGTGACGGACGCCGAATCCCGCTTGCTCGGGGTGGTGACGGCGGACGAAGCCTCCCGCGCGAGCAAGGAAGGCCTGGCGCTCGACGCGGTATTGCAGCGGGAGGTGCCTTGGGCCGGTCCGGATACGCTGCTGAGCGAGCTGTTCGAGATGATGGCCGAAGCGAGACTGCCCGTAGCCGTGCTGGACGAGAATAACCGGCTGCGGGGCATCGTCATCAAAGGCGCGGTATTGTCGGCGCTCGCCGGTAACGCGCTGCCGGAAGCAGGTGCGGCGGGATGAACATGCCGAAACTGCCCATCGGGGGAATGGATCGAACGGGCCGAGGATTGGCTGACGAACCATCTGGGGCCTTTATTCGACTTCATTCATGCCGTCATCGGCGGCATGGTGGACGGAATCGAGACGACTCTGACTTCCGTACATCCGCTTGTCCTTATTTTAATCATCACGGCGTTGTCCTACTGGATCGGCAAATGGAAGATCGCGCTGTTCGCGGTCATCGGGCTGCTGCTGATCTACGATCTCGAGCTGTGGGAGCCGTCGATGCAGTCGCTGGCGCTCGTCCTGACCGCCTCGATCCTGTCCGTCGTCGCAGGCGTGCCGGTCGGCATTCTCTGTTCGCGGTCCAGAACGATCCGCCATATCGTCACGCCGCTCCTCGACTTTATGCAGACGATGCCCGCGTTCGTCTACCTGCTGCCCGCGGTTTCGTTTTTCTCGCTGGGCGTCGTGCCCGGCGTCATCGCCTCGATCATCTTCGCGATCCCGCCGACCATCCGCCTGACGGAGCTCGGCATCCGGCAAGTACCCGCCGAGCTGGTCGAAGCGGCCGACGCGTTCGGCTCCACGCCCTCGCAGAAGCTGCTCAAGCTGCAGCTTGCCGCTCGCGATGCCGACCATCATGGCCGGCGTCAATCAGACGATCATGCTGTCGCTGTCCATGGTCGTCATCTCCTCGATGATCGGCGCCCAAGGCGTCGGCGCATACGTGTACCGCGCCGTCACGCAAGCCAAGACAGGCGTCGGGTTCGAGGCCGGGATCGCGATCGTCGTCATGGCGATCTTGCTGGACCGTCTGACGCAGAACGTATTCAAAAAACAAAAAAACTAGGGGGGATTCATCGATGAAAAAAGGGTTAGGTTTGCTGTCGCTCGCGCTCGTCGCGGCGCTCGCGGCGGGATGCGCCGATAAAGGAAGCGAAAAGAAGGAGATCAAGCTGGCCTACGTCGCCTGGGACTCGGAGATCGCAAGCACGAATGTCGTAAAGACAGTGCTCGAGGATAAACTCGGCTACGACGTCGAGATGCTGCAAGTCGACGCGGGTCCGATGTGGGCGGGCATCGCCGACGGCAGCGCGGACGCGATGGTGGCCGCCTGGCTGCCGGGCACGCATGCCTCTTATATGGAGAAGTACCAGTCGGAGGTCGACGATCTGGGGCCCAATCTCGAAGGCACCAGAATCGGGCTTACCGTACCCGAGTATATGAACGTCTCGTCGATCGAAGATTTGGCCAAGGCCGATGTCGCCAAGTCGCTTCAGGGCCAAATTATCGGCATCGAGCCCGGCGCCGGCATCATGATGGCAACGGAAAAAGCGCTGGAACAATACGGACTCAAGGACGTGAAGCTTCTGGAAAGCTCGTCCGCGGCGATGGCGCAGCAGCTCCAGAGCGCGTACGACAAGCAGCAGCCGATCGTCGTGACCGGCTGGACGCCGCACTGGATGTTCGCGAAGATGAAGCTGAAGTACCTGGAAGACCCCAAGGGCGTGTACGGCGGCGACGAGCAGATTCATACCGTCGTTCGAAAAGGCTTGAAGGACGACAGGCAGGACGCCTACGCGTTCCTCGACAGCTTCAACTGGACGCCGGACGATATGGCGAAGGTGATGGTCGACATTCAAGAAGGACAATCTCCGGAAGACGCCGCCAAGGCCTGGGTCGACAGCCACGAAGACCAGGTGAACGCATGGCTCGGAAAATAACGCTCGCGGCGTCATGAATGCGGGAAAGCCGACGCTGACGATATTTACTTCGACTATCCAAAAGCGTATATTCATATCAGTCATATGAGTGGATAGGGGAAGAGCGCGGATGCACGACCAAGCAAGAGCCGGCTACAAATCGATTGCGCTCGATATCGCCCAACGAATCGTCAGCGGCGAGCTGCCCGAGAATAGCAAGATATCCGGGAGATCCCTTCTGGCAGGACAATACCATGTATCCCCGGAGACGATCCGCAAAGCCATGGTCCTGCTCAAGGAAGAAGGCATCGTTGCCGTATCCCAGGGCAAAGAAATCACGATCGTTTCCGCGGTTAAGGCCCACGAGTACATTTCAAGAAACAATTATTTAAAGTCCGTCTATTCGCTTAAACAGGAAATCCAGCAGCTGATGGCCGAGAAGCGCGGGGTAGACCGCAAATTCGAGGATCTGTTGAGCGAGATCGTCGAAGCCTCCGACCGGCTCAAAAACCTGAAGCCTTATAATCCCGTCGAGCTTAAAATCAAGCCGGATACGCATGTGATCGGGAAGACGATCGCAGGGCTGGAGTTCTGGCAAAATACCGGCGCGACCATCATCGCCTTGCGACGCGGCATTCACGTCTCCATTTCGCCCGGCCCTCATGTGGTGCTGCTCGAGAACGACGTCATCGTTGTCGTCGGGGACGACGCCGCGCATCGGAAAGCCCTGCAATTTCTGAATATGCCTCTCTAGTCATCGCTGGTAAAGGCCATCGTTCGGATGGCTTTTTGTTTGCCTCCGCAAACTTACAACTTGTATTCGTGAATGAGGTTGTCAGTTATCCGCGTTTTTGGTATCCTTTTAAGGAACTCTATACGACATTCAAAACGGCGGAGCCTGTCAACGAGGGCTCTTTCTATTTTATTTACGGTCAAAGGAGTCGGAGATGTCTATTCAAAAAGAATCAAGCAGACCCTTTCATCTATACCTCAGCTATGCCTGGAACGACGAACGCGCCTTGGACGAATTCAGAACGCTTCTGCAGCGCGAACGGTTCAAACCTACGATATCCATCCTTTCACCCGCGCATTCGGCGAATCAGGCCGACGACGAAAGGGCGCTTTATCATGCCATTAAAACGAAAATAAAGTTCTGCGACGCGGTCGTCATGCTCGGCGGGGAGTATGTGAAATACGGACGGTGGATCAACAAAGAGTTGATCGCCTGTAGGGACGAATTGCGCAAGCCGGTCGTCTTCGTCCGGAGAGAGAAGAGCGAGCCTATCCCTTTTATCTTTAAGCAGCATGCGGATACGATCGTCGATTGGGACGCCGAAGCCATTGTAAGCGCGATCAGGCAGTTGGCCGGCCGGCGGTCATAACAAGAAAAGACCCCTCGCCAAGGCGCGCGAAGGGGTCTTTTCTTGTTATGATCGTTCTTGAAGCGGCCGTACGGCTTCCCAGCCCGCAGAAGTCGGACGCAGCAGGTGCTTGAACAATCGGCCGTCAGCGTCTTCGATGGCAGCCAGGATCCCCTCGGGCCGGGGCAGAATGTAAAGAATCTCCCCATCGGGGACGAGGCTGCGCGCAAGGGGGGCCAGGATCGGCACTAGCGCATCCTCCAGCCACATTCGCTCGCGATACCATTGCGGGGCGAGCTTTGGCGGCGGATAACCGCCGACCGGCGCGCCGAGTTCGATCGCCAGCCGGCGGGGATCGGACGACAGCCGGCGTCCCGCGCCTATGGCTGCCACGAACCGGAGGCACAATTCGACCGTATTGATCGCTTCATCGTAGTCCAGGGAACCGTTCGCATAACGAATTTCCACGGTCCCGATATCGTACCAGGCCGCCAGATTGATGCCGCACCGATGGGATTGGGGGCGTCCCTTGCGGCATAACGCGTCGCTTCCGGGAGCGGCAACGAATCGATCGTACATCTCCCGCGTGAACGGCGGACAGAAGGGCAGACGGGCTTCGCCGGTATTGAGCAGCTCCCTCATGGCGTCCTGATACAGCAACGCCGCTTCGATAAATCGCGGAATCGCCTGTTGTCCCCAAGGCTCCAGGCCGACATGGACATGCAGTCCGCAGTTCCAATTGACGCAAGCTCCCGTCTCCCGGAGCCTCGCCAGCATTTCGCGAATTTGCCCGCGATCCGCCCACTGGATGGGAGGGGGCTTGAGCTCGCTGCCCGATTCGGCTCCCGTATCGTCGATCTGTCGTTCATCCAGCGACATGATCCAGCCGGGCAGCAGCGCGACGCCTTCGGGGCAACCGCCGACGAACTCGATCTCGACGCCGAACCGAAGTTCTATCCAATCCGCCAACGAAGGTCTCATTTTAATCTTCCTCTCTTCTTAGCGTCGCATGGTGTCGGACTGAAGAAGAAAGGAGGCGGACCGCGGGCTTAGCGGGGCACTTTTTTTCTTGGCACGACGATTCCTCCTGACGATTTATTTAGTTAATGGGTTATTTCGCCGATGCGTCCGCGATCTCCTGCAAGGCCGAAAGCCGTTGGCGAAGGTCGTCAACCCTTCCCCGTCCCGTTTCATCACGCGATGGGTCTATGCTATATTTAGGCTATGCCGCCAAGGTAAAATCAAAGCGTCGAAGAGGTTCCCCATGTCCAAGTCCGTGACGGTTCACGACATCGCCAAGCTGGCCAACGTATCGTCGGCGACGGTATCCCGGGTGCTCAGCAACAGCGATTATCCGGTTAGCGAGAAGCTCAGAACCCGTATTCTCCAGATTGCCGAGGAAGTCAACTACGTTCCGAATCTGCTCGGCAAGCAACTGAAGAAAAATTCGACGATGACGATCGGCATCATTATTCCGTCGATTATCAATCCTTTCTATTCGGCCGTCGCGTTCGGCGTAGAGGAAGTGGCGAGACAAGAGGGATTCACGGTATTCACCTGCAATTCGCTGCAAGACCCGGAGCTGGAGGACGAGTACATCCAGACCATGATGGAAAAGCAGGTCAAAGGCGTGATTATTTCCTCGATTACGACAAATAAAGAGAAGCTGAAGCGATTGATCAAAATGAACGTGAACGTCATTGCGATCGATCAGAAGCTGGATGAGGAAGGCATATCGCAGATCGAATTCGATCATCGCAAGGGAGGCTTTCTGGCCGCCAAGTATTTGCAAGGCAAGGGACATACCCGTATCGGTTATGCGACGACCAAGCTCAATCGCCCCAGCCGAAAAGGGATCTGCCTCGGCTACGTGGACGCGATGAACGAAGCGGGTCTAGAGCCGTTCGTGGAAGAATACCGGTCCGACGAGACGGTGAATCCGATCTTCGAATTCGAGACGGGCAGGGAGCTTGCCCGGCGAATGATGGATGCGGAACGCCCCCCGACCGCGATCTTCGCTTGCAACGACCTTCTGGCATTCGGCGTCATTCATGAGCTGAGGGCTCGCGGACTGCAAGTGCCGTCCGACGTATCGGTCATGGGATTCGACGGTATCGACGTCGGGCAGATGATCCATCCTCCGTTAACGACCGTCAAGCAGCCCGATTACGAGATGGGCAAGATGGCATGCAGGATGCTGGTCGACATGACGAGGGGCGAGGACAAGCCGATGTTCAACGTGACGCTTCAACCCAAGGTGCTGGAAAGGCAATCGGTCCGGGATTTGAATGGCTGACGCTGGACCGTTTTTTTGCCGTTCATTTGGTAATCGATTACTAAAATATGAGGCGTGGATCCACCTTCCGCTGATCGATCGTGCGCTTTTGTGCTTAGAGCTGCATCCGTTCGCCGTTCCGTCTAGCCTTAAATGAGGCATTTATTCAGGCAAGCAATGGCAGCAATAGTTGAATTGCAAACACGATCATGTTACGCTCTAAATAGAAATCGATTACTTTTTTAGAAAGGATGAAGATCGATGCATTTGCACATATCGGATACGGCAGACCAATCGGGACTGGAGGCGGCGATCGAAGCGGAGCGAATTTTGCAAGCTGTATTGGCCAAGCAAAAAGAGGCACGGCTGTTGTTATCGACCGGCGCGTCGCAGTTTGAATTTCTGAAGCATTTCACAGCCAGGAACGTCGATTGGAGCCGGGTCGAAATGTTCCATCTGGATGAGTATATCGGTTTGCCGGAAACGCATCCCGCGAGCTTTCGCAAATACCTAAAGGAACGGTTCCTGCAGGATGCGAAGGTGAAGCGCGCTTATCTGGTAGACGGGGAGGGTCCGGTCCCGGACGTGTTGAAGTCCCTTAAGGAAGAGATCGCCCGGGCCCCGATCGACCTGGCCTTGATCGGCATCGGAGAGAACGGTCATATCGCCTTTAACGACCCGCCTGCCGACTTTGACATCGATGAACCGTATATGGCTGTCGAACTGAACGACTCCTGCAAGGATCAGCAGGTTGGCGAGGGCTGGTTCGCATCGCGCGACGAGGTACCTAAACAGGCGATCACGATGACGGTGAAGCAGATTATGAAAAGCCGCCATATTCTCTCGGTCGTGCCGCATGGGGTGAAGGCGGAGGCGATTCGCAACACGATGCTGAAGAGCGTGGATCCGCAATTTCCTTCGACGATTCTAAAGACGCATCCCCATTGGCAATTGTATCTGGACCAAGCATCGGCATCCTTGATCTATCAGCGTTGTTAAGGACTGTCGGGCATCATGCAATCGTCTTGACAGGAGGGGTTAGGCATGAAGTGCAAAGGCAGAGACGCGGTAACGGGACAGGTTGTGGAAGTGACGGTGTCGCAAGATCGGATCGTCGACGTCAGAAGCGCGGACGGCCGTCAAGCGGGCGACGAGGACCTGCCCTGGATCAGCGCCGGCTGGATCGATCTGCAGGTGAACGGGTTCGGGGGGATACGATCTTAACGGGGAGACGCTGGCACCCGCAGAGCTCGAGGGCGTCGTTCGCGCGCTGCATGCGCAAGGCGTCTCCGCCTTCTTGCCGACGATTATTACGGGGCCGATCGATCGGATGCGGCGCGCGTTCGGGGCGATTGCCGTTTATGTAAGAGAGAGTCGCTTCGGCAGCCGTTCGATCGTCGGCATTCATATGGAAGGTCCTTATTTGTCGGCTGAGGACGGGAGTCGCGGCGCTCATCCTGCGGCGCATATCCGGGATCCGGATTGGGACGAATACCAGCGTCTGCAGGAGGCGGCCGAAGGCTTGATCCGGATGGTCACGATCGCGCCGGAACGCCAAGGAGCCATTCCGTTCATCAGACGCCTCTCGGATGCGGGCGTCGTAGTTGCCATCGGGCATACCCGAGCCGGCGCCGAACAACTGGAGGAAGCCGTACAAGCGGGCGCCCGCGTGTCGACGCATCTGGGCAACGGCTCGGAGCCGATGCTGCCCCGGCACCCCAACTATATCTGGCAGCAGCTTGCCGACGACCGGCTATGGGCGACGTTTATCCCGGACGGACACCATCTTGCGCCTCCGGTGCTCAAGGCGATGCTCCGCGCCAAGCGCGACAAGGCGCTGTTCGTCAGCGACAGCGTCCGCTTCGGCGGCATGGCGCCGGGCGCCTACGGCAGCCCGATCGGCGGACAGGTCGTTCTGCAGGCGAACGGGCTGCTGCACACGGCCGCCGATCCAAACATACTGGCCGGCTCCGCCTCCTCGCTGGCGGACGGCATCGCCAATGTCGTACGATTCACCGACCTGTCCCTGGCGGAGGCGGTGCAGGCGGTAACGATACGGCCGGCCAAGTTGATGGGATTCGAGGCGCTCGGCGCCCTTCGACCCGGCATGCGGGCCGATCTGACGCTCTTCCGTTACGAACCCGGCGGCGCGGTCGTCGTGACGGAGACGGTAGCGGCAGGAGCATCCGTGTACCGGCGGTGAGCCCGACGCACGCATCTTGCTGTCTGCATCGCTCTTCCCGCAGGAAGATTAAACCGCGCGATTCAACCACTGCAGCTTGGATACCGGAACCGCGCATTTTTAGTGCGGTTCTTGCGCTTGCGCGATGGCGTGTGGGTCCCTACACGATAAGCGCATTTGGGCACTATCGCGCACCGATTTGCCTGTGCATCGCCTGCGATAAGCGCATTTGGGCACTATCGCGCACCGATTTGCCTGTGCATCGTCTGCGATAAGCGCATTTGGGCACTATCGCGCGCCGATTTGCCCGTGCATCGCCTGCGATAAGCGCATTTGGGCACTAACGCGCGCCGACTTGCCTGTGCATCGCCTGCGATAAGCGCATTTGGGCACTATCGCGCACCGATTTGCCCGTGCATCGCCTGCGATAAGCGCATTTGGGCACTAACGCGCGCCGACTTGCCCGTGCATCGCCTGCGATAAGCGCATTTGGGCACTAACGCGCCCCGATTTGCCTGTGCATCGCCTGCGATAAGCGCATTTGGGCACTATCGCGCCCCGATTTGCCTGTGCATCGCCTGCGATAAGCGCATTTGGGCACTATCGCGCACCGATTTGCCTGTGCATCGCCTGCGATAAGCGCATTTGGGCACTAACGCGCCCCGATTTGCCTGTGAATCGCCTGCGATAAGCGCATTTGGGCACTAACGCGCGCCGACTTGCCCGTGCATCGCCTGCGATAAGCGCATTTGGGCACTAACGCGCGCCGACTTGCCCGTGCATCGCCTGCGATAAGCGCATTTGGGCACTAACGCGCCCCGATTTGCCCGTGCATCGCCTGCGATAAGCGCATTTGGGCACTATCGCGCCCCGACTTGCCCGTGCATCGCCTGCGATAAGCGCATTTGGGCACTATCGCGCCCCGATTTGCCCGTGCATCGCCTGCGATAAGCGCATTTGGGCACTATCGCGCCCCGATTTGCCCGTGCATCGCCTGCGATAAGCGCATTTGGGCACTATCGCGCGCCGATTTGCCCGTGCATCGTCTGCGATAAGCGCATTTGGGCACTAGAAAAGCCGCCAGCGGCCTATTTGTTGCCCATTCGCACGCAGCGGACGGACCGGGGAGCCCTTATTCTTTTTCCTATCGCGCTTCCCGGTCTGTTCGCGGACCCAGGCGCCGCTATTGCGGGATTGCCGGCCCTTCATAGCCTTAATCCGAGTAAATAACGCCCCTCCAGTCCGCCATATCGCCATTCGGACCGTTTTTTACGAAAATAGCGTCCCCTGTGTCCGGCGGCACCGGCTGCCTGCGCGCATTCAACCGCTGAACGTAGTCGTCATTCGCACGCACCGGCGAACCCACCCGCGTTCTCGCCACCACCACTCGCGTCCCCACCACCACTCGCGTCCCCAGCACCACCCGCGTCCTCGCCGCCACCGCCCGCGTCCGCACCCGCACTCGCGTCCCGCCCGCGTCCGCACCCGCACTCGCGTCCCGCCCGCGTCCGCACCCGCGTCCTCGCCGCCACCGCCCGCGTCCGCACCCGCACTCGCGTCCCGCCCGCGTCCGCACTCGCGTCCTCGCCGCCACCACCCGCGTTCTCGCCACCACCACTCGCGTCCCCAGCATCACTCGCGTCCCGCCCGCACCCGCACTCGCGTCCCGCCCGCACCCGCACTCGCGTCCCGCCCGCGTCCGCACTCGCGTCCCGCCCGCGTCCGCACCCGCGTCCTCGCCGCCACCACCCGCATTCTCGCCACCACCACTCGCGTCCCCAGCACCACCCGCGTCCTCGCCGCCACCGCCCGCGTCCGCACCCGCACTCGCGTCCTCGCCGCCACCGCCCGCGTCCGCACCCGCACTCGCGTCCTCGCCGCCACCGCCCGCGTCCGCACCCGCACCCGCGTTCTCGCCACCACCACTCGCGTCCCCAGCACCACCCGCGTCCTCGCCGCCACCGCCCGCGTCCGCACCCGCGTCCTCGCCGCCACCGCCCGCGTCCGCACCCGCACTCGCGTCCCGCTCGCGTCCGCACCTGCGTCCCTCCCGCCAACTCCCTGCCTATCGTCGCCCTAAGTATAGCCGGTGCAGCCTGTACGACATCCGTGATGTTAAGCGTTCTGGTCGCTAAAAAAAAGGATGACGCTGAGGCGTCATCCTTCTCCGTATGTAATTCCTTGCTCCTCGAATACCTTCATGACGACGAACATCGCATCCAGCGTCTTGGGAAAGCCGGCGTAGGATACGCAATGCATGACGGCTTCAACGATCTCGTCGGGCGCAAGGCCGACGTTTAAAGCGCCCTTAATATGAAAATCCAGCTGAGTCGCCGCGCCCGAAGCGAGCATCGCCGCAATGGTGAGCAGGCTCCGCTGCTTGAGATCCAGGCCCGGCCGGGCGTACAGCGAGCCGTAGGGAAACTCGACGATCAGCCTGGCCATATCGGGGCTGAACTTCTCCATACGTTTAACCGTCGCGTTCAGCGTCTCTTCGCTGACCATCTTTTTTTAATACTTCGATGCCTTGATCGTAGCGATTCGCGTCCATAGCCAATAATCCTCCGTATCGTTTAATCCAAGCTGAGCAGCCGAGTCAGAATCGGCGGGATCTCCTGCGGATCGACCATGACCTCGATGACCGCGGCGGTATCGGACCGCAAGGCGGACCGAACGGCGCGCTCGACTTCCGTTCCCGTCTCGCAGCGGTAGGCCGTCGCGCCCATGGATCGGGCAAACAGGCTGACGTCCAGCGGCCGCTCGTAGACGGCGCCCACCGAGCGCCCCGTGTTGTAGGACATGCCCTTCTCCACCATATCCAGTCGCCCGTTGTTCAGGACGAAGAAGATGACCGGAACGCCATGATTGACGGCTGTCGAGATCTCGGTCCCGTGCATCATGATGCAGCCGTCGCCGGTGACGCAGACGACGGGGCGGTCGGGCATGGCGATCTTGGCTCCGATCGAATAGCCGATGGCCGCCCCCATGGCGATGAACACTTCATCGAAGAAAAAGGTTCCCGGCTCGATAATCTCGAAATTTTGCACGGCATGGAAGGAGTGGCTACCCGCGTCCCCGAACAGCACCGCGTCCTTCGGCAGCGCCGCCCGCAGGCTCCTGAACGCCGTTCCCGCCGACAACGCGGCTTCCGTCTGCGTAGTCGCCGCAACGGCGGCCTCGGCGCGGGCCGCCAGCGCCTCATGCGATTCCTGCGCCTTGGCGGACGCCCCGCTCCGCCGGACGAGCCGGGTCAGGTTGGATTGGATATCGCCAAGAATCACCTGCGTCGGCGCCTGAATCGTTTTTCCCGCGAACGTCAGGTCGTACTCGAACTGCAGCACCTTCTCCGGCGCCATGTCGGCCGTAAATCCGGACAAGGACATGTCGCACAATTTGCTGCCGACGACGATCATCAGGTCGATGCCGGATTTCAAATATTCCGTCGCAAGCCTGGAGCCGCCGAGGCCATACCCGCCCAAGTATAGGGGATGGTTGGTGGGGAACGCCCCTTTCCCGCCGGGCGTGGTCATGACGGGGATTCCCCAATGCTCGGCGATGGTCCGCAATTGGGGATACGACTCGGACATGACGGCGCCTTTGCCGAGGAAGAGGACCGGCTTCCTGGCCTCGTCCAGCATCGTTGCGGCTTTGTCGAGATCGCCGGATACGACCGGCGAGATGTGGTCCGGCAGCGGCAGGTAGAAGGACTCGACCTCCTCCATCAGCACGTCGAACGGGATGCAGAGATGAACGGGACCCTTTTCGCCCGTATAGGCTTTTTCCAAAGCATGCTTCAGGTACAGGTAAAGAAGATCACCCCGCTCGATGCGCGCGCTGAACAAGGTGACGGGCTCGAACATTTTAACGAGATCCGCTCCGAATTGGCTTGAATCCTGGCTTAAGGCGCGTCCGGTCTCCTGCATCGACGGCTGTCCGGTAATGAACAATACGGGCAGCTGGAACTCCTTGGCCTGCCCGGCGGCCGTGATCATATTCGTGCCTCCCGGACCGGAAGTGCCGATCGCGATGCCGAGCGTCTTTTTCCCTAATGCGTAGCCTGCCGCTTCGAACCCGCTGCCGGCCTCGTGGCGCCCCAGCACGTATTCGATGCCGAAGCTTTCGAGCTCCAGCATCAGCGGAGAGATGGACTTGCCGGGAATGCCGAATACGTGCGAAATCCCCCAATTTTTAAAATGCTCGACCAATAGGGTGTACACTCTCTTTTTCATCGTATCACCTTTGCGAATTGGTTTTCATTGCCCCTCTTTTCCTCAACAATCGCTCGAATTGCGCCGCCGGCAAAGGCCGGTGATAATAGAAGCCCTGCACCTCATGGCAACTGTGGCTGTGCAGGAAATCCAGCTGATCCCTGTCCTCCACGCCTTCCGCGATGACGCCGATGCCAAGCTTGTGGGCCATCGCGATGATCGTCGCGACGATGTCCGCGTCGGTCGTATCCGTCATGATGTCCCTGACGAAGGACCGGTCGATCTTCAGCCGGTCGATCGAAAACAATTTTAAATAGTACAGGTTGCTGTAGCCTGTCCCGAAGTCGTCGATGCAGAGCTGCATGCCGAGCTCCTTCAGCTTGCCGAGCACCTCGATCGCGCCGTCCACGTTCATCGTCATCGACTCCGTGATCTCCAGCTCCAGGTACCTGGGATCGATGCGGGTCTCGCGCAGGATCTCTTCGATCCTCTCGATCAAATCATGCTTTGAAAATTGGCGAGAGGAGAGATTGACCGATACGCGCATCGGGGCGAAGCCCTTTTCCCTCCATACCTGATGTTGAAGGCAGGCGGTCCTCAGCACCCACTCCCCAAGGGAGACGATGAGTCCCGTCTCTTCGGCGATCGGGATGAACTTGGCCGGCGGGAGCAGGCCGAGCGTCGGGTGATTCCAGCGGACGAGCGCCTCGGTACCGATCACTTCCCCGGTCAATACGTCGACCTGGGGCTGGTAATGCAGCTCGAACTCGCCCAGCTGCAGCGCTTTGCGAATCGAGTTTTCCAATGTCAGCCGTTCAATGCCCCCGCCGTCCGGGTTAGGCTTGAAGACGTTGTAGTTGTTCTTCCCGTCGTCCTTCATCCGATAGAGCGCGATGTCGGCGTTTTTCATCAGCATCTCGACGTTCGTGCCGTCTTGCGGATAGAAGGCGATGCCGATGCTGGCCGTGATGTAGAACTCGTAGCCGTCCACCGCGAACGGCTTCTCGAATACTTTAATGATCTGTTCCGCGACATGAATGGCTTCCGCCTGGTTCGCAATATTGTGCAGGAGGATCGTGAATTCGTCTCCGCCCATTCGGGACACCAGTTGATCCGCAGCGCGGCAGCAGCTCTTCAGACGCTCGGCAACGAGCTTCAGCAGCACGTCGCCGTTGTTATGGCCCAGCGTGTCGTTAATCTTCTTGAAGCTGTCCAGATCGAGAAACATGACGGCGAAGATGCTGTTGTCGTTCACCCCGTGTCTTAGCAGCTTATCGATATGACCGGTAAAAAACCTGCGATTCGGCAGGCCCGTCAGATCGTCATGATAGGCCAGGTAATTGATTTGCTTTTGCGTGCGATACCGCTCCGTAATGTCCCGGAACTGCGCGAAGGCGCCCATGATCTGCTGGTTCCCGTCGCGAATCGGGAACGCGTCGAACAAATAAACAAGCTCGTCCTGCCCCGACCGGGGGCGCAGGATGAACTCCATGTCTTCGTATTCTTTTCCCGTCCGGAGCACCTCTTGAATGAAGTCGTTCGCTTTGGCGTCCGGAATCGGCTGGTGAAGGACGTCCTGCTTTTTGGCGCCGGTCAAAATTTCCGCAAACTTATTGAATTCGGTAACGTTTCCATCCCGATCCGTAATAATAATGCCGTTTCGCGTCGTCTCGATGACCACCTGGTTCAGGATGTGCAGCCGTCTGTTCTGCTTTTTCAGCAGCAATTCGCGTTCGATCGAATCGACGACCGTGCACAGCATCGCCAATAAAAAGGGATTGTGCTGATCGATGGTCGTCATGATCGTAATGGTGCCCAGCAGGTTGGAAATATCCGCATATTGGAAGGGGACCGAATAGCACGCGGAGGACCCTAAAAATTCATAATAATGCTCGCCGCCGACCAGTTGGACGGGCTCGCGGTGATCCAGCACCAGATTAATGCTGTTCGTTCCCGCTTCGCGCTCACTGAAGATCAGGCCGACCCGAATGCCCGATTGCTGAACGACGCTTTTGATCGTTTCGTCCCCGGCCATTTCCAGAATGCAGCCGTTCTCGTCGGAAATGAGGATCAAAAGTGGAAGCCCTTTCATGAGCTCCAGCATCCGATGGACGAAAAAGTCGATGACGGACAATATTTCTTCGTATTCCGCCCGTTTGAGATCCAGCTCGGCTTCCGATAAAAACCGGGTAAAAGGAGGGAACCCCCTGCGGGTCGATGCCTAGCGCCACACATCTCTTTTTTAGACTCCGAGATCAAGGATACTTTCGTCAAAGCGATCCCCCTACTCTACCAAGGAAAATGCAAGAATGTACATAGATGTGGAGAAATCCCGTTGCCAATCGATTCTATTTTTATTATGACGACGCGTAAAGTTTTTTGTCAATTTATTTCTGTTAGATTCTGGATATCGATCTGGGCATACGCGATGCTGCGGGAACCATTGACCATGTCAATTCTTGTCCGATATGATCTTCTATACCAGAACTCGTTGTGCCAAGGGGGAGATTGCGTGGGATTGATGCCGGGCTGGAGAAACCGGTACTTCGTTCGACTGGCGCTTTCATACAGCGCGCTTGCCGTTTTGCTCATCGGGACGGCCGGAGGCTATCTGTATGACAGGGCCAACGCAGTGATGGTGGAAGAGATATCGAAGGACAGTCAGCATACCCTGCTTAACATTCAAGGCTATCTGGAGAATACGCTGCTGCAAAAGTACGAAGATACGTTCATCAGCCAGGTGATGGCGACCGTCATTCCGGACAGCACGGACGATCTGATGATTCTGCTGAGCGATCCCCCCGTTTCCCACATGTACCAGATCACGACCTTCGTCAACGATTTGAACGTCATCGCCGCTGCCAACGAAGGATTGGCGGGGATCACGATTTATTTTGCCGAATCGGATTATGTCATCGACGAGAAGCACTATTACCGCACCCCGGCGAACGCCGCGGACAGCGCCTTTATCGACCGGCTGCCGAATACGGCCCCGAACCGCTGGCTTCTTCGAAAAAAAGACGAAACGGGCGAAGACGTGCTGACTTACGTGTACACCCTCCCCTATATGATGAACCAGAAAAGCGCCAAGGGCTATTTGTACATCGATATCAGCCTGGCCTACGTGAAGACGATCCTCAATCAAATGACGAACGCCTCGAAGGAAACGTTGATCGCGCTCGATCGCGCAGGTACGGTTATGTTCCAGAGCCGGCCGGTAGCGGACCGCGTGATGAAGCTGGCGAGCGAGAAGGTCGCCCGGGACGGCTCGGCGATCGAGGTCTCCAAGGATAACGCAAGCGATAATATCGTGGCCTATCTGCCGCCGTCCCTGTCCGCCAACGGTTGGGGTTATGTGGTCGTCAAACCCACCAACTCCTTTTTCTCGCGACTGAAAAGTTCAAGAACGATATTATATGGAGCTGCGCGGTCATCGTCCTGGCCGGCATACTGACGGCTGTCTTCGTATCCAAGCGGTTTTACGTCCCGTTCGGCAAAATGGCCCGCAGCCAAAGCTTGCTCCATCTGGTGAACGGCAATTTGGGCGCCATGGACAACCCCGACGGATTGCCGGTTTATCCCCGGTACGTGGCCGTTCTTGTCAAAAACGTCGGTGACGCCGTCGTTTCGTTCCAAACGCTGTTGTCCGAACGCCGGCCGGCGATCCCCCACGATCTCGTCCTTGTCGGCGAACGCGAGGCGGTCGTCTTGTTTTATCCGGAAGCGGCCGACGCCGCCCCCGCTTTGAGCGTCCGCGAGGAAATGCGCAGGCTCATGCCTTTCTACGCGCGCGCCGGGAAACTAGTCGTCGGGATCGGCGGCGTGGCGCTGTCGCCGGAGAGCGTTCACGAGTCGAGGGCCAACGCGGAATACGCCTGCCAGTACGGTTTTGAGGCCGGCTATCCCGCGGTTATTCTGTACGACGAGATCATGCACCGCAAGGCCGTTCACCTGCCTTTTCCTTACGAGCCTTTCTCCAATGCGGTGCTGGCCGGAGATTCCTCGCTCGCGGAGCGAATGATCGGCGGCTATATCGCCGAGCTTGCGGGCGGCGGAATGTCGATCGAATCGGTGGAGGTGAATCTCATGCAAGCGGTTACCTCTATGTCCGGTTTGATGATCGATCATCATTTGCAGCATCTCGTGCCGGGGGGGCGATTGGTTGGCCGAGGCCCGCAAAACGACGCTGGAGGAAACGGGCGCCTGGCTCGCGGAGATGGCCCGGCAAATGGCGACGCATTACGAGCAGCGGGCGTCGAACGGCCACTTGCTGCTGGTACGCGATTTGAAGGCGTACATGGACGAGCATCTGGACGAGGACATCTCGCTGGACTCGCTTGCGGAACGGGCCAACTTAACGCCGAATTACGTCTCCATGCTGTTTAAGGAAGCCACGAACGTTCATGTCGGCGAGTATTTAACCCGAATCCGGCTGGAGAAGGCCGCGGAGTTGCTGCGGAATACGAAATCGACCGTCTCGGAGATCTCGCTGCAGGTCGGCTACAGATACTCGCAATATTTCTCCCGCAAATTCAAGGCTAAATACGGGGTCACTCCGCTGCAATATCGCCAGGCCTCGACCGGGGAGCGGAAACCCGCCCCGGAGGCGACGGAATTGCTGTGAGCGGAAAATCGGACCATAAAGACGGCTGCCCGCACGAAGGGAGGCCGTTTTTTTTTGCGTCCTTCTTCGTGAAAGCCGGCGAAGGCGCCGGATATCCGGTTGTATACAGATGATAGGCGGATATTATACAGCGCCGTTGTTGGTTTTCATCCACTTTTCGCGGTTTTTATTGTAGTCGGAAAACTGGCGCGGCGTTTACATTAGGAGCCAGGACCGACTCGCCGGTTCGAAAAGACACAAGACGAGGAGGGGCTGGATGGACATGATGTCCGGTGCGGTCTGGAAGAGCTACAAGAAGTGCAAGTATCTGTTTCTCATGCTGCTGCCCGCGTTGGCTTGGTACGCCGTTTTTGCCTACGGCCCGCTATACGGGGTGCAGTTGGCCTTCAAGGACTTTCGCATTCTCGAGGGTATTAACGGAAGTCCGTGGGTCGGCTTTAAGTACTTCGACATGATGCTGAACGGCTCGCAGGATTTTTATCAGATTATTCGCAACACGTTGATTTTGAGCGCTTACCATCTGGCGTTCGGATTTCCCGCGCCGATCGTTCTGGCGCTGCTGTTCAACGAGCTGCGGATCGGCTGGTTCAAAAAAAGTGACGCAGGCGATTACGTATTTGCCGCATTTTTTCTCCTGGGTCATCCTGTCGGGCTTTCTGATCACGGTGCTGTCGCCCTCGACCGGGGTCGTCAATTATTTCATTTCCATGCTTGGCATCAAGCCGATCTATTTTCTGGGAGACCCGACCTTTTTTCGGTTCACGTTGGTGTCCACCGCCATTTGGAAGGAAATCGGATGGAGCGCGATTATTTATTTGGCGGCGCTTGCAAGCACGGATCCGCAGCTTTACGAGGCGTCCGTTATCGACGGAGCGGGGCGGTGGAAGCAGATGCTTCACATTACGCTGCCGGCGATTTTGCCCGTCATCGCCATCATGTTCATTTTCCGGATCGGCGGCATTCTGGATGCGGGCTTCGATCAGGTGCTGAACCTGTATTCGCCCGCCACCTATCAGGTCGCGGATATTCTGGACACGTACGTGTACCGGCTTGGCCTGGAGCAAATGCAGTTCGGCTTCGCCACGGCGGTCGGCCTGTTCAAAAACGTCATCGCATTCGCGCTCGTGCTGCTCACGAATTATTTGATCAAGAAATCGGGCGAAGAAGGATTGCTATAACCGGTACACGGTTTGGAAAGGAGGATGCCGCTTGGGCTTGATGACTTGGGGAGAGCGCCTGTTCCAGGTCGTTCTTATGCTGTTCGTGTCGCTGCTGTGCATGATCATGGTCTATCCTTTCCTGCACGAGCTGTCCATTTCGCTCAGCTCGCCGAAGGAAGCGCTGCGGCTCGGGGTGCATCTGTATCCGCGGGACTGGTCGCTCGAGGCGTACAGGAAAGTGTTCGTCTCGCGCAATCTGTGGTCGGCGATGTACAATTCCGTCTTCCGTACGGCGGTGGGCACGTTTTTTATGCTGACCGTCATGACGATGGCCGCCTATGCGTTGTCCAAGAAGTATTTGCCGCACAGGAGGTTCTACACGCTGTTAATCGTCGTGACGATGTTCTTCAGCGGCGGTTTGCTTCCCTCCTATTTGCTGGTCAAAGGACTGGGGCTGTTCGATACGCGATGGGCGCTTATTCTGCCGGTGATGATCAATACCTACTGGATGATCATCCTTCGAAATTTTTTCATGGGCTTCTCCCCGGAGATCGAGGAGTCCGCCAAGATGGACGGAGCGAACGACATCCGCATTTTATTCACGATCATTCTGCCGCTGTCCAAGCCGATTCTGGCGACGATTGGACTATTCTGCGCGGTTTTTCATTGGAATTCCTGGTTCGACGCGCTGATCTATACGCAGGACGCGAAGCTCACCATCCTTCAGATTCTGCTGCGCCGGCTGATCATCACGGGCGACGATCTGGACATCTTGCAGATGCTTCAGTCCGCGCAAGCGACTTCGCCGGAGTCGATCAAGGCGGCGATTCTCATGGTCGTCACGGCGCCGATCCTGCTCGTATACCCGTTTCTGCAAAAGTATTTTACCAAAGGCATTCTGGTCGGCTCCGTCAAAGGGTGACGTTATTTGCAGGCCTCGCCACGGCGCCGGCTTGTCGAATATAAAAAAAACTTGTGGGAGGTCCAATGTATGAAAATTCGCAACGCCATCCCTGCAGCCCTGTCCGCCGCGCTTGCGGCGACGCTGGTGCTGTCGGCCTGCTCGAACGGCAATAACAAAGAAAACGCGGGTTCCGCGAGTCCGTCCGGGTCGGCTGCGCCGTCCGCCGCCGCCGCGGCGGAGAAGCCGATCGAACTGAAATGGGTCGGCTGGTATCCGCCCGAGTCCGACGACACCTATGCCCAGAAGTTTCTGGAGAATAAGTTCAACGTCAAATTCAACAACATCAAGCTGGACTACACGACGGCGGTTCAACAATTGAACGTGAAGCTGTCGTCGGGAGAGATTCCGGACGTCATCCCCGGATACAGCGATATCAACGGCTATGCCGAAATGGTGAAACAAGGGATCGCGGCAGAGCTCCCGATCGAAGAAATTCGCCAATACATGCCGAGGTACGCCAAATATATCGACGAGCTCGACCCGAAGCTGTGGAGCATCGGAATGATCGACGGAAAAAACTACGGCATCCCGCGCACGTACGGGGAAGGCGACGCGTATTTCCTGCCGTCGTACAATACCGACTGGCTGAACAAGATCGGGTATTCGGAGCCGCCCAAGACGCTTGCCGAGCTGGAGGACGTCCTGACCAAATTCCGCAACGACGATCCGGACGGGAACGGCAAGAAGGATACGTACGGCTTCTCCGCAAGGGGCAAAGATACGCTCGGCTCCAATCAGATTTTCAACTCGGTGTTCGGCGCATACGGCGTCAATCCGAACGCCTGGATGCTGGTGGACGGCAAGCTGCAATTCGGCATTACGCTGGAAGGCGCGAGACAGGCATTGAAGACCCTGAACGCCTGGTACAAGGCGGAGCTGCTTGATCCGGAGTTCATCACCGACGACTTTGACCAATATCGCGGCAAGTTCATCAACGGCAAAGTCGGCATGCTTGACCAGGCGCTCTGGTACCACCTGGATCCTAGCGGCAACATAGGCGGCGATGCGGCGAAGGCGGGCATGAAGTTCACCGTGGGGCAGCCCGTCACCGGACCGAGCGGCAAGCGTGCGGCCGGGGCGCAAGGCTACAGCGTCGTCCCGATCATCATGAGCGCCGAGGCGCACAAGGATGAGAAAAAGCGGATCAAAATCTATGAGCTTCTGGATTCGCTCGCATTCGATCCGGAAACGTACCTGGCGGCCGTCTACGGGGAAAAAGGCGTCCATTACGACGAAGTCGACGGAGCGGCGGTGCCCAAGCCGGAGTTCACGGATCAGCAGAAGGCGGGAGCCGTGGCCGGGATCGGCTACTTCTACGGCTTGTTCAAAGCCAACACGATGCGGGAACTCGACAGGCCGAAGAGTCAGCTGGAATTCCGGGCCAGCGTCGTCAAGCCGGACGTCACCCGGTTGTACAACGTGCTGCCGAATGCCATTCTGCCCAGTTGGATCGCGAATGCCGACGCCATCACCAAGATGATCAAGGAGTACGAGATCAAATTCATTACCGGCCAGGTGGATACGGACAAGGGCTTCGACGATTTCGTTGCCAAGCTGAACGGCCTGGGGCTCGCGAAGGCGCGGGACGAAGCCGAGCAGCTCTACGCCGAGCGCAACAAAGCCTGAGCGATTTGCGGAAGCATGGCCTGCCGCCGGAGGGCGACGAAGCTGTCCGGCGGCTTCCATAATCCAAGCGAAAAAGGAGGCGATCGGCGGGGGGAAGCGGAATACGCAAACGAAAAAGGCGAAGGAGATGAAAACGTGTTTAATGTTCATTCCCAAAGGTTTGCCGCAAAGCTTCTGATCGCGCTGCTGTTGTTGTCTTACGGATTCGGACTTGGCGTGCCGGGGGGGCGCCTCCGCGGAACCGGTCGACACCGGTCCGGAGCTGCTGGCCAACGGCACCTTCGAATCCGTATCGTCGAGCGGATACCCGACCCAGTGGTCGCAGTTCAACAGTGCGCTGCCGGTCGCAGCGACTACGACGTCCCCTTACGACGGAAGTTATAGTCTCAAGCTTGAAGACCCGAGCGCTTCGGCGCAGCTCGGCTTGCGCAGCGCGCAGATCCCGGTCACGCCAGGTTTAACCTACCGGGCGTCGGTCTCCGCCAACGTATCCGCGAGCGCGGGCGGGCCCGATCTGTACTTGGAATTCTGGGACGGGGCGGGAAGGATTCAGGTCGATACGAAGCGGGCTGCGCCGCTCGGCGAATGGCAGAAGCTGACGATCGCCAAGACCGCGCCGGCCAATGCGCTGTATGCGACCGTGTTGATTTACGGCAGTACCGCTTATGCGGGAACCTCCTACTTTGACAATGCGTCGCTTGTCGCCATACCGGAGCCGTCTACCGCGCCGCAACTGCTCGCGAACGCCGGCTTCGAGACGGCAAGCGGGGCGGCGGCGGCGCAATGGTCGCAGTTCAATGCGGCCTCGCCGGTCGGCATTTCGACCTTTAACGCCTATGCCGGAACGAACAGCGTGAAGCTGGCCGATACCACGGTCGCGGGGCAGCTCGGATTGCGCAGCGCGCAGGTCGCGGTCGTGCCAGGCGCTTCTTATGAGGCTTCCGTGCTCGCATACCTGCCGCCGGGCCAGACGGAAGCGCCGGATCTGTACCTGGAGTTCTGGGACAATGCAGGCACCCGAATCCTGACCGAGACGGTCAGGGCGACGGCGTCGAACGACTGGCAGCGAATGACCGCGCGCAAGACGGCGCCGGTTAATGCGGCCTTTGCCACCGTGCTGCTCTACGGCAGTTCGGCCTATGCGGGTACGGCTTATTTCGACCAGGCTTCCTTGACGAGAGGTCCGGAGCTGCTGGCCAACGGCGGCTTCGAGCTGGCCTCGGGCGGTAACGCGGTACAGTGGTCGCAGCTGAACAACGCGCTCCCGGTCGGCGTCGCGACGACCCAAGTGCGTACAGGCAGCAATAGCGTGAAGCTTGAAGATCCCTCCCCGGCCGCGCAGCCGGGTCTGCGCAGCGCAAAGGTTCCCGTGACGCCGGGGCAAGCGTACCGGGCGACGGTATACGCCTACGTGTCCGCGACGGACGGCGGGCCCGATCTGTACCTGGAGTTCTGGGACAGCGCGGGCGCCAGAATCAAGGTCGATGCCAAACGGGCCAACCCGGCTGCCGAATGGCAGAAAATGACCATCCGGCAAGCGGCCCCGGCCAATGCCGTCTCCGCAACGCTGCTGCTCAACGGCAATTCGGCCTATGCGGGCACGACCTACTTCGACGACGCATCCCTGGTCGCCATTCCGCTCGCCGAGCTGAAAAAGCTGCCGAACGGCGACTTCGAGGAGTCCGTCGCAGGCTGGCCCTCCGACTGGACGCAAGCCATCGCCTCCAGACCGGGCGTCACGGCGACCGATCTCGTCTACGAAGGAACCCGCAGCGCGAAGCTGTCCAACGCGGATCCTAGCGGCGGATCGGGACTGCGAAGCGCCAAGGTGCCCGTCACGGCCGGTTCGAGCTACCGCGCGTCGGTCCGGAACTACATCGTGTCGGGCTCGCCGCATTATTACCTGGAGTTCTGGGACGCCGCGGGCAAACGGATCGCCGTGTACATCCAATCCGGTCAGACGAAGGGACAGTGGCAGCCGCTCTCGGTGGAAGCGGAGGCCCCGCCCGGAGCGGTGGCCGCGACGATCTACCTGCTCAGCAACGGTATCAGCAACTCCTACTTCGACAACGCGGCGATTGAAGAGATCGCGCCGGAGCCTGTCCGTACGTTTCCGGTTCAAACGACGGGCCATCCGCGGCTCTACTTCGGAAGCGCGGATATTCCCGCGCTGCAGGCCAAAGCGGCTGACACAACGGCAGGTCCAACCGGCCAAACCGGTCAGCAGCTATGGAGCAAGGTCAAGCAGGCGGCAGACAACTATCTGGCGGAGACGAACAGCTTCTCGATTACGTACATCGGCGGCAAAACAGTGGCGTTCAGCCTCCCGCCGGCGCAGCCGGGCCATATCGATCCGCCCCCCGGCTTCTCGGGCGCTTATCCCTACTGGACGTCCATGGCCAAGGAAATCGAGAACCGGCTGGAGGCCATGAGTCTTGCTTATGTCGTCACCGGAGACAGCGCCTACGGGAACAAAGCAAAATCGTACGTGCTGGCGCTGGCGGCCTGGAACAACTGGTCGGATCCGGAGTACGAGTGCGGCGGAACCTGCCTGGACACCGTACATTTTACGCTAGGCGTCAGCGCGGCTTACGATATGCTGTACAGTCTCTTCACGCCGGCGGAACGGACGCAAATCGAGACGGCGCTGGAAAACAAGGGGCTTATCCCGCTGTACATCAACACGCTGGCTAAAATCGACGGCAACGGACAGATCACAAAGGCAGCCGCATTGGCGGCGGGCGCTTCCGTGCTGCACGGCAGCAATCCCAATACGAATAAATATCTGACGCGCGCCTTTAACTACATGCAGTGGTATCTGGACCAACGGTTGGTCTCCGGTCAGAACGAGGGCTTCCTGTACACGGCCTATTCGACCGACATGGTGCTGAAGGCGATCGACCAGACGGCGCGCGTGACCGGAACGTCCGAACTGTTGGACCACCCGTTCCTGAAAGACTTCACCGTACGCTGGGCGAATTATTTCCTGGCGCCGGGCGGCGCGGGTCTGGCAGCCTTTTCGGATTCGCTGTACGGCTCTTATTTCTTCACGACCATGAGCATCCTTAACAACCGGCTGAACGACGGATTCGCAGGTTATTACCTGACGCAAGCTCAACCGGCGGCGACCGAGATCATGGATAACTTCCTGTATTACAATCCGAACGGCGCCGTTGTGCAGCCGACCGGCAAGCCGACATCGGCCGTGCTTCCGGAGATCGGCTGGGCGGCCTTGCGCTCCGGCTGGGAGAAGACCGATACGCTGCTTGCCTTCCAGAGCAACAACTTCGCCACCGGTCACAACCATCACGACCAGAACAGCTTCCAGCTCTCGGTTAACGGTTCGTGGATAGGCCGGGATCCGGGGTACCAGGACTTCCCGGCAGGCACGATCCACGATTTTACGACCGACATGGGGCACAGCACGATCCAGGTCGACGGGCTCGGGCAGTCTTCTTTGGGCGGCGGCGCGCTGACGCCGGGCATGACTTCGCCGACCTACGATTACGTGAAGGGATCCGCGGCAGGCGCCTACCTGAATCCGAAGCTGGAGAAGTTCGACCGGCACATCGTGTACGTCAAGCCGAATTACTATGTCATGCTGGACGATTTGCAGGCGGATGCGCCGCGCGATTTCGATTGGGTGCTCTTTGGCGGCCCTCTGCTCGACTACCAGGTGGACGGCGCTTCCGTCGCGCCCGGCCAGACGGCGTACGGCAACGACGTATTCGTGCAGAACGGCAGCGCCCAGCTTTCCGCCAAGTTCCTCTCGGCCTCGCCGCTGCCGATCACCGTGTCTACCTATTCGGGCGCCGATAAATACGGTTATCAAGTCAAGGTGCGCAGCGGAGACCAGAAGCAAACGAATTACCGGTTCCTGACGGTGCTCAAGGCTGCGCCATTCGACCATGCCGGCTATTATCAGGCAGAGGATCTCATCGGGCAAATGAGCACGTCGGCTTCGGTCTACGGCAAAGTGAACGGTGCGGGCACCCAATACTTGCAGCTCAATATGGATGAGGTCGGCGATTACGCCTCGTTCACCGTCGAGACGGATACCGAGGGCGATTATGCGTTCGCGACGACGTTTATGGAGAGCTCGACGAACTATGGCATCGTGCAAGCGTATGTCGACGGGCAGCCGATCGGATCGGCGATCGACGACGGCATCTTCGGCGCCTTCCCGACGAAGCCGCAGGTTCACGGCACGGTGCATCTGACTGCCGGAACGCATACGCTGCGCTACGAGGTGGCGGGCAAGAATCCGAACGCCGCCGGTTATTCGTTCGGCATCGACGCGATCCGGCTCGTGCCGGCGGGTACCGAAGCCATCGACGCCAAGATGCAGACCGACGCCGAACTGCTGGAGGGAACGAACGCCACCGGCGCCCGAATCGAGCGCGGCGACGGCAGCGCGGTAACCGATTATGTGCTGTTCCGCACGGCGGCGGGCAGCTATTCGCTGGCGGATGTCGGCAGCGACGCCGATCAAAGCGTCGTCAGCCGCAACTCTGCCGGCGCGTTCGCCGGATACGCCATGACGCGGGGGGACCTCGCTTGAATACGAAGGGCATGTGCTGCTGCAGGCATCGTCGTCCTTCAGCGCAGCGGCCGACCTGGATATAGCGGCGCAGACGCTGAAGGCGACGGTAATCGTGAACGCCGCCACGACGGTCTCGCTGCATGCAGTGTCCGCGACGCAAGTGAAGCTGGACGGAACGATATTGAGCGGGGGCTCTTACACGTATAACGCCGCGACAAAGGTGCTGAGCTTGAGCCTGACGGCCGGGTCGCACGCGATCGAAGCGCAATAGAAGCAGAATGACGGAACCAGAAAGCCGTTAGGTTCGCTTAACGGCTTTCTTTTCTGAACAAGAGAGGTGCCAACGATGGTGGAACAACAGCTGGCCATACATGGCGGACCGCCTGTCAAGACGGAGCCGTTCGGAACGGGCAAACGGTTCGGTTTGGAAGAAGCCAAGGAGCTGCTGGAGGCGCTCGAGCAGGATACGCTTTTCTATCACGCCGGCCGCAAGGTCAAACAGTTTTTAAACGATTTCAACGCCTTGTACGGCATTCCGTACAGCGTGGCGACCTCGTCCGGTACCGCGGCGATCCATGTCGCGCTGGGCGCCGCCGGCGTATCTGTCGGCGACGAAGTCATTACGAGCCCGATTACCGACCAGGGGACGGTGATCGGCATTCTGTACCAGAACGCGATCCCGGTGTTCGCCGACCTGGATCCGCACACGTACTGCTTGGATCCGCGATCGGTCGAATCGCGAATCACGCCGAGGACGAAGGCGATCGTCGTCGTGCATCTGGCCGGCAATCCGACCGATATGGATCCGATCATGGCCATTGCCGAGCGGCATGGACTGAAAGTGATCGAAGATTGCGCGCAGAGCTACCTGGCGAAGTACAAGGGGCGTTATGTCGGGACGATCGGCCATTACGGCTGCTTCAGCACGAACGATTTCAAGCATATCTCTACGGGCGACGGCGGAATCGTGACGGTCAACTCGGGCAACGCGTCGGATTACGAGACGGTCCACGCCTTTGCCGACAAAAATTATCGCCGGCTGGGGAGCGCCGTCTCCCGGGATATCGACGGCCTTGCGCCCAACTATCGCATGACCGAACTGCAAGGCGCGGTCGGCATCGCCCAGTTGAAGAAGCTGCCCTGGATTTGCGCGACCCGGCAGCGTCACGGGGAACGGATTACGTCCGGGATTCGGGGGCTGCCGGGAATTGCCGTGCCGCTGGTGACGGAGGGCGCAACGAACACCTGCTGGTTTTATATGCTGCGTCTTCAGGTTGAGGCGCTTACGTGCACGCGCGAAGCGTTCAGTCAGGCGCTCTTGGCGGAGGGGATTCCCAACGGGGCGGGGTATATCCGTCATGCCGTCTACATGAGTCCGCTGTTTCAGGAGCGGTCCGCTTATGCGGGCAGCCATTTCCCGTTCGAATTGACGGATATTGCGTACGGAGCAGGGCTGTGTCCGGTCGCGGAGGATATTTTGCGGACGGCGGTCACGCTGCCGATCAAGGAATTTTATACGGATACGGACATCGACGAGATCGTCGCGGCGATCCGCAAGGTCTCGCTTCATTTCGGAAAAAAATAAACGCGGGCAACGTCCGCGGAGAACGTAAGGGTGAGACTGCCATGAGACTGGCAAAGGTCGCGATCCTGTTCGACCGCCGACAGGCCGAGCGTCGCTGGCGCTTCGGAATCAACGCATTCGAGCGTTATATCGCGGAAATTTTGGCCCATGCGGGTGTCCCGTTCGAAGAGGCGGAAGGCCCCGCCGGTCTGGACAACGAACGGTATGACATCGTGATCGTCGCCTGTGCGGAAGAGACGGCGGCGACGGCAGACGCACTTTGGCGCTTTGCGGAAAAGGGCGGCATCGTCGTCTCTTACGCGGGAATCGGCTGTCTGGCCAGAAAGCTGGGCTGCCGACCGTTGCCTGAGTTCGGGCCGGGATACGCCAAGCTGGCGGAGGGCGGCGAGAGGCCGGGCGAACTGCGGGACGAGATGCCGCCGTTGCGCTTCCTGCAAGCCAAGCCGTGGATCGCGCGCTCGAGCCCGACGGCAATGGCATCGGTACAGGCTGCGGACAGCGGCGTCTTGCGGAGCCGGCGTCCCGATGGCGAACGCGCCGGGGCCGCGCTGCAGCGATTCGCGGTCGGAAGCGGATGGATCGACCGCTGGTCCGTTAACATTCCGGTCACGGTCGTAGCGATGCAGCAAGGGACGGGACCGGTTTTGGAAGACGGCATGCCGGCTGGCGACGGGACGGCCGATATCGACGAAGGCACTTTAAAGGCGGACGACTGCTGCGCAATGGATTGGGAGCTGGACCGCCGCCGAACGGAGACAGGCACGCCATTCTTTGCCTATCCCTATGCGGATTACTGGCGCGAGGCCGCGATCGGCCACCTTGTCGGGCGGGCTGCGGAAGCGGGACTTGCGCTCCCGTTCGTCGGCCAGTGGCCGGACGGGGTGAAGGCCGCAGCCCTGTTTTCTCACGACAGCGATCTGAATCTGGATGAGCAGGCCGTGCGTACGCTGGAGGTTCTAAAAGAAAACGGCCTGACTTCGACCTGGTGCATGCTCGAGCCGGGTTATTCTCCCGAGGTATATGCCGGAGTCAAGCAGGCCGGCCATGAATTAGCCTTTCATTTTAATGGATTGGACATGGACAACGGCGTCTGGTCGGAAGAAGCGTTCAACCGGCAGCTTGCCTGGTTGAAGCAGGCCGCGGACATCGATGAGGTCGTCTCCAATAAAAACCACTATACCCGGTTCGAAGGCTGGGGAGAGTTGTTCGCCTGGTGCGAAAGGGCGGGGATCGGCGTCGATCAGACACGGGGACCGAGTAAAAAAGGAAACGTCGGTTTTCTGTTCGGCACTTGCCACCCGTATTTCCCGATCGCCTGGGCGGACGAGGGCAACAGGCTGTACGACGTGCTGGAGATCGGCTTTCTGACGCAGGACATCGACCACTATGCGCTGGCCGACTTCAGCGTCGTCCCTACCTTCCTGGAGCAGGCAGCTCGGGTGGAGGGCGTCGCGCATTTCCTCTCCCATCAGAATCATATCCACGGACAGTCCGACGTCGCCGCCGCCGTGGGCCGAATCGCGGAGGAAGCGCGCAGGCGCGGCTTCTCGTTCTGGACGAGCAGACGAATCAACGATTGGCAGCGCGCCCGCCGCACGGTCCGATGCGAAGGGTTCGACGCCGCGGGAGACCCGGTCGTGTCGGGTTCGCCGGGAGCCGCCGGCGCGGTCGTTTGGATTCCGGCGGTTCGGGATGCGGGCGGGCAAGCGGATGACGGGCCATTCACAATCAAATACGGCGTCCCGTGCCTGAAGAAGGTCGTGACGACGCAGGAGGAGGCGGGGCATTGACGCACCGCCCCGTAAGTCTGATTTTGGGCGGCCCTAGGGCCGCCGTTTTTTTGCCGCCTCAAGAATGCGGCTTTGCGGGTATATACAGAAGTACGGCCATGCGCTATGGAAAAGGGGGGAACGGGTTATGAAGCAGGCGACCATCATCATGAATCCTTCGTCGGGGAAAGAGGAGGCGCCGGCCTTCGTGGAGAGTGCCGCCGGACTGCTGCGCGCCCAGGGCTACGAGGTGGTGGTGAAGGAGACCGCCGCGGAGCTGGACGCGACCCGGTTCTGCGCGGAGGCTTGCGAGGCGCGCAGCGAGCTGGTCGTGTCGATCGGCGGGGACGGCACGCTGCACGAGACGATCAACGGGTTCGAAAATCAGGCGCACCGGCCGCGGCTCGGCATCGTTCCGCTCGGCACGGTGAACGACTTCGCGCGGGCGCTGCATATTCCGCTCGATCCGGAGGCGGCGGTATCCGCGCTTGCGTCCTCCCGGACGCGGCGGGTCGACGTCGGCCGGTTGAACGGGCGGCTGTTCGCCAATGTCGTCGCCGCCGGCCCGCTCGCCGAGACGCTGTCCGCGGTCACGTCGGAGGATAAATCCCGCTTCGGCGCGTTTGCCTATTTCAAAGAAGGCGCTAAGGATCTGCTGGGCCGCTCCGGGCATCCGCTCGTCATCCGTTACGACGATGCGGTCTGGGAAGGCGCTTCGCCGCTGTTCATCGCCGCGCTGACGAACTCGGTCGGCGGCTTCGAGCGGCTGGCGCCGGAAGCCGCCGTCGACGACGGCCTCATCCACGGCTTCATCGTCAAGGATTTGAGCTTTTTCCGTACGCTCACGGCGGGACTGTCGCTGCTGCGGGGTCACTTGCAAGATCATAAGGATGTTATTTACTTCACCGCCAAGCGCGTATCGGTGAGCTCTCCGAGTCCCGTCGGCACGAACGTGGACGGCGAGGCTGGACCGCCGCTGCCGCTTGCGCTCGACATTTTGCCGCGTCATCTCGACGTGGTCGTGCCCGAGGCGGCAGCCGGGTAGCGGATGAAGCGGAAGCTGCGGGCAAGACGGTCCGCCAGGAATGAAAGCAACACGCAGCCGGATGGGCATGCGTGTTGTTCGCGTCGTTAGACGGCGTCCGCTTTCAGCAAAATTCTTCCTCGCCCGTGCCTGGCTTCGCTTTTCTCCAGCGCCTGGGCCGCCTGGCTTAACGGGAATATCGAATCGATCTGCGCCTTAATCGTGCCTTCGGCCATGAGTTCCGTCAACTGACGGAGGTCCTCGCGGGATAGGAGCTTCGTATTGAATTTGGCCGTAACGCCATGCTTTCCGGCGTTCTCCTGGGAGGGATCCTGCGTCAAGGAGACGAAGATTCCGCCTTTCTTCAGCGCGGACCAGGACCTGGTCTCCGTCTCGCCGCCGACCGAATCGACCACCAGGTCCGCTTCCTTGACGACGTCCTCGAAGCGGGTCGTCGTATAATCGATGACTTGATCCGCGCCCAGCGACTTCACGAAGTCCAAGTTAGCGGCCGAAGCCGTGGCGATGACGGTCGCGCCCTTCCACTTGGCCAGCTGAACGGCAAACTGTCCGACGCCGCCTGCCGCCGCGTGAAGCAGAACGGTCTGCCCGGCCTGGAGCTCGCCCTCCGTGAACAGCGCCTTCCAGGCGGCCTCGGCGCCCGCTTTGATCGTCGCTGCCTCCTCGAAGGATAGGTTGTCGGGCAACGTCATCAGCTCCTGGGCTTTGGCCACGCCGTATTCGGCGTATGCGCCTCTGATCATGCCGAACACGCGGTCGCCGGGATTAAACGCGGTTACGCCCGGTCCGACCGCCTCGATCACGCCCGAAGCGTAGAAGCCGGGGGTATAGGGCATCGTGACGGGAAAAACGCTTTGCAGCCAGCCGTTGCGAATTTTGAAGTCGAGCGGAATGACCGCGGCGTACGCGATGCGAACGAGCGCTTCGTCCGCTTGCGCCCCCGGACGCTCGACCGTTTCCGCCTTCATAACCGCCGGACCGCCGTATTCGTGAACCCGGATCGCTTGCATGGTTGGGTTAGACATGTTGATCTCTCCTCTTTTTAGTTTAATCCTCTAGCGCAGCCGTAATTTTTTTTGGCCAACGCGACGAACTGCGCTTGTTCCTCGTCGCTTAAATTTTCGATCGTCATCTCGTCGATCTTGCTCCACGCTTGATTGACTTTCGCTTCATAATCCCGCCCCGCCTGGGTGAGCGATACGAGGGTGACCCGTTTATCCTCTTCGGAACGGCTGCAGGAGACGAGTCCCGCGTCCTCCAATCGACGAACGGACTTGGCGATGGTCGAGTGGTCGAGGCGAAGCGATCTGGAGAGGCTGTTCTGGGACTGGCCGTCCCGGTGCCACAGCTGCATGAGCACGAGCTCCTGACCGGGATACAAGCCCGCTTCCCGAAGCAGCTGTCCCGCTAAGCGATGATGCGAACGCGCAAGGCTGAAAATCGAGAAGCTGACGGGAAAGCGGGTAACCGCGCCGATTTCATTATCGTTAGCGTCGTCGTGGTTGTCGCTGTTCTTCAAATTCGTGTCCCCTCCTTTTATGTGGTCGTCAACATATTTCCTGAGCTTAAGATAACACGCAGATATGTTGCCGTCAACATATTTTATGTTGCCGACAACATAAAATTAATTAGCTTCATGAATCGCATGGCGCGGCGCAATATGGTAAAAAGAGAAAAAGGCTATTCGAAGCAGAGAAAAGAATTTTCGAGCGGGTCTTCAAGATCCGATATACGCAGAGAGCTTGAACGGTTAGGGGGAGATCGGATGCGGGCTGAAGTGATCATTCGCCATGCAGCGGCGGAAGATATCGCTGCGCTGCGCGACATATTTGTCCGCGCGTCGCTCGTCAACGAAGGCGCAAGAGAGCTCATGGCCGCCCATCCCGAATGGTTCGCATGGGACGACGCGATGCTGCCCTTCACGCGAGTCGCCGTCGCCGGGGAGCGGGTCGTCGGCTTCGCCTCGGCGCGCCCGGACGATGGCTTCCTCGAGCTTGAGGACCTGTTCACCGATCCCGACTGGATGCGCCAAGGCGTCGCAAGCGCGCTGGTCGCCGACATTGCGCGTCGCGGCTTGCGCATCGAGGTGTCGGCCAGTCCGGACGCATCAGGCTTTTACGAATCGGCGGGCTTCGTCGCCATAGGCATGGCCGAGACCGAAGGCGGACCCGCGCCGCGGATGTGCCTCGAAGCTTGGAGAGGAAGTTAAACCCGGACATACGCATCAAAAAAACACGGTCATGGCGACCGTGTTTTCGTTTTTTCCGCAAGCTTGGTGATCGACGCAATGTCCAGATCGGTTAACTGATCCAGAAAATGCCGGCGTATGGCCATGGCGACGATCGGGCGGGCATCGCTTAATGCCGATGTGCCGACGTCGGTGATGCCGACCAGAACGCCGCGATCCGCGTCCAGCGGCTTCCTCGTCACAAGTCCGCGCTTCTCCATCCGCGTCAGATGATGCGACAAGCGGCTCTTGTCCCAATCCATGGAGTCGGCCAGCTCTTGCTGCCGAAGCTTGCCGTCTCCCAGGAGGTCGAGCCGGTCCAACACGCCGTAGTCGCCCTCCGACAGTCCGGTATGCTCGGACATTTCTTTAATGACGCGGCCGAAGATGTTGTTAAAGGTACCTTTCCACTTATACCATAGTTGAAGTTCTTCCTGGCTCAGTTCGCGCTTATTCATGACAACATCATAGCACGGTTGACGTGTCAACCACAATACGTTATAGTAAATTTAAGTTGACGTATCAACCTAATAACAGTTCAATCAGGAGGAACATTCTCGATGGAAATGAACGAAAAGACGTTCACGCCGGTTATCTCGTTTAAACCAATCGTCCTGCCGGCCCCGGGCCGCGGCGAGGATCTGCAAGTGCGCGTGTCGGCCCCGGCTCAGGGGAGCCGACTGCCTGTCATTATTTTCTCGCATGGCTACGGCTGGTCGCTCGAGAGCTACGGTCCGCTGGTCGACGACTGGACCGCCCGCGGCTTCGCGGTTATTCAACCCACGCATCTCGACTCGCGGACGTTAAATCTACCTCCCGAAGATCCCCGCACGCCGCTCATCTGGCGATTCCGCGTGGATGACCTGAAGCGTATACTCGACCAGCTTGATCTTATCGAAGCGGCCGTTCCGGGCCTCGAGGGACGCCTCGACCGCAGCCGCATCGCCGCAGCAGGGCACTCATGGGGGAGGCCAATCGGTCAGCATGCTGCTCGGCGCGCGCGTGATAGACGGCCAGGGCGAATCGGGAGAGGACATGTCCGACTCGCGGATCAAGGCGGGCGTACTGCTGGCCACCCCCGGCCGCGGCGGCGCCGACTTGAGTCCGTTCGCGGCCGCGCATTTCCCGTTCATGAACCCCGACTTCTCAGGCATGAAGACGCCGACTCTGGTGGTCGCGGGAGACCATGACCAGTCCCGTCTGTCCACGCGGGGACCTGATTGGTTCACCGATCCCTACTTCCTGAGTCCGGGCAGCAAGAGTTTGCTTACGCTCTTCGGAGCGGAGCACACCCTTGGCGGCATCGCCGGCTACGACGTCGCGGAAACGACGGATGCGCATCCCGAACGGGTCGCGTTGCTCCGGCAAATCACGGGGGGCCTACCTTCGCGATGCGCTTCAGCTCGACGACGCCAGTTGGCCGGCAGCCCGCCAAGCGCTGGAGGAGACCGCCAATCCGCTCGGCCGTATCGAGTCGAAGCATTGACCAAGGCCGCGCGGCCTGGCGGCGTCGAGTGCCGCTAACGCGCACCATCACATCGCCCTGTGGGCCGTTAGCGGCACGAAATGCCGCTAACGCCCGCCGCCACACCGCTCCCTATTAGACCCGCTCGCGAGCCTGCAGAGTAATTTTTTTCCTTTACAGCACCATTTAGACCGGTTCGCGGGTCACTGTCACAGCGGAACACGCCGCCGCGCGGGACACCCTCTTTCATTTTTGTCAAACTAAAAGAAACCTTTCCTCGGCCAGATGGAGACATCACCCGGCCGCACACCAAGGAAAGGTTTTTTTCAGGTGGGAAGAATACTTCCCCTATCGTCTTGTCGCGTTGTCCTGCAGACGACGCTATACAGGAGCTATCGCTTGAGCAATCGGCCTCGAGCTTAATCTGTTATGGTTTTCTCCCCAAGCGCACATCGTCTCCAGCACCGGTACCATCGTTTTCCCATAATCGCTTAGCGCGTACTCGACTTTTGGAGGGACCGAAGGATAGATCGTCCGCGTCACCAGCTTGTCGGCTTCGAGCTCCCGCAGATGCTGCGCGAGCATTTTCTGGGTTACCTCTGGAATCAGCTTTTCCAGCTCGCTGAATCGTTTGGCGGCGTCCAGCAGGTGCCACAGGATTAGGGGCTTCCACTTCCCGCCCAACAATTGGATCACCGTTTCGATGGGGCATTTCCTCTCCGCAGCCGTCTCCGCGTTCGTTTCCATGCCAGCCCTCCTCAGTCATGCTTACTTTTAAGTAAGTGCCCTACAAAAAAGTGGGTGCTTACGAAGATTTTATGCCTCATGGTAGGCTGGAGTCAATTCGAGGGCAACGCCATGTATCCATCCTGCCATAGAAAGAGGGAATCGCAAAATGAAAATCGTTGTGTTCGGCGCGACGGGAAATACGGGGAAAAGGGTACTGGCGCAGGGCGTCCGTACGGGACACGAAATGACCGCCTTCGTGCGCGATCCGGAGAAGCTGCATGCGCAGCAAGAAGGGCGGATCGCCGGGCAAGTCACGGTGATCGCGCAGGATATCATGGACCCGGAGAGCGTCTTCGCGGCGTTAGCGCATCAGGACGTCGCCATACTGGCCGCCGGCCATGCGGGCCAAGGAGAGACGTTCGTTCGCATCGTCGACAACATCCTTAGCCAGTGCGAGCGCCAGCCTCTTTTTTCCGGACGCGTATGGATGATGGGAGGGGCCGGCCTGCTCGATATTCCGCATACCGGACTTATCGGCAACGATTTGCCGGGCTTTCCTCCGGCTTTCCAATACCACAACAGGAACTTGGAGCGGCTGCGGCGGACCGGGCTTGACTGGTCGGTCATGTGTCCGGGCACGATGGTCGAGTCAAATGCGGAGGTGCCTCTCAATCGTTTGCACGTAACGACGGAAGTCTTGCCGCTGGCGCTTCCAGAGACGATCCGGGAGCTGTCCGAAGCCGAATTGGCCGGACTCCTGTTCAGCAGGCTTCAGGAGCTGGATGTGTCCTACGAGGACGCTGCGAATTGCATGTTGAACCATGCGGAGCTTGCAGGGCCGTTCAAAGGCAAAAGGGTGGGTCTCGCCTATCGAAGCGAGATGCCCGCGAACTAACCGGGAAGGAGGGGATGGCGTGTACGCATGGCTGCTTGTTTTGCATATTCTCGCTGCGGTCGCGGTGATCGGCTCAGCGTTCCTGGCGCCGATCGTCCGAAGATCGGCCCGAACGGCCGCCCAGCTTCGCTTTGTTTTCGACGCGACGGCCACGGTTGCCTTGTTGTCTAAACTCGGCGCCGCGGTGCTCGTATTGACCGGTATTTGGCTGATGATCATCGCCGATACGGGGTTCTCCCAGATGTGGCTCAATCTTTCCATCCTGCTGTCGCTCATCCTGGCGGCCACGATCGGCGGATTCATCGAGCCGCGCGTCAAACGCCTCAAGCGGATCGCGTCGGAAAGCCAAGGCCATGGATTATCCGCCGATGTCGGTCTGGCGATGCGGAAGCTCGTGCTCTGGGAGACGACCGCGCAACTGCTGGCGCTGGCCGTGACCGTGCTGATGGTCGTTAAGCCGGCGCTGAACGCATGAGCTTGCTCCAACGGGATCATCGCCAAGTCCCGGAGCGTCTATCGCGTATCGTGCAAAAGTACATGAAAGGTTGGGGTGCGGTACTGCCTGCCCGATCCTCTTCACATTTGCCTGGATAGGAAATAGACGGCGCGGCATCGATGCGGACAGCGGCGCATAAATTGAATCGACAGGAGCGTTGTCCACGTCTTTGTACAGGGAGGCATCCCGTGAACGAGCTTCAGATTCAAATCGACGGCATGACCTGCAGCGCCTGCTCGGCACGAATCGAGAAGGCGCTGCTGCGCATGGAAGGCATGCGGCAGGCGGCCGTGAGCCTGGCGACTTCGACGGCCGGCGTTCGCTGGGAGGGGGGACGGCATTCGGGGCGAGCAGATCGTGGACCGAATCCGTACGCTCGGCTACGGCGCCGCGATACTCGCGCGAGACAAGCCGCCTTCGCATACGGACGAAGCCGCGTCTTACCGGCGCCGGTTCTGGATCACGACGGCGCTGTCGCTGCCGCTCCTTGTCGCGATGGCGGCTCATGTATTCGGCATGCCCGGCTCGGCGGTCCCAGGAGGGCTTCTGAACGCGCTCCTGCATCCGCTTATGCAGCTGGCATTGGGATCGGTCCTGCTGAGCTATGCAGGCTATCCTTTTTTACAGGGGCGCTTATCACGCGCTAAAGCAGGGCTTCCCCAACATGGACGTGCTGATCGCGCTCAGCACGTCGATCGCTTACTTGTACAGCCAATATCAGGTGTTCCGGTCGGGCTCGGCGCATATGCTTTATTTCGATTCGATCGCGATGGTCCTTGTCGCCGTCACCTTGGGCAAATGGCTTGAAGCGATCGCGAAGGGCAATGCCCTGCGGAGCCTGGAATCCCTGTCCGGACTGCAGCCCGGGACGGCGAGCGTCGTCCGCGACGGCCGCGCGGAGACCGTGCTGTCCGGCGAGCTGCGACCCGGCGATCTCGCGGCGGTAGGTCCGCTCGATTGGGTGCCGGCGGACGGCGCGATCGAGGAAGGAACCGTGGAGGTGGACGAATCGCTGCTGACCGGGGGAGTCGGCCGTCACGGTCCGGCATCCCGGCGAGCGGCTGTACGCGGGGACGCGCCTCGTCGGGGGGAGCGCCCGGCTCCGCATCGAGCGCAGCGGTACGCTTACGCGCCTGGCGAAGATGATCTCGCTGGTCGAGGCGGCGCAGCTCTCCAAGCCGCAGATCGCGCGCCGGGTAGATCGGATCGCGGCCTATTTCGTGCCGGGCATTCTCCTGCTGGCCATCGTAACCTTTATCGTCCATATGAGAACGGCGACGACCGGGGAAGCCGTCGGCATCGCGATGGCCGTCCTGTTGACCGCATGCCCGTGCGCCCTCGGCCTCGCGACGCCGATCTCCGTGTTGATCGCGTCCGGCATGGCGCTGAAGGCGGGCATCGTCATCAAGGACGCAGGCTTGCTGGAGACGCTCAGCCGGGCGGACGCGTTCCTGTTCGACAAGTCGGGGACGCTGACCTACGGCAGACCGGCCGTGAGCGGGATCGAAGGCGATTGGCCCCCTGAGCAGCTGCTGCGGCTGGCCGCGTCGCTCGAGTCGATGTCGGCGCATCCCTTCGCCCAGGCCATCGTCCGGGAGGCGGGGGTCCGGGAGCTGCGGCCGGCTCCCGTCGAACGCTTCGTCGAGCGCCCCGGGATGGGCGTGGCCGGCACCGTCGAAGGCATGCGGGTCGTCGTCGGCAGCGCGGCGTGGCTGGAGGCGTACGGCATTCGTCGGTTTGACCCGATAATTGACCCGATGATTGACCCGATGACCGCCGGGAAAGGGGAAGCGGCCGGCGATTCCGTCGTACATATCGGGATTAACGGACGGCGTGCCGGTCTGATTCGTCTCCATGAGCAGCTCCGGGAGGATGCGGGGCGGACGGTGCGCGCGCTCTCGGCGCACGGCGAAGTATGGATGGCGACCGGAGACCGCGAGCGGGCGGCGGCCCGCATCGGCGCGTTGGCGGGCATTCGCCGCGTCCGGGCGGGGCTGCTGCCGGAGCAGAAGCTGAACCTGCTGCGGGAGGTGAGGGCCGGGAAAGGCCGGGCCGGTAAAAGGCGGGTCGTCATGATCGGCGACGGCGCGAACGACAGCGCCGCGCTGGCGGCCGCCGACGTCGGCATCGCGATGGCCTCCGGTCATGCGGCCGCGCTGGAGACGGGCGATATCGTCATCGTCGGCGGGCGTCTGTCCCAGGTGGCCGAAGTGCATGCGTTGGCCGGGCGTACGATGCGGAACATCCGGCAAAACCTGCTGCTCGCGCTCGTGTACAACGCAGCCATGATCCCGCTGGCCGCGGCGGGCCTGCTGGACCCGCGTCTCGCCTGCATCGGCATGGCGTTGAGCTCGCTGCTCGTCGTCGGCAACGCGGTCCGGCTGCGGAGAACGGCGTTCGGACGCCGGACGGGGCGCCCTTGAACGGCGGCGATATCGCGTTGGCCGTCGTCGCGGGCCTGACGGGGGCGCCGCATTGCATCGCGATGTGCGGCGGTATCGGCGCCTCGATCGCGATGGAGGCGCGGCGAAGCGCCGCCGCCTCGTTGATCGCCTATCACGCGGGGCGAATCGCCACCTACGGCGTGACCGGGGCCGCGATGGGCGCGGCGGGTTCTTTCCTGAAGGCCGCTGGCGAGCTGGTCGGCCTGCGCGGGGCGGCCAGCATCCTGGGCGGGCTTCTCATCATCCTGTGGGCCTGGCGGCGAATCTCGCTTCCGGTTTATCGCATCAAGCTGCCGGGCCGGGGGCGGACCAGCCGGCCGGCGGCCGGGACCGCGAACGTGTCGAAGCTTGAGGCGTACGGGGCGTTTCTGTCGGGCCTCAGTCTGGGCTTGCTGCCCTGCGGCCTCACGTACGCGATGCAGATGAAGGCTGCCGCGACGGGGGCCTGGGCGGAAGGGACGGCCCTGCTGCTCATCTTCGGACTCACGACGTTCCCGATGCTTTTCCTGTTCGCGATGACCGCGCGGCGCATGAGCCGCGGCTGGAGGCTGAGGCTCGCAGGCGCAGGCCGCTATCTCGCTTACACGATGGGCATCCTGTCGATCTTGAAAGGCTGCAGCGCGAACGGATGGATCCCTTCGATCCACCCGTGGCTCTGGTAAGCCGCGCTCACGAACGGCCGGCCTCGAAGGGATGTCGGACGACGACCTCCTTTTCGCCGATCGTCATTCGGGCTTCCAGGACCCACCGTCCCGTCATGACCGGGATGACGGTCGCCGCGTACGCGCCAGCCCTGCCGGTCCTCTCTGCTTCGGCGGTGAACATGCCGCAGAACATGCCCGGCATCCAATACTTCAGCGTCAGCCGCCCGATTGACGCCGGCATGCCGGACCGATCCGCGATCTCGACGACAAACCGGCTCGGCTCCAGGGCGGCCGCAGAGCGGGCGGGCGAGCGTACGGTGATCCGGTATTCGCCGTCCAGCTTCGAAGATTCCGCCGGCAGCGCGGAAGCGCGGGACGAATAGACGTACCACAACGCAAGGCCGACGGCCGCGACGAGCGCCATCGGCCTGATCGCGCGCTTCAGGAGCGATCCCATGGCGTGCGCCTCCCTTTTTCGCGAATAGGAAAGGATAAGTTTCACCGGTACGTATCTGATTTGTCTCCGATAAAAACGTTCTCCTGACGGTTTTCTTGCTCCCCCGCATGTATATGTCTTCCGGGATCGTCCTTATGATCGCGAAACGGTTGCGCGGGCGGTCTGCGCGCATTATCGCGGCTCATTGATTTACAGTGCCGGGCCCATGACCGCCCTTGAATTCGCCTCTGATTCCGCTTTGTTCCTCCACCGCCGCAGATCGCGAAAAAATGTGATATGAATCGCAAAAATGTGAACTTTCCCGCCTGTTCCTCCCGAGGCTATACTGATCGCAAGACAGGATACGTTAGGGGAGAACGCATGCAAAGCGTGACGAGAAAGTGGAAAATATACGTCATTCACCATTCGCATACGGACATCGGATATACGGAAAGACAGGAAAAAATCGAGCAGTATCACGTGGACTTTATCCGGCAGGCGCTCAAGATCAGCGAAGCCTCCCATACGGCCGAGCATCCCGAGTGGAAGGGCTTCAAGTGGACTTGCGAGACGTTCTGGGCCGTCGAGCGGTTCCTCGAAGAAGCGACGGACGAGGAAAAGGACCGCTTCGTGCAGGCGCTCCGCAGGGGCGATATCGAGCTGTCCGGCACGTACTTGAACATGACGGAGCTGGCAGGCTACGAGCTCCTTGCCGACATGGCCGGACGGGCCGGCAAGTTCGCGGCGTCGCACGGCCTGCGCGTCCGCTCGGCGATGACGGCGGACATTAACGGCTACAGCTGGGGCTATTCGCAAGCGATGGCGGACGCCGGCATCGAGCATCTGCTGAGCTGCATCCATACGCATCACGGCATGTTCGCGATCGGGCGCAAGCAGTTCCCGTTCTACTGGGAGACGCCCAAAGGTGACCGCTTGCTCGTGTGGAGCGGCGAGCACTATATGATGGGCAACGACCTCGGCATCAATCCGGACGGGACGCTCTCCTATTCCGTCCGCGACGAGACGCCGATCTGGGGTATCGCCGAGGACCACTGGAAGATCGCGGAGACGAGAATTAACCGTTACCTGTCGCAGCTGGAGAAGGAGGACTACCCGTACGACTTCGCCCTGGTCAACGTCATGGGCCTGCTGCGCGACAACGCCGCGCCGAACGGCCGCATCATGAGCTTCATTCAGGCGTGGAACGCGAAGCACGGCGACCGGATCGAGATCGAGATGACCACGCTGAACCGCTACTTCGACCTGGTGAAGGAGCAGGACGCGCCGATCCCGGTCTACAGAGGCGATTGGCCGGATTGGTGGTCCGACGGCGTCGCCTCCACCGCCATGCATACCCAGATATTCCGCGGCGCGCAGCGCGCGTTGTCCGTCGTCAAGAAGCTTGACCCGGATAGACTAAGCGTCAAGCAAGAAGAAATCGAGGAAGCGCAGCGGCAATTAATCATGTACGCCGAACATACGTGGGGCTATCACTCCTCGATCTCCGAGCCGTGGCATCCGATGGTGCAGGAGCTGGGCGTCCGCAAGGAGGCGTACGCGGCCAATGCGAGCCGCCTGGTCCAGCGTTCGCTCGACCGCGTGCTGCGGGATCGCGGGGACGTGCTGCTGCGGGCGGGCCGCGCGTTCACCTATCAAGTCGTCAACCCGTTCGACGAGCCGATCGAGGATTTGGCATATTTCTACCTGGAAGAGCAGTGGGAAGCCGATTATTATAGAAACGGTCTGGAAGTGATTGAGGAACAAACGGGCGAGCTCGTGCCGCATCAGCAGGAGAAAGTGAGCCGGGGCTACCAGATCGCGATCATGGCCAAGCTCGGCGCGCGGGAAGAGAAGCGCTACGTCATTCGCGAGGCTTCGGGGCAGTCTGCGGGGCGCACGACGAGCAGCACGCGTCTAATCGGCGCGGACCGGATCCACGATATCCGGGACCTGGTGCCGCTGGCCGGCGCCGCCGATCAAGCGGCCGTGACCGAGAACGGCATCGAGACGCCGCATATGCGGATCGCGTGGCGGAGCGGAGCGGGTATCGTCTCCTGGGTCGACAAGGGAACGGGCAAGGAGCTTATCGATCCGAACCAGGCGCACGCCGCTTTTACCCCCGTATACGAAGTGACGGCAGGCGAGCACGGCGACCAGATGACGGTCCGCCGGATCATGGGCCGCAACCGCAAGGGCATGAACGCGAAGCGCTCCGCGGGTACGCTGACCGGCGTCAGAGCGATAACGGACGGCCCGCTGTACGCGGTCGTGGAGCTGCGCTACGAGGTCGAAGGGATGAGCCACTACTCGCTGTTCCTGAAGGTGTACAAGGACCAGGCGCGAGCGGACGTCTCCGTGCGCATGCACAAGACGAGCGTGTGGGAGCCGGAAAACGTGTACGTGTCCCTGCCGTTCCTGCGGGCGGACGGCGGCGAGCTGTGGTTCGACAAGGCGGGGGCGGCCGTCCGGCCGGGCATCGACCAGATTCCGGGCACGCTGACCGACTTCTACTGCATCCAGGACGGACTGGCGCTCGTGTCGCCGTCGGGAGGCCTGGCGATCGCGACGCCGGATACGCCGCTGATGCAGACCGGACCGCTCGCGTTCGGCGAGCGCAAGGTGCAGGGCCAGGCGCGGGACGAGGCGCCGACCTTGTACGCGTGGGTGCTGACGAATTACTGGGAGACCAACTTCAAGGCGACGCTGGGCGGCTTTTACGAATTCCGCTATACGCTGCAGTGGGGCGGGGCGCTGAATACGGCAGAGAATGCCCTGGGCGTCAACCGCAGCGTAAACGCGGGTACCGTGGCGTTTAGAAGCGTATAATTTTGATATCATGAGAAGGGCGGCGTCTCTCTGCGGAGAGAAGCCCTTTTTTGCGCTTATGCCGCCGGGAAGGAGCGAATCGCATGCGACGCCTGTTAATCGTGGACGACGAACGGATCGAGAGAGAGGGCCTGCGGAACCTGATTCGCAGCTGCCAGCTGGAGCTGGAGACGCTGACGGCGGAGAACGGGGAGAAAGCCCTCGATATCGTTCGGCGCGAGCCGGTCGATATCGTGCTCACGGATATTAAGATGCCGTTCATGGACGGCTTGGAGCTGTCGGAGAGAATCAGGGAAGAAAAGCCGGACATCGAAATCATTATTTACAGCGCTTTCAACGAATTCGAATATGCCAGGCGGGCGCTTCGCACGAACGTAGCGAACTATCTGCTCAAGCCGATTCAAGTGCCGGAGTTCCTCTCCGCGCTGCGCGAGGCGATCGCCGCCTGCGAGGAAAAAGAGGCGGGCCGCATGCGCGAGCTGCAGCTGCAGGAAGGCTACGAACGCGGAATCGCCTACGAGCGGGAAAAAATGCTGCTGGACGCGATCAACGCGCCGCGAAGCGGCAGGCTCCCCGCATCCCCGCCTTCGCCGGGCGCTTCCGGCACGCCGGAGGCGATTCATCTGCTGCTCGTGGAATGCCCGAACCATTTTTTCGATATGCATAACGACGCTTTTGTCGCGATGCTTCAGGCGTGCGTGACCGATGCGTTCGATTACCTGAACGTGAACGAAAGCCAAAGCATCGTCTTCGTCCGCCATCCGGCCCCGCTGTCTACGGAGGCGCTCCGGTCGCTGGCCGAGACGATCTCATTAGGCGCCTCCGCGCGCTTCGGCCAGAAGGTAAGCATCGTCGTCGGCGCGGCCGCAGACGGCTGGGATCGCGTACACGAAGCCTACGGCAGCATCGAGCGGCTGCTGGAATACCGCTTTTTTATGGACGACCGGCCGATCCTCTTTTCCGAAGCGCAATTTTCCGAAGCCCCCCTTTAACGAAAACGAATTGAACGCGATGGTGGACAAGCTCTACCAGTGCCTGGCGTACCAGGACGTGCAGGGGGCCAAGTACGGGATCGAGCTGCTGTTTTCTTACCTGAAAACGAAAGGGCATTTCTCGTCGCTCTATACCAAATTCCTCTGCTCGGAGATTTTGTCCAGAGCCCTGGCGAAGGAGCACAAGAGCCGCCTGCCCGTCATGAACGAGTACCTGGACAAAATATCCCGCTGCGCTTCCCTGCACGACCTGAAACAGGTCATGTTCGACATTTTCGATCTCGTCGAAGCGGGCTTCGTCTCCGGGGCCAAAGCCGAATCCGCGAACAAGATCATCGAACAGATCAAGCAGCTTATCGGGGAAAATTACGATCAGGACCTCTCCCTGGAAGGCCTGGCGAACCAGGTGTATCTGACCCCGAGCTACCTGAGCTACCTGTTCAAGAAAGAGACCGGGCAAAGCCTGATCCGATACATTACGCAGGTGCGGATGGAGAAGGCAGCCGAGCTGCTGCGGGATACGAACATCAAGATCGTGGATATTTGCAGTATGCTGGGGTACCGGAGCTCCAACTATTTCATCCAGTCTTTCCGGCAATATTACGGCGTCACCCCGGCCAAATACAGGGAGGCAACTCCGTAAAAAACCTGTTCAAATCATAAATTTGTGAGATGGAAGGCGTTTTCACGCTGCTGCTATGATAAATAGGCAAACAAGTTCATTCGATGGAGGTTGGGGCATGCATACAAAAAAATCGACCCTCTTGCTCTGCTCGACGCTGCTGCTCGGCATGACGGCTTGCAGCAACGGCGGCGGCAACGATGGCGGCGACGGCGGCAATAGCGCCGCGGGCGCTTCGCCAAGCGCGTCGTCAAGCGCCTCGCAGCAGACTGCCGATTCGAGCGCAGCCGCATCCGGAGAAGATCCGTTCGGCAAATACGCCGAGACGGTCATGGTGTCGCTGGGCAGACAGGGCGTATCAGGCAACAACCTGCCTTCCGGCGATACGCTGGAGAGCAACCAATATTTGAAGTACGTCGAGGATCGTCTCAACGTGAAGATCAAATACGATTTTTCGGTCGAGGATCTGGACGCCTACAATCAAAAGGTGACGCTGGCCATCGCGAGCAACAACATCCCGGACATCATGGTCGTCGACGAGCAGCAGTTCCAACGGATGGCCAAGGCGGGCATGCTGGCGGAGCTGACCGACGTCTACGACAAGTACGCGTCGCCGCTGATCAAAGAGTACTACGGCTCCTATACCGGCGACCGCGTGCTGAACACCGGGCGGATCGGCGGCAAGCTCTACGCGCTGCCCAACACGAACATCGACGGCAACTTCCAGCTGCTCTGGATGCGCAAGGACTGGCTCGAGCATCTGAACCTTGCGCTGCCGAAGACCGTGGACGACCTCAAGACGATCATCCAGGCGTTCGTCCAGAAGGACCCCGACGGCAACGGCCAGGCGGATACGATCGGTCTGCTCGGCGACACGTCGATCGCGACCGACGGCGGCTTCTTCACCTTCGATCCGATCTTTAACGCCTACCACAGCTATCCGAAGAGCTGGTTCCAGGATGCCGACGGCAATGTCGTGTACGGCTCCACGACGCCGGAGACGAAGCAGGCGCTCGGCGTGCTGCGGGAGATGTACGCGCAAGGCCTGATCGACAAGGAGTTCCTGACGCGAAAATGGGAGGACAACGCCGGTCTCGTATCCAGCGGCCGCGCGGGCATCCTGTTCGCGCCGTGGTTCGCCGGCTGGGCGATGTCCGACGCGGTCAAGGCGAATCCGAAGGCGGACTGGGTGCCGCTCGCGGTGCCGCTCGACGACGCGGGCAAGCGCAATATCGTGCCGTCGGTCCCTTCGGGCTCGTTCCTGGTCGTCAAGAAGCAGGCGAAGAACCCCGAGGCCGCGATCAAAATTTTGAACGTAGAGTACGAAGGCATCCGCCTGATCGACCCCGCCGCGCAGGAGCTTTATAAAGGCCTCGGCGTAGGCTGGCTGAACTATCCGCTGAACCTGCAGCTGGACTTCCAGGATTCGCTGGCGCGGGACGTGCCGATCTACGACAAGGTCGTACAGGACAAGGACAAGACCGGCCTGCCTGCGCGCATCCTGCCCCGCGTCGAGTCGGTGCTGAAGAACCAGGAGAATCCGAAGCAGGACATGGCGGCTTACGCCGATTCGCTGGCCTTCTACACGGCGGCGGCGGTCACCGGCGCCAAGGAGCTGAACAAGGTGGAGCCCGCGTACTACGGCAAGACCGAGACGATGCTCAAGCGCGGCGCCAACCTGGATAAGCTGGAGAACGAGACGTTCCTGAAGATCATTACCGGCACGTCGCCGCTGGACGAATTCGACAGCTTCGTCTCCACGTGGAAGTCCATCGGCGGCAACGAAGTCGCCAAGGAGATCAAGGAGGCGCTTCAGGCAAAGTAGCATTCGCGCTCGTTAAACGTGATCAGGGGCTGTCCGGCAAGTCAGGTCAGCCCCTTCTTTTTTGAATCGAATCTAGCGCATAGGTGGAGATGCAATGAATAACCGATCGTTTATCCGTCACTACCATTTCATGCTGCTGCCCGGCATCGCTTTGTTGCTCGTGTTCAGCGTCATCCCGATGGTCGGCATCGTCATCGCGTTCCAGGATTTCCAGCCGACGCTCGGCATCTTCCGCTCGGATTGGGTCGGCTGGGAAAATTTCCAGTACATGTTTGACTTGCCGGACAGCCGCACGATTTTCGTCAACACGCTGTCCATCGCGTCCTTAAAGATCGTGGCCGGCATGGCCGTTCCGTTCGTATTCGCATTGATGCTGCACGAAGTCATGAACATGAAGTTCAAGCGCATCGTCCAGACGATCGTTTATTTGCCTCACTTTATGTCCTGGGTCATTCTATCCGGCATTTTGGTTAATCTGCTGAGCCTGGAAGGCATCGTCAATCAGATCGTCCAGTGGTTCGGCGGCCAAGAGATCATGTTCCTGCAGAGCAATTCCTGGTTTCGGGTCATTCTGGTGGCGAGCGACGTCTGGAAGGAATTCGGCTTCAACACCATTATTTATATTGCCGCGCTGACCTCGATCAACGCGAGCCTGTACGAGGCTGCCGCGATCGACGGCGCCAACCGCTTTCAGCGGCTGCTTCACATCACCATACCCGGGTTGCTCCCCACGATCATCCTGCTGGCGACGCTCAGTCTGGGCAACGTGCTGAACGCCGGCTTCGAGCAGATTCTGAACCTGTACAATCCCGTCGTCTACCAGTCCGGCGACATCATCGATACCTACGTCTATCGCGCGGGCTTGCTGGAGATTCAATACGGCCTCGCTACCGCCGTCGGCTTGCTGAAGTCGATCGTCAGCTTCCTCCTGATCGCCGTCTCTTACTTGCTCGCCGCCCGTTTTGCCAACTACCGCATCTTCTGACAGGAGTGACGATTCATGATACGCGGAAGCAGCCGTGCCGTCGACTGGACGATCTATCTGATCTTGAGCCTGATCGCCTTTTTTTCCATCGCGCCGATTCTTAATACGCTGGCCATCTCGTTCAGCGGCAAAATTCCGGCGATGGCCGGCCAGGTTTTTTTCTGGCCGGTCGAATTTAATCTGAGCGCTTACGAATCCATCATGCGGGACCGCAATTTTTTCATTTCCTTCGGCGTATCGATCGAACGGGTGCTGCTGGGAGGCGCGATCAACTTCGTGATCACGGTGCTGATGGCTTACCCGCTGTCCAGAACCGCCAAGCTGTTTCCCGGCCGGAACGTCTACATGTGGTTCGTCATCTTCTGCATGCTTTTCAACGGCGGCTTGATCCCGTGGTACATGACGATCTATTCGCTCGGCCTGCTGGACTCGATCTGGGCGCTCGTGCTGCCCACGGCGGTGCCCGTGTTCAACGTCATCCTGCTGATGAACTTCTTCAAGGGCATTCCGAAGGAGCTCGAAGAGGCGGCCAACATGGACGGCGCGGGTCCCTGGAAAACGCTGTCCGTCATTTTCGTTCCGATCTCGCTGCCGGCGCTCGCGACGGTCACCTTGTTCTCGATCGTCGGCCACTGGAACGCCTTCTTCGACGGCATGATCCTGATGCAGCACAAGGAGCATTGGCCGCTGCAGACCTACATCCAACAGCTGATCATCAGCGTGAACTCGATCATGAATACGACCGATCCCGAGGAGATCAAGCGGCTGACCAACATGTCCAGCCAGCTGCTGAACTCGGCGAAGGTCATGGTTTCCATGGTGCCGATTCTGTTGATCTATCCTTTTCTCCAAAAATATTTCGTGAGCGGCATCGTGCTGGGCGCGGTGAAGGAGTAAGATGAAGAGACCATAAGAGCTGGAAGGGCGGATCGACCGTTGCTAGCGAAGTGGGGAAAATCGATCAAACTCAGACATAAGCTGTTCATCTCCTATCTCGCCGTCACTTTGATCCCGCTCTCGATTCTCGGCGTTTATTCCTATCAGCAGTCCAAAGAAGTGCAGCTGAAGCAGGCGAACGTCGTGCTGCAGGACAATCTGGGCAAGATCGACGACAGCCTGAGCTACAAGTTGCAGCGCTTCGACGCGGCGATCGAGCTTATCAGCTACAATCCGAACTTCTCCCACATTTTTAACGAAGAATACAAGAGCTACTATACGATGTACCTCGATCTGAAGGAGATCGTAGACCCGCTTATCAATACGACGACCTCGCTCAACAGCGACATTCAGCGGATCGTCATCTACACCGAGAACAACGTGACCGAACGCTTCAACTCGATCATGCCGATCTCTGCCGTGGAGCACGCCTACTGGTACAAGGAAGCGATGGAGACGATCGACACGCGCTGGTATATCGAAAACGGAAAGGTGTTCGGCGTCAGGCGCATCTTCGGCGACATCAACTACGACAAGAAAAACCTCGTCTACGTGGAGCTTGTCCCGGAATTCCTGCAAGACTCGCTGAATCTGCCCGATCTGCCGGAAGCCGCGGCGGTCATCGCCGACAGTCGCGGCAAGGTCGTATACGCGAGCGGGCCGGCTTCGGGGCGGATGGGGGACGCCGCGGCCCTCGTCGAGCGGCGGCTGCAGGGCGCGGCCGACGACCATCCGGAATATCTCTGGCTGCATCGCGAACTGAGAGCGTCCAACTGGTCGCTGTCCCTGATGGTGCCCGACGACGCGCTCACGATCAGCCCCTGGAAGATTCTCCGGGCGACGCTCATCATCGAAGGACTCTGCATCGTTGTCCTTCTGCTCGTCGGCTGGATTTTTTCCCGCGTGTTCGTCCGCCGGATCCAGCGCCTGAACCACAAGATGAAGCTGGTCGAGGAAGGGACGCTGACGATCAGTCTCAAGGTCCACGGAGGCGACGAGATCGGAGAGCTCGAATCGCGGTTCGGCAAGATGCTGGCCAGCATCAACCAGTTGATCGAAGAAAGCTACAAGAGCAAGATCGTTCAGCGGGAGGCGGAGCTGAGGGCGCTTCAGGCCCAGATCAATCCGCATTTTCTGTACAACTCGCTGTCGGTCATCAACTGGAAAGCCATCGACGCGGGCGCCGAGGACATCAGCCGGGTCGCGGGCATCCTCTCGACCTTCTACCGGACGACGCTTAATCAGGGCAACGACCTGATCCTGATCAAGGACGAGCTGCTGAACACGAAGTCATACCTCGAGATGCAGCTCATCATGCACGACTACAACTTCGACGTCGAATACGAGGTGGACGACGCCCTGCTGGAGCAGCGGATGATCAAGCTCGTCCTTCAGCCGATCGTGGAGAACGCCATCGAGCACGGCATCGACCAGAAGCGCGAGGGAAGAGGCATGCTGCGAATCTGCGGACGCATCGAGGAAGACGAAGAGACGCTCGTATTCACGGTGGAGGACAACGGGCCGGGCATGCCCGCCGGCGTCGCGGAGGAGGTGCTCGTCAAGCAGTCCCGCGGCTACGGGCTTCGCAACGTTCACCAGCGGATTCAGGTGCAGTACGGCAGCCGGTACGGAGTCGAAGTCGCGAGCGAGCCTGGCCGGTGGACGCGGGTGAGCGTGACGATCCCGGTCTCCGATGTTTGAGGAACGATACGCTGATGGAGGAACAATGTAAAGCGTAAGAGCCTCCCGCGCCTTCGCTTGAGCTGTGCTCCCCAGTTTCACGACAACCGTATGCGCACAATGAGAGATACCTTACTTACACTAACTTCTTGACGCTACCTGACGCTACCGTCGCAGAGACGGCGATCGTGCCCATTGGCGCTTTATCGGGCATGGAGTTGCACGGTTTTTCCGCGTTACTCCGCTCTCAGGTGTCGTGTACTGCGGAGTTGCACGGTTTTTCCGTGTTACTCCGCTCACAGGTGGCGGTTTCGTCCAATCTGCATAGCGTCCGAAAGAATCGTATCCGTGTTCGAAAATGTACGTATACGCCGACGGAACCGCCAGCTCGTCCAAGACTCCGAAACGACGCCTGTAGAAAGCGCGATATGCTGCGGATGAACGGATTGCGTGTTCGCCAAACCGAAGCTCAAATGCAGTAACCGCATGTTGCCCCCGCTGGACGTACGCCCATTTGACGCGTTGGGCATCGATGGAAGTCGTGGTTGCATCCACTATAGTCAGCGTACCGATTTTGGCGAGGCTTGGTCCGGATAGTCTTCGCCAAGCGCTGTCATGACTTGCTTATCCAGCGCTTTAAGCGCATTCGCGGGCAGCGACTGCGGCTTACGATGCAGGCTCGAAGCATGGATGGAAGGTAACTGTGTAGATAGCATTAGGGCGCCCTTTAGGGTCGCCCTAATTTTTCGCTTTTGCAGCTGGTGCAGCACGGCGTAAATCATCAATCGATTAAAAGTACAGGATTTTTTCCTCAAACATGCTCATCAGCGTCGCGAACCGGTCCAACAGTTGCTGTAAGGGCAAAAAGTTACTTTACAGCTTCGCGAACCGGTCCAAATGGTGATGTAAGGGCAAAAAGTTACTCTACAGCTTCGCGAACCGGTCCAAATGGTACTGTAAGCGCAAAAAGTTACTCTACAGGCTCGCGAACCGGTCCAAATGGTACGGTAAGGGCAAAAAGTTACTCTACAGCGTCGCGAACCGGTCCAAATGGTACGGTAAGGGCAAAAAGTTACTCTACAGCGTCGCGAACCGGTCCAAATGGTACGGTAAGGGCAAAAAGTTACTCTACAGCGTCGCGAACCGGTCCAAATGGTACTGTAAGGGCAAAAAGTTACTCTACAGCGTCGCGAACCGGTCCAACAGTTGCTGTAAGGGCAAAAAGTTACTCTACAGGCTCGCGAACCGGTCCAAGTGGTACTGTAAGGGCAAAAAGTTACTTTACAGCTTCGCGAACCGGTCCAAATGGTGCTGTAAGGGCAAAAAGTTACTCTACAGCTTCGCGAACCGGTCCAAATGGTACTGTAAGGGCAAAAAAGTTACTCTACAGCGTCGCGAACTGGTCCAAATGGTACTGTAAGGGCAAAAAGTTACTCTACAGGCTCGCGAACCGGTCCAAGTGGTACTGTAAGGGCAAAAGTTACTCTACAGGCTCGCGAACCGGTCCAAATGGTACGGTAAGGGCAAAAAGTTACTCTACAGGCTCGCGAACCGGTCCAAATGGTACGGTAAGGGCAAAAAGTTACTCTACAGCTTCGCGAACTGGTCCAAATGGTACTGTAAGGGCAAAAAGTTACTTTACAGCGTCGCGAACCGGTCCACATGGTACTGTAAGGGCAAAAAGTTACTCTACAGCTTCGCGATCGCGATGTTCATTTATGATAGAATGAGAAAAAAACGACGAGGTGCGGCGATGCTGCCATTGCAGAGGAAGCAACTGTTGATCGATTACCTGGCGGAAAAAGGCGTGGCCACCATGCGGGAGCTGAGCGAACGCTTCGGCGTGTCCGAGATGACCGTCCGCCGGGATCTGAACGCGCTGGAGCAGGAGAACGTGATCCGCCGCTCCCACGGCGGCGCCGTCTACCTGGGGACGAGGGCGGGGCCGGGACAGGACGCGCAGGGACAGGATTCGCAGGGACAGGACGAGCCGGCGCTCACGGACAAGCAGGCCCACAATCGGGACGTCAAGGAAAGCTTGGCGGCTTATGCCGCGCAAAGGTTCGTGACCGACGGCGATATCGTGGCGATGGAGAACGGCACGACGGTGTCCTATATGGTCGACCGCCTCGGGCAACTGAACGAGCTCACCCTGCTCACCAACGGCCTGGACACGCTGAACCGGTTCCGGCCGTACGCCGGCGACCGGCGGAGCGCCATCGCTTGCGGGGGGCATTCTCCGGGAAAAGTCGGGCACGTTCGTCGGTCCCCTGGCCGAAGAGTTTTTCTCGCGGTATCAAGCCGATACGCTGTTCCTGTCCGCGCTCGGCTATACGCCGGAGATCGGCTTCACCGATCCGAACCTGATGGACACGCAGGTCAAGATCGCGATGATCCGCGCGGCGCGCCGCGTGGTCGTGCTGCTCGATTCCTCCAAGATCGGCAAGCGTTTTTTCGCCCCGGTCGCGGCCTTGAAGGATATCGACGTCTTCGTGACCGACGCGGGCATCTCCCGGGAGGACCGCGAGCTCATCGAGAGCAGCGGCGTGGAGCTCCATATCGTGTAGCGTGTTATAGCGGAGATCTAACGATTTCGAACAAATTATCACACGCAGAATATGTTCATTTGTGATTGAATATGATAATATATGATCAGATCACGCAAAAGGAGCTGTACGACATGCCACCACGCTACGACAAAGAGCCCTTCATCGCGATCAAGGGACGGGATGACGAGGTATGGGCAGGCTACGAAGCGATCGCGGCCGAGCTCCGCTCCGCCATCGATCGCCTGGGCCAAGGCAAAGCCGTCGTCGTCCTGGAATGCTACCCCGGCGTCCGGCAGGAGGAGATCGTCGCGGGCTGCGAGCGGGCGCTCGGCGCCTTGACGGTCGTCCGCGCCGAAGAAGCTGCGCTGCCTCCCGCGGAGGTAGACCGCATCGTCGGACGCTACATGACGGATGATCGGGTATTCGGCTACATGGCCCCCTTTCAAGTAGAAGAGTTCTATGACCAGGCGCGGATCGACGCCCTGCGCGAGCGGATCGACGCGGTCCGCGAAGGCGTCGTCCTGATCGTCGGCTTCGGCGCGTCGCTTATCGCGGACGGAGACCTGCGCGTCTATGCCGATCTGGCGCGTTGGGAGATCCAGCAGCGCTACCGTTCCGGCGAGCTGGGCAACTGGCGGACGGAAAGTCGCGAACGCGACATCCTGCGCCTGTACAAGCGGGGCTTTTTCTTCGAATGGCGCATGGCAGATCGGCTGAAGAAGCGGCTGCTCGGCTCGATCGACTATTACCTGGATACGAACGTCAAGGCTTCGCCCGTCATGGCGACCCGCGAAGCGCTGTTCGACGGCCTGGCTCAGGCGGCGGCGCGGCCGTTCCGGCTGGTGCCCTACTTCGATCCCGGCGTATGGGGGGGCGAATGGCTGGAAGCGCATATCGACCTGCCCAAGCGGGAGCATCCGTATGCCTGGGGCTTCGACGGCGTCCCGGAGGAAAACAGCCTGTACCTCCGCTACGGCTCGCACCGGCTAGAGACGCCGGCGATCAACCTGGTATTTTTCCGCTCGATCGAGCTGCTTGGCGAGAAGGTGTACGCGCGATTCGGCGCCGAGTTCCCGATTCGCTTCGACTTCCTGGACACGATCGGCGGCCAGAATCTGAGCCTGCAGGTGCACCCGACCGCGGAATACATCCGCGAGCAGTTCGGCATGGCCTATACGCAGGACGAGAGCTACTACATTCTGGACGCCGCGCCCGGTGCCGAGGTGTATCTGGGGCTGCGCGACGGTATCGAGCCGGCCGCGATGATGTCCGAGCTGCGGCGGGCGCAGGCGGGCGGATATTCCTTCCCGGCGGAGGAGTATACGAATACGTTCCCGGCGAAAAAGCACGACCATTTTCTCATTCCGGCCGGCACCGTGCATTGCTCGGCCGCAGGCTGCATGGTGCTGGAGATCAGCGCGACGCCTTACATTTTCACGTTTAAGCTGTGGGACTGGGATCGGCTGGGCCTGGACGGCAGGCCGCGCCCGGTGCATATCGATCATGGCGAGCGGGTCATTCGCTGGGACCGGACGACGAAGTGGACGGAGACGCAGTGCGTCAACGTCGTCGAGCCGCTCGCGGAGGGGGGAAGGCTGGCGAGAGGAGCGCACGGGGCTGCACGAGCTCGAGTTCATCGAGACGCGTCGTCACTGGTTCTCGGAGCCGGTCCTGCACGAGAGCAACGGCAGCGTGCATATGCTCAACCTGATCGAAGGGGAGGAAGCGACCGTCGAGAGTCCGGACGGCGTATTCGAGCCGTTCGTCGTGCGGTACGCCGAGACGTTTATCGTCCCGGCATCGGTCTCCGCGTATACCATTCGGCCGAGCGGCGCCAGCGAAGGCAAGACGGTGGGCACGATCAAGGCTTACGTCCGGGCATAGGGGGAACAGGGCATGACATCGTCCATGGTGATCGCGCTGGATGTCGGCGGCACGCAGATTAAGGCGGGGGCCGTCGTGGACGGGAAAATCATCGAAGCGAGCGTCGGACATTACGAATCCGGCGCCGGCCTGGCGGCGGGGGGATACGATCGAACATTTCGCGGCAGTCGTCGCGGACGTCCTCCGCAAGTCGGGGACGGATGCCCGCGTGGACGGGCTCGGCCTCGCTTTTCCCGGACCGTTCGATTACGAGGCGGGCGTCAGCCGCATCCGGGGGCTGGGCAAGTTCGAAGCCTTGTACGGCCTGCCGGTTGGCAGCCTGCTGGAAGAAGCGCTGCGGGTAGACGAGCGGACGGGCAGCCGGCTGGCGCCGCATTTTCGCCTCGCGTTCGAGAACGACGCCGCGCTCTTCGGTCTCGGCGAGACGGGTCCCGGCGGGGCCGCGGAAGGGGCGGGCCGCGTCGTCTGCCTGACGATCGGCACGGGTCTCGGCTCGTGCTTCCTGGAGGCGGGGCGCCTGGTGAAGACGCGCGCGGACGTGCCGGGCGACGGCTGGCTGTACGCCACGCCGTACAAGAACAGGATGGCCGACGACTATATCTCGCGAAGAGGCGTCCTGCAGCTCGCTCCGCGGTTCGGCTTCGCCGATGCCGGCCTGGACGTCAAGGATCTGGCGCTGCTGGCGGACGGCGGAGACGCCGCCGCGCTGCGACTCTTCCAACGCTTCGGCGAGCGGATGGCGGAGATTCTGGCGCCGCCGCTCCTCCGGTTCCGGCCGGAATCGATCGTGCTCGGCGGACAGATCTCCAAGAGCGCGCATCTGTTCGCGCCTTACTTCCGGCAGGCGCTCGCGGCGTCCGGCTTGCAAGCGGAAGTCCGGGTCGGCCGCGATACGCTGACCGGCACGCTGCTGGGCATATACAGGTTTATGACGGGGACGACTTTCTTGACGGGAGGAGAACGTTAATGCCGAGCTTGAATAAAAAGTGGAAGTTATACGTGATCCACCATTCGCACACGGACATCGGCTACACGGAGAGACAGGAAAAGATCGAACAATACCAGGTCGACTTTATCCGGCAGGCGCTGGAGATCAGCGAAGCCTCTCATACGGCCGAGCATCCCGAGTGGAAGGGCTTCAAGTGGACCTGCGAGGCGTACTGGGCCGTCGAGCGGTTCCTCGAAGAAGCGACGGACGAGGAAAAGGACCGCTTCGTGCAGGCGCTCCGCAGGGGCGATATCGAGCTGTCCGGCACGTACTTGAATATGACGGAGCTGGCAGGCTACGAGCTCCTTGCCGACATGGCCGGACGGGCCGGCAAGTTCGCGGCGTCGCACGGCCTGCGCGTCCGCTCGGCGATGACGGCGGACATTAACGGCTACAGCTGGGGCTATTCGCAAGCGATGGCGGACGCCGGCATCGAACATCTGCTGAGCTGCATCCATACGCATCACGGCATGTTCGCGATCGGGCGCAAGCAGTTCCCTTTCTATTGGGAGACGCCCAAGGGCGACCGCCTGCTTGTCTGGAACGGCGAGCACTACATGATCGGCAACGATCTCGGCCTCAATCCGGACGGCACGTTCTCTTACTCCATCCAGGACGAGACGCCGATCCGCGGGATCGCCGAGGATCACTGGCAGATCGCGGAGACGAGGATCGGCCGGTATCTGGCCCAATTGGAGAAGGAGAACTACCCGTACGACTTCACGGTCGTGAACGTCTCAGGCCAGCTGCGCGACAACGCCGCGCCGAACGGCCGCATCGTGAGCTTCATTCAGGCGTGGAACGCGAAGCACGGCGACCGGATCGAGATCGAGATGACGACGCCGGACCGCTATTTCGACCTGGTGAAAAAGCAGGACGTGCCAATCCCCGTCTACAGAGGCGATTGGCCGGATTGGTGGTCCGACGGCGTCGCCTCCACCGCCATGCACACCCAGATCTTCAGAGGCGCCCAGCGCGCGCTGTCCGTCGTCGGGCGGCTCGACCCGGACGGCCGAAGCGTCAAGCCGGCCGATATCGAGGAAGCGAAGCTGCAACTGGCGATGTACGCCGAGCATACGTGGGGCTACCACTCCTCGATCTCCGAGCCTTGGCATCCGATGGTGCAAGAGCTCGGCGTTCGCAAAGAGGCGTACGCCGCCCATGCGAGCCGCCTCGTCCAGCGTTCGCTCGACCGCGTGCTGCGGGCCCGCGGAGACGTGCTGCTTCGAGCGAGCCGCGCGTTCACGTTTACGGTCGTCAATTCGTTCGATTATCCGGTCACGGATGCGGCCTATTTTTACCTGGAGGAGAACTGGGAGGCCGACTACTTCAGACAAGGTCTGGAAGTGGCGGACGAGCGGACGGGCGAGGTCGTGCCGCATCAGCAGGAGACGGTGAGCCGGGGCTACCAGATCGCGATCATGGCCAAGCTCGGCGCGCGGGAAGAGAAGCGCTACGTCATTCGCGAGGCTACGGCGAAGCCCGCAGGGCGCACGACGAGCAGCACGCGTCTAATCGGCGCGGACCGGATCCACGATATCCGGGACCTGGTGCCGCTGGCCGGCGCCGCCGATCAAGCGGCCGTGACCGAGAACGGCATCGAGACGCCGCATATGCGGATCGCGTGGCGGAGCGGAGCGGGCATCGTCTCCTGGGTCGACAAGGGAACGGGCAAGGAGCTTATCGATCCGAACCAGGCGCACGCCGCTTTTACCCCCGTATACGAAGTGACGGCAGGCGAGCACGGCGACCAGATGACGGTCCGCCGGATCATGGGCCGCAACCGCAAGGGCATGAACGCGAAGCGCTCCGCGGGTACGCTGACCGGCGTCAGAGCGATAACGGACGGCCCGCTGTACGCGGTCGTGGAGCTGCGCTACGAGGTCGAAGGGATGAGCCACTACTCGCTGTTCCTGAAGGTGTACAAGGACCAGGCGCGAGCGGACGTCTCCGTGCGCATGCACAAGACGAGCGTGTGGGAGCCGGAAAACGTGTACGTGTCCCTGCCGTTCCTGCGGACGGACGGCGGCGAGCTGTGGTTCGACAAGGCGGGGGCGGCCGTCCGGCCGGGCATCGACCAGATTCCGGGCACGCTGACCGACTTCTACTGCATCCAGGACGGACTGGCGCTCGTGTCGCCGTCGGGAGGCCTGGCGATCGCGACGCCGGATACGCCGCTGATGCAGACCGGACCGCTCGCGTTCGGCGAGCGCAAGGTGCAGGGCCAGGCGCGGGACGAGGCGCCGACCTTGTACGCGTGGGTGCTGACGAATTACTGGGAGACCAACTTCAAGGCGACGCTGGGCGGCTTTTACGAATTCCGCTATACGCTGCAGTGGGGCGGGGCGCTGAATACGGCAGAGAATGCCCTGGGCGTCAACCGCAGCGTAAACGCGGGTACCGTGGCGTTTAGAAGCGTATAAAAAGGATTGTTCTGTTTCCTCCAAAAGGTTGTCTTCATGGCCTCCCGGCCTTGAGGACGGCCTTTTAAGCGTGTCCTTTCCCTTTCATTTAAGGTCCGTTAAAGGTTCGGCGTCTAATTTAAGGTCAAGAAGACACGAATCGAGAAGGGGATGTGCGATTATGTTGCGGAAAAAACGGTGGGCCATCATGATGGCGTTCGCTTTGGCGGTTACTTCCATGCTGGGGGGCTGTACGTCGGGCGCGACGCAGACTTCATCCAGCGCATCGACGCAGACTGCCGCGCTTGGATATGCGGACGAGATGGACAAAACCAAAATCATGACGGTTCAAATCTCTGCGGACGAGGCCGAGTGGCAGTCGATGCTGGACAACGCGGCTGCGGAGGAATATATCTCGGCCGACATCACCATCAACGGCACGACGATCAAAAACGCGGGCATTCGTCCAAAGGGCAATTCCAGTCTGTCCTCGATCGTCAAAGACGACACGACGGACCGTTACAGCTTCAAGATCAAGTTCGACGCGTACGTTAAGGGTCAAACCTGGCAGGGGCTCGACAAGCTCGTGTTGAACAACAATTTTTCCGATGCGACCAGCCTGAAGGAATACCTGTCCTACGACATCATGTCGTATATCGGCGTGGATGCGCCGCTGTATTCATTCGCCGACATCTCGCTTAACGGCAAGACATGGGGATTGTATCTGGCGGTCGAGGATGTGGACGGCAGCTATCTGGACCGTGTCGACGGCGGCGAAGGCGAGCTGTACAAGCCGGAGAACGAGATGGGCGCAGGCGGGCGGCCTGACCGCGCGCAAGACGCAGTCGGCGCGACCGCATCCTCGCCGGCGGCTGCAGAAGACGGGACCGGAACCGTGCAGAATACCGCGCAAAATACCGCGCAGAATACCGAGCAAAGGAGGCCGGATCGGCCGAATGGCGGCGGCATGGGCGGGATGAGCGGCATGGCGAACAACGGCGTCTCCCTTCAATATACGGACGACGAGATCGGCAGCTATTCGGCGATCTTCGACAATGCCAAGACCAAGACGGACGAAGCCGACGAGCAGCGCGTGATCGCGGCTTTGAAAAATCTCGGAGAAGGCAAGGACCTTGAAACCTACGTGGATGTGGACGCCGTGTTCAGGTACTTCGCCGCGCATACGGCGGTCGTCAATCTCGACAGCTACGTATCCAATATGGGCCACAACTATTATCTCTACGAGAACGACGGGCAGATCAGCATCCTTCCGTGGGACTACAATCTGGCCTTCGGCGGCTTCCAGTCGGGCAGCGCGTCGGATGTCGCCAACTTCCCGATCGATACCCCGGTGTCCGGCGTGAGCCTGGAGGAGCGCCCGCTGCTGGCGAAGATGCTTGAGGTGCCCGCGTATCTCGCGACGTATCATCAGTATTTGCAAGACATCGTGGACGGCTATTTTGCCGACGGCAAGTTCGAACAGAAGGTGGATACGCTCAGCGCGCTGATCGCCGAGTATGTTAAAAACGACCCTACGGCCTTTTACGACGACGAGGCCTTCGAAGCGGGCGTCACGGAGCTGAAAAAGCTGGGCGCGCTTCGCGCGGAGAGCATCCAGGGACAGCTGGACGGCACGATCCCTTCGACGACGGAAGGCCAGAAAGCCGATTCGAGCGCACTCGTCGACGCCTCGTCCGTCAATCTGCAGGCGCTCGGCTCGCAGGGCGGCGAAGGCGGTCGGGGCGGCCCGGGCGGCCAGGGAGGTCCGAACGGTCAGGGAGGTCCGAACGGTCAGGGCTTCCCGGGCGGTCAGGGCGATCGAAGCGGCCAAGGCGCTCCCCCCGGAGATGAGCGGGCAAAATCGCGGGACGGGCCAGCAGGGCTAAGCCCGTCGGCTCGTTGACGGAGATCGCGTCCGTCGGCGTCCCCCGGTGTCGGGCCGGACGGGCGCCGGCTTGCCGATCCCGTCTTTGCCGCTTTCGGTCAAGACGGCCGGCAGATCGCCGCTTTGCAGGGTCAGCCTATCCCCTCTCCCGTCGCCGCTTTCGCATTTGCGGTTGCGCCCGATTTGGTCTCGCACTCGCGGAATGCGGCGTGCGTGCAGCCCACGCATTGTTTGGGGTTCACCAGCGTCAAGAGGCGGTCGATCGCCTCGCCCGTATGCGCGAAAAAGCGGTCTTCGCCGATTCGCGCGTACAAGCCCGTTTTTTTGATCAATCTCAAGGGCTGCTGCTGGATGCCCGAGATCAGGACGACTCCGCCCGACTGCCCGGTATCCTTGACCAGACGCGCCAACTTGGCCTCGGCTGTCGTATCCAGATAGGGAACTTTAGACATGCGCAGCAGAACAATGGCAGGCCGCTGTGCGGTCATGTCGGCGATGAATTGTTCGAATCTATGGGCCGTACCGAAGAACAGCGGTCCTTCGGGAGTAAAAATACCGGCCTGGGGACAGTCGTGATCTTCCCTGACCATGTAGGCCTTCACTCTTTTGGATTTGTCGGCCGCGTCGGGCAGCACCTTGACCACCTTCAGCTGCTCGCTCATTCGCTTGACGAACAGAAGTCCGGACAAGATTAAGCCGACTTCGACGGCTGTCGTTAAATTGGCGAGCACGGTTAGCAAAAAGGTGATCAGCAGCACGAACGAATCGCTTGTTCTCGATTTGAGGATATGGGCGAACGCCTTGCGCTCGCTCATATTCCATGCCACGAACATCAGGATGGGGGCCATGCTCGCGAGCGGAATATCGGACGCATAGGGCGCAAAAAGCAGGAGCACGAGAAAAACGACAATACCGTGTACGATGCCGGATAACGGCGAGACAGCCCCGTTTTTAATGTTCGTCGCCGTTCGAGCAATGGCGCCGGTCGCCGGGATCCCTCCGAATAGAGGCGCCGCCATGTTCGCGATGCCTTGCCCGATAAGCTCGCGGTTGCTGTCATGACGGGTGCCCGTCATGCCGTCGGCCACAACGGCCGATAGCAGAGACTCTATTCCCCCCAGCAGGGCGATCATAAATGCGGGCTGGATCAAGACTTTTACGCGGTCCCAGGTGATCTCGGGAAAATGGAAATGAGGCAGCGTGCCGGGGATCGCGCCGAATGAAGAGCCGATCGTCGCGACATGCCCCTGGAAGAACAAGGCCGCGATAACGCTCGATGAGACGAGTCCGGCCAATGAGCCGGGAACCTTGGGCAGCCATGCCGACGTCAGCAGGATGGTCGCTAGACAAATAGCCGCCGTTGCAAGACTGTAGAGATGGGCGGATGACAGGTGCGTCCCTATTTCGCTCATGTTGGGCAAAAATTGCTCGTGCTTTTTCATCCCGGAAAGTCCGAGGAAATTCGCGATTTGACCGGTGAAAATAAGAACGGCGATTCCGGCCGTAAACCCGACCGTGACGGGACGGGGGGATATATCTGATTAATACGCCGAGCTTGAATAGGCCCATGAGGATAAGGATAATTCCGGCTAAAAATCCTGCAATCAATAAATTTTCGTACCCGTACTGCAAGACGATAGCGAATAGAATGGGAATAAAGGCGCCGGTCGGACCGCCGATCTGAAATCTGGAGCCGCCGAGCAAAAGAAATGGCGATACCCGCAACGATGGTTGTATATATGCCGTACTCGGGCTTGACCCCGGAGGCAATAGCAAACGCCATTCCCAGCGGGATGGCGATAATGCCTACGAGCACCCCGGAAACAAGATCTTTGCGAAAAGCCGCTGCGTCAAGCTGCCGATACCTGCCGGTCCATCTCATTCATACACCTTCTATTATCATATATTTGATTATTTGAATATATACGAAATGTAATGCCTGAGCGCCAAACAGTCAAACGCTGAAATGGAAGGTGTATCTCCAAAAAAGGAAAGGAAAACGAAAAAAAACAAGGTGCACCTTGAAATTGCGCAGGGATGCCCTTGTTTTGTCGCTTATGGTTCGTTTCGAATGACTTCGAGCAGCGAGATCGCGTCGACGAGATGATTGTCGAATATTTGCTTCGCCACGGCCAGCAGCTCTTTGATCAGCGGATCTCGCAAGGAGTAAATCACCGACGTCCCGTCCTTGATGCCGCTCACCACGTTTTTATTCCGAAGGACGGACAGCTGCTGAGAGACGGCGGAGCCCTCCGAGCCGAGGATGCTTTGCAATTCGTTCACGTTTCTGTCGCCTTCGGATAGCACTTCAAGTATCCGGATTCTCATCGGGTGAGCCAGCGCCTTGAAAAAATCGGCTTTAAACTGTTGTATATTTTGGTTCGGATTCATCGTCCATTCTCCCCAATGCCTGAACTTTTGAATATATGAATATGATAGCACATTTCCAATCGGCCATCCGCAAAGTCGCAAGCCGGCGCATCGATTGTTATTGAGCGGAATCTACATTATAATGCTCTAACATTCAAACTTCTGAATATTTGATTCTTATTTAAAGGTGGGAGCGAATGCCAAGCTTCGACAACCCGGACGCCATACGCACGAATATGAGCAGACAGACGGTTATTCAGCTGGGCGTCGATGCATTAAGCGATGTCGGATCCGACTTGCTTTGCAAGGTCTGTATCAAAAACGGGGGGTTCTTGCTGCATAGGTTGCCGTTATCTTGCCGACGGCATCGGATGCAAGATGCGCAATACAAGCTGTACGGCATGGCTTTGCGGATTTCTGAAGTATTTATTGTATGCGACGGGATTGCTGGAGGAGTGGCACCGCTTTTGGAAGCAAGTCCCGGGCCAGGACTATCGCGAAGACTTCACGCCGCCGTTTATTTTCGTGGAGGGACCGCTGCATATGCCGAATATCCGGACGCTTAGCGAGGCGCTGGCGGCCGATCTCCAGGAGCTGGCAGCCGAATCTATGGCGACCGGATTCATTCTGACGCTTCGGGAGAAAATAGATCGATACGTCGATCAATGGGAGCTCTGCAAGAACGATCGCAAAAAGCGCATTAAAATCGAAAGAAACATTCAAGTTTTAACGCGTCCGTTTCATCGATTCCAGGCCGAGCTTCGGGAATACCGGTCGAACGGCTCAAGCATGGAATAGAAAAGACGAACGGATACACGAAGCTTTGGAAAAGCATGACAGGCAGTCACGCCGGGCGGGATAGATCGCCCGGCAGCCGCAGGCGGATGACCGTGCCGCTGTCCGGGCGGGATTCGGCGGAGAGACCGTAGGCTTCGCCGAACGTCAGCCTGATCCGGTCGTTGACGTTGAGCAGGCCAAAGCCGCCTTCGCGGCTGTCGTCGGACGGACGTTCGAACAGCCTGGCGGCTTGGTCGGCCGTCATGCCGCGGCCGTCGTCCCGCACGATGACGCACAGCGTCCGGTCCGTCTCAAGCGCCGCAGCGACAACGATCGTCCCGCGCTTGCGCTCGGTCTCCAGTATGCCGTGATAGACGGCATTCTCCACGATCGGCTGCAGCATCGTGCGCAGTACCAGGCATGCCTCCAGTTCGGGTTCCGCCTCGATTCGCAGCTCGATCGCGTGCTCATAGCGCATGTTCATAATGCCGATATACGCACGAATATGCTGGAGCTCGGCCCGCAGGGGCACGAGCTCATGGCCTTTGGACAGGCCGAGCTTGTAGAACTGCGTCAGCGCCCGCACCATGCGGGAGATGTCCGGCACCTGATGCGCGATGGCCAGACAATTGATCGTGTCGAGCGAGTTGTACAGCAAATGCGGGTTGATCTGGGCCTGAAGCGTCCGCAGCTCCGCGTTCTTCAGCGCCTGACCCATCTGGAATTGCTCCTGCACGAGCCCGTTCATCCGCCGCACCATGTAGTTGAAGCTGCCCACCAGCTCGCCGATCTCGTCCTTGCCGCTCTCGGTCATGACGACCTGCAGGTCGCCGCTCTGCACGCGGCGCATGCGTTCGGACAGCCGCTTGATGCGCTTGGTGCTCAGATCGGAGTAAAAATAAGCGAAGACGTACGCGATCGCGGTCACGACGATCATCGTGATCAGCATCCGGTTGCGCAGCGCCGACAGCGGCTGCAGCGCCTCCTTCAGCGAGACGCGCGATTCGAGCGTCCACGAGGTGCGCGGGACGGCAGCGATGCGCGTCAAAACGGACGAAGCTTCGCCGTCTCCGCCCTCGGGACCGGATACGGCGAACAGGCTGGCGTCCCCGTCTCCGGCGTCATTCAGGAGCTTCACTTCGCTGGAGGCCGTGATCCGGGCGTCCGATACGATTCGCTCTAAATCGGCGAGGGGAATATCGACCCGCGCGACTCCGATCTGCTGCGTGAAGTCCTGGATATTCCAGATCGTCCGCGCCACGGAGACGACCGGGACGCGCTGCTCCCCTTCCTCCGGGACGAACCAGTAAGCGGACAAGCCGGCATTCTTCAGCTTCACGTACCAAGGCTTCAGGTCGAGGCTCGACAGCGGATACAGGCGCGCACCGTCGTTCGAATAGACGAAGCGGTCGTCGATATACAGCATGACCTGGTAGACGCCCTGGGATTTTTCGATATTGTTTAAAAAAAGGCGTGAGCTTGTAGTAGTCCGTCAACTGCGCGGGAATCTCGTACTGCTCGACATTCGTGGATAGAATCGCATTGACCTGCCCGTCCAGCGTAACGGTGTTGAGCGCGCCGACCGCCTTGTCGGCCAGGCTGTCCAACTGACGTACGGCTTCGCCGAACACCTGGTCCGCAGATTGCATCGTCTGCCGCCGCATGACGTCCGCGCTCCGATGATACGAGAACCAGGTCAGCACGGCCATCGGGACGAGAATGAGCACGACATAGGACAGAAACACCTTGCGCTGCAGGCTGAGACGGTTCAGGACGCGGTAGAGCGGCAGCAGCGGGGCGCCCCTCATGACAGTACCCGCCTCCGGTAGTCGGAGGGCGTATACCCGCATTCTTTTTTTGAACAGGCGCGCGAAGTACTTGACGTCCGAGTAGCCGACCAGCGCCGCGAGCTGATGCAGCTTGATGGCCGGATCGGCGATAAGCGTCTTGGCCCGCTCCATCCGCACGGACGTCTGATAATGATTGATCGTAACCCCCATCTCCTGCTTAAAAATCATGCAGACGTACGATGGCGTCAGATAAAGATGGCTTGCCAGCGCATTGATGCTGAAGTCAGGCTCGCAGGCGCGCTGCTCGATGTATCGTTTGGCTTTGTCTGCGGCGAGCCGTCCGCCCTCCTGAACGGCCCCTCCGGCGCTTGCGGCGCCTCGCTCTTCCCGTGCATCGGGCTTGGCATGAACCGTCCCGGTCCATCCCGCTCCGGCATCGCGGCGCGTCTGCCGCCCCGCTTCTTCCTCGCACGCCGACACCGCCGAACCGACGGCCCGCGACACCTCGTCCAGGTCGACCGGTTTTTCTACATAATCCACGACGTTCAGCTTGATTGCCGACTTCAAGTAGTCGACCTCCGAGTAAGCGCTTAAAATAATGACCTTGCTGCGCGGCAGACATGTCCGAAGCTCCCGGGCCAGCGCCAGTCCGTCCATGCGCGGCATACGAATGTCGGTCAGGACGATGTCCGGCGCGTAGCGCCTCGCGATCTCCAGCGCACGCACGCCGTCGTCGGCCTGCTCGATGTCCCCGATCCCGAGCGCCCGCCACGGAATATGGTTCGCCAGCGTGTTGCGCGTCGTGCGCTCGTCGTCTACGATCAGCAGCTTAAGCAAGCGCTTTCCCTCCTCTTTTACTGTAGTATAGCGCATCTGTTCGGGAAGACAATCGGCGCTTCCTTCCATTGCGCAACTCTATAATTTTGTCTATCCGATTGGCATAATACCACCCTATCGCATCCATGTAAGCGGTTTATATAATGGAGTCATCCTAGGCGCATCACCCACTCAAGCAAAAAGGATGTTGATCGGCATGCACAACAGGAGCGGCCAAAGCTCATGATTAAGGAACTGCGCAAGCACAAGGTACTCTTCGCGATGATGGTCCCGGCGGTCGTCTACTTTTTCCTGCTCTGCTATCTGCCGATGGCCGGCACGGTGCTGGCGTTCAAAAACTACCGGTTTGACAAAGGCATCTTCCTTAGTCCCTGGGCGGGCCTGGACAATTTCGAGTTTTTCTTCCGCTCGGGCAAGGCGCTGCTGGTGACGTCCAACACGGTGCTTTACAACGCAGCCTTTATCGTGAGCGGTCTGCTGCTGCAACTGGCCGTCGCGATCGTGATCGCGGAGATGGGCGGTCGCTTCCTGCGCAAGGCCGCGCAGTCCGTCCTGCTGTTTCCGTTTTTCCTGTCATGGGTCGTCGTCGGCGCCATCGTCTACAACCTGCTCAACTACGACTATGGTTTCCTCAACGTGTTGCTGCGCGCGGTCGGACTGCAGCCGATCGACTTCTATTCGTCGCCGGGGTGGTGGAAGTATATTCTGCTGTTCTTTCACAATTGGAAATACGTCGGGTACAATTCCCTCGTCTACCTCGCGGCGATCATCGGCATCGACCGCAGTCTGTACGAGGCCGCTTCGATCGACGGCGCCAACGTCTTCCAGCGTATCCGGCGCATCACGCTGCCGCTGATCGTTCCGACCACCGTCATTATGGTGCTGCTGTCGGTCGGCAACATTTTCAGAGGCAACTTCGATCTGTTCTACCAGCTTGTCGGCAGCAACGGACTGCTGTTCAACGCGACGGACGTCATCGATACGTTCGTATTCCGCTCGCTGCTCTCCTCCCAGGATATCGGGATGTCGGCCGCGACGGGACTGTACCAGTCGGTCGTCTGCTTCGCCGTCATTCTGGCGACCAATGCGCTCGTGCGCCGGGTGCAGCCCGATTATTCGCTCTTTTAAGGAGGCGCCCATGGCTCACTATACGAAAGACCGCATGCTGTTCAACATCCTGGGCTGCGCGTTCATCGGGCTGCTCTGCCTGCTCTGCATCGTCCCGCTGCTGCTCATCTTAAGCGGTTCGCTGTCCGAGGAGGAGGCGCTCGTGCGGCACGGCTTCCGGCTCATTCCGGAGCATCTGTCGCTTGCCGGCTACGAGCTGGTGTTCAAGGCGCCGGGCGATATTGTCCGCGCGTTCGGGGTGTCGCTGTTCGTGCTGATGGCCGGCACCGCGCTCGGCACGTTCCTGACGGCGATGACGTCGTACGTGATCGGGCGCCGGGACTTCAAGTACCGCAATTACTTTTCCTTCTATATCTACTTCACTTCCGTCTTCAGCGGCGGTCTCGTGCCCTGGTACTTGCTTATGGTGAACTACTACCATATGAAAGATAATCTGCTGGCGCTGATCCTGCCGCTGCTGATGAATGTATTCTACATCCTGGTGATGAAAAGCTTCTTCGCTTCGATCCCCGAGGCGATCGCCGAGTCCGGCAAGATCGACGGGGCCGGGGAGCTGCGTATTTTCCTCACGCTTATGCTGCCGGTGGCGAAGCCGGGGCTTGCGACGATCGCGCTGTTCATCGGGCTCGGCTACTGGAACGACTGGTCCAACGCGATGCTGTTCATTCACGATCAGAATCTGGTTCCATTGCAATACTATCTGTACAATCTGATGAACAAGACCGAGATGCTGAACAATCTCGCGGGCAAGACCGGGATGCCGATCCCGGACATTCCGAAGGAGACGTTCAAGCTCGCGATGACCGTCATCGTCATTGCGCCCGTGTTTTTCGTCTACCCGTTCCTGCAACGGTTCATTGTCAGCGGCGTTACCGTCGGCTCGGTGAAGGGCTGACCAACTTATTCAGGGGGGAAATCTTTTATGGCTGTAAATAAGACAGGCTTGGTTCTGCTGGTCACCATCCTATTCGCCGTCCTGCTCGCCGGCTGCGGCGGCTCCAATAACGAGAACGGCGCAGCTTCCTCGGCGGCCGCCTCCAAGCAATCCGCTTCTGCTGCCGTCGCTTCGGACGATGCGGCTCAGGGAGACAAAGCCGATACGTCCAAGCCGGTGACGCTCAAGATGGTGCTGATCAGCGACGGCGCGCCGGACGCCAAGCTCGTCTACGAGGAGGTCAACAAGAAGCTGCAGCAGGATATCAACGCGACCGTAGACATCGAGTTTATCCCGTTCGCCGACTGGCAGAAGGCGTATTCGCTCAAGTTTGCCTCCGGCGAGGACTTCGACCTGATCGTGACGGCGACTTGGGGCCAGTTCGCCGATTATGCGCGCAAGGGCGCCTTCAAGGCGCTGACGCCCGAGCTGATGAAGACGTATGCGCCGCGCACGCTCGAGAGCTCCAAGCAGGAGGTGCTGGACGCCGGCACCGTAGACGGCCAGCTGTACGCGCTGCCGATGAACTACCGCGAGATCTCTGTGTACGGCTACGTCGTGCGGGGCGATCTGATGAAAAAGTACGGCATTAAAGCCATCGATTCGCTCGACGACTACGAAAGCTACCTGAAGGCGGTCGCCGAGGACGGCAGCGGGCTGGTACCATGGGAAGCGACCTCGTACGATAACTGGATCATCCCGCATATGCAGCTGCAGGAGCTGCGCGACCGATACGAGATGGGTACGCTTGGCGTGAGCGTCGACCTTGCCACGAATCAGATCGTCGATGCGTCGGCTTCCGATCCGCAGGCGCTTGCGCTCTATAAGCGGATGAAGACGTGGAACGAGAAGGGCTACATTTCCAAAAATTCGCTTGTCAACAAGGTATCCTCCAAGGATTCGTTCGTCAACGGCAAGAGCGCGACATTTCTGACGAACTTGCTTGACGCGAATGCGACCTTCCAGACGGTTCAGGCCGCTCATCCGGATTGGGACGTGCGGTTCTACCCGATCAACACAAGCAACAAGGTCGTCGCCAATTCTTACATGGCGAACGGCATGGCGATCAACGCCAAGTCCAAAAATCCGGAACGTGCGCTCATGCTGCTCGACCTGTTCAAGAACGATGCCTGGTATAACCAGACGACGACGTACGGGCTTCAGGGCAAGCACTGGGACCGGTCGGCCGACGGCAAGCTGATCCTGCTCCCCGACAGCCCCAACTATCCGCCTGACGGCACCTGCCCTTGGGGCTGGCGCGATGAGCGCTACTATTTGACTTCGAAGGACGGCCTGCCGAACTTTGACGAGGTGATGAAGTCGCAGCGCGACCGCGTAGCCCTTACGAAGCTGAACGATTTTCAGCCGGACCTCGACAAGATCAAGACGCAGCAGGCGGCGCTTGCGGACGTGGCCAGCCAGTATCAGGCGCCGCTCACGCTCGGCTTCGCCAAGGACGTCGACAAGGCGTACGACGAGTTGCTGGCAAAGCGCAAGCAAGCGGGCTTCGAAAAGCTGCAGCAGGAGCTGCAGGCGCAGATCGACCGGTACGTCGCCGCGAAGTAAGGGACGTTCGGGAGGAAGGTGTGGAGCGTGCAAGAGAAGGGGCAAGGAAACGGACAAAAAAAACGAGCCGGAGAACGGGTCGGGCGGCGTGAAAGAGAACGCGTCCGTCGTCCGGGGACCGGACGCGTACATGCGGCGTCTCTACGCAGAGTCGCAAGCGCGTCGGGAGCAAGCGTCCGCCGGCGAGCGCTTCGATGCGATGCGGCTGCGGCTCCGGCGCCGCCTGCGGGCGGCGCTCGGGCTGGCGGCGGCGCGCGGCGGTGCGGACGGCGAGGCTGGCGGCGGCACGGACCGGGCGGGAGCGCGATCTCTATCCGAAGCCGTACCGGATGCGGAGGGCTCGCCGTCCGGCGAGCCGATGTTCGATCCGCCAGCCGCGAGGCTGCTGGAGCGGGAGGCGTGCGAACACTACACGCGGGAGCGGATCGAGCTGCAGACGGACGAGGGATTGACCATGCCTGTATATGTGCTTATACCGACTGCAGGCAAGGGACCTTACCCGATCGTCGTAGCTTGCCACGGACACGGCTATGGAAGCCGGGAGGCGGTCGGGCTGGCGGCGAATGGCTCGCCGCTGGGCGCGGACACCGGTATTCACAGGCAATTCGCGGTTGAGCTGGCGCTGCGCGGCTTTGCCGTCGCCGTGCCGGAGCTGCTCGGCTTCGGCGACCGCCGGCTGCGCGAGGACATCGAAGCCGGACCGGGCGTCTACAGCTGCTTCCGCATCGCGGCCCATCTGCTCATGCACGCTCGCACGCTGGCGGGCCTGCGCATCGCCGAGACGCTGCGCGCCGTCGATTATATGTCCGCGCGTCCGGAATGCGATGCCGAGCGGATCGGCTGCATGGGCTTCTCCGGCGGGGGGGCTCGTCGCCGGGTTCGCCGCTGCGCTCGATGAACGGATCGGCGCGACCGTCCTGTGCGGCTACGCGAATCTGTTCAAGGACAGCGTGCTGGCGACCGCGCATTGTCTGGACAACTATATCCCCGGTCTGCTCGAGATCGGCGAGATGCCCGATCTGCTCGGGCTGATCGCACCGCGCCGTCTGCTGCTGTCCTCGGGCACCGAAGATCCGTTGTTCCCGGTCGGAGCGGTGAGGGAGGCATGGGACAGGCTGCGCGAGATTTACACCGCCGCCCGGTTTGATCGCGGCCAGTCGGCTGAGTCGATGCCGATGCCCGCGCTTCATCTGTTCGAAGGCGGACATGAAGTGAATGGAACCGTCGCCTACCCCTGGCTCTGCCAATGGGCGCACGAGACGGGTCCAGGACAAGAAGGAGGATGACGGATGGCAGCCGATCAAGCGACAAATGCGCCACTCGCATGGGCGCGTGCCGCCTGCGAAGCGCTGATGGCGGCTTACGAACCGGCGGAGCTGCCGCCCGCCCGCATGTGGCATTACCACCAAGGCGTATTTTTGTGCGGCATGGAGATGCTCGCGGAGCGGACCGGGGACGAACGGTACGACCGCTATATTCGCGGCTATGTAGACAGTCTGGTGGACGAACGAGGCAATCTGATCTTCCTGCGGGATGAGCTGGATGCCGTACAGGCCGGCCTGCTGCTGTTCCGGCTCGCGAAGCAGACCGGACTGGACAAGTACCGAACCGCGGCCGCCCGGCTGCGGGGCTTGTTCGACACGCTCAACCGGACGGGCTGCGGCGGCTTCTGGCACAAGGATTCGCTGCCGTATAATATGTGGCTGGACGGACTCTACATGGGCGGCGTATTCGGACTCGCCTATGCCGCCGCTTACGGGGACGAGGAACTGCGCGGAACCATCCTGCTTCAGGAGCGGCTCATGCGGCGCCACATGCGGGACCCGCAGACCGGTCTGCTCTATCATGCATGGGACGAGAGCCGCCGCATGCCTTGGGCAGATCCGGTCACGGGCTTGTCGCCGTCGTTCTGGGGCCGGTCCCTCGGCTGGTATGTGCTGGCCGTCGCCCAATTCATCGATCTGCTGCCGGGAGAGGCGCATGCCGAAGCCCGTTCGGAGCTGTCCGGCGCGCTGCGGGAGACGCTGACTGCGCTGATTCGCTATCAGGATGCCGACAGCGGCCTCTGGTACCAGGTCGTGGACAAGGGCGACCGGCCCGACAACTGGCTCGAGACGTCCTGCTCCAGCTTGTTCGTCTACGCGATCGCCGTTGCTGTTCGCCAAGGGACGCTGCCGCCCGAATGCGCCGAAGCCGCACAGCGCGGCTATCGCGGACTCGTCGAGCGGCTGCGGCAGGACGAACATGGCCGGCTCGTGCTGCCCGACATCTGCATCGGCACGGCGGCAGGCGACTACGACTATTATGTATCGCGCTCGACCAGCGCCAACGATCTCCACGGCATCGGTGCTTTCGTGATGGCCTGTGTCGCCGTCGACGCGCTGTCGGCCGGGGACAGGCAGCCCGCGTGACCGTTATTTTGCCATCTATCTCGACAGGCGAGCCGCTGCAGCGGCTCGCCTGTCTGCATATGCGCCCGACATGGACGTCATCTTGCGAAAAATGTCCAGCACTCTTCTGCAAAGCGGATATGCCCGCTCCAGCGGAATTCTGCAGCGGGACATCGACCGCGCCGTTCAGGCCGGCTACGGCGAGGAGAAGTTCGATTGCGCGAACAGCCGAACGGATTCAACCTTATCCGAACGGATTCGGCTATCCGCGCGCCCGCTTTTCCGCTATAGTGTGAAGGCGTTCGACACGGAGGGGGCATACCGGGATCCGCAAGCGTTCCCATCGCCTCGACCGCACATATGCGGGAGACCGATGCGGCCGGAAGCTGCCGGACGAACGGGGCCGATCGCAGCGATGTCTTTACACTTGGCGACGTCAGCCCTTACGATGGATTGTAGGGAGCGTACCATGGCGGCCGCATGTTCACGACGACCGAATATGGAAGCGCTTGCCGGATCAAGCGTGCCGTCCCGGGGACGGAGCGGGCACGGAAAGGGGGGAGATGGGAATGTTCGATCGCAGATGGCGGACGAAGCTGCGGTGGCGGAATTGGAGGCTGCGGCAGAAGCTGCTGTTCTCGCTGATCGGTCTGGGCATCATTCCTGTCGTCGTCATCGGCGCATTCTCTTACGGCAAAAGCCAGGAAGCGATCCTCCGGAACTCCAAGAAGTATACGATGGAGCTGCTGGGACAGATTAACCGGAATCTGACGTCGAAGATCGATGCGATGAATGCCGTCTCGCTCAGTCTCATTACCAATCCCTCCCTGAAAGGGATGCTGAACGAGAAGGACGAGATCCGGCGCGGCAAAAACCGGCTCGAGCTGGAGGCGCTGCTCCGCAATATGACGCTCAGCTCCCCGGATATCGGAGACCTCGTTCTGGTCGATCGCAGCGGGAACAAATACTGGGCCGGCGACGGTTACTTCAATCCGGCGATCGAATTCGTCGATACGCCTTATTACCGGGAAGCGGCGCGGGCCAGCGGGAACAGCGTCTGGCTGGGCTTGTCGGACAATCTGATCAAATCTTCGCTGTATGGCCGCTCGGAGGTGATCCCTTCCGCAGCGGCTATCAAAAATTACACGACGAACGAGCTGCTCGGCATTCTCGTGCTGAATCTGAAGCGAACGGCGCTGTCCGGATTGGTACAGGACGTCTACTTGCATCAATTGGGCAACATCGCCCTGCTGGATGCGAGCGGCCGGCTGATGCTGAGCGCGAAGCCGCTGCCCGAAGCGGCCGATCTGACGAAGCTTCCGGCGGCCAGCGGGGCGGACATCCGGAGGCTGGGCGGGGGAGGACTACTTCATGACCTACCTTCGCAACGAAGCGACCGGCTGGTCGATCGTCAGCATCGTGCCCAAGTCGGAGCTGCTCGCCAGCGCGCAGCCGATCCGCAGCGCCATTTTCGACACCAGCCTGCTCATCATTCTGTTCGGCATCCTGTTCGCCGTGCTGATCTCGGACGATATCGTGCTCGGCTTCAACCAGCTCATCGCCCGCATGAAGAAGGTGGAACGCGGCGACCTGCAGACGAACATCCGGACGGATCGCCAGGACGAAGTGGGCCTGCTCAGCAACAGCTTCGACCGGATGCTGCAGCGGCTGAACGATTCGATCCAGACGACGTACGAGCTTCACATCCGCGAGCAGCAGGCAGAGTTGAAGGCGCTGCAGGCGCAGATTCGTCCCCACTTCCTCTACAACACGCTGGATGCGATCAACTGGATGCTGATCGAGCGGGAGCAGTACGAGGTGAGCGAGGTTATACAGGCGCTGGGCGAGATGCTTCGCTACACGATACGGGGCTCCGAATCCCAGCGGGTGCCGCTTCGGGAGGAGGTTCGGCAGCTGGCGAACTACTTGACGATCCAGTCCGTCCGCTTCGAGGAGCGGCTTAGCTGGAGCATCGACATCGACGCCGGGCTAAGCGAGCTGCCGATACCGAAGCTGCTGCTGCAGCCGATCGTGGAGAACGCCGTCGTGCACGGCATCGAGAGCCGAACAGAGGGCGGCATCGTGCGTATCCGCGGCGAGCGGTACGGAAGCCTGGCGCGCATTGTCGTGGAGGACAACGGGCAGGGCATTCCCGCAGACCGGTTGGCCGCGCTGCTGCGGGACGACGGTCCCGCGACCGGCGGCTCGATCGGACTGCTGAACGTGGAGCGGAGGCTGAAGCTGGCTTACGGGGAAGAAGCGGGACTGGAAGTGGAGAGCGAGCCGGGAAGCGGGACGCGGGTGGCGATCCGGCTGCCGGAACGGAGGGAGCAGGTATGAACATTTTGATCGCGGACGACGAGCCGAAGGTGCGAAGGGGACTCGCCGGCATCATCGAGCGCAGCGGGGACAGCCATTGGCAGGTCGTCGGGCTGGCGCACGACGGTCTGTCCGCGCTGTCGGCGGCGGCGCGCGAGCAGGTCGACGTGCTGCTGATCGATATCCAGATGCCCGGCCTGTCCGGACTCGAAGTGATCGAGCGCATCCGTCGCGAGGACCCGGATATGACGATCGTGATCATCAGCGGCTTCGCGGAGTTCGCCTACGCCCAGCAGGCCCTGCGGATGGGCATCTTCGATTATATTCTGAAGCCGGTCAACGCGGCGAAGGTGATCGACACCTTGCGACGCGCGGAGGCGATCGCCGCGGCGAGGCACGATCAGTTCGCGGGCTTGCGGGACAAGTTCCTGCTCGATCTGCTGCTGGAGACGGAGCCTTATTCGGCGGAGGCGATCGCGGCAGGCACTCGCAGATGGGGGCTTCCGAGCGGACGTTTCCGGCTGATGGCGGTTCAATCGCCGGCGGACGCGCCCCCGCCGTCGCTGCGAAGGGACGGTCCGCTGGGCGGACGGCTGGGCGCGGCTCCGATCCTCGCCGCGTTCCGGCTGTCATTCGGACTGAACGTCTTCCTCTACCCGGCGCCGGCGGACGAAGCTGCCGCTTGCGAGGCCGACATCGGCGCGGAGCAGGCGGTCCGGCGGACGTTCGGCGCGGTTCGCATCGCGTTCGGAGATGTCTTCGACGACTGGGCGCGGCTGCCCGATGCCTACCGCGCAGCCCTTTGGCGGCTGAAGGGCGACGCGGCGGCCGGGGAGGAAGCGCCGCTGCCCGAACCCGGCGAGGCGGATGGCTATTCGGCGATCGTCAGCCAGGCGATCCGGTATATCCGCGAGCACTACGGCAGGGCGCTGCGGCTGGAGGAGATCTCGCGCGCGGCCTACGTGCACCCGCACTACCTGTCGGAGCTGTTCAAGAAAGAAACGGGACGTAATCTCAGCGAGTATCTGACCGACTATCGCATCGGCCAGGCGAAGCGCATGCTCCGGGACATCTCCAACAAGGTGTACATGATCGCGCATGCCGTCGGCTTCAACGATCCGAAGTATTTTGGCCAGGTGTTCAAGAAAAAGGTCGGGATGTCGCCCGCCGAGTATCGGGACCGCGTCTTCCTGCAGCCCGAGCCCGTCGGCCGGGAAGGCGGTCCGGTATGAAGCGGTCGCTGCTGGTCTTCGCGCTCGTCGCGGCTGCCGGGCTCATCGTCGCCAATCTGTTCCGGCAGACCGACGACTGGAAGGCGGATGCGCCCGCCGACGGGGGAGACGGGACGGCAGACGATCGTCCTGCGCTTCCTTACCGAGACTTGGCCGGGGCTGGACGCGGTGATTGAAGCCTACGAAGGGCAGCATCCCGGTATCAAGATCGTTCGCCAGTCGTATCCGTACGACCAGCTGTTCGACGTGATCGACGTCAAGATGGGCACCGGGACGAGCGACATCGACGCGTTCGTCGTGGACGAGCCGATGGTGGCGGGCTACAGCCAGCAGGGCTATCTGCTCGCGCTCGACGATTACTTCGACGCCTCGGATCGGGAGGGGATGCTGCCGGGCTCGCTCTCCACCGGCTACTACCGCGACCGGCTGATGGCGGTGCCGATGAATACGTCCGAGCAGCTGTTGTTTTACAACAAGAAGCTGCTGACCGAGGCCGGCATCGAATGGCCGTCGGAACGAATCGAGGACCGGCTTGCCTGGGAAGATGTCGTTGAGATGTCGCAGCTGCTCATGAGCCGGCTCAACGACGGGACGGGCGGCCGCGAGCCGGTGTGGGGGCTGATGTTCGAGCAGATCGGGCGTCCTTATCAGATGCTGGCGCTGCCCAATTCGCTCGGCGGCAGGGGCATCGGCGACGACGGCGTCACGACGGACGGCATCGTCAACGACGAGGCTTGGGTCAGGTCGATGCAGTTCTACTCGGATCTGTTCAACCGCTACCGGATCAGCCCGAAGGGCGTGAAGGCCTACGAGAGCCGGAATCTGTTCCTGTCGGGGCAAATCGCCTTTTTCGTCGGCGGCACCTGGGACATTCAGGGCTTTCTGACGGCCGAGCAGAAGCTGGACTTCGGCTATGCCCCCCCATCCGTACTTCCGCGACGGAACGCCGGTCACGCCCACGGGGGAGCTGGCATCTGGGGATCAACGTGCACGCGAAGCATCCCCGGGAGACGGCAGACTTCATCCGGTATTTGGCCATCGGACAAGGCGCGGACATCTGGCTCGGGGCGAACGGCGATATTCCGTCCAAGATGTCGCTGCTCGACCGGATTCTGAAGGACGGGCAGTACGATGCCTTTCCGAACAGCGGCTTGCGAATCGGCGCCTACGAGGCGCTGCATACCGGCATGACGCGGCCCGTCACGCCCTATTATCGGGAGTGGGACAAGCGGATGACGGCCGCGATGGAGGACATCCGCAACGGAGCGGACCCGAAGGAGATGCTGGACAAGGCGGCGTCCGACCTGACGCGACTCATGAAGCCCGAATCCTCACCTTAAAACGCTTTACTCGCGGGGCGCCGATTTTTCGGCGCCTCTTTTGCGTTGCCGGGGCCGCGTCCGATTGCCGTGATTTTTCGACCAAAGCCGAACCGTGTGCCGTTATGTCCGCCGCGGCTATTCCTTATAGTTAAAGTATCGCATCGATGCCGATTGCATTGCGTTTAAGGGAAGGATGTGCCGACATTGCAGACGAACAAAATCATTCTCGACACCGATATCGGGGACGATATCGACGACGCGCTGGCGCTGGCGCTCGCGCTTCGCTCGCCGGAGCTTGAGCTGCTGGGCGTGACGACCGTGTTCAAGAACGTGCGGGCGCGCGCCCAGCTGGCCCGCCGCCTGCTGGACCTGGGGGGCCGGCCGGATATCCCCGTCTTCGCAGGCTGCCCGCAGCCGCTCATCAACCGCGTGGACGACCGGGAGGTGCCTTGCCAATGGTCGGCGGACATGGAGAACGCCCGTTGCGAAGAAGAGGAATCCGCAGCCGGCTTCCTCGTCCGGCAGGCTGCCGCCTTTCCCGGCGAAGTGACGCTCGTCCCCATCGGACCGCTGACGAACATCGCCGCGGCCATCGCCGCGTGTCCGGACTTCAAGAGCCGGATCAAGCGGATCGTGCTGATGGGCGGCGCCTTCCACTCGCACTTCGCCGAGTGGAACATCTACTGCGATCCCGAAGCCGCCCGCATCGTCTTCGAATCCGGCATTCCGGTCGTGGCCGTCGGACTCGACGTTACGCTGAAGTGCCGGTTGAGCCGGGACGAGGTCGACGAGCTGAAGGCGATGACCGGGGTGGCGGGCGACCCGTACCGCAATTTTCTGATGGAGCTGGTGGATCGCTGGCTTCGCTTCTCCGGCAACCTGCCCGTGCTGCACGATCCGCTCGCCGTCTGCGCCGTGTTCGACGAAGCGGTGCTGACGCTGAAGCGGGAGGTCGTGCAGGTCGAGACGAGAGGCGAGTTCACCCGGGGTCTTACGTTCAACCGCACGGGCGGCGATTGGGTCAATCCGGGCGAGAGCGAGGAGGGCGCCTGGATCGCCGAAGAGGTCGATGCGCCGCGGTTTTTCGCAACGTTCCTGCCGCGCGTATTCGGAGCATCCTTCGCCGGAGGGCGCTGACGATGGTTAACCGGCGGGCGCTTCGCAACCTGGATCTCTACCTGCTGCTGCTTCCCGCGCTAACCTACTTCGTCGTGTTCCATTACTTGCCGATGTACGGCGTTCTGCTCGCCTTCAAGGACTACGACCCCGTCAAAGGCATCTGGGGAAGCGAGTGGGTCGGGCTGGCGCATTTCAGGCGATTTTTCGACTCCTATTATTTCGGCACGATCATCCGCAATACGCTGGGCATCAGCCTGTACAGCCTGGTCGTCAATTTTCCGCTGCCGATTCTGTTCGCGCTGATGCTGAACGAAGTGAGAAGCATGAAGTTCCGCAAATTGCTGCAAACGGTTACGTACGCCCCCCACTTCATCTCGGTCGTCGTACTGGCGGGGGATGCTGACGCTGTTCCTGTCGCCCCAGAGCGGCATCGTCAACCGGATCGTCGCCGCCTTCGGCGGACAGTCGGTCTCCTTCCTCACCGAGCCCGGCTGGTTCAAGACGCTTTATGTATTCTCTGGGGTCTGGCAGGAGCTTGGCTGGTGGTCGATCATCTATCTGGCCGCGCTGGCCGGCATCGATCCGCAGCTGCACGAGGCCGCGAAGATCGACGGCGCTTCGGTGCTCCGCCGGATCTGGCATATCAACCTGCCCGGGATCCGCCCGGTCATGATCGTGCTGCTCATTCTGAGCACGGGCAGTCTGATGAGCGTCGGCTTCGAGAAGATCTTCCTGCTCCAGAACCCGCTGAATCTCGAAGCGTCGGAGGTCATCGCCACGAACGTGTACAAGATCGGGCTGGCCCAGGCGCAGTACAGCTATTCGACGGCGGTCAATTTGTTCAATTCAGTGATTAATTGCGTGCTGCTGCTCGCGGTCAACCAGCTGGCGCGCCGGATTAACCAGACGAGCCTGTGGTAGAAGGGGGGGAGATTCATCCATGCGAGAAAAGGGAGCCGACCGGCTTTTCCTGATCGCCAACGCCGCCGTGCTGTCCATCGTGCTCATCCTTGTGCTCTTCCCCCTCCTTCACATCCTGGCTGCTTCGATCAGCGATCCGCAGCTTGTGAACAAGGGCAAGGTATGGCTGCTGCCGCGCGACCTTACGTTCGAGGGGTTCAGGCGGGTATTCCGCAACGAGGAGATCTGGACCGGCTACCTCAATACGATCGTCTACACGCTGGCGGGCACGCTGCTCAATCTTGCGGTCACATTGACATGCGCCTATCCGCTCTCCCGCAAAGACTTGACGGGACGGACGACGGTTCTGCTGCTGCTGCTGTTCACGATGTTTTTCAGCGGCGGGTTGATCCCGACGTATCTGCTGGTCAAAAATCTCGGCATGCTGGACTCGATCTGGGCGCTTATCGTGCCGGGCGCCGCCTCGGTGTGGAATATCCTCATCGTCCGAACGTACTTCGAGACGGAGATTCCGGACGAGGTCCACGAGGCGGCGATGATGGACGGGGCGTCCAATCTGGTCGCCTTCGCGAGAATCGCCCTGCCGCTCGCCAAGCCCATCGTTGCGGTCATGGCGCTGTTTTACGGCGTGGGCCATTGGAACGCGTATTTCGATGCGCTCATTTATTTGTCCGACCGGCATCTGTACCCGCTGCAGCTCATTCTTCGGGAAATTCTCGTTCAGGCGCAAATGAACGAAGCGATGAAGCAGTCGGGCGGCGTGCTGGAGGGGCTGGCGAAGCAGGCGGAGATCGCCCAATTGCTCAAGTACGCGGTCATCATCGTCTCTACGCTGCCGGTTCTCGTCGCCTATCCGTTTTTCCAGCGCTACTTCGTCAAGGGCATCATGGTCGGCGCGGTCAAGGGCTGAGCGTCGAACGCATCTTTCATTCCCAGGAGGCTATTATCCATGCATAAAAAAAATCTCGGCTCTGCTGACCGCGACCCTGGCGGCGTCGGCGCTGGCCGGCTGCTCCGGCGGCAACGACAAAAACGACAACAACGCGGGTCAAGCTTCGGCTGCGCAATCGACATCGGCGGCGTCCGGCAAGCCGGCGGACGGCAACTTCAACCCGACGGGTTATCCCATCGTCAACGAGAAAATAACCCTGAGGTTTTTCGCGCCCAAAGCGGCCATTCACGGCGACTATGCCGGCATGAAGCTGTTCAAGAAGATGGAGGAGATCACGAATATCCATGTCGAGTGGATCACGCCGCCGACGGACAGCTTCGAGGAGAAGAAAAACCTCGCGTTCGCGAGCAACGACCTGCCGGACGCTTTCTTCCTGTGGATCAACCGGGACACGGAGACGACGCGCGGGGCGGACGGCTCGTTCATCCCGCTTGAAGGGCTGATCGACAAGTACGCGGTCAATTATAAAAAGGCGATGGAGCAATTCCCGACGCTGAAGGGCAATACGACGAATCTGGACGGCCATGTCTATGCGACGGGCATCGTGCAGGACGTGCCGCGCGATCTCACCTTCAAGCAGTGGATCAACCAGTCCTGGCTCGACAAGCTCGGCCTCGCGATGCCGAAGACGACCGACGATCTGTACGACGTGCTCAAGGCGTTCAAGACGAAGGACCCGAACGGCAACGGCAAAGCCGACGAGATTCCGCTCTCGGCCGTCAACCTGGGTCAGACCCGAAACTTCATTCTGAGCGCATTCGGCTACGTCTCTAACGGCATCGAGCTGAACAAGGAAGACAAGGCGGTCTTCGTCCCTACGGAGCCGCAGTACAAAGACTACCTCGCCTATATGAACAAGCTGTACAAGGAAGACCTGCTCGATCGCGAGACGTTCACGTTGAAGCCGGAGCAGCTGTCGGCGAAGGGGCAGGCGGGCATCCTGGGTTCGTTCGATCATGCCGCCGCGTTCCTTGGCGTAGGCGCGGACCGGGACAAAGACTACGCGGCCGTGCCGCCGCTGACGAGCCCGGACAACGCGGATCCCGTATGGCTGAAGTTCTCGGACGTCTGGACGGGGGGGCTTCGCGATCACGAAAAACAACCCGTACCCGGAGGCGACGATCCGCTGGCTCGACTTCCTGTTCTCCGACGAAGGCAAGGTGCTTCAGAGCTTCGGCGTCGAAGGCGAGGACTGGAAGTGGACCGACGATACGAAGACGAAATGGACCTTTACGCCGCCGGCCGGCATGGACGCCGAGGAATACCGGGGCGGCAAGGTGACGCCGGCAGCGGGCATGGGCGCGATCGCCTGGTGGAGCAAGGACTTCGTGCTCAAGCAGGACGATCCGCTGACCGCGCGCATCGACGAGCAGACGGAGGCGGCCGGATATCCGAAGGTGTGGAAGGAGCCGTTCCCGAACGTCTTCCTGACCGCGGACGAGCAGAAGCAAGTGAACGCCATGAAAAACGACATCAACACCTACGTCTCCCAGATGGAAGCCAAATTCATCACCGGGGCGGAGTCGCTGGACAACTGGCAGAAGTACGTCGATACCCTCGACAAGATGGGGCTGCCGGAGCTCGTCCAGATCAACCGGACGGCGTACGAGCGCTGGAAAAGCATGAAGTAACAAAAAAGAGGCCGTTCCGAAAGCCAAAGGCTTTCGGGGCGGCTTCTTTGTGCGCATATCAGAATGTATAACTTTCGGGGTGAAGCTCAGACTTCACCCTTTTCTTAATTACATGGGACGACCGAGACGCAGCGACGCCTGGAGCGAGCGGATTTGTTCCTACATGGGACGACCGTGAAGCAGCGACGCTCGGAGCGAGCGGATTTGTTCCTACATGGGACGACCGTGAAGCAGCGACGCTCGGAGCGAGCGGATTTGTTCCTACATGGGACGACCGAGACGCAGCGACGCTCGGAGCGAGCGGATTTGTTCCTACATGGGACGACCGTGAAGCAGCGACGCCTGGATCGAGCGGATTTGTTCCTACCTGGGACGACCGAGACGCAGCGACGCCCGGAGCGGGCGGATTGGTTCCTACCTGGGACGACCGAGCCGCAGCGACGCTCGGATCGAGCGGATTTGTTCCTACCTGGGACGGCCGAGACGCTGCGGCGCTCGGACCGAGGGGGAGATCGAGCAAAATTGGCCACGGCTGGGCTGGAACTGGGAGATAAAAGCTGAGCGTTGGAGACGAATAACTGTTAAAGAGTTAAAGAGCAGTTAATCGGCGCGCAGATCCGGGGGACGTCATGTTAAAGGAAATTAACTGCGTTTCAACACTTAACGGTTCCTCTGACAGGATAACGCTCCCTTTCCCCGCCCTAGACCGCAACGAACAAATCTTCTTCGCTCCGTATAGGAATTTGAGGATTTTTGTCGAACTAGACTTTGTCGAGCCAGAGGCGAGCATCGAACATATCGACCTCCGGCATAGCCCTTCAGGTCCAGAGAGGGCTTCAACGTATTGCAATAGGTGTCCATTAGGAACGTGGCGTGGAGGGATTCGATTGATTGTTCAGACTAAGCTTTACATCCCTCAAGTGCGCAGCGCTTTGGTGTCGCGTCCGCGGTTGATACGGAAGCTTGACGGGGGGCTGAGCGCCAAGCTGACGCTCGTCGCCGCTTCGGCCGGTTACGGCAAGACGACGGCGCTGAGCGAATGGGCGAGACAAAGCGGCATCCCTGTAGCGTGGGTGTCGCTGGACAAGCAGGACGATGCATGGATTCCGTTCTGGAGCTGCGTCGCCGCCTCGATCCAGGCGGTCGTTCCCGGATTTGCCGAAGCGGTCGGGCCGCTGCTGAACGAGGGGCCCTCGGCTACCTCCGCGTCTCCGGACCCTGCCGTCTCCGCCATGCTGAACGAACTGCATCGGCATCCCGGCGAGCTCGCGATCGTGCTGGACGACTATCATCTGATCGAGCACGCCGACATTCAGAAGTCGCTGAGCTATTGGCTGGAGCGTCTGCCGCCCCGCGTTCATCTTTATATCGCGAGCCGTACCGAGCTGGCCATCCCGACCGCCAGGCTGCTGGCCAGGGGCGAGATGCGGCGGATTACGGCGCAGGACTTGCGGTTCGATCCCCAGGAAGGTCTGAGCTTCTTCCGCGACACGACGGATTTGCCGCTATCCGGCGAGCAGGTCGAGGCGTTGTACGACCAGACGGAGGGCTGGATCAGCGGACTTCAGCTCGCGGCGCTCACGCTGAAGAGCAGCGGCGACATCGCGGGAACCATCCGGCAATTCGGCGGCCAGCAGCATCGGATTTCCGATTATTTGTTCCAGGAAGTATTCCGCGATCTGCCGGAGGCGCTGCGCGCTTTTTTGCTACGAACGTCGATCTTAAGCCGCATGAACGATTCGCTCTGCCGCGCCGTGACGGGAATGCCCGATTGCCAGCCGTATTTGGAACAATTGGAACAGTCGAATCTGTTCACGATTCCGCTGGACGATGATCGACATTGGTACCGGTATCACCATCTCATGTCCGACTTTTTGCAGCGGCAGCTCGCCCGAACGGCTCCGGAGCTGGAAACGCAGGCTCATATTCAAGCGGCGCAGTGGCTGGCTTCCCGCGGCTTCGAGGAGGAGGCCGCCGAGCACTACCTGGCCGGGCGCCAATACGACGATGTCGTGTTCCTCATCGAGAAAAATCTTCTGGAGCTGCTGCACAAAAAAGCCGAAAAGGTGAGCGGCTGGGTGCTTCAGCTGCCGGAAAGCGCCCTGGCGAAGCGGCCCATGGCCGAGATGCTTTATCTATCCCTTTTGATCGGCACCCGGCAGTGGGAAGCGGCGCTCGATAAAATAGAGCAGGCGAAAATCCGCTATGAAGCCATGCGGGAACGCATGGACGAGGCGGAATGGAAGCGGCTGATGGGCAACATTTACTTTTTGTGCGCAGCCGCCGGCTATTTTCAGAAAGATTTGGAACGGGTGTCGATGTACTTCCGCCTGGCGGAGCAGGTCGCGCCGGAAGGCAGTCTCTTTGCGTCCATGGGGGACAACAAGTATTACGGCTACGATGAGTTCGACGATCCGATGTCTTATATCAACGATTATCGGGCGGCCGCCTCCTTCTTGGGCGAGTGGCTTCAACGATTGGAGAACGGCATGTCGCATCCGTCCGCGGCGATCCTGCATGCGACCTGCAGCGGCGTATGGTACGAATGGAACCGGCTGGAGGAGGCGGAAGCGATGCTGGATCGGGCGTTAAAAGCCCAGGTCGGTAAAATCAATCCGCGCAGCCTGCTTCAAATCTACTTCTACGCTTCGCGAATTCAGCAAGCCTTGGGTCGTTCGACGTGTGCCAATGAACTGCTGGAGGAGCTGAAGCTGCGGATCGAATCGCCGGATTATGAACGGTTTTTGCGGAAAATCGAGGCGGAGCAAGCTTCTCTCGCCGTGCGTCAGGGCAATTGGGAGGCGGCGTCGGCGTGGCTGGAGCGCTGCGGGATGAACGCTGCGGACGACGTGTCGCTGAACGGCGCGGCGGAGCAGATGACGTTCGCCTTCGTGCTGGGCGCCTGCGGCCGGCATGAGGAAGCGTTGTCGCTCGCGGAACGGCTGCAGCGATTGTTCTGGAAGGAGGATCGTCTTCGCAACCGAATCCGGATGGCGATTCTGCAAAGCGTGACGCTGCACCGCGCCGGCCGGGCCGAGGCGTCGCTCAGGATGCTGGAGCTTGCCCTGCGACTGGCGCAACCGGAAGGCTTCATTCGCAGCTTCGCGGACGAAGGCGCCGTCATGGCGGAGATGCTGACGGCGTATGTGGAACGATACGCGCCCAGCCATTCCGGGCCGGCTCCCTCCGAGCCGTTAGTCTACGCGAAGGGTTTGCTGCGGGCGCTTACGATTCCGCAAGCGCAGACGCAGCGGCCGGAGCGGATCGAGGTGCGCTGCTTCGGACATTTTCGGACATATTCGGGACGGGCGGGCGCGAATCAGCTCCAATGGCGCACCTCCAAGACGATGGAGCTGATGGCTTATCTGGTGCATCATCGGGGGGAAGCGATCGACAAGTACCAGATCGTAGAGGCCTTATGGAGCCATGTCGACGCCAAGCGGGCGATCGCCCAGTTGAACACGACGGTGCACTATTTGCGCAAGCAGCTGCTGGCGATCGGATACGACGGGATGGTTCACTATGCGAAAGGCCAGTACAGATTGGATATGAACCGGCTGGACTGCGATTACGACCGGTGGCGTCAATTGCTGTCCGCCGGCGTCCCGGCCGCGATCGAGCGCGTCAAAGCTTACGAACAATCGCTTGGCGACTTCTATCGGACGGGCTACCTGGCAGACAGCGCTTATGCGTGGGCCGAGCAGGCGCGGGGCCGTCTGGAGGAGGAATACGTGGGGATGCTGCTGCAGATCCACGACGTATACGTTCATGAACGAGACTTTCCCGCTGCTATCGCCGTCCTGAAGCGTGCGCTTGCCTGCGATCCTTTTAACGAGAGCCTGCATACGAAGCTCATTCGCGTCTACATGCTTGCCGAAGACCGCGTCGCTGCCAAGAAGCAGTACGATTTCCTCCACAGCCTGCTTCGCGCCGAGTTCGGCATCGAGCCGAGCGAAGCGGCCAAGCAGTGGCTGAAGGTTTGATTTTCGTATTCTACAGGACACGGGGGAGAGGTTCGCTCGGCCGCATTTTATCGTTTTTAGTCGTATTTTGTTGAGAGGACTGTTGAGTCCTTGTCAATTAATCCATTGCTATAGTAGGGGGGGCGATTAAAACCTGTTCAGCGAAGAAAGGGTAGTGCGGCAATGAAAAGATGTTTATCTCTGATTTTAACGGCGGTGTTGGCAGCGGGACTTTTGCCCGTGCATGCATCCGTACATGCCGCCTCTGCGCTAGACAGTTGGACGGTAAGAGCGAACGGCGGCTATGAAATTATGTATGATGCCGCATATGGCAACGGCGTGTTCGTAGCAGGCGGCAACAAGATCGTCAGCTCTGTCGACGGCGAGACGTGGACCGACGCGACAACCCCTCCGGGCTTCAGTTATCTGGCGAGTGTCGAGTATGGCGGAGGCTTGTTCGTCGGCGTCGGCTGGCAAGGCAATTTGTTCACCTCTTCCGACGGCATTAACTGGACGAACCGGAATCCGGGCGTATCCAGTATTCTTTACGATGTGGCGTATGGAGACAACTTATATGTTGCGGTAGGGCAGAGCGGGACGATTTTAACATCTCCCGATGGTGTGACCTGGACGACTCAAAATTCGAACACCTATTATGACCTTAACCGTATCACGTATGGCAATGGCAAGTATGTAGCGGTAGGCAATAGCGGCGTCATTTTCACCTCTACGGACGGAATTGCCTGGACAAGTAACGTCTCCGGCACGACCAATCAGCTTTACGCGGTTGCTTACGGCAATGGGCTGTTTGTCGCGGGGGGCCAGAATAAAATCATTTTAACCTCTCCGGACGGGGCTATCTGGACGGAAAGGCAAAACTCCCCTCCCTCTGGATGGCCTCCGATTTCAGATTATTATCGACGAGCTTTATTCAACGATGGCGTGTTTGTCTTGGCAGGTTCTTCCGGCTTAATCGACTCCTCCACGGACGGCATTCACTGGAGCAGTCATAGCTCGGGAACTTCGATTGGGTTCTGGGGGCTGACGGCTGGCAATGGTACGTATATGGCCACGGGTGACCAGGGATCGATTCTACAAACAATCATGTTGGTAAACGCGGAAGCGCCGAGCATCGGGACGCAGCCGGCGGACGAGACCTTGAGCGTGGGAGACACGAGCCCGACGCTGAGCGTGGCGGCGACGGTGGGCGACGGCGGCACGCTGAGCTACCAATGGTATAGCAACGCGACGAACAGCAACAGCGGCGGCACTGTAATCGTCGGCGCGACGAGCGCGACGTACGCGGCGCCGACGGCAAGCGAAGGCACGACGTACTACTACGCCGTCGTGACGAACAGCAATAGCGGCGTAAACGGCACGCAGACGGCGACCGCCACGAGCGCGGCGGCGAAGGTGACCGTTAATGCGCTGGTGAACGCGGAAGCGCCGAGCATCGGGACGCAGCCGGCGGACGAGACCGTGAGCGTGGGAGACACGAGCCCGACGCTGAGCGTGGCGGCGACGGTGGGCGACGGCGGCACGCTGAGCTACCAATGGTACAGCAACGCGACGAACAGCAACAGCGGCGGCACTGTAATCGTCGGCGCGACGAGCGCGACGTATGCGGCGCCGACGGCGAGCGAAGGCACGACGTACTACTACGTCGTCGTGACGAACACGAACAGCGGCGTAAACGGCACGCAGACGGCGACCGCCACGAGCGCGGCGGCGAAGGTGACCGTGAACGCGCTGGTGAACGCGGAAGCGCCGAGCATCGGGACGCAGCCGGCGGACGAGACCGTGAGCGTGGGAGACACGAGCCCGACGCTGAGCGTGGCGGCGACGGTGGGCGATGGCGGCACGCTGAGCTACCAATGGTACAACAGCGCGACAAACAGCAACAGCGGCGGCACTGTAATCGTCGGCGCGACGAGCGCGACGTACGCGGCGCCGACGGCGAGCGAAGGCACGACGTACTACTACGTCGTCGTGACGAACACGAACAGCGGCGTAAACGGCACGCAGACGGCGACCGCCACGAGCGCGGCGGCGAAGGTGACCGTGAACGCGCTGGTGAACGCGGAAGCGCCGAGCATCGGGACGCAAGCCGGCGGACGAGACCGTGAGCGTCGGCGATACGAGCCCGACGCTGAGCGTGGCGGCGACGGTGGGCGACGGCGGCACGCTGAGCTACCAATGGTATAGCAACGCTACGGACAGCAACAGCGGCGGCACGCCGATCGGCGGCGCGACGAGCGCGACGTATGCGGCGCCGACGGCGAGCGAAGGCACGACGTACTACTACGTCGTCGTGACGAACACGAACAGCGGCGTAAACGGCACGCAGACAGCGACCGCGACGAGCGGCACAGCGAAGGTGACCGTGAACGCGCTGGTGAACGCGGAAGCGCCGAGCATCGGGACGCAGCCGGCGGACGAGACGGCCGACGTCGGCGCGACGAGCCCGACGCTGAGCGTGGCGGCGACGGTGGGCGATGGCGGCACGCTGAGCTACCAATGGTATAGCAACGCGACGAACAGCAACAGCGGCGGCACTGTAATCGTCGGCGCGACGAGCGCGACGTATGCGGCGCCGACGGCGAGCGAAGGCACGACGTACTACTACGTCGTCGTGACGAACACGAACAGCGGCGTAAACGGCACGCAGACGGCGACCGCCACGAGCGCGGCGGCGAAGGTGACCGTGAACGCGCTGGTGAACGCGGAAGCGCCGAGCATCGGGACGCAGCCGGCGGACGAGACCGTGAGCGTGGGAGACACGAGCCCGACGCTGAGCGTGGCGGCGACGGTGGGCGACGGCGGCACGCTGAGCTACCAATGGTACAGCAACGCGACGAACAGCAACAGCGGCGGCACTGTAATCGTCGGCGCGACGAGCGCGACGTATGCGGCGCCGACGGCGAGCGAAGGCACGACGTACTACTACGTCGTCGTGACGAACACGAACAGCGGCGCAAACGGCACGCAGACGGCGACCGCCACGAGCGCGGCAGCGAAGGTGACCGTGAACGCGCTGGTGAACGCGGAAGCGCCGAGCATCGGGACGCAGCCGGCGGACGAGATCGTGAGCGTGGGAGACACGAGCCCGACGCTGAGCGTGGCGGCGACGGTGGGCGATGGCGGCACGCTGAGCTACCAATGGTACAACAGCGCGACAAACAGCAACAGCGGCGGCACTGTAATCGTCGGCGCGACGAGTGCGACGTACGCGGTGCCGACGGCGAGCGAAGGCACGACGTACTACTACGTCGTCGTGACGAACACCAATAGCGGCGTAAACGGCGCGCAGACGGCGACCGCCACGAGCGCGGCGGCGAAGGTGACCGTGAACGCGCCTACGAACGACTCCGGAAGTCCGGCGCCTGCGCAGCCCGTTGCAACTTCGACGACGAACGGCAGCTTGACCCTGTCCGCGGGCCAATCCGGAGACGTCAGCCTGGACGGCGAGGTCAAGGTCGAGATCCCGTCCGGGGCTGCATACAAAAGTCTTGATATTACCATACAAAAATTGGCGAATACGCAAGGTTTGCTCACGGATAAGGACGGGACGGTCAGCGGGGTATTTGAAATTTCGAAAAATTTCCCCCGAGAACTTCAGCAAAGACGTCGTTCTGACCTTTACGTTCAAACCCGAGGACTTGCGCAATGGGCAACGACCGTCCGTGTTCTATTATGACGAGTTGACCCGGGTCTGGGTGGAAGTTCCCGGCGGCGACGTGAACGGCAATAAGATCAGCGTCAAGGTGAATCACTTCACGAAGTATGCGGTATTCGCCGTAGGCGGTCACGATGATGCTGCGGGGGGCGCGCAGACGGACGCCTTCACGGACATCGCGGGTCACTGGGCGGAAGCCGGCATTAAACAGGCGGCCGCCGCCGGCATCGTGAGCGGGTATCCGAACGGTGCGTTCAAGCCGAATGGTTCGGTGACGCGTGCGGAATTCGCGGTCATGCTGATGAATGCGCTCAAGCCGCAGGATGGCGAAGCGGAGCAGCAGCTGACGTTCAGCGACAACGCGAAAATAGGCGAATGGGCGCGCAAAGCGCTTGCGCAAGCGGTCTACGCGGGCATTATGAAAGGCGCGGACGACAATACGCTCCGTCCGGACGCCCTCGTCACGCGCGCGGAGATGGCGACGATGATCGCCAGGGCGCTGGGACGGTCGGCCGAAGCGACGGCCGCGACGGGCTTTGCGGACGATAGCCGCATTCCGGACTGGGCCAAAGGCGCCGTGACGGCCATGAAGGAGCTGGGCATCGTCAATGGCAAGGGGGGAGGACTTGTTCGTTCCCGACGACAAGCTGACGCGAGCGGAAGCGGTCACGGCTCTGCTGAGAATGTTGACTATTCAAAACAAGTAATCAAAAGGAACCCGGCTGCAAACGGTATGCAGTCGGGTTCTGATTTCCAGCCAAGAGACTCGGCATGCGACCAGACACGATCGGGCACAAGAAGGTAACCAAAAAAGGGGGAATTCGCTCTAAACAGCGGATTCCCCTTTTTTTGATATAGCAGAAAGGCGTTACTTTCACTTACAAACCTTACAGCGAAGAGAGGTGGGAAGTATGCGGGTAGGCGCAGATGAGAACGGCGAGGAGGCGCTGAATGCAGGTCAAGCAAAGGGCATCGGACTCAGGAGACGCTATTTTCGTAAAAACCGGTCCCATGGTGATCGATTCGGACTGGAGGGACGTTATTTATACGGATCAAGGCTAAAAAAAGGTCGGCAAACCTGAATTAGCGTCATCTGGGTCCGCGATCGGGCCGCGAATCGCGATCGGAACAAGAATAAGGGCTCCTCGGTCCGTCCGCTACGCGTACAGTGCCTTCGCCACCCGCCGGAACTCCCGCCTGCGCTTTTAAAGCCTTCGCCACCCGCCGGAACTCCCGCCCGCGCTTTTAACGCCGTCCCCGCCCGCCGGAACTCCCGCCCGCGCTTTTAACGCCGTCCCCACCCGCCGGAACTCCCGCCTGCGCTTTTAAAGCCTTCGCCACCCGCCGGAACTCCCGCCTGCGCTTTTAAAGCCCTCGCCACCCGCCGGAACTCCCGCCCGCGCCGTATCTGCCGCTCCGCCCGCCGTCCTCCGCCCCCGGCGCTTCAGCAGCCCTTGGCTCCCCTCGGCAGAGATTGGGCGCATGGCGCGTGTCCGACTTCCTATATCGCTCCCAGCCGCGCCTTGATTTCCAAGCAACGGGCAACCCCCCCGTTCCCTACCGGCCACATCGCAGCTTCGCGTACATTTTGTCGCAGATGCTTGATATTTTGTCGGGTAGCCGACTGTTTTCTCCTCGAACGATCCTCTATAATCATAAATACCGATAAACAAACAATGAATTAACATTCGGAGAGGGGCGCGACGACGATGAACGAAGCGGGCGTGCGGGGCGATGCGCAAGAAACCGCCTCGAATCGCGCCGAGGCAGCCGAGCAGCTCGCGTTGGCGAAGCTCTTCGAGACGTTCGGCGCGTCGCGCGACGTGAAGAAGAACGCTTTTATCTTCAGAAGCGAAGAGGAGAGCCAGGAGATTTATTTCGTCCAGGACGGGCTGGTGAAAATCTCGCAGTTCGCGCAGGAGGGTCAGAGCATCACTTTGTTCCTGCGCCACAAGGGCGAGGTGTTCGGCGCGGCCGAGGTGCTGACGGGGCAGAAGCGGCAGCGTTACGCGCGATGCATCACGGACAGCCGCATTCTCTCGATTCCCGCTGCTTCCTTCATCGGATTGCTTAGGCAGCATCCGGACGCCCTTTACGCGCTGACGGTCGCCAACGCCCGCCGGCTGCTGCAGACGCAGCGCTACGTGGAGACGCTCGTGTCCCGGCCGGTGGCCTGGCGGCTGGCGCAGCTTTTGCTGCAGCTCGGCGTGCGTTCGGGGAAGGAGACGGTCGTCACGCTTCCGCTGAGCCACGAGGAGATCTCTTACGTGATCGGCTGCAGCAGGCAGACGGTGACCGAGACGCTCGGGCGGTGGCGGGACGACGGCATCGTCCGCTACGAGAAGAAGCAGGTCGTCATTTTCGATACGGACGCGTTCGAAGCGCGCTTATAACGACACGACAAAGAAAGCGTTGGAGGTGGCGGAGCATGATCCGGTTAGAAGGCGTCGGCAAGACGTTCGCGCAGCGGGGCGGCGTCGGCTACACGGCATTGGAAGACATCGACTTCGAGATCGGGAGGGGAGAGTTCGTCTCCGTCCTCGGTCCTTCGGGCTGCGGCAAGTCTACGCTGCTTAACCTGGTGGCGGGACTGGAACGGGCGGATCGCGGCCGCGTCGAAGCGAACGGCAAGGTCGTCACGGCTCCCGGGCCCGACCGGATCGTCGTGTTTCAGGACCATGCGCTGTATCCCTGGCTTACCGTACTGGAGAACGTGGCGTTCGGTCTCAAGCAGAAGGGGATCGGCAAAAAGGAGCGCCGCGAGCGGGCCATGGAGCAGATTCGAACCGTTCATCTGGGCAAGTTCGCGGACCGCTATCCTCACGAGCTGTCGGGGGGGGATGAAGCAGCGGGTGGCGATCGCGCGCGCGCTCGTCATGGACCCGGAGATTCTGCTCATGGACGAGCCGTTCGCCGCGCTGGACGAGCAGACGAGGCTGCTGCTGCACAGGGAGTTGGAGCAGATCTGGCTGAGCACGCGGAAGACGATCCTGTTTATCACGCACAACATCCGGGAGGCGGTCACGCTGTCGGAGCGGGTGCTCGTCATGTCCACCCGGCCGGGGCGGATCAAAAAAAGAGTTTCGTGTGCAGGCGGCGCGTCCGCGGGAGCCGGGCGATTCCGTGCTGCACCATATCGAGAGTCGGATCATGGATACATTGGCCGCCGAGCTGGAGAAGGTGGCGAAGGAGGAGTACGGCGATGACTACACTTTGGAGAAAAGCGCTCTTTCTCCTTCTGCTGCTCATCATATGGGAGACGGCATATAGGACGATGCACTGGGGCTGGCGCTTCCCGTCGGCGCTGCAGACGATGCGGACATTCTACGACGGAATGGTTGACGGCCAACTGCTCAAGGCGACGCTCGGCAGCCTGCGGCGCATCCTCGTCGCGTTCGCGCTGTCGTGCGCCATCGGCGTGACGCTTGGCGTCCTGTTCGCCCGGAGCCGGCTGCTGGACGAGACGTTCGGCTTCGTCGTCGTCGCGCTGCAGACGGTGCCGAGCATCGCGTGGCTGCCTTTTGCGATCATCTGGTTCGGGCTGAACGACTTCGCCGTCGTGTTCATCACGACGATCGGGGCGACCTGGACGATGGCGATCGCGAGCCGGAGCGGCATCAAGAACATCCCGCCGATCTATGTGAAGTCCGCGCAGATGTTCGGGACGGGCCGCGGGCTCCGTCTCTTCTATCAGGTGATGGTCCCCGCCGCGATCCCGCAGCTTATCACCGGCATGCGCATGGCCTGGGCGTTCGCCTGGCGGGCGCTCGTCTCCGGCGAGCTTATCGCGCGCGGCGTCGGGCTCGGGCAACTGCTGGAGGAGGGGCGGAGCCTCGGCGACACGTCGCTCATGCTCTGCATCGTGCTCGTGATCGCGATTCTCGGCACGATTTCCGACCACCTCGTTTTCAAGCGCATCGAGGATCGGGTCTTGACGCTGTACGGGCTCCAGACGGCCAAAGCCTAAGCTTAAATGGGAAAAGGAGAATGCTTCATGTTTAAAAAAAGCGATCTATTCTAGTTTTGTCCTCGTCTTGATGCTGGCCTTGCTGTCCGGGTGCGGCTCATCCGGCTCATCCGCATCCTCCGGTTCTTCTGCTTCGGAGAGCGGCGGCGCCAAGTCGGCCGACCCGATCACGGTGAAGATCGGCCTGCTCAAAAACGTAACCCATGCGCCGGCCTTCGTCGCGATCAAGAAGGGCTATCTGCAGGACCGTCTCGGCGCGAACGTGAAGCTTGAAGTACAAGGCTTCAACAACGGTTCCGACTTCTCGACCGCGATGGCGACGGGCGAGATCGACATCGGCTACGTAGGGCCGAGCCCGGTCATCAACCAATACGTCAGAAGCAAGAACATCAAGATTCTGTCCGGTGCGAACAACGGCGGCGCCGTGCTCGTGGCGAGGAAGGGCGCCGGCGTGGCGGGCGTCAAGGACCTGTCCGGCAAGCTGGTCGCCATCCCGACCAAGGGGAGCACGAACGAGATCTCGCTCCGTCTGCTGCTTCAGGAGCAGGGCCTTAAGGTGACGAGCGACAAGAGCGGGGTGCAGATCATCGCGATGGCGCCCGCGGATACGCTGACGGCCATGAAGCAAGGCCAGGTAGACGCGGCGCTGCTGCCCGAACCGTGGGGCACGCAGATCGCGAACGAAGGCATCGGCGAGATCGCCGTCGATTGGGACCAGGTGCCGCCGAACAAGGGGGAACTATCCGCTGACGATCGTCGTCGCAAGCGACGGCTTCCTGAAGGCGCATCGGGATCTGGCCAAGTCGGTGCTTCTCGCCAACGAGGACGCCATCCAGTTCATCAAGGATCGCCCGGACGACACGTACACGCTCGTCAGCGACGAGCTGAAGGAGCTGACGGGCAAGGGTCTGGACGTCGAATTGATCAAGGCGACGCTCTCGCGCCTCAGCCTGACGACGAACATCGATCAGGACGCCTTGCAGGCGATGGGGCAGGTGGCGGTCGATGCCGGCTACATCAAGGACGTCGGCGCGGACGGCCTGGATCTGACAGGCTTGTACGATCTGTCGCTGCTGAAGGAGACGCAGGAAGGCAAATAGACCGACGAAGAGAGGGAAGACAGCGATGACTGAGTTCTACATTCAGCCGCAGCGCGATTTGCGCCCGGACTACCACCCGAATCTGACCGTCGTTCTGCTCGGAACGGGGTCCCCCCCGGGCCTTCTACGGGCGCGCGAAGCCCGGGGTCGCGGTGCTCGCGGGAGACAAGGCGTTCCTCGTCGATTGCGGCGGCGCCGCGGTGGATCAACTGGTCAAGGCGGGCATCATGCCGCAGCGGATATCGGATGTTTTGTTCACCCATCACCATTACGACCACAACGGCGGATTTTTCGACGTGTTCATCACGAGCTGGCGCACGCATATTACGGCGGAGCGTGTCTTCGAGGGCCGGTCGGTGCCCATGCACGTATACGGACCGGAGACGACGAAGGCGATCATTGGAAAAATGCGGGAATCCTTCGAGTTCGACGTGAAGCTGCGCATCAGCTACAACCTGTCGGACGAAGCGGGCTCGCGAATCGAATATACGGAGCGCAACGAAGGCGTCGTCTACGACAAGGACGGCATCCGGATCACGGCCTTCGAAGTGGACCATCGTCCGGTGTACCCGGCCGTCGCCTACAAGTTCGAGTATAACGGCAAGACGGCCGTCATTTCCGGCGACACGATTCCGGTGGCGAGCATGGAGAAGCATGCGGCCGGGGCGGATCTGCTCGTTCACGAGGCGTACAACAAGCCCTGGCTGGACGCCCTAATCGCGCGCTATCCTCAGCACGAGAAGGCGCTGTCGAACCCCGCGAAGTATCATACGACGACGCTGGAGGCAGCGGGCATCGCGCAGCGCGCGGGCGTCCGGCATCTCGTGCTCACGCATCACATTCCCGCGCCGGAGGCGAATCCTGCGGCGGAGCAGGCGTACATCGCGGGAATGGCCGATATTTACGCGGGTCCGATCACGGTCGGACGGGACTTGATGGCTTTCGTATTAAAATAGCGACCATCGTTGAAGGCAGGGGCTGCGGGCACCTCTGGGCTGCACTGGGCATAAGCTGATCCCATGCAGATTCGAGAGGTGTTTGAGCATGTATCCTTATTATCCGGAAATTCGTCGCTTCCCCTGCGTTGACTATCGGTATGGGCAGTATGGGCAGCATGCGCTGCAGCGGCTTACCTTCGTGCTCGTGCATGGCGCTTGGGCGGACGCTCGCTTCTGGGACGATATAGCTGCGGCGCTGCGCGCGAACGGGCATGTCGTCTATACGCCGGAATATGCCGGGCATGGAGAAGATCCGAACAAACAGGTCACGCACGCGATGATCACGCAGTCCGTCGTCGACTTTATAACAAAGCTGAACTTGCGGGATATCGTTCTTGTCGGGCACAGCTTCGGCGGCACGGTCGTTCAGAAGGCGGCCGAACAGGTATCTGCGCGCCTTAAGCGTCTCGTCTTCTGGGATGCCTTCGTATTGAAGGACGGCGAATCGCTTGCGGACGAGGTGACGCCGCAGACGAGGCAAGGCTTCGAGCAGCTTCGGGCAAGCTCGGGGGGACGATACGATTATGCTTCCTTTTCCGCTGTTCCGGGATTCGTTCGTGAATACGGCCGCTTTGGACGTGGCGAGATGGATCTACGCAACCGCCTCTCCGGAGCCGGCCAAGCCGCTTTTCGAGAAACTGGATCTTAAAGCGTTCTATGCGCTGACGACGCCCAAAAGCTATGTGTACTTCTATCAAGACAATGTATTGCCGCAAGGAGAAGGCTTCGGCTGGCATCCGCATATGTCCTCGCGTCTGGGCCTGTTCCGGTTGATCGTCGGCGATGGGGACCACATGACGGATTCGCGCACGAGGCCGGCCATGGTGGCGCAAAAGCTCTACGAGGCGGGGCGGGACTGAACGTCGACATTGCCTGCATTATCGCATGCCGCCGCCCGATCGCATCCATATAATCGAGTCAGCGATGCTTTTCCCCCGCGTCGCCCTGTCTGGCGATTTTGTATTCCAGCATCTTGTTAAGCGTGGCCAGCACCTGATCGTATTCTTCCTTTTTGCGTTCGATTTCTTTGATTTTGGATAAAACCCAGTCGATCCCTTGCTGCGTGGTCGTCGCGTTCGAGTCCAGACCCTGCAGGATTTGCTTCAATTCCGTGAGCGAGCAGCCGACGCTCTGGAATCTCTTGACCAGCTTCAGACGCTCGATCGCTTCGTCGGAGTAATGGCGATAGTTGTTCCGATCCCGCCGAACGTGACGCTCGTCCAACAGCTCTTCCTTTTCATAGTAACGAATGGCGTGAACCGATAATCCGATCCTTTCGGCGAGTTCCTGAATTTTCATTCGCGACGCTCCTTATCGACGGCTTGCTTTAGAGTCCACTCTATAGTTTACAGTAGAGCCGTGATGATCAAAAGCAAAGGGAGAGATCGGAATGAAAATTTTCGTAACGGGAGCAACGGGGTATATCGGTTCGGCCGTGGTAGGCGAGCTTATCCGGGCAGGTCATCGGGTCGTCGGCCTAACGCGTTCGGACCGCGGCGCGGCGGCGCTTGCGGAAGCGGGAGCCGAGGCGCATGCGGGATCGCTTGAAGATCTGGACGGCCTTCGGAGCGGAGCGGCTGCCGCGGACGGGGTCATTCACCTGGCGTTCAGGCACGACTTCTCCGACTTCGCGGGTTCGCTCGGCATGGATCTCCGCGCCGTCGAAGCGATGGGCGAGGCGCTCAAGGGTTCAGGCAAGCCGTTTGTCATGACGGCGCACGCGAACGGGGAAGCGTCGGAGCAGGCGGCGCTGGCTTTGACGTCGCAAGGCGTGCGGGCATCGATCGTATCGCTTGCGCCGACCGTGCACGGGGAAGGCGACAAGGGCTTCGTGCCGAGGCTGATCGACATCGCCCGCGAAAAGGGCGCAGCCGCCTATGTCGGCGACGGCACCAACCGTTGGCCGGCCGTACACCGTCTCGATGCGGCGACGCTGTTCCGCTTGGCTGCGGAGTCCGCTCCGGCAGGCGCGCGGCTGGACGGCGTGCACGACGAGGGCGTGCCCTTCCGCGACATCGCGAGTATCATCGGCAAGCGCCTTAACGTGCCGACGGTCAGCATCCCGCGCGAAGAAGCGAGCGCCCACTTCGGCTTCCTCGGCATGCTGGCGGGGCTCGATATCCCGCGGTCGAGCGCGCAGACGCAGGCGCTCCTGGGGTGGCGTCCGGTGCACGCCGCGCTGATCCCGGATCTCGAGCAAGGACATTACTTCTCGAAGTAAAAACTGTGCATCTCAACGGAAAGGCCCCTTGCGAAAGGGGTCTTTCCGTTCGTAAGATGATTAATGCGAGGGTCGTCTCGTCGGCGGTCTGATCGACGTCTTTTAAATAGGAGGACCCTTCATGCATGCGATCGAGCGAATCGGCCAGCGTGTCTGGTACATGACGCCAGTAGCAGAGACCGACCGGCCCGTATTGGGAGTGGTCGCGGGCGACGACAAGACTTTGATGATCGATGCGGGCAACTCGGAGCGCCATGCCCGATGCTTTTTGCACGAGCTCAGCGAAAGGGGCGTCCCCCGGCCTGATCTGGTCGTGCTGACGCACTGGCATTGGGATCATATTTTCGGTCTGTCCGCGCTCGCGGATACCGTGTCGATCGCATCCGGCGATACGAGGAAGGCAATCGAGAAGCTCATGCCGCTATCCTGGTCGGACGAGGCGCTGGACGCGAGAGTCAGGGAAGGAACGGAAATTCAGTTTTGCGCGGATGCCATTAAGAAAGAGTTCGTCGGTCAAAGAGACATGAAGATCGTATTGCCGCAGGTCGGATTCGAGGAACGACTGCAAATCGATCTGGGAGGCGTCACCTGCATCCTGCAGCAGGTGGGGGGCAGCCACGCGCCGGATTCCGTCGTCGTCTACGTCAAAGAAGAGAAGATTTTATTTCTCGGAGACTGCATTTATTCAGATATCTACGCGGCGAACAGGAATTATAAAATCGGCGAGACCCTGCGACTGCTCGACCGGCTGGCCGCCTTCGATGCAGAAACGTACGTGCTCTCGCACGGACTGCCGATCGCCAAAGCGGAATTCGATCAAGAAGCGGCCATGCTCAGAGCCGTCGCAGTCTTGACGGACCGCTTTAAGGGGGGATACAACGAGCGTGACCGAGGCCTACCGGAATGCCGTGCAGCGGGCGCTTACGGAAGACGAGCTGCTGGTCATCGACGAATTCGCGAACGGGTATTTAATCTGATTTTTATCCAAACCTCGATTTTTGCTCTTACAGCACCTTTTGGACCGGTCTGCGAGCTGAAGAGCCCCGTCGCGATTGTTTTCGGGTGGGATTTTTTTAGTGTAATTCGTATAAAACGGGGAGGGATTGCGTTGCAGCAGCGTTTTAACGACCTGATGAAGCAGGACGTCAAGCCGTTCCTTGCCGAGCGCGGCTTTGCCAGAAAAGGTTTGAATTTCAGCAAAAGCGCGGATGATCTCATCTATATGTTCAACTTCCAAAAATCCGCCGGCAATTCGGCGGATCATGTGATGTTTTACGTGAATTTCGGCATTTACGCGGCGAAATTAGCGCACTTGCAGTCAAAGGAGATTCAAACGGCGCCCCAGGAGCCGGAGTGTCACTTCCGAGCAAGAATCGAGGAGCTGGCCCGGGCTGTTCCGGCGCGATTTTCCCTAACGCCCGATACGAATATGAACGACTTAAGAGACACGCTGCTCAACGGATTGGATGAAGTCGTTCGATTCTACGATACGATGACCAGCGCCAGATCCATCGTCGATTATTATGTCGCAGGACCCTATTTGCATCTGGGCGAGGAGAGCTTCGAGTTGCTGCTGCAATCCGGTGACGAGGCAGCGGCCAGGCGCTATTTGGAGGCGCTGAAGGACAAGCACGGGGCGGAAAACCGCTGGGCGATTTTCGATCTTAAATACCGAGCGATCTTCAGCAAATACGGCGTACCGTACGAATCCTAGTCTAGCGCCTCGCTCAATAACGTCGCTTCGCGCGTTCGAATCGTGCGGCGCAGCTTGTTGGCGACGTCGCGCGTGATTTCGTTGCGCTCGAACAGCGACTGCACCTCGTCCCGCTCGGCTTGAATGGCGATCCACTGCAGGTCGCGCCGCACCTCTTCGTTGCCCGCGGGCTGCTTGCCGAACGAGTAAGGCGTCGTCAGCTTCGACAGGATATGCTCGTACTGGCTCATGACTGCCGACCTGGCTTCGCATTTGCGTTCCGAGCGGAGGGAGGACAGCGCCGCCTCGCACGTCTGCACCTTCAGACCTCGGATCGCTTCCCGATCCGCCTGCGACAAGTCCCGTATCGCCTTGAATCGGGATTCTTGCTTGGTCAACATCGCCTTCAGTTCGCGCGCCCAGAATTTTACCAGCAGCGCGAACAAATTCGTGCGAACGGACAATACCATCGACATTTGCTCCAGGTTCGTTTGGAACAGCACGGCTTGCGTCTCGGTGATCCGGTCTTCCCGCAGCAGCTTGTTCACCGTGCGCCGTTCCTCGTCGATCGCTTTGAGTCGCAGCTCCCGCTCTTCCAACTCGAATTTTCCGTGCTGCATGCGCAGCATGTCCAATTCCGGATTTCTGCGCCAGCGCTCGTAATCGGAGATGACGGACGCCGCCTCGACTTCATTGTCTTCGGTCGTCGCGGAGTGGACGGCGCGGATGGCGGCGCCCATGATCAGCCGTTCTCCCTTGCGCTCCGCAGCCGCGAGCTCCGCCGCTTTGTTGTGCGCAGGCTGCTGCGCGAACAGCGGCAGAAGCGCGCTCGCGGCGATGAGCGACAGCAGGATGACGACGGCCGACAGGAAAATGACGAGGCTTCGTTCGGGGAACGGCGCCCCGTTGTCCAACAGCAGCGGGATCGAGAAGGCGCCGGCGAGCGTCACCGCGCCGCGCACGCCGGACAGGGCGGTCATCGCGAGCTTTCGGAACGAGACCTTGACGTTGGTCGCCGTCTTCTTGCCGATCCATCGACCGCCCCTTGAGAAGGCCAGCGCCCATAGAAAACGCAGCACGAGCAGCATGAGGAAGATGACGACCGCGTAAGCGATCACCTCGCCGTTGTTCAGCGTCGGCTCCCGGAATACCTCGTTGAACACGCTCGGCAGCTGCAGGCCGAGAATGACGAACACCAGTCCGTTAAGGATGAATACGATGACGGACCACGTGTTATCCGACAGTTCGTTGGACAAAGGCTTGATGCTGGACATCCGGTCGCGCTCGATCGCATGCACGACGCCGCCGGCGACGGCGGCCAGGATGCCGGATACGCCGAGCCGCTCGGCGATCATGTACAGCGCGAACGGCGTCAAGAGGTGAATGAGCATATGCATCGTCTCGTCCTCGAGACCCGACCGGCGGAGCCACACCCGGAAGCCGGAGACGAGCAGCGCCGTCACCGCGCCGATCCCGAGACCGCCGATGGCGATGAAGAGGAAGCTGACGCTTGCGTTCGCCAGCGAGAAGCTGCCGGTGAGCGCGGCGGCGATCGCGAACTTGAAGGCGACGAGGCCCGACGCGTCGTTCATGAGCGCCTCGCCTTCGAGCAGGTGCATAAGGTTGTTCGGCAGCCGGATGCGGCCCGCGAGGCTGCTCACCGCGACGGCGTCCGTCGGCGACAGGATCGCCGCGAGACCGAACGCGACGGGCAGCGGGATCGACGGGATCATCCAATGGATGGCATAGCCGATCAAGAACACGGTCGCGAACACCAAGCCCACTGCGAGTACAAGGATCGGGACGCGGAGCTTCCATAGCTCGGATCGAGACGCGTGCTTGCCGTCGTTATACAGCAGCGGCGCGATGAACAGCACGAAGAACAGCTCGGGCTCGAGATGCATATGCAGGCCCGACGGGACGGCGGCGACGATCATGCCGAGCGCGATCTGCATGAGCGGCACGGGCACGAGCGGGAATTTGCCGCTCAAGATGTTGGATACGCCAACCAGCGCGAGCAGGATCAAGATCGTAAAAAATAATTCCATGGCGGCTCTGAACGTCCCCTTTTTACAAAGCTGTGATCGTCGGACTACGTCTTCCGTGTAGCCTTCGAGTTGCATGGAATTATTATACTTCATCCGGGCGGATGCGGAAGAGGCGAACAGCATCGAAAACAAAGCGGGTACGCCAACGCGCGGCAATGGCTCGCTTTCGTCCTGTCCCGCGATATGATACAATTCAAGCCAATATTGGATCTTCAATCGACGAAAGAAGGTAAGACGATGACCTGGAGAGAAATTTCGACGATCGACGAGTGGAATGCGCTGCTGGCCAAGTCCGCCGAACGCGGACAGGTTATTTTAAAGCACAGCACGACGTGCCCCGTCAGCGCCAATGCGCTGAGCGAATACGAAGCGTACCTGAAGGCTGCGCCGAATCCGGACGTAGACTATACGCTGGTCAAAGTCATCGAATCCCGCCCCGTGTCGAATCAGATCGCGGAGGACTTGAACGTCAAGCACGAATCGCCCCAGATCATTTACGTGAAGGATAAGGCCAAGTATTGGAGCGCCACGCACTGGGCCGTGACCAAGGCGCATATGACGGCCGTGCTGGACTAACTTAATCCGGCGATAGCCGCGGCTATCGCGGCAATGAAGCCGATGCGCCAACTCCACTTCCCGCACAACTGCTTCGGTTGGGTTACCTCCAGTCGAGCGACCGATAAAGTAACCCGCAATGGCGCGAACCTAGGCGGGTTATTTTCTTTGAGCCTATTCTTTGAGCTTACCATACCACTCTATGCCACCTTCCGGGTGGCTTTTCTAATCTTGCGATGCATGCGCATGCCCCGATTTCTGCTATGCTAACAAGAAAGCAGGCAAAGAAACGGGGGGTAACCGCAATGAACCATCTGCTGCTGGCAGACGACGATCCGAGCATTCGAGCGCTGGTCCGCTATGTCATGACTCTCGAAGGCTTCGGCGTGCACGAGGCGCAGGACGGGGTAGAGGCGGTCAAGGTGCTGGAGCGGATGCCGATCGACATCGCGATCATCGATGTCATGATGCCGCATATGGACGGACTCGAGCTGTGCGAGCACATCCGGCAGCAGTACGACATTCCGATCATCATGCTGACGGCCAAGGACCAGCTGTCGGACAAGGCGCAGGGCTATCGGAAAGGGACGGACGACTACGTGACCAAGCCCTTCGAGCCGGAGGAGCTGCTCTTTCGCGTGAAGGCCTTGTTCCGCCGCTACAACCGCGTATCGAGCGACGTTATTCGGATGCATCGCATTGCCATCGATCGCAAGAACGTCGAAGTGTCCGATGGCCAGTCGGTGTTTTTGCTGCCGCTGAAGGAATTCGAGCTGCTGGCCCAACTGGCCCAGTATCCGGGGCGCCTGTTCGCGCGCGACGAGCTGATCCGGCTCGTGTGGGGGAGCGGATTATGAAGGGGAGGAGCGGACGGTCGACGTGCACATTAACCGTCTGCGCCAAAGGTTCGCCGATTACGCCGACGACTTCGCCATCCAGACGATCCGCGGGATCGGCTACAAGCTCGTGGTGGCGGACAAATGAAGACGCTCTACTATCGCGTGTTTCTGATCGCGTTAGCGGTCATTCTGGCCAGCAGCGTACTTGGCTTCCTTGCGTCCAACCTTTACTACCATGTCAAGCTCAAACCCTTCAACGACAAGAAGCTCGTGTCCATCGCCGAACAGATGAAAGGCTTCATCGAGGCGGAGCCGGCCAATATGGAGCGTTACCTCCGCCATGCCGCGGACCTGGGGTACGAGATCTACGTGACGGACGGGCAAGAGGAGTCGCGATTTTACGGACGAAGCTTCCGCGTTCAGGACCTGAACGAACAGGATATCGACCGGGTCCTTGACGGCGGCGTCTACCATGGCGTGGCGCAGTTCCCGAACAAGCCGTTCATCTCGGGCTTCTTCGACAATCGGTTGAGCAACACTGTAGGCGTGCCCGTCCGATCGTCCGCGAAGCGCTACGCGCTGTTCATGCGGCCGGACGTGCTGCTGCAGTTCGGCGAGCTGCGTACCTTCTTCGCCCTGGTCGGCCTGCTGACGATTCTGATCAGCATCGTTTTCTTTTTGATCAGCACCCGCTATATCGTCAAGCCGATCACGAAGCTGACCGAAGCGACCAAGCGGCTCGCGCAAGGGCAGTACAAGCTTCGTCTGGCCACCGGCAGACGCGACGAGATCGGTCAACTGGCCGGGCACTTTATGACGATGGCCGGGGAGCTGGAGCGGGTCGACCAGGCGCGCCAGCAGTTCGTATCGAACGTATCGCACGAGATCCAATCGCCGCTCGCCGCCATCCAGGGCTTCGCCAAGGTGTTGGCGCGGCACGATCTGCCGCAGGAAGAACGCGAACAGTATGCCTCCATCGTCGAAGCCGAGAGCCGACACCTGTCCATGCTTAGCAAGCAGTTGCTGCTGCTGTCCACGCTCGACCAAGGGGAGGATGCGCTGAACACGAAGCGTATCGCCTTAAGCGGCCACGTCCGTCAGGCCGCGGAGATGCTGCAGTGGCAGCTGGAAGAGAAGGAGCTGCTGCTTAAGCTGTCCGTCCCGAACGGCATTGCGATCGACGGCGACGAAGTGCTGCTGATGCAGGTGTGGACCAATCTGCTGGGCAATGCGGCGAACCATATCGCGCCAGGCCGGGCGATCGAAGTCCGGGCGGAGCAGACGCAGGCGTACACGCGCATCGTCGTCGCGGATAACGGGGAAGGCATCGCCGCGGAGCATCTGCCCTTTCTGTTCGACCGCTTCTACCGGGCCGACCGCGCGCGGGAACGCGCATCGGGACGGACGGGCCTAGGACTGGCCATCGTGAAAAAAATCGTGCAGCTGCACGGAGGTACGATCGAAGTCGACAGCGCGCCGGGCGTCGGCACGCGCTTTACGGTCACGCTGCCCCATTTGTAACTTGTTATTTACGCGCCGTTTATATTCGCTTCCTAAACTGGAGTCATCAAGGGAGGGAAGCGCAATGTATCTGGCGATTCGGGAAATGAGATTTGCCAAAGTCCGTTATTCGCTCATCGCCGCGATCATCCTGCTGGTCGCCTTTCTGGTCCTGTTCGTCACCGGGCTAGCGCGGGGGGCTTGCTTATGACAACGCGGCTTCGATTCAAAATATGGCCGCCACGCATTTTATGATGGAAGAGGGCTCGAACCACCGCTTCACACGCTCGGAAGTCGGGGCATCCGTGTTGAGCGAGGCAAGCGCGATCGCGGGAGAAGAAAACGTCGAGCCGCTGGGCGTCAAAATGACGACCGTAACGGCCGAAGGCACCGCGCAAAAGCTGGATGTGACGCTGCTCGGCATACGGGCGGGCGGCTGGCTCATGCCCGCGGTAACCGAAGGCAACGCGCTCTCGCCCCAGGCGCCGGGCATGGTGCTCGCGGATCGTAAACTGAAAGACGCCGGCATCGCCCTCGGCTCGGTCATCGTCGATCAAGCTTCAGGCTTGAAATGGACGGTCGGCGGGTTCGTCAGCCAGGAGTCCTTCAGCCATTCGCCGGCGGTATTCCTCGGCGCGGAGCAATGGGCGCAGCTTCAGCGCATGTCGGCTGCGGCACGTCCGAAGGCGGCGGAATCGGGGAAGTCGTCGGACGGCGCGAACTACAGCGCGATCGCGGTCAAAGCGAACAAGGAGCTGGTTAGCAAGCTGGCCGCGGCTATGCCGACCGTCGAGCTCGTCTCCAAGTCGGACGCGGTATCCGCGATTCCGGGCTACAAGGAAGAGCAAGGCTCGCTGTGGATGATGATCGTCTTTTTGTTCGTCATCGGTTCGTTTGTCATGGCCGTATTTTTCTATGTCGTCACCATTCAGAAGACCGGTCAATTCGGGATTCTCAAGGCGATCGGCACGCGCACCGCCTACCTTGCGCGAAGCGTCGCGCTGCAGGTGCTGCTCTTGTCGACGGCCAGCTTGATCGCCAGCGCGCTCCTTGTCCGCGCGATCGAGGCGTTCCTGCCCGGAAGCATGCCGTTTCAGCTGCATTTATCCACGCTGGGCCTTACTTGCGGCGCTTTTATCGCGATGTCCCTGGCCGGATCTTTGTTATCGGTGTGGAAGGTCGCCCGTATCGACGCGTTGGATGCGATCGGGAGGGCTGCGGCATGAGATACAGACTCGTGTTGAGAAATATTGCGCACGCCTTCGAGGATGGCGGCAACAGGCGTACGATACTGGATTCGCTGAATCTGCAGGTGGCGGAGGGGGGAGCTCGTCGCGGTGATGGGTCCTTCAGGCTCGGGGGAAGAGCACGTTCCTGTCGATTGCCGGCGCCCTGCTCGAGCCGACGAGCGGCGACGTCCTGCTGGACGGGGAATCGATCGCCGGCCTGGACAAGCAGGCGTTGTCCGATCTGCGGCTTCGCAAACTCGGTTTTATTTTTCAAAGCGCCAATCTGGTTCCCTACCTGAAGGTGCGCGAGCAATTGACGCTCGTCGCGAAGCTCGGCGGGATGGACAAAGCGAAGGCGGCCGCACGCACGCGGGAGCTGCTGCGCGAGCTGGGCCTCGACCATCGCAGCGATGCCTACCCCGACAAGCTGTCGGGGGGGCGAGCGCCAGCGCGTCGCGATCGCCAGAGCCCTGATGAACGATCCGGCCGTGCTGCTGGCGGATGAGCCGACGGCGAGCCTCGATGCGTCCAGGGGCCTGGAGGTCGTCCGCATGCTCGCAGAGGAAGCGAGGGAGCGGGGCAAAAGCGCGGTGCTCGTGACCCACGACGAACGCGTCCTTCCGTTGTGCGATCGCGTGCTTTATTTAGAGAACGGCCGTTTGCTTGAGAAGTAGAAGCGCATGGCCAATACGGCGCTACTGATGAGGGAGGCGACAACGCCCAATATAAAATGCTTGATAACCTCGTTCTCGACTTATGCTGTGCTGCACTAAAGTCCCCTGTATAACTTCACTTTCTCGAAAGAGCGCCCCCCGTCCGCCGCGAATACGGCGATGCCCGCGCCCGAGTTCCGATGCATTAAATGGACCCCATTACGCCTGCCACCGCAGGACAGATTTGCCAAATGGTATCATATTGGTGGACGGGTATGTTCATAATGGATAGAATGTAAGCTGGACTTGAAACTTAAAATAAAATGTCGTCCAAGAGAGAGTGAATGTTCATGATACAAATAACGGCGCCTGTGCCCGATGTCACGATTTACAAGCAGGAGGCCCCAGAGCTCAGCCATATTTACGGATTTACGGATTTCATTCAGATTCCGAGAGATAAAGCGGGAATCTTTATGTTCTATAATGACAAGGGCGAGCTCCTGTTCGTAGGCAAGGCCCGGAAGCTGAGACCCCGGATCAAGAAACACTTCGAGGATTCGGCGTCGGTCATGAAAGACAAGCGCGATGAGGTGACGAAGATCGAGGTTTGTTTGGTCGAGGATCCGGTCCATAGGGAACTCTACGAGACATACATCATCAACGAATTCAAGGCCAAGTACAATGTGGATAAAGTGTTCTTCAAATAACGAGAAAATGCCCCTCGTCCACCGCCGTGGTCGAGGGGCATTCCTATGTAGGCATCCATTGAAGTGATAAGTTGGTTGCGGGGGCAGGATTTGAACCTGCGGCCTTCGGGTTATGAGCCCGACGAGCTACCGGGCTGCTCCACCCCGCGACATTGTAACGCAACATGTTAAACATGAACGTTGAACAGATTCCTTATATTACAGCAGTTCGAACAAATATGCAAGCGCCAAGGGAAAAATACTGCCAAGAGACAAATCCGCTAGCATGCGCGACCGAAGAAGCCCCGCTGCGCGCCATGCAGAAGGGCCCGATGCTTTTATTCGGCTTGGGCGCTCGCCCTCACCAGCGGCAGGAACAGCTCGTCCACGATCTGGACGACGACATCTTCGGATACCGCGCCATGGGTGGTCAGCATCTCGTACCGCAGCAGGTCGACCGGGAGCGAGATGACGCGTTCCGGCAGTTGACCCGGCCGCAGCTCGCCGCGCTTCTCCGCGTTGCCGACGATCGCCCGCATGGCGGCGAAGAGGTCGTCCTCGGATCTTGGCGGCAAGGGCTTGGACATCGGATGCTCCTTGCCGGGGTATTCGCTCATCAGCCCATGGATCGTCTCGGGGCCGATCGCTTGCAGCGGTTTGAAGATGCCTTGCAGGAAGGTCAGCACGTCCGTCCGCAGTTCGCCGGTATCCGCAGCTTCGATCGCAGGCTTGGGGGCGAATTTGATAAGGGCGGCGATGATCAACTGCGCTTTATTCGGCCATCTTCGATAGACCGCCGTCTTGTTCGTCTGCGCCCGCGCGGCTACGGCCTCCATCGTCAGGCGGTTGTAGCCGGTCGTCTCCAGCTCTTCCCAGGCCGCCTGCAGAATCGCGTTTTCCAGCGCTTCGCCCCGCCGCCGCGTACCGGGGCCATTGTTCCGGGCCTGCTCCTTTTTCGACTCAGCCATCGCTCTATCCTCTCGACGATCCTTGAAGTGTGAATACTCGCTTTAATTATTATATTGCATTTCTCGGCGCAATAGCATATCTTGTTCATATAAGGTACGGTACGTACCGTACTCTAAAGAGAGCGAGAGGTGACGTCAAATGGCAAGCGTACAAGCGGAGGCGCGAGCGGCCAAACCGCCCAAAGAAAAAATGGACGCCGGCGTGCTGAGGATCGCGTTGATCCTCGTCTTCGGCGCCGTCGCGTCCCAGCTGGATTCCACGATGGTTAACGTAGCTATCGACAAGCTGGCATCCGACCTGCACAGCACGGTATCCGCCATTCAGTGGGTCGTGACGGGGTACGTGCTTACGATGGGGTTGGCGGTGCCGCTCTCGGGATGGGCGATTCAGCGATACGGCGGGAAAAAAGTGTACGTATTCTCGCTGATTATCTTTCTGGTCTCGTCCGTCCTGTGCGGCCTGGCATGGAATACCGGCAGCCTGATCGGCTTCCGGCTTGCTGCAGGGCGTGGGCGCGGGTCTGCTCATCCCGACGATGCAAAATGTGCTCGTGCAATCGTCCGGCGGGCGCAATCTCGGCAGACTCATCGCGATCATCAGCATTCCCGCGTTGATCGGCCCGATCCTCGGTCCCGTCCTTGGCGGCCTGCTCATTCAAAACCTCGATTGGCGTTGGATTTTCTACGTGAACATCCCGATCATGCTCGTCGCGATCTGGCTGAGCTGGCGTTACATTCCGGCCGACGAGCGGGCGCGCGACAAGCCGAAGCTCGATATCGTCGGATTGCTGCTTTTGTCTCCGGCTTTTGCGGCGCTGATCTACGGCATATCCGAGGCCAGCGCGGAGGGCGGACTCGGCAGCCTGAAGGTCTCGCTTCCGCTCGCGGGGGGAATCGTCCTCGCGGCGGCTTACATCGTTTACGCGCTGCGCGCGAGGCAATCGCCGCTGCTCGATCTGCGGCTGTTCCGGTCCCGTCATTTTCTCGGCTCGAACGTCACGCTGTTCCTGACCGGGATGGTGATGAACGGGGCGATGCTGCTGCTGCCGCTTTACTACCAGCAAGTGCGCGGGGTAGGCGTGCTGGATACCGGGCTGCTGCTTATCCCGCAAGGGCTCGGCATGCTGGCGACGCGGAGCTGGATCGGGGGGACTGGCGGATCGGATGGGCTCGCGCAACATCGTGCTGCTCAGTCTGGCGGCGACGGCGATCGGCACGATTCCGTTCGCGCTCGCAGGGGCGGATACGAATCACGTCCTGCTCGGTATCGCGCAATTCGTGCGGGGTGCGGCGCTGAACGGCATCTTTATCCCGATCATGGTGTCCGCCTACGCGGGACTGAGCAAGGAGCAGATCCCGCACGCGAGCATCGCCACGCGGATCTTCCAGACGATCGGGGGCGCCTTCGGCTCGGCGATTCTGGCCACGGTCATCGATCAGCAGCTCAGAAGCGCGGCAATCTCCGGCGTAAGCGCCGTCGCCCACGCCTATCAGGCGGCGTTCTGGTGGTCGTTCGGATTCACCGTGCTGGCGATCATCCCGGCATTTATGCTATCGAGGGGCAAGAAATAAAGAGGAAACGGGAGGATTCGACCTCCCTTTTTTTAACGCCGTAGTATACACTGGACTGGGAAGGTCCTTCACCTGATTACCGCGCGATGGATCTCGTCTCGACAACTTCGCGAAGGAGGAACCGTCATGCTTCACATCGTAAACGGCGACAGCGTCGGCGACAAGCTGCGAAAAGGGAATATCCGCGGAGACGTCCTGGTCTGGAGAGAGGTGTATCCGGCAGGTCCGACGTTTGTAAAAATGGAGGAGCCTGGCGCGAGAGCGGCCAGAGCGGCCTATCTGGAGCGGACCATGGGGATTCCTGCCGATGAATATACGGCGGCCTGCGCGTCTCAGGAGCGGACCCTGCAGCGCTTCCGCCAGTACGACGAGGTCGTGCTTTGGTTCGAGCATGATCTATTCGACCAACTGATGCTCGGTTATTTGCTGCATTGGTTTTCGCGGCAGGAGCTGGGGGATACGAAACTCAATCTGCTGTGCATCGGCGCGTATCCGGGCGTCGAACGGTTCCGCGGCTTGGGACAACTGACGGCGGCGCAGCTGGAATCGCTGGTCGGCACGTGGAAGAGAATCGGACAGCGGGAGCTGGAGACGGGCAAGCGGATCTGGGAGGCGTACGCATCGCCGAACGTAGAGGACCACGCTGCCATGCTTCGGGAAGACACGTCGGCGCTTCCCTTCGCGCAGGCGGCGCTGGACATGCATATGTCCCGTCTGCCCGCGGCGCCAAGCGGGCTCGGCATCGTCGAGCAGACCGTCTTGGAGCTTGTCCGGGACGGGACGAATACGCCGCTCGGGCTGTTTAAAGCAGTCGGAGAGCGATTAAGTCTGTTAGGGATGGGCGATCTGGAATTCTGGTATCGTCTCCGACAAATGGCGGAACCGCGCGTCGCGTTAATAGAGATACGAAATCCCAGCGCCTTGCCCGGCGATTCCGAAAACGTCGCGGCTTTGACGGAGATGGGACGGAATGTCGCTGCGGGCGTACAGATTGGGCATTTTAAAGGGATGGACGAATGGTACGGGGGGCCTGCATTTGCATGACGATCTGACCTGGCGTTGGGACGCGGGGCGGAAGCAGCCGACTGACGCCGAATCGACGCGCCAAGGCGAATAAGCGTCCAGGAAAGGAAGAGACGCCCGAATGGCCAAATGGGATAACATGCTGTCCATGCTATGGATGCTCCGGGGCGGCAGGAAGCTCACCGCCGCGCAGATCGCCGACCAGCTGGAGATCAGCGTTCGCACCGTGTACCGGTATATAGACGCGCTGGGCGCCAGCGGCGTGCCGGTCGTGGCGGAGTCGGGCCACGACGGCGGCATCCGCATTTTGGACGGCTTCAAGGAAACGCCTTTATTCTTTAATGCCCTGGAGCTGAAGGCGCTCCTCGACGCGTATAAGTTCGCGCAGGGCGCCGGCTATCCGTACGCGTCGGAGCTGGAGAGCGCGCTAAAGAAGGTGGAGAGCGGGCTGGAAGAGGATCAGCGCCATGAGCTGTCCGGCAGGACGGGCGGCCTGGACGTGATCGCTCCGGCACGGCCGCCTTCCGTCGTGGCATCGCTGAGGGACCTGGAGCAGGCGGCAGAGGCCGGGCGTACCGTCCGGATCGCCTATCGCAAGGCGAATGCGGAACAGATCGACGAACGCGAAATCGATCCGTACGGGCTGGCCTACGACCGGGGCGAGTGGTACGCCGTCGCATACTGCCGCCGGTCGCTGGAGACGCGGACGTTCCGCGTGGACCGCATCGAGAAGCTGGAACCGACCGAGGCAAGGTTTGAAAAGCCGGTGCGTTTTTCCGCGTCCGACTACTTCCGCGATCAGTCCGAGCAGGCGCGGGATGCGGACGGGCCGCTGACGCTCATCCGCATTGAGGGAGATCCGGACGCGCTGAACGCGTTATGCGGCCACTGGCACCTGCGGCACTACCTGACCGAGCGGACCGACCGGGATGCGCGTTTTCAGCTCGACGCGCCCACGATGATCAAGCATCTGCCGACGTATCTGATGACGTTCGGGACGCGCATTCGCATCAAGGAGCCGCTGGCGCTCAAGCGGAGCGTGCGAGAGCTGGCATTGCGGATCGCGGCGCACTACGATGAAGGCCCCGATTGAAGCTTTGTCCGTCTTCTAGCCCGCCGCCGGCGCATCCACGGGCTGTACGCCTTTCCAGCAGGCTTGAATGACCTCGTTCACATGCGCCGGCGTCAATTCGATGACGCCTTGCAGGTGTGCCTTCAGGATGTACACGAACGACCCGTAATGCATTTGCACCATCATGCCGGGATCGAGCGCGATGAACAGCTTCTGCCGAATCGCTTCCTCGTACAATTGGTTCATGGGCGCGCACCAGCCGCCGACATATACGGCCTTTTTCACATCGTCGTAAATATACGGCGAAAAGGAATACTGCTCGATGAACTGGAAGCCTTCGGGATACCGCTCGCCCAGGTCGACGACCCGCCGCCAGCCTAACTCGAATTTCTCGCGAATCGTCTCCCCCTGCGCCAGGCCAGCGCGCACATACTCGCCGTTGAAGGTGACGACGGCTTTGTACAGCTCATTGACGATATCCTCCTTGCTCTGAAAGTAGTGGTAAATGTTGCCCGTCGATACGCGGGACTCCTTCGCGATGAGCGCCATCGAGGTCGCCTGCAATTCCTTGCGGATAATCATGTTCAGCGTCGTCTCGAGCACGGCGCGCTGCACTTTGTTATAATTCTCGAACATTTGGACATCCTCCGTTCCCGATACAAAACGAACGTTCATTCTATTTAGCATAAACGCACGGCTTTTTGCAGTCAATACAAGCCGGCCCGCATAGAGAACCTCGTTTATCCGCAGCATCGGGAACGGGAATAAGCCTGCGTTTATCGGAAGCCCTCGGCCATTTTCTCTAGATACTGCTCGATCGGTACGGCGTTGCGAAGCGCCATGAGACTGTTGCCCGTCGCGCCGACGACAGTGCGGAATTGCTTGCTCTCGCCCGTCGCCTGGGCGACGATGGCGTCGACGATCGTCTGCGGATCGTCCAGCTGGCCGCTATCGGCCGACGCTTCCATTACCTGCTTCAGATTTGCGATCATGTCGTCGTAGTCCTTAATATTCTCGTCGCGGTTCCAGACGATACTGTCTCGGAAGTTATTCCCCGTGGAGCCGCCTTGCTCGATCAATCGGAGCTCGATGTTGAACGGCTTCAGTTCGTAATAGAGACCCTCCGTCAATCCCTCCAAAGCGAACTTGGACATGTTGTAGAGCGATCCGAGCGGCACGGCCGTCGTGATGCCCATGAAGGAGCTGATATTGATGAACATGCCGCCGTTGTTCGCTCTGAAGTGAGGCAAAAATCGGCGAATGACGTTGATCGGTCCTCGCGCATTGACGGCGAATTGCCAATCGATGTCGTCTTCCCGAGCCAATTCAAGCGGACCGTACGTGCCCATGCCGGCGTTGTTGACGACGACGTCGATTCGTCCGAAGGCGGCGATCGCCTGGTCCGCGGCCGAGCGAACCTGCTCGACGTCGGTGACGTCCAATTTAAAAATACGGATGTTGTCGTAGGCCGTCAGCTCGTTTTCCTTTTCCGGCGTACGCATGGTGGCGGCGACGTTCCACCCCATTTGCGCAAAACGAATGGCCGTCAGCTTGCCGAGTCCGGAGCTTGTGCCTGTGATAAAGACTGTTTTTGTTGTCATTGTTATCCCTCCAGCATGATTAGATCGAACGTTCATTCTAATCATAGTTCGCGTGAATCCGGTTGTCAAGAGAGGGGCTGTACGACTGGGAAACGGCGAGCTCGCGAACTTCGCTGACAACGTTTGTCAGCCGATCGGGTGTACGATAGGGACAAGACTGCGGTAGCAGCAACGACGACAAATGAAAGGAGAGTGGACCATGCTTCAACCATCGCATCAATTATATGAGTATCACGTCTGGGCGAACGAGCGGCTGTTCGACCATCTGGCGCAGCTTCCGAAGGAGGCGTTCCATGCCGAGGTGACGAGCGTGTTCCCGTCCGTCTCGCATACGTTCGGGCATATGTACTTGTTCGAACGGCTCTTCATGTCCGTGCTCGCGGGCGTGCCGAACGACGACATTTTTCCGAAGCTCCCAAGCTGGACGGAGGAAGCGCAGGGCCGAACCGCGAACGAGATGCGTCAATTGTTCGCCGGCGTCTCCGGCGAGTTTCGCGACTTGCTGCGGCGTACGCCCGACCCGGACAAGGCGATGACGATCGAGCATCCGATATACGGCCGACTCGATACGCATTTTTCCGAGATTCTGCGGCATGTGGTCAACCACGGTACGTATCACCGGGGCAACGTAACCGCGATGCTGAGACAGCAGGGGCACGCCGGCGTACCGACCGATTATATGTTTTATTTGGTGGAGCGGCAGGCGTCTATCTAAAGATAAAGGCACCCGATGAGGTGCCTTTCTTAACATAATAGAAAGTATAAAATCGGCAAGTAATGCTGTACAGCGCCTCTTCGGCCCGGAATACGCCATAGTCCCGGCAGGTAATGCTGCACAGCGCCTTACGCCCCTCTCTCGCATCGTCGCGCGAGGCGAAAAAGGGGAGAGCTGGATAACGCAGGCTTTCCGGCCGATTGGACGAGCCGAGGCGGAAATGCCTGCCAATCCTATGCAGGCATCATAGGTTATCCCGTGAGCATGCATATTGCGAACAGGAGCGGCGGCGTCCAATCGCCCTCGCTGGCTTCGCTTGCCAACCTTACGATGACGTTAAGCGGAAAGGTTAGCGTGAGATGCAAATGAAAACTGCGGGAGTAACCGAAGGCAAGTCGAGCGAAGATACCGGACTCAGATGACGCTATTTCGTAAAAAAACGGTGCAATTGTGATCATTACGGACTGAAGAGCCGTTATTCACCCAGATCAAGACTAAAATAGTCTCTAATCCCGCAATAGGGGCTCCTGGGTCCGCGAGCGGGCTGCAAAGCGCGATCGGAACAAATATAAGGGCTCCTGAGTCCGTCCGCTGCGCGCCATTGCGCAAACAAAGGCCGCCGGCGGCCTTTTCTTATTTGCCTACATACTTGAACGAATACATATGCGTCTTGGTGAGATCGATCACTTCATGGATGAACGCCTCCTTGGACTCCTTGAAGTCTTGCCGGATCCAATTGAGCACGAGGCCGTAAAAGCCGTAGGCGGTATAGCGTTTAAAGTAATCCATGTTGACGGGGATGTTGTTGATCGTCTCGAAAGTGAATTGCTCCCGGTAGATCTTCAGTATCGTCTGCGGAAATTCCGCGAGCAGTCCCGGCAGCGTGTCGCCGTATTTAATCAGCTCGAAAAAATCCCGGTGTTCGTAAATGTAAGCCACGATATTAAAGGACGGCACGTTCAGCTTCTCCGTATACACTTTTTGTCCAGTAACGTAGGGCTGTCCTACGGCAATCTCCAGTCCATGAAGCATGGAGGTCAGCAAATCCTCCGCAAGCTCGAATTTGTCCTGATAATGCGCGTAAAACGTACTGCGATTATAAGCGGCATAATCGACGATGTCTTTAACGGTTACGGCATGAAATCCTTTCTCTTTGATCAGCTTCGTCAAAGCCGATTTTAAATGATCGTTCGTCCGATCCCGCCGTGGAGACGTGGCGGCTTTGTCGCTATTCAACAAGATGGCCTCCTTTGAAAAAAGACATATTCAAGCGAATTGTCTACGGGATAGACACTCCGCGATTTGTTGATGATTGTTCCCTCCGGTCAGAATAGTACAATTAAATTGTGAACAGGATAGACACATTTGGCACGGTGTCCGGCACGATTACGACATATTTTACTGGAGGCGTCAGCGATGGGCAAACTGCAAAACAAAGTAGCCGTCATAACCGGAGGAGCGTCCGGAATCGGCGCGGCTACGGCAAGATTGTTCGTTTCCGAGGGAGCCAAGGTGGTCCTCGTCGATTTGAACGAAGAAAAAGGCAAGGCGTTCGAGAGCGAGCTCAAGGCGCTTGACGCCGACGCGTTGTTCGTTAAAGCCAATATCACAAACGAAGAAGAAGTCGCCCATATTTTCAAACAAACGATCGAAGCTTTCGGCAAGGTCGATGTCGTGTTCAACAATGCCGGCATCGGGCGCGTTCACTCGTCGCACGACTTGGCCTACTCGGAGTGGCGCAACACCGTGAACGTCGACCTGGACGGCGTCTTCCTGGTCGCGCGCGAAGCGATCCGGGAAATGTTGAAGGCCGGCGGGGGGCACGATCGTAAATACGGCGTCGATGTACGGTTGGGTCGGGTCGCCCGGATCGGCTGCCTACAATGCGGCTAAAGGCGGCGTCATCAACTTGACGCGCTCGCTTGCGCTCGAATATGCCGAACAACATATTCGCATTAACGCATTATGCCCAGGTTTTATCGACACGCCTATCATTCCGGAAGAAAGCAAGGAAGCGTTGGCCGGACTCACGCCGATGAAGCGTCTCGGACAAGCGGAGGAGATGGCGAAAGCCGTCCTGTTCATGGCCTGCGACGATTCGTCATTCATGACCGGCAATAGCTTGACCGTCGACGGCGGCTATACAGCTCAATAAGGAGAGGTGCTCATCATGAGTTCATTTAACGATAAAGTCATCATCATTACGGGCGCGGCAGGCGGCATCGGGAAAGCGACCGCGAAAAAGCTGGCGGACCAAGGCGCGAAGCTCGCGTTGGTGGATTTGAACCTGGAGGCCGTGAACCAGGCGATCGCCGAATTGGGGCTCGACGAATCGCGCGCGATCGCGCTGCAAGCCAACGTGGCAAAGGAAGAAGAGGTCAAGGCGTACGTCGACGCCACGGTCGCGAAGTTCGGCAAGATCGACGGCTTCTTCAACAACGCCGGGATCGAAGGCATTACCGCCAACGTCGAAGATTATCCGACCGAGACGTTCGAGCTGGTGTTCAACGTCAACGTGAAGGGTGCGTTCCTGGGGCTGAAATACGTCGTTCCCGTCATGAAAAAGCAAGGCTACGGCAGTATCGTCAATACGTCCTCGGGTGCGGGATTGATCGGCTCGCCCGGTTTCGTCGGCTACAACAGCTCGAAGCATGCGGTGATTGGCATGACCAAGGTCGTCGCGCTGGAAGCCGCTCCGTACGGCGTCAGAGTGAACGCGGTGGCACCGGGGGTCATCAACACCCGCATGATGCGTCAGATCGAGAAAAATACGGTTCCCGACGATGCCGAGGGCGCAAGAAAAGCGTTCGGCGCCGCGGTGCCGCTAGGCCGATACGGGGAAGCCGAGGAAGTGGCGAGCGTAGCCGTCTTTCTGCTGTCCGACGACGCTTCGTACGTGTCGCAGTCGATCTATACGGTGGATGGCGGCCAGATCAACCAATAAGGCGAGCAAGCAGCGACATAAAAACTCTCCGTTTCCGGAGAGTTTTTTATGTTATCCGTTATAGATTTGCATCCAATTCGCGCCGTCCCGCAGCGGTTCAAAGCCGAAGTTGGCATACAGCCCTTGGGCGTCCTCCGTCACGAGCGCGAAGCGCCTGAGTCCCTGAAGCTCGGGATGATGGACGATCAGCTCCATCATGCGTTTGGACAGTCCCTGGCCGCGATACTCGGCCTCGACGAAGACGTCGGACAAATAAGCGAAAGTCGCCAGATCGGAGATGACTCGTGCGAATCCGGCAAGCTGTCCGTCCTTCGACGAATCGTGCGCGCCGACCACGATCGCGGAGTGGGCCACGGCCCTTTGGAAGACGTCGAACGTCAGCTTTTTCGCCCAATACATGTTGTCGCGCAGGTAGCGGTACGCGAAATCCAGGTCGATCAGCGCCCGGTCCGTCGACAATACGATGCGATCCATATCTCTTTCGCGCCGGCTCATAGCCACTCACCGTCCTCTGGAATGATCGCTTTATCCAGCAACCGGTTTGCGGTTAGACGGGTACGCAGCCTGTCGCGCGTGACATGGCAGTGATTGATGGCATCCATATGAACGGCCGCGACCCGGGTATAGGGCGCATACGCGATGACCCGGCTCACGTCGTCTTCGTCCATCGTGATGGCGTCGCCTACAAGGAATCTCGCTCCGCCTGCATTAACGATGGTCATACCGGGCTTATAAAGATCGAGCGCTTCTTTCACCTCGTCGCACCAGATCGTGTCGCCGGCGATATATAGCGTAGGCTCCCCTTCAGCCTGGAGCACGAAGCCGGACACCGCCCCCATTTTTGCGCCGATCTCGCCTGTCCCGTGCCGACCGTCCGTACGATGGATACGTATGCCCCGGAAGCTCGTCTCGTCTTGGATTGCGGTCGTTCGGGCGAAGCCTGATGACGCGATCGCCTCTCCATCCCCATGCTGGCAAAAGATCCGGGCTGTCTTCGGCAGCGCCTGAAGGGCCGCCGCATCCCAGTGATCGGGATGCAAGTGCGTCACAAGAACGGCATCCGGCTCGAGCCACGCGTCCAATGGGCCAGGCAGCGGGACGAGCGGATTGGGCCGATCGTCGCCGGAATTGGCGATGGGCGGCATCGTCGCCCGGTCGCCGAACATCGGGTCGACCAGGAAGTTGGCTCCCGCATATTCCAACCATAGGCTCGCATGGCGAATCAGCTGGATTTTCATCGGAATACCTCCTCGGAGATTCATCTGTTATGATGATAGCATTAGCGCCTAGGCTTCATATATAGCCGGATGAACGCATTCGGAAGGATTTACTTTCACGCTGAAAGGTGTGGTCTGCCAGTGGCTAACCAAGCGATCGACGATATCGATCTGCGCATTCTCAATGCGCTGTTGCATAACGCGCTCCTCTCCAACAAGGAGATGGGGGAGACGGTCGCGGCGCTCAACAAGCTGCTGGAGGACGTGCTGAAGTACGGCAATTATAAACTGAGCATTTCCATTGAAAAGGTGAAATAGGATTTGTCCCTCGTTAGCGAAGGGATCGAGGAGCTGCGTGAGGCAGCTCCTTTTCATTTTTCCTCCGCCGGACGATCAGCCTGAATCAACAGCTTCACCGCGCCGGCGACGGATGCTCTTAAGGCGTCCAGGTCCTTCGCTGCTTCCGGATTAAGCGATGGGCCGAAGGGATTCGTCGACGCCCAGGCGGTAGAGACCGTCATGATGGCCGTTAGCAAAAAGGCAGGCGGGAGCGTCGAGCTTAAGCGGCCGGCGCTTTGCGCTTGACCGATTTGTCGTATCTTCTCCGCATGGGCATTCTCTCGTTCGGAGGGATTGTCCGTCTTGTGCTCCAGATTGGCCCACATCAGCAGCCGCATGACATCGGGATGCGCCACGGCGAAGTCGAATACGTTAACCGCGAACTCGGGGATGCGGTCCGGCGAGAACGGGATTTCCTCGAACGCGCGCTCGAGGTTTTTTTGAAGCACGGTCGTAAAAAGCGTTTCTTTGCTTTCAAAATAAACGTAGATCAAGTTTTTGTTGCACCCGGCGGATTTGGCAATGCGATCGACTCTTGCGCCGGCAATTCCATAGGCGGAGAACTCGTCCATCGCGGCGTCCAGAATTCGCTCGCGCGTCGCTTCGGCATTTTTCATCGGTTGCTCATCCTTACTTTGTATTAGCGATACCGCGTCATTTCTGCCTAGTATACCACTTGACTAACCGGTTAGAACATTCTATATTATAACTAACCGGTTAGTTACAAATAAATCGGAACTCCTCGAAAGAAGGTTATAACGATGGAACATCGGACTTGGTTGATCACGGGAATCAGCAGCGGCTTCGGCCGGCATATGACCGAGCAGCTGCTGGAGCGAGGCGATCGCGTAGCCGGCACCGTGCGCAATCTCCACGCGGCGGACGATCTGAAGGCGGCATACGGCGATCGGCTGTGGATCGCGAAGCTGGACGTGACGGATACGGCGGGCATTTATACGGTCGTCAACGAGGCATTCGAGCAGTTAGGCCGCATTGACGCGGTAGTCAGCAATGCCGGCTATGGCCTGATCGGCGCGGCGGAGGAGCTGACCGACGAGCAAATTATCCATCAGATCAATACCAATCTGGTCGGCTCCATCCAGCTGGTGCGCGCAGCGCTGCCGCACTTGCGCGCGCAAGGCGGCGGACGTATCATTCAGCTCTCTACGGTCAGGGGGCCAAGCCGCTTTCCCGGGAGGCTCCCTGTACCACGCGACGAAGTGGGGGATCGAGGGCTTCGCCGAAGCGGTCATGCAGGAGGTCGCGCCGTTCAACATCGGCGTGACCATCGTGGAGCCGGGCGGGGCGCGCACGAATTTCAGGCACCACAGCTTGAAGCTGGGGCCGCGGATGGAGGCCTACGATATCTCTCCGGCTGCGGGCGCCAGGCGTATCGCCGAAGATAAGACGGCTGTATCCAGGGGGGATCCTGCAAAAATGGCTAAGATCATAATCGACAGCGTCGACCAGCATCCGGCGCCGAAGCGGATCGCGCTGGGCAGCGATTCCTACCAGGCGATCCATCGCGCGCTCACCGGCCGACTCGCGGAGCTTGAGGCGCAGCGGGGAGCTCGCTTTCTCGACGGATTTTCCGGAAGGGCAGTAACCTCCTGATCGGATAGTTCGGGACAGTTCCAGATAATGACATGCTATGCTGGATAAAAAAGGCGGAGAGCGCATGACCGAGCATTACGGGCTGCGTCCTTTGAAGGTACTCGAGGATTATGAAGGATCGGCAGCGCTGTTGAACGTCTTCTTCTCCGAGCCGATATCCGCCGAGCGCCTGAAGGAAGACGATGCGAACCTGTACGAGGTCGGACATACGTATATGGACGACAATGGGCTGCTGGCTGGCATGACCGCACGCGTTCGGCGGGCGAGCGTGCGGGAGCGGCAGGGGCGAGAATAGCGCAAATCTGCGCTAATATGAGCGTGTCGTCGTCGCCGATGACGAGCTGATCGTCGACTATGTCTGGTCGTGGCGGGCGCCTTGGACCGAACCGGGCCGTCTCAATAATACGGTCGTCGTGAAAAAAGAATATCGCGGACAAGGCATCGGAGGGCAGCTACTGCAGTACCTCGTGCAGTGGGGCGAAGGGCTGGGGGCAACCAAGCTCGTCGCCGAGATCTGGGACGACGACCCTGCAGCGCGGCTGTTCGCCGAGCACAGAGGCTTCTCCGTGGACCGGCATGCGTTTCATGGGCGAGGTGCCAGACCGGGCGCAATGGTCGAAGTGGCACTTGCGGGTCGAGGGTTACGCCCCCGAACGGGTATTGCTCGCCGTGGACGTGAAGGACGGCCGGTACGTCGCCGTATCGAATATACCTTACAAGGAAGCGACCGGCGGCATGTACCGCGAATATACCGGCGTCCGCCGGGAATACCGGGGCCGCAAGATCGCGCAAGCGCTGAAGATCCGCGCCGTTCAACTCGCGAAGCGACAGGGCGCCGTCTACTTGAAGACGGATAACGATTCTTCAAACGGTCCTATCCTTAAAGTCAATCAAAACCTGGGTTATGTGCCGCTGCGGGGCTCCTATCGCATCGCCGGAGACCTAGGGCAAGTCAAGGAAGCGATCGCGAATCGCGGGAAATAAAAAACGGCTCTTCGGATGGACGCGCTTAAGGCGCCCATCGGAAGAGCCGTTTATCATTTACACGGTCTTATGTTTTCGGTCACCTTCGTCAGGAACGAACAAGTCGCCGCTCTCGCAAAGCTTGACGAAGGCCGAGACGCAATCGGGATCGAAGTGCGTGCCGCTCCCCTCGACGATGACCTGCAGCGCGCGCGCCTGCGGCCAAGGCTCGCGGTAGGACCTGCGCGAAGTCAACGCGTCGTACACGTCCGCGACGGCAAGGATTCTCGCGGGCAGCGAGATTTCCGTGCCTTTCAGCTTGTCGGGGTACCCCGTGCCGTCCCACTTTTCGTGATGGTGGCGGATGACGGACAGCTCTTCGGTCATAAAACCGATATACTTGCACATCTCGTAGCCGGCCACCGGATGCTGTTCGATGACGAGCCGCTCGTCCGGATCCAATTTGCCCGGCTTGTTCAGAATCTCGCCCGGGGTCTGCGTCTTCCCGACGTCGTGAATGAGTCCGCCGCGGGCGAGCGCCAGCAGCAGCTCGGGATCGAGCTTCATGGCCTGGGCCAGCTGCACGCCGTACATGGCGACGCGGTAGTTGTGGCCCGCCGTATAAGCATCCTTCGTCTCCGTGGCGGCGATCAAATTTTGCATGCTGCCGGAGATGCTGATGCGCAGCTGGCCTTGCGGCGAATGCCGATCGCGCTGTTGAACGGTGTGCGTCACCGCGACGTTCGACCGGTACTGGGCGATAATGCCGTACAACAGCAGCAATGCCGACGCGGCGAGAACGACATGGTACAGCCACCAGGCGAGGGTCCACATCATCGTGCTGATCATGAAGCACTCCGTGATCGCCAGCAGCACGGCGCCGAATACGATGGCGGCATGCAGGGGAAATCGAACGACCCGGAACTGCCGGTAATATCGGACGGCTGCGAAAATGAACAGGAGGACGGTAATCGCCGCCATAACGTAGTTCAACGGCTCGATATCGATCGGTATGAATTCGGAAAGGTCGGGATTCACCAGCGCGGCCATATTCAACAGGACGATGAGCGTCACCCAGCCGACGACGATCCCCCTGCGGTGCTTGGATAGCAGGCGAATCGCGGGGTGGTCCGAGGACAGGGTGGACAGGCATATCCATACCGCGCAGGTCGTCAGCGCGACTTGAGAGGAGACGCCGGCCAAATGGTACTGGTCGTGGATAATGAATCCCGGGGTCGACAGCGCATGGATCAGAAAAAATCCGTTCAACGAGAAGATGGCCAGCGCCAGCATGAGGACGCTCATATCCCGCAGCCGGATCCCGGTCCAGCCGAGGATGACCGCGCTGATCGCCAAAGTCAGCAGCGTCGGGGAAATGACGTAAAAATGGAAGCGAGGCAAATCCCACATCGTATCGCGGCCGGGGAAAGAATCCAGGTAAGCGTAGGCCAGAAGAAGAACGACAGACGTTATCGACATGATGCGGATCAAAACGCGCGGTGAACGCGGCATGGTCGTTCCAACCTTTCCGGTTTTTAGCTAACTTCCTTCGCCTGTAGCCAAAATTCGACATAAACCCTGTTGAATCCTGCCGGAGGCGACGACCGTTAGCGTATAAATCGGGAGGAGGAATCGCGAGCTTCAGGTTGTCTGGGAGCCTTCGGAGCTTCGGGAGCTCAAGGCGCTCAAGGCGCTCAAGGCGCTTCGGGAAGCCGACGCCCCTTGTAAAGCTTCAGCGAGGCGACGATAAGAAAGCTGATGATGACGAGCAGCAAGCCAGGAGCTGATCTTGCCGAGCGGAACGAGATGCCAGGCGCCGGATTGATTCGGATACTGCCAGGCGTTGAAGAAGGTGGCGACATTCTCGGCGATCCAGATAAAGAAGCCGATCAGCGCGAACGAGAGGACGACCGGCATCCGGTAGCGGCGGCGCCCGACTTGGTAGGTCACCCAGGCCCGCCGGAACACGATGAGCACGAGGGCCGACAGCCACCAGCGAAGATCGATCCAATAATGGTGCGTAAAAAAAATTCAAATAAATGGAGGCCGCCAGCGGAACGGCCAACCGGAGAGGCGGCCAGCCTTCCAGGCGGACATGCATGCGCCGCCAGGCCTGGCAGAGGTAGCTGGCCACGCTGGCATACATGAAACCGCTGTAGAGCGGCACGCCGCCGATCTTCGCCCAGCCCGCCTCGGGGTACGACCAGGACCCCATATGCACCTTGAACAGCTCCAGCGCGAGGCCGATCAGATGGAAGACGGTGATCACCTTCAGCTCGTCGCGCGTCTCGAGTCCGGCGAGCAGCATCCAGGCCTGCATGGCCAGGCAGATAATCAGCAGCCAGTCGTAGCGAGGCAGCCACGGCAGGGAAAATTGCTGCGTCGCGGCGAGCGAGACGAAGATGACGACGGGAAATACGCAGGACAGCGATTGCACCCAGCCGAACCGCACGAGCTGCCGCAGAACGCGGGGAATGCCGACCGTGTCGGCCGCTCTCCTCAGGCTTAGCAGATTCATCGCCCGGCCTCCTCTTCATCGTCGACGTATTCGAGCAGGTCGCCGGGCTGACACTTCAGCGCCCTGCAGATCGCCTCCAGCGTCGAGATGCGGATCGCCTTCGCCTTCCCGTTTTTGAGAATGGACAGGTTGGCCATCGTGATCCCGACCCGCTCCGACAGCTCGGTCACGCTCATTTTCCGCTTTGCCAGCATGACATCGATATTGATGACAATCGCCACATCGTTCACCTCAGATCGTTAAGTCGTTTTCCGCTTTAATGTCGATGGCGTTCTGGAGCAGCTTCTGAAGCACGGCGGCGAAGACGGCGATCACGAAGGAAGCGAACGCGACGACCAGGCCGAGGGCCATGACGCCGGGGGCATCGTCTTTTTCGGCGATCCGGTAGAGGAACGGCAGGCATGCTATATACAGGAGACTGATCGCGCAAGCGCAATATTTGATGATGTGGAGCGCCCGGACGGACAATATCGAGAAAGCTTTGTTGTCGTCGATATAGCGCAAGAGGCGCAGCGCCTGAACCAGTGCGGCAAAAAAAGGGAATCGCCGAGGCGTACATGCCTATGAACAGGGGCAAATAAGTCGACGTCGGATAATTCGCGGCCGCTTCGTCAAAGGTCGAAGGCAGCCCGATGACGCACAAGGCAAGAATCGCGATTCCGATCAGAAAGACGACTGCCCTCAGCATGAGCGTTTTCCGTTTCATTTCCAGCACCCCGCTTAAGTATGGTGAACAGAGCGTACCACGACATTTATCGTTTTACAATAAATTTATTTCGATTAAGAGAACATATTTGCCGATAAATAAAAACACCCAACTGCTCCGGCGCGTGCCGGAGAGCTGGGTGTTCGCGCGGACGGCGGTCCGCTTTATTCAATCGCGCTTTTCGTCGCTTCGTAGATCTTTTCCGCGTATTGGTCGATCTCGTCCCGCGACATGCGCAGGCGTGCGACCGAGGTGCCGTAGCCGATCTCCGTCAGCCCCGCTTCAAGCTCCTGGAAGATGCCGTCCGCGAAAGCGTCGAGCGGTTCGCCTTGAACGTGCAGCCCGGTGCCTCCCAGATCCGTATTGACGGCGGGCGGCGCGACCTCGATCACCTCCACGGAGGTGTTCGACAGCTGAAGCCTCAGGCTCATGGTGAAGGAATGAAGCGCCGCCTTCGACGCCGAATAGATCGGCGCGATCGCAAATGGCGTAAAGGCCAGGCCGGACGTCACGTTGATGATCGCCGACGCATCTTTGGCCGCAAAAAACGGAGCGAACAGCATCGAGAGGTGGAACGGAGCCTCGATGTTGGTGGCGATCTCTTGGCTTAGCGCAGCCCAGTCGTTTTTCGCATCCGCCTTCAGCACGTTGAAGCGCAGCTGGATGCCTGCGTTGTTCACCAATACGTTGACTTCCGGATGGTTCGCCGTTACCCATTCGAACAAGGCCGTCCGCTCCGACCCGATAGCCAGATCGCATACGCGAGCGATAAGGTCCGGATATTTCTCCTTTGCTTGCCGCAGCGCTTGTTCGCGTCTGCCGCACACGATGACGCGGTTGCCCGCCTTCAGAAATCGCTCCGCGAAGGCGAGGCCGATGCCGGCGCTGCCGCCCGTGATCAGGATCGTATTGCCCGACAGTTTCATGCGCGTTCCTCTTCTCCGTTTATTTTTTTCCGAGCTCCCTGGCGTACCGATCGATCTTGTAGTCGATGCCCTTCAAGCTTTCCGTCATCAACGCGATCTCGTCCAGCACCGCCTGCTTGTGACGGTTCATCATCTCGAGCCGGCGTTCGAGCGTGCGCTCGCCCTCTACGATCCAATCCACGTATTGCTTGATGTCGCTGATGGGCATATGCGTATTTTTCAAGCACATCACGGTGCCGAGGAGTGCCATCTGATCGTCCGAAAAGATCCGTCTCCCGGCCTTGTCGCGCTCGACTAGCGGCAGCAGCCCCTTTTTTTCGTAGTAGCGAATCGTGGAATCCGGAATATCGAGCTCCGCCGCCGCTTCCCCGATGGAACGGTACTTCATCTGGAGGCCTCCAAATTCATTCGATTGAGTCGACAACTATAGGATACGACTTGAACCGTGGTTTAAGTCAACAGGGGGGAACGGACAAGCCTTTGTTGCGGGCATTCTCACGGGATATACTATACGAAAAGATAAACAATGCGACGGAGGTCGAATCGGTGCGGAAGCATGGGGCTTGGCGGAAGTCGAGCATCAGCCGAGGAACAATCGGATGAAGGCGATTTAGTCCGATCGGCAGGCCTGGAATTTAAAGACGCGGAAGGGAGGTCGCCGCATGGACGTCAATCAACTGATCGCGCTATGGAATCATGCCGAATGCAAAGTCGTGGACGTTCGCCGTACCACGATCGGAGCGAGCGAATCTGTCTACCGCTACCGCGTGCCCTCCAGTTTGTTTCTGATCTCGGTTCGCGGCGAAGCCGAGGCTCATGTCGGCCGCGAAGTTCACCGCATGCAGCGCGTCACCGTGCTTCATGCAGGCAAGGGCGCCGTGCTCGACCTCGTCGCGGGCAGCGCGGGTTTGGATTACTATAGCGTTTATTACAAGGTTGTCATAGGCGCTGCGATCCCTTCCGAGCTAGCCGCATCGTTGGAGGAGGATCGGCCTCAGGACCGATCCTACAGCTTCGCGCCGGACAATCCGGCAGCGCTGCACCGGATCGCGGGCGAAATGTTCAGGGCCTGGGGAAAAGGCAGCCATTAGCGCTTTTGCGCGTCCGGACGCTGCTCTATCAATTCGCGCATGAGCTGCTGCAGCAGATGGGAGAGCTTGGCCAACGCCCGGCCAAGCGCGATTTGGCCGCCCAGGTCGCCGCCATCATCCACGAACATTATGCGGAGACTATCACGCTTGAATCGCTATCGGAGAGCCTGAACTACAGCGTTCCCCATCTATCCTCGTACTTCAAGCTCCGTACGGGACTCAGCCCGATCGATTATTTGATTAAGGTGCGCATCGACAAGGCGGCGGCGCTGCTGCGCGAGACGGATGCGACGCTGAAGGAAATCGCAGCGGGTATCGGATATCAAGATTCGGGCTATCTGGGCAGACTGTTCAAAAAAGTATAAAGGCGTCTCTCCCATCCGTTACAGAGAGATGCATGCCGAAAAGCAGAAACGAGCAGATCGTCCTGTCATAAACATGGGATACTCCATTGTCCCTCCCGAGGCGTTTCCATATACTGAATCTATTGATAACGATTATCAGTATCATGGTGACGGAGAGGGAGATATCATGTTTAGACAGGTAAGGCCAACGCTGGCTTCTGCATTACTGCTGAGTTTCATGCTATTGCTTAGCGCATGCGGCTCGAATGGCGCCGGGACGGAGACGGCCGCCTCGCAGCCGAGTCCAAGCGCTGCGGCGACAGCTTCGGCAGAGCCGCAGACCAGAAAAGTCCAAACGGTCAACGGAGAGGTGGAAATCCCCGTTCATCCGCAGCGAATCGTGGCAGGCGAGTATCTCGGCAGCCTGATCGCGCTGGGCATTACGCCGGTCGGCACGTCCGATCATCATATTAAAAATCCGTATTTCCAGGAATATTTGAAAGACGTCGAAAATATCGGGGACGGCAACGGCAACGCGGAGAAGATATTGGCGCTGAAGCCGGACCTGATCATCATGGACGACTTCTATCCGGAGGTGAACGAGCAGCTGGCCAAAATCGCGCCTACTGTCGTTATCCCCTACGCTTCGCTAAAGACAGTGCACGAAGAGGTCGCTTATTTTGGCGAGCTGCTGGGCGCAAAGGAAAAGGCCGACGCCTGGCTCGCGGACTACGACAGTCGCATCGCGAGCGCCAAAGAACGCGTTTTGAAGGCCGTACCTGCGGACAGCACGTTTTCGGTCATCGAACTCAATCAAAAAAGATCTGATGGCCGTGGGAACCGACTACGGGAAAGGCGGACAACCGATCTACAACGGATTCGGGTTCAAGCCTCCCGCGGCGGTCGCCGCCGAGATGGCCGATCCGGGTTGGGCGGCATTCTCTGCCGAGGTATTGCCAAAATACGCGGGAGACTATATCGTTCTGACCTCCGATTCGAAGACGCTGGACGATATCAAGGCGGACCCGATCTGGGGCTCGCTGCCGGCCGTCAAAAACAATCATGTATTTCTGTGGACCAGCACCCGCTCAGGCTACTGGGACCCGATCGCGATTCTAAGCCAGACGGAGGAGTTGGCCGACTGGCTGACAAGCCTCTGAAGCGCGGCAGACCTTATAGTCGAAAATTAAAATGAAAATGAGAGGCCGACCCAAAGTCATATCGTTGACATGGGAAGGCTTCTTCGTTTTTTGGCGCTAGGCAACGGCTTTCTTTTCCTCCGATTTGTTATACTTAGGCAAATGCACACATTGGATGCGACTGAAGAAATTTTTTTTCGGATATGTAGAAATCGCGCAAGCCGAAACGACAGAATAACGTAACCAAATTCAACGGTTTTCTAGGAGGCTTATCGTATGAATTACACGTTAATGTTTTATGAGTCGCAAGAGGACTTCGCGGCCAGAACGGATCCGGAACGCCAGGAGGCTTATTTGGCTGGCTGGACGCACTATGTGCATGCGCTGCGGGAAGCGGGCGTCGTCGTGTTCGGCTCCGGGCTGTATGCGCCCGAGACGGCCGCTACTTTGAAGCGCCGCGGCGGCGACATGGTCGTTCAGGACGGACCTTTTCCCGAGACGAAGGAGCAGCTCGGCGGGATCTTCGTGATCGACGTGCCGGATATGGACGCCGCGTTGGAGTGGGCGGCCCGGGGGGCCGATCGATACGGTCGAGATCAGGCAGAACATCCCCGCGCTGAAGTAGCCGCCGATGGAATTGCATCGAATAGCCGAAAAGGCGGCGCGCGAGGCCTACGGCCGGCTGCTCTCCTATCTCACGGTCCGTTGGCGCAATCCTCAGGATGTGGAGGATGCCATCGGCGACGCCTTTCTGTCGGCGTTGGAAACTTGGCCAAAGACAGGCATTCCAGATAAGCCCGAAGCTTGGCTTGTCACGATCGCCCGCAGGCGGTTGATCGACCGCGCCCGCCGCAGCCGCGTCTCCGCCGAGGCGCTGCCGACGCTTCTGGCCATGGCCGAGGATGCCCGGCTTCTGAATGCGTCCATCGCCGAGCTGCCGGACGAGCGGCTCGGCATGATGCTGCTGTGCGCGCATCCGGCGATCGATCCCGCGATGCGCACGCCGCTCATGCTGCAGACGGTGCTTGGGTTGGACGCGGCCCGCATCGCGTCCGCTTTCGTCGTCAAGCCTTCGACGATGAGCCAGCGCTTGACCCGGACGAAGGCCAAGATCCGCGCCGAGCGCCTCGCGTTCGAACCGGCCGATGCGGAAGAGATCCCGGCGCGTCTCGACGCGGTCCTGGAGGCCGTCTACGCCGCTTACGGGAGCGGCTGGGACGACGCGACCGCCGCCGGTTCGCCTGGCGGGAGATTCGTCGAGGAAGCGATCGAGCTCGGAAAGCTGCTGCTTAGGTTCGTTCCCCGCGAGCCGGAGGTGCACGGGCTGCTCGCGCTGATGCTGCACGGCGAGGCTCGCCGAGCGGCTCGCCGCGATAGGGAAGGAAGTTATGTCCCGCTCTCCGAGCAGGATTGCGCAAGCTGGGATCGGAGCTTGATCGCGGAGGCGGAGCGTCATTTGCACGCGGCTTCGCAAGCCGGCCGCATCGGGCGGTTTCAACTCATGGCCGCGATTCAATCGGTGCATGCGCAGCGTCTATGGACGGGACGTACCGAGTGGGAAGCGATCGCGCAATTGTACGAGGGGCTCGTCCGCGTGCGACCCACGCTAGGCGCTATCGTCGGCCGTGCCGCGGCGGTCGCGGAGGCCTATGGCGCAGACCAAGGTATCGCGCTGCTGGCATCCATTCCGTCTGCGGAAGTTGCGGATTATCAGCCCTACTGGGCGCTGGCCGGTCATTTGTACAAGCGGATGCATCGGTATGATGAAGCGCGATCCGCGTACAGCCGGGCGATCGGACTCAGCGCGGACGGGGCCGTCCGGCGGTTTTTGAGCAGCCAGTCAGACGGGCTGTGAATACGACAGTAAAAAGAACCCTTAAGCAGAACACCGCAAAGCGAGTGTTGCTTAAGGGTTCTTTGGATTCCTGGGTTCTTTGCGCGCCGTTCTCGTTCGTTGGCCCGTTCGCGTGTATAATGGCGTTGACGATATCATTCCTTGCGAGAGTTGGGAGTTTGCCATGAAGCCATTTTACGGGAAAGACAAGCCGCTTCCGGAAGCGCTCAGAATCGTGTTTCTGGGAGATAGCATTACCGACGACGGCACTTACATCGCCTATCTCGATGCCTATTTCCACCTGCATGTCCCGGCTTCCCGGATCGAGCTGATCAACCTGGGTGTCAGCAGCGAGACGGCGTCGGGACTGAGCGAGCCCATTCATCCGTTTCCGCGGCCGTGCATACACGACCGGTTGGCGCGGGCGCTCGCCGAGACGCAGCCTGACTGGGTCGTCGTCTGCTACGGCATGAACGACGGCATCTACCATCCGCTGTCGGAGGCGCGTTTCGCCGCCTACAAGGACGGCCTGCTTCGGCTGCTCGGCCAGATCCGGCAGGCGGGCGCCAAGGCGATCGCCATGACGCCGCCGCCGTTCGATCCCGCGTCGCTGCCGGACGGCGCGAAGCGGCTGCTGCCCGAAGGCCGGCCGGAGTCGGCGTACAGTTACGAGACGCCCTTCGCCGATTACGAGCAGGTGCTGAAGCGCTACGCGGACTGGGTGCTGTCGCTCGGCGAAGATGTTGCAGACGCGACGGTGAGCATCCACGACGAGCTGCTGGCGCACATCGCGGCGGAACGGGCGGCCGATCCGGCGTACCTGTCGGGAGACGGCATCCATCCGTTCGCGCCGGGTCATGCGGTGATGGCGCAGTCGATCTTGCGCACGCTGTTCGGCATCGAGCCGGAGCATGCGCGGGCATTCGTGACGGCGGTGGACGGCTCGGCGTACTTTGAGCTGATCATGCAGCGCCACCGGCTGGTCAGCGCGGCCTGGAAAGAGCATGTCGGGCACACGAACCCGAACAAGGCGGAAGGCGCGCTGCCCCTGGCGGAAGCGAAGGCCGCGGCGCATGCGCTGGAAGTACGCATCCGGGAGCTGGCGGCGGACTTTAAGGCTTCGCCTGCTTCGTAGCCTCTCATTTTCGAGTTTGGCCGGTAAGCGAGCTCACGCGCCGAAGTAGCATCCGACAGCGTTACTTCTGCCAGCAGGGGGGCTCGTGCGCCGAGAGAGACGCTCGTCAGCGTTGCTTTAGCCGGCGGGCGAGCGCATGCGCCGAAAGAGACGCCCGACAGCGTTACTTCGGTCGGTCGGCGAGCGCATGTGCGTAAAGAGGCGTCCCACAGCGTTACATTGGCCGTTTGCGCTGACCGTCAGTCGTTCGACACGCCCATCGCCGCGAGCAGGTCCTCCCTCAGCGGCGTAAACGTGTCGAACAGCGTGGCGGGCGTCAGCGCCCGGACGCCGTGAAGCGCATTGGAGGGGATATACACCGTATCCCCCTCCGAGACGCTGCGCTCGGCGTCGCCGATCCGGAAGACCAGCTCGCCCTTCGCGACGTACGTCAGCTGCTCGTGCGGATGCGCATGAACCGCGCCTTCGGCGCCGGCTTCGAATTCGACGAGCATCCCCATGATGGCGGTGCCGGCGGCTACGATTTTGCGGCGCACGCCGGGTTCGGCGTACTGCCATTCTTCATTAAGACTCATTTGTTACCTCCATTCTCTAAGCATCGCGCTCACAGATCCAGTACCCTTACATCGTCAAAATTCGATTGCGCCCGGTGCGAGCTAAGCCCCGCTTTGCCGGTCGTCAGACTCGTGTCCGTGACGGACAGCATCTGCGTGCCGTTCACCCAGAACGACAAGCTGCTGCCGTTCGCGACGGCCTGGAAGGTGTACCAGGTACCCGTCGTCATCGTAAAGGGCACCGTAACGATGTCCGACCATGTGCCGCCGATGCATTTTGAAATTTTCAGCGTGCTGACGGTCCCCGATCCGCCGCTGTAATAGGTGAAGTTGTACTGGTTGTTCGCGTCCTGGTACCGGGCATCGAGGCCGATCCCGGAGTAGGTGCCATTGAAGGAACCGGCCTTCACGCGCGCGGTCACCGCGTAGTTATCCCAGCTTGCGGTGCCGGCGAGCGCATGGACGTTGGCCGCCGTGTTGTCGGACTGCCGGTACACGTAAGTGCCGTCCGTCGCCGTCGCCCAAGTGCCGCCCGTGGTCGTCCATCCGTTCGCATTGCCGTCTTCGAAGTCGTCCGCCAGCAGCACCGGCGAGACGACGACGTCGTCGAAGCTGGCGTCGGCGCGGTGGGCGTTCAGCCCGAATTGTCCCGACGCGAAGGTGCTGTCCGTGGCGGTCAGCTCCTTGACGCCGTTGACCCAGAATTCCAGCGTGCTGCCGACGGCGACCGCCTTGAAGGTGTACCAGGTACCGGTGTTGAACGTGAAAGCCTTCGAGGCGAGCGTGGTCCACGTGCCGCCGACGGCCTTCTGAATCTTAATCAGATTGCCGGCGGTGTAGTATTGGAAATTGTAGGTGTTGCTCGTATCCTGGAACCGCGCGTTAAGGCCGATCCCCGACAGACTTCCCAGCGAAGCGGCTTTGACCTTGGCCGTGAGCTCGTAGTCCGTCAACGTGCCCGAGCCGTTCAGCGCGGATACGTTGGTAGCCGCGGCGTCGGTCTGCCGGAGCACCTTCGAGCCGTCGGTCGCGACGGCCCACGTGCCGCCGTTCGTCGTCCAGTCCGCCGCGCTGCCGTCCTCGAAGTCGTCCGTAAAATTCCCGCTTGCGCCGCCGCCCGGATTGGCGTCCGTCGTGAACGAGACGACGACCGAAGCGGAAGAGCCGCTTGCCTCGGTAAAGGTCAAGGTCCGCGTATAAGCCGTGTTCGGCGACAATCCGTTCGTGTTGATGGTGAAATAAAGCTCGTGTTCGCCGCGCAGGTTGCCCGAGGTTTGCGTCAGCGTGAGGAAGCCGCCTTGTCCGGCGACCGTCCAGTTCGTGCTGAGGCCGCCGCCTTTGTTGACCAGCTTGATCTTGTGCAGCTGCGAGGCGTTCGCCGGGTTTTTGACGCCGACGTTGATGGCGGGCGTCACGCTGATCTTGGGCGCGGGAACGCTGCCGATGGCGCCGAGCTGATTGGTCTCCTGGAACTTCTGCACGCCGCCCTTGCTCGCCGTGAGCTTCAGCGTCAGCCACTTGGCCGAGACGCCGGTCGGCACGGTGAAGCTGATCGCCTGCTCCGTCTTGGAGCCGTACGCCACCGTCGCGGCGAAGGAACCGGTCTGGAACGACGTATAGGCATTCGTAGCGGGATCCACATATCCGGCTTCCCAGTTGACGTTGATGGAAGTGCCGTCCCTTTGTTCATCGTTATAGACGATAATCGTCCGGGACGCGGCGCTGCCGCCGGCGAATACGGTCGGCGCCACGCCAATGCGATTGTTTTGGTCCCCGACCTTGTCGAACGCGGCGACGGGCGAGAACGAATTTTTCGTATATTCGTAGGAATCGGACGGAATGACCGTCGGGTACGCCGAAGAGAAGACATTGACGACCGGACGGTCGATCTTGACCGGTTTGACGCCCGGCGCGGTCATATCGGACCAAGCCGGATAAAGCGTCGCTTCGATCGGCTCGTACGCGTAGATCCAGTCGGCGTAATAACGGATGTCCGCGAAGCCGGCGTATCGCATGGCCCGGACCATCCGGTCGGTCGCCCGGTGCCAGACGGCCTGCGAGACGATATTGTCGTTCAGATGGTCTTTGGTGAGCGTCGCGCCGTTGTAGCTGCCGTCCGCGTTCAGGGTCGGCCAGCCCTGCGACGGCGTGTAAGCCTCGCCCTCGCCGCGGGGCTTCGTCGCGTTGTTCGTATACAGGCCGTACAAGTTCGCGTGATTCATAAATCCGATCGGATAGCCGCCCGTATAGTGATCGTTAAATTCCCAGTCGGTCTCCAGATCGTCCTGCATGATCGGACGGCTCGTATCCGCGCTCTGGATGGCGGTCGTCACGACGGGCAGCAGCGAGCTCTCGGTTCCCCAATTCTCGTTGCCTCCGCTCCACATCACGATGCTCGGATGGTTGCGGCGCGCCGCGACCCACTGGCTGGTCCACTTGGACACATTGCTCATCGCCGTCGTACCGAAGCCCTGGGTGACCTGGTATTGCCAAAAAGGCGTCTCGTCGATGATCAGAAGTCCGATCTCGTCCGCATAGTCGTACAGCTCGTCAATCGCTCCGCCCACGTGGGTGCGCGCGACATTGTACGTTTTGACCCACTCGTCCATCAGCTTCTTGACCTGGGCGATATTCGAATCCTTAAAGCTCTGGGAAGCGCTCGGGATCGAGCCGTGCGCGCTGCCGGCGCGCCAGTTGAACTGAAGCGCGTCGCCGCGCAGGTTCGTCTTGATGCCGTTCAGCTGAAAGTAGTTCGAGGTCTTCGTGAACTCCCGGAAGCCGAACCGCGTCGTGCTGCTGTCGACCGTGACGTCGGACTGAACGAGGCTGACGCCGAGGTTGTACAGCTTCGGATCGTGCGTCCACCAATACTTGGCGTTCGTCCAGGAGATATTGTTCCAGACGACCGTCTGGGTGCCGCCCGCGGGGACGGTGACGCTCTGGTCGGCGAAGCTCTTCTCCAGCGTACCTCCGACAAGCGTCGCCGCGCTCTTGACGGTCGCCGTCTGGGAGGTCGAAGTCTTATTGACGACGGTCGTCACGATCTGAATGACGTCGTCGGACGGATCGGCGTTGTTCTGCAGGTTCGTCACGACCTGCGTATCCGCGATGTAAAGCTTGGGATAGGCGACGAGACGCACGTCGTCCTTGATGCCCCGTCCTTGCCCCCAGGACATGTTATCCAGTCCGATGGGGTACATCGGCTTGCCGGTGCCGGATTCGATCGCGTCGGAAGGGGAAGGACTGCAGGCCCCAGACGCGCACCTCGAGCGTGTTGGAGGCGCCCGCGTTCGCGGCGGACGTGATGTCCAGCTTGTACGGCAGGCGGGTCATCAGGTAGCCGTTCGTATCGGTCGCGATCTGCGTGCCGTTGACGAACACTTTCGCGAGCGGCGCGATCTGATCGAAGTCGAGGAAGATCTCCTTGCCCGACATCGTAGCGGGAATGGTGAAATTGCGCTTGTATACGCCGTAATTAAGCGTCGCCCAGCTGGACGGATAACCGAAGTTCTCGGCTTCGTCCCAATAGGAGGGGACGACGATGTCGTACCGGGTCGTGCCGCCGTTCGGATAAAAGTCCCAGATGCCGTTCAGCGACGCGGACTCCCGCTCCCCGGCCGCCGCTGCCGGCTTCGGGGCCACGGCTGCGTAAGCGATCAGCAGACTGCAGCAGATTAGAACCTGGATCAACCTTGCGTAAGCGTGTTTGCTCTTCGAAATTCCCATTATCGGACCTCCTCAGATAGTAGCGGTTCCTTCAGGCGAGAAATCGAGATTGCGCTTAAATCAGGGATCTTTCGTAGCTTTCCGGGCTAACGTCCAGCCTGTGCCTGCCGCCGCTTGCGTTCTCCAGCTCGATCCGGACGGCGAGCGTCTCTTCGTCGATCCGGCAAGCGATGCATCGCCAGCCGGGATCCGAAGTGCCGTGCGGCGCGATGACGGTTACGATGCCCGCGGTGCCGCCGCATGCGGCTTCCGCCCGCAGCGCGGGTACTTCGTACTTGGTTCCGTAGCTGTCCGAACGGTACCCGGCCGCGGCCGAGACGACAGGCGCCTCGCAAGCCCCGCCGAAATGCCAGCTCATTCGAAGTGTTGCATCCCCCCCCTTCAGGATTTAAGAAAAAGGTGTATGCGCTATCGGCTTGGCCGTCCGCCGCGCGCACCGTCGTATCGCGATGGAGATAAAAATGCTGCGCCAGGCGATGCTCCCCCCGACGCGATCAGCCAGTCGACGAGGATGAGCGCATCGAGCTGCCGGTCCGCGATCAGCCACCTGCGATGCGTCGCGGGGTCCGACAGTCGCCGGTAGCCGTCGTGGGAGGCGTCCAGCAAGGTGTAGTCGGCTTGATGCACGGACCGGTGAAGCGCGACCGTCGCTTCGCGGTCGGACCAGCGCTGGCTGGACACGTATTCCGTCTGGTCGAGACCGTCGACCGTGACCGTGTTATGCGTCGCCGTAGCTTTAAAATAGCGCCTGCCGGCGCCCTCCTCGTACGTATACCTGCCGTTGTCCATAAAAACGGCGCGTCCCCGGTAAAACCACTCGAGCTGCAGCGCGTCGGCATGCCCGTGCGCCCCGCCCAGCGGAGCGGCATCGAACAGCAGATAATGCTGCGGATCGCGCAGAATGTGATAGCCGGCATGCGGGAAGAACCGATACGAGAGGCCGGTATCCGAGCTGTCAGCGCCCGAGCCGCCTGCACCCGGCTCGCCGATACCCGACCCGCCAACACCCGCGCTGCCAGCAAGCGCATCGCCCTCGCCTTCCCGCGCCGCCCATCCCTCGGCGATGCCCGGACCGGCGATCCAGACATCCTCCCAGTCGGGCTCGCCCCGCGCCCGCAGCGCGTCGTCCTCCAGCACCTCGCCGAGCAGGGCCAGCTTGCGCAAGCCCCACCGGTTGCAGTCCGAGTCGGACAGCGGACTAGAAGTGCCGCCGGGCCGTACCGTGGCGGAGGCGAAGTCCGCCATGGCAGCCAGCCGCGCGCGATAGGCGTCGGGGAAGCGGTCGCCCGTCTTCCGGGCCAGCAGATACGGGAGCGCGAAGCATTCGATCGCCACATTGTGGTAGTGGACGGCCAACTCCGTCTGGACGCCGTCCTCGCCAACCTGCCGCAGGATGCACAGTTCCAGGCGCTCCAGCGCGAGCTGCCGCCAGAACGCGGCGCGCGGATGGTCGCCGAGCAGCACGGAGATCGCCTGCAGCCCCTGCATGTGCATGATGGCGTGGTTGATCGCCGGATCGCCCATATGCGCGGACAGATAAGCGGCATGCGCGGCGAGCGCCTCCTTGAACATCGCCATCCAGTTCGCGTCCCGGCGCCAGACCGGTTCCATGCAGGCATAGGCGAAAATCCACGATAGCGGACGCACGCCGGTCTCCAGCAGCCGCCAGGGACCCGGCTTCTGAAAATAAGTCGCCTCCTCGTACGCTTCTCCCTCCGGGGCGGGACAGCTGCGAATCCAATCCGCGAGCTGCGCCGCGGCATCCGTCGCATACGACTCGTCGCCCGTCAGCAGATATGCTTTTCCCATCGCCCGCAGGTGGCCGTGCCGGTTCAGCACCCAGGTGAACTCGGGGTCGCGCGAAGGGTTGTATAGCCAGTCGATCGGCGTCCCGAGACCGACCCATTCGCCGGCCAGCATCGAGAAGGGGACGCGGAACTCGCCCCGTCTCGCGCGATCCGCGGTTTCCAGCGCTTCCGCAGCTCCCGCAGGATGGCTTGCCGCATAAGCTTCGGCGGCTTGTTTTAATTCTCCAAACGTCAAATAGTAGCCGTTCGCACAATCTATCGTCGTCGGCATGTCCGTCACGCTCCTATCCCTTCACCGAACCGGCCGTAACCTGGACGAAGGATTTGTTGGCGAGCAAATAGACCAGCAGCAGCGGCAGCAGCGAGATGCAGGCGCCAGCCAGCATCAGGTCGGTCTGCATGGCGGCGGATACGCCGTACCGCAGGTTGGCGAGCCCGACCGTCAGCGTCTGGAGCTTCGGATTCGTCATCGTGAAGACGGAGGGCAGGATGTACTCGTTCCAGGCGCTGCGGAAGACGAACAGCCCGGCGACGCCGAGACCCGGCTTCAGAAGCGGCAGAATGATCGAGCGGAAGGTGCGGAAAAAGCCGCTGCCGTCGATCATGGCCGCCTCGTCGAGATCGCGGGGGATCGACCGCATGAAGCTCGCGAGCATGAAGTAGGTGCCGGCATGCCCCGCGATCAGGATCAGCACGACGCCCCAGAGCGTGCGGTGCAGGCCGACGGCGACCATCAGGTCGAACTGCGGCTTGAGCACGACGGCGCCGATGGAGATGAACATCGTCGAGGCCTGGATGGCGATCGCCAGCCGTTTGCCGGGAAAGTCGCGCCGGTCCGCCGCATACGCCGCCATCGCCGCGACGATCAGGGTGCCGGCGGTCGCCGCTACGCTGACGAACAGGCTGTTCCACGAGAAGCGCGCGAAGTTGGCGCCTTTCCACGCCTTGGAATAATTCGCGAACTGCCAGTGCGCGGGCCAGAACGAACCGCCGCCGCTTAGCTCCGCGTTCGTCTTGAACGAGCCGAGCACGGCCATTAGGACCGGATAGAGGATGACGACGGCGACGAGCACGAGAAATGCCCCGGCCAGCACGTTCGCCCCCGAAGGCCGCTTGGACCATCTGTTCATGGCGATACGCCCTTTCTAATAAAGCGAATTGAGTTTTTTGGAGGCATAGAAGTAGATCAGCGTGACGGCGCCGATCAGCAAGGCCGCGGCGAAGCCCACGGCGCTGCCGTAGCCGAACTGCTGCACCTCCGCGGTGGTCGAGGCGACGGGAAAAAACATTTTGTACACGTACAGGAACATGACGTCGGTCTTGCCGAACGGTCCGCCCTGCGTGAGCACCATGATGCTCTCGTAGCCCTTGAGGGAGACGGTGATGGCGAGCAGCATGACCATCTGCAGCACCGGGCCCAGCATCGGAATCGTAATGTAGAAAAACTGCTGGACGGGACGGGCGCCGTCGATGGACGCGCTCTCGTAGATGTCGCGAGGGATGCCTTGCAGGCCGGCGAGGAACAGCAGCATATAGTTGCCCACCGCGCCCCAGATCGCGATCAGAATCATCGTGAGCATCGCATAGTTCGCGCCCAGCCATTCGACGCCGCGCGACCATCCGAGCTGCTGCAGCAGCTGGTTGATCATGCCGTTGTAGGAGTTGAAGATGACGTAGAAAACGATGGACATGACGGATGCGCTCAGCACCGTCGGCATGAAGAAGATCGTCTTGAACAGTCCCGCGCCCCGCATGCGGCGGTTCAGCAGCACGGCCAGCAGCAGCGACAGCGGGAGCGTCACGAGGAGCTTGCCGCCGGCGTATACCAGCGTGTTGGTCACGGCGTTCCAGAAACGTTCGTCATGATAAAGCCGTTCGAAATTGTAGAGTCCGACGAACTTGGGCGTGCCGTAGCCCGCGTACTCGTAGAACATGTAGCGAATCGCCCAGAAGATCGGATAGATGCCGAGCGCGAGCGTGAGCAGCAGGCTCGGGAGGGTGAAGGCGACGGCCTCCAGTTTGATTCGGGTCCGGTGCATGCAGGTATCTCCTTCCGGTGGAAAAGAAAGGGGCCCTCAGTCGTTGGCTGAAAGGCCCCTCTTGCGGCAATGCCGGATTACTTCGCGAGCGTGCCTTGCAACTGGCTAAGATCGAAGTCGGGCATCGGCTCGGCCTTCACTTCGCCGGACGCCTTGGCCTTGTCGAGCGCGGCGTTGTATCTTGCGTTCAGATCCTTGATGACGGCATCCAGATCGCCGCCGACGAGAATGTACTTGATGAGCGCCTCCTGGTAGCCCATCCCTTCGATCGCGACGATCGGCACCGGCGGGATGATCGCGTCGAACTTGGTCGGCATGAAGCCGTCGATGCCGTTGATCGCCGGCTTGCCGGCCTTCGCGATTACGGAAGGCACGACGGAGAGGCCGACGCCGTCCTCTTGATACGATTTGAGCACCTCGTCGCTGTACATCCACTCGATGAACTTCCAGGCTTCTTCCTTATGCTCGGATTTGGGGCTGAGTCCGATGAAGATGCCTGCGTTGCCGACGGGCACGATGCCTCGCTGCTGGCCGTCGATCGTCGGCGGCAGCGCCGACGCCCATTTGATCTTCGCGGGGAACTGGTTCTTGTACACGAGCGGCTCGGAAGCGGTCGAGACGTACATCCCGATCTTGCCCTCCGCGAATTGCGCGCGCAGCGGATCGATATCCAGCTGTTCCACGCCCGGGATGAAGCTGCCGTCCAGCTTCATCTGGCGGTAGGCTTCGATGATCGGCTTCAACTGCGCGAAGTCGAAGGCGCCCTTCTTGTAATCGTAGCCGCTGCTGCCCATGCCGCTCAGCATCCCGATCGGGTCGGCGAAGCGAAGGCCGGAGCCGGTGCTCTTCAGGTTGCCGGCGATGCCGTAGGCGCCGTCGGCTTTGCCCGCCGCGGTCAGCTTCTTCGCGACGTCGATCATCTCCTGCAGCGTCTTCGGCGGCTCCTTGATGCCGGCCTTTTCGAAGAGCTCGACGTTATAGATCAGCCGCTGGGTGGTGCCGTAGTTCGGCAGCGTATACGTCTTGCCGCCGATCTGGTTCACGCCCTCGCGGAGCAGCGATCCGAAGCGTTCCTTCATGTCGGGCGTCAGCAAGTCGTCGAGCGGCGCGAGATACCCCTTTTTCACGAACACGCTCAGGCTCGGGAGGCCGTTGACGCGCACGATATCCGGCGCCTGGTTCGACGCGAAGGCGATGTCCAGCTGCTGATCGTAGTTTTCGGCCATGATGTTGACTTCGACCTGGATATGGTCTTTGTTCGTCTCGTTGTACCGGGCGATCTCCGCCTTGATGTGGTCGGTCGCGCCGCGATCCGGCGTCCAAAAGTTCAGCTTGACCGGCTCGGCTTGCGACGCCGCAGGCGAAGCTGCCGGCGATGCGGACGCCGCGCCGGTCCCGGAGGCCGCGCTCGAGCCCGAAGGCGATGCGTTCCCTTCGTTGTTGCCGCCGCAGGCGGCCAGGCTCGACGCGAGGATTCCCGTGAGCGCGATTCCTAACCATTTTCTAGCCATACTGTTCTCCCCTTCTTGGATCATCCGTTGGTAGCGGGGCGCGAGCATCCGCGGGCGGCTCGCGGCCCTCTGATACAAACAATAACAGCGGGCGGGCGATCGGGGGAGGAGGGGTAAACGCGAATCGAGAGGGGGGGAAAACGACGATTACCCGGAAATGCGCTGCCTGTATTCGGAAGGCGTGAGGCCCGTATGCTTCTTGAACGCGTCGCTGAAGTACACGCGGTCCTCGTACCCCAGCATGGCGGCGATCTCCTGCACCTGCTTGCCTTCGGCGAGCAGCTCCTTGGCCCGGTTCATCCGTTCGGCGATGATGAATTGCGCGACGGTGACGCCGGTCTGCTTCTTGAACAGGTTGGCAAAATAGCTCGTGCTGAGGCAGGCAAGCCGCGCGAGCGACTGCACGGTGAGCGACTCTTGCAGGTGCGCCTTAATATAGGCGACCGAACGCTGGATATCGGCCTCCGATTCGTGGGTCCGCTCGGCCGCGATCCGGTCGCAGACGTCCGCGCACGCCCGGTCCAGCGTCTCCTTCCAGGCGGCCAGCGTCCGCGGCGCGTCTGCGCGCAGCGCCCGCAGCTCGCCCGCCGCCAGGCTTCGGGCGTCCGCGTCTTTGCCGGCCGCGGAGGCGAGGACGTCGTACAAAGCCTCCGCCAGCTTGAGGAAGGCGGCGGCCGTGCCGTCCGGCGCGACCTGCGTCCGTTTGTCGTCGAACCCGGCGTAGATCGCGCTTAACGCTTCGAGGGCGCGCGTCTTGTTGCCGGCGCGCGCATACAGCAGCAGCTCCTTCTCGCTGTCCGGGGAGTACGCCTGGAACCGGGCGTCCGCCGGCCGGTCGGCCAGGTCCGCGTAGCGGAATACGCTGTTGCCGCCGGAGAAGAAGCTGTAGGACAGCGCGGCGAGCGCGTGGCGGTACGATTCGGGAAGCTCCCTCACCGTGGGCGCCGGCGAGCCGACGCCGATCGAGACGGTACGGCGGGAGTAGCGCTCGACGTGCTCCCTGCACAGCTCGGCCAGCTGACTCGTGGCGTCGGCGTCCGGTCCGGCGTTCACGACGAGCGCGAACCGGCTCAGTCCGTCGCGGGCGACGATACCCCGGGTCGCTTGGGCGACCGTCTCCTCCAGGATGTTGGACAGGGAGAAGCGGACGAGCTCGATATCCAGAATGCCGCCCGAAGCGGCGGGCGGCTCGGCGCCGTCGATCTCGACGGCCAGGACGACGAGGTCCGTCATCGCCGGCGGCAGCTGCAGAAAGTCCCAGCGCTTTGCCGTCTGTTCGGGCGTCGAGGCGACCCGGAGCAGCAGCTGCACGAATTCCTGACGGAGCAGCGGCAGGCTCTCCCGCACGCGGCTTTCCAGGCCGCGCACGCGCTCGGCTTCCTCGCTCTCCGCGACGATGCGCGCCTTCGCCTTGTTTACGACCGCCGCGATCTCTTCCGCCAGAAACGGCTTGCTGACGAAGTCGAAGGCGCCGAGCCTCACCGCTTCCTGCGCATATTCGAAGTCGGTGTAGCCGCTGATCAATATGACCTTGCAGGGCCAGCCCAGGTCCAGTACGTCCCGGAACAGCTCGATGCCGTTCTTGCGGGGCATCCGGATATCGGTGATCAGAATATCGGGTCTGACGCGACGCACCAGCGCAAGTCCCGCTTCGCCGTCCATCGCGGTACCCGCCGGCTCGATCCCGTGTTCCGCCCAGCGGATGTTGTTCATAATTCCGTTGCATACGATCCGGCTGTCGTCGATGACGCAGAGCTTCAGCATCATTTCTCGTTCCCCTCCGGCAGTGGCAGTAGAATAGTGATTCTCGTTTGCGCAAACGGCTCGCTCTCCAGCCGGAATTCGGCCCGTTCGCCGTAATGCAGCAGAATGCGGCGGTATACGTTGCGCAGGGCGTACCCTTTTCTGCCGGCGTCGATCGCTTCGCTTTCCTGCGGCTCCTGCGCAATCGTTCTTGTCGCTTCCTCGGCATCCATGCCGGCGCCGTTGTCCGTGACCGCGACGCGGAGCGTACCGCCCTCGTCTTCGACTTCGATGAGGATGCGGCCGCCGTCCGTAAAGTCCTTGAAGCCGTGCAGGATGCTGTTCTCGACGAGCGGCTGCAGCAGAATCTTCAGCATCGGCATGCCTAGCAGCGAAGCGTCGAAGCTGCGCCGGATCTCATAGTCGAACAAGCCCTCGTAGCTCGCTTGCTGGATCCGCAAGTAGTGCTCGACATGTTCGAGTTCGAGTCCGAGCGTCGTCATTTCCAGCCCCTGATTGAGCCCCAGCTTGAACAGCCGGGACAACGAGATGATGAGCCGCCGCGTCTCGTCCGCCGCGCCCGACTCGGACACCCAGACGATCGTGTTCAGCGTGTTGTATAAAAAAGTGGGGGGTCGATCTGGGCTTGGAGGGCCTTGGCCTCCGCGATCCGCTTCTCCTTCTCCCGCGCGCCGAGCTCCGAGATGAGGATGCCGATCTGGTCGAGCATGGCATTGAATTTGTAGCCCACCTGCGACACCTCGTCCCGGTAGCCCGAGCTGTACCGCACGTCGAGATTGCTGAGCCCGACCTGCTTGATGGTCCGCTGGAGGGCGCGGAGCGGGCGAAGGAGGAGCGCGGACAGCGCGTGGGAGATCAGGATCGCGACGGCGATGCCGCTCCCGATGATGACGATCGTCAGCCATTTGATCCGCTCGACCTGCCTGAACAGCTTGTCCTTGGATTGGACGCTGTACAGCGTCCAATGCTCCGCCACCTTGAGCGCGGCGCGATTGACCAGGTATTCGCTTCCTTCATGCTTGTAGATCGCCGTTGACTTATCCTTCGACGCAAGCGCCCAATCGCGCAGGTTGGTTTCGGGGATCAGCGGCTCGGCGCCCGGATCGAAGCCGTACCGTCCCTCGTCCGTGACGAGAAAATAATGCTTGCTGTCGCTTCCGAGGTTGCTCGTGACGACGCGTTTGATCGCCGATTCGCTGACGTTGATGACCAGGTAGATGTCGCTGTTGGTCTGGGAGAACGCTTTCAAAACAAGAGAGACGACCCGGTCTCTGCCGGTGAACAGCTCGTCCTCGTGCCCCGCCGCCCACATCGAGATGCCGGGCCTGGCGTCGAAGGCCTGCCGCATCGGCGAGCTCGCGAAGGAGAAGGCGGGATTGCGATAGTAGCTGGTGGGAAAAAACTCGCCGATCGGCGTGCTGATCAGGATCGACTGGACGGCCGGATTCGTCATTTTCAACTGGGTGAAGGGGGTCTGGAGCGCGCTGAGGTCTGCGTAATAGGCATCGGTCTGGCTGCGTGTCGCATGATTGACCATCTCCGTGAACGGCGCGCTGATCATGAGCGTGAGACTCGATACGAGCAAGCCCTTGAGCTGCTCGTCGAGCAGCTGCGCCGTCTTGCTGAGCGTCTCCTGGCTCTGACTCGTGGCGTTGCCCTCGAGCTCCCGGGTCGCGATCACGTAAGACATGACGCTCGTGACCAGGATGGCCGACGCGATGACGAGGATGAACGAGATCGTCATGCGGCTTCGGAAGGATAGCTTGTACAGCAGCATGCGGACGGTTTCCATGCGGGATAACTCCTTGCGCTCGGCGCGATGGATGTCGATGTCTATATGCTCTTAGACTAGCGGGGGAAGGGGGAATTTTGTAAACGGGCTTCATCGCGTTTCCCGATGTCTCGGAATCTCGCGCAGGTCACGCCGGATGGACTGAGGAGACGTTAATGGGGTGCGTGCGGGAGCTCAGTTGCCTGGAAAAGCCGCGTTACTCCGGCAGGTACCGCCGACTAGCTTTGGGTCGGTGTGAAGCCGGTCCGGAAAGGAGACGCGTGATCGTCACACGATCTAGAAGCGATGGAAAAGAAGCCCTAGGAAAATATGTACAGCGCAAACAAGTCGTGCTATCATTCTCATGGTACTATTTTCCTAACTTATATGCCTAAGGAGAGAAAGCGACTTGTTCAAGAAATGGTTCGCCTATGCCGCTACAGCCCTGCTGGCCGCCGCGCTTGTCATTCCGGGATTCGCCGCCGCCGAGAACGATATTTCGTTCAAAGACGTGGGGGGGAACATTCTGGGCCAAAGACGAGATCAATAGCCTCGTTCAGATGGGCGTCATCAAGGGCTATCAGGATAATACATTCAAGCCGCAGGCGCCCGTGACGCGCGAAGAGTTCGCGAAGATCATTACGTCGGCTTTTTTACCTGGATCTTCCGGCGGCGGACGCGTCGCAGACCTTCGTCGACGTAGGCAGATCGCGCTGGTCCTTCGCTTCGGTCGAAGCGGCCAAGGACTTTTTGACCGGGTACTACCCGCCGAGCGGAAAAGCTTTTTTTCGATCCGACCGGCAAGGCGACGCGCGAGGATGTGGCGGTTGCGCTCGTCAAGACGCTGGGCTATCAGCCGGACGATCTGCAGAACGCGGATATTCTGGATCGCTTCTACGACTCGGAAGACGTCTCGCCGAATCTGGAAACTTATGTCGCGATCGCGGTAGAAAAGAAGCTGCTGACCGGCTACAACGATTACACGCTCAAGCCGGGCAACAGCGTTACGCGCGCGGAGGCCGCATCTCTGCTCTACCGCGTCATTAAGAATTCGTCGGCGGACAGCGGAAATGCGCTGACCCTGAACGTCGACGCGCCCGAAACGATCAGCTCCCCGACCTTCTATATCACAGGCGACGTCACCAAGGGTGCGGACGTGACCATTAACAACGAGAAGGTCGAGGTTGTCCAAGGGGCGTTCCGCGTCGGCATCCGTCTCGAGCAAGAAGGGACCTATACCTACACGATCGCCGCAAGACTGGCCGGCGGCAAGGCGGAGTCCGTCACGAAGAAGGTGACCTTCGAGAAAGGCGCTCCGACCCTCGAGGTTAAAGGCGTGCCGGTGTCGTCCGACAAGCAATCCATCACCGTGTCCTGGACGGTCAAAGACGCGAACGACAGCAGCCCCGTCGTCTACTTGAATGGCCAGAAGCAGTACGGCAGCTCTGCGACCGTCACTTTGGAGGAAGGCGACAACATCATTAACGTTAGAGCCGAGAATGCGGCTGGCAAGTCTGCCGAGGTCACCAAGCATGTCGCGTTTACGAGCGGCGGCCCCGTGCTGACGGTCGCGGACCTTCCGGAGACGACCGACAAAGAGACGATCACGGTCCGCTGGACCGTAAAGGATAAGAACGATACGTCTCCTCGCGTCTACGTTAACGATCGCGAGCAGTACTATAGCGACTCGACGACCGTCACGCTAAAAGAAGGCGTAAATACGATCGTGTTCAAGGCGACGAACGATCTCGGCAAAAGCACGACGGTGACGAAGACGATCACTTTCAGCGTGGGCACTTCCGCGTTAACCGTCGGCGATCTGCCGGCTGCGACCGACAAGGACTCGGTTAACGTGACTTGGTCCGTTAAGGATACGAACGATTCGAGTCCTCGCGTATATCTGAACGACAAAGAGCAGTATTACTCGACCTCCGCCAACGTAGCTCTCGAGCCGGGTACGAATACGATCACGGTTCGCGCCGTCAACAAGCTGGGCAAAGAAACGACCGTCACGAAGACGATCGCGTTCGAGCCGCCCGCGCCGACGCTCACGCTGCTTCACGCGCCGGAGACGACCGCCTCCAGTTCGATCTCGATCAGCTGGACGGCGTCCGACAAGAACGATACCTCGCTTAAAATGTACGTCAACGACAAGGAAGTTTACTACAGCACGAGCTATACGGCTTCCTTGCAGCCCGGAGAAAACAAGTTCAAGATTACCGCGACGAACAAGTACGGCAAATCGACGGATGTAATCTACACCGTCACTTACACGCCGGCGGCATAAAGAAACGGCTCCCTTCAACAAGACGAATGGGCCGGCCGACACGAAGAATCTCAATGCCATAGCAATCCTATCGAGAGGGGCCGGCGGCCCCTCTTTTTTTATGCCGCCCTTCCCGTCCGGACCAATGCCGACGGACGGCGCGTGAGACACCGGCCTTCGGGTCCGGTCGATACCGACCATCTAGTAACCGCTCTCATTTCGTTGTAAAATGGGGCAACCCTCTCAAGGGACGGTTACGAACGGAAAGGGAGCGCGCGCATGGGGAATTTTCGGCTGAACCGCAAATACATCCCGTTTACCTATAAAACGATGCTGCCGTATCTGGCGCTGGTGCTGCTGACGGATATTCTGGTGGGCTACATCTCGTACACGATGCTCGTCGAGTCCCGGACCGAGATGGCGGAGACGAACATCCGCACCGCGATGCGGCAGACGAGCAACAATATCGCATACCAGATGGACGAGATCACGCGCATGACGAACGCGCTTTTTCTCAACACGACGTTCCAGAACGCGCTGCAATTCAAGGGCGATACCCGGGAGAATATGCTGAAGATGAAAGACGACATCGTGCCGTACATGAAGGCGCCGCTCCAGCTGTACGGCAACAAGCTGCGGCTCGTCTTGTACGCGGTCAACGAGACGATGCTCGAGATCGCAGGCGACGACATGTCGCAGCCGATCGGCCGCAGCGATTATTACGTGCTGTCGGCGCAGGGCGTCGCGCAGACGGACTGGTTCAAGTCCGTCTCCCCGCCGAGCAGGGACAAGCTGTGGCTGCAGATCGACACCGACCGCGAGCTGGGGAACCTCTCTTATTTTCGCAAGCTGTTCGCAGCGAACGGCGCGCAGTCGCTCATCGGCTACATTCGCGTGACGGCGAGGTTCGACGAGCTGCTCGGCAACTTCGATACGTTTCCGATCGAGCAGGGCATCGCGCTCCGGCTGAAGGATAAGGCGACGGGCGCGAACCTGTACGAGCGCGGGTCCGTGGCGACGAATGCCGACGCGGGCGCCTATCTCGTCGTCAGCGAAGACATCCCCGACTCCGGCTACGCGATCGAGACCTGGGTGCCTCACCGGTATCTGAACAAAGACGCGAGCAAGATGCGCCGCGTGATCGGCGCCGTCTGCGCGATCAGCTTCGCGGTGATGGCGCTTATCGGTTTCCTGGTCGCCAGGCTGTCGGGCAAAAAAATGAAGCGGATCGTCTCGCTCGTGCGGTCGTTCCAGGAGGGCAACTTCTACAAGCGGATCGGCTTCGCCGGGAACGACGAGTTCGTGTATATCGCCGACGCCTTCAATCAGATGGCCCAGAGCATCCAGGAGCTGATCCGCGACGTCTACGAGCAGGGCATGCAGAAAAAGCAGGCGGAGCTCGACGTGCTTCAGGCGCAGATCAGCCCGCATTTCCTGTACAACACGCTCTCGACGATCGGCAGCCTGGCGAATATGGGCGAAGCCGACAAGGTGACGAAGATGGTGCAGGAGCTTTCCAAATTTTACAGGCTGACGTTGAACGAAGGGCAGGTCTATATTTCTCTTGAAGCCGAATTGGAGCAGGTCAAGGCGTATCTGGACATCCAGCGGGTCAAGTACGCGAACGCCTTCCAGGTGTACTTCGACATCGACCCCGGCATTTTGCACGTGCGCATCATCAAGCTGGTATTGCAGCCTTTCGTTGAAAATATATTCAAGCACGCCTGGTTCGGGGAATCGATCGCGATCCGGATCGCGGGCAGGCGGCTCGGCGGCGACCGGATCGCGCTGAAGGTCATCGACAACGGCATCGGCATGCGGCCGGATACGCTCAAAAGGATGCGTTCGAGCGAACCGAGCGCAGGCGGCTACGGCCTGAAAAACGTGGAGGAGCGAATCAAAATGAGATACGGCAGCGACTTCGGCATCCAGATCGGGAGCTACTACGGCGCGGGGACGACGGTCGAGCTTATTTTTCCGATGGAAAACGCGGAGATTCGGGAAGACAAGGGGCGCGGCGATCAATGACGGACAACGATATCAACGTCCTGCTGGTGGACGACGAAGCGGTCGATCTCGAATGGCTGAGACGCCGGGTGGCGGGTCACGAACAGTTGGCGGGCGCCAGCGTGCGTACGGCCACGAGCGGGTTCGCCGCGCTTGAGCTGATGAAGGGGCAGCGCGTCGACATCATCCTCTCGGACATCCGCATGCCGATCATGTCGGGGACCGAATTCGCGCGGCAGGCGAAGGAGATCAATCCGCAGGTGTCGATCGTGTTCATCAGCGGACACGAGGACTTCAATTATGCGAAACAGGCGATTCAACTGAACGCCCACGGCTACCTGCTGAAGCCCGTCGAGGACGGCGAGCTGAATGCGACGTTGACGGAGCTATGCGGCAAAATCGAGCGGGAGAGGCGGCAGCACACGTCGCTGACCGAGACGCTGTCGCTCGTCAACCAGGAGCTGCTGCTGCGCTGGTTCAACGAGTCCGCGCCTGGCGACGTCGAAGCGCATATCCGCAGCTTCCTCGCGCCGATGCTCCAGGAAGGGACCGCGGTCGCCATCGCCGAGATCGACGACCTCGCGTGGAAGACGAGCAGCTCGACCGCCGAGGAGCGTCGGGCCTGGCTTGCAGGTGCGGCCGCCTTCATCCGCCGTTTCGCGCAGGAGCGCAACATGGGCCTCGTCATCGACGCCTACGACAGCCGCTTCGTCTTGTTGGCCGCCGTGCCCGAGCCTTCTTTTCCACGCTGCTCGAAGAGCTGATCCGCGCTTTTTACGCCGAGTTCGCCTTCTCTGTCACGATCGGGACCGGGATGTACACGAATGCGTTCGACCAGTTGCACGACTCTTACGGGCAGGCGCAGGCCGCGCTCAGCATCAAGTGGATCGTCGGCAAAAACCGGCTCATCAAAGACGCCTCGCAGTGGCGCCCGAAGGAGCGGATCGCCCCGAATCTGGAGGAGATCGTCGACCGGATGCTGAAGGCGATGCTCGAGTACGACCTGACCGCGATCGACGACTGCCTGCTGCAGTTGTTCGACGGCGATCATCCGCTCTCGCAGAAGCACGAGATTTACGATCTCATCATCCGGATCACGTCCAAGCTTCATGCGGATCTGCGGCAGCTCAACGAGCATCTGTACGAGATTCTGAATTGGGATGCCCATCAGCCGCTCATCCTGTTTCAGTTCGAGACCGTGCACGACATTTTATCCTGGCTCAGAAGGCGGTTTTTCGAGTTGTCCGAGCTGCTCTATCTGAAGCGGCAGCGGCAGAAGCGCAAGCTGATCGACGACATCACGGCTTACGTGAAGGACAGGCTGGAGCAGAAGATCACGCTGAACGAAGTGGCGGCTCATTTTAACTTTACGCCGAATTATCTGGGGCAGCTGTTCAAGGCCGAGACCAACAGCCTGTTCAGCGACTTCCTGAACGATCTGCGCATGAAGCGGGTATGCGAGCTGCTGCAGGAGCCGACCAAGAAGGTGTACGAGATCGCAGAGCAGGTCGGCTACAAAAACATCATCTACTTCAACCGCCAGTTTAAGCAGCACATGGGCATGTCGCCCGGCGAATACCGCAAGAAGCACAACATTTGATGAAGCGCCGCCCCTGATGCGCCGCCACGCCTTATGAGACTCCGGTTCCCGCGGGAACAGGGGCCTCCTTTTTTTACGGCAGCATATCGCTGCGGATGCCGCTAGCGGCACCGAGTGCCGCCAAGCCCCGCGGGCCACGCGCTGCCGGGGCCGATAACCGCACCGAATGCCGCTGAGCCCCGCGGGCTGCGGCGAAATAGCGATGTTTCGCATCCTTATTTCACACAATGCTGGTCGCAGCGGCGAAATAGCGATGCGGCGCATCCTTATTTCACACAATACCGGTCGCAGCGGCGAAATAGCGATGCGGCGCATCCTTATTTTGCGCAATACCGGTCGCAGCGGCGAAATAGCGATGTTTCGCATCCTTATTTTGCGCAATACCGGTCGCAGCGGCGAAATAACGATGTGTCGCATCCTTATTTCACATAATACCGGTCGCAGCGGCGAAATAACGATGTTTCGCATCCTTATTTCACATAATACCGGTCGCAGCGGCGAAATAACGATGTGTCGCATCCTTATTTCACACAATACCGGTCGCAGCGGCGAAATAGCGATGTTTCGCATCCTTATTTTGCGCAATACCGGTCGCAGCGGCGAAATAGCAATGTGTCGCATCCTTATTTCACACGATACCGGTCGCAGCGGCGAAATAGCGATGTGTCGCATCCTTATTTTGCGCAATACGGTCGCAGCGGCGAAATAACGATGTGTCGCATCCTTATTTCACATAATACCGGTCCCAGCGGCGAAATAGCGATGTGTCGCATCCTTATTTCACACAATACCGGTCGCGGCGGTGAAATAGCGATGTGGCGCATCCTTATTTTGCACAATACCGGTCCCAGCGGCGAAATAACGATGTGTCGCATCCTTATTTTGCGCAATACCGGTCCCAGCGGCGAAATAGCGATGTGGCGCATCCTTATTTCACGCAATGCTGGTCGCAGCGGGCTACGCGCCGTCGGAGCCGATAGCGGCACCGCGCACCGCTAGGCCCCGCTAACTACGCGCCGCCCCGAACCGGCGTATCCGATCGTATACGTTTTCACCTGGATCGTTGAATTTGTATTAACTTTAGTTGTTTCGCTGAATTATGCCGCTCCGTCCCGCCTTCTATAATGAGAGCTACAGAGGAGAGAGGGGGGAGCGGATATGCGGCTGCGCAGCTTCTGGCACGATGTGAAAAAGTACAAAATGTTCTTGTTGATGCTGACCCCGGCGGTCATCTTCTATCTATTATTCGCTTATATCCCGATGGCGGGCATCGTCATCGCGTTCAAGCGCTACGATTACGCCGGCGGCATTTTCGGCAGCGCGTGGAACGGACTGGACAACTTCCGCTTTTTCTTCGACTCGGGCAACGCCTGGCAGGTGACGCGCAACACGGCGCTCTACAACGTCGCGTTTATCGTCGTCAACAACGCCCTGCAGATTTTCGCGGCGATCCTGCTGTTTGAAGTCGGAGGCAAGTGGTTCCGCAAAATCATTCAGTCGTCGCTGTTCCTCCCGTACTTCATCTCGTGGGTCGTGGTGGGCGCCATCGCCTACAACCTGCTCAACTACGACATCGGCACCGTGAACGCCATGCTGAGAGGACTCGGACTCGAGCCGGTCGACATTTACAACACGCCCGCCTATTGGCCGTTCCTGCTGGTGCTGGTGTCCGCCTGGAAGGGGCTCGGGTACGGCACGGTCATGTACTTGGCCGCCATCACGAGCATCGACACCGAGATGTACGAGGCGGCGGAGATCGACGGGGCGAATATCTTCCAGCGCATCCTGAAGGTGACGATTCCGAACCTGTACCCGACGATCATCATCCTGGTGCTGCTGGCGGTCGGCAACATTTTCCGCGGGGACTTCGGGATGTTCTACAACATGGTCGGCAACAACGGGATGCTGTTCTCCGCGACGGACGTCATCGACACCTTCGTCTTCCGGTCGCTGATCACGTCCAACGATATCGGCATGTCGGCCGCGGCCGGCGTCTTCCAGTCGGTGCTCGGCTTCGCCACGATCATGGCGGTCAACTATGCGGTACGGCGGTACGACAAAGACCGCGCCCTGATTCTAAAGAGGAGGCTGATGACATGAGCGCAACGGAGCTGAATGCGGACAAGTCGTTCGCCAAAACCTCGGGCGTCAAAAAAGACGGATCAGAAAATATTCGCCGCCATCGGGTACGGGGCGCTGACGATCATGGCGCTGCTCTGCCTGATGCCGTTCCTGCTGGTCGTATCGTCGTCGCTCACGAGCGAGAACAAGATCATTACGGCGGGGTATCAGTTTATACCGACGGACTTTTCGGTAGAGGCGTACAGCATTTTGTTCAAATACCCGACCGAGATGATCCAGGCCTACCTGGTGACGATCGGGGTGACGATCGGCGGCACGCTGCTGGGATTGTTTCTGACCTCGATGACGTCCTACGCGCTGTCCCGGAGGGACTTCAAGTGGCGCAACGGCTTTTCGTTCTTCTTTTTCTTCACCACCTTGTTCAGCGGCGGGCTCGTCCCGTGGTACCTGCTCATCGTGAACTACCTGCACATGAAGGATACGGTGCTTGCGCTGATCGTGCCGCTCGTGCTTAACGTCTTTTACATCATCGTGATGAAATCGTTCCTCGGCGGCATCCCGGAGGCGATCGTCGAGTCGGCCAAGATCGACGGCGCGGGCGACTTCCGCATCTACGCGCAGCTGATCCTGCCGCTGTCCAAGCCGGCGCTCGCGACGATCGGGCTGTTCCTGGCGCTGGCCTATTGGAACGACTGGTACAACGCCCTGCTGTTCGTGTCGGACGAGAAGCTCATGCCGCTTCAGTACTATTTGTACAAAATGCTGGGCAACATGGACGGCATGCGCAAGGCGATGATGGGCGCGGGGGGCCGTGGTTACGACGGCGATCCCGACCGAGAGCCTGAAGATGGCGATGACGGTCGTCGCGACCGGCCCGATCCTGCTGGCATATCCGTTCGTGCAGCGGTACTTCGTCCAGGGCCTCACGATCGGCGCGGTAAAGGGATGAATACGGGGCGACCCGGTTTATCGATAGAGCTTGATACGACTACCATTAGGGGGGAAGATGGGCATGTTGAGAAAAAGCAGATGGACGATGTTCACGCTTTTGTTCGCTTTTGTGATGATCATGAGCGCATGCGGCAATAACAACAAGAATTCGGGGTCGTCAGCCAGTCAGAGTACGGAGCCGTCGAAGAGCGCATCGGCTTCGGCTTCATCCTCGGCCGCTAGCGGCAGCGCCGCCGCGCCGTCCGAAGGCGCCGTCGACACGTCTAAAGAAGTGAAGCTCAAGATGATCTTCGTCGGTCCGAAGCCGGTCGACTACGATTCGGTGTTCGCCGAGCTCAACAAGAAGCTCAAAGAGAAGATCAACGCCACGATCGAAGGCGAGTTCCTCGATTGGTCCGACTGGGCGCAGAAGTATCCGCTCAAGCTGGCTGCCGACGAGAACTTCGACCTGATCTACTCGGCCAACTGGGCAGGCTACAACGACCAGGCGCTGAAGGGCGGCTTCCTCGAGCTGACGGACGATATGCTGGCTAAGTACATGCCGCAAACGTGGAAGAACATGTCCAAGGTGAGCTGGGATCAGGCGAAGGTCAACGGCAAGCTGTACATGGTGCCGCAGAACCGCGGAGAATCCGTCGAGAAGCTGATCCTGTACCGCGAAGACCTGCGCAAGAAATACAATCTGCCGGCCATCGACAGCCCGGAAGCTTATGCCACGTATTTGAAAACGGTTGCCGAGAAAGAGAAGGGCATTGTGCCGTTCACGCCGGAGACGGGCGACTGGAAGTTCCATAACCTCGACCGCGTCCTGCTCAAGCAGCAGAACGAGTGGAACATGTTCGACCTGGATATGCCGTTCGCCTTCAAGCTGACGGACGAGAAGGGGCAAGTTTTCAACGTTTACAACACGCCGGAATTCAAGCAGCTGGCGACGTATTACAAGGATCTTGCGGACCACAATGCCTGGTCGAAGAACGTCCTGAACAGCAAAAACGACCATCAGGCGGACTTCAAGGCGGGCAAGACGGCTTCGATCACGCACAACAACGGCACGCTCGGCGCGCTGATGGCGCTCATGCGCCAGGAAAATTCGCCGTACGAAGTGGCGCTGGCGGACATCAACCAAGGCAAGAAAAAGTCGGTGGCGATCTCCACGCAAAATGGCACCTCCGTTCACGCGACCTCCAAAAATCCGGAGCGCGCGCTGATGGCGATCGACCTGCTGCAAAACGACAAAGAGCTGCACGACCTGATCATGTACGGCATCAACGGCGTTCACTACGAGCCGGTCGGCGACGACAAGTACAAGGCGCTCGACAAGAACCCGAACTATACGGGCTTCTCCAACTGGAGCTTCAACTCGCCGCTCAACCGCGACAACGAAGCATTCCCGCAGGAAGCGTCCGACCTGGTCAAGAGCTGGGAAGCGAATGTGTACCACTACCCGCTCGAGACGTTCGTGTTCGACAACAGCAAGGTCAAGACGGAGATCGCCAACGTCGGCAACGTCATGCTGCGCTACGGCATCCCGCTCGAATACGGCCTGGTCAAGGACATCGACAAGGGTCTGGCGGATCTGAACAAGCAGCTGGACGCGGCCGGCATCGCCAAGATCCAGACCGAACTGCAATCGCAGATCGACGCGTTTTTGGCTAAGAACTAAAAGCGAACGCAACAGAACCGAACCGGCTATCTTCGTCAACAAGGCGAAGGTAGCCGGTTTTTTGCGTGGCTTCAGGCCCATCAAAGACATAACATGCGTTTTCGTGCAAAACGCCGCCTATATCCTAAAAATATGGCTAACGAAAGTTCATGATCTTTAGGAACGTTCATATCATTCGCAAATTTCGGGTGCGATAATAGGCGCGAAAGGAGGGTGGTCATTCAGCTTCTCTGCGCGCGGCGAACATCAAATTCGAAAGGGACGGTGGCTAAATTGAAAAGGTTCAAGCAAAAGCTCTGTTCGTTCATGATTATGAGTCTGTTATTCTCCTGTCTATCGCAAATCGGCTTGGCAAGCGTGAGCGCGAGCGATCCGTACGATGATTTGAGGATCAAATGGGCGGAAACGCTCACCGGAGGCACGGGGTACAATACGGCCGATCCTGACATCGCGAGAAAACTCGCCATGGCCGCCCAGTCGAGTTGGGGCAGCTTGAACAAGGCTGCAAACCGAACCTATCTGTGGTCCGATTTAAACAATCCCGCCAGTTCGACGGACACGACCTATAATTATACGAGAGTCAAGGAAATGGCCGTTGCGTACAAGACGTACGGATCGAGCCTGTATGGCAACGCGACGCTCAAAGCGGATATTATCGACGCGCTCGATTGGCTGTACACGAATCGGTACAACGAATCGATGGGCGCCGAGACATGGCTTACGTGGTACGACCTGGAGATCGGCACGCCGCTTCAGCTGATGGACACCGTCGTTCTCCTGTACGATGACTTGATTGCGACCCCCGCTAAATTAACCAATTATATGAATGCGGTTTCACACTATTCTCCCGATCCCACGATGATCTCGATGCATGAACCGGGTCTCGTCAACGAAGCGACCGGCGCCAATCGCATCTGGAAATCCCAGATCGTCGCTCTGCAAGGCGTGATTACGAAATCGGGCACGCTGCTGGCCGCTGCCAGAGACGCTTTGAATCAAGTGATGGATTACGTCGTGTCGGGAGACGGGTTCTATAAAGACGGGTCCTTCGTGCAGCATCTCGTCTATTCCTACAATGGCGGTTACGGGGCTAACCTCATACAGGATATCGCGAATGTCTTGTATTTGCTGAACGGTTCGTCATGGCAATCCACCTATGCAGGTCTAACCAACGTGTATCAGTGGGTTTACGATGCCTACGAGCCATTTATTTATAACGGCTCCATGATGGATATGGTCAGAGGCAGAGAGATCGCAAGGGCCGAGACCCAAGGCCGCGTCATCGGCAACAAGGTGGCGGGCGGCATTTTGCGTTTGGCTCAGATCGCGCCGCCCGCGGATGCGCAGCGCATGAAGTCCATGGTCAAATATTGGCTGCAGCAGGATCCAGCCTTGAGCTTCTACAGGGAAGCGACGCTCAGCGTTCTTCAGCTCGCCAAGGCCGTTATGAACGATACGAACATTGTCCCAAGAGGCGAGCTGTCGTTAGCCAAGGTGTATGCGGGTATGGACAGGGCGATCAGCCTGAAGCCGGGCTTCGGATTCGGCGTCAGCATGTCTTCCAAGCGTATCGCCAATTATGAGACGGGCATCAATCAGAATTACAAAGGCTGGTATACCGGGGGAAGGGATGACTTATCTCTACAATAACGATTCGCTGCAGTATGTCGATTATTGGCCGACGGTGAACAAATACCGGCTGCCGGGTACGACGGTAGATACGATGGCTCGGGCGGACAATTCGGGTGCGGCTTATACGAGTCCGAACACGTGGACCGGCGGAACGGAGCTGCTGAATCAGTACACGGCGTCAGGCATGGACTTGAAAACTTACGGAAGCACGCTTAAAGCCAAAAAGTCGTGGTTCACGTTCGATGACGAGATCGTCGCCCTGGGAAGCGGGATCAACAGTACGGACGGAAGAACGATCGAGACGACGATCGAGAACCGGAGTCTGAATAAAGCGAGCATTTCCCACGGTATCGATACGAACTCGGCGGTTGCGACGCCGGCCGGAAGCGAGCCGATGCGGCTGATGGTCAGTCAGGTGACCAACAGCGACAACGACGGCATCAACTTGCCGGAAAACACGTTAGACAACAACCTGAATACCAGATGGACCGCCCTGGGCGACGGCCAGTGGATTCAATACGACCTGGGCAAAGTGCAGCCTGTCGGGTATGTCGGCATCAATTTCTTGAGTCAAACGGCGAGAGCGACCAGCTTCGATATCCAGGTGTCCAGCAACAACACGGCATGGACGACGGTATTCAGCGGCAGCTCCACGGTAGGAGGAACGGCGGCGGACATCCAGGTATTCGACTTTCCCGATGTGAACGCGCGCTACGTGAAGATCGTCGGTCATGGCAACACGTCGAACAAGTATAACCACCTTACGGAGGTGCAAATTTATGCCCCGCATGCGCAAAATGCGTTAATTCCGATCACGGTCGCTCCGCTTAAAGCGTTGTCCACGACGAACAATCTCGAAACGATCGACAACGATATTTTTACGCGTTGGTCTTCGGTGGGCGACGGCCAATCGCTCAAATACGATCTGGGGAGCAACGTGACGGTGGGCTATGCCGGCATCGGCTTCTTTATCGGCAATGTCCGAAAGTATTCGTTCGACATTCAGACCTCGACGGACGACGCGACGTGGACGACGGTATTCAGCGGTCAAAGCGTACTGACTTCGGAAATGCACGCTTACGATCTGACGGATTCGACGGCCAGATACGTGAAAATCATTTTCCACGGGAACGATGTCGATCTGGGCAACCGGCTGTCCGAGATTCAATTCTATGCGCCGAATGCGCTGGGCACGGTACTCAATCCCCTGCATACGGTTACCAAATATAACGGAGACGAGCAGTTGGTCGTCAACGGCGTCGCCAAGCCCGCCGGCCTGGGCTGGACAGAGGCCATGTCGGCCGTTTCGACCGTCTATATGGAAGGCACGGGAGGCTACTACTTTCCGCAGCCTGCGGCGATTAAGGGCCTGAGAGAATCCAGAACAGGCAACTGGGCGCAATTGAGCGTGCTTGGCGGGACGGCCAACGTGAGCAAGAAGTACCTGACGCTCTGGTACGATCATGGGATCAACCCGGTCAATAAGGATTATGCCTACGTCATGCTGCCGAACAAGACCGCACAGCAGACGACGGCTTACGGCAACAACCCGGACATCTCGATCGTTGCCAACAATGCCAGCGTACAGATGGTGAAGGAGAATACGCTGGGCGTCACGGGCGCTAATTTCTGGACGCCGGATATCGCTGACGGTATCATCGCGTACAACCCATCGTCGATAATGCTGAAGGATCAGGCCGGCGTATTGGATATTGCCGTATCCGATCCGACGCATCTTCAGGACAAGATTACGTACGAGATCACGAAGACGGGCGCTACGGTCACGCAAAAGGATGCGAGCATCACGATTCTGCAATTGAGCCCGACGATCAAGTTCGAGGTCGATACCCAGGCCAAGGACGGCGTCTCGCATAAGCTGTCGATTCAATACGATACGTCCGCCCCTATTCCGCCGACAAGCGCAATCTCGGTCGTGGACGACGTTTACGATTATTCGAAGATTTTCTCGCATACGGCTAATCTGGTGTTCAGCTCGTCCAATGCGTCCAGGATGGGAGACGATACTTCCAAATTAGTCAGAACGAAAAACCTGCAAGAAAATGTCGTATACAAAGCGTTCGGAAGCATGAATATGGATGCCTTCGACGTGGACACCTGGTTTGCTTACAACGAGCCCATCGTCGATTTCGAATTCTACGCTTCACCGGATAATATCAACTATACGCTGGTCGCGCCTAATCGAACGGTGGTGCTGGGCACGGGGACGAATTATCACAAGGTCAGCTATAGCAATACGGTTCCGGCAGGCACCAAGTATTTAAAAATCGTATATATGAACAATACGGCCAATGCGTGGAATCCGGCGCTGGCGAGAGCCGTAATCACGAGCAAGCTCTGAATAAGATAGAAGATTCAATAGAAGATTCAATAAGAGATTCAATAAGAGATTCAATAAGAGATTCAATAAGAGATTCATAAGGGGACGAAGAAGCTTTCCGGCGCCTGGCGGCGACGGAGAGCTTTTTTTGATTCTGACTAAGGAAAGTTCATGTTCTTAAAAACCGATCATGTCCATCGATTTTGGCGAATGCCATAATGAGAATGCAAGATCCAATTCGAGGGGGAGTAAGATGAAACGGCATAGGAGAGCAGTCAAAGCATTAGCCGGCATCATTCTTTGCATGAGCATTATCGCCGGATGTTCGAGCAATAACGCGAAGGAATCGCAAACGAGCGAGGCCAGCGCGCAACCGTCCGCAAGCGCAAGCGCGAGTCCGACGGCATCGGCTAGTTCAACCGCGTCAGCAGCTCCCGCCGAGACGCAGGAGACGGCATTCACTAAATTCGATCCGCCCGTTACGATCTCAGCGGCGATAACGCTACGGCCTTCCGATAAGCTCCGCTTCGGGGATACGACAGAGAACAATCCCGTCACGCGTTGGTTGAGCGAGAACCTGGGGATCGTCACCAAGTTCCAATGGGTGGTCACGGATACGGCCGCGTTCGAGACCAAAGTACGCCTGGCGCTTGCGAGCGGCGAGGCTTTGCCGGACGTCCTGTACACGGGCGGCAGCCTGCTCGAAGAGCTGATCGATTCCGGCAAGATTCAAACCATCGACGAAGCCTACGAAAAATACGCCTCGCCGAGATTAAAGGACCTGTATGCCAAAAATCCGGCGGTATGGGCAATGGCCAAGCGAGACGGCAAAATAATCGGTCTGCCGGATGTCTCCAACGGCGTCGTCGGCAACAAGGTCATGTGGATTCGCCAGGATTGGCTGGATAAGCTGCAGCTGAAGGCGCCGACCAATGTCGAGGAGTTTGAGAAGGTGCTGGACGCCTTCACGAACCAGGACCCCGACGGCAACGGCAAGAAGGACACGTTCGGCATGGCATTCGGCGCCAACACCGGCTACCACAAGCCGACGAACAACTACATGGCGGACAGCGAATTCTTGTTCGGACAGGATCAGCCTTACCTGTGGATCAAAGGCGACGACGGGCAGCTGTATTACGGCGCCAACAGTCCGAACGTCAAAAAGGGATTGGCCAAGCTGAACGAGTGGTTCAACAAAGGCTACTTCAATCCCGACTTCGGCACGATGGACGCGGCGCAGGCGATGGCGGACTTCACTTCCGGAAAAGCCGGAATCGCCATGGCGGCAGGCTGGGCAGGCGGCTGGCCGATCGGAACGGCGGTGCAGGAAGCGAAAAGCAAAAATCAAACGCTCAATATTAAACCGTACCCGATCCCGTCGGGCATCACCGGCGAGGTCGGACGTCAAGAATCGCAGCCGTCCTACGGCACCTATGTATTCCGCAAAGGCTTTGACAATATGGAAGCCGTTTTCAAATATTACGACACGATGTACGGTTGCCTGATCGAAGATCCGAAATGTCCGTTCGCCATCGGCCAGGGAGAAGGCTACGACTATGTCATGAAGGACGGCAAGCCGGATTGGAAGGACGTGCCCGGCGGACTCGTCAGCCTGAGCAGGTATTTAATTTTCCCTTCGAACGGAACCGCGCCGACGAACGTCATGGATGGCCCGAGCATTTACCAGCGCGTCGCCGCAGGCAAGTTAGACAACGTATTCGAGCAAAAATTGGCGGCGAGCAACGATAGCTTGGCCATCGAGGGCTTCTCGGTCGCCTACCAGCAGATGGACAAAGACGTTAAAAACGGCTTCTATGGCGCCAACACGCCGACGATGAAGGAGAAATGGGAGCAGTTGAATACGCTGGAGGACCAAGCGTACCTGCAAATTATTTACGGGAAAAAGAGCCTGGACTCCTTCGATACCTTCCTGAAGCAATGGCATGAGCAAGGCGGCACCCAAATTACGAAAGAAATCAATGAAGCCGTGTCCAAAATGAAATAAGGCACGCCATTCATACATGCAAAAAAATACGGAGCGCAAAGAGCCACTTTGTCTCTCCGTATTTTTTTCTGAATGGGTATTCCCGTCCTAACGGATGAAGACAGGAGATCACCGGTATGAAAACCTTGAATCTGAGAAAAACCTGGCCGCTGCATGTGTTTTTATTGCCTTCGGTCCTGCTGCTCATCGTCTACAATTACATTCCCATGGTCGGCTTTATGATCGGCTTCGAGGACTTCAAGCCCTGGCTCGGGGTTTTTTAAGTCCCCGTTCGTAGGCCTGAAGCATTTTAAATTCATGTTTCACGATCCGGTTGCGCTGCAGGTGATCTGGAATACGCTTCTGATCGCCGTGTTGAAAATCATCGCCGGCTCGATCGCGCCGTTTGCTTTTGCGCTATTGCTCAATGAAGTCAGAAGGATGCTGTTCAAGCGGACGGTCCAATCCCTTGTTTATTTGCCCCATTTCATCAATTGGGTCATTCTCGGCGGGATTTTGACGGATATCCTCTCCACGAACGGATTAATTAATCAGTTTTTAGGCTGGCTGGGCTTGAACAGTATCGATTTTCTCCAAAGCGGGAACTGGTTTCGCGCAATATTGATTATTAGCGATGTGTGGAAAGAGTTCGGGTTCGGGACGATTCTCTACCTGGCGGCCATGGCGGGAATTAATCCGAATATGTACGAAGCCGCCGACATCGATGGCGCCAACAACTTTCAAAAGGCGATTTATATGACGATTCCCGCCGTCATCCCGATCGCGATCGTGCTGGTGACGTTGTCGCTGGGCAACATTTTGAACGCGGGATTCGATCAAGTATTCAATATGTACAACCCGCTCGTTTACCCGAAGGGCGACATTATCGATACGTATGTGTATCGCGTGGGACTGCAGCAAGGCTCCTTCAGCTTGGCGACGGCAGTCGGGTTTTTCAAATCGGTCATCGGCTTTATTCTCATCGCGACCACCTATCGGCTGGCGGCCAAATACGCGAATTACAGAATCTTTTGAGGGAAGGGGGGAGCGGTTATGCTCAAATTATCGTTATCGGACCGTGTGTTCCGGATCGTCAATCATTTGTTTTTAGCGTTGATGGCTTTCTTATGCATCTTGCCGATGGTTCACGTATTGGCGGTCTCCTTAAGCTCGGATTACGCGACAACCTCCTATTTGGTCAAGTTTTGGCCGATCGGCTTTAACCTGGATGCTTACAAAACGGCGTTGGACAGCAACAATTTTATCGTTGCCTTCAAAGTCAGCGTGCTGAGGACGCTTGGAGGTACGTTGCTCACGATGTTCCTCACGATGCTGGCTGCCTATTCGATGTCGAAGGACGATCGGTACTTTAAAGGAAGAACGCTGTACGCCTGGTTTTTCGTATTTACGATGCTGTTTCACGGCGGATTGATCCCCACGTATCTGGTCGTTCAGAAGTCGGGCCTGACCAACTCGATATGGGCCCTCATTTTGCCGGTCGCCGTCAACGTGTTTAACGTCGTGCTCATGATGAACTTCTTTCGGGGCATTCCCAAGGAGCTGGAGGAGGCGTCCATGATCGATGGCGCCGGGCATTTCCGCGTCCTGTTTACGATCTTTTTCCCGATTTCCTTGCCTTCGATCGCGACGCTGTCCTTATTTACGATGGTCTTTCATTGGAACTCATGGTTCGACGGGATGATCTATATGAATCAAGCGGACCAATTCCCGCTCGCTACCTTTCTTCAAGCTTTGATCGCGGGATTCGATTATACGAAGATCGGCCTCAACCCTTCCGATCTGGAGCAGCTGTCGGAGCGTTCGCTTAAATCGGCGCTCATGTTCATCGGCATTTTTCCGATTCTGCTCGTGTATCCCTTTTTTGCAAAAGTACTTCGTTAAGGGAATGACTTTGGGATCTGTAAAAGAGTAGACGACCGTCGTATGATAAAGAAATAAAATTCGACGTGCCGGCGGCCGCCTTACAGCATCGGTTGGCCGGCCCTGCGGCACCTCGAATGGCCAGGTCTTTGATGGGACGGGGAATCCGATGAACCTGATTACGAAGGTTATCTTGCTGATCGTCATGATTCTGATACCCATATTAGGGCTCTACGCGTATTCCTATCGTCAGTCCGTTCATGTCATCGAGCATCAGATCAATACGAGAAACGAAGAGAAGCTGGCTAACTTTCTGAATCAAATCGAATTTTTGTTGGACCAGAACATGCTATTTGCCGCACTCGCGACCAAGGACCCCGAGATCAAAAGCGTAGCCTTCGGAAACTTGCCAGATTCGGGTTATGACCGTTTTAATGTGATTCAGTCTCTTCAAAGCAAGCTCAGCTTGTTTAGCATTACGAATAAAATCATGAATGTCATCTCCATCTATTTCCCAAGAAGCCAATTGTTCTTAACAACGGATACGACATCGGCGTTCGATCGAGATGCGTTTCTAAAAAAGCTACACGCCCAATTGGCGACTGAACAAAGTGGAAGTTAACGATATCCCCATGGATGCCTTTTCCCGCTTTTTTGCATCCCCTTTTCATGAGGATCCGGACGGCCTCATGAATGCCGAGCTGATCATTCGCGTGGATTTTTTCACGCAGAACATTACTAATTTGCTGGACGGCTTTAAGCTGGCGGGCAATAGCGACGCCTTTTTTTTATCGAAGCGCGGACGAAGTGGTGTACAGCAGTACGGCCAATACGCAAAGGATTCGGGCAGCTTATGCAAAACCACCCCATAGATGAATATACGAGCAAATCCAAGTTTCACGATATCGTGTCCATCGACGGCAAGAAGTATCTGCTGTATACGCTCGCTTCGAGCAAGGTGGACTGGAGCCTGGTCGATATCGAGCCGCTGGACGAGATTCTGAAGCCGGTCGTTCACAGCAGAAATTTATTTTATGCGATTTTGCTGCTGCTGCTGTTGCTGGGCACCCTTGCGGCATCTCTTTTGTATTTTCATATTCAAGTTCCCATTCGGATCCTGATCCGCGGCGTTGAGCACATTAAAAACAAAAATTTCGGCTATCGGATCAGGAAGCGGCGCAACAATGAATTCCAGCAGCTGTTCGATTCCTTTAACGGCATGGGAATGGAGATCGACCATCTGTTGAAGCGCGTCTACGCGGAAGAGATTCGCTCCAGAGAAGCCGTGATGAAGCAGCTTCAATCGCAGATCAACCCCCATTTTCTGTACAATTGCCTGGCCTATATGATCAATATGGCCAAGATGAACAACAACAAATCCGTCATCGCGATGGCGCATAACCTGGGTGACTACTACAAATATACGACCCGCAACGAAACGCTGGTGACGACGTTAATCAACGAAATCGAGCTGGCCGTTAACTATATGAACATCATGAATCATCAATTGGATAAATTCCAGTATACGTACGATATTCCCGAATCGATGAGAGCGATCAAGATTCCGAAGCTCATCTTCCAGCCGATCATCGAAAACGCGATCGTGCACGGTCTTGAAGAAATTTTAGAGGATGGCTGGATTACGATCGTGGGCATCGAGGAGCCGGACGGGTATCGTCTCATCGTCGAGGATAACGGGCCTGGCCTGTCGGAGGAGAAGCTGGAAGCGCTTAAGTTAAAGGTTGCCATGGAAAACAACGAGAGCGAACAAACCGGACTATGGAACGTTCATCACCGTTTCAAATATTATTTCGGTCCGAACGCAGGCATGCAATTGAACCATTCGGCGCTGGGCGGCCTGAAGGTCGAACTCTATTGGGGCAAATAGAAAGGGCGTGAAAGCGATGTTTTCTTTGTTGATCGTGGACGACCACAAGCATCAGGTCGATACGCTGGCAGCTACCGTGGACTGGGATGCAATCGGCATCTCCGCCGTTCATAAAGCCTACGGAGGGCAAAGTGCGCTGGCCATGATCGAAGCGCACCCGATCGACATATTGATCACCGACATTCACATGCCCGGCACGACAGGACTCGATCTGATCGAATTCATCGACAGGGGCAATCTCAAAATAGACTGCATCCTGCTCACCGGCTATGCGGAGTTCGAATACGCCAAAAAGGCGATCGAGCTGCACGCCGTCGATTATTTGATCAAACCCGTTCGGGACGAGGTGCTGCTGGAGTCGGTGAGAAAAATTATTGCTAAACGGCAAACCGATTTGCGGCAGCATCAAAGCTTCGAGCATGCAACCTCGCTTCTTCATCGAAACTTGCCCTTGCTGAAGGAAAACCTGCTGCATGATATTTTGCAAGGGGTCAGACTGACGGGCAATCAACTGGCGGAAAAGCTGGGCATGTACCGAATTCCGGTGCGGATCGGAGATTACGTTAAAGTCGCCGTCGTTAAATTCGATCCCGAATTCTACGATTCCTACGACGCGTACGATATGAAGTTATTCGAATATGCGATGAAGAATATAGCGGAGGAGCTGCTGGCGTCCCATTTCCATCTGTGGTTCGGCAAAACGATGCAAGGCAACTTGACGTTATTGCTGTTGCCCCATGCGGCGGCAGCGGCCGGGACGGACGCTTGGACGCCGTCATGCCAGGATTCGCTGGCGTCTTTGGCTAATCGCCTGGTGGAGCAGGTCGAACAGTATTTAAAAGGGAAGGTAGCCGTCTATCTCTCGAGCCCGGCGCAATTTCCGAAGGAAGTCCATTCCGTCTACCTGTCCGTGCTGTCTAAGGTGATGAAGTCGGGGGGAACGACAGGGTTTTTTTGTCGTCGCGCCGGATGCGGCCGCTCATCGAAAACTGACGCCGCTTAGCGCGCTCTATCAAGTGCCGATGCTCGTGCAGTTGATGGATATGGGGGGATATGGATAAAATCAACGAAAAGCTTGCGGCGATTTTTAGTGAATTGGAGCGCGTTCATCCGGATTCGCAAGCGCATATCCGCGAGGCCTATTTACATCTGCTCAGCTGCTTCACCTATCTGGCGCACAAGAAAGGAATCGTGCTGGAGGATATCATAGGGACCGTATCGTCGCATTCGGAAAGCCAGGCGTTCCATTCGGCCAAGCAATTAAAAGCATGGAGCGGGATCATCCTGGAAGCGCTGATGAACGATGCGCCCGTTAAAAACGACGAGAACCATAGGCAGTTGATCCATAAAATTCATAGCTACGTTCGGCAAAACCTGGGGAATGACGTCAATCTTCAAACGATCAGCGAAGCCGTCTATTTGCATGCGGTGTATTTGTCCAAAATATACAAAGAAATGACCGGCATGAACTTAAGCGAATACATTTTGCGCGTACGCATGGAAGAAGCCAAAAACCTGCTGGAAAATACGTCCTGTAAAATTTACGAGATCACCGAAAAAGTCGGCTACCAGAGTCCGCAGCACTTCATCAGGCGGTTCAAGCAATATTACGGCGTGACGCCGGAGATCTATCGCAAGAGGTAAGGGCGTAAAAGAGGTGAGTCGGTTGTAAAAGAGGTAAGCCGCTCGTACAAGAGGTGAGCCGGTCGTAAGAGGTGAGCCGGTCGTAAATGAAGAGGTGTCGTTGCATTTTTGCCGACCGGCGCGGGCTTGCGCCGGTCGGTTCAGTATCCGGATCGTTTACCGAACGCTCCCTTGCGCCTCGGCTTCGATCGTTGCCTTCATCACCTGCGACCCGCGGTCGACGCGCGCCTGGATCTCGGCAGCCAGGCCGTCCGGCAGAAAGTCCGTCGTCCATACGAGCAGGGCGCCGCCGTCTTCGTGCGGGAAGACCTGAAACGAAGCATGGTGATGCAGCAGCGGGGTCTGGCTCTCGACGACGGCATACGCCATGCGGCGCGCCTGATCGTCGACGGACACGATGTACTCGCGCACCACGTTGCCGCCCAGCATCGTCAGCGTCCGTTCATGACCGTTCATTCGCGTATCCTCGGTGTACTTGGGAACAAGGCGGCGATGGACGGCTCCGACGTCGCGGACGGCGTCCCATACCTGTTCGGGCGTAGCTTCAATGAGGATCTCCTTGCGAATCGTTGGCAAATGATCACGCTCCTTGGGTCCCATTATATAGAAGCCGGTAAACATTTCAACCAAATACGGAAATCGATCATGTCAACTCATTCTCCCTGCTGTCACACTGGGATCAGCCGACTCCTCCTATTCAGCTGCCGCGACGCCCGTCGGCATTCCACGAATCGAAGGGAGAAGATTGATGAAGTTGACACGCAAGGCCAGAAGCAGGTTGCTCGCCGGTCTTTGTCTGCTCCTCTCGCTCATGCCCTCCGCCCTCGCTTTCCCGCACCCAGCCTCCGCCACCGCCGTACACACTGTCACGATCAACCCGAATACCGTCGTCCAATCGGATTACAAGGGCGTCGGCGTCAACCTCATTCCGAGCGCCCTCATGGCGAAGTCCAGGGAGCAAGGGTACACGGCCGCGCATTGGGAAATGGACAAAGAACGCATCCTGGCGATGAAGCCGAAGGTGGCCCGCGTCTGGTTCCAGATCGACTGGATGGAGCCGGCCAAAGGGTCTTACTCCTGGGACAATCTGAAGATGCAGGCGTTTTGCCAGTACCTCGACGTCCTGAAGAGCGCGGGGACCGAGGTCGAACTGAACTTCGGCTGGAAAAACGGCTCGACGATTCACGGCTGGTTCCCGATCGCAGGAAGCACGACGCCGTACGAGAGCGCGCCGGCGGACCTGGACGCGTTCGCCGCCTCGGCTTCGGCCGCCCTGCAGCAGTTGATCTCGGTCAGGGGCTACACGAATATCAAGTACATGACATTCTACAACGAGCCCAACGGTTCCTGGGACTTCGAAGCGCCGGGCGACCAGAAGCTCTACTATGCGAATATGGTCAAAAAAGGTGCATGACCGGCTCGTCGCCGACGGCCGCCGCAGCCTGGTGAAGCTGTGGGGACCGGAGGAGACGGGGGCGCCGGAATGGACGCAATATATGAAAACGAACATCGACAGCTATCTCGACGGCTACAGCTTCCACGTCTATGGCGAGCCGTATGCGACGCTAAGCACGGCGATTTCCGCCCGCACGTCCGTGTTCGGCTCCAAGCCGGTGTACTTGACCGAGTTCGGCTGGGCGAGCGACAACGACAGCGGCTGGGACTCCGGCTACGCCAACACGGTCATCAAGTCGGCCAACGAAGGCGTGAACGGCGCGCTGGTCTGGCAGTTGAACGGCGGCTACTCGACCGATCCCGACGGCAGCACGAACGGCAACTACGATCTCTACGATGCGCTGTACACGGGACTGACGCCCAAAAAAGCGTACTATGTGGCCGGACTGCTCGCGCGTTACGTCCCGGCGCACAGCTCGGTCGTCTCCGTCAGCACCGGCTCCGCCGACATCCGGGCCGCCGCCTTCAAGACGAGCGGCGGCGACTACACGATCGTGCTGGAGACGAAGGCCGGCACCGATCGCAGCGTCACGTTCAACTTCAGTGGCGTCAACGTCGGCAAGACGTTCCGCAAGCACGTCTACCAGGACACGGTCTCGCTGAACGCCAATGCCACGATCCCGAAGTCCGTCGCGAGCTTCGCCGCGGGCACCTCGTTCACCGACGGCGCGATCGACGCGAACTACAACGTGATCGTCTACACGACGCTGCCGGCGCAGACGCAGGTGGAGGTGTCGCCGGTCAATCCGACCGTAACCGCGGGCCAATCCGTCACGCTGTCCGCGAGCGTCGTCGACAATACCGGCGGCGTGACCTGGAGCGTCGTCGGCAGCGGCAACGGCACGATCTCGACCGGCGGCGTCTACACGGCGCCGCGCGTCATCGCAAGTAAGCTGGTCGCCGTCAAGGCGGCGAGTACGGCCGATCCGTCGAGCTACGGCATCGCGCTCGTCCGGGTGAATCCGGACGGCTCCGCGCAGCCGGCCAACGCCGGATTCGAATCGCCCGCCACGACGGGCACCGTCGTCGGTCCGACGACCGCCGGCTGGGCGTTCAATTCCCGGGCGGGCATCCAGCGCAACGGCAGCGTCTTCGGCGCGCTGGATTATGCGCCCGAGGGGCTGCAGACCGCCTACCTGAAGACGGACGGCGGCGTGGCGGGCGAGTTCAGCCAGAGCGTGACGCTGGCTGCGGGAAGCTACACGCTGAGCTTCAAAGCGGCTCAGCGCGCGAGCTACGGCGGCGCCCAGTCGTTTAACGTCCTGGTCGACGGCGCGGTCGTCGGTTCGTTCACGCCTTCCTCGGGCGCGTTTGCGCCCTATACGACGGGCGCTTTCACCGTGTCCGCAGGGAGCCGCGCGATCAAGTTCGCCGCCACGACGACCGCCGGCGATAACACGGCGTTCATCGACGAGGTCATGCTGAATCCGGCTGCCGTAGTTCCGGTCACGGGTGCCGGCTTCGAGTCGCCGTCCGTCGCCACCGCGTCGACCAAGACGGCTTGGGGACCGGCCACCTACGGCGGCTGGACGTTCAACAGCCGCGCCGGCCTCCAGTACAACGGCAGCGTGCTGGGACCGTCCGCCGTTGCGCCCGAGGGCGTGCAGACCGCCTACCTGAAGACGGACGGCGGCGTGCCCGGCGAGTTCAGCCAGAGCGTGACGTTCCCGTCGGCCGGCAGCTACAAGGTAACCTTCAAGGCGGCGCAGCGAACGAGCTTCGGGGGCGTCCAGTCGTTTACCGTCCTGTACGACGGCACCGTCATCGGCTCGTTTACGACGACGGCCGGGACTTACGCCTCGTTCGCCACCGTCAATTTCGCGGCAACGGCCGGCAGTCACACGATCAAATTCCTGGCGACGACGACGACCGGGGACAACACGGCCTTCATTGACGACATCGCCATCACCGCGGCGTGACGCGGAAATAACCAAACGGTACGAAGCTGAGGGACTCCCGCTGCTTCGTACCGTTTTTGTTTGGTGTGGTGTGTTCGCACGCAAAATGGCGCAAAATTGAGCTATTCTCGCTCGCGCACACTTTCCTGGCCCGCGCGCCACTCACGCAACACACAGAATAGCTCAAAATTGAGCTATTCCTCGCCCGCGCACACATCCCGATCCCGCGCGCGACTCGCGCAGCACACAGAATAGCTCAAAATTGAGCTATCCCCGCCCGCGCACACCTCCCGATCCCGCGCGCGACTCGCGCAGCACACAGAATAGCTCAAAATTGAGCTATCCCCGCCCGCGCACACCTCCCGATCCCGCGCGCCACTCACGCAACACACAGAATAGCCCAAAATTGAGCTATCCCCGCCCGCGCACACCTCCCGATCCCGCGCGCCACTCGCGCAGCACACAGAATAGCTCAAAATTGAGCTATTCCCGCCCGCGCATACCCAAGTGAGTTGATGTTATGAAAAAAGCCGGGCAGCTGCACTCCCTTTAGAGGAGCTGGCCCGGCTTTTGCTATGTGTCGATACTGCGTCTCGCTTCCGCCTGACCTCCCGGATCGCGTCGCGGATCTGCGCAGGCGACCAGTAGCCCGCGCCAAGGCTTCCCAGTCCGCCGGCATTGGACACCGCGGCGGCCAGTTCGGGCGTGGCGGGTCCGCTCGCCATCGGCGCTTGCACGATCGGATAGGCGATGCCGAGCTTGCGCGTGAACGAGGTCTCCATTTTCATATCCCCTCCGTAGTTCGTTCCCCAGTACAAGCATGAAAACAAAAAAAACCGGCATTAGCCGGTATATGTACTTATTCGATTGCGCAACAAGAAAAGCCGTGGTATGATAAGAAACCACTAGCTTTTTTTAATAAATCACAGATATCGCATGTTACCTTCACAATAATCATATCATGCGGGTCCGTGGATTGTCAAACGTTCTTTTTCTACCCATCGACGTAAGGGAGCGGGATCGGAAAATGATGAACGAACAGGATTGGACGCAAGAGCAGACGCGGTTGGACGAGGTGACGGAAAAGCTGCGGGCGCGGATCGCCGAGCTGGAGCCGGAAGCCGACGGCTTGCGGAGTCAGGCCGGAGAGATCCGCAAACGGTTCTGGGAAGAAGTGACGGTGAATACCGCCACCAGCGAGGACTTCGAGGAGACCTTCTACAGCATTAAGCAGCAAGAGGCGCTGCTGTCCGAGCGGGAGCGCAGCTACAGGCTGCGCCAGCAGCAATGGAAGGGCTTGAACCGGCTGCTGCCTTCGCCTTATTTCGGCCGGATCGACTTTAGCGAGGACGGGCTCGGCGTCAGCGAGCAGGTGTACATCGGCGTATCGTCCTTCGTCGAATCGAATGGCCTGCAGTTCCTTGTGTACGATTGGCGCACGCCGATCGCGAGCATGTATTACGATCAATCGCCGGGCCCGGCATTCTATGACACGCCGGGCGGACGCGTGGCGGGGACGATGGCGTTGAAGCGGCAGTATCAGATCCGCGAGGGTCGGTTGCTGAACGTGTTCGACACGAGCCTGACGATTGGCGACGAGCTGCTGCAGCAGGTGCTTGGGCATGGCGCGGACGCGCAGATGAAGACGATCGTGGCGACGATCCAGAAGGAGCAGAACGCCATCATCCGCGACGACGTGAGCCGAATGCTCATCGTGCAGGGCGCGGCGGGCAGCGGCAAGACGTCGGCGGCGCTGCAGCGCGTCGCGTACTTGCTTTACAAGCATCGCGAACGGCTCAAGGCGGACCAGATCGTTCTCTTTTCGCCCAACCCGATGTTCAACAGCTACGTGTCCACCGTGCTTCCCGAGCTCGGCGAAGAAAATATGCAGCAGACGACATTCCAGGAATATCTGGAGATCGGGCTCGGCGACGGGCTGCGAACGGAGGATCCGTTCGATCAGATCGAATACGTGCTGTCGGGCTCGTCTTCCCGCGCGTACGAAGCCCGGCTGGTGGGGATCGCCTACAAGGCGTCCGCGGCGTTCCTGCATGCGCTCCGGGGGTATGCGGGTTGGCTGGCACGGGAAGGCATGCAGTTCGTCGGCATCCGGTTCCGCGATCGGGAGCTGATCCCGGCGGCGCGCATGGAGGCCCAATTCTACGGCTACGATCCCGCCGTCGGCGCGGCGAATCGCGTCGCCCTGCTGCAGGAGTGGCTGCTGAAGGAGCTGACCGCGCTCGAACGCGAGGAGCGGGAGGCCACGTGGGTTCAGGATGAGCTGGATTATCTCGACAAGGACGATTACGCCGCCGCATTCAAAGCGCTGCATCAGGACCGCGGCGTGTTCGACTTCGCCGAGCAGTATGAGCAGGTCCAGGAGCGGCTTCAGGGGCGCAGCCGGCGGGACGAGAGCGACTTCGACTACGCCGAACGCGAGGAGGAGCTGCTTCGCATTCGCGTCGTCAAAGCGCAATTCAAGCCGCTGCGGCGGTTTGTCAAGCGGATGCGGTTCATCGACGCGAACGGGCTGTACGCGCAGCTGTTCGGCGACAGAGAAGCTTACTTGGCGATGACCGGCGAGGCGGAGGCGCCGGCGTTGTGGGACGACATTTGCGAACAAACGAAGGAGAAGCTGGGCAAGCGCGAGCTGTTTTACGAGGATGCGACGCCGTACTTGTATTTGAAGGAGCTCGTCGAAGGCGTGCGGACGAACACGGAGGTCCGTCATGTGTTCGTCGACGAGGGGCAGGATTACTCGGTATTTCAATACGAGTTTTTGAAAAGGCTGTTCCCCAGAGCCCGCATGACGGTGCTCGGCGACTTCGGGCAGGCGATCTTCACGCAGGCGACGGAGCTGCACGGCGCCGATTCCCCGCTGATCGGGCTGTACGGCGAGGCGGACACCCGCCTCATCCGGCTCGTCCGCAGCTACAGATCGACGCGCGAGATCGTGGCGTTCGCGCGGGAGCTGCTGCCGGACGGCCGGGAGATCGTGCCCTTCGAGCGCAGCGGACCGAAGCCGCTGCTCGCGCGGACCGCAAGCCTCGAGCAAACCGCGGCGCGCATGGCGGCGGATGTCGCGGCGCTGCGGGCAGAAGGCTATGCCTCCATCGCCGTCATCTCGAAGACGGCGGCCGAAAGCGCCCAGGCGTACGAGGCGCTGCTGGCGGCAGGCTGCCCGTCGCTGCGGCTCGTCACGAAGCAGACGCCGACTTTCGAGAAGGGGACGCTGGTGCTGCCCGCGTACCTCGCGAAGGGCGTCGAGTTCGACGCCGTGCTGATCTACGATGCGTCCGCGGGAACCTACGGCCGGGAGAGCGAGCGCAAGCTGTTCTACACGGCCTGCACGCGCGCCATGCACCGGCTTGCTGCTCTATGCGGCGGGGGAATGGACGCCGTTCGTGCGGGAGCTGGATGCCGGTCTGTACGATACGGCGCCGGAAGACGTTTAATCATTGCGAAGCAAGGCCGACGGCGGCGGGGCTCATGCACCTTTAACGGTGTACGAACCCGCCGCCGTCGGCCGTTTCCCCGAATTTCCGATGCTGCCGGAACTGCCGGCGGTCTTGTGAGATTCTTTTGAGAATGGCTTGATACCATGAATTGTAGCGGAGAAGAGGGGGGGAAGGAGCACGGAAGGCACTTGCTTATGATGAAATAGGGATACCGCAGTCATGCATCGTTTAAACCTCATGGACGCAAAAAATAAGGAGGACAAAAAAATGCGGCATTTAAGGTCCGGAAGGAAAATCGTCGGATCCATTCTGATTATTTGTCTGGCGATCGCATCCATCATCGCCATGAACCCGCAGGCTAACGCAAATGCCGCTGGCTACGGCATCATTTCCACGATCGCAGGCTCGGGCAGCTACAGCTACTCAGGGGATGGGGGCGACGCTTCGTTAGCTAAGTTTAGCTTGCCCGGCAGCATAGCGGTCGACAGCGGCAAAAATATTTACATAGGAGATACGGGGAATTACAGAGTCCGTAAAATCGACGCGAGCACGAACATCGTTACGACGGTGGCCGGGACCGGCGAATCGGGTTATTCCGGTGACGGAGGCCTGGCCACAGCCGCGGCACTTGGCCGAATCGACGGCATTGCGATCGATGCGGCAGGAAACCTTTATATTGCGGACGGAAAAAACTTCCGGATTCGGAAGGTCGACGCCGTCAGCAAAATCATCACTACGGTGGCAGGTACGGGGGGAATCCGGATATTCCGGCGATGGAGGTCCGGCCACGGCGGCCAAATTGAACTATCCCTCGGCGATCGCCGTCGACGGCAGCGGGAATCTCTTCTTTGCAGACTCCAATAATAACCGCATTCGAAAGGTTGACGCAGTCAGCAAGATTATAACGACAGCAGCCGGTACGGGTACTTCCGGTTATTCCGGTGACGGAGGCCCGGCCACATCCGCCAAATTATCGTATTCCTGGCATCTCGCCTTTGACGGCATAGGGAATATGTACTCCGTAGAGAACGGACATATTCGAAAGATTGACGCCCTCAGCGGGATCATCACCACGGTGGCGGGCAATGGTTCTGACGGTTATTCCGGAGATGGAGGTTCAGCCGTATCGGCTCAAATTTATGGACCCCGGGGGAGTCGCCATTGACGGCAGCGGCAACATTTTTCTGGCAGATGCCTATAACCACCGCATTCGAAAGATCGACCTGAACGGCATCATAACTACCGTGGCGGGAAACGGAAACGCAGGCTATAGCGCCGATGGCGTGCTGGCGCCCAATTCAAAGCTCAATTACCCATATGGCGTAGCGGTTGACAGCAATGGCGTTCTATACATCGCAGATCGGAATAACAGCAGAATTCGGAAAGTGTCTCTGGCCGTATCCTATAACGCTAACGCTGCCAGCGGGGCAGTGCCGACCCCTAGCGAATATAACAAGGGGGGCGACGGTCAGCGTTCCCGGCAACACAGGCGGACTCGTGAAGAAGGGCTATGTTTTTGATGGATGGAATACGAAGGCCGACGGCAGCGGCGCCAACTATGCAGCCGGCGACACCTTCATCATGGGTACCGAAAGTATGGTGTTGTACGCAAGTTGGGTGCCGAATCCGTATTCGATCGAACCGATCGGCAATCAGACCCTGGAGCCTAAGCGAGCAGGCTACAGCCCCAATACACAGGAAACCAAAACGATAACCATCAAAAAAATCCGGCACAGGCGATCTGGAAGAGCTGGCAGTCGCATTGAGCGAGAGTGGGGGCGGCGACTTTGAAATCTCCCAACCTATTGCAACGACGCTGAATTCGACGCTAGACACGACCACCTTTACCGTGAGAGCAAAGGATGGTCTGGCGGTGGGGTCCTATGCGGCGGTGGTCACGGTATCCGCGAAAAATGCGGACAAGGTGAGCTTTACGGTGACGCAGGCGGTGAACGCGCCTTTGCCTCCGGCCAAGGCGCCAACAGCCAATCCGGCAAGCGGCACGACTGTATCGAACGGGAGCATCGTGACGTTGAATACGGAAACAGCCGGCGCAACGATTCATTATACGACCGACGGAACAATGCCGAATACGAACAGCCCCAGCGGCACAAGCGTCACGATCGCCGGCGTGCGGGGGGGCGGTCGTGACGATCAAGGCGATCGTGGTGAAGGACGGCATCCCCAATAGCCCTACGACGGTCGCCGCATACACGATTCCTTCCATCATGAAAGGCGATGCAAACGGAGACGGGAAGGCGACTGCCGCAGATGCACTCATCGTTTATAAATATATTCAGCATAAAATAACGCTGACGAATGACGAGTTCGAGGCGCTGGATATGAATGATGACGGGAAAGTCGATGCGCAGGATGCAGAATTGATTATGCAAATCTATACGAATTCGAAATAAGGAGTGGGATAAATTGAGGCAACAGTCGATGAAGCTGCTCTCATTCATCATGACGCTTTCTATATTGCTGTTCGGATGGCATCCCCTCCGCGCGGCAGCTGCTCCGGCGCCCGAACATCCTGTACGGGTTGAAGTCGGCCAGGCATCGGGTGCCCGCGAGGACATCGTCGATGTACCGGTGTTTATCGATCCCGGCGATTACGGGGTGTGGAAATATTCGTTGAACATCTCTTACGACCCGGCGGTGCTTGAGCTTGCGGAAGGCGCGAGTGTCACGGACGAAGCGGATGCAGCCGGCCCGCTTGAGGTGACAACCGCCGGCGGCGTTTTGCAGGTGGAGGCCTCCAGCTTCGGGGATTCCTATTTTATAATGGACGAGAAGCAGAAGGTATTCACCATTCATTTCAAGATCAAGAAGACGGCGCCATCCGGGCCTTCCCATGTGACCGTCAATGACAGTACTTACGTAGAGGATGAGGAGCCGCAAGCCGTCACAACCGTGACGCCCGGCATGGTCACCGTAAGCGATACTGCGGCCGTCACGATCGGAAGCGGCAGCGGGTCGGCAGGACAAACGGCTTCGGTTCCTGTGTACCTGGAGAACGCGTCGGCAGACGTAGGCTCGTACGGCATACGAATCGGGTTTGATCCGACAGCGCTTGAAGTATCAAGCATCGCTGGAGATTCCGGAGAGAGGTTCATCTCCAGCTTTGACAACACCGAAGGCACGCTGATCGGGCTATGGGCGGACGCTGCGGGCGGCGACCGGCCGCTGCGTGCCGGGGATAGGCTGTTCACGATCCATTTCAAGGTGAAGGCCGCTGCGGCGGCGGGCGATCGATTGCCGCTTGTCGTTACGGATGCAAATGCGCTGGAGAGCTTCAGCGTGACGGATACGTCCGGCAAAGAAATGATGAAGACGGTAAATTCGGGGATGGTAACGATAGGCTTGACCGTTGCGTCGAGCGATCCGACCGGTGCAGGCACAGACGGCAAAACGAAGATAACGGTCGCAGAAACGGCGGGCGCCGGCAACATCTTCAAGTATAAAAATTTTGCCGGCGCTGCGGCGGATTTGCCCGACGTTGGCGACGCTATTGAAGCGGACTACGCCTTATTGCCCGAGGATGGCCTTGTCGAGGCGGCTAACGGCGATCGCATCGTTGTTGCGGAAGTGAACGCGGCAGGTCAAGCGGTCAGATCCGGTCAGACGACTGCAATGGTCGCGAGCGGGCAGGGAACAGTGCTTGCGGCGCCGTCCAATCTGAGCGCGACAGCCGGCGACGGGCAAGTCGCCTTGAGCTGGAACGGCGTAGCGGAAGCAACCTACTACAATATTTACATGGGCACGTTAACCGGCGAATACGGCGCTACGCCTGCAGCCACTGTGACGGGAGCAACTTACGCTTATCACGTGACCGGACTTGCGAATGGTCAGACGTACTATTTTGCGGTGAAGGCTGGCGACGAAGCCGGGATCGGCCCCAACTCGAATGAAGCGAGCGCAATCCCGCAATCGGCCGGCAGCAATCAGGGGGAGCGGCAGTACGACGGCGGGTTATGAAACCATAACGGTAAATGTGGAAAACGGCGGAATCGACAACGGGGCGATCGTAGCGACAACCGTCATCCACCGCAAGACGGCAGCCGATGGGAGCAAAAGGGATGAAGTCACGCTCACCCTGGAGCAGACGAACAAATCGATCGAGAAGCTTCAAGCGGCAGGCTCCGACGTGGCCAAAGTGGTGATCCCGGATCCGAAGGATGAGGTAGCCGAACTTGACGTTACGATTCCGCAGGCATCGGCAGAACGACTGGCCGCAAGCCATATCCATTTAGAGATTTTCACGGACAACGTGCGGATCGTCATTCCGAACGATTCACTGCAAGGCCTGACAGGCGATGGGTATTTCCGAATCGTACCGGTCAAAAAAGGAAACCGAACGCAATGAAATCGAGCAGCGTGCGAAAACGGAGCAGGAGGCAGCCGGCAGCCAGCATGTCACCTTGGTCGGCCGACCGATGAAAATCGAAACGAATCTGCAGAGCCGCCCGATCACGCTGGTGCTGCCGCTGAAGGACGCGTCGATCGACCCGGCGCAACTTGCCAATCTGGGCATCTTCATTGAACACGGCGACGGCTCGAAGGAACTGGTTAAAGGGGAAGCCGTCGTTTATGACGCAAGCGGGCAGCGGGGGGATTCGCTTCACCGTCGACAAATTCAGTACATTTACGATTGTCCATATCGACGGGGAGAAGCCATCGCAGCTCAAAGCGTACGTGCAGGGCTATGCGGACGGCACTTTCGGTCCGGAGAGAGGCATCACGCGGGCTGAAATGGCGGCGATTCTGACGCGCGTATCCGGCAACGCGGAAAACACGGAAAAGCAAGCCGGCAAAAGCTACACGGATGTGAGCGCAGGGCATTGGGCCAAGGACGCTATCGTTGACGTGACGAAAGCGGGCTTGATGGACGGTTATCCGGATGGCAGCTTCAAGCCGGGGCAGACGATGACACGCGCGGAGATGGCGAAAATTGCGGCTCGCATGCTCGCAACAACGCCTGGCGGCAATGGAAGCTTCTCCGACATTAGCGGCCACTGGGCGCAAAGCGCCATTGAACTGGCGAAAGCTGCGGGAATAATCGGCGGCTATAGCGATGGCAGCTTCCGTCCGGATCAAACGCTCACGCGTGCCGAAGCGGTCGCGATGATAAGCAAGCTGTCAGGCAGAGCCCCGCTATCCGAGGCGCCCGCGAAGTGGCGTGACGTGCCGAAGTCGCACTGGGCGTTCGGATTCATTCAGGAAGCGTCTATCGACCACGACGACGCCGGAAGACAATAAATTAAAGCGAAGCAAGGCCGACGGCGGCGGGAATCATGCACCTTAACGGTGCACGAACCCGCCGCCGTCGGTCGTTCCCCCGATCCGTCCGCTGTCTGCGCCCTCGCTCATTCGAAGTTTGAAAGCTGCCCCTTTGCTTCCGATGCTCCTGCCTGGCATGCGTGCTCGTGACACGTATCGCGAACGATTCACGATCCTTCCTTGGGATTCAAGCTTATTTTTCCGTATTTTGGGTGCCTTTAAGCAAATTGTCTAGGACGATCGGCACTTTATCTTTACTATTAAATTATGTTTTGTAATAATCGCACATCCAGGGAGGCAGACAATGAATTTCACGATACGGAAAAAGCTCATGGCAGGCTTTTTGGGCGTCATTATTCTTCTCGGCATGATCAGCGCGATCTCGTATGTGCAACTGCTGCATATCGACAACGCGTACTCCGATCTCGTCGGCCGCCGGACCGCGATACTGATTCAGGCCAAGGAAATCCAAAACTACGCCTCCCGGGAGAACGGCAGCTTGCGCGGCGCCTTGCTCCAGGAGGAAGGCGCATCCGACACGCTGGCTGAAATGATCGCCGGTCTTGACGGCGCCATTCGATCGGCGAGCGATCTGGCTCAACGCGCAGAGACAAAAGATACGCTTAGCCAGCTTGCGTCCTTGAACGGCGAATTTAAACAGGAGGCGGATAAGGTTCTCGCGCTCCTGCGAACCGACCCGACGGCGGCGAAGGAGCAATTCGTCGAAAAAACGTCTCCGATCGCTGTTCAAATCAGGGACTTGGCGGATCGGATCGTCGAATCTCAATCTTCGTCGATGGATGAAGGAAGCAAGGAAAACTCGAAGCTGGTGGACGACGTTATCCGGACCGTGCTTACGCTTAGCGCGATTTCCTTGATACTCGCGGTCGGCATCGCGCTGCTGATATCCCGCGTCATCGCAAGGCCCATCCTGGCGTTGGCGGACGGCGCCGAGAGAATCGCGTCGGGCGATCTGACGCAGCCGGACATCCGAGCGAAAAACAGGGATGAAATCGCCCGGCTGGCGACCGCCTTCAACCTGATGAAGGCGAAGCTTCGGCAGCTGATCGGCGAAGTCGGGATGAACACCGGGCAAGTGGCGGCAACCTCGGAAGAGCTTGCGGCCAGCGCCGAACAGACGAGCAGGGCGACCGAGCAGATCTCGGCGGCGATTCAAGAGGTGGCGGAGGGATCGAGCGTCCAAGTGTCCAGCGTGACGGCGGCGGCGGAAGCGGCCGACGAGATCTCGAAGGGCATGGCGCAGGCGGCTGCCTCGATACAAAGGGTCGCGGCGCTTAATACGGATGCGAACGAAAAGGCCGATGACGGCCATCAAGTGGTGTCGCGGGCGATTGAACAGATGGAACGCATCGGGAACGCCGTCACCGAGGCGTCGGAAGTCGTTTACGCCTTGAGCGGGAAGTCCAAAGCCATTAAACAAATCGCAGAGACGATCGCAGGCCTCTCCGCCCAGACCAACATTCTCTCCCTGAATGCCGCCATAGAGGCCACGCGAGCCGGCGAGCATGGGCTCGGCTTCGCCGTCGTGGCCCGCGAAGTAAGGCGCCTGGCCGAGCAGTCCAGCGAGGCTGCGGGGCAAGTTCAGGAGCTCGTTCTGGAGATTCAGAAGGAAGCGGATACGGCTGTAGGATCGATGGATGCCGGCGCGTCCGTCGTCATCGAAGGCATCGAGCTGGTCAACCGGTCGGGAACCTCTTTCTCGCTCATCTCGGGCGCCGTCGAGCAAGCGGCTGCCGAATCCCAGGCGGTCGCTTCCATTGTGGAGCAGGTGAACGCCAGCGCGCAGCGTATGCTGCAGATGATGGAAAACGTAGCCCACATTGCAGAGCAATCCGCGGCCAATATGCAGAACGTGGCCGCTTCGTCGGAGGAACAGAACGCGGCCATGGAGGAAGTGTCCGCGTCGGCCGAGGCGCTGAGCCAGATGGCGCAGGAGCTTCAGGAAGCGATCGGTCATTTTAAAGTTTAGCGACTTGTACAGAATATACAGCAATGTTCAATCCCTACCGTATCCGACCGCCGGACGGGGGTGCTAACGTAGATGACGCACCACCTATCCGAGCGGGCGCGCCCGCTCTATCCAAAGGAGCGAATTGATATGATTCAGGCAGTATGGCAACCGCGCAAAGCGCTCGCGACGCTGACCGTGCTCGGTATGCTGCTCGCCGGCGCGAGCGCCGCGTCCGCGGCGACCGTGCTCGAGAGCGAGAGCAACAACTCGGCCGCCACGGCGGATGCGGTCAACATCGGCGACACCGTGCTCGGACAGTTGAACGGGCCGGGCGGCGGCGCGGACAACGACTACTTCGCGTTCACGGCGCCGACCGCCGGCACCGTAACGGTGACGTTCTCGTCCGACGGCGGGACGAGCGAGGCCGTCAACCAGTACATCTCCGTCATCGACGCGACGACCGCGACGACGCTCGCCACCGGCAGCATCTCGCCGACAAGCCCGTCGCGGACGATCACCTTCAGCAAGACGGCGGGCCATACCTACCACGTCGTGCTCGTCAAGCCGACGGGCTCGCCCGCGCTGTACGGCTATCACCTCGCGATCTCCTGATCGTCGGGGCCGCATCCAAATGAATGACGGTGTCGGGACAATCGTCCTGGCGCCGTCATTTTTTTGCGCGCGAACGCGGAATTATTGCATGCATTTCCCCTCCGCGTGCGTCCATTAGCGTATAAGCGCGCGAGACTGCGCAAATCATTTTAAAAAAAAATCCGACCGCCATGAAAAATATCCGCCCGCTCGATTGTATTCAAAGGGAAAGGAGGTGCTGAGGTGTACAATTCATTTGAGCTCAATGAATCTGTGCGACGGGCCTTGGATCGCTATTCGCAAAGTCTGATCAAAATCGCCTTCGCATACCTGAAAAATATGGCCGACGCGGAAGAGGTGGCGCAAGACGTCTTCCTCGCCTATCTGCAGAAACGTCCGGTTTTTGAAAATAACGAACACGAAAAAGCGTGGTTGATCCGCACGACGATCAATAAAAGCAAAAATATGCTCAAAGCCGGCTGGTTCAGGAGCCGCAACCCGGTTCCCGAAAACCTGAGCTACCTCCCGCGTGAAGAAAACGAGGTGCTGCAGGCCGTGCTGGCGCTGGACAAGAAGTACCGGATCCCGATTCACCTGCACTATTACGAAGGCTATTCGATCCAGGAGATCGCCGACATTTTGCAGGCCAAGCCCGCTACGGTCGGGACGTGGCTCGCCAGAGGACGGATGCTGTTAAAAGAGAAGATCGGAGGCGCAGAGGATGAAGCGTTCAGTATATAAATCCGCGATGTCTCATTTGAAAACGAGCGAGGACTTTAACGAGGCTACGTACGAGAAGTTAATGCGGGAAATGGCAAAATCGGAGCAGAACGGCCCGATCGATCAAACACAATCCAAGGAGATGGTTAAAATGGAAAAGGCAAAGAAGAAGACGATGACGGGTTGGACGGTCGGCGTGGCGGCTTGCGCGGTGCTGGCGGTCGGCATCTTCGCGCTGAATCAGAACGGTCCGGCGAAGGATTCGGTCGCATCCCCGTCGGCGACGGCGCAGCCCTCTTCGGTCGTGTCCGAACGGCCGCCGATTCTGGGCAAGGTCCAGGTCAACATCGACGGCGTCATCTCCGAGGTGAGCGCGGACGGCAAGAGCTTTAAGGTCGGCGATCTGTGGGTAGAAATCACGGATCAGACGAAGCTGGGCAGCAACGAGCCGACGGCGACCGCGCCGTCCGAAGAGCTGCTGCAAAAGGAGTTCAAGGTCGGCAACATCGTGTCCGGCTTCACTTCCCAGGACGTCTCGTCCGGCCGCGTGACGGCTGACGTCATCTACAACAATATGGCACCTGCGAAGGAGGAAGCGCCGATCAAAGGGAAAGCGATGGTCAACATCGACGGCGTCATCTCCGAAGTGAGCGCGGACGGCAAAAGCTTCAAGGTCGGCGATCTCTGGGTGACGATCACGCCGGACACCGCCATGGGCATCGACGGCCCGACGGCCGCAGAGCCGTCCGAAGAGCTGCTGCAAAAGGAGTTCAAGGTCGGTAACATCGTGTCGGGCTACACAAGCGAAGACGTGTCCACGGGCAAAGTCGACGCAACGCGCATTTACAACAACATGGCGCCGCAGCAGTAAGATGGACGATCGGACAGGGTTCGGGCCCTGCGCAACGCCAATCGGAAAGCCTCCGCGTGAAGCGGAGGTTTTTCGCGTTCGGCGGATGCATGCGATGTGTTAGTATTTGAGTAAGCAGGAGAAGACATTCGCGTCAGACGGGGTTTGAACGACGATCCGGCGAACCAATCGCGCAAGCGTAAGGGAGGTTATATTGAGATGACGCAAGACACATGGGCATGCCGCCCGGCGACGATTGAGGACGTGCGGACCGTGGCCGCGCTTGCCGCGGAGATCTGGCATGAATATTACGGGGCGCTTCTGTCCCTCGAGCAAATCGTCTATATGGTGGACAAGTTCCAGTCGCCGGATGCGATCGCGGATCAGATATCGGAGCAAGGCTACGAATATTACCTGATGCGGGCGGACGGGGCTGATGTCGGTTACCTGGCCGTCAAGGCGGAGGACGGGAAGCTGTTTTTGAGCAAGCTGTACGTGCTGAAGGCGCATCGAGGACGCGGCTATGCGAGCAGCGCCATGGCTTTTCTAATACGGCTGTGCCGGGAGCGCGGCCTTGGGGCCGTCTGGCTGACCGTCAACCGGCACAACGACGCTTCGATCGCAGTGTACGAAAAGAAGGGATTTCGCAAGGTGCGCGAGCAGGTGGCGGATATCGGGAACGGCTACGTGATGGACGACTTTATCATGGAGAAAGCAATCGGCGAGACGGACCGCTGACGCGGTGTCGCGAAGGTGCGCAGGCAGCCAGGCAGGCAGGACAGGCGGGCAGGGCAGGCGGGCAGGGCAGGCAGGGCAGGCAGGGCAGGGCAGGGCAGGGCAGGGCAGGGCAGGGCAGGGCAGGCAGGCAGGGCAGGGCAGGCAGGCAGGGCAGGGCAGGCAAGGCAAGGCAGGGCAGGCAAGGCAAGGCAAGGCAGGGCAGGGCAGGCAGGCAGGGCAGGCAAGTCATGCGGGTCAGGCAGGCAGGGCAGGGCAGGCAAGTCATGCGGGTCAGGCAGGCAGGGCAGGGCAGGGCAGGGCAGGGCAGGGCAGGCAAGTCATGCGGGTCAGGCAGGCAGGGCAGCCAGGCAGTCAGGGCAGGCAAGGCAAGGCATGCGGGTTTCTCGGTCAATTCAAGTCAAGCAGATGGCGTCGGACTCAGGCGCCGCTATTTTCCTAAAAAACGGTCCAAATGACGATTGGGCGGACTGGAGGGACGTTATTTACTCGGATCGAGGCTAAAAAAAGCTGGAAATCCCGAAATAGCGTTACTTGAGTCCGCGAGCGGGCCGCAAATCGCGATCGGAGCAAGGATAACGGCTCCTGGGTCCGAACGCGCCGTTATAGGATCAAACCGCCGTGCAAGAGATCCGCGTCCCGATGATTGCGCTATCATCCTCGCTCCCCCCCGCCTTTTAGCCTAAGTTCCGGTATTTAAATAGGTACTTCGGCCCCGCAAATAAATTGGAAAATTCATCTATAATGGAAATAACATCATTCGACACGAATCAACATTTTTTTAGAAAAAGGTGAATTCATCGATGTTTTCTCCCTTCCTTAAAAAGAAGAACGGCGCGGAGCAGCGGCCTTCGCGCGAAGAAATAGACTTGAGGAAGGAAGCGCCGGAAGCGCCGGTCGAGGGAACGGCCTTCGCGACGGGGGGCGGGGGATGGCGAAGCGGCGCAGGACGCGGCATTAGTGCCTAGGAGCCATATGGACAAAAGGTCGCTCGATCTGATTTTTGCCGTCGAACAGATGATCAAGGAAAAGCAGCACGTCGAGATGAGCCATCGGGATCTGGAGGACCGGCTCAGTCATGCCAACGGCCAGACCGACCGCCTGAACCGGGACCTCAGAAACTTGGGCAAGGTCATCGAGGAGCGCGAAAAAAGCATTCAGGAGCTGGAACGGCGATTGGGCGACAAGAACCTGAAGGTCGATCAGATGATGGAGGATTACCGGGAGCTGCAGGCGGCGCTGACCGGCGAGATCGAGGAGCTCAAGGGCATGCTCGAGCTCGAACGGCAGAACTACGCGGGCTTGCTCCAGAAGTACAACGCCACCTCCGCGGAGAAAAACAAAAAGATCGGCGAGCTCGAGGAAAAGAGCGAACGGCTGGAGTCGGAGCTCGCCCAGATGAAGCAAAAATTCGACGCCCTGCGCCAGGAAAAGACGCATTTGCTGACGATCGTGAACGACTTCACCAACCGGCTGACGTCTCCGTTCGGCTCGAACCAGGGCCGGACGGACGGCGTCTCCGCCGACTAAGGCTATTACAATCGGGACCGGGAGCAGAAGGGCGAAGACGGCATGGAGACTTACAGCATACAGGTAATGGAGCTGCTGTCGCTCGGGCGAACCGAGGACGGCAGGAATCGCATGGTGATCGCCGTGTCCCGCGAAGACGGGCAGCATACCTACGCGATCGATATCGACGAGCTTACTTTTTCGGAACTGGAAGCGTTGCGGCCGTTGGACGGCGGCAGGGCGAGGCTCTCGCCGTATCCCAAGTGGGATCCGTACAGGCAAACTTATTATAGCGCGCTGGTCAGGATGACGAGCGCGTTGCAGGACACGCTGTATTTCGCTTGCAGCGAGGCGTATCTGGCGCAGATTCGCCTGATTCGGCAGGGCGAGCCTTCGCTCCTCGCGCCGGGCGGAGCAGGCGGGAAGATCGCCCGGGAGCTGCCTGCCCGGAGCCGATGGACGCTGCCGCGGAAGCTTGCGGCGTACGGTCCGCGGCTGTCGGCGCTGCTCCTCCTGCTGCTATGCGGAGCGGCGATCTTCCTCTATGTGTCCGCCGGCGGCAGGGCGGATGCGCTGCCCGGCGCCGAGACGAAGCCGGCCGGCGCTGCGGAGACGAGCGCTCCGGTCGAGCCCGTCAAGCCGGTCGCCGCGCGGGACGACGTCAAGGAAGCGGCCGTCCATGCGGACGTCCGCGCAGACGCGCACGAGGCGGCCCCTGCAGAGGCCGCCGCGATTCCCGACAAGCAGGCGGCGCCGGCGCAAGCCTCGCTTCAGCAGGGCGCCAAGGCAGCCGGATACGTCGTCGTGGACATCGACGCGAAGAAGAAGTTTTTCGGACTGCCCAAAGACGAGGTCGCCCTGACCTTCGATGACGGGCCTTCCCCGCTTACGAAGAAGATCGTGGATATTTTGACCGCGCACAAGATCGCGGCGACGTTCCTGTTCGTCGGGAAAAACGCGGAGCGCCATCCGGAAGGCGTGGTCTACGCGCACGAGCATGGCATGTCTGTCGGGAATCACTCGTGGGATCACAGCGTGCTTACCAAGGCTTCGGCGAAGGACCGGAGCAAAAACCTGTCCATGACGAGCAGCCTGCTGGAGTCGTTGACCGGCGAGAAGGTGACCCTGTTCCGGCCGCCTTACGGCGCCGTCGACGACGCGCTCGTCTCCGCGGCCGCGAAGGAGCGGATGAAGACGCTCCTGTGGAACCGCGATCCGGAAGACTGGAACGCCAAAAGCGCCGACGACATCATCCGGTACTTCAAGGAGATCGAGGCGGCCGGCGGCGTGTACGTGATGCACGAAGACCAGCATACGGTAGAAGCCTTGCCCGCCATCATCGAATATCTTAAAAAAGAAGGATTTAAAATTCGTTGTTTTTAAATAAGGCGCTGGCGAAAAGAACGGCTTCCTCGCGGAAGCCGTTTTTGCCGTGGGCCCGACGAGCGGCTTGGCAAGCGGCCTAATGAAGCGCGCTCGTCTCTGTTCGCTGCCGGTTCGGGACGGTCCGCCGTACGACCCATTCCGCGATTGCGGCGAGGAGCAGGATCGTGACATAGACGCTGACGGCATATGCCGTCTTGTAAGGCATGCCGAACGTACGCGTCAACACCGTCTCGATCAGATGGATGGACAGGTTGGTGAAGCAGAACGCATAGCTGCGAATCATCCACCGGCGATGACGGTCGACTTGCTTGCGCCGGATCGTCACGAGCGCGGCGAGCGTCACGGCGATCCAGAGCATGTTCAGCAGGTTAAAAGCCATGGACACCGCACGGCCGCCGGTCGCGTAGGGCGCCATGTAACCCGATGTCGCGACGACGATAAGCACGCTGGCGAGATACAAATACCCGGCCGCCCGATGGCGGGTTCTGCGCTCGCTTGGCGGACGGCCCGCGAAGTTCAGCGCGCCGGCCAGCAGCGCCAGACAGGCGAACGCGATATGGACATCCAATACGCGCAGCCATGCCGTCAGCCGCAGCGGACGCGCCAGATCGGTCTTGTGAGCGAGGAAGGCGGCGAACTGCGGATCGAAGACGAGCCGGTTCAGAATCGTCCAGACGACGAAGCCGATCGCGACGATAACGACGGCGCGAAGCGAGGCCTTAGCGTTCATCGCGGCGCCTGCGGAAGCCGCGCCCATCGCGAAGCCGCGCGAATCTGAAGATGACGAAGACGAGGAGGGAGGCCCCGAACCAGAGATTGGCCGTGAGCAGAAGTTGACCGTGAAACGACATGCGAACCGCTCCTTTAATGGGTTTGGGCTAGCGGGATAAAGGCTAGCCGCTCGTTTAAGCTTAATCGGGGCTTGTCTCGAAAGGGGACGTCCATTCGTCACGAAACCGTCAACGAACGATCACGATGTCGTCCGGAAGACGTTCGCCGGACCCGAAGTGCTATACTGGCTATAACAATGAAAGGCCGCCGACTGCGGCCGGCGAAAAGGCGGGTATCGAACATGCGGCAGCGGACGATTCTGGTCGTGGACGATGACGAGAGCATCGTAGAGCTGATGCGCGACTTTTTTGGAGAACGACGGATTTCGCGTGTCGACGGCACGCCACGCCGAGGAGGCGATGGCGCGGTTCCATGCGTCCGACGTCCATCTCATCCTGCTGGACATCATGATGCCGGGACAGGACGGCTTCGAGCTCTGCCGCAGCATCCGCGCGGTCAGCGGCGTGCCGATCCTGTTCCTCAGCGCGCGGGACGACGACATGCACAAGATCCGGGGCCTCGGGATCGGCGGCGACGATTACATCGTCAAGACGGCGTCTCCCAGCGAGATCGTCGCGCGGGTTAAGGCTGCGCTGCGGCGCGCCGAAGCGCCTCCGATGCATGCCGCGCCGCGGCTGCTCGACTTCGGCCGGCTGCAGATAGAACCGGCCAGCCGCGACGTGAAGGTCGACGGCGCCAGCGTGCCGCTGACGCCGAGGGAGTACGAACTGCTGCGGTTGCTGTGCGAGCGACCCGGCCAGGTGATCACTTACGAGCAGCTGCTCCGGCAATTTTGGGAAGGGATCGGCGACAAGCACACCGTTCGCGTCCATATCGCCCGGCTGCGGGAGAAGATCGAGCCCGATCCGGCCCGGCCCGGCTATGTGGCGAACGTATGGGGCGTCGGGTACCGCTTCGAAGGCAAGCCCCGATGAGGCGCCTGCGGATTCGAAGCCTGCTGGCGCTCTCGCTGCTGGCGGTCCTGACGCTCGCCTGGACGGCGTACGCGATCGCCGCGATCGCAGATGCTGGCGGGCTTCATCTGGGAGAAGGGACGCCAAGCCGAACCGGCATTTGGATCGCGGCGCTGTCGGGCGTGCTGCTGATCGCTGCCTTCTTCGGATATGGCCTGCGCCGATGGATCGCGAAGCCGCTCGAGGCGATGGGGCGGAGCGCCCGGGAGATCGCCGGCGGCGATCTGGACGTCGCCCTGCCCGAATCGCGGATCCGGGAGATCGCGGAGGTGCGGGACGGCTTCGAGGCGATGCTCGCCGGACTCCGGCAGTCGCTGGCGGAGCGGGAGGCGATGGAGGAGGAACGCCGATTTTTCATCGGGGCGATCGCTCACGACTTGCGTACGCCTTTGTTCGCGTTAAGAGGTTATCTCGAGGGGTTGGAGCAAGGCATCGCCGCTTCGCCGGAGCAGGCGAAGAGATACGTCGCGGTATGTCAGGACAAGGCCGGCCAGTTGGACCGTCTCGTCTCGGATTTGTTCGCGTTCGCGAAGACGGAATATCCCCGCGCCGCGCTCGAAGGAGAGACGCTGGATCTGGCGGCCGAGGTTCGCCGCGCCGTCGAAGGCGCGCGCGGCGCCGCGCAAGCGAAGGGCGCTTCGATCGTAGCGGAGCTGCCGCGCGCCGGTTCTTGCGCCGTGCGCGGCGATGCCCATCAGCTCTCCCGCGCCTTCGGCAATCTGTTGGACAACGCGGTGAGACACGCCCCGCAGCATGGGGCCGTCGTCGTGCGCTGCGAGACGGAGGGCGACCGCGTCATCGTCATCGTCAGGGACACGGGCGCCGGATTCGCCCCCGCGGACCTCGGACGGGCTTTCGAGCCCCTGTACCGGGGCGAGTCGTCTCGCAGCCGGGATACGGGGGGAGCGGGTCTTGGATTGGCGATCGCGCGGCGCATCTTTCGCGCGCACGGCGGCGACCTGACGGCGGCCAACCGGCCGGAGGGCGGAGCGGAGCTGCGCGGCTGGATGCCCATTGAGAACGATCGGTAAAAATAATTCTTTACTGATCGTTCTCGATATGCTAATCTGTGTTCAGCAGCAACGACGCGGAACGTCAATCGGTCTTCATTTGAGAATGATCGTTCCCGTTCGATCCGCAAAATGAGACGAGGAGTTGGACGGCATGCGTTACTTTGAATCGAAGCACGGCAAGGTCTCTTGGGACGACGAGCTGCGGAGCGTCGTCATCGAGTGGAAGGGATTCGCGTACGGCGAGGAATTTCAGACGATTCTGCTCAAGGGCGCGGATCTGCTGAAGCTGCGATACGGCAGCAAGGTGCTGATGGATACGCGCGAGGGCTCGGCGATCAAGGCGGAGGACAAGGCGTGGATCGCCGAGTTTTTTGTCCGGCGCGCCTACGAGAGCGGGCTTCGCCATCTGGCCATGCTCGAGCCGCACAGCGCGATCGCCAGGATGAGCGTGAATCGCACGGTCGAAGGTCTCGGCACGCTGCCTTACCGGCAAGAGAGCTTCGAGGACCGGGACGAAGCCGTCCGCTGGCTGTCGGCACAGGGGCGGGAGCTGCGCGCGATCGGTTGACGGTCTTTGCGCAGGCATTTTCCCGACAGACGCGCCACAAGTTCGTTTGTCGCGAACATTCTTTACCGTTCGTTCTCGAAATGCTATGATGGGGGTCGGGAGGGAATTCCAATGGCTAGAAGCAAAGAGTTCGAAGAAGCCGCCGTCCTGGAAAAAGCGATGAAGCTGTTCTGGGAGCAGGGCTACGAAAAAACGTCGCTGAACGATCTCGTCGAGCATATGGGCATTCACCGCCGAAGCCTTTACGATACGTTTACCGACAAGCACACCTTGTTCCTCAAGGCGCTGGAGCGGTTCGAAGACCGCATCGGCAGCCGGCTGGCGGCCGGCGTCAAGCAGTCCGGCTCGGCCGGAGAAGCGCTGCGATTCGTCTTCGGCTTCATCATCCACGGCGAGGAAGACGCGCCTGCCGGCTGCATGCTCGTGAATTCGGCCGCAGAGCTGGCGCTGCGGGACGCGGAGGTGGACGCGAAAGCCCGCGAAGCGTTCGCCGGGACGGAGCGGCTGCTGGCGGAGATCGTCGCATGGGGACAGGAGAGCGGGGAGTTCGCCAAGCGGTACGGCGCCTCGGAGCTCGCCGAATATTTGCACAATGCGTTGACGGGACTTCGCGTCATGACGCGGACGACGGTCGCGAAGGAGAAGCTCGAACGAACCGCCGCACTGACGATGCGCATTCTGGAGCCTTAAGCGCATCGCCCTTTTTTTCAACATAGTAGAACGATCGTTCCCAATAATTCGCCTCGAAGGAGCATGACTATGAAAACATTGATTGTCGTCGCGCATCCGGATTTGAATCGATCGCGAATCAACCGGGCCTGGGCCGAGCGCTTGACGCGGTTGCCGGATACGACCGTGCACGAACTGTATCGGACTTATCCCGACCGCCGGATCGACGTTCGCCGCGAGCAGGCGTTGCTGGACGCCCACGACCGCATCGTTTTTCAATATCCGCTCTACTGGTACAGTACGCCTCCGCTGCTCAAGCAGTGGTTCGACGAAGTGCTGGAGCGGGGCTGGGCGTTCGGACCGGGCGGCGAGCATCTGAAGGGCAAGGAGATCGGCATCGCGATCTCGACGGCGGGGACGGCGGATTCGTATCGGCCCGGCGGATCCAATCTGTTCACGATCAGGGATATCGCGAGACCGGTCGAGGCGCTTGCGAACTATGTGGGCGCGCACTATCTGCCGCCCTTCGCGATGCATCACGCAAGGGATGCGACGGACGAACAACTGGCCGAGAGCGCAGCCGCGTACGTTCGTCACCTGGCGACCGCTCGTCGCGTCTCTGCGGCGGACCTCGTTGCAAGCAACGGGTAACGAGCGGCGGCAATAATAAGGCAGCGGGATCAAGGGGACAACGAATATCGGGACAACGAATATCGGACTAAGAGGCAACGGTTTTTCGCTGGATATCGAACCTATACGAGGAGGCATTTTATCATGGCAAACCACGACAAAATCGCGTTAATAACCGGAGCAAGCGGCGGAATCGGACTTGAGGTCGCCCGGCAGCTGGGCCGCCAGGGCATCACGGTGCTGGTATCGGCGCGCACGATCGGCGCTGCCGGGAAGGCCGCGGCCGAGCTGCGCCTGGAAGGCATTCAGGCCGAAGGCGTCGAGCTCGAGGTGACCAATGCCGCGCATATCGCGGAGCTGGCCCGGTATATCGAGCAGCAATACGGCCGGTTGGACATATTGGTCAATAACGCGGGCATCTGGGCGGAAAGCGGCCCGTACGAGGGCGATGCGTTCAGAGATACGTTCGAGGTGAACACGTTCGCGCCGTTCCTGATCACGGAGACGCTCATGCCGCTTCTGCTCAAGAGCGAGGCGGGCCGCATCGTGAACCAGAGCAGCGCGCTCGGCTCGATTCATTTCATCCTGAACAACGAACTTGCGCAGCGGATCGCCACCCCGGCCTACGCGGCCTCGAAGGCGGCCCTCAATATGCTGACGGCATACTGGTCGCAGCGATCGAAGGGCACGAACCTGAAGGTCAATTCCGTTCATCCGGGTCTGGTGAAGACGCGCATGGGCGGCGACAAGGCGGAGCTGACCGCGGAGGAAGGCGCGCTTACGGCCGTTCGCCTGGCGACGCTGCCCGAAGACGGGCCGACGGGCGGGTTTTACTACATGGACAGCGAGCTTCCCTGGTAATGAAGCCTGAGCGCGGAATGCTTCCAGGCTAACATTCAGTTTGCACGTGACGCAGCGTCAGGTTTTATACTGAAGCTGCGTCTTTTGCTGCGCGCAAGACCAAAGGAGGAATCCAGAATGAACGAAGCGGAGAATGAACTGGCGACGTCGCGCGATTATCGTTTCCCGAGGGCGCTTGTGTACGAGGCCTGGACGACACCCGAATGGCTTGCAAGGTGGTGGGGGCCGAAGGGATTTACGAACACGTTCGACGTGTGCGACATCACACCTGGCGGCGAGTGGCGCTTCACCATGCATGGGCCGGACGGCAAAACCTACCCGAATGTCAGCGCGTTTGTCGAAGTCGTGCCCCAGGAACGCATCGTAATTGATCATCTGTCGGGCCATCAATTCAGGGTAACTGCCACGTTCGAGTCGATTGCGGACGGGGGGCACGCGGGTCACGTTCAACCAGCGCTTTAAGCTGAAGCGGGCGTTCGAGCAGGCCAAGCCTTACTGTATCGAGGGCAATGAGCAGAATCTCGACCGACTGGGCGAGCTGCTGGAGGAGCTTGCTCAGAGGATTTCCGCCCCACCAACCGATAAGCCGTCAATCTAGATCGTATCGCCAGGCTGGGCTTGATGCTGCGCGAACAAACGGAGACAGGGCGCTGCCGGGGAATAATGCACGATTCATGATAAACCCTCCGTTAGGATATAGACCGGAGGGGGACACGCGCGGTAAGCTGGTTTCAAGTTGCATGGCAGTTGCGCCAAGACGAACTTGAGGTGATACGCGTGAAATGGAAAATCATGACGTTTAATTTGCGCACCAACGTCCCTTCGGACGGAGACCATGCCTGGCCGCACCGGCCGCGTGCCGTCGCGCAGGCGATCCTTCGCCACGATCCGGACATCGTGTGCGTGCAGGAGGCGCTTTATGCGATGCTGCTGGATCTGGTGCCGCTGCTCCCGGATTATGCGTGGGTGGGCGAAGGCCGGCGCGGCGGGCAAGAAGACGAGTTCTGCGCGGTCTGGTACAAGAAGAGCAAGGCGAGCGTGGCGGAATACGGCAGCTTCGGGCTGTCGGAGACGCCCGGGCGGCTCGGCGAGCCGGACTGGGGGGGCGGACTATCCGCGGATGTGCACGTGGGTCCGGCTGAACGGCGTTGCTCGCGGAGACGGGGGGGGAGCGGACTGACGGTGTTCAACACGCATCTCGACCATATCAGCGAGCCGGCGCAGACGAACGGGATGCGGCTGATCGTGGATCGGATCGGGGCGTTGCGGGAGCGGACCGGGACGCCCGTCGCGCTGACGGGCGACTTCAACGTCGGTCCTTCGCACGCCGTCGTAAAAGGGCTGGAGCGGGCAGGCTTTATCAACGGCTATTCGGCGTTGTCTGGCGGTGCGGCGGCGGCAGGGGCGACCTTCCACGATTTTCGCGGCGGCAAGACCGGAGAGCCGATCGACTACATTTTCGCTTCGCCGGACGTCGCAGTGGAGCGGATCGAAGTGGACCGAGGATTGTACGAGGGGCGGTATCCTTCGGATCACTACCCTGTTTGCGCGGTATTGTCGACAAAATAGGTATGCGTTGAACGGCGGCCGGCAGCTTTGCCGACCTTTGGACCACGAATCTCCCGCCTCGGCCAGTATGCCCGGCAATCGCCGCCGTTACCGATTAATCTCGTTCGTCCGCATAGTTATGCCGCCGCAGGCAACAATAGCCAGCGTGAGCCCTTACGCTGAATCTATGGAAACGCGGCCGCTTTTCCCCGGAAAGCGGCGAGCGATCGCGGTCCCGCGGTCGGCGAATCGGAATCGGATCGGAGGTCGAATCGCGTGTCGAGGGAGTCCCTGCTGGGCGAAATGGAGGATGTCCACCGGAAGCTGACCGAGCTCGGCCATGAATATTGGCTGCGCTACGATCTGTTCGCGCCGCAGTGGTGGCTGCTGCTGGCGGCGTTGATCCTGCCCTGGATCGTCTGGTGGAGGCTTGTCGATCGGGCCAGACTCAAAGACATTTTGTTATTCGGCATCTCGATCGCCTTCATCGTTTTCTTGCTGGACCATATCGGCTATGAGCTGAACTTATGGATTTATCCGCATAAGCTGTTTCGGTTTATTCCGGAGATGACCGCGATCGACATGGGGATGCTGCCGGTTCTGCATATGCTGGTCTATCAGTATTTTCCGAAATGGCGGTCGTTTTTGATCGCGGAAACGATTATGGGAGCGGTATTTGCGTTCGTTCTGGAGCCCGTCAGCGTCTGGATCGATCTCTATGAAATGCTTAACTGGCATCACTTCTACTCGTTCCCGCTCTACGTCGCCAAATCCGCGCTTGTCAAAGGCGGCTTGGAAGCGCTGCTGCGCCGGGGCGGCCGGCGCGTGGCAGCGCCGTCTTGAGCAAGGGCCGAGCGCCACATCGAATACAAAGGAGCCGCCCCCGGGTCAAAGACATGACTTGGGGGGCGGCTCTCTGCGTTCGGATCGGTTTAAGTCAAGCCGGAGGGCATCCGCCTTATTGCTGTACCGACCTGAACCAATCGTTGACTTCCTTGGTGACTTGATCGCCGCCGTTCGCCTTCCAACTGGCGACGAACGTGTCGAACGCGTCGACCGGCAGCTTGTCGTAGATGATCTTGTTGAACGTCTCGAGCTCGGATTGACGCAGGAGGTTCCACTTGGCGATCATGGTCGGCGTCGCGGCGCCGGTGAAGTAGTTCTGCTTGCGCACGTCGATCTGCGACATGACGACCTTGGCGGCGTACCAGTTCTCCGGCTTGCGGGACTCGGCCTGCTGCTTCTCGAACGGCGTCTCCGGCTTGCCGCCGTCGGCGAGCTTGACGAGCGTCTTCATGTACAGGTCCGGAATGCGCGCCGGGCCGGTGATGAACGGGAACTTGTCGTTGTAGTTCTTGATCTTGGCCGAATCGCTCGTCGGCTGGCCGTCGACGATGTCCCAGTCGTAGCCTTTGGCGAAGCCGTGCTCGTAGGCACTGCCGGCGGCCGGGTTGGCCAGATTGTCCAGCATGTAGTTGTAGTACAGCAGGATCGCTTCCGGATGCGCGGCGTTCTTGTTGACCATGAAGCTGCTGTTGACGCCGGAGTTCTGCCACTTGGTGCCGATCTTGCCGTCCGGACCCGCCGGGAGATCCCACGAGCAGCCGATGGCCAGCGGTACGGGGAAGATCGTCTTGAAGCCGTGCACGATGTCGGCCATCATGAGGAGGGGAATGCCCAGGCGATTGTGCGCGAGATGCTCGCGCTGGACATTGATCGTCTCCTGCGCGCCGGCCATGCCGAGCACGGACCCGGCGCTGCGGACGGTGTCCTGGCCGATGCCGAGCGAAGCCATCGGGCCGGTGATCTGGCCGGCATCCGACGCGCCTTCGAAGAAAGGAACGGCCAGTTGAATGAACTGGGCGATCTTCTCGTCCAGGGTCATTCGTTCAAGGTAGACGAGGAGCGGCAGCTTTTGAGGAGATAAAGGGGACGACGGAACTTTCGATTCGGACATGCGCATATAACCTTCTTTCTGCTGATAACGCTTTATCGAAACGTTTCTACGGACATTATAATTCCACAATAACAAGGCGTCAAACCTATATTTTATGTTGCTCGTGACGCCCTTTTCGGATAAATTTAGAGAAAGGATCTTAGCAAAAGGCATATATTGTTTGCTTGGGACCCTTCGTTTTGGAATAATTGAAACGTTTCGCAAAACATAATTATTAAATTCAGCTTTGGAGGCAAGGAGAGGGGAAGCTTGGTCAGCATCAAGGATATCGCCGGCGCGGCGAAGGTCTCGATCTCCACGGTATCGTACGCGCTGAACGGCAGCGACCGGATCACGAAGGAGACCGCGGACCGGATCCGGTCGATCGCGGACGAACTGGGCTACGTGCCCAACCGGGCGGCCCGCATGCTGAAGAAGCGGGAGACGATGCTCGTCGGCGTCTTCCTTACGGACTTCAGCGGCCACTTCTACGGAGATCTGCTGTTCGGGCTCAAGGAAGAGCTGAACCGAAGGGACTATGACCTCATCGTCTGCAGCGGCCGCCGCTCGCACCGGATGATCCCGGAGCGGACGTTCGACGGGGCGATCATCCTCGACGCGACGTTCGCCGACGTGGAGCTGCTGGGCTACGCGGAGCGCGGCCACAAGCTGGTCGTCCTCGACCGGGAGCTCGAGCACCCCAACGTCAACCAGGTGCTGCTCGACAACAAGGCAGGCGCGACGCTGGCGGTGGAGCATCTGCTCGGGCGGGGACTCGACCGGATTTTTGCCGTAAGCGGGCCCGAGTCGGCTTTTGACGCGCGGCAGCGGATGCGGGCGGTCAGGCAGGCGGCGGAGCGCGCGCCGGAGGCGAGGCTCGAGGAGCTCCCGGGTGCCTTCGACAAAGCCTCCGGCTATGCGGCGGGGCCGCGGATCGCGGAGGCCGCGGGTGAAGGGCCGGTCGGCGTCTTCTGTCTGAACGACGAGATGGCGATCGGCCTGTGCGACTACTTGCGGACGGAGACCTCGCTTGTGATCGGGCGCGACGTCCACGTGGTCGGCTACGACAACATCGAGCTTGCGCAGTATATGCAGCCTCGGCTGGCGACGATCGATTACTCCAAGCGCAAGTGGGGGAGCGCTCGCCGCCGAACAGCTGCTGAAAATGCTCGAGGGCCGGCCCGTCGAGCAGGAGCGGATCTACGTGCGGCTGGTCGAAGGCGAATCGGTCGGACAACTGAAGGAGGAGACGAAATGACGACATCGATGATCGGCGTTCCATTGGAGGGCTTCGCGGCGTTCAGCCGCAACGTAGCCGCCGAAGGCGCGGTGCTGCTGAAAAACGAGCGCGAGACGCTGCCCCTGCGCCAAGGGGACAACGTCGCCGTGTTCGGTAGAATACAAGTGAACTATTACCGCAGCGGCACGGGCTCGGGCGGCAGCGTCCATGTGGCGTATACGACAAACCTGCTGGACGGTCTTCGCGGCAAAGAAAACGTGGCGGTAAACGAGACGCTCGCGGCTGTCTACGAGCGGTGGATCGCGCAGAACCCGTTCGACAACGGCGGGGGCGGCTGGGCGGCGGAGCCCTGGCATCAGCGGGAGATGCCGCTGACGGACGAACTGGTCGCCGAGGCCAGGCGCGTCTCGAACAAGGCGATCGTCGTCATCGGACGTACGGCAGGCGAGGACCAGGACAACGCGGGCGAGCCGGGCAGCTACCTGCTCACGGACGAGGAGCGGGCGATGCTGAGGCAAGTGACGGCGCGCTTCGAGCGGACCGTCGTCGTGCTCAACGTTTCCAATATCGTGGATATGAGCTGGCTGGCGGACGACGCTTACGTTCACCCGATCGCAAGCGTCATCTATGCCTGGCACGGCGGCATGGAGGGCGGCAACGCGATCGCCGACGTGCTCGCCGGCGACGCGACGCCGAGCGGCAAGCTGACGGACACGATCGCCTACGCGCTGGCCGACTATCCGTCCACCCGCAACTACGGCAACGAGCTCGCGAACCTGTACCAGGAGGACATCTATGTCGGCTACCGGTACTTCGAGACGTTTTGTCCGGATCGCGTGCAGTTCGAGTTCGGCTACGGCCTGTCCTATACGACGTTCGGCCTCGCGGCGGCGGACGCCCGTCTGATCGATGCCGGCGGAGAAGCCGCCATCGCGGTCGACGTCGTCGTGACGAATACAGGCGCGTTCTACGCCGGCAAAGAGGTCGTTCAGCTGTACGCCGAAGCGCCGCAAGGCGTGCTGGGACGCCCGGCCAGAGCGCTCGTCGCCTTCGCCAAGACCGAGCTGCTGCAGCCGGGACAGTCGCAGCGCCTGACGCTCGGCTTCCCGGTCAGCGCGCTGGCCGCCTATGACGACGCCGGCAAGACGGGCCATGCTTCCGCCTACGTACTGGAAGCTGGAATCTACCGGCTATACGCGGGTACGAGCGTGAAAAAGGCGAGCGCCGTCGCCTTCGAGGGGCAAGAAGGCTACGTCGTCGACGCGCTTGGGATCGTGCGGCAGCTGGAGGAAGCGATGGCGCCGACCGCGAGCCTCTCGCGGATGAAGCCGGGCGCCCGCCGGGCGGACGGCGCCTACGAGCTTGCGTACGAGGACGCGCCGAAGCGCAAGCTCTCGCTGGCGGACCGCATCGAGCGCCGGCTTCCCCGGGAGATCGCGCAGACCGGAGATCGCGGCTACAAGCTGAGAGACGTTCGCGACGGCAAGGTCGGCCTGGAAGCCTTCGTCGCGCAGCTCGGCGACGAAGATCTGGCGGCGCTCGTCCGGGGCGAAGGCATGAGCAGCCCGCTCGTCACGCCAGGGACGGCTTCGGCGTTCGGCGGGGTGACCGACAGCCTGCTCGGCTACGGCATTCCGGCCGCCTGCACGTCGGACGGGCCGTCCGGCATTCGCATGGACAGCGGGCACAAGGCAACCCAGGTGTCGATCGGGACGCTGCTCGCGGCGACCTGGAACGCGGCGCTCGTCGAGGAGCTGTACGTGCTGGAGGGCCGAGAGCTCGTGCGCAACGAGATCGACGCGCTGCTCGGTCCGGGACTCAACATTCGGCGGAGCCCGCTTAACGGGCGCAACTTCGAATACTTTTCCGAAGACCCGCTCATCTCGGGCGCCTTCGCGGCGGCCTGCGTGCGGGGCATCAAGAGGGGCGGCTCGAACGCCACGCTCAAGCACTTCGCCTGCAACAACCAGGAGAAGCACCGCAGCAAGGTCGACGCCGTCGTATCGGAGCGCGCGCTGCGCGAGATCTACCTGAAGGGCTTCGAGATCGCGGTCCGCGAGGGCGGAGCGAACGCGGTCATGACGTCCTACAACCCGATCAACGGGCACTGGGCGGCGTCGAATTACGACCTGAACACGACGATCCTTCGCGGCGAATGGGGCTTCGAGGGCATCGTCATGACGGACTGGTGGGCCGTCATGAACGACGCCGCGCGCGGCGGCGCTCCGGATCGCAAGTACACGAACTGGATGGTGCGCGCGCAGAACGATCTGTACATGGTCGTCAGCAACTACGGGGCGGAGACCAACGCTTACGGGGACAACACGATCGAATCGCTGGCCGACGGCACGCTTGCCAGGGGCGAGCTGCAGCGGTCCGCGATGAACATCCTCGGCTTCATCCTCCGCGCGCCGGCGGGCGCCCGGGACGACGTCACCCGGGAGCGCGCCCAAGCGTTCCGGGCGCTGGCCGCCCCTGCCCCGGAGCAGGCGCAAGGCGCGCAGCCGCTGACGGACGGCGCGCGGATCGCGCCGGAAGCCGCGGGCCCGACCTGCCTGCGGGTGGAGCAAGCGGGCGCCTACAGGCTGTTCGCGAGCGCCATGTCCGACGAATCCGAGCTTGCGCAGAGCGCGAGCAACCTGATCCTGAACGGCGAGCCGGTCGCGACCGTCCAGACGAACGGGACCGGCGGCGCCTGGATGCTGCACAAGCTGCCGAAGGTCGAGCTTGCGGCCGGCGTGTACGAGCTCAAGCTGGAAGCCGTCAAACCCGGCCTTGCGATCCGCTGGATCGAATTCAAGCTTGTAGAAGGATAAGGAGTAAGGGATAAGGGATAAGGGATAAGGGATAAGGGATAAGGGATAAGGGATAAGGGATATGCAACAAGGATCGGCAAAGAGCGCCTAAGCGGGCGCTCTTTGTTTACATAATAGAAAGTATAAAATCGACAAGTAACGCTGCACAGCGCCTCTTCGGCCCGGAATACGCCACATCCCCGACAAGTAACGCTGTACAGCGCCTCTTCGGCCCGGAATACGTCACATCCCCGACAAGTAGCGCTGCACAGCGCCTCTTCGGCCCGGAATACGTCACATCCCCGACAAGTAACGCTGCACAGCGCCTCTTCGGCCCGGAATACGTCACATCCCCGACAAGTAACGCTGTACAGCGCCTCTTCGGCCCGAAATACGCCATAGTCCCGACAGGTAACGCTGCACAGCGCCTTACGCCCCGCTCTCGCATCGTCGCGCGAGGCGAGAAAGGGGAAAGCTGGATAACGCAGGCTTTCCAGCCGATTGGATGAGCCGAGGCGGATATGCCTGCCAATCCTTTGCAGGCATCATAGGTTATCCCTTGCGCATGCATATTGCGAACAGGAGCGGCGGCGTCCAATCACCCTCGCTGGCTTCACTTGCTAACCTTACGATGACGTTAAGCGGAAAGGTAAGTGTGAGATGCAAATGAAACTCCGGGAGTAACCGAAGGCAAGTCGAGCGAAGATACCGGACTCAGATGACGCTATTTCGTAAAAAAACGGTGCAATTGTGATCATTACGGACTGGAGAGCCGTTATTCACCCAGATCAAGACTAAAATAGTCTCTAATCCCGCAATAGGGGCTCCTGGGTCCGCGAGCGGGCTGCAAAGCGCGATCGGAACAAATATAAGGGCTCCTATGTCCGTCCGCTGCGCGCCATTGCGCAAACAAAGGCCGCCGGCGGCTTTTCTTATTGCCTGCGGCGGGGGCTTCCCGGACTTTAGCGAATCTTTAACGAACGTACGGGCAAATCAAACCTGTTTTTTCCAATTCCAGACCTAGGTCCAGGACTTGCACCACCTGCAGGCCATGTTCGGCGCGATTCAGGTGCCATACAATAGGTTTCGCCGGCGTCTTTCGGATCGGCGCTTAGCATGGCATACCATTAACCATAAAACGACTAAAGAGAAAGTGGGAGAGAACATGAAGTTTTTCACGAATTTTTCGCTGCGCAATCCGGTGGCGATTGTTCTGCTCGTCATCCTGGTGGCGATCGGGGGGCGTTTACGCTTCGACCAAGTTCCAGCAGGAGCAGCAGCCGGAGATTCAATTTCCGGGCATCATGGTTCAGGCGATTTATCCCGGCGCTGCGCCGGGCGAGGTGCTGAGCCAGGTGACCTTGCCGCTGGAGGCGGCGCTTAAAAACGTGGAAGGCGTCAAAAACGTGACGTCGCAGTCCGCCAACAGCGTATCGGGGCTGCAGCTCGAATTCAGCTACAACGACGATATGAAAAAGAAGCAGGAGCTCGTCAAGCAGGCGGTCGGCGAGGTTCGGCTGCCGGAGGGCGTCGACAAGCCTCAGGTCATGTATTATTCGACGACCAATCAGCCGATCATGTACTCGACGGTCATCGCCCGGGGCGACATGACGGAATCGGAGCTTAGCGATTACGTAAAAAACACGCTGCGGCCGAAGCTCGAGGCGCTCGAAGGCGTCGGCGAAGTGCAGACCGTCGGGCTGAAGGACGACGGGGTCTATATCCGCCTCGACGCCGCCAAGATGAACGAGCGCGGGATCGCCTTCGAGCAGATCACGGGCGCGCTGCAAGCCAACAACCTGAGCGTGCCGCTCGGGGAAGCGACGGTGGGACAGTCGACGCTGCCGGTATTCGTCCAGGGCGACTTGCGTTCGGTCGAACAGTTGAAGGCATGGCCGCTGACGGCGGACGGCACGGTCAAGCTGACCGACGTCGCCTCGATCGGGCAGCGCGAAGACCTTGCGATCGTCAATCGGACGAACGGCAAGCCGAGCGTCACGCTGAACGTCGTCAAGACGGCCACGGCCAACACGGTGGATGTGTCCGAGCGGGTGCTCGAAGCATACGACGAAGCGGAAAAAAGCGGCCAGGTCGATACGCTGATCATGTACGACCGCGCGGTCGACATTAAGGAATCCGTCGGTTCCCTGGCGCGCGAGGGCGGACTGGGCGCCTTGTTCGCCTCGATCCTGATCCTCTTCTTCCTGCGGAACTTCCGCGCGACGCTGATCGCGATCGTCTCGATCCCGCTGTCCATGCTGATCGCGATGATCTGCCTCAAGACGTTCACGGACGTCACGCTGAACATCATGACGCTCGGCGGCCTGGCCGTCGCGACGGGGCGCGTCGTGGACGACAGCATCGTCGTCATCGAGAACATCATCCGGCGAATCCGCGGGGAAAAGGCGGACAGCGGACTGATCGCCGCCGCGACGGCGGAGGTCGGCAGGGCGATCACGTCGTCAACGATCACGACGGTTGCCGTGTTCGCGCCGCTCGGACTGCTGCAGGGCATGATTGGCGGCTACTTCCGCCCGTTCGCGCTGACCGTCGGCTTCGCGCTTCTGTCCTCGCTGCTCGTCGCGCTGACGGTCGTGCCGCTCATGGCTTGGGGACTGATGAAAAACAAGGTGCCGAAGGAAACCGGCGAATCGGCGATGAGCCGCGGCTACAAGCGGGTGCTCGAATGGTCGCTGGCCCACAAGGGAACGGTGCTCGTGCTCGCCACCCTGATCTTCCTGGGCAGCCTGGCCCCCATTTTCGCCGGCAAGATCGGCGTCACGCTGCTGCCCGAATCCGACTACAAATACATTTTCGCCGATCTGAAGATGCCGAAGGGCACGACGGCCAGCGCCGTTCGGACGGAAGCCGCCAAGCTCGACAAGCTGATCGCCGAGCATCCGGCCGTCAAAAATTCGAGCGTCACGATGGGCGGCACCTTCTTCGGCGAGGAGAGCGCGAATGCCGCCGGCTGGTTCATCGGCCTCAAGAACGGCACGGACCTCGACCGATTCAGCGACGAGATCGCCGCGAAGGTCGCGGTGCCGGAAGGCGCCGAGTTCAGCCTGACGCAGGACGACATGTCCGGCGGCGGCGCGATCGACGTGACGGTGACCGGCCCTTCGACGGGCGATATCCGGACGGGTACCGGGATGATCACGGAAGCGATCGCCAAGATCGCCGGCACGGAGAATGTCGCGAACAATCTGCAGGACGGCACTAAAGGCATCGCGATCGAAGTGCGCCAGGCCGACGCGCAGAAGTACGGCCTGTCCGCCGCGCAAGCGTCGATGCAGCTGCGTCCGTTCCTGTCGGAGACGAGCGCCGGCCAGATCGGCGACGGCTCGGGCGCGAGCGACCTGCACGTGACGCTCGGCGGGATATCGATCGCTTCGCGGGACGACATCGCCGGCCTCAAGCTGCTGTCCCCGGACGGCGCCGCGATCCGCGTCAGGGACATCGCGGACGTGAAGGAAGTGCAGCTGCCGAGCACGCTGCTGTACAAGAACGGCGCGGAGTTCGCGACCGTCTCCGGCAAGATCGCGGACAAGAACGCAGGCAAGGTCAATTCGGAGATCGAGCGCGCGCTGAAGGACCTGAAGCTTCCCGCCGGCGTAGAATATGAATTCGGCGGCAGCAACGCCGACATTCAGCAGATGATGAGCGATATGATGATGGCGATGCTGGTCGCGGTCGGCATGGTGTACATCGTCATGGTCATCGCGTTCCGCGAAGGCCGCGCGCCGCTGGCCGTACTGTTCTCTCTGCCGTTCGCGCTCATCGGCGGCCTCGTCGGCACGCTGATCGGCGGCGAGCCGATGTCGGTATCGAGCATGATCGGCTTCCTGATGCTGATCGGCATCGTCGTCACCAACGCGATCGTGCTGCTCGAACGCGTCCATCAGCAGATCGAGCGCGGCCTGACGATCCGCGCCGCGCTGATCGAAGCCGGCGGCACGCGCCTCCGTCCGATCCTGATGACCGCGATCGCGACGATCTGCGCCCTGATCCCGCTCGCGATCGGCATGGGCGGCGGCAGCATCATCTCGAGCGGCCTCGCCGTCGTCGTCATCGGCGGCCTCGCCAGCTCGACGCTGCTAACGCTTGTCGTCGTGCCGGTCATGTACGAGCTGCTCTACTTCAAACGCGCTCGCCGCGAGCGCTTGTCGCTAAGTGCCGAGCCGGCGGAGCCGGCTGCCTGATCGATCCTGCGGACGGGCGATGTCCCGCTCGCATGCCTGCGTGGAAATTCGCCGGCTCTCGGCGCCGCCTTCCGGCCGGCTCTGGCGGAGGCATGGAGAAGGACGCCCCGCAGTTCGATTCGACGCTGTCTTGAACGACCCTCCTTTGCGGAGCGGTCGTTTTTCTTTTTCGCGACGCTCAAACTTCCCGGATCGCGTACGTACGATACCGGTCCGTGACCGCGACGGGCCGGCTGTCCTTCAAGTAATAGCGGTCGTTCACCTTCCACGTATGCGTGCGCTTGTCTTTGCGGCGCACGTAGACGTAGTTGTAGGGCGAGGTCGCGTACACCCGATGTCCTTTTCTGGCGCAGCTTCGCAGGAACCGCACGTCCTCGCCCAGGGAGATGTCGGCGAACCGGGCGTCCTTCAGCACTTTTCGGCGGAACAGGATCGTGCCTCCCTGCACGAAGTTCATGAAGCGGTGCCGCTCGCCCGGCGAACGAACGATCAACCGGCGGCTCGCGGCCAGATATACGAGGCAGGCATGCTTGCCGACGACGGAACTGCCGGTCCGCAGGAGCGCCCGAACCTGCTCGCGCAGATAATACGGCGAGTAATAGTCGTCGTGATCGAACTTGGCGATGAGCGGGTACCTGGCGCGGGAGATGCCGCAGTTAAGACATTGGCCGAGCGAGATCCGCTCCGGTACGCGGTAGACGGCGACGTCAGGGCAGCGGGCCGCCTGTCGGCGCAGCGCCTTTAGATCGACGCCGTCTTTGTTGACGATGACGATCAATTGTTTGCGCGGATAGCGTTGGCGCGCGTAGTTGCCGAGCACGTTGGCAAAAAATTCGGGACGGTTCGTGCAAGCCACGATGGATACGCCTGGTTTGCTCAAGGCTGATTCCCCTCCGTTCGTCTTTCATCATATGTGACGAATCCGCTTCTGCGTATCGCCACCCGCCTATCGCGAATGATAGCGGAATCTTTTCTTTTATAGGAAAAAAGTTCTATGTATTTAACTCGGAAAATGATAGTATATATCCAGTTGAATACGTTGTGAGAAAGGCAAACTCGCCGAAAGGCGAGGACGCAAAGCTACGGGCCTAAGGGAAACTACGGTCGCCGGGTTGCCAGGGAACAGTGCCGCATACAAGGTTATTTCCATGGGAAATAGCTTTTTGTTTTCTCTTTTTTCCAACCGTTTTCATAGACGTATTTCCTCGATTGCATCGCTGCCCAATATTAGTCATCGTGAGGGATTACTATGTTACGTGCTCGACGTTTGCCGCTGCTGCTGCTATCCGGATTCGCCGCGACCATCGGATGCTGGTATCTGATCTTCTGGGAAAATGAATGGATGCGCGTCTTGGGCTCGAACGTGCTTCAGATTTTGGCAGGCGCCGTCGGCGCTTTTTGGACATTGCGGACAGGTATTAGGCTGAACGGCAAGCGCCGCAGATTTTGGCTGATGATCGGCACGGGCCTGATCCTCAATGTGCTAGCTAATTTTCAACTGCTCTACACGCAGCTTGCTTCGTCCGCCACGGAATATTCCGCGTTCTCCTACGTTTTCTGGCTGATCGCCTACTGTTTTTTTCTCGTCGCCCTGTTCGGCAAATACAGGTATGTCCAAGGTCGTTCGACGGGGTCCGGCTATCTGTTCAACATCGTCGTCTTTACGGTCACGGCCGCCAGCGTCAGCATTCACTTCGTGATCAATCCGATCGTCTCCATCCCCGACGAATCGCCATTCGTCACGCTGCTCTCCGTCGCTTACCCCCTGGCGTCGCTGAGCATCTTCCTGATTACGCTTATTCTGTACTATACCTTGCTGCAGCAGGGCGCGCTGAGCGCCTCGATGCTGTACGTCGTCTGGGGCATGCTGTGCCAGGTCGCGAGCGATCTCGGCTTCGCCTACCTCTCCGAGCGCCAGGCGCAGAGCTCTGGCGAGTTCGTGGACGTGTTATGGGTGCTTGCCTTGCTGTTGATCGGACTGGGCGGCCGTTATGCGGCGGGAGAGAAGGTGACCGATCCTTTAAAGGAAAGCGAGTCCGGCGGGCAGATCAAGGAGTCCGTCTTCCCGTATGCCAGCATCGCCGTACTCGTCATTTTTTTCGTATTCGGCAGCCGCTGGGATTTTAACGCGCTCAGCCTGGGCTTGCTGCTGCTGTTTCTGTTGATCGCGGGGCGCCAGCTCCGTATGATGCGCGTCCTGAACAAGCTGATGGGCGAGTACCGTTATCTGGCTTACCACGACCCGCTCACGGGCCTGAAGAACCGAATCGGCTTCCTGGAGGATCTGGAACGCATGATCGGCAGGACCGGCGTGCGCGCAGGCTTGCTGCTGATCGACCTCGACCGCTTCAAGGTGATCAACGATACGCTCGGGCATCATGCCGGGGACCGGATTCTGGTTCAGACGGCAGAACGGCTCAGGCGCTCCGTCGGCTGTGTCCGGGTGCCGCTCTACAGGCTGGGCGGCGACGAATTCGTCGTCATCTTGACGGATGCCGAGAATTCCTGGTGCGCGGCAGCGGCCGAGCGGATTTTGGAGCAGTTTCGCGAGCCGTTCCGCTTCGAGGAGATCGAGATCATCGCGACGCCTAGCATCGGCATCAGCATCTATCCGGATAACGGCTGCACGAGCAACGACCTGTTAAAATACGCGGATGCCGCGATGTACCTGGCGAAGGAAAACGGCAAAAACAGCTTCCGGTTCTATAATACGGAGCTGCACGCGATTCTGGCCCGCAAAATGAAGCTGGAACACGAGCTCAGGCGGGCGATCGAACGCAGCCAATTCAAGCTCAGCTACCAGCCGAAGGTCGAGCTGCGCACGGAGCGGATCATCGGCATGGAGGCGCTGCTTCGCTGGGAGCATCCTGAGCTCGGCATTGTTTCCCCCGCGGAGTTCATTCCCGTCGCCGAAGAGACGGGCCAGATCGTCGCGATCGGGAACTGGGTGCTCGAACGCGCCTGCGAGCAGAACAAGGCATGGCAGGATAAAGGCTACCCGCCGTTGTGCATCTCGGTCAACGTATCGGTGCGCCAGTTTCAGCATCGCGAATTCCTGATGTCGGTACGCAGCGTGCTGCAGCGGACGGGCTTGTCCGCCGCGTACCTGGAGCTTGAGATCACGGAAAGCATCATGCAAAACGTGAAGGAGAGCACCGACGTGCTGCACGCGCTCAGAAAGATGGGCATCGGCGTCTCGATCGACGACTTCGGCACGGGCTATTCGTCGCTGTTCATCATTCCCAAGCTGCCGATCGATACGATCAAGATCGACAAGTCTTTCATCGACGATATCGACGACCGGGTTCAGCTGTCGATGCTCAAGACGATCATCGATCTGGGGCTGAGTCTCAACCTGGGCGTCGTCGCGGAAGGGATCGAGTCGGAGCACCAACGGCAGGTGCTCGTCGCGCACGGCTGTCCGGTCGGTCAGGGGTATCTCTATTCCAGGCCGGTGAGCCCGGAAGCGTTCGAGGAGATGCTGTCGGCCGCGAGGGCGGCGGGAACCGGATCGAATACGTGCCCGGACATCGCGAATTAAGGCTGAAGGAGCGTTTCGCTGACGCAGCCGTCAATTCCGCTCGGGGTAAAAGGTCAGGCCGAGCTGTTCGACGATCTCTTCCGGCGACAGTCCGCGAACGTCCCGCTGCGCGGCGTAGGATTCGCTGCTGAGCGCGACGAGCAGCATGTCCGCCTTGAATACGGCGCTCGCCTGCGCGACGGCCATGTCCTGGCCGCTTCCGGGCATCTTCTCGAACTGCGCGACGAGAATCTCGTGCAGCTGCCCGTAGAGCGGACTTAGCGCTTTGGGCCGGGCGCGGGCAGCGGGAGGGGATTCCTCTACGCCCGCCAGCAGCCGGTTCTTTTTCTCGCGGAAACCGACGAACAAGCTCACGATCCCACGAAGACGCAGACTCGGCGAGTCGTCGCGATGCGTCTCGAGATAGGCTTCGATATCGTCGAACAACAGCACGATGTTGTCCTTCATCAGGTCGAGGCACAGCTCGCTTTTGTTGCGGTACCGGCGATACAGCGTCCCCGGGCCGATCTGGGCTTCGGTCGCGATCTGATTCATGCTGACCTGGCCTGCGCCGTGCCGGTCGAACAGCCGGAGCGCCGCATCCAGTATGCGCTGACGGTTCTCCGCGGCATCGCGCCGTTCCGGGCGAGCGCCGGCTTCTTGTCTCTCATCCATTCTCCGCAACCTCCATTGAATGCTTCTTGACATCGGAGAGGTCTCCGCTTAATATCAAGTGGAGAGGTCTCCGGTTAATATTATCATGGTGATGAGGAGGATTCAACATGGATCGACAAATCGGCAAAACGGCGCTGCTCGTGATGGATATGCAGCAGTCGATCGTCGCGAGATACGCGATGGACGAGGCGCGGTGGCGGCCATTTCAGACGGCCGTTCGCGCGGCGCGCGAGCACGGCGTTCAGGTTATTTATGTCCGGCTCGCCTTCCGCGAGGGGTACCCCGAGGTCCACGCTGGCAATAAGATGTTCGCGGGTCTGGCCCAATACGGCGGCGCGACGGTCGCGGACGCGGGCACGCAAATTCTCGACGAGGTGCGGCCCGAACCGGGCGAGCCGGTCGTCACCAAGGTCCGCGTCAGCGCGTTCGCGGGCAGCGGGCTCGACGTCCTGCTTCGCGCGCGCGGGATCGATTCGCTCGTCCTCTGCGGCGTCTCCACGAGCGGCGTCGTGCTGTCGACGCTGCGGGAAGCGGCGGACCGCGATTTTACGCTGACGGTGCTGTCGGACGCCTGTATCGACGCCGATCCCGAGGTTCATCGCGTGCTCGCCGAGAAAGTTTTCCCGCGCCAGGCGGACGTGCTGACCGCGGAAGAATGGGCGAACCGGCTGTTTTAACGAAACGCGGAATCCTGCATTCGGTTTCGCGGCGGAAAGAAGGCTTGTCGGCTATGCCGATATGGAAAAGAAACCTGATCGTATGCTGGTTCGGGATGTTCGTCACGGGCATCGGCATGAGCCAGCTGGCACCGGTGCTGCCGCTTTTCATCAATCATCTGGGCATCGAAAATAAAGCTTACGTCTCTCAGCTGTCCGGTCTCGCGTTCGGCATTACGTTTATCGTGTCGGCGATCTTCTCGCCGATCTGGGGGGCACGCGGCCGACCGATTCGGCCGCAAGCCGATGCTGCTGCGCGCAAGCCTCGGCATGGCGATCGTCATCGGGTGCATGGGCTTCGCGCATAACGTGTACATGTTGATCGGGCTCCGGCTGCTGCAAGGCGTCATCACGGGCTACGGGACGGCCTGCACGACCATGATCGCGACGCAGACGGACAAGGCGCATGCGGGCTACGCGCTCGCTACCCTCTCTACGGCGAGCATCGCCGGATCGCTGCTCGGTCCGACGGTCGGCGGCTTCATCGGCGAGAACCTCGGGATGCGCGACGTGTTCTTCTTTACGGGCGCGCTGCTGTTCGTCGCTTTCGTCGCGACCGCGCTATTCGTACGGGAGTCGTTCGTCCGCGAGGACAAGTTGCAGGTGCGAGGGTTTCGGGAGGTGTGGGATTCCGTGCCGGACAAGGGCCTCACGCTAATCCTGTTCGCGACGTTTTTCGTGCTCACGGTCGCCTTGTACTCGGTGGAGCCGATTCTCACCGTCTATATCACGCATCTATCCGGCGGCGCAGGCCATGTTGCGTTGATCGCCGGCATTACGTTCTCGGCGTCGGGCCTCGCCAACATCTTCGCCGCCCCGCGGCTCGGCAAGCTGTCCGACCGGATCGGCGCCCACAAAGTCATGCTCGTCTCGATCGCCGTCGCGGGACTGCTGTTCATCCCCCAAGCGTTCGTGACCGCCCCGTGGCAGCTCATGGTCCTGCGCTTTCTGCTGGGGCTTACGTCCGCCGGACTCACGCCATCGGTCAATATTCTGCTGAAAAAGATCACGCCGCAGCAGATCACGGGCAGGGTGTTCGGATTTTCCATGTCCGCGGGCTACCTGGGCGTGTTCGCCGGCTCCGTGCTTGGCGGCCAGGTCGCGGCATGGTTCGGCCTTCGGTACGTGTTTGGCTTGACAGGCGCGCTGCTGCTGATCAACGCCGCTTGGGTGTACGCGAAGGTGTATCGGAAGCTAGCGGCGCAGCAAGTCGATGCGGAGGGCGTTGCGGCGAACTAAGGATGCGGGATATCGCTATTGCGCTTTAAGGACGGTTTTACGCCTGAATAAGAATGTCGAACATCGTTACTTTGCACGAAAAGTGCGATAGAGCCGAAATAAGTATGTCGCACATCTTTATTTCAACAAAACCATGCGACAACGACGGAATAAGGATACGGCGCATCATTATCCGCGCAGAGGTGGGATCGCCCCTCTTTGGACGCCGTCAGCCTACGTGCCGCCGGCGCATCTGCCGCGCCTGACCGCAAGCGACTGGCGGCAGGATTATCTGGACGGCCTGCGGCGTCTCGGGCTTCACCGGACGATCTCGGGCGCGGTCGTACAGGCGTAAAGGAGCAAGCATCTTCACACATCCTTGCGATTTGGTGTGATCGAGATCACACTGGCGCGACTCCGCGCTTTTATATACTTGGCTCATCCCAAGTCCATGAAAGCGAGGAAAACCGCTATGCTCAGTTCCCGCACGATCGAAATCATCAAATCCACGGTGCCCGTGCTCGAGCGGCACGGCACGTCGATCACGAAGCGCTTCTACCAGACGATGTTCGCCGCTCATCCGGAGCTGCTCAACCTGTTCAACCATGCGAACCAGAGCCAGGGCAGGCAGCAGACGGCGCTCGCCAACGTCGTCTACGCCGCGGCGCTGCATATCGACAAGCTGGAATCGATCCTGCCGGTCGTGAAGCAGATCGCGCACAAGCACCGCAGCCTCGGCGTGACGGCCGATCAGTATCCGATCGTCGGCAAGTATCTGCTGGGCGCGATCAAGGACGTGCTCGGCGACGCGGCGACGGACGATATTTTGCAGGCTTGGGCGGAAGCGTACGGCATCATCGCGAACGTCTTTATCCAGGTCGAGGAAGGCATGTACGCGCAGGCGGAAAAGCAGGACGGCGGCTGGGCGGGCTTCAGGGCGTTCCGCGTCGCGCGCAAGACGGCGGAGAGCGATGTCGTCACGTCGTTCTACCTGGTGCCGGCGGACGGCGGGGCGGTCGCGGCCTTCGAGCCGGGACAGTACATCAGCGTGCGGCTGGACATTCCGGGCGAGGCGAATACGCATATCCGCCAGTACAGCCTGTCGGATGCGCCGGGCAGGCCGTATTACCGGATCTCGGTGAAACGGGAGGACGCGCTTCCCGGCAAACCGGCGGGCATCGTGTCGTCGTACCTGCACGCGCAGGTTGAGGAAGGGGACGTGCTGCATCTGTCGGCGCCGGCGGGCGAATTCGTCCTCGACCTGGCGGATAAGCGGCCGCTCGCGCTCATCAGCGGCGGCGTGGGGCTGACGCCCATGGTCAGCATGCTGAAGGCTGCGGCGGAGGCGCAGCCCGATCGCGAGATCGCGTTTATACACGCCGCCCGGCGCGGGGACGCCCATGCGCTGCGGCAGGAAGCGGAGCAAGTCGCGGCGGGCAGCCCGCGCGTGTCGACGCACTGGTGCTACAGCCGTCCGTCGGCGTCGGACCGGGAGACGGGTGCTTTTCACAAGGAAGGCTACGTGGATCTGTCCTGGCTTAAGCAGGTTGTTCCGACGACGGATGCCAGCTTCTACTTCTGCGGGCCGACCCCGTTCATGAAGACGGTGTACGCCGCGCTGCGGTCGTGGGGGATCGCGGAGGAGCGAATTCGATTCGAGTTTTTCGGCCCGTCCGGCAGCCTGCGGGAGGCGGAGACAACGGAGAGCATTCGCGCTTGAGCCTGTCTTGGGGCGGCATCAGGTCGGCGGCTGACGCTTGCGCAGCAGCCGGTTGACCGTCTCCCGGCGCAGCCCGACGAATTGCCCGATCTCCTCCTGCGTCAGCACGTCGGTGAGCGGGGCCGGCCCGATATACGTCTCGAACCAGGCTGCGAGCTTGCTCAGCTTTTCGGCGGGAGACGTCTCCGTCAATTGATCGAACCGCTGCTGCAGCAGGCTCAGCCTGCCCTGCAGGAGCAGCGCCACGTTCCGATAGCGCGCGGGGTCCTGCGCCAGCTCCTCATACCAATTCGCGGCGGGCAGCAAGTCGATCTCGCTGGTGGAGAGCGCGACGGCCGTGCCGAAGTACGGCTTCGGACTGATGAGCGAGTGATGGGGAATCGTCTCGCCCGGCACGATGATGTTGACCAGGTACTGCGAGCCGTCCGGATGAAGGCGAACGATCTTGAGCAGACCGCTTTTCAGATGGTACAGGGGTCCCGATTCGCCTTGCCGGAACAGCGTCTCGCCTTTGTGCAGGATCATATCGATCGCCTCCGCTTGGGGGATATAAAAAAAAGCGAATGCGCCGCGGTCGGGGTCCATTCGCTTTTTTTGGTCTTTAGCCGGACTCCGCCTGGTTCGCGCGCCGGGACTGAACGGGGATGATGCGCTCGACGTGGTGAGCGATCCAGAGCGTGAGCAGCAGCCCGATCAGGGAGACGCAGACGGATGCGGGAATGACCCAAATGAAGGACGCATGCACGAAAAACGGAATGAGCGACACGGCCAGGATCGGCGGCGCATTCCATTTAAACCGGTTGATCAGGTAGATGACGACGAGCATGTCGATCAACAAGGAGACCGCGCCCGGATACAAGGAGGATAAAGCGGTGCCGATCAGAACGGAGACGACCGCCCCGAAGGCGACCTTGCCCAGTTTGCCCGGAGAAAAAGGGTGCGCGATAAAAAGAAGGCTAAAAGCGCCGAGCGTCGGAAAAAATAAAGCGTGCATCGCGGGCAAACGCGAGGAAATCCAATAGATGCCTACGATATATAAGCAGATAGCGACGGCCTTGAAATTCAAAACGGTTCAACCTCTTCCTGTTCGGCTTGCATATCGGATCAATTCCCGGCGGACATGCCGACATTATTTTACGCCTCATCCTTTCCGCGCGTCAATGTTCGGATCGGAACGGCAGCGTCGTTTGGTTGAAGGGACGTCGATTCGGTTTAAAGAATAGGGAGAGCGCCGAAAGGCTTAATCTTAACGATGAGGTGAGGACATGCCAAATATGCATACGGCCAGCCAGGAAGCGATCGATAAGGTGCGGGACCTGATCAACGGAATCGATACCGCCATGCTCACGACGGTGACGCCCGAAGGTCTGGTATCGCGCCCGCTGAAGACGCAGGAGGTCGAATTCGACGGGGACCTGTGGTTTCTGACATCGAAGGACACGGACAAATACGAGGAACTGCTCGAGGACCCGCGCGTGAACGTCGCCTACGTCGGCAAATCGTACGTGTCGGTGCGCGGGGAGGCCGAGCTCGTGAGCGATCCGGCCAAGATTCGCGAGTTCTGGAACGTCGCGTACGAAAAGCTGCTGGACACGACTTACGACGATCCGAATCTGGTGCTGATCAAGGTCCGTGCGGAAACGGCCGAGTATTGGGACACGGGCAGCAAGATCAAGATGGTCGCGCATCTGTTCCAGCGGCTGACCGGTCGCGACAAACCGGACTCGGACCTGAACCAGACGGTGGATTTGCACTGATCGGGACGGTGAGAGGCCTCGCATGAGCCCTGCGCCCCGCTGGCAGAGGGATTCGGATCGTACAAGTGCTTTCGAGTGAAAGCACTTGTACGATCCGAAGGCGCGAAGGGTGCTTGAGTGCTTTCATTCGAAAGCACATCGGGCATTGAGACGAAGGGCGGGCGCGAGTGCTTTCGATTGACAGCACATTCGGCCTGTAAGGTAGGTGTGACGGTCCAATGCTTTCATAGGGAAGCACAAATGAGCATGGCCCAAAAAGGATGAAGCAGCGCGCTCGCTGTCTCATCCTTTTTTGTGTTGTGCGCGGCCGATAGTGCCCAAAAGCGCTTATCTCCGGGCAGGTAGGCGGTTGTGCGCGGCCGATAGTGTCCAAAAGCGCTTATCTCCGGGAAGGTGGGCGGTTGTGCGCGGCCGATAGTGTCCAAAAGCGCTTATCTCCGGGCAAGTGAGCGGTTGTGCGCGGCCGATAGTGCCCAAAAGCGCTTATCTCCGGGCAGGTGAGTGGTTGTGCGCGGCCGATAGTGCCCAAAAGCGCTTATCTCCGGGCAGGTGGGTGGCTGTGCGCGGCCGATAGTGTCCAAAAGCGCTTATCTCCGGGCAGGTAAGTGGCTGTGCGCGGCCGATAGTGTCCAAAAGCGCTTATCTCCGGGCGGGGAGGCGGTTGTGCGCGACCGATAGTGCCCAAAAGCGCTTATCTCCGGGCAGGTAGGTGGCTGTGCGCGGCCGATAGTGCCCAAAAGCGCTTATCTCCGGGCAGGTGGACGGTTGTGCGCGGCCGATAGTGCCCAAAAGCGCTTATCTCCGGGCAGGTGGGCGGCTGTGCGCGGCCGATAGTGCCCAAAAGCGCTTATCTCCGTGCAGGTGGGCGGTTGTGCGCGGCCGATAGTGCCCAAAAGCGCTTATCTCCGGGCAGGTGGGCGGCTGTGCGGGATGGATAGTGTCCAAAAGCGCTTATCTCCGGGCAGGTGGGCGGTTGTGCGCGACGGATAGTGCCCAAAAGCGCTTATCTCCGGGCAGGTGGGCGGTTGTGCGCGACCGATAGCGCTCGCCCCCAAACTTCTATACAAATGTACCAGAAATCGAAGCATTGCCTTCTACAGCCCGCCGGGCCGCCTCTCTATAATTAGAGGCACGACACAGAAAAGAAGGTGACGCGCATGAGCAAAACCGAAGCCTCCCTGGCCGCAAGACCGCCGCTGGCCGCGCCCGCTGCCCATAAGGGGCGCAAATGGAAGCTGATCCGCGGCAATCTGGACATGTATTTGCTCCTCGTGCCCGGCCTGGTCTTCCTGCTGCTATTCAAATACACGCCGATGTACGGCATTCTGATCGCGTTCCAGGACTTCAACATCTTCAGCGGCATCCGGGGCAGCGAATGGGTGGGGACGGCGCAGTTCGAGAAGCTGGTGCATTCGGACGAGTTCCTCCAGGTGCTGTGGAATACGCTGCTGATCAGCCTGTACAAGATCGTCATCCTGTTCCCGATCCCGATCGTGCTCGCGCTGTTCCTGAACGAGGTTCGCCGCATGTTTTTCAAGCGCACGATCCAGACGATCATCTACCTGCCGCACTTTTTGTCCTGGGTCATCATCTCGGGATTGTTCATCAACATCCTCTCGCCGTCAGGCGGCCTCGTCAACGAGATCATCCGCGCGCTGGGCGGCGAGCCGATCTCCTTTTTTTACCGACAACGCGTTCTTCCGCAGCATCGTCGTCTTCACGGCGGGGTGGAAGGAGATCGGCTGGAACGCCATCGTCTTCATCGCCGCGATCGCGAGCATCGACCAGGAGCAGTACGAGGCGGCGGCTATCGACGGCGCGGGACGCATCCGCCAGATGATCTCGATCTCGCTGCCCGGCATGCTGCCCACGATCGTGCTCATGTTCATCCTGCGGATCGGCAGCCTGCTCGAAGCGGGCACGGAGCAGATTCTCACCATGTACAATCCGCTCGTCTACCAGACGGGCGACGTCATCGGCACCTTCGTGTACCGCATGGGTCTCGGCCAGCAGGATTACAGCTTCAGCACGGCGGTCGGCCTTTTCAACTCCGCGGTCGGCTTCCTTCTGATCGTCATCGGCAACATGCTGAGCCGCAAGTTCCTGCAACGAAGCATCTGGTAAAGGAGGGGCATCCATGCGACAACGAAAATTCGGCGATTACGCGCTCGACACGACGATCTATACGATCCTGATCGCGATGGGGCTGGCGACGCTGCTGCCGTTCGCCAACGTGCTGTCCAAGGCGATCAGCGAGGAATGGGCGATCACGGCGGGCAAGGTCGGCATTTTCCCGGTCGGCTTCCAGCTCGATACGATGAAGTTCGTCGTCACGAACGGCCAGTTCCTGCATTCGCTCGGCATCTCCGCGCTGGTCACCGTCGTCGGCACCCTGCTATCGCTGCTCGTCACGGCGCTGACGGCTTACCCGCTGTCGAAGCGGGAGCTGCCGGGGATGGGCATCATCATCGTACTGTTCATTTTCACCATGATGTTCAATGGCGGCATCATCCCGAACTATTTGCTCATCCGCGAGCTTCATCTGATCGACCATCTGGGCTCGCTCGTGCTGCCCGCGCTCGTCAGCGTGTTCAACATGCTCGTCATCAAAAGCTACTTCGAAGGATTGCCCGCCAGTCTCGAAGAGTCGGCCAGACTGGAAGGCGCGAGCAACTTCACGATCCTCTTCCGCATCATCTTGCCGCTCAGCGGGCCGGTGCTCGCGACGATCGGACTTTTTTACGCCGTCTCGTTCTGGAACGACTACTTTAACCCGATGCTGTATATCAACAGCACTTCGCTGAAGCCGCTTCAGCTCTACCTGCAGGATATCGTCATGAACGCCGACACGTCCTCGATTCTGAACCAGAGCGCCGACGATCTGATGAACGTGCAGCCCGAGGCGATCCGCTCGGCGACGGTCATCGCGTCCACCATCCCGATTTTGCTGGTCTATCCGTTTTTGCAGAAGTACTTCATCAAAGGCGTCCTGATCGGCTCGGTCAAGGGCTGACGCCGACTGGACTAACGCAACCTGGACATTAACTCGCCCGGGGACGCCCGGGAGATTAATGATATATTGTTCATACCAGTACAGGAGGGTCATACCATGAGAAAAGGCACCAAATGGCTCACGCTTACGGCGATGTCCGCGCTGCTGGCCTCGTCGCTCGCGGCTTGCGGCTCCGGCAACAACGGCAATAACGGCAATAACGCTTCTTCCGCTTCCGCGGACGCATCGGCCTCGGGCTCCGCGTCAAGCTCCGCGCCGGCTTCGGCAGCCGCGGGCGGCGACAAGCCGGCGCTCAAGCGTCTCGACGTCTGGCAGGATAAGGACTACAACACCTATCCCGTCGCCAAGCTGCTCGAAGAGAAGACCGGCTACAAGGTCCAGTACGACATGCTCCCGCAGGACAAATGGGCCGAAAAGCTCAACCTGCTCATGGCTTCCGGCGAAGCCTACGACATCGTCACTTCCTACAGCGACATGGCGCTCTATTCGGACTATGCGCAGCAGGGCGCGCTCGTGGACCTGACGCCGCTCATCGACCAGTACGGCCCCAATATCAAGGCGTCCATCTCCCAGCAATCGATCGACGCGCTTAAGGTAAACGGCAAGTTGTATGCGATTCCAACCTCGGTCACGTACAAGATCGGCACCAGCATCCTGATCCGTACGGACTGGCTGGACAAAGTCGGCATGCAGATGCCGACGACGACGGACGAGTTCAAGGCGGTGCTGCAGGCGTTCAAGGACAAGGATCCGGGCGGTCACGGAGACCAGGACGTCTCGCTGACGGGGAAGGGCGACATGCCGATGATGGACAATCTCGTCGGCGCGTTCGGGATGCCGAACGCCTGGAACGACGTGGACGGACAGCTCACGCCGCGATTGCTCGATCCGGCATTCAAGGACTACGTTGCCTTTATGAGCGAGCTCTACAAGGGCGGGCTGCTGGATAAGCAGTTCGTCGTCAACAAGGACGCGACGGCCAAGGAGAAGTTCTCGAGCGGCAAAGCGGGCGCCATCGTCGTCCACTGGGCGGACATTCCGGGGTTGTCGGACGCGCTGGCCAAGGCCGATCCGAACGCGAAGTTCGCTTACATCGGCGCCCTGAAGGGTCCGGGCGGCGAAGCGGGCTTCAGCGCCAACGCCGGCTTCGACCGGCTGACCTATGTTCCGAAAGCCTCCAAGCATCCGGAGGACGCCATCAAGTGGATCGACGCGAGCCTCGAGCCGGAGACGTTCAAGGAGATGGCGATCGGCGTGGAGGGTACGCACTACAAGGTCGTGGACGGCGCGTACGAGCCGATCCTGCCGATTTTCACCGACGAGCGCAACCTCGCCAACAACTACATGGCGGGCACGGACGAAGCGAAGTATCCGCAGTACTGGCAGGCGCGCGTGCGCAAGAGCCCGATCATGTTCGAAGCGTTCGACTTCCTGAACAACAAGCAGCCGGACGACGTGAAAATCACCAATATGCTGGGACTCGCGCCGTTCATGCCGAACTACGCGAAGAACAACCAGCAGCTCGAGACGATGGCCGGCGACTACACCGTCAAGCTGATCGCGGGCGCCGAGTCGATCGACGGACTCGAGGCGTTCCAGGCGAAGTATAAGGCGGCCGGCGGCGAAGCGAGCGTCAAGGAAGTCAATGATTGGTACGCAACGGGCAACAAATAAAAGCATAGGCGGCGGTCGGCTCGAAGCGGGCCTGCCGCCTCTTGCATGGGAGGATAACCGGATATGAGTACGACAGGATACGCTTTTACGCGAGAGGTCAAGACTTATCTGGAGGCGGACGTCGTCGTCATCGGAGGCGGCCCCGCCGGCACGGCGGCGGCGATCGCGGCGGCGCGCGGGGGCAAGAAGGTCGCGCTGCTCGAGAAGTCCGCCCAGCTCGGCGGCATGGGCACGCTGGCCAACGTGAGCGTCTTTATGCCCGTCGGCAACGTAACCGGCATCTACCGCGAGATCATCGCCGACATGCTGGCCGAGTATTTGCCGCCGGATCACGACGAGTCCATCGCGCCGCAATATTCGCCGTTTCTGCTGCGGCAGTACTTGAACGAGAAGATGAAAAAGGAGAACGTCGACGTTTTCTTCCACTGCGAATTCGTCGGCTCGGTGGTGGAGGGCCGGCGAATGAAGGCGGCGATCGTCTCGACGCGCGAGGGACTGCGGGCGTTCGAGGCCGGCTGCTTCATCGACTGCACGGGAGACGCGCGGGTCGCGATCGACGCGGGGGTGCCGTACCATGCGGGACGGGAGGCGGACGGTCTGACGCAGCCGATGACGCTCATGTTCACGATGCAGGATACCGGCAAGCCGGTGCGGCAGATTTTGCCCGAAGGGTGCTACGAATACAACGAAGTATCCGACCTGCCGCAGGGACGCCGGCTGTACTGGGAGCGGAACGGCGACGGCTCGCTGCTCGTCAACATGTCGCGCGTCAAGGGCAACGGCGCTAAAATAGAGGATGTCAATCATGCGGAGACCGAGGCGCTGCGGCAGGTGTTCTCGATCGCGAATTACTTGCAGCGCACCGGATTCGAGACGTACGCCATCTCCCACATCGCCCCGCAGACGGGCGTGCGGGAGACGAACCAGATCGAGGGGTTGTACACGCTGACCGAGGCGGATGTCGTGGGCGGAGCGCGCTTCCCCGACGTCGTCGCGCAGACGAACTACGAGATCGACATCCACAGCCCCGACGCGCAGAAGACGACGGACGAACGCAAGGTCGACGGCTACGACATCCCGTACCGGTGCATGGTGCCGGCGGGGCTCGACAATGTGCTCGTGGCGGGCCGCGCGATCTCCGCGACGCATGTCGCGATGTCGTCGATGCGCGTGCAGGCGACGTGCTACGCGCTCGGCCAGGCGGCCGGCGCCGCCGTCGCGCTGACGCCAGCGGGCACGCCGCTCAAGGACGCGCCGATGGCGGAGCTGCACGCCGAGCTGGAGCGCCAGGGCGTGCGGCTGTACCGGCAAGGGGCGTCGGCGGTGTGAGGTAGCCGCGAGCGCAGGAAGCGCGGTGCTTGGAAGGCGGGCTGCGGATGTTCGGATGAGCGGAGTTAGCAGGAAGAACGGCTAACTTGGGGCAGCCGCGGCTCGGATGAGCGGAGATAGCAGGAAGAACCGAGCAACTCGGGACCGTGGAGTTCGCGGGCGCATTGAGGCATAGTGGCGGAAGGGGATGGCGGCATGTACAAATTGCTGATCGTAGACGACGAACCGACGGTGCGCGCGGGCTTGCGCGGTTATTTCGACTGGGCTTCCCGCGGCATCGAAGTCGCGGGCGAGGCGGACGACGGCGACGTGGCGCTGGAGCTCATCGAGCGCGAGCCGCCCGACCTGGTGCTGACGGACGTCCGCATGCCGAACCTGGACGGCATCTCCCTGTCGCAGCACATCTCCGCGCGCTTCCCCGAGGTCAAGATCATCTTCGTCAGCGGGCACGACGACGCCGAGTACCTGAAGTCCGCGCTGAAGGTGAGCGCGGTCGATTACATTTTCAAGCCGGTCAACCTGCACGAGCTCGGAGAGGTCGTCCGGCGCGTCGTCGCCGAGCTGGACGCGCGGGGCCGGGAGCGTCAGGCGAACGAGGAGCGGCTCCGCAAGCTTCAGGAGAGCATGCCCCTGCTGCGCGAGAAGTTCCTGCTGTCGCTCGTCGGAGGCGCGCCGCGGACGGACTTGCGCGAGCGGGCGGCTTTCCTTGGGCTGGACCTGCCCGAGGAGGCGCCGTATTGGGTCATCGCCCTGTCGGTCGACGACCTGGCGGAGGTGACGGGCAGCCGGTCGGAGCTGGACCGCCAGCTGCTATGGTATTCGGTGCTCAACATCTGCCAGGAGCTGATCGACCGGAGCCTGGGCGGCTATATGTTCGAGCACGGCGTCGGGGCGTTCGTCGGCATCCTGCGGGCGGACGGGGCGAACGGGGCGAACGGTGCGAACGGGGCGAACGGTGCGGAGGGGGCAGGCGGCGCGGATGGGCCGGACGGGCCGGACGCGGCGGAGTCGCTGCTCAAGCTCGCCGGCGACATCCGGGACAATCTCGAGCGCTGGCTCAAGCTGAGCGTGACGATCGGCATCGGAGAGCAGGCCGGCAGCCTCGGCGGTGTCGCGTCCAGCTACAGGCAGGCGCGCGAGGCGGCCGAACACAAGTGGTATTTGGGCAAAAACCAGATCATCACGATGGACAGCCTGGACGGCGCCGAAGAGGACGCGGACAGTCCCGGCGGCTATGGCCGCGACGACCGGGAAGCGCTGGTCTCCGCCTTGAAGGCAGCCAATCCGGATACGCTGCGGGAAGTGCTGGACCGGCTGTTCGCGGATCTGAACCGCGGCCGCAGGGACGGGCTGCGTTACGGCCGCAACGTCTGCTTGCAGATCGTCCTGGCGGTCGGCCAGCTGATGCTCGAGCTGAACGCGCAGTCGGCGTTCGAGCGGGAGGAGGCGGAGCTGCTCGAGTCGCTGCTCGCCCAGGAGACGCTGAGCGGCATGCGCGGGCTCGTCGAATCTTATGTGGCGGCGGCATACGAACGCATTCGCGACAAGCGCTCCGGCAAGACGGCCAATCTGGTGGAGCGGGTACGGGACATTATCGGGCGGCGGTATGCGGAAGGCGGCTTGACCGTGGCCGAGATCGGCAAGGAGGTCTACTTGACCCCGACTTACGTCAGCCTCCTTTTCAAGCAGGAGACCGGCGGGACGATCGGCGAGTATCTTACGCAGGTTCGGATCGAGCGGGCGAAGGCGATGCTGCGCGATCCGCAGTACAAGCTGTACGACATCTGCCACGCGATCGGATTCACCGACCCGAGCTACTTCACCAAGCTGTTCAAAAAGGAAACGGGTCTCACGCCGAGCGCGTTCCGGGACGGACATGCGTAAGCCGCTGCGCTGGCTCGCGCGGCTGTCGGGAGCGGTGTCCGGCGGCCTCGTCCGGTTCCTGCGCCGCATCGCCATCCCCAAGGAATGGCTGCTCGTCTATCTCGCGCTCATCGTCTTGCCGGCCGGCATCATTTTGTACGGCTATTACGAGCGGTCGGCGTCCATTCTCAAGAACGAAGTGTTGCGCACGATGCAGCAGGCGCTGAAGCAGGCGGGCAGCAATCTGTCCTACCGGCTCGCGCACATCGAGGACATCAGCGACGCGGCGTTCATGAACAGCAACCTGCACAAGTACCTGTCCGTCGGCGCGGACGACCAATCGATCGGGGTCCAGCTCGAAGTCGTGAAGGATTTGCGGTTTCTGGTCGAGTCCGTGCAGTCCAACCCGGACGTGTTTCGCATTCGTCTGTTCGTGAACAAGTCCAAGATTTATGCCGACGAAAAAATCAATTTCTTTTCCCTCGAGAGCATCAAGGATAAGCCGTGGTACGCGGATATCATCGCAGGCAACGGGGGCGTGGTCTGGATCGGGGACTACGAGGAAACCTACCTGCAGGACGGCCGGGTACGGGTCATCTCCGCCGCGCGCATGCTCCGCGATCCCGACCGGTACGATCAGGTGTCCGGCGTGGAGATGATCGACGTCAAGGAAAAGCTCGTGACGGATATTCTGTCGGGGCTTCAATTCGCGCCCGGCACGCAAATTTATCTTGCGGACGCGGCGGGCACGATCGTTTATCATCCGGATGCGTCGCTCGTCGGCACGCAGGTGCCGCCGCAGGTGCAGGAGGTGCTGGGCAGCGGGCCGGAGGGCAGCCGCTCGGTCGTCCTCGGAGCGGAAGACGGCGAGGTGCTGTACACGACGCTCGAGCCGACCGGCTGGAAGCTCGTGGCCCAGGGGACCGCGTCCCAGCTGTCCCGCCGCGCGGCCAAGCTCACGCAAGCGTCGGGGCTGACCTCGCTGCTCGAGTATACGGCGCTGTTCCTCTTTCTGCCGTTCGTGCTGCTCGCTTTTATCGTGCGGGGCATGAACCGGCGGATGAAAAAGGTCATCACGACGATCCGCCGCGAAGGCACGGACGGTCTAAGCGATCTGCCGGCGTTGACCAGCGACTTCCTCGTGCTGGAACGCAGCGTGGATCATCTCGTTCTGCGCGTCCGCACGCTCGTGGAGGAGAAGTACAAGGCGCAGCTCCACGAGCGGGAGGCCCAATTGACTGCGCTGCAGGCGCAGATCAACCCGCACTTCCTCTACAACACGCTCGACACGATCAACTGGATCGCGATCGGCCGAGGCGCAACGGATATCAGCCAGATGATCGACAGCCTGGCGAAGTATTTCCGCCTTAGCCTGAACAAGGGGCAGAGCATCGTCGGCGCGAGGGACGAGCTGCGTCTGGCAGAGGTATATCTGGAAATTCAGCAGAGCCGCTTCCCCGACACGTTCGGCTTCCGGCTGGACGTCGAGCCGGGCCTTGACGCCTGCCGGATGCCGAAGCTGATCCTCCAGCCGATCGTCGAGAACGCGCTGCTGCACGGCATCCGCAAGACCAAGGGCAAGCGCGGCACGATCGTCATCTCCGCCCGCGCGGAGGACGGGGATCTCGTCTTCGCCGTATCCGACGACGGCATCGGCATGGACGAGGCCCAGGCGCGCCGGCTCCTCGCCGAGGCGCCGACGGACGCGAAGCCGGACGGAACCGGCAGCTCGTACGGCTTGTACAACGTCAACGAGCGCATCCGGCTGTACGCGGGAGACGGGTACGGGCTCACGATCGTATCCGCGCCGGGAGTGGGCACGACGGTCACGGTCCGGCTGAGAGCGGAGGACGGCGGCGGAGGAGCGTAGTCGTCACATAGACAGGGGGACTCCGCCGTTTCCGGCGAACAACGGCCGACGCCTTAGTACGCGAGGCGCGTCAGCTTCTCCGGATTGGACACCATGTAGATGGCGCGAATCCCGCCATGGCCGTCAGGTTCGAACGCATAGGCGACCGGCGTCAGGCGGTCCCGCTCCAGCAGGAGGCCGGGCTGCCCGCTGATGCGCACGCGCCGCCATTTGCCGTCGAGCGAGCCCTTGCCGGCGATGCCCTTGAAGAAGGCGGCGATGCGAGCCGGGCCTTCGATCGGGTTGATCGCCGCGCGCGCGACGCCGCCCCCGTCGCTCAGCAGCACCGCATCCTCGGCAAGCAGGTGGATGAACGAATCCGGGCGTCCGGAGGCGAGCGCCTCTTCGAACGAGCGGACGAAGCGATCCATCGCGGGTTCCGCGGACGTCTCCCGCTCCGCCGCCAGGTGACCGAGCTTGGCCGATGCTCGGCTGAAGAGCTTGCGGCAGGCGGCTTCGCTCTTGTTGAGCATCGACGCGATCTCGGCGTAGTCGTAACCGAACGATTCGCGCAGCACGAACACGGCCCGCTCGGGCGGCGTGCATGTCTGCAGCAGCACGAGCATCGCGTAGCCGAGCCGCTCCTGCAACAGCATGCGTTCCAGCGGCTGCTCCTTGTCGTCCGGCTCGGTGATCGGCTCGGGAAGCCACTGCCCCGGGTAGCTTTCCCGGCGGCGGGGCGCGGCCTTCATCATATTGAGCGCGCGGTTCGTCGTCATCTTGACGAGATACGCCTTCGGGTGCTCGATCGCCCCGCCGCCCTCCATCTTGTTGACGGAGACGAACACGTCCTGCACCGCATCCTCCGCCTCGCTCATCGAGCCGAGCATCCGGTAGGCGATCGAAGTCAGCAGGGGCTTGTATTCGCGGTAAAGCCGTTCGACGTCTTGGGGCGCTTCGCCGTTGTTCAAGGAGTCCGCCTCCGTTTCTGGGTTGCCATTATTTTATCCGACTTCTTCTTGCCAAGCCAACAAAGCCACCCGGCCGGGTGGCTTTGCTTCATGAATGTTCCTACGCGTCGTACGCGAACCGGCAGCGTCATCGAATGAACGCCTTTATCCCATATAGCGGAAACCGTAACGCAAACTGAGCCCTGAGCCCGCATACCGCTTAACGACGGCAAACCGGCGTCTTCATGCCTGCGTCGCCTGCTTGTCGAAGCAGCCGGGGAACATGCCCGTCGAGATCGCGACGCGGTTCCAACTGCCGATGGCGTTGACCGCCATGACGATCGCGATGTACTCGCCCTCGTTGAAGTAACGGCGAGCTTCCTCGTAGATATGTTGCGGCACGCCTGCGTCGGCGATGCGCACGAGCGCTTCCGTCAGGGCGAGCGCGGCCCGCTCCTTTTCGGTGAACTGCGGGGCTTCGCGCCAAACGGGGATCAGGTTGATCCGCCGTTCGGACTCGCCCATTTTGCGCAGGTCGGCCGTATGCATGTCGACGCAGAAGGCGCAACCGTTGATCTGCGACGCGCGAATCTTGATCAGCTCGTAGAGCGCGGGCTCAAGGCCCAGCTTTTTGACCGAGTCCTCCAGCTTCAGCAGCGTCTGGAAAGCGGCCTGGTTCGCCGTCCTATAGTTCATTCGCAATTGCATGTCGATTCCTCCGTTTAGCTCGTATTTGTCGTTCCTGTTATCTATGACAATGAGGCGGACGGATTTGTGACAGGACGGCTGCATGCGATTTTCCGATCCCACTCCAATGGTTCCCCAAGCACGGCAGCGTGAAACGAAAGGACGTATTCAGGAACTTATCCGTTCCGAGACAGGACCGGTCCCGCCGGCGGCGAATATAGGTAGAGTCGGATGTTGCCGCATGCCACCCAAATTTCGCGGAGGTGTTTTTAAATGAAAGCGTTATTTATCGGCGGCACGGGTACGATCAGCGCCGCGATCACGAGACAGCTGGCGGCGCAAGGCTGCGAGCTGTATGTGCTGAACCGGGGCACGCGCAACGAAGGGCTGCCATCGAGCGTCAAGACGCTGGAGGCCGACATCAACGACGAGTCCTGCGTGGCGGATTTGATCCGGGACATGTCGTTCGACGTGGTGGCGGATTTTATCGCCTTCGTGCCTGCCCAGCTGGAGCGGGATTACCGACTTTTCGCTGGGAAAACCAAGCAGTTCATTTTCATCAGCTCCGCATCCGCCTACCAGAAGCCGCTGTCCGACTACCGGGTCACGGAGAGTACGCCGCTCGCCAATCCGTATTGGGAATATTCGAGGAACAAGATCGCTTGCGAGGAGTACCTGATGAAGCAGTACCGCGAGCAGCGCTTCCCGATCACGATCGTTCGGCCGAGCCATACGTACGACGAGCGTTCGATACCGCTTGGCGTACACGGGAGCAAGGGCTCTTGGCAGGTAGCCAAAAGAATGCTCGAGGGCAAGCCTGTCCTTATTCACGGGGATGGCACTTCGCTGTGGACGATGACGCACAACGAGGACTTTGCCAAAGGGTTCATCGGACTCATGGGCAACTTGCATGCGATCGGCGAATCGGTGCAGATCACGTCGGACGAGTCGTTGACCTGGAACCAGATCTATACGGCGATTGCAGACGCGCTCGACGTACCGCTGAGCGCGGTTCATGCGCCTTCCGAATTTCTGGCGGCGTGCAGCCGGGAGGATTTTACGGGCGGGTTAATCGGAGACAAGGCGAACTCCGTCGTCTTCGACAACGCCAAACTCAAGCGTCTGGTCCCCGGCTTCACGGCCGACATCCGCTTTGATCAGGGGATCAAGCGGACCGTCGCGCACATTCTGGCGCATCCCGAGCTGCAGCGGGAGGATCCCGAATTCGACGCATGGTGCGACAGCGTGATCGCGGCGCTCGACGAAGCGGCCTCGGCTGTCAGACGATCGCTTGCCGACTAGCGTCCAAGCATACCATTAGAGGGAAGCTGCAGCGAGGGCGCGGCTTCCCTTTTTCGAGGCAATTCCGGAAAGAAACGCTTATCCGGCGCGCGGTCGCAGATGTTGACATTTTAAGTAAGACGTAACTATAATAGTTACAACGAAAGGGTGTTGCTTATGCAAATCAGCAGCAGATTTTCCATCGGCGTACACATTCTGTCCCTGCTCGCGATTCGGCCGCAGGATCACCATACGTCCGAGTGGCTGGCCGGCAGCGTCGGGACGAATCCGGTCGTCATCCGCCGGGTGCTCGGCCATCTGAAGAAGGCGGGACTCGCGAACGTCAAGGCGGGGAGCGGCGGCGCCACGCTGGCGCGCGAGCTGGACGAGATCACCCTGCTGGACGTTTATCGCGCGGTTGACGTCGTGGAGGAAGGCCGGCTGTTCCATATGCACGAGCAGCCGAATCCGGCTTGTCCGGTAGGCGCCAATATCGAGCAGGTGCTGCGCTTGATGATGGTCAAGGCGCAAGCGGCGATGGAAGGCGTGCTGGCGGCCGTGACGATGCGCGAGCTCGTCGACGTGCTTGCTCGGGAGATCGAAGGAAAGCGTGCCGGGAACGGCTAATCGCTTTTCTTTGATTGGGATGTACCCATTTCGGTTACAACGTACCTTTGCTCATTTCCGCGCATAAGCGACATCCGTTCGAAAGAAGCCCTTATTTATGGAGCAGGCAACGAATAAGAATATCGGAGTCATCAAGCGCACCGGCGCTTACCGCAAAGGACGGGACCGGCTCCTCGTCAATGCGAAGGGAGACAGCTACGTCGAAATTTGTCATTTGTCCGTCATCGAAGGGGTGTATACTGGAAAAGCGGATTCTGCGGCCAACCTCTGCCGACGGCGAACCGCGCATCCCGAACGTATATTCAGCCTGTCAGCTGCGCGAGGAGCCTCCCTCTTTATGAACTTCAATTTATACTTGTCGGCCTTGCTAATCGCGTCTACCGGCGGCTCCGCAGTCGTCGTCTACCTGTGCTGGAAAAGAAGGGAACTGCCCATCGCGCTCAGCTACGGCTTGTGCATTTTGAGCACGGCGTTTTATACGTTCGGCTACGCATCGGAGCTTGTCAGCACGTCGCTCGACACCATCCGCTTCTGGCTGCGCATCGAATACATCGGCATCCCGTTCGGCACCGTATTTTGGTTCATCATGGTACTCCAGTATACGGGGCGGCAGGCTTACATACGCAAATGGTCCGTTGTCGCCGCGATGGTCATACCCGTCATGACGTTTATCGCCCACAATACGAACGAGTGGCATCATCTCTTTTACAGAAGCCTCACGCTCGATTACTCCGAGGGCTTCCCGCTGGCGCGGATCGTCAGAGGGCCGTTGTACTACGTTCACGTGGTGTACGCTTACGCGCTGATCCTCGTCGGGGTCGTTCTGCTCTTTCGCATGTATTTCAAGTCCGCCCCTGCCATGAAAAAGCATGTCGTTCTCATGCTGATCGGATCGCTTGCGCCCTACAGCTCCACGCTCGTCTATCTCAGCGAAGCGTTGCCCACGCCTTTCGATATATCTCCCTTCGGCTTCTTCCTCTCGAACATCTTTTTCCTGTTCGGCATCTATCAGTTCAACTTGCTGCGGCTCGCGCCGATGGCGCTGCAGAAGGTATTCGAGTCCATGCAGGACGCCGTCGTGCTGCTGGATCTGGAACACAACATTACCGGCTTCAATCAAGCGGCGGGCCGCACGATTCAAGGCTTGAGCCGCAAAAAAGGCATCGGCCAGCCGGCATCGGTCGCTTTTGCCTCCAATCCCGAGCTTCTCAGACGAATCGACCGAATGCCGGGCACCGAGGACAATGAGCTGCTGAGGGACGAAGCGGCGGGCCGTTATTACAGCCTGCAGGTGTCGTTCATCGCCGATTTTCGATCCAGGCCAGCGGGCAAGATGCTGCTGCTGCGCGACGTGACGGACGCGGTACGCTCGGAGGAGCAGTTGATCGAGAACGCCAGGCAGCTGCGCGAGCTGAACGCCTTCAAGGATCAGATGTTCAACGTGGTGGCGCACGATATTCGGGATCCGATGGCGGTGCTTCTCAATCTGACCGAGCTCCTGGAGGAGGAGGCGTCGGTTTGCGGGGGAGGATCACGAGGAGATCGTGCAGGAGATGAGCCGGCAGGTGCACAGCACCTTCGCGCTGGTCGAGAGCTTGCTCGAATGGTTTCGCAGCCAACGGGGAGGCATGGTGTTCGCGCCGATCGCGCAGAGCCTCTCCCATTCCGTGCAGCGGAATGTCCGGCTTCTGCAAGGCCGCAGCGACGGCAAGGGCATTCGGATTACATCCGACATCGATCCGGCCGCGATCGTATTCGCGGATAAGGAGATGCTCGATCTCGTGCTGCGAAACCTGCTGTCCAACGCGGTCAAGTTCACCGAGCTCGGCAGCGACATCGTGGTGCGGGCTTCGCGGTCGGGCGGGATGTTCACCGTCAGCGTCAGCGATTCGGGCATGGGCATTCCCGAAGAAAGGCTCTATACGCTGCTGCGGGAGGCGCACGCCGTCTCTACGGAAGGAACGGCGGGCGAGCGAGGCGTCGGACTGGGACTCGCGCTCTGCAAGGAGTTCGTGCGGCTGAACGGAGGCGAGTTCTGGTTCGACAGCACGCCGGAGCTTGGCAGCACCTTTTACTTCACCGTACCGGCTGCGGAGGGCAATGCCGCGCGTGGCGGCGATCCGATGGCGGAGCGGGTGAGCGGATGAAAGTATTGATCGTGGACGACGAAAAGGCGATGCATCTGATCATGAAGCGCATGCTGGCCAAAATCGAAGGCGTCGAAGTCGTCGGCAGCTTCGGGAATACCGCATCGGCCGAGGCTTTTTTGAGGGACGCCGCGGTCGACCTGATCTTTATCGACATCAACATGCCCAAGGAGAGCGGCATGGACTTCGCGCAACGCCTTCGGGCAAGCGGCAGGGACGTGAAGCTCGTCTTCGTGACCTCGCATACCGAGTTCGCGCTGTCCGCGTTCGACGTCTATGCTTACGACTTCATGGTGAAGCCCGTCGTTCAGGAGAGGCTCCAGCATACCGTCCGACGGGCGATGGCAGAAGCGAGCGAACATAGAGGAGGGCCGGTTCGCCCGACAGCTCCCGTGCCGCAAGTGCGGGTGAATGGCCTCGGGCGGATGGAGATCCGCGGCGCGCAGGGCGAGCTGGTCAAGTGGAAATCCAGCAAAAGCGCGGAGCTATGCGCCTATCTGGTCCTGCAGCGCGGAAGCCTCGTCTCCAGGGCGCGGCTCATCGAGGACATCTTCGGCGGCATGCCCCGCAAGAACGCGGAGATCTATCTGAACACGACGGCCTATCAGCTTCGCAAGCTGCTCGAGGCGATCGGCATGAAGGGAAGCCTGCACTCGGACGCCAATCACTATGCGCTGAATCTCGCCTTGGCGGAGGTCGATATCCACCGTTTCGAAGAGGGCTGCCGCGAGATGGCTGTCATCGACGGGGCCAACCTGGAACGCGCGATTGACCTGGAACGGGCCTATGTCGGCCAGCTGTTCGGGGATCTCTCTTATCCCTGGGCGTGGAGCGAGGTCGAGCGAGTCTCCCAAATGTACGCGTCTTTCGTCCTGCGGCTCAGCCAGACACTGCTGGACCGCGGGGATACGCAAGCCGCGATCCGTCTGCTCTCGAAGCTCTCGGCGCATAACGAGCTCGACGAGGATACGGTCAAGCTCTACATGAAGGCGCTGGCTGCGCAGCACAATCGCGAAGCCCTGGTCAGGCTGTTCACGAAATATTCGGGCGTGCTCCAGGAAGAACTGGGCGTCCGGCCGTCGATCGAGGTGAACCAGCTGTACGGGCAGCTGCTGACGCAGCTGGAAGCCGTCGAGTAAGAGATAGATCGATAGAGGAAGCTGACCGGAAGACTCGTTCCCGCTCGGGATGAGTCTTTTTTCGCATGCGGCGGAAGCAATGGATTTTCGTCGAAGTTTGTCATTTTGCCGTCATTGGCGTCATTTATACTTGCGGATAGGCCAAAGGAATTAATAAAACACATAGGAGTGACCAAAGAAGAATGAAAAAAGTTTCAGTCTTTCTGATGCTGGCGACGTTAATCTTCGCCGCGTTTTCGTACGCGCCTGCAGCGAGTGCGGAACCGAACCCGGATATGACGCCGCCGGTATTTGTCGGCGCCGAGAGCGGCTCCGGCTACGTTACCTTGCATTTCAACGAAAATATTGAAGCAGTACCAGCACTGCCCGAAACCATAGACGAAGACGATGAAGCCGCGGTCGAGGCTTACCGGCTAAGCCAGATTCAGATCGCGCAGGATGGCGAGCACTTCTCGCCGCTGGTGAACGGACTAGCGCACCTCTATTGGGGAGAAAGCGACTTCTTGACGATCGGATACGATAACGGCCTGCAGATCGTTACCGGACCGAAGACGCGCGTCAAGCTCGCCGCAGGCTTGCTACAAGATACGAATGGCAACGTCTTGACGGAAGAATTAAATCTCTCCGTAAGCCCGCCAGTTATCGAAGGCGCCGCGGTCAGCGACGATTATAAGGTCATTACAGTTACGTTCGACCGGAATTTGCAGGCGCTGGCTACTGAAGAGGACAAGGAAGCGCTGAAATCGCGCATTTCTCTGATTGGGGATCCTGACAAGTATTTTGATTTGGGCGAAAACGACAGTGTAACGGTGATCGATGATTCGCTCACCATAACCTTGGATAAGCCGCTGAGCGGAGCCAATTATCAGGTGCGTATTTACGGCGGAGCATTGAAGAGTGCCGAGGGCAATTATTTGAACGCAGAAGATTCCTTCATCACGCCTTATCTTCAAGGCGGTTCTACAGACACGGACGGCCCCGAAGTGTTAAATTACTACTTTTCGGACGAGCTGCTGAGCCTCACGCTCCAATTCAACGAAGATGTCACGATCTCGGATGCTGATCTGGCGACGTTCAAACAGAATATCAAGCTCTATGATTGGAACCAAGGAAACTACACCAGACCACTTCCGGAAGACGCGACAGTGACCGTTCAAGGCTCCGAGATTAAGATTCACGTAACCTCGATTCTGGACAGCCATTATCACAACTTCCAAGTCAACCTGACGCCTGTCCAGGATCTTCACGGAAATCGCAACGAAGAGACATTTTACACAGAAAACATTTATGTGCCGAATCTATCTAACCCTTTTGTCGCCACCTGGGGTTCCTTCCAACTAGGCGGCAAATATTTGACAATTGGTTTCTACAATTATTATTACGGATTTGAGCCTGGTAATCTTGTCGATGCGACTATCGATCAAGACGGCTCTCATCTTAAGAATGAGATTTTGATCTCACGTGATAACGGCGTTAACTTCATGCCGCTGTCCGCCGGAGACAAGGTTTTTTTTAAACGATAGACGGGTCGATATTCTGCTTCAAGATCCGATCTCTACAGGGACCGTCCGCGTCAAGATCAAGGCCGGTGCATTGTCGGACGAGCACCGGATCGCGGTCAATGAGGAGAGCGAGATGCTAGTCGGCACCGAAGAATCGGTGCTCAGCGGCTATCTCTTCAGCAACTCGGACAGTGAGTTGAACTTCTCGGGCAATGCAGCATGGCTTGCTCATGCAGGTTCTGTTATCATCTGGGACGATTATGCAGGTTCCAGTCGTGTGCTGTCCGCCTCCGAGTACAAGATCGAATCCGGTAAAGTGAAGATTAAAAAAGGGTGTCTTCGCAAAAGGCCGCAACTATCAAGTGGGAATTCAAGCGGAGGGCTATCGCTTCACTTATATGTGGAGCAAAGCCATTCTGACCTCGGATGTTTTTTATATGACATCCCCTACCGTAACGAAATCCGGCGGCATTACGGCAAAAGTCTTTATTTATAATAACCAATCGTACAACAATAACAGTCTGGCCATGATGAACAGTTCGAACGCGAATGTCGGTTCGCAAGCTGTCGTATTCGAATTGTTCGACGGCACGACGCCGGTCAGCATCGCTACCGCGGAGCTGGCGATCGGGACGGGGACCTATACCGCAAAATTCAACATTGGCGACAAGGACAGCACGAATTACACCGTCAAAGCGTTTGTCGTCAGCAGCTTTGACAGCGATACCGGATATATGGGGCTGAACCTCGGCACAGTGAAGACGCAGGCGGAGATCGACGAAGCGATGATCATGCCGCAAAATAATTACAATCCATGATCGATAAGGGAGCGGGGAAACAAGCAGTGAAATCGCGCATGCTTCGTATATTCATGATTTTGACGCTGTGCATGGCCTTCGTGCCGGCTGCGGCGGCTTATGCCGAGAGCTCGGTCGTCTCGTTGCAGGACGTGAAGGATGTCACGGCGGGCGATCAAGTCGAAATAAATGGCACCGCCACGCTGGATGAAGTCATCGTCAAGGTGCTGCGTCCTGACAGCAGCATCGTGTACTTCAATATCGTGCCCGTGACCGCAGGTCAATACGCGGCGCCGTTTACGATCGGGTCCGGCGAACCGGGAGGTACGTATACGGTCGTTGCCGGGCAGGGCAGCGAGGTCGCCAGCAAGACCTTTAAAGTGACGGCAAAAACGGTAACGCCGCCTCCGAGCGGATCGGTGTCGACGCCAACGCCTTCTCCTACGCCGGGCAAGGTCATCACGCCGGTAGGCGGCGCTGAACCGGTCGTGGTCGATACTGGCAAGAATACGACCTCAACGGTAGACGTCAACGGCCGCTCGACGACCGTCATCACGCAAGACGGCGCATCGCTCGCCGACGCGCTGAAGAAGGCTGCGCAGCAGGACAACAAGGGCGCGGCGCCTGTCGTATACATTGCCTACGAGGGCAAGCAGGGCGATGCCGTGCAGTTTAACCTGCCGTTCTCCGTTTTGAAGGACGCCGCCTCGTTGGGCGCGATCGTATCGCTTCAGACCGGCGAAGGAGAGTATTCGCTGCCGCTCGGCGTGCTGAACTTCGACGCGATCGCGGCGAGTCTCGGCGCTGAGCCGGGAAGCATCAGCCTTCAAGTCAATATCGTCCCGTCCGCAGAAGACATTAACGCCAAGATTAAAGCAAGTGCGGCAAGTATCGGCGCTTCGCAGCAAGGCGGCGCGATCGAATTTTCGATCGTCGCTTCCGGCGGCGGCAAGACTTCCGAGCTGAATGAATTCGGATCGACCTATGTATCGCGTACGGTCGTCGCTTCCGGCACGATTGACGCTTCGCATTCGACCGTCGCGCTGTACGATCCGCAGACGGGCGCGCTGACCTTCGTGCCTGCGCAGTTCACGAAGCAGTCGGACGGAACTTTTAAAATCTCGTTCAAGCGCAACGGCAACAGCGTCTATACGGTGCTGACGGCCAATAAGGCGTTTGCGGATCTGACCGCGCCTTGGGCCAAAGCTGACGTCGAGCTGCTTGCCTCCAAGCTCGTCGTGAACGGCGTGTCCGACGCGAAGTTTGCGCCGAACAGCAGCATCACGCGCGCCGAGTTCGCTGCGCTGCTTGTCCGCGCGCTGGGCCTCGCGCCCGACGCGGATGGCGCAGCAGGCTTCAAGGATGTCGCTTCCGGCGCATGGTATGCCGGCGCGACCGGCGCCGCCGTAAAGGCGAAGCTGATCGAAGGCTTCGAAGACGGCAGCTTCAAGCCGGGCGCTACGATCACCCGTGAGCAGATGGCGGTGATGATCGCGAGAGCCGTCGCATACGCGCAAGGCTCCACGTCGACGGCGTCTTCGGAAGCCTCGTTGAACGGCTTCAAGGACAAGTCCGCGATCGGCGGCTGGGCCCGCGCCTCGGTAGCGCAAGCCGTGGATGCCGGCATCATCACCGGCATGACGAACGACACGTTCGTGCCGGCGGCGAACGCGAGCCGCGCGCAAGCGGCCGTCATGCTGAAGCGGTTTATGCAGTACGCGGATTTGATCGACTGATCGCGCCGCATACGAAAACGGAAGGCCGTCGGGAATACGCCTGACGGTTCTTCCGCTTGTATAAGGAGGCGTGGCGCTCATCGAATCGGCGAAGGTGTCGAGGTTACGGAGGCGGCGCTTCGGATCGAAATCGCAATCGCAGCGTTAAGATAATTCATCAAGAGGGATGGGATCACATTGGCGACGAATTGGAAAGCAGTATTATTGGCAAGCATGATCGCCACATCTGCATTCGGAGCGAGGAACGTGCTCGCAGCTCCTCCGGTGTCCGTAGCGCAAGCTTCGTTAAAAGATATCGATTCGGTCTCGGCCGACCGGCAGGCGGCTATCCGCCAAGCGGTCTCGCTTGGGCTGATCAGCGGTTATCCGAACGGAGCGTTCAAACCGGAAGAGTCGCTCACGCGAACGCAATTGGCCGTGCTGTTGGCTAAAGCGCTGCATCTTCCGATCGATACGAATGCCGGATCAAGCTTTAAGGATGTTGCATCGGACAGCTGGAGCGCCGGTTATATCGATGCGGTTCGCAAGGCTGGATTGATGAACGGAACGGATACCGGCTTCGATCCGAACCGCAAGGTTACCCGTCAGGAGCTGGCATCCGTATTTGTGCGCGCAGTCAACGGCCTGAACACGACCGGCGGGCTGGAGACGGACCCTGCGCTCGCCTCGGGAGCAAGCGGTTGGGCGGCAGCATCCGTGCAAGCCGCGCTCCGGCTAGGTTTGATGACCCCGGAAGACGATGGCTTCCAACCGCAGCAGACGGTAGCGAGGGCGGATATCGCGCAGTTCCTGGTAGATATTTTCGCTGAAAAGGAGCAGACAGCGACCATAACGAAGGTCGATGGCGACGTGATCACGGTAGGCGGGACGCCTTTGCTCGTGTCGGACGCGTTGAAACGGCTTCTGCTTGAAGGCGGCAACAAAGAGGCGCTCTTGGGCGCGGTGCTTAAATTCAAATCCGCCGTTCGGAACGTGAACGAGCTGAAAGAGCTGGAGATCGTTTCCGCAGGCACGAAGGAGACTCCGGTAAAGCTGGATACAACAGGGATGCCCGCCGGAGGTACGCTGAAGGTATCGGGCGATCATGTAGCGATTAGCGGAGGAACGATTAAACATCTTACCCTTCAAAATCAGGCTTCCAGCGTATCCGTCGACGCGAGCGTCGATCGCTTGGAGCTGACCGGGCAGGCGGTGACGCTTTCCGGCAAAGGCTCCTATCGCGAGATACAGATTACCGATCCAAAAGCTAAACTGACCATCGGCAGCGACGTGCGGATCGACCGGCTGGTCTTGCCGGACGGTATCGCGCTGGCGGACATCGTCACGAATCTGAGCCAGGTTCAGGCGCAGATCGGCAGTATCGTATCGGCAAGCGGCGCGCCGGTAACGAAGCCATCGGCACCCGTATCGTACAATCCGCCCACGGTTGCGGACAAGAGCGCGCTCGATGCAGCGATCGCCGACGCTTCGGGCATTGCCGATGCGGCGGTCGCAGGCGCAGCGGAGGGCCAGTATCCGCAGGGCGCGATTGACGCGTTGAAAGCAACGATTGAAGCTGCCAGTGCAGTAAAGGCCGACACCGGGGCAACGCAGGTGGCGATTGATAGCGCGGCGGCGACATTGCGCACGGCTATCAATGTATTTAAAAATGCTGTCGTACATGTCGGTACTACGCTGCTCGACGATGCGATCGCCGACGCATCGGGCTATGCCGATACGGCGGTGGCAGGCGGAGCGGAGGGTCAGTATCCTCGGGGCGCGATCGACGCGCTGAAAGAGGCAATTGAGGCTGCCGAAGCTGTCAAGGCCGATAAAAGAGCAACGCAGACGGTGATCGACGGCGCAGCCTTCACGTTGCGAGAGGCAATCGATACGTTTAAGGATGCGGTCGTCCATATCGATCTCGCGCAGTTGAATGCAGCGATCGCAGCCGCTTCGGATCTTGCCGATACGGCAGTGGTCGGCACCTTGGAAGGCGAATACCCGCAGAGCGCGATCGACGCGCTGAACGAAGCGATTGAAGCTGCGGAAGAGGCGAAGGCCAATTCCGGAGCCACGCAGGCGGAGGTCGACAGCGCGGAGGCGGCCTTGCAGGAAGCGCTCGCGACGTTCCGGGAAGCGGTCTCGCATTCGCTGAAGGCCTCGCTGCTTGAGCGCCCTTTCTACCTCAACAGCGGCAAAACCGGTACGGCGGGCGATACGGTACTGTCTGCCGAGAGCTATGAACAGTACAACAAGCGCAACATTAAAAATTATTTGCAAATTAAACGCGGCATTCAGAACGAAACGATTGAATATGACAGCGACAATCCGGCGTTTAACGTGTTTAACGTGGTAGAGGACGAAGGCAACGTCGTAGGTACCGTTACCGTTGAATCCACGTCCGAATACGTTGTGCTCTCTGAAGCGACTAACGGCATTACCGTCCATCCGATTGACGACGCCACGGAGAGCACGGAAGCGGCCTTGGTGTTTACTGTCAAGGAAGACGGCAGGGAGGTCAGCCGCGTGACGATGCCGATCATTATGGACGAGACGACGCCAACCTTGCTGGGCAGCGAATACGGCAACGGTCAGTTCACGCTGACGTCGAGCGAGGCGTTGTCGGCAAGTTTGTACTCATGCTACGTGACGTTTTCGCAAGACGGCACTGGCAGTGATTATGTGCCGCTGGAATCGGACGATTTTGTTTATGATTTTGTCGACAATCGCATTATCGTTACGCTAACCGACAAAGGCAAAGCGACACATATTCTGGGGTCTTCGAGCAAATTCCGCATCACGGGCAGTGGGTTTACAGATTATGCAGGGAATGACCTCCTCGTCGACTCAACGGTCGCCGTATCTGAATACTGAGATGGATTGCTTGAAAGTCGCGGAGATACGGGGCGCGCTGCGCGGTGTTTTTGCCTATTTGGCGCCGCTCGAATTGCGGCAATCGTTGCAGCGGCTGCCGTCGTCGTTTTTGGTGCTGGGCGCCTTTCGAGGAAGCGAGCCCGTCGGACTGGCGATCGCCGATCGCCGGGAGGGGGGCGGTACGGCCAGCCTGCTTGCGCTGACCGTAGCGGAGCGGGAGCGCCGCCAGGGCGTGGGACGCGCGCTTTTCGGCGAGATGGAGACGGCGCTGAAGCGGACGGGGACACGGACGATCGGAGCCGAGCATCTTGGCGGTATCGACGCGGCCACGGCAGAGACCGCCTTCTTACAGGCATGCGGATTCGATGAACCGCGACCCGGCATTCATATTTGGGGCGGCTTGACGGGACTTCATCCGGAGATGCCGTGGGTCCATCGAATACGGCTGCCGGACGTGTTTGCGGCCGCCTCCTTTACGACGCTGACGGCGAAGGAGCGCGACGAATTGCGGCAAGGAGAGGGCAACTGGTATACGCCGGACTATACGCCGTTTGCGGACGAAGACCTGATCGACAAGGAGCGCAGTTTGGTTCTGCGCTATAGCGGAGCGGTCGTCGGATGGACGATCCTCGAGCCGTTCGACGCCCGAACGATGCTGTTCAAAACGATGTTCGTGCATCCCCGGCATCAGCGCATGGGGCGCGGCATCGCGTTGGCGGCCGAGGCGGGCCGGCGCTTGATCCGGGATCCGGCATTCTCCGAATGGCTCTTGTTCGTCGAGGCGCGCAACGCGGATATGGTCCGCTTTCTAGCCCGGCATGTTTCCTGCCCTGGTGTTCAAAAAGAAGTGCTTTGGAGAACGGTCAAACGTCTTTGATCGTTCTTTTTTTTTTATGAATATCGCCATGCACGTACTGCCTTCGACGCGCATGCAAAAATAGAACTGCCGATTTGGAAGTTCTTAGGGGGTTGTAGAGTCAGTATTCATTAAGCCAATTTGGTGACGGAAAAGCCGCTTTCTTCAAGCTGTTTAATCATTTGAGACTGCTTGCGAAGCTGACGTTCAGCGCGATGCCGATCCAGGTAATCGGGTCCCAACTCCTGATACGGACGGCGATGAAGCAGGAGGTGATAGACGATTCGAAGCAAAGTATGGCCCAGCGCAACCAACGCTTTCTTCTTGCCCAGTCGTTTTACCCACGACCAATAACGGGCAGAAAGCCTTGTATTTCGTGTCATCGAGGCCGCCCAAGCACATTCGCAAAGGATCGCTTTTAGTTGACTGTTTCCGGACCTTGCCCGCTGCCGTTTTTTTTACCCGCACTCTCGTGATTGCCCGGGCTCATACCTGCCCAAGCTGCCAGACTGTGGTCGCTTTTGAATTGACTCATGTCCGTTCCGATTTCGGCCAAGATCACGGCCGCCGCGTTTTCGTTGATTCCCGGTACGGTCAGCAGCAGGTTGAAGCTCTCCTCTTTGTCTTTGGTGTAGTTGCGAATATGCGTTTCCATCTGAGCGATGGAGGACTCGATGTATTGCAAATGCTCCCAGGACATACGGATCATGCTGCGATGGTGAGCGCGAAGGCGGCTGTTAAGCGATTGAAGCAGCTTGGGAGATTTATGCCTTAGCGCACCCTTCATGTGCGTCTCCAGAAAATCCATCGTGATGACCTCGTGATCCACAATCTTCTGGAGCAACAGGCGGCCGGAAACGCCGAAGATGTCGGACATGTGCGAGGTCAGCTTCACATTGGCATCCTGCAGCAGCTTGTGAATGCGGTTTTTCTCCGCTGTCGCTTCCTGGACCAACTTCTTGCGGTATCGTGTCAGATCACGCAATTCGCGAATATCGACCGGGGGGGACGAAGCTGTTCTCGATCAAACCGCAGCGAAGCAGCTTGGCAATCCATTCAGCATCCTTGATGTCGGTCTTACGGCCGGGTAGATTCTTGATATGATGTGCATTGGCAAGCAGCAGATCGAAATCGAAGGATTCCAGCACGTTCCAAACGGGCTTCCAGTACACGCCGGTACTTTCCATGGCGACCTGACTACAACCTTGTTCCGACAGCCACTCGCCAAGGGCCAGCAGTTCGTCGGTCATCGTGCCAAACGTGCGAATTTCGCACTTGGGCTTTTGGTCAAGCGGACCGGACAGCACACAAGCGACGACGGATTCCTGGTGCACGTCCAGTCCAGCACAACGCTCTAGAATGGCTTCAAGCATACCCATGCGCTCCTTTCCATCATGAAAACCAGGAAGACAACCTGAAACGTGAAAATTTTTTATCCGGACTCGCAGTCCAATAGCCTGTGCTTCGAAGGTTGTCCATTCAGTTTTGTGTTCGGGGTAAGATCCACCGCAAAAAACCACGAACTTGACCTGGTCAACTTCAGTATCTTAGAAATCACTAAAAAAAGGCTACGATGAGATATTCATCATAGCCTGTGACCCGGCAGGATCATGAATGTTTTGTGAATGATCGATCCGCCCGTCCCGGTTTCTTCCGGATCCCGATCGATACGAGCGGGCCGTAATTCATCAAGCGGACCATCAGCTTGGCCATTTGAGCGGGCGCCAGCTGTCGGCCGGTGTCCAGCCAATGGGTCTCCCTGCCGTTAGCGGCACCAAATGCCGCTAACGCGCACCCCCAATCCGCTCCATGAGCCGTTAGCGGCACCAAATGCCGCTAACGCGCACCCACCACACCGCCCCCGGGCCGTTAGCGGCACGACATGCCGCTAACGCGCACCCACCACCCGCTCCCTGGGCCATTGGCGGCACCAAACGACGCTAACGCTAACGCTCCCCCACCACACCGCTCCCTGTGCCGTTAGCGGCACCAAATGCCACTAACGCGCACAAAACGGATAAACGGCCGACCGGCTGGCGTAGCGTATTCCCGAACGATTATCTGATCCGGCGGATCGCGAGGCGGCGTACGTCGTCTCCATAAACGATCGCGAAAGCGGTTGTGCCGCTAAGGCGATCCTTGCGATATTCGCATTATGCGTGTCGGCCGACCGAAGATAAAGGGTGGCTGCCATCGTGAAGCCCGAGAACCGCGCTTCCCGCAGCGTGCAACCGAAGGCCGGATTCCGGCCGGTCGAACGGCGCGCGCTGGCCGACGTGTAAGCGTATGACGATTTTGAGACGCGAAGCTTTTGCGTCTATTAAATAACCTTTTCCTATATTGACATTGCCGTTAGGCATCTTTATATTTAAACGAGTGATACTGATAATCATTATCGAAAAGTAGAGAAAAGGGAGTGTCATGCTCGTCATGAAAAGAAAAATGTGGGCCCCGCTGTTTTTGCTGCTTGCATTGGTCGTGAGCGCTTGCGGCAACAACGCGAACAACAATAACGCAGGCGCTTCTCAAAGCGCCGGCGCATCGGCTTCGCCTTCGGCGAGCGCGCCGGCAGCGCCGTCGGCCGACGCCTCCGCAAGCGCGGAAGCCTCCGGCACGATCGCTTACGAATCCGAGAACGGACCGGTCGAGGTTCCCGCCGCGCCCAAGCGCATCATCGCGCTGAACAGCGCGCCCAACGTTCTCTCGCTGGGCGGCACGCTCGTCGGCGTCGACCAATGGACGGCGGGCAACCCGCTTTTCAAGGACAAGGTCAAGGGCATCGAAGTCGTCTCCGCCGAAGATCTGGAGAAGATCATCGAACTGAATCCCGATCTCATCATCGTCGGCAGCACCGAGAAAAACATCGACAAGCTCAAGGAGATCGCGCCGACCGTCGTCTATACGTGGGGCAAGCTCGACTACCTGAAGCAGCAGATCGAGATCGGCAAGCTTCTGAACAAGGAGCAGGAGGCGCAGGCCTGGGCGGACGACTTCTCCAAGCGTGCGGCCGATATCGGCGCCGAGATCAAGGCGCAGGCCGGCGCGGACGTCACCGTGACGGTGTTCGAGCTGTACGACAAGCAGTTCTACGTTTTCGGCAACAACTGGGCGCGCGGAACGGAGATCGTGTACCAGGCGATGGGCCTCGGCATGCCGGAGAAGGTCAAGAAGGACGCGCTCGGCCCGGGGTACTACACGCTGTCGACCGAAGTGCTGCCGGAGTATGCCGGCGATTATATCATCCTCAGCAGAAGCGCGGCCGGCGACAACGCCGCCCTGAACACGGACACCTGGAAGAACATGCCGGCCGTCAAGGCGGGCCATGTCATCGAGATCGATACCGAGGCTTCCAGCTACAGCGATCCGACGACGCTCGAATATTTGCTGAACATTTTCAAAGCGGGCATGCTGGGCAAGGCTTAACCGCGTATGCACCTGCGAACGGGGGGACGCGCGAGCGTCTCCTTTTTTTTATCCGAAACGGTCGGCACCCGTGCGCATAGAGCGGCGATAGGCGCCAAGGTGCAGGCTAAGCCCGAATCGCGGCGAAGTGGCGCTGTGCAGCGCTTCTTTGCTCCGGACCTTCCGAACGGAGCCGACTGATAACGAAAACGCAAACGGGATGAGGCAGATAACCATGCTGCTTCATCCCGTTTGCGCTTCGTCCGGTGCTATTTATTGATGTTGAGCGGGCTGTCGGTCGGTCGGCTCAAGCGTCGAGCGAGGCCGCCAGCACGATCTTCCCGCGCGGCTGGTCGCCGAACGCATCCGGCTCGAGCGTGATCGCGACCGTATCGTAGCCGCCGTTTTTCAGCGTGTAGTAGATGGCGCCGGTTCCCTGATCGGATAGGAAGGTGCCGGCGCTGAACTTCTCCTGGCCTTTGATGAGCCAGACTTGGTAAGCCTCGTTGCCCTGCAGCTTCGGCAGTTGCTCCGCCTGCACGAGCAGGTGAGTGCCGTTTTTATCGATGACGATGGTGGCGAGCCCCGTGGCGACGATATCCGCCGCCGCCGGATTAAGCTTGACGGCCTGGTTCACCTTCAACTCTTGAACCGGCGCGCTTCCGGCCTCCGCGAGCTCGCCCCGCAGGTCGCCGACCTGTCCCCGCAGTTGGGCGGCGTACAGCGCCAGCGCAATCAGCGCAGCGGCGAGTCCGGCCGTGACAAGCTTCATGTAGGCCGGCGTGCGTCTTGTCGTCTGCGGGATCGGTACGCCCGATGCCGGCGCCGCGGGCTTCGATGAAGGCTGCAGCGGAGGCTTGGATTCCTGTTGGCGAACGTCCGGCTCCGCCACGCCTTCGGGCTCGGCAGTTGCTTCATCCCCCCGCCTTTGCCGCAGGCTCAGCCGGAACGGCGCCTGCGAGCACGTTCGCCAAAATTCTTTTCTTCATCCCTTCCGGCACGGGCTGCGGATCCGCCGTCTCCGGCAGCAGGCCGACGATGTCCGCCAGCGCCTGGCGCTGCGCTCCGCAGGACACGCACGAAGACAGATGCGCTTCGAAGCGCTGCGCTTCCTCTTCGGTGAGACCGCCCAGCATGTACAGCTCCAGCAAGTCGCATGTCTCGTCATGAGGTTGTGTCATAGGGGGTACGCCTCCTTTCCAGATCTCCGAGCCGATCCTTGAGCTGCTTCATCGCCAGCCGCACGCGGCTCTTGACCGTCCCCAGCGGGATGCCCTGACGCTCGGATACCTCATGCTGCGTATAGCCTTGATAATAAATAAGGTCCAGCACCTGCTGCTGGTCCGGATTCAATGCCGACAAAGCTTCCTTTAATTGCTCGCCCGTCCACTTCGCATCGTATTGTTCCTCGGGACCGCCTGCCGTATCTGGCATCCGCGCGAACCGCTCGGCGTCGGCCGTCTGGCCGGTCGTGCGGTTCTGCCGCTTGCGCAGCTGATCGATCGCGATATGGCGGGTCACAGCGAAGATCCAGGTCGTCAGCTTGCCCAGCGAAGCGTCGTAGCGCTCGGGTTGATTCCATATGCGCATGAATAATTCCTGTACGATCTCTTCGGCCAGCATCGCGTCTTGGGCGAACCGGTAGGCGAAGGCGTAGACCGCCTTCTCGTACCGGTCGTAGAGCGCTTCGAGCGCCGTGGCGTCCCGTTCGGCGATGCGCCGCATCACTTCTGAATCTGACGCGATCTCGTTCATCGAGGAGCTCCTTTCCTGAACTCCCATTCATTATAAAGGTTCGTAATTGAAATTACAGCGGATCACTTTTTTTAAAAAAATTCGCCCGGAAGGTGATCCAAAATCAAACGGACTCCGTTACACCTGGCAGAACCGTCCTGATGACAGGACGGATACCCCACTGAAAAAGGAGTGTTCCTCATGCACGGACTGCGCGTCAAAATCACAGGTTTGCTTTTATCGCTATTGCTGCTGGTGCCCGCGTTCGCGAGCGCGCATACGGTCAGTACGAAGGGGCCGACGCCCGACTTGCGCTCGGCGCTAGGCCAACTGCTCGGCGAACACGCGCTTCTTGCCATCGTCGCGATGCAGAAAGGGTACGACGGCGCGCCCGACTTTGCGCAGGCCGCAGGCGCATTGAATCAGAATACGGACGATCTGTCCGCCGCGGTCGCATCCGTATACGGCGACGACGCCGGCGCAGCGTTCAAGAAGGTCTGGTCCTCGCACATCGGCTACTTCGTCGACTATGTCAAAGCGACGGCGGCCAAGGATGAAGCGGCACGCGCCAAAGCCGTCGCCGACCTGGAATCGTATCGGATGGCGCAAGCCAAGTTTTTCGCGGACGCCAATCCGAAGTACTTCGAAGAGAAGGCGATCGCGGACGGTCTGAAGATGCACATCGACCATTTGCTCGCGGCGTTCAACGACTACGTGGGCAAAAACTACGCGGCCGCGTATGACGACGCCAAGACCGCATATGCGCATATGTACATGACCGGCGACGCGCTGGCGGGGGGGATCGCCGCCCAGTTCCCGGCGAAGTTCGCGGATGCCGTCGCCTCCAATCCGGCGTCCGACCTGCGTTCGGCGCTGGAGCAGAAGCTGGGCGAGCATGCCCTCCTGGCGATCTTCGCCATGCAGAAGGGCATCGACGGCGCGCCTGACTTCGCGGCGGCCGCCGCATCGCTGAACCGCAATACCGACGAGCTGTCCGCCGCCGTCGCTTCCGTATACGGCGCGGACGCTGGCGAAGCTTTCAAGAAAGTCTGGTCCTCGCATATCGGCTACTTCGTGGATTATGTGAAGGCAACTGGCGCGAAGGATGAAGCCGCGAAGAAGAAGGCGGTCGCCGAGCTGGAGGAATACCGGATGGCGCAAGCCAAGTTCTTCGCGGATGCCAATCCCGCGAACTTCAGCCGGCAGGCGATCGCCGACGGACTGAAGATGCATATCGATCATCTGCTCAACGCGTTCGAAGCCTACGTGGCCAAAGATTATGCGGCCGTTTATGCCGACGCCCGCACGGCGTACGCCCATATGTTCCCGACGGGCGCGGTTCTGGCCGCAGGCATCGCGGCTCAATTCCCGGAGAAGTTCCACACGGCGGCAACCGCGCCGACGGTCATGAAGGTTTGGTTCAAGGTCGGCTCCAATCAATTGATCATCGACGGCAAATCCACGACGATGAACACGAAGCCGTACATGGAAAACGGGACCGCCTATATCCCGCTGCGTTATCTCGCCGAGGGCATCGGCGCCAAGGTAACCTGGGATCGCGCGGCGCAATCCGTATGGATCGACGCGGGCGACGCCAAAGCGCAGTTCTGGGTCGGCAAAAAATTCATGGAGATGAACGGCAGCCGCATGGAGATCGGGTATCCGGTCATGATGAAGGACGACCGCGTGCAAGTGCCGGTTCGTTTCATCGCCGAGCTGTTCGGCTGGGATGTCGCCTGGAACGCCAAGGACTGGTCGATCATGCTGACGAAGGCCATGGAGACGATGGCATCGACGGATATGGCGGACATGCATCACTGAGTATGACCCAAGCAGGGGAGCGATCCCCTGCTATTTTTTTGCAATGTACAGGCTTATCCTACTCCGCTACCCAGGGGCGACGGTAGACGGAAGGTTATCGAACTGGCGCAACTAAGAACGGCGGGCGATGGCTAGATTGAAGTTACCGGACACAGACGACGTTATTTTCTTAAAAACCGGCCAATGGCGATCGTTTCGGACTGGAGCGACTTTATTAACCGGATCAAGGCAAATAAGGGCCGGCAATCTTGCAATAACGGCCGCCGGGTCCGCAAAAAGGCCGCAAATCGCGATTTGAACAAGAATAAGGGCTCCTCGGTCCGTCCTCATGCGCTAGTTCCGTTTGTATACGTCCGTATTCCACATTGATAATAAATTATTATAATGATAATATTTTATCAATCAACCATATTGGAGGTACAATCATGATCGCACGTTCGCCGCTTGAGGTATTGGAAGGGATCGCCTCGGTATTTCCGACCGGGAATCTGGAGGAGCTGCTGTCGCTTTACGAGGACGATGCCGTGTTCGTCGCCGAGCCGGGGAAGGTCGTTCAGGGTCTCGCCGCGGTGCGCGAAGGGCTCGGCAACATGCTGTCGATGGGACTGGACTTCAAGCTCGTGCCGAAAAAGGTGCTGGAATACGGCGAGATCGCGCTCGTCATCTCGAAGTGGCACATGAAGAAGCCGGGGACGGATGAAGTCGTCGTCGAAGGCCGCTCCTCCGACGTCGTGCGCCGTCAGGCGGACGGCAGATGGCTGCTCGCCATCGACAATCCGCACGGTCTGGAGTGGGCCGTCGCGGATTGACCCGCTGCCCGCAACATCCGGTTGCATTGCCGACGCCGGCCATATAGGATGGAGGGGAGAGGAGGTGTCGCCCCTGTGACGCCCGACGAGATACTGGATTCGTACAAGCCGATGACCGCGTTCATCGCGCAGGTGTACGGACGGGGTTGCGAGGTGATCCTCCACGATCTGCGCCGCCTGGAGAGCTCGATCGTCGCGATCAGCAACAATCATATCACCGGACGGGAAGTCGGCGGCTCCATCACCGACTTCGCGCTGAAGATCTTGCACGACAAGACCTACGAGGGGCAGGACTTCATTGCCAACTACGCGGGTCAGGTGCCGGACAAAAAGATGCTGCTGCGTTCCTCCACCTTCTTCATCCGGGACGAGGAGCGCAACGTTATCGGCATGCTCTGCGTCAACGTCGACGTGACCGCGCTGCAGCAGGCCCGAGCGGCGATCGACGATCTGCTCCTGACCGGAGGAGATACCGCGCCAACGTCCGACAGCGCCCCCGCATCGCCGCAGGAGGACTTCGCCCCTTCGATGGAGGAGCTGCTGCGCAGATCGATCGCCGGCGCGATCGAGCGCCACGGCGTTCCGCCGGTCCGCATGCATGCCGAGGAGAAGAAGCGGATCGTGGGCGAGCTGAGCGGCAAGGGCATCTTCCTGCTGAAGGGCGCGGTCACCGAGGTGGCGCGCAGCCTGGAGGCGTCGGAGCAGACGATTTACAGGTATTTGAAGGAGTTAACTTAACCGGGAGGGAACTATCGCATGAACCAAGCCATATCTACTGCCCAAGCGCCAGCCGCGATTGGGCCTTATTCGCAAGCCGTACTCGCCGGAGGTTTCCTGTTCGCGTCCGGACAGATCCCGCTCGATCCCGACACCGGCGCCATCGTCGAGGGCGGCATCGAAGCCCAGACCCATCGGGTGCTGCAAAACCTGAAGGCGGTCGTCGAAGAAGCGGGCCTCGCGCTCGGCGATATCGTGAAGACGACGATCTTCCTGGACAGCATGGACGACTTCGCGAAGGTGAACGAGATCTATGCGAGCTACTTCGACGGCGGCGTCCTGCCTGCCCGCGCGACGGTCCAGGTCGGCAAGCTGCCCAAAAACGCGCTCGTCGAAATCGACTGCGTCGCGCACCGGGGCTGAACGTCGTTAGCCCGGCCGCTTTTTAGCCCGGACAGCTTTGCGCATCGTCCCGTTATAACCGAGAACAAGCAAGCCGCGCAGCTCGCGCGGCTTTTTTATGCGCGCCTAGCCAAGCTGGGCACAACTAGCCGGTGGAAGTCCGGTCGAGGTAAGAGCCAAATCGCCTCGTAGCTGACGGGCAACTCGACAGGCCGTAACATGAAGTGAATCCTGCCGCATCGTCAAAAAGAACCTGAAAAGGTCAAGGGATGCGCGAAGCCCTTGGAAGTGCAGCGCCGGAACAGTAAAAGGAGGGCTTGCGCCTTCCGATGAAATTTCAGTTCTCTATTCTACATCAGAATGTATAACTTTCGGGGTGAAGCTCAGACTTAACCCTTTCTTAACATAATAGAACGTATAACATCGGCAGGTAATGCTGCACAGCGCCTCTTCGGCCCGGAATACGTCACATCCCCGACAAGTAACGCTGCACAGTGCCTCTTCGGCCCGGAATACGTGACATCCCCGACAAGTAACGCTGCACAGTGCCTCTTCGGCCCGGAATACGTCACATCCCCGACAAGTAACGCTGTACAGCGCCTCTTCGCCCGAAATACGCCATAGTCCCGACAGGTAACGCTGTACAGCGCCTCTTCGGCCCGAAATACGTCACAGTCCCGACAGGTAACGCTGCACAGCACCTTACGCCCCTCTCTCGCATCGTCGCGCGAGGGGAGAAAGGGGAAAGCTGGATAACGCAGGCTTTCCAGCCGATTGGAAGAGCCGAGGCGGAAATGCCTGCCCATCCTTTGCAGGCATCATAGGTTATCCCTTGCGCATGCATATTGCGAACAGGAGCGGCGGCGTCCAATCACCTCGCTGGCTTCACTTGCTAACCTTACGATGACGTTAAGCGGAAAGGTTAGCGTGAGATGCAAATGAAAACTGCGGGAGTAACCGAAGGCAAGTCGAGCGAAGATACTGGACTCAGATGACGCTATTTCGTAAAAAACGGTGCAATTGTGATCATTACGGACTGGAGAGCCGTTATTCACCCAGATCAAGACTAAAATAGTCTCTAATCCCGCAATAGGGGCTCCTGGGTCCGCGAGCGGGCTGAAAAGCGCGATCGGAAAAAATATAAGGGCTCCTGAGTCCGTCCGCTGCGCGCCATTGCGCAAACAAAGGCCGCCGGCGGTTTTTCTTACATTCGATCCCGGCCGACGGCGATTTGTGGAAAGGAACCATTTGTTCATTACATGGGACTACCGAGACGCAGCGACGCCCGGAGCGAGGGGATTTGTTCCTACATGGGACGACCGAAAAGCAGCGATGCCCGGAGCGAGGTGAATTGTTCCTACATGGGACTACCGAGAAGCAGCGACGCTTGGCCCGAGCGGATTTGTTCCTACATGGGACGACCGAGACGCATCGACGCTTGGCCCGAGCGGATTTGTTCCTACATGGGACTACCGAGAAGCAGCGATGCTTGGATCGAGCGCGTTTGTTCCTACATGGGACTACTGAGACGCAGAGACGCCCGGATCGAGCGCATTTGTTCCTACATGGGACTACCGTGAAGCAGCGACGCCCGGAGCAGCGGATTTGTTCCTACATGGAACTACCGTGAAGCAGCGATGCCCGTCCCGAGCGCATTTGTTCGCATGCGGCTCTCCGCTACAGATCCAGCAGCCGCTTCAGCTCGTCCATGTCGGTAATGTAGATGTAGCCGTCCTCCCGCGCGATTATGTTCCTTTTGATGAGATGGCTCATAATTTTCGATACCGTGATCCGCGAGCACCCCATCAGATCGGCGAAAAGCTGGTGGGTTACCTTCGTGTTAATCTTGATCCCCTTCGGCGTCTCCACCCCGTAGTTGAAGCTGAGCCTGTAAATATATTTGACAATAATCTGCTCCTTGTCCAGAAAGACGAGCTCCGTCACGTGGTCGACGAGAAACTCCATCACCTCGGACAGATTGCCCATCCAGCTCTCCGCCAGCTCCCGGCTGCTGAACAGCACGCCCATGAAGGCTTTTGGCTCCATCGTCCGAAAGGTACACTTGGTCAGCGTCGTCGCGGTCATGAAATAGGGGCGGCTGGAGGCCGACCACAGATCGCCGATCAATTCTCCCTTGTTCACGATATACATGATCTTCTCGTTGCCGTCCGGCGTCGTGATCGAGAACTTCACCCGTCCCGACTCGATATAGTAAATCTGATTGATGGAGGTGCCCTCCTCCGCGATCAGACTGTTCTTGTTCATGGTGACGGCAGGGCAATCGGCGAAGTGATCCTTCCACAGATCGTTCTGAATGTAATGCGTCTTCGACACCGAATGTCGCCCTCCCTTCGCGATTCCATGTTAGGTATTGTGCCGTGATGTGCGTTTCGACGAGGCTGTGGAGAACAAACGGCCTTTCGGTGCGCCTTGCGTTTGTTTTTATTATAACTTCACAATAATCGGTTTGACAAAATTAAAATCGCTTCCAATTGCCTGATATGTAGCGTGCGCTACAACAATTATCGGACGGGCTGACTAGAATGATAATTAATTATCGCACAATTCGATGTGATAAAAACTAACACAGACGGGGTGGGCTCACGCATGAAAAAGGGAATGACGGCACTGCTAACTTCCATCATCGGCCTTAGCCTGGTGCTGGCGGGCTGCAGCTCGAACGATTCGAAGGGCTCCGCTTCGCCTTCGGCATCCGCCGGGTCTTCTGCATCGGCATCGGCTTCCGCGCCTGCGAGGTCGGGCGGCACGGTCACGGTCGCGCAGGCGTCCGAACCGGGCAACCTGAATCCGCTGATCTACGCCACGACGACCGACACCAACGTCACGCACATGATCTTCGATCCGCTCGTCAAGCCGGACGCGGAGCTGAAGATGACAGGCGGCTTGGCGAAAAGCTGGGACATCTCCGAGGACGGCCTCACGTATACGTTCCACCTGAACGAAGGCGTAAAGTGGCACGACGGACAGCCGTTCACCGCCAAGGACGTAGCGTTCACGTTCACTTCCATGGCCGATCCGAGATACGACGGCGGCGCCTACAGCCGCGTGCAGCCCGTCGTCGGCGCAGCCGACTTCCACGACGGCAAGGCGGACAGCGTCTCCGGCATCAAGGTCGTCGACGACAACACCATCTCCTTCACGCTCGCCACCCCGAACGCCTCTTTCATCGCGAGCCTGTTCATCGGCATCCTGCCGGAGCATCTGTTGAAGGACGTATCGCCGTCCGACTGGGCCAAGAACGCCTTCAACCGCAATCCGGTCGGCACCGGCCCCTTCAAGTTCGTCAAATGGGAGACCGGCCAATACATCGAAGTCGCCGCGAACCCGGACTACTTCGGCGGCGCGCCGAAGCTGGACAAGGTCATCACGCGGTTCGGCGACGCCAACACGATGCTGGCGGCGTTCATGAACCAGGAGGTCGACATCGTGCCGGTCGCGGGCGACCAAGTGCCGTCGATCGAGACGCTCGACTTCGCGGACGTGAAGGCCGCGAACGATCTGTCCGTGTACTATGTCGGCTTCAACCTGCTGAACCCGTTCTTCAAGGACCTGAAGGTTCGCCAGGCGCTATCGTACGGCACGGACAAAAATCTGATCGTATCGAGCATCATCGGCGAATACGGCGAAGTGAGCGACGACCTTTTCCCGAACGCCCACTGGTCGCACAACCCGGACGTCACCAAGTATCCGTACGACAAGGCCAAGGCCAAGCAGCTGCTTGAGGAAGCCGGGTTCAAGCTGAACGGCAAAGGCATCTACGAGAAGGACGGCAAAGAGCTGAAGTTCTCGCTGAGCGTGCCGACGGGCAAGACCGAACGCGAAAAGACGGGCGTGCTGCTGAAGCAGCAATGGGGCGAGATCGGCGTCGGCGTCGAGATCGTATCGCTGGACTTCTCCACGCTGGTCACGAAGCTGCTCCCGACCGGCAGCGACGGCAAGCAAAGAGCGGTGAAGGCCGACGACTACGACGCGTACATTCTCGGCTTCGGCGTCGAGGCCGATCCGGACGAGTACCGCTCGTACTTCGACTCCAAGTTCATGCCGCCGAACGGCTACAACTTCGTCAGCTACAGCAACCCGAAGATCGACGGCCTGTTCGACCAGGAGCTCACGCAGACGAACCAGGACGAGCGCACGTCGACGTTCCACGAGATCGCCAAGATCTTGTCCGACGACGTGCCTTGGATCCCGATCTACGGCCAGAAGTCCGTATTCGCCTCGAACAAGAAAATCGAAGGCTTCGACCCGGACTTCCGCGGCGTCAGCTTCAATGCGAAGGACTGGAGCCTCAAATAACCGATGCATAGCCGCTTGGGAGATATAGGGATCCTCCGGGATTTCTATATTTCCCTTTATCCCTTTCTTTTAAAAAAGGAGCACGACGCGATGATCATGGCCGATTCAATCCGACAAGAAGCGACGGAGCTGCTCCGCAATCTCATTCGTATCGACACCACGAACCCGCCCGGCGGCGAATTGGCCGCCGCGCGTTACATCGCCGGATTGGCCGAAGCCGAAGGCATTGCCGCCGAGATCGTCGAGACCGCGCCGGGACGGGGCAACGTCATTCTGAAGCTGGCGGGCCGCGAGACGGGGCCGCCGCTCATTCTGCTCTCCCATCTGGACGTCGTAGGGGCGCGTCCTGAGGAATGGCGGCATCCGCCGTTCGAGGGCGTCATCGAGGACGGCTACCTGTGGGGGCGCGGCACGATCGACACGAAGCAACTGACCGCGATGGAGCTGATGACGTTGTTCCTCCTTGCCAGAGACAAGGTCGTCCCGCGCAGGGACGTCTACCTCGTCGCGACGGCGGACGAGGAGAGCGGCAGCGCGCATGGGCTGAGGGCGCTCCTTCAGACGCATGGCGGCCTGTTCCGGGATGCGGATGTCGTGAGCGAGGGCGGCGGATTCCCCGTCGTCGTCAACGGAAAAACGTTTTATTTGTGCGAGGTCGGCCAAAAAGGGCTGTGCCAGGTCAAATTCATTTATCGGCGGAAGCCGAATCGCAATCCGTTCTACCCGGACAATGCCGGCTTGCGCAGCTTCGCGGAGCTGGCGCGCCGCATCGCGGGCAGCGCGTGGCCGGGAACGGTGCCGGAGACGACGAGGCGGTTGATCGCTCAGTTGATGAAGGCGAGCGAGGACGCGCCGCAGGGCGACCGCCCGCTGTCCGAGCAAGTCGAATACCTGAAGACGAAGGTCAGCCCGCTGTTCGGCAACATGATCAAGGCGATGACCGAGAGCACGATCGCCCTTACGATGTGGCACGGCGGCCGAAGCCGCAAGGAACTCGCGGGCGAGTACGAAGCGATGGCGGATATCCGCCTGCTGCCGGGCGTGAAGCGGCAGGAAGTCGAGGCCAGGCTGGACGCCCTGTGCGCGGAGCTCGGGATCGAGTGGGAACTGATCGCTTGCCAGCAGGGCTACGACTCGGGCGCCGAAGGCCGTCTGTATCAAGAAATGTCCGAAGCGATCGCGTCCCGCGTACCCGGGGCGGCGCTGATCCCGTTCATCGCGACGGGGACGAGCGACGGACGCTATCTGCGCGAATATGACAGCAGGGTATTCGGATTCTCGCCGGTGCTCGCGGAGGATATGACCTTCGAGCAGGCCGTCACGATGGTGCACGGCGTCGACGAACGAATCGCCTGCGATTCGATAGCATTCGGGGCGGCGACGCTGCATCAGGCCGTACTTCGATACTGCACTGGAGGGGATGACCGTGATTAAGGAAGAATACCGCGTCGCTTGCGAGAAGCTCGACGCCGCGGCGGCGCTGCTGCGCAAGAGCGGCATCGACGCCTGGCTGATCCTGAACCGGGAGGCCAGCGATCCGTCCCTGCCGCTGCTGATCGGCACGACCTCGATTCACGAGGCCGCCGTCTTCCTGATGCCGGACGGCCGCCATCTGATCCTGGCGTCCGAGAGCGACCGGGGCAACTTCGACAACAGCGGTCTGTTCGCCGAGGTGATCCCGTACGGGCACAACTTCGAGGCGGCGCTGGCCGCGCTGATCGCGCGCATCGCTCCGCGCCGTCTGGCGCTGAACTACTCGCTGCACGACCATCTGTGCGACGGATTGACCGTGGGCCAATACGAGATTCTGTCCCGGGCGATCGGCGCGGAGCGGCTCGCCGCCATCGAGACGTCCAGCGAGCCGATGCTCAAGGAGATTCGCAGCATCAAGACGCCGGCGGAGCTCGCGCGCATCCGGCAGGCGATAGCGTACACGCAGGACATCTTCGAGGAAGTGGCCGCGCAGGCGCGCTGCGGCATGACCGAGCGTGAGCTCGGCGAGCTGTTCGTCGCGGGCATGAAGAAGCGCGGCGTCGTCAACGGCCACGAGCATCCGTTCGATCCGCCCCTCGTGTGCATCGTGCGCGCGGGGCTCGCCCATCGCAAGCCCGGCGATACGGCGATCGTGCCCGGCGACATCGTCATCATGGACATGTGCGTCAAGTATAGGGACTACTGCTCCGACATCGCCAGGACGATGTACTTCCTGCGTCCGGGAGAGACGCGGGCGCCTGCGGACGTGCAGCACGCGTTCGACACGGCGATCGGCGCGATCACGGCGTCGATCGACTGCATCGCCGCCGGCAAGCGCGGACACGAAGTGGATGCGGCCGGACGCCGCGCCATCGAAGCGGGCGGCTATCCGACGATCCGGCACTCGGTCGGGCATCAGGTCGGCCGTCAGTGCCATGACGGCGGCACCAGGCTCGGCCCGCCGGCCAAGGCGGATACGGACGGCATCGTCCAGGTCGGTGAGGTGTACGCGATCGAGCCGACGGTGATCCAGGACGGCGGCCTGCCTTGCATGCTCGTCGAGGAGAACGTCGTGATCACGCCAGAAGGGCCTGAGCTGCTTAGCAAGCGTCAGCTTGCGCTGGTCGCGATCCCATGCTGAGGGACGGCGGATCTCCGCAAGCCGTCGCGTCGATCGAGGCGATCGGGACGCCGGCGTGGGAGCGCGAGTCGCTGGCGCTGTTCACCGGGCTGCTTCGCATCGATACGTCCAATCCGCCGGGGCGCGAGCTGGACGCCGTCGAATTTATCCGGGAGCGGCTCGATCGCCTCGGCATCCCGAACGAGACGCTCGAGACCGCGCCGGGACGCGCCAACCTGATCGCCAGGCTCGGCAAGGGCTCGAAGCCGCCGCTCATCCTGCTGTCGCATCTCGACGTCGTCCCCGCGGACGCGGAGAAGTGGAGCTATCCGCCCTTCGAGGCGATCGAAGCGGACGGCGTCATCTACGGCCGCGGCGCGCTGGACACGAAGCAGCTGACGGCGATGCAGCTGACGGCCTTCCTCATGCTGAAGGCGCACGAGGATCAGCTGGATCGCACGGTCTATCTGGTCGCGACGGCCGACGAGGAAGCGGGCAGCCGGCTCGGCATGGCCCAAGTGATCGAGGCCTATCCGGAGCTTCAGTCCGACGGCTATGTGATCAGCGAGGGGGGCGGTTTCCCCCTGCTGCTGAGCGGTCGCAGCCTGATTCTGTGCGCGGCGGGAGAGAAAGGCGTGTGCACGGTTCGGCTGACGGCCGAAGGACCCTCGGGCCACGCCTCCTGCCCGCCCGACGAACAGGCGATGTTCCGGCTGGCGGAGGCGCTAGGCAGGCTTGCGAACTACGCGTTTCCCAAGAAATATACGGCGCTGTCGCGCAACTTCATTTTGGAGACGGGTCTCAGTCCGGACAGCGAGCAGGTCATCGAATCGACCTACAACAACCTGATGCAATACATGCTGTACGACGGGCTGATGGTGAACGACGTGCGTGTCGGCGACCGGATCAACGTCATTCCCGGCCGTGCGGAGGCGATGATCGAATTCCGGCTGCTGCCGGGCACGACGGTCCGCGAGGTCGAGCGGCTCATGATCCAGCTGCTGGGAGACGCGGACGCGGCATGGGAGATCGTCGGATTCGAGGAGGGCTACGAGAGCAGCATCGACGGCGAGCTGCTGGACTTGTTCGAGCGCAACTGCCGGGCTTACGGGCTGGATGCGAAGCTTGTGCCGTTCCTCGCGCTCGGCCGGACGGACGGACGGTTCATGGGGCCTTACACGGACGGCATCTACGGCTTCTCGCCGACGCTGCTGGAGGACCACTTCGCCGCGGTGCTGGAGCGCGTTCACCAGCACGACGAACGGATCTCCCGCGATTCCTATCTTTTCGGCGCGAAGGTGCTCGCCAAGTCGCTGATCGATCTGTGCGTTCATTAACGGAGGTGCGATATCAATGGATTACTCGGTGAACCGGGAGAAAATGGAACAGGCTTCCGGCGCCTTGCGCGAACGGGAGATTGACATGTGGCTCATTCTGACGAGCGAGGGAAGCGATCCTTGCCTGCCGCTCGTGACGGGCGTGCGGACCGTAGGTCCAGGCGCCTTCCTGATCCTGGCGGACGGCAGACGGTATGCGCTCTGCAGCGCGATCGACGCCCAGGACATCGAGGAGAGCGGACTGTTCGACGAGGTGTACAAGTACGCGCAAGGCCTCGACGATACGCTGCGCGAGACGGTGCTGCGGCTCGCGCCGAGCCGCATCGCGCTGAATTACTCCGCGGGCGAGCATCTGTGCGACGGCCTCACGCTCGGACGGTATCGCTGGCTGATGGAGACGCTGAAGCACTTCGAGGGCGAGTTTATCTCGTCGGAGCCTTTTTTGACGGAGCTGCGCAGCATCAAGACGCCGGAAGAGATCCGGCGGACGCAAAAGGCGATCGACATCACGCTGGACATTTACGACGCCGTCTTCGGTCGCCTGAAGGCCGGCATGACCGAGCAGGAAGCCGGGGCGCTGTTCCTGGACGAGATGCAGGCCCGCGGCGTCGTGAACGGGCTCGACCGGAAGCTGTCGATGCCGATGGTGCTCAAAGAGAACATCTCGCATCGCCAGCCGTCCGATCGGGTCATCGCATACGGCGATCTGGTCATTTTCGATTACAGCGTCGACTATGAAGGCTACGTCTCCGACATCGCCCGCACGGTCTACTTCCTCCGCCCCGACGAGACGGATGCGCCGGACGATGCGAAGTACGCGTTCCAGGCGGCGTACGACGCGATCAGCGCGGCGCAGGCGGCGCTCAAGCCCGGCGCGATCGGGCACGAGGTGGACGGCGTGGCGAGGCGGCTGCTGCTGGACCGGGGCATGCCGGAGATCTCGCATGCGACCGGGCATCAGATCGGCCGCCAGACGCACGACGGCGGCACGCTGCTCGCCCCCCGCTGGGAGCGGTACGGACAGGCGCCGTACGGCACCGTCCGTCCGGGCATGATTTTTACGCTGGAGCCGACGATTCTTCCGGGCAAGCCGCCCTACATTTTGCTGGAGGAAAACCTTGTGGTCACCGAAACGGGCTCGGCATACCTCAGCGTCCGGCAGGAGCGCCTCGCGCTGATCCGCTCGTAGCCGCGGGCGACAGGCCCGACAGAAGGGAGGAAGGCTATGCGAAACTATCTCATCAAACGCCTGCTGACTTCGCTGCCGCTGATGGTCGGGATTACGCTGCTGACGTTTTTTATCATGCAGCTCGCCCCCGGCAATCCGATGCAGACGATGATCGATCCGCGCATCTCGACGGCCGACCTCGCCCGCGCGCAGGAGCGGATGGGGCTGAACGATCCGATGATCGTCCAGTACTTCCGCTGGCTGGGCCAGATCGTGCAGGGCAATCTCGGCTATACGGTCAAGACCGGCCAGTCGGTCGCCCATATGATCGGCGAGCGGCTGCCGGCGACGCTGCTGCTCACCGTCACCGCGTTTCTGTTCAGCTTCGTCGTCGGGGTGCCGCTCGGCGTCTACTCGGCGACGAACAAGTACACGAAGCGGGATTACGGCCTGACCGTGTTTTCGTTCATCGGCATATCGGTGCCGTCCTTCTTTTTCGGCGTCGCGCTCATTTATTTGTTCGCCGTCAAGTTGAACTGGTTCCCTACCTCGGGGCTTGCCACGATCAACCTGGAGGGCGGCGCGTGGGCCGCGTTCGTCGACAAGCTCAAGCATCTGGTGCTGCCCGCGCTCGTGCTGGCGCTGCCCAACCTCGCGGTCATCATGCGCTTCACCCGCTCGAGCATGATCGAGGTGCTGACCAACGACTACATTCGCACCGCGCGCGCCAAGGGGCTGAGCGACCGCAAGGTCAAGTTCAAGCATGCCCTTCGCAATGCGATCATCCCGGTCGTCACGCTGTTCGGCATCTCGATCCCGACGCTGTTCGGCGGCGCCTACATCACCGAGACGATCTTCAACTGGCCCGGCATGGGCAGCCTGGGCATCCAGGCGATCACCGCGCGCGAATACCCGGTCATCATGGGGCTGAATCTGTTCACCTCCATGCTCGTGCTGCTCGGCAACCTGACGGCGGACGTCCTGTATGCCGTCGTCGATCCGAAGATACGGCTGTCCAAGTAGACCGTGCCGACGACGCACGAACGCAACACATAAGTCTGTCGCACAGCGGAAGGAGGAAGACGGATGGAGCTCGCGCAAGAAAGCGGAATGCCCCAGGCGAAAAAGCGCGGCCGCGAGGCGGGCGCGGGGCGCCAGGCGTGGCGCAGATACAAGAAGAACAAGCTGGCGATGTTCGGCCTTTGCTTCATGGCGCTGCTGGTCGTCGTATCGATCGCGGCCCCCTGGCTGGCGCCGCATAGTCCGTTCAGCTCGATCAAGAACGCGGCGGGCGGGCTGGACATCATGGCCAAGCCGTCGGGCGAATACGCGCTCGGCACCGACAGCCTCGGCCGCGACGTGCTCGCGAGGCTGATGTACGCGGGCCGGGTGTCGCTCAGCGTCGGCATCGTGTCCGTGACGATCTCGACGTTCCTCGGGGTGCTGCTCGGCGCGATCGCCGGCTACTACGGCAAGTGGATCGATTCCGTCATCATGCGGATCGTGGACATCGTGTACTGTTTTCCCGTCATGTTCCTCATCATCACGGTATCGACCATGCTGAAGCCGAATCTTTTTAACGTCATGATCATCATCGGCCTCGTCAGCTGGACGAGCACGGCGCGCCTCGTGCGCGGCGAGATTCTGCGGGTGCGGGAGCTCGAATACGTGCAGGCGTCCAAAGCGCTCGGCGTGAAGGATTTCAGCATCATCGTCCAGCACATCCTGCCCAACATCATGGCGCCGATCCTCGTGCAGGCGACGCTCATGACGGCCGACGCCATCCTGACGGAGGCGGCGCTCAGCTTCCTCGGCGTCGGAGTGCAGCAGCCTACGCCGAGCTGGGGCAACATGCTGAACGAAGCGATGTCGATCATGGTGCTGCGCTTCAAGTACTGGATCTGGCTGTATCCCGGCCTGGCGATCTTGCTCACGGTGCTCAGCATCAACTTTATCGGCGACGGTCTGCGGGATGCGCTCGATCCGAAGCTGAAGGGACGCAGGTAGCGCGGGATATGCCGCGAAGACGGCGATCACCCGGCTTCGAGCCGGGCAAAGGGAGATTGCAACGATGAAAATGGAGCGTATCGCCCGGCTTCGGGAGCTGCTTGCCGATCGGGAGCTGGACGGCGTCTATATCGCCTCTCCGGAAAATCGCGCCTACTATTCCGGGTTCGCGGGCAGCAACGGGCATCTGCTCCTCACCGCGCGCCATGCCGTGCTGATCACGGATCCGCGGTATACCGAGCAGGCCGAACAGGAGGCGCCGGGCTGGCGGATCGTCACGCACGGCCTGGACGCGATGCCGACGCTGCGCGAGACGCTGCTGGCGATGGGCATCGTCCGCATCGGCTACGAGACGAACAAGCTGTCCGACGCCGAAGCCGCGCGCCTGCGACGGGACGTGCCCGAGGCGGCTTGGGTGCCGCTTGAGGACTACGGCCTGGCGCACCGGGCGGTCAAGGACGAGGCGGAGATCGGCTTGATCCGGCGGGCCGTGCAGATCGCCGACCGGGCGATCGCGAAGCTTGTTCCGCGGCTCGCGCCCGGCATGACGGAGCGGGAGATCCAGATCGAGCTGGAATACCTGATGGCCAAGGAAGGCAGCGAAGGCCCTGCGTTCGGCACGATCGTGGCCTCGGGCAAGCGCGCCTCGCTGCCGCACGGGTCGGCGACGGACAAGCCGATCCGCGGCGGCGAGATGGTCGTCGTGGACTTCGGCGCGATCTGCGGGGGATATCGGTCCGACATCACGCGCACGCTGTGGGTCGGCGTGCCGGAGCCGGACATCCTCGCGATCTTCCATCTCGTGCTGCGGGCGCTGGAGGCGGCGATCGCGGCGGTGCGGCCGGGCATGACCTGCGGCGCGCTCGACCGGGTCGCGCGCGACGTGTTCGCCGAGGCCCGCATGGAGGCCTTCAGCCTGCGAGGGCTCGGTCACGGCGTCGGGCTGCATATTCACGAGCTGCCGCGCGTCGTGATGGGCGCGGACGCGATCATCGAGCCGGGCATGGTATTCACCGTGGAGCCGGGCCTGTACGTGCCGGATGTCGGCGGCGTGCGGATCGAGGACATCGTCCGCGTGACGGACGACGGCTGCGAGGTGCTGACCCGCAGTCCGAGGTTGCTCCAAATACACGAAGGCGCGGGCCGCTGAGGCAAGGAAAGCGCAAAGGCCGGCGGACAGCGGGACGAAGGCAGTACGGGAGGAGGCGTTCAAGCATGGAGCAGGTGCTGGAGGTCAAAGGACTCAAAACGTATTTCTACACGGAAGACGGCGTGGCGAAGTCGGTGGACGGCGTCGATTTTTCCCTCGCCAAGGGCAAGACGCTCGGCATCGTCGGCGAGTCCGGCTGCGGCAAGAGCGTGACGTCGCTGTCGGTGATGCGGCTCGTCGCCGAGCCGGTCGGCCGCATCGTGGCCGGCGAGATCAGATTCGGCGGGGACAACCTGCTCGACAAGACGGAAAAGGAAATGCGCGGCATCCGGGGCAACCGGATCTCGATGATCTTCCAGGAGCCGATGACCTCGCTCAATCCGGTATTCACCGTCGGCAACCAGATCGGCGAGGTGCTGAAGCTTCACCAGGGCATGACGACGGCGGAGGCGACGAAGCGCAGCATCGAGATGCTGCGGCTGGTCGGCATCCCGCTGCCGGAAAAAGAGTGCATGAATATCCGCATCAATTGAGCGGCGGCATGCGCCAGCGGGTCATGATCGCGATGGCGCTCGCCTGCAACCCCGCGCTGCTCATCGCCGACGAACCGACGACCGCGCTCGACGTGACGATCCAGGCCCAAATCCTTGAACTCATGAAGGAGCTGAAGGACCGCCTCGGCACGGCGATCATGCTCATCACGCACGACCTCGGGGTCGTGGCCGAGGTGGCCGACGAAGTCATGGTCATGTACGCGGGCAAGGTCGTCGAGCACGGGGCGGTCGCCGACATCTTCGCGAATCCGATGCATCCCTACACCCAGGGCTTGCTCGCGTCGATTCCGGACATTCACGAGGAGGTCGACGTGCTCGAGACGATCGAGGGGCTCGTCCCCAACGTATACGACATGCCGACCGGCTGCCGCTTCGCGCCGCGCTGCAAGCACGCGATGGACCGGTGCGCGCGGCTTCAGCCGGCGCTGGCGGAGGCCGGCAAGCACAAGGTGCGGTGCTTTTTGCACAGCGACGCCTTAGAGGAGGATGCCGAATGAGCGAAGCGCTGCTTGAGATCCGCAATCTGAAGGTACACTTCCCGACGGGGGACGGCGGTCTCCTCGGCCGCAACCGCCAGTACGTGAAGGCGGTCGACGGTCTCGACTTTGCCATCGCCAAGGGAGAGACGCTCGGCATCGTCGGCGAGTCCGGCTGCGGAAAGTCGACGACGGGCCGCGCGCTGCTGCGGCTGATCCAGCCGACGGAGGGGCAGGTGCTGTTCGAGGGCCGGGATATTATGAGAGCGAGCGCGGGGGGATATGCGGGGGCTTGCGGCGCGAGATGCAGATTATTTTCCAGGATCCGTATGCCTCGCTCGACCCGCGCAAGACCGTGTCGGCCATCATCGGCGAGGCGTTCAAGGCCCACGAGAAGCTGTCCGCCCGCGAACGCGAGGAGAAGGTTCAGGAGCTGCTGGCCGTCGTCGGCCTGCGCCCCGAGCATATCCGCCGCTACCCGCACGAATTCAGCGGCGGACAGCGGCAGCGGATCGGCATCGCGCGGGCGCTCGCCCTCCGTCCGAAGTTCGTCGTCTGCGACGAGCCGGTATCGGCGCTCGACGTCTCCATTCAGGCGCAGGTCGTCAACCTGATGAAGGAGCTCCAGCAGAAGCTGGAGCTGACGTACCTGTTCATCTCGCACGACCTGCGCGTCGTCAAGCATATCAGCAGCCGGGTAGGCGTGATGTACCTTGGGAAGATGGTGGAGCTGGCGGACAAGCGCGAGCTGTACGCCAATCCCCGGCATCCGTACACGCAGGCGCTCCTGTCGGCGATCCCGCAGCCGAACGCGGCGCTCAAGCGGGAGCGCATCATCCTGCAGGGGGACGTGCCGAGTCCCGTTCATCCGCCGAGCGGCTGCCGGTTCCGCACGCGCTGTCCCGAAGCGACGGAGCGATGCGCGCTGGAGGAGCCCGCCTTCAAGGATATCGGCGGCGGCCACCGCGTGGCCTGCCATTACAGGTAACACATATGGAGGTTCGAGAGCGAACATGAAAATAGACGAAAATTGGCTCAAACTGAAATCGCCGGACTTCTCGGCCTACGACGGCATGGACCCGGCAACCAAGCTCATGCTGGTCGGCGCGGACCCCTTTTTCCCCGATCCGTGCATTCCCGCGCACGTCATCGACGCGACGAAGCGGGCGCTCGACGAAGGCAAGACGCACTATGCGCTGGACAACAGCTACGCGGTGCCGGAGCTGAAGCAGGTGTTGGTCAAAAAGCTGAAGGCATTCAACGGGCTCGACGTCGATCCCGAGCATGAGCTGATCGTCGTGCCGAGCTCGGCGTTCGGCCTGTTCGTCGGCATCCGCATCTGCATCCGTCCGCATCACGGGGACGAGGTGCTCAACATCGACCCCGGCTTCGCGGAGAACTTCAACGACGTCTACCAGATGGGCGCGATCAGCGTCAGCGTGCCGACGTATATGGAGGACGGCTTCCAGCTGCGCATCGAGGAGCTGGAGAAGCGCGTCACGCCGCATACCCGCTGCCTCGTGCTGACGCACCCGAACAATCCGACCACCACCGTCTACAAGCGCGAGGTGCTTGAGCAGCTGGCCGCCTTTTTTGGAAAAGCACGATCTGACGGTCGTCGTCGACCAGAGCTTCGAGCGCAACATCTACGAAGGCAACGACTACATCACCTTCGCCACGCTGCCGGGCATGCGCGAGCGGACGATCTCCGTGTTCGGAACGTCCAAGGATCTCGGGCTCACCGGCTACCGCGTCGCCTATATGGTCGCGCCCAAGGCCGTCATCGACATCCTGAAGGTCGCGACGTTCAACTATGTCGGACCGACCAATACGTTCGCCCAATACGGCGTCGCCGCTGCCGATACGGCCCCCTCCTACGTGGACGAGTGGAACCGGATCTTCGACGAGCGCAGGCGGTTCGGGTACGAGCAGCTGAACGCGATTCCCGGCGTCGAGGTGCTGCTGCCCGAGGGCGGCTTCTTCTTCTGGGTAAACATCGCCAAGCTCGGCACCTCGGTCGGCATCCGCGACTACCTGGTCAAGGACGCCAACGTCGGCGTATCGCCGGGCACCTGGTTCGGCTCGAACGGCGAAGGCTTCCTGCGGATCATGTACGGCACGATGAAGGATACGGACAAATTCAAGGAAGCGATTTTGCGGATCAAGGCGTCGCTCGGCAAGCTGTCGGCCAAAGCCTTGTCGGCTGACGCCTGAAGCCTGTCGGCTGACGTCTGAAGCATGCCGGCGGAGCGCCGAGGCGCCGCAAACGGCAAGAGGCCGACGCAACGGCCTCGCGAAACAAAACGAATCGTTTGACGGGATGAGGCGGCGTAAGTTCTGCTTCGTCCCGTTTTTTTATTTCAGCCGGTTCATTGCGAGTCAGGCAGGGGGATCGGACACAGGCGCCGCTATTTCTTAAAAACGGTCCCGATCGCGATCGTTTTGGACTGGAGGGACGCTACTTACTCGGATCTGGGCTAATAAGGGCCGGCAATCCAGCAATAGCGTCATCTGGGTCCGCGAGCGGGCCGCAAATCGCGATAGCTACGAAAATAAGGGATCCTCGGTCCGTCCGCTATGCGCCGATGCGCCGATGCGCCGATGCGCCGATGCTCCGATGCGCCGATGCTCCGATGCTCCGGTGCGCAAGCAAAATGGCCGCAGGCGGCTTCTTGAGCTTTCGCCCGGCTGTTTGCTGCAACTGAAGACAGGCCTTCGAGACAGCCGCTATACCGTCGGTCGGGAAAGCGCCCGAGTCTTCCGTCGCCAAAGGAAGCAAAAATCTTTTAAATATTCCTTTACAGGAATATTCCTTATGGTATATATTAGTCTCATCAGAAAGATCACCTGAAGGCGAGGGGATGAGACTCCCGGACAATCACAATTTGAAGAGGTGAACGATATGTCGGGACATCGACCGGGCATGGACATGGCGGCGCTCGGCGCGCTGGCCGAGCCGAACCGCATGCAGATCGTCGAGCTGCTCCGCGACGGCCCGCTCACCGTAGGCGAGATCGCGGACCGGCTGGGCATGCGGCAGCCCCAAGCCTCCAAGCATTTGAAGGTGCTGGGGGGAGAGCGGGATCGTCGAAGCGAAGGCGGATGCCAACCGGCGGATTTATCGGCTGCGTCCCGAGCCGTTCCGGGCGCTGGATACGTGGGTGCGTTCCTTCGGCCGACTGATGGAGGAACGGTTCGACAAGCTGGACGACTACTTGCGGGAGCTGCAGGACAAGGAACGAACGGAAGACCCCAAATAAACGATAAAATTCGAGGAGGAATTTTCAATGTCCAACAATGCGATGGTTTCGAGAGTAGAAGGCGATCGGGTGCTGGTGCTGGAGCGCGTATTCGACGCGCCGCGCGAGCTGGTGTTCAACATGTTCAAGGAAGCCGAGCATCTGAAGCGCTGGTGGGGACCGCGGGGCTGGGAAGTGCCGGTGTGCAACATCGATTTCCGTCCGGGCGGCGTGTGGCATTATTGCATGAAGTGCGAGGATCCGAACCAGGGTCAGTTCTACGGCATGGAGTCGTGGGGGAAAGGCGTGTACAAGGAGATCGTCGAAGGGGAAAAGATCGTGTACGTCGACTACTTCTCCGATGCCGAGGGCAACACGAACGAAGCGCTGCCGTCGACTGAAGTCACGCTGGCGTTCATCGACGCGGGCGGCAAGACGAAGCTGGTCAATCGCGGCGAATACGCGACCGCGGAAGCGCTCAAGACCGTCATGGACATGGGCATGCTGCAGGGCATCACCGAGACGTGGGATCGTCTCGAGGAGCGTCTGAACGCGGTCAAGTAAATTTTGAACGGCAAAAGGCGGACGCCGATATACGGCGGCCCGCCTTTTTTTGTCGTGAAGCTTATAACGGCCAGGCGATGATTCGCGTCTGCCGGGGCGGAGCGCCTTAAGGCTTAAGGCAGAATATTGCCTGCCGCGCGATAAATCTCGTACCACTCTTCGCGCGTCAGTTGGACGTCGCCAGCCTTGACGCAGTCGAGGAGGCGCTCGACGTTCATCGTCCCGGTGACCGGCTGCATGCGCGCCGGATGGCGGAGCAGCCAGGCGATCGCGATCGTCGTGTTGCTGACCGCGTACTTCTTGGCGACTTCGTCGATCTTCGCGTTCAGCTCGGGGAATTCTTCGTTGTCGAGGAATACGCCCTTGAAGAACCCGTATTGGAACGGCGACCACGGCTGAACGGTAATGTCGTTCAGGCGGCAATAGTCCAGGATGCTGCCGTCGCGGTCGATCGCGGAGTCGTTTTCCATGTTCACGTTGACGCCGTTCGAGATCATGTTGGCGTTCGTGATGCTCAGCTGCAGCTGGTTCGCCACGAGCGGTTGCTTGACGTATTTCTTCAGCAGCTCGATCTGCATCGGCTTCTGGTTGGACACGCCGAAGTGGCGAACCTTGCCGGCGCTCTCCAGCTTGTCGAACGCTTCGGCGACCTCTTCCGGCTCGACCAGCGCGTCGGGGCGATGGAGCAGCAGGATGTCCAGGTAGTCGGTCTTCAGACGCTTCAGAATGCCGTCGACCGAAGTCAGGATATGTTCCTTGGAAAAGTCGAACGAACCTTTGCGGATGCCGCACTTGGATTGCAGGACGATCTTCTCCCGGATGTCGTCGTTCATATGAATGGCGTCGGCGAAAATCTCCTCGCAGGCGCCTCCGCCATAGATGTCGGCATGATCGAAAAAGTTCGCGCCCGCTTCGAGCGACGTTTGAACGAAGCGCTCGGCCTCCGCCTTCTCCAGCGAATTGATGCGCATGCAGCCGACCGCGATTACGGGTACCTCGAGCGAGCTTGTCCCCAATTGAATCGTTCTCACTTCGAATGCCTCCTGCCTATGATTGAAGTAGCTTTCACGGCACTATCATAACGCTTTCGCGCGCGGAGCGCCAGAGCGAACGCGCGTTTACAAAAGCCGGGACGCGCAGCAATCGCGTCATGGAGCGAAAAATAGCGTCCGCCTCGACGAAAAATCAGGACGACAGACAAAAAGAAACGCAGCCCTTGTCCCGCCCGATCGAGAAGGGACAATGGCTGCGCCGTTGCTATAAGAACGAATGGATGCCGCGCAGGCGCACCATGCCGAGCAGTTGACCGACGGTCAGCGTCGCTTCGGGCTCGAAGCGGTCGCCGAGCGCGTAGCCCAGCAGTTCGCCGAACAGATAGGCGGATTCGGGCCGCTTGAAGTCGGCCGGCGTCCGCCAAGCCAGCGTGGAGACGAGCAGCCGGCCGGCTCCGACGCGCGCCTCGAGGATGGCGGCGAGGCGCTTGGCGCGGTTGAAGTTGTCCACGATCTCGACGATGGGCCGGACGCCCGGCACGGCGTCGAGGCAGATCGCGGGCGTGCCGTTCAGCAGGCGATACCACTGCCAGTCGGATCTTCCGTCGTGCGGGAAGCCGCCGAGCGCCGGATGATCCCGAACGATGGCGCCCATCGTGCCGCCCGCCTGCTCGGAGAACATGAGATAGTTCCAGAAGACGGGCAGATACTTGGTCATGACGGCGTCGTACAGCTCCGATTCGCCGGCGAGCAGCAGCACGCGGCCGCCGGCGACGAGATGCTGGAGCACGTTGGTCGTCAGACGCTCGACGATCGCGAGGCGAACGCCGCGCCGCGCCGGATCGAGCCGCGGATCGAATCTCGCGTTCGGCTCGTGGATCGCGCCGTACAGCGCGGATTTGAGCGCGGGCACGCTGGTCCACACCGTCTCTTCGGCCTTCGAGGGCTTGGGCCGCGGGAACGACCAGAAAGACCAGGCGTTGCGGATCGTTCCGTCCGCGAACGACGCATCGTCGCTTTCCCAACGGGCCTCGAGCACGATGCGCGCGGCCGCGCGATCCTGGCCGCATCCGACCTGTACGATGCCGATCTCCGCGACCTCTCCGGCGCGTAGCTCCGCGACTTCGAGGCGCCCGGCGCCGAGCGTCTCTTCGCCAGCGGACAACCGCCAAGCGACGCGGCCTTTTAAGATCGGCGCTTCGCCGTAATGCGAGACGAGCAGGCGGACGGGCAAGCGTTCTCCCGCGAACGACGTACGCCCGGCGCACGACATGAGCAGCACCGTCGACCCGTTAAAATCCAGCGCGCGCTGCGGCTCGATCGTCCCTTTGCTGTCCCAGAACGCATCGAGCAGCCCCGTCGTCGCATGGCCCTGCCCGGGAAAGTCGCGAATGTCCAGCAGCTGCACGCCCGCCGCGTCCGGCGTACGCCTCGCCCGCTCCATCGCTTCCTTGAGCGCGCGCGTCTGATGGACGCCGGTCGCCTCGATCCACTCGGGCACGCGGGCCGCGAGTCCTTTGGCCTCGAGCGTCTCTTCGATCGTCTCGAGCCAGGTCGGCCGGAGGACGCCCGTGTACTTGACCTTCTCCGAAGGGCGCGCGTACATCGCGAACTGCGCGTGCTCGTGCCCGATGACCGGCTTGGCGCTGAGCCTGGCGACGGCGGAAAAGTCGCGGTCGGTGGCGGGCATCGCGATCTCCTCGGTCTTGAGCGGCGTATGCCAGTTGAACGAGGGGATAAAAAAGTCGCCCTCGCGATCCTGCTCCGGCAACTGACCGAAGCCGGTGTTGTCCGTGACGAGTCTCGAAGGATCCAGCTCTCGCGCCAGCCTCACCAGCTCGTTCAACCGGGGGGTGGCCGTTGTCTTTCACGAGCTCGTTGCCCATCGCGAACAGGACGAAGGACGGATGCGCGTTCAGTTGATCATAGATGCGCCTAAGCTCCGCTTCGAGGAAGGCGTCCACGTCGGCGGGCGGCTCGGCTTCGCGCGGCTGATAGTGCGCCGACCAATGCGGCAGCTCCGCCTGCACGAGCATGCCCGCCTCGTCGGCGGCTTCCCAGAACGGCTCCGGAGCCGTCCAGCCGTGCAGCCGCACATGGTTGAAGCCGTAAGACTTGGCGATGCGGAATTGGCGATCGTAATGATCCTTGTCCCACACCGGGTACCCGGTCAACGGGAAAATGCAGCAATCGACGTAGCCGCGCAGCCAGACCGGATGCCCGTTCAGCAGCAGGCGCTTGCCTTCGGCCGCGAGTCGCCGCAGGCCGGGCCGCCTTGCCGTCCGGTCCAGCGTCTCGCCGTCGCGCACGACCGCGAACGCCGCCTCGTATAGCTGCGGACGTGCGTCGGTCCAAAACGCGGGCGCGTCGCCGACCGCGCAGATCAGCTCGGCGACGAAGCCGGCATCCGCTTTTCCATGGCTGCGAGCTCCGTTGTCGCCCAGCCCGTCTTGCCTGCCGTCGAGTCCGCCCAGCCCTTCGTGTCTACCGCCCAGCCCTTCGTGCCTGTCGCCCAGCCCGTCGTGGCCGCTCGCCGCTTCGACGAGCGCCGCGGCTGCGCGGAACGTCTCGCCGTTCGGCGCTTGAAACGTCGCGACGACGGCGTCGCCCGCCGCGAGCGCCCCGCTAGCCGTCACGCGGCAGCGGAAAATGCCCGCCGCCGGATCGGGCGCGATCGCGACCGTCTCGATCCGGGCTGGAGCGAGCCGCGCGAGCCGCACGCCGCCCGTGATGCCGCCCCAGGCCGTGGCGGTATGGCGCGTATGGATGTGGCTGTCCGCCAGCGGCAGCCGCATCCGGTTGTCCACGCGGATGGCGAGCTCGTTCGCGCCATGCCGGACGACGCCGCGCAGCCGATAAACATGCGGCGCGGACAGGCTGTCTCGCCTCCCCGCATACGCGCCGTTCACCCATACCTCGGTCGTCCAGCGCGCGCCCGCGATCGTCAGCGCCCAGGCTGCCTCTGTCGCCCGAGCCGCGTCCCCGGCCGCGTCCGCCGCAGCGCCCGTCCGCACGCCGGCATGGACGGCGCTCGTTTCCAAGGCGCCTTCCGTCGCCTGTCCGGTCCAGTCCGACTTTTCCGCATCCCCGACGCAGAACGTCGTCCGGTACCATGCCGCGCCCTCGTATTCGCGCACCTTGGTCCATGTGTCGATCTGGCCGTACGCCGGCGCGTCTCCGTAGCCCTGCTCCTCCCAGGAGCCGGGCACCTGAATCGCGTCTTCGCCGAAGGCGCCGTCCGGCGGCGGCGCGTCCGCATACCTGTCGTCGCGATCGAGCAGGAACCGCCATTGTCCGTCCAGCCGCAGCTGTCGTTCGTTCATCCGCATTGCCGCTACACTCCGTTCCACAAAGTAACTTCAAGCATTCTCCGCGTATGCGCGGCCTCCCGCAGACTCGCATTCAAGCGTCCCGCGGCTGCGATAAATGAGCCGAATCCGACCGGTCGTTCGGCGCAGCCGCAGGAATGCAGCTGGTTCGTCACCCCTTGACCGCCCCCGCGGTCAAGCCCTTCATGAACGTCTTCGACCCGAGCACGAACAGGATCAGCACCGGCACGGTCGTCAGCGACAGCGCGAGCATCCGCGCCGCGTAGTCGGTGCGATGGACGATGCCCAGGTTCGAGATGAAGATCGGCAGCGTGTACCATTCCGATTTGTTGATCGTCACGAGCGGGAGCAGGTAGTTGTTCCACGACCACAGGAAGACGAGCGTGGCGAGCGTCGCGAGGCCCGGCTTCATGATCGGCAGCACGATCCGGACGAAGATGCCCGGCTCCGAGCAACCGTCGATGCGCGCGCACTCCAGTAGGTCGTTAGGGATCGAGTCGCGGATGAACTGGACCATGAAAAACGCGCCGAACGGGAAAGCCGCCCACACGAGGATGACCGGCCACAGCGTATTGCCGACGCCGAGGTTGCGCATTTCGATAATATAGCCGATCAGGCCGACCTGCGTCGGGACCATCATCGTCAGGACGACGAACGTCTGCAGCGCCTTCCGTCCGCGGAATTCGAACTTCGCGAGCGCGTAGCCGATGAGCGTGCTCGTCAGCGTCGCCAGGACGACGGACACGACGGACACGATCAGGCTGTTGAGGTAGACCCCCATGAAGTCGGCGGACATGACCGTCTTCAGGTTGTCGGCCAGATAGCCGCCCGGCGCGATCGGGATGCCCTTGAACAGGTCCTCGTTGTAGTGCGTGCCCATGACGATCATGATGTAAAAGGGAAACAGGGACAGCGCCGAGATGACGACAAGACAGATCCACATGAGCGTTTTTGCCGTTTTTGCCGCGTTCATCGCTTGTCCTCCTTCGGCGCCGTCAGGCGGTAGCTCAAGATCGAGAAAAACACGATGATGACGAACAGCGAGTAAGCGATCGAAGAGGCGTACCCGAAACGCGTATTGGAAATGAACGATTCGTCCACGAATTTCCAAATGACGGTAAGCGCCGTGTTGTCCGGTCCGCCGACCTGCGCGGAGCCCGACCAGCCGCCGTACAGCAGCTTCGGTTCGTCGAACAGCTGCAGGCCGCCGATGACCGAGGTCACGACGAGGAACACGGTGATGTTGCGCAGCAGCGGCATCGTGATCTTGCGAAACGTATGCAGGCCCGTCGAACCGTCCATTTTGGCCGCTTCGTACACGTCCTGCGGAATGACCGTCATGCCGGCCATGAAGATGATCATGAAGTAGCCGAGGTTGCGCCAGATGACCATCAAAGCGATGATCGCGCGCGAGCCCCAAGGGTCCTGCAGCCAGTAAAATCCTTCTTGCAGCCAGCCAAGCTTCGTCAGCAGCAGGTTGACGAGCCCGGTCTGCCAGTCGAACAGGTAGGAAAAGATAAAGCCGATCGCGACGGGCGTCGTGATGTACGGCAGCACGTTGATCGTCTGGAACAGGCGCTTGCCCCGCGTCAGTTGAAACGTCCAGTAAGCGAGCACGAGACCCAGGATCAGCGTGAGGGGGATAAACATGAGCATCATGATCAGCGTGTTCCACAGCGACTTGATGAACAACGGATCGTTCGTCCACAGCTGGACGTAGTTTTTGAAGCCGATATAGGTTTTCTCGCTAATGCCGTTCCAGTCATGCAGGCTCAGCACGAAGGAGTAGAGGACCGGGTACAGTTGAAAAGCCGCATAAGCCAGCACAAACGGCAGCGCGAAAAGATAGGGCCACAAATGTGGCCCCCATCTGCGTTTGCGGGATGCGGCGGAGGTGGCGGCGGCCGGTGCGAGGCTTTGTTCCGCGTTCACGTTCATCCCTCGATTCTGTAGGTTACTTGACGGTCGCGTCGGATGCCTTGTTCTTCGTCTCGGCGATGAACTTCTGCAGCGCGGCGTCCGCGGTGACCGACGTATCCTTCGTCCAGAGCGGGTACAGCGCGTTGAATACGCCATCCACGACCGAGTCGTACTTCGACTGCGGCTCGCCCTTCATGTCGGGCACGATCTTTTCCATGAAGTACTTCGCGAGGTTCTGGCCGCCGAAAAATTCGTCGTACGGTCCCGGCGCGTCGATCAGATCCTTGTGCGTCACGTAAAACGACTTGGAGCCGGTCATGTTGCCGAACGTCTTGAAGTTGTAGGCGGCGCCTTCGTCCGACAGGTACGCGTACTGTACGAACGCCCAGGCGGCTTCCTTGTTTTTGCTGTCCTTGTAAATGCCGACGGCGGTGCCGCCGCGCGTGAAGCCGCCCTCCGGCGCCTTGACGAGACCCCAGCGTCCCTTGCCGTCCGGATCGTTGGCCGAGATATGCCACTTCGGACCCCACGGCGCCATCGGGTAGAACATGAACTCGCCCTTGGCCATCGAAGCCGACCAGGCCGGCGTCCACAGCTCGTTTTTGCCGAGGATGCCCGCGTCGCGCATTTCGAACAGGCGGTCCAGCGGTTCCTTGACCTTGGCGGTCAGATCGATCTCGGCGCCGTTCACGTAAGGCGCGAAGTTTTGCCCCTTCAGCGGGATGAATGCGTCGCCGAGGCCGGGCAGCATGAGCACCTTGCCGCCGCTCTTGTCCTTCAGCTCCTTGCCCTTGGCGATGAAGTCGTCCCAGGTGAAGATCAGCTTTTCCAGCTCGGTAGGGTCGTCGGTTCCCCAGTATTGCTTGGCGAGGTCGCGGCGGTAGGCGAAGCCGGCCGGCGTGATCGCCTGATCGACCGCGATGACCTCGCCCTTGCCGTTCGAGATGTACGGTACGGTGAAGTCGAGCACCGTGCTCTTGTCGAAGTTGTACGGCGCGCCTTCGAGGTTGTCGAGCACGCCGAGATCGAACAGCTTGCCGCGGTAGGCGGATTCGCCGAGAATGACGTCCGGCACGTCCGAGCCGGAGGCGATGCCGCTCTGCAGCTTCTGCAGGTAGTCGTTCGGATTGACGACGGTGACTTCGACCTTGACGTTCGGATACTTCTTGTTGAACTCGGCGATCATGCCCTTCTGGAACGCTTCGTCCCAATCCCATACCTTGACCGTGCCGCTGAGCTGCGTCGGATCGGCGCTCGCCGCGGGCGCGGAAGACGAGGCGCCAGCGCTGCTGGCCGCCGGAGACGAAGCGGACGGCGAGGCGCCGCCGTTTTCATTGTTGTTGCCGCCGCACGCCGCGAGCGCGCCGGAGAGCAGAAGCAGCGAGAGCGCGCCTGCCGTGCGTTTTTTCGTGAGCAAGTGTGTCACTTGGATGGACCCCCTATAGAACTGTGATGTAAGTGCTTGCATAAGTATCGTAACCCGGGGGGAGCGTGCGCGGATAATGCGGAAAACCTGCGATTTTGTATAAAATCCGGAGGTTCGGCGGGGGGAAGGCTTCGCCGGGAGCCGCCGGGAGCGGAGATGCACGGAAAAACCGTGCATCTCCCGTGGGAACCGCCGCCGGGGAGCGGAGTTGCATGGAAAAACCGTGCATCTCCGGTGGGAACCGCCTGCCGCTCTGGACAACGCCGATAAGTGCGAAATGGCACTAACGCCGCCTCTGCGATGCGCTCAACGGTGGCGATGAGTGCGAAATGGCACTAACGCCGCCTCTGCGACGCTCTGAACGGTGCCGATGAGTGCGAAATGGCACTAACGCCGCCTCTGCGACGCTCTGAACGGTGCCGATGAGTGCGAAATGGCACTAACGCCGCCTCTGCGACGCTCTGAACGGTGCCGATGAGCGCGAAATGGCACTAACGCCGCCTCTGCGACGCTCTGAACGGTGGCGATGAGTGCGAAATGGCACTAACGCCGCCTCTACGACGCTCTGAACGGTGGCGATGAGTGCGAAATGGCACTAACGCCGCCTCTACGACGCTCTGAACGGTGGCGATGAGTGCGAAATGGCACTAACGCCGCCTCTGCGACGCTCTGAACGGTGGCGATGAGTGCGAAATGGAACTAACGCCGCCTCTGCGACGATCCGAACGGTGCCGATGAGTGCGAAATGGCACTAACGCCGCCTCTACGACGCTCTCAGCGGTGGCGATGAGTGCGAAATGGAACTAACGCCGCCTCTGCGACGATCCGAACGGTGCCGATAAGCGCAAAGGGCCTGCTGTTATGCCTCAAGAGCCCGGCTCCGCCCAGGGCAGCCGGATGCGGACGAGCGTGCCGCGCCCCGGCTCGCTCTCGACTTCGAGCCGCGCTCCGGCGCCGAAGTGCGAGCGCAGCCGCTCTTGAATGTTGGACAGGCCGATGCCGCGCGTCCGTTCGTGTCCGGCGCCGCCGCGCGGCAGCCAGCCGGCCGCCGGCGGCGTCATCCCGAGGCCGTCGTCCTCCACCTCGAGGCAGAGGTCGGGACCGTCCCGGTAAGCGCGCAGCGTGATCGTGCCGGTGTCCATATCCGCGGGGACGATGCCGTGGAGGATCGCGTTTTCCACGAGCGGCTGCAGCGCCATGCGGGGGACCGGACGGGAGAGCAGCGCTTCGTCGGCTTCCCAGACCAGGCGGAAGCGTCCCGGATAGCGGGTCTGCTGGATGACCGCATACTTTTCGACGATGCGCTTCTCATCGGCCAGCGGCGCTCGCACGGCGCCTTCCCCCCGTTTTGATCGTATCCTGAAGGATCGCGATGAGCGCCTGGGTCACCTCCGCGGCTTCGGCGCTGCGCCCCGCGTGGGACAGGTAAATGACCGTATTGAGCGCGTTGTACAAAAAGTGGGGATTGATCTGCGCCATGAGCAAGTCGATCTGCATCTGCCTTTTGTCGGCTTCGCTGCGGACCGAGGCCTGGATCGTCTCCTTCAGGTCGCCGACCATCCGGTTGAAGCCGCCGCCCAGAATCTCCAGCTCGTCCCCGCTGCGGATGTCGACCGTCGTGCCGAGATCGCCGACGGCGACGCGCTTCATCGCGTTCGTCAGGCGAATGAGCGGGCGGGTGAGACCCGCGATGATCGGGAGCATGACGACCGTCGACGCGACGATGCCGCAGAGGATGATCAAGATGTAAAAATAGAAAATCCGGTTGATTTTTTCGAAAAGCGTTTGCTTGGAAAGCAGGGCGGTCTGGCGCCAGCCGTAATTCATGCCGCCGTCCGCGAGCGCGATGCGGCTGGCGTCTTCCGCGTAGTCCGCGTCAGGCGCGAGCGCGCTCGCCATGAACGCGCGGTCCGCAGCGGGCAGCTCTTCGTTGGAGGCATACAGCAGCGCGCCTTGGCCGGAGTACAGCTCGATCTGCTCGAAGTCCCGCGCCGTCTGGAGAAAGACGTTGGACAGCTCCGAGTAGGCGACGTCGATGACCAGATAGCTGTCCGCAGACGTATTGATGCCGATCGGCCGGTATTTGAGCACGTAGCTGACGACCTGGCGCTGCCCGCTGATGTAAAAAAACGAATGCGGCTCGCTGTAGGCGCTTCGTTCGCTGCCCAGCTTGGCGAACCAGTCCTGCTTCAGATAGTCGGCGAAGTAATCCTCATAGCCGCTGAAGTTGGAATACGTCTCCCCGCCGGGCGGCACGATCAGCACGTTCAGGATGAAGTTGCCGAGCGCGACGAATCGGCCCAGCTTCTCCTGGACCGCCTGCTTGCGGAAGTATTCGGACTCGATGCTGTCGCCCGGCTGCGCGTAGATCCGGCTCGCGATCTCCTCGTCGGACACGATATACTCGGCGGTTTTGGCGACCTGCTCTTGTATTTTGCCCAGCTGAAACGAAATTTGCGCGAGCTTCGTCCGGCTGTCCTTGATCGATTGATCGCGGATGATATTCCGGGCATAGTCGTAAATAAAGAAGCCGCTCACGGCGAGCGACAACGAGACGACAAGCGCGGCGCTCGCCATAATCTTGGTGCGGATCTTCATGCGCATGCGGCGATCACCTGCGTTTCTCCGTGTATTCGTTCGGATTCATGCCCGTCTGCTTGCGGAATACCTGGCTGAAATACTGGCCGTTGCGATAGCCGACGCGCTCCGCGATCTCGTAGATTTTGAGCGCGCCGTCCGCGAGCAGCCGCTTCGCTTGTTCCATGCGGATCTCGGTCAGGCGATCGAGCACCGTATGGCCGGTCTCCTCCTTGAAGACGTGGCGAAGATGGTCGCGGCTGATGCCCAGGTGGCCGGCGACCGCATCTGCGCCGATCTCCGGGTCGGCGTAATGCCGCTCCAGGTACGCGATGGCCGCGCGCACCTTGCGCGAGGCGGCGGGCGCGCCGGCCGCCGCTTCGAGCGCGGCGATCCGGCCGGCGAACGCGGCCTCGATCGCCGCAAGCGAAGTCCAGCCCGCGGCGTCCGGCGGCTCGGCGGCGTCGGCCAGGCCGAGCTGCGCGCGGCAGCGTGCGATCGCGGCGGCAAGCTGGCGGCACAGCTCGGCCAGGCCCGAGACGTCCATCGCGGCGCGCGCCTGCGCGAACAGGGCGGGCAGTCCGAGCGCGGCTTCCGCGAAGCGGCCGTCTTGCAACAGTCCGCGCACCGAGGCAAGCCCCGCGCTCCAGTCGAAGGGGGCGGACGGGGCCGCAGCAGTCGCCTCCGGCAAGGGCTCGTTCAGCCTGAACAGCTGCCGCGGCCCGTAATAGACGGCGAGCCCGAGCCGTCTCAGGCCTTCGGCGAGTCGGCCGGGCACGGCGCCGCGGTCCGCCAGCCCGTAGGCGCTTGCGGCCGAGACCGTGCCGCCGGCATGACGCTCCAGCGCGGCGATGGCCTCGGCCGCCCGCGCCTCGGCGGTCTCGCGCAAGCGTCCTTCGCCGCGGGCGGCCGCGTCTCCGTAGAGGAGCACGAAGTACTCCTCCAGGAAGGGCAGCGCCGCCAGCAGACCGGGCTCGTCCGCAGCCGGCCAGGCGGCCGGGAGCGGCGGGGGCGCCGGCATCCCCGGCAGCGAGAACGGCGGGCGATCGGGCCGGAGGACGATGAGCTGCCAGCGGTCGAAGCCGTCGCAGCGTCCGTCCGTGGCCGTTCGCCAGCCGGCGTCGGACAGTTCGCGCCCGCCGAGCCAATCGACGAGCAGCCGGTCCCGCCCGCTGCGCAGCGCCTTGCGGGCTTGAACGATCTCCTCGCGCAGGCCGCCCAGCTCGCGGCTGAAGGTATCGGCGTCCATCTCGTGCTTGACCCAATAGCTGGCGACGCCGAGCCGAACGGCTTCCTTCGCGTATTCGAATTCCTTGTACGAGGTCAGCAGCACGATTTTGAGCGCCGTTCCTTCCGCCAACAGGGTCTTGCTGAGCGCCAGCCCGTCCTGCCCGGGCATGACGATGTCCATGATCACGAGGTCCGGGCGATGCTTGCGGGCCAGTTCGGGCACTTGCGCCGGGCGCGTCGCGGTGCAGACGATCTCGTAGCCGAGCGCCTCCCAGGAGACAAGATGCTTCAGATGGTCGATGGCCAGCACTTCGTCGTCCACGATCATCACTTTGACGGGGTTCATTTCGAACGGCTCCTTCCTAGCCTTGCGTCATCCGAATGGATCGATAGGAGTATCATCCGTTAACGAAGGACGGTTCGTCAATCGGTCCCGTCCATCGCGGCGCGCGCTATTCCTTTCCGCAAATTCCGTAAAAGAACATATGGACCATCCCCTCGAGAAAGCCGTCCTTGTCCTGGCTGCTTTCCGCCATCTCCAACAGCGTTTGATATTGATTCATATACAACCGGATAAAGGCCAGTACGTGCTCCGTGCTGACGCGCGCCGAGATCTCGCCGGCCGCTTTGCCGTCTTCGACGATGCGGACGGTCCAGGGTATGGTCTTTTCCTTGTAGACGGTCTCGATATACGCGGCTAATTCTTCGTCGTCCGCCAGCATTCGCTTGATCAGGCCCGGCGGAAAATCGCGATACGAATCTTTTTCCAGCTGCAAGATATGGGAAAACTGCTCGCGCAGCGAATGCCCTTCGCGCATGTAAGCCTCGAACGCTTCGACGGCGCGGTCCACGTAAGATTTGAACGCGTCCCGCACCAGCGCCTCCTTGCTGCCGAAGTAGTTGTAGATCGTGACCTGCGATACGCCGGCCCGCTTGGACAGATCGGCGATGCGCAGCTTGCCGGGACCCGCGTCCCGCAAAATGTCCAGCGTCGCGACGCGGATTTTTTCTTTGATCTGCTGCGCTCTTTTCTCGAACCCGTTCATGCGCATGCCGCTCCCTTTTCCGCAGAATCGGACAAAATGGTGAAATAAAATAAATAATATATTTCATAAAATCGTTGACGCGGTCATCTTCGGGGTCTAGTATAACATATGAAATATTATTTGATAAAAATTTCATAACTATTCGACTGGAGGCGCAGATATGCTGACGGTAGAGCATCTGACGAAGACCTTCAACAACGGGAAGGGCATCCGGGACGTGTCCTTCTCGGTGCGGAGCGGGGGAAGTGTTCGGTTTTTTTGGGACCGAACGGTGCGGGAAAATCGACCACGATCCGGCATATCATGGGCTTTCTGAGGCCGGACCGCGGACGCGCGACCGTAAACGGCATGGATGCCTGGCTCAGGCAGGGTGAGGCGCAGTCGGGAATCGGTTATTTGCCGGGAGAGATCGCCTTCGTCGAAGGGATGACAGGGCGCGAATTCCTCGATTTTCTGTCCGGCATGCAGCGGATGCGGGACGGCGGGAGAAGGGAGCGTCTGATCGAGCGGCTGCAATTCGACGCGAACACGCCCATCCGCAAAATGTCCAAGGGAATGAAGCAGAAGGTAGGCATCGTCGCGGCGTTCATGCACGACCCCGAGGTCGTCATCCTGGACGAGCCGACGTCGGGACTCGATCCGCTCATGCAGCGGGTGTTCGTCGAGCTCGTGCTGGAGGAAAAGGCGAGAGGCAAGACAATCCTGATGTCCTCGCACAGCTTCCCCGAGATCGAGCGTACGTGCGACCGTGCGGCGATCATCAAGGACGGCGCGATCGTGACGATCGCGGATATCCGCGAGCTGCAGCGGATGCAGCGCAAGCTGTTCGAGGTTACCTTCGAGTCCCCGGAAGAAGCGGCGTCCTTCGCGAAGTCCGGTCTCGGCGCGGAGGCGCTCGACGGTGCCCGGGTGCGGGTCGCGGTGAAGGGGGACTACCGGCGCTTCGCCGAGGAGACGGCCAAGCGCCGCGTCCGCAATATCGATCTTTTCACGCAAAATCTTGAGGACATTTTTATGGAATATTATGACCGGAAGGGGACGGAAGCATGAACGGCGCGCTGTACAAACAGATGATGCGGGTGAATCTGAGGGGATTCCTGAACTATGCGCTCGGCTCCGCCTTCTACATTCTTCTCATGTTCTGGCTGTACCCCGGCATCGCCAAAAATACAACAGCCCTCGACGACATCGTCGCGACGATGCCGGAGGGCGTGGGCAAAGCCTTTAGCCTGAACGGATTCGACAGCGCCGAAGCGTTCATCTCCGGCGAATATTACGGCCTCATCCTCGTGCTCATTCTCGCCATCGTCAGCGTTCAGCTCTCGACGCAGCTCATGGCGCGGATGATCGACCGCGGCTCCATGGCCTATTTGCTGTCCACGCCGACGACGCGGGTTCGGATCGCGCTGACCCAGGCCTGCGTGCTGGTCTCCGGTCTGCTGCTTATCGTGGGCGCGACGACGCTCGCGGGCTTTGCCGGCAAGGCATGGCTGCTGGGCGATCGATACGCGTTCGACGGCGGCCGCTTCGTCCTGCTGAACGCGGCAGCTTTCCCTGATGTTCTTCGCCGTCGCCGGCATCGCATTCCTCGTCTCCGCCGCGTCGAGCGACGAGAAGCGGGCGCTTGCCCTATCGGGCGCGATCGTCTTCGGCTTTTACAGCCTCGACCTGCTGGGCAAGCTCGGCGCCGGCATCGCCTGGATGCGCGACCTCTCGATCTTTTCCCTTTATCGGCCGGGCGACATCGTCGGCGGCGGGGCGTTCCCCGCGCTCGGCTTCGCGCTGCTCGCCGCGCTCGGGCTCGCCGCGTTCGGCGCGGCCGTGCTGGTGTTCAAACGGAGGGACCTGCCGCTCTAACCGGCGCTCCGCCATCGTTCCGCCGACCCTCCCCGCCGACCTTCCCCGTCGATCTGCATCCGGCGCTCAGACGCGCTTAGCGGCTACCTTTGGCTGCCGCCATCTGCCGAGGAATCCTGGGAAGCGGGCAGCGTGAACCGGAACAGGGAGCCCGCGCCTTCCTCGCTGCGGGCCTCGATGCAGCCGCCCATCAGCTCGACGAGACGCTTGCAGATGGCCAGCCCCAGACCTGTGCCGCCGTACTTGCGGTTGATTCCCGGATGAAGCTGCGAAAAGGATTGGAACAAGCGGTCCAGCTTGTCCGCCGGGATGCCGATCCCCGTGTCCGACACTTCGAACGCGAGCCTATCGGGCGCGAGCTCATCGCCTGGCGCCGGGTACAGCCTGACGGAGACGCTGCCGGCGTCGGTGAATTTGATCGCGTTGCCCACCAGATTGACGAGCACTTGCCGGATGCGGGCCGCGTCGCCGCCGAAAGCGGCGGGGACTCCTTCTTCGATGCGCATGTCGAGCGCAATGCCCTTCTCGTCCGCTTTGACCGCGAACAGCTCGCGGACGGATTCGAGCAGTTGGGCGGGGTCGACGGGCTCGCATTCGAGATCGAGCTTGCCGGCCTCGATCTTGCTGAAGTCGAGGATGTCGTTCAGGATGCGCAGCAGGCTGCGGCTGCTCTTCATGACGATGTCCGCGTACTCGCGCTGCGTCTCCGAGAGCGGGGTGTCGAGCAGCAGGTCGGTCATGCCCATGATGCCGTTCATCGGCGTCCGCAGCTCGTGGCTCATGATCGCGAGAAACTCCGACTTGGCATGGTCCGCGCGCTCGGCCGACTCCTTCGCCTTCAGCACCTCGACTTCGCTCGTGATGTCCCGCCACACGACGACGGCGCCGCGGATCTCGCCGCGGTCGGTGATCGGCGTCACGCGATAATCCGCGAGGAAGCTCGATCCGTCCGTCCGCCAAAACACTTCCTCTCGCGCCGCGCGCGGCAGACCGTCCTGGATCGTCAGATGAACGGGGGGATTTGCCCTCGGCATAGCGGCTGCCGTCCGCACGCGTATGGTGAACCGATTCTTCATAAGGTCGTCCGGCGAACAGCTCCTGCTCGCAGCCCAGCATACGGGCGCCGGGCGGATTCAGAAAGATGCCCCGTCCTTCCCGGTCGACGCCGAAGATGCCCTCGGATACCGAGCTCAGGATGAGCGCATGCTCGTCGCTGAGCTTCTGGATTTGCTCCAGGTGTCGCTTGCGCTCGGTGATGTCGTAGGCGATGCCGAAGACGCCGACGACGCGCTCGTCCACGAAGATCGGCACGTTCGTGACGTTCAAGTCGAGCAGAGAGCCGTTTTTGTGAATGACGACGGCTTCGTAGTTGTGCGGCTCTCCCTGCGCGGCGCGATTGAAGTTGGCTTGCGTGCGCGGCAGGTCCGGCGGATAAACGAGGTGGACGAACGATCCCGGCATCAGCTCCTCGCGCGTGTACCCGAGCAGCTTCTCTAAGCCTGCGTTGAGCGAAGTGAAGTTGCCTTCCAGATCGAACGAGTACACGCCCGAGGGGTTGTAGTCGAACAGCGATTTGTAGCGCTGCTCGCTCTCCCGGAGCTGCGCCTCCATCTGCCTGCGCTCTGTGATGTCCTGCACCGTGCCGAGCAAGCGGTCGACTTCTCCGGTATCCGGCCTCACGATCGCTTGGATTCGGGCATGAATCAGGCGCGTATCCCCGTTCGAGGTCAAGATGCGAAAATCCGCCTCGTGAAAGCCGCCCTGAAGCGCTTTCTGCAAATTCGCCTGAATGCGGTCCCGGTCGCCTGGATGCAGGCAGGCGAAAAAAGCATCGAGGTCGATGCGGTTCCGGTCGATCCGGCCGTCGAACATGCGGTGCATCTCGTCGGAGCAAGAGAACCGGCCGCCGGCGATCTCCCAATCCCACGAGCCGATGCGGGCGAGTCGCTGCGCCTCTGCCAGATTTTCCTCGAACTTCTTGCGCGCAGTGATGTCTCGCCCGATGCCGACGATCTTGTCCAGCTCGCCGCCAGCGGTCCGCAGCACTTCGAACGTTGTCTCGAACCACAGGTAATTTCCGTCCCGGTGGCGCACCCGGCACTCGAAAACGTCGGCGTCGCGGAAGGTTTGCGATTGTAGATGCCTGATGTCGTCCGGATGATACAGCGCCATATTGTTGCGGCCGACGAGGTCGTCCGGCTCGTAGCCCAATAACGGCCTGATCGCCGGGGATACGTAGCGGGTGATGCCGTCGGGCGTAGATACGGTGATGAGGTCCTGCGCATGATCGAGCACAAGCCGCAGGATCGCCTCCTCGGATAACGCATCGTTCGGCGCGGCCCTGACGATCTCTTCCGCTTGAACCCCGATGAACCGGATCACGCCTTCGCTTCGAATCGGGAACAGCTGGAGACGGGCGGCGACGGACGATCCGTCTTTGCGCGTGAAGGTCTCGTTTAACGCAAGGCCGGGCAGGCCGCCCTCCAGAAGCGGCGCGAGAAGCCTCTCGCGCTCCCCGGCGGCGTCGGCCGCCAACCGCCTATAGGGGATGCCTTGGAGCTCTTCCTCGCCATAACCGACCATCCTGCAAAAAGACGGGTTGGCGCCGATCCAGACGGACGCGTCTGGGGAGAGGAAAGCCGTGCCGACCGGCGAAAGATCGTACAATCGTTCGTAAGGCAAGGGCGAGTTCTTGAATGCATTGTCCAAAGAGGTTCCTCCTCCCGCTCTATATTGAGTTTATCAGGAAGTCCGCCGGAGGCCCAGCGATATTGGCGAACGGTGTCCGCGGGCCGCGAAGCCGGGGAGGAACCGTCGATATCGCGGCGAAGCCGCGGTCATATGTCGTCTCGTCTTTCCATAAATATAGTATACTGGCAGCAGTGGACGAAAGTCCGAACGAAATTAGAGGAGGCCGTGACAATGGGATTTTTGGACAAAGTCAAATCCGGTCTGAACGACGCCGGCAACAAAGCCAAGGTTCTGGTCGACGTGAATCGCCTCAAGCTTCAGAACAGCTCGAAGCGCAAAGAGATCGAGGAGATCCAGCAGCAGATCGGTCAGCTGGTATTCGAGGCGGCCGTCGGCCGGCGCGTCGAAGCCGGGATCCACGAGCTGCAGCCCAAATACGATCGGATTCTCGCGCTTGAACTGGAGATTCAGGAAAACAAGGCGCAAATCAACGCCCTTTCCGACGAGAAGGAATGCGTCTGCGGCAAGACGGCTCCGCTCGAGGCGAAGTTCTGCTCCTCCTGCGGCAGAACGTTCGACGCGCCTCCGGGCCTGTGAGGTAACGGATCGTCCGAAAAGCCCGATCGCGAGAGCCAGGCGTCTCTTGCCGACGGGCTTTTCAATTGCGGTTGACTGAACGGACGGCATTGGCTATATTAAAACTAACATCATTAGTTTTGATTGGGGAGGCTGACCGCAGATGGAAGCGATAAAGGCGGCGAATCTCGCGCTGCGATTCGCGCTTGAGCTGGCGATGCTCGCCGCATTGGGCTATTGGGGGGTTCAAGACGGACGCGGCGACAGCGCTTCGCTGGACGCTCGGCATCGGCACGCCTGTTCTGGCGGCCGTCTTCTGGGGCCTGTTTCTGTCGCCCAAGGCTTCGGTTCCGCTGAACGGCGGTTTGAAGCTGGCGCTCGAACTGGCGGTATTCGGCGCGGCCTCGGCCGCCCTGCATGCGGCGGGAAGACCGGCAAGCGCAGTCGCGCTGCTCGGCGTCTGGGCCGTCAACCGCATCCTGATCGCGGTTCTGGGACCGGCGGCCATGAATTTAAAATGAAGGGCATGCGAACGAATGCCGCAATGAAGCGAGAGCGGGGGGAGCAGGCGATGCAATTGCTGGCGCACGAAAAGGGACCGCACGGAGAGCTGAAGATCTACGATACGACGGAGCTGTACGGCGAACTCGGCAAATTCCGCATCCTGCAATTCGCGGACGGCGCCGTGCAAGGCGCGATCGATCTCAGACGGCCCTCGCGCATCGTGCTGGCCTATCAGACGGCGCTGGTCGGCCTTATGGACGCCATGCGCCCGTCCTTCGGGCGGGCGTTCGTCATCGGGCACGGGGCGGGGACGATCGCGAGGCATTACGGCAGCGACCGGATTCAGGCGGCGGAGATCGATGCCCTGGTCGCGGAATGGAGCCGCGTATACTTCGGCTGCCGGCATGCGAACGTCGCGATCGGCGACGGCCGCGAGCTGCTCGCCGCGACGGAGCCGGGCAGCTTCGACTACGTCGTCGTAGACGCGTTTACCGCCGAAGGAACGCCGCCGCATTTGGCGACGCTGGAATTTTACGCGCTGGCGCGGGACCGGCTGCGCGACGGAGGCGCGATGCTGCTGAACGTCATCGGCCGAGGCAGCGGGGACAAGCGCGTCGCTTCGATGCTGGCGACGCTTCAGGCGGTTTTCCCCTACGCGGCCGCGATGTCTGCCGAGGCGCCGGGCGGAGAGGCGGGGGGACAATCTGATCCTGGTCGCCGGGTCTCGGGCGCTCGCGCGCGTCGACTGGCCGCCGGGCTGCAAGCCGGTTGCGATCGAGCCGGGATACGTGCGCAGAGACCGGTCCGGCAGCGGCGAAGGGCGAAGCATGCCTCGATAAGCGGCGGCGCGAGGCTGACAGCCGACCTTGCCGTATCGTCTCGCGCGGTTCACTCGCTTCCGTTGGAATTGAGACGCGAGTCCCGTATGAAGGGTTCGATCGTCATGGGAAAAATGGCATACGATTTCTAAAAAATGTGAGCGCGGTTACAGAATTTCAGCGCCTCGTAAGGTATGATAGAAGCAATCGAACGTACCCGATCCGAATGCCCGCAGACGCGACGCCGGCAGACGGGTGCTCTACATACTGGAGGCTTCATCATGAAAACCGTACAAGCCGAGCCTGACGTCGACCGGGAGATCGCCGACGTCTTCGCGGAAGCCGCCGCGGGTGCGAATGCATACCCCGAGCCGATGGGCGATTTGCTCCGCGGGCTCGTCCTGCGGGCCGATCCGACGGGGCGGGACCGCAAATCCAACTATATCGCTTTTATGCTGCCTGCGTGGATCGGAGAGCGGACGGGAGCGGATCCTGCAATGTGCCGCGATCTGGCGGTGGGCAACGTTTATGCGATGCTGCATTTTTTTCTGCTAGACGACGCGATGGACGGCGGCGGCGCAGGCCTGGAAGGCAGAAGGTCCCTGGCGGCCGGCCAACTGCTGCACGCCTTGTTCATGGAACGGTACGGGCGTCACTTTCCGCCGGACTCCCCCCTTGTGGTCCTGCTACCGGACGTATCTGGCCGAATGGGCGACGGCCGTCTCCGGGGGAGGGACTGCGGCGGGCGGATCCGCGCGACCCCCGCGCGCTGGCGCGCAAATCGGCCCCGGTGAAGCTCGGCGCGGCCGCGGTCCTGCTGGCGGCGGGACTTCCGGAGCAGATCGCCCCCGCGGAAGCGGCCGTCGAGTTGGCGCTCGCGTCCCTGCAGCTTTCGGACGACTGGGCCGACTGGCGGGACGACCTGCCCGAAGAGGAGCGCAGCAACGCGTTTTTGACCTTGGTCAGGCGCGAGAGCCTTGCGATGCCGGACGATCAACCGCTGCAGGAGCGACTGGTCCTGCAGGCGATTTACCGCAAAGGCGCGCTGGAGCAGCTGGCGTCCATCGTGCTCGGCTACGGCGAACGATTGTCGGCGCTGCCGAACGTCGCGCCCGGCCTGACCCGATTTCAGCAGGACATCGTGGCGGGCATTTTGAGCGATGTCCAATCCGCCCGGGATACGACGGAAAAATTGGCTAGCGGTGGCGGTTTTTCATATTTTTTATCAAAAATGAAAGAATTATAGGGACGAATCGACTACGCGTATGGTAGGATATGGGTGGATAGGCCCAAACATACGGAAAAGGTCGTGAATCGAATGTCCCTCGAAACGCTTAAAGTCCAGGTCATCAAAAAAAGCATGGGAAGATCCCGCATTCAAGCAACAGCTGCTGGCCGATCCTAAGGCGGCGGTCCAAGACGCGTTCGGCGTCGCGCTGCCGCAGGAGATTCAAGTGACGACCGTCGAAGAGACCGCTTCGCACTACTATCTGGTCATTCCGCCCAATCCCGAGGATCTCGGCAGCGGCGAATCAAACGTCGAGGTTGTTTGGTAAGACGTCTGCGGCAGCCGGCTCTTCGCCGGCTGCATCGCCGGCAAGCGGGAGCCGAATTAACACTTCGGTTCCCTGCCCCTTGCGGCTCTTGAATTCGATGGTCCCTTTCATGACTTCGATGATGCGAAAGGTGACCATGGTGCCGAGGCCGGTCCCCTTCGACTTGGTCGAAAAATACGGCACGCCCAGCTTGGCGATTTGCGCTTCGTCCATCCCTTCCCCGTTATCCTTGATCCAGATCGTCGCTTCGCCGTCTTCCTCGTAGGCATTGATCTCGATATAACCGTCCTCCTTGAACGCTTCGATGCTGTTCTTCAACAGATTAATGAGCGCCTGCTTGAACTTGGACGAGCTGCCGATGACGGTCAGCCCCGGGTCCGCGTTAATCTGCAGCCTGCCGCCGTGCATCGCCGCGTGAGGGGCGATGATGACCTCGAGCTGCGCCAGCTCCTCCGCCAGGTTCAGGGGGAGAGACGGTCTCTAGCTCCGGCTTCGCGAAGGTCAGAAAGTCCGTAATGATGCCCGAAGCGCGGTCGAGCTCGCTTACCGCGATGTTAAAATGCTTTTTGCTCTCGCTGTCTCCCCGGCCCGCGAGAAGCTGCAGGAAGCCTCGCGTGACCTGCAGCGGATTGCGGACCTCGTGCGCGACCGATGCGGCCAGATCGCTGATGATCTTCAGCTTCTCCGTCCGCTCCAGCCGGTGGTTGAACAGCTCCAGACGCTTGGAATAAGAGAGCAGCATCCGGTAATCGGCGGATATCCGTCGCGCCAGAATGATCACGAGCCCGACGATCAGCAGCACGACCCCGATTTTCCATAAGAATAGAATGTAGCTTCTGCCGCTTGAATAATAGAGGATCAGATCCGTGGCGCCGGATAGCGCGAGCAGGAAGAGGGAGGCGGATAAAATGATCGCGTCCCTGTTCTTGCGCAGCGCGTTGATCACGGAGAGCACGGCAATGATCAGCAAGCTGCACCAGAATCAGCGAACCGAGAATCGGGTTCGTAAGCAGATAGTACAGGTCGTAATAACGCTCGTTCGTCGCCTTGTAGGCGATAAAGGCCAGAAAACAAAAGACGGAGAAGCCGGCCTGCCACTTGCGGAATCTCGTAAAGAAGCGGAAGCGGTTCCCCAGCACCTCGTCGACGTAATAGCTGAGCGCGGGGAAGAGCACGAACATCGACAGATCGAACAACGATAAAAAGAGATTGGCGTACGACTTGTAATAGATATAAAGCATCGGCGAGTAGACCGATATCAGCGTGCCGATCGTCAGCGCGATCAGGCAGAGCGAGATCCAGGAGCTCCGCTGCCTGCGGTTGAGATAGCTCGAGCAGATGAGCATGATCAGCGCCAGGAAGGAGATCGAGCCTCCGAGCATCAGATCGGGCAGTTCCCTGCGGATATAGCTCTCCTCGAGCGGCGCGAATTCGCCGACGCGGGCGTTCGTGATGAATCCCGCGCGCGTCCCTGTCGTAAGGATACGGACGTCGATATTGGACGTTCGATCGTACGAGCCGAGCGGCAGCAGCAGCCGGTTCAGGTGAAAGTCGAAGTCGCGCTTCGATTCGAAAAGCAGTTCGCCCTCCCTGAAGGCGGCCAGCTCGAGTCCGTATAATCGCCGGACGAGCAATCCGGGCCGCTGCCAATCGTCCGTCGGCGGCACCTGGAGACGGATCCATGCGCCTTGGGCGCCGGCGGGCAGATCGACCAGCGGCGAGCCGGCTTTCGCCTCGATCCATTCGCCGTCTGCGGGAGGCGACGCGCCGGGCTGCTCGCCGTCGGGGATCCACATGACCAGCCAATGGTCGATATTCGCTTCCGTCGCAGCCGCCCAGCTTCTATTCGGCCCTATAATAAACAGCGCGGCGATGACGACCGCATACGCCAACGCTGCGATTAAGCGAACCGCTTTCATATTGCACCCCATTTTGCGTGCCGCATTCATTGGAAATAGATGACGCGGGAAAAATTGCCTGTTATCAACTTAAAATTCGACAGCATGAACCAAACTCCTGTAAGATCCGCCAAATCGTCGGGCAAAAGTTCAAGCGCGGTTGGGCCTTATTGCCTAGTCGCGAAAACGGCGAGGCACCACGCTTCCCAGTCGACGCGATCCTCGTAGCTGACGCGGTCCCACTGTCTTCTGTCGGCGCCTTGCGGACCGAATCCCGGGCCGCCGAGCAGGACGTGAAAACCCGGATATTGACCGGTCGTCCGGTCCAACCAATCGGAGAGCGCTAAGATATGCGCCGGATCGGTGACGGATATCGCGGCCGCCCGCACGTCCTTCATTTCGATGATCCGGTCAAGCCCTTCATAAGGCGTATCCGGACCCAGATAAATGACGTCGACGCCGCGCTTGCGCAGATAGAGACTGAAGAGAAGCAATCCGAGCTGGTGGTGCTCGCCCGGCGGGCAGAAAGCGACCGCGCTCGGCATGCTCGGGTCGACGGGCAGCGACCGGAACACCTGCATGAACCGCTGCAGAATAAGCTGCGAGGCGAAATGCTCCTGGGCCACGGCCAGATTCCCCGACTCCCAGTCGTTGCCGATCCGGACGAGCAGCGGCGCGAGAATGCGATGGAACGTATTTTCATAGCCGTACAAGGACATCGCGAGATCGATGGCCTGATTGGCTTCTTCCGTATTGAAGGAGACCAGCGCAGGATACAGGCGATCCGCGATATGCGCATCGATCCGGACCGACCCCTGCGGCTCGGACGCGTTTGAAACGGGAGGGAGGACCGCCGCCGGATAGGGGGCCGTCTTCTCGGCGGCTCTTTCTCGTTTCAGCAGGTGCGCGATCTCTCCGATCTTCATGCCCTGTTCTTCCATCATCAGCTTGACCCGTCTCAGCACGGCGACATCCTCTTCGCTGTAAAGGCGATGTCCGCCGGCGCTCCGGAGCGGATGAACGATGCGGTGGCGCGCTTCCCAGGCGCGAAGCGTAACGCCGGGAATGCCGAGCATCTCCGAAACCTTCTGAATGCTGTACATGGCGTACCTCCGCCAACATTATACATAAATGATACAAAACTTCTTTGATTATAGCCGGAAAATAAAGATGCCGGTATATTAAAGATCGATTTGTTGATTTGTTTGTATAGATTATGTACAATAATAGAGTAAAATCTATACAAAACATATACATAAAATTGGCGATAAAGGACGGTTGAAACAGGATGGCAGAGCGGACGTATGGCGAGGATCAATTGCAATCGTTGCATGCGCAGGCCGTGCTTGAAGCGATGGAGCGATCATTGGCGATGGTCGTATTCGATATGGAAGGGACTGTATTGCGGGCCAACCGCAATTTCGCCGATGCGCTCGGATACAGCGAGACGGAAATCCGGGGAATAAAGCACAGCCGATTTTGCACGCCGGCGTTCGCGGCCAGCGAGGCGTATCGCGAATTTTGGTCCAACCTGCGGGACGGCAAGTCCTTTCAGCAAAAAATCCAGCGCGTCGCCAAAAACGGCAGCCTGCTCTGGCTGGAGGCGACGTATATGCCGGTGCGGGGAGCGGACGGGAATTTCGAAGCCGTAGTCAAAGTGGCGACGGATATCACGTCCCGCGAGCAGGCGGAGATCCGGCAGGCCGCGGAGCTGAAGCGCATGGCGCAGGAGCTGTCCGATCGGGCGGGAGAGGGCGTATGGAAAAGCGGGGGAGATCGAAGCCGCCATCCACAAAATGCGGGCGGATTCGCTCGACAATCTTGAACGGCTGGGCCAGTTGGAACGTCAAGCCGTCTCGATCCGCGGCATCGTGCGCGCCATCCGGGAGGTGGCGGCGCAGACGCAGCTGCTGTCGCTGAACGCGGCGCTCGAGGCGGCCCGGGCGGGAGAGTTCGGACGGAGCTTCGAGGTCGTCGCCTCGGAGGTCCGCAAGCTGGCGGGTCAGGTCCAGGAAGCCGCCAAGCTCGCGAACGGCGAGGTCGAGGGGATCGCGGCCCGGATCGCGGAGATCGGCACCGGAACAAAAAAGAGCGCAGTCTTCGGCGGGGGAAAGCTTGCGCAGGCTTGAGGACGCGGTCGAGGCCTTTCGGCGGATCGAGGATGCGGCGCGACGGCTGGACGAGTCTTCCGGTACGCCCGGCGGACTTTAATGCGCAATGCGTTTATTCTAGTATTTTCATTTTGAACTTCGTGATTTAAGATGGAGAGAGACAGGTCTTATGTCCCAGATCGGAGAAACGGAGAAATAAACCGATGAACGCACGCTCGCTGCTTGGACCGCTCGCCGCCTCGATTCTTCCGTATGCCGCGTTCGTCATATTAAGTAGAAATCCCGCGTGGGACGGTTTATTCGTGCTGCCGGGCGCGCACTTTTACATCGTCAGCTCCGTCGCGCTGCTCGCGCTCGTCGTGGCCTTGTTCGTTGCCGTCGCCGGCCGGCGCGTGCGCAACATCAAAGTCAGCTTTCTCGCGTTATCCTTCATCTCGCTGTCCGTCCTTTTCATGGTGCACGGACTGTCCACGCCGAATCTTCTGCTGGGCGTCACGGCGTTGCCGAAGATCAGCGCTCCGCTCAGCGTCATCTTCGCCACCGTCTGGCTTTGGCTGTCCTCCTGGCGCTCCGATCACCCTTTCATCCGCTTTTTATCCTGCCGCGAGCGTTATCTGCTCCCGCTCTGGACCGCGCTGCTGTCGCTAGCCGGCCTGATCGGCCTGCTGCATCCGGACATCGTCGGATTCATCCGTCTTGACGTCCATCCGTTGAACAGCTCGGCGACGTTGTTCGTCATCGCCGTCAATATCGTCACGGGCTACCGGTATTACCGGTCGTATCTATACTCGCGGTTTCCATTGGAGCTGGCGATCGTCTACGCCGCGGCCTGGCTGATCGCCGCCCAGCTCATCATGACCCAAGGCGACGTATGGCGCGGCAGCTGGTGGCTGTACCACTTCCTGCTGCTGGCGGCGATGCTGGTCGTGCTGGCAGGACTCTACCGGCAGTACGCCTCCAAGCGTTCGCTCGCAGGCGCCATCAAAGGGCTGTTCACGACCGACCCGGTCGAGCGCATCACGAACGCGCTGCAGCCGAGCGTCCGCGCGCTCATGCTCGCCACGGAGAGCAAGGACCCGTACACGGCGGGCCACAACTTCCGCGTCACGCTGTACGCGCTCAAGATCGCGGAGCAGCTCCAGCTGGGTCCGGAGCAGCTGCGCGCGCTCGTCGGCGGCACGATCGTGCACGACGTCGGCAAGATCGAGACGCCCGACGCGGTGCTGAACAAGCCGGGGCGGCTGACGTCGGAGGAGCGGGCGATCATCGAGGAGCATCCGGTGAGAGGGTACGAGATGTGCAGAAATCTCGGGTTTATGGAGGACGAGCTGGGCATCATCCGGTCGCATCACGAAAAGTGGAATGGCGAAGGCTACCCCGATCGGCTGGCCGGCGAAGAAATTCCGCGGATGGCCCGAATCGTGGCGGTCGCGGACGTATACGACGCGCTGACGAGCAACAGGGCTTACCGGCGGGCGATGTCGCACGATGACGCGATGGCCATTCTGAACGCGAGCAAAGGGACGCACTTCGAGCCCGCTTGCGTGGAGGCGTGGGAGCGGGCTTGCCAGGCCGATCCGGAGATGACCCGGGAAGGCTCGGCGCTGTGGGAGCGGGGACTTGGCCGTTCGGCGCTCGCTTGACCGCCGAACGGCGATCGGGCGCGCAAAGCGAGAAGCGAGAAGCGTATATAAGCAGCCGCCGGAGCCTCCGGCAAGACGAGAACGGCGCCGCTCCCGGAAGGGACGCGGCGCCGTTGGATTATGGGCTTAGAAGTCAAAGTCGTCGGGATCGGGGCCGACACGCTCGCCGCGGTCCATCGCGGCGATCAGGCGATGATCCTCCTCGGTCAGCGAGAAGCCGAAGACATCGGCGTTTTCCGCGATTCGATGCGCGCGGGTCGATTTGGGAATCGTCGCCACGCCAAGCTCGAGGTCCCAGCGCAGAATAATCTGCGCGACGGACTTGCCATGTCTTTGCGCAATCCCGGTCAGCGTCGGATCGTCCAGCAGCCCGCCTTGCATGAGCGGCGACCAAGCTTGGATGCGAATGCCGCGCCCGGCCGCGTAAGCCCGCAGCTCGGGCTGCTGCAGCCGCGGATGCAGCTCGACTTGATCGACCATCGGCGCGACGCTCGCGGTTTGCAAGAGGTCCTCGAGATGATGGACGTGGAAGTTGCTGACGCCGATCGCCTTCACGCGGCCGTCCGCATACAGCTTTTCGAGCGCGTGCCAAGCGTCTTTGTATTTCCCCGCGACAGGCCAGTGGATGAGGTAAAGGTCAAGGTAATCGAGTTCCAGCTTGCGCAGGCTCGTCTCGTAAGCGGCCAGCGTCTCCTCGTAGCCTAGGTCCGCGTTCCACGCCTTCGACGTCACGAACAACGCTTCGCGGGCAATGCCCGTCTCGGCGAGCGCCTCCCGAATGCCTGCGCCGACGCTCGTCTCGTTGTCGTAGATCGCTGCCGTATCGATGCTGCGGTAGCCCTGGCGGATCGCTTCCTTGACGGCACTTGCCGCTGCGTCGCCTTCCGGCACCTTAAATACGCCGAGGCCGAGCCAGGGCATGCGGGAGCCGTTGGCAAGCGGGAATGTGCTTTGAAGATTTTGAAGATGTTGAAGTTCCGTATGCGCGGTCATGATTTAATGATTCCCCCCTTAGCAAAATTTTCAGTTCGTCGAGACCGGAGCGGCCGGCGCTCGCGAATCGTTGTTCCCGCGGGCTTCCGCGTTTTCGAGGCGCAGGCTTGCCGCCGTGAGCAGCACGGCGGCGGCGACCATGAGGGCGCCGACCCACGGCGTATGCGCGACGCCGAGCCGCTCCACGACGATGCCGCCGAGAAAGGCGCCGATGGCGATACCCGCGTTAAACGCCGCGATGTTGAGCGAAGAAGCGAAGTCGACGGCATGTTTGGCGTGCCGCTCGGCCAGCATCACGACATAGAGCTGAAGCCCGGGCACGTTCATAAAGGCGAGCAAGCCCATGAGGAGAACGGCCGCAAGACCGGCCGCGCGGTAAGGCGCTGCGAAGTTCAGGGCCAGCAGGACGACGGCCTGCAGCGCGAACATGACGAGCAGCGCCGGCACGGGGCGCTTGTTGGCGGCTTTGCCGCCGACGACGTTGCCGGCCGCGATGGCGATGCCGTAGAAGAGCAGGATCAAGGCGATGGACGACTCGCCGAATCCGGTTATATCCCGCAGAAGCGGGGACAAATAAGTGAAGACGACGAAGGTTCCGCCGTAGCCGAGCGCCGTGATTGAAAAGGCGAGCAGCAGCCGGCGATTGCCCAGCAGCGGAAGCTGATCGCGCAGCTTCGTCCGGGCGGCGCCGCGCAGTCCCGAGGGAACGAGGGCGAGGTTGGCGGCGAAGGCCGCGATGCCGACGGCCGCGATGGCCGCGAAGGCGGCACGCCAGCCGAGATGCTGCCCAAGCAGCGTGCCGAGGGGAACGCCGGTGACGGTCGCGATCGTCAGGCCCGAGAACATCGTGGAGATCGCGCTGGCTCTGCGATCCCGCGGCACGAGATCCGCCGCGATCGTCGAGCCGACGGACATGAAGACGCCGTGCGCAAAGGCGGAAAGGACGCGGGCGACGAGCAGCAGGACGACGCCGCCGGAAGCGGAGGCAAGGATGTTGCCCGCGATAAAGACGGTCATGATCCAGAGGAGCAGCGTCTTGCGCGGCACGCCGGCGGCGAGCGAGGTCAGGATCGGCGCGCCCGCCATGACGCCCAGCGCGTATAGCGTGACCGTCAGGCCCGCCATGGATTCGGTTATATGAAGATCGTCCGCGATTAAGGGCAGCAGCCCCACGCTGATGAATTCGGTCGTGCCGATGGCGAATGCGCTGACCGCGAGCGCGAGCAGCGCGGCGGTGCTTTTCTTGGCGTTTAGCGTCATATGGAGCATCACTCCCGTAGTAGATATCCCGGCCGGTGAATGCTATTATGGATGAATGTCGTCCGAAAGGACAGTACGTACTTTTAAGTGACATAGGTACTAAAAAAGTACCTGTGGCGGCATGCGGAAGGAGATCGATCGCAATGGACAAAAAATACAACATCTCCGTAGAAGCGACGCTCGAAGTCATCGGCGGCAAGTGGAAGTGCGTTATCCTGTGTCATCTGACGCACGGCAAGAAGCGCACGAGCGAGCTCAAGCGCCTGATGCCCGCGATTACGCAGAAGATGCTCACGCAGCAGCTGCGCGAGCTCGAAGACGACGGCATCGTCAACCGGATCGTATATAACGAAGTGCCTCCGCGCGTCGAGTACGAGCTCAGCGCCTACGGCTGGAGCCTGAAGTCGATTTTGGATGCCTTGTGCAATTGGGGCGAGCAGCATATCGTCAAGGAATACGGGGACAAATACGCGGTGCTCGAAGACAACGTGCTGAACCGCTAGGAGAGAGGTAACTGATCATGAACAAGCCATCGATCTACGGCTTGCCGTACGACAAGCTCGCCGCCTGGCTGGCCGAACGCGGATTCAAGAAGTCCCGCGCCGACCGGGTATGGGAGCAGCTGTATAGAAGCCGGGTTGCGAGCTTTGGGGGAGACGACGCCGGCGCTCGAGCCCGCCTTGGCTGCGTTGCTCGATGACGGGTTCGCGCTGCGCACCATGACGGAGCACGTCAAGCAGCAGTCCGCCGACGGGACCGTGAAGTTTTTGTTCCGGCTGGCCGACGGCAATCTCATCGAGACGGTGCTGATGCGGCACAAGTTCGGCCTGTCCGTCTGCGTGACGACGCAGGTCGGCTGCAACATCGGCTGCAGCTTCTGCGCGAGCGGCCTGCTCGCCAAAAGCCGGGATCTGTCCGCCGGCGAGATCGCGGAGCAGATCATGTTGGTTCAAGCGCATCTCGACGAGGCCGGCGACGGCGAGCGCGTCAGCCACATCGTCGTGATGGGCATCGGCGAGCCGTTCGACAACTACGACAACATGGCGGATTTCATCCGCGTCATGAAGGATCACAAGGGGCTGGCGATCGGTCCGCGTCACATCACCGTGTCCACGAGCGGACTGGCGAACAAGCTGCGGGAGTTCGCGGACTCGGATCTGCAGACGAACCTGGCCGTGTCGCTTCACGCGCCGAACGACGAGCTGCGCACGAGCATCATGAAGATCAACCGCGCCATTCCGATCGCGAAGCTGATGGACGCGATCGATTATTATCTGGCGCGGACGAACCGGCGGCTCACGCTGGAATATATTCTGCTGCGGGACGTGAACGATCGCAGGGAGCACGCCGAGGAGCTGGCCGGTCTGATCGGCGAGGTGCGGCGGAGCCAGGTGAACGTGAACCTGATCCCGTACAACCCGGTGGACGAGCACAGCCAGTACCAACGCAGCGAGCAGGAGGCGGTGAGGGGCTTCTACGACGCGCTCAAAAAAGCGCGGCGTGAGCGTCAGCGTGCGGCTGGAGCACGGCGCAGACATCGATGCGGCCTGCGGGCAGCTGCGGAGCAAGCAAATCGCGGCGGCGAATTAAAAAAAAGCGAAGGGGCCGCGTTGAACGGCCCCTTTCTTCTTATTTGGGTTCCGCAAGCTGCCGAACGCGCTGCGGGGACAGTCCGGTAAGCCTGGCGATCGTACGGAGGTCCATCCCCTCCTGCAGCATATGAAGCGCGATTTCCGCTTTGGCCGACTCCTGTCCGGATTCCCATCCTGTCTCCCGGCCTTCCTCCCAAGCGTCCTTCAAGAAGCTGATCCGATCCCGCTGCGCTTTTTCCCGGGCTTCATACAGCATTCTGGTCATGTCGTCTTCGCTGAGGTGAGCAAGACGCTCTTCGGCATGGCGTATCGTCGGATCCATCTCGATCAACTCCTCCAATTGATCTGCGGTCGTCCGTTCGTCCAAAAACCGCAGCCAGCGATGCAGCGGGTCATCGGGACGATACGGCCCGGCTCGAAACTTGGGACATTCGATAAAATGCAGCGCAATCAAATCGGTAAGCCGATATTGTCTGGCGTTGTCCGCGTAAAGCTGAAACGAGTGATGGAAGTGCTCGAGCGGCAGAAAGGAATAGTCCAATATGTTGATGCAGATCGTCTTTTTTGAGCTGGCTGTAATCCTCGCCTTCGCGGATGGAGTCGGCGAGCAAGCGACCCATGTAAAACAAGCTGCGCTTTTCCATGTGCCGGTAACGCCCGACCTGCATTTCGACGTTGATCTGCTCCCGGTCTGCGGTCTCGCATCGGATATCGAGCACGCCTTCTTTGTCTTCAATCAGCCGTTTGGTGAGCAGCTTGCCGTCCAGGATGGTCAGGTCGGCGATCGCAGCATGGTCGGTCCGCAGCAGGATCGCGTTCAGCAGCCCGATCAGCAGCGGCTTGCTGTCGGCTTCTCCGAACAGCCGTTTGAACAAATAATCGTTTTTCGGATTCAATCGCTTCTTCAAGTTCCCGTTCTCCCCTCAGTATACCATAGCCTTTTGCGCGCATGGAGGAAGCAAAAAAAAGCACGCGCCGTCCGTTAAACCCGCAAAATCGGGGTTAACGGCGGCGCGTGCTTCGCGTCCGCTTGCCTTGCTTGAATCCATCTTCGCTCGCGCGGGAGGGTTTGTCAATCCGAGGGTGCTACGCCTGACTCGCGATGACGGGAATCCATACCTCGCAGCGGTAATCCTCCCCGTTCGTGTCTCCCTCCAGGTACACCTCCAGCTCCGGTGCAGGGGCATGCTCGTAGCCGCAGGACGGGAACCATTCGCTATAGATGCGTTCCCATAACCGCTGAATCGAAGGCGTCACGGGGCCGACAGAGGTGAATACCGCCCAGGTGGCCTGAGGCACCGTCCACGAGACGCAAGCCTTCCGGCGTCTCCGCCTCCGCGTCGCACGCCACCGCGACCAAGTAGGTGAGCAGTTCTTCGCCGGGCGGCATCGAGCAGATGCCGAGCAGCGGGTTGCCGGGGGATAGAGCCGCTAATCTGGCGAGCGTGCCGTCGGCCGCGCATTCTCCCCAATAAGCGGGAATTCTCCGGGTGTTCTCCCCGTTCTCGGTGCCGACCCGGATCATTTTGCCGAGGACCTTGAACGCTTCTTTTTTTGACGATCCGATAATCCATTTCCTTGTCTCCCTTCAACGACAGGTGGAAGGAAATACGCGGGTAGGCCTTAAGCGAGGCGCCTTGGGCCTTGGCCTCCGATGGCGCGATGCCATGCGCTTTGCGGAATGCCTTCGCAAACGACTCCGGCGAGTCGTAGCCGTACTTCAGCGACACGTCCAGCACTTTGGCCGCGCCCATCGCGAGCTCCTGAGCCGCCAGCGTCAGCTTGCGCTTGCGCATGTATTCCGCGACCGTCATGCCCGTCAGCATGTGGAACATCCGTTGGAAATGATAGGGCGAGGTGCACGCCGCATGCGCGATCTCCGCCATGTCGAAGGGCTCCTCCACCATCCGTTCCATCCGGTCCAGCGCGTGCCGCATTCGCTCAAGCCACTCCATGCGCATCCCCTCTCTGACTCCACTCTATCATCCGCATGCCGGATTCGCCTGTCTTGGCGTGCTCTTCGCGAACAGCCCCGGCTTGCCGGTCAGACCGATTCCCGCCTGCGGGACATCAGGGCGAGCGCGCCAGCTCCGATCAGCAGGATGGCCAGAATGGAGGAGCCGCCCGTCAGCTTCGAGAGCACGTAGCCGATCGAGAAGATGGCGAAGAAGAGAAGTGAAAGGAAAGTCAAAATGTTGATCGGGATGAGCAGCCACTTGTTCCGGCCCCCGAACCAGTACAGTTCGAACAGGCCGACGGCAGGGGCGAGAATAAAGCCGGGCCACATCATCGACCAGTTGTCCAGCAGCATGGCGATCTGGCAGACGCCGTACACCGTGAGCAGTACGCCGCCGGGGACGAGCACGCCGACGCCTTTGCCGCCGAGCACCGAGAAGTAGAGCCAGTGGAAAAAAATACCGAGCGGGAGCACGAACAGCGTTGGCCAGAAATACGCGAAAATCGAGCCTGTGCCCAAATGCAGATCGCCGCGGAACAGCAAAAAGAGGCCGGCCAGAAGCAGGAGGGGTCCGAGCAGCGTGCCGCGATGGATTTTCATAAGTGATCGCTCCTTATAAGCAAAGCTTGGTTGCTTATAGCTTATCACTTTGAGCGCGACCCTGTCGTCCAACTCGCGCATAGCTCAGAATCAGACTGCAGACGGAGGCGCCGGACCGGACGTTGTGGTAGAAGATGCGAGCAGGCGCGGAGCTCACGTGGGTCAGAGAGTCTGTCCGCTGTCCACGGTGAGAGACAGGTGTGAGACAGTCGTTCGACAGTAATCTTACCGTGTCCTTGAAGAAGCGGAGTCGATTCTCCATAAGGCATGGCGGCTTTGACAAAACGAAAACGGCCGAAAACGGAGAAGCAACCCCGTTGACGGCCGTTCTTTTTTTATTTTGCCGCCGTTAGCGCGGACACGGCTTGAACCAGCGGTGTCACGGGCCGACCGAGCAGCTGCTCCAGATCGCCGCTCTCCACGGCGAGCGTGCCTGCGCGAATCGCCTGCTGGATCGCGACGACGATCGGCAGGGCGAACTCCGGCACGCCGGCGCTCTTCATAATGACCGCATAAGCGTCGTCGTCCACCTGCTGCACGGGAACTGCGCGTCCGAGCGCTTCGGATGCCACGCTAGCCAGATCCGCGTACGACCGCAACGGACCGCCTAGCTCGTAAATCTTGTTGTCGTGTCCGGCGCCGGCAAGCACGGCTGCGGCCGCCTCCGCATAGTCGCTGCGCGGAGCCCAGCCGACTTTGCCGTCCCCGGCGGACGTGACGAGCGGAGCGCCCGCGACGATGCCCTGGATCGCGCCGGCTTCGTTTTCGATGTACCAGTTGTTTCGCAAAAAGGCAAACGGGATACCCGTCGCGCGAATGGCATTTTCCGTTTCGCGGTGCACTTCCGCCAGGAACAGCTCGCTCTCTTGAGCGTTCGGGGCGCTGGTATAGGCGATGAAGCCGACGCCTGCGTTGCGGGCCGCTTTAACGGCGTTCGCGTGCTGGCGAATACGGGTTTGCGTATCTCCGTCGGTCGATACGATCAACAGTCGATCGACGCCGGCAAAAGCTTGCTCAAGCGAAGCCGGATCGTCGAAGTCGCCGCGCCGAACGTCCACGCCGCGCTCGGCCAATGCCGCCGCCTTTTGCGGGTCGCGAACGCTGACGGCGATCCGCTCCGCGGGCACGCGGTCGAGCAGCGTCTTTACGACAATGGAGCCGAAATGGCCCGTTGCGCCGGTCACTAGTATTTTCATAGAAAATCAACCTCCTGGGAATTCTTATTCGATGACCTCGACGCCTGGGCGCACGAAGATGGGGAATGCGTCAGCATCTGGCATCCGTTGTAACCATAATAGCTACAACGAGGTCGCGAGTCAAGACTCCGGCCAGGCATTTATAGGCTTTTCGGGCGGGGCTGCGTACGGAAGCGGATTTCCCGACGGTTCGTGACCCTTTTCATAGACAAAGCTCGGACGACCCGCTATCATTAGGGCATAACTGCATATCCTCGTACCAGGCGCGCGCATGCTGCCATGCCGCTTAATAGGGAAGTCCGGTGAGAGTCCGGCGCGGTCCCGCCACTGTATATGCCGAGCGATCCGAGCGATGCCACTGTTCAGCCGAATGGGAAGGCGCCGGAGCCGCGATGAAGCAGAGCCAGGAGACCTGCCTTGGTCCGACTGTATCCCGTCCGCTTCGCGGAGTGAGCGGCGGGACCGGCTGTGCCAGCTATGCCGCTCTTCGGGCGGACGAGTCTGCGGCGCAGCGTCTTGCTGCGATCTTGAACCACTCCCATGCGGAGTGGTTTTTTTTGATGCGGTACGGATTACGCGGCGCGGGTCAAGAGGACTCATTATTTTTTTTCGGAAAAGGGGTATGACTCATGTTGGGCTTCAAACGTTTCAAATCGCTGGCTTCGCTCGCGCTGTCTGTATCGCTGGCGTTCGCCGGACTGTCGGCTGCGCTGCCCGCGGGCAAGAGCTATGCGGAGAGCGCCGGCGCCACGACGACAGCCGCGGTCGCTTCCGTCAATGTCCAGGCGGATATCCAAGCCGCGATCGGCTACGTCAACGCGAACGGCGGCGTCTCCTCGGACTGGCTGGCCTTCAGCTTCGCGCGCGCAGGCCAAGCTGTACCCGCCGACTATGCGGCGAAGCTTGCCGCCGGCGTAGAGACCGAATGGGCCAAGGCATCGCCGGATCCGACGGCGCTTGCGCGCTACGCGTTGGTCGCGAATGCGACCGGCCTCGACGCGCGCAGCATCGGCGGCCACGACCTGATCGCGAAGCTGACGAGCTATCCGTCCTTCGCCAACGTTTACGCCGACATTTTCGTGCTGCTCGCGCTCGATTCGGGCAACTACGAGCTGCCTGCCGGCACCGCGTGGACGCGCGGCGACCTGACCGCGGCGATCGTCTCCGGCATCGACGGCTCTACCGTCCCAGACTTGTACGGCATGGCGCTTAGCGCGCTCGGCAAGTACAAGGATCGCCCCGAGGTAGCGGCAGCTGCCGACAAGGCCGTCGCTTGGCTGTCCGCCAACCTCGCCGACGACAACAGCGAGGCGATCGCGCAGACGATCGTCGGCCTCGCCGCCTACGGCATCGATCCGGCGGACGCGAAGTTCGCCAAGGGCGGATCGAACCTGGTCCAGCGCTTGCTGGCGTTCAAAAATACGGACGGCGGCTTTAAGCACCAGCTGTCCGACGCCGCGTCGGACAAGGCGTTCGCCACCGAGCAGGCGCTGCGGGCGCTGGCTGCGTACCAGCTGTTCTCCGCTTCGCATCGTTCGGTCTACGTGAACGCCGCCAGCCAATGGGTCGCGACCGGCGTCGCCATCGAAGGGCTGAACGGCCCGCTCGCGGCGCTTAGCGCTACGCAGGCGGTGTACGCGTGGGACGCGTTGGTTGAGATGGCCGATCGCAACAAGCTGAAGCTCGGCTATACGGACGATCCGCAGTACGGCAAGTTCCTGTCCGCGATCGGCGACGCCAAGGGCGACCAGAGCGTCTACTGGCTGTATGCGGTCAAGCGGGGCGGCGCCTATGCGACGATCGACACTTCGCTTGAGAAGTTCCGTCTTCAAGCGGGAGACGAGTTGTACCTGTATCTGTCCGGGGCTGATAGCGGCCTCGTGAAGTCGGTCACGGCAAAGGCCGCGGCGGGCGGCGCTACGGCAGTGAACGTGCAGTACACCTATTACGACAGCAGCTTTAAGGAAGTGACCGGACCGGCTGCAGGCGTACAAGTCTCCATCGGCGGCCAGACGGCGAAGACCGACGCGAACGGCACGGCAACCTTTAAAGGACTGTCCGGCGGCGAACTCGCATACACCGTAACGGGATACCGCGATGGCGCCGCGCCGCTGGTGCTTAAGTACGCCGGCACGGTAGCCGTGGGCGCAGGACAGGCTGGCGGCGATTCGTTCGCCGACGCGGCGGATATTTCTTCCTGGGCAAGCGAAGCGGTGGGCGAAGCTTATGCGGCAGGCTGGCTTCAGGGCGTTAGCGCGACGGAGCTGAAGTTCGCGCCGAAGCAGCAGCTGACCCGCGTGCAGTTCGCGGCGCTGATCCTGCGCCTGCTCGGCGAGACGCCGGCTTCGGGCGCCAAGCAGACGTTCGCTGACGTCGCGCCGGGCGTCTGGTACTTCGATGCGGTCATGACGGCAAAGTCCAAAGGACTGATCGGCGGCGTGACGGCGACATCGTTCAAGCCGAACGACGCGATCTCCCGCCAGGATCTGGCGGTCGTGCTGGCCCGCGCCTTCAAGCTCGACGGTTCGGGATCGAAGACCGCGTTCTCCGACCAAGGGCAGATCTCCGGTTATGCGCTCGCGTCGGTCCGCGCTGTCTACGATAAGGGACTGCTGAAGGGAACCTCCGGCACGGCGTTCGATCCGAAGGCCAAGGTCACCCGCGAGATGGCGGCGGTCATCGCGTCGAACCTGCTGAAGCAAGGACTGATCTCGAAATAACCGCAGCATAGACCCAACAAAAATAGACGGCTCCGGCGATTGCCGGTCCGTCTATTTGCTGTTTCGCCTATTCTTCCAGATGTGCGGCTAGAAGCCGCACCTGTTCGAGGGGCAGCTCCGCCAGCTGGCTGACGACGGCGATGTCGGTGCCGGCTTTCAGCAGATTTCGCGCGACGGCTACTCTGCCTTGTGCAATGCCTAGTTCTCTGCCTTGCGCAATGCCCAACTCCTTGCCTTGCGCAATGCCCAACTCCTTGCCCTGCGCAATGCCCAACTCCCTGCCTTCCTCCAGCCCCTGCTCCCGCGCGTCCTTCAAAAAGCTGATTCGGTCGCGATTCGCCTTTTCCCTTGCTTCGTACAGCATGCGGGTCATATCGTCCTCGCTGAGATGACTCAGCCGTTCTTCGGCCGTTCGAATCGTCGGATCCATGGCGATCAGCTCCTCCAATTGTTCGTGGGTCGTGCGTTCGTCCAGAAACCTAAGCCAGCGGTGCAGCGGGTCCGCAACGGCATAGGGCGCCGAGCGAAACTTCGGAAACTCGATAAAGTGCAGCTCGATCAGGTCCGTCAGCCTGAACCGCCGTTCGGCATCCTCGTACAAATGAAACGAGCGATGAAATCCCTCGAGGGGCAGGAAGGAAAAATCCAGCATGTTGATGCAGATCGTTTTCTTGAGCTGACCGTAATCCTCGCCTTCTCGAATCGAATCGGCGAGGAGCCGGCCCATATAAAACAGGCTTCGCTTTTCCATATGCCGATAACGTCCGACCTGCATCTCGACGTTGATCTGCTCCCGGTTCGCCGTCTCGCAGCGAATATCGAGCACGCCTTCCTTGTCTTCGACGAGACGCTTGGTGAGCAGCTTGCCGTCCAGCACGACGAGGTCCGCGATCGCGTCCCTTTCGTCTCTGCGAAGGACCGCATTCAGCAGCCCGATCAGCAGCGGCTTGCTGTCGGCCTCGCCGAACAACCGCTTGAACAGGTAGTCGTTCTTCGGATTCAACCGTTTCTTCATTGCTTTTTGCCTCCAGTATATCATAATCGCGCCATTCGCCGAACGGCGCCGCGCGTCCTTGAACGCAAAAAAAACGCGCCCTTCGCCGTCCCGCGCATAAGCGCGGATCGACGCAGGGCGCGTGCTTCGCGCCTTGAATGAACCTATGATCATCTTCGACTAGACCGTCTGCATTGTCAAGGGCGCGCGAGCTGCCGAGCCCGCTTATTCCGTCTCGACGGCGGTCGCCTTGATCGTAAATACGAATATCGCGCCTCGGGCTACATCCTTTTTTGACGTAGATCCGGCCGCCCATCAGCTCCACCAGCGTCTTGCAGATCGACAGACCGAGGCCCGTGCCGCCGGTTTTGCCGCCTTGCATTCCTTCGAGCTGGGAGAAAGGCTGGAACAGCCTGTGGTACTGCCCTTCCGGGATGCCCGGCCCGGTATCCTCCACGGTAAACTCAAGCTCCAGCTCGACGCACTGTCTGCGCAGCAGCCGGGCATATACGCGCACGCCTCCTGCGGACGTGAACTTGACGGCATTGCCGATCAGGTTGTTGAGCACCTGGCGAAGCCGGTTGGGGTCTCCGAACAGCAGCGACGGGATCGCGGGGTCGATCTCGGTCGTCAGCGTCAACCCCTTTTCGCGAAGCATCGCGATGAACAGGTCCGCCGTCTCCTTCATGCAGCTCTCCAGATTGAACGGAGAGAGCTCCAGATCCATTTTGCCGGACTCGATCTTGGAAAAGTCGAGAATGTGGCTGATAATCGAAAGAAGCGCGTTGCCGCTCGTCCGGATGATATCGACCATGTCGCGGTCCGCCGGCGGAAGCTCCGACTCCATGAGAAGCTCCGACATCGCGATGATGCCGTTCAGCGGCGTGCGCAGCTCATGACTCATCGTCGCGAGAAAGCCCGACTTGATCCGGGAGGCGGTCTCCGCCGTTTCCTTCATCTTCGTCAGCTCGCGGTTCGCTTCCTCCATCTGCCGCGCCTGGGACTCGAGCTCGATCGTTTTGGCTTCCAGCTCCTGCGTCTTCGCCTCGAGCTCCTGCGTTTTGGCGGCCAATTCGTTGGTCTGCCGCTCGAGCTCGAGCCGCGTCAGATAGAGTCGCACGAAACCGTCGATTTTGCTTTTCAGCACCTCAGGATGGACGGGTTTGGTCATGAAGTCGATCGCGCCCGACGAATAGGCCTGCATATAGTTGTCCAGCTCGGACGTTAGCGAAGTGAGGAAAATAATCGGGATATCCTGCGATTTTTTTACGCGTTTTGATGCGGCGCGCCGTCTCGAAGCCGTCCATGTCCGGCATCAGCACGTCCATGATGATGAGGGCGAAGTCGTTTTTGAGCAAGCACTTGAGCGCTTCCGCACCCGATGAAGCGGACACGAGCGTGTAGGGAGAGTCGGCCAAAATCGCTTGCGCGGACAAAAACTCGTCCGGCCGGTCGTCGACAAGAAGGATGTGAACGTCAGGTCCCATGCAGCAATCATTCCTTCCGGCGGTCTACTTGATGAGCCATGCTTTGAGCAGCGTGACGAGCTGGGTCGTGTTGATCGGCTTGGCGATGTAATCGGACGCGCCGGCGCGCAGGCACTTCACGCGGTCGCCCTCCATCGCTCTGGCCGTCAGGGCGATGATGACCAGGTTCTCGAACTGCGGCATCTGGCGGATGCGCCGCATCGTCTCGTAGCCGTCCATTTCGGGCATCATGATATCCATGAATACGAGGTCGACGCCGGGATGGACGCTCAGGTGCTGCAGCGCTTCCTTGCCGTTTTGCGCGAAGCTGATCTCCATATTGTAGCCCTCCAGCACGCTGGAGAGCGCATAGATGTTGCGCATGTCGTCGTCCACGAGCAGAATCTGCTTGCCCTCGAAGGCGGCTTCCGGATTATGCAGCTTCTCGATGAGAAGCTGCTTGTCCGGCGGCAGGTCGGCATGCTTGCGGTGCAAGTACAGCGCGGTCTCGTCGTAGAGACGCTCCATCGACTGGACGTTTTTGAGCACGATGCTTTCCGCGTAGTGGCGCAGCCGCTGCTCTTCCTCCTTGCTCAGGTCGCGGCCCGTATAGATGATGACCGGCAGCGTCTGCAGCTTGCGGTTCGTCTTGACCTGCTCCAGCAGCTCGAAGCCCGAGATATCGGCGAGGCCGAGATCGAGCACCATGCAGTCGAAGTGCTGGGCGTTCAGTTGATCGAGCGCCTCCTTGCCCGAGGCGGCAGCGGTCACGTTTACGTCGGGGTGCGCGATAAAAGCGACGAGGCTGGCACGCAGCGCGTCATTGTCTTCGACGATCAGCAGGTTTTTGACCGGACGCCGAATGTACGATTCGATCCGGAGGAACGCGGCCTCAAGCTCCGAGCGGTCCGTCGGCTTTTTCCAGAAGTCCAGCGCGCCCATCGACAGCCCCTGCTTGCTGTCGTCGGCCGTGGACACGACGTGCACGGGGATGTGGCGCAGCTCGGGCCGGCTCTTAAGCCTGCTGATGATCGCCCAGCCGTTGAGGACGGGCAGGTCCGCGTCGACGATGATCGCGTCCGGCTTGTAGGCGTGGGCGAGCGCGAGCCCCTGGTCGCCCTGCAGCGAGACGATCGCCTTGAAGCCGCGCTTGCGCGCAAGCTCGAGCAAGATGGCCGCGAACGATGCCTCCTCCTCGATGATGAGCAGCGTCGTGTCTCCCGGCTGGAGGTCGTTCCGGTCGTCGTCCATCACGGCTTGCAGAAGCAGCTTCGGATTGGAGATCGAGATGTCGGGCACGAACGATTCGTAAAAATCGGCCATGTCGGCGCCGGGACGCTGAGAAGTCTTGAACGCGACGGGTTCCGTTCGCGGGAATGCCGATTCCCGCGCAGGTTCCGGAGGTGCCGTAGCCGCAGTCTCGGGCCGCGGCGTCGGGGCTGCAGCTTCCTCTTGGGCGGAAGCGGCAGCAGAAGCCTTCGGCTCGAAGGGCTGCTCCGCTTCGGGAGCGAAGGCCCCCGTTTCTGCCGTTTCGGACAGGAGGAGGGTGAAGACGCTGCCTTTGCCGGGCTCCGAAGAGACTTCGATTCGTCCTCCCAAGAGCGAGGCGAGCTGGCGGCAGATGCTGAGGCCCAGCCCCGTGCCGCCGTATTTGCGGCTGGTCGTGCCGTCCGCCTGCTGGAACGCCTCGAAGATGCCTTCGAGCTTTTCTTTGGAGATGCCGATGCCGGTATCCCTTACCTCGAAGAAGATGCCTTCCGGATGCGCATCGCTTCGACCGACCGTGAGCGAGACCTCGCCCTTCTCCGTGAACTTGAAGGCGTTCGAAAGCAGATTCGCCAAAATCTGCTGCAGCCGATGGCCGTCGGTCCGCAAGGAGGCAGGGAGTCTGGAATCCAGACGGATGCGAAGCTCGACGCCTTTGCCGCGGGCGACCTGATCGAACGTGCGGTAAGCGTGATCGACGACGTCCTGGACCTGGACCGTCTCGAAGACGGCCGTCATTTTGCCGGCCTCCAGCTTGGCCAGGTCGAGAATCTCGTCGATCAGGCGAAGCAGGTCCCGGCCCGCCGAGAAGATCGTATGGACGTATTCGAGCTGCTTGGGCTGAAGGTTGCCGGCCCGGTTCTCCGCGAGAATCTGCGAAAGGATCAGCAGGCTGTTGAGCGGCGTGCGCAGCTCGTGGGAAACGTTGGCGAGAAATTCGGACTTGTACTGGGCAGCCCTGATAATTTCTTCGGCCTGCTGTTGGATCTCCTCTTTTTGCCGAGAGGTAAGCGTCATCTCCGTCTGCAACTGCTCGTTGGAGGCGCGCAGATCGTCCGCCTGCACCCGGAGCTCCTCCGCCTGGTCGGCGAGCGAATTCGCTTGCTGCTCGATCTCCTCCTTTTGCCGCGCGAGCGACTCGGCTTGCTGCTCGATTTCTTCCTTCTGGCGCGAGGTGAGCAGCACTTCCGTGCGAAGCGTCTCGTTGGCTTCGCTGATCTGTCTGGCCTGCGCATCGAGCTCTTCGGTCTGCGCGCGAAGCTCTTCGGTCTGCGCGGACAGCTCCTCGGTCTGCGACTGCAGCTCTTCCGTCTGCGTCTCGAGTTCTTCCTTCTGCTGTTGAGTATGACGCAGCAGCTCGTCGATCCGCGCGATGTCGGCGAGCGTGTTGAACAGGATGCCCATGTTCGCGGACACCCGGTCGATCAACTGCCGCTCGCGCTGGGAAAACGCATGCAGGGAAGCCAGCTCGACGACGCCGACGGTTTCGTTTTCGTAAAGGATCGGCACGAGCGTCAGATAAGAGGGGGGCGTCTCGCCAAGCCCCGAGCTGATCTTGACGTAGTCCGCCGGCAGATCGCGCATGACGACCGGCTGCTTGTCGAGCGCGACCTGTCCGACCAGGCCGACGCCGAGCGGGATGGGCTTGCGATTTTGAGCGGCATCGTCGTACGCATAGCCCGCCGCGAAGTGAAGCGCGGCGTCGCGTCTTACGTACAAAGCCCCGCAGCTTGCGCCGAGCGCGCCGGCCAGCTTGCCCATGAAAATGCGGGAGGCTTCCTGCACCTGCACGGAGCCCTGAAGCAGGATGGCCATTTCGGAGACGTTGGCGTTCACCCAAATCTCGTTTTCGGCGTCTTCGCGCAGCTTGCCGCTCTTGCTCCGTCTTGCGGTGCAGCGAGACGGCCAGTTCCCGGAAGCGGCGCGCGAGCTGGCCGAACTCGTCGTCCGCCGAATCGTCGTGCGCGGAAACGTCCGCTCTGCCCGCGGCCATATCGTCGACGATCCGGGAGATGCGCCGCATGCCCGTGAAGATGCTGCGGTGCACGGTGGCGATCAGGTAGGCGCCGGCGGCAAGGCCGAGCGCGCCGAGCGCGATCGAGAGCGCCAGCATCGGTCCGTGCGTATAGACGGAGGCGATCGCCGTCAGGCCTCCGAGGAGCAGCAGAAACGCAAGGCCGAGGCCCCAAATTTTTTGTGTGATATTCATAAAGACCGCCTTTGCGCCTGGATGATCGTTCAATGGATGTTCAGGCTGATGTCTGATGCTTTGTATGCCGCTGTCTTCGATTAATTATAGCTTTCTTGCAGAAAGATAGGAATAGAGCTGCCTGCCTTCGCCAGCCCGTTCATCCGCGACGCCGGAACTGGGCCCTGTAGCTTCGGGGCGTCATGCGGGTAAAGGCTTTGAACACCTTCTCGAAGTGGGAAAAATTATCGAAGCCCGCTTCTTCCGAAACCTCGGTGATGCGCGCGTCCGTCTCCCGGAGCAGGCGCTGCGCTTCCTTGACCCGCGTGATGCCGACGTATTCGGCGATGCCGAAGCCGGTGCACTTTTTGAAGGTGCGGCTCAGATAGCTGGGGCTAAGATAGAAGCGGCCGCCCAGCTCGTCCAGCGTGATTGGTTCGCGAAAATTCGCGGCGATATGCCGCGCGACCTCGGTCATCTTGGCCGCGGTAGGCGACGGCGACGCCTCGGCTTCGGCTTCGGCCTCCGCGCCGCGCGCATGCCGGGCCGCGAACAGCAGCAGCTCGGCGGCCGCGTGGCGGATCGGCAGATCGCGGCCGGGCTCGCGATGCTGAATCTCGCGCAGCATGCCGTACAGCAGCTGTTCGACCCGCAGGCGCTCTGGCGCGTCCAGCCTCAGCAGGCGACGGGTCCCGCGGAACGGCGAGCGCAGCAGATCGGCCTCCGACTCGCTAAACTGCGCGAAGTAACGTTCGTCATAGTAGAGCACGACGCGCTCGTGGTTGGGCACCCCGGTATCGCTCGTCTTGTGCACCTCGTCTCCGGGGACGATGACAAGATCGCCGGGCTGAACCTGATACGCGCGGTCTTTGATGAAATAGAAGCGTTCGCCGCCTAGCAGGTAATAAAGCTCGTGCTGACCGTGCATGTGGTCGGACACCATCGAATAGTGGCCTTTTCTCCGGTTGTATTCTACGTAAAAAGGATCGTGCGGATCTCCGTATCGAAGCGTGCTGCTCAAGTTCAAGCCAATCGCCTCCAAGAGGACAAGAAAAGCGGGTTTTCAAAAATAATAACATAAATTGCGGAGCGAATAAGCACATTTTGCGGTACATTTTCTTCATTCGGAATGTTTAAGACGAGGAGAGATGGATGCGATGGCAAAAAAAGACATACGTACAGGTAGGCGCAGGGGGGGAGAGCGGAGTTTTTTTATTCGGCGATCGCCACGTCTTACCGCGAGACGAGCGAGCTGCTCGCCTTCTGCGACATCAATCAGACCCGCATGGACTACGCGAACAAGCTGCTGACGGAAAAGTACGACTATCCGGCGGCGCGCACCTATAAGAGCGACGAGTTCGACCGGATGATCGAGACGGAAAAGCCGGATGCCGTCATCGTGACGAGCGTGGACCGGACGCACCATACGTATATTATCCGCGCGCTTGAGCTCGGCTGCGACGTCATTACCGAGAAGCCGATGACGGTCGACGAGGAGAAGTGCCAGGAGATCCTCGACGCGGTGGAGCGGACCGGACGGAGCGTGCGCGTCACGTTTAACTACCGCTACGCGCCTCACCATACGAAGGCGCGCGAGCTGATCGCGAGCGGCGTCATCGGCGACGTCACGTCGATCCACTTCGAATGGCTGCTCAATACGCAGCACGGCGCGGACTATTTCCGCCGCTGGCACCGGGACAAGCGCAACAGCGGGGGGCCTGCTCGTGCACAAATCCACGCATCACTTCGACCTGGTGAACTTCTGGATCGGCTCGCAGCCGGACACCGTGTTCGCGATGGGCGACCTGCTCTTCTACGGCCGGGAAAACGCGGAGAAGCGCGGCATCACCAAGTTCTACGAGCGCGCGACGGGCAATCCCAACGCCGCCGGCGATCCGTTCGCCCTGACGCTCGACGACAATCCGCACCTGAAGGCGATGTACCTCGACGCCGAGCCGGAGGACGGCTACCGGCGCGACCAGAGCGTGTTCGGCGACGGCATCTCGATCGAGGACACGATGAGCGTGCTCGTGAAGTACAAGAACAAAGCGCAGCTCACTTATTCGCTGAACGCTTACTTGCCCTGGGAAGGCTACCAGATCGCGTTCAACGGCACGAAGGGCCGCATCGAGATGAAGATCGTCGAGCAGTCGTACGTGAATTCGGGCGGGGACAAGGCGCTCGAGGGCGCGGTGCAGGGCGTCACGATCCTCGTCTTCCCGATGTTCGGCGAGCCGTACAAAGCCGAATTCGAAATGGGAGAGGGCGGACACGGGGGCGGCGACCCGGTGCTGCTGAACGACATTTTCGGCGTGCCGGTGGAGGACGAATTCCATCGCGCGGCGAACCACGTCGACGGTGCGCGCTCCATTTTGACGGGCATCGCGGCGAACAAGTCGATCCGTACGGGACAGGCGGTCAAGGTCGACGAGCTCGTGAAGTTTTATTAAAAGCGATCGTGCTGAAGGAGCGCCTCTCCGGTCATGCGGGGAGGCGTCTTCGCCATATGGCGGGACGAAGGCGGGGCGCGGGTGAGAGCGGATTTCCGACAGGTCTAGCCGTGCGATGGGTCGTGCAGCTTGCGGTACTGCATCGGGGTCAGCCTGGCCGTCTTTTTGAACGTGCGCTCGAAGTGCGTGACGCTCTCGAAGCCGCACGCCGCCGCGATGTCGATGATCTTGCGGTTCGTCTCGCGAAGCAGCGCCTGCGCCTCCCGGATGCGGATCAGGTTCAGGTAGCCGACCAGCGTAAAGCCGGTCACCGCTTTGAAGGTGCGGCTGAGATGGGAGGGGCTCATGTAAAAGCGGGCGGCCAGCTCCGGCAAGGTCACATTGTCCGAGTAGCGGGCGTTGAGGTGCCTGACGACGTCCGCGATCTTGCTGTGAAGCGGATGCGCCGTCGCCTGCCCGGCTTCGCCGCCCGGCTCGGGCAGCCGGGAAGCGAGCAGCAGCAGCTCCGCGAGGAGCAGGCGCAGCCCGGTCTCGAAGCCCGGCTGGCGGCCCGCGATCTCGGCGCCCATCCGGTTCAGCAGCGCGAGCACGCCGGCCTGCTCGTACGGCGACAGACGGAATACGCGCGAGCCGTCGCGGAACACGCGGAACAGCTCCTCGTAGTGCGGCAGCCGCTCCATGCCGAGAAAAGCGTCGCTGAAGTTGATGACGACGCGCTCGTGCGCGTGCGAGTCCTTCATCGACGATTTGTGCACCTGCTGCTTGTCGATGAAAACGAGCGAGCCGGCGGCGACGTGGTGCGTCTCTTCTTTGATAAAGTAGAGCCGTTCGCCGGAGACGAGGTAATAAATCTCGTACGTGCGGTGATAGTGATTCGTCCGCTCGAAGGGGCGGGTGCGCCGGATGCGGTGGTAATAAAAGTCCGATTCTTCGTCGCCGTAGGTCAAAGCGTCCGTTTCGTCGTACATCCCCGTCTAGCCCCTTTCCGCGTCAAGCTGCGTTCGATCGTTCGTCAATGAACAAAATAAGTTGATTTTTTATAATATAAGCAAAAATCGCGGAGACTTCCAACCTTTTTTGCGATATTCTCATGATGGAAAGCGATTGCACTTTAATAAGTGGAGGTTGATTAACCTGTGAGAGCGTTCATGGACGACCGCTTCCTGCTGAATAACGACACGGCCGCGATGCTTTACGAGCAGTTCGCCGCGCCGATGCCGATCATCGACTACCATTGCCATCTCGATCCGAAGGCGATCTACGACAATAAACCGTTCGCGAACCTGACCGAGGTATGGCTGTACGGGGACCATTACAAGTGGCGGGCGATGCGCGCCAACGGCATGCCGGAGCCGTACGTCACCGGCGGCGAAGGCGTCTCCGACTACGACCGCTTCCTGGCCTACGCGAAGACGGTGCCGATGACGATCGGCAACCCGCTCTACCACTGGTCGCATCTGGAGCTGCGGCGGCTGTTCGGCATCGACGAGCTGATCAACGAGAAGAACGCGCCGGTCATCTGGGAAAAGGCGAACGCCAAAATCCAGGGCGGCGGGTTCACGCCGCAGGAGCTCGTGCGCGGCTCGAACGTCCGCGTCGTCTGCACGACCGACGATCCGGCTGACACGCTCGAATACCATCGCAAGCTGATCGAAGAGGACCGCCACGGCTTCCAGGTGCGCCCGTCGTTCCGCCCGGACAAGGCGCTGGAGATCAACCGGGCGACGTTCCTCCCGTGGCTGGCGCGCCTTCGCGAGGCTTGCGGCTACGAGCTGTCCGATTACGGCCTGCTCCTTGCGGCGCTGGGCGAGCGCGTGCAGTTTTTCCACGATACCGGCTGCCTGCTGTCCGACCATGCGATCGATACCGTCATGCATGCCGACGCGACGCAGGAGCAGGCGGCGGCGATCTATGCGAAGGCGCTGCGCGGCGAGACGGTGTCGGAGCTGGAGGAGGCGCAGTACAAGACGTTCACGCTGCTGTTCCTGGGCCGTCAGTACGCCGAACGCGGGTGGACGATGCAGCTGCACATCCATGCGCACCGCAACAACAATACGGCGATGTTCGAGCGCCTTGGCCCGGATACCGGCTTCGACTCGATCAACGCGGGCGCGCTGGCGGGTCCGCTCGTCAAGCTGCTCGACGGGATCGAGAAGCAGGGCGGTCTGCCGCGCACGATCCTCTATTCGCTGAACGCCGGCGACAACGACGTGCTGGCCTCGATCATCGGCAGCTTCCAGGGCGACGGCATTCCCGGCAAAATCCAGCTCGGCTCCGCCTGGTGGTTCAACGATACGATCGACGGCATGCTCGCGCAGATGAAGTCGCTCGCGAACATGGGGCTCCTGAGCCGCTTCGTCGGCATGCTGACCGACTCCCGAAGCTTCCTGTCGTATCCGCGGCACGAGTATTTCCGCCGCATTCTGTGCAATCTGCTCGGCGAATGGGTCGAGTCGGGCCTCGTGCCGGCCGATCGGGCGCTGCTCGGCGAGATCGTCGAGGGCGTCTGCTACCGCAACGCGGAAGCGTACTTCCGCTTCGGCGCCGATTCCGCGCGGATCGAGATCGCGCGGACGGCGGGCGGCGTATGAGCGGGGGCGCAGGCGCGGAGCGCGCTCGCGTGGCGGCGGACACGGCCGCGGGCAGCGGGAGGCTGCCGCGTCTGAAGCCGGGCGGCGATCGACGGAGAAGCGGCGGCGCGCTACGACCGGATGAAGGCCTACCCGGTCAAGGTGCTGCAAATCGGCGAAGGCAATTTCCTGCGGGGCTTCGCCGACTGGATGATCGACCGCTGCAACCGGCAGGGGCTGTTCGAAGGCGGCGTGGCCGTCTGCCAGCCCCGTCCTTCGGGCGCGGCGAAGCTGGCCGAGCTGCGGGAGCAGGACGGCCTGTATTATCAATGGATTCGCGGTCTGCGGGACGGCCGTCCGGTCGACGAGCTGGACCTGGTGACGGCGTTCGCGCTGACGGTCGACCCGTACGTGGAGTGGGATCGCTTCCTGGCGCTCGGGGAGGAGCCGGCGCTTGAAGTCGTCATTTCGAACACGACGGAGGCGGGCCTGGTCTACCAGGCGTCCGAATGGCAGCCGGATCGGCCGATCCTGTCGTATCCGGGCAAGCTGACGGCGCTGCTGCACCGACGTTTCGAGACGTTCGGAGGCGACCCCTCTAAGGGACTGCTGCTGCTGCCTTGCGAGCTGGTGGAAAACAACGGCGGCAAGCTGCGGGACATCGTGCTGCGGCACGCGGAGGACTGGGGACTGCCCGAGGCGTTCAAGGCGTGGATCCGCGAGCACAACCGCTTCCTCAACAATCTCGTCGACCGGATCGTGACCGGTTATCCGGGCGAGGAGGCCGAGCGCGTCTTCAGGGCGAAGGGCGCCGAAGACAGGCTGCTGAATGCGGCGGAGCCGTATCATCTGTGGGCGATCGAGGGTGAGGCCGCGCTGGACGCGCGGCTGCCGCTGGCGCGAGCGGGGCTGAACGTCCTGTGGACGGACGATCTGCGGCCGTACCAGCTGCGCAAGGTTCGAATCCTGAACGGCGCGCACACGCTGATGGCGAGCGTCGGTCTGCTGAACGGGCTGGAGACGGTCGGCGAGGCGGTGGGCCACCCCGTCTACGGCGAGCTGATCCGCGACGCGATCATGAACGAGATCGTGCCGTCGGTGCCGCTGCCGGAGGGCGAGATGCGCCGATATGCGGACGAGGTGCTGGAGCGCTTCGCGAACCCGCACGTCCGCCACAAGCTGGCCGACATCGCCTTGAACAGCCTGTCCAAGTTCAAAGTGCGGCTGCTGCCGACGCTTGAAGCTTATGCGGAGCGAACCGGCGAGCTGCCGCCGCGCATCGTGGAGGCGTTCGCCTCGCTGCTGCGGCTGTACCGCGCGCGGGAGACGGGGGACGGCGGGTTCGCGGGCAGCCGGCTGGACGGCAGTCCGGTCGCGCTGCGGGACGATGCGTCCGCGTTGACGGAGCTGGCCGCACTTTGGGCGCGGCTGGCGCTTGGAGAGCTGACGCTGGAAGAGCTCGTCGCGGATATCCTCGGACGCACCGACTGGTGGGGACGGAATCTGGGCGAAATCGAAGGGCTGCGCGCGGCATTGACCGGCGCGCTGACGAAAATGGAGGCGAGCGGATCATGAGCGAAAGGGATAAGGGGCAGCCGACGACGGCCGGAATGGATGCCGCGGCGGCAGCCGGATCGGTTGTCGACGGCGCCATGGCAGCCGGCACGGCGGTTGCGGCTGCCGCTGCGAGCGACACCGTCGTGCTGAATCCGCGCGACCAGGTGGCCATCGCGCTGCGCGACATCCGCGCCGGCGAGACCGTGGACTGGTCGGACGGCGCGGACGGCGAAGGCGCGGCAACAGCGCTGCGGGACGTGCCGCGCGGACACAAGCTGCTAATCCGGCCGGTCGCGGCCGGCCAGCACGTGAACAAGTTCGGCTATTCGATCGGCATCGCGAAGGAAGACATCGCGGTCGGCGACTGGGTGCATACGCATAACCTCAAGACCGGCCTCGGCGCGGTGCTCGACTACGCGTACAAGCCGCAATCCGCCGAATCGGGCGCGGAGGCGGCATCGACGGCGTCGTTTCCCGGCGGACAGTCGACCTTTAAGGGCTACGTACGCGATGACGGCGAGGTCGGCATCCGCAACGAGATCTGGATCGTGAACACCGTCGGCTGCATCAACAAGACGTGCGAGACGCTCGCGCGCCTGGCGACGCGGCAGTTCGAGGGGCGCGGCATCGACGGCGTGTTCCACTTTCCGCATCCGTACGGCTGCTCCCAGCTCGGCGACGACCTGACCGCGACGCAGAAGCTGCTGGCCGCGCTCGTGCGGCACGGCAACGCGGCCGGCGTGCTCGTCATCGGCCTCGGCTGCGAGAACAACCAGGTCGACGCGTTCAAGAAGGTCATCGGCGATTACAGCCCCGAGCGCGTGAAGTTCATGAAGTCCCAGGAGGTCGAAGACGAGCTCGAGGAAGGGCTGTCGCTCATCGGCGAGCTGGTCGATTACGCGGAGCGCTTCGTCCGGACGGACGTGCCGCTGTCGAAGCTGCGGATCGGGCTTAAATGCGGCGGCTCCGACGGCTTCTCCGGCATCACCGCGAACCCGCTCGTCGGCCGCGTCGCCGACGCCATCACGTCGGTCGGCGGCACGGCGCTGCTGACCGAGGTGCCGGAGATGTTCGGCGCGGAGACGATCCTCATGGAGCGCGCGGCCGACGAGGCCGTATTCGGGGGACATCGTGAAGCTGGTCAACGACTTCAAGGACTACTTCATCCGTCACGGCCAGGAGATCTACGAGAATCCGTCCCCGGGCAACAAGGACGGGGGCATCACGACGCTCGAGGAGAAGTCGCTCGGGTGCACGCAAAAGGGCGGCCACGCGACGGTCACCGACGTGCTGGCGTACGGCGAGCCTTCGCGCAAGCCGGGGCTGAACCTCGTGCAGGCGCCGGGCAACGATCTCGTCTCGGTCACCGCCCTGTCCGCCGCCGGCGCGCACGTCGTGCTGTTCACGACCGGGCGCGGCACGCCGTTCGGCGGGCCGGTGCCGACCGTGAAGATCGCCACCAACTCCCAGCTCGCGGATCGCAAGAAAAACTGGATCGACTTCAACGCGGGCCGTCTGATCGAAGGCATGAGCATGGATGCCCTGCGGGACGAATTGCTCGCGCAGATCGTCGACCTGGCTTCGGGAGAGAAGCAGACGAACAACGAGCGGAACGGCTTCCGCGAGATCGCCATTTTCAAGGACGGAGTCATTCTGTAGGACGGCCCTGTCCGCCTCCGTACAGTAAAGTTAAATATGGACAGTCCGCAAGGCAACAAAATGGATATTTTACAGTAGGCACGCCCCTCCCTAGACACCATACTGGCGATGAACGCAGTAAAACGCAGACGGCCGGCGCGACCGGCCTGCTGGCTTGGAAGGGGATAACAACATGCATGCGAATACGAATAACGATACGGCGCTTCGCGACGTCCGGCTCGCGGACTTGTCCGTTCGGGAGAAAATCGGCCAGACGGTCGTCCTGCTGTCCAGTCGGTCCCGGGAGATCGAAAAGCACGGCAGTCTGGAAGCCTTTTTGGACCGCTACCCGGTCGGCGGCTTCTTCGTCGGCGCGGAGATCATCAAGGACGTCATGACGAGCGACGGCTTCGAGCAGGTGAAGGAAGCGACCGAGCAGTACCGGTCTGCGACGCGAATCCCGCTCATTTTCGCATCGGATTTGGAGAATGGCTGCGGCAGCATGATTCCCGGCCTCACGAAGCTGCCGTTCCCGATGGCGCTGGGCGCAACGCGCAGCGAGCAGCTCGCGTACGACTACGGTAAGGCGACGGCGCTCGAGGCGGGCCTCGCGGGCGTGAACTGGACCTTTTCGCCGGTCGCGGACCTGAACGTCAACCGCTTTAACCCGATCACGGCGATCCGGGCGATCTCCGACAAGCCTTCTTGGGCGATTCCGCTGCTGAAGGCGGTCGTGCGGGGCATGCAGGATCACGGGCTGGCGGCTGCGGCCAAGCATTTTCCCGGCGACGGCGTCGACTATCGCGATCAACATATGACGACGACGGTCAACGCGCTGTCCCGGGAGGAATGGCTCGCGCAGCACGGGGCGGTGTTCCAGGCGCTCGTCGACGAAGGGCTCGCGTCCATCATGACGGGACATATCTCGCTGCCCGCCTTCCAGTCGCGTACGGCGCTCGGCGGCCGCTACCTGCCCGCGACGTTGTCGGCGGAGCTGAGCGACGGCTTGCTGAAGCGGCAGATGGGCTTCAAGGGCGTCATCGTGAGCGACGCGCTGATCATGGGCGGCTATCTGAAATGGTACGAGCGCAACGAGGCCTATCTGCACACGCTGAACGCCGGGACGGACATGCTGCTCTGGCCGGAGCTGACGTACTTCGAGGCGGCCGAAAGGGCGCTCGAGACGGGCGGGCTGACGATGGAGCGGCTGGACGATGCGGTCGAGCGCGTGCTGCGAATGAAGCGTCGCTTCGGCGTGCTGGCGGCCGGAGACGAAGCGCCTGCGTCCGCGGCTAGCGGCGGGCACGTCTATGAGGTGAAGGCCCCTGCGGGACAGGCGGATATCGCCGCCTTCGCGGCGCGCACGGCGCAAAGCGTGGCCGAAGGCGGCCTGACGCTCGTCCGCGACGAGGAAGGCCTGCTGCCGCTGGCGCCGGGCGCGGTTCGCAAGGCGCTCATCGTCGGCATCAGCCCGTCGACGGCGGACTACGACGACCTGGTCACGCTCAAGGAAGCGTTCGAACGTCGCGGTATCGAGACGACGCTCATTCGCAACGTCTGGTACGAGGATCTGATCGAACGGGAGCCCGGGGTCGACCTGATCGTCTATGCGCCGATTCTGCGCCATCACCATCCGATGGGCCCGCTCGCCTTCAGCGCAGACGAAGCCTCCGCCTGCTGGAGCGCGCTGACGGCGGGCAGAGATAAGACGGTCGTGGCTTCATTCGGCTCGCCGTACCTCATCGCCGACTATTTCGATATGGCTCCGGTCGCCGTCAATGCCTACAGCAACGTGCCGGCGTCCCACGAAGCGTTCGTGCGCGCGCTGTTCGGCGAGATTCCGTTCGCCGGCGTCGCGCCGGTCGGCAACCTTTAAGTTTACCTAGCAAGACGGGATGAAGCGGGTTCGTTTTCCTGCTTCGTCCCGTTTTTGCATGCCGCTCGATAGCCCAGCGCCCAGTTCTCCCAAGAGTTCCCGCATAGAAACACATTCTGCCTGCGTTGCGCCCAGCGCTCCCGGGAGCTCCCGCATAGAAACACATTCGGTCCGACTCGCATTCGACCTCCTTGCGCGAATGACGCCGATCCTCGCGCATGCCGCCATCGCCGGCGGATTTTCTCTGAATTTTGAACGTTTCCCCCGGATTCGCAGCGGGGCGAAGATGCCGCGGGATGTAGTAAAATGGAGGCTGACGGCCGATACGGGACATGCTCTTATTATCGCGAGCGAGCCCCCCCTTATGAGTCGGTCCCGCGAAGGAGCGTATCCCGATGCGCAAACGGTTCGGATTCGATTTTTACCGCAACATGCGGATACGCAACAAGCTGTCCCTGCTGATCGCGCTCATCGTGGCGCTTTCCTTCTCCGCGACGCTGCTCGTGCAGCAGTATGCGTTTTCGATCTACGACAGCCAGATTTATACCAAATCGTCGCAGGTGCTTAATCTGTCCTCCTCCGCCATCGAAGCGGAGCTGAAGCGTATCCGGCAAATTTCCTACAACGTGACGGCGGACGGGCAGGTCCAGTCGCTGCTGAAAAAGATCGCGAACTCCGAGGCCGGCGATTACGACCGGCTGCTGCTGCGCCGCGATCTCGTCGACCGGCTGCTCAATTATACCGGCACGGAGCCGTACCTGCTCTCGATTCAGCTGTACGACGCGCTCGGTCACGAGAATGCCGCAGGCAACGTCAAAGCGCTGAGCGACGCCAAAGTCGAGGATCTGTTAAGCCGGTCCGACCGGGCCGAGGGGGGAGCAGGTGCTGATGTATCCGGACGAGCGCGACAGCGCGCTCGTCACGGCGAGGAAGGTGCGTTCGTACGAGGGCACCGACTTCAGTCTCAAACGGCTCGGCATGCTCGTCATCCGCATTAATATCGAGCGGATCGTGCGGGAGAATGCGCCTGCCGAGGGCGAGCTGCTCATTCGTTCCGGCTCAGATGTCGTATTTCCCGTTCATCCCGCGTTTGCCGACGTCGGCCTGGACGAAAAGGACAGCCGCGGCGGAAGCGGATATTTCGTAGGAAGCTACGGCGGCGAGCGGTATTTCGTGTCCCATATCGAATCGGGCAATTCCGGCTGGATGTACTTCAATCTGACGCCGTTCAATCGCATATTCGAGCGCATCATCTTCATCAAGGAGCTCGTCGTGTTCGTGTTCGTCGGTCTTCTCGTCGTCGTGATCGCGTGGGGCTATCGATTCTCGCGCAGCATGACCAGACCGATCGACGATCTGATCGCCCGCATGCGGCTCGCCGAACGGGGCAACTTCGAGGAAGCGAGCCTGCTGTCGATGGATACGGCCAGCGTGCCGCGCGACGAGGTCGGGCTGCTGCATCGTTCGTTCCGCATCATGATCGAGCGCATCAACGCGCTGATCACCGAAAATTTCAAGAGCCGGCTGCTGGTGAAGGAGACCGAATTCAAGGCGCTTCAGGCGCAGATCAATCCGCATTTTCTCTACAATACGCTCGAATCGATCAATTGGATGGCGAAAATCAACCGTCAGCCGCAGATCTCGCAGATGGTCGAGGCGCTCGGCTTCCTGCTGCGCAACTCGATCTCGCTCGGCGATCCGCTCATCCCGCTGCGCGAGGAGCTGGGGCTGGTGGAAAGTTATGTCACGATCCAAAAGTACCGGTTCGAGGAACGCCTGGAATTCGAGACTGACATTCCGGAGGCGCTCCTGGGCCGCACGATTCCGAAGCTGACGCTGCAGCCGCTTCTCGAGAACGCCGTCAACTACGCGGTGGAGCCTTCGATGTCGCCTTGCAGGATCGTCATCCGCGCCAGGGAATCGTCCGCGGAAGGACTGCTCCTGCTCACCGTCGAGGATTCGGGGCCGGGGATGGATCCCCGCATGCTGGAGCGGCTCCGCAGCGGGGGAAGCCCGCGGCCAGGGCAGAGGCATCGGCCTGCTCAACATTGACGAGCGCATCAAGATCGCGTTCGGAGAAGCCTACGGCGTCCGCGTGGAGAGCGAGCCGGGGCGAGGCACTCGCGTGACGCTGGCCCTGCCCGCCGAAGACGCGCGGACTTGAAGCCGAACCGAACGAAGGAGGAAGGGCCATGTACAAGGTTTTGCTGGTAGACGACGAACGGCTCATACTGGACGGCATCTCCCGCATCGTCGACTGGGCGTCGGCGGGGACAGCGCTCGCGGGCACGGCGCGCAACGGCGCGGAGGCGCTCGAGCGCATCGCGGAGCTCGCGCCGGATATCGTCATCACGGACGTCAAGATGCCGGTCATGGACGGCCTGCAGCTGGTGGAGAAGGCGAGCGAAGCCTATCCGCGCATCCGGTTCGTCGTGCTGTCCGGCTTCGGCGAATTCGAATACGCGAGCCGCGCGATGCAGTTTGGCGTCAAGCATTACCTGCTCAAGCCGACCAACGAGCACAAGATCGTCGGCGCGCTCGCCGAGCTGATCGCGGAGCTTGGACAAGAGGAACGGCGCGAGGCCTTTTTGCAGCAGATGAAGACGGAGATGGACGCCGTCATGCCGCATGTCAAGGAGCAGTTCCTGAAGGAATTCGTGACCAACAAGACGTTCGGCATTCGGGATTGGGAGCGGTACAGGCAGCTGTTCAAGCTCGACTACGATTACCGGGTGCGGCTGATCCTGTTCCAGCTGCAGGCGCCGTTCGAGTTCGAGCATCTGTTCGCGATCCGCAACATCGCGGACGACGTGCTCGCGCAGCCGCTGCTCAGCACGACGATCGGCGATCACGTGCTGCTGGTCATCCGGGAGGACGAAGACGGCGAAAGCGAGGGGCTCCAGCGCAAGCTGGAGCGCATTCGCGACATTTTCCAAGACTACTACAAGCTGAAGGCGACGGTCGCGCTGAGCGAGCCGGATCATATCACCAACGCGCGCGGCCTTTACAAGGAGACGCTGTCCTGCCTGCAGTATGGCTTCTACGTCGAGGAAGGCAGCCTGATCACCCGGAGGGATACGCTGCTGCCGAGCCGGGACGACTCGTTCGCGTTCGACGAAGAGCGGCTGTGCATGGCCGTGCGATCGGGCCATCTCGAGGAAGCGGAGGCCGCGCTGGACGAATTTATCGGCGGCTTGAAGGAAGCCCATCTCGATATCGGCGTCGCCAAGTCGTACGTGCTCCAGCAGTTCGTCGCGCTGATCCGGCTGTGCGAGCCGGGTCGGATGGGCGACTACTATAGGCGGATCCCCGCGCTGGTCGAGCTGACGACGCTCCATGCGATTCAGAGCTTCCTGGAAGAGGCGGCCAAGGAGATCGCGAGGTGGAATTACGAGCAGAACGTGAACAAGCACGGCGCCATCGTGCGCAAGGTGATCGCGATCGTCGAGGCGCAGCTCGGCAATCCGGAGCTGTCGCTGAACCGGGTGGCGCAAGAGATGCTGTACATGAACGCAGACTATCTGGGCAAGCTTTTCAAAAAGGAAACGGGAGAGAAGTTTTCCGCCTTCGTCACCCAGTCGCGGATCAAGCAGGCGATGGCCGACATCGCGGCCGAGCCCGACGTGAAAATCTTCGAGCTCGCCGAGCGGCTGGGCTTCGGGGACAATCCGCAGTATTTTAGCCAGATTTTCAAAAAATACGCGGGCTGCACGCCTTCGGAATATATCAGGAGCCTTGGGTGAGGAGGCATGCTTGGGCTAGTCGTCCGCTGCGGTGGTCACATGCACATGGATTGTGTATGGTTGAGCGCACGATTCGCGACGAAGGCTGCCAGCGGGGGTAATCATGCACAAGAAATGTGCATGATTACGCCTCGCGGTGATGCGGAGGTAGCCGGCATCGCGATCATGCACAAAAATTGTGCATGATTGAGCCGCGCGGTGGCGCGGAGGTAGCCGGCATCGCGATCATGCACAAAAATTGTGCATGATTGAGTCCCACGGTGACGCGGAAGTGGCCGGCAATAAGATCATGCACAAAAATTGTGCATGATTGAGCCGCGCGGTGACGCGGAGGTAGCCGGCATCGCGATCATGCACAAAAATTGTGCATGATTGAGCCCCACGGTGACGCGGAAGTGGCCGGCAATAAGATCATGCACAAGAAATGTGCATGATGGAGCCTCGCGGTGGCGTGGAGATGGCCGGCATCGCGATCATGCACAAAAATTGTGCATGGCAGTGCCCGCGAGCCGCGTCGTTAAAGCGCTTTCCGAAACTCTGTTTTTTATACAAACACCTCTGTTTTTTTGAGTTAAAATCCTCCCGCATAAACGCAATAATAGTAAATGTAAGCACTATCAATGACGGACTTCATCGATCCTGGGGGAGGAACGAAATATGAAAAAATTAACGACGACGCTGGTGGCCGCGAGCTTGATGATCGGCCTTGCCGCCTGCGGCTCCGGGAACAACGAAGGCAACGCGGGCAACGCCAACGCCGCCGCATCCGGCAGCACCGGAAGCAGCGCGAGCGCGACGGCCAAGAGCGGCGACAAGCCGGTCACGGTGCGCGTAGCCTGGTGGGGCGGACAATCGCGCCACGACTACACGCTCAAGGTGATCGACATGTACGAAAAGCTGCATCCGAACGTGACGATCGAGCCGGAGTACGCGGCGTTCGACGATTATTGGAAGAAGCTCGCCCCGCAAGCGGCAAGCCAATCAACTGCCCGACGTCATCCAGATGGATATCTCCTACCTCAATCAGTACGCGGGTCGCAACCAACTGGCCGATCTGACGTCTTACACCGAGAGCGGCAAGCTCGACGTGAGCGCCGTGGCCGAGACGACGCTCGCAGGAGGCAAGATCGACGGCAAGCTGTACGCGATGAACGCGGGTTCCAACGCGCTCACGATGATGGTCGATCCGGCGATGCTGAAGTCGCTCGGCATCGAGGAGCCGGCGGCGGACAAGGGCTGGACTTGGGATGAGTTCGCCGCGCTGGGCGACAAGGCCAAAGCGCAGGGCAAGCTGCTGTTCAGCGACCTGCGCCACGACGTCTTCTTCCCGTTTTATTTGCGCGGCCAAGGCAAGCTGATGTACGCTGCGGACGGCACGAAGCTCGGCTATGACGACGACCAGCTCTTTATCGACTACTACAAAAAATATCAGGAATGGTACGACAAAGGCTACACGCTGTCGCTCGACAAGCTGTCGCAGAGCAAGGGCACGCCCGAGGAGGATCTCGTGGCGCTTGGCACGGCGTTGTCGTCAAACCAATGGTCCAACCAGTTCATCGGCCTTTCCGCCGCGGCGAAGCGGGATCTCGACCTGCTGCCGATTCCGGGCTGGGATACGAACAAGGCGCTTTTCCTGAAGCCCAGCATGTACTTCACGGTAGCCAACTCCTCCAAGGTGAAGGACGCGGCCATCGACTTCATCAACTACTTTATCAACGACGTCGAAGCGAACAAGGTCATCCTCGGCGAACGCGGCGTGCCGGTGTCGTCCAAGGTGCAGGAAGCGATCCGTCCGAATCTGACGCCGGAGCAGACCAAAGTATTCGACTACGTCGCCTGGGCGGAGAAGAACAGCAGCGAGATGAATCCGCCGAACCCCGTCGGCGCCGTGGAGGTCGACGCGCTTCTCAAGGCCGAGGTCGAGAAGATTTTGTACAAGCAAGTGACGGTCGAAAAAGGCGCCGCGGAGTTCCGCGAGAAGGCCAACGCCATCCTGGCGAAAAACAAGTAACGTAATAACGCCCGGTCATCGGGCGGTAAGCAGTCGGCCCGCGCGCGAGAAGTATGCGCCGGGCCGATTTTTATGCAACGCGTTCATGCGTGGCGGTCGAATCGTCCGAAGTATGCACGTAGATCAACAGTTCGCGGATGAACCGACCGCCGACAGCCGAAGTATGCACGCAGATCGACAGTTTGCGGACAATCCAGCTTCCGGCGCCCTCGTTCCCCTCCGAACGCCTGTTTTTTGAACAAAGACAACGGTTTTTTGCCTTCTGGTTTTGGCCCCGAAATTTATAATAAGAGGATAAGGTATACGCTTACATTCGCGTGCGCGACCAAGATTGGAGTGATCGAGATGACGAAGTTCCGTGAAAACAACCATTTGGTCGGATACTTGTTCACCGCGCCTTTTATTATCGGCTTCCTGATCTTCACGATGTTCCCGATGCTGGCATCGCTGTATTATTCGTTCACCGACTACAACCTGTTCGAAGCGCCGAACTGGGTGGGATTCGACAACTATAAGACGATGTTCACCGGCGACGACCAATATTGGAAGTCCGTGCAGGTCACCTTCACGTACGTGGTCGCGAGCGTGCCGCTGCGGCTGGCGTTCGCGCTGGCGGTGGCGATGCTGCTGAACAAGGCGATCGGCGGCATCGGCCTGTACCGCTCCGCCTATTACCTGCCCTCGCTCATCGGCGGCAGCGTCGCCGTATCGATCATGTGGACGCAGGTGTTCGGCGACAAAGGGCTGCTCAACTCCTTCCTGAACCTGTTCGGCGCCCATGCGACGACGTCCTGGATCGGCTCTCCGGGCACCGCCATCTGGACGCTGGTCGCCCTCTCGGTCTGGCAGTTCGGCTCCTCGATGCTCATCTTCCTGGCCGGCCTCAAGAGCATCCCCGCTTCGCTGCACGAGGCCGCGAACGTGGACGGCGCAGGCGCCGTGCGCCGCTTCTTCAAGATTACGCTGCCGATGCTGAGCCCGATCATCCTGTTCAACCTGATCATGCAAACGATCTCGGCGTTCATGACCTTCACCCCGGCTTACGTCATCTCCCGCGGCGAAGGCGGCCCGCTCGACAGTACCCTGCTCTACTCGCTGTACCTGTACAAACGCGCTTTTCAATTTACCCAAATGGGTTACGCTTCGGCCATGGCCTGGGTCATGCTGCTGACGGTCGGCATCATCGCGCTGATTCTGTTCCAGACGTCCAAGTACTGGGTCCACTACGAGTCGAAGGGAGAGAGCTGAGATGGCGATGCCGGCAAAAGCAATGCTGACGACTAATCCCTCGCAAACGAGACTTAAGGCAAATCCGGCCAAACGCTGGAAGCCGATCGTATTCCACCTGATCGTCGGTCTCCTCGCGCTCGTTATGATCTACCCGATTTTGTGGATGATCTCCAGTTCCCTGAAGCCGAACGGTGAGATTTTCTCGCAGGCGTACAATCTGATCCCGAGCCGGATCGCCTGGGAGAACTATCGCAGCGGCTGGGCCGGATTTGCGGGCAATACGTTCACCACCTTTTTTTAAAAACTCGCTCTTCATCGTCGTGATCTCGACGATCGGCGCGGTCGCTTCGTCGGCCGTCGTCGCTTACGGCTTCGCGCGCATCCCGTTCGCCGGCAAGGGCTTCTGGTTCGCCTGCATGATGATGACGATGATGCTGCCGCACGACGTGACGATGATTCCGCAGTACGTCATGTTCTCCAAGATCGGCTGGCTGTCCTCGTTCAAACCGGTCATCGTGCCGCAGTTTTTCGCCGTACCGTTCTTCGTATTCCTCATCATGCAGTTCATCCGCACGATCCCGCACGATCTCGACGAGGCCGCCAAGATGGACGGCTGCAGCAAGTACGGCATCTTTTTCCGCATCGTCCTGCCGCTGATCGTGCCGTCGATCGTCACCGCCGCGATTTTCTCCTTCTACTGGAGATGGGACGACTTCATCAACCCGCTGCTGTACCTGAACAATCCGAAGCTGTACCCGGTCTCGCTGGCGCTCAAAATGTTCCTGGACGGCGATTCGGTCAACAACTGGGGCGGCATGTTCGCGATGGCCACGCTGTCGCTCGTCCCGATTTTTCTCATCTTCTTCGTCTTCCAGCGCTATATCGTGGAAGGCATCAGCACCAGCGGTCTCAAATAATGATTAACGCACAGGGGGGGCAACGGACATGCCGGCATTGCAATTCGACGAGTCGGAAGTGCGCGCGGCCATCGATAGAGTGGTCGACCGCACGTTTCGCATGGACTTCAACTGGGACTGGCCGGCGGGCGTCGCTTTCTACGGCGTATGCGAAGCTTACGAGGCGACAGGAAACAAGGCGTATCTGGAAAAGTTAAAGGCGTGGGTCGACGAACAGTTGGAGGACGGCATTCCCAAGCTGACGGTCAACGCGGTTTCGGTGGGGCACTCGCTGCTGACGCTGCACAAAGCGACCGGCGAGCAGTTGTACTTGGACAAGGCGACGGAGATGGCGGAGTTCCTGACGCACGAAGCGGTGCGGTTCGGTGACGGCATCTTCCAGCATACGGTCAACTCGCATACGTACGACTTCCCGGAGCAGGCCTGGGTGGACACGATGTTCATGGCGGGCTACTTCCTGCTTCGCGTCGGTCATTTGCTCGGCCGGCAGGACTACGTCATGGACGGCATCCGCCAATATCACGGCCACGAGAACTGCCTGCAGGATCCGAAGACGAACCTGTATTACCACGGCTGGGACAACGTTGGCGGCTCGCACATGTCCGGCGTATTCTGGGCGCGGGGAAATGCGTGGGCAGCGCTGACGATGGCGCGCGCGCTCGAGCTCGTCGACGTGCACCATGCGTCGTTCATGATCATCGAGGGCTCGCTGCGGGACCAGCTGAGCGCGCTCGTGCGGCTGCAGGACGAGGAGACAGGACTGTGGCACACCGTGCTGGACGATCCGACGTCGTACTTCGAGACGTCGGGCTCGGCAGGCATCGCCGCGGCGCTGCTGTCGCGCGGGCGTCTGTACAACAAGTACGTAAACCGTTCCGTGCGCGGCATTCTGGACCGGATCACCGAGGACGGCATGGTCTCGGGCGTATCGGCCGGCACGGCCGTCATGCGCGATGTCCAGGGCTACAAGGACACGTCGGAGAAGCGCATTCAGGGCTGGGGCCAGGGGCTCGCGCTGGTGTTTCTGTCGTCGCTGCTGGCGCGGCAGGAGTGGTAGGCGGGCGTTGACATGTCAGAGCGGAGACAGTCTGCTGACGAGGGGATTAACCGCCGCGGTGGTCAGGACTGCATGAAAAGCTGCACATCTGCAGGTAAATTCCGGGTGCGGCGATAAATTGCTCGAGATAAATGCAAATATGCAGGCATTTAAACAGGATTGTCTTAAAAATCCGGCTCACCGCCGGAAAGCCTGTATATATGCAGGTATTGGCGCAGCCACGGATGCTGGCCGATAAAAAGATGCATATCTGCAGGAATATCGCTCGAGTCGCGTCAAGGTAAGAGGCCTTTGCGGCACGCAACTTCCGGAAAATCCGGCATGCGGGCTGCAAAGGCCTTTGGTTGTGCCATGGCAGGCGCCCTCAGGCCGCCGCTCCGCGCACGGCCGCGCGCTGCTTCGCGATGCGAAGCGCCATGAGCGCCGCGACCAGGCAGACGAAGCCTGCCGCGAAAAACGGCACCTGGTAGCTGCCGAGCCACTCGCGGACGGTGCCGGCCGCATAGGCGGCCACCGAGGCGCCGAGCTGGTGGGTGACGACGACCCAGCCGAAGATCATGCCGGCCCGCTCTTTGCCGAAAGCGTCCTGCGACAGCTTGACGGTCGGCGGCACGGTCGCGATCCAGTCGAGCCCGTAAAACACCGTGAACAGCGTGAGCTGCGGCTGGCCCGCGCCGAGGGCGTAGGGCAGGAAGAGCAATGAAAGGCCGCGCAGCCCGTAATACCAGAACAGCAGCTTGCGGCTGTCGAAGCGGTCGGACAGCCAGCCGGACAGCGTCGTGCCGACGAGGTCGAACATGCCCATCAGGGCGAGCATGCCCGCGGCCGTCACCTCGGGGATGCCGAAGTCGCCGCAAGCGGGGATGAGATGCGCGCCGATCAGACCGTTCGTCGAGAATCCGCAGAAGAAAAACGTACCGCTCAGCAGCCAGAACGTCTTCGTGCGCGCGCCCTCCCGCAAGGCCGCGAGCGGCGCGAGGAACAGATTGCCGCGGAACGGCGCCGGCTTCGCGACTCGCGTCTCCCCGTAAGGCGCCGACCCTACGTCGTAGGGGTGGTTGCGCATCCAGATCGCGACGGCGACGAGCGCGACGAGCGTCGCGCCGACGGCCGCGTAGACGGCGTAGCGCCAGCCGGCCTCCTCCGTGATGCGGGCGAGCACCGGCAGAAACAGCAGCTGGCCGGTCGCCGCGCTGGCCGTCAGGATGCCGACGACGAGCCCGCGGCGATGCGCGAACCATTGGCCCGCGACCGTAACGCCCAGCACGTTGGCCATCATGCCGGTGGCGAGCCCCGACACGACGCCCCACAGCAGCTCGAACTGCCACAGCGCCGTCATGTACGGCGTGGACAGCAGGCCGGCGGCGAGCACGGCGAGCGAGACCGCGGTCATGCGGCGAATGCCGAATCGCAGCAGCAGCGCCGCCGAGAACGGCCCCGTCAGGCCGTACAGCAAGATGCCAACGGAGATGACGCTCGAGATGCCGCTGCGGCTCCAGCCGTATTCCCGTTCGAAGGGCAGCATAAAAATGCTGGGCATCGAGCGCACGCCGGCGGACACGAGCAGCGTAACGAAGGTGACGGCCAGCACGGTCCAGCCGTAATGGAATCTCCGGCGTCGTCCGGAAGCTGTGCTTGCAGCGGCGTCTTTCAAATGATCTTCGCCCGTCTGACCGCTCGTCATGCCATATTCCCCATCTTTCCTGTCAGGCGTCGATTGCATCGGCGGCCGCTCCTTTCTCCAGCCGGGTGCCGGCCGCCAGAATGCCGTCGGACAGCGCATCGGCGGCCGCGTCGCCCAGAATCGCTTTGTACCGGGCCTTCAATCGCCCCGAAGCGAGCCGGATCTCGCCTTCCAGCGACTGCCCCTTGGGCGTCGGATAGAGCATCACCGTCTTGCCCTGCACGCTGCGTCGGACGAGCTGCTTGACTTCGAGCTTGTCGACGAACCGCGTCAGCGTGGACGGCGCGATGCTCAGCTTTTCCGCCAGCTCCTTCTGCGTGATGCCGGGCCGGCCGTTGACGATGCGGATCGCGTAGCCGTACATCGGCGTTAGGCCGGTCGGCGCGAACTCCTCCTCTGCGATCCGCGTGATCGCCCGGCCGAGCCGGTTCGCGGTGAAAAACAGACAGCTCTGCAAAAAGCCTTCGTCAGGCATGATATCCGTCATCGGTTAGCCCACCATTCATTTGTATGTACAACAAAAATAAACCACATCGGTCCGTTTGTCAACGGTCGGATCGTCGAACGTCGGATGCGGCGACGTCCGCTTGAACGGGGAAACGAATATCGGGCTATGCTATAATGAGTTGTTCGACCGAATCAGGGGTTATCCTGGAGCGAAGAGGAAGACACCTGCCGGTCGGCGGGGCCGTCCCAGAAGGCTTCGTTGACGAGACGCCAGGTGCCGGCGAACGCGATCGCGCCGCAGATGCCGATGAGCAGCAGTTTTTTGACGGTTCGGTACATAGAGGGGTTCTCCTTTGAACGGCTTCGTTCTCCATTATGGGCGAAGGGTACCGATCATTTCTGTAACCGCGCATACAAAACCGGCCGCTTTTTTTTGCCGATCAGATCAAGCTACGCATTTTAAAAAAACGATTAATGGGGGAAGACCGATGGTATCCGATGAAGTCATCTTGACCGCGGAAGGGTTAGCGCAGCTGGAGCAGGAGCTGGAGGAGCTCAAGACGGTAAAGCGCAGGGAGCTGGCCGCCCGGATCAAGACGGCGATCAGCTACGGCGACTTGAAGGAGAATAGCGAGTACCACTCCGCGAAGGAAGAGCAAGCGTTCATGGAGACGCGGATCCTGACGATCGATCGCATGCTGAAGAAGGCGCGCGTCGTCAAAAGCGCGGGAGCGGATTCGGTATCCGTCGGCTCGACGGTCGTGCTCAAGGACAAGGAATTCGACGAGATTATCGAATACCGGATCGTAGGTCCCGCCGAAGCCGACGTCATGGCCGCGAAGATTTCTTACGAGAGCCCGCTTGGCAAGGCGCTCATGGGCAAGTCCGTCGGCGCTGCCGTCAGCGTCGAGGCGCCCGTAGGCATGATCCAGTACGAGCTGCTGGAGATCAAAGTCTAAGGTGGTATGCGAGCCGGATTTCTGGATAAATAATAACAGTACCGGAAATCCGATTGGCGAGGAGTGACGGCGATGAGCTGGTCATTGGAGCAAGCGTACGCCTACGTGAACAAAATCAAGGAGCGAGCGGCGGAGGACGAGGCTTTCCGGCTGCTCGCGCTGAACGATCCGGAGATGGCCTGCAGGCTGCTCACCGGCGAGCCGCTGCCCGACGGCATTCGGATGTCCGCGCGGGAGCATGGCCCGGAAGGCCTGGATATCGAGGTGCGCGGCCTTCAGGAGACATGGCCGACCGGGGAGCTGGGCCCCGACGAAGCGGCGTTGGATTAATGCTGCGGGCGGGAAGCCCGAACGGCTTCGCCTTTCTACGGAGAGGCGAAGCTTTTATTTCATAATAAAAAAGTAAAAAATCGGCAGGTAACGCTGTACAGCGTCTCTTCGGCCCGAAATACGTCACAGTCCCGACAGGTAACGCTGCACAGCACCTTACGCCCCGCTCTCGCATCGTCGCGCGAGGGGAGAAACGCGAGGGGAGAAAGGGGAAAGCTGGATAACGCAGGCTTTCCAGCCGATTGGACGAGCCGAGGCGGAAATGCCTGCCAATCCTTTGCAGGGATTCATAGGTTATCCCTTGCGCATGCATATTGCGAACAGGAGCGGCGGCGTTCAATCGCCCTCGCTGGCTTCACTTGCTAACCTTACGAAGACGTTAAGCGGAAAGGTAAGCGTGAGATGCCAATGAAAACTGCGGGAGTAACCGAAGGCAAGTCGAGCGAAGATACCGGACTCAGATGACGCTATTTCGTAAAAAACGGTGCAATTGTGATCATTACGGACTGGAGAGCCGTTATTCACCCAGATCAAGACTAAAATAGTCTCTAATCCCGCAATAGGGGCTCCTGGGTCCGCGAGCGGGCTGCAAAGCGCGATCGGAACAAAAATAAAGGCTCCTGAGTCCGTCCGCTGCGCGCAATGCGCAAACAAAGGCCGCAGGCGGCTTTTTTCATCAAGCGCAGGGACAAGATCAAAGAAAGGGCGGATCAAGCGATGACTGACGTATATCTTCGCAGGCTGAAGGCCGGAGATGCCGCGGCGCTGCTCGATTTGCGGCGGCGCAATCGCGCGTTTTTCGAGCCGTTCGAGCCGATCCGCGCGGAGCGGGATTTCACGCCGGCCGGCATGCGCGACCTGCTCGATCAGGACGAGCTGCATTGGGAGCGGGGAAGCGGCTACGGCTTCGGCATCTTCCGCCGCGACGCGGACAAGCTGGTCGGCCGCGTGAATCTGAGCAACGTCGTGCGCGGCGCATGGGAGAGCTGCACGGTCGGCTACTATATGGACGAGGCGGAAGGCGGCCGCGGCCTCATGACGGAGGCGCTCGGTCAGGCGGTGGACTTCGCGTTCGGCGAGGCGGGCCTGCATCGGGTCCAGGCGGCGGTCATGCCGCGCAATCTGGCATCGATCCGCGTCATCGAGAAAAACGGTTTTAAATACGAGGGGCTGGCCGAGTACTATTTGAAGATCTACGGCGTTTGGGAGCATCACCGCATTTACAGCTTGACCCGGGAGCATTTGGTTCGCTCGACGTAATCCCGCCGGGAATGAGGGCATGATGCCGAGGGTCGAATCGACAGGCCAACATCCGCAAGCGATCGTCAAGTACCGGTTCGCTAGAATCGGTTTTCTATTGACAGTCTCATAGCGCGGTGCTAATCTGAATTTGCCCTTGATGATACATATTGTATCTGAATAGGAAGACCTACATTCTGCTTGAAGGGAGTTGTCTCTATGAAAAAGGATTGGTCGAATCCGGTGCTCGAGGTTCTGGAGGTCAGAATGACGATGAAGTTCTTCCCGCCGGTTCATCCTCCGGGCGGTCCCGGCGGGCCTGGCGGCGGCGAAGACTGCCCGCCCGACTTGGACAGCTAGGCGGCCGGCGAACGGGGCGGCACCGCGTCCGCGCAGGGCATACGCCCGGCCGTCGCGGCGCCGCCTCGCTCGAATCGGTGCATAGCGGATTCTAACAGGGAAGCGGAAGCGGTTGGGTCCGCGTTCAAGGCATGCTGACGGAAGGGGGGAGCCGCGATGTACGCGCTTGTCGGGAGCAAACGCCAGGACCGGTCGTTTCGACGCACCTGGGCGTATTTTTGCAGCAAATACGGCTGGGGCAACGACCCTTGCGCCATCGAGGGGATACGTTACGTATTGTTGCGCGGCGGGCGCATGCCTTTTGTCCGCCGGCGAACGATCGGGACGATCGAATTCATTCCCTATCGCCCGGGCAATCCGCGCAGCACGGTCGAAGGACCGTACAAGCATCCTTTTTCGAAGGAGCCTGAGATTCGGCAATCTCCCTACCGGATCTGGGAGATCGACAAGCTGTGCATCGCCGAAGCTTACCAGCGTCAGGGGCGGTTCGGCACGTTTCTCGAGATTTTCTACGATCACGCGGAGCGATTCGCTCCCCGCTATTATATCGCGCTTATCGAGCGCAGGCTGTACCGCATGCTGCGGATCGTCTTCGGACTGGGCGTCGAGCAGCGCGGACCGGTCATGCAGGGGCCGACGTCCGCGCTTATTCCCGTCCTGTTCGACATCGAACGGATCATGCAGGACAAGGCCAGAGTGGCGCGCCTGCTGGACGAAGCGAAGCGCAGGCAAGGAGCGCCGGAAGGCCGCAGGTTTCCCGCGGGCCGTCATCCGGTCAATAAGCGAGTTTGATCTGTCGCCGTCGCCCGTCAGACGCTTGGGCCGGCCTTAAGCTCTTCTTCCGGGCCTCAGCAGCGACATCGCTTCGTCGTAGCGCGCATAGCTGACGCCGCTCCCGAAGCCGCTGTCGAACGCCCAGTTCGCCAGGCTCTCGGCCTGCGTCGCCTGCAGGTCGGTGAAGCCGAACCGCGTCTTCATGTCGGCCAGATATTTGCGTTTGACTTCCTCGAAAAACCGTTCGTTTTCCTGCCGCTGATTCTTCGCATCTCCCATGACGCCGCTCAGCCTCCCTTTTAATCGTCATTATTGACGGATGCCGCCTGGAATAGACGCCGCCGCGGGCGGTTGTATTTGCGGTCCGGCATTGTATACTGTTAACGCGGTGCATTTAGAGGGGGGACGACGGATGAACATAACGGCATATTCGGTCGAACTGGTACAGGATCCGTTCGGCATACTGAGCGGGCGAAGGTACGAGTTCAAGCTGGAGGTCGAGGTGGACGAGGAGGACGAGCTCTATTCGGAGCACGGCGTCTACGCGCGCGTCGTCTACAAGGACGACGGCGAGGCGTCCGGCATCTTGACGTGCGACTGGACGGAAAAGACGACGAACCGCTACCTGCCGCTGGACGCGGAGCCCGAGGAGCTCGCCGAGCTGGCCGCTTTTTTGCGCGTCGCACCTGCCGGAAGACGAATAGACCCCGATATAAAGCAAGCAGGCAAGGCCAAGCGTCCCTGGTTTGTTCGAAGGGGCGTTCGGCCTTGCCTGCTTTTGCATGGCGTAAAACCGGCGAGCGAGATTCAGAACTTCGGAATAATATAGCGGGCCAGGAAATACAGAACGCCGAAGAAGATGAGGACGTACGCGGCATACTTGATAAAAGTCGAGGCGACGAGGCTCGAATCGTATTTTCTTTCTACGTTATGCTGTTCGTATTCGACGTTGCGCTGTTCGATGGACATGGTCGAACCCTCCTAGTCTTGGATTAAAAACTCGGGAGCACGTATTGGGTGAGGAAATAAAGCAAACCAAGCAGAATCGCGAAGTAAGCAGAGTACTCGATGAACGAGACGGCGACGGGTTCGCCGTCGCGCGGACGCTCGTAGTCCTCCTCCAGCAGCTCCGATTGACCCAGATATCGCTCGGGCATCGACATCGCTGCACCTCCTTCCGGCTCATGCATCGCGTTGATATCCTCCATTACCCCCGGTCCGTTCAGGCCAATCAAGTCGGCGCTCTTCCGGACGGTATCATATTTGTCGCTTTAAGTGATGCGCCGAAAGGATTAAACTGGAAGGGACGTCCATCAAAACAAATGGGCAACAGGAGGAAAGCCCGATGAGACATGCGGAACTCCTAGGCAAAAAGGTCAAGCACGACATCGTCCACAACGGGCTGGTGCTCGTGCCGGCAGGAGTTGCACTTGAGAAGTCGCACATTGAATTGCTGGAGAATTACCGGGTGGACCCCGAAGAGGTTCGCGTGGCGGAGCAGGGAGGCAGGCCGCAGGACGCGGAGTCCGTAGCGTTGATGACGCAAGCCGTACAGTTCGCGAAGGAGATGTTCGAGCGGGTGCGGGAGGCGGGCCATGTCGATCCGCAGGAGATCGAGCACACGCTGACGCCGATGGTGCTGCAGATGTCGGAGAACAAGGACATGTTCAGCCTGTTCCATACCGTCAAAGCGAAGGATGAATATACGCATCAGCACAACATCGGCGTCAGCGTGCTGTCCACGCTGATCGGCCGCTGGCTGGGATGGAGAGACGACCAGGTCGCCCTGCTGTCGCTCGCCGCCTCGCTGCACGACGTAGGGAAGGTCCGCATTCCGGACGAAATTCTGCTGAAGCCCGGCAGGCTGACGGCGGACGAGTACGCGGAGATGAAGCTGCATACCGTTTACGGATACGAGATTTTGAAAGCGAATCCGAAAATCGATCCGCGCGTGGCGCTGGTCGCGCTGCAGCACCACGAACGCAACGACGGCCGCGGCTATCCGTACGGCATTTGCAACAGCGAGATGGACGCCATGAGCCGGGTCGTGGCCGTAGCCGATATCTTTCACGCGATGTCGTCCAGGCGTCCCTACCACGAGCCGATGCCCTTCTACAGAGTCGTCAGCGAGATGCGCAACGGCTCGTTCGGGGGAGCTGGATCCGCATATCGTCGGCGTGTTCCTCGAGCAGATCGTCCGGCACTTGCTGGGCCGCCAGGTCAAGCTGAGCGACGGACGCTGGGGAGAGGTGGTCTATCTCGATCCGCAGGAGGATATGCACCCGCTCGTGAAGGTCGGCGACAGCTTCATCGATCTCAAGCGGGAGCGGAATCTGAATATCGAGGAGATCATCATTTAAGCTTGTAAGCTTGATTTAAGCGGTTGGCCGGTTCCCCGGATTTACCAGGGAATCGGACCCGCGTCTCCGAAAAAGCCGCCGCTCGGAGCGTCGTCCGGCAGCAGCGCCAGGCGAACGGGCTCCCGCGCGCCTTCGGCGGCGAACCTGGGGGGAGGCATAACCCGTCATGGCGGTGGCACAGTAGCCGGGGTCCGCCGCATTGACCTTGATGCCGTCTCCGGCGAGGTCTTTGGCCCACATGACGGTCAGCGCGTTGACCGCCGTCTTCGACGAATTGTAGCCGAGCATGAGGAACGAGCCCAGCTCGAACGAAGGGTCGCCATGCAGCCGGAGCGAGGCGAGCGAGCTCGACAGGTTGACGATCCGTCCGCCGGCCGACCGGCGGAGCAAGGGAAGCATCGCCTGCGTGACGCGCACGACGCCGAACACGTTGGTCTCGTACACTTGCCGGACAAGCTCGGCGCCGGATTCGCCCGGTCGCGACTCGGGCAGGAGCACGCCGGCGTTGTTGACGAGGATGTCCAGCCTTCCATAGCTCCGCGCGATGTCCTCGGCGGCGGCGGACACTTGCGCCGCATCGGTGACGTCCATCCGGACGCATGCGGCATTCCCGCCTTCCGCGTTCAGCAGGCGAACCGCTTCGTTACCGCGCTCCGCGTTGCGCGCGCCCACGAGGACGCGGACGCCCGCCTGAGCGAGCTGCCGGCAGATCTCGAATCCGATGCCTTGATTGCCGCCCGTGACCAGCGCGATTTTTTTAGCGTTATCGTTCATGGAAGCGCTCTCCTTTGCGACTGATATCCTCCCCCATTCTAATTGTCATCGCAATTCCTCCGGAAGTGAGACAAGTCACCGAATCTGTCATGATCCTGCCTGACAGACGCGGTGACTTGACGCTGCGCGCTTATTTTCAGATAAAGACCGACAGCAGCTTCCCGACCGCCGTCCTGGCGTCGACGTCTACGCTGACCTGGATCGGCGTGCCGACGCTCGGGCTCGGCCTGAGGTCCGCGACCGTCATGCCGGCGCACAGCGCGCTCTCGCATTCGACGGTGACGCGCATCGTGCGGTTGGTGACGAGTCCCGGCTCTTCGGCGGCGAGCACCGTGAGCGGGTCGTGCATCGGCGCCGCGTCGACGAAGTGGTTGGCCTGCCGGTAGAACTCGAAGTAGTAGGCCATCGAGGTCCGCAGGAATTCGACGATCTCCCGGTTCTCGGGCCGGCAGCGCCGCTGCAGGAAGTCCAGGTGCTCCTGGGCGAGATGCGTCTTCATCGTGACGTCGAGCCCGATCATCACGATGTCGAGTCCGGATGCGAAGACGATATCGGCGGCCTCGGGATCGCCCCAGATGTTCGCCTCGGCGACCGGCGTGACGTTGCCGGCGACCTGAACGGCGCCGCCCATCACGTAAACCTGCTTGATCTTGCGCGCCAGCCCGGGATCCTTGGCGAGCGCGAGCGCGACGTTCGTCAGCCGTCCGAGCGTGATCAGGACGAGCTCGCCGTCCAGCTCGCCGGCCTTGCGGACGATGAAGTCTTCCGCGCGCTCGGCGAGCGCCCGCTGACCGGAAGGCGGCAGCTCGGCGTCGCCGATGCCGTTGTGTCCGTGCACGTGCGCGGAGAAGCCGGTCGGGGGCCGCTTAAGCGGACGGTCGGCGCCGATCGCGACGGGCACTTCGTAAGCGGGCGCGGCCAGCTTGACGATGCGCAGCGTGTTCTCCGTCGCCTGCCGTACGTCCACGTTGCCGAAGACGGTCGTGATGCCCTCGACGCGAAGCGCGGGGGGACTTGAGCGCGTATAAAATGGCGAGCGCATCGTCGATGCCGGTGTCGGCGTCGATGATGACTTTGCGGACTTGAGTCAAGGGAAACAGGCTCCTTTGTTCGTCGAATGCGCCGCGGCGCATAGGCCGCGCGTCTTCGAATTATAACACGGCGATTGTCCCGCAAGCATGCGAAAGGCGCGCGGATCTCTCCGCGCGCCTTCGTTTGCAGTTATCAGCTGAGCGATCCGAGCGCTTCCCGGGTGAACGCGCGGAGTTCCCCGGCGCGGTCTTCGCGGATCTTGCTCGCCCAGGAAGGATCGTTCAGCAGCGCCCGGCCGACGGCGACCAGATCGAACTCCCCGCGCGCCAGCCGCTCGACCAGCGCATCCAGCCCGACGTTGTCGGCGCCTTTGCCTTCGGCGAAGAGGCTCGTGAACTCGGAATCGAGGCCGACCGATCCGACCGTGATGGTCGGCTTGCCGGTGAGCTGCTTGGTCCAGCCCGCCAGGTTCAGGTCCGAGCCCTCGAACTCGGGCTCCCAGAAACGGCGCGTGGAGCAATGGAAAATGTCGACGCCCGCCGCCGACAACGGCGCGAGGAACCGCTCCAGCGCTTCCGGCGTCGGCGCGAGCTTGGCGTTGTAGTCGACCGGCTTCCACTGCGAGAAGCGGAAAATGATCGGGAAGTCGGGGCCGACGGCCGCGCGGACCGCCTCGATGACCTCAACCCCGAACCGCGTGCGGCCGACGATGTCGCCGCCGTATTCATCGTCGCGCTTGTTCGTGTTTTCCCAGAAAAACTGGTCGATCAGGTAGCCGTGCGCGCCGTGGATCTCCACGGCGTCGAAGCCGAGCCGCTTGGCGTCGGCAGCCGCCTGGGCGTATCCCGCGACGAGCCCGCGGATCTCTTCCTTCGTCAGCGGATCGGACACCCGCTCGCCCGTGAGGGACAAGCCGGATGGTCCGATCGGGTCGGCGTTCGACTCGGGGGAACTTATCGCGCTGGCGCGCCGTGCCCACATGCCAGATCTGCGGGGCGATCTTGCCGCCGGCCTCGTGAACTTCGCGAACGACGCGCGCCCAGCCTTCGAGCGCCGCTTCGCCGTAGAAGTGAGGAACGTCGCGGTCTGCGGCGGCAGCCGGGTGATTGATCACGGTGCCTTCCGTGATGATCAGGCCGACGTTGTTTTCAGCCCGGCGGCGGTAGTAGCCGGCCACGTTGGGGCCGGGAACGCCGTTCGGCGAGAAGCCGCGGGTCATCGGCGCCATGACGATCCGGCTGTCCAGCTCCAGTTTATCGCTGGAAAAGCGTTCGAACAGCGGCGCTGCGGTGGGGTTAACGGTCATGAATGTTCTCTCCTTGGGTGGGCGCGGCCCTTATTTTTATATATCTATAATTATAAATATATCGATGCAGTGGCACAAACGCAAGCAGCGGCATTGTGCGGCTCGTTGCGCCTATAGTATGTCCATCGTCCGCAGCGGCGCGACGCGAAAATCCCGGCTTTTTGCATGGAAACGAGCTCGGAGGAGATGATGGAGTTTGTATAGTAAATTCGGTTCGATCATGGCAGGGAGGGGCCGGCTGCGCTTCCCGGACGTGCCGTCTGCTTAATTCGCGCAGGTCCGGGGTAAAGAATTCCGTTAACCGCGGCACGACTACATAAGGCAGCGCGAGATAAGGACGAACGAGCTCTATAACGAGCCCGATATCGAGGAGGAAGCGATCGTATGGCCATGAAGGACAACGGCAAGCCGGAGAAAACGGTCAAGGACGAGCAGCTGGCGCAATATACGGTAGACGCGAAAGGACAGAAGTTGACGACGAACCAGGGCCTGCGCATGGCCGAGGACGAGTTTTCCCTCAAGGCGGGCGAACGCGGACCCACGCTGCTGGAGGACTTTCATTTCCGCGAGAAAATGACGCACTTCGACCACGAGCGCATCCCGGAACGGGTCGTTCATGCCCGAGGCTTCGGCGCGCACGGCTTCTTCCAGGCGTACGAGCCGCAGGCGGAGATCACAAAGGCGGGCTTCCTGCAGGATCCGTCCGTCAAGACGCCGGTGTTCGTTCGCTTCTCCACCGTCGCAGGGTCCCGCGGATCGGCCGACACGGTGCGCGACGTGCGGGGGCTTCGCCGTTAAGTTTTATACGGAGGAAGGCAACTACGATCTCGTCGGCAACAACATCCCCGTATTCTTCATCCAGGACGCGATCAAGTTCCCCGACTTCGTGCACGCGGTCAAGCCGGAGCCGCACAACGAGGTGCCGCAGGCGCAGTCGGCGCACGATACGTTCTGGGACTTCGTCACGACGAATACCGAGGCCGCTCACATGGTCATGTGGGCGATGAGCGACCGCGCGCTGCCGCGCAGCTTCCGAATGATGGAGGGCTTCGGCGTCAACACGTACCGCCTGGTCAACGCGGAGGGCGTGGCGCGCTTCGTGAAGTTCCACTGGAAGCCGGCGCTCGGCGTGCATTCGACCGTATGGGACGAGACGCAGAAGATCGCGGGCAAGGATCCGGACTTCCACCGCCGCGACCTGTGGGACGCGATCGAGCAGGGGAACTTCCCCCGAATGGGAGCTCGGCGTTCAACTCATCGAAGAGGACGAGGAGTTCAACTTCGACTTCGACATCCTCGATCCGACCAAGCTGTGGCCGGAGGAGCTCGTGCCGGTCCGGATCGTCGGCAAAATGACGCTGAACCGCAATACCGACAACTTTTTCGCGGAAACGGAGCAGGTCGCCTTCCACCCGGGTCATGTCGTGCCGGGCATCGACTTTTCGAACGATCCGCTCCTGCAGGGCCGCTTGTTCTCCTATACCGATACGCAGCTCAAGCGCGTCGGGGGGCCCGAACTTCCACGAGCTGCCGATCAACCGCCCAGTCGCGCCGGTCCACAACAATCAGCGGGACGGCATGGCGCGCATGACGATCAATCCGGGCCAGGTGTCGTATCACAAGAACGGACTGGCCGGCAACGCGCCGTCTCCTGCGACGGAAGCCGAGGGGGGGCTACAAGCACTATGCGGAAAAAGTGGAAGGACGCAAAGTCCGCGCGCGCAGCGACAGCTTCAAGGATCACTTCAGTCAGGCGGTGATGTTCTATCAAAGCTTGTCCGAGGTGGAGCAGCTGCACATTATCAAGGCATTTCAATTCGAGCTGAGCAAGGTGAAAAGCAAAGAGGTGCGGCAGCGCACGGTCGACGTGTTCGCGCAGGTCGATCCGGGCCTCGCGGCACAGCTGGCCGACGCGATCGGGGCGCTCCCGCCTGCCGATATGGCGCCGCCTGCAGTGACGATGCGTTCGCCGGCGCTCAGCATCATGAACAAGGCGAAGTCGGCGCAGACGCGCAAGGTGGCCGTGCTCACGGCCAAGACGTTCGGGGGACGCCGAGCTGCGGGAGGTGCTTGCGCCGCTCGCCGCGGCGGGCGTCACGGCGGAGCTCGTGAGCACGAAGTTGGGTTTCCTGCCGACGGATGCCGACGGGCAGGTCGAGGTGATGCACCATTTGGAGTCGGCGGATTCCGTCCTGTTCGACGCCGTCTACGTCGCGGGCGGACGCGAGAGCGTCGACGCGCTGCTGGCGCAGCCGCTGGCGGTTGATTTCGTCCGCCAGGCGTACCGCCACTACAAGCCGATCGCCGCGATCGGCGAGGGCGCGGACCTGCTGTCCGCCGCCGGGGTCGGCGCGCCGACCCCGGAAGGCGCCAAGGCGACGGGCTCGGCGAACCAGCCGGCCTGGAACGAGCCCGGCGTCGTCGTCGCGGGCGCGCCGGACGAAGCCTTCGCCAAGTCGTTCGTCGAAGCGATCGCGGCGCACCGGCACTGGGAGCGGAAGGTGCAATAAAGCGGCGCGGGATCGGGAAGAAGCAGCCTCTGCGGGGGCTGCTTCTTTTTGCGATCAGGCCGTTCTGCCTTCATGCGGTCAGCGGGCTCGCGGCAGGAACTCTCGGTCAGGAACAAACCGGTACTCTCGTATGCGGGCTCACGGAAGGAAGTCTCGATCAGGAACAAATTGGCGCTCTCGTATGCGGGCATGCGGCAGGAAGTCTCGGTCAGGAACAAACTTGTACTCTCGTATGCGGGCTCGCGGCAGGAAGTCTCGATCAGGAACAAACGTGTACTCTCGTATGCGGGCTCGCGTCAGGAAGTCTCGATCAGGAACAAACTGGCGCTCCCATATGTGGGCTCGCGGCAGGAAGTCTCGGTCAGGAACAAACTTGTGCTCTCGTATGCGGGTTCGCGGCAGGAAGTCTCGGTCAGGAACATTGGCGCTCTCGTATGCGGGCTCGCGTCAGGAAGTCTCGATCAGGAACAAATTGGCGCTCTCGTATGCGGGCATGCGGCAGGAAGTCTCGGCCAGGAACAAACTTGCGCTCTCGTATGCGGGCTCGCGGCAGGAAGTCTCGGCCAGGAACAAACCGGTGCTCCCGCATAACGTCAGCACTCCCCCTGGAAAGGCTTGGATCGTCCGCTTAAGTTCAATATTGCCTCCTTATCAATTCGCTATCCTGGATGTAAGCTTTTGTCAGATCGGTCTACATTGATAGGTAAGCCCTTACACCATCCGCCATGCTGCCGATCTCGAAGGAGGTGGATAAACGGCTTCCTGAAAGAAAGCGCGGCGCGGAAGCATGTGCGTCGCAGGGCGTCAAGATCGTCTAAAGCGGCAAGCGAATTTCATGAGGCGTACAGGATGGCGCATGCATGTTGAGCGAAGAAGGCGCACAGGCCGGATACGTCCGGCGATTTAATCAAACGAGGAGGCATGCATTGATGAACGTCAACCAACGTTTCCGCATGACATGGCCGCGCTTTTGCGCGGCGCTGCTGACCGCGGCGCTGCTGCTCGGCCAGTGGGCCTGGTCTCCGTCGGTCGCATCCGCCGCTTCCGCGTTCGTGCAGACGGCGGCGTCGGGCTACAGCAGCCAGTCCGGCATTCAGCTCGAGAGCTCGAGCGAAGGCGGACAGAACGTCGCGTTTATCGACAATGGCGACTATATCGCATTTTCGAACGTCGATTTCGGCAGCGGCGCGAGCACGTTCCAGGTACGCGTGGCGAGCAATGCGAGCGGCGGCGCGATCGAGGCGCGGCTCGACGGCGTGAACGGGACGCTGGTCGCCACGGCGCAGGTTCCGGGCACGGGAGGATGGCAAAATTGGACGACGGTGACGACGAACGCGTCTGGCGCGACCGGCGTGCACACGCTGTATTTGAAGTTTACGGGCGGCAGCGGCAATTTGTTCAATATGCTGTGGTTCAAGTTTGCGTCGGGATTGTCGGCCTTTAACCAGATCGAGGCGGAAGCCTACAACGGGCAATCCGGCATTCAAACGGAGCCGACGTCCGATGCCGGCGGCGGGTCGAACGTAGGCTTTATCGACAATGGCGACTATCTGACGTTCAATGGCGTCGACTTCGGCAGCGGCGCGTCCAGCGTTCAGGCGCGCGTCGCAAGCGCGGCCGGAGGCGGTTCGATCGAATTCCGGCTGGACAGCTTGACGGGAACGCTGATCGGGACCGTCGCGGTGAGCGGCACGGGCGGCTGGCAGAACTGGACGACGGCTAGCGGGCAGGTGTCCGGCGCGTCGGGGGTCCACAATTTGTACGTGAAATTCACGGGCGGGGCGGGCAATCTGATGAACCTGAACTGGTTCAAGTTCGGCACGGGCACCCCGACGTCGGGCGGCGACGTCGTCGGCAAGCTGTTCGCCGGCTACCAAGGCTGGTTCAACGCGCAGGGCGACGGCTCGCCGAACGGCGGGTGGGTCCATTGGTCCAAAAACAGCAGCGCGCCGACCGCCGGCTCGAACGTGAACTTCGAGCTGTACCCGGACATTCGCGAGTATTCGAAGCTGTATCAGACGAACCTGGCGAACCTCGCCAACGGCACGCAGGCCAAGCTTTTTTCCTCCTACGATCAGGAAACCGTCAACAAGCACTTCGAATGGATGCAGACGTACAACATCGACGGCGCGGCGCTTCAGCGCTTCGGGGCGGACGAGAGCGATACGCCTAACAACTGGAAGACGAATCGCGACAGCGTGGCGGTCAAGGTGAAGAATGCCGCCGAGACGTACGGCCGCAAATTTTACGTCATGTACGACATCACGGGCATGGACGCGAGCAACTGGGTGAACGCGGTCAAGCACGACTGGACGACGAACGTCGTGAACAATATGCATCTGACGTCCTCGAGCGCCTATGCCAAGCAGAACGGCAAAATCGTCGTTTGTATATGGGGGATCGGATTCACCGACCGTCCGGGCACGGCTGCCGAGCACCAGAGCCTGATCGACTGGTTCAAAGCGCAGAACGTCTACGTCATCGGAGGCGTGCCGACTTATTGGCGGACGGGCAACAACGATTCGAAGTCCGGCTTTATGAGCGTGTACGAATCGCTCGATATGCTCTCGCCATGGTTTGTCGGGCGCTTTGGCGCTGCCGACGTCGACAACTACAGTACGAACCAATACGGGCCCGATCTTACGTACACGCAGCAGCGGAACATCGCCTATCAGCCCGTCATCTGGCCGGGCTTCGCCTGGTCCAACATGACCGGAGGGCCGACGAATCAAATTCCCCGGCTCCATGGCGACTTCATGTGGCAGCAAGCTTATCGGCTGAAGCAGCTCGGCATCAACACCGGCTATATCGCCATGTTCGACGAGTACGACGAAGGAACGGCCATCGCCAAAGCGGCGGAGAACAGCGCGATGATCCCGACCAACCAGTACTTCCTGACGCTCAATGCGGACGGCGTAGCGGTATCTTCCGACTTCTATCTCCGTCTGGCGGGCGACATCAACCGGATGTTCAAAGGGCAAATTCCGGTCACGGCCTCGCATCCGACCACCCATCAATAAGGCATACGGCGGCTTACGGGAGATGCGTCTTCCGGGGCCGCTTTTCCGTGCTTACGGCTGCAAAGAAGACAAGATCGGCGGATTTCGTTTTCGATCGCCTCATGGGAGCGCTCGGAAGCTTGCCTTAAAATGAGGAGGAAAACGCGCGATGAGCGGTCAAGGAGCGTGCAGCATGAAAGGTAAAAATCCGATAATTACTTCGATTTACACGGCCGACCCTTCGGCTCATGTATGGCAGGACGGCAAAATTTACATTTACGCCTCGCACGACATGGACCCGCCGCGGGGCTGCGATCTGATGGACCGCTATCACGTTTTCTCGTCGGACGATATGGTGAACTGGGTGGACGAAGGGGAAATTCTGCGTTCGGACGACGTGCCGTGGGGACGACCCGAAGGCGGCTTCATGTGGGCGCCCGACTGCGCTTACCGGAACGGCACTTACTACTTCTACTATCCGCATCCGAGCGGCTCCGACTGGAACGACACGTGGAAGATCGGCGTCGCTACGAGCGACAAGCCCGCAAGCGGATTCGTCGACCGCGGCTATATCGAAGGACTCGGCGGCTTCGCGATGATCGATCCGTGCGTCTTTATGGACGACGACGGACGCGCATACATGTACTACGGCGGGGGCGGCGTTTGCCACGGGGGCGAGCTGAACGACGACATGATGTCCGTCAAGGGAGAGATGGCCGACATGATCGGCCTGGAAGATTTCCACGAGGCGGCATGGACGTTCAAGCGCGACGGCGTCTACTATTTGACCTACGCGGACAATCTGCACGACAACAACCGGATGCGCTACGCGACGAGCGAGCATCCGCTCGGCCCGTGGACCTACCGGGGCATCTTCCTGGAGCCGACGGGCTGCTCCACGACGCACGGATCGGTTGTCGAGCATAAGGGACAATGGTATCTGTTCTATCACAATCAGGCGATCTCCGGCATGGGGAACTTGCGCAGCGTTTGCATCGACGAGCTGCACTTCGACGAAGACGGAGCCATTCGCACGGTTAGGCAGACGGAGGAAGGCGTCCGTGCCGTCCAGACGGATGCTGCAAAGGAAAATGCGCGCGCCTTTTATCCGGCAGAGGGCTGCGGGACGTTCGGGGATGCGGCGGTCGTCGCTGCGGAAGAGGGCGTCTTTGCGGTCGTCGGCTTGGAAGGGGCTTCGTCCGGCTGCGAATTCCGCGAGGTCGACGGCGGACGCGGCGGCCGGGCGAATCTCGCGGTGCGCTATACGACGCGCGAGCGGCTGGCCAAACTGCGGCTGTTCGTCAACGGCGCCGACGATTCGTTATTGAACGCGCTGCGGGCGGAGGGCGGACATACTTCGCTCACCGTGCGCCTGAAGGCTGGAGCCGTTAATACGGTCAAGCTCGAAGGCGGTCATGGAGACGTGCGGATCGAAGGCTTGTCCGTCGAATGGCTGGATTAGCGCTATCGTGCAAAAGTGCATCATTCAAGGCTGGTATGGCGTCTTTTTGCGAGCTATCGCGCGAAAGTGCACGGTACCTCGTCTCTTTGAGCGAGAATGCGGGTGTTTCGAGTGAATATCCTGCACTTTTGCGCGGTAGACGGAAGGTCAAACGAGTGGGGCGCTTGATCGTGCACTTTTACGCGATAGCACGGCTTAGGCCTCTTCACCGGCGGCAAGCGACGACGGCGGAGCCAGAGGCGGAGCCAGAGGCGGAGCTAAAAAGAAAGCGTCCCCTCAGGCGGAAGTGCTCGAACCACCAAAGGGAAACGCATCGCTTGACGATCGTTAAATCGTAGTTGGAAGGGTGGCGTGAAACCTGGCGCGAAACCTGGCGTGAAACCTGGCGTGAAACCTGGCGTGAAACCTAGCGCGAAACCTATTCCGCCAGCACGATGTCCCACTCATGAATCTCGTAGCCTCTGGCGCCGAGGACGACGTACGGGTCCTGCTTCACCCAGGATTCGGCTTCCTCCAGGGAGCGCTCCTTGTAGATGACGAGTCCGCCGGCGCCGTCGACGAACCGGCCGTTGGCATGAAGCTTGCCTTCGGCGCGGCGATCCGCCAGGAACTGCAAATGCTGCTCGCGGAACTTCACGCTGAGCTCGGGGTCCTTCATCGGCAGGAAGACGGCGAAGTGCTTGATCGCCTCGCCCGGTTCATCGCGCTGGAGCTGATAACGCAGCATCGCGGCCATGTCCTGCTCGGCAAAGCCGTCGCGAACGGCGCCGTCGAGCAGGCCTTTGACGCGGCGCCCCGCGGACAGGCCGACGCCGGACTGCGCGGCGAGCTCGGCCGCGAGCGTCAGATCCTTGGCGAGCAGCTTGATGGCGAAGCCGGCTTCGAAGCGGCCCGGTCCGATATGGTTGCGGTAATGCCGGTCGAGGATGCGGCTGCTGGCGAAGCTGGCCAGCAGCACGTTCACCAGCTGCTCCTCGTCCAGGCCTGCTTTTCTGCCGAGCGCCAGCGCTTCGCTGACGGCCTGCGTATGGATGCCGACCATGAGCTGGTTGACCAGCTTGACGACGGAGCCGCTGCCGGCGGGACCGACGAGGTCGATCTGCTTGCCCATCGCGGCCAGCACGGGCTGCGCCAAGGCAAACGTCGCTTCGTCGCCGCCGACCATGATGCTGAGCGTCCCCGCGGCGGCGCCGGTCGTTCCGCCGCTGACCGGCGCGTCGAGGAAGCGGATGCCGCGCCCGGCCGCAGCCTCGCCGATCTTGCGCGACAGGGCAGGTCCGACCGTGCTGCAGTCGACCAGGATCAAGCCTTCCCTGCCTGCCGGGACGAGTCCGTCGGCTCCGAGATAGACCTCTTCCACGTCGGCCGGCATCGGCAGGCAGGTGACGATGAGGTCCATCTCCGCCGCCAGCCGCGCGCGATCTGCGCCGACACGGCCGCCCGATGCGGCCAGCCGTTCCTCGGCGGGCTTGCTGCGATTCAAGCCGTATACGTCGTAGCCTGCCTTGATGAGGTTTTCCGCCATCGGCAAGCCCATATTCCCCAGTCCGATGAATCCGATCTTCTTCAAGTCGTTCACGCTCCTCGGCGTTAAGTCTTCGTCTTGATCAATCTTGCGACATTGCGCGCGGTTCTGGTCAGATTGTCCTCGGCCTCGGCCAGGCACTCATCCAGCGTCGACGGCCTGCCGACGATCGGGAAGACGGCGGCGAACGTCTCGTAGAGCGGCTCGATGTCCGGGCCCAGGCCGCCGGACACGAGGATCGCGGGGACGCCTTCGGCCGCCGCCCATTCCGCGACGCGGAACGGCAGCTTGCCGCTCAGCGTCTGCGCGTCGGTGCGCCCCTCGCCGGTCAGCACCCAGTCGGCGCCCGCGATCCGCGCCTTCAGACCGGTCGCCCGGGCCGCTACCTCCGCGCCGGACTCGATCCGGGCGCCGAGCCGCAGCAGCGCGAAGCCGAGCCCGCCAGCGGCGCCCGCGCCAGGCCGCTCCGACAGACGCAGCCCATTCGCGTCGCTTGAGTTCGCCTCGGCTCCGCCCGCGCTAGGCCCGCCCGGCCGCTCCAGCAGCGCCGCATACGCGCGCATAGCCTCGTCGAGCTCCGCCGCTTGCTCGGGCGTCGCGCCCTTTTGCGGCCCGAACACGCGCGAGGCGCCCGCCGGCCCCGTCAGGGGGGCTCGTCACGTCGCTGGCCGCCGTGATCGCGCATGCCGCGAGCCGCGGGTCCAGGCCGCTCCAGTCGACCGCGGCTGCGCGCAGCAGATCGCCGCCCCGGCCCTCCAGCGTCCGGCCGCCGCGATCCGCGAAGCGCACGCCGAGCGCCGCAAGCATGCCCATGCCGCCGTCGTTCACGGCGCTGCCGCCGAGCCCGACGATCAGGCGCCTCGCGCCGCGGTCCAGCGCATGCGCGATCGCTTCGCCGAGCCCGCGCGAGGTCGCGGCGTACGGATCGCGGCGATCCGCGGGAATCATCGGCAGGCCGCATATATTCGCCGTTTCGATAACGTAGACCGGCTCGCCGTCTTGTTCGATCAGGCCGATGAGCGCCGTGGCCCCCGGCTCGAGCGGGCCGTGCACCGCGACCTCCTCGCCGCGGCCGCCGCAGGCCCCGACGAGCGCCTCGACGGTACCCTCGCCGCCGTCCGCCATCGGGACGACGTCGATCTCGGCGTGCGGAATCTCGCGTCGGATGGCCGCGGCCATGACGGAGCCGACCTCCCGCGAGGACAGGCTGCCTTTGTATGAATCCGGAGCAATGACGAAGCGCATTTCAGGTTCTCCTCCCAAATTTACAGCCAATATGAGATGCTAACCCCTATCATACGCCTGTCCGGGCCCGATGCGAACCTTTTCTCCGCTCCGCGCGCTCTCGATCGCCGCGAACACCATCGCCATGCTCTTGAGATTGTCCGAGCAGTCCGTCTCGGCCGGCCGGCCTTCGGCGAGCGCTGCCAGCATTTCGTCGAAGCAACCGTCGTGACCCTCGTGCCCGGCCCACGGCGCGGACGGTTCGACGCGCTTGTACGCATGCATCCTTGCTCCCGGCCCCAGGTGGCCTTCCGCCACGCTGCAATACGAATCGTTCGTCCCGTCCCAGATCAAGGTGCCTTCGGAGCCGACGACGCGCCAATCGCCCTGCCAGGAGGTGGGCTCGCCTTCGGCGCACCAGGAGCCGTTGTAGGTGAACACCGAGCCGTCGCTCATCTCGAAGATGCATACCGCGGAGGCGTTGCCCGCATACCAGGAATGGGAAGGGTTGAATTCATGACAGTATACCGACACGGGATCGGCCTGCAGCAGGTAACGGGCCTGATCGAACGTGTGGATCGCCATGTCCAGCAGCAGCGGATGGTCCATCGTCTCCCGGAAGCCGCCGAAGTGCGGGCCGAGGAAGAAGTTCGCCGTCGCATGCGACGGCTTGCCGATCGTCCCCTGCGCGATGAGGCCGCGCGCTTCCCGAATCTGCCGGGCGAAGCGGCGGTTCTGCATGACGGCGTAGCGGCGTCCGTGCCGCCGCACGATCTCTTCAATCTCGTAGGCGTCCGCCATCGAGACGGCCATCGGCTTCTCGCCGATAACGTCGCAGCCGAGCTCGACGGCGGTCGTCACGACGGTCTTGTGCACCTGCGGAATCGTGACGTCGAAGACGAGGTCGGCGCCGGTCTCGCGGATCGCCGTCCCGAGGTCGGTATAGCAGGGACAGTCGAGGCCGAATTCCCGAGCCAGCGCTTCGGCTGCGGGCAGATGGATGTCGACGAGCGCGGCGAGCTCGATGTCCGGGCGGCCCGCTGCGTACTTGACCCAGCGCCGGGCCATATTGCCGCAGCCGACCTGAACGAGGCGGAATTTGCGATCGGTTTTTAGAAACGCGCCGTTTGCGGTCATGCGCGTCTACGCCTCCTGCCGCGATTTTAGCGGCTCCAGCGGCTTGCGGTTGCCGAACAGCGGGGCAGGACGACCCGTCGGCGCCGCCCAATGAACGGCGTTGCGGATGACCTTGCGGATTTCTTCGTTGTAGTAGGTCGGATAAGTCTCGTGCCCGGGGCGGAAGTAGAAAATCTTGCCTTGTCCCCGCGTGTAGGTGCAGCCGCTGCGGAACACTTCGCCGCCCTCGAACCAGCTGACGAACACGAGCTCGTCGGGCGCCGGGATCTCGAAGCTCTCGCCGTACATTTCCTCTTGCGCAAGCTCGATATATTCCCCGATGCCCTCTGCGATCGGGTGGCCCGGCGACACGACCCACAGCCGCTCCTTCTCGTCGGCTTCCCGCCACTTGAGGTTGCAAGTCGTGCCCATCAGCTTCTTGAAAATCTTGGAGAAGTGGCCGGAGTGCAATACGATGAGCCCCATGCCCGCAAGTACGCGCTTGTGGACGCGCTCGACGATCTCGTCCGATACTTCGCGATGGGCCTTGTGTCCCCACCAGACAAGGACGTCCGTGTCCGCCAGCCGCCGCTCGGAGAGGCCGTGCTCTTCTTCGTCGAGCGTCGCGTATCCGATCGCCAGATCGTCCCCGAGACCTTCTCCGATTGCGCGATGGATGCCGTCCGGGTAGACGGCCTTCACCTTCTCGTTATTTTTCTCGTGACGGAATTCGTTCCAGATCAGCACGCGCAGTTTGTCCTTCATGCCGCCATCCTCCTCGTTTGCGTTCAGCCTTGACCCCCACATTATAGGCCTCGCCGTTCCGGCAAGAATAGTTCCAAAGCTGACCGATTATTCTCCAAAAATGACATGTGTGCTATACTTGGGACTCCAAAAACTTCTGTGCCCCGAGCGAGGTGTAAGCGTTGACAAATTTGGCGGACGATTTTCGCGAACCGGTCCGGGAAGAGGTCGTGGTCTATGGCCATCCGCTCCTGTACATGAAAATATGGGAGGTCGGCATGAACCCGCCGGCGCCCGCCCGGGAGGCGTACGGGCCCTGGCATCATCACAAGGAAGTGGAGCTGCTCGCGATGATCGAAGGCGGGATGGGGATGCAGACGCAGGACGGCTACATGCGTCTCGAGCCGGGAGACGTCGCGCTTTTCGGCGCCTCCCAGCTGCACCGGACGCATCGCGTCGGCGCTTCGCCGGTCCGCTTTGTCGTGCTGCAGGTCGATCTCGGCCGTCATATGGAGAGCGTCGCGCTGCCTTATCTGTACGGCCTGGGGGACGGAGCCGCGTCGCTCGAACGGCTGAACGGCCTGCTTCGCGACAAGCCGGAGGTTCGGCGCGAGATATACGATTTGATCGCGCATATGTACGAAGAATACAGCGGACGCGCCCGCGGCTACGCGCTGGCGCTCGGCTCCGCGATCCAGCGGCTGCTCTGGCTGTTCGTCCGGCACGACGACGAAGGGCTGCTGCCTGCTTCCGCGGAGCGGGAACTCCAGCGGCTGCGGCCGGCGCTGGACTATGTCGACCGTCATCTGCACGAACGGATCACCGTCGAAGAAGTCAGCCGGCTGCTCAATTTCAGCTATCATTATTTCATCCGCTACTTCCGTTCGGCGATGGGCTGCTCGTTCGTCGATTATGTCAACCGCAAGCGAATCAAGATGGCGGAGCGTCTGCTGCTGACGCGCGATATCAGCATCGCGGAGGCCGCGCTTCAAGCCGGCGTGCCGAGCATCGCGCAGTTTTACAAGCTGTTCAAGCGGTTCAACCGGTGCTCGCCGAAGGAATTCGTCGCCCGCATGAGCGTTCGCGCGGACGGCTAGCGCGCCGTTTTTCGACCGGACTTTTCTTACCCGAACGCCGCGGCCGCAGCCCGCAAGCCTTGCCCTGCCTGGGTTTTCGGCGGACATTTCTTTCGGTCGTCCCGAATCAAGTAATGTCCCTACCGCGCCTCGGAGATCGGACTTACGATGAGATGGCAGCGACAGATTCAGGCGACAGCGAGGCTAGCGCCGATCATTTTAATCCGGGGGAGGACTTGGTAGGATGAAGCCGATGATAAAGAGGGCTTGGTTGGCAACCGTACTTATGACAGCGATTGCAGGTACGGCGGCGTGCGGCGGAAACGGGAACAATAACGCGTCTCCGACCGGCAGCAGCGGCGGCAGTACCGGGAGTAGCGGCGCAACGCAGGCGAGCTCCCAGGGAGCCGGAAAGACGGAGGGCGGCGAGCCGCTTTCCATCCAGATGTTCGCCGGACTCTACAATGAAGTGCCCGACATGAACGACGCCTTCTGGACCGAATGGCAGAAGCGGACGAACACGAAGCTGAACGTCGAGTGGGTGCCGTCGGGCGACCTCGACACGAAGCTTGACCTGCTGCTGGCGTCGGCGCAGCTGCCGGAGGTGCTGGCGGCGCCCGACTTCAAGCGGCCGACGCTGATCAACGCGATCAAGGGCGGCGCGTTCTGGGATCTGACGCCGTTCCTCGGCGATTTCAGCAAGTATCCGAACCTGAAGAACAACGTGCCGGAAAATGCTTATAAATACCGGACGATCGACGGCAAAATTTATTCGCTGCCCGGTTCCCGTTCGCAGATCGACCCGGGCATCAAGATCCGCAAGGATTGGCTGGATAAGCTGAACATTCCGGTACCGACGACGCTGGACGAGTACGCGGACGCGCTGGTCAAGATCACGAAGGGCGATCCGGACGGCAACGGGCGCGCGGACACGCTCGGCCTGATCGGCGGCGGCGTCATCATCAGCGACGGCGACGCATCCTTCGCGTCGGCGTTCGGGGCGATGGAGCCGACTTACAACGACGAAGGCGGGCTCATTTACACGAACCTGAATCCGGGCTACACGGACGCCATCGCCTACTTCCGAAAAATGTACGAGATGGGCGCCCTGTCCAAGGAATTTTCCGTCATGAAGCGCACGCAGGCCCAGGATCTGTTCACGACCGGCCGCGCGGCCTCCTATACCCGCAGCATCTGGTGGGACAAGGAGTGGGAGGACCTGATCAAGAAAAACGGCCAGCCCGACGCCAAAATCATCAATCTGACGCTTAAGGGACCGAAGGCGTACGCGGTCAACCTGACGCTCGGCGGCACCGGCAGCTTCCTCATTTCCAAGAAGGTGCCGGAGGAGAAGGTATGGAAGCTGCTCGATTACTTCGAGAAGTCGGCTTCGACGGAGATGACGGATCTCGCTTACTACGGCGTCGAGGGCGTACACCATACGGTCGAAGGCGGCCAGAAGGTGCTGACCGAGCAGGGCGTGAAGGAAGTCAACACGACGAGCAAAAACGCGGGCGTGCTGGCTACCCAGAAGTGGGGCAAGGTCATCAGCGCGTCGGGCGACAAAGCTTACAACGACGCCAAGATCGCGGAGGTGCAAAACTTCGGCGAGATCGGCAGCATCGACCCGTTCGCTTACCTGATCTCCGACACCTGGAACGACGTCTGGGCGAAGTACCAGAACGAGTGGAAGTCCATGGTGACGCAGGCGATCGTCGGCCAGATCACGATGGAGCAATACAAGCAGTTCGTCGACAAGATCAACAACCTGCCGGAAGCCAAAAAAGCGTATAAAGAATTCGCCGAGAACTACAAGGCGATGAATCCGTAAACGCGGCAAGGCAGTACGCAGCAAGTCGGAAGGTGACCGGCCCGACAGCCGGTTGCCTTCCTTGTCTATCGCGCCCCAACCGCCGTTCCGAGGGAGGTCCTCATGAAGCAGCTTGCTGAACAAAGTCCGCCAAGCCGCCTACCGGGCTTTTCCGCGATCGAATTATTTCCGAAGACTCGTGTGGCTGGGATGCGTCTCCGTGACGGTGCCGATCCTGATCCTGGGCCTCGCGTATTACCGGTACTCCGTCAACAAGATCGAAGAGCAGTTCCAGGCGGACAGCCGCACCTCGCTGACGCTGCTTCAGGAGCGAACGGAAAACGCGATGACGGACATCGAGTATCAGTCGATGCAGCTCGCCGCGAACGCCACGATCCGCTCCTGGCTGGGCAGGCCGGGCTTCGCCGAGCAGTACGTGATCCAACAGAACCTTCTCGACTTGATGACCGTGCAAAAAAACGCGAGCAGCCTCGTACAGGATATCGTCTATTACGCCGGCGCGTCGGATACGGTGCTGTCCAACGGCTACGGGAAGACGACGCTCGAGGACTCGCCCGAGCGCGATAACATTGCGGCAGTCCTGAAGGGGGGCGCGAACCGAAGGCTGGACCTACCTGCCCGCTTATGCGAGCACCGGCTATATCTCGTACGTTCGCCAACTGCCGGTCATGCGGAACGGCCGGCCGATGGGCGCGCTGATCTACGAGCTCAAGGCGGCGGATCTGGGCAGACAGCTTTTCCAGTCGGGCATGTCGGGGAGCGACGAGTCGTATGCCGTCGTGGATGCGGACGGCACGATTTTGCTGCATTCTTCGGACGCGGCACTGATGGGCAAGCAAGCCGACTCGGTCGCGCTGTTCCGGAGCGTGCTGCCCGGCAGCGGCGGCGAGGGACAATTCGTCATGGGAGAAGCGGACGGCGGGAAGGTGCTGACGGCGACGTACAAGACGGCGCTCGGGCGGACCTATATCTCGATGCTGCCGGAGCGCGCGATCGCCGGCCAGCTCAATTGGATGCGCTTGTTCGTTCTGGGTTCGGTGCTCGTCATTTTGGTTTTCGGCATCGTGCTGACGGTCGCATCGTCCAAATTCGCTTACAGTCCGATCGACAAGCTTATCCTGTACGGCCGGCAGCTGCGGCACGGTCCGGGCACGGCAGGCGGGGGCAACGAGATCGGCTATATCCGATCGAGTCTTGCCTATCTGAACGACCAGGCCGAATCGCTGCGCGCGTATATCGAGCGGCTTCAGCCGGATCTGCGCGAGCGCTTCGTGCTGAAGCTGCTGACGGCGTCCGCGCCGCCCCGGCCGCAAGCGGTCGAGACGGAGGCGCAGGCGTACGGCATGTCTGCGGCCGGCGGATTCGCGGCGCTTATCGTACGGACCGAGAACCTGTTCAAGGAAAAGCGGTTTCTGCCCAGCGAAGGACCGATCATCGTGTTTGCGGTAAAAAACGTCATGCAGGAACTGCTGCAAGGCGGCCCCTTTTCAAGCGGCTACGTGGTGGGCAAGGAAGACAAAGAAGCCGTCGCCGTCCTTGGTTGGGAAGCGCACGTCAGCGAGGAAGAGGCTGCCTGCATGCTGGACGACTATGCGGAGCGCGTGTGCGAGGCGCTGAAGACGCACCTGTCGTTCACCGTATCGGTCGGCATCGGCGGCGTGCGCCACGGTCTTCATCGGCTGGCCGAATCGTATCGGGAGGCGGGGGGCCGCGCTGCAGCATCGCCTTTTCGACGAGCATCGCCGGATCTTCCGCTACGACGCGCTGCCCGAACCGTCGGGCAAGCTGACGACGTTCAATTATCCGAAGGAGCTTGAGCTGGAGATTACGGAGCATCTGCTGCAAGGAGAGCTCGGGCTGGCGGAGGCTTCTCTGGGACGTTTTTACGAGCGCATTCGGTTGTCCGAATCGTACAATACGGCGATGCATTGCTACCACATTCTGCTGTCGTCCATCATTCAATCGCTCGAGGAGATGGGCTACGGCGTGCTGGACAATCTCGGGGACAATCTGTTCGAGCAGCTCAAGGCGAGGCAGACGTATCGCGAGGTGCAGGAGTGGTTCGTGGATTTTCTGTTCCCGATGCACCGGCAGATCACCGAGGAGAGCCGGGCGAACGCGACGCGGATCGCCGTGCAGCGGGTGTGCGCCTATATCGAGACGCATCAGGGCATGCCATCGCTGATCGAATGCGCCGAATACGTGAGCATGAGTCCGTCCTACCTGAGCCGGCTGTTCAAGCAGGAGGCGGGGATGACGTTTATCGAGTACCTGATGAAGTACAAGGTCGATCGCGCGAAAAAGCTGCTGGAGGAAACGAATCACAGCGTGGCCGAGATCGCCGAGTTGATCGGCTACTCCGAACGCAATCTGAACCGCGCGTTCCAGCGGCATCTGTCCATGTCGCCGAAGCAGTACAGGATGTCGCTGCGCTAAGCGGTTGCCGCAAGAGGGGGAATTTCCACAAAGCACTCGAAAAAAGAGCAAAATTAAAAGCCATTTCAAAGGAAGTGGCTTTTAATCGTCTTAAGGAATCTCAAATCCTTCTACAGGTTCCATGGGTTTGAAGTAACCCTTTATGCAATTCGGGTTCAAGACGCAAATTTGAATATGATTTTTCTCCTTGAAGCCCGCTCCTGGATATAGCTCCCTACCTTCAAAAAATACGCCTCGGACTGAATCATACGGATTTTGTCCAGTTTCTTTATTGTATTCATGTACGGCTTGGATCACGGCACAGTCCAAATAACGTCTTAGCAGGTCCTTGCTTTCATTGCCGGTTCCGTACTTATTAACTGGCATTGGAGCACCAAGGTTTTCAAATTTGATTTTTAGTATCTCGTAGCCTCTTTTTAAAACATCTAACGAACTCTGCTCCAATAAGTTCAAGCAATGTCCCAAATCAATAATAGCTCCAACCGAAGCAGGTTCTTGGATAGGTTTTCTTGATCGGCCGGGGGAATCCTTTAGCATTTGAGCGTAATCAATGGCACGCTGAGGGTTGTTTTCCCAGAAGTAAATGCCGGGACCGAGCCAGTCGTAATCATTGTCGCTGGAACGCATTTTATCGTTATGCAGCAAAATTTGATCAGCGACGGTTTTATCGCAGCCATGAAAGCCAAGTACAAAATTCGGTAAATTGGAATACATCATTTTTCTTGATATTGTGGCGTAAGCTTGCCTTCCTTATCAACGATGCCTGCCTTTTGTAAGAACTCCAAGGAATCCTTACGCGGTTCGGCACTGATTTTTTTTAATGTACTCATCCATGTCACGAATGTACTTTTTCATTTCGGCTGTTGTCATGCTATCCACCTCACAAGACAGATTAATTCAATTATAACATAGAAGAAATCATCTACCTATGGGCTACATGATTAGAGTGCCCAGAATTTAAGAAAGGGTAAAGCGCTCTGTGGATGACAGCAGTTTTTGCGGTTCTACGGTCGTCCGGCCTCCTCCGTCCGAATTAGAAGACACTCCCACACCTCCAGCTTCGGAATGTCGATAACCGCAGCACCTTCCTCCTCGCTATAACACAGCGCGTCCTCCGCGATCAGCCTGCGCACGCCGACGACGCGGCGGCCGGGTAGCCGCAGCTTCAGCGAGAGATCGTGCAGCGGGAGGTTGGTGGCGAGCGGCCTTCTGCCGGCGCCATTGACCAGGTGGACCAAGACGTATTCGTCCCGCTCGAACAGCGTGAGCTGCAGGCCCTGGTAATTGGTGACTTCCACGAGCTTATCCGCACCCAGCGCCAGGTCGATCGCGTTGGCGAGCAGCTGGTAATGCTCGCCGAGCTTGAACTCGTTGAGCATGCCGCTGAGCGAGAACGGGAAGTACAGGAAGCCCCCGAGTCCGCTCGGGCGATGCAGCGCCAGCGGCAGGTCGGTGCGGATCACGGGCAGCGACGCGCGTTCGGGCGGCGCGCCCACGCATTCGAGCGGCGCGAACGGCGGGACGAGCGTCGCCAGCACCCGGGTCTCCGCCGTCGGCTGAGCATAATAGACGGCGCCCCGCAGCGCGAGCAGCTCCGTGTCCGCTAGCCCGGCCTGGAGCGGATTGTCCGCGCCCTCGAACCGCAGGTAGGCGGCCGACAGCAGTTCGCCGGCTGCGCCTTGATCGCGAACGCCGAGCAGGTCCCGCCACGCGGGATAGTCGGCGGCATCGCCCTCGGCGATGACGTGACCGCCTGCAGCGGCATAGCCGGCCAACGTGGCGGCCATGCCTTCGGTCAGCGCCAGACCCTCCGGCGCGATCAGCGCCTTGTAGCGCGACAACCGCTCCGGCGTCGCCTGCTCCTCGAGCAGCACGTCGAACGGGATCTGGCGGTTGATGAGGCCGTCCGCCCAGCCTTCGGCAGCTGCGTTCGCCGTCCATAGAAGGGCGACCTGCGCCAGCGTCTCTGCGCCGTCCATGTACGGTTCCACCTGGGCGAAGTCGCGGTTGAGCGCCGCGACCGTCTCCAAAATCCGCTTGTCGCCGATCGTCTCCGGGATGCCGGTGAGCGAATGCCAGATGCTGCCCCCGTGCGCCGGAATCTGCGACAGCCAGAACCGGTATTCCGCCGGCGGCAGGCCGGTGTGCCGCCACTCCATCCCCGGGCTGGAGTGGACGATGCCGAGCGGCGCGGGAACGTCGTGCGCGGAGCGGCCGAGCTTGATGCTGAGCGCCGGTTTCCAGAACTCCGGAATCTTCCGGTGACCCTCCGACAGGACATCCTGCGGCTCCGTGCATAAGAGATCGGTCGTCTGCAGACGGTCGTACAGGTTGTCCTTGTACAGGTTGTAGTACAGAATCATCTGGACTTCCGGCCGCTTGCCCTTAATAAAGCGATACATCTTGTCCATGTTGTCCCGGATGCACGTCGAAGGCCAGTCCGCCGCGAAGGACGCCGGGTCCGCCGGCAGCGGCACGCCGTACAGCCGCTCGTATTTGCGCTTGCAGATGCCGCACCAGCAAGGGAGGAAGTGCGGCGCGTTAAAAAAAACGGCGTCCACGTCGTACCGCGACAGCACCTCGTCCAGCACCGGGACGGCGACGTCTTCGTTGCGGTAGCCCGCGTTGAGGCAGGTGCTCATGAGAAGCGACCATGCGCCGGGGCGGTGCGCGCCGATGATCTCCGGCTGTCCGTCCGGCTTGCGCACGAACCACCCCGGCCGTTTCAGGTAGACGATGTCGTCCGTTTTGCTGAAGTCGAGGCGGGCGATGAAGCGGATGCCCTCATCGTGGCAGGCGTCTACGACCCCTTTCAGCAGATCGAAGTCCTGCGGCAAATATTCGTTGACATGATGGCCCTCCACCTCGGAAGGGTACCAGGCATAGATGCCGCCGACGTTGAACACGAGCGCGGTCGCTCCGAGCTCCTTCATCTGGCGCGCCAGGCGGCGAGGCTCGATCAGATGCGTGTCCTTTACCTGAAGATTCGTCTGTATGATGCGCTGGGGCTTGTGCCACCAGCCGCGTTCGTTGTTTTCCAAAATAAATCGACCTCCAGCGTTCGTAATATTCAGCCCTTCACCGAGCCGAGCATGATGCCCTTCGCGAAGTGCTTTTGCAGAAACGGATAAACGAGCAGGATCGGCGCCATCGCCAGCATGATGGAGGCCATGCGGATCGTCTCCTGCGGGACCGAGCGCTCGTCGCCGCCGGCGCCGGCCATCCCGGCGTTGTCCGAGTCGATAACGAGCGTTTTGACGAGCACCTGCAGCGTCCACTTTTTGGCGTCGGAAAGATAGATGAGGGCGTTGAAGTACGTGTTCCAGTGGGAAACGGCGAAAAACAGCGTGAACGCCGCGACCGCCGGCATGGACAGCGGCAGGACGACGCGCAGGAAGACGCCGATGTCGGAGCAGCCGTCGATACGTGCCGCATCCTCCAGCTCCGAAGGGAGCGACTCGAGGAAGCTTTTGATGATGATCAGGCTCCAGGCGTTGGTCAGCACCGGCCAGATGAGCGCCCAGTACGAGTTCAGCAGCCCGAGGTTTTGCACCAGCAGGTAGTTCGGCACGATGCCCGCGCTGAAGACGAGCGTGAAGATGACGAAGCCCATCATGGGGCCGCGTCCCGGCACGTCCTTCTTCGTCAGCGCGTAGGCGAGCGAGAAGGTGACGATCAGATTCAGCACCGTGCCGACGGCGGTGATGAAGACCGTGCTTTTCAGCGCGTTGGCGAAGCTGTCCGTCGACAAAATGTAGGAATAGGCGGCCAGCGACCATTTCTCCGGGAAAAGATAGAAACGAAGCGGCACGTACACTTCAGGGTCCGTGAACGAAACGCTGAACACGTACAGGAACGGGAATACGCAGACGAGGGAAATGACGGCGAGCAGCGTATAGTTGATCCAATCGAACGCCGTCATCTTTTTTGCGCGAAACGAAACTCATGGCGGTATGCCTCCTCCCGGCGGGTCAGTAGATGCCTTCCTGGCCGGATTTTTTGACGATATAATTCGATGTCATCACGAGCACGAAGCCGACGACGCCCTTGAACATGCCGACCGTCACGCCGGTGCTGATCTGTCCGCGCAGGATGCCCTGCGTATACGCGTACGTGTCGAACACCTCCGCCACTTGCATGACCAGCGGATTCATCATCAGGAGCATCTGCTCGAAACCGACGTCGGCCATCTGGCCGAGGCGCAGGATGAGCAGGATGAGGATCGTCGGGCGAATGGCGGGCAGCGTGATGTGCCAAATCTGGCGGAAACGGCTTGCGCCGTCGACGACCGCGGCTTCGTACCGCTGCGGATCGACGCCCGCCATGGCGGCGAGGAAGATGATCGTGCCCCAGCCGGCTTCCTTCCACATCGTCTGCGCCGTGATGAGACCCCAGAAATACTTCGATTCGGACAGGAAGCTGATCGGCTCGTGTCCGGCTTCGCCGATGAGCTTGTTGACGATGCCGACGTCGGTGGACAGGACGAAAAAGGTCATGCTCGCCACGACGACCCAGGACAGGAAGTGCGGCAGGTAAACGATGGATTGGTTGAAGCGCTTGAAGGCGCCGTGCCGCACCTCGTTCAGCATGAGGGCGAGCAGGATGGGCAGCGGGAACATGAAGACGAGCCCGAAGACGTTGATGGCGAACGTGTTGCGGAGCATGATGTAGAAGTTGCGGTCGGCGAACAGGTCGGCAAAATGCTTGAAGCCCACCCACTCGCTGCCCGCGAAGCCCGAATAGGGATTGTAGTCCTTGAACGCGAGCAGCAGACCCCACAGCGGGGTGAGCTTGAACAAAATAAAAAACAGTACGCCCGGCAGCGCGAGCACATACATCGCCCGATGCTTGACGATGCGCGCGCCAAGCCTGGACCAATAGCTTTTTTCCTTTCGGATCGGCAATGCGGTGAGCGCCTTCTCCATGATCCGAAGCACCTCGTTTCCGTCCGTTGGCGGACCTAATCTGATCTGCCTCCATTGTAGGCGCGCGTCGATCAGCGGAATACGGACATAAATTGAAAAGGACCGGCCGCGGCGGCCGGTCCTGCATCGATGCAATTGATGTCCGCGCGACGCGGCGGGCGGGGGACGAAAGAGCCCGGCATGGCGCGGGTTGATCCGCGTCGGATCGGAGATCTGGCGGGCGGCGGTAAAGAAATGTCCGGTGAGCGGGGGCGCATAAATGCGTAATTCGCGGTTCATCGCGATCAGTGAAGAAGCGCAGTTCGGACCTCGTTCGCCATCTCCGTATGCGCAAGGCCCGCAGTCAGTGCTCCGCCCGCCGCCTCGCATACACCCCGCTATAGCTCAAATTTGTACGCCTGTTGATTATCAAAAAAATGGTAGCAAAAAAGACCGCTCATTCCTGTAAAGTGTTTGTACCCCTACAAACCTTACGGAAGGTGAGACGGTCTCATGAACTATCGTACAATGTTCGCCCCTATTCTTCAATCCTTCATTCCTAACGAAGAGATTCAACCTCTGTTACAGCAGGCCAATTATGTCGATACAGCAAGGAAATTTACAGTCTACGAGCTCTTTATTTTTCTTGCTGAAGCGGCGCTTGGGCAATGGGATGGCTATCGGGACGGAGAAAAGCGGATGGTCGCCTGTGGGCTGCGCCAAGCGGATCACTCTACGATCTCCAAAAAAGCGAAAGAGGTTCCGTTCAGCGTCTTTAAGCAACTGCTTCATCTGTTGATTCGTAAATGCAATCGCTCCACGCGCCGGCGTCTTCGGCTTCCGAAAGAACCGCTGGCGGTCGATTCCACGACCATTTCCGCCGGTCACAATCGACTGCCTTGGGCGCCATCGGCCAAAGGAGAGAAGAGCGGCATTAAGCTGCACGTATCTTTGTTGACAGAGACCGGCGAACTCCATCGTGTAACGGAATCGACGGGAAAACAGCATGATTCGACCATATGCAGTAGGGTAACAGACCCAAATTTCATTCTGGTTGCGGATCGTGCATACGGAAAGCATAAGCAATTTGATACCTACATGGAGCAGGAGCAACGGCAGTATTTTGTCATCCGGGTGAGATACAACACGTTCCTGCATGAGCCTGTTTATCGCGATCGAAAACGTCCCTACAAACATACGATTGAGCAAGATTTGACCTGCCAACTCGGAACAAAGGCGCGCTTGACCCGCCATCGATTTCGGGTCGTGAAGCTAAAGGATCCCCAAGGCAACCCGGTTGTTCTCGTGACCAACTTGCACCGTCCCTCGGCGGAGAAAATTGCAGAAATCTACCGACAACGGTGGCAAATCGAAGTATTTTTTCGATGGATTAAACAGCATTTGAATGTGCCCAAACTATTTGGAAGGACACCGAATGCCGTTTACGGACAATTATATACCGCCTTGATCGTATACGTGCTGCTTCAGTACGTGTATGTGCAGGGAAATAGCCAGGTTCACCCCAGCGCACGGTTGTCTTTTGCGGCGTTTGACCGACTAATCAGCTTGGCTGCCTTGCCTCCCGAATGGGTGGTTTATTTGGCTCACCATTTATCACTACCATGACCTAGATACTGGTAAATCAACAGGCGTACAAATTTGCGCTATTCTGCAACGCCCGCAGTCAACGCCCCGCCCGCCCCCTCGCATATGCCTCGCTTCGCACGTTCAGGTCGACCTGCGGCCGCGCGCGAATTCCGAAGGCGTCATGCCGGTCTTCTTCTTGAACGTCTTGAAAAAATAGCTGGCGCTGTTGAAGCCGCACAAGGCGGCGATGTCCTTCATGTCCTCGCGCCCGTCCTCCAAGTACGCCTTGGCCCGCTCGAGGCGGGCGTCGGACAAATATTCGGCGAAGCCGATTTTGACCTCGTTCTTAAACAGGGTGCTCAGGTAAGCGCCGCTGATGCCGATCCGCTCCGCCACCTCGGTGAGCGAGATGCTGTCCGCGAGATGGCTGCGGATATAACGAATCGCCTCCGCGGTATATCCGGAGTAGTGTCCCCCTTCGTCGGCCTGCAGCAGCTCGAAGTACCGCGCGAACAGCGAACGGAACCAAGCCTTGACCTCCTCCAGCGTCTCGAAGGCGGCGAGCCGCTCGTGCGGCGGAACCGCGTCCGCATAGAGCGCTCCCAGCTCCAGGCCATGCTCGCGGATGGCCCGGTGCAGCAGGCTGAGCAGGTCGTTGAACAGCAGCTGGGAGCCGGCCATGCTGAGCGCTGACGTCTTGACGCGCTCGAACAGGCGATCCAGTATCGCGAGCAGGCCGGCGGCGTTCCGCGTTTTCAGACAGGCGAGCATGTCCTTCTCCGTCCCGATCTCAAGCCCCGCCAACGCTTCGTTGTCTTGCACGATGGACGCGCTTCGCAGCACGACGTTTTTCCCCAGGTGAAAACGGTCCTGCATCTGCTTTTCCGCCTGCTTGTAGCTGTGCGGGATCTGGGCGGGCGTCGCGCAGGTCGGCCCGATGCTGAAGCTGGCGGAGAGATTCAGGAAGGTTCGCAGACAGCTCGCGATGCGGGAGATCGCTTCGCCGACGGCGAGCGACAGCGCGGTCTCGCTGCGGACGTTGGGGAACGAGAACAGAAGCACGAACCTGTCGCCGCCGATGTGGCCGACCGCGCCGTTGCCGAGCTCCCCCCGCGATCTCTTCGACGATGTTCAGAATGGAGAAGCGCTCCAGCTCGGCCGCCTTGAGCGTCGCGCGGGACTGCCGGGACCGGTAATCGTCGATCGAGAGGATGACGGGGATGAGCTGCTTCGTATCCAGCTTCAAATCCAGCATGCGGATATGATGGCCGATCTCCTCGGGGCTGCGGTAGAACCCGGCGATCAACTCGGTGATGAACCGGGTGCGCAGCGCCAGCCGCTGGTTCGCGTCCGTTCGCTCGCCGTCCGTCCCCTGCGGCCGGGCGTCGAGCAGCGCCTTGACGCTGGCGAGCGCCTCGGCCAGCGCGGACGCGTTCAGCCGGTGCTTAAGCAAATAGTCGACGGCGCCGTTCTGCAGCGTGCCCTTCACGTAGTCGAAGTCGTCGTAGTTGCTCAGCACGATCATTTTGATGCCCGGATAGCGGCGCGCAAGCTCGGACGAGAGCTGCAGGCCGTCCATGACGGGCATGCGCAGATCGGAGACGATCAGATCGGGTCGCTCGCGCTCGATCAGCGCCAGCGCTTCGGCGCCGTTCGCGGCTTCGCCGCATAGCGCGAAGCCGTGCTGCCGCCAGTCCGACATCAGCTTCAGATTCGTCCGCACGAGCAATTCGTCGTCTACCAGCAGCGCTTTATACATAGCGCAACGCCTCCTCCTCGTTCAATATCGGCAAGGATATCTCCACCGTCGTAAACCGCTGCGCCTCGCTCCAGACGCTTAGGCCGTACGGCGCTCCGAACAGCGTGCGGATGCGGGAGCGGACGTTGGCGAGACCGATATGCGCCGCTGCGCCGTGCGGTTCGACAGGCGCTTCGAGCGCCGCCAGCTGCGCGGGAGTCATGCCGACGCCGTTGTCCTGAACGCGAATCTTGAGCTGGGCCTCGCTCGTGAAGAGCTTGATCTGAATCGTCCCCTGCGTCTTCAGCGGAGCGATGCCGTGCAGCAGCGCGTTCTCCGCGATCGGCTGAAGCAGCATCTTCGGCATCATCAGCTTGCCGACGCCCTCCTCCGGACCGATATGAACCGCGAATTTGTCGCTGTACCTAAATTTCTGAATGCTGAAGTAGCTGCGCAGGCAATCCAGCTCCTCGTCCACGCTGACGAACGGCCGTCCGTCCATCTGCGCGTGCATCAGACCGGACAGCGATTCGGCGACCAGCTTGATGTTGTCGGCGCCCTGCAAGATCGACAGGAACTTGATCGTATTGAGCGTATTGTGCAGGAAATGCGGATTGATCTGCGCCTGCAGCGCCTTCATCTCCGCCCGGCTGCGTTCGCGTTCGGTCGAGCGGACCTCGGCGACGAGACCGCTCATCCGGCGGGTCATCGAATTGAACTGGTGGTAAAGCTGTCCGATCTCGTCCTGCGACTTGGTCTCGATCGCGACGTCGAGATTGTTTTTGGCGACTTCCTTGAGCGCCCGCCCCAGCCGGAGCAGATTGCGGGTAAGGAGCGAGGACATGGACAGGATGAGCAGGACGGCCACGGCGGAGAACAGCAGCGACACGTTCAGCATCTTGTCGCGCGTGGAGGAGGAGCCCGCGAGCAGATTCGCCTTGGGGATCAGCGCCATCGTCGTCCAGTTGGTGAAGGCGGAGGTGCGATACACCGCGAACATGCTGCCGGTCGACAAGCGGGTGTAGAAGCTGCCGCCGTCGGCATCCAGATGCGAGGCGAGCCGGGCGAGATCGGCGGGCGCCAGTCCGAGCTCGGGCCGGTCGAGCACGGGCTGGCCCGTTCGCCTATTGAAGATGAGCAAATTGCCGGCGTTGCGGATATTGGTGGCGAACAGGTCCTCGACGATCGCATAGTCGACGTCCGCGGCGACGAAGCCGATCGCTTGTCCGCCGCTGCGAATCGGCCGGGCGATCGTGATGACTTTGCCCTTCTGCGGGTCGGCGCTGCTGCCGAGGCGCGGATTCAGGCGGGGAGGCAGCAGCAGCGCTTCGTTCGTCATGCTTGTCAGCTCGCCGAACGAAGGCTGCGAACGAAGCACTTCGTAAGGCGTCGCCACGCCGTACTCGATGGTGTGCCCCGACAGATCGGAGAGGGTGACGCCGGTCAGGTAGTGCTTGAACATCGAGATGTTGATCAGGTAGTCCTGAATCTCCCGCTCGGCCTGAATGAGCGCCACCTTGTCCAGCGTGTCGTACTGCTCGATATACTTGCGCACGAGATCGTTCATGTATTCGCCGGTGTCGACGGAGAGCAGCGCCACGATCTTGTCGATGTCGCGCAGCGACGTCTCCAGATTATCGCTCGAAACGTTGATCATAGCGGCCGCGGCCTGTCCCGCCTGCCGCTCGGCATCGGACTTGGAGTTGGCGTACCACATGTATACGGTTACGGACATAAACGTGACGAATAACAGGAGAATCGCGGCGGACAGCTTGATCTTGATGCTGTTCAGTCGGGTCCGAAGCGGCCGGTGCATCGTGTCATCTCCCCAGCGCGTCTGCTTCTCTGTCGAGTTTTGGCGCGGATATCGCGGATATTTAATAAAAATAAAGCGTTTTTAAAAAAAAATACAATCCTTCCGTCTCCGAATCTTCGCTATATTCAAAGTGCCAAAACAAACAACCGACAAGGGGCGAAACAAAAAATGCAACAACGGAGGCTGCATAAAAAAAGCACTGTTCCTGTCCGCGCTCTCGGCGACGATGGCGTTCTCGCTGGCGGCGTGCGGAGCGAACGGAAAAAACGAAGGCGCGTCCCCGGCAACCTCGACGGCGCCGGCATCCTCGGCGTCCTCCCAAACGCCGCAGGCATCGGATTCGGCCGGCGGCAAACCGCAGGAGGTCAAGACGCTGTCGCTGCTCATGTTCAGCGACTGGTACACGCCGGGCTGGCAAGCGCTGGAGAAGTACATCGGCGATCATGCCTCCGAGCTCGGCTTCAAGCTGGATATTCAGAAGATTGCCGGCGGCAGCCAGGGCGAGCAGCTGCTAAAGACGAAGATCGCCACCAACGACCTGCCGGACCTGCTGCAAAACTACGGGCCGAAATGGATGGATCAGAACGCCGACGCGCTCGACAAGCTCGTCGATCTGACGGGGCTCGCCAGCTACGCGGATTACGACGAGAGCGCGTTGGACGGCGTTTACAAGTACAAAGGCAAGTATTATTCCGTGCCGATCGACGCGACGACCTTGATGGGCGTGTTCTACAACAAGAAGGTGTTCGCCGACCTGAACCTGACGGTTCCGAAAACATGGGACGAGTTCCTGGCGGTGTGCGAAAAGATCAAGGAAGCGGGCAAGACGCCGGTCTACTACGCCGGCAAGGATACGTGGACGCTGCAGACGGTTCCGCACTTCGGCTTCTCGCAGGATATCGTGCAGAGCGGCAAGTCGTTCCCGGACTTCTGGCAGGACATGAACACGAACAAGAAGCATTACGCGGATCTGACGAACTTCATCGACACGATTAAGAAGTCCAAGGACCTGATCGACAAAGGCTACGTCAACAAGTCGTATCTGTCCGATACGTACGATTCCGCGCAGCAGGCGATCGCGGACGGCACGGCGGCGATGCACGTGAACGGCACCTGGTTCATCGGCGAGATCATCAAGAAGTTCCCGGATAAGGTGAACGACATCGGCGCGTTCCCGTTCCCGCTCAACGGCGACAACTACGTCAACATCTCGCCGCCGGGCTCCTTGTCGGTGACGACCTCCGCGAAGGACGTCGATCTGGCCAAGCGCGCGGTAGACTTCATCGCCTCGGCGCAAGCGCAGCAAATTTTCGCCGAAGCGCAGCCGGGCATCTACCTGAACAAAAAGGTGGAAGTGGCGCTGTCCCCGGCGATCGCCGACCTGAACGCGGCGCTGAAGGACGGCAAGGGCATCCTGCACTGGCAGGGCAACGGAGAGCTGTATCCGTACGGATCGTTCGACAAGTTCATGCAGGATTACTACGCCGGAGGCAAGACCGCTGAGCAGGTGGCGCAGGCGCTCGATCAGGAAACGGCCAAGAACGCGAAGGCCAAAGACGATCCGAACTGGAAATAAAGCCGGTCGCCCCTCTCTCCATTCCCCGGGAGGGGCGATGCCTTACACAAATAGGAGCGGAGCAAGATGAAACCGACTAAAAACAAGCCTTACACGTATACGCTCATCCTGCCGGGCATGCTGCTGTACGCCGTATTTTTCCTCGTGCCGTCGCTGTTCGGGGGCGTGCTCTCGTTTGCGAACATCGGCCGCTTTTCATTCTCGGACATCCGCTTCACGGGCTGGACCAACTATATCAACGTGCTCACCGACGACTATCTGAGCGCTGCCATCCGCAATTCGTTCGTCTTCGCCTTCGCCACGACGCTGCTCAAGGTCGGCATCGGCACGGCGCTCGCCGTCTTCCTCAACCGCAAGCTGCGCGCGACCAACTATCTGCGCACGGTGGCCTTCCTGCCCGCGGTACTGAGCACGGTGGCGGTCGGCGTCTTCTTTACCTCGGCGATGCATCCGACGAACGGAATGATCAACCGCTTCCTGCACGCCGTCGGCCTCGGCGCGATCGCGCCGGACTGGCTGACCGACCCGCATCTGGCCATCTATTCGCTCGTCGGCATCGAGACATGGAAGTGGTCGGGCTTCACGATGGCGATCGTGCTGGCGGGATTGCAGTCGATCTCCAAGGACTACTACGAAAGCGCCAATATCGAGGGCGCCTCCGAATGGCAGCAATTCCGATCGATTACGTTCCCGCTTGTACTCCCCTACTTCAACAATGCGCTCATCGTCAACCTGATCGGCGGGCTGAAAGTGTTCGACCTCGTGCAGGCCGTGACGCAGGGCGGTCCCGGCTCGGCGACGGAGGTGTTCGGCACGCTGGTGTTCAAGTCGTTCGGCAGCGGACGGCTGGGCGAAGGCGCGGCCGCGAGCATCCTGCTGTCGCTGATCGTCATCGCGATCACGCTCCCGACGTGGAAGCTGATCGCACGCAAGGAGGTGGAGCTATGAGCCGCAAGCGGCCGCGCTGGGCCGCGGAGGCGGCCGGGCTGCTCCTCAGCTTGCTCGTCGTCGTCCCGCTTTATTTTATCGTCGTCAATTCGTTCAAGGACAAAGCCGGCGCGGCGGCCATGAGCCTCGCGCTGCCGAGGAAGTGGTTCCTCCTCTCCAACTATGCCGAGATGATCGACGCCGGCGGCGTGCTGACCGGGCTGAAAAACAGCGCGCTCGTCACGTTCGCCACCGTGGCGCTGCTCATCGTGCTCTGCTCGATGACCGCCTTTACGCTGCAGCGCAAAAACACGCGGATGTCCGGCCTGCTCTATTTGCTCATTTTGCTCGGCCTGATGATCCCGCTGCAGATCATTCCCGCTTATTTCATCACGTACTATCTCCATGTCAAGACGTATCTGGCAGCCATTGTCATGCTGGCGGTGACGAATTTCTCGTTTGGCACTTTCCTGTACACCGGGTTTTACAAGAGCATTCCGCGCGAGATCGACGAATCGGCCATCGTGGACGGGGTCGGACCGTACCGCCTGTTCTTCGGGATTATTTTCCCGCTTCTGCGGCCGGTGACCGTCACGCTGATCATCATTTCGTTCATGGGCGTCTGGAACGACTTCGGCATTACGATCTACTTCCTGAACAGCCCCCGCAACTATACGGTGACGCTGACCATCTTCAACTTCCTGGGCACGTACAGCTCGGACTGGAACCTGATCTTCGCCAACGTCGTGCTGGTCTCGGCGCCGGTCGTTATCGTGTATCTATTGCTGCAGCGCTACATCATCGACGGCATGACCGCAGGCTCCGTCAAAGGATAAAGGGGAGAAGACGAAGTGTTCGAACAAAAAGGAGCAGGCTATCGCATCAGGCTCGGCGGAGCCGCATCGCGGTCGAAGGCGAAACCATGACGCTCGCGCTGGGCGGAAAGTCGTACGCGGTCTGCTTGAGGCCGGTACTGGACGGTTTCAAGCTGCCGATCTCGGGATGGACGCAACAAGGCGGTGCGCTGCTCGGGGGAGCTGCCGGACTGCGGCTATCGCGTCAAGCTGACGGCGGGCGCGTCCTGGCTGGAATACACGATCGACGGAACCAGCTCGCTGCACGGCGAGATCCGCTATTTTGCCGGTACGGAGCTGGTCGATTCCGTCGTTCGCGGCTTCCTGCCCGACCATTACAACCGGGTATTCCAGCCGGGCGAATCGGCCGTATTCGCCTTCAGCGCGACGGCCAAGGAATCGCAGTTCGACCGCGGGCTGGAGCGGATCTGGATGACGTGTCCGGCGCCAAAGACGCTGGCATTTCGGGATAAATGGGCGGAGGCCGGCCCGTGGTGGGGCATCGTCGTGCCCGACCCGCTTCCCGTACGCGAGACGGCGGCGACGTTCAGGCAGGGCCGCTTCGATGTCGCGTTCACCCATTTTTACGGCGCCGCGTACGAAGGGAAATTCCCCCGGGTGCAGTTCCATTTCGGACTCGAATCGGAAACGTCGGTGCTCGACAGGTATGTGGCGTATTACAGGGACAACGGATACCTGCGGGAAGGGGGCGAATGGTTCGATTGGTGGAGCCGGCCGATCTTCTGCACCTGGGGGCAGCAGGAGTATCTGGAGCAAAGCTGCGACTTCGAGCGCAATCCGCTGACGGCGGACGCGCTGATGGACTGGGTCGTACGCCTGGAGGAGAAGACGGGCGGCCATCCGTTTACGCTGATCGTCGATTCGCACTGGTTCGACTATTACGGGGAATACGGCGTGCATCCGCAGCGGTTCGGCGACGCCGCTTCGTTCCGAAGGCTGATCGCGTCGATCCAAGCGCGAGGGCATAAGGTCGTGCTCTGGTACACGCCCCTGTGGGTGTCCAAGACGTCCGCCATCGTTCGCGAGCATCCGGCTTGGCTGGTGAAGGACCTGGACGGGGCGCCGGCCCGCGTGACGAACACCGAGATCTACGACTACGTCTACCTGCTCGACTGCTCGCGCAAGGACGTGCAGGCGCATATTCGAAGCGTCGTGCGTTACCTGCTGTCGGACGAGGCCGGCGGCGTGAATGCCGACGGCTTCAAGATCGACATGAACTACTACGGTCCGGTCGGCGGCAAGCATGCGATCGACAATTACGAATGGGGCATCGGCGAAAAGCTCTGGTACGAGCTCGTCCGGTTCATCGGCACGGAGGCGGCTGCGGTCAAGGCGGATGCGCTTCTGACGCTCAGCGGGGCGGAGCCTTACCTGCAGCCGTGGGCGCCCGCGCAGCGGCTGAACGATCTGTTCCCCGTCGTGCCGGAATCGCCCGATCCGTGGTACCGCCGGGCCGCGCTCGTGAACAAGATGCTGCCCGGCGTGCTGATCGACGTGGACGGCTGGCCGAGCGCGCGAACCCGGTCCGCCGAGTATTGGATGGTGTCGCCGACCTTCGGCGTGCCGGTCACCTACCATCTGGACGGGTTCGACACGAAGGAGAGGATCGGCGACGCCGACTTCGCGCGCATGCGGGCGGCCTGGAACGTCTATGCGAACGCGCCGGTTCAGGCGGACATGGCGCTGCATATCGATCCGGATCGCCGGGTGTTCTACCGGACGTACGGGTCGGGATCGCTGGCGGGCTTCTACGCGGCGTTGGCGCTGCATAGCAGTTGCCTTGTCACCTATGGCGAACGCTGCATGATGGCGGCCTCGATCGCCGACATGGTCGTGGAGGCGCCGCTGCCGCCGGGCCGTACGATTAGCGCCGCCTGCAAGCGGCTGCCGGGAGATGATGTGCCGATCGTCTGGGAGGAGGATCGCGAAGCCGGAACCGTACGGTTCAGGGTCGAGGATTGCGGCAAGGGCATCGAAGCGTTCGTGCTGGAATTTGGGCAGGTTGACGGATAAGGAGGGAGTGGCCGATATGCTGCGCAGAAGCGATATTCAAATCCGCGATCCGTTCGTCGTCACGGTGCCGGAAGAGGGCTTGTACTATCTGTACGGGACGACCGACCGCAATGCCTGGTCGGGCCCGGGCACCGGCTTCGACGTCTACCGCAGCCGCGATCTGGCGCATTGGGAGGGGCCGTTCCCGGCGTTCCGGCCCGAGACCGGGTTCTGGGGCACCGAGAACTTCTGGGCGCCCGAGGTTCATTGCTGGCGGGGCATGTACTATATGTTCGCCAGCTTCAAGGCGCCCGGACGGCGGCGCGCGACGCAGATTCTGGCCGCGAACGGGCCGCTCGGCCCGTTCAGGCCCTTGTCCGACCGGCCGGCGACGCCGCCGGACTGGGAATGCCTGGACGGCACCTTGTATGTGGACCGGCAGGGCGATCCGTGGATCGTATTCTGCCGGGAGTGGCTGCAGGTGACGGACGGCGAGATGTACGCCCTTCGGCTGAGCGCTGATCTGACCGCGACGGCGGGAGAGCCGGTCAAGCTGTTCGCCGCGACGGAGGCGCCGTGGGTGCGAAGCGCGGTATACGAAGTTTCGGGGCAGGAGGAAGCGCGCGGCTTCGTGACGGACGGGCCGTTCCTGTTCCGTCCGGCGGAGCAGGAGCTGTGGATGCTCTGGTCGAGTCACGGCGACGAAGGATATGCGGTCGGCGTCGCCAAGTCTGCGTCCGGAGAGATCGAAGGGCCTTGGATTCAGGAGAAGCTGCCGTTCTTCCGCCGGGACGGCGGGCACGGCATGCTGTTCGCGGACCTGGAGGGGCGGCTGACGCTTGCGCTGCATTGCCCGAACCGGACGCCGGACGAGCGGCCCGTATTTTTCCGCGTGAAGCCGGAGGGCGGTACGCTAGTCATATCGGCCGACTGACGTCGAGCGGAAGGGCATCTTCGGAGGGGAGCGGCTGATTCGCGTCGTTATCCCCCTTCGCGCGAAGGGAGGGGCGGCTGGCGGTTCCATTCCAAGCACCAAGCAAATTTGAAAGCGCTTCACAACGATGGCTAGACTCTATTTTGGGAGGTCAATCTATATGCGAAACATCGGTTTGAATGTGGTTCGTCTTCTGATCGCGGCTGCTTTGCTCATCGCCCCTCTATCCTTCGGCGTCCCGAAGACGCTCGCCGCCGGGACGGTCACCGCCTATGCGGCGCCCGCCGGCGCTCCCCGCTCTTCCGACTTCGCGGTCGCAGCCGGCAGCAGCGCCATCGATCTGTACGGAGACAACAACGGCTGGGGCAACAAGGTATCGTACGGGTACTTCGACATGACCGGCTCCATCACCGTGTCCGTGACGGTCAACTTTTCTTTTTCATCCTATAAACTTGCGCCCGCCTCCCTCGGCCTGGCCTCGACCCGAAGCGGGAACACCATACAGTTCACGCTGAACGGTCCAACCAACGTATCGCTTATTTTGGACGGGAACTACCAAGGACGCACGCTCCATCTGTTCGCCAGCGCACCGGACACGAGCGTGCCGAGCCCGTCCGATCCGAACGTCATCTACATCGGCCCAGGCTATTACGACTATTCCTCCACGCCGACGACGACGATCGTGGTCGGTTCGGGCAAGACGTTGTACATCGCCGGCGGCGCATTCTTGAACGGGCATATCGAAGTGCGCGGCGCCTCGAATGTCGCGATCCGGGGCCGCGGCATCGTCAGCATGAATTATACGTCGACTTATCTGAATCAGCCGATCAGCATCCTGTCGAGTACGAACGTGCAGATGAGCGGCATCATCGTGGACCGGCGGATCGGTGCCTGGTCGAGCCTGATGGACAACAGCAGCCAGGTCAGCGTCACCGATTATAAGGTTGTCAGCCCGACTTATGCGAGTACGGACGGACTGAATCTCGTCAATTCCCACGACGTGACGATCGACCGCTCTTTCTTTCGGACCGCCGACGACTGCATCGCGATCAAAGGCGTCGTCACGCCTGGCTACAACGCAAGCGATAATCCGGCGAGCGGGGCGCCCAACTACAATATCACCATCCAGAACAGTCAATTCTGGAGCGATGCCAACGACGTATGGGCGCTCGGCGCGGAGACGCAGGCCGCCTATTACGAGAACATCAAGTATTTGAACAACGATGTCCTGTACAGCTATGACGACCGCGACAATCACGGGGTCATCCAGGACCGGGCCGTGATGGATATCACCGCCTTGAACGGCACGCAGTTCCGCAACATTCTGTACCAGGACATCCGGGTCGAGCAGAGCGTCAGGCTCATTAATCTCTCGTTCGCGGACAGCTTCTGGTTCGGCTCGCTGCCGGGCAACCAGTCCTTCCCCGGGCTCATCAGCGGCGTGACGTTCCGGAACATTACGGCCGTCGGCACCGGCTCGAAGGAGATTCGGCTGTGGGGCTGGGACCTGGGCAAGCCTGTCAGCGACATTTTGTTCGAGGACGTATCGATCGACGGACAATATTTGACCGATCTGGGCGACAAGCCGTTTAACGTCAACAATTACGTGAAAAACGTCGTCGTCAGGCGCTCTACCGCGCCGGTCGATACGTATGTCGGCGGGCTGGACTTTTCCTCCGTACAGGGTGCGAATCAGTGGTACTACAAGGAATGGAACGGCAGCGGCTACGCCAATATGACGTGGAGCGCGGCGGACCGCAAATGGAAGGGAACGGGCTCGTACATCGGCATGTGGGGGCCGAACTTCGTCCATCCGGAGAGCAATGACGCCGTCAAAGCATGGCTGGCGCCGAGTACGGGCACGGTCATGATCAAGGGCACGGCGGCCAAGTGGGATACGGGCGGCGGCGACGGCGTGCGGATCAAAATCATGAAAAACGGCACCCAGCTATGGCCGTCCGGCGGCTGGCAGCCGATCGGGGCGACCGATCGGCTCGGCGTGCAGTTCGGCGTCATCGCAAACGTCGCCGCAGGCGATTACGTTTATATCGTCGTCAACAAGAACGGCACCGACAGCTACGACACGACCGTGCTGGACGCGATGATTACCTACAAACCGGTGCTTAACGCATCCACCGACTTCCTGACGTATCAGGGCGGCTGGAACTGGCACTATCTGCAGGGCAATGCCGCTCCCTATACGAGCATGGCCTGGAACGCGACGGACAAGACGTGGCGGGGCACGAACGCGTGGAATATCATTCACGACGGCGGCCTGATGCACCCGGACGCCGACGGCACGGTACGGGCCTGGACCGCCCCGGCATCGGGCACGGTGCGCGTCACGGGGAACGCGCGAAAGCAGGATACGAACGGCGGGGACGGCGTGCGGATCAAGATCTTGAAGAACGCTGCCCAGCTATGGCCGGCGAGCGGCTGGCAGGCGATCGCTTACAACGACGCGACCGGCGTCGGCCATTCGCTGACCGTCAGCGTGACGGCGGGCGACGTGCTCTACTTCATGCTGGACAAGAACGGGAACAACAGCTTCGACACGACGTACTGGAGTCCGAACATCATATATACGTAACCTTTCTTTCGATTCGCCGCGTTCCGGGTACAATATACCATTGGAAACGACGGAGCGAGCACGGAAGGGAGAGACGCGCGGATGATCAATACGATAATCGTGCTGGCGCTCATCGGGTGCACGGCGTTTTTCGTGGCCGCGGAGTATGCGGTCATTCGGGCGAGGATGAGCCGGATCGAGCAGTTGGTCGCCGAAGGCAACAAGAAGGCGTCGGCGGTCAAGCAGATCGTGGCGAGGCTGGACGAATACCTGTCGGCGTGCCAGTTGGGCAATACGCTGACCAACCTGGCGCTCGGCTGGCTGGGCGAATCGACGGTGGAGCATTTGCTCAGCCCCGTATTCGGACTTTTCCCGCTGCCGGAGTCGGTGGAGACGATCGTGTCCTTCGTGATCGCGTTCCTGATCCTCACCTTCCTGGAGGTCGTCGTCGGCGAACTGCTGCCCAAGATCGTGGCGATCCAGAAGGCCGAATCGCTCGCGCTCGCGCTGGCAAGGCCGCTCATGATTTTTTTCAAGCTCACCTATCCGTTCAGCTGGCTGCTCAACCGGTCGGCGCGGCTGCTCACGGGTCTGTTCGGGATGAAGCCGCTCTCCGAGACGGACAACACCCGCACCGAGGCCGAGCTGCGCCTGATCCTGTCCGAGGGCTACAAGAGCGGGATTATCAACTCGTCCGAATTCCGCTACGTCACGAACATTTTCGAGCTGGACGACATGGTGGCCAAAGGGATCATGATCCCGCGGCGCGACGTGGCGTTTATCGACGAGCGCGAGACGGTGCAGGAGGTCGTGGCCCGTACCTCGTTGGACGCCTATGATCTGTACCCGGTCACGAAGGGCGGCGACAAGGATTCGGTCGTGGGACTGATCGATTACAAGGAGCTGCTCACCGCGTACATTCGCCACCCGGGAGAGCCGGATATGCCGGTCAAGCCTTATATCGAGCCCGTGCTGCAGCTGCTGGATACCGTGTCGGTACAGGAGATTCTCTTGCTCATGCAAAAAAAAGGACATCCATATGGCGGTGCTGCTCGACGAGTACGGCGGAACTTCGGGCATCGTCACGATCCGCGACATCATCGCGCGCATCGTCGGCGAACGGAGGCAGCAGCGCGACGAGGACGGCCGTCCGCTGATCCAGCAGCTGGCGGACGGCCGCTATGAGCTAAGCGGCACGCTTATGATCGAGGAGACCAACCGCCTGCTCAAGACGGGCATCGAAGACGACGAAGGCGTGTACACGCTCGGCGGCTGGCTCATGTCCGAACTGGAGGAGGCGGTCGTCGGCGCCGAAGTGTCCGCGGACGACTATACGTTCGTCGTCGCCGAGATGGAAAATCGCCAGATCAAGCGGGTTGGCGTGCGGCGCGCGCCGGCTGCCGCGAGCGAATCGCAGGAAGCTTCCGCTTCCGCGGAGCATCCTTCTTAAGGCTTTAAACGGCGTACGTGAATGTTGCTGCGCGCAGCATGCTAATGCACTCGGGAACCGCACAGCGATGTGCGGTTTTTTGAACCGTCCAGCATACAATCGCGCAGAAATAAATTCAGGTCATGCAGGGGATACCTACCGGACTCAGGAGACGTTATTTCTTAAAATTCGGTCCAAATGACAAACTTTTCGGACTGGAGGGACGTTATTCACCGGGATCCAGGCAAAAAAAGGCCGGCAATTCCAAAATAGCGGCGCCTGGGTCCGGGAGGGGGCAGCCAGGAGCGGTTTGAACAAAAATAACGACGCCTCGGTCCGTCAGCGACGTCTTGATGCGCAACCAAAAGGCGTAGGGGCTTTTTTTATAGAAGCGACGCCGGCGTCTTCTGAATTGTAAAATGAAAACGCGATTTGCGTAAAAATAAACGAAAAAGCGAGTATTTTAATGGATGCAAGCGTAAAGGCCGGATTGGCTCGCGCTCCTGGGCGATAAGGCTCGTTTATCAATAGTCAGAAAATTTGAATAATTGAATCCGCTATCTTATAATGAGGTCAACTTAAAGGAAAGGGGATAGTCCATTGGGCCAGGTAAGCGAAGCATATCCGAAGGAAACGGAAATGCGGCAAGCGCAACCGCCCGGCATTTGACGTAACGTGGCGGTCCGGATATGCGGGAATCCAACGTATGCGAGCAAAAGGACGACTCTTCGGCATAACGATACGAAAGAACGATTCGAAAGAACGATTCGAAAGAACGATTCGAAAGAACGATACGAAAGAACGATACGAAAGAACGATACGAAAGTAGGACAAGAAATCAAAATGATCGAAGTGAGAGGTGTCGCGTCAAACGAGCGCCAAGGGCGCCGGCAAGACCCTTTAACCGCACGAATGCGCGTACGACCTTTGGAGGTCACATTTAAAATGAAGTCTAAGAAGATTACGATCATGCGCAAGCGAATCTGGATGAATCTTCGGAAACTTAAGATGGGAGCGTCTTGAGACAATTGAATAGTAAACCAGAACAGTAGAACACCCGGTTATCAGCTGTTAACCGGGTGTTCTGTTTGTTGTGTTCGCCTAAACGTGGCGGATCATCAGCGGCGGGCGCTCCGGCTTTCGAGGAGCCCGTATTTTTTGCGGATGCGCTCGAGCAGCCGTACCCAGCTGAGGCCGAAGAAGCCGAGGAACAGCACGTTCGCCGCCGCGTGCGCGAGATCGAAGTAGAAGCTCTGTGCGTACGTGATCAGGACGAGCTTCCAGCCAAAGGCGTCGGGGAGGCTGAGCAGCGACCATACGTTCATGATCCAGCCGAAAAGGAAGCCCCAGACAAGGCCGAAAGCGCAAAGGCCGATCCGCGACTTCATAAAACGCGTATGGCGCAGCCATCCGGCCGATGCGCCGACCATGCCCCAGGCGAACATCTGCCAGGGCGTCCACGGGCCTTGACCGAGGAAAAGGTTCGAGGCGAGCGCGGCGACCGCGCCTACGATGAAGCCGGCTTCGCTGCCGAAGACGAGCGCCGCCACGATGACGACGAAGGACGTCGGCTTGAAGCTCGGCAGCGGCGCGAAGGCGATCCGCCCCAGCGCGGCGACCGCGGCCAGCGCGGCCAGCATCGCGATCTCGCGCGGCTCGAGCCGGCGCCGCTCGAAGCGGACGAACAGCGGCGTCATCGCCAGCGTCATCGCGACGGCGGACAGCAGCAGATAGTGGCCGTCCCAGATCGCGGAAGCGACGGCGAGGCCGGCCGCGAGCGTCATGGCCACGATTAGGATGGCGCGGTTTCGCTTTTCCATCTGCGCATGACCTCCTCCGCCGTGACGGCGTCCGGGTAGCGGTGCCTGACGGCCCGGTTCACGGAAGTCGTGTAGAAATAGTTGCCGCCGAAGAAAAGCGGCGGCTCCGCCGCGGCCGCGATCTCCCCGTCGTACAGCAGCGCGCACCGGTCGGCGTGGATGGCGGCGAATTCGATGTCGTGCGTCACCATGACGATCGTCATGCCATCTTCCCGAAGCCGCAGCAGCAGCGCCGCGAAGGCTTCCTTGGCATTCGGATCGAGCCCTTTGGTCGGCTCGTCGACGCAGAGGATGTCCGGCCGCGGGAGCAGGGCGAGCGCAAGCGCCAGCTTCTGCTGCTGGCCGCCGCTGAGATCGTGCGGATGCCGGTCCGCGAGCTCGCCGAGACCGAAGGCGTCCGACCAGCGGGCGATCTCCGTCTCGGCCGCGCCGCCCTTGTATCCGGCGTGCCCGGCCGTCCGCGCGAACTCTTCGCGCACCGTGTCGCTGCTGAAGTAAAGCATCGGATTTTGCGCAAGGTAACCGAGCTTGCGACCCGGCGCGACCGCAATCTTGCCGCGCTGGGGTTTGCGAAGGCCGGCCATGAGCTGCAGCAAGGTAGACTTGCCTGCGCCGTTGCCGCCAAGGACGGCGAGCAGCTCGCCCTCGCGCACCTGGAGGCTCAGCCTGCGCAGCACGTCGGGCGCGTCTCGTTCGAAGCGGTAGTACAGCTCGCGGCAGGTCAACGCTTCGGACGGGGCTTCGACGTCCCGGCCTGCCTTCAGGCGAAGCAGGCTGCGCAGCTGCGAGACGCCGCTCGGTGCCGGAAGCCGAGGGAGATCGGGGCCGGTGGCGGCCGACTCGACGGAGGAATCGCCAGTCTTAACCGCTTCATGTGTCCTTTTGTCCGAAGCCGGCGAGCGGCCTTGCGCCAGCCGGTCGATCGCGGCGACCGCGTCGCGGACGGTCAGCGGCAGCGGCGACTGCGAGACGACGGCAGATGCGTCCGCGCTGTTGCTGTTCCCTTCGTCTTCATCAAGCGCCGCCAGCAGCCGGGAGACGGACGGCACGTACAGCCGCTCGCGCGCGTCGCCGGTCGCCCAGATTCGCCGGCAGACATCTCCCGGCGCGCCGTCGTAGCGGACGCGGCCGTCCGCCATGACGACCAGCCGATCCGCCAGCGGCAGGATGTCGTCGAGCCGGTGCTCGCTCGCGACGACGGTGACGCCGAACTCTTCGTTCAGCCGGCGCAGCAGGTAGACGAACTCCCGCGCGGCGACGGGATCGAGCTGCGAGGTCGGCTCGTCGAGCAGCAGCAAGCCGCGGCTGGAGCAGGAGGACGGAAGCCAGATTGACGAGCTGGGTCTGGCCGCCGGACAGTTCGTGAACGGAGCGCTGCATAAGCGGCTCCAGACCGAAGAAGCTGGATAGCTCGGCGAGCCGCTGACGCATGACCACCTCCGGATAGCCCCGGTTTTCCATCGCGAAAGCCAGTTCGTGCCATACGGTGTCCATCACGATCTGGCTCTCGGGATGCTGGAAGACGAAGCCGATCTCTTCGGCCGCGCGGCCGTCCGGCAGGTCGGCCAGCGGCGAGCCGTCGTAGCGGACGCTGCCCGACCGTTCGCCGACGGGCGCGAGCTCGCGCTTGAAGTGACGGAGCAGCGTCGTTTTGCCCGAGCCGGAGGCGCCGCACAGCACGACGAACTCGCCCTTGCGCACGGACAAGTCCACTTCCGCAAGCGCGGGCCGCGCCGCGTCCGGATAGCGGAAGGTCAGGCGCTGCGCCGCGACGATTTCCATCGGTATCTCTCCTTCGTTTCGAATAAGATCGGCAAACCTACGAACGACGCGGTTATGGCGAAGTGAACCCACTCGAGGGAACCGAGGCGGATCGGCTCCATGCGCGGGAACAGCGTGAGCAGGCCCCACCCTTCGCGCCAGCCGGCGAGCGAGAGCAGCAGGAGCGCGCAGAGCGCCGCGAGCGTCGCCCGGTCCCGCCGGTCCATCCGGTACGGATAATAGGCGGTCCGTCGCGCCGTGCCGTAGCCGCGCGCCTTCATCGAATCGCCGGTGCGCATCGCGTCCTCGAGCGACCAGGTCATGAGGATGCGCAGCAGCGCCGCGCCGTTCTTCAGCCTGCGAACCGGTCCGCCGGTGCGCATGTCGATGCCGCGCGACCGCTGGACGAGCTCGATCTGCCGGAATCTGCGGGCGAACAGCGGGATAAAACGCAGCGTCATCCACGCGTGCAGCGCGGTCTGGGGCAGAACGGCGGAGAACAAGTACATGAACTTGTCCGTCGTCATCACGACGCGATAGGAGACGAACATCAGCAGCACGGCGAGGATGGTCATCATCATCATGGCGCCGTAGAGGACGGCTTCGAGCGTGATCGGCTGATCCATCAGATAAAAAAGAATATGCCGTCCGCGATGGGACAGCAGCGGATTAATGATCGCGAACAGCCCGCCGACCAGCAGGTAGTAGGGGAGCGAACGAGCCAGCGCCCGGCCCTGCCGCTGCAGGAGCAGGAGCGCCGTCAGCAAGGCGAGCGACGCCAATTGATAGTAGGGATGCGCCAGCATCAGCCCGAGCAGGATCACGCCGGCATAATAGGTAAAGCAGACGAGCGGGTGAAGTCCGGCGAAGCCGCCTGCGCTCACGACCCGCCCTCCTTGACGTCCGCGTCTTTTCCGACGTCCTTGCCCATGTCGAGCGTGTAAAGCCATTCTACGACGTCGCCGGCCTTCAGCTTGACGGCCCCCGCGCTTTTGCCCGGGAACTCTCCGTTCACCCGGAACAGCCAGCCGCTCTTCGCGCCTTTGTCGAATTCGTATAGGTTATCGATGCCTTCTACATAGGCGGCTGCGCCGCTGCCTTGGTACTCCATCTGCATCTTGCGGCTGCGGGTCGCGCGCTTCAGCACGTCCAGCACGCTGTCCCCGGACTTGAATTCGACCGCGGCGGAAGACAGGATCGTGCCCGTATCGCTGTCGCCGACGATCGAGAGCGTGATCTCGGCCTTTTGCGGCGCCAGCGTCGCGGCAGGAGAGGGGCTCGGCGTCGCCTGGCCGGACTGCGCAGCTGCCGATGGCTTGCCGCCGGGCGTTGCGCTCGTCGCCGCCGAAGTCGCGGCAGGCTTGGCGGTCGCGCTCGCCGACGGCGTCGGCTTGGACGGCGCCTTGCCGTCATCGGCGGTCGACGTCGGGGCTTTGCCGCCCGCCGGCTCGACGTCGGACGGCTTGGCGGTGCCGGCGTCCGTAGACGCCGCGTCAGAAGATTCCGCGCCGGACGATGCCGTATCGGGAGATGCCGTGTCGGGAGATGCCGAGCCGGACGATGCCGTGGCGTCTGCCGGTGCGCCGCTCGGGCCGCTCGCCGCCATTTCGGTCGCGGGCGATCGTTGGCTTGCGTCCGTGCCCGCGGATGCCTCGGCGCTCCCCGTCTGCGTCTGTTCCGAAGGCGCGGACGGTGCCGCGACGCTCGCCTGGACGGACCCGGACGCCGACCCGTCATCGGCGCTGCTGCAGCCGGCCGCGACGAGCATCGCGGCCAGCAGGGCGAACAACGCCGCGAGCCGGAATATGCGAGTTTGCTTCACTTCCTGTCCCTCCTTGCGTATGCGCATGATGTATATTTTATGAAGCCAAAGTTAGATTTTTAAGGCGAAGGGCGGTCATGGCGGCCATCTCGCGCGTCACTTTGCCGGCAGGATCGAAGGCGCCCGCGGCGCCGAGCAGGATGCCCTTGTCCGCGACCGCGTTCACGTAAGGCAGCGCCGCCGCCCTTATGCTGGCGGCATCCCGCCAGGCCGTACCGCTGCTTGATTCGGAGAGACCGAACGCGCGGCCGATCATGACGGCCATTTGCTCGCGCGTGATCGGATCGCCGGGCTTGAAGGCGGAAGCCGATACGCCGTTCACGATGCCGGCCCGGGCGGCCCGCACGACGGCCGCATAATACCAGGCGGACGGCGGAACATCGGCGAACGAGACGTTGCTATCCGCCACGGAGTCGGTCTCGGCCACGGGGGCCAGCCGGTCGCCGGCCAGCCTGACGAGCAGGGCGGCGAACTCGGCGCGCGTGATGCCGCGCTTCGGCTCGAAGCGGAGCGGGGAAGCGCTCGTGCCGGAGAGCAGCTTGGCCGCATAGGCTTCATGAACGGCATCCGAAGCCCAGCCGGCGATTTGCCGTTCGTCCGCGAACCGCTCGGCGGCGATTCTGTAAAGACGGGAAGCCCCGGTTGCGTAACGGTCGTAAGCGATTAACGCCAGCAGCGCCTGCTCGGTCGCGATCGGATCGGCCGCGCCGCCGGGCGCGTGCGCGAAGCGGCCGTCCGTCGTCCGGTACGCCAGCAGCGCTTCCGGCAGGCTGCCGCCGGCTTTGACGAAGGCGGAGCCGGCGGGATCGCGTCCCGCCGCGGCCAGGCCGATGACGACCTGCGCGGCCGTCTCGCTGTTCGCGTCGCGCTCGAGCTTGAAGCCGCCGTCCGGCAATTGAACGGACGAGAGATACAGGACGGCGCGGTCGATCGCCGAAGCTGCGGAGGCGGCGCGGACGCTTCCGATTTCCGCAGCGCCGGCCTCCGCTTTCGCGACCGCGCCTGCGTCCGCGCCGTCGGCGACGATTGCGTAAGGCGCGAGCGCGGCCAGCGCCATCGCTGTGATGTCCGCATTGCCGGCTTCGCCGGCGGACAGCGGGAAGCTGCCGTCGGCGTTTTGCAGCGCCAGCAGCCAGTCGACGAGCTTGGCGCGCGTCCATACCGCGCCGGCCGGCACGTCGTAGCCGCCGCTGTCGAGCGCGAGCAGCGCGAAGATCGGGCCGTTGGCGCCCTGAAGCGTCAGCTTGGCGTGATTGTACACCGCCGCGACCAGATCGTATCCCGCGAACGCGCGGGGATCGGCGCCGGCCGCCCGTGCGGCGAGGACGATGCGCTCCAGGTCGGTCGCCTTGCGGAACGTACCGCCGGCCGCCTTCACCTGCGCGGCCAGCTCCGCCAGGTAGGCGTCCGGCACGCCGCCGCCCGAGCGGGCGAGCGCGAAGGCTTCCCATTCGGACAGCGCGGTCGCCGGCTTGGCGAGCAGAAGCTTGCGGAGCGCCGCAATATCGTCGCCGTATGCGGCGCCCGCCGCCCCGCCGCTTGGAGCGCCGTCGCTGCCCGCGTTCCCGCCGTCTCCGGCATCTCCGTTGCCCGTAGTGCCTCCGCTGCTACCCTCTCCGCCAGCCTCACCGCCCGTATTTCCGCTATTCCCCGGATCCGGCGCGCCGACGTCGGCGCCGAGATCGAGCGTATAGCGCCAGACGACCGCATCGCCCGGCTTCAGCCGGTACATGCTGGCGCTTCCGGCGGGATACGCGCCGCCGACCTCGTACATCCAGCCGCTTTTCGGCCCGAGATCGAGTTCCGACAGCCCGTCGATGCCGCTCACGTAAAGCGTTTCGCCCGAACCGGAGGATTGGACCCTGCCCGGCAATGTCCGCTCAAGTACGGAATAGGCCGTGTCTCCATCCTGCAGCACGACCTGCGTGGCCGGGAGCAGCGTGCCGCGCTTGGCGTCGCCGATAACAGAAAGCACGACGGTGCCGGCAGCGGTGCCGTTATTGCCGACGTCCGATGCTGCTGCGGCAGGCGCTGCCAAACCGGCGAGCATCGCGATGATCAGCAGGAGTGTCAGCGGCCATGCACGATACTTTCTGAGCGAAGGGGATAAGGGACAATGAAATAACGATCGGATGTACGGCATGGAGCGAACCTCGTTTCCGGTAAGATGGGTGCGGCAGGGGGGAGCTATCACAGTACGGCGTCAATTCTCAAATGATTCAAAGTGAAGAGACATACCCGGGACTATCGCGCAAAAGTACACGATGGGGATGCGCACACGTTCGTCGTTCCGCCTATCGCGCAAAAGTGCAGGATTTTTACTCGACACATTCAGGTTCTCGCTTAAAGAGGCGAGCTACCGAGCACTTTTGCGCGATCGATCGCACAAACCCGCCATCCCGCCCTTGGATGATGTACTTTTGCACGATAGCGCGTGATCGGCGGCCCAAAAGGGTGCGATTATAGGAAATAAGGGTCTTGGAGCAATCGTTGTGCAAACAGTGCTTTTTAAAACCTCTGCATGCAGGCTCCGCTGGCTCGCGATACGAGATAACGGTCGGAGTAAAGGAAAAAAGTTACTCTAAAGCCTTGAAGTGCGAGCTATTCGGAGCTGTAGGAGCAAAAAGCTACTCTACAGTCCTCGCGGCATGGTCGAAATGGTGCTGTAAAGGAAAAAAGTTACTCTAAAGCAGTACCGTATTCTCGGCAAGCAACATAGCGAGCGACAGCTAGTCTAAAGGAAGCATAGCTTGGCGTAACGACGCGAGTGCCGCCGCGAACCTGCTTGGCGGTTCCGGCCTCGGCCTTGCGCCCGCGCCGCAGAGGAAATGCCGCGGACATTGTGCCAACCGTCACATCGCAGGCGACGATGCCCGACAATTAAAAAAGCCCCTGCCGTTAACAGGGGCTGACATGCAAAGCCGTGCCGAAGTCAAGCCGCGCATGCGTTCGCCGCGCGAGACGAGCGCGCAATAACGCCGCGGCGTCTTCCCTTCCTTTAGCCCCCGAAGAAAGAGAAACCGACGTTCAAGGCAGGTCTCCTGGCTCTTGCCTCATCGCTGACGCGGCGCCTTCCCGTCCGTTGGGACAGTGGCATGAGCCGCTTCGCTCCGCAATTACAGTGGCGGGACCGCGCCGGATTCGCACCGGCTTCCCTATTAAGCCCGTCCGCGCTTCGCGTCGGGGCGCCTTGCCGTCATTCGGCTATTCGATTCCTTTTTATGATAGACCCCCGCCGCCGCTTTGTCCATCGGAAGCGCCGAACATGGCGATAAAGCGACGCGCCGCCCGGGTGAGATAGCGATCCTTGAGCCAGACGAGACCGACCTCGGACAGCAGGTCGGCATCCCGGATCGGTCGGCATTCGATGCCCGCCAGCGGAAACGTCGACATGACGGACTTGGGCAGCAGCGCGGCGCCGAAGCCATGCGAGACCAGCGTGAGCGCGATCGCCACGCTGGCGCATTCGCACAGGACGCGCGGACGAAGCTCCGCGGCCGCAAAGGCGCGCATGATCGTCTCGTGCATGACGACCGTGCGGTCGGTCTTCAGCGAGACGAGCGGGTAAGCCGCCAGCTCGGCGAGGGACAGCGGTTCCGCGCCCGCGCTGACGGCCGGTCCATCCTCCCTCCGCAGGTCCCGTCCCGCCCCGTCGCACTCCCGCAAGTCCTGTCCCGTTCGATCATCCCTCGGCAAGTTCCGTTGCGCTCCGTCGTACCCCTGCGAGTCCTGTCCAGGTTCGTCGTCCCTCCGCAGGGCCTGTCCCGTTTCGTCGCCTCCCGGCAAGTCGCCTCCCGGACCGTCTTGCGCCCGCGCGCCATCCTCCGCAGCTCTCCCTGCCGCCGCAGGCAGCAGCGCGACGATCGGGTCCGAAGGGAGCTGCCGGATCTCGTAGCGCGCCGCGCCGCCGGGAGCTTCGAACGGCAACCGCGCGACGGCGAGCTCGATCTCGCGGCGGTCCAGCCCCTCCGCCAGAAAGTGGTGGTCGCCTTCGCTCAGCTTGAAGCCGACGTTTGGATACCGCTCCCTGAACCGGCCGAGCGGGCCGGGCAGCAGCGACGTGCAGGACACGACGGCGCCGACGGACAGCACCCCGCCGACGCCTTCGTCCAGCTCCCGCACCTCCGCCACCGTCTCCTCCAACTGGCGGAGCAGTCCGGCCGAGCGCTCGCGCAGCCGCTCGCCGGCGGGCGTCAGCCGCAGCCGCTTGCCGGAACGGTCGAACAACGCGACGCCGAGCTCCTCCTCGATCAGCCGCATCTGCCGGCTCAGCGGCGGCTGCTCCATATGAAGCTTTTTTGGCCGCGGACGTGATCTGGCCCTCTTCGGCCACCGTCAAAAAGTAACGCAGCTGCCTGACATCCATCGTTCGAATCCCCCCCTTCTAATCCGTTCCTTCGTAATCTTTCCCTCGGCATCCTCCCGCCGCCCGATTCGTCCTAACATACCTTCAAGGTATGTTAATCGTACAAAACAGATATTTTAAATATATTTCCGATCGCGCTATTCTACAAGCAACACTTGGCGGGAGGGAACGGGATGGAACGGAACGGGATGGATCGGAGCGCGCGGGACGGCATGTCCATGAACGGAATCAGGGAGCTTCAGCGTCAAAAGCCGCCGGCGAGGAAGAAACGCAAGGGGAGGACGCCGTCGAGGAACGAAGCGGGCGTCGGCTGCGCGAGCGGAAACGGGACGGCGAGCGCAATCGGCGATATCGCTACGACCGCGGCTGCGGACGCGCTGCCGCCGCCTCCGTCCCAAGCCGCCAGCAAGCTTCGCGAGCTGCTGGCGAGCCGGGGCGGCCTTGGCTTCGGACAGTATTTTAGCGATCATATGCTGCTGATGGATTTCGAGGAAGGGGCCGGCTGGGGCGGGCCGCGAATCGTACCGTATGGGCCGTTGACGATAGACCCGGCCGCGAAGGTTTTCCACTACGGACAGACGGTGTTCGAGGGCATGAAGGCGTTCAAATGGCGGGACGGCGGGATACGGCTGTTCAGACCGCGGGACCATGTCCGCCGGCTGAACCGTTCCTGCGCGCGCATGTGCGTGCCCGGGATCGAAGAGGCGCGCTTGCTGGGCGCGCTGCAGCGGCTCGTTGCCGCGGACGCGGATTGGGTGCCCGACGCGCCGGGCACTTCGCTGTACATCCGTCCGTTCGTCGTCGCGACCGAGACGCGGCTCGGCGTGGCGCCTTCCCGGTCGTACCGCTTCGTCGCGATTTGTTCGCCGGTCGGCGCTTATTATGCGGAGGGCGTCCGCCCTGTTCCGATTTACGTGGAAACGGCGCATGTGCGCGCGGTTCCCGGCGGCGTGGGCGACGCCAAGACGGCCGGAAATTATGCGGCGGGACTTCAAGCGCAGGAAGCGGCATCGCGGCTGGGCTGCGCGCAGGTGCTATGGCTTGACGGCGTGGAGCGGCAATACGTCGAAGAAGTCGGGAGCATGAACGCGTTTTTCCGCTTCGGGGACGAGGTCGTCACGCCGCCGCTCGGCGGCAGCATTCTCGCCGGGGTCACCCGGGATTCCGCGCTTAGGCTGCTTCGCGATTGGGGCGTCTCCGTCCGGGAGCGTCCGATCGCGATCGGGGGAGGTGGCGGCGGGCTTGCTGGACGGCACGCTGCGCGAGGCGTTCGGCACGGGCACCGCCGCGGTCGTCTCTCCGATCGGCAGCTTGCATTGGCGCGGGGAACGGCGAACCGTCGGCGACGGGGGAGCCCGGCGAGCTGTCAAAGCGGCTGTACGAGACATTGACCGGCATTCAGCGCGGCGAGCTGCCGGACCCGCACCGCTGGATGGCGCCCGTGCCTCCTGCAGCCGTGGCGGACGAAGGCCGGCGATGATATCATCGATGTAGAAGGCCTTCGGGCCCATCGTCCGGCTGCAGCCAGAGAGAAGGTCTGTTTTTTCTATGATAACGCTCATCGTCGCTCTTGCCGTCGTATTGCTGCTGGCGGCAGCCGTCTATGCCGTGCTCGCCCTCGATCCGGTGTTCGGCGGACAGGCTTACCGGGACCGCGGACATCGCCTGCACCGGTCGCCGCAATTCAAGGACGGCAAATTCCGCTACCCGCTGCCGACCGCGATGGTGACGTCCGCGGCGGACTATCTGTCCATGCTGCGCGACTTCGCGAAGCGGCGGCCGAACGCGCGGCCAGCGCCCGGCCGTCTCCCCGTCGTGAAGCTCGATACGTCTTCGATCGGCCGTCCAGGGCCGCTTCGCGTCACCTGGTTCGGCCATTCCGCCGCCCTGCTCGAGCTCGGCGGCCGCACGCTGCTCCTCGATCCGATGCTGGGGCGCGCGCCGTCGCCGTTTCCCCGCTTTGGCGGCAAGCGCTACGCCGATACGATGCCCTTCGAGATCGAGGCGCTCCCGCCGATCGACGCGGTCGTTTTTTCGCACGACCATTACGATCATCTGGACTACGGCACGATACGCAGGCTGCATGCCAAGGTCGGCCGCTTCTTCGTGCCGCTCGGCGTGGGCGCGCATCTGCGCAGGTGGGGCGTGGACGAGCGCCGCATCGAGGAGCACGACTGGCACGAGACGTTCGAATGGGAAGGACTGCGGCTGTCGTGCTTGCCGGCCCGGCACTTCTCGGGCAGAGGGCTGACCGGGCGGGACGCGACGCTTTGGTGCTCCTGGGCGATCGAAGGCGGCGGGCAAAAGGTGTTTTTCAGCGGCGACAGCGGCTACGGACCGCACTTCGCCGAGATCGGCGAACGCTTCGGGCCGTTCGATCTCGCGCTGATGGAATGCGGACAGTACGATCCGCGCTGGGCGGCCATCCATATGTCGCCGGAGGAGACCGTTCAGGCCCATGTCGACGTAAAGGGCGGAACGCTGCTGCCGATTCACTGGGGCGCGTTCACGCTTGCGATGCACGACTGGAACGATCCGGTTCGCAGGGCAGCCGCCGAGGCGGTACGCAGAGGCGTGCGGATGATCGCTCCGCGTATCGGGGGAGACCGTCGAGATCGGCGGCGCGAACGTCGATGCGAACGCCGGCGCGGCCGCGGAATGGTGGAGGTGACGGCGTCCTATGCCCAAGTTTGTCTATGCCGCGCTGATTCTGCTCAGTCTCATCTGGGGCGGCTCGTTCTATTTTATTAAAGTGCTGGTGGAGGACTTCGGGTCGTGGGGCGTCTCCTTCCTGCGGTCGGCGTTCGGGCTCGCCGCCGTGACGGCGATCATGCTGGCGATGCGCAAGCCGTTCGGGCTGCGCGGCGTCCGCTGGCCCGCGATGGCCTTCGTCGCGATCGTGAACACGGCGCTGCCCTGGTTCCTCATCGCGCACAGCGAGACGCGGCTCGACAGCGGACTAGCCTCGATCCTGAACGCCACGACGCCGATCTGGACGATCGTCATCGGCGTATCCGCGTTCCGCGCGTCCTCGAACCGGTACCAGTGGCTGGGCATCGCGGTCGCCTTCGCCGGCGTCGCGCTGCTGCTCGGCATCACGCCGTCCGCCGTCTCGTCGATCGACGCGGCCGGGCTGCTGCTCATGCTGTCGGCGACGCTGTGCTACGGGCTCGGCTCGCAGCTGTCCAAGCGGGTGCTGACCGGCTATTCCATGTACCAGCTGACCTTCGGCACGCTGCTGTGCAGCACGATCGCGAGCGGCATCATGGCGCTCGTCGCCGAACCGTTCCCGGTCGAGCGGCTCGCGGACGGCACGAACCTGCTCATGCTGCTCGGACTCGGCGTCTTCGGCTCGGGCGTCGGCTACATTTTGTTCTACTACATCATCCTGGCGGCGAGCGCCGAGATCGCCACGATGGTCACTTACCTCGTCCCCTGCACGGCGCTGGTCTGGGCGTATACGCTGCTCGGCGAGCGTATCGGCTGGAACATGCTCGCGGGGCTCGTCGTCATCCTCGGCGGCGTGTACCTGGCGGGGCGGAAGCGGCGGGCATTGCCCGCGCAGCCGGCTGCCAAAGCATAAAACCAACAAACGACAGCGGCCTCGCCAGTCTTGGACTGGGCGGGGCCGCTGTCGTTTTCGTTGCCGAACAGCGCCGATTCATCCGAAAAGTCTCCGAAATCTAATGTTTTTTGACTATGGTCTCTCGTTTTTGGTCTAGGAAGCGCCCGGCCGTTTTTTTAGAATTACAACTAACAGGAAAATGAAAGCGTTTTACAGAAAGGGGAGACGTTCATGGACGCAAGGGTCGAACGCAAGAGGAAGCGAACGCGCTGGCGCAAGCATGACACCGAGCTGACGCTGCTCGCGCTCCCGACCGCGGTCTGGTACATTCTGTTCTGCTTTTTGCCGATGTTCGGCGTCATTATCGCGTTCAAAAACTTCAAGATCCACGGAAACTTCGTCGACAATGTCCTGAACAGCGCATGGGTCGGCTTCAAAAATTTCGAATTCCTGTTCAAATCGAACGACGCCTGGATCGTCGTACGCAACACGATCGGCTACAACATCATCTTTATTATCCTGGGCATCGCCGTTCCCGTCACGCTCGCGCTGATGGTCGGACAGCTGCACAGCCGCAAGGCGGCCAAGGTGTACCAAACGATGATGTTCCTGCCTTACTTCCTCTCCTGGGTCGTCGTATCCGCCGTCGTCTGGGCGTTCCTGAGTTATGATAAAGGCATTTTCAACCAATGGCTGTCCGACTTCAGCCGGGACCCCAAGAACTGGTACATGGAAGCGTCCTATTGGCCGTATTTCCTCGTCTTCATGAATATGTGGAAGGGCCTCGGATACGGGATGGTCATCTATCTGGCGACGATCACGAGCATGGATTCGACTTATTACGAAGCGGCGGTCATCGACGGCGCGACCAAGTGGCAGCAGACCCGGTACATTACGCTCCCCCCCTGATGAAGTTCGTTATCGTGCTGATGTTCATTCTGGCGGTCGGCCACATTTTCTCCACGGACTTCGGCCTGTTCTTCCAGGTGCCCCGGGATTCCAACTCGCTGTATAACGTGACCACGACGGTAGACGTACTCGTCTTCAAGCAGCTCAAGACGGCGACGGTCGGCATGGCTTCCGCTTCGTCGTTCCTGCAATCCGTGCTCGGGTGCGCGATGATATTGACCGCGAACTGGGTCGTCCGCAGAGTCGATCCGGACAGCGCGATGATCTAGAAAGGAGGCTGGCTATGTCCGCGCAGACAAGCTACGAATCGGGACTCGACAAGTTCAACCGAATCGGCAAAGCAACGAACGTGTTTTTTCATCTTCTCTTTATCTTGCTGGCGCTGTTGTGCCTCATTCCCGTCGTGGTGGTGCTCTCCATCTCGCTGTCCGACGAGTCGTCCATTCGCGAGAGCGGTTACCACATTTTGCCGACGGCGCTATCCGGGGATGCCTACAATTATATCGCGAAGCAGGGCTCGATGATGACGCGGGCGCTCGGCGTCTCCGTGTTCGTCACGGCGGCGGGCACGCTGATCGGCGTCCTGCTCACCACGTCGATGGGCTACGTGCTGTCGCGTCCGAACTACAAGCTGAACGGGCTGCTGACGTGGATCGTGTTCATCCCGATGATTTTTAACGGCGGCCTGGTGTCGAGCTACTATATCAATTCGTCGCTGCTGGGGCTGAAGAACACGATCTGGGCGCTCATCCTCCCGCTCGCCGTGTCCTCCTTTAACGTCATCATTTGCAGAACGTTTTTCAAATCGACGATACCGGACGGACTGATCGAATCGGCCGAGATCGACGGCGCCGGCCAGTTCCGCATCTACTTCACGATCGTGCTGCCGATCTCGCTGCCCGTGCTGGCGACGATCGGACTCTTCCTCTGCTTCTCCTACTGGAACGACTGGTTCCAATCGCTGCTCTACATCGACGACCAGAACCTGTACTCGCTCCAGGCGCTGCTGAACAGCCTGATGAGCAACGTCGACGCCCTGGCGAGAAACGCTTCGACGATGGGCGTCAGCTACGCGCAGCTCGTCGCCACGATGCCCAAGGAATCCGCGCGCATGGCGGTCGCGATCATCATCGTCCTGCCCGTAGCGCTCGCTTATCCGTTTTTCCAGAAATACTTCATCTCCGGTCTGACGGTTGGCGCCGTCAAAGGATAACCGAAATAAGCCCGGATCGATCGGGTTTATCATATCAGCCCCAAACCTGACACGCGTAAACGATAAGAGGAGGAAAAAAGATGAAAGCATTCGCGAAATCCCCCCCTGTTGATCGGCGCCGCCGCGCTGGCATTGACCGGCCTGGCCGGGTGCGCCAAATCGGACAACAACAATGGCGCAAGCGGCGCGGCAGCCAGCTCTCCGGCAGCCTCCGCGTCATCCGCGGCATCGGCTTCGTCGAGCGCTCCCGCCACGAAGTCCGGCGAGGTGCCGACGCTCGTCTGGTGGACGATCGGCGGGCAAATACCGGCCAACTACGACAAGGCCATCGAGAAGATCAACGAATATACGGCCGAAAAGATCGGCGTCAAAATCGATCTCCGCGTCGCCGGGTGGGGCGAATGGGATACGAAGATCAACACGATCGTCAACTCCGGGGAACCGTTCGACATCATGTTCACGAACAACGGCAAGTACAGCCAGCAGGTCAACATGGGCGCGTTCGCCGATATTACCGACCTCGTGCAGAGCGCGACCCCGGATCTGTACGGCCTGGTGCCGAAAATGGTGTGGGACGGAACGAGAATCGGCGGCAAAGTGTACGCGGTGCCGACCTACAAGGACTCGTCCGCGACGCAGTACTGGGTATTCGACGATGCGCTCGTCAAGAAGTACAACATCGACCTCGCCGGCATCAAGACGATGCAGGATCTGGATAAGCCGTTCCGCGACATCAAGGCCGGCGAAGGCAAGAGCTACTACCCGCTGTCCCTGACGCAAGGCGAGGGCTTCAACGGCTTCTTCAACGCCTACGACGATATGACGCTCGGCTTCGCGCCGATCGGCGTCAAGACCGACGACGGTTCGCGCAAGGTCGTCTCCGTGCTGGAGCAGGCCGATACGATGGCCAACCTGAAGCTGATGCACCAGTGGTACAAAGACGGCATCATCAATCCGGACGCGCCGACCAAGATCGAAGCGGATCCATACCGTCCGTTCTTCAGCGCGCAGGCGTTCCCCGGCGCCGAAGTGAACTGGCAGATCAACGCGGGCATCGAGAAATACGACATGGTGAAAATATCGGGGCCGATCTATACGACCAGCACGATCCAGGGCTCCATGAACGCGATCTCCGCCAACTCGAAGTACAAGGAAGAAGCGCTGAAGTATTTGCAGCTGGTCAACACCGACGCCAAGCTGCGCAACATGCTGGCGTTCGGCGAAGAAGGCGTCGACTTCGATTATGTGAGCGACAAAGTCGTCGAACGGAAAACCGATACGTGGCCGCTGGCCGCTTACACGCAAGGCACGTTCTTTAACCTGGCCGTCACCAAGGGCGCGCCGGAAGACCAGTGGGAGCAGGTCCGCAAGCTGAACGAAGCGGCGACCTCCTCCACGATTCTCGGATTCGCGCTCGATATTACCGACCTGGCCACGGAAGTCGCCAACGTGAAGTCCGTCTGGAGCAAATACAGCTACGAGCTCGTCACCGGCGCGTCCGATCCGGAGAAGCAGGTGCCGAAAATCGCCGACGAGCTGAAGAAGGCCGGCATGGATAAGATCATTCAAGCCGCGCAGGCGCAAATCGACGCTTACTTCAAGGCCTAAGAAGAGAGCAGGATAATAACGAGCCCGAACGCGCCTCCAAGGACGTTCGGGTTTTCCGGTCTTGCATCGGCCGGCGTCAGGATTGATTTATCCGAAGCATACGGTATATGGTTAAACCATGACTTCCATAAAGTCCGACAGCAGGGGAGCGCCGCATGTTTTCCTTTTTCCAAATTCAAATCTATCGCGGCAAATTCATCGCTTTCGCGGTTTTTGCGCTGCTCATGGGGCTTGGCTTAAGCGCGCTGGCCACCTACGTACTGCTGGAGCAATGGCTCGAAAACGCGAAGAGCCAGGCGGCGGACTCCTTTTCGCGGGTGGAGAGCGCGCTTCAGAACGATTCCGAGCGAATCGACGCCTATCTGCAGCGGGTATACTCCAACGCCGGCCTCGTGGCCGACGTCCGCTATTTTCTCGGCAACAGCGCGGAAGGCTACCTGACGGTCAGGCTCCAGAACAGCCGCTACGATCAGACGCTCGTCTCGTTTCCGGAGGACATGAAGGCCTTTCTGGGCAACAGCGGGCAAAATCGCATCGTGCAGGTAAGCCTGCATACCGCGGAGCAAGGCAACGTCGTGCGCTTCGGCAGCAGCGGCGGCACGAGCTTCAAGTTTAACGTGCCGAACGCGGACGAGTTGTTCCGGGAGACGATCCGAAGGGGCTTCGTCATTCGCAAGCAGCTGCTCGATCCGAATCAGATCTCGCGTCAGCTCGGCGAATTCCGTTTTCTCGTCGGCAGCGACGCGTTGTTCGCGAACGTGCAGAACAACCGGCGAATGGCATCCGCAGCGGTCAGCCCTGCGGGCGAGGTCTATCTCCCGGGCGGCGCGGATCGCGCGGGCGAGGCGCTGTTCCGCAAAGCCGCGGCGAACGGACGCGGCCAGGGGTTCATGCGGCTCGGCGGATTCGGCCGCGCGTTTTACGTCGCCTATCGCTCCCAGACGTTCGACTATCAATTCGTAAGCGTCGTCGACTTGTCGGTGCTCGTCCGGCAAAAAGCGGGTATCCTGCTCATCGTCTATTTAGTGGTATGGGCGGTCATGGGCAGCGTCCTCCTGCTCGCCGCCTACAATCTGCGCGAAGCCGCCGGCTTCCTGCGCCGCATCATTCATTCGATCGAACGGGTCAAATCCGCCAACTTCACGCCCGTCAGTCCCGCGCGCTACCGGAAGAAGGAGTACGGGATGATCGCGGCGGAGCTCGACGATATGACGCTGCAGCTCAACAAGCATATTCAGACGGAATATCTGCTCAAGCTGAAGCAGCAGGAGACGGAAATGAAGGCGCTTCAACACCAGATCAACCCGCATTTTCTGTACAATACGCTGGAGATCATCCGTTCCTCCGCGCTGTCGGGCCGTTCGGACGATACGGCCGAAGCGATCGCGACGCTGGGCGCGCTGTATCGCGAGATCGTCAAAAACGAAAATATCGTTCCGCTGGGCAGCGAGCTTGCCCTGCTGCAAAAATATTTAAAGATCATGGAATTCAAATACCCGGACCGATTTTTCTACCAGCTGGACGTGGACGAAGCGCTGCTGTCGCTGCCGACGGTCAAGTTCTGGATGCAGCCGCTCGCGGAGAACTTTTTCGTGCACGGCTTCGATCCGGACCGCGAGTTCAACCTGCTGGTCGTGAACGGCACGGCGCGCGCGGACGCCTACGTGCTGGAGATGGTGGACAACGGCGCCACGATCTCGAAGGAGCGGCTGGCCGAGATCCGCCGCCTTCTGTCGGTGAACGAGGACTCCCCCGCGGAGAGCATCGGACTGCGGAACGTGTACACGCGGCTGCACTTTTTCCACGGCAAAGGCTTTGCGATGCAAATCGATAACAATGAGGAAGCGGGCGTGAAGATCACCTTAACCTTTGCGAAGGAGGCGTAAGGCATGTACAAGCTTCTGATCGTGGACGACGAGCCGCAAATTCTGGAGGGCGTGAAGCGAACGCTGGATTGGGAGAAGCTCGGCTTCGCGCAAATCGAAACGAGCGAGACGTACGACGGCGCCATCGCCAAAGCCGTGGCGTTCGGCCCGGACCTCGCGATCTTCGACGTCTGCATCGGCAAGGAACGCGGCTACGACGCCATCCGCAGGCTGAAGGAAATCCGGCTGCCGGCCGCCTACATTATGATGAGCGGCTACGAGGAGTTCGAGTACGCCGTGCAGGCGATTCACTGCGGCGCCAAGGATTATCTGCTCAAGCCCATCGAGCGCGCCAAGCTGCAGGCGCTCGTCGAGCGGATTATCGTCGAGGACCTGAACGGTACGATCGAAGGAGCGGAGCCGGACGACCGCGACGCGGATCCGATTCTCGGCGTGCGCTACGACGGCCTGTCCAAGCTGACCAACCGCATTTTGCAGATGGTCAAAGCCGAATACGGGCACAATCTCAACCTCAAGACGGTGGCCGAACGCTTTCGCATGAACGGGACCTACCTCGGCCAGCTCTTCCTGAAGGAAACGCAAATGAAATTTTCGGAGTACCTGATGGCCTACCGGATGTTCCGGGCGCGCGAACGCATCCAGACGACGGACGAGAAAATCGCGACGATCGCCCAGTCCGTCGGATACGCCAACCTGAACTACTTTTATACGCATTTCAACGCTTACTTTCACAAGTCGCCTTCGGACCTGCGGAGAAAGGATTAACGCGCCTATGCGGCATCGGCGAATCCGCAGACCGTCGTTCAAGGCGGCCATGCTTGCCGCGCTGCTGACGCTGCCGCTGTCGCTATCGGGCTGCATAACCCGATCGGCCGCGGGCGATCAGCCGATGCGCGACAGCCGGGCCGTGAATTTGATCTACTATACGATCGGCAGCCCCGACCCCGACCTGAAGCGGGTCAACGACAAGATCAATGAAGTGACGGCCAAAAAAAATCGGGGTCACGATTACCTATATAAAGGTAGGCTGGCAGGAATACAGCGACCGGCTCCATACGCTGATCTCGACGGGCTCGCCGTTCGATATCGCGTTCGCCACCGATTATGCGGGCTTCGTGCAGCGGGGGGGCCTGGCTCAAGCTGGACGAGGCGCTGTCCGGGCCCGGACGGGAAATGTACGAAGCGATCGACCCCGTGCTGTGGGAGGGCGTCCGCATGGAGGACGGCGGGATCTACGGCGTGCCGACGAACAAGGAGCTCGCGGTCCGGATGCAGTGGATGTACCCGGAGTCGCTCGTGCGAAAGTACGGCATCGATATCGCCCGGTACGACACGCTGGAGTCGCTGGCGCCGTTGCTCGAGATGATCAGCGACAAGGAGCCCGGCTACCAGCCGATGGAGCTGGACAAGGATTCGCAAAATTTTTTCGCGCTGGACGGCTACGAATATATAACCGACAAGCCGCTGCCGCTCATGGTCCGTTCGCTGGAGCCGGAAGCGCCGGTAGTCGGCATTTTCGAAACGAAGGAAGCCAGGCGCGTGCTGGATACGCTGCGCAGCTATTATCTCAAGGGTTACATCAATGAGGATGCGGCCTTGCGGGAGGGGCAGAACCTGAAGCGGGGGGGACCGGGTATTCTGGAAGCCCGCCGGAGGCGGTCCGCTCGCGGAGAACAGCTGGAGCAAGGATCGCGGCTACGAGGTCGTCGCCCATCCCGTGTCGCCGCCCCTGATCACGACCGAATCCGTTCGCGGCGGGATCATGGCGGTCAACGCCAATTCCGCGCATCCCGCCGAGAGCGTCAAGTTTCTGAATCTGCTCAACACGGATCCCGAGCTGCGCAATCTGTTCAATTACGGCATCGAGGGCGTGCACTACACGCTGGACGCTAACGGGCAGGTGCTGCCGAAGTCGTCGGGGGGACGGGGACGATCCGGGCGGGACGGTCGGCTATGAAGGGGTGCAGTACACCCAGGGCAACTGGTTTATCCTCAAGACGCTCGGCGGGGAGTATCCGGATCCTTTGGACAAATGGGACCGGTACCGGGCGGCCAACGCCGGCAACGTCAAATCCAGGCTGTTCGGCTTCACGCCGGATCTGGCCGGCATGTCCGTCCAGCTCGACAATATCCGAACGGTGTGGGAAAAGTACTATCCGGGCCTGATGACCGGCAGCGTGGACGTGGAAGCCGTATTGCCCAAGTTCAACGCGGAGCTCCGGCAGGCGGGGCTGGACGAGGTGCGGGCGGAGGTGCAAAAGCAGCTCGATGCCTGGCGCAAGCTCCATCCGTAGCCGGCAATCAATTGCAAGATCGATCCCCTTGTTCGTCTGTTAGTCCTCCACAGCGACGTGTTGTTTACCTGGAAGTTATCGCGTATAGAATATAGAAGAATGCGCTTAAGAGCAGGTATCAAAACAAGCCAAGAGGATCATACCAATAGCTGTGCCGGAAGGGAGAGGGGGGGGTTGCAGCCCCTCTTCTTCGCGTTTTGGCGCGGTTGTTCCAGACGGAAGTGAGATTTTGCGGCTGCGGGGTTGAACGATGACGTTAACGACTAAAATAACGGGGCTCGAACCCCTCTCATCACCATGATCACCGTGCTCGTTTTTGTTGCGAACATAACCCGCGCCGAAGTTGCCATAATCGTGCAGCGGTTGTTGAGGGAATCAAATCTCATATAAAGAAAGAAAAGGATTGCCTTCACTCGGTCGACGTGGCCAAGCGGGGGCATTTTTTTCGGTTGATCTCACAGTCCCCAACCGCTCAATCACCTGCTTGCATCCAGTCATTCAATCTTGTTTATTTGTCTCTTAGATTGTCAACACTGCTTTCTATCAGAAATAAAGAAGGAGGCATGGTTTCTATGAAATCTAAAAGAATTGGTTCAAAGAGTTATAAGGCGAAGCACGGAAAGATAAAGGGGGACACTCGTATTCAGTTTTTTTACTGCCAAAGTGGAACATCCGATCAAGCCAGCTACAAGCGGAATAAAAATCCTTAAATTATAATTGCTCATAAATCCATATTTTGTTAAAATATTTTGGTCTGATAACGTATTTTTGCGTTTGGGAGTGAGGATTACGAGGAGACAACTACGCCACCATCGGTCGATAAGGAAAAAAATTGTCCAAAGAATTTCAAAAAACAAAATGACCAGCTCTATTGTTGCGTTATACCTACTCACAAATGTATTTAGCATCATCTCAGGTGCATTTGGAAACGTTTTAACGGATCTTAATGTATACTTACTTAATCCATATAAATGGCTCGTCACATGGGTGCCTTCCTCGGAGTTCGGGAAGTGGTTGCAATTCAATTTCTTGTTTTGGCCGTATGTGGGTTTACTCGTACTATTGATTAAATTGGGTAATTACATATGGAACATGTGGATAGCGAAAATTGAGGACGAGCCCGTTACACCGTTGGTGCTGTATAAGGAAGAGTTTGCAGCCGCAACAGAAGCGATGGATTTTTCAGTAAATACAAATGATAAAGAGGAAGCTTTTCATGACCTCTTACTGACTGTTACTGAAACAATAGCTGTTAATCTTGGTCTAAGAAAAAAAAGACTACAGAATGATGTTTTTTACAGAAAAGCCGGGACAGGGCGAAATTGCCGGATATCGTGTCGGTAAACAACATGAATTAGTAATGCGAGGCAAGCTTGATCCGACTAGTTTCTATCCGAAAGATTTAGAGCTCATCAGACTCTGCTTGCAACAAGAGCAAACAGAGCTTGTTGTTCCCGAAGTTCCTTTTAGTGATGCAAAAATTGTGCTATTTACTAGAAACCCTGGTCGTTTTCGTCTGGGGCTATACATCGCAATTCTTAAAGAGTATGACGTGGGATTTGCCGAAGAAGTTTTCCCCCAAGTAGCGCATATCATCACTACGCTGGGTTTCATGGACGAGATGCGGAGTTTTATTGTACAATCTGATTAAGAGGAGGCCGCTGTTATGGGAGCAAAATCACCGTACACGCCGTTTAAGTTGAATGGGACACGCATTCCGCCTGCGAAAAGCGGTTTAAAGGTGTTGGACGCTAAAAAAGCTTGCCGCACTGACCGAAGCCAAACAAGCTCTCCGGGAAATTGCCGTAAGCAGAGAAAAGTAATGACGACCGACTAGACCACAATCAGAGGTGCCTGGTTGTGGTTCGGTTTTGGTATGAAAACCACATATATAACTAAAGCTCCTTAATACAGGGGGAAGGCACTGAAGAACTCTTCCCGAGCTTCACAGAAAATCGATTAAAAAGACATCTGCTCCCGTTTTCGAGGGCAGATGTCTTTTTTGATCGATTTCGGCTTTTCGTATGGCGGCTTCTTCGTTCTACGTTTTTCGTTTAACCTTTCACCGCGCCGGCGACGACGCCTTTGACGATGTACTTTTGCAGGAACATGAACACGACGATCGACGGCAGGACGGCCATCACCATGGCGGTCATCGCGTACTGCCAGTCCGACGTGTACTGGCCGACGAACGTGTAGGCCGCGAGCGTCAGCGTCTTGGTCGTCGGGGAGCCGTTGACCATGAGGAGCGGGAGCAGGAAGTCGTTCCAGATCCACATGACGTCGATGATGACGATCGTCGCCGTGACGGACTTGAGCAGCGGGAAAATGATCTTGAAGAACAGCCCGAAGCCGGAAGCCCCGTCGATCATGGCGCTCTCGTCGAGCTCCTTCGGAATGCCTTTCACGAACCCGTGATAGATGAAGACGGCGAGCGGCGCGCCGAAGCCCCAGTACAGCAGGCCGAGTCCCCAGGTGCTGTCGGACAGGTGCAGGAACCGCGCGGTCTTGAGCACCGTGAGCATGATCGACTGGAACGGGATGAGCATCGGCATGATGCAGATGAAGTAGACGATGCCGCTCAGTCTCGACTTCGTGCGCGCCAGCTTGTAGGCGGCGATCGACGAGACGAGGACGATGCCCGCAAGCCCCAGCACGGTGATGATCGTGTTGTTCAGGAACAGGCGCGGATAGTTGATGAACTTCCACACGTACGAATAGTTGGCGAACGTCCAATGATGCGGCAGCGCGATGACGTCCGACATGACTTCCTGAAAGCTCTTGAACGAGTTGAAGATCGCCAGGAAGAGCGGATACAGGAACGCGAGGGAGAGCAGGACCATGACGATCTCGCCGATCCAGCGAGCGGCTTTGTTCGAAGCGGACATTAGGCCTCTACCTCCCTGCGCTTGAAGATGGTGAGCTGGATGACGGTGATGATCAGGACGGCGACGAACAGGATGAGCGCCTTGGCGGTGCCGTAGCCGTACAGGTTGTTCGTGAAGGTGTCGCGGTAAATGTCGTACGCCACGCTGTACGTCGTGCCGCCCGGACCGCCCCCGGTGAGGGACAGGATGACGTCGAACACCTTGATCGAGTTGGTCAGCGCCATGAAGACGGCGATCGTGATCGACGGCGCGAGCAGCGGCAGCGTCACGCTGAAGAAGCGGCGGACGGGGCCGGCGCCGTCCACGACGGCGGCTTCCTTGAGGTCGCCCGGCACGGACTGCAGGCCCGCGATGTAGATGACCAGATAGAACCCGATCGACTGCCAGATGGACACGAACAGCACGGAGATGAAGGCGAGTCCCGGCTCCCCGAGCCAGCTCATTTTGAAAATATGCCAGCCCGTGCTGCTGCCGAGCGACTCGAAGCCTTGCATAAAGATGAACTTCCAGATGAAGCCGACGATGACGAGACTGAGAATGTACGGGATGAAAAAGGCCGCGCGCAGCCAGGTCTTCGACTTCAGCTTGGCGTCCAGGACGAGCGCCAGCAAAATGGCCAGCACGTTGATGAGCACGATATACAGCACGGCGTACTTGACCGTGAACCAGGCCGCGTTCGTGAAGTTGGCGTCGCCGGTGAAGATCTGTCTGAAGTTGTCCAGGCCGATGAACTTGGGATGTTTGGAAATGCCGTTCCACTTGGTCAGCGAATAGCGGACGGTCATGACGAACGGAATGTAAAAGGCGACGGCCACGCAGATCAGAACGGGCAGCGTGAACAGGCCGAACTCCATCTTGGAGCGCCATTTGCGGTAAAACGAGGCCATAGCGGCACCTCTTCTCTCTTGTGGTGTGACGGGTTTAGGCTATAATGCATTATAAAACGGCGTCGAATACGTCCTAAATGGATTTAAGTAATCACTTAAGGGTAATAAGGTGAACTGGAACCGGAGGCGCTTATGCATATATTTCCGCAATGGCTGCGGCAGACGGGGCGCCGGCTGCGAGAGGCCCCGTCCCGCAGGCTGGTGAACAAGCTGATCTTGCTGTTCACCTCCATCATCATTCTGATCGTCTCGAGCCTGACGTTCATCGCGTACAAGATCATCGAACGGGAATCCGTGGCGAACAGCATCGCGAGCAACCGGAGCAACCTGAAGCTGGTGAACCAGAACTACGCCAAGTATATGAGCGAGCTCGAACAGCTGTCGCTGCCGCAGATCGCCTACGATCCGCTCATGCGCGCCATCGAGCGCGAGGGCGAGGACTACGCCTCCCGGCTCTACCTGGAGGACTATTTGCGTTCGCTTTTTTACGCGAGATCCGACCTGCAGAGCATCTATTTGTACCTGGTCGACGAACGCAAGTATTTGTACGTGACCCGCGAGCGGTACAACGTGACGGTGCGCGCCGCCCTGGACGACGGCATCCCCGAGCAGGCCTGGTACAAACGGGCGATGGCGGATTCGCACAACCGGGGCGTGCAGTCGCTGGTCCTCTCGCGCGAGACCGGGTACGGCACGGCGCCGGAGGGCGTGTACATGGCGTATCACCGGGTGCTGCGTTCGCTGAGGGACCGGCAGGCGCGCGCCGTCCTCAGCTTCTACGTGAACGATTCGGCCAAAAACGCGATCATGGCGGACATGCCCAAGACCGAGGGGGGAGCACGCCATTTTGCTGGATGCGGACGACACGCCGTTTCACGTCGACGATCCCGTGTTCTATTCGGCGGCAAGCCGACGACGAAGACTTCGTCCGCGCGCTCCACGCGGAGGAGGCGAAGGAAAGATTCAACTGGCAGGGACCGGACGGGCGTTATCTGGTCGTCGAAAACGTCGACGCGCGGGACGGCTGGCGGCTCGTCAAGCCCATTCCGTTCAGCGAGATCTACCGGACGGCGGTAGAGGCGCGGCGCATCAGTCTCTGGATCGGATTGGGTTTCCTCGTCGTCGCGGTGGGGCTCGTCATCCTGACCTCGAACGCGATCACGCGGCCGCTCAAGCGGCTGTCCAAGGAGATGAGCCGGTTCGGCGCGGGCGACTTCGAGACGGTGACCGAGGTGCGCGGGCGCGACGAGATCGCGTATTTGTCCAAGCACTTCAATCTCATGGCGCGGCGGACGAACGAGTTGATCAACGAACGGTACAAGATGAAGCTGACGGAGCAGAGCGCGATTCTGAAGGCGCTGGAGGCGGAGATCAATCCGCATTTTCTGTACAACGCGCTGCAGGCGATATCGACGAAGGCGCTCAAGAGCGGCAACGACGACGTGGCGGACATGGTCGATGCGCTCGCCGGGACGCTGCGCTACTGCATCAGCGGCAAGGACGTCGTCTATCTGAATGAGGAGCTGAAGCACGTGGAAAGGTACATGATGCTGCAAAAGGCGAGATTCGGCAGTCGCGTCGTCATGACGTACGACATCGGGGAAGCGCTGCTACAGCTGTCGATTCCGAAGCTGTCGGTCCAGTCGCTCGTGGAGAACGCGATCAAGCATGGCGTCGAAAAGGTGCAGCGTCCGGTCGAGATCGCGGTGTCCGTCTATATGGAGGAAGACCGGGCGGTCATCGCCGTGCGCGACGACGGACCGGGCATCGCGCCGGATCGCCTGCGCGAGGTCCAGGCTTCCTTCGGGCAGGCCTGGGAGGACCGCAGCGGCGAGAGCATCGGCCTGCGCAATCTGGACGCGCGCCTGAAGCTGCTGTACGGCGGGGAAGCGGGCCTCGAGATCGAGGCGCTCGAAGCGGGCACGGAGCTGCGCATGCGTATTCCCGCGGGGGGATCGCGATGAGGGTCCGGATGCATGGCGGCGAGGGGCCGCAAAGGAGCGGGGGACCGGGGGCGGAACGCGGGGGACGCGGCATGAGGATGAGAGTCGCAGGAGGCGGCGAGCGGCCGCGAAGGAGCAGGGGACCGGATGCGGAACGCAGAGCACGGGGCATGCGGATGAGAGTCGCAGGAGGCGGCGAACGGCCGCGAAGGATCAGGGAACCGGATGCGGAACGCAGGGCACGGGGCGCTGGGATGAGGAGCTCGAGGGGGGAGGCGGACGTCTTGTATAAAGCTTTGATCATTGACGACGAGGAGCCGACGCGCGAGGCGATCCGCATCCTGGGCGACTGGCCGCGCCACGGCATCGGCGAGGTGCTGGAGGCCGCGGACGGCCAGGAGGGGCTGGCGCTGTTGGAGCGGGAGCGGCCGGACCTCGTGCTGGTCGACATGAAAATGCCGGTCATGGACGGGCTCGCGTTCCTCCAAGTCGTCGAGCGGGATTATCCGGATCTGTTCACGATCGTGATCAGCGGCTACAACGACTTCGACTATACGCGCCAGGCGATCCGCGCGCGGGTCGTCGACTACCTGCTGAAGCCGGTCAACCGGGGCGACCTTAACCAGGCGCTCGCCAAAGCGGCGGGCGTTCTGGACGCCCGGCGGGACGCCAAGCGCGGCAATATCGACCGCGATATCGCGCTCAACATGTCGCTGCCGAAGCTCAAGGAGAACATCTACTTGTCGCTGCTGGCGCGCACCTTCAGAGCCGGCAGCAGCGAGGCGTACCTGCGCCTGATCGGCGCGGACGATCCGGGGACGCGCTTCGGCGTAACCGTACTTCGATTGCTGAACCTGGACGCGGTCGCGGCCGGCCGGTTCAAGGGCGAGACCGCGCTCCTGCACTACGCGGCGGCCAACGTCGTCGGCGAATTCGCCGAGGCGGGCTTCCAGAGCTTCGGGCTGGCGAACCCGAAGCGGGACCGGGAGCTGATCGTCATCCATGCGATGACGGGAGGTTATCCCGAGGATCTCGCGTTCCGCGCCGCGCACTTCGCGCGCAAGATCGCGCAGGGGCTGCACGATCTGTTCGGCCTCCGCACGGCGGCGGGACTGAGCGGGCCGGGCGTCGCGGTCGGCGGCTTGGCGGACGCCTATGACGCCGCTTCCGAGGCGGCGGACGGCGTCGATCTGTTCCGCGGCGACGCGCTTCAGCCGGCGGGGGCGGAGCGCAAGGACGCGGGATCAGAGCGTAGGGAGATGGGGGCGGAGCGTAAGGACGCGGGGGCAGAGCGTAGGGAGATGGGGGCGGAGCGCAAGGACGCGGGAGCAGAGCGTAAGGAGGCGGGAGCGGAGCGTAAGGAGGCGGGCGCGCCGGCCGTTTCTTTTGCAGTGCGCATGCCGCAGCTGCGCGCGGCAATCGAGGCGGGCAGCGCCGCGCAGGCGCGTACGGTCGTCCAGCAGCTGCTGGGAGGCGTGCGGGATCGGGGCCGCTTCAGCCTCAAGCAGGCGGATCGGCTGCTGGAGGAACTGCTCTTCCTGCTCGGCGAGGTGGCGCTCGAGCTGGGACTGCCGGCTGCCGGCACGGAGGGTCGCGGGGGCTCGGGCGGAGACGGCGGGGCTGCCGCCGTGGCGGGCATCCGCGGCGACGGGCCGCTGGGCGCGCTCGGACTGTCCGCGGACTATGCCGGCTTCGACGAGTACGAGATGCTGCTTTGCGGGATTTGCGAGCGGTACGCCGATCTGGCGCGCGCCGCGCTGTCGCCGGAGAGAGCGTTCGACGTGGGCGAGATCAAGCGCTACATCGAGCAGCATTACTTCGAGGACATCAAGATCTCCATGTTCACCGAGCGGTACTTCCTGAGCAGGGAATACCTGATGAAACTGTTCAAGCAGCACTACGGCTACGGCATCCACGAGTACGTGCAGAAGGTGCGAATGGACAAGGCCAAGGCGCTGCTCGACCGGCCGGAGCTGAAGATTCAGGAGATTTCCGAGATGCTCGGCTTCAAGGACAAGAACTACTTTTCCAAGGCGTTCCGCAACTACGTCGGGCTGTCGCCTACGGAATACCGGGCGCAGGGCGCTGGAGCGCCATAGGTTCGGGATTGGCGGGCGCGAGCCGCCCCTGAACTCGCGGGACAGCCATCGTGCACAAAAAATGTGCACGAATCAACCGCGTCCCGCCGTGGCCGTCGCGAGGACAGCCATCGTGCACAAAAAATGTGCACGAATCAACCGCGTCCCGCCGCGGCTCTCGCGAGGACCGCCATCATGCACAATAAATGTGCACGAATCTAACCGCGTCCTGCCGCGGCTGTCGCGAGGACAGCCATCGTGCACAATAAATGTGCACGAATCAACCGCGTCCCGTCGCGGCTCTCGCGAGGACCGCCATCGTGCACAATAAATGTGCACGAATCTAACCGCGTCCCGCCGCGGCTGTCGCGAGGATCGCCATCGTGCACAATAAATGTGCACGAATCAACCGCGTCCCGCCGCGGCCGTCGAGAGGACAGCCATCGTGCACAAAAAATGTGCACGAAACGAGCGCATCACGTCGCGGCCGTCGCGAGGGCTGCCATCGTGCACAATAAATGTGCACGAATCAACCGCGTCCCGCCGCGGCCGTCGCGAGGATCGCCATCGTGCACAATAAATGTGCACGAATCAACCGCGTCCCGCCGCGGCCGTCGCGAGGACAGCCATCGTGCACAATAAATGTGCACGAATCAACCGCGTCCCGCCGCGGCCGTCGCGAGGACAGCCATCGTACACAATAATTGTGCACGAATCAACCGCGTCCCGCCGCGGCTCTCGCCCCGACTCTGAGCAGTTCAGCCCCTTGAAGTCACCGCAACACCCTCCGACGAGCGCATGGTACAGGTGCGTATAACTTTCCGTATTCGGGAGAAGGGTAAAAAAGCGAACCGCGGGCCAGGCCGCTTTTTTTACCCTTAAGAGATTACTTAAATGCATTGGGTTGCCGGCCTCGGTTCTTTAATATAAGCATCGTAGCGCAAAATCACTAACGAATCGGGGGCAACATACATGCTTAAAAAGATTGCGGGCGTATCCGTCAGCGCAGTGATGATGGCCGGTCTGCTGGCCGCATGCGGCGGCAACAACGACAACAACGCGGCATCGAGCGGGTCGGCATCGGCCGGCGCTTCGGCAGGCTCGTCTGCGAGCGCATCTGCGGGTACCTCTGACAAGCCGGTTACCATCAACATGTTCACGGCTTCGCCGGAGTACACGGACGCTTTTAACGCCTATATCGCCGAATACAAGAAGGTCAAGCCGAACGTCACGATCAACCTCGAGATCATGCAGTCCGACTACAACACGGTCCTGAAGTCCCGTATCGCTTCCGGCAATACGCCGGACGTCTTCCAGACGACGGCGGGCGGCGACATCGACACTTTCGCCGAGTACAGCGCGGACCTGACCAACGAACCGCTCGCGGCAGCGATGACCGACGCCGTTCGCAGCAACATGACGTCCAGCGACGGCAAAGTGCTGGGTCTGCCTGTCAAGGGCAACCTGTTCACGCTCATTTACAACAAGAAGCTGTTCGAGGAAGCAGGCATCACCGAAGTGCCAAAGACGACCGCTCAGCTCGACGACGCGATCGCCAAGCTCGAAGCCAAGGGCATCACGCCTTTCGCCAACGCCTACAAGGAATGGTGGACCTGGAAGCACGTGTTCCAACACTTCGTGGACGCCGCAGCGCAGGATTCGGGCACGGACGCCAAGACGCTGGTCGCCGACTTCATCGCCGGCAAGACGACGTTCAAGGATCATCCGGTGCTGGCCGACAACTTTTTCAAGTTCGTCGACACGACGATCGCGCACGGCACCGACAAGCCGCTTGAGCGCGACAGCAACGCCGAAGTCGGCGACTTCGCCGCAGGCAAGGCCGCCATCATGACCGGCAAGGGCGCTTGGGACGAAGAAGCGATCGAGAAGATCACGCCGGACATCCAGATCGGCATCATGGGTTATCCGGTCAGCGACAAACCCGAGCAAGCGGTCATCATCACGGGCGCCGACCAGGCGCTTCGCATCAACAAGGATTCCAAGGTCGCCCGCGAGACGATCGACTTCTTCAACTGGCTGTACACGTCCGACTACGGCAAGAGCTGGTTCTCGAACGTCGCGAAGGTCATCCCGCCGATCAAGGACGCCCCGCTGCCGGATCTGCAAATGCCGAAGGCGATGGACGAGATCCTCAAGACTGAGAAGTCCGGCGATCTGTCCGTCAACTACTCGCTCGATACGTTCCACCAGAAGTTCGGCGAGATCATGCAGGCGTATGTCGGCAAGAGCAAGACGAAGGACCAGGCAATCACCGAGATTCAGCAAGCCTGGACGCAGTTGGGCTCCGCTCAATAATCGAATTGGCGCCGAACGCCGCATAGACGGCATCCGACAGCAGCAGAACTCAGCCCTCCCGGGGACTGGGTTCTGCTCGTTTATGAACACCTGAGGGAGTGTGCCGAAAATGAACAAGACGATCGAAATCGCCGAAAACGGCCTTCATCTGCATATAGACGTGACGGAACAAGGGGACGCGCGATTGATGCATTTCGGACCCGAGCCGTACCGGCCGGGTACGGTGTCGGACAAGCAAGCTCCCGGCTTCCGCCTGCTGGAGCTGCAACTAACCGGCGAGGACCGCGCCGAGTACCACGGACGCACCCATAGAGCGACCTATCCGGGGCTGCGCATGCAATACCGGTCGCACAGCGATGCGCGCGTCGGCCCGGGCCGCAAGCTCGAAGTAACGCTGGCCGACCCCGAGACGGGGCTCGAGGCAGTTTCGCATTTCCAATTTTACGACGGCATTGCCGTCACGCGCTGTTGGACGACGTTGACGAACAAGGGCGCCTCGCCGCTGGGCGTCGAGTACGTGTCTACGTTCGCCCTGACGGGGCTCGACAAAGAAGGCGCGCTGGACCGCGACGACAAGATGTCCGTCTCCATTCCGCATAGCGGCTGGCAAAGCGAGCTCCAGTGGCGGACGTACTCGCTGCCCGAGCTTGGCCTCTCGCATATGACCGACCGCAGCTCGAAGCGCATTACTTGCAGCAATACGGGCTCCTGGGCGGCGGCCGAACATATCCCGATGGCCGTGTTGGACAACTTCGAAACGAATACGCAGCTGTTCTGGCAGATCGAGCACAACGGCTCCTGGCACTGGGAGATCATCGACCAGTTCGACTGTCTGACGTTGCTCGTGAGCGGGCCGACCGAGCACGACAATCAGTGGTGGCGCGAGCTCGCGCCGGGCGAGTCGTTCGTCTCCGTGCCGGCGGCGGTCGGCGCGACGCGTGGCGGCTTCGACGCGGCGATCGGCGAGCTGACCCGCTACCGGAGAGCGATCCGGCGTCCCAACGAAGACAACCGGCTGCTGCGCGTCATCTTTAACGACTACATGAACTGCCTCTGGGGCCAGCCGACGACCGAAAAGCTGCTCCCGCTCATCGACGCGGCCGCGGACATCGGCAGCGAGTATTTCTGCATCGACGCGGGCTGGTACGCGGACGGCGACTGGTGGGACGGGGTTGGCGAGTGGCTGCCTTCCAAGGCGCGGTTTCCGGAGGGCATCAAGTTCGTGCTCGACTATATCCGCGGCAAAGGCATGATTCCCGGTCTCTGGCTGGAGCTCGAGGTCATGGGCATCAACAGTCCGAAGCTGGCGGACGCCGACGACGGCTGGTTTTTCATGCGTCACGGCAAGCGTGTCAAGGACCGCTCGCGTTACCAGCTGGACTACCGCAACCCCGCCGTCGTCGCGCACGCGGACGAAGTCATTCGGCGCCTCGTCGAAGACTATGGGGTTGGTTATATTAAAATGGACTATAACATCAATGCAGGCATCGGCACCGAGACGGACGCGGACAGCTTCGGCGACGGCCTGCTGCAGCACAACCGGGCGTATCTCGCCTGGCTGGACGGCATCTTCGCGCGGTATCCGGACCTGGTTATCGAAAACTGCTCCAGCGGCGGCATGCGCATGGACTACGCCATGCTGAGCAGGCACAGTATTCAGTCAACGAGCGACCAGGAGGACTATGTAAAATATGCGGCCATCGCCGCGGCTTCGCCGTCCGCGCTGACGCCGGAGCAGTCGGCCATCTGGTCGTATCCGCTGCGCGAGGGCGACGACGAGGAAGTCGTGTTCAACATGGTCAACGCCATGCTGCTCCGCGTCCACCAGAGCGGCCATGTCGCCGAGCTCAGTCCGCGCCGCCGCGCGCTCGTCAAGGAAGCGCTCGACTACTACAAGACGATGCGCGCCGACATCGCAGCGGGCCTGCCGTTCTGGCCGCTCGGCCTGCCGACGCAGCAGGACGACTGGATCTGCTTCGGCATCCGCGCGGACGACCGAGCCTATGTCGCGGTCTGGCGCCTCGGCGGCGAAGCGGCCGAGATCGCGCTGCCGCTGCCGTGGCTGGCGGCGGAGGGCGGAGGCGGCGCTGGCACTTCCGGCGCAGCAGGCGCCGTGCAAGTGCGTGCGCGTATCGCCTACCCGGCCGCGCATGAGGGCAGCGCCGCCGCCTGGGACGCCGAGACCGGCACGCTGCGCGTGAAGCTGCCGCGCGAGCGGACGGCAAGGCTGGTAGAGCTGCGTGTCTTTTAATGAAGCTGCCCATTTGATGACGATTAATTCAGGCTGAACGGAACAAACGGATTTTAACGAATAGATCTTAATAAGATTTGACTGAAAAGCAGTTTCCGGAATTCATCTAGTTATTTAGGTGAGCCGGGCTGCTTTTTTAGTATTCATCTACATTATTCGACAAATGCTGCCGGATAAGCATGATATGATTCGAAAGTACTGTTGAATAAGAACATAGTGGGGGGACCAAAGAAATGCGTAAACGAAATTGGACAAGTATTCTCGCCATCTTATTATGTTTTGCTATGGTTATGCCAGCGTATGCAGAACAAAGCCTGAATGACGAAGCGGGTGTACTCGCGCCCGATTACGTCCCTGCGACGCCGCAAGAACTCCCCTTGCCGGACGAAGACAAAGGTTCGAGCAGTGTCTCTTCGGTCACTTATTCTTTTGACTTCCCAGGTGCAGTCCATTCAGATTCAGAGCACGGACGGCACGAATCTACCTGGAAGTGGCATCGCTTATGTGAACGGTTATTACGCATCGATTAACGACGGAGTCATCGACCTCTCGAGGTTATCCTTCAGCCCTGCCCAGCAAGTAAAAATCGTGTTCGCATTGCAAGCCGACAATGCGGAGCTCTACCTGGATTCTGCTACGATGAAATGGAGCCAATTGCAGACTAGGGGCGTTTGGCGGATTAGCGACACAGCCGTTCGTTCAACGATGCAAGGCTCGACTGTAAGCGGAGGCATTACGTTTAATTATCAAGTGGCTTACGAAGGTTCTGCTTTCCCGGCAAGCACCTTTAACGGATCCTTTTCGCTGATCGCTAAGCCAGGTACGGCCGTACTGAATGCTACAGGCGTGTCGGATGGCGTGGGCTACTTGCTGAGCAAGCCCGTATCCATTGCTGCCGGAGCTACCTGGATGTTTACCGATGAGGACGTGGCCAATACAGCAAGGCTGTCGGTGCCGTCAGGCAGCGGCTCAGTCAATCTTATCAAAAATTATGCTATCGCTATGTTTGAGCAAGTGAATCAGTTCAGAGCAACCAAAGGTTCTTATGGAATCATTCTTCAAACCATCGATGCCCAAGGCTATACAAGCAATTGGTATTCAGACACCCTGGATCTGACGACCGAACATACACTTTCTTTCGGTTCGCCGGTCCTAAGTCTGTTAACAGCAAATACATCGGACAGCAGATTTACAGCTAGCCTGCAGATCCGCAACGGGGACTTTCAATTAACCGGCGTGTACAGCCGGGAAGATGACCCTACCAATCTCATTCAGAACGGGCTGCGCATTACAAACGCCGATAACAAAGTCGTATATGACTCTCGCCCTCAATCCAACGAATGGTTGAACATCAATGCGTCGCTTTCGCCCAAGTTAACCACCGGTCTCTATAAGGCAGAGATTACGATTTCCTACCCGGGACTTGCTCAGCCGCTAACGGTGACGAATACCTTTCGGGTAGAGCATGCAGAAGACTACGCTGACAAAGGGATTTACGTCACTGCTGAAAACGAAAAAGGCAAGCCGTTGACCGGAGGCACTGCGACCTTGTACAGGACACAGCCTCCCTATATAGACGATGCTAATGAAGGAATTAAGGCTAATGAGACCTACAGAGTCGGCAGTTGGAGACTCGAAGACGGTGCGATAGTCATTCCTTATGACAATCTCATGAAGGGGTTCGACTACGAAGTCGTTGTCTCCGGAGATACATCTAAGGGTAGATCCGGCGTACTGTATACGGCCAGCGTCACCCGTGACGATCAGCGCGTGCGTTTTACGGCGGCAGATTTGAAGCACGTCGCATTGCATGCGAACCAAGCCGAAAGCGGCGATCCTGTGCTCGTGGGCCTGCTTAATGAACAGGGTGATGATGCGAGTTATCCGTGGTCCATTCCGTTTATCGAACAAACTGCGGAAGCATGGATTCAAACGTCGCATACGGTAGACTTTTTTACGAAGTTAACCGACGGAGAAAACGGTTATTTCTTGAATAAACAGATAAAGCTTCAGAATGCCGAAACTGCGATCGATCTCAACGGCAATCTAGTAGAGGTCGCACTTCCTTCCGGCTACACGGGTCAACTAGACATTAATTACAGCTGGTACAAAGACCGATTTGCTGCAAAGCATTATTTCGTCACTAAAGGTCTGGATGCCGTTGCATATTATGATATTGATAAAGATGGCTACCGGTACTCGCTTGCTAAATACCTCGGTCCAGTTACCGAGAAGCGGACGCTGGCTCTTGGCTCCACCTTTACGAATCAAACGCCGGTCCAACAGGTATATTCGGCCGGTTACGTGAATCAAAAGGTGTACACCAACTACTGGGATTCTCAGGACAACCGGCTAACGGGAGTAGCTCCGATAGAGGCTTCCACCATCGTGAGCGGCATGACAAGCAACAACATTACTTTTAAGTTAAACGATGGAGGCACTCTTCGAACGATTGCTCTCGAGCCTGCGTCCGAAGGGTACGGTTATTCTGCAATTGGATACAACGATGCTTCGCTAAATAGCGTTGCATCCGGAGGTCTGGTGGATTATAGGCTATATAATTCAGCCAATCAGCCGGTCGGAGATCCGATATCCGCACAGGACGTGGACAGCATCTGGCTTAAGGCGCCGCTTCCGGCAGGAGCGTATACCCTCCGTCTGGTGCGTCAGAACTTCCCCGATAGCTTCGTTAAACTAGCGGGCGAAGAGAAGATCTTAGTTGAGGGCAGCTATTACGAGGGTGCGCTTGAGATTCCGCTAGAGATGCCAAGCAATTACGGGTTTGACGAGCAATCTAACGGATATGCAGTGCTTCAAGAGTCCGGAGGGGGGCGATGTCTCGCGTTCTTTGGGGATTGAAGGCGGTCGATTGCTTATCCCGAACGATATTGCCCTTCAGACGAATCGTTCATACGTGCTTCACATGGTCTTGTACAAGCTTGATCCCAAGAACTATTTTAACTACATGACCTATTACCACCAGATGAAAATCACCGGTGCTGATTTGTTGCAAAAAAAGCGCATCGGTTTCCCGATTAATGCTCAAAAGTTAGACATGCAGTTTAATGACTTGCCGGCGTACTTGCATAATGCGAACGCAAACTTCACGTTCTCTGCCGCCGACGGAAAGAATCCGTTCAGCATTGCTTATCGGATGCGGGGAGCATTCGGCAAGAGCGCAAATCTATCGACGCTGATTACATCACAGACTGATTTTACGTTAGATCTGTATGGTGTTGATGGCGGCTCTACCGGCTACGACCTTAGAAAGCGAGTGCATGTCAACGCTAACGGCGAGTGGAAAGCAGTCAATGAGCCAACGTACGAGCTTCAATTACAGCAAGGACAGCCATTCTACGGAATTCAAGCTTTTACGAATGATTGGTTCTCATACAAAATTAGCTATGACGATGCATTCACGATAATTGACAAAGCCTACGTACCCGCCGGACGACAAGCACTCCAGATCTCAACGCCTGTCTTCAGCAAAGATGAACGGGCTTGGTACTTAGACTGGAGAACGCGCGATGAAGTGTCAATCGACGGCAAAAAGACCATTTCTTTCACGGGTAAAGTGGAAGATTCTCAGTCTTCGATGACCGTAACGCAAATCTCGAGTGGCGGCAATTCAATACTCAGTGTTAAACCGGAGTTGGCCAGCGGGGGAATTGGTCCTAATGAACGCAGCTATAACGAGTGGAAACTACCGTTATTATGCACCGGGAATCATAACGATCCGAGATAGCAGCAATAAAAAAGGTATATGCAGGTGTCGCTTATGGCACCGGATATGATCTGACGTTGACTACCAAACTTGATCCGGGCAACTATACGCTGACTTACCAAATGCCGACAGGGCCAGGGACGTCAACCATATTGAACAAAAGCCTCACTGTAACGGATGGAACAAACAGTGGTGGAGGATCAAGCGGCGGAGGCGGCGGCTCGGGAGGTGGTTCTGGCGGCGGAGGCGGCGGTGGCAGTGTTAGCGAGCCTGGCGGCACCGATTCGCCGAAGACCACAGTCTTCAAGGTCGAAGATATTCCTGCAGCCGCCAAGGGTGTCGTTACGCTTCAGATCAAAGACAGCGAAACGGTGACAGTGCCCGCGAGCATCCTGAGCGGCGAAGGCGCCAAAAACGGATTGGAGTTTGTGGGCAGCCACGGTAAGGTATCCATCTCGCCGGCTGTGCTTCAGCAATTAGCGGCGCTAGTAGGAAAAGATGCACTGACAGACGCGAAAGTCTCGCTATCGATCGTACCTATTAGCGCAAGCGAGGCGTTGGCAGGAGTTAAGACACCGGCTGGCGCAAGCGCAAAGGCTGCAGGCTCTGTCTTTGACTTCAAACTGTCGATCCAGGCTAAGGATGGTCAAGCGAACGTGCTGTCGTCCTTCGCCGAGCCAATTACGCTTACCTTCGAGGTTAATGCAGACGCTGTAAAAAAGCTTATCCAACGTATTCTACATTGCAGAAGACGGCAGTCTGACGTTCATACCTGGCAAATGGGTCGATGGTTCGCTCGTGGCCAAGGTTACGCACTTCAGCAAATACGGCGTACTTGAAATCCAAAAAGACTTCGCGGACGTCAACGCCTCGAGCTGGGCGTATGCGGCGATCCGTGAGCTGGCGGCGAAACAGATCGTGGGTGGCACGACCGCCGATAAGTTCGAGCCAAACCGTAAGGTGACGCGCGCCGAATTTACTTCGATGCTCGTGCATGCACTCGCCTTGAAGATGGATAAGACAGCCGCCTTCAAGGACGTACCGGGCACAGCCTGGTACGCGTCGGCCGTAGCTGCGGCCTTCGAGAGCGGGCTTGTGAAAGGCAGCAGCGCGGATACGTTTGCGCCGAGCCGATCGATCACGCGCGAGGAGATGGCTGTCATCATGGCAAACGCGCTTAAGTATGCAGATCCTTCCGCAACCTCGGCGCAGGCGATGGCGTTCAAGGACGCGGCCAAGATCAGCAACTGGGCGAAGGAAGCGGTAAGTCTCGCATCGGCCAATGGCTTGATCAAGGGCGACGGCATGGGCGGGTTCAATCCGAAGGGAATGGCGACTCGCGCAGAAGCCGCGCAAATGCTTGTCAACTTGCTAAATCGTACGGCACAATAAGGAAGCGAGGGGGGACCCGAGCGATCGGGTCCCTTCCGTTATTCTCAATCGGAAATGGATGAAAATAAGATGCCTAAGCAGGCGAACGTCCGAACCTTCGATTCGGGCACGATTATACTGTTTCTATTTTTATGCACCGGCCCTTTTGTCCATGGCTTTATGTTCGAATCCGAGCTTGCGGGAGCTGCGATTGTCGTTCTGTTTGGTTTTCTCGTATTCCTGTTGCGGGCGAGGCTAAGGGGCGATATCATTCTGTACCTCCTGCTTGCGCTGACGGTGCTATATGCGGCGAGCGTCGGGTATGGCGCGGATCGGCACGAGTCGTTGTTAAGTTTGCTAAAAGTATCGCTGCTGGCGCCGCTCTATGTATTCGTTCGCGCTGTTTCTGCGACCGTTATGGCGCGCATTTGGGAAGCTTGGACATGGCTCCTCGGCCTGTCCGTTCCCATCTCGATCGCGGCCGATAGATTCGTGGACGGAAGACTCGCGGGCTTCATCGACTATGCAAACGGATATGCCATCCTGCTGCTGGTCGGCGTTCTAATCGCATACGGCTTAGCGGCTGCGGCGTCCCCATCGATCAGAAGAAATCTGCTGCAAATTCCGATTTTCCTTGGCGCCGCAGGAACGTACCTGACGGAATCCCGGACCGTACTGGTTCTGCTCTTCGCTTCCTTCGCCGTCTTGTATTTCCTGAAAGGACGAGCGCATCGAATGCTGTGGCTGCGCACCAGCTCAAGCGTAGCGCTGGGACTTATTGCCGGAGTGATGTACGGTTGGTTGCCATGGCTTGTGCTTCCAGTCGCAGCGATCTTTATGCTTCTATATCGGATTCCAGAATCGGAGACATCGAAGCGGGCTGTACGGATATCTTTGCTCGTCGTATCGCCGCTCCTGGGTACCGGTGCCATATGGTTCGGTTCCGGCATGGCCGATCGCTGGAGCGCGATCGCTTCCCGCACGGGAGAAGGGGCTACCCGGCTCGTTTATTATCGGGATGCCTGGATGATGTTCATGGACTCGCCGCTTTGGGGATTTGGCGCGGGCGCTTGGATGTACATGCAATATCATTACCAGACCGCAGCGTACTTTACCGCGTACATTCATAGTCAACCGCTGCAGGTGATGACGGAGACCGGGGTGTTCGGTCTGCTGCTTTTCATCGGAATATGTGTATTTTTGGTTGGACGCTGTCTATCTTCGGCTAGACGCAACGAGGGAGTCCACTCCGACTTTGACGCGGTTCGAGGAATAGCCTGCTGCGTGCTGCTTGTGCATAGCTTAGTAGATTTCACGCTGTCTTTCCCTTATTTGTTAGGATTGCTGATAATCATTGGAACAGCTCCGGCTAATACTCCGATAGTCAAGACAAACGCAGCCAAGGCAATTTCTGCCGTGCCTATCGTCGCCAAGTTTGTTGCGGCACTGGCGGCTGCGTCCCTGCTGACGGTCGCAACGCTGCTATTTATATCGGATCGCCTGCAGCAGTCGGCCGTACGAGCGATCGCGGAGCAAAGAAAGGCGGATGCAGTAGACCTGCTCGACAGAAGCGCGAAGATGGCCATTTTTGCGGATCGAATCTACGATCGGAAGGCCAGGCTTTACCTCAGCGAATTTGAGAGCGGAGGAGATCGTCGTTATCTCGATGTCGCCCGAGACGAGAATAAAAAAGGCGCTGTCGCTCCACCCCGAACAAATTTGGTATGAAAAACTAAAGAGCGATATTCTTTGGGAGCAGGGAGATCGACAAGAGTCTGCCGAGATTCTTGAGGAGCTGGTCGCTCGCGATCGGTTTATGGCCCGCTGGCGCGAAGAGCTTAAGCTTAGAGCGGCTGGTAAAGGGGCGCCGTGATGCTTTCCAAAGCGTCGCTTCATCGTTTGTTTCACATAATAGAAAGTATAAAATCGGCAGGTAACGCTACACAGTGCCTATTCGGCCCGAAATACGCCATAGTCCCGACAGGTAACGCTTTTCAGCGCCTTACGCCCCTCTCTCTCATCGTCGCGCGAGGGGAGAAAGGGGAAAGCTGGATAACGCAAGCTTTCCAGCCGATTGGACGAGCCGAGGCGGAAATGCCTGCCCATCCTTTGCAGGGATTCATAGGTTATCCCTCGCGCAGGCATATTGCGAACAGGAGCGGCGGCATCCAATCGCCCTCGCTGGCTTCACTTGCTAACCTTACGATGACGTTAAGCGGAAAGGTAAGCGTGAGATGCAAATGAAAACTGCGGGAGTAACCGAAGGCAAGTCGAGCGAAGATACCGGACTCAGATGACGCTATTTCGTAAAAAAATGGTGCAATTGTGATCATTACGGACTGGAGAGCCGTTATTCACCCAGATCAAGACTAAAATAGTCTCTAATCCCGCAATAGGGGCTCCTGGGTCCGCGAGCGGGCTGCAAAGCGCGATCGGAACAAAAATAAGGGCTCCTGAGTCCGTCCGCTGCGCGCCATTGCGCAAACAAAGGCGGGCGGCGGCCTTTTCGCGCCCCGCATCCTGTCTCCGCGGCAACTTTAGGCTCGCGAACATACATCGCACGACATGCGGAATACAATAAGGAATAACTTCCGTCGCGGTCCATATTGATCGGCGGGAAGCGCGAGGGCAACCGAGATAGGGCTCGGTCAAAAGATCCTTTTTTTTGTGAAAGCGCAATCAAGCAGACCGTATAAAACGAATAGAAGGAGGCGGCCCACGATGAGTACGCGATTGTTGTCGGAGTCGCTCGTTCGGGAGCGGTTTCCTCATCTGCGATACGTGAGGATTCATACGAGCGGCAAGCAGACGGCGACGATCTACGCCTGGGACGACCAACTCGAGCTGCGTGAGGAAGACCGGGCGAATCTGCTGAAGTTCGCCTCCGCCTACCTGACGCCGTTCGTCTGTTTTAACGTCAAGCCGTACGGGCAGACGAGGGAGGAACGCGTGCCGGCCGCGCCCGAAGTGCCGGACGATGTGAGAGAAGCCGCGATGAACCGCGGCTCCGACCTGCACGACATCATCGACGTCGTGGACCGCATGCTGGCCGGCGGACGGATCTCGTTCGATCGCTACGATCGGACGAACGCCGTTGTTTATCTAACGATCCGATCGACGCTTCCGATCTCGCCGATCGAGCGGGAGCTTATCGGCTTGTATCTCTACGAGCTGCTGCCGCTCGGGACGCAATCGAGTGTTCAGTATATTTAATCGTGCCGATCAGGCTGGTGTTTCGAGTCATGCGCGCATGGACTGTCTCCCAGGTCATTGTTGGATGACCTGGGAGATGGTTCTTTTCGTATTCCACCATCCGCGAACGCACCAACTATCAACCTACGTGCACACTTCGAGCGTCGCACCCCCGGCGAACGCGCCAACGGTTGATCGACGGTCGTTCTTTGGAGGTCCATCCCGCTCTCCTTCAGCGTTACGCGCCCCCCTCTTTGGAACCCTTGTTCTTGATCTTTTACATATCTTTTACAAATTAAGCTATCATTTATCGATATCATTTACTATACTTGCAGGGAATGCGAACCGAAGGGAGAGCGAGCATGTTGAACAGGAAGGCTGGCTGGAGCAAGAGGTCGTCGACCGTAACGGCCGCGGCGGTGTTGGTCTCTCAGGTGTTCGGGGGATTCGGCTTGCTGGCGGCGGACAAGGCTTCGGCAGCGCCGTCGGAAGCGCCGCTCCGCGTGCGTATCATGGAGACGACGGACCTGCACACCAACGTGCGGGGTTTCGATTATTTTAAAAACGCAGAGACGGTGGCGGTGGGGCTGGACCGGACGGCGACGCTGATCAGGCAGGCGCGCGCCGAGCAGCCGAATGCGCTGCTGTTCGACAACGGCGATTTGATCCAGGGCACGCCGCTCGGCACTTATATGGCCAAAGTGGACAAGCTATCGAGCCCGGGCAGCGTCCATCCGATGTACAAAGCGATGAACCTCCTAGGCTACGACGCCGCGACTTTCGGCAATCATGAATTTAATTATGGACTGGATTTCCTGGACAAGGCCATCTCGGGCGCCAAGGACGGCGCGGGCGATCCGCTGCCGTACGTGAACGCCAATATCTACGTGGACGACAATAAAGACGGCGTCGCGCAGCCCGAAGAGACGACCAACAAGTACGATCCCTACGAGATTCTGACCCGTACGTTCAAGGATGAAGCGGGCGTCGACCAGACCGTCAAGATCGGGGTCATCGGCCTCGTGGCGCCGCAGATCATGGATTGGGACAAGGCCAATCTGTTCGGCGAAGTCGTGACGCGGGACATCGCGGCTACGGCGCGTCACTTCGTGCCGCTCATGAAGGCGGACGGCGCGGACATCGTCGTGGCGCTGGCGCATACGGGCTTCGACGCGAACGCGGTCGAAGGCGATCTTTCGGAAAACGACGTCAACGCGCTGAGCAAGGTGCCCGGCATCGACGCGATTACGTTTTCCCATACGCACAAAATCTTCCCGACGGCGAGCAACGCGTCGCTGGACGCCTTGTTCAAGGACCCGGCCACGAACCAGCCGTACAATTCGCCGAGCAGCGTCGTGAACAACGTATACGGCCCCGGCGGCGGCACGATCAACGGCGTGTTCGCCGTGCAAGCGGGCTTCGGGGGGCGCGAACCTCGGCCTCATCGACCTGAAGCTCGTCAAGGACGCGAACGGCAAATGGACGGTGGACAAAAACGGCTCCCAGTCTTTCACGCGTTCGATCTACCGCACGGTCGACAAAGTCAATATTGCCGACGTAAACGCAGACCCGGCGGTCGTAGCGGCGGTAGATGCCGAGCATCAAGCGACCATCGCCTATACCGGGCAAGAGCTCGGACAGACGGACGCGCCGATCAACAGCTACTTCGCGATGGTGCAGGACGATCCGTCGATCCAGATCGTGACGGACGCGCAGAAGTGGTACGCGGAGCAGTCGGTGGCAGGCACGGTATACGAGGGATTGCCGATCCTGAGCGCGGGCGCGCCGTTCAAGGCGGGGCGCAACGGACCTTCCGAGTACACGGACATCGACGCGGGCCCGCTTACGATCCGCAGCGCGAGCGATCTGTATCTGTACGACAATACGCTGAAGGCGGTCGTCATCAAGGGTGCGACGGTGAAGGAATGGCTGGAGATGTCCGCCGGCGCCTTCAACCGGATTTATCCGACGAAGTCGCTGCCACAGCCGCTGCTGAATCCGGCCTTCGCGGTCTATAACTATGACGTCATCGACGGCGTCACCTACCAGATCGACGTGACGAAGCCGGCCAAGTACAAGCCGGACGGCAGCATCAACGACGCGTCGTCCAGCCGAATCGTGAACCTCGAATTCGACGGCAAGCCGATCGATCCCGAGCAGGAATTTATCGTCGTGACGAACAACTACCGCGCGAGCGGCGGCGGCAACTTTCCGGGGCTCAAGGGCTCGCCGCTGGCCGTCGATTCCCAGGACGAGAACCGTCAGGTGCTGATGGATTATATCTCGGAAATGGGCACCGTCAGCCCGAGCGCGGACGGCAACTGGTCGATCGAGCCGATCAAAAGCCTGGTGAACGTGACTTTCACGAGCTCGCCTGCGGCCGCGAAGTACGCGGCGGAGACGAACGGCAAGATCGCGGATAGCGGCAAGACGAACGACAAAGATTTCGAGATCTACAATCTGCAGCTGAGCGAGAAGACGCCGACGCCGACCGAGCCGGTCGAAGTGCATCTGATCGGCATCAACGACCTTCACGGGCAGTTGGATACGACTTCGGTCGTGGGGGGCAAGCCGGCGGGCACCGCGGCGACGCTGGCGACGTACATCAAGGAAACGCGCGCCAAGTACGCGCACAGCCTGCTCGTTCATAACGGCGACTCCGTAGGCGCGACCGCGCCGGTCTCCTCGCTCGAGCGCGACGAGCCGACGCTGGAATGGATGAATCTGATGCAGTTCGATATCGGCACGCTCGGCAACCATGAGTTCGACCAAGGCGTGGCGGCATTGAAGGCGCAGCTGAACGGGGGCGTCGATCCCGTAGGCGGCAAGATCGTGCACAAGGGCGCGAACTTCGATTATATCAATGCCAACGTCGTGGACGAAAAAACGGGCGAACCGATTATCGCGCCTTATGTAGTGAAAGAGATCGGCGGCGTCAAGATCGGCTTCATCGGCGTCGTCACGATGGCGACGGTGACCAAAGTGTCGCCCGAAGGACTGAAAGGCGTCAAGCTGGTCGATCAGGCGCCGGTCGTCAACAAGGCGGTAGACGAGCTGAAAAAACAAGGCATCAAGAGCATCGTCATCCTGGCCCATGACCCTGCATCCACCAATGCAACGACCGGTCTGACGACGGGCGAAGCCGCGGATCTTGCGAACAGCGTCGACGACGAGGTCGACGTGATCATGGCCGGCGACAACCATGCCTTGGCCAACGGTCTCGTGGACGGCAAGCTCATCGTGCAAGCCTACTCGTACGGCACGGCTTTCGAGGACGTCAAGCTGGTCATCGATCCGGCGACGGGCGATATCGCGAGCAAGTCGGCGACCGTCACGACGACGTTCCAGGAAGGCGTGACGCCGGACGCGGACACCGAGAAGCTGGTGAACAAATATCTCGACCTGCATCCCGAGCTTAAAAATCCGGTGGGCACGACCGACGGATCGGTCGTCCGGACCGACGCCTACAACAATGAGGCGCCGCTCGGCAACCTGATCGCGGACGCCATGCGCAGCGCGTTCCCGGGCTCGGATTTTGCGTTCATGAACCCGGGCGGCATCCGCGCGGACCTGCCGAAAGGCGAAGTGAAGTTCGGCGACCTGGCCAAGGTGCAGCCGTTCGGCAACACGCTCGTGAAGCTGACGCTGACGGGCGCCCAGATCCGCACGCTGCTCCAGCAGCAGTGGGGCGTCAAGGCGGACGGCACGGCGGATACGAAGACGCTGCAAATCTCAGGCCTGAAGTACGCGGCCAACCTGGCGCTTCCGATCGCGCAGCGCGTCACGAGCCTGACGAAGACGGACGGCACGCCGATCGAGGACAACAAGGAATATACGGCCGTCGTCAACAACTTCATGGCTGCGGGCGGAGACAACTACAAGGTGCTTACGGAAGCGAAGGAGTCGGTCGTCGGTCCGACCGATCTGGACATTTTCTATCAATATATCGTGGATACGTTCAAAGGCGGAGCCATCACGGCGAAGATCGAAGGACGCATCGTAAACACGAACACGCCGGTGACGCCTCCGATTACGCCAGGCAACCCGACCCCGACGCCTACGCCGACCCCGACGCCTGGCGCGCCGGTGAAGATCAGCGTCGATGGGAAGGACGTGCCGAAGGCGGAGAACGGCGTCGTGAACTTGCCGGTGACGATTCCGGACGGCGTGGGCGACGTCGCCATCTCGCTCCCGCTGAACATCGCGGAGCTGGCCGGCGCAGGCAGCCAGGTCAAGCTTGCGTTGAACGGCGTGACCTTGTCGCTGCCGGCCAAGGTGCTGGAGGACGCGGCGAAGCTCGTCACGGGCGACGCGGCAAAGGACGCGACGTTGTCGGTGAATTACAGCCGGTTGACGTCCGACGCGGCGAACGCGCTGCTCGCCGGTTCGCAGAACGCCAACTTGAGCATCAAGCCTGCGGGCGCGGTCACGAAGCTCGGTCTCTCGGCCGTAGCGAAGGACGGCACGACGGCCGGTACGCTAAGCGGCTTCGCCGAGCCCGTCTCGATCGGGATCCAGGTAGACGGCAGCGCAAACGCGAAGCTGACGAACCTGTACCGCATCGACGGCGGCAAGCCGGTCTACGTAAAGGCGAAGCTGCAAGGCGGCACGCTGACGGCTGAAGTAACGCAGCCGGGCACGTATGCGGCGCTGACCTACGACCGCAGCTTCGCGGACGTGCCTGCGTCCTACTGGGCGAAGGACGTCATCGCCGAGCTGGCGGCCAAGCAGCTCATCGACGGCACGGACGCGGCGAACTTCGCGCCGCAGCGCCAGATCACGCGCGCCGAATTCGCCAAACTGCTCGTACAGGAATTCGGGCTGCAAGCCCAAGGCGCCGGGGCCTCGTTCACGGACGTCGCGTCCGGCAGCTGGTATGCCGAAGTCGTGGGTGTCGCGTCCGCGAACGGGCTCATTACGGGCAAGGGCGACGGCAGCTTCGCGCCGAACGCGCCGATCACCCGCGAGGAGATGGCGGTCATGCTCGCGCGCATCCCGGCGCTGAAGTCGGGCGGCACGACCGGCACCGCCGGCTTCAAGGACGGCGGCAAGATCAGCGGCTGGGCGCAAGGGGCGGTCGGCCGGATTTTGGACGAAGGCCTCATGCAAGGTCGCGGCAACGGCGTTTTCGCGCCGCAAGGCTTCACGACGCGCGCCGAAGCGGCGAAGGTCGTTCACGGTCTGCTGGTCGCGGCGGAGTCGGGCGGAGGCTTCTAACGCGCATTTTTCGAACGAATCGAATACGGCTGAGTCATCAAGCTTCCGGGCGCTTCGGCCCCGGGGGGCTTGGCGTCTTTATGCGAACTATTATAAGCTGTAACGTAGAGGTGAGACGTCATGCAGCCATATACGGCGCGCGTAGTCGAAGTCATTAAAGCAATACCGCCGGGCACGGTGATGACGTACGGGCAAGTGGCGGCCGCGGCGGGCAGTCCGCGAGGCGCCCGGCGCGTCGTCTGGGTGCTGCATTCGCTGAGCGAAGCGCACGGTCTTCCGTGGCATCGGGTCGTCAACGCCAAAGGCGAGATCGCGCTGCCGGGCGACGAGGCGCGGTATACGCAGCGGTCGCTGCTCGAGGAAGAGGGCGTGCTGTTCGACGGGGACTACCGCGTAGACCTCGCGCAGTGCAGATGGGACGGCGCGAGCCCGGAAGGGGAAGGATAGCGGATGCCGGTGAAAATACTGGTCAGCGCTTGCCTGCTCGGGCAGCAGGTGCGCTACGACGGCGGCGGCAAGCTGTGCGAGGATCCGCGGTTCGCGCGCTGGCAGGCTGAAGGCCGGTTCGTGCCGGTATGCCCCGAAGTGGCCGGCGGGCTGCCGACGCCGCGGCCGCCGGCGCAGATTCGGGGCGACCGGGTCGTGACCGAACAGGGAGAAGATTTTACGGAGGCGTTCGACCGAGGCGCGGAGATCGCGCTGCAGGCGGCACGGGCGCATGGCGTGGCGCTGGCGATTCTGAAGCAGAGCAGCCCTTCCTGCGGCAGCCTGTTCGTCTACGACGGTACGTTCAGCGGCGCAAAGCGCCCGGGCGAGGGCAGGACGGCGGCGCTTCTGCGCAAGCACGGCTTCAAAGTTTTCGGTGAGGACCAGCTGGAGGAAGCCGAGCGCGAGCTCGCCCGGCTGGAACGGGAACGGTGAAGGTCGCGTCCAGTGCGCCGGGATTGCCTACCGCGTCCGGATTATAGCGAGCTCGTCGATTAAGACGCCGATGCAGGCTTGGAGCCATAGAAAACGGCGAAGTCGAGATATTTATACATACAATCCGCGTCCTGGAAGCCCGCTTCCGCCATCCAGGCGATCTGGTCGCCGAGCTTGGCGTTGATATCGACGCCTCTCCGCTCGACGGAAGCGTCGATGGCCGATCGGGGCAAGCCGCTGGCGGCGACCTCGGCGAGCCATCTTTTGCGATAGTAGGCGTCCGCGGCGGGCGTCGTGCCGGCGACCTGGTCCGCGTTGACGAATGCGCCGCCGGGCGCCAGCGCCCGATACAGCTTTTTGAAAAGGTCCCGTTTGGACGCATGGGTCAGATGGTGGATCGAGAGCGACGAGACGATGAGGTCGCAGCTTCCCGGCGGCAACGTATAATCGGAGTAGTCGGCAACGATGAATTCGGCATTCGGATCGCCGGCGAACCGCTCGCGGGCGACGTTCAGCATGGGCTCGCTCATATCGATCAAGGAGAGGCGGGCCCCGGGCAGCTTGCTTCGCACCATCGCGGCCAGCAGGCCCGTGCCTGCGCCCAGATCCAGCACGCGAGGCGCAGCTTCCGCGCTCTCGGACAGCGACACGGCCATGCCGTAAAATTCGTCGAAGCACGGGATGAGCCCTCTTCTTTGCTCGTCGTAATGGCTTGCGGCGTCGTCGAATTGTTTTTTCACGTTCGGATTCATCGCAGGACCTCCTCGTTTGATGACTGCTCTTATCATAGATCCGCTTCTTCAGAATAGGGAAATATATAAAATATACTATGTTTATAGCCGGAGACTATTGGGTAAAGAAAGTGGCCGACGTTCGGGGAATGCTGCGAAATATGGCGAATCCTGTCTGCCTTTCGCGGCGACGATCGCCTATAATCGGAAGAGATCTTTAAAAACGGCAGTGACGGTACATATGCCGAGGAGAGATGGCCATGAATCGTGCGTGGACGCAAAATGCCAAAATCCTGATCGTAGACGATCAGCCCACGAATATCATGCTGCTGGAGCATGTGCTGCGAAGAGGCGGGTTCAACAATCTGCACAGCACGACCGACCCTGCCGAGGTCGAGCGGCTCTTCGGCGAGCTGGCGCCCGATATGGTGCTGCTCGATCTTCACATGCCCGTCGTCGACGGGTTCGCCGTGCTAAGGCAGCTGCGTCCGCTGATCGGAGAGAGCAGCTTCCTGCCCGTCGTGGTGCTTACCGCCGACGACTCCCCGAGCTCGCGCAAAGAGGCGCTTCATCTGGGCGCCAACGATTTTATCACGAAGCCGCTGGACGCGTCCGAGGTCGTGCTCCGCATCGACAACTTGCTCAATACGCGCTATTTTTACTTGCAGATGCAGGAACAGAACCAGTCGCTCGAACGCCGGGTTCAGGAGCGGACGGCCGAGCTGGAGCAGGCCAAGCTGGAGATTTTGCATCTGCTCGCGCGTACGGCGGAATATCGCGACGACGAGACCGGCCAGCACACGCAGCGCGTGGGGCGCATGGCGCGCGACGTCGCCGTCGCGCTGGGACTGCCGCAGCAGGAGGTCGAGCTGATCGAGCAGGCGACGCCGCTGCACGACATCGGCAAGATCGGCATCGCGGACGATATTTTACTGAAGCCCGGGCGCTTCACGGCCGAAGAGTTCGAGCAGATGAAGCGGCATACGCTGATCGGCGCGTGGATACTGGAGACGAGCTCGTTCCCGGTGCTGCGGATCGCGGGAGAGATCGCGCTGACGCATCACGAGAAATGGAACGGCGGCGGATACCCCAAGGGACTTAGCGGAGCGGATATTCCGTTGTCGGGACGCATCGTCGCGATCGCCGACTTTTACGATGCGCTCACGCACGAGCGGCCGTACAAAAAAGCGTGGACGCATGAGGAGGCGATCGCCGAGATTCTCGCGCAGCGCGGGGTTCATTTCGATCCGGTCGTCGTAGACGCCTTCCTCGGCGTGTTAGAGCTGCCCGTCTCGTCCTGAACGGAGCGGACGGTCCGGCTTGCCGTTAACGAACGTATGTTGCTGCCCTGCCCGTGCGGCGGGGCTTTTTTGACGTCTGTGGGTATAATACCTTGATTAGAAAATGACGGCGATCGGAACGGACGGATGACGGAGGAGGATGCGAACTTGTTCGATTGCGCAATCATAGGCGGCGGTCCTGCCGGACTTAACGCCGCGCTCGTGCTCGGCAGAGCGCGGCGAACCGTCGCGCTGTTCGACGAAGGGAAGCCGCGCAACCGCGTTGCGATTGCGTCGCACGGCTTTTTGACGAGAGACGGGGCCTCGCCGGCTGCGATACGAAAAATCGCGCATGACGAGCTGGCCGTCTATCCGAGCGTGCGCGTTCGGGGAAGCCGGGTGGAGGAAGTCGTACGAGATTCGGACGGCGGCTTCCGGTTGACGGATGCGGCGGGAGAAAGCTGGCGGGCGGCGAGGCTGCTGCTGGCATCGGGGTTGAAGGAACTGCTGCCCGAGATTCCGGGGCTTCGCGAACTTTATGGCAGAAGTCTGTTCTGCTGCGCTTATTGCGACGGCTGGGAGATGCGGGATCGTCCGCTCGCGCTCGTCGCGGGCAACGATCACACGTTCCATCTGGCCAAGACGGTGTTCAATTGGAGCAAGGACCTGCTTGTCTGCACCAACGGTTACGATTCGCTGGAGCCCGCGGAGGAGCGTGCGCTGCGCGAGCGCGGCATCCGGATCGATCATCGACCGATCGGACGGTTGGTGGGCGAAGCGGGCCGGCTGTCCGCCGTGCGCTTCGCGGACGGGGAGGAGATTGCCCGCGAGGGAGGCATCGTCGCCGAGCGGCTGCGTCAGGCCGCGCCCTTCGCGGAACGGCTCGGATGCGCGATGACGCCGTACGGCGGCATCGAGACGGATGGCGCCGGCCGGACGAGCGTGCGGGGCGTATACGCGGCGGGGGGATGCGGCTTGCATCATGCCGGCGCAGCTCGTCGTAGCCGCCGCCGAAGGCGTTCGCGCCGCGATCGGAATGAATGAAGATATGACGGACGAGGCGTTCGCTTGATGGCGGGCGTCCACTCGCAAACGAAAAAAAAGCGGCCGAACGATCCGCGCTCATGACGGGCGGATCGTTCGGCCGCTTGCGTTTAGAAGGCCAATTTTCAGCCGGCCGCCGACCGCAACGCCGACCATGACCTACAAGCCATAGCGCTTCCGCAGCGAAGCCGCCATCTCCTCGATCTCAGCCGGCGCGGGCAAGCGCAGCGCCGCCTCGGCGCTCGCGATGCCGGCCGGCGTCTGATGCGCGCGGATGACGTCCTTCACCGCGGCGGCGAAGCGCGCGGCAAGCCCGGGACCGGCACTGTACGAGCCGGTCCCGGCGCTCGCGCCGCCTGCCCCGCTGCCCGCGTCAGTCAGCTCGGCGAGGCTCGCCATCCGATCGACGCCGACGTCCGGGTAAGCGGACGGATCGGCGCCTTCGGCAGCCAGCTTGTAGAACCCGCGTACGGCGTCCGCCCGCGCGGCGCCTTCGCCTTCGGCGATCACGAAAGCCTGCACGTTGTAGGACTTCACCTGCCTGCGCTGGGCGATGCCGCAGAACTTGCGGCCCCCCGATGGACAGGTCGAAGTCTCCTGGGCAGTAAGAGCCGACGACCTCGCCTTTGGCGGCTTCCCCGCCAAGCTGCCTGACGGCGAGGCGAATCAGGTCGTACATCCGCTCGAAGTCGCCGTGGAAAGCCATGTCTTCGGCCCGGTCCTTCGGAAGGATGAGCGACAGGTTGACGACGCCCGGATCGAGCGGCACGGCGGCGCCGCCGGAATTGCGGACCGCTACGCCGTAGCCGAGTCCGGCCAGGCGTTCGGCCGCTTCCCTGGCGCGCGGGAGCCGGCTGTCCCGCAGGCCCATGACGAACGCCCGGGGATGCCGCCACAGATGGCAGATCGCCGGACCGCCGGCGCCTGCCGCGCGGCACAGCAGCTCGTCCAGCGCGAACGCATGCAGCGGGTCTGCCGCCTCCAGCCGGTCCGTCCGGTCGAGGATCAGCAGCCCGGACATCCAGGCGCGATCGTAGGCCGGTCCGCCGGCCGGCGCCCCCGGGTTACCGGACGCTATCGTTCCTGCGCGATTCCCGTTATCCACGCGCTCCGCGCTTGCGCCTTCGCCGTCATCCCGGCGGCCCGCCTGTCCGTCGATCCCGTTATCCACGCGCCCGCCGCTCGTAACGCTGGACGATATCGACGATGACCTTCACGGCCTGCGCCATGTTGTCGACGGACGCGAACTCGTATTTGCCGTGATAATTCTCGCCGCCCGTGAATATGTTCGGCGTCGGCAGTCCCATATAGGACAGCTGCGACCCGTCCGTCCCGCCGCGGATCGGCTTGATGACCGGCGCGATGCCGAGACTCTCCATCGCCTCCCGGGCGATGTCGACGATGTGCATGACAGGCTCGATTTTTTCCCGCATGTTGTAGTACGAATCCTTCATCGTCAGCTCGATGCTGTGTTCGCCGTAGGTCTGGCGGAATTCCTCCGCGATATTCTCCAGCGCGTGCTTGCGCCGTTCGAACAGATTCCGGTCATGGTCGCGCACCAGATAGCGCAGCGTCGTCCGCTCGACGTCGCCTTCGATCGACTGGAGATGATAGAAGCCCTCGTAGCCTTCCGTGAACTCCGGCGCCTCCGCCTCAGGCAGCCGGGCGTGAAAGGCCATCGCGATCTTGGCCGAATTCACCATCTTGCCCTTCGCGGTGCCGGGATGCACGTTGTTCCCTTTGACGGTCACGACGGCCCCCGCGGCGTTAAAGCTCTCGTATTCCAGCTCGCCGAGCGGTCCGCCGTCCATCGTATAAGCGTACTTCGCGCCGAACGCCGCCACGTCGAACTTGTGCGGGCCGCGTCCGATCTCTTCGTCGGGGGGTGAACGCGATGCGGATGCGGCCGTGCTTGATCTCCGGGTGGCGGATCAAATAAGCCATCGCGGTCACGATCTCGACGATGCCGGCTTTGTCGTCCGCGCCGAGCAGCGTCGTGCCGTCGGTCGTGACAAGCGTGTGGCCGACATACTTGGCGAGATCGGGGAACATATTTGGCGACAATGCGAGCTTAAGCGCCGAGTTCAGCACGATGTCTCCGCCCGCATAATTATAGACGAGCTGGGGCTTGACGTTCGCGCCGGTGAAGTCGGTGGCGGTGTCGACGTGCGCCAGAAAGCCGATCGTCGGCACGTCCGCATCGGTATTCGAAGGCAGCGTCGCCATCAGGTAGCCGTTGTCGTCGATCGACACTTCCTCCATGCCGATGTCCTTCAATTCCTCCTCCAGCATGCGGAGCAAGGTCCATTGACCCGGCGTCGACGGGCACGACGGGCTGTTGTCGTCCGACTGGGTATCCACTTGCACGTACTTGACGAACCGATCGATTAATTCCTGCTTCACGGCAGGCACCTCCTCAAGTTGGCGCTCGCTATGGCGCCAAGCTGCATATGTTCACATCATAACCCAAATGGCGGGCCCGGGAAAACAAGCGAGCCGCCTGCCGACGCCGAGACCGGCGGGATGCCGGGCGATCCCGGCAGCGCCGCGATGCGCCGCAAGTTAGGCCTTTACGCGCGCAGGGCTCTCCTTCATAGTGAGAGAGACGTTTAGAGGAGGCATTCCCGGCATGGAGCAGTCGCTATACAGGTCCTTCGTCGTCCGGCTTATCCGCAATTACATCATCGGCTCGGTCGTCGCGGTGCTCGGCGTGGGCGGCGCGATCTTGTCGGGCAGCCTTAGCTTGCCGCGGGCCGAACTGCTCAATCTGCAGGCGATCCTCATGATCGCTCTTATGACGATGTTCGCCGCCGAATATTTCGCCTTCCGCCGTCATATCGCGCCGATCCGCGAGCTGTTCCGGTCGGACCGGCCCTCGCTGGCGCAGATCGAAGCGGCGTACCTGAGGGCGCACAGACTGCCCTCGCTTGCCGTCGCACGCACGCTCGGCCCGCACTTGCTGGGCTTGTCGCTGCCCGCGAGCGCGCTCGCGCTGCTGGCGATCCGGCTTGGGTGGGCGGATCTGCCATACTATTACATCGGATTGGCGTCCGCGGGCGCGATGCTCGTCGCGTGCATGCACGCCTTGATCGAGTTTTTCCTGACGGCCCAAGCCATTCGCCCGCTGCTCGCGCACTTGGGAGAGGCCGGACGGAAGGTGTACGGCGCCGATCTTTCCCTGAACGGGCGCGTCCTCGTCTCGATCCAACGCAAGTTTCAGTTGAGCGCCTTTCTGATCGGGACATTCCCGGTCATCCTGTTCAGCCTGGCGACGCAGATTCGCCTGAACGGCTGGTCGGAGGATCTCGGCTACGACTATTGGCGGTGGGCGGGGCTCATCCTCGTGACGGGCGTCGGCTTCTCCTCGCTGGGCGCCTGGCTGCTTGGACGCGACGTGCAGCAGCCGATCCGGGAGCTGTACGAGGCCATGTCGGAGGTGCAGGCGGGCAGGCTGCAGACTTCGGCGTCCGACGTGTACTCGGACGAGTTCGCCAGACTGACCGCGGGGTTCAACGGCATGGTCGACGGGCTGCGGTCTCGCGAGCGGATGAACGCGCAGCTGCTGCAAAGCTATTACGCCACGCTGGCCGCGGCGCTGGACGCCCGCGACGCCTATACGGCGGGGCATTCGCAGCGGGTAGCGGAATACAGCGCGGTTATCGGACGCGCGGCGGGGCTCGCCGCGGACGAGCTCGACGTGCTGAACAAGACGGCGCTGCTCCACGACATCGGCAAGATCGGCGTCCGCGACAGCGTGCTGCTCAAGGAAGGGAAGCTGACGGACGAGGAGTTCGAGCAGATCAAGCAGCATCCCGTCCTGGGGGAAAACATTCTGCTGCAGGTCGAGCCCCGCGAAGCGATGGCGCCGCTGCTGCCAGGCGTGCGCTCGCATCACGAGCGCTACGACGGCGGCGGCTATCCGGACGGTCTGAGCGGCGAACGCATCCCAATGACCGGCCGTATCATCGCGGTGGCGGATGCGTTCGATGCCATGACGTCGGATCGGCCCTACCGCAAGGGAATGCCGTTCGACAAAGCCTTCGCCATTCTCGAAGCGGGCAAGGGCACGCAGTGGGACCCGGCATACGTGGCGCATTTCGTCACCCGCATGCGAGGGCGATGAACCGGACCGCCGAAACGAAAAACGACGAATACCGCCCGGGCGATCGCCTAGGGCGGTATTCGTCGTGGCGCTGCCGGTCCGGAACACTTCCCCCGGTTATCTCCCCGGCATTTTCTCCGTATCCATGTAGAGCACGTTCCACCGGTGCCCGTCCGGGTCGGCGAAGCCGCATCCGTACATCCAGCCCTGGCTCTCTCCGGGCTTGCCATACACCTCGCCGCCCGCGGCGGCCGCTCTCGCGGCCAGCGCGTCCACTTCCTCGCGGCTGTCCGCCCCGATCGACAGCAGCACCTCGGCCGCCGAGCGGGCATCCGAGGCGCCGCTCGAAGCGAAGCCCGCGAACGTTTCCTCGGGGAACAGCATCACGACGATCGCCGGGCTGCCGACAAGCAGGCTGACGGCCGAATCGCCGCCGGGGAAGTTCGGATTAAACGTAAAGCCGATGTCGCGATAAAACTGCCTGGCGCGTGCCAGATCCTTGCTGGGCAGGTTGATCCACAATTCCTTGGTCATGGCTGTCTCCTCCATGGCTCGCGGCCGATTCGCTCTAAGCTGGTCCACGTACCCGATGCCTCGTTTCGCCTCCATTGTAGCACGCCGCCCCTGCCGGGATTTCTCTTCCATTGCTCGAATTCGAATCTTTATTCGGAAATAGACGTTCGCGGCTTGACGCAACACTGAGTGTGTTGTATGGTTAGTTACATAAGTAATTAACCAGTGTGGTGGTGAGGTTAACGATGAGCCTGCTGATCGACGACAGCCGTCCGATATTCGTGCAAATCGCTGAACGCATCGAGAATGACATTATCGAGGGCGCGCTGCCCGAGGAATCCCAGGTGCCGTCGACCAATCAGTTCGCGGCATTTTATCAGATCAATCCGGCGACGGCGGCCAAGGGCGTCAACCTGTTGACGGAGCAAGGCATCCTTTACAAGAAGAGAGGGATCGGCATGTTCGTGGCGGCGGGGGCGAAGGCAAGTCTGGTCGAGAAGCGCAAGGAGCAGTTTTTCGAGCAATATGTCGTGACGATGATGCGGGAAGCGGAGAAGCTCGGCATTACGCAGGATCAGCTCGCGGACATGGTCCGCAAGGGAGGGAGCCAGTCATGAGCGCGATCGTAAAGGTAACGAACCTGACCAAGTCCTACGGCGATACGGCGGCGGTGCGCGGCGTGAGCTTCGAGCTGGAGGAAAACAAAATTTACGGCTTGCTCGGCCGCAACGGCGCCGGCAAGACCACGATCATGCACATGCTGACGGCGCAGCAGTTCGCGTCGGGCGGGGACATCGAGGTGTTCGGCGAGGCGCCTTACGAGAACGAGTCGGTGCTGAGGCGCGTCTGCTTCATCAAGGAGAGCCAGAAGTACCCGCCGATGTTCACGGTGAAGGACGTGCTGGAGGTATCGGCGTCGCTCCATCCGAACTGGGACGCGGCATACGCGGCCGAACTGGCCGAAGCGTTCGGACTGCCGATGAAGCGCAAGATGCAGAAGCTGTCCAGGGGCATGCTGTCCGCCGCCGGCGTCGTCGTCGGGCTGGCCAGCCGGGCGCCGCTGACGATCTTCGACGAGCCGTATCTGGGGCTGGACGCGGTCGCGCGTACGTTGTTCTACGACCGGCTGCTGGAGGACTATGCGGAGCATCCGCGGACCGTCATCCTGTCGACGCACTTGATCGACGAGGTGAGCCGCCTGCTGGAGCACGTGCTGCTGATCGATCAAGGCAAGCTGCTGCTGGACCGGGACGTCGAACGGCTGTCCGGCATGGCTTACAGCGTCGTTGGCGCTGCCGCCAGAATCGATTCGTTCGTGTCGGGGAAAAGCTTGCTGACGCGGGACGCCATGGGCGCGATCGCTTCGGCGACGGTCCTGGGCGAGGCGAGTCCGCAGGAGCGCAGAGAGGCCGCGGAGCGCGGACTGGAGTTCGCGCCGGTGTCGCTCCAGCAACTGATCGTGCATCTGACGAGCGGCACCAAAGACGAAAGGGAGGCGATCAAGTTATGAATATCGTCCAAAGCGGAAGAATGAAGGCGGTCGCGTCCACGATTCTGAAGGACAGATTCAGCTGGTTCCTGCTGCCCTGGATCATCTCCGGGTCGAGCTTCGTCGTTAACCTGATCACCGCCTACTTCGCCAATGGAGAAATCACGACTGGAGGCGTCGCGTCTCTATACATCTACATGTTCGCGGCAGGCATCATGTCGGTGTCCAACACATTGCCTTTCTTGCTCGGCTTCAGCGTCCGCAGGTCCGATTACTTCTGGGGCACGGGCGGCGTCATCGGCCTGGTGGGCGTCATCTGCGCAGCCGGCTTGAGCTTGCTGTCGTACGTCGAGAGCGAGTGGCTCGACGGTTGGGGCGTCGGACTTTACTTCTTCCACCTGCCCTACGTCAGCGAAGGCTCCGTGGCCGTTCAGTTCCTGGTCTACTTCCTGCTGATCGTCTTCTTGTTCTACCTCGGCTTCCTGATCGCCTGCGTCGCCAAGCGCTTCGGCAAGAACGGCATGTTCATCCTCGCCATCGCCGTCCTCGCGATCGGCACGGTCTGGAGCTACGTCATGACGCAGCAAGGCTGGTGGATCGACCTTGGACAATGGCTGGCGGACCGGACGATGCTCGAGATCGCCGGCGGCACCGCGCCGCTGACGCTCCTGTACATGGCGCTTTCCTACGCGCTGCTGCGCCGCACGTCCGTCTGAGGCCGTCAGGCGGGAGGCAGCTCCCGCAGCTGGGGCGACAAGTGAATATGCGCCACGCCTTCCCGGCACAACCCATACGGCTCCCATCTGCAATCGCTGCAGAGGGAGCCGATGTCATGAGGCTTCACGCGCGCTGCGACGTCCGCTACGACTTGCGACCACGCGCGCCGCTCTCCGATCGCGATGCCGATTCGGCGCGCGATTTCCTCGTCCTTGCGATACACGCTCGCATTTTCGCAGTGCGGCTCCTGGTCCGGGGGGAAACGCGGCGCAAATGTCGTCGGGCCCGAGGATCAGCTCGATCTCCGTCCCGGGCTCCGTCCGGAGCCGTTCGTATACGCGGGTCATGTTCGCGCAGAACCCTGCCGAGTACCCTTTGCCCCGGTAGCCCAACAGGCAGAGCAGATGATGCCCGCGCAATCTGATCGTCATCCGTCATCCATCCTTGCTTTTTGATTGTTAACCAATATTATAGCACTCGGTTAACGATCGTGCATGCTGGTCGGAGGGGGAGGCGTGGCGTGGCGAGGGCCAAGTGCTTTCCCTGGAACGCAGATGAGGCCGCGTAATGCCGAGGGACCGCGAAGTGCATTCCCTGGAAAGCAGATGAGGCCGCGAACGCCGAGGGACCGCGAAGTGCTTTCGCTGGAAAGCAGATGAGGCCGCGTAATGCCGAGGGGCCGCGAAGTGCTTTCCCTGGAAAGCAGATGGAGCCGCTGACGCCGAGGGACCGCGAAGTGCTTTCCCTGGGAAAGCAGATGAGACCGCGTAATGCCGAGGGACCGCGAAGTGCTTTCCAGGGAAAGCAGATGAGGCCGCGTAATGCCGAGGGACCGCGAAGTGCTTTCCAGGGAAAGCAGATGAGGCCGCGTAATGCCGAGGGACCGCGAAGTGCTTTCCAGGGAAAGCAGATGGAGCCGCGTAATGCCGAGGGACCGCGAAGTGCTTTCCCTGGAAAGGAGATGGAGCCGTGTAATGCCGAGGGGCCGCGAAGTGCTTTCGCTGGAAAGCAGATGAGGCCGCGTAATGCCGAGGGACCGCGAAGTGCTTTCCCTGGAAAGCAGATGGAGCCGCGTAATACCGAGGGACCGCGAAGTGCTTTCCAGGGAAAGCAAATGGGGCAGCTGACGCCGAGGGACTGCGAAGTGCTTTCCCTGGAAAGCAGATGGAGCCGTGTAATGCCGAGGGACCGCGAAGTGCTTTCCCTGGAAAGCAGATGAGGCCGCGTAATGCCGAGGGACCGCGATGTGCTTTTCAGGGAAAGCAAATGGAGACACGGAACGTCGAAAGAATTTAGTCAATTAACTTTACTAAATGACCTTCCTCGTGCTATTCTTAATTAGTCAATTGAATTGACTAATTAGCGGAGGAGGCAAAGGTTTATGAAACAGCAACCGCAAGCTTCAAGTTCATTCGGCGAAAATGAGGTTATTCGGCAAGGTTTGACGAGTTCGGCTGAGGTGGGGTTAGCTTTCATTGAACGATTCTGGAACGAAGGCGATGCTTCCTGCATCGCGACGTGTCTGACGGACAATTATGTCGATCATGCCTACGAGCCAGGTAACGCTGAAGGATTGCTCGCGATGGCGGAAAGGCTGCGGACCGCGTTTCCCGATCAGCGGTCGACGGTCGAAAGCGTCACGGTGGAAGGAGACCGCGTCGTCGTTCGTCTTCGGATGAAGGGCACCCACCTGGGGACCTTCAGGGGGATGGAGGCTACGGGGCTGCCGATCGATGCCAGGCTGTACCGGGAATACCGGATCGCGGACGGCCGAATCGCCGAGCATTGGGCGCTGTTCGACACCGCTTCGTTGCTGCGTCAGATCGGCGCGGAGCTGAACGAACAGCCTGCCTGCCGCATCCCTGGCGCGGGAGCGCTGGCGCAGGCGTAGCTGAAGACAAGAAGACATGCGAGGGCGCTTGGAAGCTTGCCGCGAGCCGTTCTTCGGTAAGTCGCCCCCGCGGTACAGCGTCCCGATTCTGTAATGCCAAGCGCTCGCCCGCGGCTACCCCGCGCCCGGCCCCTTCTGTTACAATGGACAGCGACAAGCAGCAACAGGAATCGGGAGGAAAAACCATGTCCGAAGCGGGCGCCTGGGGTTACGAATTGACGTTTTTGTTCGCGACGGCTTTTCGCGCGGCGGTAGACGATCTCCACCGGGAGCTGGCCGCGCAGGGCTTCGACGACGTGCGTCCGTCGCACGGCTACGCGTTCCAGAAGCTCTCGTTCGGCGGAGCGACGGGCATCGAGCTGGCCGAGCATCTGGACATCACGAAGCAGGCCGCTACGCAGATGATCGATTACCTCGAGGGGCGGGGCTACGTGGAGCGCCGTCCGCATCCAAGCGACGGGCGCGGCAAGCTGGTCGTGCTTACGGAGCGGGGCTGGGCCTGCATTCGGGCGACCGAGGCGCAGTTCGTCGCCATGGAGCGAAGATGGCGCGAGCGGCTGGGGGAGCAAGAGGCGGAGCGGTTGACGCAGAGCATGCGGGATATCGTCCGGTCTTTCGGCGAGGGAACCGCGAAGTTCAGGCCGGTCTGGTAATTCAGTCTGGAAAACCTCGTCTGGAAAACCTCGTCTGGAAAACCTCGTCTGGAAAACCTCGTCTGGAAAACCTCGTCTGGAAATTCCGTCTGCATACCGAATCCCTCGCGTTCCGGCGATTTGCAGGATTGGAGGAATTTGTCGTTCCCCCGTAGAATGGTGTAGGAGCAAGCCGAGCCGGGCCTTGACGTCGCCGAAAGACGTCTCAGGGCCGCGGGAGCGGGCAGCGAATCTACATGCGACGGGAGAATGCCGATGAGCAGGAAGTTCCTGAACTCCCCGACCGCTTATGCGCTCGGGATGTTCGCGATGATGGTGCCCAGCCAGGCCTTCAGTTCGTTTTACACGTATTTTTACGTCGAAAAGCTGGGGCTGGCGGTCGGTCTGGCCACGCTCGCACGGACGATTTATCTCATCTGGGATGCCGTCAACCAGCCGATGGCCGGCTATTTGTCCGACCGCACGCGCTCGCGGCACGGCCGCCGCAGACCGTGGATTTTCGCGTCCATCCCGCTGTTCATGCTGGCTTTCGTTATGGTTTTCGCCGTTCCGCCGAGCCTTCATGACAGCGCTTTATTTACCTGGTTCCTTATTGCGCTCATCCTCTTCGAAGCGATCGCCACGATTTTGTGGGTGAACTACGGCGCGCTGTTCCCCGAGCTGTTCACGGGCGCCGGATTGAGAGCCAAGGCTTCCGCCGTCCAGCAGGCCTACCAGATCGTCGCGATCCTCATCGGTACGGCGCTCACGCCGATCCTCTACGAAGCGCTTGGCTTCGGCACGATGTCCGTCGTATACGCGGCCGTATTCGGCCTCTTTATGACCCTGTTCGTGCTGAACGTTCGAGAGAACGAATCGTTCGCCAAGGAAGAGCCGCTGCCGCTCGTTCAGGCGTTCCGCGAGACGCTGAAGAACAAAGAGCTTTGGCTGTTCTACGTGGCCGGCTCCTTCGCCCAAACGGTGAACGGCCTCGTGAGCTCCATGATCCCTTTCTACGCCAAGTATGCGCTCGGCGTCGAGGAGGGCGACGTCACGCTGCTGATGGCGTCCGTCTTCGTGTCCGTCATTCCGCTCGTCGCGGTGTGGTTCTATATTGTGAAAAAGCTCGGCGGCTACCGCAGCTGGCGCCTGGCCTTCGTCGTCTACGGGCTGTCCGTCATCCCGCTCTGGTTCGCGAACGATCTGGGCACCGGCATCGCGGCCGGCATCTGCTTCGGCTTCGGCCTGGCGGGCTTCCTCGTCTCGCCGGCGCTGCTCGGCAGCGAGATCATCGACCGGGACGCCCTGCGGACCGGACGGCGCAGGGAAGGGATGTACACGGCGGTCGGCGGCTTCCTCACGCGCTCGAGCGGACTGATCTCGGCGCTCGCCTTTTTCGTCGTCGGGCAGATGTTCGGCTACGTGAGCGGCGACGAGCCGGGGCCGCATCCGGAGGAGACGTTCCGCTATCTGATCTGTATCGTACCGCTCTGCCTGCTCGCCGTCTCGCTGGTCGTCTCGCTGTTCCTTAAGCCGCAGCCCGCTCCTTCCATCCCGCATGCGCAAGGAGGGATCGACGCCTGATGGCCAAGCTGCTGATTTTGAATTGCGACGACTTCGGCCAGAGCGCGCCCGCGAACGAAGCCATCATGCACCTGCTCGAGGAGCGCCGCGTCTCGTCCGCCACGATCATGACCCCCCGCGCCCGGCTTCGAGCAGGCCGCCGACTGGTGCAGGCGCCATCCCGAAGCGAGCGTCGGCCTGCATCTGACCTTCACGAGCGAGTACGAGGCCGTGCGCTTCTCGAGCCTTACGGGGCGCAAGTCTCTGCACGACGCGGACGGCTATATGTACAAGACCGTCGAAGCGTTCGAGCGCGGCTCCTTCAAGGCGGACGTCGTCGCCGAGATGAACGCGCAGTTCGACGCCGTCGCGCGCGCCGGCATCGCCGTGACGCATGCGGACAACCATATGGGAAGCCTGTACGGCGTCGCGGCGGGGCGCAGCTATTTGCCCCAGGTTTTTTTGGCAGTGCTCGCGCAGGGGGCTCCCCTTCCGGCTGTTCCGCCATATCGATCCGGCGGAAGCGCTGACGGCGAACGCGCCGGGCGTCGAGGCCACGCTGGCCAAAGCCGTCGCGCTTTGCGACACGCTCGGCGTGGCGGTGCCGGATTACTTGCTGAGCCACTCCTACGGGATGGAGCCGGGGGAGACGTACGAATCGTTCAAGGCGATGCTGATCGCCAAGCTGTACAAGCTGCCGGAAGGCGTCGTGGAGACCTACATCCATCCGGCGGTACCGGACGCCGATCTCGGCGCGCGCATTCCGCACTGGGAAAAGCGGGTGTGGGAGTACAAACTTATGCTCGACCCGGACTTCGCGGCGGCGATGAAGGATGCGGGGGTACAACTGACGGATTACCGGTATGTGGGGGAAAAGCTGCGAAGGCCGCGGCTCGGTTCCGCGTTGAGGCTGGCCAGGCTGCTCTTCTGATCGATGTGTTGACGTAGACTGATACTTGGTGGGTGTTACGAAGCTAGGAGCAAGAGGGAAAAAAGCGCCGCCGAACGCAATTGGTTCGGGGCGCGTTTTTTTATTTTCATTTGTTCGTGCTGTGCTGTCTCGAGGACACCTTCTGTCCTTGGGTGCCTTGTCCTTGATGCGCCTTGTTGCGCTTGTCCTTGCGCTGGCGATCCTGGACCTGCTCGACGAATTCATGCGTGTCGCTCATTGTCGGGCTCCTTTCACGCTGTGATGGATTGCGTTTCATTGCATGCGCTGCGGACTTGCACCGATCGGAGAGGGTCAGCGGTCGTTGCCGCCGCCGTCGCTTTCGTCGCTCGTCCCGCAGCTCTGATCGGCGGCCTGGCGAAATTCTTCGTCGTTGCGGGAGCCGAGCTTGTCCCCGAATTGATCCAGTCTGCCGGGATGCCCCGCAGGTCCGTCGTTGTCCGGTTTGTTGTTGCGTCCGGTCATCCTGTCCACCTCCTTTGCTGCCGAGTGCCTGACGTGGATAGCTTCCCGATGTCCTCGCGAGAATATGCGATCGGGAGCGATATCGGCAAAAAAAACCGGTCCTGCGGGCAGGACCGGTCGGCGAAAAAACCATTATTCAAGAAGCTTCAAGATCAACGCGACGGCTTCCGCGCGCGTTACGTCTTCATTGGGCGCGAACCGGTTGCCGCCGCGTCCGGCCACGAGGCCGGCTTTCGCGCAGGCGGCGATATACGTACGCGCCCATGCCGGCGCCTCGTCGGCGTCCGCGAATGCGAGCGGTGCGGACGGGTCTAGTGCAAGCCCTTTGGCGCGAACGACGATGGCGGCAATCTGGGCGCGGGTCATGCGTCCTTGCGCCCTGATCGTGCCGTCCTCGAATCCGCCGAACAAGCCAGCCTGCACCGCGGCGGCCATCGGACCTTGCGCCCATCCGGGGACGGCATTCGCATCGGCGAATGCAAGGCCGGCGCCGTCCGGCAGCTTGAGCGCGCGGGCCAGCATCGCCGCCAATTCGCCGCGGGTGACGGCGGCGTCCGGCCGGAACGTGCCGTCCTGATAGCCGTTCACGAAGCCGAGCTGCAAAGCGCTGTCTATGGCAGCGCTCGCCCAGTGGCCGGCCGTATCCTTAAGCGGCGCGCGAGGCCCGCCGTTGTTGCCGCCCGGATTTCCTGGATTTCCTGGATTACCCGGATTGTCAGGATTGTTCGGATTGCCCGAATTACCCGAATTACCCGAATTGCCCAAATTGGCAGGAGGATTCTCCGGGTTGCCCGGATTCGGGATTGCCCTCTGGCGGGAGCGCTTTAACCGTCGCTTCAAAATCGCGGCTCTTCGCGAAGCCCTCCTTGGAAAGCGTCGCCGTCAGCGTCAGCCTCGCATCCCCCTCCGAGGCGGTGGGGCGGCGAAGCAGGACGCCTTCATCGTCGATATAGCGCTTGTCGGAGCTCGACCAAGCGATCGCAGTCCCGTGCAGGCCTTCCCGCGGCAGCTGCAGATTGGCCGTGACGGCGTCCAGGCCTTCCAGCTTCAAAGCATCCGCTGCCGCGGCGACCTCTTGCTCCGCCGAATTCGGCACGTTCCAATGCGTCAGCTCCGGCAGCGCTAGATCGGCCATGGCATAACGACCGCCGTCGCCCGCGTACAGCAGCGCGCCCGCCTCAGTATCGCCGGACCAGGAGAGCGTCACTTGCGAGGCGGCCTTCGTGTTGCCGATGGGCAGCCATTTGCCGCCGCGCTCGACGTAAGCCGTGAACACGTCCTTGTCGCGCTCCAGCCGGATGGCGGCAGGCTTGACCGTGTACTTGCCCGTGACGATCTGATCCGGTCCGGCCGACAGCGTGAGGCGTCCGGTCGGATCGAGCGTGAGCGCGACCGAGCCGGTTTGTCCTTCGCCGGCCGCGGCCAGGTACAGGCCGATCCGGCTGTCCAGTCCGGCGGCCGTATCGGGGACGATATGCGAGCTTACGGTCGTCGTTAGTGTCTGATTTGCGGTATCGCCGGCGTCGCGGGCGACCTGGACGGCATCCTCGATGCCGGCGGCCTTCGCTTCCAGATGAAGCATGCTCTCCTCGTACCTGGCCGTGCCGGTGCCCGAACCGTTCAGCTTCAGGCGCCAGGGCTCGGGCAGCGCGCGTACGACGACCTCGACGGATTTCTCGTCGATGCCGGACTCGCGTGGAACCTTGACGGTGACGACGGCGGTGCCGGGCCCGACGCCATGGACGAGGCCCGACTCGTCGACCGTAGCGACGCGCTCGTCGGAGCTGGCGAACTCAGCCGATGCCACGGGAGCCAGCTCCGCTTCGCTTAGCCACTCGCGCACCGACAGGCGGCCGCTTCCCCCCGACGGACAGCGCCTTCGGCGTAAGCGCCAGCTCCAACAGCGATGCGGGCGGATCGGCGAAGATCTCGACCTCGGCCAACTGGACCAGATAAACGCCTTCTTTTCGCAGCTGGGTGAATTCAATCTTGACGTACCGCGCCGGAACGCTGTCGATATCGATGACGAGCGGGGCGCCGTCCGTCGGCTTCGGCGTCGCCGTCCGCGCCGCTACCTCCGTCCAGTTCGCGTCGTCCTTCGACACGAGGACGCGGAAGTCGAGCGGGAACGCTTCGCCGACATGCGTGTTCTGATCGTTGCGCGGCCACAGCTTCACCCGATTGACCTGGTGTTCTCCGGCCAGATCGATGCGGATCCATTCCGGCGCGGCAGGAGGCGTATTAGAAGGGACGCTGGTCCAGCCCTTATCGCCGTTGTCGGAGTTGATGCCGATCTTGATGCCGTCCACGAGCAGGTTTTTATTCCAGCCGTAGGCGAGATAGTCCGAGGACGCCTGCACGGACTTCTTGAAGGCGATATTGCCGATCGGGCTCAGCGGAGGCGCGTCGGCGGGCGCCGTCACGGGCTGCTGGGGGCCGACGTATTCGTAGCCGTCGTCCTCGATCGCGTACAGTCTGCCTTCGCCCGGCGCGAACGCGCCGCTCAGCAGGCCGGTGGCGGCGTCGTAGTCGGCGGCTACGGGCTCGCCGGTCTCCGCGGACACCTCGGACACGCCCGATATGCCGTCCAGCTTGAAGCTCAGCGTCTTGGCGGACGCGTCTTTATAAGCTTTGTTGACGATCATCAGATAGTGCTTGCCCGTCTCGCGGTGCGTGAAATAAGTGACGATCGACTCGTCGCTTGCGTTCGCGGGCTGCGCGATAAAGTCGGACGGCACGGGCGCCGTGCCGGCGGGAAGCGAGGCGCCGGTATGATACACCTGCGTCGCGTCCAGGTGGATCAACGTCTTGCCCAGCTGCGTCATGCGGGCGTTCATCGCCTTGAACGGTTCGTACAGGTCCGTCTTGTTGCCTTGAGGGTCGATGACCGCATTCGTGAAGGGCTCGCCGCGATTGGTCGGCGTCCAGTAGGTGAACCAGACGACGTTCTTGATGCCGTATGCCAGATTCGCGTATGCGACGTAGTCCATCTCCGCTTCGTTGGGCCGCCGAAGCCCGCCTGGGATGCCGACGGATTGGAGGTAGGAGGAGGTCTTCACGTCCGCCTCCAATCCCGCGCGGCGGATGATGTCCAGATTGTTGAAGTATCCCGCGCTGAAGCCGCCGGCGGCGAGCAGCGGATAGTGATCGAAGCTGAGATACTTGAGCTTGCCGGCGCCGGCTTGCTTGATCCAGCTTCGCACGTAATCCTGTTCGTAGTTGGCTACCGCCTGCTCGGGGAGCAGATTCACGTACGGCACCTTGTCGGGATCGACGGCCAGAATCTTCGCATAGCGCGCGGCCGCGTCCGGCAGACCGCCGATACCCGGCTCGTCCTTGATGTAGTAGCCGCCGGTTGCGGGATGATCCATATACGTCTGCACCATCGTCTCGATATCCAGGTCCGAACCGTTGACGCGCGGGTCCGCGACGTACACCTTAAGCCCGTGAGCAGCCGCCAGATCGAGCATTTTCAAATTCTGCGGCTCCGAATCCAGCTCCGAGCCCAGCACGTTCTGCACATAATCGATATTCGCTTCCTTCATCGCCGCGTACTGCTCGTCGTTGGTGAACGACCAGACCGGCGGCCAGAACGCGCCGATCAGGAAGCGGTCCTGCTCCGCGCTCGCGGGGACCCGGGGCTTCACCGACGCGGGAAATACTCGCTCCTTGGAGGCGCCCCCCCTTGCTCACGGTTGCGGTCAGCGTCAGCGCCGCCGCAGGCTCTCCGGGCGCCGGCCGCTTCACGATGCGGCCGGCATCGGTCACATAGGACGAATCGGAGCTGGTCCAGGCGATCGAAGTGCCCTCCAGTCCGATGCGCGGCAGCGACAGATTGCGGTACAAGGCCGACAGATCGCCGGGGTCGAGGGCCGCGGCGGCGGTATCCGCGGACGCTTGATCGGTCAGTCCGCTGATCGTCTGGTACACCTCCAGCTCGCGGAGCTGGAACACCTTCGTATTGTTCGGATCCGTGGACAGCTTGGTCGCTTCGATCCGGACGTGCCTCGCGCGGACGGAGTCGAACGCGAAGCTTTGGGCGGCGCTCGCGGTCGGCTTCGGATAATCCGTCTTGGACGCGACGGTCGTCCAGTCCGAGCCGTCCGCGGATACCTTGATCGTGAAGTCGACCGGGAAGCCCAGGCCGATATTCGCGGTGCCGTCGTCGCTGCGCGGCCACAAGACGACCTCGTCGATATCGTAAGCGGCGCCCAGATCGACGGCCAGCCATGCAGGGGGAGCCCGCGGCCGGCTGCGACGGGGAAGGCATCGTCGTCCAGCCGTTCTCGGTCTTGCCGGGCGCGCGCGGGCCCGTCTTGTACCCGTCGACGAGATTGCTGCGCGCCCATCCTTCCGCCGTATTCTCGTAGCTGCTCGAGGAAGTGACGGTCTGGCCGAGCGCGAGATTCACGGGCGACGCTTCCGCCCGGGCTGCCGGCATGCCTGCGGGCAGCATCGATAGGAGCAGGCTGGCGACCAGCGCCAGCAGCATATGGGTTTTGCCGATCGGTCTTTTCATCGGTTGACCTCCAGTGGGGACTCGTTAAGGCGAGCGGCGGCCTGCCGCCCGCCGTCGAATCTATTGACCTGCCGCCTGCTTCCAGGACTTATCCATGTTCTCCAGCATCGCCTGAGGCGCGATCGCCTTCAGGTAGACCCCTTGCGCGGAAGTCATCAGCTCCGCGTTCGCCGCATCTCCGTATACCCAGCCCTGATCGAGGAAGGGATAGCTCCGGCCTGCCGCCACGACGGCCGCGATCTCGTCGAACGCCGGGTCCAGGTCGCCCGTCTCGCCCTTGATCGTCATGAACGCCTGCTGGCTGGCGGCCCAAACCTTTTGATTTTCGGCCCGGCTCCAGAACTCGAGATACTTCTTGGCTGCGTCCAGCACCTTCGTATCCTTGTTGATCGCGAACGTCGTGCCGACGGCCGCCGAAGCGACGACATCCTGTCCCGCGGCGTTGGAAGGCATCGCGAACATGCCTACTTCGAGGTCCGGATTGGTCTTCTTGATGCCGGAGAGGGACCAACTGCCGTCGATGTACATCGCGGCTTCGCCCTTGGCGAACGCCTGCTGCGCCTGATCGAGGCTGACGCCCGTGCTTTTCGCCGTCAGGTAGCCCTTGTCGTTCAGCGCATACCATTTTTCGGCCATGTCTTTCCAGCCTTCGGCGAAGGTTGCCTTGCCTTCGTTGAGCTGCGCGTCGAACGCCGGATTCGCGCCATAGACGAGCGCCGGCGCCATCGTGTACATCGCGGCCAGCGTCATCCAGCCGTCGTTGTTGCCGATCGAGATCGGCAGCTTGCCCGACGCCTTGATCTTCTCGGCGGCCGCCGTGAATTCGTCCCAGCTCGTGGGCGTGGAGATCGACAGGTCGGCGAACATTTTTTTGTTATAGAAGACGCCGAGGACGTTCATGTCGTTCGGAATCCCGTAAACCTTGCCCCCGTCCGAGCTGGCCTTGAGCGATGCCTCCGTGAAATTCCCGATCCAGGACTCGCCGGACAGGTCGTAGAGATAACCGGCTTTGCCGTAAGCGATGACGTTCGACAGGCCGGGATGCAGCATGATGACGTCCGAAGCGTCGGATGCCGCGAACCGGGTTTTGATGAACTCCTTGAACTGTCCGCCCGGCATGCCCTCGTAGACGACTTTGACGTCCGGATTTTCCTGCATGAACTTGTCGTTGAGCTCGGGGATCGCGCCCAGCTCGGCGCCGGATTTGAACCCCGTCACCTTTAATTCCGTCTGCTCGCCCTTGCCGCCGGTCGCGGCGGTGCCCGCGGCTTCGGACGCGCTCGACGACGGGGCCGAAGCGGAGGCGGAGCCGCCGTTCGCAACGTTATTCTTTTCGTTGCCGCCGCATGCGCCGAGCGACGCCGCCATCAACACCGACAAGCCGATAACCAACCCTTTTTTTCTCATATTTACTCCTCCGGTTCGAATGGGATAAGGCACAATTCCATGCTAGGGAAAATGGCGGCGAAAGCCTATGACTTAAAATTCGTGTTTGTTCCTTTATTTTCGGATGTCGGCCGCGTCGGCCGCGCCGCGCAGACGGGCGATGCGGTTGGCAGCGAATTTCGAACGTTTCTCATAAAAGAAATGAACCGGACAAACCGTATGCGCGGCTGCGCAGGACGGCATATCCGGTCCACGTAGGGATTAGGGAGGAATGCTTGCGCACCGCTTCGTATCGGAGCGCCGTCGATTCCAAGCCGACGGACCGCGTCAAGGTTCCTCGCGTGCGGGTCCGCCGTAGCCCGCCTGCTCGCGATATTGCGTCGGCGTCCTGTCGAAGCGCTTGCGGAACAGCGTGCTGAAATATTTGGAGCTCGTATAGCCGACGGCTTCGCATACCTCGTACATCTTCATGTCGGTCTCCTGCAGCAGGCGGCGCGCCTCGTCCAGACGGACGTCCGTGATGTAATCGATGAACTTCTGTCCGGTGGACGCCTTGAACAGCTCGCTCAAGTAGGTCGGGTTCAAGTATACGCTCGTCGCGGCTTGCTCCAGCGTAAAGCTCGGCTTGGCATACTCGCGCCGAATCATCTCCTTCACCTTGCCGATAATCTTGCGCTCTTCGGGCAGGGCATGCCGGGTTGAGCCGATCCGCCCGGCGAACGCTTCGATCTCGGCCAGCAGCGCGGACGGATCGCGGGAGAAGAGCAGTCGGCCGGTCAAGCCTGCCAGTTCAGGCTGCAGTGCCCGGATCAGGGGATTCATCCCGCGGTTCATCTGCGGTCCCGTGATGAACGAGATCAGACGGAAGGCGCCCTGCATCGTCAGCGCGGCATCCGTCCTGAGCCAGGCCGCCCACTGGCGGATAGCCGCCGCTGCGCCGGCGGGATCGTTCGCCTCCAGCGCGGCCGTCAACCGGGCGGCGTGCTCGGACTCCGCCTCGGAAGCCGCCTCCAGCGTTGTCGTTTCGCTTAGCAGGCGTCCCTGGACGGTCCTGAACAACGTGGGCAGATCAGCGGGATCCGCGACGGGGTCACCGCAGCCGGACAGGGTGCCCGTCGTCCGTTCGTCTTCCGTCACCGGCAGCTCCGCGGCGCCCGGCAGCCCCTCGCCCGCGACGAACAGCAGGTCGCACGCTTCGGCGAGCGGCACGACGACCCATTTGCGGACGACGGCGCCCGCGCGCCGAAGTGCGTCGAGATCCGCTTCGACGCGCGCCTGGCGAAGCCCCTTGCCGGGTACAGGATCGGACGCACAGGCGTCGTCGCCGTCCCGCAAGTAGATCGTCAGCTTCAAATTAAAGCTCGCGCCCGGCCGCAGGAGCCCGTCCTCGGCCAACAAGCGGTTGAGGGACTGAAGCCGCTCTGGCTTGCCTGCAACAATCCATTCGCCGAGCGCCTGCACGAACAGCAGGTCGCGCTGCCGGCGCATCGATTCGATTCGTTCCTCGGCCTTCATAATCGCCGCCTTCAGCTCGTCGCGCTGTACGGGCTTGAGCAGATAGTCGCTGACGCCGCTGCGGAGCGCGGCCTGAACGTGATCGAACTTGTCGAAGCCGGTCAGCATGACGATCGCGATATCCGGCTTCTCGCGCGACAGACGATCGGCGAGCGCGAGGCCGCTTTCTCCGGGCATGCCGATATCGAGAATAAGCAGATCCGGGCGTTCTGCGGCGATGGCCGACCATGCGGACGCCGCATCCTCGCACGCGCCGATCACTTGCCAGGACGGCAGCAGCCGGGGCACGATCTGCGACAGTCCCGCCCGGATCATCTCCTCGTCGTCCACGATCAATAGCTTAGGCACCGCGATCACGCTCCTTATGGATGTCGGTCAGCCGAATCTCCACGACAGTTCCTCCTTCTGCACGGTTCGAGACGAACAGCCCGTAGGCGTCGCCGCACAGGAACCGGATCCGGCGATGGACGTTGCGCAGGCCGATATGCTCGCCGTCATCCGCCTCCTCGGTCTCCGCCGCGCTCAGGCGAACGCGGAGCCACTCGAGCCGGTCCGGGGCGATGCCCGTGCCGTTGTCCTCCACGAAGATCGTCAATTCGCCGCCTGCGCCGGCCCTCGCCCGAATTCGAATCCAGCCCTCTTTTTGGGCGGGTACGCGTCCGTGGATGATCGCATTCTCGATGAGCGGTTGAACGATCCACTGCGGAACGTCCAGCGCCAGCAAGCCGTCCGGAATGTCCGTCTCGAACGTCATGCGGGGGGAACCGGATGCGCTGCAGGCGCATAAACACGCTTACATATTCCAGCTCGCGAAATAGCGGAACCGTCTCGGCCTCCGAGCGAAGGGAGAGCCGGAACAGCTTGCCCAGCAGCGTCACCATGTCGGCGACCTCGTAGTCGCCGTTCATCTCGGCCTTCATGTTGATCGATTCGAGCGTATTGTACAAAAAGTGCGGATTGATCTGGCTTCGCAGCACGGACACCTGCGCTTGCTGGCGGTAGATTTTCATATGAAGCACATGGTTGACCAGCTCGTTGAGCTTGGCCACCATCGCGTTGAAGCTGCGGCCGAGCCGGTTCATCTCATCGTTCGAGCGCGTCTGGAACTTGACGTTGTAGTCGCCCATCTCGACCCTGTGCATCAGGCGCTTCAGCTCCTTCAGGGGGGCGGTTGATCGTCGTCGTCAGCAGTCCGGTCAGCGTGATGGAGACGAGCAGCAGCACGATGGCCGAATTCCACAGCAGTCTGCGGAGAATGACGAGCTCGTTGGACAGATGGCTGACCTCGATCGTGTTGACGAGCGTCCAGCCGGTCGCGGGGGGAACGGACATGGTGGATCATCGTGGCGACGCCGCCGATATCGTCCTTGTAGTAGCCGTAGGAAGCATCCGTCTGGAGCGGGAAGGGCTGGAGCATGCGCGCAGGGTCCGGATGGTAGGCGATGCGTCCGCTGCCGTCGAGAATGAACAGCGTGCCGGCCGCGGAGCTCTTCAGATTTTCCGTCAGGTCTTTAAGGCCGTCCGTCGAAAAATCGAGCAGAAGGACGCCGTAGGACTGCCGGTTGCTCACGTTGACGATGCTGCGCGCATAGGACAGCACGAATTTTTCGCCCGATCTCGTATTCACCTTGTACGGCGGGATCAACAGTCCCTTGCCGTCCATCTTCAGCACCTGCTCGTACCAGCCGGCCGCCTCGAAGCCCGTATGGTCGATCCATTCCCCGGTGCCGTATTGGGAGTACATCACCTGGCCGTCCCCGATCCAGTACGCGCCGAGCAGATCGGAGAAGGGGATGGCCAGTAAAATATTGCGGAGCGCGCGATCGACCATCACCTTCTCGCGGAAGGCGTCGGCGGGGTTGCCGCGGTCGATCTTGGGGCTGATCGTGTCCCAGACGTCGAGATAAAAGGTCGAGGCCATGCGATCGATCTGCTGTACGTACGTGTCGAGATTTTTGCTCACCTGATCGGTAAGGCTCAGGCCGTATTCGCCGACTTTGCGCTGCAAGTTTTCGTTGTAGCGCTGGAAGCCGAACATCGTCAGCAGAATGACCGGCACGATGATCGTGACCGAATAGAGCGAGATAAGCTTGGCGTTGAGATTCCATTCCCGGATCGGGAAGGGCCGCGGATTCATGGCGTCGCCCCCCTGAGGATGATGAACCTGCTGAACGAGCGTCGCCTTGCCCGCCTACCCTTTGACGGAGCCGGCGGCGATTCCTTTAATAATGTACTTTTGGAGGAAAAGGTAAGCGGCCAGCAGCGGAATCACCGACAGCACCATGCCGGGAAACAGCAGGGACCAGTTGGTGACATGCTCGCCGACGAACATGTACAGCTCGATCGTGATCGTCCGCCGGTCCTGATCCTGGAGGAACAGCAGCGGGATGATAAAATCGTTCCACGTGCTGAGCGAGCACAGCACCGCGACCGTCGCCGTCGCGGGCTTGACGATCGGGAACACGGCGACCCAGAACGCTCTGAAGCGGGAGCAGCCGTCGATCCAGGCCGCCTCCTCCAGTTCTCTGGGCGTGGCCTTCAGAAATCCGGCATAAAGAAAGATCGCCATCGGCAGGTTGATCGCCGAATAGATCAGCACCGCGCCGTGGTAGGTATTCACCAGATGCAGCGCGTTGACGAACCGGTACAGCGGGACCATGGCCAGCTGGAAAGGCACCATAATGCCCGCGATAAAATAAATGTACAGAAAATTATAAATTCGGTTCGTTTTCCTGGCAAGCGGGTAGGCGGCAAGCGAGCCGAACAGAACGAGAACCGCCACGGCGCTCGCGGTGATGAGCAGCGTGTTGCCGAGCACGGTCGGGAACCGCATCATCCGCCAGGTGTCCGCATAGTTGTCGAACCGGAGCGAGCCGGGCAGGGAGAGGGGGGAACCCCGCCATCTCCTCGGGCGATTTGAACGTCATGGCGACAATGAAGTAGAACGGGATAAAAAAGACGATGGCCGCGGCGATCATGACGGCTTCAAGGACGACGGTGTTGCGTCGCGCGGTTTTCATTCAGGCGGTCACCTCTCTTTTGCGAAGCAGGAAGATCTGCAGGACGGATACGATCAGGACGAGGAAAAACATAACGACGCCGATCGAGGTGCCGTAGCCGAACTGATTGCGGGAGAAGGCCGTGCTGAACAGCAGCGTCGTGATCGTCTCCGTCGCCTGAAAAGGTCCGCCCTTCGTCGTTACGTAAATGATATCGAAAGCCTTCAGGGAGCCGATGCTGGCCAGCACGATATTGATCGTGAGCGACGGCGCCATGAGCGGGAAGGTGATCGATCTGAACTTGCGCCAGCCGCCGGCCCCGTCGATATCCGCGGCCTCGTAGTAATCGCCCGGAATCGACTGGAGATTGGCTACGAAGATGACCATCGAGTACCCGACATATTGCCAGAGCACGATCAGCACGATGGCGTACAGGGCGAACTTGGGATCGCCGAGCCAGGGCTGCTCCCAGTCTCCCAGGCCTACGGCCCGAAGCAGGCTGTTGAGCAGGCCGCTCTGCGGCTGATAGATATAGAGCCACGTATAGCCGACGACCAGCGGACTTAGAATGGCAGGCGAGAAAAACACCGCGCGCAGCAGCGCTTTGGTCTTCAGCTTGGCGTCAAGCGCCAGCGCGAGGGGGGATCGCCAGTCCGTTCTGGAGCAGGACGACGAGTACCGTGAACAGGAACGTATTGCGGAGCGCCTTGAGGAAGGCCGCGTCCGACGCCAGGTGCGCGAAGTTGCGCAATCCGACGAAGTCCATCGTCTTGGACAGCCCGTTCCAGTTCGTCATGCTGTAATAAAAGCTGGTGACGACAGGTCCCAAAAAGATAATCGTGTAGATCAGAAACGCCGGTGCGATAAACAAGGCCCAGCTTGCATGCTCTCTTTTGCCGAGCGACCATTTTGCCACTTCCATCTCTCCTTGCCGCGCCGCCCGGCGAGCGGCGGGCGGCTTGAATACGTCTAGCATACAAGCGGGGGGAGACGATTCAAAATGATGTAAAATTCATGTTGCTTCTCTTTTTTTTCGGCTTTTTTGAAATTCGCGGAGGAGGGCGTTGTGTTACAATGCGAAGCGGAACCGAATGGCTTCGCCCGAAGACTGAATCGCATGACGGACGGAAGCGCACGCTATTTGGGCGAGTCGCGGACGTGCTGGAGGATGAATCAATTGAACAAACGAACGAATATGCAGCGTTCGCGGCCGGCGGAGGATGCGTACTCGCATTCGGAACAAGAACGCGCCCAGTCCGGTCGCGAGCTCGAGCTTGAGCTTGCCCAGGAACGCGAGCGCGCGGAAAAAGCGAAGCGCGGGCGGCTGCTCTGGCTGGCCGTGGGCATCGTGCTTATCGCCGCCAACCTGCGCGGCGCCCTCACCGCGGTCGGTCCGTTGGTCGGCCGGATCAAGGACGACCTGAGCCTGTCCGGCGCGGGCGCCGGCATGCTGACGACGCTCGGCTTGCTCGCCTTCGCGGCGATCTCGCCCGTCGCGCCCAAGCTGTCGCGGCGCTTCGGCGCGGAGAACACGCTGCTCGCCGGCATGGCCTTGATCACGGTCGGCGTCATCGTGCGAGCCGTGCCGTACTCGGCGCTGTTATTCGCGGGCACCTTATTGATCGGCGTCGGCATCGGCCTGGGCAACGTGCTCGTGCCCGCGCTCATCAAGCGGGACTTCGCTAGCCGCGCCGGCCTCATGACCGGCATCTACTCGGTCGCGCTGACGCTTGTCGCCGGCATCGCATCCGGCGTCAGCATCCCGATCGCGGACGCGCCGGGCTTCGGCTGGCGCGGCGCGCTCGGCGTATGGGGCCTCGCCTCGGCGCTGGCGATGGTCGCCTGGCTGCCGCAGGTGAGCCGCGGCCGGCGCGAGGGGCGCAGTGCAAGCAGCTCGGCGTCGCCATCCGCGCGCCCCTGGCGGTCGCCGCTGGCGTGGCAGGTGTCGCTCTTCATGGGCTTCCAATCGATTATTTTTTACGTCAACGTCACCTGGCTGCCCGAGCTTTTGCAGGACCGCGGCATGAGCCCGGGGACTGCCGGCTGGATGCTGTCGCTCATGCAAATCGTCGGCCTGCCCGCGAATTTCCTCGCGCCGGTGCTCGCCGCTCGGCGTCCGAGCCAGCGGGGCATCATGACGGTCGTGATGGCGATGCTGCTCGTCGGCTATGCCGGCCTTCTTTTCGATTCAGGCGCGGGACCTTTAACGGTTGCGTGGGTGCTCCTGATCGGGATCGGCGCAGGCGCCAGCTTCAGCCTTTGCCTCGTGTTTTTTTCGCTGCGCACCCGCACCGCGACCGAGGCGACGGAGCTGTCCGGCATGGCCCAGTTCGTGGGTTATCTCGTGGCCGCGGTCGGCCCCGCTTTTATCGGCTTCGTGCACGACAGCTCCGGCGGGTGGCATACGCCGCTCGTGGTCATGGTCGTCGTCGTAGCGCTGGCCGCGCTTTTCGGGCTGGGATCGAGCAGGGCCGCCTATGTTTCGCCGGCGTCCGCGGGAATCTCCCCGAATTCGACAGGCGGCGACACAAAATAGACACAATTAACCTTTTTTATTTTTTTTACATCTGGGACGCAAACGGGTGTAAAATGGGGAACAAGGGTTCATTTCGACCTTCCGGATCGAATACGAAGAAGCCAAAGGAATAGCGGCACGCCTTTTTTATGTGAAAAATGGTACAAATGTCGCCCGCCTCCCCCAGCCCCTTCGTCCGCCGAGACGGAGAATCGCAAGAGACCGCATGACCTTACTGTAAAGGAGGACTTTGTCTCATGACTACCACACCGCAAACGCAAGGCGCCGAGCAAGCCGTCGACGCGCAAAAGGCCCAGGATGTGCTGGATCAACTGATGAAGCCGGAAGTTCAACAATCGCTCACTACGCTGGTGGACAACCTGCCCAAGCTGACCGAGATGGTGACGACGCTGACCGCGGCGTACGACTTCGCTTCCGGCCTCGCGAAGGACCAAGTTTTCATCAACGATACGAAGGCCGGCATCGTCGAGTTTTTCACGCCGGTCGTCGACAAGGCCAAGGGTCTCGCATCCGCGGCCATCGAAGCGGGCGACCGCGCCGAAGCCGACACGCAGGCCGTCGGCCTGTTCGGTCTGCTCAAGATGCTGAAGGATCCGCAAGTGCAGAAGACGCTGCGCTATACCCAAGCATTCCTGAACGTACTGGCGGAGCGCCAGCAGCAACGCTAATCCCCAAACCACTGACTCACGAACGGAGGATGGACCATGGCTAAACAAATCTTGATCCTGGGCGGCGGTTACGGCGGGTTGCTGAGCGCGCTGACGGCTCGTCAGCACCTGAGCGTCCACGAAGCGGCGATTACGGTCATCAACCGTTATCCGACCCACCAGATCATCACCGAGCTGCACCGTCTGGCTGCGGGCACGATCAGCGAACCGGCTGTCGCGCTGCCGCTTGCCAAGCTGCTGAAGAACCAAGGCATCAACCTGATCATCGATACGGTCAAGGAGATCAAGCCGAACGACAAAAAGGTGACGACGGCCGGCGGCGGCACGTACACGTACGACAACCTCGTCATCGCGCTCGGCTCCGAGACGGCTTACTTCGGCATCCCTGGCTTGCAGGAGAACAGCTTCGTGCTGAAGTCCGTGAGCGACGCCAACAAGATCCGCGAGCACGTTCACGCGCGCCTTGACGCCTACAAGGCGTCCAAGGACCCGGCCGACGCGACGATCGTCGTCGGCGGCGGCGGCCTGACGGGCATCGAGCTCGTCGGCGAATTCGCCGACAAGCTGCCTGAAGTCGCACGCGCCAAGGGCATCGACCCGGCCGACATCAAGCTCTACGTCGTCGAAGCCGGCCCGGCGATTCTGCCGATCTTCCCGCCGGAGCTCATCGCCCGCGCGCAAGCGAGCCTCGAGAAGCGCGGCGTCGAGTTTATCATCAGCGTAGCGATCACCGAAGCTTCCAAGGACACCGTCTCCCTGAAGGACGGCCGTACGCTGAAGTCCAACACGATCATCTGGACCGGCGGCGTCCAGGGTCACGAGATCGTCGCCAACTGCGGCATCGAAGTGAACCGCGGCCGCGCATCGGTCACCGATACGCTCCAGTCGACCTCGCACCCTGAAGTCTACCTCGCAGGCGACTGCGCGGTCGTCATTCCGGGCGAAGGCGCCCGTCCTTACCCGCCGACGGCACAGCTGGCTTGGCAGATGGGCGAGCTCATCGGCCACAACCTGGCAGCGGTGATCAAGGGCGGCGTGCAGGACACGTTCCAGCCGGTATTCTCCGGTACGCTGGGCAGCCTCGGCCGCAAGGACGCGGTCGGCACCGTCGGCGCGAGCAACACGCGCTTCAAGGGCTTCCCTGCGACGCTGATGAAGGAAATGAGCAACATCCGCTACCTGACGCATATCAAGGGTCTGTTCGCGGTGCTTGAATAGGAATAACGGGTCAGAAAAAAAGTCGTTCCCGTCCGGCATAATACCGGACTAGGAACGACTTTTTTTATTTGTACTCCACTGCCGGGCCTTCCACTGACCAACTCGGTGTCGCACCCTTGCTAAGATTTTGATTTAAATTCACGACGACCACCTCGCCGTTAACTCGCTCCCAGAACAGTATCGCTTTTCCTTCGGATTTGTTAAGAAGCAGTGCCGGCCAATAATCGCCAGGCTTCAATGCTTCTCTCTTTACTTCAGAATTAAAGGCAGCATTAAATGAGAAGGCTTCTTTTTTGCGTTAAATGATTGGTAAACTCAATATCCACATCTCCGCTGTTGATGAGCTCCCAAGCTTTGTCGTCTTGTACAGCTTCTATCTTGTTTGCTTCAAGCACTTTGAGTGCGCGGTCCCAGCTGTCCTGGATTTTCTTTACGACGCTTTTGTCCTTGATACGGTCAAACATGGGTTGTTCATAGTTGATATGGGCGGTTCCTTGCTCAAATTTCTCTGCCAAGTTTGGCTCATTTGATGCATCCGTAACTTTGGTGGCCAGTATACCAGCTCCAGTAATTGATATCGCCAGAGCAGAAACCACAATTAGTTTTTTGATTTTCATAAAGTTATCCTCCTTAAACTTGATTAAGGGTTATAAACGACCTCACCAGAAAAATCGGCTGGATCGGTAAAGAGATCAAATTCAAAATATTGACTCCAAGCCATGGTATGAGTGTTACTTGCGTTATGAGTGCACGGGGTTGTTCTAGCGTCGGTGTAGATTGGAGCGGAAGTATCTTGCGATAACTTGCTGCCTACAAATTGCCCATTTGTATACCAATCGAAATAGGATCTTCCTAGCGAGGTCTCTGGATAAAACCCATTTTCGATCCCGGAGACGGAGCCTTGAACATAAATCATAGAGGAACAGCTTCCATCAACCCAAATATCTCTTGATGTGTCTACGTAGGCTGAAGCAAGTGAAGACATGCTTAATGCCATTACCGCCATCAATGAAAAAACCTTTTTCCTCATAATTTACCTCCTAATTTAGAATTCTACTACATTTTACTATTGACTGCGAATGGATAAATGATCAAAAATGATCATAAATTTGGGAATATCCTCCTAAAATTACACTTAGAATAAAGTTTATGAAAATTATTCAGATGATATTAATTTGTTTTATACGGCCTCGTGGTATGAAGCGAGTTAACGATATCAGTTACTTCGTAAAACGAATATCATCATCTTGCCTTTTTTATTAGTATTCCGGTATCATAGTCCAAGTGAGATTGAGAATCGTTATCGTTAACAAGTATAATCATACCGCCTAGCACAAACTAACCCCTCCAAGGAGAGAATACCTACATGTCTAAGCTTCGCAAATCAGGCTTGCTCCTCACCTTCATCCTGCTGCTGGTCAGTGTCGTCACCGCTTGCGGCAGCAAAAACAACAATGCTTCGTCGGGCGCATCCCTGTCCGCGAGCGAGAGCGCGTCGGCTTCCGCCAGCGCGAGCCAGACAGCATCCGCACCCGCATCGTCCGACGACGGCGCGACGACGAAAAAGGTCACCGACGGCATGGGCCGCGAGATCGAGGTGCCCGTCAAGGCGCAGCGCGTCGTCGCGCTTAACAACTTCGGCGATCTGCTGGCGCTGGGCGTCAAACCGGTCGGCACGATCAACTATTACCTCGACAAGTATAAGGACGAGCCGGAAGCCGTCGCCGGCATCGAAAGCGTTGGCGACCAGGAAGCGGACAACGAGAAGGTACTGGCGGCGACGCCCGACCTGATCATCGTAAGCAACTACTTCAAGCCCGAAGTCGTCGACGCGCTGCAGAAGATCGCGCCGACCTACGCGACTACGTTCGGCCGCACGCCGTACGAGCAGTTGGACGATCTGGCCGCGCTGCTGGACGTCGAAGCGCAGAAGCAGGCGTTCCTGGACAGCTTCAAGGCCGAAGCCGCGGACGCCAAGGAGAAGCTGAAGGGTAAGATCGCCGCAGGCGAGAAGGTCGGCATTCTCCAATTTTGGAGTAAGAAAATTTACGAGCATCAGACGAAGGTGTTCACGCCGCTGTACGAGGATATCGGCTTCCTGCCGACCGAGCACGTCAAGACGCTCACCGCCACGACCGAGGTTACCCAGGAGGCCGTGCCGACGAACGTGGCGGATGCGGATCGCCTGTTCATCATGGTCGACGGCCAAGCCGACATCGATACCTACAATTCCCTTAAGGAATCGGCCTGGAAGAACATTCCGGCGGTTCAAAAAAAACCAGGTGTACCTCGTGGACAGCGGACACTGGAACGATTTCAGCGCCGCTGCGCTGCAATGGCAGCTGCGCGATGTCGTTAAGCTGCTGAGCAAATAAAGTCGCATAAAGGAGCTGCCAGCATCTGCTGTCCGCTCCTTTTCTTTTCGGAATAATGAAGCTTCGATCGCGCAAGCTAGCATTATCCGATAAAAAGGTGGTGCGAAGCATGTCCAGAAGAAGATCGAGACGGCTCGCCGTTCCCGGCGCCGAGCAGGGCGTCAATGCGTTCAAGGCGGAGGTTATGCGCAAGGAAGGCTATACGGTAGATCCGGCACATCCCGACGACGTAAAGTACGAGGTCGCCAAGTCGCTAGGCGTGCCGTTGACGCCGGGGGACAACGGTCACCTCACGACGGAGGACGCCGGCCATGTGGGCGGCAAGATCGGCGGCTCCATGGTGCGCGAGATGATCCGAATGGCGCAGGAAAAGCTGTCGCAAAGACAGCCTTGACCGGTCCGCCATCCGCAAATAACGAAGCCCGCCGGCGCATCCGCGTCCAGGCGGGTTTTGTTATGGCCGTCTTTTCCTATGCCGCAAGCTTCGTGATACAATGAGAGAACAAATGTTCCGGCGTAAAAGGGCGGTACGGCTTGGGGGACGGACGATATGCGGGGAACGGTCACGATCGCGGTCAGGCCGCTGGTCGAATACGCGCTGCGGAGCGGCGATCTGGCGAGCGGCTTCCGCCAGGCGTCCGCGCTGGCCGACGGGGTCAAGGCGCACCAGCAGGTGCAGGAGGCTTACGGGGAGCAGGATCGCAAAGAGGTTCAACTGCGCACCGAGATCGAGCATGGGAATCTGCTGTTCGTCATCGAGGGTCGCTGCGACGGGTTGCTGGCGGGCGAAGACGGCAGCGCGACGATCGAGGAGATCAAGTCGACGGGCGGGGACCTGCCGGCTTCCGAGGCGGAGACGCCGGAGGTGCACTGGGCGCAGGCTTATTGCTATGCCTACATGCACGCCAAGGTGGAGGGCATCGATCGGATCCGGGTGAGAATGACCTACGTGGAGACGCGGGGGGGACGGAGGAGCCAGGAGGTCGTTCGAGCGGACGGCCGACTACGCGGAACTGGAGCGGCGCGTCATGGACTACGTCGAGCGCTATGCGCCGTTCGCGGAGCTTCAGCTGCGGCATCGCGCAGCCCGGGACGAGAGCATCGCCGGCCTCGCCTTCCCGTATCCGGCGTACCGCGCGGGCCAGCGCAAGCTGGCGGGCGCCGTCTACCGGAGCATCGAGGCGGGCCACCAGCTGTTCGCGCGCGCGCCGACCGGCATCGGCAAGACGATGTCGACGCTGTACCCCGCCGTGAAGTCGATCGGCGAAGGAAAGCTGGCGCGGCTGTTCTACCTAACCGCGCGAACGACGACGCGGGCTTCGGCCGAGGACGCGCTGCGTCGCATGCAGGACGGCGGACTGCGGCTGCACGCGGTGACGATCACCGCCAAGGACAAGCTTTGCGCGGCCGCGGCCGCGCAGTCGGGCGGTCCCGGATGCGCCGGGGGGCGTTTGCATGTATGCGGAGGGCTTTTACGACCGTATCAACGCGGCCGTGCTCGACCTGCTGTCGAACGAGACGCTGATGGGAAAGGACGAGCTGCTGCGGTATGCCGGGAAGCATCGGGTATGCCCGTTCGAGATGTCGCTGGAGATCGCGTACATCGCGGATGCCGTCATTTGCGACTACAACTACATCTTCGATCCGCGGATCTCGCTTAAGCGCGTCGCCGCGGAATGGAAGGCCGCCTGCGCGCTGCTCGTCGACGAAGCGCACAACCTGCCCGACCGCGCCAGGGAGATGTACTCGGCGGAGCTGTCCAAGCGGGATTTTTTGAACCTGGTCCGCGCCTTCAAAGGCAAGGACGCCGCCGTGCGCGCGGCCGCCAAGGCGGTCGACGCCGCGCTGTTCGCCGTGCGCAAGCGGGGGGGAGGGACAGGGCGCGTTTCTGCTGTCCGAAGGGGTGCCCGAGGCGCTCTCCGAAGCGGTCGAGGCGTTCGCGGAGGCGGCCGAGGGCGCGCTGGTCATGGCGGAGCGAGGCGGGGGCTTCAAAGGCGGCGAGGAGATGCCGGCAGACTCGGCGGGGACTGTAGCGTATGCAACCGCCGAAGTGAGCGACGGCGATCTCGACGCGTCAAGGGACGCTTCCGCTGCGCCCGAAGAAGGCGCCGAGGCGCCGGCGGATCCGCACGAGCTGCTGCTCGATGCTTATTTTGCCGCGTTAGGCTGGATACGGACCGTCAAGCTGTTCGATCCGGAACGCCACGTCGTCTATGCCGAGCGTCAGCGCGCGGATCTGAGGATCAAGATCTTTTGCATGGACCCGTCTCGCCTGCTGCGCCAGATGCGCAAGGGCTACCGCTCCCAGATCTGCTTTTCGGCGACGCTGTTTCCGCTGAGCTACTACATGGAGCTGCTGGGCGCAGAGGAAACGGATTATTCCGTGTCGGTGCCTTCCCCCTTCCGCGCCGAGCAGTGGGAGACCGAGATCGTCCCGCTGTCCACGCGTTATGCCGACCGGGAGACGAACCGCGATCGGATCGCGGCCGCCATGCTGGCGCTGGCAAGCGGGCGTCCCGGGCGTTATTTGTTCTTTTTCCCGTCGTACGCTTATATGAACGCGGTCTACGAAGCTTTCGCGGAGCAAGGCGGCGACGCCCTCCGCACGCTGCTGCAGCGGCCGGAGATGACCGAGGACGAGCGTGCCGGCTATCTCGCCGCGTTCGAGGCGGACGGCGGCGAGGCGCTCGTCGGCTTCGCGGTGCTGGGCGGCGTCTTCTCGGAGGGCATCGATCTGGCCGGCGACAGGCTGCAGGGCGTCGTCATCGTCGGCGTGGGCATGCCGCAGCCGAGCTTCGAGCGGGACCTGATGCGGTCGCATTTCGACGCTGCCGGATTGCCCGGGTTCGACTATGCCTACGTTTATCCCGGGATGAACAAGGTGCTCCAGGCGGGCGGGCGGCTCATCCGGACCGAGTCGGACAGCGGCGTGCTGGTGCTGATCGACGACCGGTACGGACGCGCGCCGTACCGGCGGCTACTGCCCGGGGAGTGGGGGGGCGGAAGGTCGCGACGGACGATAAAAATCCGCAGCGGAGCGCGGGCGCGCAGGTCTGCGGATCGGAATTTTTAGAGATTGATATGTCCGGCCTTCATCGGACCTTCCTTGCCGGCATGATAGACGTCGAGACCGCCGTCCGGGCTTTCGAGCACCGCGTACGGGCAGCAATCGTAAAGGATCAGGCCGCGCAGCGTGCCTTTGACCGCGTAGGATTCATGATAGCCTTTTTTCAGATCGCCAAAGTCGTTGGCCGTATACACGTGCACGGTGTCGCCGACCTGCTCGGCATAGTTGTGGTTCGTCCGGTTGGCCGCCTTCTTCATCGGCTTAAAGGAGATATGGCCGCTCATGTATTCCTCGGTCGTGTTCTTTTCCTTGCCTTTGGCGAACTCGGGCCACAGGTCGCTGAACACCGTCAAGCCGGCCTTGTCGTTGTAGACGAGGATCAGCGGGATCGTCGCCGGACCGTATGGCAGCGTGAACAGGTCGATCAGCTTGCCGTCGTGGAATTTGCCGTTCGTCTGGAACAGCTGCTTTTCGCTGTCGTGCACGAACACGCGGTTGCCGACCTGCAGGGCGGCGAACCCTTTTTTCGCTGTCGGATTTTACGACCGCGTCGGCGGCCTGGGCCGCGCCGGGCGCGATGAGCGCGAGGGCCAGCGCCGCCGCCGCGGTCAGGCGCAGCGCGTTTTTGTTGAACTTCATCTTTCGATCTCTCCTTCGTTCGTTCCGTCTCGAACGCCGCGCGAGCGGGCTCGACTATGGCATATTGTGGCACGGGGGAGCAGTAATTGGTAAGTTACCGCAGTCATGTGAAATGTAATGCGGATAAATGACGCGGAGCTGCGAGCAGCGGCGATCCAAGGGAGGCTGGAGAGCGTGCGGAAGAGCGCGGCTTGGCGGGAGGCTTGGCTGCGGCCGAGCCAAACGTTGGGAAATCAAGTATAATGGACCTAACACTACGAACGAGATACGGAGCTGACAGCGTTGAGCAAGCCGACGACGACACCGGAGGGCCAGGCGGCATCCGCGGAATTGAAGCAATGCGTGAGCTGCTTCGCGCTTAAACCGATATCGGAGTTCCGCCGCAGATCGGGACGGCGGGCGGGGGCGAACGCGCGCAGGGGCATCTGCAAGCAGTGCAGGGCGGCGCTGCCCGCGGCGGCGTCCGGCGCGGATCGCGCGGCAGACGAGACGGACGTTCCGGCTGCCGCGGCCGAGGCGGGCGCGACAGCGGGCGCCTTCGCCGAAGGCCAGGCGCCTGGCGGCAAGCGGGGCAGGCGTCGGCGCGGACTGCCGGCGGCTGCGCCCGAGGCGGCGCTCGACGAGGCGGCTGCGCTCGCGGTCGCGCCCGAGGAGGCGCCGCGGCCCGCGCGCAAGCGGCGGCGTCGGCGCGGGGGCGCGAACGCCGCGGCCGGCGATGCGCCGCAACCGGTGCCGGCTGCGACGGCTGCGCCTGCGGAAGAGCCTGCGGCGCCCGCGGCCGGCGGCGCGCCGAAGCGTAAGCGGCGCGGCCGGCGCAAGCGCGCCGCGGCAGGCGCGGGGGGGCGCGGGCGTGGCCTCCGCGCCTGAGCGGGACGCGCCAGCGGCGCCGGCGGAGGAGCCGGCTGCGCCCGCAGCAGCGGGGGCGCCGAAGCGCAAGCGGCGCGGCCGGCGCAAACGCGGCGCGTCGCTCGCGGCCGGCGCGAGCGCGGGCACGTCGGCCGCAGCGGGCGCCGGCGCGATTGCGGCGCCGGAGCCGGCGCGGCCCGCGGCGCAGGCCGCCGTGCTGCCGGCTGCGCAGCCGGCGCCCGCCCGGGCGTCCTCGCCGCAGCCGAAGGCGGCCGCCGCGAGGACGCAAAAGGCGCGCCAGGCAGCGCCGGCCGGCGAGGCTGCGCCGCGGGTGCCGCCTCGCGGCTCGGCCCGCGCCCGCGCGACGGCGCCGGGCGGCTCGGCGCGCGGCATCGACCCGCACGATGCGTCGCAGCTCCAGGCGACGCGCGAAGGTTTCGTCCGCATGCGCGGCAGGACCGACAAAGGACGCGGCTGGTACCAGGAGATCGACCTGGAGATGGCGGTTACCTTGGTGCGCGAGCATGCGGCCGTCGTCGTCAACCGCCATACGATCCGCAGACTGCTGAGCAATCGCGATTTTCGGATGATGATCCTGAACCGGGACAAGTATACCTGCTATTTCTGTGGCGACTACGGCGACACGATCGACCATCTGCTGCCTCGCTCCAAGGGCGGGCACACGACGCCGGACAACTGCGTCTGCGCCTGCAACCTGTGCAACCAGACCAAGGCGAACCGCGACCTGGACGAGTTCGTGGCGGCGGGTATTCCGGTCAAACCCCTTGAGTAACGAATAGGAAGCGACAACGCATCGGACCATGATAAACAACCGTCGGGCAAAAGCCCCGGCGGTTATTTATCGTTAGCGACTCGACGGACGATTCCCAGCGGCACAAAGAAACGCCATACAGCGTTACTTCGCCCGCCCCACACCACCTACCGGCTAAAGTAACGCCGTACAACGCCACATGGCCGCCCCGCACCACCTAGTACATGCATGCTTAAATCATTGATCTATCAAATAAGAAGTTTGGGTATGAAGTACCTGCTGGACCGGTCCGCGAAGCTGTAGCGTAACTTTTTGCCCTTACGGCAACTTTTGGACCGGTCCGCGAGGCTGTAGAGTAACTTTTTTGCCCTTCCAGCACCATTTGGACCGGTCAGCGACGCTGTAGAGTAACTTTTTGCCTCTACAGCCCCCCTATGGACCGGTCCGCGAGGCTGTAGAGTAACTTTTTTGCCCTTCCAGCATCATTTGGACCGGTCCGCGAGGCTGTAGAGTAACTTTTTTGCCCTTCCAGCATCATTTGGACCGGTCCGCGAAGCTGTAGAGTAACTTTTTTCCCTTCCAGCACCATTTGGACCGGTCAGCGACGCTGATGAGCGTGTTTGATTTGCGCCGTGCTGCACTAGCGGCCCGAAGTCACGCCCTACCGCGCCACATCGCCAGACTCGCATCCATCCCCCCCAGCAAGGCTGGCCCGCTTCTATACCATCCTCCCCATCCGCCTGTAGGCGCCCGGCGCGCAGCCGACCCGGCGCTTGAACAGCCGCGTGAAGTGGTGGACGGAGCCGAAGTGCAGCCGTTCTGACGTCTCGAGGACGCTCAGGTTCTCGTCCGCCAGCAGTTGCTTGGCGAGCTCCAGCTTGCAGCCGAGAAAGTATTCGTGCGGCGATTGGCCGTACAGTCTCCCAAACAGGGCGGCAGCGTGGTTTTCGTGATAGTGGGTCCACGCAGACAGCCATTCCCTCCGGTAGGATTCCCCGGCCTGCTCCCGAAGTCTGGTCCTGACGGTCTCGAGCAGCGAAGCGGCCGGGTCCTGCTCGGCGCGGGCCTGCCTGATGCGCTCGTGCAGCTCGGTCAGGAAGCGGACGAGCAGCGCTCTCCCGCGCAGATGATGCAAGGCGTCCGCCATGCGGAAATACTGCGCGGCCGACGCGAAGAAGGGCTCGGCGAACGCAGGAGGCAGCGCGATGTGTTCGGGGACCGCGAACCCGCCGGCGGCATCGCCCAATACGAGCCGCGCCTCGGCGACGGGCGGCAAGTCCGATCCACGCCTTATGTCGACGGGCAGCTCGTAGGGGACGGCCCCCGTCGCGGGCAGCTCGCCGACCGGCGCGAAGTGGAGCCCGTACAGGACGAAAGGCGTTTCGTCGTCTGCCTCGAACCGGTGGGGCACCCCGGGCCCGTAGTAAAACAGATCGCCGGGTCCCGCACCGTAGACGCTTCCGCCGATCTCGGCCTTTCCTTTCCCCTCGGCCGTATAGATGAACTGGTGATCCCTCACGAAGCGCGGTCCGAAGGCGAAACCGGGCCCGCAGGCCAGCCTGTTGGCATAGGAGACGACCGGATTCAGCGCCTCCCAGCCGATTCTCAGCTCCATCTTTCATCCCCCCGCCCGCGTTCAAAAACGTCTTTGCAAAGATCAATTTTCGTAAACTTGCATCAAATACGCGTTTGAATCGACGTACTATGATGATCCTGTACATCGTTGAACAAGTCAATGTCCAGAAGCGGCACGCGTCAAAGGCCGAACGCCGGCGTGTCCGCCGCGAACAGGAGGAGGATTCGGAAATGCCGGACGACAACCAAAAAGCGCTTGGAGAACTGGTGGATTCGATGGGACTGCTGCACGATATCGTCGCGCTGCGGAGGCGGCTGCACGAGGAGGGATATTTGTTTTTCAGAGGCCTGCTGGACGCGGACGAGCTGCTCGCCATTCGCGAGGACATGCTGAAGCTGGCCGACGAAGCCGGCTTCGTGAACCGCGACAGACCGCTGCCGGCGGGCATCTATTCGGGGCAAACGTTCCCGGCTTCCCGCAAGTTCGAGACGTCGCCGCTCTACCGCAAGATCTTGGAGCTGCCCCGGTTCAATGCCTTCGGCCGCAACCCCGTGCTGACGCTGCTGTACGGTGGCCTGCTGGACGGCCCCATCCTGGAGCACCGTAGGCGGATCGGCCGCATTACGTTCCCGCAGAGCTTCAAAAACACGACGCCTCCGCACCAGGACTACTTTTATATTAAAGGAACGCCCGATACGTACACCTGCTGGATCGCCGCAGGCGACTGTCCTGCCGAGCTGGGCGGCCTTGCGGTCATGCCGCGCACGAACCATCTGGGCTATATCGAGCACGAGCCGATGCCGGGCACCGGCGGCCACGGCGTACCGCACGACAAATGCGAAGCGCTCGGACTGCCCTGGCTGACGACCGACTTCAAGACCGGCGACCTGCTCCTTTTCCACGGGCTGACCTTGCACAAGGCGCTGGACAACCGGACCGAGGACCGGCTGCGCGTCTCGCTCGAATTCAGGTACCAACGCGCGGAGGACCCGATCGATCCGTCGTCGCAGCAGTATCACATGCATGGGGCATTCGAAACGGAAGAGGCGCCGGAGGTCAAGCAGACCCAATAGGACTCCGGCGAAACGAGCGGCGGCAGGCGAATGCGCGTCCCGGCGCTTAGCCGACGAACAGCCCGACAGTCCAACAGCCGTGCAACGGTCTTTCGCCGCAATGGGCGATACCGGCGCACGGCTGTCGCGTTCGTTTTATCGATTGGCTGCCGTGCCTCGCGCAACTTCACGCGCGAGGCGCGGCGCCGCATGTCGGCCGTCAGCCTCACAAGCGTCCCGGCTCAAACTGGCCGTCAGCCTCACGAGCGTCCCGGCGCTTGCCGATCAGCACTCCGCTCCGGTCAGCTCGTTGGTGAAGACGCGCTTGTACTCCTGCGGCGACATCTTATCGGACGTCTCCAGGGCGTAGTGGAACTGGAGGGCGCGCCTGCGCTTGTCGGACGTGTTGTTGGGGGTGCCGTGGAAGAGCAGGCCGTGGAAAAAGAGGGCGCCGCCCGGCGCGAGGGGCACGGCGACATCGCGCTCGACGGGCACCGCCTCGTCGCAGAGCTGCCAGTCGCGAACGGCGTAATGCGGCACGGCGCCGGACATTTGCGAGCGCGGGATGACGTGCATGCAGCCGTTGTCCAATCCGGCCGCATCGAGCGCGATCCAGACGCCGACGACCGCCTGGTGGAACGCCAGCGGGCCGTACGCCATGTCCTGGTGCCACGGCTTTTCCCCGCCGCCCGTGGGCGGCTTCAGCAGCGCCATATCCTGCACAAGCTTCGCTTTGCCCCCGAGCAGCTTCTCGACGACGGACAGGATGTTGGGATGGTAAGCCATGGCGCGCAGCTGTTCGTCGTGTCCGACGAACTCGTATACCTTCCGGACGGCGAGCTCCCGCTCTGTGTCATCCTTCAGCTCGCGCTGCGGTTTCGTGAATTGGACCTTCGCCTGCGTGTCCGGATCAAAAATAATGCGCTCGATGGCATCGGACGATGCCAACACCTCGGCGGCGCTCAGGATGTCGGATACGGCGATGAAGCCTTGCGTGCGGTAATGAAGATAATCTTCGTCGAGAAGGCTATCGATTCCCTGCAGCGCGGCGTGAATCCCGCGGTGCTTGTACAGCTTTTCGTTGATTTCCTGCGGATCGAGCGGTTTGAGGCTCATCGCGATCACTCCTTTTGGTCTTTGCAGCCAGTATAGCGGCTCGCCGGAAACGCCGGAATGGAGCGAGCGGAGCCGATTTGTATGAAAACGCGACGCATGAAATTATTCCGCGGGAGGTCTTCACGTTCTCGCGGGCTTCGGTATAATGTTAGGCAAAGGACGAACCTCGCACGCCCAATGGCGGCGCGGAAAGGAGCGGCGCCATGGAATGGGGAGCCAACGAGGAACAGCCGGCATTCCGGGACGCCCGTCCGCTGCACGGCGTCGCGTTCGAACCGGGCCGGATCATGGGCAAGGCGCGCTGCGAGCCGGGCTGGAGCTGGCACGTGCAGGCGATGCCGGATTACGATTTTTGGCATGTGCTCGCGGGAACGGGCAGCATGACCGTCAACGGCATCCGATACCCGGTTGTCCCCGGATGTTGCTTCACGCTGCGCCCGGGCGATCGGATCGACGTGGAGCAGCACCCGGACGACCGGCTGACGGTCATCTATTGCCATTTTCGCGTGGCTGTCGACGACGAGAAGGCCGGCAGCTTCCCGCCCCCGCGCCGGCGGGTGGATGTACGCGACGGGGCGCGCTTCGAGGCGCTCATGGGCAGATTGCTGGAGCTGCGCGACATGCCGCCGCTCTGGTCGGAGGTCGAATTCGACTATACGGTCAAGCTGCTCCTGCTGGAGCTGTACCGGAGCGAGCGGGAGACGCAGCCCGCCGGCAGGGCGTCCGTTCGCCATCGGGAACTGGTGCGGAGAGCCAGCGATTCGCTCCGGCAAGGCGCATGGGCGGAGGCCGATCTTGAGGCGGTGGCCGCGGAGGCCGGCGTCTCGCAGCGATACTTGAGCCAGCTGTTCAAACGTCACACCGGCCGGACGCTGAAGTCCTATGCGGCGGCGCTGCGCATGGAACGGGCACGGCTTGCTGCTGGCGGAGTCCGACATGCCGGTCACGCGGATCGCGGAGGCGCTGGGCTATGCCGATTTGTATTCGTTCAGCAAGCTGTTCAAGGCTTACGCCGGGACATCGCCGAGCGGCTACCGCAAGCGCGCCCCGGCGGCCGTGCCGTTGGAATAGCGAGCGTCGCCCTATTTGCAAGCGGTTGCAGTTCATAGGACGTAGCCGGGAAGGAGGAATAGGCCGTGAAAATGACGGTCGTGGTCATCGACGACAAGCCACTGATCTTGCAATCGATCGTGCGTACCGTGAACTGGGAGCGCCTGGGCTGCACCGTCGTCGGGCAGGCGATGGACGGCGTCGAAGGCAAGCGGGTGATCGACGAGTGCCGTCCCGATCTGTTGATTACGGACATCAAGATTCCGGGCGTCAGCGGACTGGAGCTCGCCGCGCACATGCATGCGGAGCTGCCGCTCTCCAAGACGATCCTCATCACCGGCTACCAGGACTTCGAGTTCGCCAAGCGGGCGGTCAGCATCGGCGTGAAGGAGATCGTGGTGAAGCCGATCCGCAACGACGAGCTGGAGCGCGTCATCGGACAGGCGGTGGACGAGATCGCCGGAGAGCGGGAGGAACTGTCCCGGCGGGCCGAACGCGAGGAGGCGTACAGCCGGCTGTCGGAGCGGCATCAGAGCACGCTGCCCACGTTGCGCAGCAAGCTGGTGTCCGAGCTGATCGCGGGCGGCGGGCCGGACCGGGACGAGCTCGCGAACAACGCGGCGGAGCTCGGCGTGGCCTGCAGCCGCTGCGCCGTCGTCATCGTCCGTTCGAAGCGCGCTTCCGACGCCGCGCGGGGGGACCGCAGCCAGCGCATCGATCCGCGCCTGCGGGACGAAGTGGCGGCGCTGGCGAGGGCGGCCGCGGAGAGGCGCGACTTCGAGACGATCGACGGCGGGGTGCGCGACGACCTCGCGCTCGCCTGCCTGTTCCCGAAGCCGCTCACGCCGCGGGAGCTGCGGATGAAGCTGCAGAGCTTTTGCCACGACCTGATCGAGCTGGCCAGAGAGCGCCGCGGCTTGTCGTGCTGCATGGCGGTCAGCCAGACGTACAAGCGGCTGGAGGAGCTCGGCGAAGCGTTCGCCGAAGCCTCGGCGCTGATGGAGACGAGCTTCTTCCGCACCGAGGAGCCCGTCCTGCTGCCGGCTCCAGAGGAATCGGGGACGGAAGGCGGCAGGTTCGCGATCGTCCGGGACCTGGAGACATTCAACCGGATGCTGGAGCAATCGACGGCCGAGGAGATGGGCGGACACCTGGAGCGGTTTCTGGCGCGCGTCCAGCTGTACAGCGAGGGCAATATCCGGGTCGCGAAGGGCTTGCTGTCCGAGATCTGCCTGGCCGCCGCGCGCTACTATTACCGGACGACGGGGGGACGAGCTCGGCTTCGGCAAGAGCATCGACGAGATGCTGGAGGACGTGTACCGGCTGTCGGACATGAAGGAAGCCTCCGAGTACGTGGCGGCCCTGATCCGGACGGTCAAGGACAAGCTGGACGGCGGAGACAAGGACTACAGCCTCGTCGTGAAGAAGTCGATCGACTACATCAACGCGCATTTCGCCGAGACGATCAGCCTGACCTCGCTCGCCGACCACTTCGGTCTCAGCTCGGGGTATCTCAGCCGCCTGCTGCGGGCGGAGACCGGGATCAACTTCGTCGATCTGGTGGTGAAGGCGAGGATCGAGGCGGCCAAGCGCCTGCTGCGCGATCCGAGGCTCAAGGTGAACGAGGTCGGCGAGATGGTCGGGTACAAGGAGTACGCCTACTTTTACCAAGTGTTCAAGAAGGTCGAGGGCGTATCGCCCAAAGAGTACAAGAACCGCAGCGAATGATTCGTTTAGAAGCCGCACAGTCGGGGGGAGGAAAGGCGATGGCGTCCGTGCAACCGGAGAGAGCGGAGCTCGAGGACCTGATCGGCAAGGTCGTCGCGGGCATGCAGCGGCTGGAGATCGCGATCGAGGAGGATACGCCGGTCAGCATCATTTCGATGGAGGAGTGGGACTGGTCGCAGGGAGTCGGCTTGTTCTCGCTTTACTTGTATTACAAAAATACGGGCGACGACAGCATGCTGGCTTATCTGACAAGGTGGTTCGACGATCGCATCCGGGAAGGGCTGCCGCCCAAAAACGTCAATACGATGTGTCCGCTGCTGACGCTGAGCTACCTGTACGAGGAGACGCGCAATCCCGAATATCTGGCCGTCTGCGAGGAATGGGCCAGCTATGCGGCCGAGGAGATGCCGCGCACGCGGGAGTTCGGCATCGCCCACTCGACGCTGGACGGGCTGAACGCCGAGGAGCTGCGGAGCGAGACGTTGTATATGACCGTGCTGTTCCTGGGGCGCATGGGGATGGCGATGAAGCAGGAGCATTACGTGCAGGAGAGCGTACGCCAGTTTCTCGTCCATCTGAAGTATCTGACCGACCGGGAGACGGGGCTGTTTTATCACGGTTGGTCGTTCGAACGACGGGACCACTACGCGGGCGCGCTCTGGGGAAGGGGCAACGCTTGGTACATGGCGGGCCTGGTCGATTATCTCGATATCGTCGAGCTTCCGCTCGGCATCGAGATGTACCTGATCGCGTCGATGGAGCAGCAAGTCCGCCAGCTCGTAAAATGGCAGACCGACGGCGGCATGTGGCGCACGCTGCTCGACGATCCGGACAGCTACGAAGAGACGTCGGCGTCGGCCGGCTTCGCTTACGGCATTTTGAAGGCAGCGCGCAAAGGTTATATCAGCGAAGAATACCGCGCCGCCGGCATGGCCGCGATGCGTGCCGTCATCCGGCAGATCGATGCCGTGGGGCGGGTGCAGGGCGTGTCTTACGGTACGCGGCTCGGGACGACCAAGTCTTTTTACCGGACCGTACCGCGATGCCCGATGCCCTACGGCCAGTCGATGGCGCTGCTCATGCTGGTGGAAGGGCTTCACCATGTCGACGATCCGCAATAACGACGGGGGACGGTGAACGCGATGCGCAGCATCAGGCGCCTGTATGCGGACGCGAAGCTCAGGACGAAGTTCCTGCTGGCGTTCACGGTTATCGTCATGATCACGGTATCGCTCATCAGCGGCATCAACTATTTCGTATCGCTCGGCGTCATCAAGCGCAATTCCGGCGAATTTTCGCAATATCTGATCGGCCAGATCGGCATCAACGTCGACAAGCTGACGACGGACGTCGAGCAGGCGGCCTTCCAGCAGTTCCGCAACTCCTCGCTCAGCCAGACGCTCAGCCGGGAGCCGGACAGCGAAGCGGAGGCGTACGCGCGGAACCGGTACATCAGCGACTTTTTGAGCGATCTCTTGTTCTTTGAAGACTACTACCGGTCCGTCTCCATTCTGGATGCCGCGGGCCGGCCGTATTCCATCAAGCGCAAGGCCGTGAAGGACAACGAGGACCTGATGGCGCGGATCGATCTGGCGCAGGTCCGGGAGATGCGCGGGCGGGCGCTCTGGGTCAGGGACGGAGAGGATACCCTGTATATGGCGAAGGCGCTGTACGATATCGAGACGTCGCGCTATGTCGGGGTCATCGCGATCGGCCTGGAGAGCGACTACGTCGGCGATATCCTGGCGAACGTCCAGAATCTGATGGATGGGGACGTCCTCATCCTGAACGAGTTCGACCAGCTGTTCGTCTCGGGCGCGCTTAGCGGCGCGGCCGAGCATTATCTGGATCAGCACTTGTACTTGTCCGGCAAGGCGAAGAGCGACTTCGAGTACGCCGGCAAGCATTATATCTCGAGCGTCCTGTCCACGGATTACGACAAGTGGAAAATCGTGCAGATTATCGACGTAGGCCGTCTTACGCGCGGGACCGAGAGTCTCAAGTACTGGACGATCGGCACGCTGCTGGCCGCGCTGCTGCTGGCCTTTCTCATGGCCGCCCGAATCTCCAAAAGCATCACCGCGAACATCCGCTTGCTGCTCCACAGCATGTCCAAGTTCACGCTCGACTCCAAGCACGAGATCATCGTCCCCCGCAGCCGCGACGAGGTCGGCATGCTGGCCGCCAGGTTCAACTCGATGGCCGAGAAGATCGACGATCTGTTCCACTCCGTCTATCGCGAGAAGATGCTCGTCCAGCAGGCCGAATACCGTTCGCTGCAGCTCGACTACAAAGCGCTGCAGGCGCAGATGAACCCTCACTTTCTGTACAACACGCTCGAGACGATCTACAGCATGGCCAAGCTCAAAGGCGAGGAGGAGATCGGCGAGCTGATCTACCTGCTCGGCAGGCTGCTGCGCGAGAGTCTCGGCAAAAAGGGCGACGATATCACGCTCGGCGAGGAGCTCGAATTCGTCGGCAGGTACCTCGCCATCCATCAGATCATATACGGCGATCGCATCGAGGTGCGGATCGACGACGACCCGGCGCTGGCCGAGTGCCGCGTCCCGAAGTTCATCCTCCAGCCGCTTGCCGAGAACGCGATCGTGCACGGCATCGAGGAAAAGCCGGGCAAGGCGCTGATTCGCATCGCCTGCCGGGCGGAGAACGGGGACCTCGTGCTCGAAGTGTCGGACAACGGCGTAGGCATGGAGCGGGAAAAGGTGGAGCGGCTGCTACGGCCCGAGCTGTACGGCGATACGGGAGAGAGCTCGGGCAAGCATACCAACGTGGGCGTCATCAGCGTGCACAAGCGCATCCGCATCCTGCACGGCGACGCCTACGGACTGTCCATCGCGAGCCGCCCCGGTGAAGGAACGACCGTGACCGTCAGGCTGCCGGCCGTAAGGCGGGACGAGTAGGCAGAGACGGGGAGATAAGTGCATTAGGGCACTATCGACCCCATCTAACCGCTCAATTGCCAGGAGATAAGCTCATTTGGGCATTATCGTCCCTATCAAACCGCTCAATTGCCAGGAGATAAGCGCATTTGGGCACTATCGCACCCCTCTAACCGCTCAATTGCCAGGAGATAAGCGCATTTGGGCATTATCGCACCCATCAAACCGCCCGATTGCCAGGAGATAAGCGCATTTTGGCACCATCGCATCCATCAAACCGCTCAAAGCCCCGGAGATAAGCGCATTTGGGCACTATCGTCCCGCCACGCTCCCGTTTCCATGTTCCCCGCCCGCCGCCCCGAAGTCAAAATAGCTAATATAATCGCAAAATCACCCCATAGTAAGCGCTTCCGCCAATTGCGACAATAAACATGCGACAGACGCGGCCCCGAGCCCGCCCCGCCGACCGCCGCGGAGCGGCCCGGGGCCGCGCCCGTCGAATCGCCTTGCCGGCGCAAGGCTATCCGAAGGAGTGCAGCCGATGACGAACCGCACGAAGAAGATGGTGGAGGATTGGCAGGCGGTAAGGGAAAAGATCGCGAGCTTCGACTGGGCACGCGGAATCGTCGACGGCTTCAAGCCGGATACCGACTGGTGGGTTGCAAACTATGCCGACGATGCCTCGCGCGTCGCGGGCTGGGGACATCATTATTTTTGCGACAAATGCTTCGCCGCGCTGATATTCGATCCCGGCAAGCCCGGCGAGCACCGCTGCAGCGGCTGCGGCGAGCTCCGGATCGCTCAGGAAGCCGACGACGCCTGGTGCTATATATACAGAACTTCGGCTTGCACCCAAGTGTTTCACGCGGCCGTGCTCTACAACCTGTACGGCGACCCGGCCTATCTTTCGTTTATCGGCAAAGTCCTCGGCTTCCTGTGCGATCACTACGGCAGCTTCGAAGTGCGCACGCCTCCCGGCCAGGAGGGCAAATTCACGGGTTGCGACTTGACGGACGGCGTGGCCGTCATCTGGCTGCTTAACGGCATGGAGCTGGTCAAGGGATCGTTCACGGACGAAGAGATGGAGCATTACAAGCAGACCTTCTTCATTCCGGAGGCGGCCTTTCTCATCGAGAAGGTGGGGGGTTACGCCCAACATCATCTGCTGGATGAAAGCGGCGGCGGGCATGATCGGCCTGTTTTTCGGCGAAACGATCTGGTGCGAACGGGCCGCCGAAGGCGAGCACGGCATCAAGCGCAAGCTGGCGGAGGGCCTGCTGCCGGAGGGTTTCTGGTACGAAGCTTCCTTCCACTACCATTTCTACTGCGCCGAAGGAATGACCTATTACCTCGCGTTTTGCAAATTGTACGGCTACGACTTCCCGATCCTCGAGGACGCGCTGCTGCGGATGTACCGGTACCCGGTCAAGTACGCCTTCGCGAGCGGCGAATTTCCGAATCCGAACGACGGCTGGCCGCTGCTGCGGTTCGGCAACTACGCCCACCAATACGAGTGGATCCGCGCCGTGCAGGATGAAGCGCCGTTCCGCTACGCGTTGTCGCGCAGCTACGACGAGCCGAACAAGGCGCATCCGGGCGCCAATATCGGCGGTCTCGCGCGGCTGCTGTTCGGCCGGGATTGGGAAAACGAGCGCTTCGACGACGTGCGGGCCGGAAGCGGTCTTCCGGACGGAACGTCCCGCTACGACAAGGATATTTACTTCGCGCAGCTGCATGCCGGGGAGGCGTCGGTTTTTCTCAAGTACGGCTATGTCATCGAGGGGCATGCGCACGCGGATATCATGGACTTCGAGCTGTTCGTAAAAGACGAGATCGTGTCGCGGGACCCTTCCAACAGCGGGTACGGATCGGCACTCTTCAGGGAGTGGCAGCGCAAAACGATCGCGCACAACTCGCTGATGGTCGACCGGCGCAACCAACCGAACCGTCCGAACGGCCGCATGGACCGGTTCGATGCGCAGCGCAACCTGTGCGCGGTATCCGCGGACGACGTGTATCCGGGCATCGGATTTGCGCGTACGCTGCGGCTGGAGGCGGACAGGCTGCACGACGCGTTCGAGGTCAGGCCCGCTGCCGGGCACGAAGGCGTGCACGAATTCGACTGGCTGTTCCACTGCGCGGGCGCGTTCAGCTCTGCGCTTGCCTTCGAACCTTGCGATCCGCCGGGCGTCGAGGACGGCTATTCGCTCATGCTGGAGACGGCGCGCTGCGACGTCGACGGCGACTGGGAGGCGGTCTGGACGCTCGCCGACAAGCGGGTCACGCTCCGGATGACGGGAGAGGCCGGCACCGTCGTCTATCTGTTCAAGGGCTACGAGCATCGGCTCGACAAGCTGCGTTGGGGCGTGCTGGTCCGGCGGACGGGCCGGGAAGCGAAGTATCTGGCGACCTATAGTTGGCAGACGGAGGGTTGAAGTAACCTCCCGCAGCGCCGCTTATGCGTGCACAAAGGGGCATTCCGCGGCGTTTGAACAATATCCCCTTCGAACAGGAACCCAGGGGGGCGGACGGGGCGGCGTGTCCGCTTCAGCCTTCCTTGAATCGCGCTAACCGCAAATTGAGATTACAGATCTGGCAGTGAGCTGCTGGCGTCCGGCAGTGCGAAAATGCCCGTACCTGTGCGAAGGGGGATACCGTTAAAACGGAATGCGGTACGGAGTTGGGCAAGGAGTTGGGCAAGGCGTTTGGCATGGCATGCGGCAATGGCTTGCCGCAAAGGCGTCCAGTCAAGCGTGCGCGGCGATGCGATGCGTGGTTACTCTAACTGACCGAGACGGGAGGCGAAGAAAATGGACGAGGCTACCTTAGGCGGGCGTGGGACGGAGGCGAACGCCGGAACGGACGAGCGACAGCACCTGAGCGAGCGGGATACGCACGTGGCAGGCGCCGGCGGACCGGGCTTAAACGAGTCGCTTGCCTCCGGCGAGCCGCTTCCGGCCAAGTCGTCCTCACTCAAGCCGCCGCTCAGCAAGCAGGACATCTGCCTGCAACTCGGCGACGATTACGACCGCCATCTCGGCGCGATCGTGCCGCCGATATTTCAGAATACGCTGTTCACCCGCAAGACGACGAATCACGGCTATACCTACACTCGGATCGCCAATCCGACGACCGAGATCGCGGAGCGGAAGATCGCGGCGCTGGAAGGGGCGGAGGCGGCACGCTGCTTTTCCTCCGGGATGGCGGCGATCTCCGCGGCGCTCATGAGCGTCATGGAGAAAGATTGCCATATTGTCTGCCCGCTGAACGTCTATCCGCCGGTGAAGGGTTTCCTCGACGTCTATATGCGGCGGTTCGGCGTGGAGACGACGTTCGTGTCGGGTACGGACGTCGCCGAGATCGAAGCCGCGCTCCGCCCGAATACGCGGGCGATCTACCTGGAGACGCCGCTGTCGAACGTGTTCACGCTGCAGGACCTGCGCGCGATCGCGGCGCTGGCGAAGGCGCATGGCGTGACGACGATCGCGGACAACACGTGGGCGACGCCGCTTTACCAGAATCCGATCGCCTTCGGAATCGATATCGTCGTGCACTCCGCGACCAAGTATATGGGCGGGCACAGCGATATACTGGCGGGCGTCATGGTCGGTAGCCTGGCGCGGATGGAGCGCGTGACGCACGAAGAGCGCGGGCTGTTCGGCGCGGCGATGGATCCGCATCAGGCGTGGCTGCTGATCCGGGGTCTGCGCACGCTGCCGCTGCGAATGCGGCAGCATCAGGAGAGCGCGATGCGGATCGCCGCGCATCTCGAGACGCACCCGCTCGTGGAGCGCGTGCTCTACCCGGGCCTGCCGAGCCACCCGCAGCATGCGCTGGCCCGCAGCCAGATGAGCGGCTGCACCGGCTTGCTCAGCTTCGTGCCTCGCGGCACGCCGGAGCAGATCGTCGGCTTCGTCAAGGGGTTGGCGCTGTTCGAGGAGGGGCCGAGCTGGGGGGGGCTTCGAGAGCCTGGTCAACACGCCGGGACTCGGCATCGACGAGGAGACGTCGCGGCGGACGGGGATGCCGCAGCGGCTCGTCCGTCTCTCGATCGGGCTGGAGGATGCGGACGCATTGACGGCTGATATCGATCAAGCGTTGGCGGGTATGCGCCGCGGGCGGGCCTAAGCCCTAATTTCAGACATACAGACCTACAAACATACAAAACGGGAGTGGAAGCCATGAGCGTACGACAGCTGGAGAGGCAGGAGGCGCAAGCGCTGATCGAGCGGGTCATCGCGGGCATGCGGGGACTGAAGGTCGCGATCCGGGAGGATACGGCCGACAGCATCATCTCGATGGACGTGTGGGACTGGTCGCAGGGCGTGGGCTTGTTTTCCCTGTATCTCTATTACAAGGAAACCGGCGATCCCGACCTCCTGAATTATCTGACGTCCTGGTTCGACCGCCATCTCGAATGCGGGCTGCCCGGCAAAAACGTCAATACGATGTGCCCGCTGCTCACGCTGAGTTACCTGTACGAGGAGACCGGCAAGCAGGATTACCTCAAAGTTTGCCAGGAATGGGCAGACTATGCGGCCGTTCATATGCCCCGCACGCCGGAGTCCGGCATCGCCCATACGGCGGTGGACAGCCCGAACGAGGGCGAGCTGTGGGACGACACGCTGTACATGACGGTGCTGTTCCTCGGGCGCATGGGCGTCCTGCTGAACCGCGAAGACTACGTGGAGGAGAGCGTGCGCCAGTTTCTCGTGCATCTGAAATATTTGACGGATACCGAGACCGGCCTGTTTTTCCACGGCTGGACGTTCAAGGAGAATCACAACTTCGCCCGGGCGCGATGGGGGCGCGGCAACGCCTGGTACACGGCCGGCCTGGTCGACTACCTGGACATCGTGGACGTATCGCCGGGCGTACGGCGCTTCCTCCTGTCGTCGCTGGAGCGGCAGGCGGCCAAGCTGGCCGAGCTTCAGGAGCCTTCCGGCATGTGGCGCACGCTGCTCGACGATCCGTCCTCGTACGAGGAGACGTCGGCGACGGCGGGCTTCGCCTACGGGCTGCTCAAGGCGGTGCGCAAAGGGTATCTGGACGCGCGGTACAGAGAGCCGGGCCTGCGCGCGCTCCAAGCCGTCGTCGGACGGATCGACGCGGACGGCGCCGTGCAGGACGTGTCCTACGGCACGCGGATGGGGCACACGCTGGACTTTTACAGGCAGATTCCCCGCTGTCCGATGCCTTACGGCCAATCGATGGCGCTGCTCATGCTGGCGGAGAGTCTCAAGCATGCGGCCGAACCGGTGCAAGAAATCTAATAAAACGTCCAATTTTCCGCATTTAAAACGCTTACAAATCCCTCTACACTAAACTCAGCAACATCGACAAAATCAGCAACATCGACATGACCAGCCTTACCGACAGCCACATCTCAAGCCGCCGAACGCTTCGGCATTACGCAAGGAGGGAGCGGACCGTGAAGGAATGGAAAAAAAAACTATGATCTCTACTTGCTCCTCGTGCCGGCCGTCGTCTTTTTCATCGTTTTCGCCTACATCCCGATGGGCGGGCTCGTCATTGCGTTCAAGGACTACAACCTGTTCCGGGGCCTTTGGGGCAGCGATTGGGCCGGGCTCGCCAATTTCCGGGAGATGTTTTCGATTCCCGAGTTTTTCCGGATCACGCGCAACACGCTGCTGCTGAATCTGCTCGGGCTGCTCGTCTGCTTCCCGGCGCCGATTCTGCTCGCGCTCATGCTGAATGAGGTGCGATCCCGCTATCTGAAGAAAATCTCGCAGTCGATGCTCTACCTGCCCCACTTCATGTCCTGGATCGTGCTCGGGGGCATCGTGTACGCGGTGCTGTCGCCGAAGTACGGCGTCGTCAACCAGATTCTTCGCTGGCTGGGCTTGAAAGAAATCTACTTCATGGCGGATCAGACGTGGTGGGTGATCACCTACACGCTGTCGGCTGTCTGGCAGAGTGCGGGCTGGGGGACGATCATCTATCTGGCGGCGATCACGGCGATCGATCCGGCGCTGTACGAGGCCGCGTCCATCGACGGCGCGGGCCGCATCCGCAAGATTGCGAGCGTCACGCTGCCGAGCATCATGCCGACGATCGTCATTCTGTTCATCCTCGCGGTCGGCCACATGGTGTCGATCGGTATCGAGCAGCCGCTCGCGCTGGCGAATTCGGTCGTCAGCGACGTCTCCGAGGTCATCAGCACGTACGTCTACCGCGTCGGCATCAAGCAGGGCGAATTCGGGCTGACGACGGCGGTCGGCATGGTGCAGTCGGTCATTAATCTGTGTCTTGTCGTCGCGGCCAATCATTTTGCGAAAAGGGCGGGAGGCGAGGGACTATGGTAAGCGGCACCGCAAGCAGCCCGGCAAGCAGCTCCGCAAAGGGCGAGGCGAAGCCGACGGGCGAACGCGCCCGGCCCGCTCCCGCGACGCGTCCGAGGAGGGCCAAGCGCACGCCGGGGGGAAGTCGTCTTTGACACCCTCGTTTACAGCGCGCTCATCGTGTTCACGTTCATCTGTCTGTTTCCCTTTCTGAATACGCTTGCAAATGCATTTAGCAGCAGCACCGCGATCCAGACGGGCAAAGTACTCTTGTGGCCGGTCGAGTTTCAGGTCGGTTCGATGAAGATGATTCTGGCCGACAGCTCGGTCATTCGGTCGCTGCTCGTCACCGTCTTCCTGACGGTCGTCGGCACGACGCTGAACCTGCTGTTCACGATCATTACGGCTTATCCGCTGTCGCGCCGGGATCTCAAGGGACGCGGGATCTTCATGCGGTTCATGGTGATCACGATGCTGTTCAGCGGCGGCATGATCCCGCTGTTCCTCGTCGTGAAGTCGCTCCATCTGCTAAATACGCTGTGGGCGCTCATTATCCCGGGACTGATCAGCGCGTTTAACGTCATTATTATGAAAAGCTTTTTCCAGACGATTCCCGACGAGCTGCGGGAGGCATCGGTCATGGACGGCTGCGGCAACATGCGTTATCTGATCCGGATCGTGCTCCCTCTCTCGGGGGCGTCGCTGGCGACGATCGGCCTGTTCTACGCGGTCGGCCACTGGAACGCCTACTTCGGCGCGGTGCTCTATATCGACAATCCCGATCTGCTCACGCTGCAGGCGAAGCTTCGCAACATCCTGCTGCTGTCGCAAATGGATACGTCGCTGGAGCAGATGACGATGGAGAGCAAGTTCACGGTCATCCAGGAATCGCTCAAGGCCGCCGTCATCGTGGTCGCTACCGTGCCGATCCTGATCGTATACCCTTTTTTTGCAAAAGTACTTCGTCAAAGGCTCGATGCTCGGCTCCGTAAAAGGTTGAACGTCCGGATTGCGCGGCGCCGCGCCGTTCGGGTTCACGATAGCGCTACTTCAGTCTTGATTACCAAGGAGGCAACCGGAATGATGGGGAGTTGGAAAAAAGGATTGCAGACGGCGCTGGCGATCGCGCTGGTCACGCTGCCGCTCGCGGCATGCGGAGGCAATAACGACAATAGCGGCGCATCGAGCGCTGCTCCTACCGGCGGAACCGCCGGCGCGACGCAAGCGGGGGAACGGCAAGCTGGAAAAGGTGCGCGTGTCGCTGTGGGACCGCTCGAATTCGCCCAACGGCCAGAAGCTCGAGGACACCGTCATCGTCAAAAAGCTGCAGGAGGAAGCCCGCAAGGAAGGCCTCGACGTCGAATACGTCGTTCTGCCGCGCTCGCAGGAAAGCGAGAAAAACAACATTTGGATGGCGTCCGGCGGCGGTCCCGACATTATTATCACGTACGATATGAACGCGATGTTCAAGTGGGCGGAGCAGGGCGGCCTGTGGGAGCTGGACGATCTGCTCGAGCAGTACGGCCCGGACATCAAAAAGCTGATCGGCCCGTCGCTCGAGGCGGCCGGCACGTACAAGGGTAAGCGCTACGCGATTCCGGCGATGCGGATGAGCACGGCGGCGGCTTCCAACATGAAGATTCGCCAGGACTGGCTCGACAAGCTCGGCATGAAGGCGCCGACGACGCTCGACGAGCTGTACGAGACGCTCAAGGCGTTCAAGGAAAAGGACCCGGGCGGCGTCGGCAAGGACAATGTCGTGCCGTGGGCGCTGCCGGCGATCTCGCAGGGCATGAAGGGGTTCTTCTTCGGCCCGATGTGGGGCGCGGGCGTGGCGATCGACGGGCCGGCTACCGAGATGTATATGCCGAGCGGCAACTTCACGGACGGCGTATTCCACTCCGCGGTCGCGCTGAACGAGGGCAAGGAATTTTTCCGCTTCCTGAACAAGATGTACAAAGAAGGGCTCATTTCCAAGGAATTCGTCACCGACGTCAACTCGCAGCAGTTCATCCAGAACTACACGTCCGGCGTATCCGGCTTCATGGACTCGAACGAAGATCCGTGGACCGTCACCAAGGAAACGCGCAAAACGGTGCCCGAAGCGAAGTGGGTAACGCTCGATCCCCTCGTGCGGCCGAACGGCACGCAGGCGATGACCGAGGCCAACGTATACGGACTGCTCAACATGATTCCGAAGTCGTCCAAAAATCCGGCGGCCGCGGTCAAGTACCTGAACGTCCTGGCGAAAAACATCAAGCTCGTCCAGGCGGGCATCGAAGGCGTGCACTTCAAGGAGGAAGACGGCCTGTACGTGGCGATCGATCCGGTCAAAAACGCGGAGGAGATCGACTGGTACTTCAAGGACTTGAATCTGCTCACCCAAGGCTACATGGGCAATCCGACGAAGGATCAGATGAAGAAGCAGTTCGCCAACGAGCCGAATCCCGACGAGATCGCCGATATTCTTGACCCCTACTTCAAATCGTTCGAGAAGTTCGGCAAGCAAGGGCCGCTCATCGACACGCCGCGTCCGGTATCGGACAAGAGCGTGGCCAACATCACGAAGTTCCTGTACGACGCGCTCTCCAAGGCGGTCATCGCCAAGGACTTCGACGCGGAATGGGAGAACGTCGTGTCCGGCTGGAAGAAGAACGGCGGCGAAGAATACGACGCCGAAGTGACGCAGAACCTGGTCGCCATGAACTGGAAGACGACGAACGAATAAACGCTCGGGGCGCACGCCCTGGCAGGCCGAAGGACGGACCGGTCCGCGAACCGTCCGTCCTTCGGCCTGTCCGGGGCGGAGAGGAGGATGCTTGTGCAAACGACTGTCGAAGCGCGAATCGGCGAGCTCGTCCGGCTGCAGGAGGCGAGGCTCGCGGAGGAATGGAAGCGGATGGAGGCCGAGAAGCGGAGTGTCCGCCGGATAAAGGTGCAGGGACGGGAGCTGAGCCGGCTGACGCTGCTGGCGGTGCTCTACTGTCAGCCGCGGTCGCGGTATTTCCGCGATCCGGCGCTATTGGCCGCGCTGGAGGAGACGGCGGAGGAGCTGCTCGGCATCCAACTGCCGAGCGGCAACGTATCGCTCTACAACTGCAACATCGATTCGCCCCCCGACACGGCGTTTACGTCGCATCTGGTCGCGCTTGTCGCGCAGCTGCTGCTGCGGGACGCGGGGCAGGAAGCGGCGAAGGCGACGAACGCCGTGCTGACGTTTCTGCGTCGCGCCTCTCCGGCGCTGCTGGAGGGCGGCATTCATACGCCGAACCACCGCTGGGTGATGGCGTCGGCGCTGGCCAAAATGGAGGAGCTGTTCGGCGGGGCGGCCTACCGCGAGCGGGCGTTCGAGTTTTTGAACGAGGGCCTGGACATTACCGACTACGGCGAATGGACCGAGCGGAGCAATTCGATCTACAACGCGATTTGCGCTTACTACCTCTATGACGTCGGTACGGTGTTCGGCTATGCGCCTGCGCTGGACGCTGCGGCGAGCACGCTGCGGATGATGCGCTACATGCTGCATCCGGGAGACACGATCGCGACCGAATATTCCGGACGCCAGGATCTCGGGCAGGTCGCCCGCATGGACGACCGCTACTACGCGGCGTTCCACCTGATTGCCGCGCGCGAGCGCGACCCCGAGCTGGCCGCGCTTGCGGCGGTCGCGGAACGGACGGCGCCGCGCGGGAGCGTGGCGCTGCTGCACTGGATGCTCACGCCCGAGCGGATGACGCCGACGGTTGCGCCTGCCCCGCCAAGCGAACGGTACACCGTGCTGTTCGGCGAAGGAAATCGCGCGCCCGTCCCCGACCGCGTGCCCTATCTCGGCCCGGTCGTCAAGCATCCGCACGGCGCGCCCGTCCTGCGTCACCGGCGAGGACCGCTGAGCGTCACCGCGATGGCGGGACAGCCGGAATGCCTGTACGTCCAGTACGGCGAGGCGCGAATGCTCGGGCTGAAGCTGGGCATCGGCTGGTTCGGCGCCGGCGCGGTCTCTTTTCCGGGCATCGAGCCGCTCGGCGGCGACCGCTACCTGCTCCGCGCGGAGTTGGAGGGCTGCTACTTCGGTCCGCTCGCGGACGAGCATACGCTGCACGCCGGCGGCCGCTACGTCGACATGCCGAATCATCTGCGCCGCCGGATCGGCACCGTGCGCACGGCCGTCGACATCGAGCTGACGCTGCTGGAGGACGGGCTGGACCTGCGGGTCGCCTCGGACGATCCGCGCGGCATCTACCTGCAGGCCGTCTGTCTGTTCCCGCCGGAGGATGGAGAACTAAGCGGGGAAGGACTCGAAGCGACGGGGCCTTTGACGATGCGTCTGTCGAGCGGCGCGGCCCTATACAGCGCCGGACGGTACGCCATTCGAATCGAAGGCGGCGCGTCCGAGCATGACGAGATCGCGATGCGCAACGATCCGCCCGACGCGCGCACGCGCGCCGTGATGGTCAACTGGAGCACGCCGACCGACGCGACGCTTCGCGTGCGCGGCATCGTATTCGAAGAGGCGGACGGCAAGGAACGGTAACGAGCGGCTTGAATGAACACGGCTTGGCATGACAAGAAGGGAGCGCTTTACCATGAATATCGGCATCATCGGCATTGGCGTAATCGGCTTAAGGCATATCGGCAATCTGATCAAAAGGGACGACGTCCGCATCGCCGCCGTCTGCGGTACGGACGCCGGCAAGACGGCCAGGATCGCGGGAGAATACGGAGCCGAGTCCTTTACGGATTACCGGCTGCTGTTCGAGCGCACGCCGCTCGACGCGGTGTTCGTCTGCACGCCGCCGGGCGTGCGCAAGGGACCGATCCTCGAAGCCGCGCGGCGCGGCATCGCCTGCTTCGTCGAGAAGCCGCCCGCGCGGTCGGTAAGCGAGGCGGAGGAGATCGCGGCGATCGTCCGCGAGAGCGGCATCGTATGCGCGGTGGGCTTCATGTACCGCTACGCAGGCGCCGTAGCGATGGCTAGAGAACTGATCCGGAGCAGCGGCGCGCCGGTGCCGATCGTGCGCAGCGTGCATGCCTGCGCAGCCGGCCTGCCCGAAGCGCCGACGCCGCGCTGGCTGCTCGACAAGGCCAAGTCCGGCGGGCCGATGTTCGACCAGGCGATCCACCTGATCGACGCCGCCAGGTATATCGCGGGCGCGCAAGGCGGCGAGGTCGAGGCGATCCACGCTTTCGGCGCCAACGTACAGCGGCCCAAGAGCGGGGACTATACGGTCGAGGATAATTTCGTCGTCAATCTGGCTTACGCGCATGGCACGGTCCAGACGCATACGCATTCGTGGGGCGTGGAGCGGCCGCGGGTCGAGATCGAGCTGCTGGGCCGGGATTATCGGCTCACGGTCGATCTATCCCGACTGGGCAGCCGGCTGTACGGGGACTTCCGCGGCGAAGAGGTGTCCGCGCATTTTCCGGAGGAGAACATGTACGTGGACGAGGCGGCGGCTTTCCTCGAAGCGGTGCGCTCGGGCGATCCTTCCGGCATCCGGTCTTCATACGCGGATGCGGCCAAATCCCTGGAGCTGGTCGTGCGGGCGAACGAGTCGGCTGACGAGAGGCGGGCGATCCGGTTGTAAAAGGACCCTGATAAGGGGATCGAAGGCACTGCTGGAAACAGCGGCGAAGGCGGCGCGCCCTGCGATCGAACATTATGTTAGAATGTTGGCGATAGCGCTTACAAGAGAGACTAGCGCGATCGGACGGGAGAGTCGCCATGAACATCTTCAAGCTGCGCCCGCCGGGATGGCGCCGCATTCGCCTGCCTTTCAAGCTGCCGCTCGTCTATATGCCCTTGATCCTGCTGCCCGCCCTGGCGGGCATCTATATTCTGACCGACAGCTATACGGCTTCGTCCAAGGCGCGGACCGCCGAGTATGCGACCGACCTGCTCGCGCTCATGGCGCAAAAGATCGACGACCGGCTGGGCAGCTACGAACAGCTGAGCAAGCAGATCATGACGGACGACGAGCTGCTGTCGCGCCTTGCGGTGAAGCCCGCTTCGGTGTACGAGCGCTTTGAGATCCAGAACGCGATCAACGAGCGTCTCAACGTGTTCTGGCTCGGCTCGGACCAGAACGCCTATATCCGCGCCATCAAGCTGACGACGCCGGACGCCGAGTATACGTACGGCACCGACGCGATCGACGGCTTCGGCGCGGACGACGCCGATTATCGGGCGCGCGTGGCCGAGATGAAGGGCGGGGCCGTTTGGTTCCGCCCGGAAGCTTACAGCGACGGCTATGCATCGTTCGACGCGTTCCGGCTTGGCCGGTCGATCCGGGACAAGAAGCTGAATGCGCTCGGTACGCTCACGATCGTCATTAGGACCGACGCGGTCACGGATATTTTCAGCCAGACGAAGTTCAGGGAAAACGCCGCGATCCGCTTGCTGACGGATAAAGGCGAGGAGATTCTGGGCAACGGGAAAACGGCGCAGGCGGGCGAACGGCAGCTGCTCACCTACTCGCGGGACAGCATCCGCAACGGCTGGCAGCTGTCCGCGCAGCTCCCGCTCAACCAGCTGTACGAGCCGATCTACCGCACGGCCCGCATGGCGACGTTTATCGTGCTGGGCTGCATCGTCCTGGGTCTCGTCCTGACGCAGCTGCTCGTCATCGACCTGGTCATCCCGATCCGTCGGCTCATGGTCAACATGAAGCAAGGGATCAAAGGCGTGCGGCCCGGCCGGCTTAATCGGTTCGGGGGGCGCGATCGAGATCGTGGAGATGAACGATACGTTTATCTCCGTCATGTACGAGATCGAGCGGCTCATCGAGGAAGCGTCCCGGCAGGAACGGCAGAAAAAGGATGCGGAGATCCGCGTGCTGCAAAATCAGCTGTCTCCTCACTTTCTGCACAATACGCTGAACTCGATCCGCTGGATGGCGATGATCCAGAAGCAGGACAATATCAAGGAGACGGTCGACTCCTTGAACCGGCTGCTGACGTACGCGCTCCGCGGCGGCGGCGGGCCGGTGCCGCTCGGGACGGAGGTGGCGATGCTGCAGAGCTACGTCACCATCCAGAAGGTGCGGTATCAGCACTTCGGCTTCGAGTCGCGGGTTCCGCAGGCGCTCGAGGATGCCCTCGTGCCGAAGTTTCTGCTGCAGCCGCTGATCGAGAACGCGCTGCTGCACGGGCTGGCGGACGCCGACCGGCCGGGAGAAATCTCGGTCGCGGCCGCGGCTGCGGGCAGGACGCTCGTGCTGACGGTGTCGGACAACGGCGTCGGCATGCCGCCCGAGCGGCACGCGGCGGTGGTCGCGAGCCTGGATGGCGGCGACGGGCGGCAGCGGCCCGAGGAGGGCGGCGCGCGGATCGGGCTGCGGAGCGTGCACGAGCGGGTGCAGTTGCACTACGGGGCGCAGTACGGGCTGCGCGTCGCGAGCGCGCCGGGCGAAGGTACGACGCTGACGGTCAGGCTGCCGCTGCTGCGGGAGGAAGGGGGAGAAGCCGATGCGCAGCGTCATGATCGTGGATGACGAATCGCTCGTCCGGATCGGCCTGCAGTCGATGATCGACTGGGAGGCGCATGGATTCCGGATCGCGGGCGTATTCAAAAACGGCGAGGAGGCGTTGGCTGCATGCGCGCAGCAAGCTTTCGACGTCGTGCTCACGGACATCCGGATGCCCGGCATGGACGGCTTCGAGCTGATCCGCGGGCTGCGGACGGCCGCGCCTGCCGCGCGGGTCGTCATCTTGAGCAGCTACAACGATTTCGAGCATACGCGCCAGGCGATCCGGCTCGGGGTGCAAGATTACATCTCCAAGTATGAAATGGAGCCGGAGGAGCTGCTGCGGGTGCTGGGCGGACTCGAATTCGAAGCGGCGGAAGAAACGGAGGCGCGCGGCAACGTCGGCGAGCCTGACGGCGGCGGAGAGGCCGCGCTCGCCAACGAGTCCCGGCTGCTGCTGGAGCGCACGGACGTCCGCGCTGCGGCAGCCGTAGAGGCGCCGCCGGCGGATGCGGCGGCGTGCCCGGCGCTCGCGGTCGCGCTGGCCGGCCGCGGCCGTCTTTTCCGCTGGGCGGCGCTGAAGCCCGTCCCGCGCGAGGGCGGCTATGCCGCGGCGGAGCGGCGGGCGATGCTGCATCTGGCGGAGGAGCTGTTCGCGCGGCTGCGCCTTCCCGTGCTGTTCGGCGAGAGCGAGGACATGCTGCACGGCGGCTATGCTTGCGAGGAGGCCGCAGCCGTTCCCGCTTCGCCCGAGGCCGGGGGCGCGACTGCATCCATGTCCGTCGACGCGAATGCGGACCTTAAGAAGGCTGCCGATGTAAAGGCGGTCGTGAAGGGGGGCGTGAAGGCGGTCCCGGTTGCCGCGGATTTGGCGGCCGACCGCGAGTCCGCGGCCAGAATGGCGCGGGAGTGGGCGGCCGCCTTCCAGCAGAAGCTCAACGTGACGCTGGCCATCGGGTTTTCCGCGCCGCAGGATATCGGCGGCGACTGGACCGCTGCGAGGCGCGGCGCCGAGGCCGCAGCGGCCGTCGCGCTGTTCGAGGGCGGCGTCCGCTTCCGCGAGACGGCGGGAGAGCTAGGCGCGATCCCGGATGCCGAATGGCTGGCGCTGTACAAGAGCTTCAAGCAGCGTCTGCGGCTGCTGCAGCCGGGCGCGCTCGCGGACGATCTGCTCGCGCTTCGCGCGGAGCGCGGCGAGCGCTACAAGCCGGCCGAGTGGATCCGGCTCGGCGTGGCGGCGGTCTCTCAGCTCGCGGACTTCCTGATCGAGCGGTACAATCCGGCGCCGGAGGAGCTGCGCGAGCGGTTCGGCCCCCTGTGGCCCTTCGCGGAGGCGGCGGGAAGCGTCCGCACGGCGGAAGAATGGCGCCGGACGATCGGCGCCATCGCGGCGAAGTCCGCGGAGCTGGTCGCGCGCAAGCAGGCGCGCGACGGCTGGGTCGCGCGGGTGCGGGACTACGTCGAGGCGCATTATGCCGATCCGATCCGCCTGGAGGACATGGCCCAGCTGGCCGGGTTCAGCGAGAACCACTTCGGCCAGCGGTTCAGGCAGGAGACGGGCAAGTCCTTTTCGGACCATCTGACGGACGTGCGCATCAAGGAGGCGGTCCGGCTGTTCCGCGAGACGGAGCTGTCGACGGAGGAGATCGCGTCGCGCGTCGGCTACGCCAATCCGAATTACTTCGTCAAGGTGTTCAAGCGGGCCACGGGCCAGACCATCAGCCATTTCAAGGGCAGGCGTTGATCGTGGAACGAGATTCGTTGAATTTGGCATCGCGCGGAATCCGGCACGGCGGGTTCCGTTTTTTATGGCATGGAACGCGGGGCGGCGTGCATGGAACGGATAACGTGGTAACGCTTACAATAAAGCCAGATCGCGATCCGCTCTACCTTGCGCCACAATCCAAGGATTCGTTTATTCAGGAGGGGTTCATCTTGCAAAAAAACAAACCGTTCGCCGTCCTCGCCGCAACCGCCCTGCTCGCGTTGACGCTGCAAGCCTGCGGAGGCAACGACGGCAATGAAGGCAGCGCGTCTTCCGGCGCGCCTGCATCCTCCTCCTCCGGCTCGTCCGCATCGGCATCGCCGAGCGCCGCCGCCTCGTCCGGGGGAGAACGTCACGCTCAAGGTATGGGGCGACCTGGGCAACCAGGCCGTGCTGGAGGAGCCGTTCAAAAAGATCAATGCGGCCTTCGAGCAAAAGTACCCGAACATCAAGCTGACCTACGATTTCGCGCAAAACGACCAGAGCCTGAACGTGGCTCTCCAGGCCAACGAGCTGCCCGACCTGTTCTGGGTGCAGGGCGACAAGACGTCGAAGATGGGCGAGATGGTCAAAAACGGATTTCTGCTCGACCTGACGTCCTACAACATGGACCTCAGCCGCAATGCCGACCCGGAAAAAGCCTACTGCACCGTAGACGGCAAGCTCTACTGCTCGCTCCCGTCCTTTTTCGATACGAACGTCGTGTACTACAACAAGGACTTGTTCGATAAAAACGGCTTGAGCGTACCTGCCAACTGGGACGAATTCGTCCAGGGCCTCGACAAGCTGAAGGCGGCGGGCGTCACGCCGATCGCGCTGGCGGGCAAGAGCGAGTGGGACCGCGCCTGGCCGATCTTCGCCTTCGCCCCGGCGTTCGCGAACGCCGCGCTGCAGAAGGCGCAGGCCGGACAAGGCAAGCTGACCGATCCGACCGTCGCCGAGACGCTGCAGGCGTTCCGCGACTTCGCCGACAAAGGGTATTTCGGCAAAGACTTCCTGGCCCAGGACATGGCGGGCGCGCAGTTCGCCTTCACGAACGGCAAGGCGGCGGCCATCATCGACGGCACCTGGAACAACGCCACCTACGTGGCGTCGGGCATTAACCTCGGCCGTTTCCCGGTGCCCAACAAGGACGGCAAACGCGTCGTGCAGTCGAGCTACAGCAACTTTATGACCTACGCGGTATCCTCCAAGTCCGCGCATCCGGACGAAGCGGTCAAGTACCTGGCGTTCCTCAGCAGCCAGGAAGCGCAGCAGATCATGGAGGACGCGACGGGCCTCGTGCCGACGATCAAGGACATTACGCCGAAGGATGAAGGCGTCAAGGAGCTCGCCGTATTCGACGAAGCCGGCCTCAACATTTACTCCGTGCTGACCGCGTTGTCCACGCCGGAGTCCAACCCGGCGGACATCATGATGAAGGACGTCATTCCGAAGCTGATGACCGGGGCGATCACGGGCGAAGAAGGCGCGGCCATCCTCGACAAAGCAGCCAAGTATCCAGGTCAGTAAGGGCACGATTCTCCACGAAATCCGGGCACGTCCGGGCGGCGGCGCATCGCCGCCCGCGCGTCCCGCGCATGAAGGAAGGTGGCCGCCATGGCCTGGATCCGCAGCAAGCCGTTTATCTGGTTCATTCTGCCGGGCTTCCTGCTTTATTCGCTCTTTTCCGTCTATCCGATCTTCTCGGCGATCCAGATCAGCCTGACCCGCTGGGACGGCATCGGCAAAAAGAAGTTTGTCGGCTTCGGCAATTACGGCGAGCTGTTCTCGAACCCCGAGCTGTTCCGCCAATTGACGAACGCTCTGGGACACAGCGCCACGATCTTCGCGCTGAACGCGCTTGTCGTGCTTCCCGCGCAGCTCTACCTGGCTTATCTTATCTACGGCAAAATCCGGGGACACCGCTTTTTTCAGGCGATGATCTTCTCCCCGCAATTCATAGCGACGCCGGTCATCGTGTTCATGGGCACGCTCGTGTTCGACGGCAACATCGGCGTGTTCAACAAGCTGCTGGAGACGGTCGGTCTGGGCGGTTGGACGCGGCCGTGGATGGGCCTGCCCGAGCTCGGCATCTACATCGTCTGGCTGCTCGTCGCCTGGTCGGGCATCGGCGTCGGCATGATTTTTTTCCTCGGCGCGATGAAAATGATCTCCGGCGAGATCATCGAGGCCGCGCTGCTCGACGGAGCTTCCTACTGGGGACGGTTCTTCCGCATCGTGCTGCCGCAGATCAAGACGACGATTCTCAACATGCTGATTCTGACGTACATTTTCGCCATGACGCTGTTCGACTACAGCTTCATTCTCGGCGGCGCGTCGGGCGGCATCAATCGGAGCGTCGACGTGATGGCCTTGTTTTTCTACCGGATCTCGTTCGGCGACAACAGCGCGGTGGGCGGCACGACCAACGTGAACGCGATGGGCATGGGGACGACGATCGCCTGCGTGATGTTCGTCATCGTTTTCGCCGTCGCGCTCGTCCAGGTGGCCCTCACTTACCGCAGAGCGGAGGATTGACATGAGACTGCGACCGAAGCGTACGCCCGTCAGCGCGGCTTTCCTCTGGATTTACGCGCTGCTGACGCTGCTGCTGCTCTGCTATATGACTTACCAGTCGTTGCGCCCCAAAAAGGAGCTGCTCTCCGCCACCTTCGGCATGCCGAAGCATTTGGGCTTCGGCAATTTCCGCAAGCTGTTCGCGGAGGCGGGGTTCTTCACTTACCTGCTCAACAGCGCGCTCATCTTGTTCGGCTCGCTCGTCCTCGTCGTGCTGCTGTCCACGATGGTCGCGTACGGGATCGGCAAGTTCAATTTCCGCTTTAAAAGCGGGCTGCTGCTCTACTTTCTGATCGGCCTCATGTTCCCCGTGCAGCTCGGCATCGTCCCGATTTTCCTGCTCATTCGCGACATGCATCTGCTGAACAGCCAGTGGGCCGTCATCCTGGTGCTCGCCTCGGGGCTGTCGATGCCCGTATTTCTGCTGACCACCTTTTTCGCCAAACTGCCGCACGACCTGTACGAATCGGCCAAAATCGACGGCGCCGGGGAGTGGACGACCTTTACGCGCGTCATGTTCCCGCTGGCGAGTCCCGTCACCTTCAGCGTCTGCATCATCATGTCCATGCAGATCTGGAACCAGTTCTTCGTGCCGCTCATCTTCCTGCAGAGCGAGAGCCGCAAGACGATCCCGCTCATGATCATGAAGTTCACGACCAACGTGCTGTACAACATGGATCTCGCGCTGGTCGGCTCGGTCATGGCGACGGTGCCGCTGCTCATCCTGTTCTTCTTCTTCTCCGGCCGCGTCATCGAGGGCGTGGCGGCGGGCGGCGTGAAGGGTTGATGGCGGGGAGCGGCGGGAACGCATTTACGGCAAACCCGGCAAACCCTTCTGCTACCTGCTTTGGTTGAGAGCTGGGCTGCCGAACGGACCCCAGCGCCGCTATTTTAACAAACTATGTACTTTTAGAGCTTCGAGCGGACCCAGTGGCCGCTATTGCTCGGTTTGCGACGTGGAAACGGGCGATTTTGGAGGAATAACGGCACTGGAGTCCGGCATGAGTGAAAAACGAAGGGCGATCGCTAAAATAGCGGCCCCTGAGTCCGCTTGCCGGGCGCGCCAAGGCACGCGCAAGGATCGTCGCCTGCACGCCCGTTGGCCGAACGGACCCCAGCGTCGCTATTTTAACAAACAAGGTTGTTTTGATGCTTCTAGCGGACCCAGAGGCCGCTATTGCTCGGTTTGCGACGTGGAAACGGGCGGTTTTGGAGGAATAACGGCACTGGAGTCCGGTGTGTGTGAAAAACAAAGGGCGATCGCTAAAATAGCGGCCCCTGAGTCCGCTTGCCGGGCGCGCCAAGACACGCGCAAGGATCGTCGCTTGCACGCCCGTTGGCCGAACGGACTCCAGCGTCGCTATTTTAACAAACAAGGTTGTTTTGATGCTTCGAGCGGACCCAGGGGCCGCTATTACTCGATTTGCAGCGTGGAAACGGGCGATTTTGGAGGAATAACGGCACTGGAGTCCGGTGTGTGTGAAAAAGGAAGGACGATCGCTAAAATAGCGGCCTCTGAGTCCGCTTGCCGGGCGCGCCAAGACACGCGCAAGGATCGTCGCCTGCACGCCCGTTGGCCGAACGGACCCCAGCGCCGCTATTTTAACAAACTATGTACTTTTAGAGCTTCGAGCGGACCCAAGGGCCGCTATTGCTCGGTTTGCGACGTGGAAACGGGCGATTTTGGAGGAATAACGGCACTGGAGTCCGGCATGTGTGAAAAACGAAGGGCGATCGCTAAAATAGCGCCCGCTGAGTCCGCTTGCCGGGCGCGCCAAGACATGCGCAAGGATCGTCGCCTGCACGCCCGTTGCCCGAACGGACTCCAGCGCCGCTATTTTAACAAACTATGTACTTTTAGAGCTTCTAGCGGACCCAGTGGCCGCTATTACTCGATTTGCGACGTGGAAACGGGCGGTTTTGGAGGAATAACGGCACTGGAGTCCGGTGTGTGTGAAAAAGGAAGGACGATCGCTAAAATAGCGCCCGCTGAGTCCGCTTGCCGGGCGCGGCAAGGAGCGCGCCCAGGAGCGTCGCCAGCATTATAAATCAAAAGCTCCAAAGGAGGATCAATCATGACGACGCTGCAAGCCGTACGTCTTCGAACGGAATATTTGGAGGACCCGCTCGGCATCGATACGCTCGCGCCGCGGCTCGGATGGACGTTGACGGACGGGGACGGCAGGCGCGGGGCTGCGCAGACGGCCTACCGCATACTGGCCGCCTCTTCGCAGGAGACGCTCGCGGCCGGCGAAGGAGATCTATGGGACAGCGGCATTGTGACTTCCGAGGCCGCCGCTCATATCCGCTACGATGGCGCTGCGCTGCGCGCCGAACAGCAGGTCTGGTGGAAGGTGCGAATCCGGGACGAGCGCGGCGACTGGGGAGCGTGGAGCGCCAGCGCGCGCTGGTCGGTCGGCCTGCTGAGCCGAAGCGAATGGGGAGGCATCTGGATCGGCCGCAAGATCGGCCGCAAGCCGACCCGCGAGCAGCCGCTGCCCGCGGTTTATTTGCGTCGCCGTTTCGCATCGCGCGCGGGGGTGCGGCGCGCGACCGTGTACGCGACGGCGCTCGGGCTGTACCGGCTGCGCCTGAACGGAACGCGCGTCGGCCAAGACGCGCTGGCGCCGGAATGGACCGACTATCACGTCCGCGTGCAATACCAGACGTATGACGTCACGGAGCTGCTGCACGAGGGGGGACAATGCGCTGGCCGTCGCGCTCGGGCATGGCTGGTACACCGGCTACATCGGCATGTACGGCTATCAGAAGTACGGGATGGACCCGTCCTTCTTGCTCCGGCTGAACATCGAGTACGAGGACGGGACGACGCAGTCCGTATGCACCGACGAAACATGGCGCGCGAGCTACGGTCCGATCGTCGCCGCGGACATTCAGATGGGCGAGACGCATGACGCCCGGCTGGCGGAGCCGCAGTGGCAGGAGCCGGCGTTCGTAGACGAGGCCTGGTCCCCGGCGACGCGCATGTACGACTACCGCGGCCTGGTCGTCGCGCAGATGTCGCCGCCGATTCGCGTCACGCAGGAGCTTGCGCCGCGGGAGGTGCGGCAACTGTCCGAAGGCCGCGCGCTCGTGGACATGGGCCAGATGACGAGCGGCTACCTGCGCGTCGTTTTCGAAGCGGCGCAGGGCGTTCAGTATACGCTGCGCTACGCGGAAGCGCTGGACGAGCAAGGCGAGCTGTACACCGCCAACCTTCGCTATGCAAGGCAGACGGACGCCTACGTCTGCGCAGGCGGCGGGCGCGAGACGTTCGAGCCGCTGTTTACCTATCACGGTTATCGCTACGTCGAGATCTCGGGCGGCCCGACGCCAAAGTCCGAGGACATCGTCGGCGTCGTCGTGCATTCCGCGCTGCCCGAGACCGGATCGCTCGAGACGTCCGACCCGCTCGTGAACCGGCTGCTCTCCAACATCCGCTGGACGCAGCGGGCCAACTACATGAGCGTGCCGACCGACTGCCCGCAGCGCGACGAGCGCCACGGCTGGACGGGCGACGCGCAAATTTTCGCGCGGACGGCGGCGTACAACATGGACGTGTCCGCTTTTTTTGGCCAAGTGGCTGACCGACCTCGACGACGGCCAGCGGCCGACCGGGGCGTACACCGACTTCGCGCCGTTCATCTTCGGGCCGAAGACGGAGTTCGACAACGACTTCACCTACACGCACACGGCCTCGTCCGGTTGGGCGGACGCGCCGCCGATCATCGCCAAACTGCTGCACGAGCTGTACGGCGACCGCGAGGTGCTGAGGCGCCATTATCCGGCGCTGCGCCGCTGGATGGACTTTAACGAGACACTGTACCCGGACGGCATCCGCCGCGACGCGCCGCAATACGGCGATTGGCTGTCGCTGCCCGAGCGGCCTTACGAGGAGGCGAAGGCCGAGCTCGGCTGGCTGATCGACGCGCTCTCGACGACGCCGTACGACGTGTTCGGCACCGCTTACTACGCGAACGGTGCGGCGATCATGGCCGACATCGCGCGCGAGCTCGGCGAAGCGGCCGACGCGGAGCGCTACGACGCGCTGCACGGGCGAATCAAGCAAGCGTTCCAGCGCGAATTCGTAGACCGGGACGGCCGCATCAAAGGCGATACGCAGACGGTGTACGCCATGGCGCTCGCTTGGGACTTGCTGCCCCCGGCGCAGCGGGAGACCGCGATGGCGCATCTGACGAGCAAGGTGGAGTCCGCGGGCGTGATGGCGGCCACGGGCTTCCACGGTACGCGGCTGCTCATGGACGTGCTGAGCGACGGGGGACGCGAGGATCTGGCGTTCGGCCTGTTGACGCGAAAGGCTTATCCGTCGTGGCTGTATTCGGTGCTGCAAGGCGCGACGACGATCTGGGAGCGTTGGGACGGCTGGACGGAGGAACGGGGCTTCCAGCGGCCGGGCATGAATTCGCTCTGCCACTACGCCTTCGGCGCGGTCGGCGAATGGATCTACAAGCACGTCGGCGGCATCGCCCCCGATCCGTCGGCGCCGGGTTTCGGCCGCGCCATCTTGCGGCCGCGTCCGCTCGGCGGATTCACGTGGGCGAAGTGCGGCTACGATTCGATCCGCGGCCGTTACGAGGTCGATTGGCGGCTCGGAGACGGCGGCGCGTTTGAGCTGGCGGTGACGGTGCCCGCGGGCGGGACGGCGATCGTGCACGTGCCGGCCGACGACGGGACCGCCGTGCTGGAATCGGGTGCGTCCGCGGCCGAAGCGGAAGGCGTCGAAGCGCAGGGATGGCTCGGCGACTGCGAGACGTACCGGGTCGCGTCCGGGCGCTATCTTTTCACATCCCAATGGCATCCACAAGGAGGCTCGCAGCCATGACGCGAAGACTGATCGACCTGTCCATGGACATCTATCACGGGGCGCCGACGTTCGCCTTCGATCCGAAATGCGCCGTCATCGTCCACAACACGGTGGACACGATCGGCTACAACATCTCGCAGCTGTCGATGAGCACGCACCAGGGCACGCATCTCGACGCCCCCTTCCATTTTCTGAACGAGGGCAATACGGTGGACCGTCTCGATCTAAATCGCTGCATCGGGGAAGCGCTGCTCGTCGACTTGTCGCACAAACGTCCGAAAGAGCCGATCGGCGTGGCGGACTTCGCGCCTTATGCGGACCGGATCGGCGAGGGGACCCGGCTCGTCTACCGCACGGACTGGCACTTGCAGTATCCGCGAAAGCATTACTTCAGCGATTTTCCGTACATGACGCTGGAGCTGGCGGAGTGGCTGGCCGACCGGCGCATCGCGCTCATCGGGATGGACGTGCCGACGCCCAATCCGACCGACTTCGACCCGGTGCACAAGACGCTGCTGCGGGCGGAGATCGTCATCGTAGAAGGCTTGGCGAACCTGGGTGCGATCGGCCGGGACGAATTTTTCCTGATGGCGGCGCCGCTCAAGATCGCGGGAAGGGACGGCGCGCCGATCCGGGCGGTCGGCATGGTGGACGACGGCGGGGAGACCGGGCTGGCGGAAAAGAAGGCATCCGGCGAAAATGCGGCCCAATCGAGCCATGATGAAGCGGGAGAGGAGGCGCGGTCATGACGGAGCAAGCAAGCTGGCGGGTCGCGGTCACGGACAGCGGCTTCCCCGATCTGGCGCCGGAGGCCGAAGCGCTGGCCGGCACGGGGGCGGTGCTGCTGTCCGGGCGATGCCGGACGGCCGGCGAGGTGGCGGAGCTGTGCGCGGACGCCGATGCGGTGCTGACGCAGTGGGCGCCCGTGACGGCAAAGGCGATCGAACGGATGACGCGCTGCCGGGTCATCGTGCGGTACGGCATCGGCGTGGACAACGTCGATCTGGAAGCGGCGCGGGCGAAGGGCATTCCGGTGGCGAACGTGCCGGACTACGCGATCGAGGAGGTCGCGGATCATGCGATGTCGCTGCTGCTCGCCTCGGTCCGCAAGATTCCGCAGGTGGCGGCGCAAGTTCGGCAGGGCGTCTGGGAGATCGCGCCGCGCCGGCCGATCGTCGGCCTGCAGGGGCGCAAGCTTGGCGTGGCGGGCTTCGGCAATATCGCGCGGGCGGTCGTCCGCCGGGCGCAGGCGTTCGGCCTGCAGACGATCGCGTACGATCCGTACGCGAAGCCGGAGCTGTTCGTCAAGCATGATGCGGCAAGCGTGGACTGGGAAACGTTGTTGGCGGAGAGCGATTTCGTCTCCGTTCATTTGCCGCTCGCGGAGGCGACGCGCCGCCTGTTCGACGACCGCGCGTTCGCCGCGATGAAGCCCGGCGCGCATCTGGTGAACACGTCGCGGGGCGGCGTCGTGGATACGGAAGCGCTCGTGCGGGCGCTGCGGGAAGGCAAGCTGGCGGGCGCGGCGCTCGACGTGCTGGAGGAGGAGCCCGTTCCTGCGGCGCATCCGCTCCTGGCGATCGACAGCTGCATTCTCACGAGCCACTGCGCATGGTATTCCGAGAGCTCGCTGGTCCGTCTTCAACGGTATGCAGCGCTGGAGGTCCGGCGCGTGCTGGAGGGCGGCAGCCCGCAGCACGTCGTCAACGGGGTCGGCGTATGAGGGCGCTTGTCTGGCACGGCCCGCTCTCGCTGGCGGTGGAAGAAGTCGACCGACCCGTCCCCGGCCCTGGGGAGGTGCTCGTCCGCGTAGAGGCGGTCGGCATTTGCGGCAGCGAGCTTGAAGGTTACCGCGGTCACAGCGCGGTGCGCCGCGCGCCGCTGGTCATGGGGCACGAATTCGCTGGCGAGGCGGTCGCCGCAACGGCCGAAGCGTCCCCTGTCGCGGCAGCCGCGACTGTCCCGCACGCCGCGACCGCGATTGTGCCCGCCGCCGACCTCGTCGGCCGGCGCGTCGTCGTCAATCCGCTGCTCGCCTGCGGGAGCTGCCCGCGTTGCCTCGAAGGCCGGCCCAACGTCTGCCGCGCGCGGCGCATCGTCGGCATTCACCGTCCCGGCGCCTTCGCCGAGTACGTAGCGGTTCCCGCGTCCAGCGTCACCGTCGTCCCGGACGGCATGGACGCCGCGCTGGCCTCGTTCGCCGAACCGCTGGCCGTCTGCGTGCACGCGATCCGGCTGGCAGGGGCGGACAGCCGCGCCTCCGGCGGGCTGCTCGTGCTCGGCGCCGGCCCGATCGGCCTGCTCACGCTGCAGGCGGCGCTGGCGATGGGCGCGCCGCGCGCGCTCGTCTCCGACCGGCTTGCGACGCGGCTGGCCTTCGTCAGGGAGCTGGGCGGCGAGCCTTGCGCGCCGGAGGACGCCGCGTCCGCCTGCCGCGCGCTGTTCGGCGAGGACGGCCCGGAGGCGGTCGTCGACTGCGTCGGGGTGGCGCAGACGCGGGAGACGGCGGTCCGGCTCGCGAGCGCGGGCGGGCGCGTCGCGCTCGTCGGACTCGGGCAGGACGAGAGCCCGATGCCGATGAACTTGGCCGTGCGCAAAGAGCTGGCGCTGCTTGGCTCGTACACGTACAGCGAAGCTGATTTCGCGGAGGCTGTCCGCTTGCTGGCATCCGGCGCCATTCGCATGGACGGGTGGACGGGAGCGTGCGCGCTGGAGGAGGCCGCTGCGGCGTTCGAGGCGCTGGACCGCGGGATGAGTCCTTACGGCAAGATCATCGTTAAGCCGAACGGCGGCATTTAACTGAATCGATAGGGGGGCTAGGGAGATGCGGGGACTGGCAGGCAAGACGGCCGTCGTCACCGGCGGCGCGCAGGGACTCGGCGAGGCGATCGTACGCAGGCTCTCCGAGGAAGGCTGCGACGTATGGCTGCTCGACCGGAGCGAGTCGGGCGCGGATACGGCGCAAGGCATCGCTGCCGAGACGGGGCATCCGGTTCGCTTCGAACGGATCGATCTCGCGGACGCCGGGCAGATCGCTGCGCTGGCGGAGCGATGGAAGCAGGACGGCGTGCATCCGGCCGTGCTCGTGAACAACGCGGCGGCATTCGTGTTCAAGGGCGTCGAGGCGACGTCCGCCGACTGGGACCGGATTCTCGACGTCAATGTAAAGGGCACTTCCGCGCTGACCGGGGCCGTCGTGCCGTTGATGAAAGCCGCAGGAGGCGGCTCGATCGTCAATCTGTCCTCCGTCAGCGGCTTCGTGGGACAGCGGCAGTTCGCCACGTACAACGCCACCAAGTTCGCGCTGCGCGGGCTGACCAAGTGCTGGGCGTACGACCTGGCGCCGGACGGCATTCGCGTGAACGCGGTATGCCCCGGATACATTCGCACCGAGGCCTTCGAGAAATCCTGCGAGCTGCTCGGGATCGATCCGGCGGAGGAGGACGCGCGCGTCTCCAAGCTGCACATGCTTGGCCGTCAAGGCCGGGCGGAGGAGGTGGCCGGCGCGGTCGCCTTTCTCGCGTCCGACGACGCGAGCTTCGTGACGGGCAGCGATCTGATGGTGGACGGGGGGCTTTACGGCAATTTGAGCAATGGGCGGATAAATGGCGCTGTAAAAAGTTACTCTACAGCCTCGCGGGGGCCGCCCGAGACCGCCGCCAGCCGCCGATCAACCACGCAAAAAAAGCTGTCCCCGCGCTTGCGACGCGGCGGACAGCTTTTTACATCGACTCAGGCTTGCGGCACCCATTTCGTGATCCGTCCCTCAAGCACCCATTCCACGACGTAGATGGCGCCATCGCCGTCCACGTGCACCGCGTGCGGCGACACGAACCCGCGCTCCGGCCATTCGGCCGGCGGGATTGCAGGCCATCTGGCGTCCTGCCAGAGCGAACCCGCCTCGCCGAGCTGGGCGACGACGTTAAATTCGCGATCCGCAACGACGACGCGGCTGTTGAGATCGGGAATGCAATAGTAATCGCCCGCCCCGACCAGGTCGCACGGCAGCATGTAATCGCCGCCGAACGCGCGCAGCAGCTCGCCGTCCGCCGCATACTGCACGAACCGCCGATGCCTGCGGTCCGCGACGTAGACGGTCGTCTCTCCGGATTCGGAGCCTTCGACCCACAGGCCGTGAGGCTCGTGCAGCTTCCCGTCCTCCGCGTCCCCGCGTCCGCCCCAGCTCTGCAGCCAGCGTCCGTCTTTGCCGTAGCGATGAATCAGGTATTCCCCGTAGCCGTCAGCCACGTAGATATCGCCGTTCGGCGCGACGCCGACGTCGGTCGGGCGATACTGGTCCGGCGTCGCATAAATCTCGGGTAAAGGCGGAACGTCCAGTACGAGCATCTCGCGGCCGTCCAGCGTATGCTTGGCGACGCGATGCCTGCGAATGTCCGTCACGTACAAATATTCCGCGCCGTCCGCCTCGCGGTCCAGGCACAGGCCATGGGCGCCGGCGGCGTATTCTTCGCCCCAGGAACCGACGTATTCGCCGTTCGGCTCGAAGATCGCGACCGCATGCCGGCTCATGTTAAACACATAGATTCGTCCAGCCGCATCCTCGGCCAGTCCGTGCGTATACCCGAGGGCGACGCCCTCGGGCAGCTTGGCCCATTCGGAAAGCGGCGCGTAATTCGCCGCCTCCCGGATGCCGTTCTTGCGCAAATCCGTCATTTTCGGTCCGCCTTTCGTTTTTTGTCGCCGCTAGCGCCGGCGGTCTCATTGCCGCGGCCCGTCGTCTCCGGTCCGCTTCGCGTTTCTTCCCGTCGGCAGCCGCCGGGGCAGATCCCGGCGCATCCGTTCGGCCTGCACATGGGCTCAGCCCTCCCGGGCGAGCAGCGGGAAGCGCGGACCTGCGATCGGTTGGCCCTTTTCCAGCCCCGCCCCGTCGGTGATGACATGCGCGTCGCCGCTGTAGGTGACGCCGTCCGGCATGAAGATGATGGCCAGCACGCGCCGCGGGCGATCCGTCGAGTTGGCATGCGCGTAGTGGAAGGTCAGGCCGTCGTGGAACGTGCAGCTTCCCGCCTTGAGCGGTACGACGACCGGCTTCTGCGCGTCCGCCTGGCCGCCTTCCACGTAGTCGAAAATGTTTTGCGGGTCGGTCAGATCGATGCCCTTCAATTTACCCAATCGATTCGATTTCGGCACAAAAGCCATGCAGCCGTTGCGCTCGTCCACGTCGTCGAGCGTCAGCCAGATCGACATCATGCCTGGATTTTTCTCGTTGACCGGCCAGTAGGGCGTGTCCTGGTGCCAAGGCGTTTCCTTGGAGTCGCCCGGCATTTTCCAGAGACCGTGGTCGTGGAAAAGCCGCATGCCGGATACGCCGGCCAGCAGTCTCGCCGATTCCGCGAAGCGCGGATGCGCGGTGTAGCGGCCCATGCCGGCATGATCGCGCCAAACGTTAACCTTCTGGTTCAATACCCGGTAGTACAGACCGCCTTTCTTGTCGGTGTTGACGGCGCGGTCCCCGTCGTTTTGCATCGCTTCTTCCAAATATTCGCGCAGCTCGGCCAGTTCCTCCGGCGAGATCATGTTGTCCACCTGCACGAAACCGTTCTCCCGGTAGAAGTCGATATGCGCTTGCGTGATAGGCGTTTGTACTTGCGTCTGAGTCGTCATCGCGATGAAGCCTCCTTGTGATTTGCTGTAGTTCAAGCATAATGGGTAAAGGAGTCGCGGTGGATGGATAGCAGTTCGCCGTATTTGTAAAAAGGTCGAAAAATAAGGAGCGCTTACATGCCCGTCTCGCAGAAAATCGATTACCGTCTGCTGTCGCCTTATGTCCGCTACGTGCACGAGATCGAGATCGCGCCCGGCGCCCGCAACGACGACCGGCATATTTACGACTACGAGTTCATCTTCGTCGTCAGCGGCGAAGGCAGATTGTGGCTTGGCGACCGCGTGCATGCGATGAAGGGGGGAGATCTGTTCTATATCCGGCCGCATCTAAGCAATGCGATGGAGATCGTCGGAGCGCAGCCGATGGACTGCTTTGCCGTTCATTTCGATTATATGTACCTGGGAGAAGGACACGAGTTTTCCCCGTATGCGGTATATATGGGGCAGGGCGAGGAAGAGAAGGCGGGACGCCTGCACGAAAGGCCGGCCGTCGAGCCTTCGGAGCTTGACATTCCCGAAGCGATCGCGGTCGGAGACGTGAAGGGCTTTTACGAGACGTTCAAGGAATTGAACGACTGCTTCAACCGCGCCGGCGTCGGCGCGCGGCTTCGGCTGAAGTCCGCCATGCTGCGGCTGCTCGGACTGGTGTACGAGGAGTTGATGACGCGCGAAGGCGTGCGGATCGGACATCCGCACGCGGATACGGTGCTTGAAGCGATCCAGTACATGGAGGCGCACTATGCGGAGCGGATCGACGCGCAGCTGCTCGCGGGCAGAGCCGGCTTCACGCCCAAGTACTTCGGCACGCTGTTCAAGCAGGCGACGGGCACGACGGTCTCGGCCTACCTGCTCCGCTTGCGCATGGAGCGGGCCAAGCAGCTCCTCGCCCAGCGCAAGCTCTCGATCGAAGAGGTGGGCGTCCGCGTCGGCATCGGAGATCTTTATTACTTCAGCAAGCTGTTTAAAAAGACGGAAGGCATGTCCCCGAGCCGGTACGCCTCGTCGATCTCCTGGCCTGCGCAATAATCTGTCGTACGCGCCGTTCAAACCGCTCAGGCCGCGAGTTTCTTGGCCAGCGCGGCAGGCTGCTTCTGCGACCAGTTCTGGAGCGCCGTCGTCAGCAGCGGATCGTCGTTCGTCCAGCCGCCGCCCGTTTGGGCGAACTTGCCCTCGCCCGCTTTTCCGGCGATGCGATAGACGTCCGGCGCCTGGCCCTGATCGGCGCGCAGCATGAGCAGGTAGCTCTCTCCCGAGCATAACAGGGAGCTGCCCGAGCCGACCGACTGAACGATGCGGATGTAGCGGGCGGTGCCGCCCTTCAGCCAGTCGCGCACCTCGAGCGTCGTCACGGCGGAGTTGCCGTCCAGGGCATGGGCTTCCGCGATGACGGTCCCGGTCGCGATCGCATCGGCCGAATTCATCAGGCTCAGCAGGCGGGCGGCGTCGCCTTGAACGGCGGGGCCGTCCGTGCCGTTTTCCTGCCCGTTCGCGGGAAGATCGAGATGGACGGGCGGGAGCGGCACGATTTGTTCGGCGGGAGACAGGGCGAATGAAGGCGTCAAAGGACCGTTTAGGAGCAAAGCGCCGGCGAGCAGGACGGCTGCGAGCAGGACGGTTCCGAAGAGTTTGATCGACATAGGAGGCACCACCGTTTCCGAGTTGGTCTTTGATCTCTTGACGGAGGGTGCGGGACAAATGTTCCACTTTGACGCAAATTAACGATCGTTCAATATCTGGAAAACGCGGTTAACCTGTCGCTGCGCAAGCGCATTCTAAAATAAGGCGGAACTGGATTTTCGTAGCGGTATCATATTTGCACGAAACTTGTCGAACATATCCATTGAACCTGCGCGTCGGGTGTTATAATAAAAGCCTGAACGGAGGTGCCTTCTCCATGGCGGCCTGGTTGTTTTTATTCGGCGGATTGCTCTCGCTCTCGGGAGTCGTTTATGCCTATCGCGTGCGGAAGATGCCCGGGGCGCTTCCGCTTTTCGCGTTGTTTGCGCTGACCGGGATCATCATGTTCGCATCCGGCAGGGAAGAACTGCTGCCCGGCCTTGCGGACAAGCTGCTATGGCGCAACGTCCAGCAGATCGGCTATCTATACGCCCCGCTTTCGGTCCTGTGGCTCGCCTTGACGTACACGCGCGAGGGCTCCAAGCTGACTCGCCAGACCGTCGTCCTTATGCTTGCCATTCCGACCGCAGGATTGATACTTATTTATACCGACTCGTTCCATCATCTCATGCGCGTGCAGGTTTACTTGAATGAAGCGGGGATCCTCGTCATTCAGCGGACGATGCTGAACCAGGCGATTTACGGCTTCTCGCTGCTTGTCTCACTCGTCGGACTGTACGTCCTCGTCCGCAGCGTGTTTTACACGCGCGGCGTACAGCGACGGCAGCTGCTGTATCTGATCGTAGGCATGTATCTGCCGTCGGTGCTTGCGTTTTTGCGCGGCACGGGCCTGCTCGATTATCAGGGCTATACGGCTTCGATCGGCATCACTTATTTGCCCGGACTGATGATCGTCGGCTGGGGCGTGCTTCGCTATCACCTGTTCGATTCGGTTCCCTTCCCGCGCAATCGCCTGTTCGACATGATGAGCGAAGGGATCGTCGTGCTCGATGCGGACGGACGGCTTCAGGATCTGAACGGCGCAGCGCGGCGCATGCTTCGAATGCATGACGATATGTGGCAGAGAAGGCATGTCTCCGATACGCCGCTGCCTTCGGAGCGTTGGCTCTCGGCGCACCGGGATCGCGTCGAGATCGTATCGTTCGACTTCGCGCTGGGCGAGGGGGAGGACGAGCGGCAGTTCACCGCCAAGATCACGCCGATCCTTCATCGGAACCGCGTGCTGCTCGGCTCGTTGTCCGTGCTGACGGATCGGACGGAGGAGCGCCGGCGGGAGCTTGCGCTGCGGCAAGCGGCCGTGACCGACGGCTTGACGGGCATTTACAACCGGAACGGCTTCATCGACGAGCTGACGCGCGTGCTGGAGCAAGCCCGGGAGCAAGGGGGAGGCGCTCTCGTTGCTCGTGCTCGACATTGACAGCTTCAAGAGCGTGAACGACCGGTTCGGCCATCTGGCGGGGGATCGGACGATTCGCGCGTTCGTCGATTCGGTGCGCGAGACGGCAGGAGGGCTTGGGCCGTTCGGCCGCATCGGCGGCGAGGAGTTCGCTTTGGCGCTGCCGGGACTGAACGCGTGCGAAGCGTTCGAATGCGCGGAGCGCATTCGGCTGGGGATCGGGAGGATCGAGATCGCGGACGGGCTCGGCGGCACGTTCGGCATCACCGCGAGCATCGGAACCGCGACCCTCGGGCCCGACGATCGATCGTTCGAGTCGCTCTACTCACGGGCGGACGCCGGCTTGTACGAGGCGAAGCGTCTCGGACGCAATGCGACGCGCGAGGGCGGCCGGACGACGGTCCATACCTAAATGGGCTCGCTAATTGTCGACAGCGTCCGAGCGCGTTACGCATTGCCCGCTTTTCGCCCATGTTATGCTTTCACCGCTAAGCCTGCAAATTTACATCTATTTCCGCCCGATGCCGGCCTTTTTAACATAAAACCTGCAAATGCGCATTTATTTTCTTTTTTTCGGCCCCATTTTCGGCTTGTGCTTTGAATTTACCTGCATATTTGCAGGTTTTTATCCTGCTTCCCCCGGTCGATAGAAAATACATGTATATAAAGTCAATTTCATAATTCAAACCCCTTGCTACGACTGACTTTTTTGGCGCACCAAAAGAGGAGTACCTCCCCACATTCTCGAAATTAAGGTTAGCCACCCAAAACGAGAAAGAAAGGAAGTACTCCTACGATACCAATTCGACAGGAAGAGCTCTTTTCCTTTGAGACCCTTCTAAAAATGTCCCCGGCGTCAAAAGACGACCTCATTTTGGAAGAAGTTCCTATTGCGAAAATCTTGTACGCCATCAGTAGCTTCAAACGACGTGGTCGGCCCGAAAGCTTGAACACCAGAGCGATGATCTTTTCGCTTATCCTTTGCAAAATCGAGCATATTCGCTTCATCAAGGACCTGGTCAACCGTCTGAAAAGCAGTGCAGAATTCAGATTGCGCTGTCACTTTACAGGCTCTGATCGGGTACCGAGCCAAGCCGCCTATTCCAGGCTTTTCACCAAACTTCAGCAGTCCGGTATCCTGCATGAGGTCATCGATATTACGGTGGATGCAGCGATTACAGAAGGCTTCCTGAAAGGTGAAAGCATGGCGGTGGACTCTTCGCATGTGGAAGCCTTTGACCGAAACCCCAAAATTGACGCGTCTAAACCGGCCCCGTCCATTCTCCCCAAGGAGGTAGAAGACAGCGAAGAGCCTGCTTTTCTGGACGCCGTCAGCCATGTCCCGCAGCCAGCCCCCAAGCCCGAGAAACCCAAGCGTGTCAAACGCGGGCGCGTCCCCAAAGCCGAGGAGGCCGCGTGGCGTGCGCAAGTCGAGGCCTATGAAGCTTCGTTAACACACTTCGAAAAGGAAGTTGCGGGGATGTTGTCTTGCAGCTACGAGGAACTCATCGCGGACATGCCGACCTATCCAAGTGTAGGAGCAAAAGGCGATCCCCGCGGAAACGGACGCGTAAAATATTGGTACGGCTACAAGCTCAATTTGTTAGTGGATTGCCAGAGTCAGTATATTGTGACTGGCGTAAACTGCTCGGCTCATGTAAACGACCAACGTCCGGCGATCGTGCTGCTTAAACGATTAAAAGAGCGGTTCCCAACACTCCAGCCTAAGTACGTGTTAGGCGACAAAGGTTACGATAGCGAGCCCGTTTACCAGCAAGTTAGAGATGTAGGTGCATGTTCGCTTATTCCGCTTGTTCATCGCACCAAACTGCCGGATGGTGTAGATAAGCACTTGCGCCCAACGTGCAAACAAGGTCATTCGTACCGCTACGATAGCTATGATGCGACTCGGGATACTGTTAAATTTGTAGCACCCAAAGAATGCGCAGCCTGTCCGTTTCAAGCCGACGGCTGCCAAAAGGTGATAAAAAAACAAGTAAAAGAGGATGTTCGTAGATATACTGCACCTGGGCGAGGCAGTGAAAAGTTCCATCAATTATTTAAACAGCGGACCGCGGTTGAGCGTGTCTTTGCCTATTTAAAACTTTATCTGGAATTAGGCACGACGCGAAAGCTTAAAAGACGTGCATTCGTAGATATGGACTTAAGTTGTCTCACATACAATGTATGCAAACTTGCAATAGATAAATTAAACAAGCGCATCCGCGAAGCAAAACCAGCCGCTTAACCTCAAAAAAAAAGGACTTCCCCAACATTGGCCTCATGCTTGGCTCCATCACCAAATGAATTATGAAATTGACTTTATATGCAGGTTTTCGGCTCGCGAACCTGTTGCAGACCGCCGCCAAAGGGTACTCGAAAGCTCGAAACGGCGCCCCTTTTTCGCTGCGCGCTATGCCATATACTCGAAAAACAGCGGCGTCCGCACGAAGCGTTCGACCTCGCGGGCGTCCGCGGATACGGCGCAAGCGAGGAGCAGCTTCATCAGCGCCGCCTCGGACGAGATGTCGCCGAGCGCGATCCCGCCCGCTGCGGTCAGATGCGACGATGAGGCGTACATATCCCCTTCGGGGCTGCGCATCGGCACGAGGTAGACGTCCACCCCGCGCTCGCGGCAATAGGAGATGAACGAGACGAGGGATCGGCGCTCCGCGCCGTCCCGCGCGTTGGCCGTGCCCGAATGGTAGGTATCGTGCAGCACGGCGCGCGGACGTCGGGCGTCGAAGTCGTACGCGCCGTAATCCAGGCCGGGATACGGCTTGATGTAGAGCACGGCCGGCCAGGCTTCGTCTCGCGCCTGCGGCGTTGGCGGGGTAGGCGGTACAGGGCGCGCGAGCGTCGACGGCGCCGGATTGATCGGATGCGGGTTCGCATCGAAGCGGCCCTCCCGCATTCGGCCGAACGGCGCCCCGTACGGCGCGTCGAATTGATCGGTGAACGGCAGCGCCTGCGTGATGCGCGTGCCCAGGTAGACGACCGAATCGCCGCGGTCGTCGCCGAACAGCGCGAATACGCCGGGCAGTCCGGCGTCCGCGATGAAGTCGACCGATGCGCCGAAGTTGGCGAGTCCGTTGCTTCTGGCGTCGTCGAGCGGATAGTTGGCGGCCGTCAGCACGACCGGGAACGGCGCGTCGCAGCACAGATAGGCCAGCATGGCCGACGAAAATGAAAGCGTATCGGAGCCGTGCGTGACGATGACGCCCGCATATCCGCCTCCGTACGCGGCGTGAACCGCAGCGGCGAGCGCAACCCAGTCGGCCGGCACGAGGTTTTCGCTGAGCAGGTTGCAGGGCTGCGCAGTGTCAAAATCGATCTCGCGCGTTCCGGCGAGTTGGGCATACTGCTCCATAAGGAAGTAGGAGCCCGACGCGTCGACGTCGATGCCGTTCGCGCCGCGCCGGCTGCCGATCGTGCCGCCGGTGAAGAGGACGAGTATTTTATCGGACGAATTAGCTGGCAAGGGGGAAACTTCCTTTCCGTTTATCTTATCGCGCAGGCCGGGTCGCGCAAGTCTGGCCGCGCAAGTCAGGCCGCGAAGGCCGGTTTGCGCAGCGCAGATCAAGGCACCGGTCATGCCGCAGGTCGGGTATCGCAGGTCAGGTATCGCAGGTCGGGTATCGCAGGTCAGGTATCGCAGGTCAGGGCGCTTGCGGCGCCGCAGCGGCCGTTCGTTCAGAAGCTGTCCCAAATATCCGCGAGCGGAATGTCCGCGCGCGCCATGACTTCGTCGGCCGCCCCGTAGTACATGCGGATCGTGTCGCCGGCCAATATCGCGCCGCAGGAGAAGACGACCTTCCCGAAAAAGCCGTTCACCTCGTAGTCGGCTTCGGGCGCCAGAATCGGCACGCGGGAGCGGGCCAGCACGCGGGCCGGATCCGCAAGGTCAAGCAGGGCAGCGCCCATGCAGTAGCGGCTGTCGGCATCGGCGCCGTGGTACAGCGCGAGCCAGCCGCCATCGGTCTTGATCGGCACGGCGCCGCCGCCGATGCGGCCTCCGTCCCAGTGGCCGGGACGAAGGCCCATCAAATACCGATGGCCGCCCCAATGGCGCAGGTCGGGCGATTCCGCGACCCACATCTCCGGCGCGCCAATCGACTTCGGCACGGGACGGTGCAGCATATAGTATTTGCCGTTAATGCGCTCCGGAAAAAACATGGCGTCTTTATTTTCCGGCGGCAGGATCATGCCGAGCCGTTCGTAGGCGGCGAAATCCCGAGTGACCGCCAGCCCGACGCCGACGCCCCGGGAGCTGACCGCGCTGTAAGTAATATAATATTGATCGCCCATCTGCGTGATCCGCGGGTCCTCGATGCCCCAGGCTTCGTCTTCGCCGGTCGGGAACACCGCGGGCTGCTCGTCGACGACGAACCGCACGCCGTCCCGGCTGCGGGCGACGCGCAGATGCGACATCGAAGTCAGGTAGGCGTAGGAGCCGTCGTAGCCCTTGATCACGCGCGAATCGGAAAAATCGTAATTCGAATCGTCCGCCGACAATCGGACGAGCCGCAGCTCGCCGTCATTCTCGCCCAGCATAGGCACGAGCACGGCGCCCGACTCGGGCTGCAGCGGCATCTCGGCCACGCGAAGCAGCAAGATGACCTCGTCCTCAAGTGTGGCGACGCCTGCATTAAACGCGCCCACGACCTGGAAATCCGGACGGGAAGGCTTGACATGACCGACGGTCACGACGGGACCGTCCGCCATACGAAGGACTGCCATTTGACGCTCACCCCGTTTGCATCTTATTCTAACCCCATACTACTTTACAAGTACCCAATCTCCAAGCGGAGGGCTCGTTGGGCCGAGCCGGCGCGGGAGGTGGCGGAGATCGAGGGATTCGATTCGATGGAACCAATGAACGCGCGAAGCGCGGAGATCGTCGAGGTGTGCCTGCTGGCGGGCAAGATCATGCTGGAGAACGGCGGGGAAACGTATCGCGTGGAAGACACGATGATACGGATCGCGACCGCCTACGGCGCGGAGGGTCCGCAAAGCTTCGTCATGCCGACGGGAATCATGTTCGCCATCGAAGGCTCGGAGTCGGCGACGCGGCTCGTCCGCATCTCGCAGCGGTCGACCAACCTGAACAAGGTGACCGAAGTGAACGATATCTCCCGGCGCATCGCGGGCGGACATTTGAGGCCTGCGGAAGCCTGCAGCCTGCTCAAGGAAGTCCAGCGCGGTATGCCCGTTTACCCGCTGCGCGTGCAGCTCGTGCTGGCGGCGCTCGCAAGCGGCTGCTTCTCATCCTGTACCAGGGGACCTGGGCGGACATGCCGGCGGCCATGCTATGCGGCGGAACGGGCTTCTGGCTGCTCGGACGGGTGGCGAAGCTCAGCTCGATCCGCCTATTCGGTGAGCTCATCGCCGCTCTTGCCGTCGGCCTGCTGTCCTATCTGGTCGTGCGGCTCGGTATCGGTCAGCAGCACAGCACGATCATGATCGCGTCCGTCATGCCGCTCGTGCCCGGGCTGCTCATCACGAACGCGGTTCGCGATTTAATGGCGGGGCATCTCGTGTCGGGCATTTCGAAGGGGGGCGGAGGCGTTTCTGACGGCCTTCGCCATCGGCGCGGGCATCGGCATCGCCCTGGCGCTGAACGGATAAGGGGGCGGGCGACTCATGATCGCAGATTACATCTCTCAATGCGTGGCTAGCTTCGTCGGGACGGCTTGCTTCGGCGTCATCTTTCAGATCCCGAAGCGGAGCCTGATTCAATGCGGCCTGACGGGCATGGTCGGCTGGCTGGTCTACTACGGCCTGGACCAGGGCAGCGCCGGGCCGATCGCGGCGACCTGGGCGTCCGCCGTGCTCATCGGCCTGATCGCCCATTATCAGGCGATCCGCTTCAAGGTGCCGGTCACCGTATTCAGCGTATCCGGCATCATCCCGCTCGTGCCGGGCGGCATGGCCTACGACGCGATGCTGCGGGTCGTGCAGAACGACTATATGTCCGCGGTCGAGCTGGGGGCCAAGGCATTCATGCTGTCCGGGGCGATCGCGGTCGGGCTCGTATTTTCCGAGGTCGTCAATCAACTGGTCAAGCGTGCGCGTGCGGGAATGTCGCGGGCCGGCTGAAGCTTAGGTAGACAGGAAACAGGAGACAGGAGACAGGCTTCGCCGGATAAGGCGAGGCCTGTTTGCGATCGATGCGGAAGGCGCGCGTTCAGGAGCTGAGTTGTGCGGAAGAACTGTGCAACCCCGCCACTCCAGTCGCTCCAGTCACTCCGGCCATTCGCAACCACCGCCATTCGCAACGCTTGCCACCGCTCTCCGGCCTCTCCCGTTCAGTCCGCCACTCCGTCAACAAACCTGATCTCGTGGCTCTTACCTCTCGCCGCAAACGCGAGCAGGCGGGCGCCTTCCACACCAAGCGCTTCGCGGTCGCCCGCCGACAGCGGGGCGAACGGTTCGACGAGCAGCAGCGCCTCGCCGCCCCGCTCCCGAATGTCCCACTTGCCGGCGACCAAGCCGTCCAGCAGGAAGACGGGGCGCACGAGCCCGTTGGCGGTAAAGACGCGCCGCTTGTGCGTCTCGCTCAGGATGCGGGAACGGTCCGCGTATGCGAGCAGCATCTGGTCGAACTCGCCGAGGAAGCGCGGCGGACTTGGCGCGAGACCGTCCGGGCGGGGCGCCTCCGGCAAGTCGAACAGCTCGATTCCCTCCTCGTCGCGGAATCGGACAAGCCGCCCGCCGAGCCGCCTGACGGCATCCTTCAGCTTCGTGAGGCCCGACCAAACTTGCATATCCTTAACGGATGCCGGCCCGAAAGCGGTTAGATAGCGCACGACGAGCGTCTCGTCCGTGCAGGCCGCCTCCTGTCGCCCGCCTGTCCACGCCTCGAGCGGCGTATGCAGCGCCTGCCCGCTGCGGTCCCACAGGCCGCGCGGCGGCGTCTGCACGAGCGGCACGCGCGCCCGTACAGCGGCCGCGAGCGCCTCGGGTTCGCTGTACGGCCAGCGGTCGGCCAGCCGCGTGCCAAGCTCGGCAAAGCTCTGCGGGCGCTCCGCGGTCCATTCGCGTCCCAATGCGGCGACCGCGTCTAAATCTACGCCTGCGAGCCGTTTGCCGAAGGCGCCGGCCAGGCCGCGATCCTGCACGGGTCGGAGCAGCGGGCGCAGCGCGAGAGCGTCGCGGGCCGAGACGAGGTGGAGCGTGGCCCGCATCAAAGCCAGCCGCACCGCCTCGCGTTCCAGAAGCAAGCCCTCGAGCTCGGCCGGATCGAATGCCTCAAGCCGGGCCCAGAGCGCGAAATACGGTGCCGTCGGGGATTGCGTTTGCAGACCGCACAGCCGCTCAAGCGCTTCGAGCGCGGTCATGCGTTCCCGCCGAAGCAGCAGCTGCCTGGCCAGCAGCGCCCGGTTCAACGCGCGGCGGTCCAGCGTGGGAGCGGCAGCGGGGCTGTGCGATTGGGATCTCGGTTCTGGCGCACGTTCGTTCATGGGGTTCGCCCTCCTTGCCGAGGCGTTCGCGCCTCGTCGCTTAACCGAAGAATAACGCATGCTTTCTGACAGCAGTCTGTCAGGAAGGAATGCCTTCAATAGGGGAGACGGATCTCGACGCGCGTTCCTTGGCCCAGCGCGCTTTTGTAGCGGATCGTGCCCCGGTGTCCCGCCAAAATCTGCTGGCTGACCATGAGCCCGAGGCCATGCCCCGACGCTTTGTTAGAGTAAAATGGTTCGCCGAGATGCTTAAGCTCCTCTTCGGAAATGCCGAAGCCCTCGTCCTCGATGACGATCAGGATGCTGTCTTCCGCCGTCGGGTCGGACTGGCCTGCCATCCCGGCAAACGTCCCTGTCTCCGACGCCGCGGTCCCGAGCTCGCGGGCCGCCGCAGCCTCCGCCGCGGCAACGTTCCCGCCAACTCCGGCGCCTTTGCCAACCGCATTGTTCCCGCCAACGCCATCGCCTTTGCCCATCCGAACGCTCCCGCCGATCTCATCGCTCCCGCCGATCCCAGCGCTCCCGCCGATCGCGGCGCTCCTGCCATCCCCATCGCGGCCGTCGAACGCCTCTTCGCCTTCGGCCTCGCCGTGCCGCTCCGCCCAGATGCCGATGCGCAGCGTGCCGCCGTCCGGCATCGACTCCATCCCGTTTTTGAGCACGTTCAGGAACACCTGCTTCAGCTGGTTGGGCTCGCCGTTCAACGAGGGCAGCTCGCCTGCCTCGCGCAGCTCGAATTGCACGTTGTTCATGATCGCCTGCGCTTCGAGCAGCGCGACCGTCTCCTTCATGATGTCGCGGATGTCGATGAGCTGGAAGCGGATCGCCTGCGGCTTGGACAGGACGAGGAATTCGCCGACGATGAAGTTGATCCGGTCGAGCTCGGACAGCATCGTCTCCAGGTGTACCGGGGTGATGCGGCCGGTCTGCTGCTGGAGCTGAACGAACCCGCGCAGCGTCGTGAGCGGATTGCGAATCTCGTGCGCGACGCCTGCGGCGAGCTGGCCGACCATCGACAGCTTCTCCGTGCGTCTCAGCATCTCCTCGGTCGCCTTGCGCTCGGTGATATTCCGCGAGATGGAAGCGATGCCGACGACTTCGCCATGCTCGTCGCGCACGGGCGACACCGTGATGCTGACGTCGATCTGGGAGCCGTCCTTGCGGTAGCGGACCGTCTCGCAGTCGGCGACCGAGCCGCCCTCGACGACCTTCCGCAAAATGCGGGCGTCGTCCTCCCGCAGCTCCTCCGGCACTTCGGGCAGTCTGCGGCCCAATGCCTCTGCGGCGCTCCAGCCGTACATTTTCTCGAACGCGGCGTTCACCTGCATCAGGTTCCCGAGCGGGTCGGCGACATGGATGGCGTCCGAGCTGTTGTGCACGAACGACTCGAGGTATTGCTTGGTGCTCCGCAGCTCCGCAGCCGTGTCTCTCAAGCGGTTCGTATAGGTGCTGAGATTGCTCGCCATCGTGTTGACGCGTTCCGACAGCCGGCCGAGCTCGTCGTTGCTGGCGACGGACAGCGGCTCGTCGAAGCTGCCTTCGGCGACCGCGTTGACTTTGTGCAGAATCTGCTGCACGGGGCGGATCATCAGGCCGGCCAGCCAATAGCTGGTCAGGACGGTGGCGGCCAGCAGCGCGAGACCGATGAAGCCGCTGAGCAGCAGCTGCCGGTGGAGGTCGCCGCTGATCGCGGCGCGGTCGAAGCTCACGGTTACGATATAATCTCTGTCTCCGTGAATCGGGATATAGCTTTTGAGCAGCCGTTTGCCGCCGGCGCGGCTGTTCGCCGTTACGGTTTCCCCCGTGGTGATGGCGGTATTCACGTGCTCGACGTCGGCGTCGTCCTTATAGGCGTAGGTGCCGAACACAATATCGCGCACGTCCAGATTGTAGACGGGCTTGCCCTTTTTAATTTTGATAATCGGCGCTTTTCCGAAAAAGGCCGGGTCGATGCCGGTAATCTCGACGAGATCGTCGTTGTCCTGCAGCAACCGCTTGATCAGCTTCTCGGTACCGACGGCGTCCTTGAAGTCGACCAGTACGTCTCCCCGCATGAACGGGTTGATCATATAGTTCGTCGTGCCGTCGTAGTAGTCGCCCCACTTCAAGATCAGGTCGGGATCCGAGGTCGCGAAGTTGAACGGTCCCGACCAGAAGTTCGGCATCGCGCGGCCGAAGCCGACATTGACGGGCTCGCGCGCGAACAGCTGCTGAAACGCTCTGTACCAGTAATCCATCGTATTGGAGCCGAGGTTGATCTCTCCGGGCTTCGAGGACTTCTTGACCACGATGTCGTTCGGCGTTCGCACCCAGAGCGAGATTCCCTCCAGCTGAAGCTCTTCGGTCAGCTTGACGAGCTGTTCGTTGGTCACGTTGTCGATATCGGGATCCAGCGAGCTGCGAATCGCGATCGAGGCGGCGAGCAGTTTTTCCTCCTGGGCTTTCTCCAGCCGCTCAAGCTCGTCTTCGTACGATTTGATGGATTCGCCGATCTGCTTCGAGATAATGTCCATGCGGTCGATCGCCGACTTCTGCATGCCCGCCTTGGACCAGAAGTAGGTGATCGACAGATTCAGCGCGAGGATCGCCGCGACGAGAAGAGACAGGAAGACGGTAAGTTTAAGCTTTATGGACAAGGCGGAAAGCCTCCTAATAGTATGGGGACTGGACACGGATGACTGGTTCGGGTGACTGCGCGTAAGCCGGTTTGTATAAATTCTGTGCGCCTGCTCATAATCCTGCCATGCGGCGTCAGCTAAAATCATGTAAAGGGAATGTTCGCGGAAAAGTATAAGCGCTTAAATTTATAGGGTTGAATCTCAATAAGAAATTAGGTTAAAATGATCGCATGAAAGTTAAAGCGTTTAAACTTTGGCGGCGTTCGCGGCGTACAGCCGGCGCTGTGATCTCTGCTGTTGAAGAAAAGGGGCGCGGCACCGTGAAAATCAGCATTTTCGACGTCGCAAAAAAAGTCGGGACTGTCCGTGGTCACCGTATCCCGCGTCATTAACAACGCGCCGTCGGTCAGGGAGAAGAACAGGGAAAAGGTACTCCAGGCGATGAAGGAGCTCGGCTATCACCCGAGCGCCGCGGCGCGCAGCCTGGCCAGGGGACGAACGGGCGTCATCGGCCTCACCTTGGCGACGCTGCAGGACTCGTTTTTCGACGCGGTCGTCAAGGAGATCGGCGACCGGCTGGCCGAGCAGGGCTATTTCCTCGCGCTGTCGGTGGAGACGGGAGCGGGCGGAGGCGCGGGCAGGCTGCTTTTCGAGGAGGATCGCGTGGATGGCGTCATCGTGCTGTCGCCGATGCAGGAGGACGGCTACGAGCTCGAGCTGCTCCAAAAGCGTATCCCTTACATTTTGCTGGACAATCAGCAGCCCTCGCCGTCGGCGCCGTCCGTCGTCGTGAACAATTTTAAAGGCGGCTGCGAGGCCGCGAAGCATTTGATCGGCCTCGGGCATCGCAAGATCGCGCATATCGCCGGACCGCGCGCGTTTTTAAGCAGCCGGGATCGGGAACGCGGATTCGTGCAGACGCTCGCCGAAGCGGGACTTACGCCCTGGAGCGTCGAGCCCGGCGAGTTCGACATCGATTCGGGGTACCGGATCGCGGAGGCCTGGATCGCGGCGGGCAGCCTGCCGGAAGCGGTGTTCGCGGCGGACGACCATATCGCGCTCGGCGTCGTCGACGCCTGCAAGAACGCGGGGCTTCGCGTGCCGCGCGACCTGTCGGTCGTCGGCTTCGACGATCAGGTGCTCGCTTCGGCGCTTCGGCCCGCGCTGACGACGGTCCGACAGCCGGCGGACAAGATCGGGCGCAAGGGCGTGGAGCTGCTGCTCGCGGCGATCGAGGGACAGCAGCGGCGCCACGTGACGGTGCAGATCGATCCGGAGCTTATCGTCAGGGATTCGACGGCGGCGGCCAATCACGCAGGGAACGAATAGCGGGAAGGAGAGACGAGGATGAAGTATTATTTGGGCGTCGACGGCGGCGGATCCAAGACGTATGCGCTCATCGCGGACGAGCGGGGACGGGTCGTCGGGAAAGGGAGAAGCGGCAACGGCAATCATCAGATCGATCGGGAAGTCGCGCGGCGCAGCATCGGGGGAGGCGACGGCGACGGCGCTTGCCGACGCGGGCATCTCGCGGGAGCAGGTCGCGTTCGCCTGCTTCGGCTTGGCGGGCGCGGACCGCGAGGCGGACTTCCGGATCCTTCGTCCGATGATCGCCGAGCTTGGCTTCGCGCGGCACGAGATTCACTGCGACACGATGATCGCGATGCGCGCCGGCACGACCCGGCCGTACGGCGTCGTGCTCATCTGCGGCAGCGGCACCAACGGCGCGGGACGCAATCCCGCCGGGGAGAGCCTTCAGGTCGGCGGCTTCACGTATATGACGGGCGATTTCGGCGGCGGCATGGCGCTGGCCGTCGAAGTTTTCCGCACGGTCATCCGCGCCTGGGACGGACGCGAGGCGGAGACGGCGCTCACGCCGCTCGTGCTGGCGGAGACGGGCTATTCAACGGTGGAGGAGATGTTCCACGATTATCTCGACCGCGACCTTCGGCCGCCGCTGCGCCTCGCGAAGCTGCTGTTCGAGGCGGCCGAAGGCGGAGACGCGGCCTCGCAGGCGATCTTGCGGAAGCAGGGCGACGAGCTCGGCAGGCAAGCGGCTGCGATTATACGCAGGCTCGGAATGACAAATGAGACGTTCGACGTCGTCATGGCCGGCAGCATCCTGACGCGGGGCAAGGGCCACTTCGTGCACGCCGAGATTCGGCGGGCGGCGGCCGCAGCGGCGCCGAACGCTTCCGTCGTGAAGCTCGCGGTCGAGCCGGTCGTCGGCGCGCTGTGGATGGCGTTCGAGGCGGACGGCCCGCTGCCGGAGGCGGCGCGCGAGACGCTGAAGGACGCGGCGGAATTCGAAGCGATCTGATTGATTGACCAGGAGGGTGATAAGCATGGCGCAAGGACTGAAGGTGGCCGTCATCGGCGGCGGTTCCTCGTATACGCCGGAGATCGTGGAAGGCTTCATTAACCGTTACGACCGGCTTCCGATCCGGGAGCTGTGGCTTGTCGACATCGAAGCGGGACGGCGCAAGCTCGAGATCGTGGGGGCGCTCGCGAAGCGCATGGTCGAAAAATCCGGCCTGCCGATCAGCGTACATCTGACGCTGAACCGGCGCGAGGCGATCGAGGGCGCGGACTTCGTCTCCACGCAGATGCGCGTCGGCTTGCTCGAAGCCCGCAAGTGGGACGAGCACATTCCGAATTTGCACGGCGTCATCGGGCAGGAGACGACCGGTCCCGGAGGCATGATGAAGGCGCTGCGGACGATTCCCGCCTTGCTCGACATTTGCCGGGACATCGAAGAGCTGGCCCCGAACGCCTGGCTGCTCAACTTTACCAATCCGGCCGGCATGGTGACCGAGGCGATCCGCCGCTACTCCAACGTGCGCAGCATCGGCTTGTGCAACGCGCCGATCGGTCTTACCAAATGGCTGACCGCCAAATACGACACGACGCCGTCCCGCATTTACACGGAGTTCGTCGGGCTCAACCACTTGCATTGGGTGACGCGCATCGAGGTCGACGGCGTCGACCGGCTGCCCGAGCTGCTCGACAATCGGGAAGCGTACAGCGGGAAAAACGTGCCGGCAAGCGAGTGGGATCCGGACTTCCTGCGTTCGCTGGGCGGACTGCCGTCGTACTATCTCAAATACTTTTACATGACGGACGTCATGCTCGAGGATCAACTGGCGTCGCTGAAGAGCGGCGGCACGCGCGCCGAGGTCGTGAAGAAGGTCGAAGACGAGCTGTTCGAGCTGTACAAGGATTCTAACCTGCAGGAAAAGCCGAAGCAGCTGGAAAAACGCGGAGGCGCCTATTACTCGGAGGCGGCGGTCAACCTGATGGAATCTCTTTACGGCGACAAACGCGATATTCAGACGCTGAACGTGCCGAACGGCCATACGCTCGATTTTCTCCCGCCGGACGCCTGCATCGAGGTGAACTGCGTCGTGACGGGCCAAGGTCCGCTGGCGCTGCCGGTGACCCGGGTGCCGGAGCAGGCGAAGGGGCTCATCCATGCCGTGAAAACGTACGAGCGGCTCACGATCCGCGCGGCCGTGGAAGGCGACAGGGACCTGGCGCTGCAGGCGATGACGGCGCATCCGCTCGTGCCGTCCGTCCGTGTGGCCAAGCAACTGCTGGACGAGATGCTGGAGAAGAACCGTCCTTATCTGCCTGCTTTTTTTCTAAGAGTCGGCGGCTCAAGCAAGAGCCTCCTGTCGCAGCAAGTCTGCGCAGGAGGCTTTTTCGTGCGCGCTGATTACAACCGTAACTTTGTTCCCCCCAATGCCGCACGATTTTAGGTTTTCGGGAGAGCGCGGTTCTTTTACCATTCATTAACGAAAGCCCTTACATTCTAGGGAGAGAAGGGAGGGAGGCGTCGGAAAAGGCGGAGTAGCAAGCGGTTACGAGCATTCGATTCTTATGAGGAGGGAACGACATTGATTAAAAAAGTGGTTGGCTTCTTTGGCGGGATTCATGTGCTTGGCGATCGTCGCGACCGCGATTCCCGCGTTTGCGGCTAACGGTCCGGTCGTGTGGGGCACGTCCGCGACCGTCACGAACATCAACACCTTCACGGACGCCGGCACGGACGCGCGCGGTCTCCATCCGGGCACGTTCGGCGCCGAATACCCCCGCATGGTCAAGCTGGCGGACGGCACGTGGCTTGCGGTCGCCGCCATTTACGACAATAACGGTTATACCAAAGTATCCTGGGGCGGCACCCGGCTGCAGGTGTTCCGCAGCACGGACAATTGCCGGACGTGGACGCTCGCCGCCACGCTATGGGAGGACGGCCGCGATCTGGACAACGGCCAGCTGCTCCAACTGCCGAACGGAGACATCCTGCTCGCGATGCGCTCGGTCCGCTGGCAGGAATCGTACCAGCTTCGCGTGTACAAGAGCACCAATGGCGGTACAGGCTGGAGCTACCTGAGCACGATCGATCAAAATAACGGCGCGCCCGGCGCGCTGGGCAATCCCGACAAGGGCGTGTACGAACCGCACATGCAGCTGCTGGACAACGGCTCGGTCGCCGTCATGTACGCGAACGAGAAGCACGTGACGGAGAGTCCGTCCTACAGCCAGATCATTTCCGAAAAGATCTCGACGAACGGCGGCGCATCCTGGGGCAGCGAGATTTACGTAGCCTGGGACCCCTCGAACGCGGGAGCGCGTCCCGGCATGCCCGTGTGGACGAAGATGACGAACGGGCAGTACATCGTCTCCTATGAGGTGTGCGGCACGCAAAACTGCCGGATCTTCACCAAGAAAAGCGCGGACGGGACGACCTGGGCCAGCGGCATCGGCACGATGGTATCGACGAACCAGCAAGGCGGGCCTTATCTGCTGTCGCTGACCGACGGAAGACTTGTTCTTACCTCCAATTCCAACGTCCTGTCGCTGAGCAACGATTTCGGCAATACCTGGTACAACAACGACGTCCCTGCCTTCGGCAATACGCTGTGGGGCGCGCTCTACCAGACGGGGACGAACGAGATTGCGATGATCGACTCCGTCGACCGCAGCGTGGGCGGGCATAACATTCAGGTCCGGTTCGGCGCGCTGACGGGCTCCTACGCGAACGACTTCGCGGCCAACGACAACGGCTGGGTCAAGTACGGCGGCACCTGGAACGTGGGCGGCGGCACGTATAACGTGACTTCCGCCAATGCCGACAAAGCGCTGCTGACGCCGTATCCGTCGAAGGCAAGCTATACGTTGGAAGGCGACATCAAGCTGAACAACGCCGGTCAGGCCAGTCTCGTATTTAACGTGACCAATCCGGGCAACGGCCCCGACGCGCAGTCGGGCTATGCGGCGGGCATCAATTCGGACGGCGTCATCTTCCTGGGCCGCTTTAACAACAACTGGACGGCGCTGCAGACGCTTAATACGGCGATCGCGACCAACACATGGTACCACATGAAGGTGACCGTGAACGCCGGCACCATTCGCGTCTACGTTGGCGACATGGCGACACCGAAGCTCACCGCGACGGACTCGACCTTCACCGCGGGCACGATCGGCGTGCGCGGCGGTTTCAACAACAGCGTCAGCTTCGACAATATCAATCTGTACTGATTGGCCGGATTAAACGGTAAATTTCCGGCATTCGAGCAAAGCCGTTCCCGGTCGTTTCAGGCCTGGGGACGGCTTTTTGTGCCTGGGAGAGGGCATCGCTATCGTTTCGGAACGGGGTAACACGGAAAAACCGCGCGATTCCCGTAGTAAGTGCCGATCGGTAGCAGAGTAATACGGAATAACCGTGCAACTCCCGTAGTAGGTGCCGATCGGTAGCGAAGTAACATGGAAAAACCGCGCAATTCCCGTAGTAAGTGCCGATCGGTAGCAGAGTAACATGGAAAAACCGCGCAATTCCCGTAGTAAGTGCCGATCGATAGCAGAGTAACACGGAATAACCGTGCAACTCCATGCCGATAAGCGCCAAAAGGCACTAACGCCGCCCCTGCGACGCTCGAAAAGGTGCCGATAAGCGCCAAAAGGCACTAACGCCGCCTCTGCGACGCCCGAAAAGGTGCAGATAAGCGCCAAAAGGCACTAACGCCGCATCTGCAACGCCCGAAAAGGTGCCGATAAGCGCCAAAAGGCACTAACGCCGCCCCTGTAACGCCCGAAAAGGTGCCGATAAGCGCCAAAAGGCACTAACGCCGCCCCTGCGACGCCCGAAAAGGTGCCGATAAGCGCTAAAAGGCACTAACGCCGCCCCTACGACGCCCGAAAAGGTGCCGATAAGCGCCAAAAGGCACTAACGCCGCCCCTGTAACGCCCGAAAAGGTGCCGATAAGCGCCAAAAGGCACTAACGCCGCCCCTGTAACGCCCGAAAAGGTGCCGATAAGCGCCAAAAGGCACTAACGCCGCCTCTGCGACGCCCGAAAAGGTGCCGATAAGCGCCAAAAGGCACTAACGCCGCCCCTGCGACGCTCGAAAATATGCGGATCATCAGCGACGACTTTTCCCGAACGGCTTTCTTTTGCGCCTCGCCCGAAGGTTGCCCCCCCTGCCCCTCGCCCAAAGCTTGCGCAGTCCTGCCCCCCGACCTAGGGTTTCGCATCCCCACGCCCGACCGTAATTTTCGCCACCAACCTTAACATTGTCCACCCCGCCTTGCCGGAACCGCCGGCAACATCTGTATTTTGTCGCATCAGGAGCGGCTGATCGTCGGTTCATCGCATGCCTCGCCGCAGTTAAAGTTAAGCATGAAGAAAGCACTTACAACGAGGCTTTCTCGGCACGCATCTCTCATAAAGGTGGGCTCATACGTGAAAATGAAAAAGAAATCCGCGACGCTCCTGACGACGGGCATGGCGCTGACGCTGGCGCTGGCCGGCTGCGGCAACGGCAGCAACAATAACAACGCAGCATCGTCCGCGCCGGCGAGCGGCAGCGCATCCGCGCCGGCATCCAGCCAGGCCGCAAGCACGGGCAACGGAGGCAGCGCCGTCGAGATCACGTTCTGGAACATGTTCGGCGGCGGCGAGGGCGACTTCGTCGACCAGATTATCAAGGGCTTCAACGATTCGCAAAAGGAAGTCGTCGTCAAGCAGCTTCGCCTGGAGTCCAACGAGTATTACGCCAAGCTCGGCACGGCGCTCTCCTCGGGCAAGGGACCGGATGTCGCGGTGGCGCACGTGGACCGCATCTCGCCGTTCGTGAAGGCGAAGCAGATCGTACCGGTCGACGACCTGGCCTCCAAGGTCGGCTTAGATCTGTCGCAGATCACGGCGTCCAACCTGCAGAGCGTCACGTACGACGGCAAGCCCTACGCCGTGCCGCTCGACACGCACTTCCATATGTTCTACTACAACAAGGACCTGCTGAAAAAGGCGGACCTGCTGAACGAAGACGGCACGCCGAAACTGGGCGAGATGACGCCGGAAGGATTCGAGAAGACGCTTGCGCAAATTCAATCCAAGGTGCCGGACATTCAGGCGCTGGCGGTCAATACGCCTTATTTCCAGGAGCCGTTCCTGAACTTGTACTACGAGGCGGGCGGAGACATCCTGAACGCCGACATGACGAAGGCCGCGATCAACAACGACAAGGCGCTGTCGGTGCTGAAGTTCTACATGGACGTCTACAAAAACAAATATGCCGACCTGAACGATAAAAATCCGTGGGACAGCTTCAGCAACGGCAAGGCGGCCTTCTGGTTCGGCGGCGTCTGGGAAGCGGGCGTGCTGCTCGGCGACGCCTCCAAAAACATCGGCGCGATGCCGTTGCCGCCGATCTTCGGCAGCCAGACGCATTGGGCCAGCTCGCACCTGCTCGTCGTTCCTTCCTACGTGTCGGCGGAGAAGCAGGAGGCGTCCGCGAAGTTCATGAAGTATTTCTCCGAAGTCGGAGGCTCGACCTGGGGCAAAGCGGGCCATGTGCCGGCCAACGCCAATGTCACGGCGAGCGACGAATACAAGAGCCTGCCGTACCGCGACCAGTTCATCGAAGCGCAGAAGACGGTCAAGTTCGCGCCGCAGACGGATAAATACACGACGATCGTCACGACGATCGCGGAGTCGCTCCAGAACATCATCTTCGGCAGCGAATCGCCGGAGGACGGACTGAAGGACATGGAAAAGCAGATTAACGAAGTGCTGGACAACTAAAGAGCAAAGGCGGAGAGGAACCGGCATGGCGCGGACGCGTCTGCGGGCTACTCTCCCGCTTCATAGCAAGCCTGCATACGAGGAGAATGGCGAATGGAGACGCAAATCACCGGACGCAGGGCTGCCGCGGCTTTGCGAAGACGCGAGCCGCTGCGCCTGCGTACCGAATTGAAGGCCGTATTGTATTTGGTTCCTTTTCTGATTCCTTTTGCCGTATTTTATTTGTGGCCGGTCTGCCGCGGCATATGGATGAGCCTGCACGTCTGGGGCATACGGGGAATGGAGAAGTACGTCGGCATCGCGAACTACGATAAAATTTTCAACAACCCCGATTTTTACGTCTACTTGTGGCATTCCTTTTACTTCGTGCTGCTGTGCACGCCTACCGTCATCGCGCTAGGGCTGATTCTCGCCCTCCTCATCAACGAGCGCATTTGGTTCCGAACGGCGATCCGCTCCGCCTTTTTCCTGCCCTACGTCCTCTCCGTATCGGTCATCAGCTTCATCTGGCTGCATCTGTTCGACGCGAAAAACGGTCCGGTCAACGCCCTGCTCGGCTTGCTGGGCGCAGGCGAGCTTAACTGGCTGACCGACCGCGGGCTCGTCTGGTGGGCGATCACGATCGTGACGGACTGGTGGACCGTCGGGTTCGTCATGGTCCTGTTTCTGGCCGGCCTTCAGGAGATTCCACCCGATCATTACGAAGCGGCCAAGATCGATGGGGCAGGCGCCTGGCAGCGGTTCCGCCATATCACGATGCCCGGCCTGTCGAGCGTCATGAAAATCCAGATTTTCTACCAGGTCATCGGCAGCCTCAAGCTGTTCGGCCAGGTGCAGATCATGACGGGCGGCGGACCCGGCGATTCGACGAATACGATGATCCGCTACATCTACGTGACCGGCTTCAAGAAGGACATGTTCGGACTCGCTTCCGCGCAGTCGATCGTCTTCTGCGTCATCATGCTGATGATCGCCGCGATCCAGTTTAAATTGACCGACCGGAAAGACGGATGAGGAGAGATTCGCATGAAAAGGTGGCTTTTGAATATCGCGGCGGCGCTGCTGGCGCTGCTGTTCGTTTTTCCGCTCGTCTGGATGCTGCTCGTCTCGCTGAAGCCCGACGGCGCGACCGTGTATTCGCTGTCCGATTGGGTGGACTGGTCGGGCCTGAACGCCGACAACTACATGAAGGTCATTCGCGATTCGCAAATTTTGCGCTGGACGTGGAACAGCGTCGTCATCGGCTTTCTTACGACGATCATCGCCGTGTTGTTCAGCTCGCTCGCGGCCTTCTCGTTTTCCAAGCTTCCCTTTAAGACGCGCGGCATTTTCTTCGTCCTGATCGCGTCCGGACTGCTCATCCCGACGGAGGCCATCCTGATCCCGCTCTACGAGACCGCGCTTCATCTCAAGCTCATCGACAATATATGGGCGATCATCCTGCCGGGCCTGACCAATCCGATCGGCATCCTGCTGCTCAAGCAGTTTATGGACGGCGTGCCCCGGGATTACCTGGAGGCCGCGCAGATCGACGGCAGCCGCAGCTTCGGGCTGTGGTGGCGCGTGTGTCTGCCGTTGACGCGTTCGGCGATGATCTCCGTCGGCATCTTCTATTTCATTTTATCGTGGAACAACTTCCTATGGCCGTATCTGTCGATCACCTCGGCGGAAAATATGATTCTCTCGGCAGGGCTGCCGACCTTCCTGTCGAATAATACGATGTCCCTGAACCTGATCATGGCGGCCAGCGCGATCGCGGCGATCCCGACCATCCTCGTATTCGTGCTGCTGCAGCGGCACATCGTGCAAGGGGTATCCATGTCCGGCGTGAAGGGATAATCGCAAGAGAAGAGGCTGGAGGCATGAACCTTGAACCCGAAGCGCCTCTCCGGAGACGCGTTTGGCCGCCGATACGCATATGGAAAAGCAGCATGCGCGCCAAGTGGATGCTGCTTTTATTTCTGTTCTCTTTGACGCCGCTCGTGGTCATGGGGATTATTTCGTTTTCGATCTCCAGATCGACGATCAACGAGAAGGCGACCGAATATTCCGAGCATCTTCTCGATCAGACCGCCGACAATCTGGACACGCGCCTTGGCATCTACAAGGAAATGATGATGCAGGTGCTGGGCAACGCGGAGATCGTCTCGATGCTGCGCAAGCTGAGCGATGCCGATCCGGCGCAGTACGACCTCGACAGCCTGTCGCTCACCACGAAGCTGTCCACGATCGTGGCGATCAACCAGGACGTGCAATCGATTTCGTTCATATCCGACCGGCACTATATCAAAGGGATCTACCGCTGGAGCGAGCGTACGGAAAAAGAGTCGCGCCCCTTCCTTCGGACGCTGGACGACGGCGATTTCCACTGGTATCCGACGCGGTACGGCACCTACGTGGACAGTCTGAATTCGCAGAGCACGTACGTCTTTTCGCTGGCCAAGCAGCTCTATAAAATATCGGACGGCAGCCCGCTCGGCATCGCCGCGGTGCTCGACATTCGCGAGGACGTCATCAAGGAGCTCGTCTCCAAGGCCGCGAGCAACAACCGGGACCTGCAGAGCTTCATCGTCGACGGCGGCGGCCGGCTCGTCTCCTATCCGGACAGCGCGATGATCGGGCGATCCGTGTCCGAGGTGCTCGGCGAGCGGGGCTACGCGCAGATCGCGGGAGCGGGCGCCGGGGAGCTGAAGTTTCCGCTGAAGTACGGGGGGCGACAAGCTGATCGTCAACGTCAAAAAAGCTCGCGACAAACGACTGGATGGTCGTCAACGTCATTTCCAAGTCCGCGCTGTACCAGGATTCCGACAGGCTCCTGCAGATTATATTGCTAATCGCCCTGTTCTGCATCGCCTTCTCGATCATCGCGGCGATCGTGCTCGCCGGCTCGATCACGAAGCCGATCCTCAAGATGATTCGGCTCATGAAGCGCGTCATGGACGGCGAACTGTCCACGCGCTACCAGACGAAGCGCAGGTACGACGAGTTCGACGAACTGGGCGGCAACTTCAATGCGATGGTCGCGCGGATCGACGAGCTGCTGAACGCCGTCTATGTCGAGCAGGATCAGAAGCGGGTGGCGGAGCTGAAGGCGCTGCAAGCGCAAATCAACCCGCATTTCCTGTATAATACGCTTGATATCATCAAGTGGACGGCATTGATTCAAAAGGCGAACCACGCGGCGGAGATGGTCAGCCTGCTGTCCCGGCTTCTCCGCATCAGTCTCGGCAAGGGCGAGGAGACGGTGACCGTCGAGGAGGAAATCGAGCATGTCCGCTGCTACCTCGGCATCCAGCAGTTCCGCTTCAACTTCAACATCGAGACGTCGGTCGAGATGGCCGAGGAGGTCCGGCTCCTCCGCACGCCGAAGCTCATCTTGCAGCCGCTGATCGAGAACGCGATCCTGCACGCCTTCGAGGGCCGCGAGAGCGGCGGCCGGATCGAGATCGCGTGCGCCCGCGAGCCGGGCGGCGGCATCCGGTTCGAGATCGCGGACAACGGCGTCGGCATGGACCCGAAGGCGGCGCAGCGAATGCTCGAGCAGCCGGGGGGCGGCAAGGACAAGCCGGGCGGGATCGGCCTGGCCAACGTCGACGAGCGGATCAAGCTCATCTGCGGGCAGGGATACGGCATCCGGATACAGAGCGAGCTCGGCGCGGGCACGCGCATCCGGATTCGGCTGCCCTTGATGACCTAAGAGGGAGGGAGCGCATGCATCGCGTCATGATCGTCGAGGATGAGCCGATCGTGAGATACGGTATCCGGTCCATGATCGATTGGGACAAGATCGGCCTGCGGCTCGCGGGAGAGGCGGCCAACGGCAGGGAGGCGCTGGCGCTGATCGGGACCGAGCCGCCCGATATTCTCATTACCGATATCAAGATGCCCGTGATGGACGGGATCGAGCTGATCGCCGAGGTGCGCAAGACCGCGCCGGACATGAAAATTATCATTTTGAGCAACCTCGAGGACTTCCAATACGCGAAGGAAGCGATCAAGCACGGCGTCTCCGAGTATTTGATCAAATCGGATATGATGCCGCGCGACTTCGAGCAGGCGCTGCTGAGCGTGAAGGACAAGCTGTATGCCTCGTCGCGCGGCGCGGAGGCTTCGGACCCGCAGGCGGAGCGCCTTCACAAAGAGCGGCTGCTGGCGGAGCTGGCGGACGGCGCGGCCTGCGACCCGGCCGAATGCGACGAGCGCGCCGCGCGGGCCGGGCTGGCTCCGATTCGCTCGGCTTATGTGCTGCTGATCAGTGTGCATTCGGCCGGGCAGGGCTTCGAGGAGCGGCAAGCGGCGGTCAGGGATGCGATCGGCCGGACATGGACGCCGGACGACGGCGATCATGAAGCGTTTGTCGACAAGCAAGGAGACGTCTGCGTCTTGTGCGACGCGGGCAAGCATGCGGCGGGAGCGGGGCTCGAACGCGTCAAGCGGCGCGCGGAGGCGCTGATTGGCTTGCTCCGGGACGAATGCGGCATGAAGGCGGCGATCGGCATCGGGGGGCGCATCGGGGCTTGGGCGGAGCTGAAGGCGTCCTACGCCCAGGCGGCGGAAGCCGCCAAGCAGAAAATGTTCCTCGGAAGCGGCCGCGTCATCGTCCACGGCGCCGACGACAAGCGCGTGCCGGCGGAGCACGCGGAGCCGATCCGCATCGGAACCAGCCAGATTCAGTCGATGGTGTACGCGTTCCAATCCGCCGAGCTCGCGGCGTACCTGGATACGCTGTTCGATCGGTTGTCCGTTCGCCGCGATCCCGATCTGGCGCATATCATCACCTTCGAGCTGCTCATGATCCTGACGACGCTATGGCCTGACGTGGCGAACGACGACCGTCAGGTGACGGAGCTGAAAAGGCAGTATTACGACCAGTTGTCCAGGCTGGAGACGGTCGAGGAGAGCAGGGCTTGGTTCAAGCAGTCGTTCGAAGCGCTGGTGCGGCATATCGCCGGCCTGTACAACAGCGACCGCAACAGCATCGTCAAGGCGACCCAGTATATCCGGCAATATTACGACCGCGAGATTTCGCTCCAATTCATAAGCGGCCTCGTGCACCTGAGCAAAAACTACTTCGCGAATTTGTTCAAGAAGGAAGTCGGCGAGAGCTTCCTCGAATACCTGACGCGGATTCGCATCGACAACGCCAAAGAGCTGCTCAGGCAAGAGATGAGAACGGGAGACGTCGGCAGTCTGGTCGGCATTCCGGATCCCAAGTACTTCTCGAAGGTGTTCAAAAAAATAACGGGGCTGTCTCCTTCGGAATATCGCGCCCTGCATCGGGACGCATCGAACGATATCGGGCCGTGAAGATTTGTAACCGTTTGCCGAACGGGAAAACGAATGAAAGGAGCGTGAGGGCGCGATGCGAAAGCGCGCGGGTTTGCCGGCAATCTCGCTGTGCCTGCTGCTGACGGGCTGCTTCGGCGCGCCCGCGTCCGGCGGCGGCGTATGGCCCGGAGCGAGCGAAGACAGCCCCGCGCCCGTGGTGCTGTCCTTCTGGAATCCGTTCGGCGGAGGAGAGGGCGAATTCGTCGAGCGCATTATCGGGGACTTCAACGCTTCGCAGGATGCCGTGTTCGTGAAGCAGCTTCGCCTCGAGTCCAACGAATACTACGCCAGGCTCGGCACCGCGCTCTCCTTCGGCAGCGGACCCGATGTCGCGGTCGTCCACGCCGACCGGCTGTCGCCGCTCGTCAAGGCGGGCCGCCTGTCGGAGCTTGACGGGCCGGCGGAGCAGGCCGGCTTTCGTTTTGACGAGATCGATGCGGCCAGCCTGCACAGCGTCGCGTTTGGCGGCAAGCATTATGCGATTCCGCTGGACACGCATTTTCATATGCTGTACTACAACAAAGACATTCTGGCGCAAGCCGGATTGCTCGGAGCGGACGAAACGCCCCGTCTCGGGGAAGCCACGCCCGAAGGCTTCGTGCGATCGTTGAAGCAGATCCGCGAACGGGTGCCCGGCGTGCAGCCCATGGCCGTGAACACGCCGTATTTTCAGGAGCCGTTTTTGGACCTGTACTACGAGGCGGGGGGCGATTTACTCAGCCCGGACGGCACCCGGGCGGCGATCGCGGGCGATGATGCCGTGCGGGTGCTCGCCTTCTACCAGCGGCTGTTCGCCGAAGGCTTGAGCGATCTGAACGACAAGACGCCTTGGGATTCCTTCGACCAAGGACGGGCGGGGCTGTGGTTCGGCGGCGTCTGGGAAGCGGGGCATTACCTGGCCAATCCTTCTTTAAACGTGGGCATTATGCCGCTGCCGCCGATTTTCGGGAGCGAGGCGCATTGGGGCAGCTCGCACACGCTGGCGATCCCGGCTTACGCGACCGACGCGAAGCGCGACGCGGCCATGGCTTTTATTAAGTACTTTTCCGAGATCGGCAGCGTCGTGTGGGGAGAGGCGGGACATATCCCGGCCAATACGGCCGTTATGACAAGCGCGGCTTATCAGGCGTTGCCTTATCGCAAGCTGTTCGTCCAATCGCAGCGGACCGTGAAGCCGGCGCCCCGGACGGACAAGTATGCGGCGTTGTTGACGGCCTTGTCGGAGGAGCTGCAGAGCATCATTCAGAACCGCGCGGAGCCGGCAAGCGGACTGGCTGCGGCGGAGCGGCGTCTGAACGAGATTTTGTCGAATTGAAAAGACGGCGCTCCCGAACCGCCAGGCGGCCGGGTGCGCCGTCTTTTGTCGCGCACTGCGACGGGAGACGAACGAGAAAGTTGATGGGCCGGAGCCTGCTCGGGGCAGGGCGGCTATGCGGGCTTGCTGTGTCTAGGGTTCGTCTACCCGCGGATCGTACCGCCGTGATCGAAGCGCAGTCGGCAGCAGCGCCCGGGCGCGGTGCCCGGGAACGACGCGTCCAATGACCTCATGGCTTATTGTGTAATTAAACGCGTGCGCGCGCCGTCAAACGACAAATTGCGATTTTGGTCAAAAAAGGGAATCCATGGCTTCTGCCCTAGCGAGGCGTCTCTCTCATGTCCACCGAGACCAGACGATCCTCCGCGTCGCTGAACCGAACGGTCACGTACACGCCGAACTCCCGGTCGGCCTGGCGGAGCCAAAGCTTGAACTTCTCCTCGCTAAGACCGCCTTCGAGCTGCGTTCTGCCGATGTGCGAATAATCGACCAGCGCCGCCTTCGGATACTTGTGCTTCGTCTCCTCGATCGCGATGAGGCTCCATTTGTGATAGGTCGTGTCCGCGGCGTCCGCGCGGCCGGCGCGAACCGCAAGGCCGATCCAGACGGCGGCTGCCAGCAAGGCAATGCAGGCGACCAGGAAGCCTGGGCGAACCTTACCTGTTGCAGACTTGGAATAGTGTCGACTCATCGTAGCTGCGACCTCCTTGATCGTCGGTTGCCGACCGTACCATTATGCCCCAACCGAAGCGGATGATGCCCAGCCGGTCGGGCGAGGCGCAGCGAAAATTAGGATTGACACGGTTCGACCGCAGCAGCATAATATTGGTAAATAAACGCACGGGGAAGCGCCCCGTCAGAGCCGCGCACGGGTCCGTGTCGCTTTGACGGGGCGCTTTTTTTACCGTAGAGGGAGCGGGCCATGAACGACGAGTACAAGAAGGGCAAGGCGGGCAAGGAGAGCAAGGCGGGTCAGGAGGGCAAGGAGACCAGGGAGACCAGGGAGAACAAGGAGACCAGGGAGAGCAAGACGGACGAGGTTCGCGAGCAGATCGTGACCTACGAGATCTACGCGGACATGCCGGACGACGGCAATCGCTACGAGATTTTTGACGGCAAGCTGGAGCTGATGTCCGGACCTAATATTTTTCATCAAGCGATCAGTGGCAAGTTGCATCTGCTCCTGCAAAGCTGTACCTCGGACTACATCGTGCTGTATTCGCCGCTGGACGTCATTTTGAGCAGGACCAACGTCATGCAGCCAGATCTTGTGCTCGTCAGCAAGGACCGCTGGGAAATCGTCAGCAAGCGAGGCGTGGAGGGCGCCCCGGATCTGGCCGTCGAGATTTTGTCGCCCGGCTCGCGCAAGCGCGATCGGGTGCGCAAGCATGCGGTCTACGAAAAGCACGGCGTATCCGAGTACTGGATCGTCGACCCGACCGCGCGAACGCTGGAGCAGTTCATTCTCGTCGACGGACGCTACCGGGTAGGAGAGCTGTTCGAGGAACAGGACCGGGTCGTCTCGGAGCGGTTCCCGTGCGTCTCCTTCGCGGTGGACGAGCTGTTTAAGGGCGACGTGCTGGAGCGGCTGGCCGCGCTGAACTGAGCGAAGCAGGCTAGCCTGTCCGGCGCTTAATCGAAGCGGAAGCCCGCGCAGGTCGACGGCGGGAGGCGGCACGGGCTGGCAAAAGCCTGCTTTGCAAGCCTTGCATGATGTACATTTGCAGGATAGCGCGAGAGGCATGCGGCGGTTTCTGTTTTTTACTGACGACCTACTTCGCCACCGCAAACCGCAATACGGTCCGCAGCTTCTCCGGCGCCGTCCTGCGCGGATCGGAGATGTAAATTTCGCGATGCAGCTTGGACGCGCGCCGGCAGCCGGCCTCTTCGCAGAAGGCTTCCATGCGCTCGAAGCTGGCCGTCTCGTCGTCGTAGCTGCCGACGTGCATCATTTGACAGCTCGGGCCGTCCTCCATCGTCACGAATTTCAGCCTGTCGAGCAGCGGGTTCGGCTTCTTGGCCGCCGTTTTGCCGACAAAGTATCGGAACCCTTCCTCGGTCAAAAAGTCGGGCTGCCGGATCATGAGCGTATACTTCAGATTGCTTTTGTCCGAAGCGGGCCGCGTCAGATCCACCAGGCTCCATATCCCCTCCAGCGGATAGACCGTGTAGTCGTAGTAGCCCTCCGGCGCATCGCTTCCTTTATACGACATTTTGACGGCGTAGCTCAGCGCGTACAGCGCTTCCGTCTCCTGCGCGAACGCGGGACGGTTCGGGTCCCCCTCGCCCTCGATGGCGACGAAGGGCATGGCGGGCACGTCGAGGATGACAGGCTCCCCTTTAGGCAAATAGAGCGCTTTGTCGTGCTTTTTGTAGTCGATTTTAGCGGACATGGACGGACCTCCTTGCTTGATTTAACGTTATCTTAAGGCACTTCCGGTGACAACGGGGTGTCAGCGGCGCCATCGAAAGCGCCCCGGGGCTGGACAAGCCCAAGCCGCGATCGGTACACTTGGCATAGGGCGGCGAGCGCCGCCGATCAGCGATCGATTCGATCAAAGCAGGGAGACCGTATCCAATGAGATTTTCCATACAATATTTGTCCTTCTTCGTCATCCAGTCGGAGAGCGCCAAGGAGACCGACACGAACAAGCGGTACAAGCACTACAAAACGCTGGATCACTACGACTACGAGGATAGCGAGATCAAGTCGTTTCTCGACGAGGAGTTCACGCGGATCGCGAAGCGCAAGGCCGACGTGAACCCTGATACCGCAGCGGCGCCGACGAAGATCGGCCGCTTCGTCATGGAGCCGGGGCAGGAGCCCGAGAGCAACCCGAACTACAATCTGTTCCAGCGGCTGCGCGTGGCCGCGACCAAGGAGCAGTTCCACTATGCCTGCGACGACGTGCTGCGGAGCTATATGGACACGAGCGCGGTACGGGGCGGCGCGTTTATCGTGGCGGCGGCCAAGATCAACGAGCTGTTCGACGAGCCGTTCGTGTTCGTGCTGAAGTGCGACTTCGAATCGAAGATCGCCCGCATCTCCGACGAGCGCAGCCTGATCTCGAAGGTCGACATGGCGATCAGCGCGCGCAACATCAAGTCGATCCAGTATCCCCATATGCCTGAGGAGGGGATGCTCGAGCCTTACGAGCTCAAGATTCATCAGGCGTCGCACGCGCGCTACTTCGAGGACTTCCTGAAGTACGTCTCGTACGAGAAGTCGAAGCCGGAGATCGTGAACGATCAGGTTCTGGGCCTGGTGCAGGAATATATGGAGCGCAAATGGTCGGGAGACGGCGAGGAGGACGAGAGCGGCTATGCGGCGGACGGGGGGCGCGGGCGCGATGCCGGGCTTGGCGGCCGGTCCGGATGCCGGATGGCCCGCGGGCGACGGGGCCGGCGCGGATGCCGCCGGCGGACAAGGCGCATACGAGGCCGTTCGCGAGCGCGATCCGTCGGCGGAATCGGGCTACGGCGCGCCGGGCTATGACGCGGCGGGGTATGGCGACGACGGCGGCGCATACGGCGGAGCGTATGGCGGCGGTCAGGGAGGCGGCTACGGTAGCGGAGGCGGAGGCTTGTCGCGGGCTGCGCGCGGCAGCGGGAGCTGGGCGCAGGAGGCGCGCGAGTTCGAGCTCTGGGCGGCCGGCGACAAGCGGCAGCTGCAGGAGAAGTGGACGCACGAGGACGTCATGGGGGCGACCGCCCATATCGTCGAATACCAGCCGGATCTGGAACTGAAGTTCAAAGCCGACGATATCGCCGTCCGGGCCAAGATGAGCGACTACGGCGATTCGATCCACATCGCCCGCATGAACGGCAAATACGTGCTGCTGATCGAGGCCGACGGGCTCCATTTCGAGAAAGGCATGTCCCCGATCGAGCTCCTCCACCCGGAGGACATCGAGCAGGTGCTGGCCCGCATGCGCGGCCGCCCGCGCCCGGGGCATTAAGGCGTTAACTTTCGGCAATGGTGAGCCCGGCCGTCCGCGTGTAGGATTTGTTTTATCTGGAGGCAGCAGCGATAGGGCGCAGACAAGAGGGAACGAAGTTCCGAGGCGAACAGCGGCGCTCCGGACCGTTATGCCTCAAAATTGCGCTATGTCGTGGATAAGAGTTAGCGTCGGCGCGAACGCGGGAGCGACATGTCCCGCATAGCGCAAAAATGCGCTATGTTGCGGATGCAACTTATCGTGTCGGCGCGAACGCGGGAGCGTCATGGCCCGCATAGCGCAAAAATGCGCTATGTTGCGGATGCAACTTAGTGTGTCGGCGCGAACGCGGGAGCGACATATCCCGCATAGCGCAAAAATGCGCTATGTTGCTCGCTTGGGGACTAGTGCTGCGAGGCGAATAGCGGCGCTCCGGACCGTTATGTCGCTGGATAGGCAACGGTCAGGTTTTAAAAGAAATTCATTTACTCCGAAGTCGAGGTATGCATGTGAACATAGCGGATATCGCGCTGTTTAAAGGGCTGTCCAACGTGGACCTGGCCAAGGTGCTCGGTCGCCTGGAGCGGCGTACGCTGCGCGCGGACGAGATGTTGTTCCGCGCGGGCGACCCGGGGGACGGGATGTACATCGTGCTGCGCGGCCGGATCGCGCTGTACGTAGAGACGGACGAGGGCGCGCGGCGGGCGCTGACGGTGCTGCGCGAGGGCGACATGCTCGGCGAGATGGCGCTGCTGACCGGAGAGCCGCGCAGCGCGACCGCCGTCGCGGCCGCCGAGACGGAGCTCTTCGAGATCGGCGAAGAGACGTTCCGGCAGCTCATCGAGGAGCATGCCATGCTGTCGGCGTATTTTATCCGTCTGCTGTCAGGCAGGCTGACGCAGACGAACGCGCGGCTGACGGAGACGCGCGAAGCGGAGACCGCGCGCATCCGGCATCAGGCCGCGCGCTGGCCCGCCGGGGTCGCGGAAGCGATGTTCGCGGCGGCGGCGCTGCCGTTCGCGGACAAGCCGCTGCTGGAACGCGCCGCGGGGCTTGCATCCTTCGATGCCGCGCTGGCGGCGGATGCGGAGCTTCGCGCGATGATCCGCCAGGATCCGGCGCGCCCGGCGCGCGTCGCCGTCATGCCGGCCGTTCGAGCCGTCCTGACGGAGTTGTACGTCGAGCGGCACGGACATGGCGCGCGCGCGCGATTGACGCATGAAGCCGCGCGCTATTACGCGGCGGAGGGCGATCTGGCCGCGGCGGCCGCGGTGCTGTCGGATGGCGGCGCCTGGGCGGAGCTGCTCGCGCTGCTCGAAGGCGGGCCTGCATGGGGCGCGTCCGGAGCTGCAGCGCAGCCGCGCGAAGAGGCAGCCGCGGCGCTGGAGGCCGCGCCCGGACCGCCGCCTGCGCGCGGCAGAGCTGGCGCTGCAGTTCGCCGTCGTCCCGAGGCGGCTCTGGTGCTGCCTTCCGACCTGCCGCCGGACCTGCCGCCGGACCTGCCGCTTGCGGATCTGCTGGCACGCTGCCCCGACGAGCGGCTGTTCGAACGTCCGGGGCTGTTCGCCGCCTACCTGGACGATTGCCTCGCGCGCGGACGCGAAGAGGGCTACGTCCGGTTCGAGGCCGCGCTTGAGACGGCGTCCGCCCGCTTCGATCCGGCTCAGACGGCCGACCTGTACGCCTGGGGCGCCGAGTGGTGCAGGCGGGCGGAGCGCCCGCATAAGGCGCTCGAATACATGCGGCTCGCCGAGGCCGTCGCCGGCACCGAGCCGGAGAGCGCGGAGCAGAGCCTGCGGACGGCCAGAGACAAGCTTCGGGACGAGCAGAACAGGCGGCTCGTCGAACAAGCGGGCGCGCTGCTCGGGCGGGGCCGTCTCCCGTTGCTTGTCAGCCTCGCGCTGGCGCTGTCCGGCTTGTTGTATTTTCACTTCGCCGATCCGTTCCCCGGGCTGACCCGGCAGGGCATGGACTTCATCGGCATCGGCCTTGCGGCGGTCGTCATGTGGATCGTGCGCGCCGTGCCGGACTACCTCGTGGCGCTGTTCATGGCGATGCTGTGGGTGGCCGGGGGCGTCGTACAGCCTTCGATCGCGCTGTCCGGCTTCGCCTCGCCCAGTTGGCTCTACATGCTGTTCATTCTGGCGCTGGGCGCGGCCATTACGAAATCCGGCTTGCTGTACCGCTTTTCCCTGCTTGCGCTGAAGCTCTTTCCGGCGAGCTACCGCGGGCAGTTCTGGGGGATCGTCGCGAGCGGCGCGCTGCTCAATCCGCTGATTCCTTCTTCGTCGGCCAAGGTCGGGCTCGGCGTGCCGATCGCGCGCACCCTGTCCGAAGCGATGGGCTTCGCCGACCGCTCGCGCGGCATGGCGGGCCTGTCGCTTACGGCGATGGTGTTCTACGGCTTTACGGCTCCGTTCGTGCTGACCGGCTCCTACACCAACGTCATGGCGCTCGGCATGGCCGGCGGGACGGCGGGCGTAAGCTGGTTCCAATGGCTGATCTACGCGCTGCCGGCCTTCCTCGTCTTCGGCGGCGCGATGGCAGTCTACATGGCCTGGACTTTCCGCCGCCGGGAGCCCGGGCGTCCCATCCGCACGGAAGTGCTCGACGATCAGCTGAAGCTCATCGGGCGATGGACCCGGAGCGAGCGGGTGACGGCCGCCGCGGCGCTCGGTTCGATCGCGCTGCTGATTTTGCAGCCGTTGCACGGTCTGGACTATGCCTGGGTCATGCTGCTCGGATTCGCGGCGCTCGTCATGTTCGGCGTGCTCGACGGTCAGACGCTGAAGGCAGGCATCGATTGGCCGTTCCTGCTGTTCATCGGGGTCGCCTTCAGCTTCGCCGAGGTGGCCGAAAAGGTCGGCGTCGTGCATGCGCTGTCGGACACGCTCGGCGCCCGGATGGCCGCTTTTTCGGGGTCGCCCACGCTGTTTCTCGTCTCGGTCGTGCTGCTGTCGTTTCTCGTGACGCTGGTCGTTCGGGACGATGCGGCCGTCATTTTGCTCGTCGTGTCGACCGCGGGCTTGGCGGCGCAGGCGGGCATCCACCCCTGGGTACTCGTATTCGTCATCCTGCTGTCGACCGACCCGTTCTTTTTCGCCTACCAATCTCCGACCTATCTGACCGCCTACTATAGCGCGGAAGGCCGGTCGTTCACGCATCGCCAGGGCCAACTGACCGCGCTGGGCTACGGCCTCGCCGTGCTGCTGCTGACCGTCGCCTGCGTGCCGTATTGGAGATGGCTCGGGCTCATTGGCGGCGGAGGCTGACGGCAGAAGCTGACGGCGCACGCGAAGGCCGGAGTTTCCGATGCCGTTCCTGAACTTGGTCGTAGGTTGGCGTCGCTTGCCGGCATTATAATAGAGTCATTGAATAGATTCATCGAAAATGAGAGACGAGAAAAGGGGCGGGGGCGCATGGACGACAGAGAAGCCGGCCTGGCGACGCCGCGCCGCGCCCGCGGTCCGCTGCCGGCGGAGCGGCGGCTTGGACGCGCGCTGGCCGGCGACCGCGGCCCGTGGCGCGGCGCGATCGCGGGGCTCTGGATCGCGGGCGGCGCCGCTGCGGGCACGGGCATGCTGGGGGCACCTACCGGCTTCGGGACGCCGGTCGATCTCGTGTCGGCGGTATCCTCGCACACGGCGGCGTTCGCTTTATTCTCGCTGCTCGTCGCCTGGGCGCTGACGTTCGTTCCCCGGCTGTCCGGTCCGTTCGCCACGGTCGGCGGACTGCTGTACACGGGCGCGCTCGTCTTTTTTTTTGCTGTTTTTCAGCGATATGGGCGCCGTTCTGTCGCTTTTATTGGCATGCGCGTATACGTTCGCCGCCGCAGCGACGGGCTGGCTCCTTGCCGCCGCGCTCGGACGGGACACCGGCACGCGCCTGCGGACCTCTTCCATCCTTGCGCTGGCGCTAATAGGCGGCGCGATCGCCTGGGCGGCGGATCCTTCGCTGCTGAAGCCGAATTGGCCGCGCCATGTCTCGATGGACGACGCCGATTCGGCAGCCGGCGCGGACGGAGCGAGCGACGTTTCGAGCAACGGTTCGAGCGACGGTGCGGCGGTCGGCGCCTTCCGTCCATTCACGGCCGGCGATCCTTCGCTGCCCGGCAGCTATGCCTACGACGCCTTCACCTACGGCAGCGGCGACGACCGGCGTCCCGCGTTCGGCGAGGAAGCGCGGCTCGTCTCCAAGACCGCGGACGCTTCCGCCTATTTGAAGGACTGGACGCTTTTTCGCAAATGGTACTGGGGGTTCGGCCCGAAGTCGCTTCCGTTGAACGGAAGCGTGTGGCTGCCGCGGGGAGACGGGGCGTTCCCGCTCGTGCTCATTGTCCACGGCAATCACGCGATGGAGGATTATTCGGACGGGGGGGTACGCCTATCTTGGCGAGCAGCTCGCGAGCCGAGGCTTCCTCGTCGTATCCGTCGACGAGAACTTCCTGAATTATTCCGTCTGGTCGGGCATCCCGGATCAGGATATGAAGCTTCGTGCCTGGATGCTGCTTCGGCATATCGGCCAGCTCCGCGACTTTAACGCGGATCCGGACTCCCCGCTCTACGGCAAGGCGGATTTGCAAAAAATAACGCTGGTCGGCCACTCGCGGGGCGGACAGGCCGTCGCCATGGCGGCGGACCGGGAGCAATGGTTCGCGGACGACGCGTCCTTGCCGCGGGCTTCGGACTACCGGATCGTGTCGGTCGCGGCGATCGCGCCGACGGACACCGTCGTGGACGGCAAGCAAGCCCGGCTTCGCGACGTCTCTTATTTGACGCTTCAGGGCGCGTCCGATGCCGATATCAACGATTTTTTCGGGGACAGGCAGTATATGCGCGCGACGTTCGCGACCGATGGAGCCGGGCAAGCCGGTTCGGCGTTCAAGGCCTCTCTCTACATTGAGGGTGCCAACCATGGGCAGTTTAACGAGAGCTGGGGCCGGCGCGACAGCTCCCTGCCGGCGGGACTTTTTCTCCGCAAGCCCGCCCTCCCCGGAGAGGAACAGCGGCGGATCGCCAAAGTCTACCTGACAGCCTTCCTGGAGGCAACGCTGCTCCAAGACGATGCTTACAAACCGTTGTTCGAGGATTATCGATCGGCAAGCGCGTATCTTCCGGCCACGCGATACGTCAGCCGGTACGAAAGCGGCGACTTCCGGGCATGGGTCCGGTTCGACGACGAGGATGCCGACTTCGCAATGCCGGGCGCGGGCATCGCCGGGATCGCGTCCGCCGGCGTGACCGCGGAGGTCGCCGAGGCGCTGGACCGTCAGCGGCGCGGTAAAGGCACGCACGGGCTTTCGCTCCAATGGACGAATGGCGGCGAATATACGATGACTTGGGAAAAAGCCTTGCCGACAGGCGCATCCGACGCCGGTAACGCGCTGCTTTCTTTCTCGATGGCGGATCTGTCGCGGGACCTGCAGGTGCAGGGGGGGCCGGGCGTCAGCGGCTTCGCACATTCGCATCGGCCTCACGGACGCGAAAGGCGTCTATTCGGAGCTGCCGCTGGCGGATTTCGCGTCGCCGCAGCCGCTTTTTCGCGTTTCAATCACCCGGTTGGGCACGCTTGAGCCGCTTGTCGACGGCGGCAAATATAGGGAGCCGTATGAGCCGGTTTTCCAAACCTACCGCGTGCCGCTTGACGCCTGGAGGAAGGCGAATCCGTCATTCGAGACGGCTGCCGTCAGCCGAATCGCATTCGTGCTGGGCGACGGTCCCGGCAAAGTCATGCTGGACGATATCGGCTTCGGCGGTTCGTGACCCGACATGCGAACTGTAATTCGCGTGTTGACAGTTAATGCGTGGCGGTCGTATACTGTGGTTGAAATAGCACAGTTGAAAGCCGTCCCCGATACCGCTGCAGCCGGCTCGCGACGTTAACTGTGTTCAAAATAGACATAGTCATTATTTGGAGGGAATATCATGAGCGAAACGATCACCCGCGTCTCCGACTATACCAGCGTTGTCAGAGAGCGCCACTCCGTACGTCAATACGACCCGAACTGGAGCATCCCGGAAGCCGAGCTGAAGGAGATTCTCGCGGAGGCGACGCTGGCGCCGTCGAGCAGCAACACGCAGTCCTGGCGCTTCTTCGTTTTCCATGACAAAGAGCTCCAGAAGAAGCTGCTGCCGATCGCGAACAACCAGCAGCAGATCGTCGATTCTTCCGCGGTCATCGCGGTGCTCGCGGATCGCGAAGGCTTCAAGCGTCTTGGACAGATCAACGACATGGCGGTGGAAAAGGGCGTGATGACCCGCGAATTCGCCGACCAATACACGGAGCGCGCGATCGGGATGTACGGCAGCCTCGGCAAGGAAAAGCAAACGCAGATCGCGCTCGTCGACGGCGGACTCGTGAGCATGCAAATCATGCTGTCGGCCAAAGCGCGCGGCTACGACACGGTGCCGATGGGCGGCTTCGACGCCGTACGGCTCGTCGAGGAATTCAACATTCCCGAGACCCTCGTGCCGGTCATGCTCATCGCGGTGGGCAAGGGAGTGGGTCCGGGCAGAGCGACGGCGCGCCTGCCGCTCGACGAGATCACGTTCTGGAACGGCCAGGGCCTGAACTAAAACATAGTCTGGCATTGAAAAGGACGAAGCGGCTCGCGCCGCTTCGTCCTTTTGCGATCTATCAGGATGTCAGAATGTCGGCAGAACGGTTAAGCGGCTGTTAAGCGCTTTGATGTAAAAATAGAGAGTAAACGCTGCGCCCGGAAGGGGAGCCGAAGCGCAGGGCGAGTCATCTATAAAAGTCTACCTATAACAGTCGATCGGAATTACAATAGAGTATAAAACGACAAAGTTGTTAATCGACGGCAACAAATTCGACGGCGGGCGCGGTGAAGAACGTGGGTGTGCAGGGCATCAAGAATATAGCGGGCGGACTCGACCGGTTCCTCATCGGCCTTGCGATCGTCGTCATTTTCCTCGGCGCGGCGATGTTCGGGATGCATCAATCCGTCAAGGGAGGTCCTAAGGCGGAGCGGGGGACGCTCGATTTGTCCGCTTGGGACTTTCGCGCAGACGGGACGGTCAGACTGGACGGGGAGTGGGCGTTTTATCCGGATCGGCTGCTGACGCCCGCCGACTTCGCGAACGGGAGGCAGCCTGCGGGCAAGCGCTACATCCAGGTGCCGGGCGTCTGGAACGGCGAAGACATGAAGGGCTACGGGTACGCGACCTATCGCCTGTCTGTCCGCATTCAGCCGACCGATCGGACCCTGTCCATCCACAAGCAGGTTATCCGGTTCGCGGACCGAATGTACGTGGACGGCAAGGAACTTGCGTCCTCCGGATCGCCGGGCGCATCCCGCAAGAGCTACGAGCCGGGCAACTTCCCCTATACCGTCTCGTTCGTCGCGTTGGGAGATAAGATCGATCTGCTGATCCAGGTCGCGAACTACGAATATCCGACCGGCGGCATCGCGTTGCCCCTGCGGCTCGGACTTTCCGACGACGTTCAGATGTCCCGGGCGGCGCAGACGATGTTCGAGTGGGCCGGCGCGATCATTTTTCTGCTGTTCGGCATCTTTTCGCTGTCGCTCTATTTCTTTTTCCAACGGCGTCTACCATTCCTGTCGTTCGGCTTGTTTTTCCTGTGCTTCGCCGTGCTGATCGTCATGAACGGACAGCGCATGCTGTTCCAGCTGCTGTCAGGCATGCCCTTCGAGATGATGTGGAAAATCAAGGATCTGTCCGTTCTGCTCGCGATTCCGTTCCTTTACGTGTATACGGCATATGCTTACGCGACCGGCTTGGCACGGCGCCTTCTGCTCTATCCGGCGGGCGCGATCGGACTGCTCTGCCTCGTCATCGTCTGGGTGCCGTACCACGTGTACGCCCCTTTGATGGACGGGATTATGTTGATATTCATGCTGCTGCTCATGTCGCTTGTCCTTTACGTGCTCGGTCTCTACAGCAAACCTGCGGCCTACTCGAAGCGCGAGATCAAGATGTACCTGATGGCGCTGGTATCGCTGCTGCTGCTGCAGATCAGCTCGGCCTTCGTGAACCAGGGCGACGGTACGTTTTTGCCTTCCATTCTGTCCGACGTGCTGGGGCTCTCGTTCGTCATCTTTATTGTGGCGATGCTCGCGCAAAATTATTTCTCGACGTACCAGTCGATGGTCAAGCTCACGGCGGAACTGCAGGCGGCCAATCAGTTGAAAGACGAATTTCTGCTGCGGACGTCCTACGAGCTGAACACGCCGCTGCAAGGGATCATGAACCTGTCCCAGTCGCTCCTCGACAGCTCCGCGCATCTGCCGAAGGACAGACGCATCAGGGAGCCGGGACAAGCTTCAGATCATCCGCAATACCGCATACCGGATGTCCAATCTGGTCAACGACATTATCGATCTTACCCGGATCAAGGACGGCCACCTGGAGGTCTCGCTCAAGCCGGTGGATCTGGTCGCCTGCGTGGCGATCGCCTTCGAGGTGAACGGGTTTCTGGCGCGGGAGAAGTCCGTGCGGCTCGAGCATCGTCTCGATCCGGAGAGCCGCTACGCGACGGCGGACGAGAACCGGCTCATGCAGGTGCTGTCCAACCTGATCGACTACAGCATGAAGTTCGACGATCTGACGGCCATCCTGGTGAGCGGTCACCGGCGTGACGATATGTCCGTCCTCCAGATCGAGGCGATCGTCTGGGGCGCCGGGATCACGGCGGACTCGAAGTCCCGTCAGCCGGGCTTCTACGGCGCCAATCTGGCCGCGGCGATCGAGCTCACGCGGCTGATGGGCGGCGAGATGCGCTTGCTGCCCGGCGAACAAACGCGCGGCAGCGTCATCTTCGAGCTGGCGCTGCCGATGTCCAAGCCCCCGAACGTCGATCGCGACGGCGTCATCCTGCGGGAGATCGGCGAACGGACGCAGGCCGGATCGGCTTCGCAGGGGCAGGCGGGCGGCGTCTATACGGTGCTCGTCGTCGAGGAGGAGCCGCTTCATCTGGAGCTGATGGTAAACCTGCTCATCAGCGAAGGCTACCGGGTGCTGACCGCCCGCTCGGGGGGAAGAGGCCCTGGAACGGCTCGAGGGCAGCGCCCGGCCCGACATCGTCCTGCTCGACGTGCTGCTGCACGGAGGGGGGCAGCTACGAGATCAGCCGCAAGATTCGCAAGCAGTACACGCCGATCGAGCTGCCGCTGCTGTTCGTCGCCGCGCGCACGACGCCGGCGGACGTCGAGGCGGGGCTTGCGGCCGGCGGCAACGACTTCATCTCCAAGCCGCTCGACGCTTCGGAAGTTCGGGTGCGCATTCGCACCCAGCTGGCGATGAAGCGGCTCGCGAAGGAAGCGACCGCGAGCGAGATGGCGTTTTTGCAATCGCAGATCAAGCCGCACTTCCTCTACAACGCGTTGGGCACGATCATGTCGCTTTGCTATACGGACGGCCCGCGCGCAGGGGAGCTGCTGGCGGTGCTCAGCAAATATTTACGGATTATTTTCCATGAGGATCATAAAGAAGAAAGCGTCCTGCTGTACAAAGAGATCGAGCTGGTCCGCGCCTACGTGGACATCGAGAAGGAACGGTTCGGCAATCGTCTCGCCGTCGAGATGGACGTGGACGAACGTCTCATGTCCTTCAAGGTCATGCCGCTGACGATCCAGCCGCTCGTCGAAAACGCGATTCGCCACGGCGTCGCCAAGAAGCTCAGCGGGGGACGGGTGTTGCTGTCGGTGCAGCGCCGCGGCTCCGAGGTGGAGATCGTGGTCGAGGACAACGGCGTCGGCATGGCCGAGCGCCAGGTGCGGGAGCTGATGGATACCGCCGGGGGCGAGTCGGACGGCGTCGGCTTCGCGAACATCGCCAAGCGCCTCGCTCATCTCAACGGCAGCCGGCCGCTTATCGAGAGCGCGCCGGACGTCGGGACGCGAATCACCGTCAGGCTGCCGATCAAGGACGACTAGCGAGAGGAGGGAAATCTTAATGATCACCGCATTGTTGGCGGACGACGAATCGCATGCGCTCAGCCTGCTGGAGCTGCTGCTCCACCAGACGGGCGACGTCAAGGTCATCGGACGCTGCGGCAACGGCATCGAAGCGATCGCGGAGATCGCGCGCCTCAAGCCCGACGTCGCGTTTCTGGATATCGAGATGCCTGGGATGAACGGGTTGGAGGTGGCGGAACGGCTCGGATCGGCGGCTTGCGATACGCAGGTCGTATTCGTGACCGCCTACGACCGGTATGCCGTGTCGGCATTCGAGAACGACGCGCTCGATTATTTGCTCAAGCCGCTCGAGGTGGACCGGCTCAACCGGACCGTCGGGCGCGTGAAGCGGGCGGTCGCCCGCAGGAAGTCCGAATCGCCGGAGCCGGCGTCCACAAGCGCGATTGCGGCGGACAATCCGCCCGCGGGGCTGCAGGTGCAGCTGCTCGGCGAGATACAAGTATCCGTAGAAGGCAAGGGAAGGCTCAAATGGCGGACATCCAAGGAAAAGGAGCTGTTCGCGTACCTGGCCGTCCACTACGGCAGCCGCATTCACCGCGACGTGCTGCTTGACGAGCTGTGGCCCGACGAGCATTACCAGAAGGCCAAGGTCTATCTGCATACTTGCGTGAGCTACTTGCGCCGCGACTTCCGCCAGATGGGCATGGAGGACGCCGTCATTTACGAAGACGAGAAATATTCTCTTGCCCCGCAGCTCGAACGTTCGGACTACCGGGAATTCGTCGCCGCGGCGGCCGGTCTTTTGCAGACGGGCGGCAACAACGCGGAGCAGCTCGAGCGCACGGTCAACCTGTATAGCGGACGGCTGTTCCGCAGCGAGGACTACCAATGGGCGGACGACGAGATCCGGCATACCGAGGCTGCCATCGAAGCGCAACTGCTGAGGCTGACCCAGCTCTATGAGGAGCAGCGGGACTATGGACGGATGATCGCCGCGGGGCGCAGGCTGCTGCAGCATTCGCCTTACAACGAGGAAGCCTATCGCACCTTGATGAAGGCTTACGCGGGCAGCGGCAAGCACGACGAGGTGTACCGCGTGTACGAAGAGATGGAGCGGAGGCTCGACGAGCTGCAAATCCAGGCGTCGGACATGACGCTGAGTCTGTACGAGGGCTTGCGGGTGCGGAAGCGGGGCTGAGGTTCGTTTTCGCGCGGCGAATTTTAAGCGAAACTTCAGGTTGCGCTCATGCGCGCTTAAGCCGAAGGGGATAAGATATTCTCAACCCCCCCCCTTTGATATAGCAAGAACCTTTGGACCCGCGGCGACGCGGGTCTCTTTTTTTATAGGATAGAAAGCATAAATTCGAAAAACTGACAGGTAACGCCCTTAAGCGCCTCTTCGGCCCGGAGTACGCGACAGTCCCGTCAAGTAACGCACGTCCAATCGCCCTTCCTGGCTGCACTTGCTAACCTTACGATGACGTTAGGCGGCAAGGTAAGCGTGAGATGCAAATGATAACTCGGGAGTAACAGAAGGCAAGCCGAGCGAAGACCGGACTCAGATGACGCTATTTCGTACAAATCGGTGCAATTGCGATCGTTTCGGACTGGAGAGTCGTTATTTACCCGGATCCAGGCTAAAAAAAGGCCTCTAATCCCGCAATAGAGGCACCTGGGTCCGCGAGCGGGCCGCAAATCGCGATCGGAACAAAAATAAGGGCTCCTCAGTCCGTACGCTGCGCCATTACGTAAAAAAAAGGCCGCAGGCGGCTTTTCTCATGCCGCGGCGCTATTCTTCGTGAACGATCTCGCCCGTCCGCGACAGATCGTAGCCGGAAATCGCGGCCAGCTCTCCCTTGAACAGATCGGAGCGCAGTTCGGCGAGCAGCCCTTCGATCCAGGGCAGATTGGCCGGCGTCTTCAGCGCGACCAGATCGTAGCTCTCCTGAATGAGGGGGATAAAGTCGATACGCCCGACGAACGCGGCTGCCTTCTCGATGCCGACGCCGAAGTCGGCTTCCCCCGGACGCGACCTTCGCGGCGACGGCCATGTGGCTCGTCAGCTCGTCGGCGTAGCCGGCGATGCCGCTCGCGCGGATGCCGCGCACCCGCAGCTGCTCCTCGAGCAGCACCCGCGCGCCGGCGCCGCGTTCGCGGTTGGCCAACCGGAGGCCGGGCCGCGACAGATCCGCCCAGTCCGCGAGCCCGAGCGGGTTGCCTTGCCGGACGTACAAGCCGGCCATGCGGCCGAGCAGGCGCACGACCATATACGGCGCTCCGATCAGGATGCGCCGGATGTAAGGCAGGTTATACTCGCCGGTGTCGCCGTCGTAAAGATGCGTGCTGACGATGTCCGCCTCGCCGCGGTACATCGCGATCAGGCTGTCCAGGCTGCCCGCGTAGGCGCGCAGCGGACGCATGCCGCCGGCTTGCGGATTGCGCTCGAGATGCTTGGCGAGCAGATCGAGGCTCATATCCTGGCCGGTGATGACCAGCGGCCGAATCGCCGAACCTGCAGGTTGCGACGGAGCTGCGGACCGCGCCGGCGGCGCGCCGCGCGTCTCCGCTTCCGCGGCTGCTTCCGCAGGCTGCCTGTGCCGAGACTGCGCCTGCAAGGCGGGAGAACGCATGCGCTGCTTGTAGGCTTCCAGGTCCGCGGCATCGACCCGCATCTGTTTGCCTACGCGGTAGGAAGGCAGCTCGCCTTTTTTAATCAGGTCGTAGACGGTCAGCTTCGATATTTTGAGCATTTGGGCGATCTCTTCGGTCGTATAGGAGATACTGGCGGTCATATCGGGCAAGCTCCTTATAGGCGAGGATCCGCAAGGCGAATTGTTGAATCTATTGTAGCACAACGGTCGAACGGAACGCTCCACGCAGACGTTTACAGTTTATATTCGGTTATATATAATTATGTTTAATTATAAATAGATATAATTAGTGGGGACGTGTGGAGCCGCTATGCGAAAAAAAATGAGATTTAATGCGATTTGGATCGTTTATGTGGCCGTCGTGCTTGGATTGTCCGCTTGCGGAGGGGCGAACGGTTCCGACGGCTCGCCGTCGGTTTCTTCGACCGCATCTTCAACGGCCGCTTCAACCGACGCGCCGTCCGCGGAGGAGACCGAGCTCACGGTGTCCGCGGCGGCCAGCTTGACGGACGCGCTCGGCGAGCTGAAGGCGCTGTACGAGACCGCGCATCCGGAAGTGACGCTGAGCTTCAACTTCGGCGCCTCGGGCGCCCTGCAGCAGCAGATCGAGCAAGGCGCGCCGGCCGACCTTTTCCTGTCCGCCGCAACCAAAAACATGCAGGCGCTCGTAGACAAGGGGCTGGTGCAGGAACAGCGCAACCTGTTGAAAAACGAACTGGTCGTCGTTGTGCCTTCGGACGGGGCGGCCCCCGTCGCAAAGCTGGAGGACCTGTCGGGCGACGCAATCAAAAAAGGTCGCCGTCGGCATTCCCGAGAGCGTGCCCGCGGGCGGCTACGCCAAGGACGCATTGACGGCCGCAGGGCTGCGGGACAGCTTGCAGGGCAAGCTGGTGCAGGGCAAGGACGTGCGCCAGGTGCTGCAGTACGTAGAGACGGCCAACGCCGACGCCGGCTTCGTCTACAAGACGGACGCGCTGTCGTCCGGCAAGGTGAAGGTCGCCTTCGCGGTCGACCCGGCGCAATACAAGCCGATCGTCTACCCGGTCGGCGTCGTCAAGGCGACGAAGCATGCCGATGCCGCCGGGCGCTTCTACGAATATTTGCAAACGCCGGAAGCGGTCGCCGTCTTCGTCAAGTACGGATTCTCGGCCGCTGCCGGGTAAGCGCGGCACCCGATGGATTGGCATGCGTTCTGGCCGCCCATTCGGCTCTCGCTCCAGGTCGCGCTGATCTCGAGCGTCGTCGCGCTGGCGCTCGGCACCGTCGCGGCGCGCTTCTTGTCCAGGCGCCGGTTCAGAGCCCGGTCTCTCGTCGAGACCGCCTTCATGCTCCCGCTCGTGCTGCCGCCGACGGTCGTCGGGTTCGTCCTGCTCGTCCTGCTCGGAAGGCGCAGCGGCGCGGGCCGGTTCATCGAGTGGCTGACGGGCGCGCCTGTCGTCTTCTCGTGGTGGGCGGCCGTCATCGCTTCCGTCGTCGTCGCTTTCCCGCTCGTCTACCAGACGATGAAAAACGGTTTCGCCTCCGTCGACCGCGAAGCGGAGGAGGCGGCCAGGGTCGCGGGAGCGAGCGAGCTTCAGGTGCTGCGCTATATCACGCTGCCGCTTGCGGGACATGCGTTGCTGACGGCGTTCGTGTTGGCGTTCGCGCGCGGTCTCGGCGAGTTCGGGGCGACGCTGATGATCGCGGGCAATATTCCCGGACGGACGCAGACCGTTCCGACTGCGATCTATGTGGCAGTGGACGCCGGTCATACCGGGATGGCGTGGGCCTGGACGTCGGCGGTGATCGGTATCTCGTTCCTGCTGCTGCTGTTCACCGGACGTACAAGGAAGTGAGACGCGGCAGGATCGCGTTTCGCGACTGCAGCAATAAAAAAGAACCTGGCGCAAATCGCCAGGTTCTTTTTTTATTGCGGAAAGGCAGATCCGATGATAAAATCAATCTGCTTTATGTTTTTGTAAATAAAGTCAAATGTATCGCATCTTACAATTTAAATGTACCATGTCGGCAAACTCTTGTCAAACGTTTTTTATTTCGGCGATGAAGGAGAGATAGGCATGCGTTCTTTCGTACTGGGCCTTCAGGAGATGGATCCTTCGCAGCTTGCGTTGGTCGGGGGAAAGGGTTTGAATTTGGGCGCTTTATCGAAAATCGAAGACGTAGAGGTCCCCGAAGGATTTTGCGTTACCACGCTCGGCTTTCAACAGGCGGTGGCGGGCCATGAAGCGTATCAAGCGCAGCTCGACCGATTGAAGCGGCTGCGCGCGGAAGATCAGGCGCAAATCGGCAGCGTCAGCGAAGAAATGAGACGGATCGTGGCGGGCCTCACGCTTCCCGACGAAGTCGTGTCGGACGTGAAGCGCCGGCTCTCGCGGCTTGGCGAAGCGCACGCTTATGCCGTGCGGTCGAGCGCGACTGCCGAGGATCTGCCCTATGCCTCGTTTGCCGGCCAGCAAGACACGTATCTGAACGTTGTCGGCGTGGATGCCGTCCTCCGGCATATCGTCCTTTGCTGGGCTTCCCTGTTTACCGACCGGGCGGTCGTCTACCGGATGCAAAACGGGTTCGATCACAGCCGCGTATACTTGTCCGTCGTCGTTCAGCGCATGGTCTTCCCGCAAGCGTCGGGCATTTTGTTCACAGCCGATCCCGTCACGTCCAATCGCAAGCTGCTGTCCATCGACGCCGGCTTCGGGCTTGGCGAAGCGCTGGTGTCGGGTCTCGTCACGCCCGACCATTACCAAGTCCTGGATGAGGCAATCGTCCACAAACGGATTGCGGACAAAAAGCTCGAAATTCGCGGGCGGGAAGAAGGAGGGACGGAGACAAGGCCGATCGACGCCGACCGGTCGCATGCGCAGGTGCTGACCGACGGGCAAATCGTAAGCCTTGCGCGCATCGGGCGGCGGATCGAGGCACGCTTCGGGAGCCCGCAGGACATCGAATGGTGTTTGGCCGGAGACACCTTCTACATCGTGCAGAGCCGTCCGATCACGACGTTGTATCCGATACCCGAAGCGCCTGATCGGGAAAATCGCGTCTATCTGTCCGTTGGCCATCAACAGATGATGACCGATCCGATCAAACCGATGGGACTGTCGTTCTACCTGATGACGACGCACGCGCCGATGCGCACCGCAGGCGGCAGGCTCTTTGTCGATGTCACGCCGCGTCTGACGACGTCGGCAGGCAGAACGATGATGATCGACGTATTGGGAAAAGCGGATCCGCTCATCAAGGACGCGCTCACGAACGTGGTCGAGCGGGAGGGCTTTTTGAAGCTGTTGCCGGCGGACGAGCAGACCGGGCCTCGGAGCGACGCCCTCGGGCTGCCGCCGGCCCCTCAAACGCCTCCCGAGCTCGATCCTGCGATCGTCTCCGGGCTGATCGCGGAAAGGGAAGCCTCGATCGAAGCGCTGAAGCAGGCGATCCGGTCGAAGTCCGGGCCGGCTTTGTTTGAATTTATTTTACAAGATCTCGAGGAATTAAAAAGGTTGCTGTTCGACCCGCGCAGCACGAAAACATTTATGACGGCCATGGATGCCGCCGCGTGGATCAACGAGCATATGGCGCTGTGGCTCGGCGAGCGCAACGCGGCGGACGTCTTGTCGCAATCCGTGCCGAACAACATCACCTCGGAGATGGGCCTTGCGCTGCTGGACGTGGCGGACGCGATCCGTCCGTATCCGCAAGTCGTCGCCTATTTACAGCGTGCGGTCGACGACCGCTTTTTAGAGGCGCTCACCGAGCTCCCGGGCGGCCGGGAATCGCGGGAGGCGATCGAAGCTTATCTGGACAAATACGGCATGCGGTGCGCGGGGGGAGATCGACCTGACCCGAACGCGCTGGAGCGAACGGCCGCTCGAGCTGGTGCCGATCCTACTGGGGCATATCCAAAAATTCGCGCCGCACGAAGGCAGACGCAAGTTCGAGCAGGGGCTTCGGGAGGCGCGGGACAAAGAGCGGGAACTCCTGGAGCGGCTGCGCGCCTTGCCGGAGGGCGATCGGAAGGCGGAAGAGACAAAGCGACGGATCGACCTGCTCCGCGGCTATATCGGCTATCGCGAGTATCCAAAATACGGCATGGTCAGCCGTTACTTTATATACAAGCAGGCGATGCTTCAAGAAGCCGAACGGTTGACGCAGGACGGGGTCATAGACGAAAAAGAGGATATCTACTACCTGACCTTCGAAGAGCTTCGGGAGGTCGCGCGTACCCGGCTGCTGGACAAAAAAATCGTCGGCGAGCGGAAAGAGAAATACAAGTGGTACGAGAAGCTGACGCCTCCGCGCGTCATGACCTCGGACGGCGAGATCGTCCGCGGCCGTTACCGGCGGGACCGGCTCCCTGCGGGCGCCATCGCAGGTCTGCCCGTGTCCGCGGGCGTGATCGAAGGCCGGGCAAGGGTGATCCTGAATATGGCGGATGCCGCGCTGGAGGAGGGGGATATCCTCGTCACGGCCTTCACCGATCCAGGCTGGACGCCGCTGTTCGTATCGATCAAGGGACTCGTCGCGGAAGTAGGCGGACTGATGACGCACGGCGCGGTCATCGCCCGCGAATACGGACTGCCGGCGGTGGTCGGGGTAGAGGACGCGACCAGGCTGATTCGAGACGGGCAGCGGATCCGCGTGAACGGCTCAGAAGGCTATATCGAGCTGTTGGAAGGCTGAACCTGACAGACCTTCATGCAGCGGCCGCCGAGCTTCAGTGCAGCAGCCGGCTCTCCTTCGCTTTGCGCGTCGAAGCGGCCAGGAGGCGGTTGATCGGACGCTTGAGCGCGAGCCCGAGCACGAGGGCGGCGGCGGCGTACGCGGCCGTGAACGCCAGGCAGCGGCGCACGATGTCCCAGAGAATGCCCCCGACCGCTTCGCGCATCATGGAGATCGCGTAGGTGAACGGCAGATACGGGTGAATTTTCTGGAAGAAGGGCGGCGCCATCTGGATGGGGAACGTCCCGCCCGCCCCGCCGAGCTGCAGCACGAGCATGACGATCGCCAGCGCCTTGCCGACGTTGCCGAACACCGAGACGAGCGTGTAGACGATCAGCATGAACACCGCCGACAGCAGCATGCCGAACAGCACGAACCAACCCGGGCGCGCGACGTAGGCGCCGAGCACGTAGATGTCCCCCAAGGTGACGCAGAGCGATTGCAGCACGGCGAGCGTCCCGAGCGTCAGATATCTGCCGAAGTATACGTGCCGGCTACGGTAGGAGACGCCGGGCTCGTCTACGTCGACCGTCAGGACCGATACGAGCAGCACGGCGCCGACCCAAAGCGACAGCGTGGTGAAAAAGGGAGACATCGCGGACCCGTAATTGGGGATCGGGTAGAGCTTGTTTTCCTTGAGCAGGACGGGTGCCGCGAAAAACGCGCTTTCCTTTTGCGCGTTATGGCGCAGCAGCTTGATGATGTCCGCGAGGTTGTTGTCCTTCTCGAACGCGCGGATCTTGTCCGCGATCTCGCCGATCTTGCGCTGCGCCGCCGGCAGCTCCGCCTTCGCCTTGGCCAGCTCCGCTCCGCCCAAGGTCAGCGCCGATGCCGCGTCCGCGAGCACGCGCTTCGCGTCGGGCATCGCGGCCGACGCATCCTGGAGCACGGCCTGCGCCTTGTCGGCGGCGTCCGCGGCTTTGCCGAGCGCCGCGTCGATGCGCGGCGCGATCTCGCCGTCGTAGGCGCCGAGCAGCTCGCCCAGACGCGTCTCTCCCTCGCCGGCCAGCGCATTCAGCCGGCCTGCCAGCGCCTCCGCGGGCGCTTCGCCGCGCCCGGCCGCTTCCGCGATGCCTTCGAGCAGCTTCGCCTGCTCGAGCATGCCGGCTTGCGCCTGCTTCAGCTTGGCTGCCGGCGCGGACAGCGCCGACGCGCCCGACATGGCGTCCAGCTGCTCGAGCAGGCCGCCGAGACGCCCGGCGACGTCCGCGCCGGTCCGCAGCCGCTTCGCCGCACCGGTCGCCGCCGTCGCGGCCGCATCCAGGTCCGGGTTCGCGGCCTGAAGCAGCGCCGTCGCCGAGCGGGCCGCGCCCGCAAGCTGCTGCAGGCTCAGCAGATCCTGCTTGATCTGCGGCCCCATTTGCGCCAGCGCCGCGCGGCTTTGAGCGAGCAGGGCGCCGGTTTTCTCCGCCAACGTCTGACCTTCCGTGGCAAGCGCGGCCACGTCGGGCAGGCGTTTTTGCGCTTGGGCCACGACGCCGCTCGCGAGCCCGACGTCGCGCTGCGCCGTATCCGCGGCGGCATTGATCTCGGGGAAGGCCGCCTCAAGCTTGAACAGCAGCGCCTTCACCCTTTCGATCGACGGCAGGCTGGCTTCGAGCTCGCTTCCGGCTTCGTTGAACAAGCCGAACAAAATGCCGCTCGCCGTCTCGACGAAGCTCTGACTGACCTCCTGCACGATGCCGGTGGCGCCTTTCGAAGTGATTTTCGGCGCAATCGCGTTGATTTTCTCGTTGACGTAATAGTCCAGCGTCGCGGGCGACGGCTCCGAGGCCAGAATGGTGGCCAGGCTCGCGGAGAAATTGTCCGGAATGACGATCGCCGCGTAGTAGTCGCCGTGCTTCACGCCCCGCATCGCCTCGGCCCGGCCTGCGAACGTCCATCCGACGCTCGGGTTGTCCGCCAGCTTGGCGGCGATCTCCTTGCCGACGTTGACGGGTGTGCCGCGGATCGTCGTGCCCTTGTCTTCGTTCGCGACCGCGATCGCGATGCCGCCGGTCTGCGCATACGGGTCCCAGGACGCTTCGATGTTGAACCAGGCGTAGAGGGAGGGCAAGCCGACGAGTCCGAGGAGGATGACCGCGGCCGCCGGATTCGTGAACGCGCGGCGGAGATCGCGGAGATAGATGGAAAAGACGGGTTTCATGCGCGAATTCTCCTTTCCGGCAAACAAGTACTAATATTCCTATCCGGCACGCCTGTCATCCGTCATCCGGAAGCGAATCGTTTATGCCGTATACGCGCAAGATCCGGGCGATTCCCGATCTCGTGGAGGAGGCCGTGCTGCGACGCGCTTGCCGAATGCGGTACAATGAAGGCAAGAGACGGCGGAGGAGCTGCGGGTCATGACAGCAAGAACGATAGAAAAGCAAGCCGGCGGCCGACGCAATATCGGCATCTTCGCGCATGTCGACGCAGGCAAGACGACGACGACCGAGCAGATGCTGTTCGCGAGCGGCCGCATTCGCGCGGCGGGCAGCGTGGACGACGGAACGGCGCAGACGGATTCGCTGGAGGTCGAACGGGCGCGCGGCATCTCGGTCCGCGCCGCGGTTACGCGCTTCGCCTGGCGGGGCATCGACGTGAATCTGGTGGATACGCCGGGACATGTCGATTTTTTGGCGGAGGTCGAGCGCGCGCTGCGGGTGATGGACGGAGCGATCTTGATCGTGTCGGCCGCCGAAGGCGTCCAGGCGCAGACCGAAGTCGTCTGGCAAGCGCTGCGGGAGATGAAGCTGCCGACGATTCTGTACGTCAACAAGATGGACAGGGTGGGTGCAGATCCGGAGGGCGTGCTTCGCCAGATCAGGCGGCTGCTGTCGCCGGCGGCGGTGCCGGTTCAGGCTCCCGTCGGCGCCGAGGACCGTTTCGCCGGAGCGGTCGATCTGCGGGCGACGGCGGGCGGCGACGGCGAGGGCTCCGAATGGGCCGAAACGTTCGGCCGACTGCTGGCGGAGGCGGCCGCGGAACGCGACGAGGCGCTGCTCCTGCGTTACTTGGAGGAAGGGAGCTTGCCCGCCGAGGATATGAAGGCTTCTTTAGGCGAGGGGGGCCCGCCGCGGCGAACTGTTCCCCGTGCTGTTCGGGGCGTCGGCGCGGGGCATCGGCGTGCGGGAGCTGATGGACGCGATGGTCGAGCTGCTGCCGCTGCCCGCGGGCGATCCCGCGGGAGACGTATCCGGCGTTGTGTTCAAGCTCGAACGGGATCCCGTCATGGGGCGAATCGCTTATGTACGTCTCTACGGCGGGACGATCGCGAACCGCGACGTCATACCGGGCGGCGCCGAGGGGACAAGCGACAAGATCACGCAGATCCGCAAGGCGGACGGCAAACGCTGGGAGGACGTCGGCGTGCTGGAAGCCGGAGATATCGCGGCCGTATGCGGCTGGGGCCGGGCCAGGATCGGGGATGTCGTCGGCTCGGCCGAAGGCGTGCCCGGCGTGCGGCAGCTCGCGGTGCCGCTGCTGACGGTGCAGGCGTTCTGGCGATCCGAGGCGGAGTATCCCGCCGTGGTCGCGGCCTGCCAGGAGCTGGCGGACGAGGATCCCGCGCTCGCGCTCCAGTGGATGCAGGACGAGCGCGAGCTGCACCTGAAGGTGATGGGGCCGATCCAGACGGAGGTGCTGGCCAGCGTGCTGCAGAGCCGGTTCGGCCTGACGGTGACGTTCGGCCCGCCGTCCGTTATTTATAAGGAAACGCCCGCCAGCGCAGGAGAGGGCTATGTCGCGTACTTGGCGCCCAAGCCGTGCTGGGCGATCCTGCGCTTCCTCGTCGAGCCGCTTCCACGCGGCAGCGGGCTCGTCTATGAATCGAAGGAGCGCGGCGAGCGTCTGGCGGACAGCTATCAGAACGAAGTGGCCCGGCGCGTGCCCGAAGCGCTGCGCCAAGGCTTGCTGGGTTGGGAGGTAACGGATCTCAAGGTGACGCTGGTCGAGGGAGAGCACCATGTCTGGCACACGCACCCGCTCGACTTCGTCATCGCGACGCCGATGGGCATTATGGACGGCCTGGCGCGCACGGGCACGCGGCTGCTCGAGCCCGTGCTCAAGTTCAAGCTGTCCGTCCCCGCGGAATTCGCCGGCAAGCTGATGAACGAGCTCCTGCTGATGCGGGCGGACATCGGAGCGCCCGTCCCTGCCGGCGAGCGGATGGAGATCGAAGGCCGCCTGCCCGTGGCCGACTCGCTGGATTTCCCGGCGCGGCTCGGTTCGATGACCAAGGGACGCGGCGTGTTGTCCGCTTCGTTCGCGGGCTATCAGGAGGCGCCGGCCGGCGTGGCGGCCGAGCGCAAGCGCTCTGGCGTGAACCCGCTGGACCAGGCCAGGTTCATCCTGGCGGCGCGCAGCGCGCTGAGCGCGACTTAAGCGCGTTCAGCAAGTTCAGGCGTTTGTGAAGTGGAGCGGCGGAAGCGGTTGGCGCGAATATCATGGGCGGAAAAGGGCCGGAGCGTGGCTCGCCTAGCTTGCGCTGGCTGCGCAGGCTAGAACCAGCCGCGTTTGGAGCGGTACGTACGCACGCGGGATAGCGTGGCCGGCGCGTCCTCCGGATGCGAGGCGCCTGCCTTCGGCTTCTCGCCCTCCCCGGCGCGTCCCGCAACGGCCGGGGAGGAGGGCGGCGTCTGTCGCGCCGGCTGTTCGCCGAGCTGCTGCTCCAGGCGGGCCACGCGGCTCCGCAGCTCGATCAGCTCCCGTTGAAGGCTTGCGACCGTTCGTTCCCAGTGGCCGAGCACCATCTGCAGATCGTCGGGCCGGCCTTCTTCGGCGCGCGCGCCTTCGGACGCGGCGGCTGTCGGCGATGACGTCGTTGTTTGGGGCGAGCTCGGCGCATCGGGCGCGGTCTCCGGCTCCGGGTCGTTGCGATCCCGAGCGCGGTCGGACTGCTTGCGGACTGCGCCGAGCAAGCCTGCCAGTTCCTCCTTGGACAGCCCGGACGGTTGCTCCGGCATGGTCATCGATCTCCATCCTCCCGACTCCGCTCCGTTCGTTCCGATACCGCGGGTCTTTTTCCATTTTACAACAAAAGGACGGGCGGACCTAATTATAAGACGGATGGGAAAGCGATTTGAAGCGAAGGCGCGCCGCGGGTTATGATCAAGGTGGCCTAAATAACATGGATTCCATCGCATGGAACGCAAAGGAGCATATCGCACATATGGAACTAATGGAAGCGATTAAAGGACGCCGCAGCATCGGCAAAGTAAAAGACGAGCCCGTCGCTCGCGAATTGATCGAGCAAGTCATCGAGGCGGCGACCTGGGCGCCCAGCCATCATAAGACCGAACCTTGGCGATTCGTCGTGATGAGCGGCGAAGGCAGACGCGCGCTCGGCCGCGCTTATGCGGCGATGGCCGAGTCCGCGGTCGCGGGCATGAACGAGCAAGACCGCGCGGACCGCCTCGCGCGCGAGGAAGCCAAAGCGCTTCGCTCGCCCGTCGTCATCGTCGCCGTGAGCTCGCCGGCCGTCGACCATCCCCGCGCGGTGCTGTGGGAGGAGCGGGCGGCCGCGCACGCCGCCGTGCAAAATCTTTTGCTGGCCGCGCATGCTGCCGGCCTGGGCGCCGTGTGGCGTACCGGCGACGGCCTCGGGAATCCCGAGATGGCGAAGACGTTCGAGCTGACGGGGAACGAGGAGATCGTCGGCTTCGTTTATGTGGGCTACCCGGACATGGCGGCGCCTGCCGCAGCCCGGATTTCTGTGGCGGACAAGACGCGCTGGATCGAGGCATAACTCGATGAACAGGTGCGCGGCCGACATGTATGTTTATTCGGGCGCGCGCGCACCTTAAAGCTGTAAGCCCTTATTTTATATTTGGAAACGTCCGAGCCGAGCGCCCCCCTGCCGCGCGCGCTCGGCTCGCCGACGCCGGTCTCGTCTCTTCGGAGACGAGGCTCTATTTATCTGGCCCGCTATATCCGCAACCGGAAAGGAGCCGTGCGCCCGCATGAACCATGTCGTTCTCTGGTCCGTCGCCGCCGTCTGCGCCGTGCTCGCGCTGACGCTGGCACTGGTTTGCTTGTACCTTTATCGGGTGGCCATCGCGCGCAACAGCAAAGCGTTCCTGGGCGCGGATCCCAGCCTGCCCGAAAACGAAGCGTCCAGCTGGCATTCCGCTGCCGCCTGGTACGGCAGCCAGCCGTTCGAGCTGGTCGAGATCGCTTCGTTCGACGGGCTCCGCCTGCGCGGGCATTACCTGCCCGCGGACGTGCCGTCCCATCGCGCCGTCGTCCTGGCGCACGGCTACAACGGCCAGGGCGAGGACATGGCCGCCTTCGCGCGCGAGTACCATGCGGCGGGCTACCACGTCCTCATGCCGGACGCCCGCGGACACGGGCACAGCGAAGGCCGCTATATCGGCTTCGGCTGGCACGAGCGCAAAGACTACGCGCGCTGGATCGACGAGCTCGTGCGGCGGATGGGCCCGGACGCGCAGATCGTGCTGCACGGCATCTCCATGGGCGGCGCGACGGTGCTGATGACGAGCGGCGAATCGCTGCCGCCTCAGGTCAAGTGCATCGTCTCCGACTGCGCGTACAGCTCCGTCAGGGAGATCCTCGCGTATCAGCTGCGGCGCATGTACAAGCTGCCTCCGTTTCCTCTTCTGCCGCTCACCAGCCTGGTCTGCCGGCTCCGCGCAGGTTACTTTTTCGGCGAAGGGTCGGTCGTGCGGCAGGTGTCAAAGGCCGAACGACCGATCCTGTTCATCCACGGCGGGAGCGACAGCTTCGTGCCGACGGCGATGGTCCACAAGCTGCACGAAGCCGCCGCGACGGCGGACAAGCCGCTGCTGATCGTGCCTGGCGCGCAGCACGGTACCGCGTATACGACCGACCCGGAGGCTTATAAAGGCGAGGTGCTCTCGTTTCTCGCGCGGAACCTGAGCCCCGAGACCGTACGGATGACGTCTCCCCGAGAAGCTTAGACGTCGTATTCGAGCTGCCTGCGCGCCTGCGCGATGAATTCAAGCGGCGTGGACGTCTCCTCCGGACTGAACTCCACGGCGCCGATCTTCAGGATCAGCTCGACTTTGAGGCGGGTGCCGGCCGCCGTCTCGTTCAACTCCCTGGCGCGCTGCCGCAGTCTGTCGATGACGACGTTGGCGCCTTCGCGATCCGTGAACAGCAGCATGCCCCAGGTCGGATTGTCGGCGTTAAGCATGTATAGCGAATCGTTGGTCCGAATGCTGGTTTGGCTAAGCTGGCTTACGTTGTAGATCGTCTGGGTCATCTGGTCCCGGCTGATCATGCGCTTGATTTCGTCCCAATACTTGACGCTGACGACGAGCAGGGTGAGCGGCATTTTGTAGCGCTGGGACAGCGCCATGAATACCGTCGCGTCTTTCTGGAACGACAGGCTGTTTTTCAGGTCGGTATGCTCGTCCATGGTCGCGAGCGACTGATTCAGCTTTTGGAGCCGTGCGTTGTCCTCCTGCAGCCGCCGGTTCGCCATCGTGACCATCCAGGTGATGAGCGTCAGCATCGGCGTCAACAACAGCCAGACGTAGTTCTGGGCGCTGACCGTCGCCCCTTCGACGACCGTCCGGTACAGCGTGAACGTCCCGTAGCCGAAGATGAACAGGATATTCAGGATCAAGCCTGCGGTGACGTTGGTGAAGTAGGTGATGATCGCGATCAGAAAAGCGGCGTTCAAGAAGATGATGTTGTACATATAACGGTCCGGGTCGCCCGCCATGTAGACGATGGCGACGAAGGAGAAGATAAAAAGAAGCAAATAGGCGCCGTCCGACAACAGGCTGCTCTGGTCGCGTCTCATTTGACATCTCTCCTTTTCCGGCGGTGCTTGCGAATCAACAAAATCAGGGACAGCAGGACGAGCAGCAGCACGGAGACGGCCGCGACGGTAAAGGCGAGCACGTCGCCGCGATCCAGAATGTCGGCCACGGCGGAAGGCTGATCGGGCGCCGCTTCGATCTTGAAGCGGTAAGCGTGGATCTCTCCGTCCATGTCCGTCACGGCGCCGTCGCCGTAAACCTTCCAGAGCGTCGATTCGCTCGCGATAAGCTTGGAGGCCAGATACGCATACCGGGATTCGGCGCCTGTAACCGCCAGCAGCCCGTGTCCGGATTCGTAGGGAGAGACGATCAGCTGCAGCGATCCGATCCGCTTGCCGTATTCCTCGTCGATGCTCATCTTCTCGTTCGATACGAACCCGGTACCGGCGGCATCGTATTTAAAATAAAGGTTTTTGTTCGCGTCCCGGATGACCGGATTGTCCGCATAGGAGCCGATCGCGATGACGTTGCGGTCTTTAAGCTGGTCGGCGGTCACATCGGCGCCGAAGAAGCGGACTTCGCCGGCGTTGCCTTCCGCGTATTGCCCGAGCAGGTTGAACAGGTTGCCGATCGTCCGGTACGTATTGCCGTCGCGGGTCTTCGGCAGCACGACGCCGACTTGATTGTAGATGCCGTCCCGGAGGAACGGGTACGGATAGTTGTTGAACAGCAGCTCGGTGCGGTCCTTCGTATTCAGCTGCAGCATCGTGTCGGCGTCAATGAACGCCCACGGCATCTGATCCTGCGGCAACATGCAGGAGTCGTTTTTCAATTCTAGGTCGAATGCGGCCGTGATCGTGAAGTTGCCGGACAGATTCATGTTTTTCGGGATCGTCAGGTTCAGGCTGTCCCCGTCCGCGAGCGCCTCGGTCAGCTTCTTGCTGCCGATCGGCTTGCCGTTGACCAGAACGGTGACCAGCGACCGGTCGAAGTCCAGGTTTTTGGCGTACCGGAAACGCAGGCTCAGCTTGCTGGCTTCGGCGACCGAGCGATTGGCCGGCAGCGCAATGAAATAATCTTTGGTCCGGTGGTTGACGCCCGTGATCTGGTCGCCTGCGTCAGTGAGACTGATCAGCTTCGTGATGCTTGGCGCGGGCGAAGCGACCTCCGTGTTTTCCGTCACTTCCTTGACGGGACCTGAGAGCTGCGCGAGCAGCGCGGCGTTGCCGATCAGCTTGCCCGCTTTGACGAGCAATTCGGCGTTGTCCGAGGTGACGACCAGCGACGGCTGTCCGTTCGCGTCAACCAGCCGAATGACCGCCTTGTCGCCGAGCGAGGCATCGGGGATCAGCGCCCGGAGATTTGCCGGGAGCCGGTCGCGTTTGGCGACGGCCACGACCAGCTTTTTTGGCCGCGATCTCGCCGTCGTCGATGCCGTAGGCAAGCAGCGGAACGCCCTTCGCGCCGGCGCCGCCCGATTTGGCCAGGCCCGAGAGCGCATAGACGGCCGCTTCGAGCTCCGAAGCATCGGCATCCTTGGGGACGGCGATCGCGTTGTCCTGCCGCGCAAGCGTGTCGAGCCCCGTGAACCGGACGGCGAAGTCCGAGATGGCGCTTGCGAGCGGCAGCGGCGTATAGCCGACGATGATGCCGGAGCTTTTGTAAATCTGGAGCCATTTATCCGCTTGGTAGGTGGGCGTGCAGATTTGCACCTGCTCGTCCCCCGATGCGATATGGCCCTGAACCGTCAGCGTGTTCGTGCCCTCGATCAATGCCGAGACGGGGACTTCGACGACCATCCGCTGCCGGGCGCTCTCGCTCGCGACCGGACGGAACGACGTGACGGCGGTCCCGTTGACGCTGACCGTGACGCTGGACAGCTTGTCCTGCGCCAGAGGCGAGGCCTTGTAGTCCAAGGCGACCTTGACCTGTCCGACCTTCCAATAGGCGGGCACCTGGAAAAACTGCTGCTTGTACGAAACGTTGCCGTCCAGCGTGATATCCGTATCGGAGATCGGCGTCGTGTAGGACGTGGCGCCCGAATTGACGCCGGCATTGACGCCCGGCTCCGCGGCCATGGCCGCATAGGGGGCCGAGGCGGCAGCGGCGAGGCACAGCAGCATGAACAATATGAGCCCTTTTTTCACACGGCTTCCTCCTCGCTTAGAATCTTTCGGTTTTGTACCATTTAACCTCGCGTTTGAAGATCTGGTCCTTGAAATAGTTGTAAAGCCCATACGCGGCGACGACCATCCACATCTGGCAATAGGTAACGTACATCAGCATGATGAGCCACAGATTCGACAGCTTCATCTCGCCCTTCTCCGTCGTCAGCGTGATGTACGTGCCGACCACGAAAAGCGTAATGGCCAGCATCCACAAAAACGAGCTGAACCCGGCGATGGTCGTCTTCACGTAGCCTAGCGCGTGCAGGACGAGCAGCAGATCGGACATGATCAGCGAGCTGACCAGCAGGAAGTAGATGGCGACGAAGTACAGAATATCGAAGCGAATGCGGGCCGCTTTTCGGTTGAAGAGCAGCGGGAAATTTTTGACGATAACGTACACGTTGCCTTTCGCCCAGCGCGACCGCTGCTTGAACCACACCTTGACCGTCTGCGGCTCCTGCTCCCAGGTGACGGATTTGGGCTGGAATTTGATCCGATATCCCATCATATAGATCCGGAAGCTGATCTCCGTATCTTCGGCGATCGCCTTAACGTCCCAGCCTCCGATCTCTTCGACGATGTGCCTGCGCATAATGAAGTTCGTACCCGGAATCGTGCAGAGCTTGAACAGCTTCCACCTGCCGGCCTGGGCCATCCACTGGAACGAGAGCGTCTCGATGTTGATGAAACGCGTGAGCAGGCTCGCGTTGCGGTTGCGCGTTCGGAACTTGCCGATGACGGCGCCGAGCTTGGCGTCCGCCATGATCTCGGCGACAAGATAGGTGAGCGCGGTTTTCTCGGGCGTGTTGTCCGCGTCGTAGATGGCGATGAGCTCCCCCCTTGCTTTGCGCGAAGCCGATGTTGAGCGCGTTGGACTTGCCTTTGCCGCCGGTCGCCTTGTCGGTGTTGATGACGATCAGGTTCCTGCCGGCGTGCCGGCGCTGGAGGCCGGAGAGCAGCTCGCTGCTGTTGTCCGAGGAGTTGTCGTTGATGACGATGATCTCGTACCGGTCGTGCGGGTAATCCAGCGCGAGCAGCGACTCCACGGTTTTGACGATGACCATGCCTTCGTTGTGGGCGGGCACCATGATCGAGACGAACGGCGGCGTCTGCGGCAGCGGAGGCACGGGCAAACGGTCCGTCTGCAAATAAAACAGATAGCCGGCGACGATGAGCGCGACGTTCACGAGCAGCAGCGACCAAATGCAGATGACCGATATGAGCATCAGAATGTCAAAAGGAGTCATGGCGGCCTCCGGGATACAGGAATTTTCGTTTGTAGCGTCGATAACCGATGAACAGGAAGAGGCCGAATACGGCAAGGGACGAGCCGATGACGACCATCAAAATCTGGTTCTGAATGCCGAACAGCCTGGCAAAGCTGGTCTGCGCGGCAAGCCGTGTAAGCATAGTGTTCGTCCACCGCGCGTTCGCGCTTGCCGATGTCCAGCGGCTTGCCGTCGATCAGCAGACTGCCCCCGGAGGATTGGACGGTCAGCCGGTCCGTAAGTACCTTATGCGTCCCGTTTTTCAGATCCGCGAACGGAATCCAGCTGCGGGAGATCGCGTCGACCGCCTCGTCCATAGCGGCCTCGTTCGGGAACAGGTCGAAGGAGAGGGCCAGATTCAGCGGCAGCGGCGTTCTCGGCGCCGTGCCGCGCCGCTCGAACTCCTGCAGCTGCGCGAACGGGATGACGTACGGCGAGAAGGCGAAGGATTTGGACGCTTCTGGCGTCCAAACATGCCGGCCGTCCGCATTGGGCGCCAGGAAGACCGAATCGAAAAAGGACATGCCCTGCGAAGCGTAAACCTTGTCGTAGGTCCAGAACAGGCTTGCGCCCATGCCGAGCGGCGCGATGCCGTTGTCCGCGAGCAGTTCGATAAAGCCGCTCATCTTGCCGCGAAGCGAGCCGTCCCCGGCCGTCGAAGTGGCCGCGACGGCCGGCGCGTCTACGACGATGCTGCCGTTGCGGGCCTGCACGTACTGCAGCGCCTGGAGATACCGCTGCATCGCCGGATAGTCCGTGTTGTAAAAAACGGGCTTCACGCTGGCCGCGAAGGGCACGCCTGCGTCATAGAGCCGGTCGGCGAGCTTCTTCAGCAGCTCGAGGTCGGAGAACGGATAAATTTCCTTGATCAGCATGTAGGCGCCGAATGGTTCGTCGACATGCAGCCAATCCTTCAAGACGTAAGCCAGGGCCAGCTCGGTCAAGCCGCCTGCCGACAGGTAGTCCGCGTAGGCGCAGTTCCCGGCGGATACCGCATAGGGCGAGCGCTTCCCGTCGCTCGTGAACGTCAGCGTGCCGTAGCGCTTGGCATCGGCAGAAGCGTCCGCGATGTAGTCCAGATCCTCGACGGCCGACAGCGTCTGGCTGTAGTCTCCGGCCTCGAGGCGAACCGAGTCGAGCGGCGCGGCTTGAAGCTTCGCGCCGAGCGTGGTTTGTACGCGCCCGGGGGAGCTCCCGTCCCCCGATCTGCAGGTAGGCTCCGTCATAGGACGCCAGATCCGACGCAAGCGCGCTGCCTGCGATGGAGAGATCGGAGGCGTTGCGCACGACCGCGACGCGTTTGTAAGACTTCAAGGTTCCTTCTGCGTAGCGGTCGACGGGCATCGCGGCGACCGGGACGCCGTAGGCGGCGAACAGCCGCTCGAGCGTCTCCACGTTGCCCTCCCGGGGCGTCGACAAGCCGAGACTGTCGTAAAGGAGCAGCACGGGGGCGTCTGACGCGCCGGAAGCGTTCGCGGCGGAGGCGGGGCCGGCTGAGACGCACGAGCATGCGAGCGCGAACGCCAGAACGAGCAGCGCTGCGGTGCCCGGCATCCCTGATCTTTTTCGCATGGGCCTTCCTCCTCGCTTGATGGGTCGCTTAAGCGGCTGTCGTCGCCGCGGGGGCCGTGTCCGGACGCAGCGGCACATTGCGCCAGAGGCGTCCGAGCAGGGCGTCGGATATCGTGACGAAGGTCACGAGGTCGAAGGCGATCGTGAACATGAATTCGTGCTTGGCCAGATCGGCGTCGCCGGCGCCGACGATGGAGATCGCGATCCCGGCCAGCCCCATAAGGATCATCATGAGCAGCAGAGGCAGCCTGACGGCCTGCCTTCTGTTTTTGGTTCGCACGGCGGAGACGAACGAGGGCATGTACAGCCCGACGACGATGATCGTCCACAAGAAGAGGAAGCCGAACGTTTTAGGCGTCAGCAGCTTCTTGAGCGTGCTGTATAAGGAAAAGAAGTTCGTTTGCGCGCCGTAGGCATGGCCTTCCGACTTCTCGAAGTTGCCCATCGCCTCGGGTCGCGTCGTGAACGCGTCCTTGGCCGCGAGGTTCAGCATACGCCCCGCTTGGTCCGGGTGCGCCGCGTAATAGGCGAGCACCTTGCCGAAGCCGAATTTGCCGTAGAACTCGGTCAGCATTTTATTGGAGTTGACGTCGATCGTCGTATAGGGCTCGTAGTAGATCGTGCCGCTGAGCAGCGAATACTGTCCGTCGATCCCCATGCGCTCGAGGGACTTCTCGGGATCGCTCGAATCCGGCAGCACGCCCCGGGTCATGGCATGGTATTTGTTAATATTGACGAATTCCTGCGGAATGAGCACGTAGGAAGCGATGCTGACGACGAGCAGCAGCGTCAATCCGCCGGCCGCGCTAAGCCTGTAGCGTCGGCCGCTTCGCGCCAGCAGCACCCAGATGCCGAACAGGGCGATCAGAATGCCGAGCGGCGCATTTTGCTGTTTGCTCGTGACGAGGAGCAGCGAGCTGACGACGAATACGGCCAGCATGGCGTAATCGTTGAACCTCCCGCGGTAAATCAGCAGGCCGGAGGAGAGCGTGAACAGCGACATGACGAGCATCAAGGCCTCGCTGTAAAAAGAGTTGAAATATGCGGTATAGGCCGTATCGCCGAAAATAAAAACCGCGGCCGCGGCGATGATATACCCTCGCTTGGCTGACGTTCTCCAGGTCAGCGCCTCGACCAGCATATAGACGGCGACGGTGTAAAGGAGCAAATAAATCGCCGCCTGGACGCGAATGTCGAACGTACGGGCATCCAGCAACCAAATGTTCAACTGCAGCGCGATGCGGATGAACAGGGACTGGGACGAAGTGAGCGTGGCGCCGTTTTCGTTGAAGTATTGGAAGATGCCGTAATGCTTGACGAAATAACCGAAATACTGCTCGGCGTAATCCGGCGCGCTGAAATAAATGCCGTTGCTGTACAGGATGCGGAAATAGTCGCCGTTGTCCGCCATGCCGATGTATGGCTTGACGAACAAGGCGGCCGCCGAGATCGCGAGCACCGCGGCTGCGGCGAGTAAAGAGGGGGAGGCATAGCGAGTCGCCGCTATGAAAAGGCGTTTCCAACCGGCGGCGATTGTCCCCGTGCCCGACGTTTCCGATCGGCTCATCTTCTCCACTCCTTCCCGGCCCGCAGGCTGTGTCTAGTAAGCGTAAGCAAGCAGCGCAGTCAGATTGTCGAACGAGTAGGCCTGTCCCGTCGCCGGGTCGCCGAAGCCGCCGTCCAGCGGCCCGCCGGTTCCGGTCGTCCGCAGCTCGTTCATTCGCGCGATCGCCCGTTCATACAGCGCCTTGTCGCCGGCGGCGGACCCGATCATGGCGGCGAGCGCATAGATCGCGGTCGAGCGGACGTCGTCCTTGGGCACGCCGGTCCGGCTGTACGTGCCGAAAAGCGTACCGGCGTCAACCTGCTTCCTGATGTACGCGATGCTCTCGGGATGCGCAAGCCCGGCCTCGGACAGGTGCAAAATCGTCACCAGCGATTCGACGGTCCGAATGTCCTGGGGAGAAGCGTACTTATCCTTGCCGTAATCGTAGCGCGTCTCGTAAAAAAGGAAACGCGTCGCCGAGATACCCGCCTTCGACCGTCCGCCTGGCATGGTCGAGCAGGCGCTTTTTGCCGTCGTCCGGCAGCTTCAGCAGACCGAGCGTCTTTAAATCGATATAACATAAGGTCGCGAAGTCGTTGGTCGTCTTGTACGTCTCGTCGTAAAAGTCGTAGAGCCGTCCTTCCTTGACGTTGTAGGCATAGAAACGCTTGCCGTATTCGTCCGCTTCCGACGTATAGGCGGGGGCCTTGAATGCGTCGCCAGCCTCGTATAAGGCGCGTATGATCCGCAGATCGTCGACGGCCGCGTTGACCGGATAGCGTTTGCCCGACAGCGGGCTGTACCGGTAGCTGAACGACGCGTTCATGTCAAAGACGGCGCGAGCCCGGCTCCAAACCGATTCGAAAGCTTCTCGTTCCCCGCTGAGCGCGTAGTAACGCATCGAAAGACCGGCCGACTCGCTCAAGACTTCGTGCCCGCTGGCGGAAGCGCCGTTTTGCGCCGTATCGACCAGGTTCGTGTAGACGCCGTCCGGTCCCGTCAAACGGTTCTGGATGAAGCGCTCCAGCGCGGCGCGGCCTTCGTCGTAAGACGACGAGGCGCCGTACCTGGTCGCGGGCAGGAGGCGCGCGACGTCGTCTTCCGTTGTCGTCGCGCGCGGTGCGCACCCCGCAAGGAAGGCGGCGCACGCAGCCAGGACGGCGATGAGTCTAAGAGTCATTTGTCGCTACGCTCCTGTCTTGACACGATTGGTCGCACGGTTTGTTCAATAATTACCACGCCTGCCCCGATTTTGCGACGGCATTCGGGCTCATCTTTTCAGAATTCGACAAAATGTAAAGGATTCGACATAAAAATTTATGGAAATACTCCAAAAATGTATATTTGTGTCGAATAAATAGTCGTATAAGATTATAGATGTAAAAAATAGATTGAAAAATAATCCGATATACCTACTCAAGTCTTATCATTCATATTTTAGATGAAACCTCGGGTTTCGTAATGTTAAACATTTTGGTAAATGGGACGCCCTTGCGACCGGGAGACGAATGCGGGGGCAAGTTGACGCATTCCGGCGCCTCTGATATAGTTCGACTATAAAACAATTCGATCATCGAATGATTAGAGGGTGATACCATTGTTGGAAGGACCGAAGCTTCACGATCTTATCGAACGCTACAAGGCGGCCATGTTCACCGTGAATAGGCGGATGACCGCGCTGCTTCGGGACGAGATGCCCGGAGACCTGACGCTCGACCAGTTCGCGATCATTCAATACGTAGGGACGCGCGACGATTGCACGTCGACCGAGCTGGCCGACGTATTTTGCGTGGGCAAGAGCTCGATTACGGCGATCGTAACGCGTCTGGTGGACAAAGGCTTGATCGTGCGCAGCCCGGACGGCAAGGACCGGCGGGTGCTGTATCTGCGGTTGACGGAGGCGGGCGAACGGATGGGAGCCGACCTCAACGAGCGGATCGGCTCTCTGCTCGGGGCGTACGTATCGGCGTTCGACGAGGCAGAAGCGGATCAATTTATAGACACCTACGAGAAGCTGGCGCGCGTCATCATGCAGGGCGGCGGAGAAGCTTCCGGGGGAGAGGAGTGGCGGGATTTCATGAAGAGCATCGTCAAATTCAGGTGGGCGGTACTGGCGCTCTGGCTCGCCGTCGTGGCCGGCCTGGTGCTCACGGCGCCGAACATGGCGGACCTCGTGCGCGAGAAGGGGCAGATCACCGTGCCGGACGGCTATACGTCGACCAACGCGGGCGAGCTCCTGCACGAGCGGGATGCGCAGCGCGCCGGCGACGAGGAGGGGGGCGGGCGCGGCAACGCGACCGTGCTTGTCTTCCACGGCGACGCCGCGCTCGCCGACGCGCAAATGTCCGAGATCAAGGCGGGCATCGACAAATTGAAGGCGGAGAAGGCGAAGCTTGGCATCGGCTCGGTGACGACCCACTTCGACACGCCGGAGCTGAAGGATCAGATGGTGTCCAAGGACGGCAAGACCGTGCTGGCGCTCCTCACCGTGAATACGGGCGGACGCGAGCTGTCCGAGGTGCGGGAAGGTCTGACGGACGCGCTGTCGGACGTCAAGGTCGACCACTATTATACGGGCAACTGGATCATCCAGGAGGATGTCGTCGAGAGCTCTCAAGAGGGGCTGCACAAGACGGAGTACATCACCGTCATTTTTATTCTCGCGATATTGTTCCTCGTGTTCAGATCCGCGATCGCGCCGTTCATCCCGCTCGTGACGGTCGGGATCAGCTATATCGCGGCACAATCGGTCGTGTCTTATTTGGTCAAATATCTCGATTTCCCATTGTCGAACTTCACGCAGATCTTCATGGTCGCGGTCATGTTCGGCATCGGCACGGACTACTGCATCCTGCTCATCAGCCGATTCAAGGAGGAGCTCGCGCACAACGGCGGCGACAAGGTCGATGCCATTCTGACGACTTACCGGACCGCGGGGAAAACCGTCATGTATGCCGGCCTCGCGGTGCTCGTAGGCTTCGCCTGCATCGGGTTTTCCGCGTTCAGCCTGTACCAATCGGCCGTCGCGGTCGCGGTCGGCGTCGGGGTGCTGCTGATCGCGCTTGTGACGCTCGTTCCGTTTTTCATGGCGGTGCTGGGCAAAGCCATCTTCTGGCCGACGCGCGGCTCGCTCGAGCACAAGCCGAGCCGGTTCTGGGGCGCGATGGGCAGCTTCTCCCTGAAGCGGCCGCTCCTGTCGCTGCTCGTGCTGGCGGTCGTGCTGGCGCCGTTCCTCTCCATCTATAAAGGCGCGATCTCCTTCAACTCGCTCGACGAGATCGGCGAACGCTACGATTCGGTCAAAGGCTTTAACTTGATCGCGGACAGCTTCGGTCCGGGCGAGTCGCTGACGACGACGGTCGTGCTCAAGACCGACAAGGCGATCGACACGTCGGAAGGCCTCGCGATGATCGAGCGGGTGAGCCGCGAGCTGGCAGGCGTCGACGGCGTCAAAGCCGTGCGGAGCGCGACGCGGCCGACGGGCGAGGCGCCGAAGGACTTTCAGGTGACGCAGCAGGTCGACACGCTCGGCAGCGGGTTGGATCAGGGGGCGGAAGGCATCGGCCAGGTGTCCAAGGGGCTTGCCGACGCGAGCAAGTCGCTCAGCGCCAACGCATCCAAGCTTAGCGGGGCGGCCGAAGGCGCCGACGAGCTCGTGGCCGGCACGCAGTCGCTCAAGAGCGGCATCGCGCAGCTGGAGAGCGGCCTCAAGGTGGTGCAGAACGGGCTGAAAAGCGGCACGGCAGGCGCCGGCGAGCTGCGCGAAGGCGCGGCGCAGGCGAAGAAGAGCGCGGATCAGCTGCTGGCGGCGAGCCGCAAGCTGGAAGCGAGCTACAAGCAGCTGGCGAGCGGGCTCGAACAGCTCGGCGCTGGCTACGGCGATATCGCCGCCAAGCAGAAGGCGCTGGCGGACGGCCTCGCCGACCTGGGCAAGGGGATCGGAGGCCTCGGCGACAAATATCCGGAGCTGGCGTCCGATGCGGATTACCAGCGCGCGGTCGCCTCGCTCGGCCAGCTGCAGTCGAGCGCTTCGCAGTTGGCGGGCGGACTGTCGCAGTTGAACGCCAAGCTGGACGGCGCTACGGCAGGCTTGAAGCAGGCAAATGCCGGTCTGGCCCAAGCGGCGGACGGGCAGGCGCAGCTGTCGGCTGGACTGGCGAAGCTGGCTTCCGGCATCGGTTCGCTGCAGAGCGGGCTCGATCAGGCCGTCGACGGCCAAGGGCAGATCATCGGGCAGCTGCCCGGCGTGACCGGCGGGCTCGACAAGCTGGCCGACGGCCAGCGGCAGTTGGGCGAGGGCTTCGCGCAGCTGAACGATCAACTGGGCGAGCTGACAAGCGGTCTTGATAAAAGCGTGAACGGCCTCGACCAGGTGTCGGGCGGCCTGAAGTCGGCTCAAGACTACATCGGCGAGCTGTCGTCGGCATCGGACAGCGACCTGAGCGGCTGGTTCATCCCGGCCGACGCGATTCAGCGGGCGGACTTCCAGCAGGCGCTGGACGTCTACGCCTCTAAGGACCGCAAGATTACGACGTTCGACGTCATTTTCTCCGGCAACCCGTACGAGCTCGAGACGATGAAGCTGATCGAGCCGCTGCAGGAAGCGGCCGATCGCGGATTGAAGGGGACTGCCTATGCGGCAGGCTCGACCCACGAGATCGGCGGCGTCACCAGCGCCAACAACGACCTGAACGAGATCTCCTCCGCCGACTACGCGCGGACGGTCGTGCTCATGCTGATCGGCATCGGCCTGATTCTGATCTTCATGTTCCGTTCGATCGTGATCCCGATTTATCTGGTCGTCTCGCTGATCGGCACGTATTACACGTCGCTCGCGATCACCGAGTTGATCTTCGTGCGGATGCTCGGGCATTCGGGCACGAGCTGGACGGTGCCGTTCTTCGGCTTCGTGCTGCTGATCGCGCTCGGCGTCGACTACAGCATCTTCCTGATGGACCGGTTCCGCGAGTACCGGGACCTGCCGCCGCAGGAAGCGATCCTGAAGGCGATGCGGAACATGGGCACCGTCATCCTGTCCGCCGCGCTTATCCTGGGCGGCACGTTCGCGGCGATGCTGCCGTCGGGCGTGATGTCGCTGCTGCAGATCGCGACGATGGTGCTGTGCGGACTGTTCCTGTACGCGGTCATCGTGCTGCCGCTGTTCGTGCCGGTCATGGTGCGCACGTTCGGCGAGGCGAACTGGTGGCCGTTCATGGGGCGGCGGTCCGGCGCGGGCGGCGACAGCGCCGTCGGCCGGATGTCGCACGAGGCTTGAGGTTTAGGTCGATTAAATATAAGCTGCGCTAATGATCGAAGGAAGCTCCGGCGACGGGGCTTCTTTCATTTTATATGGAGGGGGGAGTGCGCGCCTGATCTGCCCATGCTGCTTGCGAGTTTTTGGACAGGAAATCCGCTATTCTCGTCAAAGAAGGCGAATAGGCTAAGTTGCGGACCACAGTTCCGTTATCCCGCCTTGCTGCCTTGTTTATCGCGGACTTTGGAGTAAATAAGAGATCCTCAGTCCGCAAACCGCCTGAAGGCTGCCACATAGGGAGAAATAACGGACGGTGTGTCCGCAACAGTCGGCGTATCGGCGATACGAAGGAGGGTGGCGGCTGCGTGCGGTCACGATGCGATGGTGCACAGAAAATGTGCATGAAGGGCGAGCGGGGGGGCGGCCGCGTGCGGTCAAGATGCGATGGTGCACAGAAAATGTGCATGAAGGGCGAGCGGGGGGGCGGCCGCGTGCGGTCAAGATGCGATGGTGCACAGAAAATGTGCATGAAGGGCGAGCGGGTGGCGGCTGCGTGCGGTCACGATGCGATGGTGCACAGAAAATGTGCATGAAAGGCGAGCAGGTGGCGGGCTGCGTGCGGTCGCGATGCGATGGTGCACAGAAAATGTGCATGAAAGGCGAGCGAGGGGCGGCTGCGTGCGGTCACGATGCGATGGTGCACAGAAAATGTGCATGAAGGGCGAGCGGGGGGGCGGCCGCGTGCGGTCAAGATGCGATGGTGCACAGAAAATGTGCATGAAGGGCGAGCGGGTGGCGGCTGCGTGCGGTCACGATGCGATGGTGCAAAAAACGCCCCCGTCCGTCGAATGACGGGCGGGAGCGCCATCGTCCAGCCTATTCCTTCGGATGAATCATGTCTTCCGGCTTCACGTACTCGGTGAACTGCTCGTCCGTCAGCAGGCCGGTCTTGAGGGCGGCTTCGCGGAGCGTGAGGCCTTCCTTGTGCGCCAGCTTGGCGATCTTGGCGGCGTTCTCGTAGCCGATGTACGGGTTGAGCGCCGTGACGAGCATGAGCGATTGCTCCAGGTTGCGGCTCAGTACCTCGCGGTTCGGCTCGATGCCGACCGCACAGTGCTCGTTGAAGGAGCGCATGCCGTCCGCGAGCAGGCGGACCGACTGAAGGAACGCGTTCAGGATGACCGGCTTGAACACGTTCAGCTCAAAGTTGCCCTGGGAAGCCGCGAAACCGATCGTCGCGTCGTTGCCCATCACCTGGCAGGCGATCATCGTGATCGCTTCGGCTTGGGTCGGGTTGACCTTGCCGGGCATGATGGAGCTGCCCGGCTCGTTCTCGGGGATCGTGATCTCGCCGATGCCGCTGCGAGGACCGCTCGCGAGCCAGCGCACGTCGTTGGCGATCTTCATCAGATCGGCCGCGAGCGCCTTCAGCGCGCCGTGGGCGAAGACGGATTGGTCGTGGCTGGTCAGCGCGTGAAACTTGTTCGGCGCGCTCACGAAGCCTTTGCCTCCGGTCGCTTCGCTGAGCGCCTGGGCGACGCCGTCGCCGAACGCCGGGTGCGCGTTGATGCCGGTGCCGACCGCGGTGCCGCCGATCGCGAGCTCCTTCAGCGTCTGCGCGCTGCTGCGGATCATTTGCTCGGTCTTCTCCAGCATCGCATGCCAGCCGCTGATCTCCTGGCCGAGCGTGATCGGCGTCGCGTCCTGCAGGTGGGTACGGCCGATCTTGACGATATCCATGAACGCTTCGGATTTGGCACGCAGCGTCTCCTTCAGCTCGGCGAGCGCCGGGAGGAGCAGTTCGTCGACCGCGACCACGCTCGCGACGTGCATCGCGGTCGGGAACGTGTCGTTGGAGCTCTGCGACTTGTTCACGTCGTCGTTCGGGTGAACGCGCTTGTCCGAGCCCTTCGCTTCAAGCAGCTGATTGGCGCGCCGCGCGATGACCTCGTTGACGTTCATGTTGGACTGCGTGCCGCTGCCCGTCTGCCAGACGACGAGCGGGAATTCGGCGTCCCACTCTCCCGCTACGATCTCGTCGGCTGCGGTAGCGATCGCGTCCTTCTTGTCGGCGTCGAGCTTGCCCAGCTTGTGGTTGACCTGCGCGGCCGCCTTCTTCAGTTGGGCGAACGCCGTGATCAGTTCCTTCGGCATCCGCTCCGTGCCGATCTTGAAGTGCTGGCGGCTGCGCTCTGTCTGCGCGCCCCACATAGCGGTAGAAGGCACCTGAATCTCGCCCATCGTATCGCGTTCAATCCGGAATTCCATTGCTGATTCTCCTCCTGCGCCCTTATGAGTTATGCGATCCGTCCGGGCGCGACAACTTCCGCTGCTTCGGGCGAACCGACTTTCGATAAAAGCGGCCGCGTTCGCCGGAGCGGACCGCGAAGCCGTTTTTAACATCACGTCTTCCATTATAATGGCTTGCCCGCGCGGTTCCAAATGGACGTTTTTTAACGGGGGGGCTCAGGCTTGAATCGCTTTCTGCTTCTATTCCCCGCCGCGGCGTGTATGATATGCTAGGATAAATGTACGTACAAGCCATGATACAGGTCTAGGAGGATAAGATGACAGCGAACGCGCAAGCTTACGAAGGGCAATACCAGGGTTTGAAGGCAGTATGGCTGAAGGCGGGGCCGTACGAGGCGGCGGTGCTGCCGGAGATCGGCGCGAACCTGATCGCGTTTCGGGACGCGGAGCGGGGATATGCTTTCTTGCGGGAGCCGGCCGCGGACGAGCTGCAAGCGTTCACGGAGCGTCCGATGGTGCACGGCATCCCGGTTCTTTTTCCGCCGAACCGCTTCGAGGACGGCAAGTTCCCATGGGAAGGGCGCGTGCTTGAGCTGCCCGTCAACGAGACCGACCGCAACAATCATCTGCACGGCTTCCTTTATAACATTCCTTGGCAGGTCGACGGCTTCAGCGCCGACGCGCTCGGCGCGCGCGCGGTATTCAGCGTGAAGGTGGAAAAAGGAGATGCGGTGTACGCGCAATTTCCGTTCGCGTTCACCGTCCGCCTGGAATATACGCTGAGCGGCGAGGGTCTTCACCAGCGCGTCAGCGTGCGCAACGACGGCGACGGCACGATGCCGTGCCTGCTCGCGTTCCACACGGCGGTCAACGCGCCGTTCGTGCCGGGCAGCTCGACGGACGACTGCACGTTCAAGCTGACGGTCGGCGAACGCTGGGAAATGGGCGCCGACGGCCGGATGCTGCCGACGAAGCGCAAGCTGCCGCTGACGGATGCGGAGGCGCGCATGCGCGACGGCACGCAATCGCCGTTTTTCGAATCGCTGGACAATCACTATACGGCTGTTCCGCAGAACGGCCGCAACCGCATGGAGCTGACCGACAACCGCGCGGGCGTCAAGCTCGTCTACGACGTGGGCGCTGGCTACAAGCAGTGGATGATCTGGAACGACGGCGCCAAAGGCGGGTACTTCTGCCCCGAGCCGCAGGTGAACCTCGTCAATGCGCCGAACATCGCGCTGGCGGAGGAGGAGAAGGAGCAGGCGGGCCTGTTCGCCCTGTCGCCCGGCGAGATCTGGGAAGAGACGAGCCGGCTGTATACGATCGGCTGAACGAAAGAAAACCGTCGCGCATAAGGATGTGCCGCAGCGTTATGCGCGACGGGAAATGTGTCTAGTTGGAATAAGGATGTTTCGCAGCGTTATTCGGTGTCGGGGAGTGTTTCTGACCGGAATAAGGATGTGCCGCATCGTTATTCGGGGACCGTGGACGCATTTAGCCGAAATAAGGATGTGGCGCATCGTTATCTCGCGAAGGGGATCGCTCTCAGCCCGAATAAGCATTCGCCATATCGCTATTATGGGCAAGAAGGGCTGCATCGGTTTGCAGCAACAGCAGGATCGTCAGGGCGTGCCCCTGACGGTCCTTTGTTTATTCGGCGAGGATGCGCAGGTGCTCCGTCCCTACCCATCCAGCAGCTTCCGCAGCTTCTCCTCGGTGCGCGAGTCCGCGGCGGGCGTGTACACGCTCAATCGAAGATCGGCGCTGCCGTGCGCCTGGAGCGAGGTGAGATGGAACAGCATCTTGCCCGCTTTGGCATGCCTGAATTCGAGGGCGACCTCGGGCGCGCTGCTGACGCGGCTGTCGTTCCAGAGACGTTCGAAGTCGGGGTGCGCGCCTTTCATTTCCGCCAGAAACGCCTCGTACCACTCGTCCTCCACGTACTGCCCGTAATACGCCCGGAAAATCGCGAGAAAGCCGCTCGCGAACGACGCCCAGTTGACGGCCAGCCTTCTGAACTCTTTGCGCGTAAAGACGAGCCGGATCATATTGCGATCCTCGGGGGCGATCCGGCCGAAGTCGGCGAAGACGCGGGCGGCGGCCTCATTCCAGCCGACGATCTGGCAGCGCCTGTCCGACACGATCGTCGGGCACTGCCGCAGCTCGTCCACGACGCGCGACAGCGAGGGCGTCATGGCGGGAGAGGCTTCCCGTTCGTAATCGACCGCGCCGGAAGCGCCGCCGTTCTCGGCCAGCGAGTAAAAGTATCTGCGCTCGTCGGCCGTGAGCCGCAGCGCTTCGGCCACGCACTCCAGCACGGCGTGCGACGCCTGGATGTCCCGTCCCTGCTCCAGCCAGGTATACCACGTGCTGCTCACGCCCGCCAGCTGCGCCACTTCTTCCCGCCGCAGTCCCGGCGTCCGCCGCCTGCCGATATCCGGCAGTCCGACTTCGCCCGGAGACAGTTTGGCCCGCCGCGCCTTCAAAAAAGGCCGACAACGCCTGCAAACGCGCCTGTTTGTTCATTTCGCACCGTCCTCTTTAGCTTCTGCGATCGTGTGCAATCGTGCATTCGGCGCCGCCGACGGCGGCTGATATTCAGGTGCTCATTATACCAGTATAACCTATAACTTGTACTAGGATAGCGGTGTGTGGAATGATAGGGCTACCGCAACACATGCAACACATGCAACGCACATAGGAACGCATACAGGATGGAGGAGATCGGCATGGCAAGAGCGGTCATCACGGGAATGGGCGTCGTATCGCCGCTGGGATCGGACGTGGAAGCTTTTTGGCAAGGGCTCGTCGAAGGCCGCTCCGGCGTTCGGACGATTGAACATATGGACGTATCGGGCTATAAGACGCGGATCGCGGGACTCGTGCAGGACTTCGACGCGGAGGCGATGTTCGGGCGCAAGGAAGCGAGGCGGATGGACCGCTTCACCCAGTTCGCGCTCGCCGCGGCGGATCAAGCGGTCAGCCAGGCGGGACTGAACATGGAGAAAACGGATCGCGAGCGCGTCGCGGTCTACGTCGGCTCGGGCACGGGGGGGGCTCCGCACGCTGAGCGACAACGAGTCGCTGCTGCGCGAGCGCGGGCCCGACCGGGTCAGTCCGCTGCTCGTGCCGATGATGATCGCCAACATGGCGGCCGCGCAGATCAGCATCCGGTACGGCACGTACGGACCGACGATGTCGCCGGTGACGGCCTGCTCGATCGGCAATACGGCGATCGGCGAGGCTTTCCGGCTCATTCGCGACGGCGAGGCGGACGTCGTCATCGCCGGCGGCGCCGAAGCGGCCGTGACGGAGCTGTCGCTCGCCAGCTTCGGCAACGCGACTGCGCTGTCGCGCCGCAACGACGAGCCGGCCCGGGCGAGCCGCCCGTTCGACGCGGACCGCGACGGGTTCGTGCTCGCCGAGGGCGCGGGCATCGTCGTGCTCGAGTCGCTCGAGCACGCGCTGGCGCGCGGCGCGCGGCCGCTCGCCGAGGTGATCGGCTACGGCGCGAGCTCGGACGCCTATCACCAGGTCGCCACGCATCCCGAAGGGCGCGGAGCGATCCTGGCCATGCGCGCGGCGCTCCGCAGCGCGGGCGTCGCGCCTGCCGACGTCGACGTCGTCAGCGCGCACGCGACGAGCACCGAGCTCGGCGATGCGACGGAGACGCTCGCGATCAAGCAGGCGCTCGGCGAACGCGCCCGCGAAGTGCCCGTCACGGCCAACAAGTCGATGACCGGGCACATGCTGGGCGCCTCCGGCGGCGCGCAGGCGATCGCGCTCGTACAGACGCTGCGCGAAGGCGTCATTCCGCCGACGATCAACCTCGAGCGCGCGGATCCCGCCTGCGACCTGGACTACGTGCCGAACGAGGCGCGCCGGGGCCGGGACCTGAAGATCGGTTTGTCCAACTCCTTCGGCTTCGGCGGACACAACGCAGTGATCGTGCTGCGCAGGTTCGACGAGGTTTGATGCGCGAACGCGCCGAATTGGGCACGAGCGTGACCGACGAGCGCCAGCGGTATGCGCAGCCGGCGTAAGACGCCGGCCCGCGCGTTCATCCCGTCCTTCGTTTTGTTGTATAATGGGCACATCTGAGGGTGCGAGGAGCTGGATGAAGAACATGTTTCATACGAAAAAGCTGCTGCTGCTCGGTTCGGGCGAACTGGGCAAAGAGGTCATTCTGGAGGCGCAGCGCCTCGGCGTCGAGACGATCGCCGTCGACCGGTACGCGGACGCGCCGGCCATGCATGTGGCCGACCGCAGCTATGTCATCGACATGCTGGACAAGCAGGCGCTTCGGGCGCTGATCGTGCGCGAGAAGCCTGACCTGATCGTGCCGGAGATCGAAGCGATCGCGACGGCCGAGCTGGTGAAGCTGGAGGAGGAAGGCTTCACGATCATCCCGACGGCGCGCGCCGCGCAGCTGACGATGGACCGAGAGGGCATCCGCCGGCTGGCAGCCGAGACGCTCGGCCTGCCGACCGCGAAGTACCGGTTCGCCGACACGTACGACGAATTCGCCGAGGCCGCCCGCGCGATGGGCTTCCCTTGCGTGGTCAAGCCGCTGATGAGCTCCTCCGGCAAAGGACAGAGCGTCTGCCGCTCCGAGGCCGACCTGGCGGAGAGCTGGCGGATCGCCATGGAAGGCGGCCGGGTACAGCAGGGACGGGTCATCGTGGAGGAATTCATCCGTTTCGAATCGGAGATCACGCTGCTGACCGTCCGCACCGCCCAGGGGACGCAGTTCTGCCCGCCGATCGGTCACATCCAGCAGGGCGGCGACTACATCGAATCTTGGCAGCCCCACGAGATGACCGCCTCGCAGCTGGAGGAGTCGCGGCGCATCGCGCTCGCGATCACGGACGCGCTCGGCGGCGTCGGCTTGTTCGGCGTCGAGCTGTTCCTCGCCGAGGACAAGGTCTATTTCAGCGAAGTGTCTCCGCGTCCGCACGACACGGGCCTCGTCACCCTCGTCAGCCAGAATCTGTCGGAGTTCGCGCTGCACGTGCGGGCGATCCTCGGTCTGCCGATCCCCGAGATCAAGCTGGCTTCGCCGGGCGCGAGCCGCCCGCTCAAGGCGCTGGAGGCTTGGGACGACTACCGCCTCTCGGGAGCCGCGGAGGCGCTTGCCGTGCCGGACACGCAGCTGCGCGTCTTCGGCAAGCCGGTGACCAAGCCCGGCCGCCGTATGGCCGTAGCCTTGGCAGCCGCGGACACCGTGCTTGAGGCGCGCTCTCGTGCCGCCGAAGCGCTCGGCAAGCTGAAGCTCGAACGCGACTAGTACATGCATGCTTAAATCATCGAGCTATTTAAATAAGAAGTTTGGTATGAAGCACCTGCTGGATCGGACCGTGAGGCTGCAGAGTAACTTTTTGCCCTTACAGCAACTTATGGACCGGTTCGCGAGGCTGTAGAGTAACTTTTTGCCCTTACAGCAACTTATGGACCGGTTCGCGAGGCTATAGAGTAACTTTTTGCCCTTACAGCAACTTATGGACCGGTTCGCGAAGCTGTAGAGTAACTTTTTGCCCATACAGCACCTGTTGGACCGGTTCGCGAAGCTGAAGAGTAACTTTCTACCTCTACAGCAACATATGGACCGGTCCGCGAGGCTGTAGAACGTGTTTGAGGTGAAATTCCTGCATTTTTAATGAATTGATGATTTACGCCGGCTACACTAGCCCTGCTGCCTTTTCCATCCCTAAACGCCCCTGCCAAGCCGCAAGCAAGCGGCCGGCGGGGGCGTTTTTCAGCCGCGGGCGTCCCGTCCCGGCTTCTCCTTTTCGCGCCGCCCTCCCCGGGCGCCGCTCCCTTCTGCTTGTTCCGTTCCGGGCAGCCCTCTGAGCTTGGCCACCGTCCAGTAGATCGTCGGCGTCAAAAAAGACGAGCCAGGTAAAGATTTGAAAAGAGGGCGCCATCGTGAGCGACCTGAATTCCGCGGGGAAGCGGGAGAACTGATAAGCGCAGGCGAACACGAAAGACGTCAAGGCGAACGTCAGCGGACGATGGGAACGGATGCCCGCCCACCGCATCGCGATCCGGCCCGCCATGAACAGCAGGACGGCCGTCTTGATGAGAAGGGTGGCGGACCAGATGCCGATCAGGAGCGGATCGAGATTTTCCAATACCTCTCCGAAGGAGACGAAGCGGACGGTCTCGAGCAGCGGATAGGCCATGTTGCCCGCCAGCTTCGGGCCGAACAGCAGCAGGCTGGTCAGCCAGTAGGCGACCAGAACGGCGACGATCAGGGCCTGCATGGAAGCCAGCTTGCGGAGGGGCTTCCGCTCGGTTTCGAAGTACGGCGCGAGCAGGAAGATCAGCGACAGATCGTTCAGCCAGCCGGCGGCGAAAAAAGTCGACGAAGCCAGCTTGGATGCCGATAAATGCGTAAAGAGCGCGACGATCATGTTGTATTTCATTTTAAACAGCAGCACGAACAGGACGGGCACGATCGTCGCGAACACCGAGAGGAAAAAGCCGTCGCTGAGCAGCGCGATCGAGCGGATGCCCGAGCGGGCGGCCAGCGCGGCGCACAGCAGAAAGCAGCCCAGCATGACCGGCGTGGGCGTCCCCTCCAGATAGACCGAGATGAACAGGTCCGAGTAGGCCGAGGCGCACAGCGTCGCGACCGTCAGGCAGTACAGCAGCACGAGCGAGGAAAAGAATAGGTGAGGCCAGCGGCCGACGATGCCTCGCCCGTATTCGGCCCACTCCCGCCCTTTGAACGCATAGGCGACGCGGATGGAGAAATAGGCGAAAACGATGCTGGCCACGCCCCCCGCAGGGAATGGCGAGCCAGCCCAAATATCCGCCTATCGCGTACATCGGGCTGAGCATGAACACGATCGGCGCGGCGATCAGATGAAGCGCGTATATCCGCCATAAATGAACGAATTTTAATGGTCGCATGTTTCGTTCGACTCCCTACTCCTTAGCTTGGCTAAGACCGCAAGAGCGCGTCCGCCCAGCCGAACAGAACTTGAATGATCCAAATCGGCAGCGGGAGCCATTCGGCGAATGACGCGGTTCCCGCGTAGCCGATGCTAAGCAGCCATGCGGTCAACGCCATCAGGCGAACTCGCTTGTCCTGCGTGCGAAGCCGGTATAGCTGGAATGCCGCGATTCCGGCCATGATCAGCCATGCCGCCTTCATTCGGGTTTCTCCTCCAGAATCGACCAGAGCGGCTTATGCTCCCCCCTCCATATGAGTCACGCGAATGTCGGTTTTCACCTTGAAACGGACTTCCTTGCCGTATACTTGCATCCATTTGTTTTTCAGACGCGCCCACAGGCGGGGATAACGCCATTCCAGCCGCTGCCCCAGCTCCAAAATATCCGCGCCGGCCGCTTGGGACTTTTCAAGCGCGCTTTTCAAATCGGAACCGATCGCCTCGTTCATCTCACGCTCCAGCCGATGCAGCGCGGCGGGAGTGGAGATATCTTCTCCGCTTAATGCGGATTCCAGCGTGGCCTCTGCGCCGAGCATCACCTTGCAGAAGATATCGCCTTCCGGAGAGACGAGGGGCGTTATTTTGGCTTTGAGATGGTTGAGCTTATAATCGAACTTCCCCCTTGCCGGTGAGCAAGTCGTACACCGGCGCCGAGAGATTGCCCTCCGCCCAACTGACGGCCTTGGCTTCATCCATATCCAGCCTGCCTTTCATGCGCATGTCCTGAATCATGGCGGTGCCCGCGATGCCGGTCCAGGGGCTGACCTTGTCGTTTTCGCTGGTGAGCGGTTTACGTCCGGTCTTCAGGAGCGGAACGGTCGTGCCGACGCCGGCGGCGCTATGCACGGCCAAGTCCTTGATCGTCGCTTGTCCGACGAACTTGCGGTTGCCGTACTTGCGCAGCACTTCGGACGGCGCTCTCTCGTAGACCGGCGTCAGATCCATGACTTCCTTGGCTGGACCTTCGGACACGTACACGAACGTTCGAAACGGGAAAAAGGGGTTGCGCGACGCCCATTCCAGCACGTCCTTCAGTCCCCCTTTGCGCGGCGAAGTCCGCGCTGACGACGACGGCGCGGGTCTGCCCCCAGGTGAGCTGACGCGTCAGGTCGTTCTGGATCTTGTCGAGCGCCTCCGGAATCGTGGCGCCGGCGGCGGTGTTGGAAGTATAGGACCTGCCTCGTTGGGGGGCCGTATCGGTATTGCCGATCGCGCCCATGCGGTTGGGCAGCGGCGAGTCGATCGTCAGGACGATCTCGTCCGGGCCCTCGCCCAGATCGATGTAGGCGCTCGTGATGAAGCTGCGATCGTTGAGCTCGACTTTGGACCAGCAGCCGGAGAGCGGCAGGACGAGCAGGGAGGCGGCGAGCGCCGCGAGCGGGAATCTACTCATGGGGCAGTCTCTCAGCGGCATCCAGGCTGCGATACGCTTCGGGTCGGGACTTCATTCGCGTCCAGTTGATGCGGATGAACGTATCCTTCCAGTCCCGCAGGGACAGCGGCGCGACGGGATGCATGTACGGTACGCCGAACGAGGACAGCGATACCAGGTGCCAGAAAAGAAGGAACAGCCCCGTCACGAGTCCCGCCATGCCGAGCAGTCCGCCGAGCAGCAGCAGCGGAAACCGGAGCAGGCGAAACGCGAGGCCCAGCTCGAAGTGCGGAATGACGAAGGAGGCGATGCCCGTGATCGATACGACGATGACGGTCGGCGCGGATACGATGCCCGCCTGCACGGTGGCTTGTCCGATGACGATCGCGCCGATGATCGATACGGTCTGCCCGAGCGGTCTCGGAATCCGGATGCCGGCTTCCCGCAGACCTTCGAAGATCAGCTCCATGATGAGCACCTCCGCGAGCGCGGGGAACGGAATGTTCTCTCTGGCGGCCGTGATCGTCTGCAGCAGGTTGGCGGGCACGATCTCCGGATGGAAGGTCGTGACGGCCACGTATACCGAGGGTACGAGAAAGGACATGGCGACGAAAAACAGGCGAATCCACCTGATCCAGGTCGATGCCATGAAGTTCTGGTAGTAGTCTTCCGCCGACTGCATGAGCGAAAAAAAGGTGACGGGCACGATCAGCGATTGCGGCGTGCCGTCGATCATCATGCCGATTCTTCCTTCCATAAGGGCGGCCGCCAGCGTGTCGGGACGCTCCGAATACTGAACCGTCGGGAAGGGGGATAACGGCATGTCCTGCATCCGCTCCGCGAGATAGCTGGCGCCGAGCACGCTGCTCACGTCCGTGGCGGCGAGCTTTTCTTTTACCTCGCGGAGGACGTCCGCGTTGCACACCCCTTCGATGTATAAGAGGTAAGTCTCCGTTTTGGTGAACCGCCCGAACGCATACTTTTCTATTTTAAAATCGGGATGCTTCAGCTTGTGGCGAACGAGCGCGAGATTGGTGCGGACGTTCTCCACGAACGCTTCCTGCGGACCGACGATGACCGTCTCGTGCTGGGATTCCGTCACGGCGCGGTCGTTGTATTGCGTAACGGGAAAAAGGCAAATGCCCATTCGGCCGGCTTCGATGAACAGCGCGGCCTGCCCCTCCAGCAGCGCCGAGACGGCTTGTTCTTCGTCGTTGCAATGCGTTGTCTGCACGGAGACGAGCGCGCCGCCCAGCAGGCCGTCCAGCAGCGTCTGCGCCTCGAGGAGCGGCTGCTCCCGGAGAGGGCGGATCAGATGCGCGAACAGCGTGTTCTTATCCACGATCGTCTCGAAGTACACGAGCGTGCAAGACACGCCGCCTGCCGAGATCGGCTGGCATACGAGATCCTCCACATGCTTGAATGCCTTTAAGACGGCGGACAGCGGTTCGTCGGAAGACGCGCGTGCGCCGCCTCTGGCGGCTGCCCGGGTACCTAAGGCGAGGCCGCCGGGTTCGGAGTGGCGTTCCTTGAGCGCGTGCCGGAGCCAGGCCCTTACCAGGCGTTTGAGCATGACGGTATCGCCTCCTCCTTGTCTGCGGTCGCTGACAATAGTATGCAACCAACCCAATCTTCGCATCCGCAGGCTTTTTCAGAATTTGTTCAGTAACAAGTGATATAAAAAAAGAGTATGTAAACGGCCGAGCACCAAACAAGGAGGCACCTTTATGTTGCAAACCATTAAATTCGAAGCGAGCGAAGCGTCAACCAACCCCGTCGGCACGGCGATGAGCGTTATCGGAGGCAAGTGGAAGGGCGTCATTCTCTACCAGCTGATCCAGCAGGAAGCGCGGTTCAATCAGCTTCGCCGGTTGATTCCCGGCATTACGCAGCGCATGCTGGTGCTGCAGCTCCGGGATCTCGAGCGCGAGGGACTCGTCCAACGCGTCGTCTACCAGGAGACGCCGCCCAAGATCGGCTATCGGCTTACCGACTACGGCCGCACGCTCGTGCCCGTCATCCTGATGCTGAAGGAATGGGGCGAGAGCCACCAATCGGCCATGCAATGAACCCCGGGAGCGCGTCGCCCGTCCCGTTGACGGGAGCGACGCCGCACGATCTTCCGAGCCTGCCGCGAAGTGCGACGACGCATCGCGGTTTTTTTTTGCGTTTTTCCGACATCCCGTGGCGCTGCGTTTATAAACGGGCCGGCGATTTAACGCGCCGATCATTCAGGCTTTACATTGTCAGGCTACAATGGAGCTGCGGCCCGCCGTAATTTTACGCAAAGCCGGACAATCCCGATCAATAAAGGAGAGCCCGCCATGGGAATTCACGCCTACTTCAGATCGCTGGACGTGCTCGACCGGATCATCCGCTGCCCGGGCAAATTCAAATTCGAGGAACACAGCGTCGCGGCGCACTCCTGGAAGGTCGTTCAATACGCGAAAACGTTCGCGGATATCGAGGAGCAGCAGGGCGCTGTCATTGACTGGAAGAAGCTGTACCGGATCACGAGCAGCCATGATTACGGAGAAATTTTTATCGGGGACATCAAAACGCCGGTCAAGCATTCCTCCATGCAGCTGCGCACGCTGCTGCAGCGCGTCGAGGAGGGCATGATCCATAATTTTATCGAAGAGCATATTCCGCGCGAGTTCAAGGCGATCTTCCAGGAGCAGCTGCGGGAGGGAAAAGACCAGTCCACCGAAGGGCTGATCCTGGAGGCGGCCGACAAGCTCGATCAGGTTTACGAGGCGTTCTCCGAGCTGCAGCGGGGCAACACGGAAAAGGAATTCGTGTCGATGTACCGGCATGCGCTTCTGAAGATCCGCAGCATACCGCTCAAATGCGTGGATTACTTCTTCGACAGCATCCTGCCCGACCTCGTGAGCGAGGAATCGATGTCGCCCGTCGACATCCGCAAGATTACCGAGGAAGCGCTGGCTTCCGCGCCGTTGCCTTCGCCGTCGCGGCCGCATACGGCGTGATCGTGCCGGTTAGCCCGACACGCACACATTATCCGCCAATCCGCAAATCCGCAAAAAAAGCTGCTCTTCTCGTCATCGTGGCGACGGAGAGCAGCTTTTCCTTGTTCATGCGTTATTCGACGGTTTGTACCCTGATGCTGCCGCTGTCCGTACGCACCTTGATCGTGTCGTTCGTACGGCCGGGCGAGTCCGGCGAGCGGATCGAGCCGGAGTCGGAGCGAAGGTCGTAGTGGCCGGCGAAATCCGCGGGCACTTCGACGCGCACGCTGCCCGAGTCGGTGGAGACGTCGGCGGAGGACGTGTCGGTCTTGAAAAGCCGGACGCTGCCGGAATCGGTCTTGATCGCAGCCGGGCCCTTCAAGGCGGCGAAACGGACCGAGCCGGAGTCCGACGAAGCCGTCGTATCGGCCGTCACGCCGTCGGCCTGGATGCTGCCCGAATCGGTCTTCACCTTCAACTGCTCCGCTTGAACGGCGCTGAGCTTCACCGAACCGGAGTCGGACTTCAGATCGACCGTTCCTGCTTCGATGTTCGACGCCCGCAGCGAGCCGGAGTCCGAGCGAATCTCGACCATCTGCGCTTGCGTACCGTCCACGGTCACGGAACCCGAATCCGACCTCACCGTCACTTCGTCCAGCTTGCCGGACCCGCTTAGCGCGACCACGATCGTCTGTTTGTGGCTGCTGAAGTCGAAGTTCAGGCTAAACCATTTGTTCTTCGCATCCAGATCGAGCTTAAGCTTGCCGTCCTGCACGGTCACGTCTGACAGCCGGTTGATGACCTCTTTCTCTTCTTCGCCGTCCAGCGTGACGGTGTTTTTGCCGTCCGCGCTCTCGACGAAGCGGACGTCCAGACTTTTCGCTTCGCCGCCGATCTCGAGCGTCCGAAGCTCTCCTTCGCCGAACGTCCACGTTTGCGAATGCGCCGTCAGCGGGTCGGAGAAGTGGAATTTGTAATAGGCCGCCCCGCCCAAACCGATAAGGATGAGTCCGATCGCGATCGTTACCCAGGATACTTTTCTCATGATCATGCCCTACCTTTCCGAATGCGGCCGGACCAGGCCAGCGCGCCGGCCGTCCAGCGAATGCCTGCCTTGAAGGCGGCGATCGTGCCGAGCGCGGCGAGCATGCCGAAGCCCGTCGCCGCCAAGCTGGCGAACAGGGTCGCCGGGTATCGCTCGCCGCTGAGCGCCCAATCCAGCAGAGCCACAGCCGGAGCGGCGATGAGCGCGATATTGGCCGCGGCCAGGGCGGACAATACGGCCCAAAGCGCGAGCCCGAGCGGTATGGCGCAGAGACCGAGCAGCGAGAGCAGCACGATCGCCGCCGGGTTGGCCGATTTGTTGTCGTTCACGTTCGTTCCCCATTTCTTCGCGTTAAGCAGCCTGCATCATTCCAGGCCTGCCGCTACATTATAAATGGAAAGCAAGCGTTAGGGGAACAGACGCCGGTTGGAAGGAGGCTCCGTCTGAGGTCCAGGACGATCCTGGATCCGGATATTAAGGGCATAAGGATCGTTTGGGCGCCTTTTCGGCCGGGTAAAGGGAAGGGCAAGCTTGTAGATGCAGCTTGAAAGTTGAATCGAAGCCGTTCTGCGCAGCAGAATTTTAAATTGGGCGGGTTTAGACTATATTTTGTCACAATTCTGTGATAGAATGTTCACAGATAGCGTTTCCAGCGAAGGGAGCTGTTCGCAAAATGAGAAAAGACATGACGATCGCGTTGAAATGGACGGCGGCGGTTATTATTGCATTCGGCGTCATTTGCAGCGCATTGAATATGAACGAATTCAACGACGGCAACCTGGGACTGATGATCGGCATCGGCTTCCTCGTCGGCGGCCTGCAGATTCTGCTGTTCGGCGTCGCCGCGCCGCTGATGATGAAGAAGTCGGATCTCGAGCCCGAAGGCCTCGACAAGGTCGAAGACCTCGCCTGATCCGGCGCGCCTGAAGGGCATGAATCGCCAAAGACTGCCTGCGCAGAGAGACTTCTCCGCGCGAGGCAGTTTTTTTGTTGCATTTGTTTGAACAAAGGTCGAATTGGTGAACAATTTATTGCTAAATATCAAACAAACATTGACGCATTTGTTAACAGCAGCGCCGCGGCCTCCGGTTTTTGATATGTTAGTGTCATAGCGCGGAGCATCTGACGAGAGCTGCCGCAGGTCCGGCGCCAAGCCGCAATCAAGGAGTGTGAGCAAATGAAGTACAAAGGGTGGTTCCTGCGGGCGGCGGCGCTGCTGCCGCTGGCGCTGATGACGTTCCTGCTGTCGGGCTGCGCCGACGTGGTCGTCCTTGATCCCAAAGGGGAGATCGGCAAGCACCAGCTCGATCTCATCTATATTACGACGGGACTTTGTCTCATTATTATCGTGCCCGTCCTTATATTGACGTTCTGGATCGCCTGGAAGTACCGGGCGAAGAGCAAGAAGAAGGAGGCTTACCAGCCGGAGTGGGATCACAGCACGAAGCTGGAGACCATCTGGTGGGGCATCCCGATCCTGATCATCCTGCTGATCGCGATCGTCACCGTGCAGTACAGCTATAAGTTGGAGCCGTCCAAGGCGATCGCTTCGGAGAACAAGCCGATCACGATCCAGGTCGTGGCGCTGGACTGGAAGTGGCTCTTCCTTTATCCGGAGCAGGGCATCGCCACGGTTAACTACGTACAGTTCCCGGAGAAGGTTCCCGTTCAATTCCAGCTGACCGCCGACGCGCCGATGAACTCGTTCTGGATCCCGCAGCTCGGCGGACAGATCTACACGATGTCCGGCATGGCGATGAAGCTGCATCTGATCGCGGACGAACCGGGGGGATTACTTCGGTACGGGCGCGAACTTCAGCGGCGAATACTTCGGCAAGATGACCTTCAACGCGAAGGCGACGTCGCAAGCCGACTTCGACAAGTGGGTTCAGGACGTCAAGCAATCGTATCCGGCGATGGGCCAGGACGGCTACAACGAGCTCGCGCAGCCGGCAACCTCGCTGGTGCGTTCGTTCTCCGCTTTCCCTGCCGGTTTGTTCGACAAGATCGTCAACAAGTATGTCGTAGACGGCTCCGGCCACCATCACGGCGGCGAAGCGGCATCGTCCAAAGACGGCGCGGCCGCAGCCGCGAGCGGCCAAGATACGAACGGCGAGCTGGACATGAGCGGCATGGACATGTCCGACGCGGGCGTTAGCGGCGCCGCGCATCAACATTAAGGAGGGGACCCGATTGAAGATTACCAAGCTATCCGACTTCTTCGTGACTGGGGACCCGCTCATCTACGGCGCCGACGTCGCGATCGGACTGACGATGGTCGCCATCGTCGTCGCGCTCACCGCGTTCAAGCGTTGGGGATGGCTGTGGCGCGAGTGGCTGACGACCGTCGACCACAAGCGGATCGGCATCATGTACGTCATCGCTTCGCTGCTCATGCTGTTCCGCGGGGGCGTCGACGCGCTGCTCATGCGGACGCAGCTGGCGCTGCCGGACAGCATGGAGTTTTTGAAGCCCGATCACTATAACGATATTTTCACCACGCACGGCGTCATTATGATTTTGTTCATGGCGATGCCGCTCATGTTCGGCCTGTTCAACTTGACCGTGCCGCTGCAGATCGGCGCGCGCGACGTTGCGTTCCCGCTGCTGAACTCCCTCAGCTTCTGGCTGTTTTTCATGGGCGCGATGCTGTTCAACGTCTCCTTCGTCATCGGCGGTTCGCCGGAGGCCGGATGGCTGGCTTATCCGCCGCTCTCCGAGAAGATGTTCAGTCCGGGCGTCGGACAGGACTTCTATATCTGGGGCATTCAGATCTCGGGTATCGGCTCGCTGATGACCGGCATCAACTTTATCGTCACGATTCTGAAGATGCGCGCGCCGGGCATGAAGCTTATGAAGATGCCGATGTTCACCTGGTCGGTGCTCTCGAGCTGCGTGACGATCATCCTGGCGTTCCCGATCCTGACGGTGACGCTGGCGCTGCTTTTCATCGACCGGTACTTCGGCGCCCACTTCTTCACGCTCGACATGGGCGGCAATCCGATGATGTACATCAACCTCATCTGGATGTGGGGGCACCCCGAAGTATATATCGTCGTACTGCCGGCGTTCGGCATCTTCTCGGAGATCGTGGCCACCTTCTCCAAAAAGCGGCTGTTCGGCTACGGCTCCATGGTATTCGCGCTGATGAGCATCAGCATTTTCTCGTTCTTCACCTGGGCCCACCACTTCTTCACGATGGGTTCGGGCGCGAACGTCAACGCGTTTTTCGCCGTCACGACGATGATCATCGCGATCCCGACTGGGGTCAAAATATTCAACTGGCTGTTTACGATGTACAAGGGGAAAATTACGTTCGAGCTGCCGATGCTCTGGACGATGGCCTTTATTCCTTGTTTCATCGTCGGCGGCATGACCGGCGTCATGCTGTCCGTCGCGCCGGCCGATTTCCAGTTCCACAACAGCTACTTCCTGATCGCTCACTTCCACCAGGTGCTCATCGGGGGCGTCGTGTTCGGTTACTTCGCAGGTCTGTATTATTGGTGGCCGAAGGTGTTCGGCTTCAAGCTGAACGACAAGCTCGGGAAATGGGCGTTCTGGCTGTGGAACATCGGCTTCTACGTCTGCTTCATGCCGCAGTACGTGCTCGGCCTGATGGGCATGACGCGCCGCGTCAGCTCGTACAGCTGGGACACGGGCTGGTGGAGCTGGAACTTCGTCTCCACGATCGGCGGCTTCCTGATGGGGATCGGTTTCCTGTTCCAGGTGTGGCAGATTCTGCACAGCATCAAGTTCATGGAGCGCGTCAAGGGCGATCCGTGGGGCGGCCGCACGCTCGAATGGTCGATTCCTTCGCCGGCGCCGTTCTACAACTTCGCGATCACGCCGAAGGTCGAAGGCAGAGACGACTGGTGGCGCCGCAAGGAGCTGGCCGCCAAGGGCGTCCAGGATCCGCCGCCGAAGTACGAGCCGATCCACATGCCGAAAAACTCGGGGACGCCGATCGTCATGTCGCTCTTCTGGTTCATCCTCGGCTTCGGTTTCGTCTTCGACTGGCTGTGGCTGATCGTGCCGGGCGCGATCGGGATCGCGGCCACCATGCTGTATCACTCGTTTAACTATGACACGGATTATTACGTAACGGCCGAAGAGGTTAGAAAGACCGAAGCCAAAGCGGGGGAGGGTTGTCTAATGGCGCATGTCGCGGCTAACCAATCATCGCACGACCACGATCACGGCCATGACGGCCATCACGACCTCGAGGCGCTTCGGACGATGGGCTTCTGGATTTTCATCATTACCGACTGTATTATCTTCGGCACGCTGTTCGCGACGTATGCCGTACTCATGAACAGCACGGCGGGCGGTCCGACCGGCGCCGACCTGTTCGAGATGCCGGGCGTCATCGCCGAGACGTTTATCCTGCTGACCAGCAGCTTCACCAGCGGTCTGGCCGTATTGTCCATGAACCGCGGAGACAAGAAGGGCCTGATCGGCTGGCTGATCGTCACCGCGCTGCTGGGCGCATCCTTTATCACGCTCGAAGTGACCGAGTTTCTGAAGATGATCGACGAGGGTGCCAAGATCTCGACCAGCGCCTTCCTGTCCGCCTTCTACACGCTCGTCGGGACGCACGGTCTTCACGTCTCCATCGGCCTCATCTGGATGGTCGCGCTCATGCTGCAGGTAGCGAAGCGCGGCATCACGCCGGTGACCAAGCGCAAGATCGGCAATATCAGCTTGTACTGGCACTTTCTCGACGTTGTCTGGATTTTCGTCTTCACGATCGTGTACATGATGGGGGTGAGGTAAGATGGCGCAGCATCATGACACGCACGCCTCGCACGGCGCCGACGCGCACGAGTCCCACGGCTCGCTCAAGTCCTACGTGCTAGGCTTCGTTCTGTCGCTCGTTCTGACGGCGATCCCGCTGATCCTCGTGCTGAACGATATCGTCACCGGCAATGCCGCCGACGTCGTCCTGCTCGTAACGGCCGTCCTGCAGTTCGTCGTGCAGCTGTTCTTCTTCATGCACTTGAAGGAAGAGAAGAAGCCGCGCTACAACCTGATGACGCTGCTGCTCGGCCTCGTCATCGTCGTGACGATCGTCGCGGGCTCCATCTGGATCATGAAGTACAATATGGTGGCGCATTGATCCCCTTTGCGGGAAATGAAACACACGCATAGCTATTGAGAGAGCAGCCCGACGGGCTGCTCTCTCTTTGCATGCGATCCTGGCCGACGGCGATTTGTGGAAAGGAACCGTTTGTTCGCAGGGCCGGAGCCTCTCGGAAGCTGCGGTGGTCGAAAAACCTGCATATGTGCATGCATGATCTGCTGACCAGCGACACTCGATGTAAAGCCTGCAAATATGAAGGTATATTTTAGTTATAAGCCGGAAATGGAGCCAATGAAGGAAAATAACTGCGCATATGCAGCTATTTTATATAAAAAAGGCAGATATCGGTCGAAATAGATGTATATTTGCAGGCATTATAGCGAAGGCGTTACGAAAGGGGGCGATAGGCGGGCCCGTCGGAACGGCTGGCGGATGAGCCGCCGACAGGCGTTGTGTGCGTTAACTGAATTTCTAAGATCCGCCGATTTGAAAAGGACCGTCAGGGCGATCTGCGATCACCACGACGGTCTTCCTGAAACCGATAAGGCGGGGGGGTTGAGGGGGGCGGCGGGAAAATATGGCTGCTGGAGCAAGCCGGCGCTGCATGCGATAAAAGCAACGTTACTGAAGCGACAAGGGCGCCGGAGCGTGCCGCAAGCCATAGAAACAGGGCTGCAGGTACTTCGGGACGGGACGTTCATGATCTTGCGAGATCCGTCTCCGGCCCGCTCGGCAGCTCCACAATGACGGCCGACTTGTCGTCGGATTTCTTGTGGCGCGGATGCCGTTCGCAGTCGGGATCGAGCGCCTCCTCGCGTTCAAGCTCGTCCATGTAAGAGTCGATGCCGCGTTCGTCGAGCGCGTCGGCGAGCTTTTCCCATTTGCGGGAATCTTCGTCATTCTCGATGAAGTGGAACATGCCGTCGGTTATCGCGTAAATCCGGACGACGTTGGCGCACGAGATGCGCCCGTATTCCATCGTATATGCGAGCGCCGGGTCCCCGTTCATAACGGCGTAGCCGTCCGGCGCGTTGGCTTTGTCGCGATTGCACTTGAACACGGGTTTCAGCCGATGCGATACCTTCTCCGCCGGCGTGCCGTTCTTGAGCAGCTGCTGCTTGGCTTGCAGCGCCTTCAGGTCGAACGCCGCCACTTGATTGCGGGTCAGCGTCCGGACGCTTCCGTCGCTGTATCGCGCGAGCAGCATGCAGTCTCCGGCCTGCACGTATTCGAGGTGCGTGTGCCGCCATCGGACGATCGCGAACACCGCGCCCCAGCGCTTCCACTTGGCGGCGACGTCGACGCCCGCGGCGAGCATGCGCTGCATCAGCGACGCATTAGCGCGCAGGACGGCTTCGGCCAGATCGAAATCTGCCCCGAGAGCACCAGCACCGGCGCCAGAGCCAGCGTCAGTGTCAGCGCCAGCGCCAGCACCAACGTCAGCGCAAGCACCAGCACCAGCGCCAGAATCGGCGTCAGCGCCGGTACCAGCGCCCAGCGCTTCGACGAGCAGCGCGGCGGCGATGCGGCCGCCCGTAAAGCCCGCTTCATCCTCGTATGGGAGCATCGCGGACACGCCGTCCACGACGCCGTACACATGGGCTTCCGGATCGACGACGAGCGCGTCCTCGTTCGCCGAAGCGGCGCTGCCCGGGCGGGTCGCGGACATGACCTTCACGCCGTAGGGCAAGCCCAGCTCCCGGTACGCCTGCTTCCACCGGTTCAGCAGCGCCTCGTCGGGAACGTCCGGCCGGAAGTCGAGCTTCAGGTACGTAAGGATGGCCGGCAGGCGGAAGTCGTCCGTCTCGAGCATGGCGCGTTCCTTGCCATCCTCCTTCATCCGGTTCAGCGCCGCCAGGCTCACCGCGTACCCGAGTCCTTGCCCGGCAAACGCGGGATCGACGCCGACCATATGCAAGTAGCCCCAGTCCTCGCCCCATTCCGGTTCCTGCCAGGCGCAGGCGGTCGCCACGGGGACTCCATCGCGGCACAGGAACAGCACCCTGCCCGGCCGGTAATAAAAATGCGATTGAATACGTTCGCGGAAGCTGCGCTCCCAGCCGAACGCGAGCTTGACGATCCGCTCCCAATGCGCCTCGTCGCCCGGCTGAAAGCTGCGGCAGGTATATCCTTCCGGCAGCCGGAAAGGGGGCAGATCGGCCAAGCTCGCCCTGCGCATCACAAGCTGCGGAAGCTGTCTCTGTTGCGTCATCGTTACGGTCTCCTCGTCGGCTTCATATGCTTGCGAAACTTGCGAAAATCGGGCATCGCCACCGGCTCGCCGCCTCTGGCGCGGGACTGCACGGACAACGGGAAGACGGCGCTCCATTCGACCGCGTCGTACACGTCGATGAGGGGCTGCCTGCGGTCCCGGACGGCCAACGCGAATTCTTCCAGCGCGAGATGGTTGGAGCCGCCGTGGCCAGCGAGGCCGCTCTCGGCGGCTTCGCGGTCGAGACGGACCCAGGCTGGCGGATCGAACGCGACCGCATAGCTGCCGAGCGGCTCCCATACGCCCTCCGGCGCGCCGCCCCAAGAGGGCGTCCGCATCGGGGGAGCGGCCTTCAAGCCAGACGAGGTCCTCTTCGTTGTCGTGACGGCGCGACGCGTATGCGCCTCTCGTGCCTTGCAGCGAGTAGCTGTGCATATTATGCGGGCGCGGCGACGTCCAGTCGACCCGAAGGGCGATGAGCACGCCGGCCTCCGTCGTCAGGTGAGCGACGGCCGAATCGCCTTGCTTCCAGTAGCCGTCCTGCGCAGCCGGATGATCGGCGCCGAATTTGTCGCGAAAATAGTGCTGCAGCGCGCGCGAATTAGAAGTGAAGGCGGACAAGCTCGCGAGCCTGTCCCCGCCTTCGCGTCCGAGCCACAGCCATTTGGCGAGCGGGCCGATCGAATGCGTCGGGTAATTCAGCCCGTCGTAATCGCGATGAAGCTCGCCCCGCCAGGTCAGCGAGCCGTCCTCCGTATGGACGGCATGGCGCAGGTCGTGAATGTATCCGCCCTCCAGGTACGTGATCTCGCCGAAGACGCCGGCCTCCGCCATGCGCTGGACCGTCATGCTGGCGCGCTCGAAGCAATAATTTTCGGACATCATGTACGTCAATCCGGTCGACTCCACCGTCTCGACCAGCTCCCACGCATCCTCCAGCGTGTGCGCGGCGGTCACTTCGCTCAGCACGTGCTTGCCGGCCCGCAGCGCCCGTACCGCCTGGCGAGCGTGCAGCAGCATCGGGCTTGCGAGCAATACGGCGTCGACATCGGGATCCTCCAGCAGCCTATCATAATCCGTATACCCCTTCAGTTCGGGATATTCGGCCTGCCACAAGCGTACCGTGTCTTCCCGCAGATCGCAGATGGCGGACAGCCGGACGAGGTGCGACAGCGCCTCGATCGTCGCCTTGAATCTGCCGCCCCGGTTGCCGCCCACGATGCCCAGGCGCAATGGCTTCGCATCCATCGTTACAGCCTCCGTTCCTTATTTGACGGACCCGATGACGAGTCCTTTTTTGATATGGCTCTGCAGCGCGACATAGATGGCGATCGGCGGGATCGAGGTCATGAACAGCCCGGCGAGCAGCAGCGGATAGTCCGTGTCGAACCGCTTCAGAATCGTTGCCACCGCGACCGTCATCGTCTTCAGGTCGTCGGACTGCAGGAAAATCAGCGGCGTGAACAGATCGTTCCACCAGCCTGTCGTATTGAAAATGGCCAGCGTGACGATTCCGGGAACCGACAGCGGCATCACGATCCGCGCGAGCGTCTGGACATAGGAGATGCCGTCGATTTTGCCTGCCTCCAGCACTTCGTTCGGAATGCCGCGCATGAGCGCGACAAGCAGGAAGATGTTCGAGGGGACGGCGGTCACGGCCCAGATGAGGATGACGGATCCCGGGTGGTCGACGAGCCCGAGCCGGGACATGAGCACGAAGTTCGGGATGACGAACGTGATGCCCGGTATCGCCATCGTCGCGATGACGATCATGTACAGACCGGACCGATAGGGGAACCGCAGCTTCGCGAAGGCGAAGGATGCGGGGACGGACAGCACGATCGTCACGGCGAACGCGAGCAGCGCGTCCAGCAGCGTATTGCCGAACAGGCGAAGGACGTCGAAGCGGTAGTACAGCGCTTTGAAGTTGTCGAGGTGCCACGCGTCGGGCAGCCCGCCGGGATTTTGGAAAAAGTCGACCGAGGTCCGCGAGCTGTTCACGGCCATATAGACGATCGGATAAAAGTCGACGATCGCGATCGCGACGAGAACGGCGTATACGATCAAACGAACGGGTAAAGCTTTTCGGCTGGCCATCGCTAACCGCTCCTGTCTGGCTAGTCTTGATAACGGTTCGACAACCGGATTTGCACCCATGACGCCAATAGCGCGATGGCGAACAGCACGATCGACAGCGCGCTGGCATAGCCCAGTTGGTCGGGCGTTTGAAACGCCTTGATATAAATCATGTAATCGATCGGCGTCGTCTCGCGTCCGGGGCCGCCTTGCGTGACGGCATAAACGAGCGAGAAGAGGCCGATGAAGCAGTAGATCGCGTTGGTCACGGTAAAATAAACGATGGTCGGCACGAGCGACGGTATCGTGATGTGGAACAGACGCTGCCACCAGCCGGCGCCGTCCAGATCGGCCGATTCGAAGATCTCGTGCGAGATGGCGGACAGGCCTGATAAAAAGATGAGCGCGCCTTGCCCGAGCGTCTGCCAGTAGAAGCAGAAGATGAGCACCATAAAGGCGGTCGGCACCTGGGTCAGCCATTCCGTCTTGCCGTCGGTCAGCCCGAGCGCATGCAAGAGCTGATTGACGACGCCGGATTGGGCGAACATCATCTTCATCAGCATGCCGACGACGACGGACGACAGAATCGTCGGGATATAGTAGAGCGAGCGGAAAAAGCGCCAGCCGCGGACTTCCTCGAACAGCAGCACCGAGACGACGAGCGACAAGAGCAGGATGCCGGGAATCGACAGCAGGAATACGGCGTTGTTCCGCAGCAGCGTCCATAGCTCGCCATTGGTGAATATAAACGTATAATTGCGTAGGCCAATCCAATGCGACTCGGCCCCGTTCCATTTCGTGAAGCTGTGGAAGAACGTATTGACCATCGGGTAAAACACGATCGCGGCCAGTGCCGCAAAAGCCGGCAGCAGCGACAGGTAGCCTGTCATGGACTCTTTGGTGCGAAAATGCATCGGCGGCAAGCCTCGCTTTATAAAAAAATGAGGCCTTCACGGAAAGGAATGAAGGCCTGGGCAGAGCGGACGGCAAGCCTATCTTTGTTTGTTGATCTCGTCTCGCTTCTGGTCAAGCTTGACGAGAAAATCGCGAACGTCCAGCTGCTGCTTGACGACAAGCTCGTTCATCGAGCTGATATAATCGGACAGCTCCGACGGGTAGATGTTGTCTGGCCAGAAGATGGTGGACGGTTCGCCGGCCCACTCCTGCTGCTTGACGACGTACGGGTCGTTCGTGAATTCGCCCGGGTCGACGTTCTTCAGGTTCAGCAGCTTGCCGTAGCCGTCCTTGAACCGCGCGACCTGCTCTTCCTTGCTCACGAGGAAGAGGATGAATTTCACCGCTTCCTCCGGATGCTTGGACGACTTCGAGACGACGAAGTCCGCTCCCGTGCCTCCGATGCCTCCGTTTTTCACGAGGACCTCGGCGTTGAAGTCGGGGATCTTCATCATGCCCAGGTCGTCGCCGAGCGCGGCGCGGGCGTCGTTCAGGTAGCCGTAGCCGCCGAAGATCAGCGCGACCTTGCGGTTGTAGAATTGCGTCTGCGGCTGGTCGTTCGTGACGAAGCCGTTCTTGTACAGCTGGACATAGCCTTGCATCACCTGGAGCAGCTTCGGGTTGTTGAAGTTCATCTTCCCGTTGACGATATCGTTGATGCCGGGCGTGCCGACCGTCTGGGCGAACCAGTAGTCAAGGAAGTAGACGAAGTCGCCGTCCTGCTCGGAGCCGATCGGCGTGACGCCGCTGTCCTTCAGCTTCTGCAGCATCGCCACGAAGTCGTCGTAGGTGGCCGGAGGGTTCTGCTCCGGATCGAGGCCCGCGGCCGCGAACAGCTTCTTGTTGTACAAAATGCCGATCGTGCCGTCGCTGCCGTCGGGGACGCCGTAAATCGTACCCTTATCGGCGAAGTTCTCGGTAACGGCATTCCAGCCCGTCATCGCGTCGATATCCGACGGCTTCAAGTAGTCGTTGAGCGGCTGGATGAACGACTTCAAGTCCATCGTATAGTTGCCGGACCAGAGATTGGTGACGTCGGGACCGTTGTTGGCGATGCCCGCCGTCTGGAACTTCGTCATCGCGTTCGTGCCGTCGGGAATGTCCTGGATAACGATCTCGACGTTCGGGTTGGCGGCCTCATAGCGCGCGATCGCTTTATAGATGTAGAAGTCTTCCTTCTTCTTCGTCTTGTCGTTCTCGTCGATCGTCGGATAGGACGTGTTCCAGAAGACGAGCTTGGTTTTCTCCCCGGTACTTGCACCTGCCGAAGCCGACGAAGCCGAAGCGGTCCCGCCGCTGGCGCTTGCGCTGCCTGTGCCGTTCGAGCCGTTCGCGTCGTTGCTGCCGCAAGCGGACAGCAGCGCGAGGCTGCCGGCCAGCAGCAGCGCCAGCGCCTTGCGTTGATTGCTCTGCATGGTTCTGTTTTCGCCCCTTATCTGCTTATTGTTGTTGCTCCAGCATGCCGTAGTAGCGTCCCATCCAGTAAGGGAGCAGGAACCACGTGCCGCTCAGCGCCGAGCCGGACGCATAGCTGACCGGATTGTACTGCACCTTGGTGTAGTCGACGTAGTCGTTGTTCAGCACGGTCGCGTTCGTGTAATTCGTGAATGCCGCGAACGGACTCGAATTGAATTTGTGAACTTGGCGCTCGTCCGGCGGCAGCGGGCGGTTCGTCGATACGACCCCTTTGCGGTCCCCGCTGATTTTCGTATAGTCGCGATAGTTGAAGTACTGGACGAGGAGCGCATCGGCGCGCATACTGTTGTTGACCGGGAAATTGATCGGGTATTGCGGCATGCGGGAGAGCGCCCACGCGGCCGTATCCAGCTGTGCGTCCGTCCGCTCCGGATACGTTTTCTGATACAGATAGATGTAAAACGGATTCTGCTCGTCCTTCATGTTCGCCCACCATTGATCGAACACTTCGCGGAGCGTCTTGACCCGATCGGAGTTCGGATCCTCGTTCATCTCGATGTCGATGAGCGGCAGGTACGCCATCGCGAACAGATTCTCGTCGGAAAAGTTGACGGCTAGTCTCCAGTTCCCGCTCGCATGGATGGCGCTGTTGATGTCCGGGTAATCGTCGAAGTCGCTCGACAGCACGTTTTTCTTGCGCTCGATGTACTGCTTCATGATATCGACGTAGCCGATGCCGTTCGTCGCGTCGAAGTAGCTGGCGTCGTTGTTGTCGTAGCTGCCGCCGTCGGCGCGCGGCTCCCACAGCTTGCGGTAGACTTCCTGGAACAGCGCGTTGTCTGCGCCGTAGTTCGCCGGATCGAGCGAGGTCAGATGGATCGCCGTCTTGACGAAGCTCACGATCTCGTCCGCATTGACGTCGCTCTCGTACCCGCCTTCGTATTCGCCGGGCGGTACGCCTTCGGTGTTGAGGGTGTAGTCGATCTGCGGGGCGAAATAAGTGGCGTTCCACCGCGCCCAGGTCGTCGGATTGCCGGTCGCGTCGATCATCGCGAAGCCGTGCGTCACGATGCCCTTGACGATCCGGTCGGCGAACTTGATCGCCAGCGCCTTGAGATGATCGTCCTCGGCGCCGGTGCCGTCGAACAGATAGTTCGCGGCGAAGTAGAGCAGCGCCATCTGTCCGTTCACTTCGTCGGAGGATGTGTCCGCCTTGTAGATGACCTTGTAGTCGTTCTGGTTGCCGCCGTACAGCTCCGCAAGCGCCGGGTCGACCTCCTCGACGATCGGCGACTTCAGCCGCCAGACGACGCTGCCGTCGCTTTTGCTCTTGATGACCGGGAAGGTGCCCTTGTCGCCGTAGTCGGCGTCGTAGGCGCGGCCCGTGGCGGCCAGGTACGCCGCCTTGGCTTCGGCGACGAGTGCCGGATCGGTAATTTCAAGCTCGTCTTTTTTCTGGGCGTCCGACGTGTCGACGGCGATGCCGTAAACGGCGCCGTTCACCGACTCCTTTTTGAACCAGAAGCCGTTCGGCTGCGCATTGCCCTCCATGATATAGGAGCGGGCGATGAAGCCGTCGCCGCGTCCGGAGACTTGCGCGAGCAGCATGACGGCCTTCGCCGCGCGCGTCGCGTCCGCCTTGGCCGCAGCCGTCTCGGCCGCGTCGCCCAGCTGCTTGGCGGTCAAATACCGATAGATCTCGCCGATCGCGTACTCGCTCGTCCACAAGCCGTCGTTGTCGTTGGTCGTCGGTGAGCCGGTATACGTCCGGCCGCTGCGGGTAAACGCGACGTCCTCGCCGATCATGCCGTAGCGGTCGTTCACTGCCTTGGTCCACTGCTCGTACGTATCCGCCTTGTCCTTGAGCGAACGCATCGTCATCCGGATATGCACGATGCCCTTGCCGTTGCGTACCCAGACGCCGTGGTCGCCGTCCGCATACAAGCCGGCGACCTGATCGTCGCCTCCATAAAGGTAGCGGGGGCCGGTGAAGTATTGCGTGTAGTCCCGGCTGTCGCGCTCCTTGACATTGATGCGCTGCAATCCCTTTTTCGTGCCGATCCACAGCGTATCGCCGTCCCGGGCGAACGCGGTCACGTTGTCCGCGCCGATCGTCTTGACGATCTCAAGCTGGTCGGGAATCGCGAGCGAGGCATCCAGGCCGCTCAGCACCGCCGCCCGCTGCGTGTCGTTCAAGTCGGTCGTCGCATTGAATTCGGCGAAGCTGTAATAGTCCATCTGCTTCTGATACGTATCGCCGATGACGGCGGCCGTGTAGGCAGCGGTCGGCGGCGGGCCGCCGCTGCCGGCGAGCGCCTGCAGCGGAGAGACCAGGGCGAACAGCAGAACGGCGGGAATGGCTTTTAAGCTTCCGGCATACTTTTTCACGCGCAACGGTTCCATCCTCCTGTCGGTTGATTGTTACTGATAGCGAATGCTGGAGACGCCTTGGTCCGTCAGTACCCACAGCTCGCGATCGGAAGCCAGCAGCGCCCGGATCGTACCCTTGAAGTACTTGTCCTCCGCATAAATCTGCGTCTGGCTCGCGTCCGAAGCGTATACGTCGAACCGCTTCAGCGTCGTGCCGGAGGCTGTCCACATGTACCCCGCCGCGTCGAAAAGGTTGACGCTGCCGCTCGTTCCGGCGAGGGCCAGCGCGGATGGCTGATAGCCGTACGTATAGTCGACCGTCTTCGTGCCGGCCAGTACCTGCGCATACTCCCGCAGCGCTTGCGGCACCGTGGCGTCGGTCGTGTCGTAGAACTTGACGGTTCCGATCGGCAGCGTTTTTTGGAACGCCTGGTAGTGCGCGGCGACCTCGCTTGCGCCGAGTGCGCGGGAGTAGATCTTGACTTCGCCGATCGTGCCCTCGAAGTCGTGGATCACGTCGCCGTAAGCTTCGATATCGCCGCCGATGATCAGGTCGTTGTCTTCGTTGATCGGCAGCGGCCCGGAAGTCGCGTTGCTGCCCGCGGCCGTCCCGTTAACGTAGAGCTTGATCGTGCCGCCGGCATAGTCGTGCGCCGCGTCCCCTTCGTAGACGGCAGTGAGATAGACGAGCTTGCCTTTGACATCGGCCATCGCGCCCGATTCCGCCGGGTCCTTCGAATTTTGGGTGTCGAACACGAATTTGCGGTCCTCGGCCGAATAGTAGAGGGCGTAGCCGCCATCCTCGTACGTGCCCAGGATGTGGTACTCGTCCTTGGACAAGTCGCTGTCATTCGAGATCGAGACCGCGGCTTCGATCGTCAAGGCATCCTGCGTGAACAGGCTGCTGTTGTATCCGACGCGCGCCACCGAGCTTGGCTTGCCTCTCGAACCGTCGCCGTCCAGCACGAGCGCCTGCTTGCCGAACAGGGAGTCGCTTTGCACCTTGGCGTGGTTTTCCAGTACGGCATCGTTTTTGTTCAGCGTGCTATCCTTGACGGACGTGCCGGCCACATCCGTAAAGTCGATGTTCAGCACGTCCGGGGCGCTTGCGTCGTATCCGGTTCCTGCGCTTGCCGTCTTGAATGTGGAGACGAGCGCTGCGGATTCCTTTCCGTAAGCGTCCAGCGCTTTGACCGATACCGTGTAGTCGGTGTTCGGCTTGAGACCCTTCGCCGAGAAGGCGTGCGTCGAGGCCTCTTCGTACGGCGAGATGACCGAAGGCGCGCCGAGGAGCTTGCCGTTCACCGTGACGATATACGAATCGACCTTGGTGTCGTCGGCTGCCTTGGGCCAGGTCAGCGTGGCTGAAGAGGCGCCGACGGAAGAGACATTCAGCTTCGCGCCGGAGGCGAATGCGGGCGTCGCCGTATCCGTCGAATATTTCCGCGCGGATTGAACCGGCGAAGCCAGATCGATCGCGTACGGCGTGCCGATGACCGCGCCCTGCTTGTCCAATTCTCTTCGCTCGATGACGACCTTGTCGTCGTAAACTTTGACCAGCAAGCCCTGGGATACGGTCTTATCCAAGTAAATGTCGCTGTCGTTGCCGTAGCCGCCGGCCTGGACGAAGGCGGTGGAGCCGTCGTTCACCCGAATGAACCCGTCGTCCGCGTTAATCGTGTTCGGATGCTCCAGCGTGTAATGCGTGTGGCCGGTAAAGAGCATGGCGTTCGGATAGGCGGCCATGACGGCTTTGAATTTGGCGTATTCGGCCGGATTGTTCCAGCCCGCGCCTTCGCTGCCGTACGTGGTGTTTTTGTACGGATAGTGCATCAGGACGAAGACCGGTTTTTTGGGGTCCGCCGGATTTCCCTTTTCGTCCGTCGCGATCTCTTTTTTTGAGCCACGCGTACTTGGCGTCCGACATCGCGCTCCGGTCGTGGTCGACGACGATGAAGTGGTAGCCCTTAACCCATGTATCGTAAAAGACGCCTGCATTTTCAGTCGCCTTGTCGACGTTTTCCACGATATTTCCGTTCGCGTCCATGCCTGTCTTCTCGTAAAAACGTTTGGCTGCGGCGTATTTGTCGCCGCCGAGCTCGTCGCCCGCCGCATAATATTCGTGATTGCCGGGGGCGATGATCGCTTTGGCGCCCTTCGGCTTGTTGGCGTTCAGGATGCGCATCGCGCTGTCGTATTGGGCAATCGTGCCCGCATCCGTCATATCGCCGTCGACGACGATCGCGTCATAGCCGCCGAGCGACCGGTACGTCTGAAGCGCCTGCTCGAACTTGCCGGCTCCGTCCACGGAGACGTCTTCGATCCCGACATGCGTATCGCTCACGACGGGGAACGTCAGAAGCGGCTCGGCGTCAGGAGTGTTGCCGCCGCCGTTCGATCCGTTGCCGTTCGATCCATTGCCGTTCGACCCGTTGCCATTAGATCCATTGCCGTTCGATCCCCCCGTTGCTGCCCGAGCCGCCTGGCGTCGATCCGCCGTTCCCCGGCGTCGAACCTCCCGGGTTAGAGCCGTTGTGCGTTCCTTTTTCCATCCTGGCTTTTTCAAGCAGGACGACCGCTTCTGCTCGTGTGAGGGAAGCGAGGGGCTTGAACGAGCCGTCGGCATAGCCGCCGATGAGACGAAGCTTGACGAGGGCGCCCACGGCTCCGCGGCTCCAGCCGGCGATGGAGGCTTTGTCCGTGAACGGGAGCGCGACGCTCGCGCCGGAGGCGGTGTCCAGCCCGAATATGCGGGCGAGCATGACCGCCGCTTCCTGCCTGCTGACCGTGTTTTTGCTGCGAATCGTGCCGTCCTCGTAACCCGAAATGTAGCCGGCCTTGACCGCGATTCGGACATCCTTGTATGCCCAATTGGCCGGAGACAAGTCGGTGAAGCTCGCCTCGCCTGCATCGGCATAGCCGAGCGCCCGATTCGCCAGCGCCATCCATTCCGCCCGGGTGACGGGGCGATTCGGCTCCAGCTTGCCGCTCGCGTCCCCTTTCAGCAGCCCGCTTTGCGCCCAGCTTTCCAGCGTGCTCTCCGCCCAATTGCCCTTGATGTCGGAGGCTTGCGCAGGGGTTGCCAGCGCGGAGCCCGCAGGTCCCGCCCCGATCAGGGCGACCGCCAGGGCCGCTGCCGCGAGACGGCGAACCGGCCGCGCGGCGGTATTGCCGACTGTCATATCCATTCCTCCCGCATTGATGATATTTTGCTATCTTCATCATAGGAGGCGGGGCGCCTTTCGAGGACTACAGCATATGACGAGGTCGTTTATCTTCGGCGTGCGGCTATCGCCGCGCATTAAGCGCCTGTAAGGCGAATGTCAACGGGGGGTTAAAGAACGTCGCGCCGTTTATCCGGACATGCCTTTTCGTTTATCCTTTGAGGTAGCGGGAGGGAGAGGTGCCGCGCGCTTTTTTGAACATGCGGGTGAATGAGCTCAGGTTCAGATAACCGAGCTTTTCGGAGATTTCGGTCAGGGTTTTCCCGTTTCTCATCATGACGATGGCTTGCTCCGTTTTCTCGTGCACGACGAACTCGGTGAAGCTCATGCTGCTGACTTCTTTGAACAGTCTGCTTAAGTAGCTGCTGTTGATGTAAAAGGCGTTCGCGATCTCCGCAAGCGTGATGTCCCGGTCCAGGTGGGTTTTGATATATTGCTTGATCAGCAAAACGATCTTGGCTTTGTCGCCGTCCGAGTTCGTCAGCGCGAGCGCTTGTTCCAGCCGTTCCAGCTCCGCGGCCAGCAGCGCTGCGGCATCCTCCAGCCGTTCGGACGCATAGATCCGGTCGACGAGCAGATGATCCGCCGCCTGTTGGCCGGCGAGCAGCTCGTCGCAGGCGGACCAGGAGCGGAACAAGAGCTCGGTCATCATGTTTTTGACGACATGGGGGTGCGCCAACGGCGGCTCGCGAAGCGCTTCCTCGAGCTCCCGGAGCTGCCGCCTGGCATCGGCGAAGCGCAGCGACTCCAGGCTGGCGGCCAGCGGCTTGCGCCGCTTCAGCGCCGCTTCCGGCAGCGCCTCGAGCGTCGCCGCGTCGCCCGTCCCCTCCGGCGCGCCGTAAAACGCGCGCTCCGCCGCTTCCCGCGCAGGGGCCGCGTCCGGCGCAGGCGCCTCGATCGCGGTCCGTCCCGCAAGCGCGGCGGCGGCTTCCTTTTCACGCGCCAGGTCGAGCGCCAGGCTTTGCAGAATCCCGCATAGCTCGTCCATATCCAGCGTGGACTTCAGGATGAAGTCGTGCACCTGAAGCTGGATCGCTTCTCGCATATACTTCATGTCCTGATGGCACGTCAGCATGACGAACCGTGCGTCCGCCCGCTTTCCTTTGGCGTAGCGCACGAACTGAAGGCCGTCCATCTTCGGCATCTCGATATCCACCAGCACGATATCGGGCAGATGGCGCTGGAACTGCTCGTAGGCTTCTTCTCCGTCCTGCGCCTCGCAGACGAGATCCATGCCGAGCTTGGCCCACGGGATCGTTTTGCGCAGGCCTAGCCTGACCAGAATTTCGTCTTCGGCGATCATGACTTTCATGACGGCATTCCCTCCATCTTCTGCTCGGCCGGCCGATAGGGCAGGGAGAGCTTCACTGTTGTGTATGCGCCGGGCGCGCTGTCGATCTCAAGGCCGTATGGCGAACCGTATTCCAGCCGCAAGCCGCTGCCGCAGGTTGGCGAGGCTCAGCCCGCCCGGGCTCCCGCGCCCGCCTCGCCTTCCCGGGCCGCGGGCGCCGGCGAGAGCTGCGGGGCCGATGCCTTTGCCGTTGTCCGCGATAATGAGCGCGAGGTCGCCTCCGCGGACGCGCGCCTCGATCCGCAGCAGCGGCTCGCCCTCGAACGGCGCGGCAAACCCGTGCACGATCGCATTTTCTAAGAGCGGCTGCACCGTAAACTTCGGGATCTCCGCGCGCAGCGCGGCCGCATCGACGTCCAGCTCGACGCGATACGTCCGCATGGCGCGGATCTCCTGGAATTTAACGAAGCTCATCGCATATTCGATCTCATCCTCGAGCGTACTGTACAGCACGTCGGTGTTGCGCAGCGTATAGTCGAGCATCCGCGTCAGGGAGAGGAGCGCTTCGGCCATCGTCGGGTCGCCGCGCAGCATCGCCATGAACCGCAGCGCGTTCAGCGAGTTGTGCCAGAAGTGGGGGCGCATCTGCTCCTGCAGCCGCTGCAGCTCCAGCATCCTTTTTTCCGTTTCGCCGCGCCGGATCGTCTCGACCTGCTCCCGGATTTTCCCGAGAAACCGGTGAATGCCGCTGTTCAGCGTCTCGATCTCCTTAAAGCCGTGATAGCGGTAAATATCGGGCTGCATGCCATCGCCGTCCGATTGCTCGACGATTCGGGACAGCCGGCGGATCGGCATCGTCACCTTCCTGTGCAGGACGGCGAAGAAGACGGCGATGAACAGGATCGAGACGCCCGTCGTGAGCGCCGTGATGCGCCAGGTGCCGACGCTGCTCGCATGGAGCGCGTTCGGCGGGAGAAGCGAAGCCATCGTCCAGGGCGTCGAGGCGACCTGCATGTACAGCAGGCGATACGGGCGTCCGGATAGGCGGATATCGACGGTTCCTTCGTCCGCGCGGGTGTCTTTGATCGTCCGGTAGATGTCACGAAGGGAAGAGGGACGAGCGGCGATATCGCCCGTCAGCCGCTCGCTGTGGAAGAGCGTCGTCTCTTCGTCGCCGGAGAACAGGAATATCGGATTGTCCGCATTGATCTGCGCCCGGTCCAGCAGACGTTCGATAAGCGTGCCGTTCAGTTCGATCACGAGCAGGCCGAGCGAACGGTTGTTTTGAATGATGTTTTTGCTGACGTACAGGGCGGCTTCGGCGTGCGAGGCGATGTGGTAGTCGGAAGAGACGTTCCAGTGAAGAAAGTTGTTGTCGAGGGCGACGCGGTTTTCGAACCAGGGGAAATTCGATACGGTGCGAAGGAGCTGCTGTTCTTCCTCCGCATTGACCGCGGGATAGGCGTAGACGCGCTGCCGGCTGTCGAACACTTGGATGTTGACGGGCAGCCGGAGGTGGTAATATTCCGCGAACGCGCTCAGCTGCCGCTCCGTATTCGATTTCGCGTCGGACCGCAGCGATTCGATCAGCGCGGGATGGTTCGAGAGCGTCCTGGCAAAGTCGTCGATATAATTCAGGTAGTTGGACAAGTTGACCGATACCGAATCCATGTTCTCGGCGATCAGCTTGGCGTACTGGTCCTCGATCGTCCTGGTCGACTGCCTGCTGACGATATAGCCTTGCAAGGAAGTCAGGAACAGCAGGAACAGCGAGATCAGGATGAAGAGCAGCAGCTTCCAGCTGGCGAAGAGGGAGCGAATTCCGTGTTTCCAGTTCATGGCGCGTTCTCCCTTATCCGCATAAAGGTTGGCGTGTGGGCCGGCTTTATTATAGTAGACGAATATTATCGCAATGTTTTGCGAACGCCCGATCCGGCGGAGGAGACGCAACGGCGCACGAAAAAAGCACAGCCGCCAGCGTATTTCGCGGGTCTGTGCTTTTCGCTTAAGTCGGCGTCGGGCCTGTTCGCTTGCGCGCTATTCTCCCTCGTTCCACGGGTTCATATGGACGAGCACCTCGACGACGTCGGGATCGCTGTCCATGATGCGGCGCTTGAGCGCGCGGCCGATATCGTGGCCCTGCTGGATCGTGTAATGGCTCGGAATGCCCACGCGCACGTCGACTATGATATAGTGGCCGTGCTCGCGGGCGCGGACGCGGTCGATGCGGCGGATCTCGGACTCGCCGGCGATCACCTTCTCGTACAGCGCGAGCTTGCCGGGCGCGACATTCCGCTCCATCAGGATGTCGATGGCGTCGGTGCCCATCTCGTAGGCCAGCTTGAGAACGAGCAGCGAGACGACGATGCCCGCCACGGGGTCGCCGTAAGCGGCCCAGGACCAATCGAGCCGTTCGCCGATATAAGCCAGTCCGAGGCCGATCACGGCGGCCAGCGAGGCGTATACGTCCGCAAGATGATCGTAGGCGGTGGCGAGCACGCTTTTGCTGTTGACCGCGCGCCCGACGCGAATGGTGTAAACGTAAAGCGCCTGCTTCCAGACGAGCGATACGACGGCGGCTGTCAGCGGTAGCAGGCTCACGCTCTCCGGCGGCTCGCGAAGCGTCAGGACGGCGTGATAGCCGATCCATAGCGCGGCGATCGCCAGGATGACGGCGACGAGCGCGGAGGCGACGACCTCCGCCTTGCCGTGTCCGTAGGGGTGCTCGTCGTCCGCAGGCTTCTTCGACACCATGGACGAGGTCAGCGCCGCCACGGTGGCGATGATGTCGCCGGCGTTGTGGATGCCGTCCGCGACGAGGACGGGGCTCGCGAACAACAGGCCGACGACGATCTTGAGGATGGTGAGCGCGATATTGCTCACAAGGCTGATCCAGATGGAGATCAGCCCTGCGTTTGCTTTAGAGGTCAACGGCGATGGCTCCTTTTGCCGATCATTGTTCCGATATTTTATCATAGCGCCGCGCGCCATGCCTAATTCGCAAAACGAAGCTTGCATCGGAGGCGTGCCGGGACGAATCCGGCGCGAAAATAAAGAGTCGTCCCGGGCAGGTGGAGGCTCGGAACGATTTGCGATTGAGGATGAAGCTGAATGGCGGGATCGCGATCAAGTTTGTGTTATGTTTATGTTATGTAAGTGAGATCATGTACACAAAGTTCGGTTTCGGATCGTAAATTCGTGCTTAGGTTTCGTTTTGTTGTATAAAATCCACTCATTTATAACGTTTTAAGGGAGATATGCGTTAGATCATTCGTTAAAATTGTTTATTTTATGTAAAAAAACATTGACATGTAATGCGCGCGGGAATATGATTCATGTAACAACGGTTGCCGACAGGCAAGCGCCTATCGCCGGACCCCGCCCGAAGGGAGGAATGGCTCTCCTTCGCGCATCTGAGCGAAGAAGAGCCGCAGTCATGGAACTATGGAATGCGATCACCTCGCTGTCGCCTCCCGCCTCCAAATTTTACGACGAGATGTTCGAGGGGACGCAGGTCAGGGGGCATTACGAAAAAGTTCAAGCCATTCTCTCGCGGCTCAGCATCGACGAGCGCGCGGCGAGACAGCGGCAGATGAACCGCCGGCTGCTGGAGGAAGGCATCACCTTCACGTTGTCCCAGCCCGGCCAATCCGAGGCGCTGGAGCGCACGATTCCGTTCGATCTCGTGCCCCGCATCATTCCGGGCGCCGAGTGGGAGAAGATCGAGCGCGGCGTCTCGCAGCGCGTGCGCGCCTTGAACGCGTTCCTCAAGGACGTCTACCACGAACAGCATATTTTCCAGGACGGACTGATTCCAAGACGCATGGTCCTCGGCAATCGCTACTTCAGAGGCGAGATGATGCGTCTGTCCGTGCCGGGCGGCGCCTACGTGACGGCGTCGGGCATCGACCTGATCCGCGACGAGAAGGGCGATTACTTCGTGCTGGAGGACAATTTGCGTTCGCCTTCGGGGTTCTCTTACATTTTCAAGGGCCGATCCATCATGACCCACGATTTCCCGGAGCTATACTTCTCGCACGCCGTCCGCGGCATCGACCGTACGCTCGACGCCTTCCGGTCCTCCCTGCGGGCCATGGCCCAGACAGACAAGAGCGATCCCGTCATCGCGCTGCTGACGCCGGGCAGCTTTAACTCCGCTTATTTCGAGCATGCGTTTCTGGCGCAGCAGATGGGCATCGAGCTGGTGGAAGGGCGCGACCTCGTATGCGAGGACCACAAGATCTATATTCGCAGCTCCCGGCGCAAGAGACGGGTGGACGTCCTGTACCGGCGGATCGACGACGACTTTCTCGACCCGCTCGCCTTCCGGCCGGACTCGATGCTCGGCGTCGCCGGGTTGATGAACGCGTACCGCTTCGGCAACATCGCGATCGCGAACGCGCCGGGCACGGGCGTCGCCGACGACAAGGCGATCTATACTTTCGTGCCGGACATGATCCGCTATTATCTGAACGAGACGCCGATCCTTTCCAACGTTCCTACGTACCTGATGAGCCGACCGGAGGAAAGGGAATACGTGCTGCAGCGGCTGGACGAGATGGTCGTCAAGGAAACGTCGCTGTCGGGCGGCTACGGCATGCTGATCGGTCCCTCGTCGACCGAAGGGGAGCGCGCGGCGTTCGCGCAGAAGATCATGGCCGATCCCGACAACTATATCGCGCAGCCGACGATCAAGCTGTCCACCGCGCCGGTCTGCATGGACGGACGTCTTGTATCGCGGCATATCGATCTTCGCGTATTCGCGCTCATGAACGGCAATCAAGTGCATGTGCTGCCCGGCGGGCTCACCCGCGTCGCCATGAAGGAAGGCTCGCTGGTCGTCAATTCGTCCCAGGGGGGCGGCTGCAAGGATACTTGGGTATTAGCTTGATTCGTTGACGAGGAGGGAACGCTATGCTGGACCGCATCGCGGAATCGTTGTTCTGGATCGGACGCTATACGGAGAGGGCGGAGAACCACGCGCGGCTCATCGACGTGTACTACCACCTTCGCGAGGACGAGCAGGGGCCGGATGAACAGGTGTGGCGCCGCATCGTAGGCGCGATCGGAGATATCTCGGCTTACGAGGAGAAGCATGCCGCCTACGGCGAACGCGACGTCATCCACTTCCTGACGCTGGACGCGACGCAGGCCAACTCGCTTGTCGTCTGCGTCGCCCAGGCGCGCGACAACCTGAGGAAGATTCGGGACCGGCTCCCTTCCGAGCTGTGGAATCTGCTTAACGGCTTTTACCTGTGGCTGAAAAGCTGCGACACGGCCGAGGTGCTCGGCGATTCGCCTCACCGGTTCTACCAGCGCATCAAGGAGGGCCTGGCGGCGTTCCAGGGAACGGCGGTGTCGATCGCGCTGCGCGACGACGCGTACAGCATGATGGAGAGCGGCAGGCATCTCGAGCGCTCCGAAAATATCGTACGGCTGCTTCAATCCGTACTCAGGTACACGGCAGAGACGGGAAGCTCCTCCTACGCCTACCTGATGGCCGTGCTCAAGTCGGTCGGCGGATACGAAGCCTTCCGCAGGCTGGGCGTCGAGGAGCTGAGCATGGAGGAGGTGGCGGCGTTTCTGCTGGCGCAAGAACAGTTCCCGCGCTCGGTCCACTATGCGCTCGCGAGCTTCTCGGACCATCTCAAGACGCTGCGGGCCGGCGCGAGCCGTTCGGGTTCCGGACTGGACAGGATCGTCCGGACCGCCGACAAGGCGCGCTCCGATCTGGGTTGGCTTGAACGTCCGGACATTAACGCCGATTCGCTGGACGCCGTTCTGCAGCAGCTGCTCGTCACGAACAGGCAGCTCGGCGAAGCGATGGCGAAGGCGTTTTTTTCCCCCGGACGGGAGGTTACGGCATGAAGCTGGACATTACCCACGTCACGACTTACCGGTACGGCGCGCCGGTGACGGACAGTGTCAATGAGCTGCGCCTCGCCCCGCGCACCGACGAGCGCCAGGCCTGCTACCAGCACCGCCTGATCATCGAGCCCAACGTTTCCTTGATGTCGTACGAAGATTACTTCGGCAATCGCGTGCACGCCTTCACGGCCAACTATCCGCACCGGGAGCTCGTCATCACCTCCCAGTCGACGGTCGTCACGCGCGATTCGGAGATGAAGCGCAAGCCCGAGGCCGAGCCGTCCGAGTCGTGGGCGCGGCTGCGCACCGATGCGTTCCGCGACGCCAACGCCGAGTACCTGCTGCCGACGCCGTTCGCGACCTTCCATCCGACGGTGGCCGGGTACGCGAACGACGCGGTATGCGGCGCGGGGCAGGTCGGCGTGTTCGACTTCGTCCAATGCGCGTCCGGCCGCATCTTCGGCGACTTCGAGTACAAGCCGCTGTCGACGGCCGTCCACACGACGGCGGACGAGATGATCGCCATCGGCTCGGGCGTCTGCCAGGATTTCGCGCATCTGCTGCTCGCGATCTGCCGCATGCGCGGCGTGCCCGCGCGGTACGTGAGCGGGTATCACTTCGTCGGCGACCTGCAGGGTCGCAACGCGGACTTCGAGCAGGCGTCCCACGCCTGGGTCGAGGTGTACGTACCCGGCATGGGCTGGCAGGGCTTCGATCCGACCAACAACGGGCTCGTGGACTGGCGGTACGTCAAGCTGGCGCACGGCCGGGATTATCTGGACATCGTGCCGGTCAAGGGCGTATACCGGGGCACGGGGGAGCAGACGCTGACGGTGAACGTGGACGTGCAGTTGGCGGGATGACGCGGTCCGAACGGGATAGCGGGGAGCGGTACGCCCGGTATGGCGTAAGCGGCGCAGGTGTATGAAGTGTATAAGGAAGCGTTGCGCGGAGGAGTTGTCCGGAAGTCGCGGGATCGCGGCGGAAGGGCGGCTTTTTTTCTGTACAGCGCCTCTTCGGCCCGAAATACGCCATAGTCCCGGCAGGTAACGCTGCACAGTGCCTCTTCGGCCCGAAATACGTCACAGTCCCGACAGGTAACGCTGTACAGCGCCTTACGCCCCGCTCTCGCATCGTCGCGCGAGGGGAGAAAGGGGAAAGCTGGATAACGCAGGCTTTCCAGCCGATTGGACGAGCCGAGGCAGAAATGCCTGCCCATCCTTTGCAAGCATTCGCAGGTTATCCCTCGCGCAGGCATATTGCGAACAGGAGCGGCGGCGTCCAATCGCCCTCGCTGGCTTCACTTGCCAACCTTACGATGACGTTAAGCGGAAAGGTAAGTGTGAGATGCAAATGAAAACTGCGGGAGTAACCGAAGGCAAGTCGAGCAAAGATACCGGACTCAGATGACGCTATTTCGTAAAAGACGGTGCAATTGTGATCATTACGGACTGAAGAGCCGTTATTCACCCAGATCAAGACTAAAATAGGTCTCTAATCCCGCAATAGGGGCTCCTGGGTCCGCGAGCGGGCTGAAAAGCGCGATCGGAACAAATATAAGGGCTCCTGAGTCCGTCCGCTGCGCGCCATTGCGCAAACAAAGGCCGCCTGCGGTTTTTCTTACCGTTCGGGAAAGAGGCCTGATGCAAGGCGGGGAAGAGGCCTGGAAATCTGCCTGGAAGAAGCTTGTTGTGTCGATTAATGTTCGGATTTGGTTGCGGTATCGATCGATAATTAGTTGGCGAAAGGAATTTATTCTGAGTTTTAACGTACGTTTTGGGAAGACGGCATTGACACGTGCGTCTATTGTGCGTAAACTAACTGTCGGGATGAAGCGAAAAGTCGGGCGGCGATCCGATGACCGCTTCGCTTTCCCAATGGCAAGGACAACATGTACCAAACCGCCAATAGGCATCCACTATAAGCGCATTCGTATATCTCCGGCGATAAGGGCCGGTGGTCTCTACCGGGAACCGTGAATTCCCGACTACGAAGGAGCGGAGAGCATCTCCGTATCTTTTGGCGGTCGGGCATTTTTCATTTTCGGGAGGCAGATCAAAATGACGAACACTTATGACGTCATCGTCGTCGGCGCAGGACCGGCGGGTATATTCGCGTGCTACGAGCTCTATCGCAAGTCCCCGCAACTGAAGGTGCTGCTGCTGGATAAAGGCCACGAGATTCAGCGCCGCCGCTGCCCTATACTCGAAGAGAAGATTCAGCTTTGTCCCCCGGCCGCCGGGAAAAAGGAATTCGCCGGCTGTCTGCCGGCCTGCTCGATCACGGCGGGCTTCGGCGGTGCGGGCGCTTACAGCGACGGCAAGTTCAACATTACGACCGAGTTCGGCGGATGGCTGACGGATTATTTGCCGGCGTCCCAAGTGCTCGGACTCATCAAGTACGTAGACGAAGTCAACCTTGCGCACGGCGCGACCCGGACGATCACCGACCCGACGACGGATGTCGTCAAAAGCATCGAGCGGCGCGCCTATGCCGCCGGCCTGAAGCTGCTGCGCGCGCAGGTCCGGCATCTCGGCACCGAGCAGAACCTGGAGATCCTCAAGTCGATCGCCGCTTACCTGTCGGACAAGATCGAGATGCGGTTCAAGACGGAGGTTGCGGACCTGATCACCGTCAAGGCGGGCGGCGGGCACCGGGTGACGGGCGTCGTGCTCAAAGGCGGCGAAGCGCTGGCGGCGGACACGGTCGTGATCGCTCCTGGCCGGGACGGCTCCGCATGGCTGACGGAGGTGCTGAAGAAGCGGCGCATCAAGATGCACAGCAACCAGGTCGACGTGGGCGTGCGCGTCGAGACGTCGGACGTCGTCATGCGCGAGATCAACGAGCATCTGTACGAGGGGAAGTTCGTATACAACACCTCGGTAGGCACGCGCGTCCGTACGTTCTGCAGCAATCCGTCGGGTCACGTCGTCGTCGAAAACCACAGCGGCGTCATGGCCGCCAACGGCCACGCCTACAAGGACCCCGCATTGGGCTCCTCCAACACGAACTTTGCGCTGCTCGTGTCGCACAAATTTACCGAGCCGTTCGACAAGCCGAACGAATACGCGCGCGAGATCTGCGAGCGGGCGAACGATCTGTCCGGCGGGGGCGTCATCGTGCAGAAGTACGGCGACATTTTGCGTGGGCGCCGCTCGACGGCCGCGCGGATCAAGGAGGGCTTCCTCGAGCCGACGCTCAAGGAGGCCGTACCGGGAGACCTCGGCCTGGTATTGCCCTACAACACGATGAAAAGCCTGATCGAGATGGTGGAGGCGCTGGATAAGGTCACGCCGGGCCTTGCGTCCGAGCACACCCTGTTCTACGGCGTCGAGGCGAAGTTTTACTCCGCACGCCCGCAGTTGACGGACCGGCTCGAGACCGAGATAGCCGGCTTGTTCTGCGGCGGCGACGGCGCGGGCATCACGCGAGGCCTCGCGCAAGCCGGCGCGGCGGGGGGTATGGATCGCGCGGGCGGTCGCGGAAAGGCTGGGCGGCACGCGAGGAGCGGCTGAAGGGCCGGCGCCGGAGGGCCGTGCGGCCGAAGCGTGAACGACGATCGATAGTTGACCGGATGTGCGGCCGAGAGCGGCCGAAGTGTGAACGACCGTCGATAGTCGGCGGGATGCGCGGCCATGCGCATACAAATAAGGGGCAACGGCGTTCAAGCTGCTGCTCCTTATTTGTTTGCGGGGCATACCCCGAACCGTGCTGCTCTTCTTCCGGCTGCCCCTTTATTTTGAATTAGCGCGGCCAGTGAAGCCGGTTGGACAAAGCGCTTACAAAATATCCGAACTGATTGTGATAACCGGTTGACATATAATATGTCAACCGGTTATCATGTTTATGAAAACGCATTATTTACGCATAATACGGTCAGGGGGGTAACGATTTTGAACATGAAAAAGGGTATTGCTTTAGGAATCAGCTCCGTCCTGCTGGTCTCTTCGCTGGCAGCTTGCGGCAAGGGGAACAATAATTCCTCGGCCAGCAGCGCCCCTGCCGGCAATGCGCCGTCGAGCAGTGCCGCAGGCTCCTCATCCGCCCCGTCTCAAGGGTCCGATGCCAAAAACGTCAAGCTTACGTTTTTCAACACGTCGGCCGAAGTCAACGAGGTGTTCGAGAATCTGTTCAAGACGTATCATGAACAGCATCCCAACGTGACGATCGAGCTCATTCCGACCGCGATCGGCGGCGGACAGCTGGAGAAGTTCCAGTCGCTGCTCGCTTCCGGCAATCCGGCTACGATCGCGAATCTGGACGCCGGCACGATCCTCCAGTTCAAGGACAAGTTCATGGATCTGGAGTCGGAGAAGGCCAAGTATGTCGATCTGACGAAGCCCGGCGTTGTGGACGGCGCGCTGCTGGACGGCAAGTTCCTCGGCATTCCGTGGACGGCTCAAGGCTACGGCCTGCTCTACAACAAGCGAGTCGTCGAGGAAGCGATCGGCGGGTCGTTCGATCCGGCTTCGGTGAAGACCCGCAGCGATCTGGCCGCGTTGTTCGAGAAGGTTCAGGCGGCGGGCAAGGCGCCCGTGATGATTCACGGCGCGGACTGGTCGCTCGGCGCGCATTATCTCGGACTGGCCTACTCCTTGCAGTCCAACAGCGTGGACGAGAACCGCAAATTCGTAGACAGCCTTAAAAGCGGCAGCGCCAAGCTCGTCGACAATGCGGCTTTTAACGGCCTGATGGATACGTTCGACCTGCTCAAGCAGTACAACGCAAGGAAAAAGGACCCCCCTCGTCGCCGACTACAATAAGGACAGCGCCGATTTCGCCAAGGGAGACGCGGCGTTCTATTTCATGGGCGACTGGACGTGGGCGGTCGTCGGTCCGCTGGAAGGCCGCGATCAGGAGTTCGGCGTATTGCCGGTGCCGATCAGCGACAATCCGGACGACTTCGGGAACACGCAGGTCGCCTACAGCGAGCCGAAGCTTTTCGCCATCGACAATTCAGGCTCCACGCCTGAACAGCAGGCGGCTGCCAAGGCGTTTATCGAATGGCTCGTGACGAGCCAGGAGGGACAAGACGCGATCATCGGCAAGATGGGACTCGCGCTGCCCTACAAGGATCTGAAGGCGAAGGGCACGAATGTCATCTCCGATGCCGTGAGCAAGTACGTGGATCAAGGCAAAGTCATCAACATCGGCGTCATCAACTATTTGCCGCAGGATTATTGGGCGAAAACGGGAGCGTCGATGCAAAAGTATCTGGCGGGCAAGATCGATCGCAAAGGCCTCGCCGACGAAGTTCAGGCCTACTGGGAATCGAATGCCGGCAAATAAAAACCGATAAACAAAGATGGGACTGGGGCCCCGCCTCGGCCCCTCTTTATATTCGACGAAGTCGGTGAAGAAGGGGCGGCAGCGCTATGAACAACAAGAGTTGGATGAAAAACACGGGCACCTTTTTGCTATTCGGAGGACCTGCGACCTTTGCTTTTACGGCCGTTGTCCTCGTGCCCTTCGTGGTCGGCCTTTACTTGACCTTTACCAATTGGGACGTTCGCTCCGGGGACAACTCGTTTATCGGCTTGTCCAATTATGCGGAGGTGCTGCGCGACAAGGCATTCCTCACGCAGCTGTGGTTTACGATCAAATATGTGTTCTTTACCGTACTCATATCGAATGCGGTCGCTTTCCTGATCGCGCTTGCGCTGACGAGCGGCCTAAAGGGCGAAAAATGGCTTCGGACGGGCTTCTTTACGCCGAATCTGATCGGCGGCATCGTTCTCGGCTATTTATGGCAGACGCTTTTCTCCCAAGTCCTCCCGTACATGGGCGAAAAGTACGGCTGGTCGTGGTTCGACACCTCTTGGCTTACCGACACGAACACCGCGTTCTGGGCGCTTATCATCGCGACTTCCTGGCAGTTGGCGGGTTACCTGATGATTATTTATATCGCGGGCATCTCCGGCGTTCCAGGCGACGTACTGGAGGCCGCCCAAATCGACGGGGCGAACGGTGCCGCCATTCTTCGGCGAATCACGCTGCCGCTTGCCGTTCCGGCTATCGTCATCTGCGTGTTCATCTCCCTGTCCCGATCGTTCCTGACCTACGACATCAATCTCGCCTTAACGAAGGGCGGTCCTTTTAATTCGACCGAGCTGGCGTCCTATCACATTGTGCAGAAAGCTTTCTTGTCCAATCAATACGGGATCGGCCAGGCTGAAGCCGTCGTGCTGTTCGCCGTCGTGGCGCTAATCGCGCTTACGCAATCGTATCTGCTGAAAAGATTGGAGGTTGAATCGTAATGTCCGCGAGACAACCCCGTGCCTACCTCAAAGCGGCGCTGCTCTATGTCGCGCTGTTCGTCTTTCTGATCCCGTTCCTTTTGATCCTTATGAACTCGTTCAAGAAGACGCAATACTTTGTCGAAAATCCGATCGCATGGCCGACGAGCTTCGATTTCTCCAACTACAAAAGCGCGTTTGAAAATATGGGCTTTTTGCAGGCGTTTACCAACTCCTTGATCATTACGGTCGCAGGCGTTGCCCTGATCCTCGTTTTCTCGTCGATGACGGGGTATCTGTTCGTTCGGTTTAAATGGAAAATGAATACCGTGCTCTTTTTTTATTATGCTGGCTTCCATGACGCTGCCGTTCCAGGTCATCATGATTCCGCTTGTCATGCTGTACGGCAATATGCATCTGCTGGATACGAAGCTGAGCCTGCTGTTCATGTACATGGGTTTTGGCATTCCGTTCGGCGTCTTCACCTTTCACGGCTTCATCAAGGGCATTCCGTTCGAACTGGAGGAGTCTGCGTTCATGGAAGGCAGTTCGAGATTTCGAACCTTCTTCCAGATCGTATTGCCTTTGCTGAAACCGGTCATCGTCACGCTTCTCGTGCTGGACGTCCTGTGGATCTGGAACGACTACCTGCTGCCGAGCCTGGTGCTATTGTCTCCGGGTCAGAAGACGCTGCCGCTGTCGACCTATACGTTCTTCTCCTCGTACTCCGTCGATTTCTCGCCGTTGATGGCCGGATTGGTCATGACGATCGTTCCGGTACTGGTGCTGTACTTGTTTTTGCAAAACCAGATCATCAAAGGCATTACGGAAGGCGCGTTAAAATAACGATCGGTCCCCGGCTGAAAAAGTGCGGCAATAAGCTTATAATGAGCTTAAAACGCTAGGTGGGCCCTATGGCAAAAATCGAAGATGTCGCTGAAAGGGCGGGCGTGTCTGTCACGACAGTCTCCCGCGTGCTCAACAATCGAGGTTACATCAGCCAGAAAACGCGGGATAAAGTGGACGAAGCGATGAAGGCGTTGAACTACCAGCCCAACGAGATGGCCCGGGCGCTGTTCCGCAAAAAATCGAACATGATCGGCCTCATCGTCCCGTCGGTCGCGCATCCTTTTTTTTAGCGAGCTGGCTTATCACCTGGAATATTACGCGGACCGGAGCGGGTACAAGCTGCTGCTCTGCAATTCGAATCGCGATATCGCCAAGGAACGCGAGTACATCGATATGTTGAAAAAAAATCGCGTGGATGCGATCGTGATGGGCAGCTCGGTGTTAGACGTTCAACATTATCTGGATTTGAACCTGCCGATCGTCTCGTTCGACCGCACGATCGCGGGGAATATCCCGATCGTTACCTCCGACAATAGATTGGGAGGAAGTCTCGCCGCACGACTGCTTCTTGAGAAAGACTGCAGGAGACCGGTCTATGTCTATCGGGGCCTCGGAGGACCTCATCATCGGGCTTTGCTGGCCAGCGGGAGAGCGCAAGGCTTCGACGAGGCGCTTCGTCTCGCCGGTGTCGCTCCCTTCCATATCGAGCTTGGTCAGGCGAGCGAGGAGGAGGACCGGACCGACGAGTCGATTGACCGCTTTCTGGAGGAAAACCCGGACGTGGACGGCATTTTCGCAAGCAGCGACGTGATCGCCGCAGAGGTGATGCAGGCTTGCCATCGGCTGTCCAAGCGTATTCCGCGCGACATGAAGCTCATCGGATACGACGATGTCCATATCGCGTCGCTGGTGACTCCGCGCCTTAGCACGATCAGGCAGCCGATCCGGGAAATGTGCCAGCGTTCCGTCGAATTGATTGCCAGGCAGCTCGAAGGCGAGGAAGTGGCCGGGCTTCATTCCTTTCCCGTAACATTAATTGAACGCGAGACGACTTAAACTTAGACGGGGCGTTTGCCGGTCGGCAGCGGATGTCGGACGGAGGCATCCGATGCGCCCTTTCGGACGGGACAGGCTTTCGAATTTCGTGTCAACCGGTTGACATCATGGCGGCTGTTTGCATAAGGAGGCTCTTTGATGGTTGTCACCATTAAAGATATTGCGGAAAGAGTGGGCGTGTCCGTCACGACGATATCCCGCGTGTTGAACAACCGCGGGTATTTAAGCGACAACCTGAAAAAAAAAGGTTCACGAAGCGATGGAGGAGATGAACTACCAGCCGAATGAATTGGCTCGTTCGCTCTCGCGCAAAAAATCGAATGTGATCGGACTCATCGTTCCGGATATTTCGCATCCGTTTTTCGGACAAATGGCCAAGCATATCGAGTACTACGCTTATAAGTACGGCTATAAGCTTATGCTTTGCAATTCGCTGCTGAACAAAAAGAAGGAAAAAGAGTATATCGAATTGTTAAGAGCGAGCCAAGTGGACGGCATTATTATGGGCAGCCATACGATGCGCGTCGAGGACTATATGGCGATACGCCTGCCGCTCGTCACGCTGGACCGTCGAATCTCCGACAGCATTCCTTATATTTCGTCGGACAATTATCGCGGCGGGGCGCTGGCTACCAGGCTTCTGCTCAAGAAGAATTGCAAAAAAAGTAGCGTATCTCAGCGGCAGCTTGCAGTTGAACCTGCTGGCGAAGCAGAGACACGACGCGTTCATGGCGCAGGTCGCAGGACAAGAGGTCGAGTATGTCGTGAGACAAACGGATCTGAACGGATTCAAATACAAGGAATACGAGCGGCTCGTCCGCGAGCTGTTCGGGGAGCATCCGGATATCGACGGCGTATTCGCCAGCAGCGATATGCTGGCCCTGCAGGTGCTTCGGGAGTGCCGCAGACTTGGCAGATCGGTGCCCGAGCAGGTCAAAGTCGTCGGGTACGACGGGATTCAGATCGGCGGAGCGGAAGATTTGACGACGATCGAGCAGCCGATCCAGGAGATGGGCAAGCTCGCCGTGCAGCGGCTTGCTGCAGCAAATGGCCGGCGAGGAGACGCCGCTTGAGACCATACTGCCTGTCAGGCTGCTGGAGAAGGGAACGACATAGGTTTTTCGATCCGCGTTTTCGATTCTATCATCATTATTCAAGCAGGAGGTAAATATGTGCTGGACCTGAACCGTTCATTGGCCATGTCGGCCGGCGAATATGATCTGTTAACCGTCGGCGAGCTTCTGGTCGACCTGATCTCGGCGGAATACGGCGATCACCATGACGCCTCCGTCTATCATAAATATTTCGGAGGCTCGCCCGCGAACATCGCGATGAACGCGAACAAGCTGGGCATACGGCCGCAGCTGGCCGCGGCGGTAGGCGCGGACGGTCTGGGGAAGGCGCTCATCCGGCAAGTGCGCGCGGCAGGGATCGAGCCGGCGCTTATCGAGACAGTCGAACATGCGACCAGCCTCGTGCTTGTGACCAAGAGCCGGTCGACGCCGGTTCCGATCTTTTATCGCGGCGCGGACTATCGCTTATCCTTCTCGCCCGGGCTCGAACGGAGCCTTCGCCAATCCAAGATGATGCACTTCTCCAGCTGGCCCATCTCCATGCAGCCTTCCCGCGGCACGATCGAACGCATGGTCGAGATCGCCAGGGCAAACGGCATATGGATCGGCTTCGATCCGAACTATCATCCGATGCTCTGGCCGAAGGAGGAGGACGGCGTCGGCTACATCAAAGCGATGATCGGAAAAGCGGATATCGTGAAGCCGTCGGACGATGACGCGGAGAGACTGTTCGGCAAAGATTCGCCCGACAATCATATTCGCCGTTTTCTGGACCTTGGCGCCAAGCTGGTTATTTTGACGCTCGGGAAGGACGGCGCGCTGGTATCCAACGGCAAGGAGACGATCCGGTTTCCTTCGCTGGCTGCGGAAGTCGAAGATACGACGGGCGCGGGAGACGCGTTCTGGTCCGGCCTCTACGCGGCGCTGGCGCAAGGCTGCGTGCTGCGGGAGGCGATCCGGACCGGGCTTGCGGCGAGCGCTTTTAAGCTCAAGTATACCGGCGCCCTTGCGGATCTCCCTCGCCTCGATGAATTAAAAGCACGATACGGAATTTAAGAGGTGCATAGGATGGCATTAAAAAAATCAGGTTCAGCTCATCACGTACCCCGATTCGCTGGGCGGCGATCTGAAGACGCTGGGCCGCGTGCTGGAGACGCATTTTTCCGACATCTTCAAAGGCGGCGTTCATATTTTGCCGCCGTTCCCCTCCTCCGGGGATCGCGGCTTCGCTCCGCTTACCTACCTGGAGATCGATCCTCAATTCGGCACATGGGAGGATATCAAGTCGATCGGAGAGCGATTCGACGTCCTGGTCGATCTGATGGTGAATCATATCTCCCGTCAATCGCCTTATTTTCAGGATTTTCTCGCGAATGGCCGGGCGTCCGAATATGCCGACTTGTTTCTGACGCTGGATAAGATCTGGCCGGACGGCCACCCTGTCCAGGACGATATCGATAAAATGTTCTTGCGCAGACCGCTGCCTTATTCGACGTTCGCCATCGGGAATTCGGGCACGGAGGAAAAGGTGTGGACGACGTTCGGCAAGACCGATCCTTCGGAGCAGATCGATCTCGATATCCGCTCGGACAAAGTAAAGGATCTGCTGACGACATTTTTCTTGAACTTCAAGAAGAACAATGTCAAAATCGTCAGGCTGGACGCTGTCGGCTATGTGATCAAAAAAGCTGGGTACCAGCTGCTTTTTCGTGGAGCCGGAAATTTTCGAGTTTCTGGATTGGGTCATGGCGCTCGCGGCATCGCTCGATATGGAATTGCTGCCGGAGGTGCACGCGCACTATACGATTCAGTACAAGCTTGCCGAGCATGGCTGCTGGATTTACGACTTTATTTTGCCGTATCGCATACTCGATACGCTGCTGAACCGGAATGGCCGCGCGCTTGTTCAATATTTGAAAAACCGCCCCGCGAAGCAGTTCACGATGCTCGATTGTCATGACGGGATTCCGGTGAAGCCCGACTTGGACGATCTGATCGATTCGTCGGAGGCCCGCAAGGTCGTGGATACTTGCCTACAAAGGGGCGCCAATCTCAGCCTGATCCTGTCGGACGAGCACAAGTCCGCGGACGGCTTCGATGTTCATCAGATCCGATGCTCCTATTATTCGATGTTGAATCGCGACGATAATGCCTATTTGGCTGCCAGGGCGATCCAGTTTTTCGCGCCCGGAATTCCTCAGGTTTATTATGTGGGTTTGCTGGCAGGGGAGAACGACGACGCGCGCGTGCAAGAGACAGGTGAAGGCAGAGAGATTAACCGCCACAACTTCAGTCCGGAAGAGATCGAGCTGTCGTTGGAGAAGGAAGCGGTGCAGCGGCTGCTGAAGCTGATTCGCTTCAGAAACGAATACGAAGCGTTCCAGGGGGGAATTCCAGGTCGTGGATTCCCCCCGAAGAAGAGATCAGGCTAAAATGGACGAACGAAGATAAGAACTGCGAGCTTTTTGTCGATTTAAGAACGCATCTGGCATGGATCGCTTATGTCGCCCCTACGGGAAAGACGGAAGAATACTGGATCTGACGAAGAAGATCGTTCGCTAAATAAAGAGAGAGAGCCGTCGAAGGTCCGGCTAATCGCTTAGAGCAGCGTCAGGAGCGTCAAGCCCGACAGAAGCGCGGATACGATCAGCAGGACGGCGATCGGGCGTACGGCATGCCGGAGCGCGCGAATATTCACGTTAAGGCCCATGCCGGCCATCGCGACCGTGAGCAGGACGGTCGTCAGCGTCGAAGCGCCGGCGGTCGCGCGGGAAGGGAGCGGCCATCCGGCGGCGGCCAAGCCCGAACCGAGCAGACTCATGGCCAGGAAACCGATTAAAAACCAGGGGAACGAAGCTGCGGCGCCTGCCGCGGCTTCTTTTTCGCCTGCCGGCCGGCGCCGGGCGAGTCGGCTGTTGCGCCAGTGAAGCGCCAGGCAGAGCGGCACCAGCAAAAACACGCGGGCGAGCTTCGCCAGCATGCCGCTCTCAAGCGCGTCGGGTCCGCCAGCCGAAGCGGCCATGGCGACATGCGCGATCTCGTGCAGCGTCAAGCCGGTCCACAGACCGTATGCGGTCCCGCTCAGCGGAAGGATGTCCGCGAGCAGCATCGAGGCGACAGCCGCCGCCGTGCCGACGATCGCGATCAAACCCGCAGCGGTCGCGGTGCGGTCTTCCCTGGCCGCGACCAGCGGCGAGACGGCGGCGATCGCGGCCGCGCCGCAAATGCCCGTGCCAACGGCCAGGAGCAGCGTCAACTGCCGGTCGGCCTTCAGCAAACGGCCCAGCGCGAGCCCCGCTGCCAGCGAGAAGGCCAGCGTGCCGACGCTTCTCGCCAGAAGCGGCAAGCCCTGGTGGAGCACGACATCCAGCGGCAGCTTTAATCCGAACAAAACAATCGCCGCGCGAAGCAGCTTGGTCGTGCCGAAGCGAACGCCCGGCGCCCAAGCCTGCGAATAGCCGAAAAGCTGGCGAAAAGCAATCGCAGCCAGCAGCGTGCAGGCCATCGGGCCGAACAGGCCGAAGCCCGGGAGACGCGCGAGCTGCCAGCCGAGCAGGGCCAACGCCGCTGCGAGCGTCAGGCCGGGCGCGTATGCGGTTAGACGCGCCACGCGCGTGCGCAACAGGGGGACGGGCTGTATTTGTCGTGTCGGAGCGATGTTCATTCGATCCATCTCCTCGTCGCTTGCGTGGGCTTTTTTTTGTTAGTGCAAGCATAGCTCGCTTTTTTCCATAAGAGAAATGAATTATTATTATAATGAAGATAAGTAATTGCTTATGATTAGAAGGAGTGGGTAGCTTGGATATCGCGCTTCAGGTGTTCGTCGCCGCGGCCGAGATGCGGAATTTTTCCCGCGCGGCCGAGCGTCTGCATATGACCCAGCCCGCCGTCAGCCAGCATATCCGCGCGCTCGAAACCGCGCTCGGCGCCCGCCTGCTGGATCGCAGCAGCAAGTCGGTCGCGCTCACGCGCGCGGGCGAGATCGTGCTCGGGCACGCCAAGGAGATCGGCAAGCTGTACGAGCGGATGCAAGAGATGGTCGACGAGCTCTCGGGCAGCGTGCGCGGCCCGCTGACGATCGGCGCCAGCTATACGTTCGGAGAGTATGTGCTGCCTCGTGCGTTGGGCGATTTGATGCGCGTTTACCCCGACGTCAAGCCGTCCATCGCGATCGCGAACACGGCTGAGATCGCCGAGCGTCTGCGCAGGCGGGAACTCGACGTCTGCGTCGTCGAAGGCGAAGAGATCGGGCCCGGACTCGATAGCAGACGGATTGCGGGAGACGAGATGGTATTGGTAGCGGGAGCGGAGCATGCGCTGGCCGGGGGTGCCGAAGCCAAGGCGGCCGGGCTGCAAGAGGAGGTCTGGCTGGTAAGGGAGCGGGGCTCGGGCACGCGCGCGGCGACGGAGCGGATGTTCGAGGCGTGGGGGGATTCGCCCGTCCCGACTGATGGAGCTGGGCAGTACGCAGTTGGTCAAGGAAATGGCGGAGGCGGGGCTCGGCGTGACGCTGCAGTCTCGCTGGTCTCTGCGCAAGGAGCTGGAGAGCGGCGCGCTAAAGACCGTCCGGGCGCCGGGCTTGCCTTTTAAAAGAAGCTTCTATGTCCTGCTGCGAAAAGGCGAATTGCGCACGCGCACGCTGGAGGCTTTTCTGGCGCAGTTGGAGGAGACGATGCGGCGGCTGATGGCGCGGAACGGGATCGACGCGCGAGACCTCGGGTGATCGGCGGATGGGCGTGAAAGGGACCGCCTGCACCGCCGTTCGCTTCGGCCTCGCGCGACCGGCGCGGCTTATTGCCCGCTCTGCTCCGCGATCTTCCCGAACGCCTTGACGAATTCGGCCGCCGGATAAGCGCCGGACAAGCCGTATTTGCCGTTCAGCACGAAGAAAGGAACGCCCGAGATGCCCATGGCCGAAGCGCGCTCCAAATCCTCCTGGACCTCCTCGGCTCCGCGGCCTTCGTCCAGCGCCGTCTCGAGCGGGAAGGTCTCAAGGCCGAGGTCCGACGCGATCTCGAGCAGCACTTCGCGCTTCGCGATATCCCTGCCGTATTCGAAGTAAGCCATCATGACGGCGTCGATCCACGCTTCCTGCCGGTCGGCGGGCAATATCGCGGTCAGGCGATGCGCCAGCACCGTATTCGGCATCCGCGTCACCCGGTCGAACCGGAACGGCACGCCGACGGCCGCGCCGGCATCGGTTACGCGCTGCAGCATTTCCTCGATGCGGTGCTCGCCGCCCATCTTGTGCGCCATCGAAGCGCGGAAGGGCAGTCCTTCGGGAGGCAGCGAATGATCCAGAAGAAAGGCATGATAGCTGACCGTGACGTCCTCCCCGGACTCCGCGACCCACTGGTCGATCGCGTCGGTCACGTTCTTTTTGCCGATTCTGCACCAAGGGCAGACCATGTCGGAGTAAATGTCGATATGCATGAGCGCAAGCTCCTCGTCTCTGTAAAGTTGGGCGGGCGCATGGCTCGCCGACACTTTGAGTATGCCAGATCGAACGATCACGATCAACGTGCGGACCCTGCATAACCATGGTAACATGGCGTAAGATCGGCGCGAAAAGGAGTGGACGCAAATGGGATGGACGAAGGCATCGGCCGTGGAGCTGCTGAACGGCGAACGGATGCCTCGGCTGGGGCTGGGCGTATGGCGGGCCAAGTCGGGCGCGGAAACGGAGAATGCCGTTCGGGCCGCGCTGGCGGCGGGGTACCGCGCGATCGATACCGCTTCGCTGTACGGCAACGAGGCGGACGTAGGCCGGGCGATCCGCGATTCGGGCATCGCGAGGGACAAGCTGTTCGTCACGTCCAAGGTATGGAACGACGAGCAGGGCTACGACGAGACGCTGCGCGCCTTTTACAGGAGCAAGGATCGGCTCGGGATCGGCGCGGTCGATCTTTATCTGGTGCATTGGCCCGTGCCCGGCAAATACAAGGATACTTACAGGGCGCTGGAGCGCCTGTACGACGAAGGCGAAGTGCGCGCCATCGGCGTCAGCAACTTCAAGATCCATCATCTGGAGGATCTGATGGGCGCCTGCCGGATCAAGCCGATGGTCAACCAGGTGGAGCTGCATCCGCTGTTGACGCAGAAGCCCTTGCTTGATTTCCTGCGGCGCGAGGGCATCCAGCCGGAGGCGTGGCGGCCGCTGATGCAGGGGCGGCTGGACCTCCCGCTGCTGGCCGAGCTGGCGGGCAAGCACGGCAAGACGCCGGCGCAAATCGTCATTCGCTGGCATTTGCAGCAGGAGATCGTCGTCATTCCGAAGTCTGTGCGGGCCGCACGGATCGAGGAGAACGCGGACGTGTTCGACTTCGCGCTGTCCGATGACGATATGGCCCGGATCGACGGACTGAACGAGGATCGCCGCTTCGGCATGGATCCGGATCTGGTCGGCGGCGCTTGAAGGCGCATCCGGCGGAATAGGGCGGGAACGCGGGCGGCATGCTATGCGTTGACCCGTGTCGCAGCACCCCTTGACAGCTCCAACTGTAACTGTTAATATTACAGTAACCCGCCGGGAAAGGGGGCGCCGCATTTTGAACAGCGAATTTATTATCGCCGTACACAGCCTGGTCCTGCTCGCGCACAAGCCGGACGGCATGGCGTCGAGCGAAGAGATCGCGGCCAACGTCTGCACGCATCCGGCACGGGTGCGGAAGGTGCTCGGGTTCTTGCGAAAAAATGGCTATGTGACGACGCGAGAAGGCTCGGGCGGCGGCTACAGGCTGTGCATCGACCCTTCGGACATGACGCTGGCGGATATTTACCGGACGATGGCGGCCGGCGCGATCAAGCCGAACTGGTGCAGCGGCAATCCGGACATGGACTGCATGGTCGGGTCCAATATGCAGGAAGTGATGAACGACGTGTTCTGCGGCGCCGAGAAGCAGCTCGAGAGCTACTTTCAGGGCATTACGATCGGCCAGATGCTGTCGCGCATCAAGGCGTGTCAGAAGACGTAGCCGGGGGTAAGGTTCGTTGTGCGCTCCGCGCGCGGGGACGGCAGCAGTCGCAGGATGGAGCGGACCGGAGCGATCGCGCTTCGCCGTCCGATCATCATATAGGAACGATATACACAATTCATCAAACCTCTGAAGGAGTGGATTACGATGGCCGTAGTCGTAACGAAGGACAACTTTAACGAGACCGTTAGCGAAGGCGTGTCTCTGCTTGATTTCTGGGCGCCGTGGTGCGGACCTTGCAAGATGCAGCTCCCGATCGTAGAAGAGCTGTCGTCCGAGCTCCAAGGCACGGCGACGATCGCCAAGGTGAACGTCGACGAGCAGCCTGAGCTGGCTTCCCAATTCGGCGTCATGAGCATCCCGACCCTGATCCTGTTCAAGGACGGCCAACCGGTCGACAAGCTGGTCGGTCTGCAAAGCAAGGATTCCCTGAAGGCCAAGATTCAGAACCAGCTCTAATCGAGCTGCTGCGCGAACAAGCACCGCGTCCGAGGACGCGGTGCTTTGTTTTTTTGACCAAGTCGGATGGAAAGTCGACGACAGGCGGGAAGGCAAGCGGACGGATGCAAAAATAAGAACTGCGGACACCGTTGCATGCAAGTCTCGCAGAGGGCACGGGGAACCGGCGCCGGGTATCGGGTATCGGTATCGGGTATCAGAATCGGAATCGGAATCGGAATCGGAATCGGTATCGGTATCGGTATTGGGTATCGGTATCGGGTATCGGACTCGGGGGACGCTATTTCGCAAAAATCGGTCCGGATGGCGATCGTTGCGGACTGGCGGGACCTTATTTACTTAGATCAAGGCTAAATAAGGCCGGCAATCCCGCGATAACGGCCCTTGGGTCCGCGGAAGGGCTGCAAATAGGGATTGGAGCAACAATAACGGCTGCTCAGTCCGCCAACTTGCCAAGCGCACGCGTTAGAAGGGCCGGCGCTGCACGGACGATCAAATCGTCCACTGCGCATGCGTCAAGGCGACCAGCCGCCAATCGCCGCCGTCCTGCACGAACGTAACGATCAGGCTCTCCCAGTCCATGCCGTCCGTCGAATCGTCGAAGCCCGGGAAGTGGAACTCCACGAAGGAGGAGCCGGGATACGTATCTTGGCCATTGTAGACGGTATTGCCCTTGCCGACGAGCTTGTTCGCGGAGATCGACGGGGCCGTGTCGAAGTCCTTGTCGTACACGAACTTGTCGAAGTAATCGCGAAAGGACAGTTCGATCGGGTCGCCGCTGCCGTCCGCCGTGCCCCATTTGATCTTGTCCTGGCTTTTGAAGGAAGGCAAGGCTTCCGGTTTGAAAATTTGGTCTTCCTCCGTCATCGCGGCATAAGGAGAGAAGCGCAGGCCGAGCTTCGGATCGATCCACGAGGAAAGCCGCTTCAAGTTGCGGTCGCGGAGCGCTTCGACGACGTCCTTGGCCGCGGCGGACAGCGTCTGTTGGGAATCGGACGGCGCAGCCGATGCGGAAGAAGAGGATGTCGCCGACGCGCTCTCCGACGGCGTCGAGCCGGATTGCGAAGCGACCGCCGTGCCCGGAGAATGCGGGGCGGCGTTGCGATCGTCGTTGCCGCCGCCGCATCCGGCCAGCAGCATAACCGCGAGCAGCGCGGCTAAGTATGGGAGCATCCTGGGTTTCATGGTGTTATAACCTCCTAGAAGAGTTGCGGAATTTAGCTCTTTTTTTAACTTTCGAATAGGTTAGACGCAAAATATCGCCGGATGTTCCGGTGATCCGGAGGGATTATAGGAAATTGCGTGCGCCGGAGAACTGGGAATTCGAGGAGGTCGAGAGTTTTACCGGTCGTAATGCTTCTGTAAGAATCATTTAATTCTTTATTTGGAAATCGGTTAGCGGTTCGTTAGCCCGGGACGGTACCTTGAGACTATAACGTGTCGAGGAGGCGATTCATCGTGAAACGATCAGGGCTGCGAAAAACGGGAAAGACGTTCTGCCTGCTGCTGTCCACCGTCGCGCTGTCGGTTGCATTGGCGGGATGCGGGACGGACAAGGCGAACGACAATCCGCCGATGCCGTCGGCGAGCATGAAGGACGACGGCATGATGTCGCCGGAGGCGAGCATGAAGGACGACGGCATGATGTCGCCGGAGGCAAGCATGAAGGACGACGGCATGATGTCGCCGGAGGCGAGCATGAAGGACGACGGCATGATGTCGCCGGAGGCAAGCATGAAGGACGACGGCATGATGTCGCCGGAGGCGAGCATGAAGGACGACGGCATGAAGTCGCCGGAGGCGAGCATGAAGGACGACGGCATGAAGTCGCCGGAGGCGAGCATGAAGGACGACGGCATGATGTCGCCGGAGGCAAGCATGAAGGACGATAGCATGGGCAAGAAGTAAGCGCAACAATTTCGCCGCCCGGCTGTGCTATAATCTGGGTATTCGGATGAAGGGGAGATACGGATGGCTGCAACGGTGCTGGTCGCGGACGACGAGCGGGATATTACCGACGTCTGCCGGAGATACCTGGAGCGCGATGGGTTCGAGGTGCTCGTCGCGGACGACGGCGATCAGGCGCTGCGCCTCTGGCGGTCGGAGCGACCCGACCTGCTCGTGCTCGATCTGATGATGCCGGGCGTATCGGGTTGGGACGTCTGCACCGCCGTTCGCGACGAGGAGGACGTACCGATCATCATGCTGACCGCCAGGGGCGAGGAGAGCGATCGGCTGCTCGGCTTGACGCTTGGCGCGGACGATTACTTGACCAAGCCGTTCAGCCCCCGCGAACTCGTGCTCCGCGTCCGCAATATTTTGCGCAGAACGGCGCCCCCCCGCCGCGCCTGCAGACAAGCTGGCGCAGCCGGAAGAAGGCCTTCACTTCGAAGGCCTTTCCCTTTATCCGGCCCAGCGCAAGGTGAAGGCGGGCGGGCGGGACGTGGAACTCACGGCCACCGAGTTCGATCTTCTGGAATGGTTCGCGCGCCATCCGGGGCAGGTCTTTTCGAGAAGCCAGCTGCTGAGCCGGGTGTGGGATATCGCCTTCGAAGGCGATTCGACCACGGTCACCGTGCACATGCGCCGGCTGCGCGAGAAGATCGAGCCGAACCCGTCCAAGCCGATATGGCTCAAAACGGTATGGGGCATCGGCTACCGGTTCGAAGGGCAACCCGCCGAATGAGGGGCCGTACGGTAAGGCTGCGCACTTATCTTCTATTATCCAATGCCGTCAGTCTGGGCGTAATTCTGGCCGTCTTGTTTTATTGCTACAGCCGCATGCTGCTCAGCGCGCCGACGTTCGTCTGGCTCGGCGGCGCCACGCTGCTGGCCGGCGGCTTGTCGTTCATCCTCCACTTCGTGCTGGTCATGCCGCTTGCCCGCGCGGCGAACCGGATCGGCGAGGCGTCGGGCAAGATCGCTTCGGGCGAGCTCGGCACGGAGGTGCCCATCGTGGGGCCGGCCGAGTTTCGTCTATTGGCGGAGCGGTTCAACGCGATGAGCCGCCGGCTCAAGACCAGCTTCGAAAACGTGACGAGGTCCGAGTCCTCGCGCAGGGAGCTCGTGGCGAACGTCGCGCATGACCTGCGCACGCCGCTCGCGCTGCTGCAGTCGCACTCCGAGGCGCTGCTGGACGGGGTCGTCGAAGACGAGACCGCGCGCGGCGATTACCTGCAAGTCATCCGCAAGGAATCGATAAGGCTGGGGCGCCTGGTCCAGGATCTGTTCGACCTGTCGAAGCTGGATGCGGGCTCGGACCCTTTCGAGCCTCGGCCCGTAGCGCTCGAAGACGTGCTGATCGACGCGTTGAACGTTTACAGGCCAAAGCTGGAGGAGAAAAATCTCGAGGTCGTCGTCAAGCTTCCCGAGCCATCCCCGCTCGTGTGGGGCGTAGAGAGCGAGTTGCGCCGGATCGCGGCCAACCTGCTCGACAACGCGATTCGGCATTCTCCGAACGGTGGCTGCATCGAATGGCGGGCCGCGATCGTGGAGGGCGGGATGGTTTCGATCGCGCTCAGGGACGAAGGGGACGGCGTGCCGGAGGAGGAGCGGGAGCGAATTTTCGAGCGGTTTTTCCGGTCGGATCGGAGCAGGCGGCGCGAGGGCGGAGGCGCCGGTCTCGGCCTCTCGATCGCCAAGTCGCTGACGGAGCGGCACGGCGGCGAGATCGGCGTGACGCCTGCGGGAGACGGAGGAAGCGAATTTCGATTTACGCTGAAGCTGGCCGACGCCGGAAGCGGCGCGGCTCTCGGCAGGAGGAGGGACGCAGAAGATGAAGGAGCGTAAACGGGCGGGCTTCGGCAAGCAGCTGGCGGAGCTGCACCGCTGGAACGCATGGCTGGTCGTCGCGCTGGCGGTCAGCGGATTGATCCTGTCCTGGGGCGCGGCGCGAGGCTGGCTTGGGGAAGGGCGCGTGTGGATCAAGCAGTTGCACATTTACATCGGCCTGATCACGGGCATCGTGCTTGTCCTGTATGCGCCGCTGCTCAAAAGGCATCTCAAGCAGCTCCGGGGCAGGCCGGGGCAGCGAGGCAATCTGGCGTTCGTCGTGTTCCTGCTGCTTGGCTGGCTGGCGTCGGGCATCGTGCTCTGGCAGCTCCGCCATCTGCCGCCCCGCTGGGCGACGAACGCGCTGGTCGTTCACGATCTGCTGACGTGGGTGGGGCTGCCGTATGCGGCGTACCACTCGATCACCCGGATGCGTTGGGCCAAAAAGCCGCAGCGGCGCGCCGTTCGCACAGACGATGGCGCGGCAACCGCAGGCGGAACGGGCGCGCATCGCCCGTCCGCTGGCGGGCTGCACCCGGCCGCCAGCCCGCAGCCCTGGATGACGCGCCGCCAGTTCATCCGGAGCGCCGTGGGCGTGGCGCTGGCCGCCGCGGTGCTGCCGTCCTTTTTCCGCTGGATGGGCAGCAGTCTAAGTCTGAACGCCGGCACGGGCAACATCGCCGCGGACGAAACGGACGCGAACCGCATGCTCCCGGCGCCCCAGCCGCTGCCCGGACTCGGCGAACGTCGTCGGCGGCGGCGCCAAGGGCAGCTTCCGCCTATATACGGTGACGCCGCTCCCGCACTTCGACTCGGACAGCTGGCGCTTCACGATCGACGGACTGGTCGACAAGCCCGCGACGTGGACGTGGGAGCAGTTTCTGGCGATCAAGCGCAAGGTGCAGGTCAGCGACTTCCACTGCGTCACCGGCTGGTCGGTGTACGGCAACACGTGGGAAGGCATCCCGCTCGCGCAGCTGCTGGACGCCGCGGGCGTGCGGACGAACGCGCAGTTCGTGAAGTTCTATTCCGGGGACGGCGTGTACACCGATGCGTTGTCCCTTGAGCAGGCGAGGATGAAGGACGTCCTGGTCGCCGTGCTCCACGACGGCAAGCCGATCCACCGCGACTACGGCGGTCCGGTCCGTCTGATCGTCCCGGGCATGTACGCTTACAAGTCGGTCAAATGGCTGGACCGGATCGAATTGATCGACCGTCCCCACATCGGATACTGGGAGGAGCGGGGCTACGACAACGACGCATGGGTGAAGGCCTGACGGCCCTCACCCCGTTCGTGTCACGCTTTATTCGGCTGTGCTCGCCTTGTTCGCTTCGTTCGCGCCGTCGGCTTGAACCTCCGACTGCGCTTTTTTCATGAGCGCCTCCGCTTCGGACTGAATCGCCTTGTAGGCCTCGTCTTCCGTTTCCTTTTCGTCGACAATGCTGCGGATATGCCCGTTCACCGATTCGGCGAACGATTCGTCGAAGCTGCCGGGACCTTGCGGCTCCCCGAAGTAGTAGCGGTCGATCGAATTGGTCGGACGCAGCGCGTAAAACGGTTTGTAATCCGGGTCCTGCTTCCATTCGGGATACTCCGTTCGAACGGACAGATCCATGCCGCCCACCATGCCGCCGATCGCGGCCTTCGCCTTGCCGACAGATGCGGACATAAAGTAGGAAAGTACTTCCCAGGCCTCTTCGGCATGCGATGCGGCGGCGGGAATGGCGAATATCTCGTACACCTGCACCTCCCCGCCGACGGCCGGATCGGAGCTGCGGGCGGGGACCGTGACCGCGCCCCAGTCGAACTTCGGCTTGCCCGACTTCAGATTCGCCATCAGGTTATCGTCGTCGATCGTGATCGCGGCTTTGCCTTGCTTGAACAGATCGACGGCCTCCATCGCCGCTTGATCGACGTACGATGTGCCGTCGGTCTCCCGGGCTTGCGGCCAGGAGGGGACGAACGTGCCGCGCTTGTAGGCGGCGGCGACCTGCTTGAACAGCCGCTCCCATGCGGGCGAGTCGAAGGTGACCGCGCCTGTCTTGGCGTTCGCGTAAGTCAGTCCTTCGGTGCCGGCGATGCGCTGCAGCAAGTCGAAGGGGCCGCGGAGCCAAGGGATATGCAGTCCGACCTCGCCTTTTTGCAGGCGTTTGTCCTGCATGACGCGGTCGGCCAACGCGATCGTCTGCTCCCAGCTCATGCCGTCCGTCGGGTAGGGAATGCCGAGCCTGTCGAACATGTTTTTGTTGTAATACAACGCGCTGGCATGGAAGCCGGGGCCGATCCCGTTGAGCGGGCCGCCGTCCTCGCCGCGAAGGAAATCCAGCGCGCCGGGCGTTACGCCTTCGGTCAGCTTCGACTTGTTCTGCGCGGACAATTCCTCCAGATTCCGGAGCTTGTCCGCGTTGCGCAGCAGCCGATAGTCGGGAATGCTCAGGATCAACAGGTCGGGCTTCTCCTTGTCCATAAAGGCGGCCATCGTCTTGTCGTCGTAAGCCTTATAGTCGTTCTCCGGCTGCATCGGCACATAGCTGACGTTCCAGTCCGGGAAGCGGGCTTCGATAAAATCCCTGAATTTCATGTCGTACGCGGAAGTTTGGCAGCAGGCGATGGTGAGCGTCTTCGGCTCGTTCGGCGTTTGCCTGCCGTTCGCGCACCCCGACGCGACCGCGAGCAGCAAGGCGAGCGTCATCAGCGCGGCGAGCCGCCTCATGGCTTCGCCTCCGGCTTCGCCTGCGCGTCGCGAATCGTTTGCGCGGCTTTGGCTTGCAGCGCCTTGAGGAGCTCCGGCACGTCGAGAACGCCGTCGTTCAAGCTCTGCATCCTGCCGTTGGCTTCGGTCCAGATGGCGCTCGCGACGCGCCGGTAGGACGGATCGGCATTGCGAGCGGCGGCGTCGAGCACGCGCGACGGATCGACCTCGGCGCGGTAAAACACGGCGGAACGGCTGTCGGCTGCCGCGGCGTCCGCCGCTACCGTAGGCAAGGCGTCGCCGTGCGGGAGGCGGACCAGCCGGTTGGCCTGCGACGGACTCATGATGTACTTCAGCAGCTCCCAGGCGGCGTCCGCATGGGGCGCTTTTTCGGGAATGGCGAATACGAACGGGATCTCGAAAGCGCCGTCTGTCCCGCGCGACCCTTCGTCCGTCGGCGGAGACAGAACGCCCCAGTCGTCCTCGCCGAGTCCCATTTGGGAGCCGGCCTGAGCGATGTTGCGGAGATACGAGCTGGAGCCATACGTCAACGCCGAGCGGCCGTTCAGAAACGGATCGTGCGCGTACAGCTCCTTCATCTCGACGCTGCCTTCCCATTTGAGCGGGGGGCTCGTTGCTGATCCAGCCCTCCTGATGGCCGACGGTCAGCTTGGTCCAGATGGCGCTCCAGGCCGGCGTGTCGACCGTCGCGGCGCCCAGCTTGGCATCGGCGAAGCGCAGTCCCTGGCTGCTGCCGATCGAATTGGCCTCTACCCAGATCGCGGAGTTATAGCCGAAGCTGAGACCGTAGACCGGCTTTCCGTTTTTTTGAAGCCCCTGGAACCGCGCGGCCGCGTTCATGACTTCGTCCCACGTCATGCCGTCCGTTGGCTCCGGAACGCCGTTTTCCCTGAACAGCTTGCGGTTGTAATACAGCGCGTAGCCCGTAAATTCGGGGGCGAACCCGTAGAGCCCGCCGCCGCCGGCTTCGCGCATGGTTTGCTTGACGGCCGTCTGCCAGCTGTCATCGTCGATCCCGTCCCGCTTCATCCACGCGTCCAGCGGCTTCAGCAGGCCGGCATCAGTCAGCTCGGGCAAGTAGGCGAGCGGAACCTGAACGAGATCGGCCGGATTGTTTTCCAACTGCTTCTTGAATGTATCGATGCCCGGCGTCAGGTTGTATAGATTGGCGCTCTTCCCCCGGGTATTCCGCATATTCGAATCTGACCGACGGATGACGGATAATAAAGGGCTGGCCGTACAAGGACATGAAGCCGCTATTGTCCCAATACATAATGTTCAGCGTCGTCGTCTCGGTCTCGCTGATCACCGGCTTCGCCGCTTCTTCGCGCTTCAACAGTTCGGCCAGTTCGCCCCGGAAGACTGCTGCTCCTGCGATCAGCAGCGCGACGACGGAGGCCGCCGCGACGCGTCTTCTGCGCCTGGCTCGTCGTTCCAGCATTCTGATGCGCTCCTTCACTTTTTTTGATCGTCGGGGTGCCGAAGCCGCCGGAGCCGAGCGGCAGGTCCGACAGCGTGCGTTCCCAGCGGTCGCGATCGTCCGTCATGCTCGTCCGCTCCCTTCTTCTTCGTCTTCGCGCCCTCGTTCGAATTGCTTGTTCATGGCGGCCCGCGCCCTGTGAATGCGCGATTTGACCGTTCCTTCCGACACCTGGAGCAGCTCGGCGATCTCGGCCATGCTCAGGCCGTGGTGCGCCTGGAGCAGCAGACTCTCCCGCAGCTTGCGCGGCAGTTCCATGACCGTCCGCCATATTTCCCGCTGCCGATAGGAGCCGAGCCATTCGTTCTCCGCGGATATCTGGGATTCGCGAACCGGCATGACCGCCGGCAGGCGAATGCGGCGATACCAGGCCGACTTGAAATGATCCAGCGCCGTATTGCGCGTGATCTTCAGCAGCCAGGCGCGGGCGCCCGATTCGCCGCGGAACGTATGCAGGCTCTGATAAGCCTTGATAAATACGTCCTGCGCGATATCTTCGGCCGTCTCCCGCTTGCCGGTCATAAAGAAGGCGTAATTCCATACGTCGCGGCCGTAGGTGAGCATAAGCTCCTCCAGTACGGCGTCGCGGTCGACGCCTTCGGTCATATGCTTCAAATAGTCGTGATCCAACGCATCCACCTCTTCTCCGTCGACGGCCGCAGCCGCTGCGGAGCCCCTGTGCATTCTCGTTTTCATAGTAGCCTTCCGGCGCCGTCCGGGGAAGACCGCTTCGCATTCTCCTTTGCCCGATGATCGTGCGGCCGGCACATCTAAGGAACGAGGCGCGTCGGCAAAAGTTCCCTGATTCGCTTCGCCGATTTTCCGAGAGCGTGAACGTTGTGGGCGAAGGCGGGGGTATGGTAGGGTAGAGAGACTTGCGGAAGCACGGCAAACAGAGCGGCATGGAGCCGCTCCGCGGGGGTTCCGATGGGATGGACCGCGACGGGTCAGTCGGTCTTTTTCTTTTTCTGCGGCGTCGGAGAGACGGATTTCGTATTTTCCAACGTGTCATTGACGAACGCCATATCCTGGTTTTTGGCCGCCATGTTCGTCGTTCCTTTGTAATTGCCTTTGCGGCTGTCGTTTTCCATGCGAATCCTCCTTAAACTTCTGCGATTATAGGCGAAGCGGCGACCAGTCGTCAGCCTCTGCGGCGCCTCGCGCTTCAGCTTAGGTTAACCGAATTGAAGGGGCTGTTATCCATCATGTCATGCACATCCAAGGGCCGGCGGATTTTCGTTTTCATTATCGCGTTCGCGGCGGCGCTCGCGCTGACGGCGTGCCGGGGCGCTGCGCCTGCGGAACCGGCGGCCGATTCGTCATCGACCGCCTCGCCGTCCGAGGCTGCTGGAGCGTCGCCTTCCGCCGCTGCCGGGGCAGCTGCCGCGCTGATCGAGCAGGCCCGAGCGGCCATGGCGGACGTCGGGCGCTACGCCTTTACGCTGCATCTCGTTCAGAAGCTGAGCGGCGGGGCGGCGGCCGCCTCGGCGTTCGAGGTGACCAACGCCGGCAAGGTCGAGCGTTCGCCGCTCAAACTCGACCAGACGATCGACAGCGTGCAGGACGGGGAAAAGTCCTCGCTGCGCGCGATCCTCGTGCCGGGCGCCTACTACGTGTACGATCCGTCCTTCGAAGAATGGGGCAAGCTGTCCGACGAGCAGGCGGCGGATATCGCGCGGACGCTGTCCGATTACCAGATCGATCCGGCTGCCGCATTGTCTTCGGCCGCTTCGCTCGGCGCCGGCCTTTCGCTCGCCGTCGAAGCGGGGCGGGACGTCGTCAGCTACGAAGGGAAGGGGCCAGAGGCGCTGGCATTTCTCGAAAACATCCTGGAGGGCACGCTCGACCTCGGCAGTCTGGACGAAGCGGCGCGGAAGAGCATCGCATTGAAGTCGCTTTCCGCCAGCTTTACGCTGGACGCGGTCACGCATTTGCCGCTTGCCTACCGCATCGCGTCGGAGATGACGATCGAATACGAGCCGGGCTCGCCTTCCGCGCTTAGCCAATTGTTCGAAGGCACCTATGCCAAGCATGGGGAGACCGAAGCCATCGTCGTTCCGGAAGCGGCGCAGGCTGCGCCCGAGCTCGATCCGCCGATCGACGATCCGGCGGCGACCGAGGGGGATATCGGGACGTTGGACGATTTGGACGAGCTCGAGGGGCTTGATTCGTATTGAGGATTTTGGGAGGAGAGGCTCGATTCGTATGGAGGATGGCGGAGGCCTTTGGCTTGGAAGGTTGAGGTTGCCGGTAGCGAGGTTGGTGGAGCTGAGGTTGGTGGAACTGAGGTTGGTGGAACTGAGGTTGGTGGAACTGAGGTTGGTGGAGCTGAAGTTGGTGGAGCTGAAGTTGGTGGAGCTGAGGTTGCTGGCCAGGTGGACGCAGGTCCCGGGCTTCCGTTATAATGTCTGAAGTATAATTGAACCGTGAACGGCCGTCCGGCGCTACTCCGCGAGGGCCGCGCGAAGTCAGGAGTGTATAGCGAATGCCACTGTCCTGTGGTATCGTCGGCCTGCCGAACGTCGGCAAGTCGACTTTATTCAATGCCATCACCCAAGCGGGTGCCGAGATGGCCAACTATCCGTTTTGCACGATCGACCCGAACGTCGGCGTCGTCGAAGTGCCGGACGAGCGTCTGCAGAAGCTCGCCGATATCGTTACCCCGAACCGGATCGTGCCGACCGCCTTCGAATTCGTCGACATCGCCGGCCTGGTCAAGGGCGCGAGCCGCGGCGAAGGCCTGGGCAACAAGTTTCTGGCCAACATCCGCGAAGTCGACGCCATCGTGCACGTCGTGCGCTGCTTCGTGGACGAGAATATCACTCACGTATCGGGCAAGATCGATCCGATCAACGATATCGAGGTCATCAACCTGGAGCTGATTCTGGCGGATATCGACTCGGTCGAGAAGCGCATGGATCGCTCCCGCAAGAACATGAAGGGCGGAGACAAGAAGTACGCCCAAGAGGTCGAGGTGCTGGAGCGCATCCACGCCGCGCTGCTCGAGGAGAAGCCTGTCCGCAGCGTCGAGCTGTCGGACGAGGAACGCCTGCTCGTGCGCGATCTGCACTTGCTGACGATCAAGCCTGTGCTGTACGCAGCCAACGTGAGCGAGGGCGAGGCGGCGAATGCCGACGCCAACGAGTACGTGCAGCGCGTCCGCGAATTCGCGGCGGCCGAAGGCTCCGAGGTCGTGCCGATCAGCGCGCGCGTCGAATCCGAGATCGCCGAGCTCGAGGGCGAGGACCGCGAGATGTTCCTCGAGGAGCTCGGCTTGACCGAGTCCGGGCTTGACCGCCTGATCCGCGCTGCCTACAAGCTGCTCGGCCTGTACACTTACTTTACGGCCGGCGTGCAGGAAGTGCGCGCATGGACGATCCGCAAGGGCACGAAGGCGCCGCAAGCCGCCGCCGTCATCCACACCGACTTCGAGCGCGGCTTCATCCGCGCCGAGGTCGTCTCGTACGAGGACCTGGTGAACGCAGGCTCCATGAACGCGGCCAAAGAGAAGGGCCAGCTTCGCCTCGAAGGCAAGGAGTACGTCGTCGCCGACGGCGACGTCATGCATTTCCGGTTTAACGTATAGGCGAGCTGCGCCGCTAAGCGAAACGAAGAAGCCCGGGCGGGATGCCCGGGCTTTCCTTGCGTTACGCGACACCGCCGCACAATTCGGCAACGCAGCAGGCTAAGACCTCGAGTTATGCGATACCGCCGCACAATTCGGTCTCGCAGCGGGTCAAGGCAGCGAGTTATGCGATACCGCCGCACAATTCGGCCCCGCAGCCGGCTAAAGCTGCGAGTTATGCGATCCCGCCGCACAATTCGGTCTCGCAGCAGGCTAAGACCTCGAGTTATGCGATCCCGCCGCACAATTCGGCCTCGTAGCCGGCCAAGCCCGCGAGTTATGCGATCCCGCCGCACAATTCGGCCCCGCAGCCGGCCAAGCCCGCGAGTTATGCGATCCCGCCGCACAATTCGGCCTCGTAGCCGGCTAAAGCTGCGAGTTATGCGATCCCGACGCACAATTCGGCCCCGCAGCCGGCCAAGCCCGCGAGTTATGCGATCCCGCCGCACAATTCTGCCCCGCAGCGGGTCAAGGCAGCGAGTTATGCGATCCCGCCGCACAATTCGGCTACGCAGCCGGCTAAGACATCGAGTTACGCGATCCCGCCGCACAGCACCGCCCCTGCAGCCGGCCAAAACCGCGATTTATGCGATCCCGCCGCACAATTCGGCCTCGCAGCCGGCCAAGCCCGCGAGTTATGCGATCCCGCCGCACAATTCGGCCCCGCAGCCGGCCAAGCCCGCGAGTTATGCGATCCCGCCGCACAAATTCGGTCTCGCAGCGGGTCAAGGCAGCGAGTTATGCGATCCCGCCGCACAGCACCGCCCCTGCAGCCGGCCAAAACCGCGATTTATGCGACCCCGCCGCACAATTCGGTCCAGCAGGCCGGCCAAGCCCGCGAGTTATGCGATCCCGCCGCACAATTCTGCCCCGCAGCGGGTCAAGGCAGCGAGTTATGCGATCCCGCCGCACAATTCGGCTACGCAGCCGGCTAAGACATCGAGTTACGCGATCCCGCCGCACAGCACCGCCCCTGCAGCCGGCCAAAACCGCGATTTATGCGACCCCGCCGCACAATTTCATCAAACCAACCATCTTCCGCTTCTTTTTCTTCTCGATAATTCCCGTACCGGGCCGCCGCCCAATAACTTAGGAAGCATTTGAATACAATAACAGCAGCGTTAATCGTCCAGGTAGGTCCGATTGAACTTGGCGAGCAGCTCGCCGAAGCGGGTCCGCTCGTCCTCGGTCCAGCCCTTCAGCAGCTCGTCGATCCGTTCGGTGCGCTGCGCCCGCGTCTCTAACAGCATGCGGCGTCCTTCTTCCGTGAGCTGGTAAAAGTAAGCCCTGCCGTCTTCCGGATCGGGCATTTTGTAGACGTAGCCTTTTTGCTCGAGCGCGGACGTCTGCCTGCTGACGGTGGAGATGTCTAGGCGAAATTCCTCCGCGAGCGCCTTGACGCCGGCCGAGCCGTGCGACTCGATCTGACCAAGCAGCAAATAGGCGGAGCGATCGAGCGTTCCGAACTTGCGGCTGGTCGTGATCGAAGTGAGGCGGCGAATCAGAAGGGCGATCTCGAGTTCGATGCTGGTATTCGTTTCGTGACTCACGGCTCTCACCACCTTGCTGCTTTTCTGTTCCCCATCGTACCATATGGACCACGCATTTCAAGCGGAGGGCGCGGCTTGGGGATTGACTTTTCGCAAAGTAGTTGTATAATACACTTAAATGTTTAGTTTTGCAATACAACTAATTGGAGGGGGCTGTCCATGCTAGCTCAAGACATCATGATCAAGCAGGTGTACAAGGTCAAAGAGAGCGACACCGTACGCCGCGTGATCGAAAGGTTCATCGAGCACGGAATCAGCGGGCTGCCCGTCGTCAACGATCGCAACGAGATCGTCGGATACGTCAGCGACGGCGACGTCATGCGGTACATCGGCAAGCACGAGGACCGGTACGTCGACTTTTTTTTATGCATCCATCCTGATCCAAGGGGATAACGAGCAGTTCGAAGAACGCGCCCGCAGGCTGCTGGACCTGAACGTCATGTCGATCGCCAAGACCAAGGTAGTCAAGGCCATGTGGAACGACGAGGTCGAGCATATCGCGGCTATGCTGGGAAAAAAACAGATCAAAAAAGGTGCCGGTCGAACGGGACGGCGTTCTGGTCGGCATCATCAGCCGCGGCAATGTCGTTCGCCACGCGTTCGAGAATTTGCTATAAGGCCAATCGCTTCAACGTTCGCATTTCATAACCAAAAGGGGACCTTCATCTCATGTCATCCACATTCAAAGCATCCCCGGCCGCATCCCCGTTGGCGCCGGAAGGAAGCTTGCTCAAGCAGCCGCGCGCCGTATGGGCGGTCGGCTTTGCCTGCGTCATCGCGTTCATGGGCATCGGTCTCGTCGACCCGATTCTGCCTGCCATCGCCAAACAACTGGAAGCCTCGCCAAGCGAAGTTTCCTTGCTCTTCACCAGCTACAATGCCGTCATGGCCGTCATGATGCTCATCACCGGCGTCATCCAGTCCCGTCTCGGCATGAAAGGAACGCTGCTCGCGGGCATCGTTATTATCGCTGCGTTCGCCGCTCTGGGCGGCGCTTCAGACGGGATCTGGGCGCTGATCGGTTTGCGCGGCGGCTGGGGCCTCGGCAACTCGCTGTTCGTCGCGACCTCGCTGACGGCGATCGTCTCGCTATCGACGGGCAGCGTCGCCCGCGCGATCATTCTGTACGAGGCCGCGATCGGCCTCGGCATCTCGGTCGGACCGCTGATCGGCGGCGAGCTCGGATCGATCTCCTGGCGGGGCCCGTTCTTCGGGGTGGCCGTGCTGATGGTCATCGCGTTTATCTCTCTGGCGTTCACGATGCCGAAGACAAACAAGCCGGCCGGATCGTCCGGTCGCCCCAAGGCTTCGCTTGCCGATCCGTTCCGCGCGCTCAAGCATCGCTCGCTGCTCGTGTTCGGACTCGGCGCATGCCTGTATAACTTCGGCTTCTTTACCTTGCTGGCCTATGCGCCGCTCGTACTGGACCACTACTTCGGCTATGACGCGCACGGACTGGGCTACATTTTCCTCGGGTGGGGCGTTCTGCTTGCCGTCACTTCGGTATTCATGGCGCCGATGCTCCAGCGCAAGTTCGGCACGCTCAAGTCGATGTACGCCATGCTGACGCTATTCGGCCTCCTGCTGTTCGCGATGGGCATCTGGACGACGACCGAGTGGGTCGTCGTAGGCGCGATCGTATTCGCCGGCGCGCTGCTGGGCAACAACAACACGCTCATCACGACCGCGGTAATGAACGCAGCGCCCGTCGAACGTCCGACGGCTTCCGCGGCCTACAGCTTCCTGCGTTTTATCGGCGGCGCCATCGCGCCTTACTTCGCCGGCAAGCTCGCCGAATGGTACAACCCGCACGTGCCGTTCGTCGTCGGCGGAGCTTTCGTTCTGGCCGCCGTCCTCGTCATCCTGCTGAACCAACGTCACTTGCTGCACGTCGACAAAGCCGGCGCGCACTAACCAGCCGTCTGTCTCGGCCGTTTCCCGGCTTCTTCGGGGAGACGGCCGTTTTGCTACCGTGCAACCTTTGGCGCCGGGCGCTCGTCTGGGGGGGATGTACAATTACTGCCTGACTTGCCTTAATGGCCGCCGCCAATCGGGCGGTTTCGCGTTAAGGCAACGCAACCTAGAGAGGAGCATCTCCTATGAAACTTAAAAAGAAATCCGTTATCCTGCTCACCGCCGCCGGTATCCTTGGCGCTTCCGCGGTCGCCGGCGCCGCCGGCCTCACCCAGAAGGTCAGCGGCCTCCTGCGCAGCGATATCCATGTGTCCGTCAACGGCGCCGCATACGGCTCGATCCAGCCGGTCTACATCGACGGCAAAGCATACGTGCCGCTGCGCGACACCGCGGTCGCTCTCGGCTACGAGCTCACCTGGAATCAGCAAGCCAAGCAGTTCGACTTGACGCCGAAGAAGGAGGAGCAGGCGCCCGTGGACGCTTATATTTTGAACACCGGCGTCGTGACTGACGCGCAGACGGCGAACGGCCTGACGAGCTTGAACGTTATGGGAAAGGGGGCCGCGGGAACTTTCGACTGGATTGTCGCCAAGGTGGACAAGGACACGCTCATCGTGGACGAAGCCGGCGCCGTCAAGACGGCTGCCGACCTCAAAGCGGGCTCGCGCGTCGCCGTCGAGTACGGCCCGATGGTCGCGCTCAGCTTCCCCGCCCAATCGCATGCGGCCAAGGTTACGCTGCTCGGCGAACGTTCGATCAAGGAGGACAAAGTCGGCGCCGTCAACAAGACGGACGGCGGTTGGCAGATTCAGCTCGGCTCGGGTACGGGCGATGCGGCCATCTCCAACCTGGTGCTGAACGTCGGCGCGGACACGTTGATCGTGACGTCGATGGGCGAGCCGATCAAGGCCGAGGATATCAAGGTCGGCGACAAGGTGCGGGCGTACTACGGGCCGGCGACGACCAGGAGCATTCCGCCGCAAAGCGCGGCTGACACGATCGTGGTGCTGCCGGCGGACGGGAAATAATCGGACGGGAAGTTGGGGCACGAAGTTGTCCTGCAATTGTTAAAGCGGAGCGGTCCCGGGAGGGGCCGTTCTTTTTTTGACGGGCAAATGCCTTCGCGTCGGGCGGGCGGGTGTGAGGCCGCGACGATCTTGCTATAATCGATCTAACAGGCACTTATTACGGATCGAAGAAAGAAGCAATGCGAATATGCGAAGACTTAGCGAAAATCACCAGGCCGGCGCCAAACTGTCGGACGTCAAGCTGTCCCGGGTTCTGCTGTTGTTCAGGCCGTACGTAGGCCAATTGGCGTTTATCTTGCTGCTATCTCTTGCGGCGACGCTGGCGGGACTGGCGGCTCCGCTCGCGACGAAGGAGCTCGTCGACCAGGCGATACCGAAGAAGGATGCCGGTCTGCTGCTGCTGTTCGCAGGCGTGATGGCTGCGAGCCCGCTCCTCAAGGGCGTTTTGAACGTCTGGCAGACGCATCTGAACAATAAGGTCGGCCAGAGCGTCATGCGGGATTTGAACGACCGGCTGTTCCGCAATTTGCAGCGGCAGTCGATGTCGTTCTTCACGAGATCGCGGACGGGCGAGATCGTTCAGCGCATCTCCGGCGACGTGCAGGCCGTGCAGGGCGCCATCACGGGCACGATCGTCAACGCGATCACGCAGGCGGTCACGCTTATTGCGACCGTCGTCATCCTGCTTCGGCTCGATTGGCGGCTGGCGCTCGTGTCGATGGTCGTCATCCCGGTTCTGCTGCTCCCCGCCAGACGAATCGGAGCTTTGCGCAAATCGCTCCGGCTGCGCGTACAAACGCTGCGCGGCGAGATGTCCTCCCATCTCTCGGAGACGTTCGGCGTATCGGGTGCGCTGCTGACCCGCATTTACGGACGGGAGGAGGCTCAGGTTCGTAAATTCGGCGAGATGAACGACACGGTGAAAAGCATGGAGCTGAGGCTCGGACTCATCGGCAGATGGTACGGGATGGCGGCGGGCGTATCGAATCCGGTGGCGACGGCGATCGTGTACTTGTACGGCGGCTGGCTTGTGATTCACGGCGGTTTGTCCATCGGCTCGGTCATCGCGTTCGCTGCGTTGACCGGCCGCATGTACGAGCCCGTGTCCGGCCTGCTCGGCATGCATTTGGACTTGTCCGCGGCGATGGGCATTTTTCAACGCATCTTCGAATATCTCGATCTGAAGCCAGAGGTCGAGGATGCGCCGGATGCCCGGCCGCTCCAACGCGGAGGCGGTCTGGTGGAGTTCGAGGGCGTATCGTTCGCGTATGCGGCAGGAGGAGCGGCCGTTCTGAAAGAGATTAACCTGACTGCGCGGCCGGGGCAGCTGCTCGCGCTGGTAGGGCCGAGCGGTGCCGGCAAGACCACGCTGGCTGGTCTGGTCGGCCGGCTGTACGACCCGACGCGGGGAACCTTACGCATCGACGGGAGCGACATTCGCGGCGTGACGCTTGCTTCGCTGCGCGAGCAGGTTGGTTACGTGACGCAGGAGCCCTTTTTATTTTACGGCACGATCGCCGACAATCTTCGGTTTGCCAAGGAGGACGCAACGATGGCGGAAATGGAAGCCGCCTGTCGGCAAGCTTACATCCACGACGTGATCGCGGGACTGCCGCAGGGCTACGACACGAAGGTGGGGGAGCGGGGGGCATCGTCTCTCGGGCGGCGAACGCCAGCGGATCGCGATCGCGCGGGCAATACTGAAAAATCCTCGTATTCTCGTGCTCGACGAAGCAACCTCGCATTTGGACTCGCGTTCCGAGGCATACGTGCAAGAGGCGCTCGATCGCTTGATGGCCGGCCGCACGACGATCGCGATCGCGCACCGCCTGTCCACCGTTCGCGCCGCCGACGCGATCGCGGTAATGGACCGGGGCCGCATCGTCGAGCTGGGCGCGCATGAGGAACTGCTGTCGCGGGACGGCCTCTACGCCAAGCTGTACCGCACGCAGTTCGCGGAGACGCCGGCGGGCGCTGCGGAGTAGTTTGAAAAGCGGCACGGAGGAGCGGATAAGAAGAGGGGCCAAGGAGTGGGCGCCACAGGCGGCGAAGTTGGTGCCCGCATGGGTGGATAGGCACATATTCGAGCGAGTTGGGGGCGGAGATCGTGCCCATATGTGCGTATCGGCGCCTTTTTTGAGCGAGTGGGGGGGCGGAGATAGTGTCCATATGCGCGTATCGGCGCCTTTTCGAGCGAGAGGGCTGCGGAGATAGTGCCCATATGCGCGTATCGGCGCCTTTTTTGAGCTAGTGGGGGGCGGAGATAGTGCCCATATGCGCGTATCGGCGCCTTTTTTGAGCGAGTTGGGGGCGGAGATAGTGCCTGTATGCGCTTATCGGCGCCTTTTTTGAGCGAGTTGGGGGCGGAGATCGTGCCCATATGTGCGTATCGGCGCCTTTTTTGAGCGAGTTGGGGGCGGAGATCGTGCCCATATGCGCGTATCGGCGCCTTTTTTGAGCGAGATGGGGGCGGAGATAGTGCCCGTATGCGCGTATCGGTGCCTTTTTTGAGCGAGATGGGGGCGGAGATAGTGCCCGTATGCGCGTATCGGTGCCTATTTGAGCGAGATGGGGGCGGAGATAGTGCCCATATGTGCGTATCGGCGCCTTTCAGAGCAACCTTCGAGGCAGGTGCGGCCGAGATAACCGGAAAAACCGGCTAACGGAGCCGGCTATCTCGGCTCGCAGCTTCAGACGACCGGCGGCTCCATGCCCATGGCGGCCCATTCCTCGCGCGCCGGTCCGTATACGCCCGGCACCGACAATCCCGCCTGGCGCATCAGCACGGTCATCTGGCCCCGATGATGCACCTCATGCTGGATGACGGCGCGCAGTGTCAGGCCGTTCGGCCACTGCTCGCCGTACATGTCGCTCGACGCTGTCAGGTTGGCGTCGGTCCACTGGGCGCGCACGGCGTCGGAGACCTCGCGCGCGGTCCGCGCGTATGCGGCCGCGATCTCCGCCGCCGACCCCGGTACGATATGCTCGTCGCCGGGCGCCGGCAGCGAGAGTCCCGTGCGGACCAGCATCTCTTGCGGGCTGCAGGTCAAATGCCAGGCGAGCCGTCCTAGCGTCCGGAAGCCTTCGCCTACGCTTTGGGACAGCGATGCGTCGGTCAGCGTCTCCAGCAGCCGGCGCGTGCGGGCGGATTCGTTTTCCCACTCCTGAATGAAGCTTTCGATACTCGTGAACATAACCGTCATCCTCCCTGGATTTAACTGCGGCCGCCTGTCCGGGCAGGCGGCCGCTCCGTACGTTTCCAGTCCAGCATATCAACGAACCCCTGACAACTGCGTGTCAGCGACCGGATAAAGACGCAGTACTTCTTCTGCGCGTTCGCGAACGGCGGCGGCCAATTCGGGCGGCGATACGACGTAAGCGCTTGTGCCGAATCCCAGCAGCCACAGGTGCAGCCAAGGCTCGTCAGGCTGCGTCGCGCGCACGAGCAGGGAGCCGTCGGGCAGATCCTCCATGACCTGCGCGCCGTCGAGCGAGCCGAAGTAATCCTCCGCCCGCGTCCGCGCGGCCGGCGCGAACCGGACGACGATCTCTGTCACGCTGGCGCACGCCCCGTTCGATATGCCGCTCCATGTGAGCGGCCGCGCTTCCGGTTCTTCACGGCGCTCGAACGTCTCCTCCGTTCGCGTCAAATCCCTGACGCGCGACAGCCGAAACAACCGGAAGTCCTCCCGGATCAGGCAGTATCCGTACACGTACCAGACGAGCCCCTTGAGTACCAAACGCACCGGCTCGCAGCGGCGCTCGGAGCGCTCGCCGGACATATCCGTATAAGCGAAACGCACGATCTGCCGGTCTCTGATTGCCTCGCGGAGCAGGGCGACCTTCGCTTTGTCCCGGGCGCCGCCGCCCCAAGGGTTGATGTCGATGACCATCTGCTCCGATGCGTCGGCCAGGCGGTCATGCTCCGATCCGGACAGCATCGCGCCGACCTTGTCCAGCAGCCTGCCGATCTCCCGCTCCTCGAGCGTCGGCCGAATGCCCTTCAACGCGATGACCATCGCCTGCAGCTCCTCGAGCGTGAGGAACTGGCGCTCCAGCCGGTAACGCTCCATAATCTCGTAGCCGCCGCCTTCGCCCGCGTACGAAACGATGGGAATACCCGCTTGGCAGAGCGTCTCCATGTCGCGGTAGACGGTCCGAAGCGACACTTCGAACCGGTCGGCAAGCTCCTTGGCGCCGATCCGGCGCCTGCCGAGCATCAGCATCGTGATGGCCAACAGCCGGTCCAGCTTCATGCGGTGATCTCTCCTTTGCGTTTGCCTCGGCGCGGCGCCTTGTCTTGCCCGACTTCATGCGTCTGTCCGGGTTCCTTCGCCGAACCGCCTCCAAGCTCCCTCGCCAAACCGTCCGCGGCTTCCCGCGTGCCCGCCAGCTCTTCCAGAAACAACGACAACGGCCCGCTCACGTAGGCGTCCTTGCGGATGACGAAGTAAGTCCGGATCCGGTTGTACGGCTTCGGCAGCGAATGTACGCGCAGCAAGCCCTCCGCCGCGGCCTTGGCGACGACGCTAAGCGGGAGCAGCGAGATGCCGAGCCCGGCCGACACGCCGCCGACGATCGCCTCCAGCGTGCCGAACTCCATGATTCGGGGCTGCGACCAGGCGCGATCCTTCGTCCAGCGCTCCAGCACGGACCGATAGTAGCAGCCGTCCGTGAATACGAGCAGCGGCGCGCCGGCCAGCGCGTCCGTCTCGCTATGCTCCGCCGCGGACACCAGGACGATCTCCTCGTCGAACGCCGGTACGGCATGAACATCCTCGGGCCACGGTCCCGCCAGAAATCCGCCGTCGGCTTCATACCGCAGCACTTTTTCCAGCACCGCAGCCGAATGTCCCGTCGAAAGCGAAAGGTCGACGTCCGGATATTGGCGATGATAGCCGGCGAGCAGCTTCGGCAGACGCACCGCCGCACAGCTTTGCGTGGAGGCGATCGCGAGCGATCCGAGCGGCCCTTCGGGCGACGATACGGCTTTGGCCGCCTCGTCCAGCAGCCCGACGATTCGTCCGGCGTAATCCAGCAGCAGCTTCCCGTCAGCCGTCAGCGTCATGCCCCGGTTGTGGCGATGGAACAATGGCTTGCCTAGATCGGTCTCCAGCTGGCGGATGCGCGCGGTCACGTTCGATTGCACATAACCGAGCTTGGCCGCGGCGGCCGTCACCGTTCCCTCCAGCGCCACCGCCTGAAATACGCGCAAATCACCGCTCTCCATTCCCGTCATCCCCTTCTTAGCTATCACTCATGGTGATGTCGAACATGATTTATTTCTATTTTATTTGAACGCGAGCGGCGATTACAATCATTTTTATGAAACGAATTCGCGAAGGAGAGAATACCGGATGAATCCCAAAGCCTATGCTTCGCTGATCCTCGTGACCACGTTAACGATGGGGCTCGCATTCCCGGTCGGCCGGATCGGCCTCGACTATGCGCCGCCATTCCTGCTGATGAGCGTTCGCTTCGTGATCGCCGGCCTGCTCATGGCCGCTTTAACCGCGCGCCGGCCCAGACCGAAGCGCCTCTTGCCCTGGCTGCGCATCGCGCTGATCGGCGCGCTGAACTCCGCCGGGGTCATGGGCTGCAGCTATTACAGCATGCGGTGGATCACGTCCGGCGAATCGGCGATCCTTATTTTCGTAAATCCGCTGCTTGTCATCTTGTTCGGCGCGCTGTTCATGAAGGTCAGGTACGGGGCGCTCCAGTGGGCTGGCGTAACGCTTGGCTTCGCAGGCGTCTTCTGCACGATGGGCGCCCATCTGTCGATGAATCCCGGTACGCTCATCTCGCTGCTGGGCGCCTGCTGCTTCGCTGCGTCCTCGTTGCTGATCAAACGGTGGGGGCAAACGTTCGATACTTGGGTGCTGACCGGCTATCAGATGCTGTTCGGCGGCATCGTGCTTGGCCTGCTAAGCGCGCTGTTCGAGCATCCGCGCATCGATTTCGGCGGCGGCTTTTATTTCTCGCTCGTCTGGCTCGTGTTCGTCAATTCGATCCTCCAGTTTTCCGGCTGGTCCTGGCTGCTGAAGCGGGGCGATCCGGCCAAAACCAACGCGTTCTTGTTTCTGGCGCCGTTCTTCGGCGTCGTCGGCGGGGCGCTGCTGCTCGGCGAACCGCTTCATGCTTACGTGGCGGCGGGCGGCGCGATGATCTGCGCGGGCATCTTCCTCGTCAACTGGCGGGGCGCGGCGCCGCGAAGCGTCGCGACGACGGCCGAGCGGGCTTGAGTCCGTCGCGCGCCGGCACTTGCAACGGTATGATATAATGGGGAGACTACGATTACGAATACCGGAGGCTGGTTGAAGTGCTGGATCGTCTGCAGGCACTGGCGGACCGATACGAGAAGCTGAGCGAGTTGTTGTGCGACCCGGACGTGATGAACGATTCCGCCCGGCTGCGCGCGTATGCGAAGGAACAATCGGACCTGCAAGAGCCGTATCAGGCTTACGTCGAATATAAGCAAGTATCGGAGCAGTTGAGCGACGCCAAGGCGATGCTCGAAGACAAGTTGGACGACGAGATGAAGGCCATGGTCAAAATGGAGATCGAGGAGCTCGCCGCCCGCAAAGAGGAACTGGAGGAACTCGTGCGCGTTCTGCTGCTGCCGAAGGATCCCAACGACGACAAGAACGTCATCGTCGAGATCCGGGGCGCGGCCGGCGGCGAAGAGGCGAACTTGTTCGCCGCGGAGCTGTACCGGATGTACGCCAAGTACGCCGACAGCCAGGGCTGGCGCACGGAGCTGCTCGAAGCGAGCGTCAGCGACCTCGGCGGCTTCAAGGAAGTCATTTTTACGATCAACGGCCAGGGCGCTTATAGCAAGATGAAGTTCGAGAGCGGCGCCCATCGCGTGCAGCGCGTGCCCGAGACCGAGTCCGGCGGACGCATCCATACATCGACCTCGACGGTCGTCGTCATGCCGGAGGCCGAAGAGCTGGACATCGAGATTCTCGACAAGGATATCCGCGTGGACACGTTCTGCTCGAGCGGCGCGGGCGGCCAGTCGGTCAATACGACCAAGTCCGCCGTTCGCGTGACGCACATTCCGACCGGGATCATCGCCACCTGCCAGGACGGCAAGTCCCAGAACGACAACAAGGCGAAGGCGCTTCAGGTGCTCCGCACCCGGATCATGGACATCAAGATCCAGGAGGAGACCGCCAAGTACGCGGGCGAGCGCCGCGAGAAGGTCGGCACGGGCGATCGCAGCGAGCGCATCCGGACGTACAACTTCCCGCAGAGCCGCGTCACCGATCACCGCATCGGCCTCACGCTGCACAAGCTCGACGCCGTGCTGAACGGCGAGATGAACGAGATCGTGCAGGCGCTGTCGATCGCGGAGCAAGCGGAGCTGCTGGAGAAGGAAGGCATGGCTGCGAGCCATTAAAATGAATTTGAAGACATCGGACCTCGACGGGGCGATGTCTTCTTTTTTTTGGGCATTGGACATGCATTCGCTCCGTTAACGCCGTTAGCGGCCAATGAATGCCGTTTCTTGGAAGGTAAAATTGGGTAGGAATTGGAAATGCCTTGCCCTTGTATGCCTTGGATAGCGCGAAGAGGGTCAGGCGATATTCATCGAAGCGTAAGGAGTGAAGCTCATGATCAATCGTATCGCCCGCGGAGCGGCCGTACTGCTTCTGGGAAGCGCGCTGCTCGGCGCGTGCGCCGACAAGGAACCGGCCGCGAATTCGCCGTCCGTCGGCGGGACCGCCGGGGCTGCCGTCGATTCGAACGCTACGCAGCGCCCATCGTTTTTGCCCGACCGCTTTCCGCTGCCCGCCGATGCCGATATTCGTACGTCCCACCAGGAAACGACGGACGGCAAACGTTCGGTGCTGCTCATTTTCGCAACCAAGAAGAGCATGGACGAAGTTTCGGCCTTGTACAAGGATTATTTCGATGCCGAGTTGGGCGACAATGCCGTCCGGACGGTCGACGACAAAAACCTGATCATACAAGGGAAGGGGAAAAGCAATAAAGAATCGTGGTCGCTGATCGGCGGTCCGATGGCATCCGAAGAGGGCGTCGTGGAGCTCACGCTGACCTGGACGGAGGTGTAGCTCGCCGCAGCGGCTGAAAAACAAAAAGGCTCTTGCGATTAACGGCGCAGGAGTCTTTTATTTGGAAATATTTTTATTCGGCGAGCTCATCTTTTGAGGGGGGAGAATCGTTCGTCAGGCGTGCCAGCTTGGACGCCGTGTCGTCTTCGGGCGAGGGCATGTTGACGATCGCCGTCAGATGCGGCGCGTTCGACACGGTGAAGGCGGCTTGCTCGAAGACGAGCAGCCCTGCCGACGGATGATAGTTGCGCTTCGTGCCCTCGGGTCCGTTCAGCACGTCGTGCGCCGGCCACCATTCTCGGAACTCGGCGCTAATGCGATTCAGGTCCTCGATCATCGCCAACCACCAGGGATCTCCGGCGAATCTGGCGTAACCGGCGCGAAACTGAGCCAGACGGTGGCGCGCATGCGGCTCCCAGCCTTCCCGAAGCAATTCGCGCATGTAAGGCGAGGTAAATGTCCGCCATACAGTATTGCGATCGCGCTGAGACATTGCCCCATAGTCGCCATAAATCAGGCAGGCAGGCCGGTTCCAGGCCACGACGTCCATCCGCTGATCGGTCGCGATAGCCGGGCATGGCGCTTGCAGCTCGAGAAACCGCCACAGCGTTCTCGGCACGGCCTCGTCAGCCGGCTGCGGGTCGGCCGGCAGCTGCCGCAGCGCCAGCAAGTACAAATGCCTTCGCTCGGTCGCGTCGAGCCGCAGGGCTGCGGCGATGCTGTCGAGCACCTGAGCGGACGCCTGGATGTCGCGCGCCTGCTCCAGCCACGTATACCAATCCGCGCTCACGCCGGCGAGCAGCGCCACTTCCTCGCGCCGCAGACCGGGCGTGCGCCGTCTGCCCCCGCTTGGCAATCCGACCTGCTCGGGGGAAAGCCTGGCTCGCCGCGTCTTCAGAAACAGCGCGAGCTCCCGCTGCCGCTGGTCGTTTGCAGGTTCCATGAGTGGGTTCACTTCCTTTTCCCTGAGGCGCGCATTTATCCGGGGAGTGCCGGTCCCGGGATAAAGCCTCCGCTTACGCATGCATCAGCACCATTATAAACTGACCGGGATGCGGATGGCGACCGACGCCGTCCGAAAAACGGGAGGGAACCAAAATGGAAACTGTCGCTCAAACGGGCATTTGGCGCGAAACCAAGCAAGGCAGGGCGGCGCTGCTGCTCGGCCTGTCGCTCGGCTATTTTATGGTGTTGATGGATACGACGGCGCTCGGGGTGGCGCTCCCCGCCATCCGGGCCGACCTCGGCGGAGGCTTGTCGGGCTTACAGTGGGTGGTCAACGCGTACACGATCGTGTTCGCGGGCTTGCTCATGTCGATGGGCGCGCTGGCCGACCGGCTCGGCGCCAAACGCGTTTACTCGGCCGGACTGGCCGTCTTTCTGGCCGCGTCGGCGCTTTGCGCCGCTTCGCCAACGCTTGGCGCGCTGATCGGGTTTCGCGCCGTGCTGGGCGTAGGCGGGGCAGCCCTGCTGCCCGCTTCGCTCACGCTGCTGGCGAAGTCGTATCCGGAGCCGGCCGCTAGGGCGAAGGCACTCGGCATCTGGGCGGCGACGACGGGGGCCGCGATGGCCATCGGTCCGGTCGCCGGCGGCTTGCTCGCGGACGGCTTGGGCTGGAGGAGCATCTTTCTGATCAACGTGCCGCTTGCCGCCGTCAGTTTGATCGTCGTCGGGCGTCTGGCAGGCGCCGATGCCGGTCGCGGTCGGCGCGGCCTTGATCCTGTTGGGCAAGCGACGTGTATTGCGGCGATCGCATCGCTCGCCTATGCGCTCACCGAAGGGCAGACGCGCGGATGGACGTCGCCCGTCGTACTGGGCGCCTTCGGTTTGTTCGCGCTCGCATCGGCGGGGTTTGCGGCTGCGGAGTCGCGGGGCCGGTCGCCGCTGCTTCCGCTTTGTCTGCTCGCGGTGCCGACCGTGTCTGCCGGCATGCTGGCCGGACTGCTCGTCAATAACGGCTTGTCCGGCGTGCTGTTCGCGCTGCCGCTCTATTTCCAACAGGCGCGGGGGTACGAGGCGCATGCCGCCGGCCTCGCCCTGCTCCCGTTGACCATCCCGCTGGCGTTCAACCCAATATTAACGGGTAGAATCGTCGTCCGCATCGGTCCGAGATGGCCGATGACCGCGGGCTTCGCGCTGTGCGCGGCGGGCGTGCTGACCGTGGCCGCGGCGACGGGGGAGTCCGGTTACAGCATCCATCTGGTCGGCCTGCTGCTCGTCGGCTTCGGTACCTCTCTCGCCATACCGTCGCTCATGGCCGCCGTGATGGCCGCGTCGCCGCCCGAGTGGACGGGGGCCGCCTCCGGCGCGCTAAACGCCTCGCGCCAGCTCGGCGCTACGCTCGGCGTCGTGCTGACGGGCGCCTTCATCGGGCATGCCGCTTCGACGGAAGCCGGGGTCAGGCAGGGTTTCGTCGCGCTGGGGCTCGTACTGGCGGCGGGCGCGATCCTGACGTGGTCCAGGATCGGGCGGGAGCAACGGCGTTAGGCATACCAGCGAGCAAATAACGGTCGTGAGTGCCGCTATCGAGCGCGAAGTGCCGGCCCCGGAGCGAATAACGGTCCGGAGTGCCGCTATCAAGCGCGAAGTGCCGGCCCTGGAGCGAATAACGGTCCGGGGTGCCGCTATCGAGCGCGAAGTGCCGGCCCCGGAGCGAATAACGGTCCGGAGTGCCGCTATCAAGCGTGAAGTGCCGGCCCCGGAGCGAATAACGGTCCGGAGTGCCGCTATCGAGCGCGAAGTGCCGGCCCCGGAGCCAATAACGGCCCCGAGCTCCGCTATCGCTCGCCTCACAATCTGTGTCTCCTCGAATATGTGAAGCTGCTTGTGGTACGATGGCGTTATATTGAAGTCCGGAACGCAGAGCAGATTCGGTAAAGGGAGAGCGGCATGCAACGAGGACAAACCTATGGCGAAGTGTGGAAGGCCGGAGTTCGGCGATTGGCGGAGGCGGGCATCGAGGAAGCGGAGGCCGAGTCGGGGGGCGGAGCTGCTGATCCTGCATCTTCTCGGCATCGGCAAGAGCGAGCTGCTGCGGGATCTGCGGGAGCCGTTTCCCGAGGAGAAGCGGCAGGCCTGGGAGACGATGCTGGCGCGGAGGGCGGCGGGAGAGCCGGCGCAGTACGTGACCGGCGAGCAATATTTTTACGGGCGCAGGTTCGCCGTGACCCCGGCGGTGCTGATCCCGAGGCCCGAGACGGAGCTGCTGGCCGAGGCCGTGCTGGAAGGGGCGGCAAGGATCGTTGCGGCGCGCAGGGCCAGGCAAAGCGAGGAACGGACCGAGGCGGCGGAAAACGATGGAGCGCGCGAACGTCCGAGCGACGCGGAGCTGCGCGTCCTGGACGTCGGCACGGGCAGCGGCGCGCTGGCGGTCACGCTGAAGCTCGAGCGGCCCGGCTGGCAGGTGACCGCCAGCGATTTGTCGCCCGAAGCGCTCGAAGTGGCTGCGGGCAACGCGGCGGCGCTTGGCGCGCGCGTCCGCTTCGCGCAAGGCGATTTGCTGGCGCCATTTATGGAAGGGGGCGCGCATGCCGGCGAGCGGATCGATATCCTCGTATCGAATCCGCCGTATATCCCGTCCTCGGACTTGCCCGGCTTGCAGGCGGAAGTACGGGACCATGAGCCTCGCCTTGCGCTGGACGGCGGACCGGACGGGCTCGCGCCGTATCGCCGGATGGCGCTGCAACTGAGCGGGCTGGCGGAACTGCCGGCGATGGTCGCCTGGGAGGTCGGCATCCATCAGGCGGAGCAGGCGGCCGCGCTTTTGCGCGAGGTCGCCGACTGGGACGAGATCCGCATCGTTCGCGATTACGGCGGCATCGACCGTCACGTGCTCGCGCTTCGTTTCTAAAAAAAACAAAATATAGACTGCTAGGTTTACAGATTCGAGAGAGGGACATAATGAGGACTAAGCCGTTCCGGAACGCATCGGCCGCACCGACGGGTGCGCACAAGGAGCGAGAACGATGCGTGGTCTTCGTCATTATGGTCCTTTTCTTTTTCTTCTTCTTATCGGTCTGTCGGGTTTTTCCACATTGGCAGTGAACCGCGCCTCGGCGGACGCCGAAGGCGACGATACGATACCGAATCAGGCGATCCGCATCCGGATCATCGCCAATTCGGACAGCGACCGCGATCAAGCAATAAAGCGAGGGGTGCGGGACGAGGTCTCCGCGTTGATCGAATCCTGGGGCGAGATGCCGGGCACGATCGAGGAAGCGCGCGCGCTGATCCGTTTGCGTCTGGCGGACGTCGAAGCGGCGGCGAACAAGTCGCTGAAGGGCGCCAAGGCGGGTTACGGCGAAAAAACGGAGCTCGCGGTCGTGGATTTTCCGGCGAAAACGTTCGAGGGCAAGACGTATCCGGCGGGGCAATACGAGGCGCTTCGGATCACGCTCGGCAAGGGCGGAGGCGCCAACTGGTGGTGCGTGCTGTTCCCGCCGCTGTGCCTGGCCGCGTCGGTCAAGGCGGACGAGCCGGCTGCTGCGGACGAGAAGCAATCCCCCAAGCGGACGGCGGCTGCGATAAAGGAAACGGAACAAAAGGCGGCTGCGCAAAAGGGCGTCCCAAGCAATGCGGCCAAGATCAAGCAAGCTTCCGCAAACGCTGCGCAGGAGGACGGCGTCATCGCCGCGGCCGTGCCTGCAGAGAAACCGAAGGCCGAGTTCTTCCTGCTCGTCCTGCTCAAGAAGCTGTTCAGCTTCATCGGATCGTTGTTCTCCTGAAACGCTGTGATATAATCGTCCTAACTTGAAGAAACGCGAGGGACGGACATGCATACGAAGACGAAATACTGGACGCCGGCCGACGGAGACGCCGGCCTGAACGAAGCCGCCGCGGCGCTTGCCGCAGGCGGCGTCGTGGCGTTTCCGACCGAGACGGTGTACGGGCTCGGGGCGGATGCGCGCAGCGAAGCCGCCGCGGAGCGGATCTTCGCGGCCAAGGGACGGCCTTCGGACAATCCGCTGATCGTGCATCTGGCGGAAGCGGCGGACGTGGACGCGCTGGCCGCCGAGGTGTCGCCGCTGGAGCGGACGCTTATGGCGGCCTTCTGGCCGGGGCCGCTCACGCTTGTGCTGCCCGTGCGCTCTGGGGCCGTGGCGGCACGCGTCACCGCGGGCCTCGATACGGTCGCCGTGCGCGTGCCGGCGCACGAGACCGCGCGGCGGCTGATCGCGGCCGCGGGCTGCCCGGTCGCGGCGCCCAGCGCGAACCGCTCGGGCCGGCCGAGCCCGACGCTCGCGCGCCATGTGCGCGACGACCTCGACGGGCGCATCGACGGCGTGCTCGACGGCGGTCCGACCGGCGTCGGCGTGGAGTCGACCGTCGTCCGCGTGCTCGGGGACGACGTGCACATTTTGCGGCCGGGCGGCGTGACGGCCGAGCAGCTGCGCGAGGCGGCGGGCGGCGCGGTTCGCATCGCGGCGTCGGACGCTGGCGAGACGGACCGCATCGCGGTGTCGGGCGCGGGCGATGCGGTTGCCGGCGGCGGAGCGGACGTGCTCGCCGAATGGGCGGGCGCCGGGGAAGGTGCTTCGGCCGCAGGGACCGGCGCCGCCCGGGCTGCGGGCGCGGTCGATGCCGCAGGCACGGCTGGCGCCTCCGGGGCCGCTGGCGCGATCGGTGCCACGGTAGGCGATGCGGCGGCAGCGGATGCCCTAGGCGCGCCGCGCTCGCCCGGCGTGAAGTACGCCCATTACGCCCCGCAGGGCGTCATGGCGATTGCGAGCGGCGCGCCCGAGGCGGTGCGCGCCGCGGTGCAGGCCGCCGTCGACGACGCGCGGCGGCGGGGCGAGCCTGCCGGCGTGCTGTGCTGCGACGAGCACGCCAAGGCTTACAGCGCGGACGCCGTCATCGCGCTGGGACCGCGCGCGGCGCCGGCGGCGGCCGCGCAGGCGCTGTACGCGGCGCTGCGCGAGTGCGACGCGCGCGGCCTGCGGTTCATCGCGGCCGAAGCCTTCCCGGAGGAAGGCATCGGGGCCGCGCTCATGAACCGCATGCGCAAGGCGGCAGGCGGCCGCGCGCTGCCGGTCTGACCGGCGCCGTCAAAGGGCGACGCAACGCAATTTTGGCTCGCCGCCAGACGCGAGCCTGAACGCTCCCGCTCGCAGCGCCGCTCTCCCGCATCCACCCGTTCCAAGCTCGCAGCCTCCGACATGCGCCCGCTCTTCTTCTGGCACAAACGGGTTCCCTGCCTTCGTCGGGTCATGTTCGCCGCCTTGTCCGCATATGCTCCCTATATCGGGTTAGCTGGACAAGGGGGGCTAAAGCATGGAATGGTCTGCGGCGGCAGGGCATTTGATTACGATCGGCATTATGGCGGTCGCGCTCGGGATGGATGCCTTCTCGCTCGGCATCGGGATCGGGCTGAAGGGCGTCCGCAAGCTGGACGTGCTCAAGCTGAGCGCCTTGATCGCGTTGTTCCACGTATTGATGCCGCTCGGCGGCATGCTGACCGGGCATTACGTGAGCGGATTGCTGGGCGGCGTCGCCACGTCGGCGGCGGGCGCGCTTTTGCTGCTCCTCGGCGGACATATGGTGTACAGCGCGATTCGCGGGGAATCGGTCTCGTCTTTCAGCCACCGGACATTTTGGGGCATGCTCGTTTTTGCGCTCAGCGTGAGCATCGACGCTTTTTCGGTCGGCGTTTCGCTGGGCATGTTTTCCGCGCATATGATGTTCACGGTACTTATGTTCGGATTCGTGGGCGGGGTCATGAGCGTGCTGGGCTTGCTGCTGGGAACGCGCGTGAGCCGGTCGCTCGGCGGCTATGGAGAAGCGTTCGGCGGGGTCATTTTGTTTGCATTCGGCCTGCTCTTTTTTGATATAACTAGTTCACTATTAAAAGCGACGAGGCGACGAACCGTCCGAAAGAGGAGGCTAGGATGATGCGGCGTATATTGATGGTATGCACCGGGAATACCTGTCGGAGTCCGATGGCCGAAGCCCTGCTGCGCGATTGGGCGGCACGGACGGGTACCGAGATGGAAGTGCGATCCGCGGGGGTGGCCGCCCAATCGGGCATGCCGATCTCCGCGCATGCGGCGGAGACGCTGAAGCGCGGCCGTATCGCGCTGCCCGGCGCTTCGACGAGACTGGACCGTGGGGACGTAGAGTGGGCGGATCTCATCTTGACGATGACCGTCTCCCATAAGCGCGCGATCGCGGAGCGATATCCGCACGCGGCGTCCAAGACCTACACGCTCAAGGAATATGCGCGCCAGAGCGAAGCGCTGCTGCCGGATTTGCAGGAGATGGATCGTCTTCACGCGGAATTCCAGATGGCGCTGGCGCTCGGCAAGCCGTTCCCCGAGCGGGACAGGCAACGCCTGTCCGAGCTGTCGCGGCGCGCGCCGGATCTGGACATCGCGGATCCGTACGGCGGGCCGCTGGCGCTGTACGAGGCCTGCGCGCGGGAGATTCGCGAGGCGATCGAGCGGGCCTTCGGCGGGCGGCAGGCCGCTGATTAGGCGAGGGGCTTGAACTTTTTTTATCGAACGGCAAAGCGCCGCTTGCTCCGTGTCCTTGGAGCAGGCGGCGCTATTTTAATGCGAATCCCGCAGCTTTGCGACCTCGTCCTGCGGCAGATCGAGCAGTTCGGCGATCTGGCCGGGCGTGAAGCCCTTTGCCAGCAGCTTGCGCACGCTCTCGGCGCGGCCGGCTTCAATGCCTTTTTCTCTTCCCTTTTCCAAGCCTTCCTCCAAGCCTTCCTCGTAGCCCCAGCGCTTCCAAGCTGGCATCAATTCCATTACGCGTTCGGCCTCCTTCGGATCGCGGGCGTGCAGCTCGCGCAAAATGGACCGGTCCTCTTCGGCTTCGGGCCCGTAATAAAGATCCGCGATCGACATGACGAGCGCCAATTTGGCGTCGTCCAGCTTCGGATGCAGCCTCGCCAGCATTCTCAGGTACGACAGGCGAAGCTCGCGTCTGTCTTTTTCATTATAACCCATCCGCGACAACAGCGCAGCGGCCACGGGATTGTCCGACTTGGCGAAGCGCCGCCAATCCAGGCGTGCCAGCTCCAGCTTGCGATAGCGGAACTCCACGATACGCTCGTCCTCAAAGCGCATCGAATATCCGTCAGGCTCGTCTCTGGCGCGGCTTCCGGTGAATATGGCTACGGGGAGGATCACCTTGTAGGCTTTGCGGTGACGTTCGAGCAGCCGCGCAAAGTATAGAAACATCCGCTCTCCGAAATCCGCCTGCGCATAAGATTGAGGCTCCAGATGAATGAGGATGAAGACGTTTCTGCCGCGCAAGCGCACTTCGACGAGCAGGTCCACCGTACGTTTCTCGCCGCCGACGACGTCCACCAAAAGCTCCTGCATGAGAAAGCGAGTATGGGCGAAGTCGATTAAACGATGAAGCTCGGGGAAAAACAAGGACATGAATTCGGCGAAAAAAGCTTGCAGCAGCTTTTTGAACGCTTCGTCGTGCGGCGCCATATCGGATCGTCACGCTCCCCCCGGAAAAAAGAAAAGCGCCGCAAACTCTCGTATGAGAGCGTGCGGCGCATGCTTTGCGACCGTATTCGTGACATCAGTTTAACAGGCATGCGGCGTCGAAGCAACTGCAAGCTTCAATCAAATCTCATCATTCCAGTCACGGCCTCGTTCCTCGTCATTTTCCGATTCGCCGATCCCGTCCGCCATGTCGTACTGCTCCTCGTTCGCGGCGCTTTGGATGTCCTCGGAGCTCACCGAGAGATAGAGATAGCCGTCCTCGCGGTTTTTGCGCAGCGCCTTTTCCTTCATGAACTTAGGGCTGGCGTCTCCGGCTTCCTCGTCGTAAACGAGGATGATGCCTTCCGTTTTGCGGAGAAGCAGGTCGTCTCGCGCCGCGAACTGCCAAGGGCCGCTGTAAGGCTGTTTGCTAACGGCGCCATAAAAGTCGACATCCTTCAGAATGCCGCGGTAATATTCCTGCTTGTCCTCGCTCCACTTTTCCTCTTGGCCCTCGAATGCCGTCAGGATGGACAGCCGGAGCTGCGGATAATGCTTTTTCAGCGCGATGACCGATTCGCATGCCCACAGATCGACGCCGTACTGACCGGGCGTGACGACCCACTCGAGACCCTCTTCGACCAAAGGGACGAGTTTGGACTCGATCGCCTTGCGTATATAAGGAATGCCCTTGTGTTTCTGTCCGAAAATGCCGAGCTCGTGCGCGCGGTATCCGGTGATCAGCAGATTGTTCATGCGTGCTCCTTACTCAACCGTCATGGCCTTTATAAGGTTGATTATAGTCTATTTTCGATTGACTTCGGCATTTTCCTTCGTTATGATGGAGCTACAAGTTGCAGTTCCGGTGTAACTGGCGACACAAGTGGGATTAACCACAGTGGAGCACCGGAATGTCGGCCGGTCGCCTGGGCAGAGAGCAGCGTGCTTTAGCACGCGTGCTCTTTTTCGTCTTTTTGCGGCAAATTCGGTATAATACATCTGACAATCAAGGGAGGTAGGTACAGTCATGATCATCGCTATCGGCGCCGACCACGCGGGCTATCGTCTCAAGGACGTCATCGTCCCGTTCCTGGAAGCGCAGGGTCACCGGATTATCGATCTCGGATGCAATTGCGCGGACTCGGTGGACTACCCGGATTATGCCGTGCCCGTATGCGACAAAGTCGTCAGCGGAGAAGCGGACAGGGGCATTCTGATCTGCGGCACCGGGATCGGCATGTCGATCGCGGCGAACAAGACGCCGGGCATCCGTTGCGCGCTCGTGCACGATCTGTTCTCGGCCAAGGCTACGCGCGAGCATAACGACACCAACGTACTGGCGATGGGCGAGCGCGTCGTCGGTCCCGGCGTCGCCGAGGAGATCGTGCGCGTCTGGCTGGACACGCCCTTCTCCGAAGGTCCGCGCCACGTCGGCCGGTTGAACAAGGTCAAGGCGATCGAAACGCAGCAGGCACTTCATCCTTGAACGGACAGGGAGGCGCGAAGCGACGATGACTGACCAAGACCAAGCGTTGCCCGTGTCGGGCCAAGTCGAAAGGGCGCTGTCCGAGCTGGCCGAAGCCGCGGCTTTGGGCGCGGGACAGATCGTCGTGCTGGGCGTCAGCACGAGCGAAGTGCAGGGCCGCCGGATCGGTACGTCCGGAGCGCCGGCCGTCGCCCGCGAGATTTACGAAGGCGTGCGTCGCGTTCGCGACCGGAGGGGCTTCGAGACGGTGTGGCAATGCTGCGAGCACCTGAACCGCGCGCTCGTGACCGAGCGAAGCTTGGCCGCGGCCCGGGGCTGGACGATCGTGTCGGCCGTGCCGGTGCCCAAGGCCGGCGGCTCCATGGCGGCCTATGCATACGGCCAACTGACGGATCCTTGCCTCGTCGAGGCGGTTTCCGTCGACGCGGGACTCGATATCGGCGAAACGATGATCGGCATGCATCTGCGCCCCGTCGCCGTGCCGCTCAGGCCTTCCAGCCGCTGGGTCGGCGAGGCGCGGGTGACGATGGCTTACGCGCGGCCGAAGCTGATCGGCGGCGAGCGCGCCGTATACGCGCCGCCTGCGAGGCAGACGCCTCCGTCAGGCACCTGCGACTGAGTCGCCGGGGCGCGGCAGCGGCCCATTTCGGCGAGATAGCCGATAAAATCGGCTAACGGCACGCCGGACGGTGGCCATGCGCCCCGCGGGCCAATCGGCCGAAGCCGGCCGCCAAGCGAACGCCTTTTCACCAACCATCCCTTACCATAAATCAACTTTTCCCATAATCCTAAGGAGGACCAACCATGACCGCCAATCTGCGCAAGCAAGACCCCGAGATCGTCAAAGCCCTTAACCTCGAGCTCGGCCGCCAACGCGACAACCTCGAGCTGATCGCGTCCGAGAACATCGTAAGCGAGGCCGTTCTCGAAGCGATGGGCACGGTGCTCACGAACAAGTACGCTGAAGGCTATCCGGGCAAGCGTTACTACGGCGGCTGCGAATACGTCGACATCCCCGAGGAGATCGCCCGCAACCGCGCGAAGGAACTGTTCGGCGCCGAGCATGCCAACGTGCAGCCGCACTCAGGCGCGCAGGCGAACCTCGCCGTATACCTCGCTGCGCTGCAACCGGGCGACACCGTGCTCGGCATGAACCTGGCGCACGGCGGTCACCTGACGCACGGCAGCCCGGTCAACGCGTCGGGCATCCTGTACAACTTCGTCGCTTACGGCGTCGATGAGTCGACGTTCACGATCAACTACGACGAAGTCCGCAAAGCGGCGTTCAAGCATCGTCCGCGCATGATCGTCGCCGGCGCGAGCGCTTATCCGCGCATCATCGACTTCGAAGTCCTCGGCCAGATCGCCCGCGACGTAGGCGCGCTGTTCATGGTCGACATGGCGCATATCGCCGGCCTCGTGGCAGGCGGCCAGCACCCGAGCCCGGTGCCGCACGCGCACTTCGTCACGACGACGACGCACAAGACGCTGCGCGGTCCGCGCGGCGGCCTGATCCTCTGCACCAAGCCTTGGGCGGCGGCGATCGACAAAGCGGTATTCCCCGGCACGCAAGGCGGCCCGCTCATGCACACGATCGCGGCCAAGGCCGTCGCGCTCGGCGAAGCGCTGCAGCCGTCCTTCAAGGACTACGCGGCCAACGTTGTGACCAACGCCAAGGCGCTCGCCGAATCGCTGACCGCTGAGGGCATCAACCTTGTCTCCGGCGGCACGGACAATCACCTGATGCTCGTGGACACCCGCAACCTGAACATCACGGGCAAGGATGCCGAGCATGTGCTCGACTCCGTCGGCATTACCGTCAACAAGAACGCGATCCCGTTCGATCCGACGAGCCCGTTCATTACGAGCGGCATCCGCATTGGCACCCCGGCCGTTACTTCGCGCGGCATGGACGCCGCGGCGATGAAGAAGATCGGCCAGGCGATCGCCATCACGCTGAAGAACGCCAAGGACGAGACCAAGCTGGAAGAAGCCCGCAAGCTCGTGCGCGAGCTCGCCGCGCAATATCCGCTTTACCAAGGTCTTGAATACTAAGATCCGTCCCGTCCCAATCGCCTAAAAACAGGTACAGGCGCCCAATTTTGACCTTTCGAGGCCGAATTGGGCGCTGTTTTGTTTGACGATTCGGGACATTCGGTATAAACTAAGTGTACGCTTAATTCCCGGTATCGGCCGGGAAGCGGGGGGAACCGAATCTTTACGGGGCGAATTGAAGTCTTTGTCAGGCTTCATAGGGTACCATCTTACCCGAGTCCGTCAGCTAACCTCGTAGGCAGTGGATGGGTCACATCTAACATTATTGAAGCTTGAATGACCCACGCCGGGTCTTTTGGCGTCTCTACAAGACCCCTCTGTCTGGCTAAGCGTATTGCGCGCGCCTGCTGCAGAAGGGTCTTTTCTGTCCTTCGGGGCGTGTCGACTTTACACCGGGAGAAGGAGGAATTCACGTTGGCCATGCCGGAATTCGCCAGAAACATGGACCTAGACGCTGCCGCTCCTGTTTGCACGTCCACGAACACGTACTATCATAGCCTCATCGATTGGGGCGACGCGAACGATCCGCTCCGCAAGCTGCTGTCTCCATCCCTGCCGGCGGCCGGCGGCAAAGGCATCTGGGGCGCCTCGGACGACGAGGCCGATTATTTGGCCCAAGGCTATCGGCACAAGTTTCGGACATCCGCTTTCCTGATGCTCACCGAGGCGGAGGCTGAAGAAGGCGTTTCGCCTGCGCTCGATTATGTGGCGGCCCACCCGGAGATTCGGCAGGTCATCCTGGCCGGCGGCGACTGCTTCAAGCTGCCTACGCTTAAGCTGCGCAAGCTGCTTAAGAGCCTGCGCGCCATTCCGCACGTCGGCATCATTCGGCTTAGCACGCGTATGCCGGTCATGGACCCGATGCGCATATCGGACGACCTCGGCCTGCTGCGACTGATCCGCGAATTTTCGACGCCGTCGAAGCCGCTTTACCTGATGGCGCACATCCATCATCCCCGGGAGATGACGGACCAGGCGATTCGCGCGTTTCGCTCGCTTGGCGACGCCGGCGCGGTCATCGTGAACCGGACGCCGATCCTGGGCGGGATCAACGACGCGCCGGAGCTGCTGGGCGAGCTGCTTGAACGCCTCGAGCTGGCCGGCGTGACGCCGTATTACTTTTTTGTCGACCGGCCGAGCGAGGAGAGCGGCGAGTTCGCGGTACCGTTGTCCAGGGCGTACCGGCTGGTCGAAGAGGCCAAGCTGACGACGGCGGGACTCGGGCGGAGAGCGCGTCTTGCGGTCAACCACGACGCGGGCTTCGTCGAGGTGCTGGCCGTCGAGGGCGGCAAGGCTTACCTGAAGTTTCATGCGTCTCCCGACGACGACGCGGGCAAGTTCATCACCGCCGATTGTCCCGACGACGCGCTGTGGCTGAGCGAGCTGCCGGGCAGCGAATCCAGGATCGGGGCGCTGCAGATCGATTGGACGGATTCCGAAGATTACGGACTCCGCACTTCATACGTCAAACGGCCGTATCAGATCGGAGACTGATGGACCGCGCGACTGCCGCCATGCATCCGGCTTTGCCTTCCGAGGCGGGCCGGATGTATATTTATTTTGACGGATATTCGCGGGCGCCCGGGGAAATGTTGAAACGGTCGGCCTGCATCCGCGTACTAACATACATAGCCGCGAACACGCGGACAAGAGGAGGATTCGTGTACATGTCTATTTTTAAACGGTTGCGCGATCTCACGCTGTCGAACGTATATGCCCTGATCGAAAAGGCGGAAGACCCGGTCAAAATGACCGATCAATATTTGCGCGACATGGCGGAGGATCTCGAGGACGCCGAGAAGGCCGTCGCCGCCCAGATCGCGATCGAGAAGCGTTTCAAGCAGCTGTACGAAGAGCAAGCCGCCCTCGTCGCCAAGCGCGAGGAACAGGCGAACATCGCGGCGCAGGCGAAGAATATCGACCTGGCCCGCCGCGCGCTCGAGGAGAAGAAAACGGCCGATACGAAGGCGAATGAGTACAAGGCCAGCTACGAGCAGAACAAGCAGGCCGCCGACAATCTGCGCCTGAAGCTCGACGAGATGCGCAAGCAGTTCACCGATCTCAAGAACCGTCGCGAGACGCTCGTCGCCCGCGCCAACGCCGCCAAGGCGCAGGCCGGCATCAACAAAGCGATGGCGGGCTTCGGCACCGACACCGCGATGTCCGGACTCAGCCGGATGGAAGAGAAGGTCCGGCAGATGGAGGCTCATGCGGAGGCAACCGAGGAGCTCAGCCAGTCCAAGGGCAAGTCGCTGGACGACGAGTTCGCGGCGCTGGGCAAGGACAAGGCGGTCGAGGACGAACTGGCGGCTTTGCTGAAAAAGTACGAGAGCTAAAGGCGCTCGAAGAGGACTCCCCCGCGGGGTCCTTTTTTCAAATGCCCATCTAAGCTAAAATGAGGTAAGACGTGCATGGCGCGTCCGAAACGGCGCGCATCGGGCGGCCCGTTCCCGCGGGGAGTCGGGAACCGCCCGGTTTATCCGCGGGAGGAGAGACGTTAAAAGTGACGATTGAAAACGTGGTCGGCACGCTGCTGTGGACGGCGGCGGGCGCGGTGCTTCTGTTCGTGCTCATGGGCATCGACGCTTATTTTACCAAGTACAAGGATATGGCCGAGATGAAGAAGGGCAATACGGCCGTTACCGTTCGGTTCGTGCTGAAGCTCGTCGCCCAGGGCTATATTTTGTCCCGCTCGATCGTGACGTCCGACGATCTGGGCGAGGCGCTGCTCGTCTCGTTTATTTCGTTCGTCATCCTGTTCGTGCTGGAGTGGATCGTCGAATTCGCGTTCAGGCGCATCGGGGATTTGCGTTTGGACGAGGGCGTGCGGGACGGCATCGTGGGGCATGGCCTGATCGCGGGCTCCCTGCATCTGGTCGGCGCGATGATCATCGGCTCGTGCCTGTAGGGCTGCGGGAGAGGAGGACAACAGATGAGCCTGTTCAAACGGGTTAAAAATATTTTGAAAAAAGCCGAGCCGCTTCCGCAAGAGCGAAGCGTGTTGACGATGGGGCCGGGGGACGTGTGCGAGGTATCCCTTGTCACCTACCAGGTGACCGGCCGCACGAAGCCGACCGCCCGCAACGAAGTGTGGCTGACGCTGCGGGACGGCGCGGACGTGCGCTACTTGAACATCGAGCAGCGGCTCGATCTGTCGTATTCCTTATTCAATACGATCGACGGACGACTCGATTCGATGGACGAGGTGCCGGCGCATATCGAGCTGGACGGCATCGATTATCATCTGGAGGATCAGTACAGCACCCGGATCGTCGAGGCGGGCAGCACGCCCTTTACCTCGGCCGGGGGCGAAGTATACGTCTGGCGCTTCCAGTCCGACGGGCGCAAGCTGCTCCGGATCGAGTGGCAGGACGGGCGCTTCATGCTGTATGAAGGCGAGAGCGTGCTGCCCGGCGACGTCGAGTGGCTGAAAGGGAGCGGACGATGAGCCGTCCGTGGCGTCGGCGATCCGGCCGCGGTTGGCTGCGTTCTTCGATCCACCTGACCGTGATGCTGGCGCTCTTCGCGACGCTGCTCTCCGCATGCGGTTCGAGCCTGAACGTTCAGGAGACGTATCCGCTCGAGTCGGTGAGCGGCAGCGGCAGCCAGACCTCGTACGTCTACCGCGCGGCGGGCGAGACGGTCCAGGAGGTCGCCGCGGCGCTCGAGGCCAAGAAAAATCCGCAGCAGGTGTCCAAGGAAGATCCGGATCACATGTTCCTCGTGTACGCGGATCAGATCATTCACGTGCAGAAGGATCCGAACAACGCGGCGGACAGCCTGGTCGAGGTAGACTCCAAAGAATACGTGCGGCAGAACTACAGCCCTTCGTTTCTCGAAGGCTACCTGCTCGCGAGCTTGATCGGGAACCTGTTCGATTCGTCGCGGGGCGGTTATTACGGCGACTATCGCGGCTACGGCAGCCAGAAGTCGTATCCGCCGACCACCGGCACCTATCGGACGCCGACGGTGAGCGATCAGAAAGTCGCGCCGCCGCTCACGGTGGACAAGAAGGGCTCGATCTTCAAGCGGGGCGGCAAGTCCGACTCCGGCAGCAGCGTAGGATCGGACGGATTGTTCGGCAAAAAGAAGTCGTCGACGGGCAGCATCACCCGCGATGGCACGAGCGGCTCAGGCAGCAAGTCGGGCTCGAGCTTCAAGCCGCGCAAGACGACGAAGCCGCGAACGAGCTTCGGAGGCTCGGGGCGAATTAGGCGACGATGACGTTATGTAGAATAATTGGCGTGAAGCACGCGCTGCTTGTTCCCTCACTTTGAGTGATGGGAGCGGGCGGCGTTTTTTGTTTTTATTCGATGTTGGCTAGGAGATGAGGCGCAGTGAAATTAGATAAGGACGAGCGTGCTTTTGATTTGAAGAGGTTTATGTCCGATCCTCTTTACAAACAGGGAGATCCGGAGATGAACAGGCAGTTTGAAAAGGCGTTCGTCAATTGGTGGGCCGCGACGCTCCGGGCAGCCAAAGGCGCGAGGCTTAAGCGGTTGAAGTCCGGTTTGACGTTTGCCTCCATGTACTTTTTGCGCTTCACTTGGTTTCCCGCTTTCGGTAGTTTGAAGGGACTCATTCCCGAATTTGAGGTTAAGGATTACAAAGACGGTTTCCGGTACATCGACTTTGCCTTCTTGACCAATGCATATCGTGTGGCGATCGAGGTGGACGGCCGGACTTCGCATCGCTTGAACGCGACGCCTTCAGAATATGAAGATGAACTCATGCGCCAAAACCACCTCATCATCGACGGCTGGTCCGTGATCCGGCTCGCTTTTCTTTCCATTCGCGACAAACCCAGACAGTGTCAACAGGTGCTGCAGCAAATGTTGGGGAAATTGAGGATAGATACCTACGAACGCTTAGAACTGACGATTACCGAAAGACGAATACTCGAATATGCGGCTCGTTCTTCCGGGCCGTTGGAGCCGTTCGAATTACGGAATGAATTGGGACTGCACCGCAATACGATATCGAGATACATTGCATCGTTAGTCAGCAAGGGATTAATCGTGCCTGTGTGCGAGGACCACAAGCATAAGTATCGTTACTTGCTGAGTACAAAGGCGGAATAGTGCCCGCGAGGCGAAAGCGAAGAGGCACCATAAAATGTGCATGGTGACCGCGCGAGGCGACGAGTGAGCGGCGGCGGGAGCGAAGATGCATCATAAACGTGCATGGTGACCGCGTGAGGCGGCGAGTGAGCGACGGCGGGAGCGAAGATGCACCATAAATGTGCATGGTGACCGCGCGAGGCGGCGAGTGAGCGGCGGCGGGAGTGAAGATGCACCATAAATGTGCATGGTGACCGCGCGAGGCGACGAGTGAGCGGCGGCGGGAGCGAGGATGCACCATAAATGTGCATGGTGACCACGTGAGGCGGCGAGTGAGCGGCGGCGGGAGCGAAGATGCACCATAAATGTGCATGGTGACCGCGCGAGGCGGCGAGTGAGCGGCGAGAGGGACGAAGATGCACCATAAATGTGCATGGTGACCGCGCGAGGCGGCGAGTGAGCGGCGAGAGGGGCGAAGATGCACCATAAATGTGCATGGTGACCTTGTGAGGCGGCGAGTGAGCGGCGGCGGGGGCGAAGAGGCACCATAAATGTGCATGGTGACCGCGCGAGGCGGCGAGTGAGCGGCGACAGGGGCGAAGATGCACCATAAATGTGCATGGTGACCGCGCGAGGCGGCGAGTGAGCGGCGGCGGGAGTGAAGATTGCACCATAAATGTGCATGGTGACCACGCGAGGAGACGAGTGAGCGGCGGCGGGAGCGAAGATGCACCATAAATGTGCATGGTGACCGCGCGAGGAGGCGAGTGAGCGGCGAGAGGGGCGAAGATGCACCATAAATGTGCATGGTGACCGCGCGAGGAGGCGAGTGAGAGGTGGCGGGGGCGAAGATGCACCATAAATGTGCATGGTGACCGCGCGAGGCGACGACTGAGCGGCGAGAGGGGCGAAGATGCACCATAAATTTGCATGGTGACCGATGGGATGCGATGAACGGCATGCGGCGGAGATGGAGGCTAAGGAGGCGGTAGAATATAAAAAGCCGACGCGGGCGATGTCCGCGTCGGCTTCATAGTGTCGCGATATCAGCGATGCCCGTGGTAGCCCCGCTCGTACGCCGTGGCGACGAGGTCGGTTGTGCCGTCGAGACGGCGCAGGGCGTCGATCGCCCAGTACGGATTGCGCAGCATGGCGCGGCCGATCACGGCGAGGTCGGCGTCTCCGGAGGCGACGACGTGCTCGGCGAGCTCGGGATCGTCCAGCATGCCTACGGCGCTGACGGGGACCCCAAGCGCGTCCTTCAGGGCGCGTGCGAATGGAACCTGGTAGCCCGGGTAATTGCCGGGTTTGCCCTTGACCGCCGGGCCGCCTTCGCCGCCGGTGGAGACGTCGAACATGTCGACGCCGGCGTCGCGATAAGCGCGCGCAACCTCCAGCATATGGTCGAGCCCGTAGGCATACTCGGCGTACTCGATCGCGGATACGCGCATCAGCAGCGGCATATCGGGCGGCAGCACGGCCTTGACGGCCTTGATGACCTCGACGCCGAATTTGGCTTTATCGCGACCGAACTCGTCGTCGCGCTTGTTGATGCCCGGCGAGTGGAATTGATGGATCAGGTAGCCGTGCGCGCCGTGCAGCTGGATCGTGTCGAAGCCGGCTTTGACCGCGCGGGCCGCTGCATCGGCGAATTTGCCGACCATTGCCCATGCTTCTTCGGTCGTGAGCGCGCGCGGCTTGCTTCGCTTTGTCGTCGAACGGCACGTTCCACGGGCCGACCGGCGGTTCGGCGTCAAGCGCCTTTCGTCCCGCATGCGCGAGCTGGACGCCGATCTTGGCGCCGTGCTTGTGGACCTCGTCGACGATGCGCCGGTAGGCGGGGATCTGTTCGTCCGACCATAGGCCGAGATCCCGGTTCGTGATGCGGCCGTCGGGCTCGACGTCGGTCATCTCGACGAGGACGAGGCCGGCGCCGCCGACGGCGCGGGAGACGTAGTGAACGAAGTGCCACTCGTTCGGCGCGCCGTCTTCCGCTTCGACGGAATATTGGCACATCGGACTCATGGCGATGCGATTGCGGAGCGTTAATCCTTTTTAGCGTAAAAGGGGATCCAAGCTGGCTCATCTCGTTCATTCACTCGCTTTCCTTGGAACTGTATATAAACTAGTATCAGTTGGTATTGTACCTGGATAAATAGAGCCGTGCAACCAGATTGCTCGGAAAAAACGTTGGACGCTTGAAGCGTGAATGCGCCCCCGCATCGCTCGTCCCTCAAGGCTCGCTTTTTGCCCCCGTGGTCGCCGCGCGTCTTAGACGCTTGCGGAGCAGCGCCCAAACCAGCAGCGGAGAGCTGCCGAACACGAGCAGGAGCACGCGGATGAGCGCGGGATCGGCGCTGACGGAGACGCAAACGATAAACGTCATGGCTCCGATGAAACGCCCTGCGTTCAGCGCCAGCTCGCGAAGGATGACCCGTTCCTCGCGCCGCTTGACGTCCGCTTCGTTTCCCCCGATCTGATCGAAGACGACCGACACGGAAGGGATGGAGAAGAGCGGCGCGAAAATGGCGGTGCCCAAACCGAAAATAAGCAGCTCGGAATAGCCCGTCCCCCCCCAAGAGCGGCACGATAAACAAGGTCATCATCGCGGCGCCTATGAGCATGCCCCAAAATCGCAATCTCGGCTTCAGCAGCCTGCCGGCGACCCAGAAGCTGAGGAAGGCGGCGGCGGACGTATAGAGCGAGAAGCTCCCGAGCTTCATCTCGCTGCCCGTCGACGTATAGACGAGCAGGGCGATGACGAATCCGAAGATGCCTTCCCGCAGTCCCTGCGCGACCATCGCGCCGGCGATGGCGCGCCATGGATTGCCTTTTCGAAGCAGCCCGCCAAGCCCGATGCGCCAGTCGTAACGCCCGGACGGTTCTCGCTTATGAAGTCCGAAAGTGATCGCGGCGCCCGCGACGAAAATGGCTAGGGAAATGCCGAAGATGAGACGGTAGCCCGCATTGCCGCCGCTGCTCGCGATGAGCAGGCCGGAGAGCCAGGGCGCCAGCATCCCGGCCAGCGAGCCGAGCAGTCCGGCCCAGCCGTTGAAGCGGTCGCGATTGTCCGGGCCGGTGATCTCGAAGTAGACGACGTTGAACGACAGCCAGAACAGGCCGGAGGAAACGCCCTGCACGAGCCCCAAGACCGGCACCGCGTCTGCGGCGCGCGTCCCGAAGGCGAGCACCAGGCCGTAAAAGGCGGCTGCCGCGATGACGCCTCCGCGCAGCGCGTTCATCTTGTTGCCTTCTTTGACCCACTTTCCGGCCAGCCAGAAGGTAAGGGACATCGCAAGCTGATGCACGACGGCAAACCAGCCCAGCAGCGCGTAATCGTGTTTGATTTTCCAAATGTAGATGTTGACGAAAGTGGCGGAGAGCGCATTGCCGCAGGTGAACAATGCATTCACGGCGAGCAGCAGCACGGCTTGGCGGTCGAGCTTGGCCTTGCCGGTCGCCCGCGGCTCGTCCTGCGCGCGTCCGGCGTCCGTAAACTTGCGTTCCCGTTCGCGTCCCATCGGCGGGAAAAGAGAAGGTTTCGATGATGTACCCGGCATGCCGACCTCCTGATGTCGCGCTGGAATTCACTGCCCGAACCGGGCGCAGTCTGATTAGGATGGTCGCGGCGCGGGAAAATCATAAATGAAAAAAATCCCGTCCTCTTAGGCGAGGGCGGGATCGAGGCGCCGATCAAATGAGCAGCGTAATGACGAGCAGTTCGTACAGCACGAGCGTCAAGATCGCATTTGCGGCGAACGGTCCGAAAAAGCGGGCGTCCATCGCGCTCGGCGCGACGGCCAGATGAAGGTGGCAGCCGTCTACGCCGACGACCGTTCCCTCATAGGCGTGGCCGTCGATCGTCTTCACGCGCACGTTCCGATTATGGTGGGCGCCGCAGACGTCGGACAGCTTTTGCCGGATCTGCTTCGCGCCTGCGACCCAATCTTGATCGGCTTCGTAGATTGGCGCGCTGGTATCCAACGCTTTGCTTTTCGAAGTCATGGTCGAATCCTCCCAGTGCTTGGTGATATCAGCCTATGCGGAGGAAGACCCGGGGGTGACGAACATTACGGCGCGGTGCCGCTCTCTTTTTTTGTTATAGACGCCGCTGCCGACGCCTTCCTTCAGCTTGTCGAAAATCGTCTTGCCGTCCTCGTCCTTGACTTTTCCGAACGCGGTGTTCGCGTATGTGAAGACGGTCTCCCGGGTGGCGGGCTTCGTTTTGCTGATCCCTTTGGCCGAGTTGGCGTCCAGGATGCCTTTCTCCAAGGCGGCTTTGACGTAAGCGGACGCCCAATCGCTCGTAGACGAATCGGGCTTGATGTCCAGAAACTTGCACAGCAAGGCAACCGCTTCGGCGGACGTGACGTTGCCGTTCGGATTGAACTTGCCGCCCCCGGTGCCGAGCGTGTAGCCGTTATCTTCGATCAGATTCTTGGCCGCGGCAATATAACCGCTGTACCAGGAACCCGGCGCCACGTCGGTGAAGGAAGCCGTCTGGACAGGCGGTTTGGCTTCGGTTTCCAAACCGAACGCGCGAACCATGATGACGGCGAGTTGGGCTCTCGTAATGTTGTCGCCGAGATTGAGGTTGCCCTTCAGGTCGCCGGAGATGATGCCTGCATCGATAAGCGCCTTAAGCTTTTCTTCGGCCGCAGAGCCTGCTGCAGTTGCGGAGCCGCCGAGCGCGGCCAGCAAGACCGCGCCTGCCGCCAGCGCCGACAATGCCTGCTTTGTCTTTTTCAAATCAACACGCCTCCCTTGTTGTTTCTGATTTAAATATCGGCGCGCAGCGGCGAACGTTGCAGAGGAATCTGCGCGGAAGCGAGCGGTGGAAGCGTTGGCGGCGCATGGATGCGCCGCGGGGGAGACAATGATATAATGGACGGGCATCTGAACGGGCAAAGGAGAGGAACACCATGGGGCGATTGCAAGTATGCGACCACCCGCTGATCCAGCATAAAGTTACTTTTTTACGGGATAAAAAAGACGGAAACCAAACAGTTCCGGGAGCTCGTGGACGAGATCTCCACGCTCATGGCGTACGAGGCGACGCGCGACTTCCCGCTTACGACGGCGAAGGTGCAGACCCCGGTCGTCGAAGCCGAGGGCAAGGTCATCGCGGGCCGCATGGTCGGCCTGATCCCGATTCTGCGCGCCGGCCTCGGCATGGTCGACGGCGTCCTGAAGCTGCTGCCGTCCGCGCGCGTCGGCCATATCGGCCTGTACCGGGACGAGGAGACGCTGCAGCCGGTCGAGTATTACGTCAGCTTGCCGACGGACGTGACGGAGCGCGAGCTTATCGTGCTCGATCCGATGCTCGCGACGGGCGGCTCGGCCAATGCGGCGATCTCGATCCTGAAGCAGCGCGGCTGCAAGCCGACGAAGCTGATGTGCCTGATCGCGGCGCCCGAGGGCGTCAAGGCCGTTCAGGAGGCGCATCCCGATATCGATATTTTCGTCGCGTCCTTGGATTCGCACCTCAACGAACACGGATACATAGTGCCGGGTCTCGGCGACGCCGGCGACCGGCTGTACGGAACGAAATAAAGACGAGCGAGGCTTGTGGGAGGAACGGACTTGTGAAACCGATTAAAATCATGTCGATCTTCGGCGTGCGCCCCGAAGCGATCAAGATGGCGCCGCTCGTGCTGGAGCTGCAAAAATACCCCGGGCTGATCGAATCCACCGTCTGCGTGACCGCGCAGCACCGGCAGATGCTCGATCAAGTGCTGGATATTTTCGATATCCGGCCGGACTACGATATGAATGTCATGCAGGTCGGGCAGACGCTGAACGAGATCACGATTCGCGTCCTGCAAGGGCTGGAGCCGATTCTGGCCGAGGCCAAGCCGGACATGGTGCTCGTGCACGGCGATACGCTGACGAGCTTCCTGGCCAGCTATGCCGCGTTCCTGCAGCAGATTCAGATCGGACACGTCGAAGCGGGCTTGCGCACCTGGAACAAGCTCTCTCCGTATCCGGAGGAGATGAACCGGCAGTTGACCGGCGTGCTCGCCGACGCGCACTTCGCGCCGACCCAGTGGTCGGCGGGCAACCTGCGCAAGGAAAGCAAGCCCGAAGACCGCATCTACGTGACGGGCAATACGGTGACGGACGTGTTCCAATACACGGTCAAACCGGACTTCTCGCATCCCGTGCTCGATTGGGCGAAAGGCAAGCGTCTGGTGCTGATGACGGCCCACCGCCGGGAGAACCAGGGCGAGCCGCACAGGCAAATCTTCCGCGCGGTCCGCAAGCTCGCGGAGACGCACGAGGATATCGCCGTCGTCTACCCGGTGCATCCGAATCCGGCCGTCAAGGGGCCGGCCGAGGAGATTTCGGGCGATCATCCGCGCATTCGGCTGATCGATCCGCTCGACGTCGTCGAGCTGCACAACTTTTACAAACACACGTACCTCATCCTCACCGATTCGGGCGGCCTCCAGGAAGAGGCGCCGTCGTACGGCGTACCCGTGCTGGTGCTTCGGGATACGACGGAGCGTCCGGAAGGCGTCGGAGCCGGCACGCTGGAGCTCGTCGGCACGGACGAGCATCTGATCTTCGACAGGGCGAGCGCCTTGCTCTCCGATTCGGCGCTTTACGAGCGCATGAGCCGCGCCGCCAATCCGTACGGGGACGGGCGGGCTTCGAAGCGGATCGCGCAAGCGATCCTGCACCATTTCGGCAGGGGTGAACGTCCGTCGGCCTTTGAAGGTTGACGGGGCGGGCGACGGCAGGGCATATGGGGATTAAGGCCTCGTAGGCGGTCCGTCGCCTTTTCCGCTTGGAAGCCGTCTTGAATTGACGGCAAATGACGGCGAATTCCTCGCCGGACGGCGAATCGGGGCGGCGCGGACGGACGAATCGAGGCGCAATTGTCTACAGCATACAGCGCAACTGTACGGTTTGGGAAGCGGAAGAATCCAGATTTATCAAGGGTTTGGCGGGCTTGCGTTCACATAATGTTTGAATTTATGCGAATTGACAAATCCCATCGGCCAAGGATACAATATTACCTGAACCATTAGGAAGAAAGGGCTTACTTTTAGTCGAATTTCTTGTTGGTGGGATCAAAGGAGCGGATGTCCATGCCCGAATCCGAACGCAAGCCGCCTCTGCCGCCGGACGAGAATCCATGGCGGGCAGCCGGGCTCGTAACCGCGATCGGCGCCGAACTGGCCGTATGCGTCGGCCTGGGCTGGTGGATCGGATCCGTCGCAGACGGCAACCGCGGCACCTCAACTTGGTATCTGGTCGGACTTCTCGTCGGCCTCGTCGCCGGCATCGGTTCGGCTGTAGGCCTTATTCGGAAGTTCGCCGTCAAGGGAAGGGGCAAATGATGGACGATTTGCCTGCTTTGATGAAGAAGGTTTCTCGCATTACGTTCTTTTTTTTTGTCCATGGGATGTCTCGGGTGGGCGATATTGCCCGCTTACAAGACTGTCTTCGGAGGGTTCCTGATCGGCGCGATCGGCAGCCTGCTCGTCGCGTGGCATCTGGCTTGGAAGACCGTTCGGATCGGCGAGGCCGCATCCGGCGGCAGAAGACCCCGATCGGGCTTCGGCTTCCTCTCCCGCGCCGCGCTGGCATTGCTCGCCGCATTCGTGTCGGTTCGCCTGCTCGAGTTCAATCTCCCGGCTACCGTAGCGGGATTAATTGCGGCGCCGTTGGCAACACTCCTACTGGGTATCTTGTCCAGACGCCGCCAAGGCGGCCACGCCACCGATGAAAGGGGTGAAAAGCACTAACATGGATCACTTAGCGCCAATCGTCATTCTCGGCGGTGTGAAGTTCGACCTTGCGGCTATCATCATGGTCATCGTGACCAGCATCGTCGCATTTGTACTCGCGCGCCTGTCCGTTCGCAACCTGTCCGTGGACAATCCCGGCAAGCTGCAGAACTTCATGGAATGGGTCGTCGAATTCGTCAGCAACATCATCGGGATGGCGACGGACTTCAAACGGGGTCGCGTCTACCTGAGCCTCGGTCTTACGCTGATCATCTACATTTTCATCGGCAACATGCTCGGCCTTCCGTTCAACTTCATTACCGAAGCGCACGGTCACGCGACGTTCCTCGGAATGGACCTGTTCATGAATGGGGAGGAGGAAGCGCACTTCGCATGGTGGAAGTCTCCTACGGCTGACGCCGCTATGACGATGGGGCTCGCCCTTACCGTCATCGTGATCTCGCACATTCAGGGTTTCCGCCACAACCGCAAGCATTACCTCAAGCATTACTTCGAGCCGTGGCCGTTCTTCTTTCCGATCAACCTGATCGAGACGGTCGCCAAGCCGCTGACGCTCGGTCTCCGGCTATTCGGCAACATTTACGCCGGCGAAGTCATGATCGGCGTTATCCTTGGCATGGGCTGGGTCGGCATTCCGGCGCTGCTCGTCTGGCAAGGTTTCAGTATATTCGTAGGCGCCATCCAGGCATTCGTATTCACGATGCTGACCATGGTTTATATCGGTCAAGCCAGCATTCACGAAGAAGATCATTAATCCCTAAGTACCCAATTTGAGGAGGAAATTCACAAATGGAAATTTATGCTCTGTTAGCAGCTGCAATCGTGTTCGGCCTTGGCGCGCTCGGCGCCGGTATCGGTAACGGTCTGATCTTCTCCAAGACGGTCGAAGGTATCTCCCGCCAGCCTGAACTGCGCGGCGCCCTGCAAACGACGGCGTTCATCGGCGTAGGTCTGGTCGAAGCACTGCCGATCATCTCCCTCGTCCTCGCGTTCATCTTCATGGCGAAGTAAGCAATTTCATCTATAACGTTAGGCGCGGAGAGCCATCTGCCTCCACGCCTTCCTTATGCAAGCGGGCGCAATTCGGATTTGATCGACAGTTTTTGGGTGAAAGGAGTGGCTATCGTTGACCATCACATGGACCAACTTTTTTGTTCAAGTCATCGCATTCGGCATCTTGTATCTGCTGCTGTCGAAGTACGCCTTCGGTCCGCTTTTCGGCATCATGGAAAAGCGCCGTCAGCTTGTTAAAGAGCAGATCGACACGGCCGAGCGCAACCGCTCCGAGAGCGAGCGCTTCCTCGAAGAGCAGAAGCAATCGCTGCAGCAAGCGCGCAAGGAAGCCTACGATATTATCGAGCAAGCGAAGTCGACCGGCTCCAAGCAAGCCGACGACATCATCGCCGCGGCGCGCGGCGAATCGAGCCGCCTGAAGGAAGAGGCGGTACGCGACATCGAAGCCGAGAAAAACAAGGCGATCGCATCGCTCAAGTCCGAAGTCGGCGGCCTGTCCGTACAGATCGCCAGCAAGATCCTCGAGAAGCAGGTCGACGCGGGCGCCCAAGGCGAGCTGGTCGATCAATATCTCAAAGACGTAGGTAAGAAGTCATGAGCCGCGGTACGGTCGTAGCCAAACGATACGCCAGGGCGCTCTTCGATCTGGCGCGCGAGCAAGACGCCGTAGCCAGCACGGAGAACGAGCTGAAGCTGATCGCTGACGCGATCGAGGCGAACGCGGACGTACGCGTCTTCCTGTCGGCTCCGAACATCACGCTGGACAAGAAAATCGCGCTGCTGCGCGGCACGTTCGGCGACAAGATGTCGCAAAATGTGCTGAACACGGTCAGCCTGCTGGTCGAACGCGGTCGCGAGACCGAGATCCCGGCTGTGCTGGATGCTTATATGTCGGTCGCGGGCGGCGTCCTCGGACGCGCCGACGCGCTGGTCACGTCGGCCAAGGCGCTCACGCCCGAGCAGGCCGAAGAAATCTCGACGCAATTCGCGGCGATTATCGGCAAGAAGGTGCGTGTCATCGGCCAAGTCGACGAGTCGCTGATCGGCGGCATCACCGTCCGCATCGGCGATACGCTATACGACGGCAGCCTGCGCGGCAAGCTGAACCGTCTATCGAAGGAACTTCAAACGAGTCTGTAATATACGCATGTATCTTGTAAGTAGGAGACAGGGGTGAACGAATTTGAGTATCCGTCCTGAAGAAATCAGCACGCTGATCAAGCAGCAGATTCAGAACTATCAATCCGATATCCAAGTCGTTGACGTCGGTACCGTCATCACGGTCGGCGACGGCGTCGCTCGCGTCCACGGATTGGAAAAAGCGATGGCCGGCGAGCTGCTTGAATTCTCGAACGGCGTCGTAGGCATGGCCCTCAACCTCGAAGAAGACAACGTCGGCGTCGTCATCCTGGGCCCGTACACCGGCATTCGCGAAGGCGACCAAGTCAAGCGTACCGGCCGCATCATGGAAGTTCCTGTCGGCGAAGCGATGCTCGGCCGCGTCGTCAACGCGCTGGGCCAGCCGGTCGACGGCAACGGTCCGATCGCGACGACGAAGTTCCGCCCGATCGAATCCCCGGCTCCGGGCGTCATGGCCCGTAAGTCCGTATTCGAGCCGATGCAGACCGGCATCAAGGCGATCGACGCCATGATCCCGATCGGCCGCGGCCAACGGGAGCTCATCATCGGCGACCGCCAGACCGGCAAGACGACGATCGCGATCGACACGATCGTCAACCAAAAGGGCAATGGCGTTATCTGTATTTACGTCGCCATCGGCCAGAAGCAATCGACCGTCCGTACGGTCGTCGAGTCCCTCCGCCGCCAAGGCGCGCTGGACTACACGATCGTCGTTACGGCGAGCGCGTCCGAGCCGTCCCCGCTGCTCTACATCGCGCCGTACACCGGCTGCGCAATGGGCGAAGAGTTCATGTACAACGGCAAGCACGTCCTGATCATCTATGATGACTTGACCAAGCAAGCCGCAGCATATCGCGAGCTGTCCCTGCTGCTCCGCCGTCCTCCGGGCCGCGAAGCGTATCCGGGCGACGTATTCTACCTGCACTCCCGTCTGCTGGAGCGCGCAGCCAAGCTGAACGACGAGCTGGGCGGCGGTTCGCTCACCGCGCTGCCGTTCATCGAGACCCAAGCCGGCGACATCTCGGCTTACATCCCGACGAACGTCATCTCGATCACCGACGGTCAGATCTTCCTGGAGTCCGACTTGTTCTACTCCGGTCAGCGTCCGGCGGTCAACGTCGGTAACTCGGTATCCCGCGTAGGTTCGTCCGCGCAGACGAAGGCGATGAAGAAGGTCGCGGGCACGCTCAAGACCGACCTCGCCCAATACCGCGAGCTGGCTGCGTTCGCAGCGTTCGGCTCGGACCTCGACAAGGTCACGCAATCCCGTCTCGACCGCGGTATCCGTACCCTCGAGATTCTGAAGCAAGGCATCAACGTACCGATGCCGCTGGAGCGCCAGGTCGTCTCCCTGTACCTGGTCACCAAAGGCCATGCGGACAGCGTGCCGGTACAAGACGTACGCCGCTTCGAATCCGAATTCCTGAGCTATCTGGATGCGCAGCGCCCCGAGATTCTGGCATCCATCCGCGATACGAAGGACATTTTGCCCGACAACGACAAGGCGCTCGTCGAAGCGATCGGCGCCTTCAAGAAGAGCTTCGCTACAACGGCATAAGCTGCGATCGCGAAGGCTTCGGCCATAGAAGCTTCCGCGCCGGCGCCGGGCCGCGAGGCCCGGGCGGCGCGGACAATAAGGTGGTGACATGAATGGCTAAAGGGATGCGCGAGATTAAGCGTCAGATCAAGAGCACGCAGAACATGAAGCAGATCACCAAGGCGATGGAGCTCGTCGCGGCGGCGAACCTCAAGCGCGCGCAGAACGCGGCGCTCGCGGGCCGGCCGTATGCCGACAAGCTCAAGGAAGTCGTCTCGAGCATCGCTGGCGGCGGCGGCAGCGTCAAGCACCCGATGCTCCAAACCCGCGAGGTGAAGAAGACGGCTTATATCGTCTTTACGTCCGACCGCGGTCTGGCCGGCGGCCTCAACAGCGGCCTGCTGAAGAAGTTCGTGGACACGCTGAAGAGCAAGCACAAGTCCAAGGCGGAGTACGATCTGTTCGTCATCGGACGCAAAGGCCGCGACTATTTGAGACGCCGCGAATACGCGATCGTCCAGGACGTCATCGGCGTGCCCGACTCGCCGAAGTTCGCCGACGTTAAGGCAATCGCGGCGGCGGCCGTAGGCGGGTTCGAGCAGGGGACGTACGACGAGGTCCATCTCGTCTTCAACCGGTTCATCAACGCGCTTACGCAACTGCCGACGGTCAAGCAGCTGCTGCCGCTCGACGCTTCGGCGCTCGGCGCGACGAAGCAAGCGGGTCCGAGCGCGGGCTACGAGTACGAGCCGTCTCCGGAAGCGGTGCTGAACGTCCTGCTGCCGAAGTATGCGGAGACTCTGGTCTACAGCGCGCTGCTGGAGAACAAGGCGAGCGAGTTCGGTTCGCGGATGACCGCGATGAGCAACGCGACCAAGAACGCCACCAAACGGATCAACGAGCTGACCCTGACGTACAACCGCGCGCGTCAAGCGGCCATCACGCAGGAGATCGCGGAGATCGTCGGCGGCGCGAACGCACTGAGCTAAACTTTCGCACGCGGCGGCTCGTCCGCCCAGCGAAGCGAAGGATACGGATATAGACTGAAGTTACAGGAGGGACACGAATGAGCAAGGGGCGCATTGTCCAGGTCACGGGACCGGTCGTCGACATCGAGTTCGACAACGGCCATCTGCCGGACATCCTCAACGCAATCCAAATTCATCAGACCGGCGAACGCGAAGTCAAGCTGACGGTCGAAGTCGCGCAGCATCTGGGCGACAACATGGTCCGTACCGTCGCCATGTCTTCGACGGACGGTCTCATCCGCGGTACGGAAGCCGTCGATACCGGCGCGCCGATTACGGTGCCGGTAGGACCGGCGACGCTCGGCCGCGTATTTAACGTGCTGGGCGACCCGATCGACAACGCCGGTACGGTCGACCGCACGATCGCGAATCCGATTCACCGCCAGGCACCTCCGTTCGACGAGCTGTCGACGTCGCAAGAAATCCTGGAAACCGGCATCAAGGTCATCGACCTGATGGCGCCGTACGCCAAGGGCGGTAAGGTCGGCCTGTTCGGCGGCGCCGGCGTCGGCAAGACGGTTACGATGCAAGAGCTCATCCACAACATCGCCCAGGAGCACGGCGGTATCTCCGTATTCGCGGGCGTAGGCGAGCGTACGCGTGAAGGCAACGACTTGTACCATGAAATGAGCGACTCCGGCGTTATCGCGAAGACCGCGATGGTGTTCGGCCAAATGAACGAGCCTCCGGGCGCGCGTCTGCGCGTCGCGCTGACGGGTCTGACGATGGCCGAGTACTTCCGCGACGAAGAAGGACGCGACGTTCTGCTGTTCGTCGACAACATCTTCCGCTTCACGCAAGCCGGCTCCGAAGTATCCGCCCTCCTCGGCCGGATGCCGTCCGCGGTAGGCTACCAGCCGACGCTGGCAACCGAAATGGGTCAACTGCAAGAACGGATCACTTCGACGAAAAAGGGTTCCGTTACCTCGATCCAAGCGATCTACGTACCGGCGGACGATTACACCGACCCGGCTCCTGCTACGGCGTTCGCTCACTTGGACTCGACGACGAACCTCGAGCGGAACATCGCGGCAATGGGTATCTTCCCGGCCGTCGACCCGCTGGCATCGTCCTCCCGCGTCCTGGCGCCCGAAGTCGTCGGCGAAGAGCACTATGCCGTCGCGCAAGGCGTCAAGAAGCTGCTCCAGCGCTACAAGGAACTGCTCGATATCATCGCCATCCTCGGTATGGACGAACTGTCCGAGGACGACAAGCTCGTCGTTCTGCGCGCGCGTCGCGTCCAACTGTTCCTGTCCCAGCCGCTGCACGTTGCCGAAGCCTTCAACGGCATGCCTGGCGTATACGTGCCGGTTAAAGATACCGTTCGCAGCTTTAAAGAGATCCTTGAAGGGAAGCATGACGATCTTCCGGAACCGGCGTTCCATAATGTCGGCTCGATTGAAGGCGCAGTCGAGAAGGCGAAGAAGCTCGCTCAAGGGCTCTAATCCGCTTTTGATGGAGGTATCGATATGAGCACCTTACGTTTGGAGATCGTCACCCCCGAGCGGACCGTCTACGACAAGGATGTCAACATGGTCGTCGCCCGCGGCGTAGACGGGGATCTGGGCATCATGCCGCATCACATCCCGCTGGTGACGCCGCTCAAGATCGCGCCCGTCAAGGCGAAGATCGGGAACAACGATGAGTTCATCGCGGTTCACGGCGGCTTCATGGAGGTACGCAAGGATAAGGTCGTCATCCTCGCGGAATCCGCCGAGCTCGGTTCGGACATCGACGTCCACCGCGCGCAGCAAGCCAAGGATCGTGCGCAGGATCGTCTGAATCACAAGCAAACCGAAGTCGATCACAAACGGGCCGAGGCCGCGCTGCAGCGCGCGCTCACCCGGATTCGTGTCGGCGGCGGAGAATAAGCTAAAGCTTTGATCGCCGGGAGGCGGCACCTGTTCGCAGGGAGCCGCCTCCCGGCGATTTTTGCGTTTTTTTACACCGGGCTTCTCTCGACGTATACTAAGCGTAGCGATCAAGAGGAAAGGCGGACGAATGCACAGTGGAAGATATCGTCATCGTAGGCGCGGGTCCATGCGGACTGTCGGCGGCGGCCGAGCTCCAGGACCAAGGCTTTAACCCGTTACTATTCGAGAAAGAAAACGTCGGCTATTCGATCTCCAGATATCCGGTCAACATGCAGTTTTTCAGCACGGCGCCGAATCTCGAGATCGCAGGCATCCCCTTCATTACGCCCAACGACAAGCCGTCCAGGCTGGAGGCGTTGAATTATTACCGCATCGTGTCCGAGCGACGCGGGCTTCGAATTCGCCGCTACGAAGCGGTCACGGCCGTCGAGAAAGAGGGCGACGCTTTCCGCGTCACGTCGGTAGGCAGATCCGGCCAGCCTTCGTATACGCACGCTCGCAAGGTCGTCATCGCGACCGGGTATTTCGATCATCCGAACCGGATCGGCATTCCAGGCGAGAATCACGCGCATGTGAGCCACTTTTTCACCGAAGCGCATCCCTATGCGGGGACGCGCGTCGTCGTCATCGGAGGCAGCAACTCCGCCGTCGATGCCGCGCTGGAGATGGAGCGAGTGGGCGCTAAAGTGACGGTCGTATACCGGGGCGAATCGGTCTCGGCCAATATCAAGCCGTGGGTGCGGCCGATCTTCGACAGCTGCGCGGCCAAGGGACGAATCGACCTGCGCCTGCGCAGCAGCGTCGTCGAGATCGGCTATGACCAGGTCACGGTGGAACGCGTACAGGAAGCGGATTCGGCCGACGGCCGGACCGAGGTCGTCAGAGAGACGCTGCCCGCGGACTTCGTGCTGGCGCTTACGGGATTCCGGCCGGACCGCGCATTCCTGCGTTCGATGGGCATCGATGCGCCGGACGGGATCATCCCGCCGAAGCACGATCCGGAGACGATGGAGACGAACGTGCCGGGCCTTTACCTGGCAGGCGTCGTTTCCACGGGACGTGATGCAAACGAGATTTTTATCGAGAGCGGGCGCTATCACGGCCGCAAGATCGCGGCGCATCTGGCCGCGCAGCGGACGGTCTAACAGTTGGCATTTATTTTCAGTCTGCTTGAAGGGCGCCGATCCCGGGTAAATTAGGAGAGCAAGCTTATCCAATCGGGAGGGATTCACATGCCTAAGATCCAGAACAATCTGAATCAAAATCTGGCGGACTGGAGCGTCATCTACTTCAAACTGCACCATTTCCACTGGTACGTGAAGGGGCCGCACTTCCAGACGCTTCATTTGAAGTTCGAGGAGCTGTACAACTTCGCTGCATTGTCGTTGGATGAAGTGGCGGAGCGAATCCTTTCGATCGGCGGCAAGCCGTCATCCACGATGAAGGAATATTTGTCGCTCACGAAGATAAAGGAAGGCGGCGACGAGACGAAGGACGTCGACATGGTCAAAGCCGTCATCGACGACTTCATCCTGCTCACCAACGGTCTGAACGAAACGCTGGAGATGGCCGAGGAGGCGGGCGACGCGCCGACGGCGGATCTGCTCACCAAGCAGGTCGAAGCGCTGCAAAAGCACGTATGGATGCTGAGCGCGACTGCAGGCATTAACGTTCCGACCAAGGTGAAGGCATAAGCCGCAAACCTGCTTATTAAGAAATCCCGTCATCGGACCATGTCCGGCTGGCGGGATTTTTTTAATTATGTGGCGGTCATTACAGAACCGAAGGCCGTTTGAGGCGATAATTGTGAAAGAAGTCGCATATATTCGCTGTTTTTCTAATTTTATAATTGGGTTTGCGGCATCTGTACATAGGTCTTTGATCGTGCAAAAGCACTTATATGGATACGGAATAGGGAGTGTAGGTATGAAACGGAAATGGGGATTGACGCTGCTGGCTGCATTATTGGTGCTGTTGCCGGTATCGACTGCGTTCGGGGGGAAGGCGAGCGCGGCTTCTTCGTCGCGGATCGCGGTGATCAAGCAGCTGAGCGGGGACGTGCAGGTGCAGAAGTCCGGAGGCTCGAAGCAGTTCAAGGCGTTCGCGAAGCTGAGCCTGAACCAGGGGGACAAGCTGATCACGGGGAGCAAGGGATCGGCGGTGCTGCAGTTCGCGAACGGGACGTCGGAGGACGACAAGTTCACGGTCGGGGAGAACGCGACGCTGACCTTCTCGAAGCTGTCGGACAAAAAGGGCACGGTGACGAAAGTCAGCATGCTCAAGGGGACGGCCTGGGTGGACGTCAAATCGATCAAGAGCAAGGACGACGACTTCAAGCTGGAGACGCCGACGGCGATCATGGGCGTGCGGGGCACGGCGTTTTTCGCGCGGGTCAATCCGGCGACGGGCGGCACGAGTACGGCGGTCCTGTCGGGCGTCGTTCGGTTCACGTCCGAGCACGTAGAGAAGACGGGAAGCGGAAGCGGCGAGAGCGCGGGCGGCACCGGTTCCTCCGGCAGCTCCAAGACGATCGATCTCTACCCGACGCAGCAGATCACGCTCGAGCCGACGAGCGGCGACGATCTGCGCGAGCAGACGACGCTCGTGGACATCGAGGAGATCGTCAAAAACGCGTCGCCTGAAGTGATCGAGGCGATTCTGCGCAGCAAGGAGAAGATCGACGAGGAGAACCGGCAGACAGTCGAAAAGTTCAAGCAGGCCGGCGTGCCGGCCGAGCTGCAGCAGGGTCTGGACAAGTTCATCCAGAACACGCAGGAGCTGCTGGGCGTCATCGCGAAGCAGGCGATCGACCAGAAGAAGATCGAAGAGCGGCAAGTGAAGCAGATCGAGGAGCAGGAGAAGACGTCGTTCAATCTGACGAAGGATCAACTCTCGCAGCTGGACGAAAAGGAAAAGGCCAAGCAGGAGAAGGCCCGGCAGCTTGCCGAAGAAGCGGCGAAGAAAAAAGCGGCCGAGGAAGCGGCGAAGCTGAAAGAGCTGGCGGACAAGATCAACGCGGCGGCGCTCAAGGCGATCGAAGCGGCGAAGCAAGCGCAGGCCGAAGCGAACAGGCTGGCGGCGGAGGCCGCGAAGCGCAAGGCGGAAGAAGAGCTGCTGAAAAAGCTGAACGAGCAGCAGAAGCAGCAGTATCAGCAGGACAAGACGAATAACCAGGGCGGAACGAGCGTCACCCCGGGCACGAATCCGGGCAATCCGTCGTCCAACGCGAACCTCGGCTCGCTGAGCATCGCGGGCGCGGCGCTTAGTCCGTCGTTCAACGCTGCCGTCGCCGATTACCGGGCGAGCGTGGCCAGCGACAAGGCGAGCGTCGTCGTCGGTGCGAGCGTGCAGGAAAGCGGCGCAACGTTCACGATCAACGGCCAATCGCCGAGCGGCGGGCAGCGAACGGTGAGCCTGGCCTACGGCGACAACGAGATCGCTGTCCTGGTGACGGCGCCAAGCGGCGCGACCAAGACTTACAAGGTGACGGTGACCCGTCAATTGCTGAACAGCGTCAGCGTCGTTTTCCCGGGCCAGACTGGCATCGACATCGACTTCAACTCGACGAACGCGCCCGCGCCGCTGTCCATCCCGAGCGGCTCGAGCAACCTGACGCTGGTCGTACCGGTGACGGGACCCGAGCTGGACATCGCGGTCAACGGCCAAGCCGTTCAGCCGGAACCGATGTTCACGGCCGCGCTGACGATCCTGGCGAACCAGATCTCCTGGCGGTACAACATTCCGCTGGCGCTGGATTCCAACCGGATCGTCATCCGAGCGACGATTGACGACGCAGTCAAATCCTACGAACTGATCGCGAACCGTGCGATGTCAAGCGAGACGGCCGTGCAAAGCATCGAGGCGACCAGCGCGGACGGAAATACAGTTTACGAAGCGGTTGCCGGCTACGATGTCTGGACGGTCAGCGTTCCTACCGAGACGTCGGCGATCAAGCTGAAAATCAATACGATTAACGCGGATGCCAAGGTTGTGCTGGGCGGCAATGTCTACGCGTCGGGCGCGCAGATTTCGTACCTGATTATAAATACGACGGTTCCGTTCGTGGTGCAGGCTGCAGACGGCCGTACGGAAAGAGAATATCGGATTGCGATCGAGCGCGGAACGGGCGGCGGCATCTTGATCGCCAATAGCGCCAGCGTCACGACGGCCTATCAGACGCCATATTCGGGCGTACTGACGAGCAGCGTTGGCGCCGGCGTCACATACGAGGTTTTGGGCGAAGGCGGACCGGAAAACGGAACGTTGGATGTAAACGAAGACGGCAGCTATACGTATACGCCTGACGAGGGCTTTGAAGGTATGGACTACTTCCTGTTCCGGGCCGTACGGGGCGAGTCGGCGTCCGCGCCGGCGGTCGTAACGATCCATGTCGAGCCGTACGATTACGAAACGCCCGGCCTGGTCTCCTGGACTTCGACGTGGGGCGACGCCGCGGTAGAGGACTGGTTTTTCGATTACAGCTACCAGGACGAGGAAGGCGTCGGGAAGGACTACTGGTTGTACCGGGATCGCCCCGTCAACCTGCGCATGGACTTTACGTTCGATCCGCTCCTTGTGACGGATGCCGTGCTCGCATTGGGCGAACAAAACGTGTATCAGGCGGCCGACGGGGCGCTTCAAGCCGACTTGGAGATCGAGGAGGGGATGAACTACGTTTCGCTTCAATACTCAGCGGAAGTTTCGGGAGAGATTAAGCAGTTCAATCTGAACTTCGATGTGTACGTAGGCACGCCAGAAGATTCGGAGATCTACGCCTATCTAAGCACGGAAGGCATGGCAGAGGTCGATCTGGTTCCGGCCGGCGAGCAAACGTGGACAACCGCAGTCCGGGACGGCGACGAGTTGCTGCTGCTCAAATACTTTAACGACAGAACGACCGTGGAAGTGACGGCCAACGGAGAAGAAGTAGGATTGGATTATTACTATTATATCTATCTGAACCGGGGCTGGAACGAGATCGTCGTGCGAACCTATTATCCGGGCGGGGAAGCCGAAGCCGTCGTCAAAAAGATTCATGTATGGCGGGGAAGCGAAGCGCCGGAAGGATACGGGCTGACCGGCATTTCAGGCACGCCCGTCAAGGCCGAGCCCGAGGCTTCTCCGGCACCGATCGGCTTTATCGCGGACGAGAGCAGGTCGAACCTGTGGAAAGCGGTCGTAACGGAGGATACAGCGTCGATCGACATCAAGCCGGGATTAGGGAACGGACTCGCGTTAACGGACTTTTACGTCGACGATTACGGCGCTTACGTTCCTGCCGAAGAGACGGCGCCCGGATCGGGTCGTTACCATGTTCCGATCGACGGGGAATACACCGCCGCATATGCGATCGTGAAGCCGGTCGGCGGCGGAACGCCGTTTCCTTATCGCTTGGAGATCGCCTCGGGTGCGCCTATGGATCTGGGCCCCGTGCTGGCATCCTATACGGGCGGCGCCTCCGAAACGCCTGCCATGTTGCTTTTCGCGGATGCTGCTGGCGCTTGGTGGGCCAGGTTGGGGACGGACGCGGAGCCGCACGGCTTTAAACTAAAGGTCGGCGGAAGCCCCGGTTATCAACTGTTCGTAGACGGGGGAGCGCGTGCCCGACGCCTATCAGTCGTCAGCGTACGGATACGTCTACGCGTTTGACCCGGTACCCGGCAGCCAGGTCCATACGCTTGAATTTCGCGACGGATACGGACGAATCGTGGATTACGAGGTTAATCTGTACTACGGAGAGACGACGGAGGATTTGAATGTCGGGGACGAGGCGACGGTCGCGTACGGGGCCGGCAGTCTATTGACGCTTCATCCGACCGCCGGCGCCCTTTCCGCGACGCTGCCCGCCGGCACCCCGTGGGTCGATTTGGATCTGGCGCTGGGATCGCACGGAGAGGCCGCCTTGTTCGACGAAGAAGGGCAAGAGATCGCAGCTTCCGGCGGAAGCGGGCCGATCCGCCTGACCCTGCCCGATACGGATCCCGACAACAACGCGATACTGACTTACGACGTGGTCGTGACCGATTCGGACGATACGGGCTCATCCGGCCCTGCGCGGGTGTTGTACACGCTGTATCTTTACATGGCACAGGATATACAGTACGCGCCTGCGGACATGGCGTGGAACGCATCGGCTTCGGGAACCGGGCTTCCCGCCGAGGAAGCCGAATGGATGTACGACCGGCAACAGCGCTACGCGCTTGTCGTTCCCGAAGAGCTGGATACGCTGCATGTGTACGTAACGCCGGGGTACGGCGTAGCGAACGTCACGCTAACCGGAATGGCAGGTCCCGACGGCAATGGCGGTTATTCCGGTTCGCTGTCCGTCGGGTCCAATTCGTTTGTCATGACGGTAAACTACGTAGACGGCCAGCGCAAGGTTTACGAACTGACCGCTTACCGCGGCGCGCCGGTCGCTCCTGTGCTGAACGTAGGGGATCAGCCATTCGCTTTTCATTACGATCCGGCCTCGAACGGATATGAAGTTTACCTCGCCGACAGCCCGGGCACCGCAGCGTTAAGTCTCGGACTGCCGCCTGGCGCCGAAGTGTTCGAGGCCGTCTCGGAGGACGCGCCGCTTGATCGCAATGCCGATGGATCTTACGTCCTGAACCTGGCCGGCGCAAGCGGCGCGAAGGTTTTATCCGTTTCAGGCTTATACAACGGCGTGGCATGGAGTTGCGAAATTCGCGTTTACTTTGGGTCCGTCTAAAATAGAGACGCTACACGAGATGTTAGAGGTCGCTTCGCCTTCGTCAGGAAGGCGCTGCGGCCTCGAATTTTTCTCTGCGCTTAACTGAAATAACGACAATAATCGCCATTTTTAAGGTATAATCGATTCGTGTATTCCAACGTTTTCATCAATTGGCAAGCGTCTTTATTACCCTCATACATATACAGAAAACGGAGTGAAGTTCATGTATCGAAAGTTAGGCATGTACCTGCTGGCGGCGCTGTTGCTGCTGTTGCCGGTATCGGCTGCGTTCGGGGGGAAGGCGAGCGCGGCTTCTTCGTCGCGGATCGCGGTGATCAAGCAGCTGAGCGGGGACGTGCAGGTGCAGAAGTCCGGAGGCTCGAAGCAGTTCAAGGCGTTCGCGAAGCTGAGCCTGAACCAGGGGGGACAAGCTGATCACGGGGAGCAAGGGATCGGCGGTGCTGCAGTTCGCGAACGGGACGTCGGAGGACGACAAGTTCACGGTCGGGGAGAACGCGACGCTGACCTTCTCGAAGCTGTCGGACAAAAAAGGGCACGGTGACGAAGGTCAGCATGCTCAAGGGGACGGCCTGGGTGGACGTCAAGTCGATCAAGAGCAAGGACGACGACTTTAAGCTGGAGACGCCGACGGCGATCATGGGCGTGCGGGGCACGGCGTTTTTCGCGCGAGTCAATCCGGCGACGGGCGGCACGAGTACGGCGGTCCTGTCGGGCGTCGTACGGTTCACGTCCGAGCACGTAGAGAAGACGGGAAGCGGAAGCGGCGAGAGCGCGGGCGGCACCGGTTCCTCCGGCAGCTCCAAGACGATCGATCTCTACCCGACGCAGCAGATCACGCTCGAGCCGACGAGCGGCGACGATCTGCGCGAGCAGACGACGCTCGTGGACATCGAGGAGATCGTCAAAAACGCGTCGCCTGAAGTGATCGAAGCGATCTTGCGCAGCAAGGAGAAGATCGACGAAGAAAACCGGCAGACGGTCGAAAAGTTCAAGCAGGCCGGCGTGCCGGCCGAGCTGCAGCAGGGTCTGGACAAGTTCATCCAGAACACGCAGGAGCTGCTGGGCGTCATCGCGAAGCAGGCGATCGACCAGAAGAAGATCGAAGAGCGGCAAGTGAAGCAGATCGAGGAGCAGGAGAAGACGTCGTTCAATCTGACGAAGGATCAACTCTCGCAGCTGGACGAAAAGGAAAAGGCCAAGCAGGAGAAGGCCCGGCAGCTTGCCGAAGAAGCGGCGAAGAAAAAGGCCGCCGAGGAAGCGGCGAAGCTGAAAGAGCTGGCGGACAAGATCAACGCGGCGGCGCTCAAGGCGATCGAAGCGGCGAAGCAAGCGCAGGCCGAGGCGAACAGGCTGGCGGCGGAGGCCGCGAAGCGCAAGGCGGAAGAGGAGCTGCTGAAAAAGCTGAACGAGCAGCAGAAGCAGCAGTATCAGCAGGACAAGACGAATAACCAGGGCGGAACGATCGTCACGCCGGGCACGAATCCGGGCAATCCGTCGTCCAACGCGAACCTCGGCTCGCTGAGCATCGCGGGCGCGGCGCTTAGTCCGTCGTTCAACGCTGCCGTCGCCGATTACCGGGCGAGCGTGGCCAGCGACAAGGCGAGCGTCGTCGTCGGGGCGAGCGTGCAGGAAAGCGGCGCAACGTTCACGATCAACGGCCAAGCGCCGAGCGGCGGGCAGCGAACGGTGAGCCTGGCCTACGGCGACAACGAGATCGCTGTCCTGGTGACGGCGCCAAGCGGCGCGACCAAGACTTACAAGGTGACGGTGACCCGTCAATTGCTGAACAGCGTCAGCGTCGTTTTCCCGGGCCAGACCGGCATCGACATCGACTTCAACTCGACGAACGCGCCCGCGCCGCTGTCCATCCCGAGCGGCTCGAGCAACCTGACGCTGGTCGTTCCGGTGACGGGACCCGAGCTGGACATCTCGGTCAACGGCCAAGCCGTTCAGCCGGAACCGATGTTCACGGCGGCGCTGACGGTCTTGCCGGGTCAGATCTCGTGGCGGTACATCATTCCGCTCTTGCAACCGTCCAACCAGATCGAGATCAAAGCGACGATCGACGGAATCATCAAGTCGTACACGCTGATCGCGAACCGTTCGATGCCGAGCGACGCGGCGGTTCAGAGTGTGTCGGCCACGAGCATGGACGGTGCGACCTCGTATGAAGTCGTCGCCTCGGGCGGCAACGCGTGGACGGTGAAGGTGCCGGCCGACGTCACGACGATCAAGCTGAAGATCAACGCGATCAACGAAGCGGCAAAGATTCTGGTAGGATCGAACGAATATGCGTCCGGCGCGGAGATCGCCTATACATTGATCAACATGACCGTCCAGTTTAAGATTCGGGCCGCGGACGGGACGGTGCCGGATGTCTTCAATTCCATATCGATATCGCGGCTGCCCTCGTCCGACGCGACGCTTAGCCATCTGACGCTGTCGAACGGTACGCTGTCGCCTGCGTTCGCGCGCACGACGACGAGCTATACGGCGAGCGTCGGTCATGCGGTCGACAGCATGACGGTGACGCCGACCCTCTCGAACGTCAATGCGATTCTTTTCGTTAATGAAGGTATAGGGGGGAAGCGGCGAGCCGAGCAGTCCGATCCCGCTAACCGTCGGAGAAAACCGGATTACGGTCGAAGTCATCGCGCAGAACGGCGATAGACTGAAGTATACGATCATCGTAACGCGCGAGGCGACGGCATTGGCCGCGCCGACGTTCGAGCCGGCTTCGGGCGCCGTTGCGTACGGCACGGAGGTGACGATCTCGTCGGCGGGCGCGGAGCGTATTTACTACACGACGGATGGCAGCGATCCGGCGACTTCCGAGACCAGGAAGATATACTCGAGCGAATCAAGGCCTTTGATCTTACAGGCGGTCACGCTTAAAGCAGTCGCTACGCTGACGGGATCGCACGACAGTCCTGTTGCCGAAGCGAGCTACACGGTAATTCCTCCGCTCTCGCAAAACGCGGATCTGAGCGATTTGACGCTGTCGGGCGCAAGTTTGCAGCCGGAATTCAATGCTGCAATAACAACTTACGGAGCGAACGTCGGTTCCGGCGTAAGCAGTGTGACAGTCACGCCTGTGACGGCGGACAGTAAGGCGACCGTGACGGTCAACGGCAATGTCGTAGCCAGCGGACAGGCGAGCGGTTCCGTGTTCCTGAATGTCGGGATCAATCCGATCTCGATTATCGTTACGGCTGAAAGCGGAATGACGAAGCAGTATACGATCAATGTCGATAGAGCTCCCGCTCCCCTGACGGCGCCGGTATTTACGCCGGAGTCGGGCGTCGTGGCCTACGGAGCGGTGCTGACGATCGAGTCCCCGGGTGCCGAGCGGATTTACTATACGACCGACGGGACCGATCCGGATACGCAGGTGAAGGGATCGACCAAACTCTACGATGCCGAAGCCAAGCCGACGATCAATGCCTCTATGACGGTTAAGGCCATCGCCGTAACAGATGGTCTTGCAAACAGCGCGATCGCCACGGCAGATTATACCGTAGAGGAGTCAGCCGGTCTTAGTGAACTCTCTTTTAGCGAGGATGTCGACAACTTTACATTTTCTCCAGAGACGTACGATTATCCCGACGTGACGGTGCAAGGCTCCGTTGACCGCCTGAAGGTTTATCCGTCGGGCACAGGCACGATTACGGTGAACGGGCAGGCCGTGGCGAGCGGCAGCGCTTCGCAAAACATCATGCTCGCCTCGGGCGGCAAGACGGACATCGTCATTGTGATCGCGGAAACGGGCAAAGCGCCCAAGACCTATGCAATTAAGGTCGACAGGCCCGTATATACCGGAGAAATGCCATGGCAGCTGCTCGACTGGACGGTCAAAACCGATCAGGGAGACTGGCTGACGTGGTCTCAAGGCTTTGAAACTGAGGTGATGTTCTACGGCGCGATTGTGCCTGAAGAAGCTTCGTCGCTCAGCATGACGTTGAACTTTAATACGGATGCGTACGATGAGATCAAATTTTATCTGACCAACGACGATTTGGAAGGACAAGAGATCCTCTTCCAGTCCGGAATTGAAGGGACATTGCCGCTCAGTAACGTAGACAAGACGACTCGCTATGAAATGAGTTTTTACAAGAACGGCTATCCAGTGGGGCAGTGGGTGCTGCTCAAGGTCGGCAAAGGGATGCCGGATCTTAGCCCGATCATGACAGGTTTACAGTTCCGGGATGAAAACGACTTCTTTGCTGTGACGCCGACCGGTCCGAACGGTGAATACGGCTTGTACGTTTCGCCGGGAACGACGGAGTTATACCTCGTGCCTGATTGGGAGAATCGGGTTACGATTCATGACGAGAACGACGATCCGTTCGAAAGCGAATCGAACATTCCGCTCCTTTCGGATCATACTGTCTTGACGGTTTGGGTATCGAACGGCATGGCAGAGACTTCTTACAAGCTGAATGTTTATAGAACGGGACTGACGGCTTCGCTGAAGCTTCAAGATCTGGAGGCGGAAGGACAAAAACTGTCGTACAATCCGCTCGCTAAAAGTTATACGTATACGGCTCCGATGGATGCCCTAACGGCAGGGATCAAGCCGTTAACATCGGCAGGCGCCGAGATTGAACGCGTGATCTATAACGGTGCGGAGTTGACGCCGGCGAACGGGCTCTACACGATCGCCGTTCCGGAAGAAGGAGAAGCGATCGTCGGCATCGTCGTATCGGCCGGCGGCGAGCAGTATGCGCACAGACTGGTTATTAGACGGCTGCCGCCGATCGAGGGCTTGAACGGTTGGTCGCTGCATGCCGGGATTAACGCTGAAGGTCCTGCAATAGGAGTCGGCTTCAACGACTACTATGCGGATGGTTATGGCCAAGTCTTCGCTTCCGTGAACTCGGATGTGCAGACCGTGACCGCCATATTTAATTTGGATGAGGGCGCCAGCATCTCTGCATACGACAAAAGCGATGAACAGAGCCCGGACCTTGTCGTGGACAGCCGAGCCACACTCGCCGTATCAGAGGGACTGAATTCCTTCAGATTCGAACTGACCGACAATGAGGGCTACAGTCATTCTTTTGATCTCGATGTGATCCGCGGCCCGATGCCGCTGGTAGATCTGGACGTGATGGACGCTGACGGCGAATACCTGCCTTATGAGAAAACGGGGCCTCAATCCTATCACGTGACGACGAATTCCGGCAGTGTCAGTCTAAATCCGCATCTTCGCGGCTATTTTGACGAAGTTGAGGTTTGGGTCGGCGGTGAAAAGTTGGAAGAAACGAACAGTTCGATCCCACTGTCCCCGGGCTGGAATGAAGATATTCGCATCGTCGTGTATGAATATAACGGCGGGCTCGTGAGCGAGTATTCAGTCGCCGTGTGGCAAGGCGAAGGCGAGACGCCCGGCGCAAGCGTTGACTGGCGTTTACGCGGCGCGGCCAGCCTGGAGGAGGATCCGATCTACGCCGGCAATAGGGTGGCGGTATTAAGCCCCGAAAATCAAGAAGCCATGATTATGCCCGAACTGGTCGGAGATGAATTGGCGACGATTGAGCGTGTCTACCTCAATGGCAAGGAGATTGGCCAGGCCGAGGGAATTGGCACCTACGACATCGATCTGAACGTGGCTGTCGGCTTGCATTCGGATTCGACTTATGTGACGCTTATCCTCAAAGACGCCGATGGTCGACTGATCCCCAGAATGTTGGAGATCGTCAGCGGAATCTATGCAGAGAACGGACAAACGACCGTCAACGAGGGCGAATCGAAGGGCTTGTCGTTGGTTGCGCGCACCGGCAGCGGCATAGCCGCGACGCCGACTTGGGAGATCGTAGAGGAGCCGGCTCATGGGTCGTTAACACATGTCGAAGGCCCGTATTATATCTACGAGCCCGCACCCGGTTACTCAGGCGGGGACAGTTTTACTTATCGAGCGTCTTATAGTTGGAACGACGGAGAATCGGATCGTACGCTTTTCTCGAACGAGGCGACAGTGTCGATCAATGTCATTGCGCAACAGAACATTGCGCTCAGCGGAAGCAGCCTGGTCGACGGTTATGCGTCGGCCGGCAGCTTTGTCGGGCAATTGAACGCAACGGGAGACTTGGGCGGAACGATTGCTTACACGTTGTCGGAAGGCGATGGCGACGATCAGAATTCGTTATTTACGATCGATAGCGAGGGCAGGCTGCTTGTCGGTTCCGACCTTGGCGCGGACGATCCCGAATTGATGTCGATTCGAGTGAAGGCGTCGGACAGTAGCGGCCATCATATCGAAAAGCAGCTTGTTCTTTTCTACGCGATTCAGTTGGAGATCATGATGAATTCGACGAACGGCGGAGGAGAGACCGGCATCGTCGCCGGACTTCTGCCTGACGGCGACTATTGGGCGGACGGCATCATGTCCAACGAACAGCTGACGGAAAGAGAAAACTTCAGGCTTGCGATTAGCGGACTTGATCATTTCTGGACCATCAGCAGCGAGGGGCGGTCTTTTGAGTATGCGGGAGGCAGATACGACTTGGAAGTCGACAAGCCCGCCGCCGGTTCGAGTCATGACTATCCCATCGCGATGACGGATGAACAGGGACATTCCTTCGCCTTCACGTTCCATTACTATCAAGGTCCGATCGCGGAGCAACTGGATTCGCAAAACGGGGATTCGGGCTTGCGGCAGTCGTTGAGCGATGGAAACCAGTCATACCAAACGAATATCGACGTGTCGGAGGTGCTGGGCTGGTATGCGACAGTATCGGACGACAATGAGCAATTGATGTTGAATGCGACGCTCGAATCAGGCGTTGTTTTGCGTGTCAACGATCGATTCGGTCGCGAGATCGGGACGGAAGACAATTTGTTCGGAGAAGGGGCGCTGGAGGCGACGATCGATTTGATGGCTTACGGCGCGCAAGAACGATACTATGTATACGCCACTTACGGCGGCAATACAATCGTTTATCCGCTTCACGTCAATTATGAGGCCGCGCCCGCTTTGACTTCGCTTTCGCTTTGGTACACGGTAGGGAGCGGAGGCATTCCGATCGATTTGACCTCGCACGAGTTGAGCGTGGAGATTCCGTCTAACAAGCTGATCCCGGATACGCCGCCATACTTGCCGCTCGGGATCGAGGCGCTTGCCGAACCGGGACAAATCGTTCGCGTCTACCGCTGGAACGGCGAAGGATGGACGGAGATGGAGCTTGCTCCCGCTACGAATCATGACGGATTAACTAAATCTGTTTATTCTTTTACTTATCGAGAGCCCTACCAGGAATACAAAATCTCGGTTGACACGCCCGGCGGACAGACGGCAACCTATTACTTATCTTTGATGCAGCCCGGTTATGGCGGATCGGCCTAATCCGAGCGCTGTCCTATACCTTGAGTCATTGGCTCAAGGTATTTTTTTTATTTCATCGGCATTGGATGAAAGAACCCGTGACCTAAGTACTCTTTTTATCCTACAAGAAGGAAAACGATGTCGAAAAATAGAATGTAAACAAGATGAAAGCGACACGGCCTTGCTAGGGGGGGCGCGGTGACGGGAATGGAGGGCTAACCGAGGCGTGCGGCGGTGCGATTATGAGAGAAAGATGAGACTGCACGCGTCAAGCATTAAATATTATTAACTTGATAGGGCATGAGAATGCATGAATAATGAATGAGCGATATATATTAGGCTGGATTCGCGAAGACAGAGTACTGCCGGCCTTATGTCCCGCCCACGGTTATGAGATACATATGTCGAATGACGGATAAGTGTTGGCGAAGCGCCAATATGTGGGTATATACTCATAGCTTCACTTACTGACTGGCAAGGGCGTGGCAATAATGGCAGCAGAACGTAAAGGGAAACGGCGTACGATCCGTACGGCGTCGGCCGTGCTTTTAAGCACGGCCTTGGCCGCGACCGGCTCCCTGGATTCGCGATGGACGGCAGAAGGCAAGACGTTCGCGGCCGAGGCGGCGAAGCTCGGCACGATCGCCATTCCTGCGGCGTCGGAGCCGGCAGACCGCATGAACAAGGCCGCCCGAACCTCCGCTTCCCGCAAGGCGGCTGCGGTCTCCGCGCTCTCCGAGGCTTCGTTTCTTGAAGAAACGGGCATTGCGGCAGCGTGGAAGCTGCTGCGTCGCGACGTGACGGGCACGATCGCCATCGTGGACACGGGGGGTCGATCTGAAGAACGCGGCGCTCCAGCCGTATCTGACCGACGGCGTCAATCTGCTGGACGAGGCCAAGCCGCCGCAGGACGACAACGGGCACGGCACGGCGGTCGCCGGCGTCATCGTCGCCGCGGCCGAGGCTGCGAAGAGCGCGAACGCAGAGGCGGCTTGGAAAATGAAGCTGATGCCGATTAAAGCGCTGGACGAAAAAGGCGAAGGCGACGAGGCGCATCTGTCGGGCGGCATTCGGTACGCCATCGAGCATGGCGCGGACATCGTCGTGCTGTCTCTCGGACTTCGCAGAGACGCGCCCGGCATGCGCAGCGTCATCGAGCTGGCCGAAGCGAAGGGCGTGCTGCTCGTCGCGGCGACCGGCAACGACGCGGCGGACTTCGGCCAGCATGCGGCCGTCCAGTATCCGGCCGCCTATCCGACCGTTATCGCTGTCGCCGGCGCGGAGGACGGCCAAGGGCAGATCAACTCGACGGGAGGACCGGAGGTCGATCTGTCCGCGTCGTGGCAGGTCGATACGCTCGCGCTGGGCGGCGGCCGCCTTGCGATGGAGGGCACGTCGATGGCGGCGCCGCAGGTCGCGGCTGCCGTAGCGATGCTGCGGGCTGCGCATCCCGACTGGAAGCCCGCCTTCCTGCGGGAGACGCTGCGCCGGACGGCCAAGGATCTCGGCGCCAAGGGGCGTGACGACGCGACGGGCTATGGCCTCGTTCGCGCGGACCGCGCCCTGTCGGCCGCTTTTGCGGCGGACTGGCGCGAGCCGAACGGCGCGCAGCAATCCGCTTCGCCCTTTCCTCCGGGCACGGAGGTTTATTCGGCATGGAGCGGCCGCCTCGATACGGACTGGTATGCGGTAGACGCGCATGAAGACGGCATGCTGTCCGTGCGGATGCAGACGAACCTGTTTGACATTGGGCCCGCCGCGGTTAAGTTGTCGCTATATCGGCCCGGTGCCTTAAGTCCGATCGCGGCCGACGGTGCTGGCGGCGGCGCGAACGCGACTTGGAAGGTATCCAAGGGCAGATACTACTTGCGGGCGGACGGCTCGTCGCGAGCGTCGCCGCTGCCCTACAGACTCACCTCGGGCTTCAGGATGCTGCCCGACCGGACAGAGCCCGGCTCGACGCAAGCCGCGGCTTATGCGATCGAACCCCGGACGCAGACGTGGAGCGGTACGTTCGATCGCGAGGACGACAAGGATTGGACGACGGTCAAGTTGCCCCAGGCCGGCACGTTAAAGGTGACCGTCGAGACGGATACGACGCGCATCGATCCCGCGATCACGCTGCAGCGGGACGGGCAGGCCGAGGTGCGGACGGATACGAACGGCGACGGATTGCCGGAGACGGCGACGTTGAAGAATGCGCCGGCGGGCAGATATTACATAGGGGTCAGCAATGCAGCCGCCGAAGGAGCCCCGCCCGTGACAGGGACCTATACGGTCCGACTGGAATACATTACTACGTACGCGGATATGGGAGAGCCCAACGACGGTCCATTGACGTCCGCAGCGCTCGTTCCCGGCACGGCGGGAATCCTGAAAGGGCTGATTGCGTCCAAGGATGATGCGGATTGGTTCCGCTTCAAGGCGGCGGGCGGACGCTACGAATGGAAGCTGGACGGCATACCGGAAGGCTCGACGTTTAAACTGACCGTGTACAGCAAGGAGTTGAAGCTCCTCGGACAGTGGTCGAGCAAGGCGAGGGGCGCCTCGCTGAACGTGCCGCAAAAGCTGGCCGCCGGCACTTATTATGCCCGGATCACGGCCGATCGCGCGGATCGCTCCGCCTATTATCGCTTCGGCGTAATGAACGCCGATTGAACCGTTTGGGAATTGCGGTCATAAGGAGCGTTATCTGCGAATGGATTCGATCTACTATTCGATGGGCTGGGACGGCTTGTTCTCCATTTTTATCACGCTCGGCTTCATCGCCGTATCGTGGGTGGTGCTGCAGGAGATCAAGTGGGAACAATTTTTCCGGCACCCCAAAAGTCCGAAAGCGCGGCTCGCGCAGCTCTTTCTGGCGATCGTCGCGGGAAGGCTGTTGGCCGGGTTCGTGCTGGATTACTGGAACTGGGCTTCGGCCCTGAAAAACCTGTTCAATTCGTCGTAGCGGCGATTTATCCGCATAACGTCGAATCAAAATGATCACAATGGGTAATAAAGCAGAAGCAAGTCGTCTGAAGGCGAAGCTTGAAGGCGAAATGTTTCGAAATTTGTCAGAAGATGCCGCTTGTACCGAGCCGACGGACGGTGGTATGATGAAATTTGGGTTTTCTGGAGCCGGTATCGGTGAAAGCACGGTCTCCGGAAATGATTCTACACCCGCGGAGGGAACCACCCATGAGCAAAATCATCGTCCGCGGCGGCCGTCCCCTGAATGGGACTGTCCGCGTGCACGGCGCCAAAAATTCCGTCCTGCCGATCCTTGCCGCCACGCTTCTGGCGGAGGAAGGGTCTTGCGTCATCGATGACGTACCCGCCTTGGACGATGTGTACAACATTCTGGAAGTTCTATCCGCCCTCGGCGTTCAGGCGCTTCGTCATGAATCTCGCGTGACGCTGCGCGCGCACCGGCTCATCTCGCACGAGGCGCCTTACGAGCTCGTCCGCAAGATGAGGGCGTCCTTTCTCGTGATGGGACCGCTGCTCGCCCGCGAGGGCCTAGTCAAGATCTCGCTGCCCGGCGGCTGCGCGATCGGAACGCGGCCGATCGACCAGCACCTGAAGGGCTTCGAGGCCATGGGCGCCGAGATCGGCTTCGGCCAAGGCTCGGTCGAGGCGAAGGTGAACGGCCGGCTGCGCGGCGCGCGCATTTATCTGGACGTCGCGAGCGTAGGCGCGACCGAGAACATCATGATGGCCGCCGCGACCGCGGACGGCGTCACGACGATCGAGAATGCAGCCAAAGAGCCGGAGATCGTCGATCTCGCCAACTTCCTGAATGCCATGGGCGCGAAGGTGCGCGGCGCGGGAACGGGCATCATCCGCATCGAGGGCGTAGAACGGCTTAAAGGCGTCCGCCATACCGTCATTCCGGATCGGGTAGAGGCGGGCACGTACATGATCGCTGCGGCGATCTCGGGCGGCGACGTGTACGTCGAAGGGGCGATTCGCGACCATCTCGGTCCGGTCGTCGCCAAGCTGGAAGAAATGGGCGTCGGCATCGATGCGGACGACAGCGGCATTCGCGTTTACGCGAATCGTCCGCTCAAGGCCGTAGACGTGAAGACGCTGCCTTATCCGGGCTTTCCGACCGACATGCAGGCCCAGTTCATGGCGCTGCTGCTCGCAAGTCCGGGCACGAGCATCGTGACGGAGACGGTGTTCGAGAACCGCTTCATGCACGTCGAAGAGATGGCGAAGATGGGGGCCGACATTAAGATCGAAGGCCGCGCCGCGGTCATCTCCGGCGGCAAGCCGCTGTCCGGTGCGCCGGTATGCGCGACGGATCTTCGCGCGGGAGCGGCGTTGATCTGCGCGGCGCTCGCCGCGGAAGGCATCACCGAAGTGACGGGTACGCATCACATCGACCGCGGCTACATGGACATTGTCGGTAAACTTGCCGCGCTTGGCGCGGATATCAGCCGCCTGGGCGACGGCGAAGAAGTTCCGGCGCCCGCAGTCGCGGCGGCGGTTCAGGCGCCTTTGCCGGCCGCCGTACGTCGGCCGCTTCAGCAGGCTGCCGAAGAGCGCATCGCCTCGGACAGCGTAGCCATGCTGCGCGTGCAGCCCACACTGGCCTGACCTCTTTAAAGCACTCATTATCCCGCGCCTTCGCGCCAAGGACCGAGCTTCTTCTCCGGTTCTTGGCGCGAAGGCTTTTTTTTGCGTTCTCTTTATGTTGTTCTAGCGACTCGGCGCCATTCATAGATTGGTAGCGTGCGAGGAAAAGACAACGGAGAGAGGAAGTTGGGGGCATGCGGAACCAGAAGGGACAAGCAGGCGAAAACCGGGAGCAATACACGGTGCGACTTAAAGGGGGGAAGCCGATCCCGCGGTTTCAAATACGGCGGAAGAAAAGGCATGACGTCGCCGGGACAATGGCTTATTCTGGCCTTCGGAGCGGGAGCGTTGGTCGCGGGTTGGTTGTGGGCGGATCGCCATGCAAGCGAGAGAAACCCCGTTTCGGTCATGGAAGAAAGGGCGGCGACAGTCGCGGATGGCTCCAAAGCGGCGAATGAGGAGACGGATCGCGGCGGAAAGCGGGCGAATTCATCCGATCAGACAGAGGCGTCGGCGGATGGGAAGTCCGACGTTAAGGCTGGCGAGACGGCCGCAGGCAAGCGTAACGATAAAGCGAGCGGAACGTCAAAAGGCCCGATGAAGGGAATCTTGTCCGCGGCGGATGCCGCGCAAGGATTGCAGGCGGAGCGCAAAGACAGCTCGCTCATCGTTCGAATCTATCTAGCGGACGACAAGCGCGTCGAACGCGCCGGACTGGAGACGTACGTGAAGGGCGTCGTGGCGGCGGAGATGCCGACGGACTTCGCGCCGGCCGCGCTGGAGGCGCAGGCGATCGCGGCGCGTACTTATTTAATACGCCGTCTGTGGAACGAGGATCGGTCGGGCGTGCCCGTTCGCGGCGCGGACGTGACGGATACGGTGACGCATCAAGTCTATCGGTCCAAGGCGGAGATGGACGCGCTCAGGGAAGCGGACCCGAAGGCCTGGGCGGCGGTGGACGAAGCGGTGCGCCGGACGCGGGGCATCATCATGGTATTCGGCGGCGCGCCGATCGAATCGCTTTACTTTGCCAGCAGCAACGGGTATACGGAAAACGCCAAGGATGTTTTCGACGCCGATCTGCCATACCTGGTATCGGTGGACAGTCCTTGGGATCGCGAAGACGCGCCCCGCGCCCAGGAAACCGTAGAGATGAAGCTTAGCGAGTTTTACCGCAAGCTTGGCGTCAAGTCGCTGGCGGCGCTGACGGGCCTTGGCAAACGGCCGGCGGCCGTTATTGACGGCTGGACCGAAGGGAAGCGCGTGAGCACGGCGACCGTCGGCGGCAAGACGCTGCCCGGCACCGAGATTCGCAAATTGCTGGGACTGCGATCGGCCGCCTTCGACTGGCGGGTCGACAAGGGGAAGGTCACGATCACGACTTACGGCAGCGGGCATGGCGTCGGCATGAGCCAGTGGGGCGCCGAGGGGATGGCAAAGACCGGCGCGACGGCGGCGGACATCGTTCATCACTATTATACGGGCATTCAATTGAAAACGTTGACGGCGCTTCAGTCTGCGCGCGCTCAGACTGCGAAGCTATAAATCCCTTAATCTTGCAAATGGCAGGTTTAAAAAACTATCACCTGGCAACACTCTGTTACTGAGGTGATAAAAAAATGAATGATTCAAACAAACCAAACGGCAAGATCGATCCAAGCAGTACGAGAAATGTCGTCAGCTCGTCGTCCAGGTCTTCGGCTACGAAACGGTTTTTCGCCAAGCGGTGGGTATTCCCTGCCATGTACATGGCCGCAGCGGCAATCATCGTAACGATCCTCTGGCTGAACGCCAGCTCGGGAACGAGCGGCAAGCCGAAGGACGAAGCGAGCTCCGCGAGCGTCCAGCAGGATATCGGGGCGGGCGGTCAAACCGCCGAAGATCCGGATGCGCTCCCCGTCGCCGCAAGCGGCGAGAAGCTCGCATGGCCGGTAACCAACCGGGATGCCATGTCGGTGTCGATGCCGTACTACAACGAGAACGGCACGGAGGACGAACAAGCCGCGGCCATGGTGAAGGACGGCAACAAGTTCATGCCGCACACGGCCGTCGACCTTGCCAGCAAAGACGGCAAGGCGTTCGATGTCAAAGCGGCGATGAGCGGCGAAGTGGCGGTTGCGGAGCAGACGCCGCAGAACGGTTACGAGATTCAGATCAAGCATCCGAACGGTCTCGTCACCGTCTATCAGAGCCTGGCCGAGATGAAAGTCAAGGTCGGAGATTCGGTCAAGCAGGGCGACGTGCTCGGTACGGCCGGCGTCAGCGAACTGGAGAAGGACGAAGGCGTTCACGTCCACTTCGCGGTTAAGAGCAACAGCCAGACCGTAGATCCGGCTTCGCTGATCGAAGATTTGCAGTAATTCGGTACCTTAGACGGGGTTGTCCTGGCGTGCGGCGGCACGCAAGGGCAACCTTGTCTATTTTTGCAATTTTATAGCTGACCAAATGATGGCAACTGTGTTACTATAGTACCATAATTGATACTTCGGAGGATCTATCGACTTCAGAGAGGACGCGTGATAGATGAAGCTCGTGACTGTAGACGAACTTCACCCCGGCGACGTGTTGGACAGGCCGGTATACGGTAAGAACGGATTGGTCATGCTCGAAGCCGGCACGGAGCTGACTGCGCAGTACATAGACCGCTTGCAACTCCTCGGATTCCAGTCGGTCGCCCTTGGCAAGCGCGGCGCGGCAGCCGAAGCGCTGCTGGCCTCGCGCATGAAGGTCCGGCCCGACGAGAAGGTTCGCGATCTGGCGGAGATCGAACTGCTGCGCGCCGATCCGGTCCAGCTCCAGGAGACGCATCATAGTTTGATCCGCTTCCTGGAGACCGAAGAGAATTATAGCAGGCTTGCGCTGCCGCTCGCCGAGCTTGCGGACTTCAAGCGAGGGTACCGCGAGCGGCTTCTCTCGGCGGTCAGCCACCGGGCGGTGACCGAGGAGCTGAGCGTGCTCAGGCAGACCGACCAGTCGCTGTTCGACCACACGCTGCAGGTGTCGCTCATGTCTGGCCTGATCGGCGCGGCAAGCGGCATGGACGCGAACGCTCAATACGAGCTGGCCGTCGGCGCCCTGCTATTCGACGTCGGCATGACGCGGATCTCGCCCGAGCTGCTCCGTGCCAAGCGCAAGCTCACGGAAGCGGAGATGGCGGCGGTCAAGCAGCATACGACGCTCGGCTACCATGCGCTCGGACGTATGCGGGAGGTTCCCGACGCGGCGGCCAAGTGCGCGCTGCTGCACCACGAGCGCTATCGGGGAGACGGCTATCCGTACGGGATTACGCAGGACAAGATTCCGGACATGGCGCAGATCGTCGGGCTCGCCGACGTGTTCGACGCGCTGCTCTCGCCGCGCCATCACCGCGATCCTTACCCGCCTAGCGAAGCGATGGAATATATGTTCGCCGCCGGCAATTACGAATTCGGCATCGGCATCGTACGTTCTTTTCTCAAAAATCTCACAATCTTCCCGACGGGCATGGCCGTAATCCTCAGCAGCGGGCAGACCGCGATCGTCAAGGATACGGAGGGGCGGCCGGCGCACAAGCCGGTCGTGCTGGTCGTGCGCGAGGCGGACGGCCGCGTGCCGTCCCCGTACGAGATCGATCTCAACGAAAATGCCCGCATCTACGTGTCCCGCGCCGTGCCGATCAAGGGATGAACGGGTTGCGGTCCATGCATTCATATACGCCGATTTATGACGGACGGGCCTTTGGGCTCGTCTTTTTTTTGCGTTTATTAGGACGCCCTGAGAAGTCCATTCGACCCATAAGCCCCGCCCTCTGCGGACTTTATAGGCTTGTCAGGCTTGGTTACAAAGAATAAGTGAACGTCCCCCCTCATATACTGTACCAATCAATCAGAGCAGGGAGGCGGGAGCGTGCACGATTACATCAAAGAACGGACCATCAAGATCGGCCGCAGCATCGTGGAGACGCGCAATACGGTTCGAACCATCGCCAAGGAATTCGGCGTCTCCAAGAGTACGGTGCACAAGGATCTGACCGAGCGTCTGCCGGAGATCAATCCGGATCTGGCCGACCAGGTCAAGCATATCCTCGAGTATCACAAGTCGATCCGGCACCTGCGGGGCGGCGAGGCGACCAAGATCAAATACAAGAAGACGACGATCAAGAAGCGGGAAGTGTTCGCGGTCGCAAAAGCGTAAATTTTGTCGCATCGTTAGAAAAGTTAGAGGATTATTAGAAATCGTGGCGAATACTTAAAGGAATATCTATGCGTTGGAGGCTTGTTTTTCATATGTTCAGCAAAGACATCGGAATCGACTTGGGCACGGCGAACGTCTCCATCCACATTAAAGGCAAGGGCGTCGTGCTCGACGAGCCTTCCGTTGTCGCGATAGAGAACGACACCCGCAGGGTGCTGGCCGTCGGGGAAGATGCGCGCCGGATGGTCGGCCGCACCCCCGGCAATATTATCGCGATCCGCCCGCTGAAGGACGGCGTCATCGCCGACTTCGAAGTTACGGACATGATGCTGAAGGCTTTCATTCAGCGGGTCGGAGGCCGGAGCTGGTACGGACGTCCGCGAATTTTGATCTGCGCGCCTACCAATATTACGTCGGTCGAGCAAAAGGCGATTCGCGAGGCCGCGGAACGAAGCGGAGCGAAGGAAGTTTTTCTGGAGGAAGAGCCCAAGGCGGCCGCGATCGGCGCCGGCATGGATATCTTCCAGCCCAGCGGCAATATGGTCGTGGACATCGGCGGCGGCACGACCGACGTCGCGGTGCTGTCCATGGGCGACATCGTCACCGCCTCGTCGCTCAAAGTAGCGGGAGACAAATTCGATGCGGCAATCATGCGTTATATTAAAAATAAGTACAAGCTGCTCATCGGCGAGCGTACGAGCGAAGATATCAAGATCAAGATCGGGACCGTCTATACCGGCAGCCGGAAGGAAGAGATGGATATTCGGGGCCGGGATATGGTGTCGGGATTGCCGCTTACCGTGACGATTCACGCGGACGAGGTCCGCGAGGCGCTGTGGGAGCCCGTATCTTCCATCGTCGCGTCCGCCAAGGCCGTGCTGGAACGGACGCCGCCGGAACTGTCGGCCGACATCATCGACCGCGGCGTCATTCTGACGGGCGGAGGCGCGCTGCTCGACGGTCTCGACGCCTTGCTGGCGGACGAGCTCAAGGTGCCCGTGCTGATCGCCGAAGATCCGATGCATTGCGTCGTCAAGGGGACGGGCATCATGCTCGACCACCTCGACAAGATGGCGCGCCGCAAGTAGCTTTCTCATAACGGGAGGGAATAAGCGCAACATGATCAGAGGATTGTATACGGCGGCTGCCGGCATGATCGCGGAGCAGCGCAGGCACGATACGGTAACGAACAACGTCGCCAACTTGAACACGCCCGGCTACAAGGGCGTTAACTCGGTGAACCGGGCGTTTCCCGAGATGCTGGTCTCGCTGATGGGCAGCCCCGACGACACGAAGGGCACGATCGGCAAATTGAATACGGGCGTATTCGCCGAGGAGAGCCTCATCAACCTGAGCCAGGGAGACCTGAACGAGACGGGGCGCAGTCAGGATCTGGCGCTCGTGTCGGATATCCTCGTCGACGGACAAGCCTTCGACGACTCCGGCAAGTTCGTGGACGCGAACGGCAACGTCACCTACCAGCCGCAGGCGCTGTTCACCGTGCAGAACGCGAACGGCGAACGCCGTTATTCCCGCGACGGCGGATTCCGCACGACGGCCGACGGGACGCTGATCACGCCGGACGGGATGGAGGTGCTCGGCGTGGACGGACAACCGATCCGCGTGGACGGCACCTGGGACAACGTGCAGGTCACGTCCGACGGCCGTCTGATCGACAAGGAGACCCAGCAGCCGCTGGCAGGCAACCCGGCGCTCCTGCTCACCGAAGTGAACGATCCGAACCAGCTCATCCGCCAGGGCGACGGCAAGTACGTGTATGCGGGCGACGCGAACGGGCTGCGCCAGGTACAGGCGGGCGAGCGCGTAGAGATCAAGCAAGGCTACCTGGAGCGCTCCAACGTGGACGCTTCGCAGTCGATGGTCGACATGATGAGCGCGCTGCGCGCCTACGAGGCGAACCAGAAGATCGTTCAATACTACGATCGCAGCCTGGACAAAGCGGTCAACGACGTCGGCCGCGTATAATAGAAGCGAAGGGGAATCGGGATGAACAACTCCATCGTCAGCGCAGCCGCGTCCATGGGCGCTCTCCAACAGAAGCTGGACGTACTCGCCGACAATATCGCCAACGTCAACACGAAGGGCTACAAGCGCAAGAGCACGGTGTTCGAGGATATCCTGACCAACGTTCAGCCGCACGAAAAGTCGTTCGAGCTGCCGGGCCGGCGGACGCCGCTCGGCTTCACGCAAGGCTGGGGCGCTCGCGTCGTCGGCCAGCAGATCGACATGGCCCAGGGCGCGATGCAGCAGACGGACAGCCTGACGGATCTTGCGATCGCGGGCAACGCCCTGTTCGAGGTTCGCTCCGGCGGGACGCTCGACAGCGCGCGCGCGTTCACGAGACAAGGCGCCTTCCAGCTGTCGCCGACGGGCCAGGGCGACAGTCTGCTGACGACGGCGGAAGGCTATCCGGTCGTGGCCGTGAATCCGGACGGACAGGATACGTTCGTGCGCGTGCCGAATCAATATGAGATGATCGTCGGCGCCGACGGCAGGCTGACGGCCCGTTCCTCCGACGGCAACGAATCGATCGAGCTGGGCACGCTGCGGCTGGTCGAGGTCAACAAGCCCGAGCTGCTGCAGGCGGTCGCGGACAATTTGTACGGCGTGCCTTCCGACGTGAACGTGGCGGACGTCGTCGCGAACGTCGTCGCCAGGCCCGACGAGGCGGGCGGCGTCGCGATCCGCCAGGGCTTCCTCGAGGAGTCCAACGTCAGTCTGGTGGACGAGATGGCCGACCTCGTCAACGTCCAGCGCGCTTATCAGCTCAGCGCGAGAGCGCTCAGCTCCGGCGACCAGATGTCGCAGATGGCCGCGAATCTTCGCGCGTGACGCGGGTTGAACGTCGGCGGCGGGCGTTGCTTCAGCATGCGCTGCCGACGGGCCGCTTGCGCAATTCCGACCCAAAGCTTAGAATAAATTGACTCGAACGCATCGATTTATTCGGGCTTCTTTATTCTGAAGGAGGATCTACCGTGTCAGCTACGAAGCGTCCGACGGACAAGAAGCGGCGATCCGCGGGACGTCTCATGATGCTGATCGTTTGGATTGGCGTCAAGGTTTTGTTCGTCCCGGTATTGTGCATCTTGGCGCTCCTGGCGGGGCTTGGGATCGGATACGCGGTGCTCGGCAAGCAGGAATGGTCGGACGTGTTCGACTGGAATACCTGGAAGCACATGTACGATCTCATTTTCGAGGGCAGTCGCTAGCCGCCGTTGGATTTTAGGAGGCAGGCACGCCGCGAGTGCGGGATTGTAAGACAACAAGGAGACTCCCCGTCTTACGGCAAGGGGAGTTTTTTTTATGCGCAAATGCGATACATATGGTATCATTTACCCGTGACGATCGAACGGGATTTTACCCGAAGCGGGACTGGCGGTATAATAAAAGCTGACAACGGTCTTGCGATCGCGATCGCGGAGCCGATGGCGGAATGGGAGGCTCCGGCGGTGAATGTGCCGAATCTGTTGACGATGTCCCGCTTTGTCCTGATCCCCGTTTTTTTGGCGCTATTTTTGGACGGACATCCTATATGGGCGTTGATCGTGGTTTTCGCGGCCGGAATTACGGACATGCTGGACGGCTATATCGCCCGCCGCAGCGGTCTTGTGACGCAGATCGGCATTATGCTCGATCCGCTGGCGGACAAGCTCATGATGCTTGCCGTCGTGGGAGCGTTGCTGGCGGCCGGAGAGATTCCTTGGCTTGCGGCTGGCGCGATGGCGTTTCGCGAGGTAGGGATGATCGCGTTCGGCACGTTCTTTCATTTTCGGGGCAAGCGCACGGTGCCCGCCAATTCGTTCGGCAAGCTGACGACCGTCATCTATTACCTCGCCATCGTGCTGTTGATCCTCGATCGGCCGGGGGGCGTCGTCGCACTTTGGATTGCCGTCGGTCTGTCGTTCGTGACGTCCTTCGTTTATCTTGCTTCATTTAAAGAACTGAACGGCGAGACGAAGTCCGCTTGAGCGTGCGCAGCCGTACCGAAGGGCGACAAAAGGACTTGCCGCAAGGCCGCGCGGGAAGCGATCGGCACCGGAGGCAAGCCCTCTTATATTCAACCTTCGCGGCTGCAGGACGCGGAAGGATTATACATAGTATGGGCGCCGGGGCCCGCTGTTATTCCTTGGTCGCCGTACATTCGGAGGGAGTATCGTTCATGCTCGACATCAATCAAATTCAAGAGATCATTCCGCACCGCCAGCCTTTCCTTCTTATCGACCGCATCCTCGAGCTCGAGCCTGGCAAACGCGCGGTCGGACTTAAAAACGTGACGATGAACGAACCGTATTTTGCCGGGCACTTCCCTGGCTTCCCGGTCATGCCGGGGGGTCCTGATCCTGGAGGCGCTTGCGCAGGTCGGAGCCGCGGCGATCCTCGGACTCGAGGAAAACAAGGGGAAGATCGGCTTGTTCGCCGGCGTGGACGAGTTCCGCTGGCGGGGGGCAGGTTACGCCAGGGGACACGCTGACGCTCGAGGTCGAGATTATCCGGCTGAAGGGACCCGTCGGCAAAGGACAGGCATGCGCAAAGGTGGACGGCAAGGTCGTCGCCGAAGGCGTGCTGATGTTCGCGCTGACCGATCCGGCGAAGGAGAGATGAACGTACGGCCCCGGCGCGCCGGGCTCTCGCGGTGTGACGCAGAGTGCGGCGCCTGGGTATAGATAAAGAGACCACAGACGGAAGGATGAGAATTTGATGACCATTGCTGCGAACGAAGTGTATGAATCCTGGCTTAACCATTCCAAAGTAGACGCCTCGACCAAGGAGGAGCTGCGCGCGATCGCGGACAAGCCCGCGGAGATCGAAGACCGCTTCTACCGCGAGCTCGAGTTCGGCACGGGCGGCCTCCGCGGCGTGATGGGCGCGGGCACGAACCGGATGAACCGGTACATGATCGGCCGAGCGACGCAGGGCTTCGCCAATTACTTGCTGCGCAACTTCGAATCTCCCTCCGTCGTCATCGCGCACGATTCCCGCAATAATTCGGATATCTTCTCGCTCGAGACGGCCCGGGTGCTGGCGGCGAACGGCATCAAGGCTTATTTGTTCCGTTCGCTGCGCCCGACGCCTCAGCTGTCGTTCGCGGTCCGGGATCTGAAGGCCGCAGGCGGCGTCGTCGTGACGGCCAGCCACAACCCGCCCGAATACAACGGGTACAAGGTCTACGGCCAGGACGGCTGCCAGCTCGTGCCGCATCAGGCGGAGCAGGTCATCGCCGAGATTCGCGAGGTCGACGCGTTCGAGGACGTCAAGCGCCTGAGCCAAGCCGAAGGCGAGGCGCAGGGCCTGATCGTATGGCTGGGCGAGGACGAAGACAATCGGTTCGTACATACGGTAGCCGCGCAATCCGTTCATCCCGAGGTGCTGAAAAGCGGCGCCGGAGCGGCGTTGTCCGTCGTTTATACGCCGCTGCACGGCGCGGGCAACATGCCCGTGCGCTGGGTGCTGGCAGAAGCGGGCTTCACGAACGTTCACGTCGTGCCCGAGCAGGAGCAGCCGAACGGCATGTTCTCGACCGTCAAGTCTCCGAACCCGGAGGAGCACGAGGCATTCACGCTCGCGATCAAACTGGCGGATGAAGTAGGCGCGGATATTATTATCGGCACCGATCCGGACTGCGACCGCATGGGCGCCGTCGTCAAGAACGACAAGGGCGAATACGTCGTGCTGTCCGGCAACCAGTCCGGCGCGCTGATGGTACATTATTTGCTGTCCAATCTGCAGGCCAAGGGACGCCTGCCTGCGAACGGCGCCGTCATCAAGACGATCGTCACGAGCGAGATGGGCGCGGACATTGCGCGTTCCTTCGGCAGTACGGTCATCAACACGCTTACCGGCTTCAAGTACATTGGCGAAAAGATGACCGAGTTCGAATCCACGGGAGAGCACGCCTTCCTATTCGGCTACGAGGAGAGCTACGGCTATCTCGCCGGCACGTACGCGCGGGACAAGGACGCGGTCGTCGCGTCGCTGCTCATCTGCGAGGCTGCGGCGTTCTACAAGACGCAGGGCAAGACGCTGTACGACGTATTGCTCGAGCTGTACGCGAAGTATGGCACGTACCTGGAGAAGCTGGAGTCCCGCACGCTCAAAGGCAAGGACGGCGTCGCCCAGATCGCCGCGATCATGGCGGACTGGCGCTCGAACCCGCCCGCCGAAGTAGGCGGCATCAAGGTGGATCAGGTGCTCGATTACGAGCTGGGACTGGACGGCCTGCCGAAGGAAAACGTGCTGAAGTTCTTGCGCGCGGACGGCTCCTGGTTCTGCCTTCGTCCTTCGGGAACCGAGCCGAAGATTAAAGTATACTTCGCCGTTCGCGGCGACGGTCTCGATGGCGCGAACGCCGCGCTGGACGCGCTGGTGGTCGCGGTCATGGCGCGCGTAGACGCGCTTAGCTGAAGAGGTCCCGCGCCGCTTCGGCCCACCATTCTGCCCGCAGCCGCATGCGCTCCGCACGGCTTGCGGGCGCTTGTGCGCTTGGCGGCGGCGAGGCATGCGGTCCGAAATCGTAGAGCGGCCGGACGAACGAATGGGAAGACGATTTGACGGACGTATAGAAGGAAGGTTGGCGGCGACGGCGCCTGCCTGCAGAGTTCCTGTGTCCGCGCGCTGTCGCATCCTGTCGCGGTATTGCGCGGGAATTCGCGGGAAATGAAGTATAATGACGTTAGCGGACCATTTCGTTCGAAACTTGAGCGAAAGCGTCTTCGTCTAATAAACGGAACTACATAGGCTTCGTGCGCTTCGACGAGCCAAGAGGGAAAATCGGGGAAAAATGACGTTTTCGGCATTCGATTTTCCCTTATCTGCAATACTACATTTAATTGCCGGCAGAGGTAACTTTCGGATGAACCGCGCGGCGCTTGAACGCGGCGTGCGGCGTCGCCGATGAGATTAAAAGGGAGTGGAAGCGGTGCCTGTATGGCTGGATCAATGGAATCGCAGACTGGCGAAGTGGCTCTGGTGGGTCGTGCTGGTCGGCGTGCTGGGCTCGCTGCCCGTCGCTTATGCGCGCGTGCAGACGGAGCATTCGGCGGACAAAGTGGAAATCATCGTGGACTACAAGGACATTTTGACGATCGCCGCTACGCAGGCCGATCCGAAGGCTTTTGCCCAGGAACAGCTTAAAAAAGCTGAAGGATGCGGGCGTCAACGCCATGGCCGTGTTCGAGAGCAATCTGGACGAACTGGGCCTGACCGGGGACGTGACGATGTATACGGCGCAACAAGCCGCGCAGCTGGAAGGCGAGTTGAGCGCGCCGGGCGACAATCGTACCTACGTGATGTTCAACAAGGCCGACACCGAATCCGCGATCCGTCCGATCGTAGAGGACGCTTTCAAGCAGGCCGGCGTAAGCGTCGCGTCCTGGTCCGCGAAAGGCCGCGACGGCATCGTTCTCGGCGTCGGTCCCGATGACGCAAGACTGCGTCCGATGGAGCCGAACCCGCTCGCCATGCAGGCGATTCACGATGCCGGGCTGATGGTCGTGCCGCGCATTTCCGATCGCACCCAGCCTTACGATGCCGCGCGCGTGTCCGACTGGCTGGCCAAGTTCAAAGCAGTTGGCGCTACGCGGATCATATTCGACGGGGGAGGCCGTCACGGGATACAACAGTCAGGCCGACCAGCGGAGTTTGGACGACTTTGCCAAGCAGCTCAAGGAAGGTGGATTCGGCGTCGCCGTCATCGAGAATTTGAAGGCGCCGCAGCTTGGCATGGGCGCGCTGGCCCAGAAGCTTAACTACAACGCGGTCCGCCTGCACTCGGTGTCCGAGGGCGAGATGATGGTGATCAGCCCCGAGACGCTGAAGGACCGTCTCGTGCTGGCCGTGAAAGACCGCAACATTCGAATGATCTACCTGAACGCCGCCCCGGCTCGCGACGACAAAAAGGCGGTCGTGACGCACCCGATCGACAAGACGATCGTTACGGCGCTGACCGGAGACGACGGCGCGATCGAGCGCATGCGCGACTTCGGCTTCGTGACGGGCGAAGCCCATGCCTTCAAGGTTCACAAGGCGCCTGCCGAGGCGTTGTGGCGTGGTCTCGCGATCGCGGGCGCGGTCTCTTTGATCGCGCTGATGATCGGCCTGTTCCTGCCGCCGCTGCTGCTGCCGGTCGCGATCCTCGGGTTTATCGGCGGCGCGGGCGTGTTCCTGCTCGATTCGTCGCTGCTGACGCAGGCGCTGGCGCTGTTCGTCGCGATCGCGGCGCCGACGGTGTCCGTCGTGACGCTGGTCCGTCTGCTCCGAGCGAGGAGGAGCCGTCCCGAGAACTTCCGTCAGTCCGCAGGACGTCGGCTGGGGGCCGCGATCCTGTTCTATATACGGACGGCGATCTTGTCCGTCATCGCCATCCCGTTCGTGATCGCGCTGCTGAACGACATCACGTACGAGCTCGTGCTGCAGCAGTTCCGCGGCGTTAGCCTTCTTCACCTTGCGCCGATCGCGCTGGTGGCGCTGTACGTGTTTTTCTACGGCTCGGCCAACGGCTTCTGGGGCAACATCCGGCAACTGCTGGTCATGCCGATCAAGGTATTCTGGGTCGTCGTCGGCGTCTTCGTATTAGCCGCGGGCTACTACTACCTGACGCGTACGGGCAACGGCGGCTCCGCTTCCGGCATCGAGATGAAGCTGCGCACGTTCCTCGAGACGACCTTCCACGTTCGTCCGAGATTCAAGGAATTCGCGATGGGGCATCCGCTCATGCTGCTCGGCCTGTTCCTGTCGCTTCGCTATCCGAAATGGCCGCTCGTGCTCATCGTCGCCGCCACGATCGGACAGCTGTCGATGGTCGATACGTTCGCGCATATCCATACGCCTGCCGTGCTGTCCGCCACCCGGGATCTGCTGGGACTCGGCATCGGCTTCCTGATCGGCCTCGTGCTCATCGTCGCATGGCAGGTGCTCGAGCGATTGTGGGCGGCTTGGGGGGAAACGGATTGCCGTGAAGTGAGCTCCGCGCGGGCGCGATGGCGCGATAATCTAGGGTGCCGGGTAGAGTGAACGTCGCGCGGAAGCAAGGTTCGGGCGAGATCCGGCAGATGGGGTAGAGCGAGCGTGGCGCTTGCGGTAGGATTCGGTGAAGACCGGATGGGACCGGGTAGGCGAGCGTTATGCAGGCGGCATGATCCGGAGAAGACCGGATGGGGCCGGGTAAATCAAGCGTGCGCAGGCCGCAGGATTCGGGCAATATCCGGTGGAATCGGGTAAGAAGAGCGTAGGCGTTAGAGGCGCGGCGTCTGCCGGCAGGCAGCGCCGCAGCTCCCCGTGCGAGGCGAGGCGGCGCATGTCGGCTGCCACCCTTACTTGAGGCGCGGGTCGCTTTCATCTGAATTTAAGGCAAACATAGGCGGTGCATGGCATAATGGGTATGGCAAAAACGGACCGAAAGCTGCGGCTGGTGCTGTCCGGCTACTACGGCTTCCGCAATAGCGGAGACGAGGCGGTGCTGCTCAGCATCCTGAACGCGCTCGAACAGGCCGGCGAAGATCAAGGCGTATTCGTCGAGCCGATCGTGCTGTCCGGCGATCCGGCCTGGACGGCCCGGCAGTACGGCGTCTGGTCGGTGCCGCGCATGAAGCTGCGCGAGGTGCGCGAGGCGATCGCCGCCAGCGACGGCGTCATCAGCGGCGGCGGCAGCCTGCTCCAGGATGCGACGGGTCTCGGGTCGATCCCGTATTATCTGGGCATCCTGGAGATGGCGCGCTGGGCGCGCAAGCCGACGTTCGTGTACGCCCAGGGCATCGGACCGGTAAAGCGGCGGATGTTCGGGCCGTTCATCGCGCGGGCGATGCGCAAGGCGTCGTACGTGTCGGTGCGGGACGGCGAATCGGCCGCGCTGCTGGCCGGGTTCGGCGTCCCGGAGGACCGGGTCGCGGTCGTGCCGGACCCGGTCATGGGGCTGCCGCTGCCGCCGGCGGACGGCGGGGCGGCTGCGGTTCGCGGCGCCGCTGCCGCAGGCGGCGCCGAAGGTGGCGGGCCCCGCGCGGCCGAAGGCGCTGGGCCCGCGGGGGCGGACGGCGCCGCCGAAGGCGCGGCGCGCGAGGGCGGCACGGACAGGCCGCCGCTGGTCGGCGTGTCCGTGCGGTTCTGGCGCGGCGACCGGTCCGATCTGGACCGGATCGCCGCTGCGCTGGCCGCGCTGGCGCGACAGCGCGCGGTGCGGCTGCGGTTTTTGCCCTTTCACGAGGGCGCGGACGAGGACGCGTCGCGCTACGTGATCGAGCGGCTGGGCGAAGCCGCCGCCATGGCTGAGATCGCGCCCGCGCACGATGCGCCGCAGGAGATGCTGCGCGAGATCGACCGCTGCGACCTGCTGGTCGGCATGCGGCTGCACTCGCTCATTTACGCCGCCAACCGCGAGGTGCCGCTGCTCGGCTTGTCCTACGACCCGAAGATCGACCAATTCCTGCATCGCCTCGGCGACCGTCCGGTCGGAACCGTCGACGCGATCGATTTGCAACATTTTGCGGCCAAGGCCGTCCAATTCATAGAAGATCCGGCACAGTGGCGCATCGACCATTACAGCGCCATCCGGCGACTGAAGGAAGAAGCGGCCGTACCGGCGCAGCGAATCGTCGAAGCCTGTCTGGAGCTTAGAGGGAGATAAACCATGTCTCAATCCGCGGAAGCGCGCAGTTTTCCGACCGTATCGATTTACGGCATCCCTTTTTCCAAAATGAATATGGTCCAAACGGTCGATTATCTCGTTAAGGCGGTAGCGTCCGGCAAGAGCCATCGCGTCGTCACCGGCAATCCGGAGATGGTCATGAAGTCGCTCCAGAATCCGGTGTTCCGCAAGGCGCTGGCGACCGCCGAGTTGGTCGTCCCCGACGGCACGGGCGTAGTTTGGGCGGCGCGGCGCGTCCGCCAACCGGTGGCCGAACGCGTCGCCGGATACGACCTGCTGCACGAACTGATGCGCGAGGGTGGCCGTCGTCATTGGAGCGTATATTTGCTCGGCGCATCGCAGGATGTCGTGGACGCGGCCCGTGCCAAGCTGGCTTCGCTCTATCCCGGCATTCGATTCGCGGGCGTTCGCAACGGGTATTTTACCGACAGAGACGATGAAGCCGTCGTATCAGCCATTCGCGAAGCGAAGCCCGACCTGCTGTTCGTCGCGCGATCGATGGATAACCAGGAGCCGTGGCTGGCGAAGCACCAGGCCGCGCTCGGCGTCCCCGTCATGATGGGCGTCGGCGGCAGCTTCGACGTGCTGGCCGGCAAGACGAAGCGCGCCCCTGCGGTATTTATCAAGCTGAGGCTGGAGTGGTTCTACAGGCTGCTTCGGGAGCCGACGCGGATCAGGCGAATGATGGTACTTCCCCGATTCGCGATCAAAGTGGCCCGAGACGGCGATAACCTTTTGCAAACGAAATGAAAATGCGTGAAAACAAGCTTGCATGAAGGAAAACGGCCTTTTTTGCCGGAATTCGGCGAAATTATTGGCTTGTTCATTCCCGTGCCGGAGCGTATAATTCATTCCGGTACATAAGCTAAAGGAGATGTAAAGATGCCGACAGGCTGGATGGTTGGAATCGGGATTACCGGATTTGTGCTATCGCTCGCGCTTGCGCTGGTGCTGACGCCGCTCGTCAAGAAGTTCGCGTTTCTCGTGGGCGCGGTCGACAAACCGAATTATCGCAAGGTGCACACGCGGATCATGCCCCGGCTCGGTGGCCTGTCCTTCTACGCTTCGTTTACGGTCATTATTCTTCTCTTGCTGCCGCTTATTCCGGAGCACTGGTTCAGCGCTCACGACAAACGCCTCATCGGCGCGCTGCTGACAGGCGGTTCGCTCATCGTACTGCTCGGCGCGCTGGACGACAGGTTCCAGCTGTCCGCCAAGCTCAAGCTGCTCGTGCAGATCGCTGCGGCGTGCGTCGTCGTTTTCGGCTTCGATATTCGAATGGACTTCGTTAACATACCTTTCGGCGCTGCCAGCCAATCCCTGACGGATTGGATCAGCATTCCGCTCACGATCTTCTGGATCGTCGGCGTCACCAACGCCATCAATCTGATCGACGGGCTCGACGGCCTGGCGGCCGGCGTATCCGGCATCGCGATCAGCTCGATTCTGGTCATGTCCGCCCTGATGGGCCAAGGAACCGTCGTTATCCTGTGCGCGGTGCTGCTCGGCGGCATTATCGGTTTCCTGTTCTTCAACTTCCACCCGGCCAAGATCTTCATGGGCGATTCGGGCGCGCTGTTTCTTGGCTTCGCGCTGGCGATGCTGTCGATGCTCGGGTTCAAGCAGATCACGGTCGTCTCCTTCGTGACGCCGCTGCTGCTAATCGGCGTGCCGCTGTCGGATACGTTTTTCGCGATCATTCGCCGCCGCGTACAGAAGAAGCCGATATTCGAGCCAGACAAAGGGCATCTGCATCACTGCCTGCAGCAACTGGGCTTCAGCCACCGCAAGACGGTGCTGATCATCTACGGCGTGGCCGCATTCTTCGGCGCATGCGCCGTGCTCCAGTCGGTCTTCTCGAACTCAGGCGTCGGCAACTGGCTGACCTTCGTCGTCATCTGCGTGCTGCTCGTCCTGCTGCAGATCGGCGCCGAACTCATCGGCATCGTGGACAAGTCCAAACGTCCGATCCTGAACTTCCTCGCGCGGATGCGCGTGAAGGAGACGGCGGGCACGCGTTCCAAGTAAAGCTTGAGATTAACGGCCCTGTTCCGCGCGTGCGGGCAGGGCTTTTATTATGCCAGAACGGGGCGAGTGGGTACGGAGTCTTATTATGGAGAAAATGGCTAAACAATTGGGGCCGAGCGACCGATAACAACAGTACGATAACTGTCTTCCGAGGCAAGTTGGGTGGTGTTCGTTCCTTTATTCCGTTTTCCGACGTCCCTATAACTAACGATCCCGCACAAGGAGGATTTTTCCTTTGAAACTTCTGAACACACGGTTTATCGCTTGGGTGCTGACGCTGGCGCTCGTCGCGACGCTCCTGCCATTGACGCCCGTCAAGTCCGCGGATGCGGCATCGGCTTACTTCCAATTCGACGATTACAGCACTTCTGATCAGGCGCCTTCCGAGGTGAACAACAATGTTATCGACATTGCGGGCACTTTCAGCGGCGTTTCTTCTACGACCATTAACTATAAGATCGAAAAGCTGATCATAAACGGATCGACCACCAAGGTTGCCGAGTCGTCGATCGGTTCGACGAAGCCTATCATTACCGGATCTAATTCTTTCCGTTTCGCTGGTATCACGATTTATGACGGCCTGAACCGAATTACGGTTACCGGTACGAATACGGCAGGCAATATTGTCGACGGCACTGCTTACGTGAATTTTACGAACGTGCCTGTCATCTCGGACATCAAGCTGATCGACGGCACCGTGCTCCCCGAGAGCAGCTCGCTTCTCGTGACCAGCCCGACCGCCACGATCTCCTTGAAGGCGCCCAATGCGACCGAAGTAACGATCAACGGAACGCAGATGTTTGGCGGCGCCGGTTCTAGCTTTGTGTTGTCCGGTATCGCGCTGAATCATGGCTTGAACACCTTGACGATCGTTGCTAAAAACGCAACGAAGACTTATGAATTGAAGCGGTATCTTGTATACTATAACGGTTCATTAACGGCCTATGGCGTTAAGATGGGAACACAGGAGATCGGCGGTGAGCCGACCTTCACTTCGGCAATTGCTTCGACGAGTGTATCGGGTACTGTTGTCATTCCCTACACCGGTACGACCGTACCTGCGGGCAATGTCACAGTAGAATTGTGGAAAACGGGAGACACCGCTGCGACTTCCGTCTCCGGCAGCACCTACTCGCTTGTAAACACAACACCCGGTTATGTGATTTACAACTTTACAACGATAGCTAATAATTTTGATGTGTCCACGAATGGCGACTATTATCTGCGTATCATCGGTCCAAGCCCAACGCTGACGGATACGCTGGCGTTTAAGATGCTGCTGTCCGGTTCCCCTAGCATCGCGGGCATTAAGCAGATGTACAATGTAACAGTGCCTTCATCGGGGACTACGGTTACGGCAGCCTCGACCGCAAATTTTTCCAACAATGCAGTGGTTTCTCAACTTCCGCTTTATCTACTGCTTGATACTTTGAATTTCGGTTCAAATACAGTCGATGTCAAAGTCGAGCGCGGTACTGAAGATGTAACGGCCCAATCGGATATTGTGAAGAATTCATACTTCGATGGCGCGGGCAAGCCTGTATTGCTTATTCGCAGTTTGCCGGCCGGTCAACTGAAGTTGACTTTTGCCATTAAGAACGGTGCGACGACACTTTATACGCTTACTCGCGCCTTTACTTATAATCCGGCGCCGGCGATCCAAATCGAAAACTTGTACACCGGCATGACGTTTACTGATCCAACCAACTTCCTGAATTACAACATTGTGGGCAGTCTGCCCAACTTCAACTTGTACACCGCCGCAGAGCTCAATTCGCTCCAGGTTACGCTTAACGGCAGAACCGTGCCGTTGAATCAGGGCAGCAACATTACAATTAGCTCCGGCAAGTTCACGTTTGTTCCCGGCAATACGACGCCGACGCCAATTTCGCTTGTGGCCGGTGCGAATACGATTACGTTTTCAGGCAAAGCGAGCGGCGTTCCCGTATCTACTTCCTATACGATCTATTTGTTCTCGGACGATGAGCCGGCGGTAACCAGCATTAGACCGGTGCCTTACGTTCTGCCGCCGAACAACGACGATCCTACTTTGCCAAAGCGCAAATTCTCGGATCCCGACGTGAAGTTTGCGGTCACGGACACCAATGAATACACGACGACAGAAAAGTCGCTCGACCTGCTTTTCAAGGCCAAAGACTTCGACGAAATGGATATGCTGATTGATGGCAAATCCGTTGCAACAGGAAAGATTAATACTTCTGTCACACCGGCAAGACTTGATTTGACGGATCCTGCGACTCCAGCAGACAGTATCAAACCTTTTGTAGATATGAGAGCGAATAGCTTGCCGCTTACGCAGTACTCCCTGCAGTCCGGAGAGACCGAATACCAGATTCGTCTTTCGGAGATCAAGCTGCCGACTTCCGGCAAGATCACCTTTACGGTTATCCTGCGGAAGGGCACCGTTACTGTATCCCAGACGATCACGATCATTCGGGATTATTCTCCGTATCTTGTGCTATCGCCGAAGCTGCCGAACGAGGCGGTCATCAACGCAAACTTCCTGCCGATCAGCATCAAGGCGGAGGGTGCGAGTCAAGTGCTTATCGGCAAGGTTGAGATGACTAAAGGCGAGGGCGACATTTTCCGTTACGAGATGCCTAATCTTAAAGCCGGCAAAAACACGATTAAATTTACGGTCGTCACTGGTACGCAAAAGGTGAACGGTTCATTTGACGTAACTTACGCAGCGGACAATTCGGTAGCTGCACAGTACAAAGCGAATGTATCTGCTTCGGGCAAAGTCAACATCTTTAGCGGCGAGCTACAGTTGTCATTTCCGAAGAACACGTTCCTGCGCCAGGCCAATACGAGTCCGGGACAGGACGTAAAGACGGTCGATCTGTTCAACTCCCAGCAGATCTACTTCGGCATTGCCGATCGAACGGATGGACGTACTTTAAAGAAATATAACGCTGTAGGCGAGACGGATCTGGCGGGCAACTCGCTTGATGGTACGATCAAGGATGTACCGGTGGATTCGTATGCGGTCGATCGTTTGACGCCTAAAACGAATTTCGCGTATGCCTCCAAGCTGTTTTGGATCGATGCAGGCTACTTCGACGCGACGGCATCGACAACCAGCGGCGAATTTACGATGGTGAAGGCGATGCAGCCTTATCAGGCTTCGAACATGTTCTACGGCCGGGTGTATGACGCCTCCAAATGGCTGGAACCTTCGCAACGAGGCTCCATTACGTTGAAATATGACGCGAACATTGCGAACGTCTACGGGCAAAACTTAAGCGTCTGGCGCTATACGAACAATGGCTGGGAAAACATCGGCGGCGTCGTTAACACGTCTAACAAGACTGTAACCGCCCCATTTGACGGCTTCGGGTACTATACGGTTATGGGCTTGCGCTACAGCTTCAGCGATATTATCGGCCACAAGTATGCGCGGCTCGCGCTGGAGTCCATGTTCTCCCATGGCGTCATGAACAACAAGGATGCGAACTCCTTCGGCGTCTATGAGAACATCACGCGCGGCGAATTCGCACAAATGCTTGTGAAGATGATGGGGATTCCGCTCCAGTATGACCCGAACAATATGACGTTCGACGACGTACAGCCATTCGATTACCCGGATCAGCCGTACTGGAATTATCGTTACGTCGAGACGGCGGTCAAGAAGGGGTATATCAGAGGCAAATCGCCTCGGTTGTTCATGCCCAACGACAACCTGACGCGCGGCGAAGCGGCCGTCATGATCGCGAGGGCGCTAAATCTGGTGAAGAGCAATGCGGATGCCGAGAAGGATCTTGCGTCTTTGCAAAAGATTTTCACCGATGCATCGACGACGGACACTTATGCAGTGAGTTCGATCTTGGCCGTGAACAAGGCCGGGTTTATCTCTGGAATTGCCAACACGGTCTCTGGCGGCAAAGCGACGTTCCGCTACGAACCGGACTCCAATCTCTCCCGCGCGGATGCGGCGGTCATCGCACAGCGCGTCATGAAGAAGCTCAAGAAGCTTTAATGTCCGGTCGGGAGTCTCCGCTTTGGCGGGGCTCCCGTTTCTCATTTTTCATAGAATTGTGCGCTGGAGGAAAACTTTTGGCAATGACGCCGTCGACGGCCTTAGGCTATACTATGGAAGTCTTAAGTCATACATAGAAGGTTGAGCCTGGAAGACAAGCATGATTGGGAGTCGCTGAAACCGTGTAAATGTAGTCAGGACAAATCCGGAAAAAATTAGATTAAAAAAAATGGATTCAAGCGCAACTTTTCATGACGAACCGCGTCTAACATCATGTGACTTTCAAGAGGGACTTAAGTCATGCAGCGTGCTAGCATTTCCAAGAATTCTCTTTACGCTAGGTTTGCTCGCATGTATAATGATCAAAGTGGCATCATTTACCCTGGCCATTTTCTGCTTGTTTACGAGTTTCTGCGACATGCTTCTACTACCATAGACATGTGCAGACATCAATTATAGACAACGCTCAACTCCGGAGAGGGGGTGACACACCGATGAGAGAATCGAGCTACAAATCTTCTACACAAACATTACAGAGTCCTTTCCGAGGAGGAGAAAAAAAGGTTATGAAGAAAAGTTTGTCTCTTCTCATAGCTCTGGCTATGGTGTTCGGCATGTTTGCCTCTTTGGCATCTGCCGCAACAACTGAGCTGACTACAGCTCAAAAGTATCAATGGTTCGTTGATCAAGGCGTTCTGAAGGGCGACCCTAGCGGCAACCCGCGTCTGGACGCTACGCTGACTCGTGCAGAGTTCGCGACGATCGTTGCAAGCGTTGGCGGCCTGAAGGTAATCAACAGCGTGTCGTCTTTCTCTGACGTCAAGGCTGCTGACTGGTACTTCGCGGCTATCCAATCCGCTTCCGACGCCGGTCTGGTTAACGGTATCGGCGCTGGCAAGTTTGGTCCTAAGCTGAACGTTACCGTTGAGCAGGTGATCAAGGTTGCAGTTATCCTCGCTAACATCAAGCCGGTTGACGGCGCAGTCGTTGCTGGTTCGTCCGCTTGGGCTGGCCCGTACATCCAAGCTGCGATCAACGCTGGTCTGGCTGTTCCTTCGAACTACAAGGCTAACGCTACGCGTGGCCAAACGATCGACGTTGCTTACCTTGTAAACCAACTCAAGGCCATTCCGGTTCTGAGCGATGTTGCGGCTACGGTTAACGCTGACGACACGATCACGGTAACTGGCAAGGTTGTTGGCTCTGCCGACAGTGTAAAGGTTGCGCTCGGTACTGACGCTGCAGTAGCTGCTACGCTGAAGGACGACAAGACCTTCACGTACACGACTGCTAAGCAATCCGCTGGTTCTTACAAGCTGACTGTCGTTGCTTATGATGGAACGAAGGCGTCGGTTGCTGTTGAAAAGACTGTATCGGTTGATGCTTTCAACGTATCGTCCGTAACGGTTCAAAACTCCAAGCAAATCGTCGTTAAGTTCAACAAGCCTGTTCAAGCTGGTACGCTTGCTGGTGGCCACAATGTATTGACGTCCTACAAGCTGGGTACCAACTCTGTTGTCTACCCGACTGTAGCTGATCTCAGCGACGACAAGCAAACGGTCACGCTGACGTTCGCTAACGCTTTCGCTAACAACACTTACGAGCAATTCGTGGTTTCCGGTCTGAAGTCCGCTTCCGGTCTGTCGCTGGCTGAGTTCAAGCAAGCGATCAGCCTGTCCGACACGACCGCTCCTTCGATCGCTAACGTTTCGTATGTTGGCAAAGATGCAGTTGTTACTTTCAGCGAGCCGGTTGCTTCCTCCGCTACTGATATCAACGCAGCTGTTTCGCTGAACGGTATCCAGTACACCGTTAACGGCACGCCGATTGGCTATACTTTTGCTAAGGATGCTAAGGGATATGTAACGCTGACATTCAAGGGTCTTGAAGTGGGCAAGGCATACACGCTGAACCTGATTGCTGTTCAAGACTTGGTCGGCAACCGTGTTGACCTGACCTCTACGTTGACGGTACCTTCGGATACGACGGCTCCTACGATCGTTTCCGTAACTCCGGAAAACGGCAACCTGCGCATTAAGTTTAGCGAAAAGGTTGTAACTGGCGTTAAGGTTGCAAGTGCGCAAGGCGTTGTTTACTCCACGGCAGATACCGATTCCAACAATGAAGTTGTAGTTGCTACTTCTCCTTGGATCGGCAGCAGCTTCCTGAACACATCTGTGACGGTTTCCGAGTATAAGGACTTGGTTGGCAACACGGGTACGCCGTACACGGTTAGCGTTACGCTGACTAAGGACACCGCTGCTCCTGCATTTGCATCTGGATTCGTTTCCGGCAACAAAATCGTTCTGAAATTCAATGAAGATCTTGTTGCTCCAGCTTCCAATCTTCAAACTGCTACTATCGACTTTGTCTCTACTGACTCCGTTCGTCAAAGCGTTTCGCTGAGTGCAGCGAACTCTACCTTTGCATATGTATATGATGCAAATGGCAACGGTGCTCCTACGGACTCCGGCGAAGCACAGTATCTTGTTATTACTGTTGCAGACGCATCGCTGTTGAGCAGCGGCGCTCTGAAGAATGGCACCTACAAGGTAACGCTGCCTAAGAACAGTGTTATTGACACGGTCGGTAACACCAACTCTTCGAGCGAAGTGACTGCTTCGATCACGGTTTCTGGCAATACTTCTTCCGGTAATGCTGTCGTCAAGCTGTCTGCTCCAATCGTTCAACAAGGTAGCAAGCTGACGTTTACGTTCAGCCATGCACTGACGTCTGCGGCACTGGATGTTAGCAAATTCTTGATCAATGGGACGGCTCTGCCGACAGGTACTTCGTTCTACTTTGACGGCCCTTCCTACACCAAGGTTGTTGCTGAACTTCCGTCCGGCACGATCCCGGTAAATGGTACGCGTACGATTAAGGTTATCAATATCGCAGACAAGGACGGCAACGTTCTTTCCACGACAGCTTCCGACGTTCAACAGGATCTGTTGCTGAAGGAAAATGTTAAGCCGATTGCTGTCTCCGCTGCACTTGCTAGCGACAAATCGATCAACGTAACGTTCAGCGAAAACGTGCTCGACCCAGGTACTGAAGGTGGCGTTGAGATCTACGTTAACAACAACAAGATTGATTTCAACACTAACGTTGCATCGTACACGTACGTTAACAACGTTCTGACGATTGGTCTGACTAACGCTAACACGTTTGCTCCTGGCCAAACGATCGTAGTGAAGTTTGCTAGCTCGAACATCAAGGATGCGAACGACAACACTGTTTCTGATGTATCCCTGACTGTTCAATAATTGTCAACTCATTAGAGAAGCAAGCCTTTATGGCTTGCTTCTCTTTTTGTGTTTGGCGCGCCTAGCAAGCTAGGCACAACTAGCCGGTGAAAGTCCGGTCGAGGTAAGAGCCAAGTCGCCTCGTAGCTGACGGGCAACTGGCGGAGAGATCCTAAGGTTGAAGCCCGGTGACAAAGTAACTCATTGGAGTGCGAGCAAATCGACAGGCCGTAACATGAAGTGAATCCTGCCGCATCGTCAAAAAAAAGACCCGAAAGGGACAAGAGTGTGCCGAGCCCTGCGAATATGGGCGAAGGCCATGGAACGCGTGAAGCCCTTGGAAGCGCAGCGCGGAAGAACTCTCCGGTGTAAGGGGAACGGCATGCCGAGAAAGTTGTGTCTGGAACTAGGGAGACTCTCCCCCCGCACTAAATTTTTTTTTCGTAAGGAGCAGACCTATAAGCCCAAAAGGTGAAGTGGCGAGCTGCGGGAAGGGAGTCGGAGGGGGCCATAGTACCGATGAAGTGAGGACAACAAAACCTCATGGAGGGAAGGGCCCCTGCTTTGTTCATGTACTTGGAGAAGGAAAGAGTCAGTGAATGCAGTTCAACCTGCTAACGACGCCAAAGCTAAAGCTCAACAACTCCAACAAGCACTAAGCCTTGAAGCCAAGGGAAATCCGAGGCGGCGGTTTCATGCGTTATACGACAAGGTTTATCGCAGCGACATCCTATGGGAAGCATGGAAAAGGGTCAAAGGAAACGGCGGAAGCGGTGGGGGGGGGATGGAATGACCATCGACCACATCGTGAAAGTCATCGGCGAAGAACGATTTGTGGACGAAATCCAGACGACACTCAGGAACGGAGAATATCGCCCATTACCGGCAAGGCGCAAGGAAATTCCGAAAGCGGACGGCAAGATGCGGCCGCTGGGCATTCCGGCGATCCGGGACAGAGTCGTGCAAATGGCGACGAAAATCATGGTGGAGCCCATCTTCGAAGCCGACTTCAAAGACTGCTCGTACGGATTCAGACCCAAGCGCAGCCAGCACGGGGCGATCCGGCATATCCGCCGAGCGGTGAAGAAGGGCGTCTACTGGGTGGTCGACATCGATATTCGCGGCTACTTTGACAACATTGCCCATGACAAACTGATGCAACTGGTGGAGCAGCGGATCAGTGACCGAAGGGTGCTGAAGCTGATTCGGCAGTGGCTGAAAGCAGGTTTCGTGAAAGATGATCAGTTTCACGAAACCGACTTGGGAAGTCCGCAGGGCGGCGTCATCTCCCCCTTACTTTCAAATCTGTATCTAAACTACCTGGATACGATCTGGGAGAAGAAGTTCGCAGAGACGGGAACGATGGTGAGATTCGCCGATGATCTTGTGATCTTGTGCAGAACCAAGGAACAAGCGCTAAGAGCGATTGACGTGCTCAAGGCGGTATTCGGAAAGCTGGAAGTCGAGATGAACAGGGAAAAGTCGAAGCTCATCAAACTGTGGGACGACAAACAGGGATTCGATTTTCTGGGGATTCATCACCGGAAAATAAGGAAGAAGCTGAAGGGGAACAAAACAGTCTCAATCCTCCGCAGTTACCCGTCCAAGAAGGCGATGAAGAGCATGAGACAGAAGGTGAAGGAAACGACCGAGCCGAGAAACCGCCTTTACTGGACGATGAACCAGATGGTGGCGGAACTGAACCCCAAGATTCAGGGGTGGAAGAACGACCACGCGTTTGATTCCTTTGCCGACCCATTCCTGAACAAGATCGACTGGTACATCCGAAAACGCCTCACGCTGTTCTAGAACAAGAAGCGCTACCGCCGTAAGAAACACAGCAAGTCCAGGCAAGCCGCCATGGCGGCACAGTTAGCAGGACTAAAGAAACTCGCCAGCTAGAGAAAGTACCCCAACACTGAAGGAAGAAGAACATCGGCAAGCCGGATGAGGGAAAACCTCACGTCCGGTTTGATGCAGGGGGAGCTTGAATAGTAAAGGAGGGCTTGCGCCCTCCGATGAAATTCCAGTTCTCTACTCTACTTTTAAAGATTAAAATTTAAATAATGTTCTAAAAGACAAGAACTTTTTGTGGTCAAGCTTCGTCTAAGATAGTGATGTTCATCCTCTATTCATTTGTAAAAGATATACTTGAAATAAAGGAAATCGGGAGGCTCCCTCATGAAGAACAATCAAGCATTAGTAAATCAACGTAAGTGGCTGATTGGACTAACGGCCCTCGCGCTTATCAGCACGCCTGTTATATCCGAAAATCATGCTGTTGCTGCTCAAACGGTGAGCGTCGGATCAGCAATTACTGCTGTTAACAAAATTATAAGACCGATTACGTTAACCGCTCATAGTTCAATTTCTATCATAGACGTTGCTATGATGCCTTCTGATGAAGGACAACAAGTGGCTTACACGCTCTCCGTTAAGAATAACGGAAATGTTTCCGTTAACCTTGGAGACTATTGGTTCCGACTGTCCAATAAATCCGGAAATAAGTATTCAATTAAGACAACGGGAGACTCTAAGACGGCTACTGTCGATCTCAAAACAGCTAAAATAGCTCCGAATTCTACGCTGATTTTTACGATATATGCGAGCGTGGGGGCGAATGCGAAGCTTTCGGACCTGGTATTAAAGGTTGTAAAATTCGATTTTTCGGTTTCTGGATATGAACGAACAATCGGTCAAATTCAATTTCCTCAGAATTTTACAAATAATGTAGCCTCCACATCCTACAAAGCGATTTATTACAACAGTACAACACTTTACACAAAAATCTCTTCAGCCTCAATAGGGCAATCGGGCGAGGATAAATTGGCAAAGCTTAAATTTGTCTACAATAATATAGGTAAAAAAACGGCGACGATTTCAAAATTTAAATACTATATCGTAACAAGTACGGGGGCAATGTATGAGGCTGCACCAACCGATACAACCGACCTTGTTCTAGCTCCGTTGGTACGTAAAGAGATTGAAATGACAGTAACTTTACCAAGTAAAGTCTCTACGACTGGTGCTCGATTAATTGTAACGAGGGAAAGTGGCACAGAGAGCCTAGTACTGCCGGTAGGAGAGTACAATATTAAATATACGACTAGTAGCGAAAGCACGACAACGGCTACCGACAATTTTATGTATACGACAGAGGATGGGAAGTATGAATATCGTTTGACGCAGTTGCTGCGTGAGCCATGGGAAAATCAAGATGTATTATCGGCGCGTATTCGAATTACGAATAAATCGGCTAACTCTCTTGGGATTCCAAATGTGACAGGAAACTTCTTACTAGATAATACTGCAAAAATCGATTTTAAAACAGTAGCAACTGCCAATCAATTCGCCTTAAATGCGAACGGATATGTAGATATTGATGTATATGCCAAGATACCCTCAAATTATTCATTTACGAAAGCTAAGTTGGTTATAAACAATAAAATCGATGATAAAACAATAAACAAGGCTGGTGAACTTGCAACTGTAAATTATCTCACGCAAATTCCCAAATACGCATCTGACAAGGTATACGCTATTGCTAGAGATGGTAGCCAGATGGAAGCGGCAGTTAATACCGTAGACATATACAACAATTCTGTGACGAAAGTATATAATGTACAAGTTACTTTAACGAGCAAAGAGAAAAGAACCATTGATCCGATTAAGCTCGTTGGCGTGTTTATGAGTGACAACGGAGATATTTTCCCAGCCACTGCCTCGACTGGTCAAGGCCAGGTGAATGCTTCTAATAAAGCCCTGGTAAACTTTAGTGCTAACCTCCCTCAAACCTATGATTCTAATAATTTGAAGTTGATCATCGGGGAAGCAGTGACAGATACGAAGTATACGAGCGGTACGGCGATTGCTGAAGGATATGTAAATGCTGTTCAATTTGGATTGCCACAAGAACGGAGTACATCTGGCGTATTCAATCAACTCAGCTTGTTGCCCTATACGTTAACTGTTAATAAATTTACACCACAAGTATTTGGTGATGATATGCAGGTAGTCCTAGACTATAGCTTAGTAAAGGACACAACCTACAATGTGTATTCTGCTGATCGCAAACTTATTTTGACGCTCGAATCTAAAAATAAAAGTACAGGAGAAGTGGAGACTTATTTCACGCAGGAACTCGCACTCGAAGGCGAAGGAGCTGGAGCTGTCCAACCTGGTGAAAAGAAGACGATCGCTTTTAAAAAGCCATTCGAAAACAATGGCGGTGTAAATGGCGGAACGGAAATACTCAATACGGTGAAGCTTTACGAAGTCATACAAGGATCTAAAAAAGCTCATAGCGGAGCATCCTTTCAACTGGTATATTGAGAATGACTGGACTACTGAAAACGCTGCGCAAGTAAAGTAGGATAAATAGAAAAACAAACAAGCTGTTGGCGTGTAAAGCCGACAGCTTGTCTTTTAATATCGAACAAAGCGACTTATTGCTGTCGAAATTATGTTAAAATAAAGACAGCAATCGTATAAAATTGGAGATCGGTGACATGCAAACGAATAGCTCACTGAGAAGCTATGGTTATAAACGGGATGCAGGCAATGTTGGTTTAATGGCCCAAACTAACGTGAAACGTAAGCATATCAAGTCCATACTTACTACAATACTAGGGACAACCGAGTATCTAACTTATGGTGCAACTTTTCTTTTCTTAATGGCATTACGAGTAATCCCAGAATATCCAAATGTGAGTGATTATAATCCGATTAGTTGGTATCGAGATGTCGAAATCTTTGGCGCTTATATGTTGCTGTTATTTATGATACTGGGGATACACGCTTTCACGCTTCTACAAGAGAAGCTCTTTTCCGGTAAAGAAGAGAGCTCTTTTATAGATGAAGTTATATTCAGTACGAGATCCATCATATATGCATTTCTGCTTTCCGTGGGCATCACCTTTCTTTTAAAAACAACGACTGTATACTCTCGAGTAACGTTAGTATTGTTTTTGATTTTAATGATTGCTGAATCTATATTGTGGCGAGTGATAAATTCGGTTATATCAAGTAAGCTTTACGCAAGAGGGATTATCACTAAACGGGTGTTAATTGTAGGAGCGGGTAAAGTAGGAAATGAAGTTCAACAAGCTCTAATGAAGGCACGTACCAAAAAAACATGAAATTGTGGGATTCCTTGATGACTTTAAGATAGGAGAATCCATAATAGGACGAACTTCCGATCTTGAAGCCATCATGGAAGAACAACACATTGATATTGTTTATATTACAATTCCCTCAGAGCGACGTACGATCGAATCCATTCTTCACTCGGTTTACAAGTACCATGTTGATATTCGAATAATTCCAGAAATGTTTGATCGTTTAACGACCGTTTTTACAATGCGTAGTGACTTGGAATATCCGTGCATGCAAATCGTTAAGACGCCACTGCGGGGGGATTAATGTCTTTCTAAAAAAGAATATCGGACCTAATAGGAAGTACAGTATTGATAATAGCGCTATCTCCCGTTTTTTTTAGTGTTGGCTATTTTTATAAAGATAGATTCTAGAGGAGAAGTCTTTTTTTAAGCAGCAACGTGTGGGTAAAAACGGAATTCCATTTCAAATTTTGAAGTTTCGTTCCATGCACCAGGAAGCAGAGTTCGAAAAAAAACAACTGGTTAGCGAAAATGAGAGTAATGGTCCGGCTTTTAAAATGAAGAATGACCCCAGGATTACGAGAATAGGGAAGTTACTGCGTAAATATTCGTTGGATGAATTGCCTCAACTTATCAACGTGTGGAAAGGAGAAATGAGTTTAATTGGACCAAGGCCCCCGTTACCATCAGAAGTAGCATTATACACAAACTACCACTGGCGGCGAATGGATGTACTTCCTGGAATGACTGGTCTTTGGCAAGTTAGCGGAAGAAGCGACCTTGCATTCGATCAATGGGTTGATCTTGATATTTACTACATCGAGCGATGGAGCATTGGGTTGGAAATGAAAATAATATTTAAAACGATTCCGGCGGTAGTAAAAGGAACCGGCGCATATTGATAAGGAGTGTAAGGCGTTGAAAACAAGACAGGAACCAATTTCAGGGTTGGAATGGATCGCTTGGGGAATGCTCGGAATCACTTTGTTAATATCCATGTTTAATAACGGTATATTTCAAGGTTATGGCGTTTGGGCAACGAATCAAGTTCAGTTTGAGAAACCGATGCTCTATGAGCTTATCGTAATGTCATTATTTGCGCTTTGGAGTTCTATTGTTATTATTCAAAAAAAAACTTGAACTTAAGAAAAGTGTCCTTCTAGGAATTGCAGGGTTAATAATGCCTCTTACGTATGCGATTAGCTCCATAGGAGCACAATCTCATTACTTGGCCAAATTTGGTTTTCTGGTTGCTTGTATGGCGTTTATCATGTTCTTTTCAGGAAGTTTGCTGCAAAGTTATGAACGATTCTTGCGTTCTTTTCCTATGCTGTACATCATATTTGGTTACTTAATTATTATTTATGGCTTCACTGTGTTAATCGGAAATGCCTACTTGCTAGATTCACTTGCTTCAGTTAATGGTATTAGAATGTCATCTATTTTTCAATATCCGAACGGATATGCAGTCTTCCTGATGACGATCTGGTTCTGCGTCCTCGTGCAAATGATGAAGGTAAAATCGCCACTTGTGTTTCACATATTAGCAGCTTCAATGGTTCCTATCTTGTTGTCGTTTCTGTTGACATTATCACGGGGAGCTATTTTCGTATTGCCGATAATCGCTGTCTTGGCGTTGTTGATGTTCAAGCTAAAGCAGCAGCTAATGATTGTTTTTTTATTCTCTATTCGCATTGTTGGTTGCTTTCATTGTTTATACTCCTATAGCCGATAGAGGATACGATGTTGCCCTGCAAATCAGCAATGCAATTTACAATAAGCAGCCCATACAGACAGTCTCTTTTTTCTTCTCTAAGTCTATACAGACATGGGGGCTTCTTATTGGAGCTACCCTTGCATTTGGACTTTTAAGCTATACATATGGACGGTTTCTTTCTTCAAAGCTGCATTTATCAAAGCTTGAGAGTAACAATCGCTATCGTATAATTATACCCGGCATAATCGTATTGCTGACCATTTTCGGCGTTCTTTTGATAACAAGTTCATCCATACTTAACTTGTTCCCTACATTTATCAGTGACCGATTGGGCGATGTGAGCTATAAAACCCAAAGTGTCTATGAACGTCTAACTATGTATAAGGATGCATTTTCCCTGTGGAAAACCGCACCCATGCTTGGAGGAGGAGGAGGAGCTTGGGACGCTAGCTATCAAACCTATCAATCCTATCCATATTTGAGTAACAAAACCCACAGTTACCCCATGCAATTGTTAGTAGAAACAGGGGCTTTGGGATTCTTGCTTTATTTGTTATTAATCGCAGGCGTATTTTATGTATTTTATAAATTTTATAGAAAAGCCTCCCACACACAAAGACTGAATTATGTACCATTCTATTTAATTGCATTGACGATTCTAGTCCACTCCCTTATCGATTTCGAAATGAGTTACGGACTTAATGTAATTTTAGTCTATCTTTGCTTAGGCGTACTCGGAGGTACGCTAAACAAGCCGCTATATAATAAAGTTAAAGAAATTAAACAAAGTCTGAGTATTAAAAAAAGTAATTTCAAGCGGAATGACGATTGTATTTCTTTTAGTTATTGTAATGACGGGGATGCAGCTGGCTGGCTACAACAATTATATGTCTTCGGTAGAGGCCACTGCGCGTAATGATATTTTTACCGAAATCACTTCAAAGCTTGACAAAGCAAGAAAAACGGCTCCCAATCATCCTGATATTTTGTATCAACTAGTCGCGTTAAATTACCAAGCTTATAAGCAGAGTCAGGATCCTGAGTACTTGCAAGAAGCTAAAAAAGTATTTGGATCTACTTCTCGACAAAGAGCCTAATTTCCGTCCGGTCGTGGATATGAACTATCTGATAACCTTAAGTTTGGGCGATCGGGAAAGGGCAATGGGAATTATGAAGGAAGCCATAGCAAAATATCCGTTCATAACAAACTTCTACAGTCAGTATGCAGACGATCTCCTGAAAGACTATCAAAATTCCGAGGGAAATTCCGTCATAGGGGAGCAACTAATTGAACTTTACAAGCAAATGCAGGCCAAAGATCAAATCGTGAAAAATCTTCCCGAATCCTTTCTGTTGGGCAACGCATTTGAGATATCCAGTTCTGTGCGTGAAGGCGCGGCATATGTCATGTATGCGAACGGTGGTTACGAAGAAGCGATAGCTGTTCTTAAACCAGGGTTGCTGGATGATCTGAGCAATGAGGATAATCAAAGACTGGCATTACTCTACTTGTCGGCTCTTCAAAAGACAGGCTCAAACGACGAGGAGTTGCTGAATAAGCTTCAGCAAGTTAACTCTTCCACCAAAGAGCAACTTCAAGATCCGCTAAAAGCACTGAAAGGAAGCGATCAAAAAAAATGAAAACTAAAGCGATAATTGGTGTAATCGCTCTAACATTAGCTGTGGGTGCGGCAAATATTGTTCAATCCGTCTATGCAGATGTTCAGAAGACAACACCAGGAGGAAGCGAAGATCCTATCGTAACGAAGAGCTATGTCGATCAAAAGATTGACGCGATCACAAATGGCCAATCAGGTGGGGAAGGTGCAGGCGTCTCTTCTAAGCTTCAGGTTGTGACCGTCCCATTAGGTTCAACGCTGTTGGTTGAAGAGGGTGGAGAACTCATTGTACGGACTGGTAAAGCGATCGCAGTGAGCTCTGACAGTAACGGCCTATCTGATATGACAGATGGCTTGGACATAGCGCCTGGCAAGCCAGTTGGCAAAAACCATCTAATCCTCTTCCCTAGAGCGGGACGAGGCGTTATGGCGGATCCTATGCAGAAAAACGGGTTAACTGTGCTTGTCAGAGGCGCGTATCAGTTGAAATAAAAGAAAAGCGCATCCTGTTAAGCAGGATGCGCTACCCTTTCAATAAGGTAATCAAAGGTTTCGCTCAGGCCCTCTAACAAGGAATACCGAGGGTACCATTCTAAGACAGCCATCGCCAACTCGTTCGAGAGGCTGCTATGCAGGATATCTCCTGGCTTGGCAGCGACATAATGAGGGACAATCCGCCTTTTGGAAAGTTGAGATAGGTAATCTACAAGCTCATTGATGGATGTCGTTGTGTTACAACCAATATTTAGTGTGAATCCGTTGCCTCTATGGAGAGCTGCAATATTAGCGGCTGCTATGTCTCGAACAAAGATAAAATCTCGTGTCTGCGTACCGTCGCCGTATACGGTTGGCGTAAGCTGTTCTAAGACCTTGTCTAGAAAAATGGAGATTACGCCACCTTCCCCGATGGAAGACTGCCTCGGACCGTAAACATTGGAATATCGAAAAATCGTATAGTCAATCTCGTACAAGTTAGCATACATCTTGATGTAGTGTTCGGGAGTAAACTTAGATATCCCATAGCAAGACTCAGGGGACACCGGATGGTTCTCATTAATCGGCAGATAATGCGGCGTGCCGTAAACGGCAGCTGAGGAAGCATACACAATTTTACTAGCTTTGTAAGTCTTCATACATTCAAGAATATTAATTGTTCCTATAATGTTCGTCATCGCATCAAATGTAGGGTACTTGATGGAATCCTGGACGTGGATCTGTGCTGCATGATGATAAACGACATCGATCGGATGAAGACTGAAGACATGTTGAAGATCGGGCAGCTTCGAAATATCCGCTTCATAGAAGGTACAATTAGGATTTAAGTTACCCGGATCGCCAGTAGACAGGTTATCGACCACAAACACTTGATGTCCTTGCTGAACGAGCAAGTCAACAATATGGGAACCAATGAATCCTGCTCCTCCGGTAACCAGAATGTTCAAATCAATCACACCTTACAATGAGAGTATTTTTCATGTATTGTTGATATTGTAACAAAATATGCGTTATTGTGCTATCTGCGATCTGAAAAAGGCGGTGCACTATGTACGGTAAGAAACTGCTTTGTATCTCTAGCATTAACTGGAATTTTATATGGCAGCGGCATCAAACTTTTATGAGCGGCTTTGCCAAGGCAGGGTGGGAAGTAGATTTTGTAGAGAACACTTTTTTCGCAACCCTGTATGGCAGGATATATATAGAGCAATCAGTATTTTTCGCAAAAAGGTGAATAAGCTTAAAGTGGCTTCCGCAAGTGATTTGAATGAAAAACCGAATGGAATCAAGTTAATCTCTCCTCAAGTGTTGCCTCCGGACGGTTGGCTTTTCCGAACACTCAATCGGTATATTCTACTGCCTCGTCTTATCCGGAAGCTTCAGCACCATTATGACGTTGTAATCCTTTATATGCCTTCTTACACGACAGAACAACTGTTATCGAAGATATCTAAAGGGTTCACCGTGTTCGATTATGTTGCGAACTTCGAGGGGCATCCTCAGAAGCCTAAAGACTATGAGCTTACCGAGAGCAAAATACTTGCACATACTAATTTAGTTCTGACGGACTCGGACTATTTGTATCAGAAACTGCGTATGAGACATAAAAAAGGTATTTCAAATACATCATGGCGTACAAACGCATCTCTTCAAGTCATACTATAAAACTCCATTAAAAAAATATAGTAAAGTATGCTTTTTTTGGTGGGATAGATGATAGAATTGACTGGGAATCATTGAAAACAATGATGAATTGTGGATATGATATAACGATGATTGGACCTTGCAAAGTTAAAGTTCCGATCAGTGTCCGAATCAAACCTTCAATGAATATAGAAGAATTATCCAAAGAAATTGTTCAGTACGATGCATTCATCATCCCATATCTCCAGACGACTTACTCAGACGGAATTATACCAGCGAAAATATTTGAATGTTTCGCAACGGGTAAACCCGTTCTTACGTCTCGCCTGGTCTCTTTGGAGCCTATAGCGGACTTACTTTATATATGTGACCAGCCTGCAGATTATGTAGCTTGCATGGAGCGGATGCCAGAGACTGAGACAAGGATTAAAATCGAAAAACGCATAAAATTATCAGAAATGCAGTCATCAGATTCGAATGTAGAGCGATATATTGAAATTATCGAGCAAGAAAGTAGGCAGGTATGAAGAAAAAATTACTGCATGTCATCGAAGCGGCAGGTGGAGGAGCGCTTCAATATGTCGTTGATATATGCAATCATCTTTCGTCAGAGGATTGGGACATTGAGGTTGTTTTTTCGCGAAGAAATGTTACGCCCAAGGATGTTCGCGCGCTTTTTCGTTTACATGTGACGTTAACTGAGGTTATCATGACGCGAGAAATCTCCATGAAGAGCGACTTTCAGAACTTTAAATATTTGCATAAAAAAATTTCGGGAGACGAAGTGGGATCTTATTCATCTTCACTCGTCAAAAGCAGGTGCGTTAGGCAGGTTGGCTGCCAAAAGGGATACGAACTCCAGTTATTTATACGCCACACGGGTATTCCTTCTATCAACGAGACATTGGATACTTAAAGCAAAAATTGTATTTTGGAATTGAGAAATGGCTGGATCGAATTAATAAGACTCACATTCTAGTTTCGTCCGTTAACGAATATACAGATACAAGCAAGATGATGCGTGCGGATAAGCGACTTCGTCGGATTTCAAATAGTGTCCATCTTAGTTACGAAGCTTTGCGGAGAGAAGAAGAGAAACTCGTAATAACAGTTGGAAGACTAACAGCAGCCAAAAACCCGCAACTCTGGCTGGATGTGATTGAAGAAGCATGTAACCTCGAGCATGGGTTGCGCTTTGTTTGGGTTGGTGATGGCGAATACCGAGAATACATTGAAACTCAAGCAAAAGAAAGGCGGTTGCCGCTGACAATCACTGGTTGGATGGAACGACCCGATATCGAGGCATGGTATCGCCGTTGCTCAGTATATGTACAGTTATCATTATGGGAAGGGCTGCCTTTAGCAGTGCTGGAAGCAATGGCAGCCGAATGTGCCATCGTAGTATCAGACATTCCTGCTCATCGTGAATTAATCCGCCATGGTGCGAACGGCTACATTGCTTTAAATAGAAATGAGGCAGTGCAAGCCATTTTATCATTAATCGATTCCCCAAGGACTTGTCGACAGTTTGGACATGCAGCTCGAGAAGTCGTAGAGGAGAAGTATAGCATTCGTCAGTTCTCCGCACAAATTAGACAGTACTATAATAGTATTTTAGACGGAGGTGCCAAATATGACAGAACACATTCCATTAGTGTCGGTCATCATACCATGCTATAATTATGGGCGCTTCTTGATAGATACGATTGAATCGGCGAAAAATTCACATTATCCAGCGATTGAGATTATTGTAGTCGATGATGGGTCGGATGATCCATTTACACTGCGTGTAATGGATAAACTGTCAGTAGATTTCCCTCAAATTACTCTTATTAAGCAAGCGAATCAGGGGTTGCCTGCGGCAAGGAATGCTGGTATCCGTGTATCTCGCGGTAAATATATTTTACCTCTAGATTCAGATGATTTGATCGATCCATATTACATCACAAAGTCAGTTTGGCATCTGGAAAATGACGAAAAACTGGCTTTCATATATCCTCTTGTTAAACTCTTTGGATATGAATCAGGAGTATGGGTTACCGAGGCGTTTGATGCTGATTTACTGCTTCACCATAATTATATTCCGGCCTCCGCCGTTTATCGGAAGCGGCTCTGGGAATCCCTTGGAGGATATGAAGAGTCCATGCGTTCGGGTTACGAAGACTGGGAGTTTTGGATCAGGGCCGTTGAGAATGGACAAAAAAGGTTATCGGCTCGAGGAACAACTTTTTTATTATAGGCAACATCAAAGCTCAATGCTCAAAGGTTCGAGGTTAATTCATGGAGCGTTAACTCAGCAAATTCAAAGAAAGCATCAACAACTTTACAATTTTCGATGGAAAATGCGTATTCTTAAATTCTATGGAATGAAAAAAAGGACGTGGGGCAGTAATCAAAATAGTAAAAAAAAATGAAATTGAACAAGATTGAGAGGTTAAGAAGTTACGCTTCTAAAGTGAAACACGAACGCTCGCTATCATCGATCAGACTAGAGCAACAATCAATACGAGCTAAGTTTTTAGCCCTACCTAATGTCACTTTTGATTACTCTACTTTGTATTTGTTGCCTTGGTTAGACATTGGGGGAGTAGAACAAGTCTTTCTTCATTTGCTATCGAATGTAAACCGCGAGATTGTCGGCAATCGCTATTTGATGACTACGATTAAGCATGAACATCCATGGGATGAACAATTTGCAAAACATTGTGAAGGCATCTTTCATCTGCCGCTCTTCTGTAGAGGTGATGCACAGATGCTTCAGTTCATATGCGATTTTATTGAAAATAACCAAGTCCGTATTATTCATATAAGTAACTCACGGCTGGGATATCGATCGGCAGCCTACTTAAAGGAAAGATTTCCGTATTTAAAAATAATAGATACCCTCCATATGGAGGAGCCCTATAAACCATGGGACTACTTTCGTGTGAGCCGAGACTTCGGAAAAATTTTGGATCATAGAGTGGTTCTTACAAATTACCAAAAACAACGACTAATTAATATATATGAGGAAAAGGAAAGTCGGGTTTCTGTCATTGCTAATGGTATTGAACTTTTTGACAAGTCATGGCCAGAGTCCAAAAAGGAGCTTGCATTTATCGGACGTTTGGTTGATCAGAAGCGACCTGTTTTTTTTGTGCAGATCGCTGATTTCCTTGTCAAAGCTAAAATTAGGTACCCCATTGTAATCATAGGCTCGGGCCCCCTGGAAAATAAACTTAAGAAGCAGTTAAAGAAAAAAGGACTGCAGAACAAAATAGTTTATAAGCCTGCTATGTCGAATATTCGTGGTTACTTGCGCGAATCTGTTCATGTACTTGTTGCTCCGTCTAAAATGGAGGGACTGCCTATGACAGGTTTGGAGTCGATGGCTGAAGGTACTCTCGTCATTGCATCCAATGTTCCGGGATGGACGGATTTAATAGATAAAAACATAAATGGAATTCTACTCGATAACGAAGAGGGAGCTGCTCAATGGGCAGAGCAAATTATGAAAGCTCTAAGTGACGATGCTGTGATCGAGGAATTAAAATATAATGCAAGGCTAAAGGTAGAGATTGAGTATAGCATAGGTCAGATGTGTTTTAACTATGAACAAATTTATATTAGGGGTGGAAAAAATGGGAAGCATTGAACGGATCGACCCGCATACTCATTACAATGATCTAATGTATCCAGAGCATTTGGGAAGGTACATGTTCGCCTCCCAGTTTACCCAAAATATGAAAGTGGTCGATTGTTCTAGTGGGAATGGGTACGGGAGTTTTTATCTCGCATCGTCAGGAGCGGCTAGTGTATCAGGTATCGATATTGCCGAGGAAGCAATATCGTATTGCAAGCAGCATTATGTTAGAGACAATCTCTCTTATCGAGTAGGCGATATTCGTAACCTTGATTGGATTTCCGACCGATCTGTAGATGTATTTATTTGCTTCGAGACAATTGAACATGTTACAGAAACAGATAGATTACTTAGTGAGATTCATAGAGTTCTTTCAGCGAATGGGCTTCTTCTGATTTCTTGCCCCAATGATTATATCTTTGAACCGGACAATCCATTTCATGTGAAGAGGTATCAATCAAAAGAATTTATGGAGTTGGTAGCACAATTCTTTAAGCGAACAAAAATGTTCGTTCAAAACAATACGCTTGGTACAAGTATTTACTCAAGCGAAGATATCCAAACAGCTGATGTCTATCAGCCACCAATGGCTGCGAATAGTCATCCAATTCAGGCCAAAGTATTAGATGATGCAGATACTTGGCTGCTTGTTTGTGCAAAGGATAGTGTTGACCTTACAGGGATAAAACCTACTGTTAGTTTTTTTTACTGGTTATAGTGACTATATCAAAGAGGTTCAAAAGACCATTAGCGACTTGTATGCTGAAAATCAAAGTCTTGCTAATGGATGGGACAATCAAAAGAAATATATAGTGCAAACTGAGCACTTGAATCAAGAGTTGTACCAACAGTTAGAAAAAATGACGCAGGAAAATATAAAGCTCGCAGAAGCGTGGCAGACACACGTAGAATATATCAGCAAACTAGAAAATCAAATCATGGAACAACGTAGCGAGTTAACTAAATTGGCGGATGCCTGGAATGAACACGATTTATATATTAGAAAACTAGAACAAAAAGTTCACGAAAAGTAATGGCGAATTTTGAATAGGAGGGCAACATGAAAATCTGCTATGTTTCATATGAATATCCCCCGCAATTCGGAGGAGGAATCGGCACTTATGTAGGAAATATGGCGAAACTTCTCAGCCAAAAAGGAGAAGAGGTTCACATTATCACGTATAAGGCAAACACATTGCCTGAACAAGAGGTCATAGATGGAGTCCACATTCATCGGATTGCCATGGAAGGTTCCCAGATGGCACAGATTAATGATGCCTCGTCTTCGGAGCTTTCAACTTTGCTTTATTGGACATTATACAGCGAAAAAGTTTTACGTAAAATTGAAGAGCTTCACGTCGCTTATCAAATTAACATTTATGAATTTTGTGATTATAGAGGAGAAGGCTATCACGCTTTATTAGCAAAAAGGCTAAATAATCAGTTTAAGGAAACCGTCTTTATTGTTAGACTGCATACGGCGTTGTTTACATTGAATGAATATAATAATGTTAGTGTTCATAATCCCGGGATGGAACAGTTGGTTAATTTTGAAAATTTGCCTATGCTGCTGGCAGATCAAATTGTATCGCCGACAAAAATATTAGGGAAGATGACTGAAACATATTTAAGCTTAGCAAATCCCGTTACGATCCTTCCGCATCCTATTGACATTGATCAAATTCCATTGTCTAACAAACGTTCGGAATCGAATCATTACTTGTATGTCGGGCGTCTTGAGAAGCGAAAGGGCGTAGAAGATCTTATACGTGCTGCTATAAAGGTGATGGAGGATGATTCATCTATTCGATTAAAGCTGATTGGAGGAGATACGGATACAGGACCTAAAGGTCAATCGATGAGAGCATATCTCAACAGTTTAATTCCGAAAAATCTACAAGATAATATAATATTTATTGATCGTATTCCAAGGCAGGAGGTCATTAAGGAATACGCAAGCGCAAAGGCCGCCATTTTCCCATCTCTTTTTTGAGAACTTTCCAAATGTCTGTCTCGAGGCTATGGCTACTGGCTGTCCTGTAATCGTATCTAAAAATAGTGGCATGGCTGAAATGATTGTTAACAAGCAGATGGGTCTTATCCACGAAGCCTCCAATTATGTGGATCTAGCAAATAAATGGTCAGAGCTACACAATCTGGACTCGTCAATAAGAGAGAATATGGGATTAATGGCGCGTGAACGAGTAGAAAAAGCATTTTCGCCCGATGTAATCTATGAGCAACAAATGAAATATTTCAGATCCTTGAATCCGGATGCTGATTCTCGAGCTTCCGGTAAATACATAACGGGCCTTGTATCGGTGGTTATACCATGCTTCAATCATGGATCATGGCTCCAACAAACCTTGGATAGCATTCATGCGAGTACATATCCATCGATCGAGATATTGATCGTTAATGACGGATCAACTGATGAAAAAACCATAGCTACTCTGAAGGAAATCGAAGAGAAAGGATTTAAAGTTATTCATCAAAATAACGGCGGTTTGTCGCAGGCAAGAAATACGGGCGTTCATCATGCAAAGGGTGAATTCATACTTCCTTTAGATGCTGATGATCTTATTCACCCTGATTATATTAAAAAAAGCCGTTGAGGCAATGAAAAAGGATAAGGGAGTAGGATTTGTATATTGCCATGTAGAATTTATCGGAGCGGCGAATGGCGTTTGGAAAACACCTGAGTTTGACCCGAATCTTTTACTGGTTTCTAATTTGTGCGTAGCAACCTCCCTGTTTAGACATGAAGCATTTGACCAAGTGGGCGGCTATCGTACTGACATGATTTATGGTTTTGAAGATTGGGACTTTTGGATATATCTCGTAGAGCATGGGTGGCGTGGAAAGTGTATTCCAGAACCTTTATTTTATTATAGGAAACATGAAGCTTCGATGCTTTCAAATTCGCAGCAAAATCGACCCTATCTTATCAATAAAATGATTGAGCATCACAAGGAAACGTATATTCGCTCTTTAAACTATGTTCTTGTTGAAAAAGACAAATTGTTTTTTCAAGAGCATATGTCGAATTATTTTAATCAAAGTCAGCTCCAGCAAGTTATGCATTCTAAGGCTTGGAAGGCAATCGTCTTCTTGCGGAAGGTGAAAGATAAAATGAAAAAAGTGGTTGGTTCTCGAAATGCTTAGTACATTGAAAGATTTAATTCGCCATAGACAATTATTATGGCAATTTTCCAATCGAGATGTAGCGCAGAGATATAAAGGATCATATTTCGGTTTGACATGGGCATTAATACAGCCCTTACTAATGTTGGTTGTCTATAGTTTTGTATTTACTCAGGTTTTTAAGGTGAAATGGGGAACTGGTTCTGACATGAATCAGTTTCAATTTGCCATTACAATGTTTGCAGGTTTGATCGTTTTTCAAATCTTCTCCGATCCGGTTTACCGTAGCACGTCAATTTTACAATCTAATCCAAATTTCATTAAGAGAGTCGTTTTTCCTTTGGAAATACTTCCGATATCATCCATTATCAGTTCGTTTATTTTACAATTATTTAGTATTGTCATCTATTTAGTCGCTCTCTTATGTTTTGGTTATTCAATTACGTGGAGTTGGATACTAGCGCCCATTTCTATAATTCCTGTCATTATACTCTCAGCGGGAATATCGCTTCTTATATCATCCCTAAGTGTCTTCTTTCGTGATGTCGGTCAAATCATCAGCATAGTAATGAATATACTGTTTTACATTTCGCCAGTCTTTTACCCAGTGACTGCAGTGCCGGAGGCATTTAGGCCTTATATGTACTTAAATCCGCTGACGACCATCATAGAAACTTTCCGGGCCACCACGATGGGAACACAGGATCTGAAGCTATTACCCTGGTTCGAAGTCTTAGGGGTGAGTATCGTTATTTTTTTAATAGGTTCCTACATATTTAAAATCAGCAAGGAGAATTTTGCCGATGTCATCTAACACCGTAATATCTCTTCAAAATGTCTCGAAAAGCTATCGGTTATATGAAAGACCGGGGGATAGGTTTATCGAGCTGTTTACAAAAAAAAAAGCGATATAAGGAGATTCAATCCATTAGCGATGTCTCCTTTGAAGTTCTGGAAGGTCAAACATTTGGAATCATCGGACGAAATGGGGCGGGGAAATCAACTATACTGCAAATAATCGCGGGTACTTTGCATCCTACCTCAGGAAGTGTTTCGGTTAAAGGACGCGTCGTCGCCCTTCTAGAGCTTGGTGCAGGTTTTAATATGGAATTCACTGGCGAGGAGAACGTTTATCTTTATGGCAGTATTCTTGGTCTCAGCAAACAAGAAATTAAAGAGAAATATAACGATATCCTCGCTTTTGCGAGTATTGGCGAGTTTATTAACTATCCGGTGAAAACCTACTCATCAGGCATGTTTGTAAGATTAGCTTTTTCGGTAGCTATTCATGTGGATCCGCAGGTACTTATTATTGATGAGGCGCTTAGCGTTGGCGATGTTGCTTTTCAACATAAGTGCATGGCAAAGTTGAAGCAGCTACAAAGAAATGGCTGTACGATTCTATTTGTTAGTCATGACATCGATTCTGTTAAAAGCCTTTGTGACGAAGCGATACTATTGCATCGAGGCCGACTACTGAATCGAGGCAAGCCTGAAGATATTGCCAATCAGTACTTCGCAATGATTCACGAGGAACAACTAACTAATCGAAAAGTCGAAGAGATGCAATTAGATACGCATTTAGTCGAAGATTCCATATGGGCGACAGGAAATGACTCATTTGAGCATGGGGAACGTCATGGCAGTGGAGAAGCGATTATTGCACGCTTACGTTTTTTAAACGAGCAAATGTTAGAGATTGATCAAGTGCCATTCGGAAGGGCGCTGTATGCAGATCTGTTTGTCAGGTATAATCAACCGGTTACATCCGAGATCAATGTTGGCGTTCTATTTAGAGATGACAAGGGGTTAGATATTTTAGGAGACGATTCATGGAACCATAAATGCATTCTACCTATCGGCGAGGCTGGTTCTAAAATAATCATTAGGTTTAAATGGAACAGTTTTATTTTAAAGCCTGGTTCTTACGCAATCACTGTTGCATTAGGAGCCATGAACGCCAATAGAACGCAATGGAATGACTACTATTACGATTGGATAGAACGGGCAGCATTTCTTCAGGTTAAAATAGATCCGGTTGTCCGGGTGTGGAGCAAAGTGTTACTGCCTGCCGAGGTTCGGATTCTATAATCTATGTGGTCCAGAGAAGCCACAAGGAGTTGTACAATGTCAGACCGGTTAAGTCGCAGATTGATAATTTGTTTCGTATTATGTGCAGTGTCCCTTTCCATCTTTTTTCTCATCCAGATTGCTAATTTTCCTTTAATCAGTGATGATTTTGATTTGGGAATAAATGGCGGTAACTTTAAAGAGCGATTAAACCAACTCGATAATCCTTCCTATGCTAGAGGGCCATTCTTCTTTGTAATTCTTTTAAACCTATTTTTTCATAATGATACATTCGAGATTCCTCATGTTATTATTGGATTAATGCATCTATTGGTGTGTACGGGCTTTATCTTACTTGCAAGAAAAATGTGGTCACACGCCCATTTCATAAGTATTGGTCTGATGGCTGTTTATTTGTTTATTAACCCGCTAACGAATCAAAGTACAATGTGGATTTTGCAAAGCTATCCAATTTTCACTTTATTGTTTGGTGTCTATGCTGCCTTATCAATCATTCAATATAAATTGACGGCGAGAAGAAGTTGGTATTATTTATATTGTACATTAGCCTCTTTGTCAATTCTCTGTAACGAACAAGGATTGCTCATGCTTCCTCTTTACTTATATGTAAACTATTATTTTGGATCCTCATCCTATAAAAATAAAGCCTACGCCTGGTTTAAGTCGGGACTTCCTTTTTTTTGTGGGCTGGCTCATTCCCTATGTGATTTATCGAATTCTATTAAGAGTTTTTTTTAATGGCTCCTCCGCCATAAGTATATATGAACGCCATTACTCAACGATACTTAAAACCTACCCTATATTGATTGAAAGATTGATCCAATGTCTTCCGATCAGTGTATTTGTCGTACTTGGATTAATACTAATTGCTAATATAAAGTTTTTGAATGAAAAGAAGGCGGTAAAGTGGAGAGCAATTGGCATTAGTGTGCTTTTTATCTTTTTTTTTATTATCCCCATTTTCTTTACTGAATGGTTATCTTTCAGACCGTTTTTTTTTATGTCAGCAGTATGATACTTATATTTTGTGTTTTTTGGTTCTTTAATCGCTTGTTGGATTTTTTATCTGAACGTAAATATATATTTAATGCCATAGTGGTATTATTATTCGTTTCAATGTTAGGATCTACGATAGGCTATATTAGAGATACTCTTCTTCCGATACCTAATATGAATAAATATGTCAGCCGTTTTATAGAGCAGAGAAAGAACTTGCCTGCAGATTCGCTCATACTTTTAGATGTAAAGGAGCCGGCGTACAAGTTGCCCAAGAACTGGCTTGGTACGTATGCTTTTCGAGATAAGTGGTCCATGATTCAAATTAATTCAATATACGGAGGAAACACTCAACTCGTACAATCTTATTCATTACAAGGAGATACGATATATTCCCCGCTTGCATCTTATTTTTTAACTTTGGATGAACTGAAAAAAAATAAAAAAAACATTTTTTTATATGAATATAACGGGGATAAGCTGTCAAAAGTTGACGGAAGTGAAATTGTGTTCTTAGAAAATGAACGACCGGTATTCAAAGCCATTCTAAATTAAAAAGGAGTACCATAATGTTTTCCTTTATAATCACTTTTCTGATCTTACTGCTCGTCGCCATTAGTTTTACTTATAGTTGGATTTTCGGAATTATTCTTTCTTTAATTTCGTTATTTCTACTGGTTGTTGTATTCAAAAAAAAAAACGGCGAGCAAGAACGTGGTTATCATAAGTATTGTAATTGGATCCGGAATAGCATCCTATATGATGGCATTACTCCCTGGAAATCAACATGTACCTGAACAAACCACCGTGAGGATTAGCGTACAAGGAAAACATTCCAATACATCTAAGGGAAATGAGGTATGGCTAACCGAATGGCAGTTGGACGGTGAAAACCAATCACTTGGAACAGTTATTGAAAATAAGCCTGGTTGGAGAATGATTTATGACCGGGCGTTTGCTGCCACCGCTAACGACTTGATATGGACAGGAAAGGTTAAAAATAAGATAGAACTTAAATTTTTAAAGCACCCCTGGTCTGGCCTAGTAAAAGTAAGCATTAATGAATTTAATGAAGAAATAGATTTGTATAGTGAGCAAGATTCAGAATACATTATTTCGCTTCCCATCAAAGGGGGGGGGCACAATAACAAATGTTGCGCAATGGTGTGCATTGTTTATATGCGCATTTATATTTGTTGCTTGTTGGCTGGTATATTCGCGTCCTGTTCGTTCTCAGGTGTGGGCTACGTCCTTTATTCCTTTTCTTTTTTTGGATGTTGTTCGCTCTAGCTTTTTATCCAGGACTTATGAGTGCCGATTCCCTCTTTCAGTGGCAGCAGGCCCATACGCATCAATATGCAGATCATCAGCCAATTATTCATACTTTTTTCATTTATTTGGCTACTCGTCTATACGATAGCCCGTTCGTTATCGTTTTTATACAAATAGTTATTTTAAGTATTTTAATAGGATATATCTCAGTTCGACTATTAGAATTAAAAGTTCACAAAGTATTTGTGCTTACATTCATACTAATTAGCACTTTCCTACCGATAAATGGAATCTTTTCCGTTACTCTGTGGAAAGATGTGTTATACGGAGATGCCATTTTGGCTTTGACGGTCTGGTTATTGAACTTTTATTATACCAATGGGAAAGTATTAGAAGAAAAAAAAGGATGGCTCATTGCAGGAAGCTTAATCTTTTTTAATGCTTTCTTTGCGTCATAACGGTCTCGCCCCCCGCAGTCATTTTTTCTCTTATTATAGTATTTGCTTTTAAAGCTTATCGAAAAAATAGCTTTAAGGCAATTTCATTCGGCTTGGCGTTAACAGTTATGGCAAACGTTCTTATTCATTTGTGTTTTCCAGTTACCCCTTCACCGAAATGGCTTCCTTTGGCCATACCAATTCATAATATATCTTCTATCGTTCACTCCGGTGTCATATTGGAACAAAAAAGATATTGATGTCCTGAATAAAAGTATGCCTATAGATCAATGGAAAACAAGCTACACTCCGTATTCTACAGATTCTTTATTCTACAATCCCAACATGAATAGGGCTATTCTGGGGGGGAAGCCGTTCTGACATTATTAACATCTGGATCAAAGAAGCAGTCAGGCATCCGGTTACCGTGATAAAGGACTGGGCAGCTCTAACCTCGTTATTGTGGCAAGTGAAGCAACCTACAGATGGTTATTTGTATGCAACGCATAGCGGCATTGACCAAAATGAATTAGGTTTAAAGGCTAAACCTATTATTGGTTCCGAGATTAAAAGCAATATAAGTTCTTTTATTGTAAAATCGCAAAATGGAGGTTCATGGAGTTCGTTTTTGTGGAGACCTGCTGGTTTTTTTATATATAACACTATTTTCAACTCTTGTAATTTATTTTTTTTGTTAATAGAAAGTATGTTTTCATTATTATGCCCTTATTGGCAGATATATTTAGCCTATTTGCCACGCTGCCGGCTCAAGATGCTCGATATGCTTATTCGATATACCTCTGCGCACCTTTAATGCTATTCTTAGCTGGAAGTGTCATATATAATAGATACTTAACGAAGTCAAATAAAGGTTTGCTTGTCGGTAAAAGGAGTGAGCTGTTTGGATAAGTCTACGATAGTGTCAGTCGTTTCAATTGTTTATAATCAATTTGACATAGTCGAAACCTTTATAGAGGATGTTCAGCGCGTCTTGATCGAAAATTATGAAAACTATGAAATTATTTTGATCGATAACGGCTCTACGGACTTGACGGTTCAACAAATAAAAGTAATTCAAAACAGCGTATCAAATATTCGCTTAATTGCATTGTCAAGGCACTATGATGACGAGCAGGCTAGGACAGCTGCCCTGGATATGAGCATTGGGGACTATGTGATTCTAATGGACATTAACAATGATCCTCCTTCTCTAATTCCGCTGATGTTGAAAGAGGCCGATAAGGGAAATGACTTGGTGATTGGGGAAAGAAGACATCGGAAATCGGAAGGCATCATGGAGAGAATAACATCCAAAGCTTTTTATAAAGCCAGTCAGATGTTGACCGGGTACCGGATTAATCCGAATGAATCCGATTTTCTGCTGCTAAGCCGTAAAGTGGTCAATTCGATTATTCAAATTCGAAACAGAAGTAGATATTTAAAATATCTAAAGCTTGAGGTTGGTCACAAGCAAACAACTATTAAATATGATTGCATTCAAAGACAAAAAAAACGAAAAAACCGTTCTTTTTTTTAATTCTCTCGGATTTGCTGCAGAAATGATAATCACTAATTCCGATAAATTGCTGCGAAGCGTAGCTCTCGTTGGTTTTTTTGGCTAGTTTTATTAATTTAGTTTATGTTCTATATGTTATAGTAATTGTCCTTTTCAAAAAGGAATGTCGCCGAAGGATGGACAACGACTTCGCTATTTAGCTCCACCATGTTTGGCCTGATGTTCTTGATTTTATCGATTGTTTGTATTTTCCTTTCTTCTATTCTTAAAGAAACGAAGAGGGGGCCGCTTTATTATGTTAGTGATGAGTCTAGCAGTTCGATCATATATCGAAGTATCAATAAGAAAAATATTGTTTAATAATCACTTTTGAAAGAAGGGAAATAAAATGGATGCGTTAATCGGATATTCTGGTTTTGTCGGTAGTAATTTGATGAGACAGCGCAAATTCGATCAATTTTACCGCTCAACCAATATTGAGGAAATTGAAGAAAAAGAGTTTGATACGGTGATTTGTGCAGGTGTTTCCGCAGTTAAGTGGAAGGCGAACAGAGAGCCTGAAGAAGATTGGCGTAGTATTGAAAATCTGGTAAATCACTTGAAGAAAATGAGTTGCCAAAAATTTATACTTGTCTCTACTGTCGATGTATATGCTAATCCTCATAATATTACGGAAACTGATGTAATTATGGAAGATTCGCTTGCGCCTTACGGCAAACATCGTTATCGCTTAGAACAATTCGTCACTTCGAAATTCAGCAACACTCATATTATCAGACTGCCAGGTCTTTTCGGTGAAGGTCTTAAAAAAAATATTATCTATGATTTACTTCATCATAATGCAATTGATCAGATTGATTCGCGTAATGTATTTCAATTCTACGACCTAAGTAGATTGATAGATGATATACAGATTGTAGTGGACAACAACCTGCCGATTGTTAATTTTGCTACGGAACCCATTAGCGTTGAAGAGATTGCGCGTTATGCCTTTGATATGACTTTTTCAAACCCTTTGTTCCAAAATACGGTGAGTTACGATATGAAATCGAGATATGCTCCGCTATTTAATAATGGACAAAATAAAGACTATTTTTTGGAAAAGCAAGAAGTTTTGAAGCAGATTCGTCGTTTCGTTATTAGAAATAAGATCGGAGGTGATTCGGATTGAAATTATCTATCTCGAATTTGGCATGGTCGACCGAGGAGGATCAGCAAGTATCTACGCTGATGAAAAAAATATGGTTTTGCGGGAGTTGAAATTGCGCCTACAAAGATTTGGAACACGCCAGTCGGAGTGGATTTAATTTCCATTGAAGAGTACCGAAAGTGGTGGTCGGATTCCAATATTCCAATCATAGCTCTGCAATCTTTGTTGTTTGGGCAAGAAAGACTTAAATTATTCGATCCCGCACAGACAATGAATACGCAAGAGTATCTGGCTTCAATCATTCAATTGGGAGGTCTACTTGGGGCTCAATCCTTTGTATTCGGTTCTCCACGCAATCGTCAAGTTGGAAGCCTATCCCTAAAAGAAGCTTACTCCATAATTGTCCCTCTACTAGAGGAACTAGGTGAAGTGGCTTTTCGTTATGGGGCTCAATTATGTATAGAGCCTAATCCGGCAGATTACGGTTGTGATTTTATTTGTACTACGCAAGAGGGCATTCATTTAGTGAAAACTGTTAATCATCCTGGCATAGCCCTTCATTTAGATGCAGCGGCTATGACATTGAACCGAGAGGATATTGAACGATCGCTCGATGAAGCCTTTCCATACCTGGCGCATTTTCATATTAGCGAGCCTAATTTACTGCGCGTCTCGGGCCAGTTTGTCGATCATCCGCGAATTGCAAACAGTTTGCGCAGTCTTCGTTATTCAAGGTTTGCATCAATAGAAATGAGAGATGGACTTGCGGACTCGAATATCGATAGTGTCGAGCAGGCTCTTCAATACGTTTCTGATATTTATACATCATAAAGATAGGGATGAGGATGAGGAAAATGGCTGCCCTGCAAGATCAATATTGGCAGATTCCCAAATTTGAAGCGGCGGAGCTGGCTCTCAAAAAAAAAACGATACTGTGTACTTATTCCTGTCATTAATGAGGGAGAAAGAATCCGTAAGCAACTGACAGCGATGGCTCCTTATGCGGAAATGGTAGATATTATTATTACGGATGGAGGAAGTACAGATAACTCCCTCGATTTGGATTTTTTGAGGTCTGTGCACGTAAGAACGCTATTGACGAAAAAAGATCAGGGAAAGCTCGGAGCTCAGTTGCGGATCGGGTACGCCTACGCGCTCAGGCAAGGATATGAAGGAATTATCACTGTAGACGGCAACAATAAAGACGGCGTTGACGCTATTCCGCGGTTTATAGCGGAATTGGATGGCGGCTATGACATGATACAGGGTTCACGATATGTGAAAGGCGGACTGGCTATTAATACACCTGTTGTTAGAGATTTGGCTATAAGATTAGTCCATGCCCCCATCATTAGTATAGCTGCTCGCTTTCGGTACACAGACACGACTAACGGCTTCAGGGCTTACAGCAGAGGCTATTTATTAGATCTTCAAGTGCAGCCATTTAGGGATATTTTTAATCTATATGAATTATTGGCGTATCTTTCTGTTAAAGCACCTCGATTAGGATATAAAACAAAGGAAATCCCTGTTAAGCGCGTTTATCCCAGTGATGGAATAGTTCCGACCAAAATAAGCCACTTCAGAGGCAATCTGATTCTTCTAAAAACATTAGTGAACTTATTTACCGGTGCCTACAATCCCAAGAAAAAAGTTGTTAAAGGGGAGAGGGGAGCTCTGGATGCCTGACTATCAGGCAGTTGTCATCGGAGGCGGCTTTTACGGATGCAGTATTGCAATTAAATTAAAAGAATACTTTAAAAGCGTGCTGCTTATAGAGAAAGAATCTGATTTAATGTCCAGAGCGTCTCTCGTCAACCAAGCTCGTGTGCATAATGGCTATCATTATCCCAGAAACTTGGTCACCGCTTATCGTTCCTATGTTAATTTTCCCCGATTTATTCACGATTACAATGCTTGCATCGAAGATGAATTCGACAAAATTTATGCAATTGCCAGATATGGTTCTAAGGTAAATGCGTATCAATTTCTTAAAATGTTTAAGGAAATTGGCGCTCCCATTAAGCCGGCTTCTTCTTATTATCGTGAACTATTTAATCAAAATCTAATTGAAGAAGTTTTTGAAGTTAAAGAAGTTGCTTTCAACGCTGTAATTTTAAAACAATTGATGACCGAACAGCTTCAAATTGCCGGGGTTGAACTACGAATGGGAACTGAGGTCTTAAAGGTTGAACAGTATGACGTTAACCGGATTAAACTTCAGATAAATGAAAAGGAGAGCATTACCGCAGATCGCGTATATAATTGTACGTATTCTCAAATCAATAAATTGATGTCTAAATCTAATATGCCATTAATTCCATTTAAGCACGAAGTGACGGAGATGGCGCTAATTAATATGCCCGAACGATTAAAGCGAGTCGGGATCACAGTTATGGACGGTCCGTTTTTTTCGACCATGCCCTATCCCTCAAAAAATCTTCATTCATTGAGTCACGTTCGTTATACTCCGCACTTTAGCTGGGTGGACTTGGAGCAATTTATGGACGGTCATAACTACTTGAAAGAAATGGAGCAAAAATCGAATTATATCTATATGCTCAGGGATGTTGAACGATTTCTTCCTTTAATAAAGGGAGCGGAATATGTACATTCAATTTTTGAGGTTAAGACGATCCTTTTGCAAAACGAAAGGGACGATGGGCGCCCTATACTTAGCAGAGACAATTATGGAATTCATAACTTTACTAATATCATGGGAGGGAAGATAGATAACATTTACGACATACTGGGTGTTATTGAAGAGCGATTTAATTATGCCGGTGCTCCCTAATCAAGCAAGCCTATGACATTCACAAATTCGGACTCGCCGTGTCAGCGCGAAGTCCGTTTTTTGTTTTACAAACCAATAAACCCGCAGAAGCCTGTGAATGAATAAAATGAGTCGGAATATAAATAAGGTATGTCGAACAACGGCTCGACAAATATTCAGGCTTAGGTGATTCAATGGATGTACGAGATGGCATGATCCCGGGCGTCAAAATCATAACTCCTGAGATAATTGAAGACAGCAGAGGTTTTTTTTATGGAGTGTTACAATCAAATGTCCTTAAAAAAATCTTGGAATAGACATTGTATTCGTGCAGGATAATCATTCTAAGTCCACAGATTGCGGCGTTCTTAGAGGCCTCCATTATCAATTAGAGCCAAAAACTCAAACTAAGCTTGTTAGAGTAATTGCGGGGGGCCGTAATTGATGTTGTCGTCGACATCCGCTTGAATTCGCCGACATTTGGAGAATGGGAAATGTATGAGTTGTCGGCCAAGAATAAAAGACAATTGTTAGTGCCTAGAGGGTTTGCGCATGGTTTCTGTACCATTGAACCGAATACTGAAGTGCTTTATAAAGTAGATGAGTTCTACTCGAACAAGCATGATCGAGGTATTGCATGGAACGATCCGGCTATTGGTATTCAATGGCCGACAAGCAACCCCATTCTCTCCTCAAAAGATGAAAGTCATCCCTTGCTGACTATGGCTGAAGTGAATTATATTTATGAAGGGGTGGAATGACTTTGAAAATAATCGTGACAGGTGGAGCCGGGTTTATTGGCTCCAATTTTATACATTATATTTTGGGGAAATACATTAATGATGAAATTATAAACATTGATTCGCTTACTTATGCGGGGAATCTCGGTAACTTGACTTTTTTATGAGTCCAGATCTAATTACTGTTTTGTTCATGCGGATATTACCGATAGAGCAACCTTAGAACCGTTGTTCGTTGCGAGAGATATCGATGCGGTCATTCACTTTGCTGCCGAGTCCCACGTTGATCGGAGTATAATGTCGCCGGACCTATTTGTTAAAACCAATATACTTGGAACTCAAACGCTACTCGATCTAGCAAAAGCCTACGGGGTCGGGAAATTCGTGCATGTTTCTACAGATGAAGTGTACGGCACACTTGGAGATAATGGCTTATTCACGGAGCGGACGCCTCTGGCGCCTAACAGCCCATACTCCGCTAGTAAGGCAGGATCGGACTTCATGGTCCGAGCTTACCATGAAACCTATGGCCTAGACGTTAATATCACACGTTGCTCAAACAATTATGGACCTTATCAATTTCCCGAAAAGTTAATACCGCTAATGATACAAAATGCGTTGAATGACAAGCCGCTGCCGGTATATGGAGATGGTCTAAATGTTAGGGATTGGCTATACGTCGAAGATCATTGCAACGCCATTGATTTAGTTTTGCGAAAAGGCATCAGTGGAGAAGTGTATAATATAGGCGGCAACAATGAACGAACCAATATTCAAATAGTAAAAACAATTCTCCATGAGCTAGGTAAGCCCGAATCTCTGATTCAATATGTCCAAGATCGGCCGGGACACGACCGCCGTTATGCCATTGATGCAACCAAAATTCGTAATGAACTCGGGTGGAGTCCAAATTTTAATTACGAGTCGGGCATTCGTGAGACAATTCGATGGTACCTTAGCAATCAAGAATGGATGAATCAAGTCCTTTCAGGTGCGTACCAGGCATACTATGCCTCACAATACGGCAATCGTTTAGGGGATCTGTAAGTGGTGGCCGAAGTTCGAACAAGAAGAATAATTGTTACTGGAGCGGAAGGCCAACTTGGACAGGAATTGGTCAATATTGAAGATGGTCGATACGAGATCATTGGTCTAGGACGCTCGACGCTTGATGTCACTGATATTAAGTTGTGCAGACGGGCAGTATCTGAAATCGCTCCATTTGCCATTATCCATGCTGGGGCGTATACGGCGGTCGATCTAGCCGAATCTAAACCGGATGAAGCTTACAAAGTAAACGCGGCAGGTACACGAAATTTGGCGATGGCTGCTCGCGAGGCTAACGTGAAGCTATGTTATATCAGTACCGATTACGTTTTTGATGGTCAAAGCAGCCGGCCCTACAATGAATATGACAATACGGATCCACAATCGGTCTACGGAAAATCCAAACGAGCCGGGGAACTATTGCTTCAGTCGCTATGTTCGTCTTACTTTATTGTTCGAACCTCTTGGGTTTACGGCAAGTACGGCAATAATTTTGTCAAAACCATGCTGAAGCTCGCGCAGGATCGTGATTCGCTTAAGGTTGTCAGCGATCAAGTTGGAGCGCCTACGTATACGAGGGACCTCGCTTTGTTTTTGCTGAATTTAATTGAGACAGAAGCTTATGGGATTTACCATGCGTCAAATACGGGAACTTGCAGTTGGTTCGAGTTTGCGCAAGCGATTTTCGAGGAGCGGGGGGATTCGAACAGTACTCTCGCCCTGTACGACTGCTGAATTCCCGCGTCCTGCCCCGCGTCCTGCTTTCTCTGTCTTGGATCATTCGGCCATTCGCCAAAATGGTTTTTCAGACATGCGGTCTTGGAGAGAAGCGCTTCGGGCATTCCTGGCTGAATTAGAAAACTAAACGATGCCCCTTGCTGTATGTTGTCCTTTATTTTCCCCCACACCCATTAACTCATACGCCTCCGGCGAAGCGGACCGGGTCATACTAGACCTGTCAAATTCAATGGAGGTGCATGACGTAATGGCTAACAGGCGCAATCGCAAGCTGGTGCCGGAGAGCGCGAAGGCGTTGGATGCAATGAAGTACGAGATCGCTTCGGAGCTTGGCGTAGACTTCGGTCAATACGGCGGTGCGGCGGGCGCAGGCGATACGGAATTCGCCGGCGAGCTGGGTGCGTTCTCTGCAGGCGGTGGCGGAGCGCAGTATCTGGGCAACCTTACTTCGCGCGAAGCGGGCGCGGTCGGGGGCGGCGTGACGAAAAGGCTCATTCAACAGGCGCAGCAAACGTTGATTTGACAGCTGGTTAATAACCAGTTGACAAAAAGCCCGATCGTGTTTTCCGCGCATTGACACCCCTCGACAATTCCGGTATCATTAATCAGAAGGTCTGTCTAACAACCTTTTCCTACCGGAAAAGGTTCATTTTTTGTGTAGGGGAGGTTGAAGATATTGTCGACGATTAAGGGCCGGCATCTCTTCACGTCCGAATCGGTCACGGAAGGCCATCCGGACAAAATTTGCGATCAAATTTCAGACGCGGTGCTTGATGCATTTCTGGCGGCTGATCCATACGCGCGCGTCGCTTGCGAAGTGTCCGTCGCTACAGGACTCGTACTTGTTATCGGCGAGATCTCCAGCTCCGCGGACTTCATCGACATCTCGTCGATCGCCCGCAAGACGATTCGCGAGATCGGCTATACCCGCGCTAAATACGGTTTTGACTCCACGACCTGTGCCGTGCTGACGTCGCTCAACGAGCAGTCGGCCGACATCGCGCAGGGCGTTAACGCAGCGATCGAGAGCCGCGACGGCAAGGACGTGCTCGTCGAGAACGCCGACATCGGCGCAGGCGACCAAGGCTTGATGTTCGGCTTCGCGACCAACGAGACGCCTGAGCTCATGCCGCTGCCGATCGCGCTGGCGCACCGTCTGTCGCGCCGCCTGTCCGAAGTGCGCAAGAACGAGACGCTCGCTTATCTTCGCCCGGACGGCAAGACGCAAGTGACGATCGAGTACGTCGACGGCAAGCCCGTCCGCGTGGACACGATCGTTATTTCCACCCAGCATGCCGAAGAGATCACGCTGGATCAGATCCAAGCGGACATCAAGAAGCATGTCATCCTGCCTGTCGTGCCTGAAGAGTGGCTCGACGGCGAGACCAAGTTCTACATCAACCCAACGGGCCGCTTCGTCATCGGCGGACCGCAAGGCGATGCCGGCCTCACCGGCCGCAAGATCATCGTCGACACGTACGGCGGCTACGCTCGCCACGGCGGCGGCGCATTTTCCGGCAAGGACCCGACGAAGGTCGACCGCTCGGCTGCTTACGCTGCTCGCTACGTGGCGAAGAACATCGTCGCGGCCGGCCTGGCCGACAAGTGCGAGATCCAGCTCGCTTACGCGATCGGCGTAGCGAACCCGGTGTCGATTAACGTCGATACTTACGGCACGGGCAAGATCGCCGAAGAGAAGCTCGTCGAGCTGATCCGCCAGCACTTCGACCTGCGCCCGGCCGGCATCATCAAGATGCTCGACCTGCGTCGTCCGATCTACAAGCAAACGGCTGCCTATGGGCACTTCGGCCGTACGGACATCGACGTACCTTGGGAGCGCACCGACAAGGTGGAGCTGCTGAAGTCCGGCGCCTGGGCTTAATCTTATTCTTTCCACGAATGACCGCCTCTACGGATTCGATCCGGCAGAGGCGGTTTTTGCTTTGGCCCTAAATTTCCCCGTCCAATGAGCCGACATAAAGAATACAGTATGTCCTTAGGATCTGGAGGAATCGCAATTGCAGCGTCTTCAACTTCAACTTCGACTTCGTTTTCGTCTCATTCCCGTTGTTCTGCTGTTGACGATCATTTCTCAAACGCTTGGCGCATTCGGCGCTGCGGCGGCGAGCGGAGGCCCCGTCGCTGTAACGTTGCAGCCGGCGGACAACAACCCGGTCGTTCCGGCCAACGCGCAGCTCTCCGTTACGTTCGACGAGGCGATCTCGAGAGGCACGTCCGGTACCGTGTTGATCAAAGAGGTTGCGACGAACAACACCGTCGGCAGCTACGACATGGCGACGGATACGACACGCCTTTCAATTAGTCCGAACAATCGGCTGAATATCTCGCCTGCTCCGGGCGCGCTGCAAGCCGGCATGGACTATTACGTGCAAATCACGCCTGGCGCGCTTATCGGGAGCAGCGGTTATTTTAGCGGCATTACGGATGCGACGGCCTGGAACTTTCATGTCGTAGCCGCAGACACGACGCCGCCTGCGGTCAGTGCATTCGCCCCGTCCTCGGGCGGATCGATGTCGGCGACCGGCGCGCTGTCGATTACTTTTAACGAGCCTGTTCAAGCTGCGTCCGGCAGCATTCAGATCGTGCGACGGGATACGCAGGACGCGCAGGTCGTATCCGTGCTGTCTTCCGCTGTCACGGGATCGGGGACCAATGTCATTCGCGTCCAGCCTCCGACAAGACTCGCCTCCAGCACGCAATATGACGTGCTTATCGACAACGGCGCTTTCGTCGATACCGTCGGCAACAAATATGCAGGCATCTCCGGTCCGTACATATGGTCCTTCTCCACGACGGCTTCTGCCGTGGCCGCGCCGCAGTTCGTTTATCCGCTGCGCGGCGCGTCCGGCGTGAACGGCGACGCGCCGATTACGCTGCAGCTTCAATTTCAGACGGGAATGAAGGCGGGAACCGCAGGGAATATTACCGTCAAAAAAGGTATCGAATAACGAGACGGTGGAAACGATCGCCGCCAGCTCGGGGCGCATTTCCTTTAACGGCGCAGCCGTAAACGTTCCGATGACAGTCGCACTCCCGCGCAATACATCTTATTACGTACTGATCGATCCGGGCGCGCTGCTCACAACGAACGGCGAAGCATACGAAGGCATCGTAGATCCGGCTGGCTGGTATTTCTCTACGCAAGCTTTTGTCGATACGACCCGCCCGACGGTCTCTTCCTTTGCCCCGGCTTCCGGCGCTTCTACGACCGACATCGCCGGCAGCCTGAGCATTCAGTTCAGCGAGCCTGTTGTGCCGGGTTCGGGCAACGTCGTCATTCGCAATGCCGACACGAACACCGTATTTTGCTCCATCCCGGTCACGTCGCCAGCGATCACTGGCGGCGGCACGACCATGATCGCGATTAAGCCATGTACTTCTTTTTCGCCGAACGTCAGCTACGCCGTTCAGATCGGCACGATGGCCTTCTCGGATCTTTCGGGCAACTATTTCGCGGGCATCGGCACTGCGGATCTGACCACCTGGCGTTTCCGCGTGGCATCGGATACGACGCCGCCAGAGTTGATTTCCACGGAACCGGCTCCGCTGCTCAACAGTGTGCGCACCAATGCCGTTCTCCGAATGACCTTCAGCGAGCCGGTCCGGCTGGCATCTGCCACAGCGACAGCTAGCGCGATTTTGGCGAATGACACATCCGTCAAGATCCCGCTTACCATCGCGGTTGACGGCACGGATCCGCGAATCGTCACGCTCACGCCGGACACGCCTTTCGCCGTTGCTTCCCGGTATGTCGTCAACGTGCCTGCGAATGCCATTGCCGATTTGGCGGGCAACGCTTATCCCGGCATCTTGAATGACTACCGTTGGACCTTCCAAACGATCGGTACGGATACGACGGCTCCCGGGCTCGCGAGCGCGACGATGGACGGGGCGGCCGTGGTGCTGCTAACTTACGGGGAAGCGCTGGACGAGTCCTCGATTCCGTTCGCATCCAATTATTATGTCACCGTCAACGATGTTCCCCGCCAGATTAATTCGATTTCCGTAAAAGGAACGCAGGTGCGGTTGACGCTGCAATCGGGCGTGGCCGTCGGACAGTCGGTGAAGGTGTCCTACACGCTGGGCGCCGTCACGTTAAAGGACTTGTCCGGCAATGCCGCGCCGGCATTCAACGCCACGAATGTCGCGAACACGGCCGACACGACATTGCCGCGCCCTTCAAGCGGCATGGTGTCCGGCAGCGTGGTGACCCTGACCTTCAACAAGACGCTCGCTTCGGTATCTTCGTCCGCTGCTGGTCAATTCACCGTAAAAGTGAACGGAGGCGCGCAGAGCATTTCGTCGATCTCCTCGAACGGCGCGAACGTGACGATCGTGCTATACAGTACGATCGCTAGCAGTCAGTCCGTGTCGGTGAGCTATTCGCCGGGGAGTTACAAGCTGACGGATTTGTCGGGGAACGATGCGGCGGGATTTTCCGACTTCTATGTGCAAAACGCGAACGATACGACACCGCCGACGCTCTCGGGCATAACGGTGCTGGGTACATCGGTCGTCCTGGCTTACAACGAGGGACTATTGTCCTCCTCCGTGCCGCCGAAGTCGAGCTTTTCCGTGCTGGTCGGCGGATCCGCCGCGGAGATCACCGGCGTTGCGATCGCCAACAATACCGTTACGCTGACCTTATCGTCCGCGGTCATTCCGAATCAGACCGTGACAGTCACTTACATCCCGGGCGCTACGCCGATCAAGGACTTGGCGGGCAACCAGGCCGCGCTGTTCACCGGCTATTCGGTGACCGCCAGTTCCACGGCAGCGGCTACATTGTCGAGCATCTCGATCGACGGTACGAAGTTGACGCTTCAATATTCGTCCGCGCTTAACTCTTCGATCATTCCTTACGCGGCCCAATATACGGTGAAAAACGCGGACGGCGGTTTGTTCGGCATCAGCAACATTAGCGTCAATGGGTCGCAAGTCGTATTGACCCTTACGGCGCCTGCCGCTGCCGGCAAAGCAGTTACCGTAAGCTATTCGCCTGCCGGGAACGCACTTAAAGACGCCTTGGGTCAAGCGGTCGCGGCATTCGCCGACAGGGCGGCGACGAATCAGACGTCCGCGGCCGCCGGGTTGCCGGATTACTTGTCGCTGGACGGTGCGGGCGGACTGCTGCTGAGTCAGACGGCCGCGTCGAAGATCTCGGGCATCACGCCTTCCGGCAAGACGGCAGGGCGCTACAATTTGGACCGCGATAAAGTTACGATGGCTTTTACGGCGCTCGGCACGGCGCTTAACGCAGGCACCGTCAGCGCGCCGCAGCTTACGTTCAGCGTGCCGCAGAGCGAGAGCGGCGCGATACTCGCCATCCCGGTCATGGCCCTTGCAGGCGCGGTATCGCAAAATGCCTCCGCCGTGCTCCGGCTCGATTATGGCGACCTCCTGTTCAGCCTGCCGCTTAAAGCGATTAACTTTAGCAAGGAAGTCCAGGCGAGCGGCGGCAATATGACCAATGCCTATCTGCTGCTCAAGATCGAAAAGCTGTCGAATACCTCGCTTGCATCGGCGTTGAATGCCAAGGGTGTCCAGATGCAGTCTCCTGCAGCGGATTTTGCAGCCTCGATCGAAGTCAACGGATCCGAAAGGGCGATCGACGAATACAGCACGTACGTAACGCGGTCGTTTCTGCTGCCAGCGACGAGCGCTAGCGCGTCCGACGCCGCGGTCGTCCGACTGGATGCGGACTCCGGCGAGATCGTGTATGTGCCGACGAAGGCCGTAGTCAGCGGGGCGACGCTGCGCGTGGACTTTATGCGCAAGAGCAACAGCGTTTACGCCGTCATCGCGAAGCCCGTCACGCTGTTCAGCGATATGACGAAGCATTGGGCCGGACTCGATGTCGGGGGGCTCGCTTCCAAGTTTATCGTCAAGGGGAGCACGAATTCGGCATTCGCGCCCGAACGCAAGATTACGCGTGCCGAGTTTGCTGAGTTTATCGTGCGAGGGCTCGGGCTGAACGGCAGCGCGTCCTCGGCGGCCAAATTTTCCGATGTAGGAAGCGGAGGAGTCGCTTCCGCCTATATCGGAGCGGCGGCAAAGGCGAATATCGTGCAAGGCGGTACGGACGGTTTGTTCCGTCCGAATGCGACGATCACGCGCGAGGAGATGGCGACGATGATGCTCCGCGCGATGTCTTATGTGGGCATCATGCCGACCGTGACGGGGACCGAGATCAATGCTTTTAAGGACCGCACAAGCGTCAGCAGTTGGGCGAAGGACGCTGTAGTCGCAGCCGTCAAAACGGGGCTGATCAAGGGCGTTACAACGACGCAGTTGAAGCCCAAGGACAACGCCACTCGCGCGCAAGCGGCCATTATCGTGAAGCGGTTCCTTGAGTACGTGGAGTTGATGTAAAATAGACGGGGGCGCGCAGGCGCCCCTGTTACATTTTTGTCGAAAGGGGGTACAGGTTGATGATAGATATACACTCCCATATCTTGCCTTCGCTCGACGACGGCGCGCAGGACTGGAGGGATGCTTTGGAGCTCGCGCGGGCGGCCGAGGCGGAAGGGATCGGGACGATCATTGCGACACCGCATCACGCGAACGGCGTATATACGAACGAGGCTCGGGACGTCAAGTCGGCGGTCGCGGCGATGAACGAGCGTTTGTCCGAGGAAGGGATCGCGCTAAAGGTAGCGTCCGGACAAGAAATCCGCATTCACGACGATCTGCTGGAGGCGTGGACGAGAGGCGAGCTGCTGACGCTCGCAGGTTCGCGGTATGTGTTGATCGAGTTGCCCTCTTCCCGGATTCCCCGAAGCACCTTAGATCTGCTGCATGAACTTCGGATGATGAACCTCTCGCCGATCATCGCCCATCCTGAGCGTAACGCCGAGATTGCCAGTCAACACGATCGGCTCGCCGAGCTCGTCGCAGCCGGCGCATTTGGCCAAGTGACGACGCATTCGCTGCTCGGCGGCTTCGGCAAGCGAATCCAGCAGACATCCTGGCAACTGTGCCGGCAAGGCTTGATTCACATTGTCTCATCCGATGCGCACCATGTGTCCAAGCGCGGATTTTTGCTAGGGGGAGAGTTATCGAGAGGTCAATCGACGTCTCGGCGAAAAGTTTGAGCTTTTTTTTTAGGAAAAATGCGGAAGCCGTATTGTATAATGGACACATTGAGTCGCATCCTCCGGCTCCCCGATCTGAGAGGATTTGGGGGGAAACTCGCAAATATTCTCAAGAAAAGTTGACCAGCCTACTAAGTATTAGGTAGAATACCTGTTAAGGCAAGTAATTTTTAACACTATTAAAACAAAAAAATGGTAGAGGTGAGATTCTTGGTATTGAAGAAAAAGGTAATTGCCGGCACGATCGCGGCCAGCTTGACGTTCACGGCTCTGGCGGGACTGCCGCTCAGCGACAAGGGACTCGCTGAGAAGCTGGGGATTAACGTTGCTTATGCGGCTGATTCGAACATTAAGCTCGCAGATTGGGCTTCCAAGATCAAGAAGCAACTGTCTGCTCAGCAAGCGGTTTATTCGCAAAGCGTAGCGGATGCTGTCTATCTGAAAGGCGAAGAAGAATTTAGCGTTGCTAGCGTTACATATGCGGTTTACAACGGGACGCCTAATCTGTCCGTATCCACTTCCGTCTATGATATTGCCAAGCCGGTTGTAGGCAAGCTGAACTTGACCGACAAGGATGGCAACGATATTCAGGAAGACTTCTCCAACCTGGTTGCGGGCCTGATCAAGTTCATGTTCAATCAAGACACGAACGCATTTAATGCGTTGCGCGACGAGCCAAGCATTGTTAACGCAGTTTACGCAGTAGATCCGACGATGACCTTTGCGGACCTGGATACGTTCCTGTTCGATACCAACACTGGTGTTCAAGCTTCGCTGATCAGCAAGCTGAACGGTCTGTCTGCTACGGACGTTCTTGCGCTGGGTACGGATCCGGTCGCTCGCAACAAGTTCTTTGACGAACTGTTTGCTTCGGTACTGACCAGCAGCAATTCTTCAAAGGTAGTGCAACTGCTGCTTGCACAAGGCGTGACAAGCGCTGATTTTGCGGATGTCGTCCGCAACTTCCGCTTCTACGTGGGGCCTGAGATCTTTGACAAGGCTGCTGCGGAACTGTTCACAGCATACCGTACGGTGTTCTACACGCCTCCTTACACCGGCGGTGGCGGCGGCACTTCGTCCGTCATCAGCCCATCCGTCGCTCAACTCGCGCAAGAGCTTGCTGACCTGAAGGGCAAGATCGCAGCAGCTACGGGCGATGAGAAGGACAAGCTGATCGCGCAAGCCGTCTCAAAGACTAACGAAGTCGTCGAGAAGATCCTTACGCTTGATCTTTCCTCTCAAGTACAGAACGTGAACGGCAAGGCAACGCTGACGCTGTCTGCAGCAGACGTCACGAAGCTCATCACGGCTGTCTCCGACGCGAAGAAGGCGCTGGCTGATGCCGTTGGATCGTCTGATGGCCTGAACGTAGGCGAGATCACGATTAACCTGGGCGCGATCGCGCAATCCGGCGCTTCCGTATCGCTGCCGCAAGAGCTGTGGACGCTGGCGAACGATTCGAAGGCGGATGGCGTTGCCATCAAGATCGGCGAGCTGAGCGCTACGCTGCCTGTAGGCACCTTCACTGAAGCAGTGACCCTCGGCGTTACGATCGAGACCGGCGATGCTGCGTCTTCCGTCACCTCGGGCGTATACGGCAAGTCTGTAGCTTCCGATGTGTACGGCTTCGATCTCCAAGTCGGCGGCAAGGAAGTGGAGCAATTTAACAAGGCAATCACGCTGCGTCTTCCGCTCAAGAACCTGACTGGCGTCGACAAAGAGCTGCTCACCACGGGCCGCGTCGAAGCAGACGGCACGATCTCTACCCAAGGCGGTACGATCGATGGCGAATTCATCGTAGAGCCGCGCTACAGCTTCTCGAAGTACTTCGTATTCGAGAACAAGGTAACGTTCAACGATATCGCCAAGGTCCAAGCTTGGGCTGGCCGCCAGATTCAGGTCGTAGCGGCTAAGGGTGCGATCGAAGGCAAGTCCGCGGGCGTCTTCGCGCCGCAGGACAAGATCACGCGCGCCGAGTTCGCCAAGATCCTGATCACCGCGCTCAACCTTGACAACACGCTGGCGACTTCGTCCAAGTTCTCCGATGTACCTGCATCGCACTGGGCTGCGCCGTACATCGCCGTAGCTGCCGAGCAAGGTATCATCAACGGCAAGACGCCGTCGACGTTCGCGCCGAACGCGACGATCACGCGCGCCGAGATGGCTACGATGATCGCTCGTGCGTTGAAGGTCACGCAAGGTCTGAAGGACATTGACAACGCTGAAGCTGCACTGTCTGTCTTCAAGGATGCCAGCAAGATCGGCTCCGCGTTCCGCTCGAGCGTAGCTTGGGCTGCTGCCAGCGACATCATCATCGGCGCGAACGGCAAGTTCCTGCCGAACGACAACGCGACGCGTGCCGAAGCTGCCGTCATCATCTACCGCGCGATCAACTTCAAACCGCAAGCTTAAGGCTTTTAGTTAGATATTCAATACTCGCTCAGTATGTTTATAGTCGCATCCTCCTCTCAAGCTTTGAGGGGAGGATGTTGTCTATGAACGGCGAAAAATGGCGAATTATGGCAACGCGCGGCTTCGCGATAGCAGATTGGAACTCTAGCCTTTGGAGGGAATTCGTGTGACTAATGAGTTGGACCTGAGAGACTACTTCCGGATCGTTCGGAAGCGGTTGTGGTGGATCGTCGGGGTCGTCCTGATCGTGACAGTCGCCGCAGGTCTGTATAGCATTTATGTTAAAGATCCAATTTACCAAGCTTCTACGAAAATCATCGTCAACCAAACATCCGCGCAAGTGATGGCGAACCAACCACAACTAAATAGCGATATGGTGAATACCAATATCCGAATGATCGAGACCTACAAGGAAATCATCAAGACGCCTGCGATCCTCGACAAAGTCGTCCAGTATTATCCGCAGCTTCAATTGACTTCAGAGCAGTTGGCCGAGAAGATCAAAGTCAGCTCAGTGAACAATACGCAGGTGATGACAGTCGGCGTTACGGACCTTTCTTACAGGAAAGCTGCCGAGATCGCCAACGCCGTATCCGAGATTTTCCGTCAGGAAATACCGAACATTTTTAACGTAGAGAACGTATCCATCCTCAACAACGCCAAGTTAGAGCCGGCCCAGAGTCCCAGCCCCATTTCGCCCAACATTCCTCTTAATATTGCCATTGCCTTTATCGTATCTCTTATGCTGTCCGTAGGCGTCGCGTTTTTGCTGGAATATTTGGATGACAGCATCAAGACCGAACAGGATGTCGAGCGCTATTTGGAACTGCCTGTACTCGCTTCGATCTCCAAAGTGAACTTTGATGAAAATCAAGGCGGCATGGCTGGCAGGCCCACTCAAGTCAAAAGTACGGGAGAATTGAACCATGTCTCGACAGGCAAGTAGCAAGCGTCCGCTCATTACGCTGTCCAACGCCAAATCGCCGGTATCCGAATCTTACCGTTCGCTTCGAACGAGCATTGATTTCTCCTCCGTGGATGAGCGCATGCAGGTGATCGCTGTGACCTCGGCCGGTCCGGGGGAAGGCAAGTCGACCACGATCGGCAATCTAGCGATCACTTATGCGCAATCCGAACGACGGACGCTATTAATCGATGCGGATCTTCGCAAACCGACCGAGCATCATACGTTCAATTTATCCAACCGTTGGGGACTATCGTCGGTCTTGTCGCAGCAATCGAAGCTTGATGATGTCATCCAGAAAACGGATATTCCGAACCTGTCCGTCATCTCATCGGGTCCGATACCGCCGAACCCCGCGGAAATGCTGGCATCGAAGCGAATGAGCGCGTTAATCGATGAGCTCAGGGAGCAATTTGACGTCATTCTGATCGATACGCCGCCGTTGCTCGCTGTCACGGATGCCCAGGTGCTTGCCACCAAGTGCGATGGATACGTGCTAGTGCTGGATCAGGGCAAGGTGAAGCGGGATATCGCGATGAAGGCGAAAGCGAACCTGGAAAAGGTCGGGGCACGCATACTGGGTGTCGTGATCAATAACGTTAAGCGCAAGAAGAGCGAAGGTTACTACTATTATTACTACGGCGAAAATAAATAGATATCAAGGCGGAGGCTTTCTTAAATGACAGTCAAGAAAAAAATGGCAATCTTATTTCTTGTGGATTTGGTCATCATTTGGTTCAGTATTTGCAGCGCTTATTATTTTCGATTCGAGGGTCCTGCGCCAGAGCAATACGCGAACCAAATGTTCTTGTACTGCATCATTTCATCCGTCCTGTGCGGAATAAGCATGGCTTATTTCGGTATGTATCGCAAAATGTGGCAGTATGCCAGCGTTTCCGAGATGTTCTCGATGTGCGTGGCCGTCACGATTGGTTGGGCCTTTTCCTTTGCCGCTACGACCATTGTCTCGGATATCCGGGTGCCGTTGTCCATAGCCGTACGGACGCTCGAGACCAGCCTTCTGCTAGTCGGCGGGGTGCGCGTCGTCTGGCGCGTGATCCGTCTTCGTCAGGGGGAAGGGCGTGGACTATCGTATTCCCACTTTAATCTATGGCGCTGGAGATTGCGGCGCGTTGGTCGCCCGCGAGTTCAAAGGATCGGATATGGCCGATCACAAGCTAATCGGATTCGTCGATGACGCCAAAGACAAACATAATCTGACGATTCACGGTTTGCCCGTACTGGGCGGCCGCTCCGATCTGTCTACTTTAGTCGAAGTGTTCAAGATTAAAGAAATCATCATCGCCATTCCGTCCGTGCCGCGCTCTCAAATCTCCGAGATTATCAACCTGTGCATGGCATGCGGCGTCAAAATCAAGATCATCCCCGGCATTAACGACCTGATTAAAGGCAAGATCTCGGTGAATGCCATACGCAATGTCGACGTTGAGGATCTCCTCGGCCGCGACCCGGTTCATACGGATCTACAAGGGATTGCAGACTATGTACACAACAAAGTCGTCCTCATCACAGGGGCGGGCGGTTCGATTGGTTCGGAGCTGTGCCGTCAGGTCGCATCCTTCGCGCCGGACAAGCTCCTGCTTCTGGGACACGGTGAAAATAGTATTTACACCATTGAGATGGAATTGAAACATAAGTTCCCTGGCATGCTGTTCGAGCCGATCATCGCGGACGTTCAGGATCGCAGGCGAATGGAAGAAGTATTCGATTCCTATCGTCCGCAAGTCGTGTTCCACGCCGCAGCTCACAAGCATGTCCCCCTAATGGAGAAGAATCCGGCGGAAGCCGTTAAAAATAACGTATTCGGCACGCAAAATGTTGCGGACTGCGCAGACAAATTCGGCACAGAACGCTTCGTGCTCGTCTCCTCCGACAAAGCCGTCAACCCCACCAGTGTGATGGGAGCGACCAAACGCATCGCGGAGATGTATGTGCAGAGCCTCAATGCGTCATCTCGTACCCGATTTGCGTCGGTTCGTTTCGGCAACGTCCTCGGCAGCCGCGGCAGCGTCATCCCGGCCTTCAAGACCCAGATCGCGCGCGGCGGCCCGGTCACCGTAACCGACCCGCAGATGGTTCGCTACTTCATGACGATCCCTGAGGCTGTACAGCTCGTTATTCAGGCGGGCGCTCTCTCCCAGGGCGGCGAGATCTTCATCCTCGACATGGGCGAGCCCGTTCGGATACTCAAGCTAGCCGAGGATCTTATTCGACTCTCTGGTTATGAGCCTTATATTGATATTCCGATTCACTTCACTGGAATCCGTGAAGGTGAGAAGCTGTATGAGGAACTGCTCACGGCCGAAGAGGGCGCTACAAAGACGCAGCATGAGCGGATTTATATTGGAAAGCCGGAAGTAATAAGCCGTGAGGATTTGGCTAGAGAACTGAATAAGCTCAACCGGGTCATCGCCGGTGGATCCGACGATGTGAAGGAAGCAATCGAGCAATTGGTTCCTCTTTACGAGCAAGTCTCTTAAATTCATCGTGACTGCAGCTTAAAGGACACGAAAGGAAGCTAGGACCATGAAGGAAAGAATATATCTCTCCTCGCCCCACATGAGCGATGAAGGTTATGAGATGCAGTATATACAAGAAGCCTTTGCGACCAATTGGATCGCCCCGCTCGGCGAAAATGTCGATGCGTTCGAGCGGGAGCTGGCTCAAAAAGTAGGCATTAAGGCTGCAGCAGCACTTTCGTCCGGAACGGCAGCGATTCACTTAGCCCTAAAAGCTGCCGGCGTTGGAGAGGGCGATATCGTTTTTTTGCCCGACCTTAACGTTCTCGGCGACGGCCAACCCCATCATTTATCAGAACGCAACGCCGGTATTTATCGATAGCGATTATAAGACCTGGAACATGTGTCCCGAAGCGTTAGAACAAGCCTTCCACAAATATCCGCACGCCAAAGCCGTTATTGTCGTTCATCTATATGGTTTATCCGCGGACATGGACAGGATCATGGAGATCTGTCGCCGCTATAATGCCACTGTTATAGAAGATGCTGCCGAATCTTTAGGTACTTATTACAAAGGGAAACACACCGGGACGATTGGTGATTATGGCATCTTCTCTTTTAATGGAAATAAAATCATTACGACCTCCGGCGGAGGGATGTTGGTTTCAAATAATGAAGAAAAAATTGCGAAAGCAAGGTTCTGGGCAACTCAAAGCAGAGATCCGGCAAGGCATTACCAGCATAGTGAATTAGGGTTTAATTATCGAATGAGCAATGTTATTGCGGGAATTGGTAGAGGACAGTTAAAAGTTCTCGATCAGAGAGTGAAGAAAAAGAAATACATATTTGAATATTATAAGAAAGAGTTAGGCTCTCTAACCGGTGTCGGATTTATGCCAAGTGTCGAATGGAACCAACCGAATTTTTGGCTAAGCACTATCACCTTGAATGGTAGTGTAAGGCCTGTAGATATTTTCGAAATTCTAGAGAAAGAAAAGATTGAATCAAGGCCGGTATGGAAGCCGATGCATTTACAACCTTTTTTATAGGGAGTTTGAATTCGTTGGCGAAAATGTGGCGAACAATTTATTTAATAACGGTGTATGCCTGCCTTCAGACACCAAGATGAATAAAGATGATATAGAAAGAGTTGTCGCAACAATAAAAAAAATATGGTGGGCTTAAATGAAACAATTAAATCCTGGATTCTATTGCAAGTTTGTCAAAAGACCGATGGATGCTTTATTATCCCTTTTAGCTCTTGTGATGGCTAGTCCAATACTATTGATAACTGCTCTATTAGTAAGAATTAAACTAGGGAGTCCTATACTTTTTAAGCAGTATAGACCGGGCTTGAGTGAGAATATATTTGTGGTATACAAGTTTAGGACTATGACAGAATCAAAAGACGGAAATGGAACATTACTTCCAGATAGCCAGAGACTAACCAAGTTTGGATTGTTTTTACGTTCAACGTCTCTTGATGAACTTCCGGAACTCTATAATATTTTAATTGGTGAAATGTCGATAGTAGGACCTCGTCCGCAATTGGTTAGAGATATGGTTTTTATGAGCCCGGAACAGAGGGGAAGGCATAGCGTTTTGCCTGGACTTACTGGACTGGCTCAAGTAAACGGGCGGAATAATATTTCTTGGGAAGAAAAGCTGCAACTGGACTTGCAATATATTCATAACATAACATTTGCAACTGATTTAAAAATTATTTTTAAGACCATAGCTAAAGTCTTTAAAAGGGGAGGGGATTAGCTCGACTGGAATGGACACTGCTGAAGATTACGGTGTCTACTTATTACGGGAAGGGAAGATTAGTGAAGAAAAATTTAATGCTGGTATGGAACATAGTAAAACATTAGTACGATAAATTAATTTCTGATGTTAATTAAGAGGTAAGAGGTAGACTTTATGGCTAAGTATAGTGTGTTAATTTCTTTGTATAAAAAAGAAAAAGCAGAATTTCTAACACAGAGCATTAATAGTATGTTAAATCAAACAATAATGCCAGATGAAATTGTTATTGTTAAAGATGGGTTACTGACGGAAGAGTTGGATGAAGTCTTAAAAAAATATGAAATAGAGTTTCCAAATTTATTTAAGTTTGTAATGATTGAAAGAAATGTTGGGCTTGGATTGGCTCTTAATCTTGGGTTAAAACATTGTAAAAATGAACTTATAGCAAGAATGGACACTGACGATATATCGAAGCCTGACAGATGTGAAAAGCAGTTAAAAGCATTTCTTGAAAATAAGCAATTAGATATAATCGGAACAATGGTCGATGAGTTTTCTGAAGATCCTTTAAAAATTAAATCATCACGCATTGTTCCTACAAACCAGAAGGAAATTTATGAATTTTCTAAAAAGAAGGAGCGCTTTCAATCATCCAACAGTTATGTATAAAAAAGAGTAAAGTGCTTGAATGTGGGGGTTACAGCGATTTGAGACGTAACCAAGATGTTGATTTATTTGGCCGAATGTTATTTAAAGGTTGTTGGGCAAGTAATTTAAATGAATCGTTATTATTGTTTCGCTCTAATGAATCGTTATCCAAACGTCGTAGAAGTTGGGAGAACACTAGAAGTTATATTTCGACAATACGCAAATTTCATAAAATGGGTTACTCCGGGTTTAGTGATTACGTAATTGTTGCGGTTGGGCAGATAATTTTGTTTTTAAGTCCAATCAGCTTACAAAATTGGTTTTATAAGAAGTATCTAAGGGGGTAAGGGGCTCTTATTGTGAAATTATCGGTGATCATTCCTGTTTATAATGCAGAGAGGCATATTAACAAATGCTTAGATAGTGTGAAAAATCAAACTTATAGTAACTGGGAAGCAATAATTATTGATGATGGTTCAAGTGATAATAGTTACTCATTACTTTTAAATTATGCCTTGAGCGATGACAGGTTTAAAGTGTGCAAGCAGGATAACCAAGGTCCAGGAAGCACAAGGAATAATGCAATCGCGAAAGTAACTGGAGACTATATTATCTTTATTGATGCAGATGATTATATAAATGTTGATTATTTTTCTGAGTTGAATAAATGTATTGAATCTGATCAACCAGACGTTGTTTTTATTGATGTATTGCATGAGAAGCCGAGTGGGGAACTTATAAGGCAGGAGTTCATGTCAAGATATAAATCACTTTCGAGAGAGAGATTAATAAGAAATCAAATGACTGGAAAAATTCCTTGGGGAGGCGTTCGAAAGGTTGTTAGGGCGTCTATGCTGTTTGCGAATAGTATAAAGTATTCAGATAATTTAGTTGGGGAAGAAGCTTTGTTTAGTTTTAAGGTATTATTGTATGCTGAAAAAATTTCATTTGTTGAAATGCCTTGTTACCATTATGTCAAACACGCAGAGAGTCAATCTGAAAAGGGCGATGACGATCCTTGGGGGCCTGTTTGTGAAAACTTAAGTGCTTACTTAAGAGCAAATCATTTAATTGATAAATACAATACTACGATTAACAGTTTTGGATTTACAGCATTCATTGTTTCTATATATAGAATTTCAAAAAAACACAACTTGATTTGTGCAATGAAAAAAGGTAAATGTGCGCTGCTGCATTTTAAATATAAATATAGTTTTGATTTTGACAAAGAGAGTTTGGAGTTCAGAACTCGTTGTTTTATATTTTTCGCTAGACATAACTTATTGTTGCCGATAGTAATTGCCGCAAAGATTAAAGTTGAATTGAATAAATAGTAATACAATAAATCCAACACTGATCCAGAATGTAGGTTAAGGAGGTTAAGCAATGGGGTTGAAATTCTGGAGAGCAAAAATGCTTTATGTATTAACTGGAAGAAATATGAATCATATAATCAATTGTTTTAGAAAAAATGGTGTTAATATTGGAGAAGGTTGCAATATATACTCCGACTTATTAACTTCCGAACCCTACCTAATTACAATAAAAAATAATGTAACTATTTCCAACGACGTGCAGTTTATTACTCATGATAGCAGTGTTTGTAAGGTAATTCCTGATTTATCAGATTTCTTTGGCGAAATTTCTATTGGGGATAATTGCTTTATTGGAGCAAGGTCTATTCTATTACCTGGTGTTACTTTAGCAAATAATATCATTGTAGGAGCAGGTAGTGTTGTAACAAAGAGTTTTTATGAGGAAGGGATACTTATTGCGGGTAATCCTGCAAAGAAAATCAGTGATGTGGAAGTATTTAAAGAAAAAGTTATGGAACACGGATTTAATATAACCCTATTATCACCTCAAGAAAAAAGATCACTTTTACTAAATAATAAAAATATGTTTTTAAAGAAATAATTATTAAGTCAAAAAAATCAACCCTTAAGCTGCGCATTTATATTAAAGTACTCTTAACTGAAGCTTGGTGAATTTTATAATTATGTTTCAAAGTTACACTGACATTTACAATGTTAAATCGAAAGTGAGTAGGTGTTCTGTGGACTTAAGTATTATTATTCCGGTTTATAATGTAGAAGAGTATCTGCAGGAGTGTTTGGACTCTATTTATAAAATTAAGGAGATTAATAAAGAGGTTATTATTATAAACGATGGTTCAACTGATTCAAGCCAAACTATAATTGATAAATACTTAGAAAAGTATCCTCTGGATACCAAAGTAATAATACAAGAAAATCAAGGTTTATCAGGAGCAAGGAATTCGGGATTGAACGTAGCAGAAGGAGAGTATGTGACATTCATAGACAGTGATGACTTTATCATTCCACAAAAATATGTAGAGCTATTTAATTTGGGGGTTAATTGTAATTTAGATATAATCGTTGGCGGGTTCAAATATAAATTTAAAGACAATATTTATACAACTAAAAGTATTGAAACAAGGAAAAATAAACTAATTCCCTTAGGTATAACAACAGGATTAGATTTTTTTTGAGAAAAGTTATGAAAAAAAACATGATGAAATTAGAGTTGAGGTGGTAACGAATATATTTAAAACTGAAATGTTAAGGCAAAATAATCTACTATTTAAAGAAGGTTTACTACATGAGGATACATTGTTTATGTATACCGCGATGTTTTTTGCTAACAAAGTAAAATACTTTCCTGTTGAGTACTATGTCTATAGGCGAAGAGAAGGATCTATTATGAACAATATAGGATATAGAAATTATGTTCATAAATTTTATATAGCTGAACAACTTCAAAACTTCAAAATTGAACATAATATTAATTTATATAGTTGGGATAGCATTATAGTAGCACTTTATTTTGCAGGTGTAAGAAAATATCGAATTAAAAATGTGGAATTCTACAAAAACATTAAATCTAGCAGACGATTAACAAAATTAGCTTCTGTAAAAATGGCTTTGATTCCACTATTTCATCTAATATCACATGAAGTTGAAATATGTATGGAAAATGAATGAGTTGATAATAAAAAATGTAGGATTAAAGCGGGGCTTTATATGAAAATTGTATTTACTTGTAACCGGATTGGTGCAGGTGGCGCAGAAAGAGTTATCTGCAACTTTGCAAATCAAATGTCTAAAGATGAAATTGATGTTAGACTTATTTGCTTAGATGTATTTGAAAATTTTTATTATCCTCTAGAACCCCGGGTCAAAATAATTGAACTTGATAGAGATTACAAAAACAGAAAAAAGTTCTTAGATAGAAAATCTGCGGGTTTTCGAAATTTTAAACGGTTAATTGAGAAATTAAAAATTGAAGCACCGGATTTGGTTATTTCATTTTATACACGACAAAATTCCTATAGCATTCTGGCTTGCAGGATTCTAAATATACCTATTGTAGCAGCTGAACGTGATCACTTTTTTTTTATCTGACTCGAAACTGAATGGTATTATGAGAAGAATTTTTTATCCTTTTGCAAATGGATTTATTCATCAAACTAAATGGGCTAGAGATTTTCTTAAAGAAAGATATAAATTTAAATGTCCAGACATTATTTTACCTAATCCTTTATGGATAAATGATTTTCCTGTAAGAAAACCGATACCTAAACGCGCTATTGCTGTCGGTAGGTTAGCAGAACAAAAGAACTATAAGGGATTAATTAGAGCTTTTAAGTTAGTGATTGAAGCTGATTCTGAAATCAAGTTATTTATATATGGTGAAGGTGAACAAAAGAAAGAACTTCAAAGCTTAATAACTTCATTGAAAATCGAAAAAAAATGTGTTTCTAGCTGGCTTAAGCAAAGATGTGATTGAGTGCTATAGATCAGCAGATATATTTATATTATTTTCCCACGGTGAAGGTTATCCAAACGTTTTATTGGAGGCAATGTCCATGGGGGGTGCCAAGCATAGCTGCTAATTGTCCCGTAGGTGGACCTGCCGATATGATCAAGGATGGCGAAAATGGATATTTAGTCGATCCCAAAGATGAAATAGGGCTAGCTAGAAAAATCCTCGCATTAATAACAGATAACTCCTTGAAACAAAAAATTTCATCTAATGCAATTCAAGTTAGAAAATCGAACGATTTAGAATTAATTTATTCTCGACTAATGAATTATTTAAATGAGATTATATATAGACACAATAAAAGGTAGAACTAAAATGCAAAACATTTGATTCGGAATGTTCTAAGGAGAATCAACAGTGTCGATAAATGCAACTAAGGACGCAAATTATTTTCGTGTATTTACCAAATTATTATTACTCTCCTGTGCATATGTATTATTTCTTATAGCTTACCAATATATAAATTACTTGAGTGATTCATCAATTAAACAGGTAATGAATATTATAGAATGGCTTGGTGTTCTTATATTACTCTACGCTGGATTTAGTTGGTGGAGAAAGACAGAAACGATCTTTTCACCATATATGATTTTATTTCTCTTTTTTGTTTTTATTCAATTTTGGACAATCATTTATGTGGGCTTTTGGAGTTCATAAGATAGGAGAATTAGGCGAGACGTCTTTTATTAGATATTTAAGTCCAGTTGTTTTATTAAAAACTCAAGTTGTAACGTGTATATCAATGTTGTTTTTTCATGTAGGTGCGTTATTCTGTTATCGATCAAGTAATTCCTATATATTCAAAAATAATAGTAACGAGGTTGCAACAGCATTTAAAGTAGTTGGAGTAACGTTGTCGTTAATCACAGTTCCTGCTGCTTTATATAGTTCGTGGAAGTCATTTCAATTATCCCAAATTTATGGTTATTCGGCTTTGTATTATGGTGATCATGCAAATCAAGGTGGAATATTGCTATATCTTGACTTTCTTTTTTTTCCTTCTTTAATTGCCCTAATTGTGGGTTATAAATTCTCTAAAAGAAGTATTTTGGTCGTATTTTCAATATTCTTTTTTATATATGTTAATTAATCTCATGGGCGGTGATAGGGGCTCATGGATATATAAATTATTAATCTTGTTATGGATAGTTACGACTAATTACAAAAGTCTAAATATTTCACTAAAGAAAATAATAGTTGCAAGTTTTGGTTGTGCCTTTTTGGTGCTTCCCATTGTTTCTTTGATCGTTAAAAATAGGGAAAATGGGTTATCAAGTTTGTGGGATGAGAATTTTTTTTAGGGAGTTATCTCAGACATGGATGAGCTCGTATATTGATCCAATATTTGAAATGGGGTCAAGTATGAATGTGTTAGGAATATTGTTGATGGATAAGATTCACGATACATGGGGGTTTGGTAGTACATACATTCCTGCAATATTAGGAATGGTGCTTCCGAGAGTTAAGACCTGGTTTGGTTACCCGGACATGTACGTTGAAAATTGGTTGTCACAAGATTATTTAGGTCTGGATCACTATGGTGTGGGATTTTCCATAATAGGAGAAGCTTATTTAAATTTCGGTATTTATATTGCCCCCTTTGCCATGTTAGTTATGGGTTATCTTTTAGGATCCTTGCTTTATTTTGATGCCAAATCGAGTCTTAAGAATCTATTTCGTATTTTTGTTATAGTCACAAGTACTTCAACATTCACTGGTTATGCGCGAGGGTCTCTTACCTATCATGCCAGGATGTGGTTTTGGGGAACGTTATTAATATGCCTAGTTGTGATTTTATTAACCCTGGTTGCGTCTAGATATAAAGGAAATAGCACCCATCCACTCGATGGTGATATGAAAATACTAGGTTGATTATCTACTAGTGAAAGGCGTGTTATTTTATTATTCCAACAATAGGCATCGATATTAAGAAGAAGTTGTGTGTTGCAACTTATGTTTTTGGTGAAGCTTATAAGGAATTTATTCCACTGTATATATATTCAATATTGAAAAGTTATCCTCACTATAGCATTAGAATCTATGTTAATGATGGTCTCGATAAAAAAATTAATAGTATATTGGACACTTTGCGAGATCTAGGTGATTTTACGATAATCACAAATTTTGCGGATAGATTGGGCTTGAATGAAAAAGCAAAAAATAATGACATGATCTCTAGGTCATTAAGATGGGTGGTTTATGACGAAGCTCTCTCTTCGTTCGAATACGTATATATTGGGGATATCGACGTTTTTATCTGTAAAGAAGAAAACGACTTATGCGAAATGCATGCTATTCACTGCTGCTCTTTAGGTCTCGCATATAGTAACTGCGTTCGTGGAGGGAGCGCTTTTATTAAGAAACCTCTAAAGCAGTTGGTGAAAAATTTCTTGCAGTATGGCTTCAGAGAAACTTCCAGAATGATTATGGACAGAGGTGTTGAGATAGACAAACTTTCTGGTTTACACTTTGTTAAAACCAAAGAATACTTCAATAAAGTTATACCACTACAAAATAAGTATATTGAAGAATTCAATCATTTAGCTAATAAAAAATCCAAAAGGTGGAATCTGTGTTATTTTAACGATGAAGCAGTGTTGTATGAATTGGTTAATGAGGCCAAACTTGGCTTACCTCCAAAACCGATAACAACTTCTAACGAAATGATTTTAAACCAGGATCCTAAAAAAGTGGAGTTTAGGCCCCACCATGGGCTACACTTGGGAATTTGGCGAAACGATATAACTCAAACAAAATCAGAGATAAATTTTATAACAGAAAGCGACCTGTATAGATCCTATTATTTTCAATTTTGTGATAATCGAAATAATGACATTATTTTAAATAAAATATTGGAGGAGGCTTCTCCGTATATTAAAAATATAATTTCAAATATGGATAAGTACTATAATTTCGAGACCGAAAATGGTAAGTGAGTTTTTCAAAAATGCTTTAAAGTTTAGGAGAAAGCCCCATGAGCCGAACAAAGTTATTTCTATATAATTCTTTTGCTACTGCATTCTATCAAATCATTGTATTTATTGCTGGCTTTATTACCCCTCGTTATATGCTGATATATTACGGCTCAGAGACAAATGGCTTAGTTACCTCTATCACTCAATTTATTTCCTACTTTTATCTTATAGAGGCCGGTCTAGCTACGGCCGCGATGTTTTCACTTTATAAACCTTTATCTGATAAAAACTTTAAAGAGGTAAGCGGGATTTTGGTCGCGATTAAACGTTATTATTATCAAATGGGATATTTCTTTATATCAGTAATATTTGTAATAGCAATTATCTATCCTTTTTTTGTAAGGACTGAAGTGGCAGATCCTTTTTTTTGTTGGCTTATTAGTTTTTGCAATTGGACTCGCTGGGGCTATGGAGTTTTTTCTAATGGCAAAATACCGAGTGCTTTTAGAAGCCGATCAAAAAACATATGTACTAGCATTTGCAAATACTTTAAGTATAGTTTGTAATACAGCAATAGTAGTATTGATGGCTAGATCCGGACTAAATATAGTTTTGCTAAAATATATAGCAATTTTAGCGGTTCTTTCGCGGTCTGTTGTTTTATATTTATATGTGAAAATAAAATACAAATACATAAATTATTCTGCAACACCTATCTATGCTGCACTTTCAAAGCGCTGGGATGCACTTTACATGCAAATAATGAACAGTGCTTACCTTGGAGCGCCAATAATTATTGCTACACTTTTTTTTAAATTTAACTTCGGTCAGTATTTATGCGGTATATAGTATAGTAACCCAAGGACTGCATAGTGCATTTTATGTTATTACTACAGGAGTGACTTCTTCTTTTGGTGCATTAATTTCAACTCGCGAGATAGAGACTTTGAAAAGAAGCTATAGTGTTTTTCAATATGTCTTTTTCAGCATTATTACTGTAGCGTATTCCGTTACATTTGTAGCGTATTTACCATTCATTAAACTTTATACGACTGGAGTCACAGACGTGAATTACTTGTTACCGATATTCAGTATATTATTTGCAGTTAGAGGTTTATTACAAACTATTAAAACGCCTCTGAGAATGCTTATCATGGCATCTGGACTCTATCGTGAAACTAGAATACAGGCGACGCTTGAAACGAGTATTGCAATCTTAGGAGGTATCGTTTTAGCTCCGATTTGGGGACTTCCAGGAATTTTAATTGGCTCTATTATTGCTGATCTCTATCGGTGTATTCATTTAATGATTTTTGTTCCAAGAAAGATTACTTATGAAAATGTAAGCGTCTATGTTTGGAGAATCGTTAGGATTATTTTGGTTATTGGCATTGTCTTTTCTTTATCGAAATGTGTAAATTATGATCCGTCAAATTATGTGAATTGGACTATTTTCTCTTTTGTGGTAGGTTTGATTACTGTTGCTTTTGTAGCAATTATTGGACTAATTTTTGAAAAAGAAAGCTTTAACGAAACTATTAAAAGACTAAGATTAATACCAAGTTTATTTAAACGGTCATCTTAAAAAAAATAATAAATAGCCGGTTGTACCATTTTGGGGGAAATTAAAAGTTAAGCATGACACATAGGAGGTACGCGCTTATGTTTAAAATTACCGTGGCCGGAACCGGGTATGTTGGCTTGGTAGCAGGCGTTTGCTTTGCTGAGGTGGGACATCAAGTTACCTGCGTTGATATAGATGAAGACAAAGTGAAGAGCATGAAATCAGGAGTTTGTCCAATTTATGAGGATGGCCTAGAAGAACTGATGCAAAAAAAACTACCATAAGGGAAGAATCGATTTTACGACTGATTATAAATCTGCATATAAGGATGCAGATGCCATTTTTATCGGTGTCGGCACCCCCGAGCAGCCTGATGGTTCAGCAAATCTAACCCATATAGCTACTGTGGCAAGGCAAGTTGCAGAATCAATTGAAAAAGATTGCTTAATTGTGGTGAAATCGACGGTTCCAGTCGGAACCAATGACAAGGTAGAACAGTTTATACAGGATTTCTTGGTTCATAAAGTGAAGGTAGAGGTGGCTTCGAACCCGGAATTTTTAGCACAGGGTTCTGCCGTCCATGATACGCTGCATGCAGAACGAATTATTATTGGAACTCAGAGCAAATGGGCTGAGGAGTTGTTAATGACGATTTATGAACCATTCCATTTACCGATTGTTTCAGTAAATAGAAGGTCTGCGGAAATGATAAAGTATGCTTCCAATGACTTTCTTGCTTTAAAAATTTCTTATATGAACGATATTGCTAACCTCTGTGAACTTGTTGGTGCAGATATCAATGATGTTGCCAAGGGGATGAGCTATGATCAGCGAATCGGAAGCAAGTTTTTAAATGCCGGTGTTGGCTATGGTGGCTCGTGCTTTCCTAAAGATACTAAAGCCTTGGAGTATATAGCAAAGCAACTAGGGTATCAGCTTAGAACCGTTAAGGCTGCTATTGATGTAAATAAAGATCAAAAGATGGTTTTATACAAAAAGGCTAGTAAAAGATTAATAACATTTAGTGGGTTAAAAGTAGCCGTTCTGGGGCTGACGTTTAAGCCAGGTACGGATGACTTAAGAGAAGCGGCTTCGCTTGAGAATGTACCCTTATTACTGGAACAAGGCGCTCATGTATTTGCATTTGATCCAGTGGGGGCTGATAATTTCGCCAAAATATACCCTGAAAGCGATAAAGGCAGAGGCAGCATCACGTACGTATCCAGTGCAGAGCAAGCATTACTTGAGGCAAATGTTTGCTTTATTTTTACGGAGTGGGGAGAAGTGAGAGCTATCACCCCTGCTCAATATAAACAGTGGATGAGAACGCCGCTCGTGTTCGATGGTAGAAACCTGTACAACGTAGATGAAATGCAAGAAGCAGGCGTCGAGTATTACTCGATCGGACGTAAGCCTGCGACTATTGGAGTTATAAAGGAGCCGCATCATTTTGAATTACAAAAGTCTTGATACTGGAGAAATATATCTGGTCACAGGCGCAGCTGGGTTTATCGGTTACTTTTTTGTCAAAAAAGGTTGTTGGAGCTAGGTTGCCGCGTAGTAGGCATCGATAATCTCAATGACTATTACGACATAAACTTGAAAAACGCCCGTTTGAATCTCCTTCTGCCATTTGAGCATTTTACCTTTATAGAAAGTGACATTTCCGATAAAGAAAAGCTTATGGGTGTCTTTGGACGCCATAAGCCTAATATCGTCGTGAATCTGGCTGCTCAGGCAGGAGTACGGAACTCCATAGAACATCCCGATGCTTATATTCAAAGCAATATCGTGGGGTTCTTTAATATTCTTGAAGCTTGCAGGCATCACCGGGTAGCACATCTAGTGTATGCCTCTTCCAGCTCAGTTTACGGTTCCAACAAGAAGGTTCCGTTTGAAGAGACGGACTCCGTAGATCAGCCGGTTTCTCTATATGCGTCGACCAAAAAAATCGAATGAACTTATGGCGCATACGTACAGCCATCTCTACGGCATTCCGACTACAGGGCTACGCTTCTTTACAGTCTATGGCCCGATGGGCCGCCCTGATATGGCTTACTTCGGATTTGCGGATAAATACTTTAAAGGAGACCCTATTCATATTTTCAACAACGGCGATTTTGAGCACGATCTCTATCGCGATTTTACTTATATCGATGACATTGTAGAAGGAATTGAGCGTATATTAGGCAATCCGCCTCTGGACACCGTTCGACATAAGGTTTATAACATTGGAAACAACAGCCCGGAAAAATTGATGCATTTTATTGAGACACTGGAAAATGCGCTGAGTCGAGCAACCGGAAGAATCGTTTGCTTCGAGAAGGTTTTCGAGCCGCTCAAGCCTGGCGATGTGCCGGCTACCTATGCGTCAACCGACAGATTGCAACAAGCGGTGGGGTTCAAACCTCAGACTTCGATCGAAGTTGGGGTGCAGAAGTTTGCGGACTGGTACGTGGCTTACTACAACAAAGCGTAATTGGGCTATTCAACTTTCAACGCCCTAACACGAGGTGATTGCCTGAATGAAAAAGAAAAACAGAATGAAAAAATGGCTTATCAGCATTAGTTGTTTTCTCGTCATCGTGCTCATGGGTGCCTACTTCGGCATCAATTATGCAGCAGATCGAGTGATGGATAAGCTATCCGACTCGATTTTGGAAAGTGCGATGTCATCGTCCACTCCATCCGCTGTGGAAGAGAAGCAATCTACCCCGGTGTCTTCCGACGTGCTCTCTTCTCCCTCGAACCCCGCGAAGGATGTCGAGCCCACTAACATAGATCAGTCTGAGCCGAGTACCTATAGCACGGCAGAGCCAAGCGCCGCTAGCTCTGCTTCTACGAATGTGACAAGCGGCGACAAAGATTCATCCGGCACTGCTGGCGCAGCTCCTAGTCATTCCTATAGTGCCGAAGTTTCCGTTGATAAGGCGGAGACGGTGAAGGAAGAGATCACCTTTTCGGAAAAAACGAAGTTAATGACAATTATGCTCAAGAGACTAGATGCGAGCGACATTAAGACATTGTCGGATCTGGCCGGCGGTGGCCTGAGCTTAGAGAAAAAAAGAGAGGCGAAGAAGATCATTCTCGAAAAGCTTAGCGAGAAGGAATACAATGAACTGATCAAGATCGCCCAGAAGTATGGATTGAGCGAAGGCAAGAGCTATGAGGATTCCAAGCAGGAAAAGGGAATGCAGGAATGATGAAACGATCTCAAGCTCGCGCTCCTTTTGTTGTGGGGTTGATGGGGCTGGCGGTATTGATGTTAGCTACCGGATGCACAAAGGTAAGGGGCGAGGGAGATGCGAGTCCCTCCTCGTCGCCATCACCCTCAGTGATTGTAACGCTGTTCGTTAGTCCGTCGCCTTCAAGTGAGCCCGAAGGCGTACCTCTTTCGTCTATAGTTCCTTCTTTAGAAGCGCCGGCAACGATCGCGCCTACCGTCAGTCCTGATGCAACCCTTTCGCCGAGCAATGAAGTTGAGCCAAAGCAGAGCGAACCATCGAAGAAACCGACCCTCTCGCCCGAGCCTACTTCTATGGATACAGAGAAAAATAGGGATATCGAACAAAAATACGAAGCCAAGTTCTCCTCCATCCGCTCCAGCTGCCAGGCAAAGGTTAGCAACTTAACAGGAGAAGTGACGTCTTATATTGCAGGGGCCAAGTCGGGGGACGGCGAGGTGTCGATTGCGGACCTGCAGAAGAAGTTCTTGGGCAAGGTTGCTGCAGCCGAGGCGAATTGTGATCAGAAATTCAATAGTACGCTGGCGCAAGCGGAACAGGCTTATAAGGACGCGGGCGTCGTAGAGACGAAACTCGCAACGTGGAAGAGCCAGTACGATAATGGCAAGTCGCAGGCGAGACTGTCGGCGATGTCGAAAATTCTGGCTGCTTGGCAGGCGGAGTAGGAAAAGGAGTGAGTAGTCACGTGAAGAGCAAAAGAAACGTAATAGCCGCTGCCCTGATGGGCGCGATGCTGCTGTCCGTGCCGGTTGCGGCGTCTGCGGCATCGACGGCGATCGCGGTAGAATCGAAGCCGATCGTGATGGAGTTTGATGGAAAGAAGCTGGCGCTGCCGTCCGGGCAGGTTGCTTTTATGTATCAATCCAAGGTGTACATACCGCTGCGGTTCGCTTCTTATGCGCTGCAGAAGCAAGTCGGATATGACGCGACGACGAAGACGGTGACGGTCAAGGAGCCGACCTCTTCGGAAAAGGTCGCTTTGAAGGAGTATCTGGCGAATGCTGCCGCTTCGGGTGATATGTCGTCTTCGGCTGTCGCGAAGGTCAAGCTGGTCCCTACGGCAGTAAAGCTCGTATTCGACGGCGTGGAGAAGAAGCTGCCGACAGGGCAGCAAGCCTATAACGTAAACGGCTCGATCTATGTGCCGGTGCGTTTTATCTCTGAAGCAGTCGGCACGACGGTACTGTGGGATGCGAAGACGGGGACGGTGTCAGGCGAGTCTAAGGCCTATCGCGAGTCGCAGTCGAGCGGTGGCACTTCGAGCGGTACTTCGGGCAGCACGAATGGAAACGCCGGAACCGGCGGAAGCACATCGGGCAGCGGATCGACGGGCGGAACGGGAAGCGGCGGCAATGGTGGAGGCGTAACGACGCCAAGCTATGATTCGATCACTTCCGGTGCTTACAGCAGGCTGGACACATTGCGGACGAGCTGCAAGAACAATTTGACGGACATCGGATTCAGCTACCTTGCTGCGAGTACGGCCGAGCAAAAGACGGCGCTGGTTACGCAGGCGCACAACGCGATCAGCTCCTGCAAGGCGCAGTTCGAATCCATCCTCTCGGACACGGAAAGTCAGCTCAAAGCGGGCGGTTACAGCACCGATGTGCTGAACGATTACCGGTCGACCTTTAACGCGGAGATGGAAGCGGGACAGCAACTGGTCGATCAGTATATGAAGTAGGGAAGGCCAAGCTATTTCTGCGTCGGATGCTTTTTCCGGCAGCGGAGGTAGCTTGTCTCGCAAGGAGGAAGTCATCATCGCTACGCTGAAAAAACTGCTGTACGCCGTGCCGCTGGTCGTATGGCTTGCTGCTGATTTTCGACTTTTCGTCGCAGCCTTATTCGAAGCAGAGCATCATTCCGTTCATGAAGGCGCATATCGAGAAAAGCCAGCTGCAGCAGGTCGTGCCGGACGTGACGATCCGTTACAATCACAGCGTCATTCGTGCGAAGGCGGATCCTTACCGCTTCGTCGAGTTCCTTTTTCGCAAAAGCGCCCATCTGTTCATGTACTTCATGCTAGGCTTGCTGGCGCATCTGTTGCTGGTTCCTTGGATTCGAACGCTGATGCTTCGCGTACCTGGCGCGCTGTTGATCGCGGCGGCCATCGCCAGCCTGGACGAATGGAACCAATCGTTCACCGGGGGGCCGGACGCCGACGCCGCTCGACGTGATGGTGGATATAAGCGGGGCCGTGATCGGGCAAATCGTCCTGCTTCTCGTGATCGCGATCTATCGGCGCCTCAAGCGGTCGCGGTTAAGAACAGCCCCACGCTGATCGCCCATAGCGATTCTCAATTAACCTCGATCCCTCCGGCTCTCCCCGGCAGGGATCATTTTTATTTTCCGCGCGCGCGAAATTTATATAATTCTCTTATCGCATGTAACTTTTTGTAGATTACGGAGTCTACTAATAGAGGGGAAGTATTGGGAGTTTGGCAGGATTCGGCTGCCGTGCCGCCCCGCGCAAATCTATGACAACATGGGAGCGTATTGCAACTAATGTCTGAATCGAAGTTTAACATTCTGAGAGCTGCTAGAGTCGTAAGTATACCGATGTTGGCGGGGACGCTCGTCGTCGCGTCGTTTGCGGGCACCGGCTGGGCGCCGATTGCGCAGTGGCAGCCGGGCGTCGCTTCGGCGGCGACGGCGGCGGTCACGTACAAGCTGGTGAAGTCCGACGAGGCGATCGTGACGTCCGGCGTGAAGCAGATCAACTATAGCTGGGTGCCGTCGGACGCGAAGAAGGGGACGGAGCTCGTTCATGTGCTGCAGATCGACTTGTCGAATCCCTACGTGCAGATGAACGCGCTCAGCGGGAAAAACGGCAGCGTCACGACCGGCCAGTCGGTCGGGGCGATGACGAAGGCGACCGGCGCGGTAGCCGGGGTCAACGGGGACGTGTTCAACACGGGCTCGTCGAGCGAGGGGGGCGCCGCTCGGAGCGGAGCTTCTCTCGGGACAGCTGCTGGTCGCGCCGACGAAACTGCAAGGGATGTATGCTTTTGCGCTGACGAAGGACAAGACGCCGATCATCGATCGGTTCGCGTTCTCGGGCAGCGTGCAGGCGGCGGACGGGACGAAGTTCGCGCTGTCGGGGCTGAACAACTCTTCGTACACGACATATCCGGACAAGACGGCGAGCCATGTCAACGCGCTGTACATGTACACCAACGCCTGGACGGCGGCCAACCGGCCGGCGAACAGCGGCACGACGCCGATGGAAGCGCTGGTCGTGGACGGCGTCGTGACGGAGATCGGCGACGGGGTGCAGATCCAGACGCCGATCCCGGCGAACGGCTACATCCTCCGCGGGCACAAGGGCAAGGATTCGGGCAACTTCATCCTGAACAGCCTGCCGGTCGGCACGCAGGTGACGAGCGCGTACAATCTCGTGTCGCAGACGAGCGGCAAGACGTACGGCGAGAGCGATTTTCAGATGATCGTGAGCGGGCATACGCTGCTCATGGACGGCGGCAAGGCGTCGTCGTTCAGCCGGGACGTCAGCGGCGTCAGCGGCTCCGCGGACCGGGCGCGCACGGCTGTCGCGTATTCGCAGGACGGCAAGACGGCGTACCTCGTGACCGTCGAGGAGTACGGCTCGCATGACGGCGTGACGCTGACGGAATTCCAAAAGATTCTGACGGCGCTCGGCGTCTGGAAGGCGGTTAATCTCGACGGCGGCGGTTCGACGACGATGATCACGCGTCCGCTCGGCGAGACGGCGACGACGCTGGCGCATCCGACCTACTTCGGCACGACGCAGCGGGCGGTGGCCAACGGCATCGGCGTGTTCACGACCGCACCGGCAGGCGCGACGAAAGGGATCGCGGCGAGCGGACCGAAGACGCTGTTCATCGGCCAGCAGGCGACCTATTCGCTTAAAGCGTATGACACGTATTACAACCCGATTGACGCTGCGGGATTGACGCCAAGCTGGAGCGTAAGCGGCGGACTTGGCGCCTTCGCGAACGGCGTGCTGACGGCGTCGAAGGCGGGCGCCGGAGAGCTGACGGTCAAGGCGGGCGCGGCGACCGACAAGGTCGGCATCGAGGTCGTCGGCGGCGCGCAGATCAATCAGCTGAAGGCGACGCCGAACACGACCGTGCTCGAGCCGGGCGCGAAGATCGCGGTCAAGCTGTCGGCGACGCTCGCGGACGGACGCACGCTCGAGGTGCCGGCGGATTCGGCGAAGTGGGAATTCAAGGGCTTCACGGCGGCCGCGAGCGGCGGCGTCATCACGATCGGCACGGTCGGGGAGCAGACGAAGACCGGCTACGCGATCGCCAGGTACGACGGCTTCTCGACGGCGTTCGCGCTGAGCGCGGGAGCGGAGAAGAGCTTCGAGACGTTCGAGACCGCCGCCTATCCGGTGACGTTCGACAAGCTCCCGGCCGAGACGGCCGGTACGGCCGCGATCGTGACGGGACTGCCGGGCCGCGAGGCGTCGAAGGCGCTGCAGCTGACCTACGACTTCACGGCCGGCACCGGCGACCGCTTCGCCTACGCCCTGCCGAACGGCAGCGCGGGCCTGGCGATCACGGGCAGCCCGAGTGGGTTGACGCTGGACGTCTTCGGCGACGGCTCCAACAACTGGCTGCGCGCCGAGTTCAAGGGCGCGGACGGCAAGCTGGCGCGCGTGGACATCGCCAAGATGGTCAACTGGAGCGGCTGGAAGCAGCTTCGCGTCGATCTGGCGGGCAGCGGCCTGACGTATCCGGCGACGCTGACCAAGCTGTACGTCGTCGACCTGGCCGAGGGACAGGACGAACGTTCGCTGACGGGCTCCGTCGCTTTTGACAATCTGTCGCTGCAATACCCGGCGGCCATCGACGACGGCGCCCAGTCGGATATCGTGCTCAAGCTGGGTCAAAAGTCCGCTACGGTAGACGGCAAGAGCGTGGCGCTCGATATCGCGCCGCTGCTGCTGGACGGCACGACCTACCTCCCGCTGCGGTTCGTATCGGACGCGCTCGGCGCGGACATCGGTTGGGACCAGGCGGCGCAAAAGGCGACCGTTACCGGCGGCGGCAAGCTCGTCGAGCTGTGGGTAGGGAAGCCCGACCTGCTCAATACGGGCGTCCGCGCGACGGCCGCGGCGACGCCGATCCTGCGCAGCGGCAGGGTACTTGTACCCGTGCGCGTCGTCTCCACGGAGCTCGGCCGCAAGGTCGGATGGGACCAGAAGACCAAGACGATTACAATTCGCTAATCTTGCGCTACTAGACCTAGCCGGCCCGTCCACGTCGCGCGCAAATATGATATGATGGAGGCATCCCTTGTCTCCATTCAAGCCCGCCGGGGCTTTAAGCGCGCGACGCGAGTCGGCCCGGAACAGGGCGCGGAGGGGGAGTTGCTCGATTGGACTATCGGGTAGAACAGATTGACCGGGTTATACAGAACGCGATGCGCGTCATGGAAGACAGCAAGATGCAAGTATTCGAGATCTGTGAAGCGGCGAGACGCGAGCTTGTATCGCTCGGCAAGGAACTGGAGAACGTCCTCAGGGAGACCTCCGAGACGATCGACAAGGTCGACGGCCTCGAACGGGATTACAAGCTATCGCGCATCCGGCTCACCGAGGTGAGCAGGGATTTCGTACGATTCTCGGAGAAAGACATCAAATCCGCCTACGAGAAGGCCACTCAGCTGCAGCTGGATCTGACCGTGTATCGGGAAAAAGAGAACTATTTGAAGGCACGCCGGGACGATTTGCAGAGCCGTGTCCGCAACGTGGAGCTGTCCATTGAGCGGGCGGAAATGATCGGTTCGCAGATGAACGTCGTGCTGGATTATTTCTCCGGCGATCTCAATCAGGTCACCCGTATCCTCGAATCCGCGAAGAATCGCCAGCTCATCGGTCTCAAGATTATCCTCGCCCAGGAAGAAGAGCGCAGACGCATGGCCCGGGAGATTCACGACGGTCCCGCCCAGTCGCTCGCGAATCTGGTGCTGCGGACCGAAATTGCCGAGAGAATGCTGGATACGAAGGATTTGGAGCTGGTGCGCAGCGAATTGGTCGATTTGAAGTCGCAGATACGCTCGGGACTGGGGGAGATTCGGAAAATCATATTTAACCTTCGGCCGATGGCGCTCGACGATCTGGGTCTTGTCCCTACGCTTCGCAAGTTCGTGCAGGACTTCGAGGAGCGCACCTCCATCCGTTCCGTCTTCGAGACGAGCGGGCGGGAGAAGCGAATCTCGACCGCATTGGAAGCCGCGATGTTCAGGCTCGTGCAGGAGGCGTTCAACAATGCCTTCAAGCATGCCGAGGCATCGTACATGTCGCTCGATATCGCCTATCTGGAGGAGACGATCCGGATGGTCATCAAGGACAACGGCAAAGGCTTTCACACCGATCTGGCGGAAGCGCAGGCGAAGAAGAATGCCAAGTTCGGACTCATGGGCATGAAGGAGCGCGTGGATCTGCTGATGGGGGAGATCGTCTTCGATTCAGCCATCGGACAGGGCACCACGATAACCATACAAGTACCGATCAAAGCCGAAATGCGGAAGGAGTTGGACATTAATGGAGAGTAAGAATTCGAACATCGCCTCGGGCCGCAAGATCCAAGTCCTCCTTGCCGACGACCACCAACTGTTCCGCGAGGGACTCAAGCGCATCTTGAACATGGAGCCCGACCTGGAGGTCATCGGCGAATGCGGGGACGGCATTCAGGTGCTGGAGTTCTGCAATCGGCAAAAGCCGGACGTCGTCCTGCTGGACATTAACATGCCGACGGAGAACGGCGTCATCGCGACGGAGAAGCTGCGCGACATTTTCCCCGAGATCAAGGTCATCATCCTGTCCATCCACGACGACGAGAGCTACGTGTTCGAGACGCTGCGCAAGGGTGCCACCGGTTACCTGCTGAAGGACATGGAGGCCGAGTCGCTCGTCGAGGCGATCCGCACGGTCGCGAACGGTCACGCCTACATCCACCCGAAGGTTACCGGCAAGCTCATCAACCAGCTGCGCCGCATGACGTATCTGGACGAGATCGGCGCAGCTTCGGGCGCCGCCGCGAGCCGCGAGACGATCACCAAGTTCGTGCCGCGGGGCAACAATCCGCTCACGCGCCGCGAAGCCGAAGTGCTCCGCCTGATGGCGGAGGGCAAGAGCAACAAGAACATCGGCGAGAGCCTGTTCATCAGCGAGAAGACGGTCAAGAACCACGTCAGCAGCATTCTGCAGAAGATGGAAGTCGACGACCGCACGCAAGCCGTCATCAACTCGATCAAGTTCGGCTGGGTGACGCTCTAGAATTGCATCGCCGCATCATCGCAATCTCGCAGCAGCAGCAGGAATCATACATATGGCAAGCGGCACGGACGCCATCCGATGATCGATAGATCATCCGGGCGGCGTCTTTGTTTTGGATGGGATTTTATTAATCTCCAGTTGACAGGTCGGGATTATGGATATAATATGAATGCAATGGAACGAAAGCTTGGCGAAATAGGAAAAGATTGAATCGACTGGACAGCCGGAGATTCAACTGGAGCGCTTGGGAGCGCTTTGGTTGGATCTTTTTTTGTTTCGGACAAAGCCCGAACATCATGGGAGGATGATTGAGAAATGAAGAAATTCGCGCTCTCCAAGCTGGCGATCTCCGTGGTCGCCGCTACCGTCGTATTCGGCGGGCTGACCTATGCGGCCATATCGGCCAATCAAAAGACCGAGGCCGCCGCCGCCGCAGCCGCGCCGGAACAGCAGACGGCTGCACCGCAAGCGACGCCGGCGCCAGAGCAACAGGCTGCAGCGCCGGCAGCGGAAGTCGCTGCGCCAGTTGCCGAACAGCAAGCGGCTGCGCCCGAAGCTTCGGCAGCGCCTGCAAGCGAGGCAGCGCCCGCAAACGACGCTGCAGCGCCAGAGGAAGCCGCCAGCCAAGCCGCACCGGCAGCGGCCGTATCCAATGAAGGCGCGAACGTCCAAGCGGCGGACTTGAAGTCGACGAACGAATCTGTGCCGACGAAGACGTCTGGCGAGGCCAAAGCAGAGCAAGCGACGCCGGCCGGGTCCAACGATAAGGCGGCCGCCGCAGCAGTCGTGAAGACGGCGTCCGTACAAACGCAAGGCGAGAAATCCGCGCAGCCGACGGCAGCGCCTAAAGCGACGCCGGCGCCTACCGCGAAGCCTTCCGTGGCATCGAACGCGCAAGCGACCAAGGCGCCCGAGCCGACGGCAGCTCCGCAAGCGTCCGCCGCGGCGGATAAGCCTGCCGATGTCGCGCCTGCGAAGGAGACGCCTGCCAAGGCGACGACGTTCGTAAAGAAGGTAGAAGCGCCTAAAGCGTCCGCGACGACTGCCGCAGCTTCTTCCTCGAGCTCGACTTCCTCATCTTCGGGATCGTCTTCCTCTTCCGACGAGATTTGCCCGCCGGAAGAAGAGATTTGCCCGTAAGCCGCATCGACCCTACGACTTAACTTCAGAAGATACAGAAACGAGGCGTTCGGATTGAAATTCAAATTAAGAGCTCAACGGATAATGGCGCTGCTGCTCGCCGTCTTCGTCGCGATCCCGGCACTGGCGGCTCACGCCGCCGAACAAGCGCCGGAAGGCGTCGTCGCGTCAAGCGGCAGCAATGCCGGCCATTACGATTATTTTAGCGACGTTTACCCGTCCTTGAAAAATGAATCCCATGTGTTCCAAACGACGACCTACGAGGATATCGCGCAAATCTTCAAGACGCCCGGCACATATGCCGTCGTCTTCGGCGGCGCGGCCAACCCGTCCACGCAGGCGCAAATCGCATATATCAACCAGGTCGCCAAGGAGAAGGGGATCGCGAAGGTCTACAACTTCGACACCCGCCTCGACGGCAAAGACGATCTGGACATCGCGAACAGCGCGAATGCTTTTGCTTACAAGTATACCGATCTTATCAATACCTTCCTGAGCACCGCGCCGGATGCGGCGAACGTTCAAAATCAAACGTACGTGTTCGTGTACAACAAAGACCGCGACGGCAGCCCGGTCATCGCCGGCTACAAGAGCGCGGCGGTCGCGGCCGACTTCACGTCGAACGGCGGCGCGGACCAAGCCAAGATCGACGCCTACAAAGCGCACATCCGCAGCGTTTTCGGCGAGGCGAGCGACTATAGCACGATCAGCGCATATGACCTGATTGCGCCGGGCTTCATTCACAACGGTCCGTTTTACGCGCCAAACGCCGCTCCGATCTTCGATCCGTCGGACAAGGAGCTCGTGCTGGAGCACGTAACCTATGACCAGCTAATCGGCATTCTGGGCAGCGAGGGCGACTATGTCTTGCTGTTCGGCGGCTCCTGGTGCCCGAATACGCAGGCGGCCGTTAAGTACATCAACGAATATGCGAAAAAGTACGGCGTGAAAAAGGTGTACTTCTTCGATCCTCGTATTGATGCAGGCTTGAATCTGCAATTGCCGGATGCGAACTATCACGATAACGACAAGCTGATGATTCGCGACAGCAAAAACGCCTACGCCTACCTGTACGTCGATTTGGCCAAGCAATACCTGACCAATCTGCGTGCAGAATATGAGACGAGGGCGGCCAACAATATCTACTACACGAACGGCGACGGCGCCAAGGTCGAAGCCATCCGCCTTCAAGTGCCTTACTTCTTCACTTATAACAAGGACAACAAGGACGCGGACGGCAACGCCGCGCCGATCCTCGGTCACATCGAGCTGATGTACAACTGGAAGGACACGGTCTTGAAGGATCAGGATCCGACCAAGTCCTATCAGAACTACATTGAAGCGCTGAACAGCGTACTGTCCCGCACCGAATCGCTGCCGACCGGCCTCGTCGGCGTCGAACCCTCGCAGTTCGGCGGCACGGACGGCCGCATCGACGGCGTCGAAGGGAAAGCGCTGGAGTACAAGAAGGCGTCCGATACCGAATACACGGCCGTCACGGGCTCGTCCATCTGGCGTCTCGCGCCGGGCGAGTACGACGTCCGCTACAGCTCGATCTTCGGCGCGCAAAAGAAAAATTCGACGACGAAGAGCTACGACAAGATCGCGTACAAGCCGGGACAAGCGGTCCGCGTCACGGTGCCGGAGAACACGACGCCGCTGCAGCTTGCCGCGCCGCAAGGCCTGAAGGGCATCGCGACGACCGTATCGGGCAACGTGTACGGCGGTCAGATCACCGGCATTTTGGACGGACAAGAATATAAGAAGGTCGGCGCGGATGCCTATACGGCAGCAACGGTGCCTTCGATCACCGGTCTCGTGTACGGCGACTATCTCGTGCGCAACAAAGCGAAGGACGGCATCAACGCCAGTCCGGACACGCTCGTAACCGTGCCGAAGTTCGGCGAGCAATCCGCGCCTGCGGGACTCGAAGGCGTCGCGCCTAGCGGGCCGAACGTCAAGGATGGACAAATCACGGGCATTACGGAAGGCTTGGAATACAAGGATGCTTCCGTGGCCGACGCGGTCTACGGCAAGATCGAAGGCAATGGCGCAAGCGGCATTCTGACCGGTCTCGCGCCGGGCACCTATACGCTGCGCTACGCGGCGACCGACAAGCTGGCCGTCGGACCTTCCGTCGACGTCGTCGTGCCGACCAAGCAAGCGCAGGACGCGCCGACCGGACTCGAAGGCGTAGCGCCGACGAGCGCGGCGAACGATGACGGACAGATCACTGGCGTGACCGCCGATCTGGAATACAAGGCGCACGGCGCGACTGCCTATACGCCGGTGACCGGATCCGCGATCACGGGCCTCGCTGCAGGCAAGTATCACGTGCGCGTCGCGGCCAAGCCTGGCTTCTATGCGAGCGCGGACGTCGAAGTCGAGGTGCCGGCGTACGTGGCGCCTTATATCCCGCCGTACACGGCAACGCCGACTCCGACGCCGACGGCACCGCCGGAAGGCACGGGTACGGATGACGACAAGACCGTCGTCGCGGTCAAGCTCGACGCCCAGTTTGACGCTTCGACCGGCCTGACCTCCGCTACGGTCAAAGCAAGCCAAGTTACGGCGCTCCTCGACGGTGCGAAGAAGGCGGAAGCCGAAGGCAAGCCGGCCGTCATCGCGTTGAATATCGAAGCCGGCGCGGACACCAAGTCCGGTCTGCTGACGCTGCCGCGCGATGTTCTGAAGTCGCTCGCCGGCACGACCAAGGCCGATGTGAAAATCAATTATGCGGGCTTCGGCTCGATCACGTTCGACGCGAAGGCATTCGCCAGCATCGGCGCGGCTGAAGGCACGGCCGACATCGGCATCCAGATCACGAAGTCCGAGCTGACCGAGGAAGGCAAGCAAGCGCTCGGCGACCGTCCGGTCTACGATCTGACCGTGACCGCGGGCGACGCGAACGTATCCGCATTCGGCGGCGGCAAGGTGAACGTAAGCCTGCCGTACGCGCTGAAAAGCGGAGAGTCCGCGAACGCGATCGTCGTCTACTACGTGAACGAGACGACGGGCGAGCTGGAGACGGTGCGGGGCAAGTTTGACGCAGCCGCGGGCGAAGTCGGATTTACGACTACGCATTTCTCGCAATACATCGTCGGTTACAATCCAGTAAGCTTCGCGGACGTCGCGGCCTCCTCCTGGTACGGCGACGCGGTCGGCTTCCTGGCGGCGCGCGGCATCACGACCGGCACGGACGCCGAGCATTACAGCCCGGGCGCGACCGTGTCGAGAGGCCAATTCCTGACGCTGCTGTTCAAGGCTTATGGCATCGCGCCGGAAGCCGGCGCAGCGGACAACTTCGCGGATGCCGGCGACACGTATTACACCGGCTACCTGGCGGCAGCCAAGCGACTCGGCATCGCGACCGGCGCAGGCGGCAAGTTCGCGCCGAATAGCGAGATCTCCAGGCAAGAGCTGTTCACGCTGCTCTACCGCACGCTGAACGTGCTGGGCGAGCTGCCGACGGCCAAGTCGGGTGCGACCGTGACCGGATTCGCGGACGCGGACGCGATCGCGGGCTATGCGCAGGACGCGTTCAAGGCGCTCGTCGAGAGCGGCGTCGTGGCGGGCAGCGGAGGCAAGCTCGATCCTGCGGGCGTATCGACGCGCGCGCAGGTGGCGCAGGCGCTCTACAATCTGCTCGCCAAGTAATCGACCTGAATAAGCATGGAGCGGGATGGGCGGCCGATGGCCGTCCATCCCGCCCGTGTTGACGCAGGCGTCCGGGGAGCGACTTTTACGATGAAAAACAAACTGGCGATCCTCTTCGCCGCGCTTGTCCTCCTGGCCGCGGCCTTGTACGTCTCCAGCGAATTCGGCGAGGGAGACGGCGGCTACGCGCAGGTTCGGCAGGACCGGCAGGCGCTTAGGAATGGGCAGGGAAGCGACGGGCAGCCTGGCACGACGCAGTCGGATGCACAGCAGCCGGAGCAGCATCAGTCGGGGATGCAGCAGACGGGGATGCAGCAGACGGAGATTCAGCAGTCGGAGCCGCAACAGTCGGCGCTGCAGCAGACAGAGAAGCAGAAGATCGGAGCGGGGGGCATCGGAGAAGCAGCGGCTGACCGAGACGCAGGCAACGGAAGCGCAGCAATCGGAAGCGGACCGGCTGGAGGAGGCCTCCGATTTTACCCTGAAGGACCTGGAAGGCAATGCCGTCTCGCTCTCGGATCTGCGCGGGAAAGCCGTCTACCTGAACTTCTGGACGACCTGGTGCAAATGGTGCAAAAAAAGAAATGCCCGCCATGAAGCAAGTGTACGAATCGCTTGAAGGCAAGGACTTTGAGATCGTGGCCGTCGATATCGGCGAGGATCGCGACAAGGTCGCTGCGTATATCGCCAAGGGCGAATATCCTTTCCATGTGCTGCTCGACTCGGACAAAAGCGTGTCCAAGGCGTACCGCGTGACCTCCATCCCCGTCTCCGTGTTTGTGGATCGGGAAGGACGCATCGCCTACCGAAAGCTCGGCACGATGAAGGAAGACGAGATGCGTTCGGTCCTCGAATCGCTCGTCGAATGACAATAATCGGGAAGAGATGATCAACCTTATGAACAGCGTAGACAACAATCTGCTCTCCGCGATCGAGACGAACTGGTACAGCTTCGTCGTTTCGATTTTCGTATTTTTCATCCTTTATTTTATGGCCCGGAGACGGATCGGCTTCGGCCTTCGCGTCATCGCGGGACTTGTGCTCGGGCTGCTCGCGGGCATTCTGCTGCAGAATCTCGACCTGGACACCAAAGCGATCACGACGTTCGGGAGCATCTACGTCAGTCTCATCAAGATGCTCGTCATTCCGCTCGTGTTCGTGCTCGTGGTGGGCAGTATCGCCTCGCTCACCAGTCTCGAATATTTGCGCAAAATCGGTTTCAAAACGTTCGCGTGGTTCCTCGGCACGACCGGCGTGGCCTCGATCATCGGGCTGCTGATCGCGCGGTTGTTCAATCCCGGAAAAGGAATCCAGCAAGCGGTGCCGGAAGGTTTCGCGGCGAGAGAGATTCCGACGTTCTCCCAGGTCATCTTGGACCTCGTGCCCTCCAACCCCGTGCTTGAAGCGGCCAACGGCAAAGTCGTGCCGGTGCTGATCTTCGCGCTGTTCATCGCCGTGGCCATCATCAAGGTCGGCTCGCGGAACGCGGAGGCCGTCCGTCCGGTGCGGGAGCTGATCGCTTCGCTGACGCAGGTGCTGCACCAGGTCGTCAAGTTCATCATCCGGCTGACGCCTTACGGCGTATTCGCGCTGATCGCGGGCATCACGGCCAAGTACGGCTGGGAAACGCTGCAGGAGCTCGGAAGCGTCATCGTCACTTCCTACGTGGCGTTGATCGTTCATTTCGTGCTCGTGTTCGGCGGTCTCGTGCTGCTCGTAGCGCGGGTTAACCCGATTCGCTTCTTCAAAAAGATTTATCCGACGATCGCCGTCGCCTTCACGACGCGCAGCAGCTTCGCGGTGCTCCCGGTCAATCTGGAGGTCATCACCAAGCGTCTGCACGTATCGGAAAAGATCGCGAGCTTCGTCGCGCCGCTCGGCGCTTCGGTCAACTTTAACGGCTGCGGCGGCATCTGGCCCGCGATCGTGGCGGTGTTCACCGCGCAGGTGTACGGCATCGACCTGACGGGAACGGATTACATCGTGCTCGTGCTCGTGAGCATCATCTCTTCGATCGGCGTGGCGGGCGTGCCGGGACCGGCCGTCATCTCCACGACGGTCGTACTGACCGCGCTCGGCCTTCCGCTCGAAGGCATCGGCATCGTCGCCGGCGTCGAAGCGCTCATCGACATGGGCCGCACCGCCGTCAACGCGACGGGCACGACCGTCACCTCGCTGCTCGTGGCGAATGCCGAAGGGGAGTTCGACCGCGAAGCGTTTAATCGCGACGAGGACGAGGATCTGGTGTTGAACCCGGCGTGAGGCTGGCGTGATTTGTGTTGCATAGTGTTTTCGGAGGGTCTTCGCTTGCTGCGGATGCGGCAGGGCGGAGGCTCTTTTGTGTTTGGGTCGAGCGATACGCAGGAGCAATCGCCTGAAGCGCCGCCTGGAGCCCGTCTGGGGCGGCGACTCGCGGCGGCGGGCGAGGGAACCGCTGCGTGCCGGTCGGCATATAGTGTCGCATAACGGCGCGGCCTTTTCGAAAGAGGAAGGACTGTCTCGCGATGCGGGGACGGGGGCCGCCGAGTTCATGCGAAGGAGGTGGCTCCTGTGATCGGATTGCTGTTGTGGATCGCAGGTTGCTACGCGGTCGCCGCGGCTTGCGCTTACCGGCTGCTGAGGCATTGGCGCAGACCGGTCGCGAAGCGGCATTATGTCATCGTCGCGGGCAATCACGAGGATCAGATCGAGTGGGTGATTCGCTCGCTCCGTTATCAAGGCAGCCTGTCGGGGACGGATATCGGCATTACGGTGCTGCTCGAGCCTGAGGCGGCCGACGGCACCGCGTCGATCGTGGAGAAGCTCGTGCGCACGGAGGCGGGGGTGAGTCTGATCCGCCAACTGCCCGAGACGGGCGAAGATTACGCGACGGGGCGCAGGCGCTGGGAAGAGGCGAAGACGGCGTACGCCGAGGCGTGGAACGGGCCGGACACGATATGGATGGAGCTGCCGCGGAGCGGGAGCGTAGGCGGGAGTCTTGGCGGAGACGGAGTTGGCGACAGGGACGGCGAGAGCGGGGACGTGGGAACTTCGGAATTGACATCCGTTTCCGATCGGCTACAATAAAGGTAGGAAACGAGCGGTTCGGCGCGGAACGTGCGTATGGCGCCGGCCGGATGGACAAAGGAATGCAGCAAGGAACGGCAAGGAACAGCAAGGAACGGCAAGGACAGCAAGGAACGGCAAGGAACGGGTGAAGCACACTCGCTGATGGCCTGAGAGGGCCGCGGCAGTGTGCTTTTTTTTGCGTTCGGAAAAAGGAGGAGGCGCGGCATGAGGGCGACGGTGTACGCGGTACGGCTGCAAACGGGTTGGCAGGCAAGATGCACGGTCGATTGGGAGACGGATGAAGGGTTCTGGCTCGATCCGGACTATCGGCGGGGCGTAGCCGAGGGTTGGGGGCCGGCGGCAGCGGATCTTCCGCGGGCGACGGGAGCGATCGTTAAGCTGGCGCGGGCGCTGCCGCTCGGCGAGGCGGAGGCGGCGTGCGGACGGCTGCAAGCGGCGCTGAAGGGGAAGCGAGAGCCGGGGAAGCGAGAGCGGGGCGAGGCGGAAGTGCAGGCGGTGCTCCTGCGCTTGTGCGGCGATGCGGCAACGGCAGCGTCATCGGTAGCGGCATCGGCAGATGTGGAGGCAGGGGGCAAAAATGCGAAGCGCAGCGGGCTGGGGCTTGGACGCGGCGAGCGGCAGGGAAGAGGCGAAATGAGCGAACAGAGCGGAGCGTCGGCTGGGAACGTCGGGGAAGGCTGCGAGCTGCTCTCGTCTTTGTCCGGCGGCAGGAGCGGTAGAGGCGCGGCGGGCGGGAAATTGGAGGCCATGCGGTTGCGGACGCTTATGCCGTTGATGGCGGGGCGTTCGCTGCTCCAGGCGGAGGCGTCGGCGCTGCTCGCCGACCGTGCGCCCGGCATTGCGCCCGGCGCCGGCTTGCCGGGCCTGCTGCAGCTTGGCGCGCTGCTCGGCGCTTTGCGGCTTGGCGCCGCGGTCGCGCCCGGCGCGCCGCCGCGGGCACGGCGCCTGCGCTGCCGGCGATGCGGCAGCGGCGAAGCCGCTCTGAGGCGCACCGCGTGCGCCTCCTGCGGGAGCGCCGCCTGCGCCGTCTGCGAGGCGTGCCTGGCGCTGGGCCGCAGCCGCGCGTGCGGGCTGCTCGTGCGCGGCCCGGCGCCGGCGGCTTCGCCGCTCGGGGCGACCGCGGCAGCAGCCGGGCCGCTCGCGGCGGACGTCTGCGGGCGCTGGGGCCTCAGCCCGGCGCAGCGGGCCGCCTCGGAGCAGGCGGTGCGCTTCCTGCTGGAGGCGGGGAGCGGGCCGGCCCGGGCAGCAGGCCGGGATGCGTTCGGATATTGGCGCCCAGCGGATCGCCTCCGTGCCAGCCTGAACTTTTACGCTAGGCGTCTGGCTCGGGGCGAACTTTCCGACGGTGATCCAGCCAAGCTTGACACGCCGCTTGGCGATCCATTAGCCATACAGCCGCGTTCCTTTCTCTTATGGGCCGTCACAGGGGCCGGCAAGACGGAGATGATTTTTCCGCTTCTGGATGCGGTGCTCAGCGCGGGCGGACGCGCCTTGCTCGCGACGCCGCGCCGGGATGTCGTGCTCGAGCTGGCGCCGAGGCTGGCGAAGGCGTTTCCAAGCCGCAGCATGGCAGTGCTCTACGGCGGCAGCGGGGACCGCTGGCAGCAGGCCGATCTGACGCTGGCGACGACGCACCAGCTGATGCGCTTCGGTCAAGCCTTCGATCTCGTGCTGATCGACGAGCTCGATGCGTTTCCCTACCACGGCGACCCGATGCTTCATTATGCCGCCGCCGCCGCCCGCAAACCGGACGGCGCGACCGTACTGCTCAGCGCGACGCCGCCCGCGGCCATGCGCCGGGCTGTCAGCTCCAGGCGTCTGCCATGCGCGAAGGTTCCCGTCCGTTATCACCGGCATCCGCTGCCGGTGCCGCAGGTCTTGACTATGGCGCCGTTAAAGCGTTGGGGCGGTGGCGGAACCGTCGACGCCAAAAAGGCGCGAAACTTAAGCTCTCGCTTGGCCGACAGGCAAGCGGCGGCGCTATACGCCCGCATCGGGGCGTCGCTCGCGCGCGGCGCCCAGGTCTTTGTCTTCGTGCCGTACATCAAGCAGATCGAAGCGCTGGTCGCGTTATTCCGCCGTCAAGCGTCGCGCTGGGGCATTCCGGCGGCGAGCATCGACGGCACCTCCTCGCAAGACGACGAGCGCCGGGATAAAGTGATGGCTTTTCGCGAGCGCGAGCTGCGCCTGCTCGTGACGACGACGATTCTCGAACGAGGCGTCACCGTCCCGCGCAGCGACGTCTTCATCCTTGACGCGCATGCCAAGCTGTTCGACGAGGCGGCGCTCGTTCAGATGGCCGGACGCGCCGGTCGCTCGGCGGACGATCCAGACGGCAGGGTCTGCTTTTGCGCCGCGCATCGAACCCGGGCGCTGGCCGGCGCGATCCGGCAGGTGAACGCGATGAACCGGCTCGCGCGCAGCGGAGGATACCTGATCGACCTGCCGCGCGAGGGCCGGCGCATTCGCTGGGGCAGCCTCCTTAATGGCGTGTTTAAGCCGATCCGTCGACAAGGCGGCGGTTCATGAAGGGCTTGCTCCATGCCGTCTACGGACTTCTGCACCCCGTTCTTCGGCAATGCCCCGTATGTCTGCATGAGGTGCGCGGCGAGCCGGCTCCCTCTCCCGTGCCGGTGCGGCATCCGGAGGCGAGAATGCGATTGAACCGGCTATGCGGCGCTTGCGCGACCCGCATCCCTTGGATATGGGCTCCGATGTGTCCCGTATGCGGCAGACCCGGCCGATGCGGGGATTGCCTGCGCCGCAAGCTGACCTATTTCAACGGCGTGCGATGCGCCGTGCAATATCGGGACGAGATGAAGGGCTGGCTTGCCGACTTCAAATACAGGGGGAGCGGAGCGGTACGCCGAGATCATGGCCGCCATGCTTTCGGGCGCCATGGAGCGGCTGCGAGCGGATTTCGGCGGCGCCTTCGACCTGATCACCGCCGTTCCGCTCGCGCCGGGCAGGCTGGAGGAACGCGGATTCAATCAGGCCGAGCGCATGGCCGGCGCGGTGTCCGCTTGGTACGGGATTCCGTACCGTGAATTGCTGAAGCGGACGCGGGATACGGACAAGCAGAGCGGCAAGGCGCGCCGCGGACGCATCGAAGACATGCGCGGGCTGTTCGCGCCTGCGGAGGGCTTTGAAGTCGAGCGCCCGCCGGGCAGACCGCTCCGGATCCTGATCGCGGACGACATTTACACGACGGGGAGTACGATGAACGATTGCGCCCGCGCGATACTCCAAGCCGCGCCCGGCGCCGAGGTCTACGGGATTGCCTGGTCGAGAACTTGAAGGCTTAGCGCGCCGATTTTAATAAAAAGTGTACATGACCTACCCGCATCCATTACAATAAAAGGACGATATCGAATGCTGTCGATCATCGGATCGGGGACGGAGGTTGCTCATGAATCTAGCGAATTGCCCGAGCTGCGGCAAGCTGTTCGCTCGCCATATTAGAGAGGTATGCAACGACTGCTTCGCCAAGGGCGAAAAACAATACGAGAGCTGCCTGGACTATCTGAAGAAAAACAAAGGCACCACGATCAACGAGCTGTCCGAAGCGACGGGCGTCAGCATCAAGCAGATCACCAAGTACATCCGCGAAGGGCGCATCTCGCTCAAAAACGCCGTCAACATGCACTACCCCTGCGAAATGTGCGGCGCTCCCATCCGCGAAGGCGGCATGTGCGCGAGCTGTCACAGCCGTTTGCAGGCGGAAATCAGGACCGCGACCAGCGCCAGGAAGCAAGGCGAAGGCGTCGATTCGACAGGATCCGAGAATACGTATCGAATCAAGGACCGATTGAACGAACGGAATTAGGCATGACGTTCTATTAACTTCATACGGGATGCAGCCGATAATACCTGTAACGGTTTATCGGTCTTTTATTTATTCGGGCTGAAATTTCAAGTCGCCGAGGTGAGTCTTAACATGAAAATCAACGATACGCAGCGTATAGGCGCCTATAGAGCCTATCAGAATAACAACGAAGTGCGTCCGGGCGGCCAGACGGGGCCGAAGCGCAAGGACCAGGTGCAGATCTCCGAGGAAGCGAAGGAACTGCTGGGCGCCCAAGGAGCCCAGGGCGCGGAGCGCGCAGAACGGATCGAGAGCTTGAAGCAGGAAGTATCCACCGGGACGTACCACGTCGACAGTTCGAAGCTGGCAGAGAAGATGCTGCCTTTCTTCCGGCCCATCCCACCCCAAGAATGAGGTGAATCCCCTTGAGTTTTCAAGGCTTGCTGATCGCGCTGAACAGCTTGATCGACATCCACGACGAATTGCTTCAGCTCGCCCGGGACAAGGTGACGATCGTCGTTCGGAACGACGTGGACGCCTTGATGGCGCTCACCGCCAAGGAGACCCGGCTCATCGCCCGTCTGGAGGACAGCTTCCGGGAGATGGGCAGTTCGGCTGCCGACAGCTGGAAAGAGATCGGGCTGACGGCACGGCCGGGCAGCAGATTGTCCGATCTCATTCAAGCAGTGCCCAGGGCCGACCATAAGACGGAGCTTCGCACGCTGGCGGCCAGGCTGAAGGAGCGGCACAACGAGCTGAAGGTGATCAACGAGCGCAATCAGCTGCTGATCCAGCAATCCCTTGAGCTCATCCGGTACGAATTGGATTTGATCACCGGGCCTTCCGAGCAGGAGATCACATACGCGCCGCCGTCGGCAGGCCAAGGGTATGTGGGCGGAGCGTCCCGGAGATCGTTCGATACGCGCGCCTGAGATCGCGCATTTATACAACCGAGATAGGGGATGAAGCGCTTTGAGATCAACTTTTCATGCCATAGAGACGGCCAAACGCAGTTTGTTTACGCAGCAAGCCGCCCTTCAGACGACGGGGCAGAACGTAGCCAACGCCAACACGACGGGCTATTCCCGCCAGACGGTCAATATGGTCGCTTCCCGGCCGATCGAGGCGCCGGGTCTTACGCACTCGACCTCGCCGGGACAACTGGGCACGGGCGTCGAGTTTTCGTCGATTACGCGTATTCGCGAGAGTTACCTGGACAACCAGTTCCGCAACGAAAATCAAAACAACGGCAGCTGGTCGATCCGGCAGGATACGCTTCAAAAGCTGGAGACGATCATGAACGAACCGACGGATTCGGGTCTTCGCTCCGTGTTGGACAACTTCTTTAATTCCTGGCAGGATCTGAGCGAAAATCCGGAGAACCTGACCGCGCGCAAGCTTGTGCGCGAGAACGCGCTGGCGCTCACGGACGCCATCAATCAGATGAACCGGCAATTCGACGACCTGAAAAGCGACCTGACGACCAACATCGGGACGAAGGTGTCCCAGATGAATACTTCCTTGCAGACGATCGCGGATCTGAACACGCAGATCAAGCGCATCGAAGCCTTCGGCGACAACGCGAACGATCTTCGCGATCAGCGCGACGTCCTGGTGGATGAGCTGTCCAAGATGGCGAACGTGACGGTCAACGAGACGGCGGACGGCTATCAGGTGTCGATGGGCGGACAGGTGCTCGTGGACAACGGCAATCCAACGACTTTGGAGGCAGCGGACGTTATAGGAGCTTTCGGTTCCGATCTGACCGGCGGCGAGCTTTACGGCATGATCTTGTCGCGCGATCAATACGTGAGCAGCTTTCAGAGTCAATTGGATACGCTCGTGAACGGTCTGGCCAACGGCGAGATGACGGTGACGTTGCCTGCCGGATCCGTGCTGCCGGAAGGCACTGTGCTGAACGGCGTGACTTATTCCGGTACGAACCGCACGCTTGCTTCCGACTTGACGGCGACAGTGAAGGGGCTTAACGGTCTCCATCAGTTGGGCTACACCAACCAGGATCCGCTCAAGGCGGCTGGCGCTTTCTTCGTTTCGAGCGACGGATCGCCGCTTACGGCAGGGAATATTATGGTGAGCAAGGACATTCAGAACGACGCCAACAATATCGCCGCTTCGATGCGGACCGCGACGAGCGGCGGCACGGAGTCCGTCGTCAAAGGCAACAAGAATCTGGCGCTGCTCATGGCCCAGTTCAACGATACCAAAATTAACTTCACCTCGGTCAACCCGGACGCCTTGACCGGCACCGGTACCGTCAATGATATGTACAGTTCAATCATCGGGCAGCTCGGTATTCAATCCCAAGAGGCGCAGCGGCAGACGACGAACACCCAGGCGGTCGTCGACCAGGTAGATGCCCGCAGGCAGGCCGTCAGCGGCGTTTCCCTGGACGAAGAGATGGCGAACCTGATTAAGTTCCAGCATGCCTACAGCGCTGCAGCCCGATTCATGACGACGATCGACGAGACGCTGGACAAGATCATTAACGGAACCGGCGTAGTCGGACGCTAATCCCTAACTGAGAGAGCGAGGTCGATCCCATGTTGGGTCGCGTGACGCAAGGCACCATCACGGCGCAGCTTGCTGCGCAATATCAATACGAACCTGAATCAATCTTCTAGCTTGTCCGAGAAGCTTTCGACAGGGCGCAACATCAATCGTGCTTCGGACGATCCCGTAGGGATCACCTATGCGCTTCGGTATCGTTCGGATCTGTCCGTGAACGAAGCTTACCAGACCAACGTCGACGCTGCATCCTCGTGGCTCGATTTTAACGACACGGTGCTGTCTCAGGTGAACGACGTGCTGAAGCGGGTCAAAGAGCTTGGGGTGCAAGGATCGAACGGAACCAATCCGCAGGTGGCGCTTAACAATATCGCCGACGAAGTCGACCAGTTGAAGGCGCAGCTCAAGGATATCGCGAATAGCCAACTAAAGGGCAAGTACGTGTTTAACGGACAGTATACGGACACCAAACCTTATGCCGACGGCGCAGACGCCGCGTCGGTGATGACCGACGCCGGCAAGCTCGATTATATCGTCAATGCGGGTATTCAACTGACGGTGAATTTGAGCGGCAACGACGTTTTCGGCTATCCGCCGAATTCGGCTGCCTCGACTGTCGCTTCTCCGCAGTATGAAGACGACAATGTCTTTAACGTGTTGGATCAAATTTCGGCCAAGCTTCGCGCGGGGGATCAAGCGGGCGTGTCCGCGCAGTTAGGCCTTTTGGATTCTCGTATGGATAAAGTGTTGACCGCACAAGCGCAAGTCGGCGCACGTGTCAACCGTCTTGATCTGCTCCAGAACCGTCTTCAAGACCTGAACGTTAACCTCCAAGATCTTCAGTCCAAGACGGAAGATGCCGATATGGAAGATCTCTTGATCAAAGCGAAAGTAAACGAGAGCGTCTATCAGGCATCGTTGTCCGTCGGCGCGAAGATTATTAAACCGACTCTAGTGGATTTTCTGGGCTAATCGGATCTGTGGGAGGATAACGCATGATTCCTTTGCCGCAGATATCCATACGTTCGCAGGCCGGACGGATCGGCATTTCGACGGAGCCTGGGCAGTATGACATCCGTACGCGCCCGGCGGTCATGCAAGTCGAATCGACACCCCCTTCCTTCACTGCGGATAATGGTTCCGGTACGCTGGTCATCGACAAGACGCTTACGGACAATGCTTTGACCGGCGGCAAACCCGAGGCGTTCTGGCAGCGAATCTATTCGCAATATCAGCAGGTCGCGCGACAGAACCTCGAACGTATCGTCGCGGAGGGCAACGAGGCAGGCGATCTTCGGATCAAGGGCAATGTCATCGCCAGTCAGGCGCTGGACGAGTATTTAGAGGGCGCTCCCGATCTGCAGATTTTCGGCTTCGCGGCACCGGACAACACCAAGATCAGCTACACGCCCAGAGATCTCAACATGGAGTTTATTCCGGGCTCTAAAAACGTCGATATACGTCCGTCTAAGCCTGAGATCGAATATCGGCGCGGTTCGGTCAACGTATACATGCAGCAGTACCCGAACGTCACGGTCACCGCGCCGTCGATCAATATAATGGCTTAAATATGATATGATGGGAGCGGCAGGCGGCATTTATGATGCGCTTGCCGTTCTTTCTACATTTATTAGCGAAGCGGAGGCAGCGATAGATGATCGTTCAGACGGCTAATTTTGGCGACATCGAAGTTGACGAGAGTAATCTATATTTTTTTGAGGAGGGACTTCCGGGCTTCGAGGATAGCCGGAGGTTCATTCTGGTGAGCGTTGAGGGAAACCCGTCTTTTAATTATTTGCAGTCAGCGGATCAGCCCGATTTGGTATTCGTGCTGGCCGACCCGTTCGCCTTTTTTTCCGACTATGAATTCGAACTCTCTGATGCCGTGCTGCGAGAGCTGGCGTTGGATAGCCAGAGCGATGTTTCCGTACGCGTTATTCTTAATGCGAGACAGGGACTGAAAGAAGCGACGGCGAACCTGACGGCACCGCTCGTATTCAATACACAAAAACAGTTCGGAAAACAGATTATCCTAGGCCAAAGTTCCTACTCCACGCGTCATCGGCTGTTCCCGGCCGCTGCGGGCGCCGCGAAGGGAGAATGACCGATGCTCGTCCTATCTCGGAAAAAAGGACAGTCCATTTTGATCGGAGAAGGGATCGAGCTCACGATCCTGGAGGTTGAAGGAGACACGATCAAGCTCGGAATCGCTGCGCCGCGCGATGTGCAGATTTTGCGCTCCGAGCTGCTGACTTCGGTAAAGGAAAGTAATAAGGAGTCCGTCGGATTGCCGCATACATTGGACTTTGCAGGGGTGTCCGATGTTCTTCAAAAAAAATCACAAAAATAATCGGTTTCTCTATTAAACCGTTGCTGAATGCTGCCGATAAAAATAGCATGACGGGGTTGGGGCGTACGACCTAATCCCCGGCAAGCCGCAAGGAAGCGGCAAACCAACATTCAGGGAGGAAATTTATCATGCGTATTAACCACAACATCACCGCACTGAACACGCACCGCAACATGGGTCTGAACACCGATGCTGCCGGAAAGAACATGGAGAAGCTGTCTTCCGGTCTCCGCATCAACCGCGCTGCCGACGACGCAGCCGGCCTGGCCGTATCCGAAAAAATGCGCGGTCAAATCCGCGGTCTCGAACAAGCGCAACGCAACGTTCAAGACGGCGTGTCCTTTGTACAAACGGCTGAAGGCGCGATGAACGAAGTCAGCTCCATGTTGTCCCGGATGAAGGAACTGAACGTTCAAAAGCTGAACGGCACGTACTCCTCCGGCGACAAGGCGAACATCGACCAAGAGCTGGATCAACTGGGTCAGCAAATCGACAAGATCTTCTCCGAAACGAAGTTCAACGGCATCAACATCACGTCCGGCGCTACGATCCAAATCAGCGACACTTCCGGCGTTACGATCTCGATCGACACCGTAAGCACGACCGGCATCACCGGTCTGTCGAGCTCCTCGACCCTGACGAACATCGAAGACGCAATTAAGAACACGTCCACCGAGCGCGCTAAGCTGGGTGCTAAGCAAAACCGTCTCGAGTACACGTCCAACAACCTGGGCACGACGGTGGAGAACCTGACCGCCGCTGAATCCCGTATCCGCGATACGGACATGGCGAAGGAAATGGTTAACCTCACGAAGAACAACATTCTGCTTCAAGCTTCCCAAGCGATGCTGGCGCAAGCCAACTCGCAGCCGCAAGGCGTTCTGTCCTTGCTTCGTTAATCTCAGTATTTCTAGAAGTCTTAGCTACGCTAAGGCTTCTTTTTTTTGTTATAGCTAATGATAAGGTGAAATCATTCCGATAAATGGAATAGAAACATTTCTGAGTGCGGGGTGGATAGGGTGTCTATGAATATTTCTTCTGCGGGTTCTGGTCCGCAATCCAACTACTTTGAAAAAAGTATGGTATCAACGCCAGGCGGCGTGCCTAGCGCCGATCTGAACAGCGTTACGACCGTAGAAGCTTTGCAAAAAGCTTCGTTATCGGGCGAACATGTCACGGCAGGAGACGAACAGGTCATTAAAAAGCTGGACAAGATTTTAACGGCCCTTCAAGGCCCCAACACCTCCCTAGAGATGTCCATGCATAAGGAAACGAAGACCGTCGTTATTAAAGTCATGAATAAAGAAACCGGAGAATTAATCCGCGAGATTCCTCCAGAGAAAACGTTGGACCTGGTGGCCAAGTTCATGGAGATTAACGGTATATTGATTGATGAAAAGGTTTAAAGGAGGTTTAACGAATGGTAACGAGAATGAGCGGCTTAGCATCGGGGCTCGATATTGATAGTCTGGTGTCTAAGCTCATGAAGGCCGAGCGGACTTCTCTGGACACGATGGTCAAAAAAGCGCACAAAGGTCGAGTGGCAACGAGAAGCATATCGCGATATTAACGCTAAAATTGTCGATTTTCGCAATAACAAGCTTTCCAATTATTCGCTGTCCGCGAGCATCGGTGCCAAGACTAGCGATGTGACGGGCAATACCAATGCGATCACGGTCAACTCGACTTCAAGCACTGCATCAGGAACGATGAATGTATCCGTAGATGCGGTTGCCAAATCAGCCTATACGGTATACTCATACAACGCTGCATTGCCGACAACAAATAAGACGCTAGATGATCTTGGTTTTGCAAGCAATACGATTACGATTAATCAACCGTCCGGAGGCACGTCTACGATCACCGTCGATACCACTAAGGACACTTTGGCGACGCTGGCGGCGAAAATTAATGCAGACAAATCAACAAACGTGACCGCCAGTTTCAACGATGCGACTGGACAGTTCTCGTTAGTCAGCAAAAATACCGGGGAAGGGCAAGTCACACTCAGTACATTCGGTAACTTTACTGCAGACCCCAAAGACGGTGTGGATGCTAAAGCAACGATAAATGGTATCACTTATAAACAAGCCTCTAATACGTTTGACATGAACGGGATTAATTTTACAGTGCGGAACCAGACAAGCTCGAGCGATCCGACGACAGTATCCGTTAAGACGGATACCACGACCATTTTAAACACAATCAAGTCTTTTATTAATGACTATAATACCCTGATTGGTACGATCAACGGCAAGCTTGGAGAAAAAACGTATCGCGACTTTATGCCGTTAACGGAAGACGAAAAAAGCGAAATGAAAGAAAGCCAAATTACGATGTGGGAAGAAAAAGCGCATAGCGGCTTGTTGAAAAACGATAACATATTGAGCGGGCTTGTCAGCCAGATGCGAATCGCTACGATGGCAGACTACCAGACCAAAACGAATCTAACGTCAATCGGCATAACGACAGGCGACTATACAACGCAGGGCAAGCTCGTTATTCAAGATGAGAATAAATTAAAAGAGGCCATTGAGGCCGATCCGCAGAAAATTATCGATATGTTCACAAAGGCGGCTCCGACGGGAACGAAAGTGACGGCTGATATGTCGGGCGTGGGCATCTTTCAAAAGCTTACACAGTTTACAATGACCGCCTTAAAGCAACTTTCTGAGAAGGCGGGTACGCTCACAACAAGCTCCGATACGACTGCCGACTTTATTGAAAACTCTTTGCTAAGCGATACGATTCGATCCATGAAAAATCGAGAAACCGATCTGGCTGCACGCCTGAGCGATAAAGAAACGCAGTATTATAAGAAATTCACAGCGATGGAAACGGCGATTAACAAAATGAATACTCAGTCATCCAGTCTATCCAGCTTCATGAACTAAGGGGGGAAATTCCTTTGTTAAAGTCGCCTTACCAAGCTTATCAGCAATCCTCTGTTCAGACATCTACGCCTATTCAGTTAGTGCTTATGTTGTATGACGGCGCTATTCGATATACGAGGGCAAGTGCCGAGGCTATTCGCGCCAAGGATTATAATACGGCAAACTTAAATTTGAAAAAAGCGCAATCGGTTATTCATGAGTTAACAGCGTCTCTTAATTTTGATTTTGAGGTGTCGAAAAACCTCGCCAGCTTGTATGAATACTTTCTTCATACCCTGATACAGGCAAACATTAAGAAGGATGCAAGGTGCGCGGATGAAGTGACTGAACATCTTAACGATTTAAGAGAAGCTTGGAGACAGACTGCTAAGTTGGCCGCGGCGGAGCAGGGTGCAATACAAGGTGGAAGTGCTTGAAATGAATAAGCTGGATGTTCTATTAGTTCTGACCGAGCGGTTATCCATGCAAATTGAAGAGGCCACTCCCGAAGGGTTGGAAAATTTAGTTGCTCTGCGAGATGAGGTCATTCAAGAATTGCAAGGACGGGTAGTTACAGATGAGGACCGCACCAAGATTCAAATGATCCAAGTGCGTCATGACTTGATCGTTGATCGGATGGTCGAACTTCGTGATGAAGCTGCTAGAGGGTTGGAGCAAATCCAGAATTCTCGTCTTCAAAAAAGCAGGTATGAAGCACACGCACCGGTCAATTCGTTTTTTTTCGACAAACGCAAATAGAAAGCTGCAATAATGAGCCGCTAGGAGGTGTTTTTTTCCTGGCGGTTTTTCTTATGGTTTTGCCAGAAAGAACCGATATAATCAATAGCAGCAAGCACGATGGGGGGAGTCAGAATGGGAACGGAACAAAATCAACAATTGGCAGACACGCTCGAGGAGCTTCGACAATTTATTCCTCGTCTAATTAGGGCGGCAATCGAGCTTTCCGATCGTTTTTATGCGCCTATGAATGATGATACTTGGAGCCTGCTCGGGGATGTACTCCAAGCTATGGATGATTTGTATCGAACCGCTCAGACCATATCGACTCAATTCGGCGAAATGCATCATTTCTCTGTGAACGGTTGGGACATGCAAGAGTTTTCTCTTAAACTCAATGGAGAATTCCAGCGGATGAACCAATGCACGGACCAGGAAGATTATGTGGGTGCTGGCGATATATTTAAGTTTGAACTTATCCCCCCTTCTTCAGCGGTTGTTGCTTCAACTCGGTGAGAGTGCCGATCAGCTGACTCTCCGCTTCCGTGCTAATTTGGCATTTTTGGAGGAGCATTTTCCATCCGTGTATTATAATGTCTCGGATACAGAAATAATTTCTGAAAACTATAGAACGATATATTCTGAAAACGGGGAAGCAAATCTGGCAATCCGGTTGCAAAATAACGATGAGATTGTATATTACAGCGTTTATGACCCGGCAAACGAAGCTGCCAAGTGGGCGATAGCCACTGCACCTCAATTAATCGGCAAAAAAGAACGTTATTTTATATGGTTTAGGGTTTGGTTATCACTTAAAAGAACTTGGTTTGCTCAATCAAGGCCATCAATATTATGTATATGAACCTGATATGCAAATCTTCTTGGCTGCTATGCACCATATTGACTTCCAATCCACATTCGCAGGAATACCTTTGAAAGGTCTGGCTGTCGGTGCCGATAAAAATACGATAGATCAATTTTTTTTATCGTTTTCTAAGGTTTATGAAAGGGGAAACGGCGACGCTTTCTCTATCTGTGTATGACAGACTGGATCGTGACGCTCGTCGTGTTTTCAACCAGAGAGCCAGAGAAGCTGTGCTCAATTATGCGTATTCCCAATCATTGTTGCAAAATGCGGGCATGTCATGGATACGCAATATTTTAAACAATCTTTCCGTAAACTTGGATTCACAGCCGCTTAACGGCCTGCGAGGGAAATTGTCTGGCATTACCGCGGTCATCGTTGGGGCAGGGCCGTCGCTTGAAAAAGATATCGAGGTTTTAAAAAAGCTGCGTAATCATGCTCTCATTATTGCTGCAGGAACCAGTATTCAGTCCTTGTTGCACTTTGGGATTGAGCCTCATCTTGTAGTTTCAATCGACGGCGGTGTACCTAACTACAACGCTTTCTCTCATTTGAACCTTGATGAAATTCCCATGCTGTACACGCCGCAGTTGGAATATCGCATCATTGAAAAGAAAACGGACAATTTGATACATGCCTTCTTTACCAACGATATGATCACGCAAGTGCTGATGGGCGTGACGCAGGAAGAAGCGGTGTTCGCCTCAACGCATTCGGTTACGGGTACTGCAATCCAGGCGGCCATATTCATGGGTTGCGAGCATGTCGTGTTTACTGGGCAGGATTTATCCTATCCGACAAAGTCGGTATACGCTGTCGGAGCCAAGCACGTAGACGAAGGCCATCATACCTATATCCATAGCCTTGCAACATTGCAAATTGAGAACGTACACGGCGGTGTCAACCAGACGACGGAGAGCATGCTTTTAACGCTTCGAGATATTGAGGACTTACTTGCCAAATATCCAACTCTTCGTTTCACGAACTCATCTAGCCTAGGTGCCCGCATAGAGAACACCGTCTTCCGACCGCTTGTGGAGATCGAGGCCGAATTGCAATCTAATAAGTTGAAACCGTTGTTTTTTTAAACAACTGATGGCGACGAATCTCCAAAATCAATCTAAGGATCGAATCGTGAATACGATTAATCGAACGGACGAGCTTTACGCTATGGTCGAGCGGGAGGAACAACGCCTGTCAGTCATCCTGAAAGGACTGCGTAAGCTGCCCGAACTTAGTCGTACAAGACCGCTTAAATGTTTGAACACCATGATAAGCATTGAGGAAGATTGGGAGCTAGTAGTTAAGAGTATCGTGTTCCACACCTTATTCATGATAGGGCTTAAAGCGGAAATCAACGAATTTGATCGCAATGTTTCGGATATCGCGGAAGAAAAAGACACTGTTCGTAAAGCGAAATTATTTAAGCAAATTTTAGAACCATTGGTTGTTGCTATGCTCGAACGAACGCCGACGTTCAAAGAAATTATCCGCGAGGCCCGCCATAGAATCGACAACCGACTGGGCAAAAGCGCTCGGGGAGTGAACAACTGAATGTACGAAAATAAGAAAATTTTGATTGTCGGCGGAACCGGAACGATTGGATATGCGCTGACCCGCCTCTTGCTTCAATACGAGCCTGCCGTAATCCGGATTTTTAGCAGGGATGAATACAAGCAATTTAACATGAGCATTGATTTTTCGAAGCATAGTCAAAAGCTGCGGTTTCTTATCGGAGATGTTCGCGATCAGCAACGCTTGATAAGGGCTATGGAAGACATCGACTTCGTATTTCATTTGGCTAGTATGAAGCATGTTCCTTTTTTGCGAGTACAATCCTTTTGAAGCAGTCCAGACTAACGTTATCGGCACCCAAAATGTCATTCAAGCCGCGATCCAGACTGGCGTAAAAAAAGGTTTTATTTACAAGCACGGACAAGGCGATCTCGCCAACCAATACGTATGGAGCAACAAAGTTGACGGCCGAGAGGCTGATATCGGCGGCTGAATACCAAAAAGGGCCTAGATCAACCGTCTTTTCTTCCGTTCGATTTGGAAATGTTATGGGCTCCAGAGGATCTGTAATACCGCTGTTCAAAAAGCAAATTATGGACGAGCGTGAAGTCAGCGTGACCAGTCTCAGCATGAAAAGATACATGATGACCTTGAGCCAAGCTACTTCTTTGATGTTAAAGGCAAATGAATTGGCTCAGGGAGGCGAAGTGTTTGTATTAAAGATGCCGGTCGTCATTCTCTCGGACCTCGCACAGGTTATGGTTGAGATGGTTAAGCGAAAATATAATATTTCCGATCCGGTAACGATTAAAGAAATAGGGCTTCGTCCGGGTGAAAAAATGTACGAGGAACTTATGTCCGAGGACGAAGCCTTGATCTCTTACGAGACGTCGGACATGTATATCATCTATTCCAACTTTAAAAAGAAGACAGATTACAAGGGGACGTTTGAACCAACAAGAACGAAACCGACTATTGATGCAGGCGATATTATTAAGCCTCGTATTCTCGCTGAATGGTTGGAACAGGAAGAGCTCATCTAAGAGTATCTATTTGTATCGATAAGAAGCGACTAAGAAAGAAGGTGCCACATGTTATATGATTACATTCTCGATACTCTATTTGAGCGTTTCGACAAGTTAAAAACGGGAAAAATCATTGTTTTTGGTACTGGAAAAGGAGCGAAATTCACGTTAGTCGCCCTTAAACAACTTGGTTTAACCTGTTCTTATGCCGTAGATAATAACCCAGCCTCTTGGGAAACGCGTCTTAGCGAGTTTGAAATTCCTATACGCAATCCTCAGTGCCTATTAGACGAAGGGCGTGAAGGTTTAAATATATTAGTTGCGAATGTGTATTTTGCGGAAATTTCACAACAGTTAGAAAGCTATGGTTTGGAGAAGGGCGAACACTTCTATGCTGTCGTCAAACAGCCGGAACCAGAACCGGAGCCTGAACCGGAACCGGAGGAGCCCGATTACCGCGCAATCGCCTCGTCAGACAAGGTGATTGCCGGAGTCAAGGTCGGAAAATATACGTACGGTTACGAAAAGTTTTGTTACGAAGGAACGATGATCGGAGAAATCGGTGCATTTTGCTCCATTAACCGGACTGTGCAGATAGCTTATATTAATCATCCTACGAAGTATATCACAACGCATCCTTTGCTCTACACGCCATACAACAGCTTTATAGGAGATTCGGAAAATGTACCGGGTATTCTCGCTGAACGTGATTTAATTGAACTGTATAGTCACTCCAACAACGGCAAAATTAATATTGGCAACGATGTTTGGATTGGTGCGGGCGTATGGCTGCTGCCTTCTATCTCAATAGGTAACGGGGCTATCATCGGTGCGGGAGCCGTAGTAACGAAGGATGTACCTGATTATGCTATTGTTGGCGGAGTGCCTGCTAGAGTTATTCGTTATCGGTTTGAGCCTCATCAGATTGAATTGTTGAATCGGGCAGCGTGGTGGAAATGGGACGATGGAAAAATTCAGGCTTTAGGCGATTTATTTACGAACAACGACGAGTTTTTCAAGTACATCGAATGGGAGATGCAGAAGGGGGGAGTGAGTAAGATGAAGGGGATTATATTAGCTGGTGGAAGCGGTACAAGACTGTATCCACTGACTAAAGTTATCTCGAAGCAGTTGCTGCCTGTCTATGATAAGCCAATGATTTTTTTATCCTCTTTCTGTCATCATGTTGGCCGGTATCCGCGAGATATTGCTTATTACAACGCCTGAGGATCAATTTCGCTTCCAGCAATTACTCGGAGACGGGAGCCAGTTGGGGATATCGCTTTCCTATGCCGTCCAATACAGCCCCAACGGCTTGGCTGAGGCTTTTTTAATCGGCGAAGCATTTCTGAACGGCTCACCTGCAGCTTTAGTGCTAGGCGATAATATTTTTTATGGAACCGGTTTTCCTCAGCTGTTGCAGCAGGTCGCAAAGAGGAAAAGCGGGGCTACCATTTTCGGATATCGTGTTAAAGACCCCACCCGTTTTGGTGTTGTGTCTTTTGATAATGATTTCCAAGTGACATCCATTGAAGAAAAGCCGACCAATCCAATGTCTGACTTTGCTGTGACAGGCCTTTACTTCTACGATCAAGATGTCGTAGAGATTGCCAAATCGATTAAGCCTTCGCAAAGAGGCGAACTGGAAATTACGGATGTAAACAAAGCCTATCTGCAACGCAGTGCCCTCCAGGTAGAATTGCTAAGTCGCGGCTTTGCATGGATGGACATGGGGACCCATGAGTCATTATTTGAAACTTCTCAATTTATTGAGACAATGGAAAAGAGACAAGGGCTGAAAATCGCTTGTCTTGAAGAAATTGCGTATAACATGGGATATATTGATCGGAGTCAGCTTCTAGAAATAGCAGACAAGTTGAGGAATAATGAATACGGAAAGTATCTTACTAATGTGGCCAACGCGACCATCAAATATTCACTTGTAACTAGTTAAATATAATAGCGATATTCTTGTATAAGATACCCGATACAGACTTGTTCGAATCAGGTTGTATAAATAGGAGGGATAAAATGCCAAGTGATAGTGGGGTTATACCTTTTCGTGAAATAAAAGATAATCGAGGCTCCTTGATTTCAATCGAGGAGGGGCGGAACATTCCTTTCACAATCAAAAGAGTTTATTATATTTTTAATACCAACGGTGACAAGCCTAGGGGCTTCCATGCGCATCGAGAGCTGAAGCAGGTGCTGATATGTATGAGCGGAAGCTGCCGGGTGAGGATGGAAGATGCGAATGGTAAAAGGGATTATTATCTAGATAATCCAGCTACCGCGCTATACATTGGACCTGGCGTCTGGCGCGAAATGTACGAGTTTGCTCCGAATACTGTAATTGTAGTGTTGGCAAGCGAGCTTTATGATGAGAATGACTACATCCGCGACTATGAGACTTTTTTTAGGGTTTTTATCAAAAGGACAGTTGTCAGTGGGGGTATAGCATATGATTTCCTTCTTAGATATTCAGAAAATAAATATGAGGTTCAAGGATGAATTTTTAAAAAAAACAGAGCTGTTGCTTGAGCGCGGTTGGTTTATTCTGGGTGAGGAAGTTGAAGCTTTTGAAGCAGAGTATGCAGCTTTTACCGGAGTTAAACATTGTATCGGCGTGTCGAACGGGTTGGATGCTTTAACATTGATACTACGGGCATATGGGATCGGACCCGGAGATGAAGTCATCGTAGCCGCCAATACTTATATTGCCTGTGTTCTGGCAGTTACACACTGCGGAGCGGAGCCTGTGCTTGTCGAGCCCGATGCGTTTTATAACATCGATACCTCCCGGCTCGAGGCTGCCTGTGACGAACCGTACCAAAGCGATAATGGCAGTTCATATGTATGGACAAGTCTGCGCCATGTCCGAGATTCGAGCAATAGGCGCCAAATTTGGCCTCAAAATCGTAGAGGACGTTTCTCAGGCACATGGCGCACTGTATCAAGAAGTTAGAGCTGGCGCACTGGGAGATGCAGCGGGCTTCAGTTTTTATCCGGGGAAAAACCTAGGTGCGCTAGCGGATGCCGGTGCGGTCACGACAGACGATGATAAACTGGCCGCGAAAATACGCGCACTCCGCAATTATGGCTCCCAAAGGAAGTATGAGTTTGTTTATCGGGGTTATAATAATCGGTTGGATGAGATGCAAGCTGCTTATCTGCGGATAAAGCTGCCTATGCTGCTTCAAGACAATGAGAGGAGACAAGAAATCTCTCGGTATTATCGTACGCATATCCGAAATGAGCGCATCCTTCTCCCTCAACCGGTGGGAGGCGTTGAAGAAGGACATGTCTGGCATGTGTTTGTCGTACGTACAGCAGAAAGGGATCGTTTTCAGAAGTACTTGCTTTCCAGGGGCGTCCAGACGCTGGTTCACTATCCTATTCCACCTCACAAGCAATTGGCGTATGAGGACTGGAACGATCGAGTCTTTGAAATAACTGAGCAAATTCATCATGAGGTGCTAAGTATACCGATTAGCCCAGTGCTAACAGACGAGGAAGTTGAACTAATTGTGGAAGCAATAAATCAGTATTCTTAGAGAGATGACGGAGTTGTCGATTATGCGCTTTAGGTCTGCAGTGATTGAGGGCAAAACCATACGGCTCCTCCCCTTTTCCATGCAATACGCAGAAGATGTAGTCCGGTTGAGAAATACGGAGCGAGCGCGTTACTTTTTTGAATCAAAGTTTCGAGTCGACGCTGGACGGGCAACGTGAATGGTTTGAGGATTACTTAACTCGTGACAACGATATTTACTGGGTGATTTTAAATCGCCGCGGCGATTTTGTAGGGACTACCGCTCTGTATAATATTGACTTTGTTGCAATGAAAGCTGAAAAAGGACGGCTTATTACGGATGAAGCGATTGCAGTTGGAGGGCCTTTCGTATTGGAGGCCGAGCTATTGCTGCTTCACTTTGCTTTCAAGGAATTGGGGTTAAAGACGATTTATACGACAGTGCGCGATGATAACGTAAAAATGCAGTCGGTTAATCGGAAGCTCGGATTTGAATACAAATATACGATTGATATACGAGACGTCCCGTATCACTATTACGAGCTCTCCTTGGATGTCTACAACCCGGAACCATTTGAACCCATTTTGGAACATTGGAGGAAGCGTTATGAACGAGCAAAAGCTTAGACATATTTTCGCCGAAGTATTAGAAATTCCGGAATCGCAAATATCGGATGAACTTACCTACAATTCAATTCCGCAGTGGGATTCCATCTCTCACATGGCTCTGATAGCGGCGATCGACGACGGATTTGATACCATGATCGACACGGACGACGTCATTGATATGAGTAGCTTTGGTAAAGCGAAGGAGATACTTGCGAAGTACGGAGTCGAATTCTAATGATTGGCCTAGACGGCAAAGTTGTCTGGATAACGGGCGCTTCGCGCGGAATCGGCAAAGCGACGGCCGAGGCGTTCGCCGCCTCTGGGGCGAACCTTGCGCTAAACGCAACTGATGCGGAGGCGCTTTCCTTAGTTGCGGACACACTTAAAGCCAGATTCGGCATTCAATGTCTGGTTCTGCCTTATGACGTATCGCGCGAGGAGGCTGTCAAAGCGGCAGCCCGAGAGATTCAATCTGCATTCGGACGATTGGATGTATTGGTTAACAATGCAGGCCTGATGAGAGACGCGGCGATCGGCATGTTGCGTAGCGAAGACATGGTACGAACAATGGAAGTCAACGTTCAGGGGCCGCTGAATCATATGCAGTTGGCCAGCCGATTGATGATGCGCAAAAAAAGAAGGTGCCATCATTAATGTTAGTTCCATAATCGGGAGATTCGGCAACGCGGGCCAAGCATTGTATGCCGCCAGCAAGTCGGCTCTGATCGGCGCGACATATTCGGCTGCCAAGGAATTGGCACCTTACGGTATTCGCGTGAACGCCGTGGCACCTGGTTTTATCGAGACCGAATTGGTGCAGGGTTTCACAGAACAGAAGCGGGAGCAGACGTTGCGATCTATTCCGATGGGACGCCAAGGCACGCCCGAAGAGGTAGCGGACGTTGCTCTATTTCTGGCTTCTTCGTTAGCCAGATATGTAACCGGGCAAGTTGTCGGCGTGGATGGAGGAATGGTTGTTTGAACTTTTGGTATTTTGAAGACGCTGAAGCCTGCTGCGTAATCACCGAGCAAGGTGTTCGGCTTTCTTATACGGATATGAACCGCCTGATCAATCAATCTGCTGCTTGGTTGAAGCGGTATGACGTTAAGACCGTCGGCTTTTTTATTCGGGAGCAATCAAGTCGAGGCCTTGGCGATCTATCTGGCGGCGCTCCGTACCGGCCATGCTGTCTTCCTGTATGACGCGGCTGCTAATCTTCCGTTTGCGGAGCAGTTGATTGAGCTTTACAGACCAGATTGGATTGCCGGCCCGACCGTGTATCTCGACCAGATTAAAGGAGCGATGGACGAAGTCTGTCATTTGACGGAGTACAGCTTAAGCGGCAGGACCATTGTACGGGAGCATCCCGTCTATCATGATCTTGCCGTATTGCTGACCACTTCCGGTACGACAGGAAGTCCAAAGTTGGTTCGATTGTCGTACGATAACCTGCAAACCAATGCGTCTTCGATCAGTCAATACTTGAATTTAAACGACAGCGAACGCGCGATCACGACATTACCCTTTTTCTATTCCTACGGACTGTCGGTTGTCAACAGCCATTTGAATGTACGTGCTTCCCTTATTCTAAACAACCACAGTGTTGTTACGCGAGACTTCTGGGAGTTGTTCAAACAGCAGGAGGCTACGTCCTTTGCTGGCGTGCCTTATACGTATCAAATGCTGAAGCGCATGAAGTTTGCTCAAATGGATTTGCCCTCCATGCGTTATATGACGCAGGCTGGGGGGCGCTTAGATCCGTCCCTGGTCGCTGACTTTGCCAATGCCGCGGCAGGCAAAGGATGGCGGTTCTATGTGATGTACGGACAGACGGAAGCAACCGCAAGGATCAGCTATATCCCTTCGGAACTCATACAGAGCAAAATGGGGTCGATCGGAAAAGCGATACCTGACGGAGAGTTAGATTTGGACCCCGAAACGCAGGAACTGATCTATAAAGGCCCGAATGTAATGCTGGGCTATGCTAAGAGTGAAGAAGACCTTTTCCAAGGCGATCTCTTGAATGGCGTTTTAAGGACAGGAGATATTGCCTCGAAAGACGTGGATGCGTTCTTTTACGTAAAGGGCCGACTGAAGCGCTTTGCAAAGATTTTCGGGCTGCGCGTCAATCTGGACGAGCTTGAACAGCATCTTGAACAGGAGATCGGAAGCGAGCTTTCCTGCATAGAAGAGGGTGAGCGGCTTGTTTTGTACTACACAACAGCGGAGTCGGCCGAGGCTATTCGAGAACGCATGAGCTCTGTGTTCCATATCCATCACTCGGGTTATAGACTGGAACTGATCGATGAGTTGCCGAGGACAGCGTCGGGCAAAAAAGGACTATCGCCGTTTGCAGGAGCGTGAATGACATGATGGATTCTTCCCAATTGTTTTTGAATCCTACTCCGTATTCATGGACGGCGGAAGAAAAAAGAAGACGTACGTTACCTCTGTATCAATCTCTGACTTCATGGCATAAAGAGCGATGTCTGCCCTATTCGAACATTCTAAATAAAGCCTTGCATTGGGAACAGGGGGAATTCCGACATTGAATCGTTGCCCATGCTTCCCGTTCAGCTATTTAAAAAGGCAGAACTCTCTAGCGTTCCCGATGAACAGGTAATCAAAGTGCTGAAATCAAGCGGCACCACCTCTCAGCAACCCTCCAAAATCTATTTGGATCGCGAAACGGCGTCCCGCCAAACGAAAGCTTTATCATATATTATGAAGTCGTTTATCGGCGGTCAGCGTCTTCCGATGGTTATCGTCGATTCCAAGGCCGTTATTCAAAACAGACAGTCTTATTCGGCCAGAGGCGCTGGAATATTAGGCTTTTCCAATTTCGGCCGAGATCACTTTTATTTGCTTGACGAAGAGATGAAGCCGGATTGGGAGGGGCTTCGTGCTTTTTTGGACAAGCACGCCGACACCCGCAAACTGATATTCGGCTTCACCTTTATCGTATGGTTGCATTTATACAAAGAGGCTGTGCGGCAAGAGCAGAGAGTTGACTTCGGAGACAGTGTGCTGATACATGGCGGCGGTTGGAAAAAGCTTGAACAAGAGAAGACGGACAGCTTGACATTCAATCGACTATTAAGGGATTCTCTGGGCATCCGTTCTAGTTACAACTATTACGGTATGGTGGAGCAAGTGGGGTCCATCTTCATGGAGTGCGAGCAGGGATGGTTGCATACGCCTGACTTTGCTGATGTGCTTGTCCGGGATCCCTACACACTGGAGGTGCTCCCCAATGGAAAAGAAGGCATCGTACAGGTCATGAGCTTGCTGCCATCAAGCTATCCGGGTCACAATTTGCTGACGGAGGACGTGGGAGTCATTCTAGGTGAAGATAACTGCCCCTGTGGCCGACACGGAAAGATGTTCCGCGTATCGGGCAGGCTTCCTGCAGCAGAGATTCGCGGGTGCAGCGACACGTATTCCGCGACTTAAGAGGAGGATTCGGAACATGATTATACGGGCGCCTGCCGATTGGAACGGCCCGGATTGGCAAACCCAATTGGAGGCGCTGTGCGACAAGTCGTTGCTGGCGCCTTTTGATCCGATTGCGCTGTCGTTTGCCGATCGGCTTTCCAAACGAATATTGCTTGACAAACGAATGCGATCCTATCCTGAAATGATGGCGCTGGCGCATTGGCTGCGTAAAGGAAACCAAGCTGAACTTATCCATTCCTTTGAACAGCGGCATCAGGGTTCTCTTTTGCGTCCGAGAGGCGTCGTTCTTCATTTTGCTCCTGCAAATGTCGATACCATTTTTGTCTATTCATTTATGATCTCTCTACTGTGCGGGAACTCCAGTATTGTTCGCGTATCCTCAACGCCAAATGAGCAGATCGACCTATTAATCGGGTTGTTGAACGAGTTGTTGGAAGAAGAGGCTTTTATCCCGCTTAAAGAGCGGATTTGTATTTTAACTTATGCGCATAACGACGCGATAACTTCAAAATTATCTCAGCTATGCGCAGTCAGAGTGATCTGGGGGAGGCGATGAGACGGTTAGAAAGATACGCGCGGTTCCGTTGCCGCCTATGGCTACAGAATTGACCTTCGCGAATCGCTTCTCGTTTTCTGTCCTCTCCGCCAATGCGATAGAAGAAGCGGCTGAAGCGGAAATGGATCGCCTCGTACAGCAGTTTTATAACGACTGCTACTGGTTCCAGCAAATGGCCTGTTCTTCTCCGCGTCTCGTTTTTTTGGATCGGCGAGTCTGGCGACATTAAAAACGCCAAAATCCGCTTTTGGGGTAAGTTGGAACAATTGCTAAAATCGAAACATGCGGAATTAAGTCCAGCCCTTTACGTGAGCGTATTGACGACAGCCTATTATTATTCGACGTTGGATTCCGTCCTGGACGTGTCGGTTCGGCCCAATGGCTTACCGATACGGGTAGATTCTTCGTCCCTAGACGGGCAGATGCGGAACAGTCATGGCGGCGGGGGGGTTGTTTCTCGAAGCGGATGCCGAAGAATTAAAAAACATTATCGATCGGCTTCAGACGCAGGATCAGACTATGACTTATTACGGATTTTCTCGTGATCAGTTAGAGCAATTCGTATCTCTTTTACCCGGTCGTCAGGTCGATCGGATCGTGCCGGTCGGAGCAGCGTTAGATTTCGCGCCGCATTGGGATGGTTTCGACTTATTTGCCCAATTCACGCGCAATGTCCATCTCTTAATTCGTTAGTCATTACCACTTCCAATAAATAGAGGCGATATCGTTTGCAACCGTTGGTATCTATCATCATTACTGCCTACAATCATGAAGATTACGTAGGCGCCTGCCTGGAAAGCATGATAAACCAGACTTATCGTAATATTGAACTGATTGTGCTGAATGACGGCTCTAAGGACCGCACGCATGAGGTCATAACCGCATACGAGCCGAAGCTCGCCGAACGATTCTCAAAGTACACGTACATCGATAAGCATAACGAAGGCATCAGCGTAAACTTTAACAAGGGAATTCGCATGTCGAGCGGTGATTATATTAAAACCTTTGCATCTGACGATATCCTGCTCCCGCAAGCCATTGAGCACTTAGTGCGCTTTTTGGAAGAAAATTCGGAATTCGATGTCGCATACGGAGACGGTTATCACATTTTGACGAAAGAGACCGATCTTACCGACTTTGAGTTCGACGAAATACAGCGATTTTCAAATATTACCGAACTGAAATCCGGTTATATTTACGAGCATTTATTGACGATGCTGCCGCATATGTCAACTTGTACAGTGCTGTTTCGGCGAAAGTGTTTTGAAGAAGCCGGCTATTACGATGAAAGTCTCTCCTGTGAAGATATGGATTTGTACCTTCGTTACTCCCGCGAATACCAGTTCGGCTATATTCAACAGGACATTGCCCTTCATCGCATTCACGGCGATAACGCCGGTTACAATCCTGCTATTATGATTCCAAGTCTTCAAAAAATGCTTGCAAAGTATGATCGCATCCATTTTTTTCGCAGTCTCGAAGAGCGTGATCAATTCATTGAGATCCTGGAATGGTCTCAGCGAGTACTGGAAGTTATTGATTACGAATCAAGAATACCGGGCAAAAAAGGTCATCGTTTGGGGCACCGGCGCTTATTATCAAAAATACAAGGGCCAGGTTGAACATCAACTTGCTTATTTCGCCGATTCAAATGCGGCCAAAACCGGAACGGAGTTGGACGGGAAGCTAATCTACTTACCCGAGCAGCTGCTTGAAGAAAATAAAGATGAGATTTTTGTTTGCGTAATGAGCATGTACTATAAAGAGATTTACCAGTGGCTCGAGGAGCGGGGGATTTACCTACCGCAAACATTATTATTAATGGGGGGAGCCTGCGTGGCAGACAAACTCGTATCCGTCTTAATGACGATTTATAACAATCAGGATTACATCGTGGAGGCGCTGGAGAGCGTCTTGGACATGGATTATAAACGGCTGGAGTTCATTCTGGTCGACGATGGGAGTACCGATCGATCCATTGAACTGGTCGCGCCTTATATGGCGAAGGATTCGAGAATCCGACTCTATTGTCATGAGAAAAATATGGGCGTGCCTCGGGCCACCAAGACAGGCATCCAGCATTGCCAAGGAGAATACATTCTTTTTTGCTGCCGCCGACGACGTAAGTCTCCCTGAGCGCGCTCGCGCGTGTGTAGAACTGTTCGAACAAGAGCCCGGGACGGGCTTGCTGGTGTCGCTCGCTTCTATCATCGACGGACACTCGCGAGCGACGGGCGAGATATACGGCCCTCCCCAGGGAATCGACAGCAGCAATCTGGCGTTGAATCAGTTGAAACGCAATTATTGCCTCGGTGCCGCTCTTGCGCTGCGCAATGACCGCAGGCTCCTGTCGCAACCTCACATTCTCGAATTAGCCGACGACTATCAGCTGAGCCTGGAATATATCCTGCATGGCTATCGTCTCGGCGTGCTTAACGAGGTTCTGGTGCGATATCGTATCCATTCTAGTAATGTGTCTAACAATCAGGGGGGCTTTAACCAGAAGGGTTGTGGCTGCCTTACAGGATTATGATATCGACAAGCTAGCGCATAGCCTGCAGGTGCAGGGCTTTGCCCAAGGCGACATCCTCGTTGCAGTTGCGATTTTTGAAATGTTTCGTGGCCGCGCGGAAAGCGGGCTTCGACTGATGGAGCAAAGCGAAAGCCATGAAATTCTGGAACCGGGAGCCTCGTTTGAACGGCTATTTTATTTAGCGTGGGGAGACTACAGGAGCGGGAAGCATAGGGATGCGCTAGTCAAGCTGGAACAGGCAGCCGCGTTAAAGCCAGGGGACCCGGCGCTGTTAAACAACAAGGGCGTCGTGCTGCGGCGGCTTGGCGAGCCGTCTGATATGAGTCGCGACTGCTGGGAAAAGAGTTTGCTTTTATTTCCGGGGTACATGGACGCAGAGCACAACTTGACCCAAGCGGACACAGATAATCTGAAGTATACTTCCCGTATTCTTGAGGCAGCTAGAGTCCGGAGGAATACGTATAATACGAATTAAAGGGGGCTATAAAGATGGAAAGACTCGTCTTGCAAGAGCAGTTTGACCGAATCATAGATAAATACCGTCCAATACTCGTAGATCTTCAATATACCGCAATTCAGTTATATATTCGCAATAGGATTTGGAAGGAAAGCAAAGACTCTAGAATTGCAATTTGGGGAGCCGGAGAACATACATTAGAGCTTTTTAAGCTTATCGAAGATAAGATTTCCGTCGTGGCCATTGTTGATACGAGTTCTCAAAAGATTGGCACTGAGATTAAAGGTATTCGAGTAAATTCGCCTGAATTCCTTCAAACGTTTAAAGTCGATAAAGTTGTAATCTCCTCGTTTTCCCATCGCCATGAAATTAGATCGCGTCTACTTAACGAATTCGAGAACATTGAAATTATAGATCTATATGACATTTATGATCGGGTCTTTCCAAAAGATTCACTAAGCCCGTTTTATATTGATGAATATACATTTACTAAATATCCACAAGAATTTCGGCTGTATCAGTATATGATCGAGCATGAAATTGGAAGCAATTTTGAGCTTTATTGCAAAAGTTATTTAAGCTTACTGTTGCATTTAAAAGAATTCGATAAAATAGATGTTTTAGTGAGGGAAATAATAAGGAACGATTTGCCGAATTCCGATTTATATGAGGCATTGAATTCAGAGCTTCAAATTTTGCTCCGCACCGCTCAAATGCATGCCGGTAGCCGAACATGTAAAGATATTTTTATATTTATTCCCGACTCGATGAGAATGAAAGATATTCAATTTTGTAGTTTCCTAACAGCCTTTTCCCGGCAAGCGATCACATTCGATAAGGCTTTTAGTCCTTCAACCTATACACACGCAAGTTTTGTGGGGATGTTTACCGGAAGCGGAAAGGACGGACAAAACTATCACGCGGACTCAATAAATGGAGAGGAATCTTCCTTGTTTAGGTTTGCGATCAATAACAATTATGAAATATATCAAAGTGGCGGACACTATATCTCCAATATTCCTAATCTTAATTTCATAACTAATTTAGATCGCTTCCAAAAAAACATTCCTTTGTCTACAAGATGGTGGGAAGTTCTTTGCCGGCTTTGTAATTCATCAAGACCGCAGTTTCATTTAATTCATATTCTTGAGACCCATTCTCCATTTTTGTGCGCGGAACATCTAAAGCCGGTCAGCTCTAGATTTACACCTTACAATTACTATAACAACTCATCGGATAAGCATACCGATGGAGAGGCGCAATATCACGAAGTATTACGGTATTTGGATAAAAGTTTGGAGTCCATGGTTAATACTTTATCGAAAAATTCTATTGTTACAATATGCAGCGATCATGGCGGCGGTACTGGAGGAGACGAACCGACTGGACATGTATTCACATGCTATGAAAATGACATTCATGTTCCGTTTATGATCAGACTGCCAAGTGCCCAGCCATGCAAAATTGAAAAACTTTTTAGCATGAGCAGATTTGACCCTATGTTGGCAAGCTTGTTGGAAAGTGGAGAAATTGACGATAATCTTTTTACGACACATGTATACACTGCAAGAAGAGCCGTATACAAGTCGGAATGGATACTGAATGATAACATTCGTAGAAATGCCGGTGAGTGGATTCACGGTTTTAAAATGCTCCGATCCAGCGAATTTAAATATATTAGTTTTGAAACTGGCAGAGAGCTATTGTACAAGTTGCCGAACGAAAAAAGAAGATTTAAGCAAAAAAAAAGGACTATGAAGCGGTTTTGGGAGACTTGCGCGCTCGTATGCCGTGAGGTTATACCGAATGTAAAGAGGTGCGAGTATGAAAACGGTCATCATTATTCAAGCCAGAATGGGTTCATCTCGACTGCACGGCAAAATTCTTCTTCCTCTCCATGCCGGTAGCGTCCTTCAATATGTATACGAGCGTTGCAAGGCAGTGAAGCGTGCATCCGAGGTCGTAATCGCAACGACGGAGGAGCAGGGAGACGATCTGCTGGCACAGTGGTGCGCTGAACGAGGATACAAAGTCAGCCGCGGATCGGAAGAGGACGTGCTGGGTCGTTACTATGAGTGTGCCCGTGCGTACGGGGCGGATTATGTAATGAGGGTCACCTCGGACTGTCCGTTCGTGGACTACCGGCTGGCTGATGAGATGATAGAGGCTGCCTCACGACAGCCTGTGGATATCGTTCGTCTAGAAGGCGAACTACCTAGAGGCCTTGAGCCCCAACTCGTCTCGTTCGCCGCACTTGAATGGATGTATGAGCACGCGATGTTGCCACATCATCGCGAGCATGTCCTTTATTACGCATACGAACATCCCGAGAGATTCTGCGCCGTTACGCATGTTATTCCCGAGACGATGCGCAAGCCCGAGCTTAGAATTACCATTGATACAGCGGAGGACTATCGGCTCATGCAGGAGATTGCCAAGTTCTGCGGCGATGATAGGCTGGTCCCTAGTAAGGACATCGTGCAATATTTGTGCGAGCGCCCGGAGATCGCGGCCATCAATGCGCACGTGCAGCAAAAGCCCGTCATTTCGGAGGATGCAACATCATGAAGCACGTTCGATTAGAGAGGGAGCGCTTCGCATCGGGCGATTATGCGCTTCGGCCGATTTTCCTTGAGGATATGGTTGCCATTCGGATTTGGCGCAACGACCAAATGGAAGTCCTTCGCCAAGCAAGGCCTCTTAGCGAGGCCGATCAGCAGGCGTACTACCACAACCGTATTTTGCCTTCCTACGAACGGCAGAATACGGATATTATCCTTTTCTGCTTTGAGCACGAAGGCAGCCTGATTGGATACGGCGGACTTACCAACCTGGACTGGACGAACATGCGAGGGGAAATCTCGTTTCTCATGCGGACCGACCGCTCGGATCGGACGGAAAGCGAGCAGTACCGACGCGATTTCACCGCTTTCCTAGAATTGGTTAAGGCAATCGCTTTTGAAGAGCTTCATTTACATAGAATATATACCGAAACCTTTAATATAAGAGATTTTCATATCCGCGTGCTTGAACGATGCGGATTCGTGTCTGAGGGGCGGATGAGGGATCATGTATACCTTCAAGGCCGATTCGTCGATTCGCTTATTCATGGCTGTATAAAGGAGTAATGGCATGTACCCGTATTCCAGAATTTTCATCAGCGGCGGCGTCGGCGTTATCGGAACGAGTCTGGTTCGGAGGCTCATCGAGACGGAGGCGCATATTTTAATCGGAGATCTGAAGCCGCGCCCATCCTGGTTGCCTTCTTCCGTTCAATATCGACAGGGGGGATTTAAACGAAATGACGCGGGCGGAACTGGAAGCGTTCGGACCGGACGTTTACTTCCACCTAGCGGCTACTTTCGAGCGATCTACCGAATCCTACGAATTCTGGGAAGAGAATGACCGACATAATGTGCAGCTTAGCCACCATCTTCTCGAGATCGTAAAAGATATGCCTTCGCTCAAGCGCATTGTATTCGCTTCGAGCTATTTGATTTATGATCCTGACCTGTACCAATTCGCATCACCTGCCTCTGAGGCGACGCCCTTGAGGGAGACGGACCGCATTTCGCCTCGTAACTTATGCGGCATGGCAAAGCTGATGCACGAGAAGGAACTGGCATTTGTCCAACAATTTACCGGCGGCCGACTCACGACAGTCAGTGCACGCATTTACCGCGTGTACGGCAAAGACTCGCGGGATATCGTGTCCCGTTGGATCCAGGCGCTACTGCGCGGCGAGACGATCCAGGTGTACCGCAAGGAAGGCATGTTCGACTATATATACGCCGACGAAGTGGCCGAAGGTCTTTTTTAGGCTCGCCTCAAGCAGCACGGACGGCATTGTCAATTTAGGAAACGGCAACGCACGTCGGGTGGAAGAACTTCTTGCTGCGCTTCGCGTTCATTTTCCCGAGATGAATGCCGTCGAGGGGGGAGAGCGATATCCCCTTTGAAGCTTCGGAGGCGAACATGACGCGGTATGAGCAGCAGGTCGGCTGGCGGCCTGTCCGTCAGCTCGAAGACGTGCTGCCGGAGATGATCGAGCACTACAAACAGGTGCTTGGACGGCAGAAAGAGATGGGCTTGACGACAAGCGGAACCAAGGACCGCCATGTTCTTATCTCCAGCTTATCCCGTAAAATTTCGCTAATCGAAGGATCTAGACGGGCACTGGTCAAGCTGGGTGCAAACGCTGAAGTCGTCGGCGGAGACAGCGACGACGGATGTCTCGGTGGATACTTCGCAGATCGAATGTGGATTATGCCCAAATTGGATACGCTCAGCGTATCGGATTTAGTGCAAAAGTGCAGGGAACTCGGCATCAGGTACATCATTCCGTCCAGAGACGGCGAACTTGAATTTTATGCGAAACATGCTGCGGCTTTGCGGAAAGCGGGGATCGACGTTATGGTATCGCCCCTCGCTACGGTTGAGATGTGCTTGGACAAGCTCGCTTTCGCCAAGGAAGGGGAGCGCCTTGGTTTCCCTGTCATCCCTGCCTCGGCGAGTCCTGAGGACTTGGCAGCTCCGCGATTCGTTGTAAAGGAACGTTATGGTGCCGGTTCTCGCAATATCGGGTTGGGGTTGAGCCTTGCGGAGGCGGTGAAGCATGCCGAGTTGCTCGAGAGCCCGGTCTACCAGCCACATATAGAAGGTCAGGAAATCAGCGTCGACTTGTACGTAACGAGTGCGGGACGTTGCAAGGGAGTTGTGCTCAGACGGCGGATAAAAGTCGTGAACGGAGAATCTCAGGTAACCGAAACATTCCGCGATGAAAAACTGGAAACGATGTTCGCGGAATTTGCCGAACGGATCGATATTTACGGTCATGCCGTATTTCAGGCTATCGTTACCGCGTCCGGGAGCTGCAGAATTATTGAATGCAATGCGCGTTGGGGGAGGGGCTTCGCATCTTGCGGTAGCGGCGGGGCTGGATAGCTTGTACTGGTTCTTCCTTGAAGCCGGGGGGAGCGAATCTGGACGAATATCTGTTCCTAAGAGCTAAACCGACACAACGGTTGGTTCGCTATCCTGAGGATCGCATTCAATGAAGGTATACGTCTTCGATCTGGACGACACGCTTTATGAAGAAATTACGTATGTGCACAGCGGCTTCCGAGCGGTAGCCCGCGATCTGGAGGCAAGAGAAGGCGTAGACGCGTTCCAATGCGAGCAGAAACTGCGCGATGCATTGAACATTGAGGGCAGAGGCAAAGTTTTCGATACGGTGCTCGAATCCTTCGGCTTGCTGACCCGTGGTAGGGTCGGCCGCTGTCTGGCTGTCTATCGAGGACATCAACCTTCAATTGTCCTGAGCGAGGACGCGCGAGACTGCTTGGAACGTCTTCATAGATCGGGCATGCCTGTGTACATCGTCACCGATGGTAACAAATTGGTTCAACTTGCAAAACTTCGGGCCCTCGGCCTTTACGATTCGCCTCTGGTGCGCCGCTGTTTTATATCGCGAAGGTTCGGCGTTCATAACGAGAAACCGTCTCCATATTGCTTTGGGTTGATCAGCGAGCTCGAGGGAGCGTCTCCCAGAGATATCGTATATGTCGGAGACAATCCAGCCAAGGATTTCGTCGGCATTAAGCCGCTCGGGTATCGTACGGTTCGCATTCGAAGAGGCTCGCATCGCGAGGTGACCATGCCGCCTTCTCATGAGGCGGATTTTAGTGTCGAGGGATTCGAACAGTTCGAAGGGCGTCTGGAGTCTTATATTGCCGCACAGCGAGAGGGAGGCATTATTAATGGGTATTAAAATCGGGCGGTTTGAGATAGGGCGGGACCAACCGCCCTTCATTATTGCCGAGATGTCCGGCAATCACAATCAATCGCTGGACAAGGCTCTCGCCATTGTTGAAGCATCGGCGGCGGCAGGCGTTCAAGCGCTTAAGATTCAGACATACACCGCAGATACCATGACGCTTGATATAAATACGGGCGAGTTTTTTTATTGACGACCCGCAGAACCTATGGCAGGGAAGTTCGCTGTATTCGCTGTATCAGCAAGCGTATACGCCTTGGGAATGGCATGAGGCAATCTTCGCCAAATGCCGTGAGCTCGGAATCGTCGGATTCAGTACGCCGTTTGACGAATCTGCCGTCGATTTTTTGGAAGGACTTGATGTGCCGTGCTACAAAATTGCCTCTTTCGAGAACACGGACCTGCCGCTTATTCGCAAGGCCGCCGCTACAGGCAAGCCCCTTATTATATCGACGGGGATGGCTACTGTAGCCGAACTTGACGAGACCGTTCGTGCGGCTAGAGAGGCTGGTTGCAAGGATTTGATTTTGCTTAAGTGCACGAGCTCATATCCGTCGACGGCCGATGACTCCAATCTGCTTACAATTCCTCATATGCGTCATTTGTTCGAATGCGAGATCGGTTTGTCCGACCATACGATGGGGATCGGCGTCGGCGTCGCGAGCGTGGCGCTGGGCGGCACCGTCATTGAAAAGCATCTAACCTTGAAGCGCGCCGAGGGCGGCGTAGACGCGGAGTTCTCGATGGAACCGGACGAGATGGCCCTGTTAGTACGAGAGACGGAACAGGCATGGCGCAGTCTCGGCAGGATACAGTATGGCGTGATCGCTGCAGAATCGGCCTCGCTGAAGCACCGCAGGTCACTATACGTGGCAAAAGATCTTGACGCAGGCGAGATCATGACCAGAGATAATATCCGTTCGATACGACCTGGACATGGGCTGCCGCCAAAATATCTGGACCAGTTGGTCGGTCGCCCGGTATCCGGCCCGGTACGTAAAGGAACGCCAGTATCCTTTGATCTTTTTTAGTAATAGTTTTATATATTAATCAGGCAAGGAGACGAATCCGGCATGAAACTATTGGTAACCGGAGGCGCTGGATTTATCGGCCGCTGGGTCGTCGGAAAGCTGCTGAACGACGGACACGACGTGTGGGTCTTGGACGATCTTTCCAACGGAAGCTTGGCAAATCTGAAGGCATATCGCGAGCATCCCGGTTTAAAGGACGTCGTTGTCGGCGATCTGAAGGATACGGCATTGCTGAATGAATTGTTCTCGGCGACTTCATTTAATATTTGCTATCATCTTGGAGCCTCGATAAATGTACAGGATTCCATCGACGATCCGTCTACAACCTTTCAAAATGATACGATCGGCACCTTTTCTTTGCTGGAACAATGCAAACGCACGAATACCAAGATGGTGTTCATGAGCACCTGCATGGTCTACGATCGCTGCACGGACGATGCGGGAATCGCGGAGACACATCCTACCAAACCCGCCTCGCCCTATGCCGGAGCTAAGATTGCTGCCGAGAATATGGTGCTTTCCTATTATTACGCATATGGACTGCCGACCGTTGTCATTCGTCCATTCAACACATACGGTCCGTTTCAGAAGACTGGGGGCGAGGGCGGCGTCGTAGCAATATTTATTAAAAACGCACTCGAAGGCAAGACGTTGTCTATCTACGGAGAAGGAACGCAGACGCGCGACCTGCTCTACGTCGAGGACTGCGCCCGTTTTGTTGTCGAATCCGGGTACAGCAACCGCATGAATGGCGAGATCGTGAATGCCGGACTTGGCCGCGACATCGCGATCAACGATCTTGCACTGCTGATTGCGGGTAGCCCGGATGCAGTAAGCCACGTGAAACATATCCATCCTCAGAGCGAGATTCAAAAACTCCTGTGCAACTCAACAAAGGCTAAGGAGCTACTCGGTTGGCAGCCGGAGGTTTCGCTGGAGGAAGGTATACGTCGAACGCGCGAGTGGATCGCGTCCGGAGGACTCGGGTGATGGCGCAGCGCGATTCGGAAAGCGGCACCCCAAAGCGTCTCGCGATGCTGCCCTACGGCAGGCAGTGGCTGGATGAAGAAGACAAGGCGGCTGTCATGAAGGTACTAAACAGCGACTTTTTGACGCAAGGCCCGACGATCGCGGCTTTCGAACGCGGCGTTGCCGACGCTGTCGGAGCCCGCTATGCGGTCGCCTTCTCAAATGGGACAGCCGCGCTTCATGCTGCTTGCTTCGCTGCCGGGATCGGTCCGGGCGACGAAGTCATCACCTCGCCGATTACCTTTCTGGCTAGCAGTAACTGCGTGCTTTACATGGGGGGCAAGCCGGTGTTCGCGGACATCAAGCCGGATACTTATAATATCGATCCTGACCGGATTGAAGTGGCCATCACTTCCCGTACGCGAGCGATTATCCCGGTCGACTTCACCGGCCAACCGGCCGAGATGGATCGGATTATGGACATTGCGCGAAAGCACGGTCTTGTTGTCATCGAGGATGCAGCCCATTCGCTTGGCGCCTCTTATGGCGGCCGCATGGTCGGCTCCATCGCCGACATGACGATGTTCAGCTTTCATCCCGTCAAGCATATCACCAGCGGCGAGGGCGGCATGATCGTCACGGACAACGAAAGCTATTACCGTAAGCTCCAGCTTTTCCGAAATCATGGTATGACGCGTGACCACGACGAAATGGAACAAAACGAAGGTCCTTGGTATTACGAAATGCAAGCGCTCGGCTTTAATTACCGCATGACCGACCTGCAAGCGGCGCTGGGATTAACTCAACTCGGAAAGCTAGACAAGTTTGTCGGGCTGCGAAGAGATATTGCGCGGACATATACGGAAGCATTCAGCGACATTCCAGGTGTGATTGTACCTTTTCAGCATCCGAAAGCCAATTCCAGTTGGCATTTGTATGTGTTAAGATTTGAGTTAAATCTTATCGGCAAATCGCGGCAGGAGATATTTAATGATCTGCGCTCTGCGAACATTGGTGTCAATGTACATTATATTCCGATTTACAGGCAGCCCTATTATAGAAGTTTAGGATACTCAGACATTGGAACTTCCCAAGCCGAGAGATATTACGAGACAGCTATCTCGTTGCCTTTGTTTCCTCAAATGAGTGGTTCTGATCTTATGGATGTTCTCAACGCAGTTAAAAGATCTGTGGAATTATAAAAAAAAGCGGCAAAGATATTATTGTAAAGGAGAGCCGATCTCATTGGAAAAGGCTTTTACAATGCTATTGACTGGACTCAGTGGCGCAGGTAAAACTACCACTGCACTTGGTTTACAAGAACGATTAAAGCAAGTGAATAAGCGCGTGGAAATTTTGGACGGAGATATTGTAAGGGATGAGATTGGTCATTTATTTGGTTACTCCCGCGAAGAACGCTTAAAAGTAAGCAAGATTCTTAGGTTTACGGCAAAATTATTAAATAAGAACGGCATTTCAGTTATTATCGCCGCTATTTCCCCGTATCAGGAAATGAGGGATAATTACCGGCAAATGATGTCGGATTATGTAGAGACATTTGTAAAGTGTCCTTTGGAAGTTTGTGTGGAACGTGATGTTAAGGGGCTTTACCAAAAAGCATTACGAGGGGATGTTAAACATGTCGTTGGCGTAGACGAAGTATTCGAGATCCCCCGATCCCCTGATATTGTTATAGATACTTCCGAAATGAGCTTGGAAGACGGGGTCGAAAAAATTTGGATAGCATTAAAAGAAAAATCTTATGTCTAACAACCCTCCTTATCCTTATATCACAAAAGACAATTTAGACAATCGGCAGAACTATATGTATTCAAAATATGGCGGAACAGAGTTCCTAAAGATTTTTTTTGAAAATAGGGAAGAGGCTAAGCAGGAACTTATTAAGTCAGCAGCAGCTTGCTGCAGAATTTAATATCAATGAAATCTGCTTGCCGGATGTGCTTCAACAACTGTATCAGTTGCAGCGTATTCCTGTCGTCAAAGAAATGTATGAGGCTTGGCAACAACCAGATAAGAGATTATCAGAAAAATTACTAGATCAACTCACACATGCTTTTGAAGTTCGAAAAAGAATACACGCAGATTATGATCTTCAAGCAAAGCCGGTAAATGCAGAAGAGTACAAAGAAACATCCTCATACGTAGCTTTCTCGACAATATTAATAGACGTTTTGGCCAATACGAATACCCAAGGAATTAATATGCGGTATTTAAACGTACTACTGAAGCTGATGGACACCATTCTTTCTTTCAAAGAAAGGCTGAACCCGATCGAAGCAAAATGCGTACTATACGCGCTTGAGGTTGAAGGAAGTATCGTTATACAACTTATGACAGATAAAGGGTTGCGAGTATGAACATATTGCAAGAGTTTGTACTGCTCGGCACTAACTCGGCTAGAACAAAAGCTTATTTGCAAATCATGGCTAAAGCAGGCTATCGTCCAGGCTCTGTAGTACTTATGGCTGCGGATCCGGATAAAATTTATCAAGAACGTATTGAATACCATGAGTCAGCAATCGATTTTAATGCAAACTCTGATTATTTTAATTTGAAGGAACCCGTTCTTGTTACTCTTGAAAGGCTACAGCTGCCGTACCAAGTTTTACTGACGGATTCTGTAAATTCAATCGAGACCAAACAAGCACTAGAGAAATCGCTTGCGTCATATGTTATTTACTCGGGTTTTGGCGGACAAATCGTAAAAAAAGAGGTGCTTGCGCTTGGGAAAAGATTTTTGCATATTCACCCGGGCGTTGTTCCTACATACAGAGGGAGTACAACGGTTTATTATAGCCTATTAAAGGAAGGCCGAATCGGCGCTTCTGCCATATTCCTGGAAGAACAAATTGACGCGGGGCCCATTATTAAAACCAAGTGGTTTGAATTAAAAAATATTCACCCTGATCTAGATTATATCGTTGACCCTTTTATCAGAGCGGATCTCCTTAAAGAAGTGATATCGGACTATCTCAATATCGGTTATTTTCAAGAAAGAAGTCAATCGAAGGAGATGGGGGAAACATACTACATTATCCATCCGGTTCTTAAGCATATTTCAATCTTAGGACTTGGAAGTAAGGGAGGAGGGGGAGAATGAGTTTTGCATTTAAAACTAAAGCTCAAAATTTAGTTCAATTGCAATCCATTGTTAAGAAGTCTTTTGTGCTGAAGTCCGTCCATTTCCATGTCGCAGAATGGCTTCAAGACAAAGAGCGTCTCATTTCGAATATTTTTTCTATTTTTGATGCCACTCCTCTACTTATTGTCAGAAGCAGCTCCCTCAGCGAAGATTCATTCGAATCCTCACTTGCAGGACAATTTGAAAGTGTGCTTAACGTAAAACTTGAGCGAGAAAGCATCATTTCTGCTGTAGAAAGTGTACTTAATAGCTACAGAGAATATGAAACTAATATTAATAAGTTTGAAGTCCTGCTTCAGCCGATGCTGACTGAAGTTAAATGTAGCGGAGTCATCTTTACTCGAACATTGGAGACTCTTGCTCCTTATTATGTAATAAACTATGATGATACTAGTTTTTTGACGGATACAGTTACGAGTGGGAATTATGATGATGTAAAGAATATTCTTATTTACAAATTTGCTCGATTTGTTCCTGATTACTGGAGCGGTTTAATAAGTGCAGTAAAGGAACTTGAAAATATATGTTCATGTGATCACCTAGACATAGAATTTGCAATAAACTCGTCAAATCAAATCGTTATTCTTCAAGTTCGGCCGATAGTCACTAATATTATCAGACACCATCGGTGGATGGATAACAAAACAATTCATCAAATGACAGAACTCAGATCATTTGTTTCAAGTAAAATGACAAGAAAACCTCAGATATATGGTGAGACTACGATTTTTGGTCAAATGCCGGACTGGAATCCTGCTGAGATAATCGGCACTCGTCCTAAACCCCTATCCTATTCCCTTTATAATTATTTAATTATGGAGTCTTCATGGAGAAAAGGGCGTCAACTAATTGGTTATCAAACTCCCCATGCCTATAATTTAATGGTGCAAATTGCCGGGAGACCGTTTGTAGATGTTCGAGCTAGTTTTAATTCCCTTTTGCCTCAAGGCATCTCACCTGATTTAGCCGAAAAACTTGTAAATTATTATTTGAAACGACTGAATCAAAATCCTCACTACCACGATAAGATAGAATTTTATATTGTACATTCGTGCTTGGACTTCTCTTTTGAACAAATGGAAGGTGAGTTATTAAACAGCTCCTTTACGAATGAAGAGATACTTGAACTAAGATTATCCCTTCTGAAATTAACAAAAGATGCATTAAAAGATCAGGACGGTCAGTTAAAAAAAATTGCTGCAGCAAACAAAAGAATTAGAATTCCGGCGACGGGGATGGCTTATAGAAGATTTACAGCCCTTAGCGCTACTGAGCTCAATTGATGGATTGTTAAAAGATACTATTTCTTTTGGCACGATCCCATTTTCGGCGTTTGCGCGATGTGCCTTCATCGGAACTCAGTTAATGCGTTCTTTAATTGAGACTGGTGTATGGACGGAAGAAGAATTTCATAATTTTATGAATTCTATTGAAACGGTAGCAGGCCAATATGCACAGGACATGCAGTCATATGCTGAAGGTAAAACAGTACTCGATGAGATGATTGAAGCCTATGGGCATTTAAGGCCAGGAACTTATGATATAACGACTCCTCGATATGATGAACGCCCGGACATTTATTTCTCTTCAATGGAATGTTTAACGACAGGTGGCGAGAGAGATAATAACTTCCAATTTACAGCAGGGCAGTTAGAGGCTATTCAGAAGCTTTTGAACAATTATGAATTTGGAATAGACGTAGGGGACATGATTCAATTTGTTAGACTTAGTATCGAGCTTAGAGAAAAGATTAAGTTTGAGTTTACTAAAAATGTAAGTCTTTCATTGAAATACATTAAATCTTTTGGCGAGTATTATGGAATGACAGCAGACGATATGTCGTTTATTTCAGTCGGTCAATTATTGAGATGGAATCAGGAGGCGATGCCAGACGATTTTGTGGACTTGATGAAAAAAATCATTGAGGAGCAAAAGTTTCTTTACGTAGGGCAAGCTCAGTTTGTAATTCCGGATCTAATACGAAGCGAAGACGATTTAACTATCGTTCGGTCTCTCCAGTCTACACCTAACTTTACATCCCATCAGAAAATTATTGCACCGTCCGTTGCAATAAAGGGACTTGTCGAAGATACGCTCGATCTTAAAGGTAAAATCGTACTGATCGAGCAAGCTGATCCCGGTTATGATTGGGTGTTTTCAAAGGGGATTGGAGGGCTTGTAACTAAGTATGGAGGAGTAGCATCTCACATGGCAGTTCGCTGTGCTGAGTTTGGTATTCCTGCCGCTATCGGCTGTGGGGAATGGCTGTTTCAAAAGTTGGAGAAAAGTAAATATATTGAACTCAATTGTCCGGAAAAAAGGGTTATGCCTTGTGAGGGATATAAATGAGGGCCGTTTTAACCCAGAGGGTTATAAGAGATAACAGTTATGGTGAAATCCGAGATGCTCTAAGTCATGAATGGTACCCTTTTCTCAAGAAAATCGGGATTGAATTAGCTCTTCCCCTACCCAACATCGGTAAGGATATAGAAAGTCATTTGAAACATTTAAAGCCTCAATTAATTGTGTTAACAGGTGGAAACGACATTACAATCGCACAATCTATACAAAAAAACCGATCCGCTTAATGTTTGTAGAGACGAAACTGAATGCGCAGTTTTAGAATATGCCTTAAAAAAGTGAAGTCCCCGTTATTGGTGTCTGTAGAGGGATGCAATTTATTCACGCTTATTTTGGAGGAGAACTTAATACTAGAATTGGACACGTAGGAACTTTGCATGAAATATTATGTCGAAATCCATTTAGTGACAACATGGTGTGGACAAACACTAAGGTTAATTCCTATCACAATTACTGCATAAGTGAACCATTGTTTGAATCGTTTGTGCCTATCGCAAAATGTATATCAGATAACTCGATTGAAGCTTTTATACATCGAAACTTACCAATAATGGGCGTTATGTGGCACCCTGAAAGAAACAACCCTGCATCTGAAATGGATCAGATGTGGCTAAGGGAACTGTTGAACAGTAACAAGAGGGGGGGATTAATATCAGAGCGATTATACTAGCTGCAGGAAAAGGGACTCGCCTTCGGCCACTAACAGATGATCGACCAAAAACAATGATAAAATTAAATAATCAGACTCTATTGGATAGACAATTGGAACGGTTCCATCGTTTTGGAATTAAGGATGTTGCTGTTGTAACGGGTTATTGTTCTGATGCGGTGAGTAGCCAATTCGTCTTTAAAGCGTTTGAAAATAAAGATTATAATTCAACAAATATGGCATATTCTTTATTCTGCGCAAAAGAATTCCTTGAAGATGATGTGATTATTTCGTATGGAGACATACTATACGAAGATCAGGTATTAGACAAGTTATCGAAATCTGAACAAGATATATCTGTAACGGTCGACCTCGACTGGGAAAAATACTATTCTCAAAGATTTCAAAATCCTTATGATGATGCGGAATCTTTAATTTACGATAACAATCTTAAAATAACCGACATAGGAAAGAGTAATCCGCTTCCAAAAGAAGTTATGGCTCAATATATTGGATTAATTAAACTATCAAAGGCTGGAGCCAGAACCTTTTTTGTCGATATTTAATCAAACGAGTCGCGACCAACGTATTGGATGGGATAGGCCTTTGCACCAGGCATATATGACAGATTTTTTACAAGAAGTCATCAATAACGGGAAAACGGTTTGCGCGCTCCCCATTAATGGAGGATGGCACGAAATCGACAATCTGAATGACTATCAATTAGCTGTTCAGAAATATAGCTAAGAAAGTTTGTTAGAGTGATAAATAATTAAGGAGATAATCAGTTGCATTACAACCTACGCTCGGCATAACCAAGGCGGTGTTACCGCTTTCACGAAACCCATTGACACAAAACTTTCCATGATGGTATATTCGGGGGAGAGGGCCAGGCCGAATCGCCTATGTCAATCGAATTGATGATGAAGGGAATGTTATGTACATGCAAGGTAAAGTGAAATGGTTCAACGCAGAGAAAGGTTACGGCTTCATCGAAGCTGAGGAAGGCGGCGACGTATTCGTTCACTTCTCCGCAATCCAAATGGACGGCTACAAGGCGCTCGAAGAAGGCCAGCCGGTCGAATTTGACATCGTCCAAGGCGCTAGAGGCCCGCAAGCGGCAAACGTTATCAAAATCTAATTCAAGGTGCTTTCGAGCTCCTGCCTATAGAAAAAGCAATGGTCCTGTTACGATTTAAGGCCACCCCGCCTCGGATCTCTCCGAGGTTTTTCTCTGTTTTATAGCGTTTTCACGATTGTTTTCAAAGTTAACAGAATATTCGAAAGAATCCGTGGATTGCTTTGGATTTGACACCGCGGGTATGTTAAAATGAAGTCAGCAAAGGAGGATGCAGCATATGAAATATAATATTCGTGGTCAGCGTATGGAAGTCACACCGGCTCTTCGGGATTACGTCGAGAAGAAGCTTGCCAGGCTGGAACGGTATTTTGAAGCGCCTCCCCAAACCGACGGCAACGTGACGCTAAGCGTGACGAAGGGCAGCAATGCCGTCGAGGTCACCCTTCCGCTCCAGGGGTTGCTGCTCCGGGCAGAAGAAAAAAGCAACGATATGTATGCGTCGATCGACTTGGTCGTCGACAAGCTTGAGCGCCAAATCCGCAAGCATAAAACGAAAGTGAACCGCAAGATTCGTCAGACTGCTGGGGCGAAGGGCGTATTCAAGGAAGAGAACGCAAGCTCCAACGCGACGGCGACGCTCGTACGCGATGATGAGGACGAGAAGTTCGAAGTAGTCCGTACGAAGCGCTTCTTATCTCCACCCATGGCCGTCGAAGATGCAATCCTGGAGATGAACTTGATCGGCCATGATTTCTTCGTTTTCGCCAATGCGGAGACCAAGGAGACGAACGTCGTGTATCGCCGGGACGACGGTACTTACGGGTTGATTGAGTCGGCTGTCTGACTCTCTTAAACGATAATTTCAAATCACAAACCTAGCCCTCTTTTCCGATAAAAAGGAAAGAGGGCTTTTAGATAGGCAGCCCTACAGCAGGAGAAGGCGGGGCGGCATTATTTTGAAAGTACAATATCTAAAAAGCGCTTCGGTGCTCGTGGAGCATGAAGGCGTTCGCGTATTATGCGATCCGTGGCTGACGGATGGCATTTATTATGGCAGCTGGTATCACTACCCCCCGCTAGAGATAACGCCCGAAGATTTTTCGGACGTAGATTATATTTATATCTCCCACGTGCATCCCGATCATTTGGATCCGGAGACGCTTCGCCGATTGCCGGACCATATTCCTGTGCTGATCGCCAACTACAAAGACCGTTTTGTGCATCGAATTCTAAAACAGTGCGGCTTCGAGCAAATTATCGAGCTGCAGGGGCATCACCCCTATCGTTTAGCCGACGATTTTTATATTGAAGTGCTGGGCGCGGACTTCTGCGATCCGGCGCTATGCGGACATGCCTTCGCCTGTCAGCCTGAACCGGATCGGGTCACGTATGCTTTGGATACGCTCGCTATTTTCAGTGGGGGCGGAAAAGTCGTCGTCAATACGAATGATTGTCCGTTCGGATTAACGGCATCGGCTTGCAAATACATTTTGAATCATTACGGAAAAGTGGATTTTTTTGCTCGTCGGTTATGCAGGGGCAGGACCTTATCCGCAGTGCTTCGAACATCAGGACGAAGAAGCCCTTTTGCGAAAAGGGGAGCTAAAGAAACGCCAATTCATTAGGCAATGCGCGGATTATCTGGAGGCGCTTCGCCCGACTTATTTTCTGCCATTCGCGGGTCAGTATACGCTGGGCGGCAAGCTTTGGCGTTTAAATCGTTATAGGGGCGTGCCAGAGCTAGAAGACTTGGAGCCTTTGTTCGCTTCGGAGCGAAGCGCACGCGGGATTGAATCCGAGATGGTGCTGCTGAATTCCCGGGAGTGGTTCGATCTAAGGGAAGGCGCCGCTTCTTCTCCTTACCGGCCTATCTCAATGGCGGACAAGCTTGCTTATATTGAAAGAGAACTAAGTGGAAGACGTTACGTATACGAGTCGGATGCTCCATGTCCGAGCGATGAGCTGCTAATGGAGCTTCGGGAGGCACAACGTCATATGATCGGTCAGATGGCGATGCGGGGAATACGACCCAGACTGCATGATTGGAACGTGTATTTGGACGTAGGTGACCAGGATGAGGTTTTCCACGTGCCGCTAACCGAGGGCGAGGTTGCCCGTATTCCTATTCACGATATCGCGGAGCCGTGTTTGGCGGTTCGGCTAGATGCAAGACTGCTGAAGCGAATGCTTGAACGCAAGGCGCATTGGAACAATGCGGAAATCGGATCCCACTTGCGTTTTAATCGCGCGCCGGACGTTTTCGACAGGCCTTTGTTTACCGCGTTGTGCTATCTTCATCTTCCGTCATCCGTTAAAGGTTGAGCAAACGCCGCTTTCCTTGCCCCCCTCTCGCCAAACTGCTAAAATAAATAGATACGGTCATCCCGCATAAGGGGAAGGGGTATCATATGCTCGGAATAGTGAAGAAGATATTCGGAGACGCCAACGAGCGCGAAGTGAAGCGGCTGTCCAAGACGGTCGACGAGATCAACGAGCTGGAGTCTTCGGTTAAAGGGCTAAGCGACGAACAGCTTCGTGCCAAGACGGACGAGTTCCGCAATCGCCTGAATAATGAGAATTTTGAATTGGACGATATTTTGCCGGAGGCGTTCGCGGTCGTACGCGAGGCTGCGATGCGGGTGCTGGGGCAGCGCCACTACGACGTCCAGTTGATGGGCGGCATGGTGCTGCACAGCGGCAAGATCGCGGAGATGAAGACGGGCGAAGGCAAGACGCTCGTCGGCACGCTCGCGGTCTATTTGAACGCGCTCGCCGGCAAGGGCGTTCACGTCGTCACGGTCAACGATTATCTGGCGCAACGGGACAGTCAAATGATGGGCCAAGTTTACAATTTCCTGGGCATGACGGTGGGCTGCAACCTGCATGGTCTATCTCATGAGGAAAAGCAGGCGGCTTACGCGTGCGACATCACGTACGGCACGAACAACGAGTTCGGCTTCGACTATCTGCGCGACAATATGGTGCTGTACAAGGAGCAGATGGTTCAGCGTCCGCTCTATTACGCCATCATCGACGAAGTCGACTCCATCCTGATCGACGAAGCGCGTACGCCGCTGATCATCTCCGGCCAGGCGCAGAAGTCGACGCAGATGTACTATCAGGCGGACCGCGTGGCGAGCCGGCTGACCGAGACCGAGGACTTCACGATCGACGTGAAAATGCGGAGCATCGCGCTGACGGAGACCGGCGTGACGAAGGTGGAGCAGGCGTTCGATATCGAGAACCTGTTCGCGCACGAGCATGTGCTGATCAATCACCACGTGAACCAGGCGCTGCGCGCGCGCTTCATTATGAAGCGCGACGTGGACTACGTCGTTCAGGAAGAAGAAGTCGTCATCGTCGACGAGTTCACGGGCCGCTTGATGGCCGGACGCCGCTACAGCGACGGTCTGCACCAGGCGATCGAAGCGAAGGAAGGCCTGAACGTTCAGAACGAGAGCATGACGCTCGCGACGATCACGTTCCAGAACTACTTCCGGATGTACCGCAAGCTGGCCGGTATGACCGGTACGGCGAAGACGGAGGAAGAGGAGTTCAAGCGGATCTACGGCCTCGAGGTCGTGCAGATCCCGACGAACCGTACCAATATTCGCAAGGACATCCCGGACGTCGTCTACAAGACGGAGAACAGCAAGTTCCGAGCCGTCGTCGAGGAGATCGTGAAGCGTCACCAGACGGGGCAGCCGGTGCTGGTCGGTACGGTATCGATCGAGAACTCGGAGCGCGTGTCGGAAATGCTGAAAAAGAAAGGCATCAAGCATCAGGTGCTGAACGCCAAGTACCATGCCGAGGAAGCCGAGATTATCGCGAGCGCGGGCCAGCGCGGCACGGTCACGATCGCGACGAACATGGCCGGACGCGGTACGGATATTCTGCTGGGCGAAGGCGTGCCGGATCTCGGCGGTCTGCACATTATCGGTACCGAGCGGCATGAGAGCCGCCGGATCGACAACCAACTGCGCGGCCGCGCAGGCCGTCAGGGCGACCCGGGCTCCTCGCAGTTCTACCTGTCGATGGAGGACGAGCTCATGCGCCGTTTCGGCGCGGACAACATCATGGGCATGATGGAGCGTCTCGGCTTCGACGAGGAATCGCCGATCGAGAGCCGCCTCATCACCCGCGCGATCGAGTCGGCGCAGAAGCGCGTCGAAGGCAGCAACTTCGACGCCCGCCGCGTCGTCCTGCAGTACGACGACGTCATCAACCTGCAGCGGGAGAAGATCTATGGCGACCGCCGCCAGATTCTCGGCGCGGAGAAGATCCGCGACGTCGTCATGCCGATGATCAAGTCGGTCGTCGATCGCGCGGTAGACAAGCACTGCCCGGGCGACGACGTGCCGGAGGATTGGGATCTCGAAGGTCTCGCAAGCTACGCGCACGCGAACTTCCTGCCGGAAGACCGCGTGAACAAGGACGAGCTGTGGGGCAAGGAGAAGGAAGAGATCGTCGAACTGCTCATGGCGCGCATCGAGGAGCTGTACAACGAGCGCGAGCAGATGATCGGCGAAGAGACGATGCGCGAGTTCGAGAAGGTCGTCGTCCTTCGCGCGGTCGACAGCAAGTGGATGGACCACATCGACGCGATGGACCAGCTGCGTCAAGGCATCCATCTTCGCGCTTACGGCGGCAACGATCCGCTTCGCGAGTACCAGTTCGAAGGCCACAACATGTTCCTGTCCATGATCGAGCGGATCGAAGAAGAAGTGACGCTCTACATCATGAAGGCGCAGGTCGAGAGCAACGTGAAGCGCGAAGCCGTCGCCGAAGGCCAAGCCGTCGATACGAAGGCGGAAGCGGGACCGAAGCGCCCGGCGCGTTCGCCGGAGCAGCGCGTCGGCCGCAATGACCCTTGCCCATGCGGCAGCGGCAAGAAATACAAAATGTGCCACGGTCGCATAGACTGATCGAAGGCATGGGAGCGGTGCTCCGCCGAGCGGCCCAGCCGGACCGCGCCGGGGAGCATCGCTCTTGCATGTCGGGAGAGCGATTGCGATCGTTGAACTTACTTCGGACCGCAAGCCGGCCCGCATTCTACGATGAGGTGATTTTACATGGCCGTCAATGATTACACAGCCAAGCAAGACCTTCGCGAATCCGCGAAGCGACTCACGTATCTTAGGGGGTCTCTTTGACTTAGATCTCAAGCAGGAAATGATCGCCAACTTCGAAGAGAAGATGAGCGCGCCGGACTTCTGGGACGACAACGAGAAGGCGCAGGGCGTCATCTCCGAGCTGAATGCGATCAAGGGCGTCGTCGAGCAGTATGCGGCGCTCGCGGCCGAGCAGGAGGACCTCGAGGCGATGCAGGAGATGCTGGAGGAGGAGTCGGACGCGGATCTCGAAGCCGAATGGGTCGGCAGCGTCAAGTCCCTCGCCAAAAAGGTCGACGACTTCGAGCTGCAGCTTGCTGCTCAACCAGCCATACGACAAGTCTCATGCGATCTTGGAGCTGCATCCGGGCGCAGGCGGCACGGAGTCCCAGGACTGGGCTTCGATGCTGTACCGGATGTACACGCGCTGGGCGGAAAAGCGGGGTTTCAAGGTGGAACTGCTCGACTATCTGCCGGGCGACGAAGCGGGGATCAAGAGCGTTACCATCATGGTCCGCGGCTACAATGCCTATGGCTACTTGAAGGCCGAGAAGGGCGTGCACCGGCTCGTGCGCATCTCGCCGTTCGACGCGTCCGGCAGACGCCATACGTCGTTCGTGTCCTGCGACGTCGTTCCTGAGATTCCGGACGACATCACGATCGAGATTCGTCCCGAGGACCTGCGCGTCGACACGTACCGGGCGAGCGGCGCCGGCGGCCAGCACATCAACAAGACCGACTCGGCGATCCGGCTCACGCACTTGCCGACCGGCATCGTCGTGGCCTGCCAGACCGAGCGCTCGCAGATCTCGAACCGCGACCGCGCGATGAAGATGCTCCAATCCAAGCTGTACGAAAAGAAGATTCAGGAGCAGCAGGCCGAGCTGGCCGCCATCCGCGGCGAGCAGCTTGACATCGCTTGGGGCAGCCAGATCCGCTCGTACGTGTTTCACCCGTACAGCATGGTCAAGGATCATCGCACCGGCGTAGAGACGGGCAACGTGCAGGCGGTCATGGACGGCGATCTCGATCCGTTCATCGACGGCTACCTGCGCAGCCAGATCAAGACGGATCCGGCGGCGGCGGCGGAATAACCGATCGGCACGCCCCCCCTTTTCGAATAAAGCATGCGGCAAGTTCCGACACTAATGGCAACGCGAGGCAACGTTTCTTCCGATCGCCGGCTCGGCTCCCCTCAGCGGAGACCGATGCAGGCTTCCGTTCGAAGTGAACCGATCGCGCCGCCGGGGTGGAGGGACTTGCTTTTTTTTGTATGTCACTACTTGTTCATTCATAAAAGAAAGTGGGCTTCCTACGATGGAACATGCAAACGAAGCGAATCGCGCGGGGTTTCCGCCTTACTCGGAGCCAAGGCTCAACAAGCGCCGCCGCAAGCCGCGCTCGCCGCTCTATCGAAATGCCGTGTCGATGGCGCTTCTGCTCGCGGGCTCCTTTCTCATCGCGGTCAGCTTCAACCTGTTCTTCCTGCCGAACAACATCGCCTCCGGCGGCGTGTCCGGCATCTCGGTCATCGTCAACTACCTGACCGACATCAAGCCCGCCTACACGCAGTGGACGCTCAACATCCCGCTTTTCCTCGCGGGCCTCGCCGTCTTCGGCGCTCGCTTCGGCGTCAAGACCGCCGTCGGCTCCGTCGTGCTGCCGCTGTTCGTGCTGCTCACCGCGCACTGGACGCCGCCGACGCACAACCCGCTGCTCGCCGCCGTCTACGGCGGTCTCGGCGTCGGGATCGGCCTCGGCCTCGTGTTCCGCGGCCAGGCGTCCACGGGCGGCCTCGATACGGCCGCGCAGATCCTGAACCGCTTCACCGGCCTGCGCCTCGGCCTCGCGGTCGCTACGCTCGACGGCCTCGTCATCCTCTCGGCCGGCATCCTGATCGCGCCCGAAAACGCGCTCTACGCCCTCATCGGCCTGTTCGTCACGAGCAAAACGATCGACGTCGTGCAGACAGGACTGCAGACGTCCAAGGCCGCATTCATCGTGACGACGCAGCCGGAAAAGGTGTCGCAGGCCGTGCTCGTCGATCTGGACCGCGGCCTCACCAAGCTGCAGGGCGAGGGCGGCTACACCGGCCAGCAGCGTCCCGTGCTCATGACCGTCGTCGGCCAGAACGAAGTGACGCGCCTCAAACTGCTCGTGCAGGACGCCGACCCAGGCGCTTTCGTTATCATTACGAACGCGGCGGAAGTGCTGGGGGGAGGGGTTTCATGAGCCGCATCCGCCGGGCGGTCGAACCAAAGAATGACGATGGCGTGAGCGCTAACCGAGAGGGGCGGCATCCGTGCATGACCAATGCCGTGGTCGGACAGCACGATCGTCAGCGGCTGCACGGAGCCTGCCGGGTGACTTCCGATCAAGGTGATGTGGGCGAGACGATGATTTTATTTCCACTTGAGACAACCTGCCATGATTCGGCACTCGCACCAACGCCATTGTTCCTATTCAAGACTTATTGAGAAGACGCGACGGGTAAAGGACGATCGTGCTCCCATTCAGGATTTCCTGCCATGGCGGCGCGCGCGAGGCGGCGCGTTTGTTTCCGCTCGAGACGTCTTGTCAGGACTCGGCGTTCGCGCCGGGGCATTTGATGCTATCCGAGACCTGTCGAAGACGACGCGAGGGGCGAGACGATGATTTTACTCCTATCCAGGAACTCCAGCCCTGGCGATGAGTGCGAGGCCCCGTATTTGTTTCCAACAGAGACATCCTGGAATGCCACTGCCGACGTGACAGCGCGATTATTCCTATCCGAGACTTTTGGCGCACAGCATGTGCCGGAGGAAGCCCTCCTCCCGTCGCTCAAAAGCCTTGACCACAAACGCGAATCTTTCGTTGAATAAATACTCATTCGAATGTATAATGATACACATCGACAACCGGACCCTGCGTGCCGCCAAGCCGCCGTCCGTCGCGTCCCGCAGCGCCGATTAAGCTGCTGCCTCTTACATAGCCGGGACGCGGCGACGGGGCTTGAATTGTTTTAGACATCCCCACCGCGATCCGGTACAATGGGAATAGTTTGCCATGAACGGCGGGCGCGCGCCTCTATCGCGATAGCGCGTCCCATTCCTTATACAGCAAGGAGTGTATGTAAATGCCATCATCCTCATCGTCATCCCAACCGTCTCAAGTACGCGCGGCCATCGTCGGATCTACCGGCTACGGCGGCGTCGAGCTGATTCGCTTGCTGGCCGCCCATCCTTACGTGACGGTCGCGTCCGTGATCTCGTCCTCGAATGCGGGCGAGCCGTTCGCGGCCGGCTACCCGCATCTGACGGAGATTCGCACGGACATACTGGACGCCGTCGACCCCGAGCTGATCGCGGACAAGGCCGACGTCGTCTTTTTCGCGACGCCGCACGGCGTCAGCACGAAGCTGGCGAGCCAGTTTCTCGCGGCGGGGCTCAAGGTTATCGATCTGTCCGGCGACTTCCGGCTGAAGAACCGGGACAGCTACGCCCAGTGGTACAAAAAAGAAGCGCCGCAGCAGGATGAGCTCGAGCGCGCGGTGTTCGGCATGAGCGAGCTGTTCGGCGACGAAGTGCGCGGAGCCGACTTCGTTACCAATCCGGGCTGTTTCCCGACGGCGACGACGCTGGGCCTGTATCCGGCGGTCAAGGCCGGCTGGATCGACCCGGACAGCATCATCGTCGACGCCAAGACCGGCGTGTCCGGCTCGGGCCGGGGCCTCAGCATGGCCGCCCACTTTTCCGAGGTCAACGAGAACTTCAAGGCGTACAAAGTGCATCAGCACCAGCACACGCCGGAGATCGAGCAGACGCTGGCGCGCGCCGCGGGCGGTCCGGTGACCGTGTCGTTCACGACGCATCTCGTGCCGATGACGCGCGGGATCATGAGCACGATGTACGCGAGCCTGACGGACAAGAGCCGCACGACGGCCGATTTCCGCGAGCTGTACAATCAGTTTTACGAAGGCCGGCCCTTCGTGCGTGTGCGTCCCGAGGGGACGTATCCGTCGACCAAGGAAGTGTACGGCTCGAACTATTGCGACATCGGCGTGCTCGTCGACGAGCGGACGAAGCGCCTGACGGTGATCTCCGTCATCGACAACCTCGTCAAGGGCGCGTCGGGCCAGGCGATTCAGAACTTGAACTTGATGATGGGCTGGGACGAGACGACGGGTCTGACGTTCCTGCCGGTCTATCCATAACGGACGGGGGGAACGGGAGCGACATGGGGAAGAGCTATCTCATCGTGCCGGACGGCGGCGTGACGACGCCCAAGGGCTTCAAGGCGGGCGGACTGCACTGCGGTCTGAAAAAAACGGAGCGCAACGATCTCGGCGCGATCGTCAGCGAGGTGCCGGCATCGGCTGCGGCGGTGTATACGACCAATTTATTTCAGGCGGCACCGCTGCAGGTGACGCGCGAGAGCCTGGCGGAGGAAGGCCTGCTGACCGCGGTGCTCGTCAATAGCGGCAACGCCAACGCCTGCACCGGCGCCCAGGGCGAAGCCGACGCGTACGCGATGCGCGCGCAGATCGCCGAGGCGCTCGGCGTAGCGAAGCATCAGGTCGCCGTCGCTTCGACCGGCGTCATCGGCGAGCCGCTCAAGATGGACCGCGTGAGCGCGGGCATCGAGCGGCTGCCCGAGTGCTTGAAAGGCGGCGCGGCGGGCTCGGACGACTTTTGCCAGGCGATTCTGACGACCGACCTGGTCAAGAAGACCGCCTGCGTCCGCGTCGTCGTGGACGGCCAGGAAGTCACCATCGCCGGCGCGGCCAAGGGCTCCGGCATGATCCACCCGAACATGGCGACGATGCTCGGCTTCGTCACGACGGACGCCGCCATCGGCGCCCCGGCGCTGCAGACGCTGCTGCGCGACATCACGAATCTGACGTTTAACATGATCACCGTCGACGGCGATACGAGCACTAACGACATGCTCGTCGCGATGGCCAACGGCCTCGCGGGCAACGCCGAGCTGACGCCGGCGCACCCGGATTGGGCGGCGTTCGCCGAGGGTCTGCGCTATGTGTGCGAGGAGCTCGCCAAGGCGATCGCGCGCGACGGCGAAGGCGCGACCAAGCTCATCGAGACGACCGTCTCGGGCGCGGCCAGCGACGCGGACGCGCAGGCGATCGCCAAGACGATCATCAGCTCGAGCCTGGTGAAGTCGGCGGCGTTCGGCGCGGACGCCAACTGGGGCCGGATCATCGCGGCAGCGGGCCGCGCAGGCGTTCCGCTTAACGTGAATACGGTCGACGTACGGCTCGGCGACATTCTCGTGCTGGAGCAGTCCCGTCCGGTCGCGTTCGACGAAGAGGTCGCGCTCGCGTACCTGAAGGGCGATACGGTCGCGATCCGCGTCGACCTGCACATGGGCAGCGGCCAGGCGCTCGCCTGGGGCTGCGACTTGACCTACGGTTATGTGAGGATCAATGCCTCTTACCGGACTTAAGAGGAGGCGGACGAACACCATGGCATTCGTAATGAAATGCGGCGGCAGTACGCTCGCCGCCCTGCCGGACGCCTTCTTCGGGGATCTGCGCGACCTGCAGGAGAGCGGGGCGCAGCCGGTCATCGTGCACGGCGGCGGACCGGCGATCAACGAGACGCTCGGCCAACTCGGTATCGAGAGCCGCTTCGAAGGCGGCCTGCGCGTGACCGACGAGCCGACGCTCGAGGTCGTCGAGATGGTGCTCGCGGGACGCATCAACAAGCAGATCGTGCGGCGGCTGCAGCAGAGCGGCGCGAAGGCGCTCGGCCTGTCGGGCACCGACGGGCGGCTCATCGAGGCGAAGCCCGTGGCGAACGCGGACGTCGTCGGACTCGTCGGCGACGTGACCGGCGTCAACGCCGAGCTGATCCAGGGCATCGTGGCGCTCGGCTACCTGCCCGTCATCGCGCCGATCGGCATCGACGCGGCCGGCCAGCGCTACAACATCAACGCGGACACGGCCGCAGGCGCCGTCGCCTCGCATCTGGGCGTCGCCACGATGATCGTCGTGACCGACGTGCCGGGCATCATGCGGACGGTGGACGGCGAGAAGCAAGTGCTGCCGCAGGTCAGCTTCGCGCAGATCGAAGCGATGATCGCGAGCGGCGAGATCTACGGCGGCATGATCCCGAAGGTGCGGGCGGCGATGGCCTGCCTCACCGGCGACGTGCGCGAGGTGCTGATCGTCGACGGCGCGGCGCCGCGGGTGCTGAGCCGGGCGGTTAACGAAGGCAACCTCGGCACCCGCATCGTACGCGAATAACCGAACCAACGAAGGAGTGGAAAACATGAGCAGCTTGTTCCCGACCTACGCACGCTATCCGATCGCCATCGTCAAGGGCAAAGGCAGCCGCCTGTGGGACGATCAAGGCAAGGAGTATCTCGACTTTATGGGCGGCCTGGCCGTCACCAACCTCGGCCATGTGCCGGACGAGGTGAAGGATGCGCTCGTGGCGCAGCTCGGGGGAGCTGTGGCATGCGTCCAACCTTTTCGTGAATCCGTTCCAGGAAAAGGCGGCAAAGCTGCTGACCGACAACAGCTGCGCCGACGCCGTGTTCTTCTGCAACAGCGGCGCCGAAGCGAACGAAGCCGCGATCAAGCTCGCCCGCCGCTATCACCAGAAGGTGCTGGGCAACGATCGCTATGAAGTGATCACGTTTACGCAGTCGTTCCACGGCCGTACGCTGGCGACGCTGACCGCGACCGGGCAAGACAAGGTCAAGGAAGGCTTCCTGCCGCTGCCGGAAGGCTTCGTCCACGTGCCGCTGCACGATCTGCCGGCGCTGGAAGCGGCGATCACGGACCGCACGGCCGCGATCATGCTGGAGCTCGTGCAGGCCGAAGGCGGCGTCATCGTCGTCGAACCCGAATTCCTGCGCGGCGTTCGCGAGCTGTGCGATCGCCATGGCCTGCTGCTCATCCTGGACGAAGTCCAGACGGGCATGGGCCGTACCGGCAAGCTGTTCGCACACCAGCACTATGACGTCGAGCCGGACATCTTTACGCTGGCCAAGGGCATCGGCAGCGGCTTCCCGGTCGGCGCCATGCTTGGCAAAGCGAAGCTCATCCCTGCCTTCACGGCCGGCTCGCACGCGACGACCTTCGGCGGCACGCCGATCGCCTCGACGGTAGTAAGCGCCACGATCGAGTCGATCCTGAAGCAGGACGCGCCGGCGCGCGCGGCCGCTTCGGGCGAGTACTTGATCGCCAAGCTGAGCGAAAAGCTGCTGGATCTGCCGGTCGTCACCGAGATCCGCGGCCGCGGCCTGCTCATCGGCATCCAGTGCACCGAGCCGGTCGCCGACTGGATCGGCGAGCTGCACAAGCGCGGCCTGCTCGTCGTTTCGGCGGGACCGACGGTCATCCGCCTGCTGCCGAGCCTGCTCGTGTCGCGCGAGGACATCGACCGCGCGGTCGAACTGATCGCCGCCGTGCTGACCGAAGCGGCTGCGGCGAAGGCCTCGAACTAATCGACTGCGAGCGCACGCAGCGCCGCGATACGCAATTGCCGAATTCCGGTGCCGCTCGCGCTATCAGCTTATGCCTTACGCTAAGGGGCATGCCGGAGTGGGGCAAATACCTGCAATTATGCAGCTTTTTGCCCAAGTAAACGGCCTCTCCGGGAAAATACCTGCAAATATACAGTTAATCTCCCGCAGAGCGGCTCCCGATCGGCGCAAGGAAGAAAAAAGCTGCATAAATGCAGGAATTGTCATCCAAGCCGCAGCTCGGGAGAAAATAACTGCATAAATGCAGGAATTGTCGCCCAAGGCGCAGCTGGGTCGGCGATCGCGCGCTTAGCCCTTCGGCATCCGGATGAACTCGCTTTTCCAGCAGGGCGCCCGGACGCTCCCTGCAGACGAACGCTCGCTCCGGAGCGCGTTATCCGCTTAACCCATTTCCGGGGCCGCACAGCGCCCTTTTACATTGACCAAGGAGGTATCGCCATGCCTAACCCGGCTGCCAACGCCGAAGAACTCGCCCAAGGCCTCAAAGGGCGGGATTTCCTGGGGCTCGTCGATTACCAGCCTGACGAGATCCGTTATCTGATCGACCTCGCCGTCGAGCTCAAGCGCAAGCAGAAGAGCGGCGAAGTGTACCAGCCCCTCAAGGGCAAGACGCTTGGCATGATTTTCGAAAAATCGTCCACCCGCACGCGCGTATCGTTCGAAGTGGGCATGTTTCAGCTCGGCGGCCACGGCCTGTTCCTGAGCAAAAACGACATTCAGATGGGCCGCGGCGAGACGATCCGCGATACGGCGCAGACGCTGTCGCGCTACCTGGACGGCATCATCATCCGCACGTTCGGCCACCGCAACGTCGTCGAGCTGGCCCGCGGCGCGACCATCCCGGTCATCAACGCGCTGTCCGACCAGTCGCATCCGTGCCAGGCGCTCGCCGATTACCAGACGATTCTGGAGCACAAGGGCAAGCTGGAAGGCCTTAAGGTCGCCTACATCGGCGACGGCAACAACATGGTGCATTCGCTCATGATCGGCGCGAGCAAGCTCGGCATTCACTTTGCCAGCGCGTCGCCGGAAGGCTACGAGCCGGATGCGAACCAGGTGAAGCTGGCGCGCGAGTTCGCGGAGCAGTCCGGTTCCCGGGTCGACATCGTGCGCGACGCGCGCGAGGCGGTCGAAGGCGCCGACATCATCTACACCGACGTATGGGCGAGCATGGGCTTCGAGGCCGAGCAGAAGGAACGCGAGCGCGCGTTCAAGAACTACCAGGTTAACGAGGAATTGGCCAAGCACGCCAAGTCCGACTATCTGTTCATGCACTGCCTGCCGGCGCACCGCGGCGAGGAAGTGAGCGAGGGCGTCATCGACGGCCCGCACTCCATCATCTTCGACGAGGCGGAGAACCGCCTGCACGCGCAGAAGGCCGTCATGGCCGCGATCATGTAAGCAGCCGACGCTAACGATTCCGACCCGCGCCGACTCGCGAGGCAGCGAACCGGCGAACCGGCGTGTGGCCCGTTCGAACTGCAGCCTGCCGGACTTCGCCGTCTCGTCGACGCGCATGCATCCATTTTTCCAATAGAGGAGCGTTCATCCCTACCATGGCAAAAGAAAAAATCGTGCTCGCCTACTCCGGCGGCCTGGATACCTCCGTCATCCTCACATGGCTGAAGGAGACGTACGACGCAGAGATCATCACCTTCACGGCCGACATCGGCCAGAAGGAAGAGCTGGACGGCCTGGAGGAAAAAGCGATCAAGACCGGCGCCTCCAAGGTGTACATCGACGACCTGCAGGACGAGTTCGCCAAGGACTTCATCTACCCGATGTTCCAGGCCGGCGCGCTCTATGAAGGCCAATACCTGCTCGGCACCTCGATCGCGCGCCCGCTCATCGCCAAGCGCATGGTCGAGATCGCCCGCGCCGAAGGCGCCACCGCCATCGCGCACGGCGCGACCGGCAAGGGCAACGACCAGGTCCGCTTCGAGCTGACCGCGGCCGCGCTCGCGCCCGACATCAAGGTCATCGCGCCGTGGCGCGACGAGGCGTTCCGCGAAGCGTTCCCGGGCCGCGCCGAGATGATCGCCTACGCCGAGAAGCATGGCATCAACGTGCAGGCTTCCGCCGCCAAGCCGTACTCGATGGACCGCAACCTGCTGCACATCTCCTTCGAGAGCGGCATGCTCGAGGACCCGTGGTTCGACTCCAGCGCGGACGACGTGCAGGACATGTACGTGCTGAGCGTATCGCCTGAGAAGGCGCCCGACCAAGCCGAGTACGTGGAGCTCGACTTCGAAGCCGGCAACGTCGTCGCCGTCAACGGCGAGCGGCTGTCCCCGCTCGAAGTCATGAACAAGCTCAACGAGCTGGGCGGCAAGCACGGCATCGGGCGCGTCGACATGGTCGAGAACCGCTTCGTCGGCATGAAGTCCCGCGGCGTGTACGAGACCCCGGGCGGCAGCATCCTGTTCACCGCGCACCGCAAGATGGAGTCGCTCACGATGGACCGCGACGTCATGCACCTGCGCGACTCGCTCATCGCGAAGTACAGCACGCTCGTGTACAACGGCTTCTGGTTCGCGCCGGAGCGGCTCGCGATCCAGGCGCTCGTGAACGAGAGCCAGAAGAACGTTACCGGCACCGTGCGCCTCAAGCTGTACAAGGGCAACATTCTGGCCGCCGGCCTCAAGAGCCCGGTCAGCCTGTACAACCCGCACATCGCCACGATGGAGGCCGACCCGACCCAGGCGTACGACCAGGGCGACGCGACCGGCTTCATCCGCCTGAACGCGCTGCGTCTGAAAGTATCTTCCGGCGTGAACGGCGCTTCGGGCGTTTAAGCGGCCGGCTTTGGCAGAGAGCCAATAAGGATGCCGCACATCGTTAATTTTGCGTAAACCCGACTTGGGGAGCGGAGAAGGATGTCGCGTATCGTTATTTGCACAAAATTTCGTGGCTGCAGGTAGATAGCGATGCCTCGCATCGTTATTTCAGCGAAACGCCGGCGTGGTGAGTAAATAAGGATGTCGCACATCGTTATTTGCGCGGAAACCCGGTACGTGGAGTAGTTAAGGATGCCGCACATCGTTGATTGCCCCCAAGCTCCGGCGAAAGGGAGCAATACCGATGCCGCGCATCCTTATTTGCCGAAATGAAGTGTAATTCTATGCATGGCAGAGAGGGGCTAACGAGCGTCATGAGCAAGCTGTGGGGCGGCCGGTTCACGAAGAAGACCGACCAGCTGGTAGAGGAATACACGGCGTCGATCACGTTCGATAAGGAGCTGGCCGAGGAGGACATCCAGGGCAGCCTTGCGCACGTGACGATGCTAGGACGCTGCGGCATTCTGCCGCAAGAGGACGTCGAGACGATCAAAGCGGGCCTGCTGAAGGTGCAGCAGCGCATTCGCAGCGGGGGAGCAGCAGTTCCTGATCGCGGACGAAGACATTCACATGAACATCGAGAAGGCGCTGATCGAGGAGATCGGCCCTGTCGGCGGCAAGCTGCACACCGGCCGCAGCCGCAACGACCAGGTCGCGACCGACATGCACCTGTACCTGCGCAAGCGCGTCGTCGAATTCGTCGGCCTGCTGTCCAAGCTGCAGGAAGCGCTGATCGGCCAGGCCAAGGCGAACCTCGACACGATCGTGCCGGGCTATACGCATTTGCAGCGCGCGCAGCCGATTCTGTTCGCCCATCATCTGATGGCGTACGTGTCCATGTTCGGCCGCGACATCGAGCGCCTGCAGGACAGCTACAAGCGCATCGACGCGCTGCCGCTCGGCGCGGGGGCGTTGGCGGGCACGACGTTCGCGATCGACCGCCTGTACACGGCGGAGCTGCTGAACTTCGGCCGCGTCTACGAGAACAGCCTCGACGCCGTCAGCGACCGCGACTTTATCGTCGAGTTCCTGGCGGGCGCTTCGCTCATCATGACGCATCTGTCGCGTCTGAGCGAGGAACTGATTCTTTGGTCGAGCACGGAGTTCCAGTTCGTCGAGCTGGACGACGCGTTCTGCACCGGCTCGAGCATCATGCCGCAGAAGAAAAATCCCGACGTGCCCGAGCTCGTGCGCGGCAAGACGGGACGCGTATACGGCAACCTCGTCGGTCTGCTGACCGTGCTGAAGTCGCTGCCGCTCGCGTACAACAAGGACATGCAGGAAGACAAGGAAGGCATGTTCGACACCGTGAAGACGCTGCAGGGCGCGCTCCAGCTGTTCGCGCCGATGATCGCGACGATGAAGGTGCGCAAGGACAAGATGCGCCGCGCCGTCGACCAGGACTTTTCCAACGCGACCGACATCGCCGACTTCCTCGTGAACAAAGGGCTGCCGTTCCGCCAGGCGCACGAGGTCATCGGCAAGACGGTGCTGTACTGCATCCAGCAGAACAAGTTCCTGCTCGACCTGACCCTGGACGAGTTCAAGCAGTTCTCCGAGCTGTTCGACGACCGCATCTACGAAACGCTGAAGCCGGAGACGGTCGTCGCCGCGCGCAACGTTTACGGCGGCACCGCCGCGAACCAGGTGAGCGAAGCGATCGGGCGGGCGGAAGCCGCGCTGGCGCAGACGCAGGCCTGGACCGAGGAATACGACGCGAAAAGCCGATGAGCCGTATCGAGCGTGCTTAACCTAAAGCCTCCCATCCACTTCAACCAGAGTGGCGGGAGGTTTTTTTGCGCGCGGCGGCGTAACGACGGGTCGATCGGAGGCCGAAGGATGCAGGAAAATGAGACAAATCGGTGACTTCGGACGATGCTGTATCTGGCAGTAGGGCCCGCCGTAAAGGGGGAATGTCGATTGACGTCGAATTACAAGATTTAGGCATGAATATTTCACCAAATTATGTTTTCTGCAAAACGCGGTTGAATAAGAGGAAGGGAGAAATGCAATGAGAGATTCAAGTGTATACGCAACAGCCGCAATTGAAACCCCGAGGCGTCGATGGAGGTTGGCTTGGCTGTCCATTCTGGCAGTCGTATCGCTGTTGACGGGCAGTCTCGGACTTGGGCATCTCGCTTTTGCCGCCAGTCCGGCCGCGCCGACGGCGCAGGGGCTGGAAGAGAGCGTGAAGGCGAGCGACTACACGTCGGGAGCGACCTTGAAGCTGTATTTGTCCACGAGCGCGACGCCGGTGGCGACGGCGCCGAACGTGACGGCAACGACGTATACGTTCGAAAATGTGGCGCCGAACAGCGACGGCTATTATGTCACGCAGACGGTCGCAGGCGAGGAGAGCGTGAATTCGAGCTTCGTCGGCGTTAGTCTGCGGACGCCGACGGCAACGGCGGGCGTCGGTTATGTGACGGTCGGAAATATTTATTCCGGCGCTGCCGTGACGTTGTACGAGACGGCTACCAACCAGGCGGTCTCGGCAACGCCGACGGACCCGGGCGGCGGCACGCTGAAGTACGAGGGACTGGAGGCGCGCAAGTCCTACTATGCGGTTCAGCAGATCAACGGCGTCTTGAGCCTTGGTTCGTCGTATGCGACCGTGCAGCCGGCGATTCCGCCCGCGCCGACGGCGCAAGGGCTGGAAGAGAGCGTGAAGGCGAGCGACTACGCGTCGGGAGCGACCTTGAAGCTGTATTTGTCTACAAGCGGAACGCCGGCGGCCACAGTGCCGAACGTGACCTCGCCTACGTATACGTTCGAAGACGTGACGCCGAACAGCGACGGCTATTATGTCACGCAGACGGTCGCCGGGGGAGGAAAGCTTGAATTCGAGCTTCGTCGGCGTTAGTCTGCGGACGCCTACGGCGACGGCGGGCGTCGGTTATGTGACGGTCGGAAATATTTATTCCGGCGCGGACGTGACGCTGTACGAGACGGCTACCAACCAGGCGGTCTCGGCAACGCCGACGGACCCGGGCGACGGTACGCTGAAGTACGAGGGACTCGAGGCGCGCAAGTCCTACTATGCGGTCCAAGAGATCAATGGCGTAGCGAGTCAAGGTTCGATCGGCGCGACCGTGCAGCCGGCGATTCCGGCCGCGCCGACGGCGCAGGGGCTGGAAGAGAGCGTGAAGGCGAGCGACTACACGTCCGGAGCGACCTTGAAGCTGTATTTGTCCACAAGCGCGACGCCGGTGGCGACGGCGCCGAACGTGACGGCAACGACGTATACGTTCGAAAATGTGGCGCCGAACAGCAGCGGCTACTACGTCACGCAGACGGTCGCCGGGGGAGGAAAGCTTGAATTCGAGCTTCGTGGGCGTTAGTCTGCGGACGCCGACGGCGACGGCGGGCGTCGGTTACGTGACGGTCGGAAATATTTATTCCGGCGCTGCCGTGACGTTGTACGAGACGACTACCAACCAGGCGGTCTCGGCAACGCCGACGGACCCGGGCGACGGTACGCTGAAGTACGAGGGACTGGAGGCGCGCAAGTCTTATTATGCGGTCCAGGAGATCAATGGCGTAGCGAGTCAGGGTTCGATCGGCGCGACCGTGCAGCCGGCGATTCCGGCTGCGCCGACGGCGCAAGGGCTTGAAGAGAGCGTGAAGGCGAGCGACTACACGTCGGGAGCGACCTTGAAGCTGTATTTGTCTACAAGCGCGACGCCGGTGGCGACGGCGCCGAACGTGACGGCAACGACGTATACGTTCGAAAATGTGGAGCCGAACGGCGGCGGCTACTACGTCACGCAGACGGTCGCAGGCGAGGAGAGCCTGAACTCGAGCTTCGTCGGAGCGAGCCTGCGTATGCCGACAGCGACGGCCGGCGTCGGTTATGTAACCGTCGGCAACATTTATCCCGGGGCAGCCGTGACGTTGTACGAGGCGGATTCCAACGCAGCCGTTACGGCAGCGCCGACGGACTCGGGCGACGGAACGCTGAAGTATGAGGGACTCGAGGCGCGCAAGTCCTACTATGCGGTCCAAGAGATCAACGGCGTAGCGAGCTCCGGATCGCCATACGCGACCGTGCAGCCGGCGATTCCGGCCGCGCCGACGGCGCAAGGGCTTGAAGAGAGCGTGAAGGCGAGCGACTACACGTCCGGAGCGACCTTGAAGCTGTATTTGTCCACTGGCGGAGCGCCTGTGGCGACGGCGACCAGCGTGGCCGGGACGACCTATACGTTTGAAAATGTCGTGCCGAATCACGATCAGTACTACGTCACGCAGACGGTTGGCGGAGAGGAAAGCGAAAACTCCGTTTTCGTGAACGCAAGTCTGCGCACGCCGACGGCCGCAGCCGGCGTCGGTTATGTGGATATTCACAATGTTTATCCCGGCGCAACCGTGATCTTGTACGATTATGAGACGAATACGGCGGTTGAAGCCGAGCCGGACATGCTGGACGACGGATCGGTCCGGTTTGACGGTCTGACGCCTGGCAGGTCCTATTACGGGGTTCAGCGCATTAACGGTACTGTCAGCGAGCCCACGCGGATCGTCACGCTTCCGAGATCGCCCGATGCGCCGAAGGATGTCGCGGCCGTCGCCGGCAACGGGCAGGCGACGATTACGTTTACGCCTCCCGAGGAGGATGGCGGCGCGCCGATTACGGGATACGAAGTGATGGCCAATCCGGGGAATATCGTCGCGGTCGGAACGGGCAGTCCGATCGTCGTGACCGGATTGACCAACGGCGTGAGCTATACGTTTACGGTCAAGGCGATCAACGCCGCGGGCAGCAGCGAGGCTTCCGAGCCTTCGAGCGCGGTTTCGCCCTGGGAGCCGGTCTTCTCGAATGTGTCGACCCGGCCGATCCTTATTCTGATTAACGGACGTACCGAAAACATCGGCCAAGCGAGCGAGACGGCTGCAGGCGGCCGATCGGTGCTTACCTTGACGGTGGACGAGCGGCTGCTGGCCGACAAGCTCGCCGCCGAGGGAGCGGGAGCCGTCATCACGCTGCCCATGCCGGGCGGCTCCGACGTGAATCGTGCAGAGCTGAACGGAAGGATGGTCCAAAGCCTCATCGATCATGCGGCCGTGCTGGTCGTTCAAGCCGGACAGGCTTCCTATACGCTGCCTGCTGCGCAGATCGATCTGAGCCGGCTTGCCCGGCAGCTCGGCGCACCGGAGGATTTGTCCGGCGTCATGCTGAGGATCGAGATTGCCAAGCCGACCGCGGATGAGCTGGAGGCGATGTCGGCTGCGGCGAAAAAGGACAATTTATCGATTGTCGCTTCCCCGATCGCATTTAAAGTAAGTGCGGCGTATGGGGAACAATCCGTTGAAGTGACAACGTTCGGCAAATACGTAACGCGTACGATCGCGCTGCCCGGCCAGGCAGACGCCGAGCGGTTGACCACGGCGGTCGTACTGGAGAAGGATGGTACGCTGCGTCACGTTCCGACGAAGCTCGTTGTCGCAGACGGCAAGTATTTTGCGACAATAAACAGTTTGACAAACAGCTTGTACGCGGTCGTCTGGCATCCGCTATCGTTCGCCGATGTCGCGAACCACTGGGCGAAGCAGGCGGTCGAAGATCTGGGTGCGCGGATGATCGTCGAGGGCGACAGCGGCGTCTTCGATCCCGATCGGGACGTGACGCGCGCGGAGTTCGCCGCGATACTCGCGAGAGGCCTAGGTCTTCGTCTTGAGGCAGGAGCGTCTGCTTACACCGATGTTGGGCCGTCCGACTGGTTCGCGGGCGCGATCGGCGCGGTCCAAACGTACGGCCTCATCGAAGGCTTCGAAGACGGATCTTTCCGGCCGAATGACAAGATGAGCCGGGAGCAGGCGATGACGCTGCTCGCCAGGGCGATGTCGATCACCGGGCTGGCTCCGGACCAGGCGGGCACAGCCGCCGCGGGAACGCTTCAGACCTATGCGGACGGGCGAGCTGTCTCCGATTGGGCGGCGGACAGCATCGCCGCTTGCCTGAAGGCCGGCCTCGTGGGCGGGAGAAGCGATAAGCTGCTGGCGCCCCAAGCGACGGTCACGAGAGCCGAAGCGGCGACGATGATTCAAAGATTGCTGAAGCAGTCCGGATTGATCTAGCTTTCTGTCGAATGCAGCCTTCTGCTGCGACGCTTTTATCGCTCCGCCAGCTCTAGCGAGCTTGCGGGGCGATTTTTTATTTCCACTGCAGACATCGGCCGCTTTGAGGTGCGTTTTGGCTTGACCGGTCGCCTTCGGACGCTTTTGGCGTCTAGCCTGGGAGCGAGCTCCCTATACCCCAAGCTTCCCTCGCATAAAGTCGATAAAAGCGGCGGCCTGACGGACGGGGATATCCTCTTTACGGTACACGAGGCAGATCCGGCGGACGCTGACCTTGCCCGGCAGCGCCCGCAGCGCGAGCTCGCCGGACAGCTCCTCCCGGCGCGCGCTGCGCCGCGGCAGAATGCCGATCCCCATGCCGTGCTTGACGGCTTCCTTGATCGTCTCGATCGCGCCGAGCTCCATTCGGATCTGCCAGTTCAAGCCGTTCTCCGCCGCCCATCGCTCGGATAACCTGCGCGAGGTCGAGCCGCCCTCGTGCACGAGGAACGGCTGGCCCTGCAGGTCCTCGATCCCGAGCTCCCCCCGCGGCCAGCGGGTGAAAGGGCGCAAACGCCAGCGTCAGCGGATCCTCGCCGAGCGGGATGACGTTAAACGCGGGATACGGCTCCTCGGACAGCGAGACGACGGCGACGTCGACCTCGAAGCTTTCGAGCAGGGCGAGCGCGTCGCCGGCCTGCTTGACCGTGAGCGTCGGCAGCGCCAGCGGGTACTGCATCTGGAATTCCGCCAGATAAGCGGGCAGGAAGTAGGTGGCCGGCGTATAGCTGGCCCCGATCTTCAGCCTGCCGCGGCCCTGCTCGCGGTAGTCGGCCATCAGCTGCGAGGCTTCGTCCAGCAGCGCCGAGATTTTGGCGGCATAGGGGAGCAGCGCCTCGCCCGCATCGGTCAGGCGTACGCGTCCGGCCTGCTTGCGGAACAGCGAGAGGCCTGCCGACTGCTCGAGCTTCTGCAGGTGAAAGGTGACGGTGGGCTGCTTCAAGCCGAGCGCGGCGGCGACCTCCGTCAGGCTGCGGCCATCCGCGGCTTGCATGAATATTCGCAGTTGTTGGGGATTCACGAAGCATTCGCCTCTTTTTTATCGTCGGATGGATACAAGCTACTGTAAATATAGATTCTATCTATGATTTTATCAATATACATAGATGATATTTAACTTCGATTTGTTATCCGCTTTACGTCATGCTGACAAACCCCCTTTAAAGTGAAGGTATCACGAACGATAACGAGGGGGATATCGAAAAATGAATCTCACGCACCACCGCAAGCTCGCAGCATTGGCGCTCGTCGGCTTGTCCTTGACCGCAGCTGGCTGCGGCAACGCGAACAACAACAACAACGCGGGCGCCGCGGCTGCCACGGCTTCGGACAGCGCCGCGCCGTCGTCCGCCGCGGCATCTCCATCCGCGACCGCAGTCGCATCGCCTTCCGAGAGCGCGAGCGCATCGACGCCGGCCGGCAACGGCGAGACGCTGACGGTCTACCTCAACGACTTCGACGACATCGTCAAGCCGATGTTCGAAGCGCAAACCGGCTACAAGCTCAACATCGTCAGCGGCAACGGCGCGGAGATCATGTCCCGCATCGAAGCCGAGAAGGGCAATCCGCACTGGGACGTCGTCTGGATGGACGCGATGCCTTCGATAGAGGGTCTTGGTAAAGCGGGGCAGCTACTGGAAGGCTGGGAACCTGCTGCAGCAGCGGGCCTGACGGACTTTGCCAAGACGTTCGTGCCCGCGAACAAGGCGTACTACCCGACCGGCGCGCATGCCGCAGGCGTCATCGTCTACAATACGAAGTCGTTCGGCGCGGCCGACGCGCCGAAGCGCTGGGCGGACCTCGCCGACGCGAAGTACAAGGGTACCGTCGGCATGGCCGACCCCGCGGTAGCGGCGCCCGCTTATCCGTTCGTGTCGTGGTTTTTCCAGGACAAAGGGATCGAAGGCGGCCAATCTTACTTCGACGGCGTGTTCAAAAACGGCGCGCACGTCTATCCGAAAAACCCGAACGTCGCCAAGGCGCTCACGGGCGGCGAGATCAAAGTCGCGGCGCTCCAGGAGAGCAACGCGTACACGCTCAAGAACGACGGCGAGCCGATCGAGATCGTCTGGCCGGAAGAAGGGGCGCCGGCTTCGGTACGCGTCGCGGCGATCCAGAAGAACAGCGCGCATCAGGACGCGGCCAAGGCGTTCGTCGCGTTCCTGCTCGATCCGAAGACGCAGCAGGCGCTGATCGATCAGGGCGACGAGAGCTATTTCGAGCCGAGCGTCGCGGGCGTGACCGTGAAGGCGGACCGCAATCCAAGCGCCAAGCTCGTGGCGGCGGACGCATCGTGGGCGTCGGAGCATGAAGCGGAGATCAAGCAGTGGTTCGCCGATCGCTCGGTGAAATAACATGCGCTTTACGATTTTCGCTCACGGAAGCAGAACGGGCTGGCTGGTGCTGGCCCTTCTTGTTTTGCTGATCATGCTCCCGCTCGCCGCGGTCGTCATTCAGGTGCTGCTGCCCGGCTTCTTCTTCGGCAGCCGCCGGATCGGCGATCTCTCGTTGCTTGGCGATATGTTCCGCCGTCCGCTCTGGTATTTGTCGCTCAAAAACACGCTGGTCCTCGGCCTCGGCACGACGGCGCTCGGAACCGCGATCGGCGCGGCGCTCGCGACCGCGCGCTCCCGCTGGTCGTTCCCCGGCGCGCGTCTGCTCGACGGCGCGGTATGGCTGCTCATCGTGACGCCGTCGTTCATCCTCGCGCAGGGCTGGGTCATGTTCGCCGCGTCCGACGGTCTCGCCGCGTCCTGGCTCGGCTGGCGCTGGGTTCACGACGCCGTCTTTACGCCAGCGGGCCTGATCGCGGTCATGTCTTTAAGCAAATTTCCGTTCGCCTACCTGGCCGTCTATTCCGCGCTCGAATGGAAGATGGAACGCCTGGGCGAAGCCGGACGCCTGAACGGCGGCAGCGCCTGGACCGTCTGGCGCACGATCGAGGCGCCGCTGCTGCTGCCCGCCTACTGTTCGGGCGCGCTGCTCGTCTTCATGGACACCGTCGGCGATTTCGGCCTGCCGGCTTCCATCGCGGCCGTGTTCCGCTTCCCGACGCTGCCGTACTCGATCTACTCGGCGCTGTACACCTCACCGATCCGGTTCGATATGGCCGGCGTGCTGTCGTTCTATCTCGTCGTGCTGATCGCGCTGGCGATGAGCGTGCAGTTCTGGGCGCTGCGCCGGGCGCGCTTCGACTTCCTCGGCGGCCGGGCGACGCGGGCCAGGGCCGAGCGGCCGCGCCGGGGCGCCTGGCTGCTGGCCGCCGGCAATTTCATCCTGCTTGCGATCGCGGTAGGCATTCCTTTAGGCGCCAACCTGCTGACGTCGATTACCCGTCCCGGCCAATCCGGCGGCACGGCGTTTACGCTGAACCACTACCGGGAGCTGTTCGTGTCGGGCGGGCAGTTGACGGACGCGCTGCTGCATTCGCTCTCGATCGCGGCGTTCGCCGCCATCGTCGGCCTGTTCGTCGGCTTGCTCGTCGCTTACGTGCTGACCTATTCGAAGTTTAAGCTGAAGCGTGCGATCGACGTCATCTCGCTCGTCTCGCTGGCGGTCCCTGGTGTCGTGCTCGGCATCGGCTACATCTTTATTTGGAACCAATCCTGGCTCGAGCGGATCGGGCTGCTGCTCTACGGCAAGCCGGCTATCCTCGTGCTTGCGGGCGTCGCGGGCGCCATTCCGGTCATCACCCGGATCGTGACGGGAGCGATGGCGAAGGTACCGCAGGGGCTGCTGTCGGCGGCGCAAATGCAGGGCGCCTCGTTCTCGCGCAGAGTCAGGACGATCCTGCTGCCGCTGCTGCGCGGCGCGCTGCTCTCCGCCGCGCTGGCGGCGTTCGGGGCCAGCGTCTTTGACCTGGCGATGACTTCGATTCTGTTCCCGCCCAACTTCATGACATTGCCCGTCGTCATCAACAAGGCGTTCGAGGACCTGAACTTCGGCTACGCCGCAGCCGCGACGTTAACCGGAGGTACCGCCGTCGTCGCACTCATCCTCATCATGGAGCGATTGTTCAAACCGAAGGAAGCAAGGAGGCCAAGTCGTTGAATACAATCCTAGAGATCCGTCAGCTTCACAAGTCCTACGCGGGCCAGCCTGCGCTTCGGGGCATCGACTTCAGCGTCTCCCGCGGGCAGATCATCAGCGTGCTCGGCCCGTCCGGCTGCGGCAAGTCCACGCTGCTTCAGCTCATCGCAGGCCTGCAGCAGCCCGACGGCGGCGAGGTGCGGCTGCGCGGCGAGGCCGTGTCCACGGCTTCGAAGCTCGTGCCCCCGGAGAAGCGGGGCATCAACATGGTGTTCCAGGATTACGCGTTATGGCCGCACATGAGCGTTTACGACAACATTTCGTACGGGTTAAAAAGAAAGAAGGCGGCGTCCGCGGACATTCGAGCCAAGGTCGGGGGAGCTGCTGCGTCTGCTGCATTTGGAGCCGTTCGCCGAGCGTCTGCCCGCTCAGCTTTCCGGCGGCCAGCAGCAGCGCGTGGCGATCGCGCGCGCCCTGGCGACGCAGCCGGACCTGCTGCTGCTCGACGAGCCGATGTCCAATCTCGACATGAGGCTGCGCATCGAGATGCGGACGGAGCTGTCGTACCTGCTGCGCAAGCTGGGGACGACCGTTTTCCATGTGACGCACGACCCCGAAGAGGCGTTCGCGATGGCGGACCGGCTCGTCATCATGCGCAGCGGCGGCATCGACCAGATCGACAGTCCCGAGGCCTGCTATGGCCGGCCCGCGACGGCGTCCGTCGCTTCGCTGCTAGGCGCGGGCAACCGGCTTGCGGGACCGATCGCCGAAGGCGGGACGGCGCCCGCCATCCGTCTGGAAGGCGCCTTCGTCGCCGGCCGGACGGCGTCCGATTGGAGCGCTCGCCGTCCGTCGGAACCGGCGATCGCGCTGTTTCGGCCGGATGCGGCCGCCTGGGAGACCGAGGACGCCCGGGCTTCCGACCCGGGAGCCGAGGTCGCCGCGGGGGCGGAGGCCGGAACTGCCGGCTCCCGCGAGGCCGGGGTCTTCGCGCCGCCGGCCTTCAACCGGCTGGCCGCCCGCATCGCGCACAGCGCCTTCGAAGGCAATCGCTGGCGCGTGCTGGCGGAGACCGGGACCGGCGACATGCTTTCTTTATTTCATCATGAGCCTCTGAAGGCGGGCACGCGCGGCTGGCTGCGTTTTCCCGTCGACGAGACCTACTTGTACCCGGCGGACGCCGGCAGCGAAAGGTAGAAGAATCGACATGACCCGCATACTCGTCATCTCGGATATACACGGCCACGCGGCGGCGATGCGTTCGTTGCTGCGCATGGCCGAATACGCGCCGGGCAAAGATCGGCTATACCTGCTCGGCGATTTTATCAACCGGGAGCGGGAGAGTTGGCCTGCGCTCAAGGAAGCGATGACGCTTGTGAAGGAGGGCGCGCGCGCCGTGCTCGGCAACATGGAGCGGTGGCTGCTCGACGTCTCCGGGCGCGGCGAAGGCCTGCCAGCGGAGTCGGAGGAGCTGCGTTTCCTGCGCGAGACGCCTTTGTATTGGCAGGACGAGCGCTTTCTGTTCGCCCATGCCGGCATCCGCCCTGGCTTGCCGCCGGCCAAGCAGAGCGCCGCGGATCTGACCGAGATTCGCGGCGACTTCTGGGCGGACGGCGGCCCGCTGCCGTACACGGTCGTCTTCGGCCACACGCCGACCTTCAAGCTTGGCGCGCCGGCAGGCGAGCTGTGGCTGGGCCGCGACCGGATCGGAATCGACACGGGCGCGAAGCACGGCTTGCCGCCTTACGCTCGTCGACTTGACCAACCGGCTGGCCTATTCCTGCGGCGTAGCGCGTGAACGCCAGCCGAGCGATTGCCGCCTGTCTTCCTGGGCGATCAAATAAACGGAATATCCGAGCCGCCGAAGTTCCGGCGGCTTTTCGCCATTCCCTCACATCGGCTCCGCGGGCGTTCGTCCCTGCGGCGAAGGCTGCGGCGTCTCGCGGCGCCCGGCGCGCGCGTCCGCGGGATTCACCGCGAAGATCGCGTCCTGCGCGCGATAGATCGAGCGGTTCAGCTTGCTGCGCGCGGCCAGCCGGCCTTCCACGTACTTCAAGCGGTACGTATCCACGACCGCGCCTGATTTGCCTGCCTGCACCAGACGCGACAGGCCGACCGGGATGCCCGCGTCTTGTCTGTACACGGTGCGGGGCGGAAGCTCCTTTACTAGAACCGCTTCCAACTCATACCTCACGTTGTCGGCCATCGTGCCGAACAGCTTGACCGTCAGCCTTTTATCTCGAACCGAGGCCTTGATTAACAGCCGTTTACCCGTGTCGTTGCGAAACCGGAAGTTAATCGAGCCCTCCGCGAAAGTCGCGTCCATGCCTTGCGGCAAATAATTCACGGGGAGCGAGTGGTTGCGCCGCTCGACGATCTTGAGGCCCGAGGCGCGCAGGACCGCATTGTAAAGCGTGCTGGACACCTGGCAGATGCCGCCGCCGATGCCCGGCACGAGCTTGCCCTTCAAGATGACCGGAGCCGCCCGGTAACCGTAATCCCGCCGTGCTTTGGCGACGACGGCGCCGTAATCGAACGTCTCGCCCGGCAGAAGCACGGTATCGTCCAAGGCGTCGGCAGTGGCCTTGACGTTATGGACGCGACCTTCGCCGCTTGCCGCGAAGGAGGTGGAAAACTCGGCGATCTTGCGCGCGATGCCTTGCGCCTGCAGCGCTGACGCCTTAATCTCGGGCTGGACGGGGACGACGGGCAGACGCGTTTCGATCGCCAGCGGCCCTTTTGCGGCCGGCGCTGTTTCGCCGAGCTTTGCCGGCGCGCGCTTTTTGAATACGGCCAGCAGCGATGAAAGGTCGAGCGTCTCGCCCGGCTTTTCCGGCGAATAGACGACGCGGTCGTACGCATCGATCGCGCGAACCGCGTCGATCGATGCCTTTTCCGCGATCGATCCCCACATTGCTTCGGCCTTCTCCGCGAACATCTCCTCGTCCCAGACAGCTTCAATCGGAAAGCGCTTCGCGACGGCCCGCCCGGCAGAACGCCGATCCAGCCAGCCCGCGTCCCGATATTGCATGATCGCTTTTATCGCTTCCTCGGCGTTCAAATGGAGCCCAAGCTCGCGCCAGGAGAGCGAGGACCCGGACGCATCTTGGGTCGGCGAGAGCTGCCGATGCCCGTGAACCAGCGTCACGCGCTCGTCAAGCTTCGCTTCGATTCGTGCCCGTACCTTGGCGATCGCGGCATCCGCGCTCATGCCGCCCATCGCCAAGCCGCCCACGGAGACATCGGCCGGCAGCGCGCGAGACCGGCGCGTTCCGTGCTTCGCGGCCGCCGCATCAACCGCCGCCTCGCGAGCAGCCGCTCCATGGCCTGCGACCGCCGCATCACCCGCCGCCTCGCGAACAGCCGCTCCGTAGCCTGCGACCGCCGCATCAACCGCCGTCTCACGAGCAGTTGCTCCATAGCCTGCGACCGCCGTATCACCCGCCGCCTCGCGAGCAGCCGCTCCATAGCCTGCGAACGCCGCGCCTGCCGCAGCCGTCCCGGCGTTCATGCCTAAGATTAGCGCGAGGACCGCGGCTGCGATCCGAAAGAATCGGTTGTCCATTTCCAGAATTCCTCCTTCCGCGAACGCATTCGAACTTAGGATTCCCGCCAGATTAAAAATTTCTCAAAATAACGAAAATCGACAAAAACGCGAGCCGAAACATGCGCGATTCCGCTTCTGTCAACCAGATAAAGCTCGACAAATAAAGGATTTACCGGCAAGATGTCGAAGTACCATTAGTCTGCGGAACTTTAGCCTTTCGACGGGAAGCGTCTCCCTGAACGTATAGAAGCATCGGCTGTCCAACAATGAAACAGGAAGTGATCGCGTGATCGAAATGCACGACATATGGAAGACCTATCCGGACGGAACCCCCGCCCTGCAAGGCATCAACATCGTGATCGACCGCAATGAATTCGTCTACGTCGTCGGCCCTTCCGGCGCCGGCAAGTCGACGTTCATGAAGCTGATCTATCGCGAGGAAGTGCCGACCAAGGGGCAGTTGTCCGTCAACGGATTCAACATAGGCAAGCTGAAGCAGCGCAAGATCCCCTACGTGCGCCGCAATATCGGCGTCGTCTTCCAAGATTTCCGCCTGCTTCCCAAGCTGTCCGTCTACGAAAACGTCGCCTTCGCGATGGAAGTCGTCGAATCGCCGAAGCGTCAAATCCGCCGCCGCACCATGGAAGTGCTTGAACTCGTCGGGCTTAAGCACAAGGCGGGCAGCCTGCCCGCCCAGTTGTCCGGCGGCGAGCAGCAGCGCGTCGCGATCGCCAGAGCGATCGTTAACAGTCCTTCCGTCATCGTGGCGGACGAGCCCACCGGCAACCTCGATCCCGAGACCTCATGGGGGGATCATGAAGCTGCTCGAAGAGATCAATTTCCGCGGTACCACGATCGTCATGGCTACGCACAACAAAGAAATCGTCAACACCCTCCGCAAGCGGGTCATCGCGATCGAACGGGGCACCATCGTGCGGGACCAGCAGAGAGGGGATTACGGCTATGAAGTTTAGCACCCTCGTGCGCCACATCCGCGAAGGTGTCAAGAACGTCTTCCGCAACGGCTGGATGTCGTTCGCCTCGATCGGATCGATCGTCGTGTCGCTGTTCGTGCTGGGCGTGTTCATGCTCCTCGCGCTTAACGTGAACCAGTGGGCCGACCAGTTCGACAGCCAGGTTCAAGTCAACGTGTACCTCGAGTCCGAGATCGGCCAATCCAAGATCGACGAGCTCAAGACGCGCATCGGCAATATCGTCGAGGTCAAGCAGGTCACCTTCGTTTCCAAGGAGGAGGGACTCGAGAAGCTGCGCCAGGATCTGGACGAGGACGTAAAAGGCGCGCTCGACGGCTACAAGGATTCGAATCCGCTCCCGGACGCGTTCGAAGTCGAGCTGTTCGACGCGCAGCAGGTGTCCTACGTGGCCAAGCAGATTCTGGCGTTTAACGAGACGGACGCGGACAAGCCCATCCTCAGCGTCAAGTACGGACAAGGCTATGTCGAAAAGCTGTTCCGCATCACGAACGCCGTTCGCAACGTCGGTCTCGTCATCGTCGCCGGACTTGCGGTCATGGCGATGTTCCTCATCTCCACGACGATCAAGATGACGATACTGGCGCGGCGCCGGGAGATCGGCATCATGAAGCTTGTCGGCGCCACCAACAATTTTATCCGCTGGCCGTTTTTCATCGAAGGCATCATCATCGGATTGGCGGGCTCGGGCATTACGACGGCGCTGCTGTTGTACGGATATTCCAAGTTGATCGCGTCGACCAGCTACAATATGGGCCTCATGATGATCCAGGTCGTCGACCTAAATAAAGTCGGCTGGCTGGTCGGCGGCACGCTCGTCGTGTTGGGTACGTTGATCGGCGTCTGGGGCAGCGTCGTGTCGGTTCGCAAGCATTTGAAAGTGTAGCGCTTGCCGTTCATGATCAGATGATGGAGGAGAGCTCGCGTGAATAGAAGATTGATCGCGGTACTGGTGATGCTGCTGGGCGTCGTATTCCTCGTTCGGCCGTACGAGAGCCACGCCGAGACGAAAATGCAGAAGATCGAGCGGGAGCTTAAGGAGATTCAGGCCCAGATGAACGCCGCTGCGGAAAGCAAGAAGGAAGCCGAGCGCCGGAGCGAGGATCTGACGAATAAAAAAGACGCTGGCCAAGACGGATATGTTTACGCTGCTTAAGCAAATTCAGCAGACGTCGGACCAGCTCGACGCGACGCAGGCCAAGATCGATTCCGCCGAAGCCAAGTTGCTGAAGACGACGTCGGAGCTTGAGTCCGCCGAAGCCTCCAGGCAGAGCCGGGACGAGCAGTTGAGAGAGCGAATCCGTCTGATTTACATGAACGGCTCCGTCTCTTATCTTGACGTGCTGCTGAGCTCCAAGAGCTTCTCGGATTTCGTCGGCCGCTTCCAATCGCTGCAATCCATCATGGAGCAGGATAAAGAGGTGCTGTCGCAGACCGAGAGCTACAAAGCGCTCGTCGCCGACAAGAAGGCGCAGGTCGAGTTGGACCTGGCTTCGGTCAAAAAGCTGTACAGCGACATGGCCGACAAAAAAGCCGAGCTTCAGGACCAGGAAAAAGAAAAAGAAGTGCTCGTCGCGAGCATTAATCAGAAGATCGAGGAAACCGAGGACATCAGCGAAGAGGCCGAAGCCGCGCTCATGGAATTCGGCAAAAAGTACTCCAAGCTGCTGGAGCAGAAAAAAGCGCTAAAAACCTACTACACCGGCGGCAAGCTCGGCCTTCCGCTGAAGCGGGAATACCGCTTGTCCTCGCCCTTCGGCTACCGGACGCATCCCGTGACCGGTCAGAAAAACAAGCTGCACACGGGCTTGGACATGGCCGTCCCGGAGGGGACGCCGGTGTACGCGGCCGAATCGGGCACCGTCATCGTCGCCCAGTCGTGGAGCGGCTACGGCAACTGCATCATCATCAACCACGGCGGCGGCCTCTGGACGCTGTACGGTCACTTGAAGCCGGGCGGAATCCTCGTCGAAAAGGGCGAGACCGTCAAGCGCGGCGAAAAAATCGGCCTCGTCGGCATGACGGGCACCGCAACCGGCTATCACCTGCACTTCGAGGTTCGCAAAGACGGTACGCCGGTCAATCCCGCGCCGTATCTCAAATAATAATTCGCAAATTCGCAGCTTTGCGCTCAGCCGCCTCAGGGCGCCGCTTCCGTTCGGGGGCAGCCAGGGGCGGCTTGCCGCATTTTCAGGCGTTTAAACGGTATCCCTTTCGAACAGGCTGGGGATGATGAGCGGAGGAGCGGGTACATGGGTATCCGGGGCGTTTGAACGGTATCCCCTTCCGTCAGGATGATGGGTTATGCCCAAAAAAAGCATATGAGCAAGACATTTGAACGGTATCCCCTTCGGGCAGGAGACGGTTCAGCACCTGCCCGAAGGGGATATCGTTAAAAAGGAAAAAACGGAGGTGTTCGAGGATTCGATTCCACTATTTGTAAATCCCGAAAACGCCGGCCGGCAGGATTTGAACTTCCGTCTGTCGAATACGTAGGGTCGGCATGCATATCGGAATACGGAAACGGAAGGCGGGATTCATCTTGGATCTGACGATCGATTGGTTGCGGTTGGCGGGCGAGAGTATCGGAGTCCTGTTCCTATCGCCTTTTTTTATATATCGCGATCGCGATGGTATGGTGGCATTCGCGCCAGAGCAGCGTGCTGCAGCGCAGATTGTTCCATGTCAGACTGCGAGGTACGCTGCCGATGACGGCTGCCCGCATCGTCGCGGGTTTCGTTGCGGGCATCGCGCTGTCCGCGCTCGGATTTGCCGCCGGCGCGCAGTTGACCGCTTCTACGCTCGTATGCGTCTGGGGCGCGACGTTCGTGCTCGCGTTGTTCAAGCTTCGTTACGTTTGTCTCGCCTACGCGGCCGGCGCGCTTACCGTTGTGCAAGCGATTCTGTCATGGACGGGCGTGCCCGCCGGAGATGAGGGGATCAACCGCGTCTGGCAGGCGTTAAACGATATTGACGGCCCGTCGCTGCTGTTTTTGGCCGGCCTGCTGCATATTGCGGAAGCGCTTCTCGTTCGGCTGCAAGGCTCGCGTTATGCGACGCCGTTGTTTCTCGAAGGCAAGCGGGGGGAAACCGATCGGCGCCTACTCGCTGTCCGGTCTCTGGCCGGTTCCGCTGTTATGGCTCGTGCCGGCTGCGGGAAATAACGGGTTAACGCTGCCGTGGACGCCCTTGTTCGGTGTGGACGGTGGGCCGGCAGTAACGGTAGCAGGGTGGACGCTGGCGGCTTTTCCGGTGCTGATCGGGTTTACGGACCGGACGTCGACACGCTGGCCGGAAGCCAAAGCGAAGGAAATGGGCGGCGGCCTCCTTCTATACGGACTGGCGATTGCGGCGCTTGCCGCCGGCGCAGCGTTTTGGGGACCGCTTACGATCGTGGCCGGCGCAGCGGCTTTTATTTTGCACGAGGCTCTGCTCTTCTGGGGAAGGCTGCGCGAACGGGGGCGCCATCCTGTTTATGTACAGGACGGCAGAGGCGTCGTCATCCTCGCCGTTCTGCCCGGCACGCCGGCGTTCGAGATGGGGCTGATCGCGGGGGGAAACGGTGAGCAAGGCGAACGGTGTCCGGGTGCGCAGCAAGGAGGAGCTTCACGCTGCGCTTCAGCTGCAGCCGGCGTTCACGAAGCTCGAGGTGCTTAATCGCGACGGTAACGTGAAGTTTGCGCAGCGGGCCAGGTATGCAGGCGAGCATCATCAGCTTGGATTGATTCTTGCGCCGGATGAGGATGCCGAGTACGTCGCCGCGCCGCGGTCGTCCTCGCTGCGCCAGGGGCTCCGTCTGGCCGGCGCGAGGCTGCGCGGAAAAGGCGCTCGAAGAAGCTACGGCGGATCGGAGGAGGCCGCGGCGTCGGAAAGCGGGCCGCCGCCTGAGGAAGCGGGAGGGCGGGGGGAATGGCGTGCTGGCTTTGACCGAAGGAAAGCAGGCCTCGGAGGCGACAAGACGCGTAGACGAGACGGCAGACCAGGCTTTCGCGGCTTGCGTCGACGGCCGCAGTCAAGCCCGTGCCCGAAGGACTGCCTCCGCGCAGCGGGCGGCGCAAATAGAGACCGGGGCCGCTTGCGGCCAACGTTTATTAGAGATAGGGTTTGACAGCCCAATCGTTGTTCGTTAATATGGATGGGATTCGTCCTCTAGGGTTCCGGGGCGGCTTCGGCCGGCTGTCTGGTCCAAGGGGAGGGCGCGCCCTGCCGAGTGCGGCAGGCGTCACGGAGGGACAAAAGCCCGGGAGTATCAGAATGCAAGGCCGCGAGAGACATTTAAGCCGCGCGCCCCGCATGCCGATGCTGTCGGGCTTTTTTGCATGTCGAAGGCGAGGAGAGAGGATCACGGATGACAAAATATTGGGCGCTGCTCATCGCAGCCGGCGTGACGGAAGTGGGCTGGGTGTCGGGCTTGAAGCATGCTTCGACGTGGTGGGAATGGCTGCTGACGGCCATAGCTTTAGCTTTTTCCTTTTGGAGTCTGATGGAAGTGACGCGCGTCTTGCCGATCGGCACGGCTTACGCAGCTTTCACGGGGCTAGGCGCAGCAGGAACGGTGATCGGGGAAGCGGTATTCTTCGAGGGCGAGCTCAATGCGGCTAAGCTGGCGCTTGTCGCGCTTATGATCGTCGGCATCGTCGGCTTAAAAGCGACATCCGGTCCTAAACAGAACTCGGAAACAGAGGGAAGGGGGACGCGTTGATGGCGTGGGTGTATTTAGTATGCGCGGGACTTTTTTGAGGTAGCGGGGACGGTCGGCTTAAATCGCTGGAGCAGCCGCAGGGACGCGTTGGGACTCAGTATCATCTGCATTAGCTTTTTGTTCAGCTTCAGCCTGCTGACCGCCGCGATGCAGGAGATCTCGATGGGAACGGCATATGCCGTATGGACGGGCATCGGTTCGGTCGGCGCGACCGTTCTCGGCATGGTTTTTTACGGCGAATCGCGCCAGGCTTCGAGACTGTTCTTCCTCGCGCTTGTTATCGCCGCCGCGGTGGGCTTGAAGTTGGTCGGAGAATAAAAGACGCCCTGCTCCTGAGCAGGGCGGTCGTCTTTTCTATTGAGGCGATTGTTGGGTGCTCGTATACCACAGCACGATCGCCCCGACGACAGCCAGACACGCCAGCACAAAAAAGGCGATCTTCCAGGCGCTGCGCGGCGCATTTCCGGATACGAGTCCGGTCTGGCCATTAACCATGAAGCGGTAGGGCTTGGACTTGTAACTGTAGCTGGCGTTCCAGACGGGCAGCAAAAGATGCTTGAACGTACGGTTGAAGTACCCGGTATCGACGTTCAACGAACGTACTTCGTCGCCGCCGATCTCGGCGCGGATGTCGGCGCGCAGCGCATCGTCGATCCGCTCGCGCGCTTCCTCCCAGCCTTGCGTTCGGTTGACGGAATAGCGTTCGGCGATGTAGCCGCTCAAATAATCCGGTTTGTAGCCGAGCAGTCCGCCCAAGTCGAAGTTGCCTAGGCGATCCAGCAGCTTGGCGTCGTACTGGCCGGAGGCCGGGATCAGCACGTCGTTGAAGAAGCGGTCGTAATCTCCGCTCACGCGATGCCAGACCGTATACCGCTCCTGCTCGGTATAGGTTTCCGTTTTTCCGTTTACGGTGCGCGTTCTGGTCACGGTTCGGTAGTGGTAATCGCCCCGTTCGGCGGTGTAAGCGGAAGACGTGTCCGCATCGTACGTCCAATACGGGATGTAGATGCCGGCTAGGCGCGCGCTCGTGTTTTCCCGTTTGAAGGCGCCGGGGAGAAACCAGCGTTTCTTTTTCCATGACCGAAAGGCGGCGGCGGCATCCTCTTTGTCGACTTGAAAGGGAATGAGCGATTCGGGCTTTACCGTCGCCGCAGCGGGCTGGGGCAGCACCTTCGGCGAGCCGCAAAAAGGGCAAAGCGTGGCTGTCTGCAGGGCCGGAATCAGACTCTCGCCGCCGCAGGACTGGCATTTGATCGTCTGCTGCGCCACGCCCCAATCCGTGTCTGCTTCTTCCGGCTTGCCGTCGTCCAGCGCATGCTCCCGGGGGAGCGCATGGTCTGCATCGATCGCTTGAAGCCGGCCGCAATATTGGCACTTCAACTGCTGGCTGTCCGCGTCGAAAAGCATCGTTCCACCGCAGCTCGCGCAGGGAAACTGGATCGCCTCAAGCGCCGCTTTTGCGTCTGTCCCCATCCTGCGCTACACCTTCGTTCCGCAGTTGGAACAGAACTTCGCGTTCGGCGCGAGCGGCTGCCCGCACTCCGAACAAAACTTTTTCGCCGCCGCCGTGCCGCCGCCGTCCGAGACCCCGCCGACTTGGGCCGCGCGCTCGCTTGCGGCCGAACCGCTGCCCGGAGCTGCAGCTCCTCCACCTGAACCTGCGCCTGGAGTTCCGCCGGCATTCGCCCCGTTCTGCTGCTCGTTTTGCCGCATCATCTGGCTCATGGCCTGCCCCATCGCCATGCCGGCGCCAAGACCGATGCCCGTGCCTGCGCCGCCGTCGGCCGGGTTGTTTGCCGCCTCGCGCAGCGCTTCGGCCGTCTGATATTTCATGTACTGATCAAGGTTGCCCGCAATATTCATCGACGACCGGCGGTCGATCGTTTTCTCGACTTCCTCGGGCAGCGAGATGTTCTCGATCGTGAGCGCGGTCAGCCAAAGGCCCATCGCCATGAAATGCGCCTGGAGCTTGTCGGCAGCGGCGCGGCTCAACTCATCGTACGAAGCCGCCAGGTCGATGGCCGGAATCTTCGACTCGCCCAGCAGATCGCTCACGCCGGAGACGATGACCGATTTCAGATAACCGGCCACGTTTTCCGCCGAGAAATCCTGCTGCGTCCCGAAGATCTCCTTCAGGAACAGCGCAGGGTCGTTCACCTTGAGCGCATAGTTGCCGAAACCCCGCAGGCGAACCATCCCGAACTCCGCGTCGCGCATCAGAACCGGGTTGGTCGTACCCCACTTCAACTGCGTAAAATTGCGCGTGCTCACGAAGAACACATCGGCTTTGAAAGGCGAGTTGAAGCCGTATTTCCAGGACTTCAGCGCGGTCAGGACCGGCATGTTCTGCGTGCTCAGCGTATAGGTGCCCGGTCCGAAAACGTCGGCGATCTGGCCTTCGTTCACGAATATGGCAGCTTGCGATTCGCGCACGACGAGCTTGGCGCCCATCTTTATGGCGTTGTCGTAGACCGGAAAGCGGTATACCATCGAGCCGGTATCGTCCAGCCATTCGATGACCTCGATAAACTGACCTTTGATGAAGTCGAACAATCCCATATTCAGCCTCCGTTCGATGTCTTTGCTTTCATTATAAGCTTTATTTCCCGTTCGTTCGATAAAATGTTGGTATAATGAAAGCTGCAAGCGCGTTGGCGGAGCAAGAGAAGGCGGGAGGAAGCTATGGAAAAAATCGTGAGGGCGGCATTCGATACGACAGAGAAGGACCTCGTGGCGTTAAATACGAGGCATTTTTACGGAAGTCCCGGCTTTGTTTTCTTTATACTCGTATGCGGGGCGAATTTCATCTATATGGCGCTCTCGGTCCTAAAGGAAGGAGGGGGAGCGGCGGACCATTTTCATTTTGTCCAGTGGCTTCTGTTGTTCTTCGGGCTGTTTATCCCGGCCTCCGCTTACCTGAGAGCGGTACAAGCGATAAAACGGCGTTTTGCTGCGGAGCATCGTGAATACGAGTTCGACGCTTCCGGCTTCCGTTACCGCGCGCCCACCGCGCAAGGGCAGGTCGCCTGGGCGGATGTTCGGAGGTTCGCGATCGATCGCCGCATGATCGTCCTGTACGTCGGCCAGAAGGGCGTGAGCCTCATCCCCGCGCGGAGCCTGTCCGGCAGGGAGGATCTGGCGCAGTTAAAAAACTGGATTCGGCAAAGCGTGCCTTCGCAAATCGTTCGCCGCGCTGCGAGAAACCGCGCGCTTTTCTATGCGGGCATCGCGGCCGCCGTCATTATCGCGGCTGCGCTGGCATTTGCTTAAGGCGACGAAGTGAAGTACCCAAGCATTAAAAAAAGCCTCCTCAGCGATCGCTGATGGAGGCTTTTATCTATCTATAAAAGTCGGTCGGGCCGTTACCGGGCGGACCCTTCCGGCTGACGCACCACGAGGATCTCCACGCGGCGGTTTTTCTGACGGTTGGCCTCGGTATCGTTCGCGGCGACGGGGCGCGTGTCTGCGTAGCCTGCGATTTCGAATAGATCCTCCGGCAGCTTGCGGATGTCGACAAAGTATCGGAGGACGGACAGCGCGCGGCCGGACGACAAGCCCCAGTTGTCCTTAAACGCGGAGCCCGGCTGAATCGGCAGGTTATCCGTGTGGCCCTGGATGGAGATCGTCGTGTCCAGCTTGGTGAAGAGGCTGGACAGCTTGTCCAGCGCCGGTATGGCTTCCGGCTTAAGATCCGCCTTCCCGAGATCGAACAGGAATCTGTCGGACAGGCGAATCGAGATGCCTTGCGGCGTATCGCCGACGAAGACGTCCTGCTGCAACTTGTTTTGCCGGACGTACGTCTCGATGATTTTCAGCAAATCCTGCAGCGCCTGTTCACGTCTGCGGGCGATCTCGGCGTCAATCGCTGCGCTTGATTGCGCGGACGGGGCGGGCGACGCGGACGCGGATGCGGATGCCGAAGGTGCGGTGTCCGGGTGCTTGGATACGTCCGTGCTGCCTTGGATGCCGGTGCCCATCTCGATGATGCTGTCGGCCCGGTTGAACTCCAACTGGAGCGACTTCGCCAGGGTGTCGTATTTTTTTGATATCGATCTGACTCATCGCGTACATGATAATGAAAAAAATCAGCAAAAGGGTGATCAGATCCGCATAGGTAATCAGCCAGCGATCATGGTTCTCATGCGCGTTTCGGCTGCGTCGGCTCCGTCTCCGCGCCATCTTCGCTCTCCTCCTTTTTCCGGTCGAAAGACAGCGACTCCGTGTGCATGAAGGCAGTCAGCTTCTTGCGGATAAGCGCCGGATTTTCCCCGGCCTGGATCGCCAGGATGCCTTCGAGCATCATCTCCGTGAACTGCACGTTCTCGGCCGCGCGGATGCGGATTTTCGAGGCGAGCGGCAAGTAGAGAACGTTCGCCGAGGCGACGCCGTATAGCGTAGCCGTAAAAGCGACCGCGATCGCCGGACCGAGCGAGCCGGGATCGGAGAGGTTGCTTAATACGTGGATGAGTCCCATGACAGTACCGATGATGCCCATCGTCGGCGCATAACCGCCGGCAGATTCGAATATTTTCGCCTGATTTTCCATCCGTTGCTCGATGGCGTCGATCTCGAATTCGAGAATTTGCCTGCTGAGCTCGGGATCGGTACCGTCGACGACGATTTGAAGACCGTTTTTAATAAACGGGTCCGGGTGCTCGACGATTTTATTTTCCAAGGCGAGCACGCCTTCCCGGCGGGCGGTCGTGGCCAGTTCGACGAGTTCGTCAATCCGGTCGGCGACCGCGATTGCGCTCGGACGGAAAGCCGTCTTCAGCGACTCGGGAATCTGCTTGAGCCTGGAAGCGGGAAAACTGACGGCGACGGCTGCGAATGTGCCGCCGAATACGATCAGCAGCGCCGTCTTTTCGATGAGCCCTTCCCAATGCCCGCCCTCCCATAAAAATCCGCCTATCAACGCGGCGAGGGCCGCCAATATGCCCCACGAGGTTGTTTGGTCTATACGCTGCTTCATGCAGCTTCACTCCTTTGACTGGTTTCCGGGAACCCGATATAATGAATGAGAACACATATTCGGACTCGTTGGAAGGGATATCCTGTTTATCGGTCGGATGAAGCAGGGTACGATATAGGACTTTGGTCTACAAGAAGACACGGAGGTGGGCTTAATAATGGCAGTGCCGTCCGGATTCAAGCTCCAATCGGAATACGAACCGCAAGGAGATCAGCCGGGAGCGATCCGTGAGCTCGTCGCCGGCATCAACGAGGGGAAGCGGCATCAGACGCTGCTCGGCGCGACGGGGACGGGCAAGACGTTCACGATCGCGCAGACGATCGCCAAGGTGAACAAGCCCACGCTGGTCATCGCGCACAACAAGACGCTGGCGGCGCAGCTGTGCAGCGAATTCAAGGAGTTTTTTCCGGAAAACGCGGTCGAGTATTTCGTCAGCTACTACGATTACTATCAGCCTGAGGCGTATATCCCGTCCTCGGATACTTATATCGAGAAGGACTCCAGCATCAACGACGAGATCGACAAGCTCCGCCACTCCGCGACCTCGGCTCTTTTCGAGCGCCGCGACGTCATTATCGTCGCGAGCGTATCGTGCATCTACGGTCTCGGTTCTCCGGAGGAGTACCGGGACCTTCGCTTGAGTCTGCGCGTGGGCATGGAGAAGTCGCGCAACGCGATCCTGCACAAGCTGGTCGACATCCAATACCAGCGCAACGATATGAACTTCACGCGCGGGACGTTCCGCGTGCGCGGCGACGTCGTCGAGATCTTCCCGGTGTCGGTCGGCGACCGCGCGATCCGGGTGGAGATGTTCGGCGACGAGATCGAGCGGATCACCGAGATCGACGTCCTGACGGGCGAGATCATCGGCGCTCGCGAGCATGTCTCGATCTTCCCGGCGTCTCACTTCGTGACGGCCGAGGAGAAGATGAAGGTGGCCCTGGTCAACATCGAGCGGGAACTCGAGGAGCGCCTCGCCGAGCTGCGCGACCAAGGCAAGCTGCTTGAAGCGCAGCGGCTGGAGCAGCGCACGCGCTACGACCTCGAGATGATGGCGGAGATGGGCTTCTGCTCGGGCATCGAGAACTACTCGGGCCCGCTGACGTTCCGCGAGCGCGGCGCCACGCCGTACACGCTTATGGACTTTTTCCCGGACGACTACCTCATCGTCATCGACGAGTCCCACGTGACGCTGCCTCAGGTGCGCGCGATGTACAACGGCGACCAGGCGCGCAAGACGGTGCTCGTGGATCACGGCTTCCGCCTCCCGTCTGCGAAGGACAACCGGCCGCTGCGCTTCGAGGAATTCGAGGGCAAAGCCAAGCAACTCGTTTATGTGTCTGCGACGCCAGGGCCCTACGAACTCGAAAATTGCCCGACGATGGTGCAGCAGATCATCCGTCCGACAGGGCTTGTCGATCCGATCATCGAGGTGCGCCCGACGAAGGGGCAGATCGACGATCTGCTCGGCGAGATTCGCGCCAGGATCGAACGCGACGAGCGCGTGCTCGTAACGACGCTGACCAAGAAGATGTCGGAGGATCTGACCGACTATATGAAGGAAGTCGGCATCAAGGTCCGCTATCTTCACTCCGACATCAAGACGCTGGAGCGGATGGCGATCCTGCGCGACTTGCGTATCGGCACGTTCGACGTACTCGTCGGCATCAACCTTTTGCGGGAAGGTCTTGATTTGCCCGAAGTTACGTTGGTCGCTATCCTCGACGCCGACAAGGAAGGTTTTCTTCGTGCCGAGCGTTCGCTCATCCAGACGATCGGCCGGGCGGCGCGCAATGCCGAAGGACGCGTCATCATGTACGGCGACAAGATCACGGATTCGATGGCCAAGGCGATCGGAGAGACCGAGCGCCGCCGCGCGATCCAGACGGCTTACAACGAGAAGCACGGCATCACTCCGCAGACGATCCGCAAGAAGGTCAGAGACGTCATCGAAGCGACGAAGGTCGCCGAACAGAAGAGCGCCTATCTGACCGGCCTCGAGGACGTCGACAAGCTGTCCAAGAAGGACCGTCAGTCCGTCATCAACCGCCTGGAGGCCGAGATGAAGGACGCCGCGAAAAACCTCCAGTTCGAACGCGCCGCCGAGCTTCGCGACGCGCTGCTTGAACTGAAGGCAAGCTTATAAATTTAGTGCGCAACCTTGCAGGGATCACGAATCCTTGCAAGGTTTATTTTTTTGCAAAAGCCTGCGCTTAACGGTCCGGTTCGAGCTACAACAATGTTATTTTGACATTTCAACAATATCCCCTTCGAACAGGTGGCGAGGTGATTTGAATACATTTCAACGCTATCCCCTTCACTCAGGCATGACCGCATGAGAAGAGCTGTTTAACGAATATCCCCCTCCATCAGGTTACAAATTGACGCTATGAATCCCTGGATGAATGTGGTATTTTAAGAACGGGTGTTCTTATTTTCGGAGGAGAGGATGAACCGCTTTGCGATCCATTTACGAGCAAATGCCGGCGTTTCAGGAGGAGGCTTGCGAGAACGCTTTGTTCCAAGCTAAGTGGCCAGACGGTTTTCGATGCCCTCATTGCGAAGGATCCTCATTTTATCGCATTACTTCCAGAAGCAACCGTGTATTCGAGTGCCGCGTCTGTCATCATCAAACCTCCTTGACTGTCGGAACGATCATGGAAGGGACTCGCACGCCGCTCGAAAAGTGGTTCAGCGCCTTGTATTTGATGCAACAGGGAATTTCAGCCAAGCTATTGGCAGAGATTATTCAAGTGACTTACAAGACGGCGTGGCTGATGAATCACAAGCTCCGGCATGCGATCCAAGTTTGGGACGAATCTAGACCTTTAAAAGGAGAATTGCAATTATACGGCGATTTCTATGCGCGTCCGGCCATGAGCGGCGTTTTTGATCCGCCCGATCAACGGGATCAGCCGGCAGTTGTAGGCGCTTCAATCGATCCTGAATCCGGCGGAGTTGCCGAAGTTAAGATTAAGCGGCTGCCGCATGGAGAATTCAGGCGACGTTCATATGATGTCGAGTGCTACGGTACTTTCCTATGGCGCCACGTGACGGATGTTAAATCCGAAATTCATAGCATAGAAATCGTCAAACAGAGCGATAGCGAGGGTGTGACCGAGATCGGCCTGATTTGGCGCGGGGTGATCGGCTGGCTTGCCAGAACGTTCGGGGGCATTGGTCCTAAGCATCTTCAGGCATATCTGGACGAATTTTGTTATCGGATCAATGCAGGCACGAATGCATTTGCTACGCTTTTGAATTTGTGCGGAATAACCAGGACAGTGACGCTTCGTGCGCTCGTAAACAAAAGAAGGGCGGTGCGATCTGTGAGATGGACGGGACAGTCCAATATCAGGAAGAAGAATGTCTCATAGGGGGGAGTGTACGCTGTTTTTTAATTTTTAAAATGACATATGCCTATTGGATCGCTGAATCTGTATATCCGAGCGTAGTTATTGATATGGGCGACCTGTTCCGTGGGGATAATTAAAAAGGACGGATAATATGATATTCGACGATAGGGAACCGAATGCCTAGGCAGACTGGCGGATGCTGCGATAAAGCGATTGAATGCTGGATTAGATTTGGAGGATAAAACGTTCCCGATTTAGGTTTTGAACTGTGAAAGCCTGTTCGAAGGGGATAACGTTGAAACGGCCCAAATAGGTGCTTTCTGGGTCGGGAGCGGCCGAATCGGTGTAAGGACCAATTGAGCAGCGCTCTCCAAAGAACGCCGCGTATTGTTGGGATTTCCATTTGCGAACCAGTTCATCGGCAAGTATAATGGAATGAGAACACATATTCTTATGTGACGGAACGTGAACGGAGGCGGCGCGGAGAGCGAGCCCAGGCCGTTAACGACAGGAGGCTGTACGTTTTGGGAAGCGATCAGATCGTGATTAAGGGCGCCCGCGCCCACAATTTGAAAAATATCGACGTGACCATTCCGCGCGACAAGTTTGTCGTGCTGACCGGGCTTAGCGGTTCGGGCAAGTCCTCGCTCGCGTTCGATACGATATACGCCGAGGGGCAGCGCCGGTACGTGGAGTCGCTCTCCGCCTATGCGCGCCAGTTCCTCGGACAGATGGACAAGCCGGACGTCGATTCGATCGAAGGACTGTCGCCCGCCATCTCGATCGACCAGAAGACGACCAGCCGCAATCCGCGGTCGACCGTCGGCACCGTGACGGAGATTTACGACTACCTGCGCTTGCTCTACGCCCGCATCGGCAAGCCGCACTGTCCGGAGCACGGCATCGAGATTACGTCTCAGACGGTAGAGCAGATGGTCGACCGGATCATGGAATATCCGGAGCGGACTCGGCTGCAGATCTTGGCGCCGATCGTGTCGGGGCGCAAGGGCGAGCATACGAAGCTGCTGGCCGACATTCAGAAGCAGGGCTTCGTACGCGTGCGCGTGAACGGGGAGATCATGGATCTGTCCGAGCCGATCGAGCTGGAGAAGAACAAGAAGCACTCGATCGAGGTCGTCATCGACCGGATCGTCGTGAAGGAAGACGTTGCGACGCGCCTGGCCGATTCGCTCGAGACCGGGCTTAAGCTGTCCGGCGGACAGATCATCGTAGATATCATCGACAAGGAAGAGCTGATGTTCAACTCTCATCTGGCCTGTCCCGTGTGCGGGTTTTCGATGGGCGAGCTGGAGCCGCGGCTCTTCTCCTTCAACTCGCCGTTCGGCGCTTGCCCGGATTGCGACGGGCTTGGCGTGAAGATGGTCGTCGATCCCGACCTGCTGCTGCACGACAAGAGCAAGAGCATCGAGCAGGGGGGCTTTTTCCGCTTGGGCGGGGAGCACTTCGACGTATTATCCGCAGTTTCTCGCCGCGGTGTGCAGCCATTACAAGATTCCCACAAAGGTACCGGTATCCGAACTGACGGACAAACAGATGAAGCTGCTGTTGTACGGCACGGGCCCGGAGAAGATCCGGTTCAAATATCAAAACGAATTCGGCTACACGCGCGACGCGATGGTCCAGTTCGAAGGCGTCGTGCCGAATTTGGAGCGCCGCTACCGGGAGACGGCATCGGACGGCATCCGCGAGTTTATCGAGGAGTATATGGGAGCCAAGCCTTGCGAGGGCTGTAAAGGCAAGCGACTGAAGAAGGAAGCGTTGGCCGTCACGGTCGGCAGCCAGAACGTCGCTTACGTCACGGCTTTGTCGATCGGAGACGCGATGAATTTCTTCGAGGCGCTCGAACTGAACGCCAAGGACAAGCAAATCTCCAATCTGATCTTGAAGGAGATCAGCAGCCGGTTAGGCTTTTTTGGTCAACGTAGGACTGGATTACCTCACGCTTTCGCGCGCCGCGGGCACGCTGTCGGGCGGAGAGGCACAGCGCATTCGGCTGGCCACGCAGATCGGTTCGAGTTTGATGGGCGTCCTCTATATCTTGGACGAGCCAAGCATCGGCTTGCACCAGAGAGACAACGATCGGCTGATCAAGACGCTGGAACATATGCGCGATCTCGGCAACACGCTCATCGTCGTCGAGCATGACGAGGACACGATGATGGCGGCCGACTATCTGATCGATATCGGGCCGGGCGCCGGCATTCACGGCGGGACCGTCGTCGCGCAAGGTACCCCTGAAGAAGTCATGCGCGACGACAACTCGCTGACGGGAGCCTATTTAAGCGGCCGTCAATTCATCCCGGTGCCGCTCAAACGGCGCAAGCCCGACGGCCGCTGGATCGAGGTTAAGGGCGCGACGGAAAATAACCTCAAAAACCTGAGCGCCAAGTTCCCGCTCGGCGTGTTCACGGCCGTGACGGGCGTATCGGGCTCGGGCAAGTCGACGCTGGTCAACGAGATCTTGTACAAGACGCTTGCCCGCGACTTGAACAAGGCGAAGATGCGTCCCGGCCAATATAAAGAGTTTCTAGGTTTGGAGCATCTGGAGAAGGTCATCGACATCGACCAGTCGCCGATCGGGCGCACGCCGCGCTCGAATCCGGCGACATATACCGGCGTGTTCGACGATATCCGCGACGTGTTCGCGATCACGAACGAGGCCAAGGTGCGGGGTTACAAGAAGGGACGCTTCAGCTTCAACGTCAAGGGCGGCCGCTGCGAGGCCTGCAAGGGCGACGGCATCATCAAGATCGAGATGCACTTCCTGCCCGACGTCTACGTGCCTTGCGAAATATGCAAGGGCAAGCGTTACAATCGCGAGACGCTCGAAGTCAAGTATAAGGGAAAGAACATCGCGGAAGTGCTGGAGATGACGATCGAATATGCAACGGAGTTTTTTCAAAATATCCCGCGCATCCACCGCAAACTTCAGACGCTGCTCGACGTCGGCCTCGGCTATATGACGATCGGTCAGCCGTCGACGACGATGTCCGGAGGCGAAGCGCAGCGCGTCAAGCTGGCGGCCGAGCTGCATCGCCGCAGCACGGGCAAGACGCTGTATATCCTCGACGAGCCGACGACGGGCCTTCACGCCCACGACATCGACCGGCTCCTCCAGGTGCTGCAGCGGCTGGTCGATTCGGGCGAGAGCGTGCTCGTCATCGAGCACAATCTCGACGTCATTAAGACTGCGGATTACCTCGTCGACCTCGGGCCGGAAGGCGGCAGCGGCGGCGGCACGATCGTCGGCGTCGGAACGCCGGAGCAGCTTTCGAACAATGCGAAGTCCTATACGGGCAAGTATCTCGGTCCCGTGCTGGAGCGGGACCGGGCGCGAACCGAAGCGGCGATGGCTGCGGTCGAGGTTTAATCGCAGAGGATACGTTCCAATCGCGTTAAGGGTAATCCAGAGGCGTTGCCGGAGGGCGGCGGGCATGGGAGCCTACAAGGGCTGCCGGTGCTCCGCCGCTTTTTGCTATAATGCGTATATCCGATTGTAAAAGTCAGGAGAACGGGAAAGGTGAGTCATATGGCAGTCGATCCGAAACGATTGGCGGGCGAAGAAGCGGTCAAGCTTGTCGAAGATGGAATGCTGGTGGGATTGGGAACGGGATCCACGGCGTATTGGGCAATTGTGGATATCGGAAGACGCGTCAAGGAAGGTCTGAAAATTACGGCGGTGCCGACGTCGATTCGCTCCGAAGAGCTTGCCGTTTCGCTTGGCATTCCGTTGGTGCCACTGGACGATGTTCCGCCCGGCGGCATCGATCTGACGATCGACGGCGCCGACGAAGCGGACGGAGAACTGAATTTGATTAAAGGCGGTGGCGGTGCGCTCCTGCGCGAAAAGATTATTGCCGCGCACAGCAAGCGGCTCGTCATCGTCGCCGACGCCTCCAAGGAAGTGGAGACGCTGGGGACATTCCCGCTGCCGGTCGAGATCGTGCCGTTTGGCTTCAAGCTGACGATGGGACGTCTGGAGGCGCTGGGCGGGCATCCGTCGCTTCGTCTGATCCAGGGTGAGGAGCCTTATGTGACGGACAACGGCAACTACATCGCGGACTGCCGTTTTGGCGTGATCGCGGATGCGGCGGCGCTTGAGACGACGCTTAATCTCTTGCCGGGCGTCGTCGAGAACGGTCTATTCGTCGGTATGGCCGAACGCCTGATCCTCGGCCGCGAGGACGGGACTTTAAGCGTTCGGGCGCGCAGCGCGCAAAGCGGATAGCAAATGAGCAGAGGGGCGTTCTCCCTCGAAACCAGGCTGCGAAACCGGACGCAGCTCGCCGCAAGGCTGCTCGAGGAAGGCGCCGACCGGCTCGGCCATTAAGGGGAAGGAGGCGCAAGGATGCTTTTCGTATGGCCGGTCTTGTGGGCGGTGGCGCTTTTTCTGCTGGCCGCGGGCTCAGGCTCTTCCGCATCGCGGCGGCTTGCCGCCGTCTCCTTCTTAGCCGGGACGGGCGCACTGGCCGCCGTCCTCGATCTGAACATCATCCCCGCGCTGGCGGAGGGCGCCGTCCGCGACCGATGGGAGCGTCCGCTCTATCATATACAAGCGTCCGCCTCCATCGCTTCCTACTATGGCGTACCTTACGCTTTCCTGCTGTTCGCGCTGGCGTTCCGTCCCGTACGGATGCCTCCCGCGCTTCGTCGCGCGCTGCCCGTCGCCCTCCTGGCGCCGATCGCGCTCTGTCTGCTGCTGACGCCGGGATACACGGAGCGTTATCCGATCTCCTTCGAGATCGTTGTTTGGTGGGCCGCGCCTTACATGCTGTACGGGGCGGCGCATATTTTGCTGCTGAGACCCCGTCGGTCGCCGCTTTCTCCGACCTATTGGATCGTCTGCCTCGCCGTCGTGCCGCCCGTTTTGTTTCTCATGGTCATGAGCTACGTGCTGCCCAGCCTCGGCATGCTGCGCATGTGGGTATACAATGCATGGGTGGCTTCGCTGGCGGTCGCCGTGTTCCTCATCGGCCTGTTCAGCTACGGATTTATGGGCATCCGGCTGCTCGTCGACCGTCGCCGATTGGACACGACGTGGCGAGCCGTCAACGCGGGCACGGCCATCCTGAACCATGCGATGAAAAACGACGCGGGCAAGCTGCGGCTGTTCGGGGAGAAAACGAAGCGGTACGCGGAAAAGACCGGCCAGCCCGAGCTGCTGCGGGACATCGAGACGATGCTTGGCGCGTCGCTGCATATGCAGGAGATGATCGCCCGCGTCCATCGGCGTACCGGCGATCTGGAGCTGCGGCGGACGAGCGTCCGACTGGGCGCCCTTCTCCGCGATACGCTCGCCGCGCTGGAGCCGCAGCTTCATGGGGTTCAGACGCGGCTGCTGCTGCCGGCGCGGGAATGGCAGGCGGAGGCGGATGCGGCGCAGCTCGGCGAGGCGCTGAACAATATCGTCGCCAATGCCGCCGAGGCGATCAAGGGACAGGACGGAACGCTGACGGTGAAGCTGTCCGAAGGCCGGCGCGAGCTCGTCATCGAGGTGACGGACACCGGTCCCGGCATGACAAGAAGCCAGCGCGCGCATGCGCTGGAGCCCTTTTACACGACGAAGGGCGGGGGGGACCAACTTCGGCTTGGGCCTGCCTTATGCCTATCAGGTTATGCGCAAGCACGGCGGATCGCTGGCGATCCGGAGCAAGGCCGGGCAGGGCACGAGCGTCTATCTGACGCTGCCGATCCGGAGCGTGCAGGCGCGTCCGGTCTCTTCGGCGCCGTCGGCGGCGCAGAACCCAAAGGAGGCGGGACTGGATGCAAGCCGTTAACGTATGGATCGTGGAAGACGACGAGGATTGGCGCAGGGGGCTCGTCTCTTACCTGAACGAAGAACAGGATCTTCGGGTGACGCTGGCGAGCGGCGATCCGGCACGGGTTCGCGGCGAGCTGGGGCGGACGGAAGGGGAGGAGGGCATGCCGCTGCCGGATGTCGTCCTTATGGACATTATGCTGCATGGCGTGCCCGAGGGAATCGCGCTGGCGGAGGAAGCGGCCGTCGTTGCCGGCGCGCGGGTCATCATGCTGACGTCGATGGAGGAGAAGGAGCTCATTCTGCGCTCTTTCCAGGCGGGGGGCGATCGACTATCAGCTGAAGACCGACTTCGAGGGGCTGCCGGACGCGATTCGAGCCGCGGCTCGGCGCGAGGCGCCGATCAGCCCGGCGGCCGCCGAGCGGATGCGGGAGGAGTTCAGGCGCCTGAAGACGCTGGAGCGGGAGTTCGAGGTCAAGAAGGTCCAGGACATGATCACGCCCGCCGAGCTGCAACTGCTCGAGATGGTCGATCGCGGCTACTCGCAGTCGCAGATCGCGGACAAGCAGTTCATTTCCATCCGTACGGTCAAAAACCATATCAATCACATCCTCCGCAAGCTGCGCGCTCCCGGCTCCAAAGAGGCGGCGAAGCAGGTCAGGGAGCTGGGATTGTTCAAGCCGAAGGAAGAGCCGGGGCAGCCCCCGGACCCTCGAGAATAAACGATTGTCGATCGCGACAAGATGGTACCACGTAAAGTTGGTACTATTTTTTTTTGCCCCGATTTTCTAAAATGAGGGTGAGGAAGGGGGGAGCGAGCATGACGTTTGAACCGTACGGGGCGCCGCACTGGGCGGCGCTCGGCCTGCTGGCGCTGATCGTCGCGATCGTGTGCGCGCAGCGGCGAAGGCTTCGGGGCTCGAAACGGGCGAGGATCGCCCTGGCAGCTTCGGCGGCCGCCGTCGAGCTGGCGATGCTGGCCGAACGCGCCGTCACGCGGGACTGGGACGTGTACGCGCTGCCGTTCGAGCTGTGCAGTCTCATGATCTGGCTGACGGCGATTATGGTGCTGACGGGCAGCCCGAGGCTGTACGAGGCGACGTTTTTCCTCGGCATCCTCGGCGCGGCACAGGCGCTGGCGACGCCTGACCTGACGGCGCCGTTCCCGACGTTCGGCTTCGCGCACTTTTTCCTCGGGCATATTCTCATCGTCGTCTCGAACCTGTACATGACGATTGTCGAGGGCTACCGTCCAACGCTGGGGTCCGCCCTGCGCGCCTTCGGCTGGCTGCAAGTCCTCGCGGTGCCCGCCGCGATCGCGGACATGCTGGCCGGGACCAACTTCATGTTTCTCGCCCGCAAGCCGCCGTCGGCATCGCTGCTCGACCTGCTCGGCCCGTGGCCCTGGTACCTGATCGAGCTCGAGGGCGTGGCGCTGGCGCTCTGCCTGCTCCTGCTCGGCGCCGTCAAGCTGGCCGATCGCCTTTTCCCAACCGATATTCCATCTCCCAAGGAGGGTTCACCGTCATGACCGACCATCTGCGCAAGCATTGGACATCTCTGCTCGGCGTCGCGCTCGTGCTGACCGCTTTTATCACGCTGTTCCGCTATACGGTCGACCGCGGCTGGATCAGCGATCCGATGAAGATCGGCATCGGCCTGCTGGCAGGCATCGGCATCGCCTTGGCCGGCGCGCGAATCGCGCTAACGCCGAAGGGCGCCGTCGCCGGCGAGATCAGCATCGGACTCGGCGCCTGCATTTTGTACGCGACTTTCGCTTTCGCCGGCATCGCCTACGACCTGTGGGCGCCGATGACGGTGCTGCTCGGCATGATCGCCGTCACGGCACTTGCGATCGCCTACGCCTGGCGATTCGGCTCCCGGCTGCTCATGAATATCGCGCTGGCCGGCGGCTTGCTGTCGCCTATGCTGATGCTGCCCGAGACCGACCAGGTTTTCGCGCTGTTCCTTTACCTGCTCGTCCTGAACGCGGCCTTTTTTCACGATCAGCATCGCGAAAGGCTGGAGCGAGCTGCGGCCGATCGCTTTTGCCGGAACCTGGGCGCTCTACGCGATCTACTTTTTCTGGTTCGACCCGTCGACGGCCGGCTGGCAGAACATGCCGATCCGATATGCGCTGGCCGCCTTTCTTTTCTACCACCTCGGTTGCCTTATCGCCAGCATGCGGCTGGGCCGATGCTTTGACGGTTTGAATATGTATCTGAGCCTTGCCAACGGCATCCTGTTCGGCGTGTGGGCGTTGATCATTTTGCAGGGCGAACTGGACGACGGTTATACGCTGGTGTTTATCGGCCTGCTGTTTCTCGCGGCTGCCGCCTTCGTGCTGCGGCAATCGGGCCGCACGCTCGCTTATGCGGCGAGCCACGGCCTGATCGGCGCCCTGCTCGCCCTGATCGCTCTCCATCAGCTCGGCAGCGGCCTTGCCGTGAAGCCGATGTTGAACGTGTTCCTGTGGGCTGGCGTCGCGATCGTCCTCGCGGCGGCGGGCCGCATGCAGAAGCGGAAGCATTGGCTGCCGGAGACGCTCTCCATGTCGATCTGGTTCATCGTCGGCGTCTACTGGTTCTCGACGACCTGGACCACGCCCCGAGGCGACTGGTTCGGCGTCTACGTCCCTTTCCTGAACTGGGGCGCCGTATCCTGGCTGCTGCTGGCCGCGATGGGCTTCTACTATGCGACGTCACGGCAGGCGGTCGGCCTGGACGGCGCGGACCGCAAGCTTGTATCGAACGCGCTCGCGCTCGGCGCCCACCTCGTCGTCGGCGGCTTGCTGACCGTGCAGATCGCGGGCTTGTTCGACGCTTACGGTTGGGCAAACGGGGAGACGACGCTGCTTGGGCTGGCTTTGTCGCTTGCCTGGGGCGTATATGCGCTGCTGCTGTTCCTTTGGGGCGCGTACCGCAGGGAGCCGCTATTTCGCTGGTTCGGCTCCGGAGTTCTCGTGCTCGTGGCGCTGAAAGCGATGATCCTCGACCTGCAAGGAGAGGAGACGCTGCTCAAAGTGCTCGTCCTGCTCGGATTGGGCGGCATTTCGTTTCTGATCACTTGGGTGAACGGAAGGTGGGCGCCAGGAGCAGAAAAGACTGTAAATGGTGGATAATCCGGATCGAGGCAAGAGGGAATCAAATCGATCGTAGCCTATAGTCATCGCCGGTGCACGATAAAAAAGCGGACCCTCCACGTTCGGGAGGCGTCCGCTTTTTCGCCTGCGTCAAGAAAACGCTATTTCAAATACTTCTCCTCCACGATTCGCAGATGATGCAGTTCATGGCCGCTATTGATGCAGGCCAGCGCCCGCACGCTGACGGGGCTGCCGTTCGCGTTGCCGATCCGCGTCCAGTCCTCGGTACGCAGTCCGCGCAGCAGCGTCAGCGTCGCCTCCCGAACCGCGCGGTAGTCCTCGGCCAGCTGCGGCAGGCTCCAGCGCTCGAACGGACCGTTCGGCACGAGCTCGTCCTGATCGTAACCGGGCAGGTTCGTCTGGTCGCCGCGGGCGATGCGGAGCAGCCGGTAGCTCTGGATGCGCTCGTTGTCGCCGATGTGGCCGAACACCTGCTTGAGCGACCACTTGCCGGGGGCGTAGCGACTGTTCGCTTGCTCCTCCGTGAGCCCCGCGATCAGGTCGAGCGTGCGCGTTTTTTGCGCCTCCAGAATTTCGATCAGATCGCCTTCGGGGACCAGCGAGATGTACTGTCCTTGATAGGGTGTGTATTCGTTTGAATTCGGACGTTCGCGCATGGGCGCACAGCCTCCTCGATATAGGGTTGATTTGAGCGTAGTATCGGCCGAGGGGCGTGTCAACCCGTTACTTCGAGCGTCGAATTGGCCGCGCATGTTATAAATGTTGGCGATGCTGGACATTTTATTTTCGAAACGGTTCGGGGCGGTTGCTCCCTACAAGGAAATAAGGCTCAACGTCCGTCGGGCTTGCACATATGAAGCACGGACTGAACGTTAGCGCTTTCTCGAAGATGTGACAAAGTTGTTACGGCCGCAAATTCGGACTTGCAACAAGGGGGCCTTATGGCTAACATAGAGGATACTGGGAAAGTTATGAGATAAGGGAGGACAACCCATGTTTCTCGCGGAAAATGCGGCTGAATCCGCAAGCACGTTCGCGGTATTCGACATTTTCATGGTTATCATCACGGTTCTGATCGTCGCCGGGCTCGTTCGCCTGGTGAGGCAGCGCCCGAACAAGAACATTTTTGCCATCGGATTCACGGCTGTTTCCTTGATCGTTTTCCTGATCGCGGACGTGAAGATGGTCAGCGGCTGGTAATTCGTCCGGCTGCATTCAAACCATAACTAAGACAAGAGAGCCGGCGCGCGAGCCCGGTTCTCTTTTTTTTATACATTCGACATGAATCGACAATATCTCCGATGTCTCCACGGCAAAGATTCTGATATGGTAAAAAAGGGCTTAATTTACGAACGAGAGGCAGTTGGGGAGCGGGTTGTTTAAAAAAGATAAACGGCAAAGCGGCGATCGGGGCCGCGTTTTTTTCGTTCGGGCTGCTGATGGCCGGTACGGCCACGGCGGCGGCGCCGGCTTCGGGCTCGGTCAGCCTGCCGGTCAAGGTCATCAATGGCGAGGCCTATGTCAAAGCAACGTCCCTGACCGCCGCGCTAGGCGGCACCGGAACGTACGACAAGGCGAGCCAGACGTACAAGTACACGCCAGCGGACGTGCCGTCGGTCATCAAGCAGGTCGCGCCGAGCGTCGTCGCCATCATCGGCAAGCCAGACGCGGCAGGCGGCCGGTTCGAACTGGCGCACGGGACTGGCGTCATCATCAAGGCGGACGGTCTGATCGTGACCAACGCGCACGTCGTGCAGGACATGACGCGGATCGTCGTCGTCACCGCGGACGGCAAGGAGTATGAGGGCACGCGCAAGCAGATCGACGCGACCAGCGATTTGGCGCTCGTGCAGATCAAGGCCAGCGGCCTTAAGCCTGCGAAGTTCGCGGCGTCTCCGCTCAAGGTTACGGTAGGCGAACCGGCGATCGCGATCGGCACGCCGGTGTCGTTCTCGCTTCGCAACACGGCCACGGTCGGCGTCATCAGCGGGCTCAATCGGTCGATCTCCGACGACTACAACCTGCTGCAGACGGACGCGGCCATCAATCCGGGCAACAGCGGCGGGCCGCTCGTGAACATGAAGGGAGAGGTCGTCGGCATCAATTCCATGAAGTTCGTCGACGTCGATATCGACAGCATGGGCTTCGCCATCCCGGCGGATACGGTGCAGTACGTGTTGAACCAGTTCGCCAAGTACGGCAAGGTGATGCGTCCTTCGCTCGGCCTTGAGCTCGAGGAGAGCTGGTCCGCCGTCGTCGGCCTGCCGACCGAGGAGCCGATGACCGTCACCGCGGTCGTATCCGCGGAGGCGCAGGCCGCAGGATTCAAGACCGGCGACCAGATCTACGCGGTCGGCGGCAAGCAGATCGCCACGCTCGTCGAGCTGAGCGAGCTGCTGAAGTCTTATTTGCCGGGCGGCAAGATCGCCGTGACGGCGCTGGCGGACGGAGACCTCGTGTCCCGTCAAGTCGTTTTAACCAAGAGCTTGTCTTAATAAAAAAGGAGCCTAATCTAACTTATGTCTAATTCGAGGATCATTTTTCTTCCTAAAATGTTTTTGTCCTTCCTGCTTGCGCTGGCACTGGCCATCTCATCGGGGACGGCAGCCTTTGCCGCTACGAGCGCGGCGGCAGCGACGACGCAAGTCGTCATCAAGCTCAAGCTTGGCAGCGGTCAAATGACGGTCGACGGCGTCGCCTCCACCGTACAGCCGCCTTTTCAAAAGAACGGCGTCACCTTCATTCCGCTCAGCGTACTCACCAAGGGAATCGGGGCGCAGCTGCAGCTGACCGACAACAAAAAGATGACGTTGACGCACAGCGCCAGCCTGAAGGTCGTCATGGCTACAGGCAGCAAGACCGCCTACGTCAACGGCGTGCAAAAGACGCTGCCCGCGGCGCCTGTCGTCGTCAAGGGCGTTATGATGGTGCCGCTGCGCGCAGCCGAGCTGCTCGGCGCCAAGATCGCGTTCACGGCATCGACCAAGGAGATCGTAATCAAGGGCGCGCGCGCCGCTGCGGCCGGCGGCCAGGCCGGCATCGACACCGACGCAGGCAAGTCCAAGATCGGCGATAGCTACTTCAAGTGGTCGATGAACTATCCGACGGGGTTGGCGCAGACTTATCAATCGACGGACGGCAGTTCCCTTGAGTTCGGAGACGTGAAGAAGGAATATTATTTGGGCGTATTCGTGACGACGGCGTTCGATAAGCTGTCCTCTCTTGAGATCAGGGATAAGATCCTGTCTTACTATTACGACACCGAGACGACGGTGAGCAAGTCGACGGTGACGGCTTCCGGCATGACCTACGAGAGCGTCGTGACGAAGGATAAGGACGGACTTTATTACGAATACCGGGGCTTCCAAGCCAACGACTATCTGTATGTCGTCGCTTTCGGCAAGAAAGTAAGCGGTCCGAACGAATTGAAGCAAGCTTCGGGCATTTTGGACAGCTTCAAGACGAGTTTTGACGCTTCGGACGCCGGCATTAAGGATCTGACACAGGTCGTGGAAGGATTCAAGACGTTAAAATACGACGACTACGGCTTCTCGCTTCAGCTTCCGAAGGACTGGGAGATGCCTGAGAAGACGAACTATCCTTACTATGAACCCAAAGACGGCAGTGCTTATATACTTGTCGATGTTACTTCCCTGGAAAAAGGGGATACGATGGACGAATGGCTGGCGCGCAGGATGGAACGCCTGAAAGATACGTTCGATACGCCTTATTACAAGCAGCTCGAACGGACGCAAGTGACCTGGAATGGCGTACCTGCCGTGCTGCAGAAGCTGTCGTATACGAACGATACGAAAACATGGTGGGACGAATACGAGCTATACGCGATTCAGGGCGACTATCGTTATTACGCGGAGTTTTCTTTCATGCAGAGCAGAGCCTCCGAATACGAAGCGGTATTCAAGAAAGTTCTTGAAACGTCGCAATTCGATTATCGCAAAATCGCGAGCAACTTTGGCGAGATCGTTGACGATAACGACAGGTTGGATCGTACGGCCGTCACGACCAAAACGAGCCGGAAATATGGTTACAGCGTTTCACTGCCGCAATATTGGACGGCGGTCGCGAGTGATTTTGAAAGTGATAAGGTTGCTTATGCGTTTTATGGCGGATCTATCCTTATTAATGTTATCGAAGGAATGGGAGATACCCAACAGTTGTATCAGGCTGTCGACAGCACTTATAACCAATCCGCGGCCGAGAATAAAAACGAACACATCAAAGAAAATTCGATCGTCCCGTTCGGCGGAACGCAGGCCAAGCGAATCGTCATGGAGGATGACGGCACCGGCGACAGCCTTCCGTACAAGAGCACCGTTTATGCGTTCGCGGCAGGCGGCCGCGGTTACGTGATCACCCTTAATCTCAAAGTTGCGAACCAAAGCGAGTTCAACAAAAAAACGGATGGAAGAGGTCATCGCCTCGTTTAAACTGAATCCATAATGAGGCAGAGTGAAGTGGCCCGAACGCGCAGCGTTCGGGTGCTTCTTGTTTTTTTAAGCCGCCTTTTTGCGCGCCCGCCGCCATTTTCCTTTGGTCCATGCGCCTCGCTTTGCTATACTAATAGAGAGAACGCCGCCCCGAGGCGGCCTGGAGGTTAAGAATACATGAGCGATCAAGCCGCGGTGCGGCGTGAAGATATAGAGCTGTTGGCTCCCGCCGGAGACTGGGAATGCATGCGCGCGGCCGTCGCGAACGGCGCCGACGCGATCTTTTTCGGCGTGGAAAAATTCAATGCGCGGGCGCGCGCGAACAACTTCAAGATGGACGAGCTGCCGGAGATCATGGCGTTCCTTCATCGGTACGGCGTCAAAGGCTTTCTTACGTTTAACATTCTGGTGTTCGAGGACGAGCTGCGCAATGCGCAGGAGCTCGTCGAAGCGTGCATCGACGCCGGCGTGGACGCGGTCATCGTGCAGGATCTCGGCCTCGTCAAGCTGATCCGCGAGATCTCGCCGGACTTCCCGATCCACGGCTCGACGCAGATGACGATCACTTCCCCGGAAGCGGTTGAGTTCACGAAGCCGTTCGGCATGGAGCGGGTCGTGCTCGGACGCGAGAACAACCTGAAGCAGATCGCCAAGATCGGCGAGCAGGCGAAGCTGCCGATGGAGGTTTTCGTGCACGGCGCCTTATGCGTATCGTATTCGGGTCAGTGCCTGACGAGCGAGATGTGGGGCGGACGTTCCGCGAACCGCGGCGAATGCGCGCAGGCCTGCCGCCTGCCGTACGACCTGATGGTCGACGGCGAGCACAAGCCGATGGGCAACATCGCCTATCTGCTGTCGCCGAAGGACCTGGCCGCGATCGACATCATGCCGGAGCTGATCGAAGCGGGCGTCACGTCGTTCAAGATCGAGGGCCGGCTCAAGAGTCCCGAGTACGTGGCCAACGTCGTGAGCAAGTATCGGAGCGCCATCGACAAATACTTCGCCGGTCAGGACGCGAGGCCGTCGGCGGAGGAGGTCCGCGAGCTGCAGCAGAGCTTCTCGCGCGGCTTTACGCACGGCTTCCTCGAAGGAACGAACAACAAGCAGCTCGTCGAGGGCACCTTCCCGAAAAGCCGGGGCGTGTATCTGGGCCGCGTAGAACGGCTGACGCGCGACAGCGTCGTCTGCCTGCTCGAGGCGCCGCTCAAGCGCGGCGACGGTCTCGTTTTCGACGCCGGCGACCCGACCAAGAAGGAAGAAGGCGGACGCGTGTACGATCTGCGCCGCGGCAAGGCCAAGATCGAAGGCGAAGTCGCGCAGGGCGGGGAGATTGAGATCGTCATGGGGCGCAATGACGTCGACCTGACCAAGCTTCACGTCGGCGACCGCATCTGGAAGACGAGCGATCCGGCGCTCGACCGCCGCCTGCGGACGACGTTCGAGACGGACAAGCCGTATCGCACGTTCCCGGTGTCCGTCACCGTATCCGGGCGCGAGGGCGAGCCGCTGCGCACGATTTGGACCGACGCGCAAAAAAATACGACCGTCGTCGTCCAGTCCGACATGCCGCTCGAGCGCGCGATGAACCGGCCGCTCGGCCGGGAAGTGCTCGAGGAGCAGCTCGGCCGCCTCGGCGGCTCGCTGTATCGTCTCGGCGAGCTGTCCGTCGCGCTGGAAGGCGACGTCATCGTGCCGAAGAGCGAGCTGAACCGCATCCGCCGCGAAGCGGTGCTGCAGCTCGAGCCGCTGCGCGACCGACCGCCGGTCTACGTCAAGCGCGACGTCGACGCCTACGGAGACGCGCCGCACCCGGCGTCGTCCGTGCTCGGAACGGGCGGCGGCCGGATGACCGTGCTCTGCCGGACGCTCGAGCAGGTGCAGGCGGCCGTCGAGACCGACGCAGCGATGATTTACGCGGACTTCGAGTTCATCAAGCAATTCCCGGACGCGATCGCGGTCTGCCGCGCGGCGGGCAAGCCGATCGCGCTGGCGACGCCGCGGATCCACATGCCCGGCGAGAACGGCTACCACCGCAACATCCTGAAGCTCGCGCCGGACGCGGTGCTCGTGCGCAACACGGGGGGCGCTCTATTTTTACCTGAAGGAACGGATGGAAAATCCGGGCGCCAAGCACCCGACGCTCATCGGGGACTTCTCCCTGAACGTGGCGAATCACAAGACGGTCGAGCTGTTCCGCGAGGCGGGTCTCGACTGGGTGACGCCGTCGTACGACCTGAACGTCCAGCAGATGGTGGACATGCTGCGCCTGTCGGATACGTCCCGGCTCGAGCTCGTCATCCACCAGCACTTGCCGATGTTCCATACGGAGCATTGCGTGTACTGCACGTTCATGAGCGAAGGGACGAACTTCACGAACTGCGGGCGTCCCTGCGAGGAGTCCCGCGCGTCGCTGCGCGACCGGATCGGATTCTCGCACCCAGTTCGCGTCGACGAAGGCTGCCGCAACACGGTATACAACGCCATCGAACAGTCGGGCGCTGAATATTTGACGACGTTCCAGGAGCTCGGCGTGCCGTCTTACCGGGTCGAATTCCTCGAAGAGGACGCCGACAAGGTGCGCGAGGTGCTGTCGCTCTACCGCTCTGCCATGCAGGGCCGCATCGGGGGCACCGAGGTGTGGAAGAAGCTGAAGGCGATCAACCAGCTCGGCGTGACGCGGGGGCAGCTGGTCAAATAAGTCATCGGGTCATGCGATATCGTGAGCCGCTTTATCCTTCGGGATGGAGCGGCTTTTTGCGATTTGCGCGCAGTTCAGCGGTCTGCACGCGAGTCGCCGAGCACCCCGGCGCGAGCGTCTGAACTGTTAGCGCTTGACGGATTTTACATTCCGTTAACCTGAAGCGCATTCAGGCATGAGGACTCGTTGATAAAATGAACGGACGGCAATGGAATTCAAGGAGGGATCTTCATGAGAATCGCGGTTGTGGGGGCGGGGATCGTCGGATTGACGACGGCGGCCGGATTTGCGGATTTGGGACATCAAGTCTATTGCAGCGATGCGGACGGCGATAAAATAGAGCGAATCTCGAGCGGTAAAATTCCATACTGGGAGCCCGGGCTTGCCGAACTGGTCAAGCGGGGACAGGACGCGGGAAGGCTTGCTTTCGGTGCGGGGGGCGTCGCCTGCCATCACCGAGGCCGAGGTCGTATTCCTGGCGGTCGGAACGCCCGCAACGGACGACGGGGGAGATTTTGCTGGCCCAGCTTTGGGAAGCCGCGGACCTGCTTGTGCCGCGGACGGACGGGACGCGCAGGCTGATCGCCGTGAAAAGCACGGTGCCGGTGGGCACGGCCGAACGGCTGGAGGCGCGGCTTCGGGCGAGAATGCCTGGGGAGTCCGGCGTCGACGTCGTATCCGTGCCCGAATTTTTGCGGGAGGGCTTCGCGGTACGGGACTTCTTCGAGCCCTCGCGCGTCGTCGTCGGCTCGGCGACGCACGAGGCGGCCGAATCGATGGACCGATTGTACCGAAGGCTCTCCGCGACCGTCGTTCACACGGACCGTCGGAGCGCGGAGCTCGCGAAGCTTGCGTCCAATGCGGCGCTGGCGATCAAAATTTCCTTCGCCAACGAGATGGCGGCGCTTTCGGAGCAGACCGGCGCCGATTATCCCGATATCGCCCGCATCATGGGGCTGGATCCGCGCATCGGTCCGCACTTTTCGGGAGCCGGACTTGGCTTCGGCGGTTCCTGCCTGCCGAAGGACGCGCGCGCGCTCGTCCGTCTGGCGAGCGAGGCCGGCGCGCCCCAGACGGTCGCTACGGCGGCCATCCGCGCGAACGCCGTTCTGCCGCAGCGTATGGCGCGCAAGCTGGAGGCGGCGCTCAGCGGCTTGTCGCGTCGCCGCGTCGCGCTGCTCGGGCTCGCCTTTAAGCCCGGCACGGCCGAGCTGCGCGAAGCGCCGTCGCTGCGACTGATCGCCGAGCTGAAGAAGCGTTATCCCGGCATCGCGCTGGCCGCGTACGACCCGGCCGTCGACGTCGGGATGAAGCGGCAGCTGCCCGCCGGGATCGGGCTGTACGGCTCCGCCGAAGAGGCGCTGCGCGGCGCGGATGCCGCGATCGTCGTGACGGAATGGCCCGAGATTCGCAAAATATCGGCAGAAGACTACAAAAGCTGGATGAGCAGGCCTATAATATTAGATGGACGCAACTGCCTGGATGCGCACGCGCTGAACGCGCAAGGCGTCGTGTGCATCGGAGTCGGACGTCTGCCGGCCGCGCCGCAAGGAATTCCGGCGTATCAAGGACGGCACGCATAAATAGAGAGGATGCCTGTCTCATGAAAGTCCGCAAGGCCATTATTCCCGCAGCCGGTCTCGGCACTCGCTTTCTTCCCGCCACGAAGGCGATGCCCAAAGAGATGCTGCCGATTATCGACAAGCCCGGCATCCAATATATCGTCGAAGAAGCCGTCGCCTCGGGCATCGAGGACATTATCATCGTGACCGGCAAGGGCAAGCGGGCCATCGAAGACCATTTCGACAGCTATTACGAGCTCGAGGAGAATCTGCGCCAGAAGGGTAAGCTCGACCTGCTCTCCGAGGTTCAGCGGGCCTCGGACCTGATCGATATTCACTATATCCGGCAAAAAGAAGCCAAGGGGCTCGGACATGCGATCTGGTGCGCGCGCAACTTCATCGGCGACGAGCCGTTCGCCGTTCTGCTCGGGGACGATATCGTCCGTTCCGAGACGCCGTGCCTGAAGCAGATGATGGACGTTTACGACAAGGTGCAGAGCAGCGTGCTTGCCGTCAAGCGCGTGCCCGAGGACGAGATCTCGCGCTACGGCATCGTCGATCCGGCGGACGGAGCCGACCTGAGCCTGGATACCGTCCCGGTCCGCGGCGTGGTGGAGAAGCCCGCCGCGGACCGCGCGCCCTCCAACATCGCGATCATGGGCCGATACATATTGACGCCGGCCATCTTCGGCCTGCTCGAGACGCAGGACACCGGAGCGGGCGGCGAGATCCAGTTGACGGATGCCATCTTCCGCTTGCTGCAGCAGGAGTCGGTTTATGCGTATGCCTTCGAAGGCGATCGCTACGATACCGGCGAGAAGCTGGGGTACCTGAAGACGATCGTCGACTTCGCGCTTCAGCGTCCGGATCTGGGCGACGCGTTCAAGGCTTATTTGGAGAGCAAGCTAAGTTAACGCTGCGTGAAGCACACGCCGCTATTCCTTCGGGGATGGCGGTTTTTTTTATTTTCATTTTTTGGGGAGGCCGTTCAAATGGCAAAGGAGAAGAAAGGCAACGCTGCGGAGATCGTCCAAGCTTTTATCGAAAAGCAACGAAAGTCTGCGAGCGGACAACGGCTCGAGATGCTTCAGCGAGACCTGAGCGGCACGATCAAGCTGCTGACCGACATCTTGTTGCCCGTTTTCGGCACGCTCGAAGGCTTTCATCTGGAGTATGAAATCGTCGGCGCGAACGGCGTCAAACTCTACGCGGACATCTATTACGAGCCGCTCGGCTTGGTATTCGAATGCGATGGCTTCGTCGCCCACGTCGAGCTGATGACGCGCGACCGGTTTTCCTTCGAGCGCTTAAGAATGCGGTCTTTCGTCATGATGGGATACAAATATATCCCTTTCAGCCGGGACGAGATGGACAAGAAGCCGGAGATGTGCCGCCGGATGGTGTACGAATTGTTGGGGAAGTACGGAAATGCGGGCGATCGGTTGTTGCAAACCTCGCTTTTCGCGCGGGAGATCGTGAGGAATGCTTCGAACGGGCGGGCGTTCAAGCCGCAGGACGCGCAAGGCTGGCTGCAGTTGAAACGCGATAAGACGCGAGGCGTGCTTCGTGAAATGTTGGCCGAGGGCTGGATCGAGCCGGTCGGCGGAAGCGAGCGCCGGGGTCACATGTACAAATTGACTTCCAAAGGAAGTGAGTTATTAAGAGGGTGAGGGTAATCATTGGTTGGTGCACGAGTGGAGGGGGGGAGCGAGATGCGCGGCGGTATCGCATAATTCGGCAGCGTGGAGCGTCTGAGGCGCGAGTTGTGCGGCGGTATCGCATAATTCGGCAGCGTGGAGCGTCTGAGGCGCGAGATGTGCGGCGGTATCGCATAATTCGGCAGCGTGGAGCTTCTGAAGCGCGAGATGTGCGGCGGCATCGCATAATTTGGCAGCGTGAAGCGTCTGAGGCGCGAGATGTGCGGCGGTATCGCATAATTCGGCAGCGTGGAGCGTCTGAAGCGCGAGATGTGCGGTGGCATCGCATAATTTGGCAGCGTGAAGCGTCTGAGGAACGAGTTGTGCGGCGGTATCGCATAATTCGGCAGCGTGGAGCGTCTGAAGCGCGAGATGTGCGGCGGCATCGCATAATTTGGCAGCGTGAAGCGTCTGAGGAACGAGTTGTGCGGCGGCATCGCATAATTCGGCAGTGTGGAGCGTCGATGTCACAAGTTGTGCGGCGGTATCGTATTACTCAGCCCCAACTCGCGAACTCCAGTATTTTGAGTATCGAAAACCTGCCGTTCGCCTTCCCCCCTGACCCGATTTCCTGTAGACTGAGGGGTAAACGCCGTGGAGGAACGCATGATCGCATTTTCGGATATGTACGCCGCGTGGCGACACGTATTTAAGCTGGATCCGGACCGCGCGATTTCCGACGAGGCGCTGGAGCGGATCTGCTTGTCCGGCACGGACGGCATCCTGGTCGGCGGATCGAGCGGCGTTACCTACGACAATACGGTGGATCTCATGGCGCGCATTCGCCGCTACGAGGTGCCGTGCGCGCTGGAGCTGACCGGCGCCGACAGCGCCGTTCCGGGCTTCGACGGTTACCTGGTGCCGATGGTGCTGAACGCGGGACGAACGGATTGGATCGTCGGCCGGCAGGCGGAGGCGCTGGCCGAGTACGGTTCATTCATGCCCTGGGAACTTACCGCGGGCCAGGCTTACCTGATCCTGAACGGCGCATGCACCGCGGCAAAAGTGACCGAAGCGCGGACGGATCTCTCTGCGGACGAGGCTCTGGCTTACGCCCAGTTGGCCGACCGGCTCTGGCGCGTACCCGTGCTGTATCTGGAGTACAGCGGCGCGTTCGGGGACATGGCGCTGGTCCGCCGGGTCCGTGATCAGCTGTCGCAGGCGCGGCTTTTCTACGGCGGAGGCATCTCCACGCCCGAGCAGGCAAGGGCGGCCGCGGAGTCCGCACATACGATCGTCGTCGGCAACGTCATCTACGGCGATCTGCCGGCGGCGCTTGCGACAGTCGCCGCGGCGAAGCGCGCGATCGGCGCGGGCGGCTCGGCCTGAAGGCCCGAGACCTGACTGCCTGAGACCTGACTGCCTGCACGGCGAGGCGAACGGACGGACGCCTCCCACAAGCTACAAGCAAAGGAGCGTTATCATCATGTTTTTTGAACCGGCGCAACCGTCGTCCGGGACGACGTTCAATATCGACGAAGCCGTAAACCGGCTGAATCCCAAGCAGCGCGAGGCGGCCGTCGCTACCGACGGGCCGCTGCTCATCATGGCGGGAGCGGGCAGCGGCAAGACGCGCGTGCTCACGCACCGCATCGCTTACTTGATCGCCAAGCGGATCGCAGCGCCTTGGAGCATTCTCGCGATTACCTTTACGAACAAGGCGGCGCGCGAGATGCAGGACCGCGTCTCCAAGCTTATCGGGGCAAGCGGACGCGACGTATGGGTGAGCACGTTCCATTCGATGAGCGTGCGCATCCTGCGGCGGGACATCGAGCGGATCGGCTTCGGCTCCAACTTCAGCATTCTCGACTCGGCGGACCAATTGTCCGTCATCCGGGGCGTCATGAAGGAGCAGAACGTCGACACCAAGAAGTTCGAGCCCAAAGCGGTGCAGGCGATGATCAGCGGCGCTAAAAACGAGCTGCTGTCGCCGGAGCAATACGAGGCGCGCGCAGGGGATTATTTCCAGACGATCGCGGCCAAGGTGTACACGCAATATCAACGCCGCCTGAAGGCGAACAATTCGCTCGACTTCGACGACCTCATTTTGCTCACGATCCAGCTGTTCCGCGAAGTGCCCGAAGTGCTCGAGTTTTACCAGAACAAGTTCCGATACATCCATGTCGACGAGTACCAGGATACGAACAAAGCGCAGTACATGATCTGCAAAATGCTCGCCGCGAAGCACCACAACATCTGCGTCGTCGGCGACAGCGACCAGTCGATCTACCGCTGGCGGGGCGCGGACATCACGAACATTCTCAACTTCGAGGCCGACTACCCCGAAGCGCGCACCATTTTGCTGGAGCAGAACTACCGCTCGACCTCCAACATCCTGGAGGCGGCCAACCAGGTCATCAAGAACAACATGGGCCGCAAGCCCAAGAACCTGTGGACCGACAGCCCGGGCGGCGACAAGATTACGGTATACCAAGGCGATTCGGAGCACGGGGAAGGCTACTTCGTCGCGGGCGAGATTCGCAAGAACCGGCAGAACGGCCGCCGTTACGACCATCATGCCATTTTGTATCGCACGAACGCCATGTCCCGGGTGATGGAAGAAATTCTGATCAAATCCGAGATCCCGTATCAAATCGTGGGCGGCACCAAGTTCTACGACCGCAAGGAAATCAAGGACATTTTGGCATACCTGCGCTTGATCTCCAACCCGGACGACGATATCAGCCTGAACCGCATCATCAACGTGCCCAAGCGCGCGCTTGGCGACACGACGATGGGCAAGGTGCAGGAGGAAGCGCAGCGGCAAGGCATCTCCATTTACAAGCTGATCAGCCAGGGCGAAGGACTGCTCGGCGACGGCTTGTACCATCTCGACATTCAGGCGCGCGCCAAGGCGGCGCTCTCCGAGTTCAGCGCGCTGATCGCCAATCTGACCGCGATGGTCGATTATTTGTCCGTGACCGAATTGACGGAGAAAATGCTGGAGATGTCCGGCTACCGGATGGAGCTTCAGCGGGAGAATACGATCGAGTCTCAAGCGCGGCTGGAAAACATCGAGGAGTTTCTGTCCGTCACCCAGGAGTTCGAGAACCGCAACGAGGACAAGTCGCTCGTCGCTTTCCTGACCGACCTCGCGCTGATCGCGGACATCGATTCGATGGGAGACGACGAGGACGACAAGGAAAAGGGCGATGCCGTCGTGCTCATGACGATGCATAGCGCCAAAGGGCTGGAGTTCCCGGTCGTGTTCATCGTCGGCATGGAGGAGGGCATCTTCCCCGGCAGCCGGGCGTTCATGGACAACGACGAGATGGAGGAGGAGCGGCGTCTCGCATACGTCGGCATCACGCGGGCGGAGAAGAAGCTGTACCTGACCTGCGCGCAGAGCCGCTTGCTCTACGGGCGAACGGCGGCCAATGCGCCGTCGCGCTTCCTGGAGGAGATTCCGGACCATCTGAAGGAATCGGTGGAAATGAGGGGCGGGCGCATCGGCGGCTCGTTCGGCGGCTTCGGCTCGCGCCTGGGCGGCGGACGCGGTCCGGGCGCGGGCGGTTATGGCGGCGGCAGCTTCGGCGGCGCAGGGGCGCAGCCGGGCTTTGGCGCGCGGCCGCAGGCCGGCGGCTTCGGCGGTGCCGCGGGCGGCGGCTTCGGCGCCCGTCCGCAGGCGGCGGGCGCTCCCGGCGCGAGAACGCCGGGGCAGCCGCCGGCGACATACGGCGTCGGCGGCCGGCCGGCCGCGAGTCCGCAGCCGGCGCCCGGAGGCGGACAAGGCCTGTCCGTCGCGGCCGGGGACAAGGTGCAGCATGCGAAGTGGGGCATCGGCACGGTCGTCGCGGTGAAGGGGAGCGGCAGCGATACGGAGCTGAACATCGCGTTCCCCGCACCTGTCGGTCTCAAACGTCTGCTCGCAGCCTTCGCGCCCGTCACCAAGCTTTGATTTTGACCGCGAACCGCAACAAAAAAAGCCGCCGCGCCACATGGCGCAGCGGCCTGTCCCTTTACATAAAAGTTAGTGATAGCCCGGCAGGTGGGTATCGGGGTCCTTCAAAACGTTGAGAATGTCCATATGGATGAGATGCCTGCGCGTCTCCTCCGTGCCGATCCTGAAGATCGCGCGGTAGATGTCCAGCATTTGCTCGTTGTACTTGTCCGTGGCGGGGTCGTGATCCGCGGATTTGTAAGGGATGATGGCGCGCAGATGAGTCGCGTCGTCCGTATCCGACCGCTTGGCGAGCAGAGCCATGAGCTGATCGATCTCCCGGTCCGTCGCATATACGCTGAGCTGGTCGGTCGTATGGTTTTCTTCCTTCGTGATCGTTCCGGCGGATACCGAGACGTAGTACGTCTCTTTTACCGAAGAATGCCTCTCTTGGCTATCGCTATATCTATCCGTTTGATTATCCATGTCTGAACCCTCCCGTTATACCTCAGGTTGTCTCTTTTTACACGATAATCGGGGTGCTTGAATCAAACGTAACACATTAACCCGGAGTGCCGGGAAGCGAGAGAGGCCGAATAACGATGACGGAGCCGCTGCAGCGGATGAGACAGCTGGTCGACGAATTGAACGTTCACGTCCGGCGCTACTACACCGAGGACAACCCTTCCATCAGCGATCGGGAGTACGATCTGCTGTACGACGAGCTGGTTGCGCTGGAAAAAGAGACGGGGACCGTGCTTCCCGATTCGCCGACCCACCGCGTTGGCGGAGAAATTCTGAAAGGCTTCGAACCCCATCGCCACATGGCGCGGCTGTGGAGCCTGGACAAAGCCCAGAATTTCGACGATCTGAAGGCATGGGCGCAGCGCGTAAACAAGCTGGTCGGCGACTACAATACCCGCAACCCCGAGTCGCCTTTGCCGCCGCCCGAATTCGTCATCGAGCAAAAATTCGACGGGCTCACGCTCAACCTCACCTATGCGAACGGCGAGCTCGTGCAGGCGGCGACACGCGGCAACGGCGTCGTAGGCGAGGGCATTTTGGCGCAGGTCAAAACGATTCGTTCGATTCCGCTGTCGATTCCTTATCAAGGCGGTCCGATCGAGATTCAGGGCGAAGGCATCATGCGGCTCTCCGTGCTGGAAGCGTATAATCGCACCGCGGCGGAGCCCCTCAAGAACGCCCGCAACGGCGCCGCCGGCGCGCTCCGCAACCTGAATCCTGCCGTCACCGCCTCGCGCAAGCTGGACGCCTTCTTTTATAATGTAGGCTTTTCGGATGCCGCCGGCATCTCGTTCGCGAACCATCGCGAGATACTGGCTTTCCTCCGGGACAACGGCCTGCCGGTCAACAGCTTCGAACGTTATTACGACAATATCGAAGAAGTTGCCGAGGAGCTGAACGCGATCGTCGTGTTCCGGCACGAGCTCGACTATCTTATCGACGGGGCCGTCGTCAAGGTGACGGACCTGCGCACGCGCGAGGCGCTAGGCTACACGGACAAGTTTCCCCGCTGGGCGGTGGCGTTCAAGTTCGAAGCGGAGGAGACGACGACCGTATTGGAGTCCGTCTCCTGGGAGGTCGGCCGTACGGGCAAGGTGACGCCGCTTGCGCGCGTCGAAGCGGTCGAGCTTGCCGGCGTGACGGTGCAGAACTGCACGCTGAACAATATCGGCGACATCGCGCGCAAAAACCTGACGCATGCCCTCGGGACGCGCGTCTTTATCCGCCGCTCCAACGACGTCATCCCCGAGATATTGGGAAAAGCGGACGAGGAACCGGGGCTCGAGATCGCGGTGCCGGACGTCTGTCCGGCTTGCGGTACCCAGCTCGAGCTGCGCGGCGCGCATTTGTTCTGTCCGAACCGTCTGGGCTGCCGGCCGCAGATCGTGGGGCGCATCACGCATTTCGCTTCCCGCGACTGCATGGACATCGAGACGTTCAGCGGCAAGACCGCCGGGCAGCTGCTCGAAGCGCTCGACGTGCGCGATCCCGCGGATTTGTACGATCTGCAGTTCGACGATCTGGTCAAGCTGGAGCGCTTCGGGGAAAAGAAAGCGAACAACCTGCTGGCCTCCGTCGAAAAGTCCAAGTCGCGCGAGCTGGCCGCTTTTCTGAACGCGCTCGGCATTCCGAACACGGGCAAGGCGACCGCGCGCACGCTCGCCGACCACTACGGCGACCTCGAACGCCTGATGGCGGCCGAGGCGGAGGAGCTTGTCACGCTGCCCGATATCGGCGGCATCGTGGCCGAGAGCATCGCGGGCTTCTTCCGCGACCCGCTTATGCAGCAGAGCATCGCCCGCATGCGCGCCGCGGGTGTGAAGGCCGAGTCCGACCGCCCGGCGGCGCAGGCGGCCGATACGAGCCATCCGCTGTTCGGCAAGACGGTCGTCCTCACCGGCACGCTAAGCCTGCTCACGCGCGACGAAGCGTCGCGGCGCCTGGAGGCGCTCGGCGCCAAGGTGTCCGGCAGCGTCTCCAAGAAGACCGACCTTGTCATCGCCGGCGAGAGTGCCGGCAGCAAGCTGACCAAGGCGCGCGATCTCGGCGTGCCCGTACTGGAGGACGAGCGGGAAATGTTGAAGCTGCTTGGTATGGCGTCCGCAGACGAATAAGCGCTTGGCAACATAAAAGGCCGACGCCTTCCGAACGATTCGGAGGGTGTCGGCCTTTTCGATTTAGGCGGTTACGAATGCCGGATACGGCGTCTCGCGAGAAATTGCTTGTACTGGAAGTATATCGTGCAGCCGACGCAATAGCCGAGCAAGGCGGCGCCGGCAGCAGCAAGCAGCATGGCGACGAACGCGTACCCGGCGACGGTCCAGCCCAGCGAGAAGCAGAAGACCGCCAAGCTCAGGAAGATGACCGCGAGCGAATTGTTGAAGCGGGCCAGCTCCTGGGCTTGCGTTTCTTTGCCAGCTGTCTTCAGCCAAGGCTTCGTTAGTCTTATAAACAGGTTGTACCGGCCTGCCGTGGCGAGTCCGGCGACTTCGATCAGCCATAGAAGGGACAGCAGCCACAATGGGGCAAAGAAGAAAGACAAGACGGCGAACAGTACAATGCCTGTCTGGTTGGACTTAATGTAAGGCATGGGAACTTCCTTCATCCATGAGGCCTCCTTGCAAGCTGGTTTGCTGGTTTAATTCCAAGTTAGATCATCGGGAATTGGTTGTCAACGATGAATTCATAATCCGTATATTTACAGTTGCAATTCTCTCTCCGGCTTGGTATATTAGTACTCGCCCCTTCGAGGGGACAGGCCAAAGCGAGCTTGGGAAAAACGGCTTCGAAAAAAGACGTTGACAAGCCAGAACGAACCTGATAAAGTTAACTGCTGTCGGCTCGAAGAATTTGCGAGTAATAAGGCCGATGACGGAAGACA
>NZ_JAPDIA010000008.1 GCF_029525575.1 Cohnella rhizosphaerae
TTCCACAATGGGCGCAAGCCTGATGGAGCAACGCCGCGTGAGTGAGGAAGGCTTTCGGGTCGTAAAGCTCTGTTGCCAGGGAAGAATAAGGGCCAGTTAACTGCTGGTTCGATGACGGTACCTGAGAAGAAGCCCCGGCTAACTACGTGCCAGCAGCCGCGGTAATACGTAGGGGGCAAGCGTTGTCCGGAATTATTGGGCGTAAAGCGCGCGCAGGCGGTCTTTTAAGTCTGGTGTCTAAGTGCGGGGCTCAACCCCGTGATGCACTGGAAACTGGGAGACTTGAGTGCAGAAGAGGAGAGCGGAATTCCACGTGTAGCGGTGAAATGCGTAGAGATGTGGAGGACACCAGTGGCGAAGGCGGCTCTCTGGACTGTAACTGACGCTGAGGCGCGAAAGCGTGGGGAGCAAACAGGATTAGATACCCTGGTAGTCCACGCCGTAAACGATGAGTGCTAGGTGTTGGGGGGGTCCACCCCTCGGTGCCGAAGTTAACACATTAAGCACTCCGCCTGGGGAGTACGGTCGCAAGACTGAAACTCAAAGGAATTGACGGGGACCCGCACAAGCAGTGGAGTATGTGGTTTAATTCGAAGCAACGCGAAGAACCTTACCAGGTCTTGACATCCCTCTGACCGGTCTGAGATAGGCCTTTCCTTCGGGACAGAGGAGACAGGTGGTGCATGGTTGTCGTCAGCTCGTGTCGTGAGATGTTGGGTTAAGTCCCGCAACGAGCGCAACCCTTGGATTTAGTTGCCAGCACTTCGGGTGGGCACTCTAGATCGACTGCCGGTGACAAACCGGAGGAAGGCGGGGATGACGTCAAATCATCATGCCCCTTATGACCTGGGCTACACACGTACTACAATGGCCGGTACAACGGGCAGCGAAGTCGCGAGACGGAGCCAATCCTACCAAAGCCGGTCTCAGTTCGGATTGCAGGCTGCAACTCGCCTGCATGAAGTCGGAATTGCTAGTAATCGCGGATCAGCATGCCGCGGTGAATACGTTCCCGGGTCTTGTACACACCGCCCGTCACACCACGAGAGTTTACAACACCCGAAGCCGGTGGGGTAACCCGCAAGGGAGCCAGCCGTCGAAGGTGGGGTAGATGATTGGGGTGAAGTCGTAACAAGGTAGCCGTATCGGAAGGTGCGGCTGGATCACCTCCTTTCTAAGGAGCCCTTCGGGGCAATACGAAAGTCCGTGGCTTTAACGCTCGAGTTCAGTTTTGAAGGAGAAATCCTTCAGCAAGCTGATCTTACGATCACTTGCTTGCACCTTGAAAACCGGATAGCGAAACGAAAATGCGCAAATTAGAAATTCTCTACAATGCCTTGTGTAGACTTTGCTGAGAGCGAAGAGATGTCGAATGGAACAGCCTTTCGAGGATCGGCCGGACTGCGCAAGCAGGTTGGCGGGTTGATCGGAGAACGCAGTGACATCGACAACTCGGAGCGTTAGGTTAAGCTATTAAGGGCGCACGGAGGATGCCTAGGCGCCAGGAGCCTAAGAAGGACGCGGCGAACAGCGAAATTGCCTCGGGGAGCCGTAAGCAGGCTTTGATCCGGGGATGTCCGAATGGGGAAACCCGGCTGGGGTCATGCCCAGTCATCCATGAGTGAATACATAGCTCATGAGAAGGCACACCCAGGGAACTGAAACATCTAAGTACCTGGAGGAGAAGAAAACAAGAGTGATTCCGTCAGTAGCGGCGAGCGAAAGCGGATTAGCCCAAACCTGAGAGCTTGCTCTCAGGGGTTGTGGGACGTCTCACATGGAGTTACAAAGGAGCAGGTTAGGCGAAGAGATCTGGAAAGGTCCGGCATAGAGGGTAAAAGCCCCGTAGCCGAAAGTCTGCTCCCTCCGAGACGGATCCCGAGTACCGCGGGACACGAGAAACCCCGTGGGAATCCGGCAGGACCATCTGCCAAGGCTAAATACTCCCTGGCGACCGATAGTGAAGCAGTACCGTGAGGGAAAGGTGAAAAGCACCGCGGGAGCGGAGTGAAAAAAGAACCTGAAACCGTGCGCTTACAAGAAGTCAGAGCCCGATCTAGGGGTGATGGCGTGCCTTTTGTAGAATGAACCGGCGAGTTACGTTTACGTGCGAGGTTAAGTCGGAGAGACGGAGCCGCAGCGAAAGCGAGTCTGAATAGGGCGCTTGAGTACGTAGTCGTAGACCCGAAACCGGGTGATCTACCCCTGTGCAGGGTGAAGGTGAGGTAACACTTACTGGAGGCCCGAACTCGTGAGCGTTGAAAAGCTCTGGGATGACGTGGGGGTAGGGGAGAAATTCCAATCGAACTCGGAGATAGCTGGTTCTCCCCGAAATAGCTTTAGGGCTAGCCTCGAGATTTAGCATCATGGAGGTAGAGCACTGATTGGGTGCGGGGCCCGCCAAGGGTTACCAAGTCCAGTCAAACTCCGAATGCCATGGATGTATGCTCGGGAGTCAGACGGCGAGTGCTAAGATCCGTCGTCAAGAGGGAAAGAGCCCAGATCATCAGCTAAGGTCCCCAAGTGTGTGTTAAGTGGGAAAGGATGTGGAGTTGCGAAGACAACCAGGATGTTGGCTTAGAAGCAGCCACCATTTAAAGAGTGCGTAATAGCTCACTGGTCGAGTGACTCTGCGCCGAAAATGTAACGGGGCTAAACACACCACCGAAGCTATGGCATGTCGTAGTCTTCACTTTGTTTTGTTGGAACGCCGGGGCATTTTTTCAAAAACACCCGCCAAGGTTGTTTAAAAAGATTAACCAAAACGGCGCCGGCAAACAACCCCCCCGCGGGGGGGGGGAGAGACTACGACTTGGGTAGGGGAGCGTTGAATGCGGGTAGAAGTCGGACCGAGAGGACCGGTGGACTGCATTCAAGTGAGAATGCCGGTATGAGTAACGAAAAGACAGGTGAGAATCCTGTCCGCCGAAAGCCTAAGGGTTCCTGAGGAAGGTTCGTCCGCTCAGGGTAAGTCGGGACCTAAGGCGAGGCCGAAAGGCGTAGTCGAAGGACAACAGGTTGAAATTCCTGTACCACCGTAATCCGTTACGAGCGATGGGGGGACGCAGGAGGGCAAGAACGCGAGCTGATGGAATAGCTCGTCCAAGCAGTAAGGGGTGTGTGTAGGCAAATCCGCACACTAATACCTTGAGCTGTGATGGGGGAGGGGAAAATTACAGTACCGAAGGTTCCGTGCTCACGCTGCCGAGAAAAGCCTCTAGCCAGGAAAAGGTGCCCGTACCGCAAACCGACACAGGTAGGCGAGAAGAGAATTCTAAGGCGCGCGGAAGAACTCTCGTTAAGGAACTCGGCAAAATGACCCCGTAACTTCGGGAGAAGGGGTGCCTCGGTAGGGTGAATAGCCCGAGGGGGCCGCAGTGAATAGGCCCAAGCGACTGTTTAGCAAAAACACAGGTCTGTGCGAAGCCGTAAGGCGAAGTATACGGGCTGACGCCTGCCCGGTGCTGGAAGGTTAAGGGGAGCGGTTAGGGGCAACCCGAAGCTGTGAACCGAAGCCCCAGTAAACGGCGGCCGTAACTATAACGGTCCTAAGGTAGCGAAATTCCTTGTCAGGTAAATTCTGACCCGCACGAATGGCGTAACGACTTGGGCGCTGTCTCAACGAGAGATCCGGTGAAATTTTAGTACCTGTGAAGATGCAGGTTACCCGCGACGTGACGGAAAGACCCCATGGAGCTTTACTGTAGCTTGATATTGAACTTGGGTACGGTCTGTACAGGATAGGTGGGAGCCATTGAAGTAGGAGCGCAAGCTTCTATGGAGGCGCCGTTGGGATACCACCCTGATCGTATCTAGGTTCTAACCTGTCACCGTGAATCCGGTGAAGGGACCGTGTCAGGCGGACAGTTTGACTGGGGCGGTCGCCTCCTAAAGCGTAACGGAGGCGCCCCAAGGTTCCCTCAGAATGGTTGGAAATCATTCGAAGAGTGCAAAGGCATAAGGGAGCTTGACTGCGAGACCTACAAGTCGAGCAGGGACGAAAGTCGGGCTTAGTGATCCGGTGGTACCGAATGGAAGGGCCATCGCTCAACGGATAAAAGCTACCCTGGGGATAACAGGCTTATCTCCCCCAAGAGTCCACATCGACGGGGGAGGTTTGGCACCTCGATGTCGGCTCATCGCATCCTGGGGCTGAAGTAGGTCCCAAGGGTTGGGCTGTTCGCCCATTAAAGCGGTACGCGAGCTGGGTTCAGAACGTCGTGAGACAGTTCGGTCCCTATCTGTCGCGGGCGTAGGAAATTTGAGAGGGGCTGTCCTTAGTACGAGAGGACCGGGATGGACGCACCGCTGGTGTACCAGTTGTTCCGCCAGGAGCATCGCTGGGTAGCCAAGTGCGGGAGGGATAAGCGCTGAAAGCATCTAAGCGCGAAGCCCGCCTCAAGATGAGATTTCCCAGTATGTAAGACCCCTGGAAGAACACCAGGTTGATAGGCTCGGGGTGTAAGCATGGCAACATGTGTAGCTGACGAGTACTAATCGGTCGAGGGCTTATCCTACCGTTCCTTCCGAGGAACAAACGGCAAGCCGCACAGGCAAGAGCATTTCTAGCGCAAATTCGTTTCGCATCCGGTTTTCAGGGCGCAAGCTCTGTGAAGCTGCCAAGCTGGTTGGCTTATGCCAAACAGGAGGTTAAGCCTGAACAGGCTACACCGTTTGCGCGCTTCGCTGCACAACAGGTCTGGTGATTATGGCGGAGGGGTCCCACGCGTACCCATCTCGAACACGACCGTTAAGCCCTCCAGCGCCAATGGTACTTGGACCGCAGGGTCCTGGGAGAGTCGGACGTCGCCAGGCCAATAGCAGGACAAAGCGAACCACCTTCTTCGGAGGGTGGTTTTCTTTTGTGTTTTGCGAACGTTATGGGCGGGACGCGCGGCTTCGGATGGGTTAGCGGACTCAGTGGCCGTTATTATGCGGATATCCATCGTTTTGCGTAAGTTGCGGACCGGAAAGTCGTTATTGGCGCCGAAGTCGCTTGAAATCGCCCCCGACCGTGCGAATAGCGGCAACTGGGTCCGGAGACTCGCGAAAATGGGGAAAGAAAAGGAAATAACGGACCTGGAGTCCGCAAACGGCAAGCGTCAAAAAAAGACACGAAAAGGCCGCCGGCGCATGCGCCGGCGGCTTCTTCTAAGTAGTGTGAGTCGTTATAATGCGTTTCTGCGGCCGCGGGACAGAAGGACGAGACCGATGATCAGGACGATCAGGCCGATGCCGCCGAACGACCAGACGAATTCGACCGCTGCCTTGGCCAACCAAAGTACGATGGCTACGATGACTGCTAGGATTCCGAGTACGAGTACCATTGTGATGACCTCCATATCGTAAGGGGATATCTTCTATTACCCAAATTCGAGAGATTAAACAAAATTGAAGTAAAAAACGCAATAATGCCGGTTGCCATTAAGCGAAGTGCTGTTAAAATAACGTCTAGCAGGACATAAGAGAGGAAGCGGTCAAGTGGAGCGGGGAGCAGCAAGCAGACAAGAAGTCGTTCGCGTTCGCGGAGCATTGTCGAATACGAAGCGGAAACTGGTGGAGGGCGGGCTTACGGTCGGCTTTATCGGCGGATCGATCACGGACGGACGAGGCGCACACAATTGGCCGGAGCCGGTCTCGCGCTGGTTGGTCGCCAATTGTCCCGACGCTAGAATTGCCGTGGAGAATGCGGGCATCGGAGCGACGGGGAGCGATCTGGCGTGCTTTCGCGCCAAGCGGGACCTGATCGATCGGGGGTGCGACCTCGTTTTCGTGGAGTTCGCGGTGAACGATAACGGGGTAGCGACCGAACGCCGGCAAAAAACGCGCGAAGGCTTGCTCAGACAGTTGCTTGCGAGCGGGACGACCGATGTCGTGCTGGTCTATACCTACTGCCAGGACATGTACGAACCGATGTCGGAAGGGCGAATGCCGCCAAGCATCGAGGAGTTCGAGGCGCTGGCGGAGCATTATGCGCTGAGTTCGGTATGGATGGGGCTGCATGCGTTTAATGAAGTAAAGGCCGGGTTCCTTCGCTGGGAAGAATGGCTCCCGGACGGTCTTCATCCGACGGAGCGGGGCAGCTTCAGCTATGGCGAGAGCGTCATCGGCTATTTGCGGTCGGCGCTTGCGCATACGAGTGAAGCGCCCGCGGCCAGCGTCGCCAACGCTGTCTCCAGCTTGCCGGAGCCGTTGGATCCGGGGCATTGGCAGCAGGTCTCATTCGTGCCGTTCGAGGAGATCCGAACGGAAGGTCCCTGGACGATCAAGCGATGGGTGACGCTGGAATGGATCGACCGCGCGCTGTCGACGTCGGCGATCGAAGCCAAGCTCGCTTTTTCGTTCGAGGGGGAGAGGGCTCGCTTTGGCGTTCGACTTCGGCAAGCTGTCGGCCGAATGCCGATATCGGATCGACGGCGGGGAGTGGCAGGTATCGTCCAGGGAGCGCCCGGACTGGTGCGGACCGGCCGGATGGCTGAAGCTGGAGACGCTCGCCGATAGTCTGTCTAGCGGCAGACACGAGGTCGAGCTTGAGGTCGTGCACGGCAACAAGCCGGACTGCGCAGGCACGCGCTTCGATCTTGCCTTTGTCGGCGTCATCGTATAACGCAAAATAAAGGGAGCCCAACGCGGGGCTCCCTCTCTCGTCTAGCGCAAATTCGCGATGGCTACGTCAGGCTCGGCATCCGCGTCGTAATCGACGGCGCCAGTCTCGAAGCCGAACAGCTGGAAAAATTCCTTGCGGTAGCCTTCCAGATCGGACAGCGCGTACACGTTCTCCGTCGAAAGCGCCGCCCACAGCTTTTCCACTTCGGCTTGTATTTCCGGGCGCATTTCCCAATCGTCGATGCGAATGCGGCCTTTCTCGTCCACAGCCGTCTCGCCGCCGCCGTACAGCCGTTCGGAGAACAGTCTGTACATTTGCTCGATGCAGCCTTCGTGAAGTCCTTTTTCCTTCATTACCTTATACAGAACGGAAATATAAAGCGGAACGACCGGAATGGCGGAGCTCGATTGGGTGACCAACGCCTTGTTCACCGAGACGAAAGCGCGTCCGCCGGTCGCGGACAGCCGATCGTTCAGGCGAAGGCCGGTCGCTTCGAGATCTTCCTTGGCGCGTCCGATCGTGCCTTCGCGGTACACGGCATGCGTGATCTCCGGCCCGATGTACGTGTACGCGACGGTCGTCGCATCCTCGGTCAGCACGCCCGCATCGCGAAGCGCGTCGATCCACATCTCCCAGTCTTCGCCGCCCATGACGGCGACCGTCTGGCGCACTTCGTCCTCGGTGGCGGGCTCGATCGAGGCAAGCGACACTTCGCCCGTGTGGAAGTTGACCGTCTTGTTCGTGTAGGTGCCGCCCAGCGGCTTGATGACGGAGGAAAACGTCTCGCCCGTCTTCGGATGCGTCCGCCGCGGCGATGCGACGCTGTAGACGACGAGATCGACCTGGTCCAGCTCATCTCGGATGGTGGCGATCGTCTTGTCCTTGATCTCGTCGGAGAAGGCGTCGCCGACGATGCTGAACTACTTCAGCCCGGCTTCGGAAGCCGCTTCTTCGAAGGCGGCCGAGTTGTACCAGCCGGCAGAGGCCGTGCGGGCGCCTTCGGCGGCTTTGTCGAAGTAGACGCCGATCGTGTTCGCGCCGGCGCCGAAGGCGGCGACGATACGGGAAGCGAGGCCGTAGCCCGTCGAAGCGCCGATGACGAGCGCATTGCGCGGGCCTTTGACGGCGGGCTTGCCTTTTACGTATTCCACTTGACGCTGAACCTGGATGGCGCAGCCGTCCGGATGCGCGGTCGTGCAGATAAAGCCGCGGGTTTTCGGTTGGATGATCATGGGTTCGCATTTTCCTTTGCCATATAGAATAGGAGGACGAGTCGTGCTGGTCCGACTTCCCTATTGTACCTAATTCGGACGGGGGAAGGGAAGGCTGGGGAAAGCGAAACGATCCCGATTACATATGACAGTTGTCATGCCGGGAAGATTACGGTTGTGAATGCATGAACGTTTTTCCAAACGATACACTGATTCTAGCGGTCAGACGAATGGAGGAAGATAGAATGAACCCAGTCATCGAGCTCGAACGGGTCAGCAAAGTATATAAAGGCAAACGCGCGGTAGACGGACTGTCGCTTACGGTATCCAAAGGCAGCGTGCTGGCCTTGCTAGGGCCGAACGGCGCGGGCAAGACAACGACGGTCTCGATGATCCTCGGCTTGCTGCAGCCGACGGAAGGGAAGGTCAGGCTGCTCGGAGGCGATCCCCGGGAGGCTGGCGTGCGGAAAAGAATCGGAGCGATGCTGCAGGAAGTGAGCGTCATCGACAATCTGAAGGTATCCGAGACGATCGAGCTGTTCCGCGGCTTTTACGACAAGCCGCTTCCGCTCGCCGATCTGCTCCGGATCTCCGCGCTCGAAGCGGAACGGGGGGAAGATGGCTACGGCGCTCTCGGGCGGGCAGCAGCGACGTCTCGGCTTCGCTCTCGCACTAGCCGGAGATCCGGAGGTGCTGTTCCTTGACGAGCCGACCGTCGGCATGGACGTCACTTCGCGCCAGCTGTTCTGGGACACGGTGCGGAAGATGGCCGACCGCGGCAAGACGATCGTGCTGACGACGCATTACCTGGAGGAAGCGGACAGCATCGCGGACCGGATCGTCGTCGTAAGCGACGGCCGGATCGTCGCGGACGGTTCGCCGAGCGAGATTAAAGCCCGCACGACTGGGCGCGTCATCTCGTTTACGGCCGGCGAACGGACAAGCGACGAGGAGCTGCGGGCGATTCCGGGCGTAAAGGAGCTAAGCCGAAGCGGCAGGCGCGTGAAGCTGATGAGCGAGGATACGGATCGGCTTATCGCCGAGCTGATCGGCAGGCGTACGGATATGCGCGATATCGAGATCGGCAGCGGCGGCCTGGAAGAAGCGTTCCAGGCGCTCGTGAGCAAGGCTGAATAAAGTGAGCGTCCCGTTTACAACATTATTGAAGGAGCTGTTCCTATGAATCAGACGGCGCGCGCCACCTGGGCGCAATGCAAATCGGAAATGCTGCGCACGGCCAGAAACAAGCGGTTCGTCATTTTCTCGGTCATGATGCCGATCGCCTTATTCTTTATCTTCACCGGCACGATGAACGCGGACGCCACGGTCGACGGCACGGACTGGATCCCTTATTATCTCATGTCCATGACGGCTTACGGCGTCATCGGCGCGAGCCTCACCTCGTTCGCTCCCCGCATCGCCAAAGAACGGGCGCAAGGGTGGATTCGCCTGCTGCGAATTACGCCGCTGCCTTCGGGCTCCTATGTACTGTCCAAGATCGTCGCCCAAGCGCTGATCAACCTGGTGATCATCGTGCTCGTCTTCTCGGTCGCAGGCCTATCCAAAGGCATCGATCTGTCCGCGGCGGTCTGGGTGGAGAGCGGGCTGTGGATCTGGCTTGGCGGCTTCGCCTTCATGGCGCTCGCTACGCTCGTCGGCTCGATGCGCAACGCGGACGCGGTTCAGGTGCTGAGCATGATTTTATATCTGGGCATGTCCGTCATGGGAGGTTTGTGGGTGCCGACCGCTACGTTTCCGCAGATCATGCAAAATATCGCGAAATGGCTCCCGACTTATCGGGTCGGCCAGGGCGCCTGGAATCTCGTAGGGGGGCGGGCATCCCGAATGGGCCGGCTTCGGAATATTGGCTGCCTATGCGCTCGTTTTCGTGATAATATCGTCCTATATCATGAAAAAGCAGGAAGCGGTGTAGCATGAAGCAACGAAGCGGGCAGGCGCGAAACGGGCCGACCCTTTATTTTTCCCTTATTTGGCTCGTGTATCTGGCATTTCCGCTCGAGACGATACTCCAGATGCCGATCGCGCAAATGCTGCCCAGCCTGCTGCTGCTCAGCTTGTTCGTCGGCACTTATCTGTTCAGCTTCAGGGCGCCGCGTTTCCGATTTACGGCTGCGCTGCTGCTGCTCGCGATGGTCGGCGTCTTCTGTTGGAAGTTCGGGGAAAACTTCGTTTTTCTCACCTTCTATCCGTCGCCGCTCGTCGGCACGCTCAAAGAAAAGTGGAAACGAATCGCGGGCATGGGCGCCATGCTGGCGCTGCTTGGAACGGTCGCGGCTTATTACGGCTTGTATGAAAACGAGAACGATATCTTTCAATATTTGCCTGCGATGCTGATCATGCTGACGGTGCCGCTCGGCATGCAGATGACCAGGCGCTCGAACGAGCTTAAAAACAAATTGTCGTTGGCCAACGACGAGATCGCCCGTCTCTCCAAAAGCGAGGAGCGGCAGCGCATCTCGCGCGATCTCCACGATACGCTCGGGCATACGCTGTCTCTGATCACGCTGAAGAGCGAGCTGGCCGAGCGGCTGATCGCCAAAAGTCCGGAACGCGCTGCGTCGGAGATCCGTGACGTGCAACATACGAGCCGGGCGGCGCTGAAGCAGCTGCGCGAGCTCGTATCCGGCATGAATGCGGCAACGACGACGGAGGAGGCCGCGCATGCGTCGATGCTGCTGCAGGCCGCGGGCATCCGGCTGCAGGCGAGCGGCGAACAACATCTTGCCGGCTTGCCGCCGCTCGTCGACAACATCATGGCCATGTGCCTGCGAGAGGCGATAACGAATGCGGTCAAGCATAGCGGCGCTTCTTCGTGCACCATCGAATGGGTCAAATTCGACGCGGGCATCGCGATGACGGTCAGCGACGACGGCCGCGGCTGCGCGTCCGGTCGCGGTGCCGAGACGACAGGCGGCTCAGGGCTGAGAGGCATGCGGGAGCGGCTGCGCCTGATCGAGGGAGAGCTCGAATGGCGTTCGCAGGCGGGGATGGGATCGCAGCTCGTCATTAAGCTGCCGCTCGTGGAAAAAACAGGAGTTGAGGAGGCGAATGGCGCGTGAGAGTGATCGTTGCGGAGGATCAAGGGATGCTGCGGGGCGCGCTGAGCGCGCTGCTCGATCTCGAGGACGACATCGAGGTCGTCGGACAAGCGGCCGACGGCGAGCAGGCGCTTCGCATGATCGAAACGCTCGACCCCGATCTGTGCGTAATGGATATTGAAATGCCGAAGCTCACCGGGCTTGACGTCGCGGAACGGATAAAGGAAGCGAAGCATGGCTGCAAGGTCGTCATCCTGACGACGTTTTCGCGATCGGGCTATTTTCAGCGCGCGATGCGGGCCGGCGTCAAAGGCTTCCTGCTGAAGGACTCGCCGATCGACGAGCTGGGCGCCGCGCTGCGCTCGGTCCATGGCGGCGGGCGCGCCGTCAGCCCGGAGCTGGCCATGCAGCTTTGGGAAGCCGAAAATCCGCTCACCGAAAGGGAGCGGGAAGTACTGAAGCTGGCCGGCGCGGGGCTTGGGGCGGGCGAGATCGCGTCGCGGCTGTTCCTGTCGCACGGCACGGTGCGCAATTATCTGTCCGAGGCGATTCAGAAGCTGGACGCCAAAAACCGAATCGAAGCGACGCTGATCGCGGAACGCAACGGCTGGCTTGGCTGATACCGCCGTGGCGCGCGCGTCTGCGAATGACGCACGAACGGCCTTGAAGGGCGAATGGCTCCCCTTCAAGGCCGTTCTTTCGTTGGCCGGATCGATTAGAAAAAGCCGACCCGCAGAATGATGACGAGCAAAACGAACATAACGAGCGCGAACGCCGCGCCGCTGCCATAGCCGCCGCCTTCAACCGGATATCCCATCGCTATCACCACCGTGTCCGAGGTTAAATGCTCATTGCTCAGTCAGTGTATGTGGATCGCGGAGATCGGCTTATGCTATAGCCTATACGGATCGATTTCATGCCCGGGGCGGCCGCTATTTCTTGGAGGCCCTTACCCGCCGCCAGCCGTAGACGGCCAGCGCGATGCCGGCGATCACGAGAACGGCGCCGACGTAAGGATTCAAGAAGATGAGGTCGGCGACGCCGAAAACAACGATTAATATTCCGAATATGACGAATTGAAGCGGGTGCGTCTGCATGCGGCGGAACCTCCGGTATTTGGCGATTGAATGTTGTTGATACGATCATAGGGGGTTCCGTTCTTTTTTTGCAATTGGGACGGCCAGCTTTTATGATGAAGAAAAACGACCGGCAAGGAGAGACGACATGTCCACCCGCTCGCAGCTTCGAACGTACGGCTTGTGGTTGGCAGGCTGCGCGGCGATCGTGCTCCTGTACGTTGGGTATACGTCGCCGATTGCGGTACCGGAAGCATACAGAGGCACCGCTGCCGACCCTTCTCTTTTTTATTCGGCCGATCAGCTCCGCGAGAGCGCGACGCTGAACGCCATCCGAAACGGCCTTTTTTTCTTCAGCTGGCCTTGGCAATGGGCGATCTATCTGTTCCTGCTGACCGGGGGCTGGTCGCGCGCCTGGAAGGCGCGGATCGACAAAAGCAAGCTGCCGGCTTTTCTGCGCCTGCCTTTTTACGTAATGCTCGTCTATGCGGCGTCCACATTGCTTTATTTGCCGCTGAAGATTGCCGGCTACTCGGTATCGCGCAGCTACGGCATCTCGACGCAGACTGCAGGGGGCTGGCTGGAGGACCGGGGAATCGACTTCATGATCGGATACGTTACGGTGGCGTTCGTGTACGCCGCAGCCCGATGGGTCATGTCACGCGGCGGACGGTGGTGGCTTCGTCTATGGCTTCTGTCCGTGCCGTTTACGCTGTTCATGATGTACGTCCAGCCTGTGGTCATCGACCCGCTCTACGACAAGTTCGCGGAATTGTCCGATCCCGCGCTCGAGGCCGCTATTCTGGATCTGGCGGGCAAGGCCGATATTCCCGCGGATCGGGTGTACGAAGTGCATATGTCCGGCAAGACGAACGCGATCAACGCCTACGTATCCGGCATCGGCGGCTCGCTTCGCATCGTGCTGTGGGACACGGCGATCGCCAAGCTGGATCGTCCGGAGATCATGCAGATTATGGCGCACGAGATGGGCCACTACGTCAAGCATCACCTGGAATGGAGCGCGGTCGGCGCGATAGGCAGTTCATTCGCCCTGCTCTGGATCGGCGGCCGCATCTACAATGTCGTCGTCCGGACGAAGGGCAAAGCGTGGGGGATTCACCGCGCCACGGACATGAACGCGCTGCCGCTCATCCTGCTGCTGCTGTCCGCGCTGAATTTCGCGGCGCTGCCGATCTCGAACGCGGTGTCCAGACAAGCCGAGGCCGCCGCGGACCGGTACGCGCTCGACCTGCTAGGAACGGCCGACGGCGCGGTGACGATGCATCAAAAGCTGGCGGTCGCCGCGCTGAGCGACGTGAATCCGCCGCTGTTGGTCAAGTGGCTGCGATCGACGCATCCGAGCGACATGGCGCGGATCGCGCAGGCCGAGCGGTATGCGGCGGCGCACGGGGAGGAGCAGGATGATTGAGGCAAGAGAAACGATGCACGGCATCGAAAGCGATGGCTTGCTGCTGCGATTGTATGTACTCAACGGCGTGCGAAGCGCTCCACGCTTCCTCGACGGATTGAACGGGACGCTCGCCGCGCGTTTGTCCGCGCTCGGATGCGAGGTACGAAGCCGCGTGCTCTTTCCTTACGGCGACTGGCACAGACGGCTGCTGCCGCAAATTCGGGAAGCCCGCTTCGACATCATGCTTCCGTATCGCAGATACGGGCGTTCCATCGGCGGAGGCCGCACGTTGGTAGCGCTGGATCGGGACCGGTCCGAACCGGAAGGAGACATGGGCGGATCGGATTCCGGGCGGCGCCGCGAAAAAGCGGAAGCGGAAACGGGTGCGGTACAAACGGATCATGCGTTAGCTGCGAACGGGGAGCGCACGTCCGATCGACGAAAGGAGATTGCGGTATTCGTCGGCCACAGCGCCGGCGGAGTGGCTGCCGTGCATGCGTCCGGGCTGCTGCTTGCGCGCGAAGGGGGGACTGCCGAGCCCTGTCGTCATGATCGGTTCGCCGAAGTGCCGCATCCCCGGACCGCTGCGGGACGCGGTGCTGTACGTACAGTCGGAGCGGACGCTGGAGTCGCGCGGCGCGGCGAACCGTTCGAAGACGCCTGCATCGGCACGGACGGGCATGCCTGCCGCGAGCAAGACGGCGGATCCGATCTGCCGGATCGGATCCTTCGGCGGTTGGGGCAGGAACGCAGGCAGGCTGCTGCCGGGCTGGCGGGGCGATCTTCATGCGCCGGGCGCCCGCGCCGCCGTCCGGATCGCCGGCGGACATGCCGATTATTTTCGCGACCGTTCCCCCCTACCTTTCGGAGGAGGGCCGAACGAACATGGAAGAGACGCTCGCGGCGCTATGGCCCTGGTTGACGGAGCGGCTGACCGAACGAGCGCGTTAGCCTTCCGCGCAGGCTTCCATGATGAGCTCGTAAGAGCGAACGCGGTCGGCGAAGTCGTGCGCGTAAGAAACGATCATGAGCTCGTCCGCGCCGTACGTCTCGCGCAGGGCGCGCAGCCGGTCGCGAACCTGCTCGGGCCCGCCGACGATCATGGCATGCGCGGCGTCGGGATCGTCCACCGCCGCCTTGCCCGACTCGCCGAGCAGGCGCGCAGCTTCGGCCGGACCGGGAATGCCCGTGTCCCCACGGCCCTGACCGGCCAGCAAGCGCCAAGCCTTCACCCCGCAGGCGATCGCTTCGGCCCGTTCCCGCGTCTTTGCGCATACGACCGACACGGCCAGCACCACGTAAGGGCGATCTCCGCGCGACCCGTCGAAGCCGTCGCGATAGGCGGCGATCGCTTCGCGCGCGTTTTCGCGATTCATAAAATAGCCGTAAGCATAGCCAGTGCCGTGCGCGGCCGCCAGGCGCGCGCTTTTGACGCTCGTGCCGAGCACCCATGGCACGGGCCCGACGCAGGCGCTGCCCGTCGGCGGACGGTCTGTTTCGGCTGCGATCGCCGCGCGATCGTAATCCCCGCGACCCGTTCCCGGCGTACCGGGTTTTTCGCCGTTCAGGTAGCCGACGAGCGCCGCGAAGTCGTCCGGCATCCGCAGCGCGCGCTCGAGGTAGTTGTCCGACAGCGCCATCGACATCTCCGCGGGACCGCCGGGAGATCTGGCGACGCCGAGATCGATCCGTCCCGGGAATAATGCAGCCAGGAGACGGAACGTCTCCGCGACCTTATAAGGCTTGTAATACGGCAGCAGGACGGCGCCTGCCCCGATCCGAATGCGCGAGGTGACGGCGCCGATCATGCCGAGCATGACTTCGGGCGTCGAGCAAGCGAGCCCGCCGAGTCCGTGATGCTCGGCAAGCCAGTAGCGCGAATAGCCGAGGCGTTCGCCGGCTTGCGCGAGCGCCGCCGAGCACCGCAGCGCGTCGCCAGGGCTCTGGCCGGCGACGAGCGGCGCCTGGTCCAATATGCTTAAGTACACGCACAACCCTCCGATCTATCCTTCCATTATACCGCAGCGTATCCAAATAGGCGTTCACATTCCCGATCCCTTCTGATAGCATGGAGGTATTCGTCCGGCAGGTTGCCGGAACAGGCTGCAATCGAAAAGAGGGAAAACGAATGTTACGCATGAATAAAGACGGAGCGCGGACGCTTTGGTACAAGCGGCCCGCGTTGGATTGGAACGAAGCGCTGCCGATCGGCAACGGGCGCATCGGCGCGATGGTGTTCGGGGACCCGCGGCGCGAGCGGCTGATGCTGAACGAAGACACGCTCTGGTCGGGCGAGCCGGCGGACACGAACAACCACGGCGCGCTGCCGCATCTGGCGCGTTGCCGTGAATTGATCGCCGAAGGAAAGTATTGGGAAGCGCAGCAGCTTGCCGAAGCGAATATGCTGAGCGTCGATACGGAAGCTTATCAGCCCCTGGGCAATCTGCTAATCGACGTGGATGCGCTGCTGCCCGAAGCGCCTTCCGGATACGTGCGGCAGCTGGATCTCTCGCAAGCTTTGCACACGGTGTCTTACGATGAGGACGGCGTCGCCTTCTCGCGGGAAACGTTCGTCTCCGCGACCGAGAAGGCGCTGGTCGTGCGGCTGACGGCCAGCAGGCCGGGCGCGCTCGGCTTCACGGCATCGCTAGAGACCCCGCACCCTTCCGAGACGTCGCAGATGGAGGGAGGCAGCCTGGCGCTGAGCGGCCGCGCGCCCGTATCCATCGCTCCGGAGATCGTCTATGCGCCGGGTCGGGGAACCTCGTTCGCCGTCGCCATTCGCGTCGTGGATACGGACGGTCGGGCCGAGACGGGGGGATGACGGCCGCCTCCGCGTATCCGGCGCGTCGCGGGCGACGCTGCTGCTGACGGCGGCCACGAGCTTCGCCGGGTACGACAGCGATCCCGCCGCGGGACCGGACCCCGTCGCACGATGTATGCAGCAGCTGGCGGACGTCTCGCCGATGCCGTACGATGCGCTGATCGAAAGGCATGCGGATTCGTACCGCGCTTTTTTCGACCGAACCGATCTTCGGCTGTGCGCCGCAGGCGAGGACGAGCAGGCCGCGCTGCCGACGGACGAGCGCCTCGCGCGTTTAAGCGTTGGCGGCGCGGACACCCGGCTGGTCGAGCTCTACTTTCATTACGCGAAATATTTGCTCATCGCAAGCTCGCGGCCCGGCACGCAGGCCGCCAACCTTCAGGGCATCTGGAACCACCATCTGACGCCGCCGTGGCGTAGCAATTATACGATCAATATCAACACGCAGATGAATTATTGGCCGGCCGAGGCGCTCGATCTGCACGAATTGGCCGAGCCGCTGTACGACTTGATCGGCGAGCTAAGCGTAAAAGGCAAGGAGACCGCGCGAATTCATTATGGGGCGCGGGGCTGGACGTCGCATCACAATACGGACATCTGGCGCAGGGCGAATCCGGTGGAAGGCTCCGCCAGCTGGTCGCTCTGGCCGATGAGCGCGGCCTGGCTTTGCAGGCATCTATGGGAGCGGTACTTGTACGGCGGCGATCGCGCAGCGCTGGCGGAGCGGTTCTATCCGATCATGAAGGAGGCGGCGCGCTTCGCGCTCGATTGGCTCGTGCCGGACGGTTCGGGGAAGCTCGTCACCTCGCCCGCCTCGACGCCCGAAAATTTGTTCCTCGACGAACAGGGCCGAGAATGCGCCCTCTCCGCGGGCACGACGATGGATCTATCCATTCTGTCCGAACTTCTGCAAAGCGTGATCGACGCCGGCGCGGAGCTGGGCCTGGACGAAGCGTGGCGGCCCGAGCTGCAGGACGCGCTGGACCGGATCGAGCCGTTCCGGATCGGCAGCAAGGGGCAACTGCTGGAATGGTCGGAGGAGTTCGAGGAGGAGTCGCCGGGCCATCGGCACTTCTCCCATCTGTACGGCATGTATCCGGCCGAGCAGATCGACCGCATCGGCACGCCCGAGCTGGCAGCGGCGGTTCGCCGCAGCCTTGAGCTCCGTCTGGCGGCGGGCAGCGGACATACCGGCTGGAGCTGCGCCTGGCTCGTCAATTTGTGGGCAAGGCTCGGCAGCGGCGAAGAAGCGCACCGCTACGTCGCGCAGCTGCTGGCGAAGTCCACGTATCCGAACCTGCTGGACGCGCATCCGCCCTTTCAGATCGACGGCAACTTCGGCGGAGCGGCGGGCATCGCCGAGATGCTGCTGCAGAGCCATGCGCGCGAGCTTCGGATTCTTCCGGCGCTGCCCGCGGCGTGGCCGGACGGCAGCGTGCGCGGCTTGCGCGCGCGGGGCGGCTATCGCGTCGATATCGATTGGCGTGACGGCGATTGGACGGAGGTCCGCATCGCGGCCGACCGGGACGGCTACTGCGCGGTAAGGCTGCCGGGGAGCGAATCGGCCGCGTTCGAGGACGGAGCGGGCCTAGCCGTGCCGTTCGAGCAGAAGGACGGCCGCCTGACATTTCTCGCGGTCGCCGGTCAATCGTTCAGGCTGGGCAAGCCCGCCCGCGGCCGGCAAGACGAACAGGAGGGGATGCTATGAACCGGTTTGACAAAAAAGTGGAGCTTCGGCGCCCGGATTCGTTCAAATGGTCCGGAGCGGATCGCCTATTCAAGGGAGAAAATCTGCTGCCGCTCTGGGTCGCCGACATGGACTTCGAGGCGCCCGCGCCCGTCGTGGACGCGCTAAGGCGCCGCGTGGACGAAGGGTTGTTCACCTATACCGAACTGCCGGCTTCGTTGTTCGAGGCGGTGGCGGGCTGGCTGGACCGGAGATTCGCATGGAAGGTCGCCACGAGCGACCTGCTGTTCGCGCCGGGCGTCGTGACGCTTCTCAAGGCGTCGGTACATGCTTTTTCGCAGCCGGGCGACAGCGTCGTGGTGCAGCCGCCGGTATACGGGCCTTTCGGCGAGGCGGTGACCGGCCAGGGGCGGGAGTTGGTGCTGAATCCGTTAAAAATCGAGCAAGGCAGGTATACGATGGATTTCGAGGACCTGGAGGCCAAGCTGCGGCTGACGGGAGCGAAGCTTGCTGCTTCTGTGCAGCCCGCACAATCCGACCGGACGCGTGTGGGAGGAGGAGGAGCTGAACCGGCTCGCGGAGCTATGCGGCGCCTACGGCGTAACGGTCGCGTCCGACGAGATTCATGCGGACCTGATTCTGGCGGGCGTCCACAAGCCGATCGCGTCGCTGCCCGGGATGGCGGAGCGTACCGTGACGTTCATCGCGCCGAGCAAGACGTTTAATCTGGCGGGACTGCATACGTCGTTCGCCGTGGCGACCGACGAGACGCTTCGGAAAGGGCTGGATCAAGCGCTCGGTTACCGGAGTCCGAATCCGTTGTCGATCGCCGGCGCCGAAGCGGCTTACCGGGAAGGGGAAGAATGGCTGGAGGCATGCCTGGCGTACTTGCGCGAAAATGCGTCGTTCGCGGCCGCGTTTTTCGCCGCACGATTGCCCGAAGCGTTCGTCTACGTGCCGGAAGCGACATATCTGCTGTGGGTCGATCTGCGTCCGTTCGGTCTGAGCCAGGCCGAGCTGGGCCGTCTGCTGGTGGACGAAGCGCGCGTCGCCGTGAGCGGGGGGCGGTGCGTTCGTCAGCGAGGGAGAAGGACGCATCCGCATCAATCTGGCGACCCGGCGCGAGATTCTGGAGGAAGGTCTTGACCGGATCGCCAAAGCGCTCTTCGGAGTCCGGGCTTCAGGCAGCGCCGAGGCCGGCCATGCGGAAGCGGGCGAAGGCTAGAGCTCTTCGCCGTTCCAGCTGGCCCTGCGGATCTCCGACGGGGTGCGTCCCGTGATCTGCTTGAGCGTGCGCGAGAAATGATGGGGCGTCTTGAACCCGCACTGGCGCGCGATCTCCGCGGCCGGCAGTCCCGTATGCTCGAGCAGCTCGACGGCCCGCTCGGTCCGGTACCGCCACACATAATGGATCGGCGTCTCATGCTCGTATTTGTTGAAAAGCCGCACGAGATGCTCGGGCGTCACCCCGGCTTCCCAGGCCAGGTCGCTCAGCTTGATCTCGCCGCCATAGTGCGACCGGATCCAGGCCAAAGCCCGTTCCACGGCGGGCGAGGCGGGCGAAGTTTCGATGCCCTCCGCCGCCGCGCCGTCCGCCTCGGGCTGGAGCCGGAGCACGGCTGCGCCGAGGCTTCGCATGATCGCCCCGTCGCTCGGCAGTTCGTTCTGCACGGTGAGGATGAGTTCGACGAGTTTATTCATTTCAGGCGACACGGGCCATACGTCGGGCGGTTCGCCCGCATCTCCGCCAGGGAGCGAACGCTTGTCGATCTGCACGGCGACCCAATTGTGCCGCGTCACGTCGTTGCCTGTTATATCGAAGGACTCTACGTGTCCCGGCTTCAACAAGATGGCTTGTCCGGCTTTGACCTGCTGAGGCGCGCCGTCGATCGTGACGCGCATCTCGCCCGCGTCCAGCAGCAACAGCTCAAAATCGCGCTGCCTGCGCGGCCCGAACCGGCCCCCCGACGCATACGTAGCAGAACCTGCGACCGCCGATTTGACCGCCTCGAAGGGAACTTGAGACCTGCTTGACGCCACTCGCATAACCTCCAGTTGCTGCGCATCGCAGCCTGTTTAGCTGTTTAGTACATACACGCCAGACGGCCATGTGAATCGCCGTTCCGCACAAAAAAAACGGCCGCAAACGTCCATAAAGGACGTGCGCGGCCGTTTGGCGTGCGAAATGGTTGGCGAGCGTTCGGCATCTGCGCAGACGAAGCGCCGCTGTGCAGACGAAGCGGGCTAACGCAGACGAAGCGCCGCCACGCGCGATTCGGGCACGAGGCCTTCCGCGGCGGCGCGCCCGAGCAGCGCGTCGACGGCCGCGAAGCCGTCCCTGCCCAGATCGCGGGTGAAGCCGTTCACGTACAAGTCGATATGCGACTTGGCCACTTCGGGCGACAGCTCCTGCGCGTGCGACATCACATATTCGCGCGAAGCATCGGGATTCGCCCATGCATAGTCGACGGAAGCCCGAATCCACCCGGCCACCGCCTCCAGGTCGAGCGAACGCTTCGCGACGATGGCGCCGAGCGGGATCGGCAGGCCCGTATCGCGCTCCCACCAGCTGCCCAGATCCTGCAGCATCGCAAGGCCGTACTGCTTGTAGGTGAAGCGGGCTTCGTGGATGACGAGGCCCGCGTCGATCTCGCCGCGCTGCACCGCGGGCATGATCTGGTGAAAAGGCATGACCAGGATGCGTCCGACGCCCCCCGGGACGTTCCGGGACGCCCACAAGCGGAACAGCAGATAGGCGGTCGAGCGCTCGCTCGGAACGGCTACCGTCTTGCCCGACAGCAGGGCGGGATCGGGTTGTCCGTCCGCAGCGCCGCCGGCCGTGAGCACGAGCGGTCCGCAGCCGCGGCCGAGCGCGCCTCCGCAAGGCACAAGCGCGTAATCCGGATGCGTCCACGGCAGCGCCGCATAGGAGATTTTCATCACCTCGGGGCCTTCCGTGCCTTCGGACAAGCCGTTGGTGATGTCGATGTCGGCGTACGTCACGTTCAGGCTGGGCGCGCCGGGGATAAGACCCGCCGACCATGCATGGAACACAAACGTATCGTTCGGACAAGGAGAATACGCGATATTCAATTCAGTTCGACCTCCTTCAAAATAGCGAACGCGGCGGACAGCGCAGTCAGCGCGTCGCCGATGCGCCAGGCGTCGCGATCCCGCGGACCCACCGCGTTCGAGATCGCCCGCAATTCGATAAACGGCTTGTCCGCGTAAGTAGCCGCGATCGCAACGCCGTAGCCCTCCATGCCCTCGGCCACGGCGCCGGGCACGCGCGCGGAGCGAACGGCCGCCGTCGCTGCCGTGCCGGTCGCAGTCGACGCCGTCACGATCGGGCCCGAGGCGGCGACCAGGCCGGCCCGATTGAGCGCCTGCAGCAGTTCTTCGGCGAGCTTGGCGTCGGCCGCCAGCTTCGAGGCGCCGAAGCCGAGCTCTTCGACCGAAGCGAAGCCCTCCGCGGTCTCGACGCCAAGGTCGGCGGCGACGGCGTCGGTGCCGACCGCGAGCGTGCCTACGGGCGCCACCTCGGGATACCCGCCCGCGATGCCGGCGCTCACGACGAGCGTCCAGGGGTCGCCGCTTCCCAGCGCGACGGCCGTACGGGCGGCGGCGCTCGCCGGTCCGACGCCGCACAGCCGCACCTCGAAGCGGCCGTCGCCGTCCAGGCCGCGGAGCACCGCGTCCCGTTCGGCTTCTACGGCGGTCATAACAAGGATGCGGGCTTCGGAGGGAGATCTCGTTTTCCCCGGATGACCCGTCAATTCCGTCATTCTTCTCATCTCCATTTCGTCCCATATCGTTCATGTCCCGTCACGGAGGCATCGTTCTATTCTACCGTAGTTGCCCCCGGCAGTGAAGGGACGCCCGGGACCAAGTCTTCCGATAAACAACAGCTGTAAAAACAGCAGTAAAAAAACAGCCCGGCCGGCGCGAACCGGCGGGACTGTCTTTTAAGCGCATAGATCAGGACTTGGGCTTGATCGCTTCGAGCGGTTTGTGGTTGCCGTACTTCGGATATTCGCGCGTCGAAGGCGCTGCCCACTTGGCGGCATTGCCGAGCACGCGGCGCACCTGTTCGTTGTAGTAGGTCGGATACGTCTCGTGCCCCGGGCGGAAGTAGAAGATCTTGCCCTGGCCCCGATGGAACGTGCAGCCGCTGCGGAACACTTCGCCGCCCTCGAACCAGCTCACCATGATCAGCTCGTCCGGCGCCGGAATGTCGAAGTGCTCGCCGTACATTTCCTCGGCTTCGATGTCGATATACTCGCCGATGCCTTCGGCGATCGGATGGTTGGGCGCCACGACCCAGATCCGTTCCTTTTCGTCGGCTTCGCGCCATTTGAGATCGCAGGACGTGCCCATCAGCCTTTTGAAGATCTTGGAGAAGTGACCCGAGTGAAGCACGATGAGTCCCATGCCGCGCAGCACGCGCCCGTGCACGCGCTCGACGATCTCGTCCTTGACGTCGCCGTGCGCCATATGTCCCCACCAGAAGAGGACGTCCGTCTCGCTCAGCACTTGCTCGGACAGGCCGTGCTCCTCGTCGTCGTCGAGCGTTGCGTAGCGTACCTCGAACGCATCCGTGCCGAGCCCTTGCCCGATCGCGGCGTGAATGCCCTCCGGATATACCTCGCGTACCTTTTCGTTCGTTTTTTCGTGGCGGTTCTCGTTCCAAACCGTGACTCTGATGCGCTGTGCCATTTAGATGCTGCCTCCCGATCCTCGTATTCATGTATATGCTTTCTTGTTTTCAGTATAGTCAATCGGAGCTTGCCGGAATATGTCTGATCTTAATTCATTTGTATTCAAAAGTGTTATACTGCTTGATGAAGCTATCTACGAGGTGAACGATAGAAAATGCCGAACGCCGTCGACACCCACGCCGATGCGGTGAATGAAAAAGTCGTATACCAAAATCCGCTGCTGTTCCTCAAAGTATGGGAGCTTCAAGGCGTAGAGCGGGTTCGCAGACCTACCGACGCCTGGCCCTGGCACTATCATAAAGAAGTGGAGTTTCTGGCGATCCTCGAGGGCGGTCTCGAGGTGCAGACGATGACGTCGCTGACGATGCTCGGACCGGGGGACGTGATGGTGATCGGTTCCTCCCGGCCGCACCGGACCTGGAGCGCGATCGGCGAGGCTGTCCGATATATCGTATTCCAGGTGGATCTCGTGCGCCATTTCGACCAGAGCATCCTGCCGTACCTCCATCACTTTTCGGAGCTGACCGGTCCGCTAGATGACCTCAATTACATATTCGAAGGCAATCCGGCCGCCAAAACGGAGGCCCATGCGCTGATCGCGGAGATCTACGGCGAGACGTACGGCGGGAAACCGGGCTACGAGATCGCCGTCAGCGCTTCGATCAAGCGCCTGCTCCTGCTGCTGCTCCGGGGCGACGACCGCGGCGTGCTGCGAGGCACCGAAGAAGCCGGCATCGCGCGGATGAGGCCCGTGCTCGATTACGTAGAGACCCGGCTCGGAGAAAAGATCGCGGTGGACGACGTACGCCGCCTGCTGGGCATGAGCTACCATCACTTCATCAAAACGTTCAAACGGACGATGGGCATTCCGTTCGTGGATTACGTCAACTACAACCGGATCAAAAAAAGCGGAGCGATTGCTGCTCACGACCGATCTGAGCATCATGGAGGTCAGCTTCGAGGTGGGCATCTGGAACATGGCGCAGTTCTACAAATTGTTCAAGCGGCACAACCAGCATTCGCCAAAAGAGTTCAGGCAGCGGATGCGCAATTGACGGCGAAAAATTCCGAAAACAATCCCTTGACAAATCGGACAAGAACTTCCCCTATATGTAGTAGGAGCGGGCCGACGCCATCCATCGTCGGCCTGCCGTTTTTTTTGCGAATCGATCGCAATCGCCGCAGCCCTTGCGGGACGCGGGTTTTGCGAATTCCTGCCTGCAACTTATAAATTTTAGGCCACTCCATGGATTGACAGCCACAATATATTGATATAGATTTATAAATGTCCTCAACATATCGGTTTGAACTCCGTGGCGGTTGGTTAATAATCCGTAGCGGAAAAGGCGATAGGTTGACCCGGCCAGTCGGTGCCGGAGGGTTCGAACAACAGGATATTCGGCAAGTTTTCGAGGGCTGCGCCGCAGCATAAGCGAAAGCTTTTTCGTGGTGCCCGAGCAGCGGATTTCTGCGTGCCGATTCTTCTAATTTATTACATATTTTCAAACTTTCAGGAGGGTTTCGCCATGCTGATCGCATACGCATCGAAGACGGGGAACGTTCGGAGGTTCATTAACAAGCTGAATCTGCCGGCGGTGCCGATCGACGGAACCGAGACGTTGGACGAGCCGTTCGTCCTCGTGACCTATACGACCGGATTCGGGCAGGTGCCGGACAACGTGGTCTCCTTCCTGGAGCGCAACGCAAGCAAGATGATCGGCGTATCGGCCAGCGGCAACCGCAATTGGGGCGACGGATTCGCGAAGAGCGCGGACACGATCTCCGAGCGGTACGGGGTGCCGGTGCTTTACAAGTTCGAACTGTCGGGCACGCAGCGCGACGTCGACAATTTCAAGCGGGAGGTGAGCGCAGTTGCGGCATATTGAATTGAACAACCTGCTCATGCAGCGCGACGCTGACGGATTTTTTCAACTGGACAAGGATCTTGAGGCCGTCGAGGCGTTCATGGAAGAAGTGAAGCAGCGCAGCCTGTCGTTCACCGGGCATCTGTCCAAGGTTAAGTATATGATCGAGAACGACTATTACGAGGACGTATTCGCGAAATACAAGGAGCATGAAGTCGAAGAGGTGTACCGGGTCGCGCACGGCTACGACTTTAAGTTCCCTTCCTATATGGCGGCTTCGAAGTTCTATACCGATTACGCGGTGAAGAGCAACGACCGCAGCATCTATCTGGAGCACTACCCGGACCGCGTCGCGATCGTGGCGCTGCATCTGGGGCGCGGAGACGTCAATGCGGCGCACCTGCTGGCGCAGGCGATGATGGAACAGCGCGTGCAGCCCGCGACGCCGACCTTCCTGAACGCGGGCAAGAGCCGCCGCGGCGAGATGGTATCCTGCTTCCTGCTGGAGATGGACGACGCGCTCAATTCGATCAACCATGTGCTCGGGACCTGCATGCAGCTGTCCAAGATCGGCGGCGGCGTCGCCGTCAACCTGTCCAAGCTGCGCGGCCGCGGCGAGAGCATCAAAGGCGTCGAGGGCGCCGCAAAGGGCATCATGCCGGTGCTCAAGCTGATGGAGGACGCGTTCTCCTACGCCGACCAGATGGGGCAGCGCAAAGGCTCAGGCGCCGGCTACTACAACATTTTCGGCTGGGACGTCATGGAGTTCCTCGACAGCAAGAAGATCAACGCGGACGAAAAGACGCGCCTTAAGACGCTGTCGATCGGCCTGATCGTTCCATCGAAGTTCTACAAGCTGGCCGAGGAGAACAAGCCGCTGCACGTATTCGCGCCTTTTACGGTGTTCAAGGCATACGGCACGCATCTTGACGACATGGACCTCGACGAGATGTACGACACGCTGCTTGCCGACGACCGCGTTAAGAAGAAGGCGATCATGACCGCCCGCGACATGCTCGTCAAGATCGCGACGACGCAGCTCGAATCCGGCTACCCGTACATCATGAACCGCTCCAACGCGAACAAAAACCACGCGCTGAAGGATATCGGTTCGATCAAGATGTCCAACCTGTGCACGGAGATCTTCCAGCTGCAGGAGACGAGCGAGATCGGCGACTACGGCCGTCCCGACGTCATCCGCCGCGACATCAGCTGCAACCTGGCTTCGCTGAACATCGCGAACGTCATGGAGCACAAGAAAATCAAGGAATCGGTTCACGAGGGCGTCATGGCCCTGACCGCCGTGAGCGACATGACGACCGTCGCCAACGCGCCGGGCGTCGCCAAGGCGAACCGCGAGCTGCATTCGATCGGCCTCGGCGCGATGAACCTGCACGGCTATCTCGCGAAAAACAAGATCGCTTACGAGAGCGAAGAAGCGAAGGATTTCGCCCGCACGTTTTTCATGAGCATCAACTTCCATTCGATCGAAAAGAGCATGGATATCGCAAGAAAATCGGGCATCGCGTTCGACGGCTTCGAGAAGTCCGAGTATGCCAAAGGCACGTACTTCGACCGTTACCTGGATACCGACTATACGCCGCGCACGGATAAGGTCAAGGAATTGTTCGACGGCATCGCGATCCCGACGCAGCAGGATTGGGCGCGGCTGAAGGCCGACGTCATGCAGCACGGTCTGTACCACGCGTACCGTCTCGCGATCGCGCCGACGCAGAGCATCTCGTACGTTCAGAACGCGACCTCGAGCGTCATGCCGATCGTCGAGCAGATCGAGACGCGCACATACGCGAATTCGACGACGTATTATCCGATGCCGTTCATGCGTCAGGACAACTTCTTCTATTACAAGTCGGCCTATCAGATGGACCAGTTCAAGGTGCTCGACCTGATCGCCGAGATTCAGGCGCACGTGGACCAAGGCATCTCCACCGTACTTCACGTCAACAGCAACGTGACGACGCGCGAGCTGGCCCGCTACTACATTTACGCAGACAAGCTGGGATTGAAGTCCCTCTACTATACGCGGACGAACCGTCTGTCCGTCGAAGAATGCATCGCCTGCGCCGTCTAAGACGGACAGGCGAACGTGAAGGAGATTAGAGCTATGGCAACGCACAAGGCGGTCAACTGGAACCGTCCCGACGACGACTTCTCCGCGATGTTCTGGAACCAGAACATCATGCAATTCTGGACGGACGAGGAGATCCCGCTGTCCGACGACAAAATGTCGTGGATGGAATTGAACGACGACGAGCGCGAGCTGTACAAAAAGGTGCTGGGCGGGCTCACGCTGCTCGACACCGTGCAGGGCGGCGTCGGCATGCCGAAGATTCTGGAGCATGTCGAAGGGCTGCAGCGCAAAGCCGTGCTCGGCTTCATGGCGATGATGGAGCAGATTCACGCGAAGTCCTACTCCAGCATCTTCACGACGCTGGCCACGACCGAAGAGATCGACCAGGTGTTCGCTTGGGTCGAACGCAACCCGCATCTGCAGACGAAGGCGGAGACGATCGCCCAATATTACAACAACATCAACACGCCGAAGGATTTGTACCTCGCGATGGGCGCCTCGGTGCTGCTCGAGAGCTACTTGTTCTACAGCGGCTTCTTTTACCCGCTTTATTTGGCCGGACAAGGCAAGATGACGAGCAGCGGTGAGATCATCGACCTGATCCTGCGCGACGAGAGCATCCACGGCGTCTATGTCGGTCTGCTGGCGCAAGAGATCTACGCGAAGCTGGATGAGGACGAGCAGACGGCCGCCTACGAGACGCTGAAGGGACTGCTCCGTTATTTGCACGACAACGAGGAGCGGTACACCGAGAGCCTGTACGGCACGCTCGGTCTAACGGGCGAAGTCAAAGCTTTCCTCCGTTACAACGCGAATAAGGCGATGATGAACATGGGCCTCGAGCCGTTGTTCGAAGACGAGGACATCAATCCGATCGTCCAGAACGGCCTCAGCACGCGGACCAAGCAGCACGACTTTTTCTCCAAAAAAGGGCAACGGCTACGTTCGCACGACGAACGTGCAACAGCTCCGCGACGAAGACTTCGTATTCTAAATCGTTTTTCTTTTCGCGCATCGCCCCGCAGCCGATTAACGGTTGCGTTTTTTTTATGCGCTTGCGCAGCAGGACTTTTCTCCAAAGTCCAGTTTGTTCCAAGACCAAAGTCTGTCCCGCAAACCGCACCTGCGCCAGATTTCGGCGCGTCGGCGCTTTGATAAGCTAAAGCCATAGAGAATCAATGGCGGGGAGCGGGCGAAAATGATCGAGGGCATGCGCGAGAGACATCGGGAGAAGAGCCTCTATATTTTGTTGACCGATACGGGGACGATGTTCACCACGATGATCAAACGGTTCACGGCTGCGCCTTACAATCATGCTTCGCTCGTTTTCGGCGCGGATCTAAGCGAAATATACAGCTTCGGAAGAAAGAAACCGACCAATCCTTTTGCGGGAGGATTCGTCGAGGAGGACGTCTATGCGGGCACGTTCAGGCATTTCCCGAACACGCGGTGCGCGCTGCTGCGACTGCGCGTGTCGGAACCCGCGTTCGAGCGCGTTCGCCGCGTCGTGGACGCGTTCAAACGCCAACCGGAACGGTACAGCTACAATCTGATCGGACTGTTGGGGGTGCTGCTTGACCGGGAGATGGGCGCGGACGATGCGTATTTTTGTTCGGAATTCGTCGCGGAAGCGCTGCGTCAAGCGGGGGGTTCGCCTCTGGGAGCGGCCCTCGGCGCTCGTATCGCCCGATCATTTCAGAACGCACGGCGCTTTGGAGACCGTGTACGAAGGACGTCTGTACGAATACCCGCTGCTCGACCGCGAACGGCTTGGCGGCATCGGAGAGTCGGCCGGGCGACCGTCGAGCGCGCCGTCTCTGCCGGGGGAGGCCGGACGTCTTCTCCGCAGCGGCGAATCCATCGCTCCGTTCGCCGGATCTCGCAGGATGCCGAAGCGAAGAAGGATTGCCGAACTCGCGGACGGCGCCGCCGAATGGGTTTCGTCGAAGTTCGCTTCCGTGCGCTTGTAGCCGTTAAGAAGACGCGTTTGGACCGCCTCCGTTGCGATCCGAAGGCGCCTTTTTTTTACTTATCAGAAAGTATAAAATTCGGTGTTGAATGCTGCCCGCCGGGGGGCGATAAGTGTTGAAAAGCATTTAATCGGCGCGCTGATCGGGGCTGGGGAGGAAATAAGTGTTCAACCGCATTTAATTGGTCCAAGACCGGGGCAAAACGCGCGAAAGTGGGAATTTAATTGCGCTTCAACACTTATTTGGGCCAATAACGTCGTGACCAAAGGAAATAAATGCGTTTCAACGTTTCAACAGCTATTGGATATAGGCCGCGAGCGCGAGAACGTCAAGCCGGCAAGTTCGCAGTCCTGGCGTTGTTCAAGAGTAAATATGACGGCATATGGGCGCCACTCGCATCTTCGCGTCTTGTTTGTCGTTTCCCGGCATCGGACAATCAGTTGGAAATCGAAACGAAAAGTCGGATTTGTAGCTAGAGCTTGCAATCGCTTTCTTTTTATAATGAAGGCACGGTTGAACCGGGTTTCCATGACATTCGTCGTCGGCGTGCAGCGCGAGATGTCAAAGGAGGAGCAGCTATCTGGAGGTGAAAGCCGCTGACCTGTCGCCGGAGGAAGACTTGTCTTTTGAGACGATTTAGTCAGCTAAATGTACGATTATCTAACATCATTCAGGGTGAGGTAGCCGCCATACCGTCATTGAAAGAGGTAGGCGTGCGGGATGGTATCCGGCTGTTCGGGCCGATGCCGTCATTCGGGCTGGCGGAGATCGCGCCCCGCGGTTGCAAAAAGTCGTAAAAGGAATACAAAAGTAATTTACCTCGCTTTTGAACGTTGCCCAAAACCGCTTAAATATGAAGTGTAAGGTAATCTTACTTGAGGGGGGACTCCTATGAAACGGTTTAAGAAAAGTTTTTCGCTCGCGCTCATCGCGAGCATGATGCTGGTCGCGGCTGGCTGCGGCGGCAACAACAATGGCGGCAACGCCTCCGGATCGCCGTCCGCCTCCGCGCCGTCGGCGCCAGCGGCCTCCGGCTCGGCCGGCGCTTCGCCTTCGGCCGAAGCGCCGTCATCCGAAGAGCCGGTCAGCCTGAAGTTTTACACGATCTCGCCTTCGGACAAAGATGTATTCGACGCCGCTTATCCCGAATGGAGCAAAGCGCATCCGAACATCTCGGTCGAGATGGTCGTCCTCTCCGGCGACGATTCGCTGGACAAGATCCGCGTGGCGATCGCGGGCGGGGAGAAGATCGACCTGGCTTACATGGAGCGCGATTCGTTCCGCGACAAGGCGCCGAAGCTGTATTACAAGCTGAACGATCTGCTCACGAAGGACGGCGTAGAATACCTGAAGGAGTTCGGGGAATACGGGCGCGCCACGATGGTCGGCAGCGACGTCTACGGCATCGCCAACATCGCGGTACCGAGCGCGGTCTGGCTCAACCAGGACATTTTGCAGGCGGCGAACGTCCCCGTGCCGGACGATAGCACATGGACGTTCAAGGACTACTTCGACTTGCTCAAGAAGCTGACGATCAAAGGCGCTGACGGCAAGACGACCACTTACGGCGGCATTCACTGGCAGCGCGCGCCGATGGTCGCGACGGGCATTTTCGACATCGCCACTTACGGCGGCTGGGACATCGTGAAGGAGGACGGTACGCCGAACGCGAACGATCCGGTGCTGAAGCAGGCGGCCGATTATTTCTATCAGGCGATGTTCGTCGACAAGACGATTCCGACCGAAGCCGACGTCAAGGCGAACAAGGTGATCGCCCTGTACGACATGCTCAAGGGCAAGTTCGCGACGATGATGGGCGCCTCCAGCAGCGCGCTTCAGATGGACACGTTCAAGCTGCAAGGCAACTTGACGGAGGAGACGGACGCCAAGGACCCGTTCGTCATTCTGAAAATGCCGCGTTGGGACGCGAGCGCTCCGGCCGGACAAGCGACGAACATCGTCGTCAGCTACGCCGTGACGAAAAATTCCGAGCATCCCGAGCAGGCCTATCAGTTCCTGAAATGGTACAGCACCAAGGGCGCCGAGCTGTCGGCGAAGGCGGTTCACCGGGTACCGACCTGGACGAACGCCGATCAGAACGTGCTGATCGACGGCTGGCGTTATTACAAGGACAAGGACGGCAACATCGTGCAGGGCAAAGACCGGTCCGCGCTCTACAAGCAGGTGCTCGATCCGTCGATCGTGCCGATTTTCCCGAAATACCGCGATCAATACGCATACTCCTCCATGATGCTCGACGAGCTGAACAATCAGCTGTCGCTCATGCTGGCCGGCGAGAAAAGCGTGGACGACGCTTTGGCCGACGCGCAAAAGGCTGCGGAGAAAATTTACGCCAAAGAGAAGAAATAATCGGAATCGGGAAGCAAGGCGAGGGGCGTGCGCGCCCCCCGCTTGCTTCCGAAGGAGAGGATCGCGCTGCGGCTTAAATATCGGACGAAAGAAACGATCGCAGGCTATTTGTTCATCCTGCCCAACATTGTCGGGTTCGGCGTCTTCACGCTTTTCTCCGTACTGTTCTCGCTCGTCATCAGCTTTACCGACTGGGACATGATGTCGTCCTGGCACGATCTCCGCTTCATCGGCTTCGCGAATTTCGCGGACGCCTTCCAGGACGACCGCTTTCTTGCTTCGCTGCGGAACAATCTGTTTTTCCTCGTCCTCGTGCCCGCCCAGCTGCTGCTAGCGCTCGTCTGCGCCGTCGTGCTGAACGAAAAATTCGTGGGACGCTACCTCGTGCGTTCCGTCGTTTATTTGCCCTACATTACGAGCTTCGTGGCCGTTTCGCTCATCTGGTTCCAACTGCTTCAACCGTCGGACGGCGCGGTCAACGGACTGCTGCGCAGCATCGGCATCCACCATCCGCCAGGCTGGTTCGGCAGCAGCGCTTGGGTCAAGCCTTCGATCTTCATGGTGCTGACGTGGCAGACGCTCGGGTACAAAATTTTGCTGTATATGGCGGGACTGCAAGGAATACCCGCGCATCTTTACGAAGCGGCCGAAGTGGACGGCGCATCCGGCTGGCACAAATTTTTCCGGATTACGGTGCCGATGCTCGCTCCCGTCACGTTTTTTATCCTGATCATTTCGATCATCGATACGTTTCTCATGTGGTCGAACATCCAGATTCTAACCGACGGCGGACCCGGAACCTCCAGTACCGTCATCGGCTTCTACATTTACAAGGTCGCGTTCGGCTATTCCAAGATGGGCTACGCCTCGGCCATGTCCTGGCTGCTGTTCGTCCTCATTTTGCTGATCACTCTCGTTCAATGGAGAGGCCAGAAAAAATGGGTTAATCACTAGTCACCGGAGGATAACGATGGGAACGCTGCTCAAATACGCTTTCCGGTACGCGCTGGCCGCTTCGATGCTCATTCCCTTTCTATGGATGGTGTCCACTTCCTTCAAGACCGCGCAGAACGTGTTCGAATTCCCGATCCGATGGATCCCCGATCCGATCGACCTGGACGGGTACCGGTACATCTGGTCCGGATCGAGCCTGGGCGTCAAGTTCGCCGTTTTTTTATTTCAACTCGTTTAAGGTCGCGCTGATCGTCATCGTAGGCACCTACTTTTCCTGTTCGCTGGCCGCTTACGCTTATTCCAAAATCGCTTTTAAAGGCAGGGAATTGTTCTTCCTGATCAAGATCTCCACGATGATGGTGCCTTTTCAGGTGACGATGATCCCTACGTTCATCCTATACCGGAATTTCGGCCTGCTCGACACGCACGCCGCGCTATGGCTGCCTTCGTTTCTCGGTTCGTCGTTCGGCGTATTTCTGCTCCGACAGTTCTACCGCGGCATCCCTGACGATCTGACCGAATCCGCGCGCATCGACGGAGCGGGGCATCTGCGAATTTACTGGAGCATGATCCTGCCGCTGACGAAGCCCGCCATGGTGTCGCTGATCGTGCTTACCTTCATCGCGACGTGGAACAATTACGAGACGCCGCTCCTCTACTTAAGAAGCCCCGGGTTGTATACGATTCCGCTCGGCCTTAAGGTGATGGTCGACGACATCTACAACGTGAACTACCCTGGCATCATGGCGGGGGTCGTCTGCTCGCTGATCCCAATTCTCGTACTGTTCGCGGCCGCTCAGAAATACTTCGTGCAGGGAATCGCGTTCTCGGGAACGAAGGGGTAACCGGACTTTCTTTTGAAAAAAGATCGACGAAATTCGACATTTTTCGTTATAGTAATAAGAAAAGAAAGTACGGCGAACCGCATTCTCATTCGTTCCGGCGGGGGTGTGGCAACTGAACATCAGGCATAAGCTTACGCTGTTCGTCACGGGTTTTTCTTTGCTGTGCTACTTTATGACCTGCTCGCTGTTTTACAGCGTCTACGCCAACGCGATCAAGCAGAACGCCTACGATACGAGCCGGTCGCAGGTCGCCTCCATCGGGGGCAATCTCGATTCCTTCTTCGCGCGTCTGTCCGAGGGGACGAAGCTCATCGCCGAGGATCCGCAAATCACCGACCTGCTGGGCGAATACGCCCGCACCGGCGGCTCGTCCGGCTCGGGAGCGGCGGTCGAACGCGCCTTAAACGAGTTCGCCGTCAAGATGAACAAAGAAGTCGAATATGCGCAGATCGTTCCCGCCGGGGCGGGCAGCGATCTCAAGTTCTCCACCGGCTACGAATTCAGCCGCGCCGGCTTTGATTGGAGCCGCGCGGCGTGGGAGGAGCGTGACCCGCTCTCCGGCTGGATCATGAGCGGCAGCGGCGCCGCGAAGCCGGTCTATCTGAGGCAGATCCGCGAACAGACTGCCGGCCCGACGCTTGGCGTCGTGGCCGTTTTCCTGCGCGAATCGGTGTGGCCGTCTTTCGTTCAAGGCAATCAAGTGAATCTTCGTCTCGCGACGTTGACGGGAAGACTTGTCTATGGGACCGGGGAAGCGGCGCCTGCGGCCGCGCAGCTCGACCCCGATTCCACCCTTTTTCGCGAAGCGTCAACGCTCGACGTTCGCCGGATCGGGGGCGACGCCTATATCGTCTCCTCCCAGCGAACCGCCAACGGTCTTTTCGTCCTCGTCAGTCTTACGAGCATGCATGCGCTTCTGAACGAGATCTCCCAAGTCGGTATTCTGATCGTCATGGTCGGGCTGCTCTCCTTCTTTTTAACGTTTCTTTTCTCGTTATTCGTGTCGGGGCGCCTGACGGCCTCTCTTGACGAGGTGCGCCGCCAGATCGGCGATCTGACAACGGGCCGGCTGCCGGACGGCCAAGCGTTCTCCGGCTCCCGCCTCGCGGGCAGCCGCGGGTTGTCGGGCAAGGTTCGCGTGACGCTGATTTACGCGTCGATCGTCATCCTCCCGATGGTCCTGTCGATCCTCATCATGAACGAGCAGGCGGGCAAGTCGATTCGTTCCCAGACGCTGAGCCATCATCAGAATCAATTGAAGTTCACCGCGCGGCGCATCGACGCGGAGCTCGATTCGTACGATCAGAAGCTTCAATACCTGTTCGGGGAAAAAAGCCTTAACGCCGCAGCGGCCCGGTATGCGTCCGGCGCGATCGGCGCGGAGGAATGGGCGCGAACGGCCGAACGCACGGCGATGCGGCTGGAGGCGGTCGCATCCGGCACCTTGTCGGTCGCGGTGTACGACGCCGACCGGAAACTCATATACAGCAAGGGCTGCGCGCCCTCCTTCGCAGGCGGCATGCTGCAGCGGCTCGAGGACAACCCGAGCAATCGCACGCTTTGGTTCCCGTCCGCGCCGGCTTGCGGCTCCTACTACGCGGCTTACGGAAAAAGGCTCGTCGCGCTGACTAACTACGACGGCGTCGGTTTTTTCGATTCGATCGGGTTCGTCGTGCTGTCCTTCAACGAGCAGCTTTTGCAAAATTTGTACGATCCGCGTCCGGAGGAAACGTCCACCGCGCTCTATTTGACGGACAAAGCCGGGACGGTTCTGTCGCATCCGTGGAAATCCCGCATTGGGGCCGAAAGCCCGTACGGCGATGCGCCGTCGGAAAAAAAGGCGGGACGGATCACGTTGACCGAGCCGTTGTCGGCGTCCGATTGGCTGTTGGCGGAACGGATCCCGAACGGGCTGTTGAACGCGCAAACGCCCAAGAACAGCCTGCTGCTCTGGGGCTCGATGCTGGCGGATTTCCTCGCGATCTCGGCAGGCATATACGCCTTTCTCCGTTATCTCATGCGGGGAATCCGGCAGCTTAACCAAGGGATGGAGCAGGTGGCGGGCGGCAATCTGAGCGTCCGGGCGAACATTCGCTCGAGAGACGAGGTCAGGCAGCTGGCGGACGGCTTCAACGATATGGTGCGCAGGCTGAACGAGCTTATGGCGGAAACCTACATGCAAGGAATCCGGCGCAAGGAAGCCGAGCTGAATTCGCTGCAGGCCCAGATCAACCCGCATTTTCTCTACAATACGCTGGAATCGATCAACTGGGAAGCGATGATGATGACGGGAGGGCCGAACAAGGTGAGCGAGATGGTGACCGCCCTGTCCGACCTTCTTCGCCTCAGCATCAGCAAGGGCAAGGAGATCGTCTGGTTCCAGGACGAGATCGACCATGTCAAAAACTACTTGATTCTGCAAAAGGAACGGTACAGCGACAAGTTCGAAGTGGAGTGGCAGATCGACGAGCGGCTGTACCGGTACCGAACGCTGAAGCTGATCCTGCAGCCGCTCGTGGAGAACGCGATCTATCACGGTCTGGAGCTGAAGGAAGGCCCCGGCGTGATCTCGATCAAGGGCAAGCTGGCGGACGGCGGTCTGGAGCTCGAGATCGCGGACAACGGACTGGGCATGGACGAGGCGCAGCTGGAGGCCGTTCGCAGCTCGATCGAAGAGCAGCGCCCGTCCCAGCCCGCGGGCATCGGCATTCGGAACGTGCACGAGCGCATCCGGTTGTATTACGGCGAGTCTTACGGTATCGAGGTGTTCAGCGCGAAGAACGCGGGGACGACGATCGTGATCCGCCTTCCGATCCACGAGGACGGGGACGCTTACGGCGCGCCGCCATTTTTTGAAGCGGAGGGGAGTTAAGCGATGTCGATGTACAAGCTGGTCATCGTGGACGACGAGGAGAAGATCAGGGTCGGGCTCCGGACGATCGTCGATTGGCCGTCGCTCGGCTTCGAGCTGATCGGCGAAGCGGCGAACGGCGCGGATGCGCTGAAGCTGATCGAAGCGTCGGCCGAACGCCCCGACGTCGTATTGACCGATATCCGCATGCCGGTGATGGACGGGATCGGTCTGATCGAACAAGCGAAGGAGCGCGGCTTCGAGCTGCAGTTCGTCATTCTAAGCGGCTTCGATTATTTTCAGTATGCGAAGCGGGCCATCGAACTCGGCGTGTTCGATTATGTCCTCAAGCCGACCAAGCTCCCGGAGCTGAAGGAGAAGTTCGGCAAGCTGAAGCGGAAGCTGGACGAGGAGCGGTCCAATAAGGCCAGACAGCGGGTCAGCTCGAAGCTGCTCCGGGAGAAAGCGATCAAAGACATCGTGTACGGGCATTGCAAGGGAGAGGAGGAGCTGGCGGAAGCGGCTGCGGAAGCCGGCCTGCCGTTTCGCCCCGGAACCTTCCTATACGCGGTCGCGACCGTCAAGCCGCAAGAGGCGAAGGAGCGCAATCTGCCGTTCGGGCTGGAGGAGCGGCTGCTCCGCCAGTTCGACGGCACGCTCGATGCGTTCGTCGCGGCCGATCAGCTGGGACATCTGGTCGTGCTCTGCGTCTGCCCGCTCGAACGGGAAGGGACGCTCCGGCAGGAGCTTGCGGAAGCGGGCAGGCGAACGATCGCGATGCTCGAGCGGGAGGACGTCGTCGCCAATATCGGCATAGGCGAGCCGGTCCGCAGCCTGACGCAGGCGAACGAGTCCTACAAGCAGTCGCTGGTCGCGCTGCAGGCGGTTTTTTTCCGCGGCTATCGGACGGTGCTCCTTTACCGTGCGATGCCGGACGAGCCCATATCCGCCGAATACCCGGCCGAATACGAGAAGAAGCTCATCGCGGCGATCGATTCGGGAAGCAAAAGGGAAGCCGCCGCGGCGGTGGACGACCTGTTCCGCTCGGCGCTGTCCGACGAACGGCTGCTCCCGGCCCAGGTGTACAAGATATGCCTCGAGATGATCATCATTTTGTGCAGACAGTTCCAATCGCAGCACGAAGGCGTATCCGATATTTTCGACGAAAAGCGCCTGCTCTATCTGAACCTCGCGGACTTCGCGACGCTGCATCAGTTGAAGCAGTGGTTCAGGGAGCGCATCGATCTCATGGTCGATCTCATTCTGGACGGCCGAGACCGCCACAACAGCCGGATCGTGAACCATATCAAAAAGCTGATCGAGAAGAGCTACCACGAGCAAATCACGCTGCACGACATCGGCGACTCGCTGTTCATGAATCCGGACTACTTGAGCAGACTGTTCAAAAAAAGCGACGGGTCAGAGCTTTATCGACTACCTGACGAATTACCGGATCGACCAGGCGAAGCGTTTTCTGAAGGACGTCTCGACCAAGAGCTACGAGGTCGGCTTCCGGGTCGGTTATCAGAACCCGAGCTATTTCGCAAAGACGTTCAAGAAGGTAACGGGCAAATCCGTCTCCGAGTATCGCGACGAGGCGCGGGATTGATCCTCTATCGGAAGTGCCCTTCGCATGGTTTGCGGTCACGCGAAGGGCTTTTTTTTCGAACTGTCAAAACGCCCTTTCCGCGCCATCAACTGACGTGACAGCCTCATGGTAGCGGGGCCGGAAAACCGCGCAACTCCCGTAGAAACCACCGCCTTTAGGGAAGTAACCCGGAAAATAGTAAAATGCTATGTCGATAAGCGCCATATGTCACTAACGCCACCTCAGCGACGCTAGGAAAGGTGCCGATAGGCGCAAAATGTCACTAACGCCACCTCAGCGACACTCGGAAAGGCGCCGATAAGTGCAAAATGTCACTAACGCCACCCCAGCGAGGCTCGGAAAGGCGCCGATAAGTGCAAAATGTCACTAACGCCACCTCAGCGACACTCGGAAAGGCCCCGATAAGCGCCATATGTCACTAACGCCACCTCAGCGACGCTCGGAAAGGTGCCGATAAGTGCAAAATGTCACTAACGCCACCTCAGCGACACTCGGAAAGACGCCGATAAGTGCAAAATGTCACTAACGACACCCCAGCGACACTCGGAAAGGCGCCGATAAGTGCAAAATGTCACTAACGCCACCTCAGCGACGCTCGGAAAGGCGCAGATGAGTGCAAAATGTCACTAACGCCACCTCAGCGACACTCGGAAAGGCCCCGATAAGCGCAAAACAGTATTAGCGCCCATCTCCCTATGTCAGCGCGCGAGTATGCAGCCGCACGAGCGCAAAAGCGCCTGCGACTTCGGCGGAAATGGAACAGAAAGGTCGGATCCCGGCCTATCCGCCGGGCGTCGAAGCTGATTCAATGAAGCTGTCTTCACATCAGACCGAAGGGAGAAGGGTTTATGAAAGCTTGGATGAAAGGGATGAGCAGGCTCGTTAGCTTGACGTTGGCGCTCGGTCTTGCCGGACCGCTGCTGCTGGCGATGCCGGACAGAGCGGCAGCGGTGGACAATTACGAGGTCGTGGAGGACTTCCCGGGGCCTTCGCCGTCCGGCTGGACGAGCTCGTCCGGCATCACGTCGATGAGCGCGTCGCCGGTCGCTTACGAGGGGGCTTACAGTCTGGCGCTCGACTTCGCGCTGGACGCGTCGACGACGACGGCTTCGGTATCCAAGACGCTGCCGGGCGTCGATGCGAGCGTCTATAACGGCTTGCAGTTCCGGCTCAAGGGACCGGACGTCGTCGGCAGCTACACGTTTAAGGTGACGACCGCCACCGGGACGTGGCAGACGGCGCCGATGCAGTTCGGCAGCTTCGATTTCACGAGAATCTTCTTGCCCTGGTCGGGCTTTCGCAAAAGCGGCGATCTGTCCGTGGTCGCGACCGCGGCCGATATGAGCTCCGTCTCGCAGATGACCTTCCAGATCGGGCGTCGCTTCGGGGGAGACCGCGCCGTCCGTCTCGGGCACGCTCTACCTGGACGACATCCGCTGGGCCGAAGACCGGGTGGCCGACTTCGAGAACGGCATCTCGGGGTGGACCGCGGACGCCAGCTCGACGCTGTCGCAGAGCACCGGGGCGGGCGAAGTGTTCGAAGGGGCGGCCGCGCTGCGCATCGATACTGACTTCGCCGGGCAGCCGGCCGGTTCGGTATCGACGGCGACCTACGGCTTCGCGACCGAAGCGGACGCGAGCGAATGGAACGGCCTCTCGCTGCTCGTCAAGGGCGACGGCTCCGGCCAGCTTTTCTCGGCCGGGCTGCATACCGGAGCGGGAGCGACCTTTGCCACCAAGCCGTTCGCCCTGGACTTCGAGGGCTGGCGGCGCATCCCGATCTACTGGGGACAATTCTACCAGGGCGCCTTCGTCTCGCCTACGGCGGCGGACCTCGCGGACATCGACCGAGTATCGTTGTCGATCGAGCACGCGGGTGCGACGACCGCATCGACCGTCTACGTCGACTCGGTGCTGTTCACGGACACGCACGACCTGTTCGCGAATCTCGACCTGTCGCAGCCGGCGATGTCGGCCGTACAGGCGGATATCGCCGTCAAGGACTACGAGAGCGCCAAAGCCGACCTGCTCGCTTACATGCAGGCCAGAACGTCCCCCCTCCTATTTTTACAATTGGTCCGATCGTACGTCGATCATGAACGCCTTTAATACCCAGTATCCGAATACGATCGACGCGATCGTCGCTTCGGCCGGGCTGGCCAAAAACAACGACTTTACGTTCGAAGGGGATCACAGGCAGCTCGATCCCGACGGCGACGGCGATATCGTCTGGCAGCAGGGGAACAACGTGTTCACCCAGTATCTGGCGCGCACGGGCTGGTGGCTCGATCTCGGCAAAGCTTACTGGAACAGCACGCTCGGCGTCGCGGACGAATCGTACGCAGCGGCGTTCGTCGCTTCGCTCCGCGACTTTTACCGGGACGCGCCGATGCCGCACACGATCCTGTTCAGCACGTTCAGCAACAGCGATCTGGCCTCGTTTTACGTCCCGGGTGGCAATCTGTGGGGCGGGCTCGATACCGGAATCCGGATGGACAACTGGGTCGGCGCGTATGCGTTCTTCGTGCAGTCTCCGACGTTCACCGCCGAGGACAATTACCTGTTCCTTCAATCGCTGCTCGATCAAGCGGAATACTTGTACGGCTACGAGGGCGCCTATCGCCCGGGGGAACATGCAGATCATCGAATGCTACGGACTGTACGCGGCTTCCGTCATGTTCCCCGAATTCTCGCATGCAGCCGACTGGAACGCCCGTGCCAAAGCATTTCTGCAGGAGCAACTGGACGACGGCGTGCTAAGCGACGGCTTCTTCAAGGAGCTGACGTTCGGCTACCACGAATGGATGATCGAGACGTTTTTCCGCATGAAGTCGCTGGGCGACATCGGCGGCGACCCGTTCTCGCCAGCGATGGACGCGAAGCTGGAGAAAATGTTCGAAGTGGACATGAAAATGATGGACCCGAAGGGCAATACGCCGCCGATCAGCGACAGCCAGCCGTTCAATCGCCGTTCGCTGCTCTCGCTCGGGGCCGCGTTGTACAGCCGGGGCGACTTTAAGTATTTGAGCGACAATAAAATAGGCAGCGCCTACTTCTGGTCGCTCTCGCCCGCGACGCAGGCGAATCTGGCCAACGTGACGGCCACCGTGCCGAGCTTTACGTCGGTCCGGCTGGACGACTCGAAGTACTACGCGATGCGCACGGGCTGGAACGACGGCCACTACTTCGTATTTGACGCGGCGCCATATCTGGCGGGCCACTATCATCGGGACCAGCTGAACATCATTGCCGAATCGAACGGGGAGCCGATGATCGTCGATCCCGGCAAGGGCAATTATTCCGACTGGGAGAATTATCCTTCCTACTTTGTCTACAATGCGCACAATACGGTTTTCATGGACAACTACGTCAATTCGCAGTATCCGACGCCGGTAGAGAAGGCTTGGGAGACCGACGCGATCCACGATTTTGCGGCGGCAAGCGTCGACTACAGCAGCCTGGATACGCCGATCGCCGCCAATCGGGCGCCGTTCGCTTCCGAGCGCAACGTTTATTTTGCCAAGCCGAACTACTGGATCATGAACGACTTGCTGACGCCGACGGACCCCGCGGTCTCGCATACGTATTCGCAGCAATTTCACTTTTCGCCGTCCGCGATCTCGGTGAACGCGACGACCAAGGCGATCGAAGTCAACGACACGATCGACAATTTCGAGGTCAATTCGTTGTCCGCCTATACCAAATCGGCCTACACGACGATCGCGAACGTCGATACGGAGAAGTACGAAGGGCAGCGGGGCTTGAAGGTCGATTACAACCTGTCGCTCGGCAGCAACTGGTTCCGCAAAAACGCGCCGTACAACGCGACCGCCGTCTCGGGCATCTCGCTGTGGATCAAGGGCAACTCCAGCGCGGATGCCGTCAAGCCGTACCTGCTCACCTCGTCGGGCAACTGGATCTACGGCCAGACGCTGTCGCTGAACTACGCGGGCTGGAAGCAATTCATCCTGCCGTGGCGGATGTTCGCGAAGGAGACCGACAGCACGATCGCGATGGGACCGGGTCAGACTTCGGGCATTACGTCGGTCGACTTTCACTTCCAGGGCACCGGTTCCGGCACCGTCTACTTTGACGATATCCGTTTCTACGACTTCTACGATATCGACAACTTCGAATCGCAGCGCATCGCGAACTTCGAAGACGGCAGCCTGAGCGGCTGGACGGGCCGGCTCAGCTCGCCCGCCATCGATACCGCCTCGTTCTATTCGGGAGCGAAGAGCTTGAAGTACACGCTCTCTTTCCCGGCGGGAGGCACCTCAAGCGACTTCGACTACATCCGCAAGACGCAGAGCTACGACGCCTCGAAGACGGGCGGGGTCGTGCTTGCGGTCAAGGGGACGGGCACGCCGATCAACTTCACTTTTTTATATGAGCACGACGAACGGGACTGCCACCAACGTCTGGCGGCTGAAGCAGAGCTATACGATGAATTATTCCGGCTGGCGTCTGTACTACCTGCCCTGGAGCAGCTTCGTCAACGCGAGCAATACGTCGCTGGCGCTCACGTCGGCGGACGTCAAGCAGGTCAACTTCGTCGAGACGCGCTTCATCCGATCGTCTTCGACGGCCTTGAATCCGGTCGTGCAGATCGACGAGCTGGGGTTCTTCGATTACTACCAGGAGAAGGATACGTTCGATATGGGGCTGGACACCTGGTCGGCGGCCGATCCGGCGATGACGCTCTCCCTCGATTCGGCGAACAAGTTCGAAGGGGCGAACGCGCTGAAACTTAGCTTCTCTATGGGCGCCGGCGCGACGAAGTCCGCCGCGCTGAAGACCGGCAGCTATATCGCCACGAACGGGCTGTACGCAGGCGTCTCGCTCCGCGTTAAAGGCAACGGGGACGCGAGCAACAAGCTCCGGCTGCTGCTGAACGGCTACATCTCGCCGGCGATCTCGCTCGCTTCGACGGGGTGGAGCACCGTCTACTTCCCCCTGGAGCGACTTCGCGCTTGAAGCGAACCCGGCCATCGTCATGGGCGAACCGCAGGTCAAGTCGCTCGAGCTGCGGGTGGAGCGCAACGGCGGCAGCGCAGCAGGCACGATCGACGTGGACAACATCGGTTTTGTCGGCAGCATTCATAACAATATGACGATCGTCCCCGCGGATCCGGGCGCCGTCGCTTCGGTCGACGCCTATACCGGCTGGGTGTATTACAACGCCGGCCGGTACGAGAAGGCGCCTTATATCAAAATCGTCAAAACGGCGACGGGCAACGCCTTTTACGATACGATCCTCTATCCGGGCGCCAAGGGGATGTCGCCCAAGGTGACCGTCACCCGGCTCGGCGTCTCCGAGAACGGGACGGCGCTCTCGCCTTCGCAGGCTTCGGGACTTCAAATGACGATTACGGACGGCGGCCATACGTATACCGACACCTATCTGATCGCGCACGACGGCGCGGGGACGACCCGGCAGTACGGGAGCTATACGTATAATGGGTCGAAGGCCTACATCCGCAGCGAAAACGGCGTCGTGACGCAAACGGTGACCGATCCGGGCGCCACGCTGACGCCTTAACGCCCCTGCCGTTGCCTGCGGGCGGCCGACGATAGCGTAGAGCCCCAAACCAGTCCTGGAACCGCGGAAGTCGCTGATCCCTAAGAAGTCTTAAAAGGCAACCAAAGGTCGGATTCGTCGCTTTTGGCTCCGTGGGGGGATTGCCTAAAGTAGAGGTAGGCAATAACCAAGACCAGCATCGAAAGGTGATTAGCGATGAGCAAAATCAGGCTTGGCATTATCGGGTGCGGCGGCATGTCGGATACGCATGCGCTCGGCTTTCATAAGCTGTCCGACCGGATGGAGATCGCGGCGACATGCGACATCGTGCGGGAGCGGGCGGAGAAGGCGGCGGAGCTGTACGGCGCGCCGGTCGCGGTGGAGGACTATCGCGAGCTGACCGAGCTCGTGGACGCCGTCCTCGTCGTGCTGCCGCACGATCTTCACTTCGAAGCGGGCATGTATTTCCTGCAGGCAGGCAAGCATGTGCTCATGGAAAAACCGATGTGCAACACGGAGGCCGAGTGCCTCGAACTGATTCGCGCGTCGGAAGCGGCGAACAAGGTATTGATGACGGCCTATCCGGTCCGTTTCTGGCCGCTGGTCGTCAAGCTGAAGGAACTGATCGACGCTAAGGTTTACGGCGAGCTGTTCCAGCTGTCCATTTGGACGGAGCAGTATACGCATTATCCGGACGGGCACTGGGGCCTGTCGGCCGATCGCCTTGGCGGCGGGCAGTTTTTCAGCCACGGCTGCCACTACATCGATCTCATGCTGTGGTTCATGGGCAAGCCGGTCCGCGGCACGCATCTGGGGACGAACTTCGGCACGCCGTGGATGGAAAAGGAAGGGACGAGCAACGTCGCGATCGCCTTCGAGAACGGCGCGCTCGGCTATCACTTCGGTACGTGGGGAGCGAGAGGAACGCGGCTCGGCTACAGCATTCACGCGCATTGCACGGAAGGCATGCTGGAGGCGCACATCTCGGAGCGCAAGCTGTACGCGCATACGAATATTCGTCCGGAAAACGCCAATATGGAAAACGCTTCGGAAACCGAGCTGCTCATGGAAGACGAATCGGGCGGCAAATTTACGCATTTTGAGATCGAGCATTTTCTGTCATGCATCCAGAACGGAACGAAGCCGCTGACGGACGGGCGTACGAGCCTCGAAGGACTGCGGGTCATCTGGCGGCTGTACGAAGCCGAGCAGGAAGGAAAAGTGGCGGATCTGAGCGGTCTCGGCTTCTAATGCCATTCGCGAAAGGAGGGAACAGCGGTGTCCTACCGGGTTGTATTGATCGGCGGCGGCGCGATCGCCGGACATCATCTGGAAGCGCTGCGGCTGCATCCGGCGTTTAAGGCCGTGGCCGTAGCCGATCTGGCGACGGAACGCGCGGAGGGATGGGCGGCGATCTACGGGCTGCGCGCGTACGGCGATTACCGGGAGATGGTGGAGCGGGAGAAGCCCGACGCGGCGATTATCGTGCTGCCGCACTTCCTCCACCTGGAAGCTGCCGTCTTCTGCGCCGCGCGGGGCTGCCATATGCTGCTGGAAAAGCCGATGGCGCTTAACGTACGCGAATGCGACGAGATCATCGGCGCGTCGATGGCGGGGGGCAGCCGCGTCATGGTCGGCCATACGCAGCACTATCTGGCCATCAATCTCGCGGCGAAGGAAGTGATCGACAGCGGCCGGTTGGGCATGCTCGCCATGATACGCGATACGCGCGACTTCCATTATTTCAGCGATGCGAGGCCGGACTGGTTTTTCGAAAAAGCAAAGGCGGGCGGGGGGGATTCTGGCCAACCTTGGCGCGCATTCCGTCGATAAGATTCAGTGGCTCGGCGGCGGGCGCATCGTCAAGGTCAAGGCCGCCGTCAGTGGCCACGGCACGCGGGGCGACGTGGAGGGCGGCGGCATCGCGTTTTTGGAAAACGAGCACGGCCTGCCCGCGGTGCTGTCGCAATCCGGGTATCCGGGCGCGCCGAAGGACGAGACCGAATTCGTCTTCACGGGTGGCATCCTGAAGCTCAATCCCCGCGAAGGGCTGCGGGTGAGCGACGGCGGCGACTATCGGGAGATCCCGGTGGCGGCGGGCGAGGACGCGTTCAAGCTTCAGCTCGACGATCTGCTCCAATTCATCCGGGACGGCCGCGAACCGGCTTGCTCGATGGCCTACTCGCGCAGCGTCGTCGCCGTCATCGAAGAGATCTACCGCTCCGCGGATACGGGCAAGGAGCGCGAGGTGACGCCGCCCCCCGCGCGCGCGCGGGCCGAAAGGGAACGGATCGGATGAGACGGGGCGAGCGACCGGCCGGCGGACAGTTGTCGCGACTGTCGTAGCGGTTGGGCGCGCGGATTATTTCCGAACCACAATTGATAACATATTCATCACCTCCGGGAGCGAGATTCGCCCGGGGGTTTTTCCGATGGGAGAGAAAGCGATAAAGTCGACAAGTAATGCCCTTCAACGCTTCTTCGGCACGGAATATGCCGCAGTTCCGGCAGGTAATGCTGTACAGCGCCTCATTGTCCCGGAATACGCCACAGACTCGATAAGTAACGCTGTGCAACAGGCGCGACGGCGTCCCATCGCCCCCGCTGGCTTCACTTGCTAACCTTACGATAACGTTAGGCGGCAAGGTAAGCGCGAGAGGCATATGAGAACTGCGGGAGTAAGCGAAGGCAAGCCGAGCGAAGGCAAGCCGAGCGAAGCTACCGGACCCAGATGGACCCAGATGGACTCAGATGACGCTATTTCGTAAAAAACGGTGTAATTGCGATCAAATCGGACTGGAGAGCCGTTATTCGCCCAGATCCAGGAAAAAAAGGTCTTCAACCCCGCAATAAAGGCTCCTGGGTCCGCGAGCGGGCCGCAAAGCGCGATAGGAACAAAAATAAGGGCTCCTCAGTCCGTACGCTGCGCGTCATTGCGCAAACAAAGGCAGCAGGCGGCTTTTCTACTTTTACTTTGACATTGATAATCATTATCAATAAAATAGAAACAAATCATGCGCGTTTTGCCGGAAAGGATGCCGTTGCCGACCATGTATTGCGCTATTCCAATTACGGAACGACAGTATGGATTACGTGCGGGCAAGGGGGGAAATCGCTTATGCAGCCTGAAGGATTAAACTTGTTGGACCAATTGTGGTTTAAGCTCCGTAGCGCAATTCGGATCGTCGACGGGAACGGCAGTCCGGGCTTGCCGCGTTCTGCCGATGCCGCCTGCTACACGCTCCTGGCCGTGACTGAGGGAAGCGGCGCGCTCCAGACCCAGGACAATTCGTTGACGCTCGCCGAGGGGACCGTATATGTCGCCGAGCCTTATGCGCATTGGTCGTTTTTGCCTGACGGGGAGGGGCCGCTTGAACTGTTTATATTCGATTTCGACGTAAAAAGAGACCGGGACTCTGAAAGAATGGCGGACGGCTCTGCCGAAAAGTCGACGTTTCCGCATGCTTGCGAGCCGTTGCGAATTCCGCCCGTATCGCTCAACGCGATGAGCCGCGCCGTATACGGCAGTCTGACGTGCGATAGCGGACTTGAGCGGTTTCGCGGCCAGTTCATGTTCCAGGAGCTGCTGCACCGCGTGATGAGCGAGTGGGCCGCGGAGCGAAGCGACGAGCTTGATCTGGCGCTCGAGCATCTGCGCGCCTACATCGAACAGCGCTACTACGAGCCGCTGACGATCAAACGTCTTGCAGGCTTGTCCAAGATCAGCCCCCGGCATCTGGTGCAAATGTTCAAAGACAAATACGGCGTCACGCCGATGGATTACGTCCGCCGTCTGCGCGCCCAACGCAAAGCCGAGGCAGCCGGCAGCGCGATATCCTGAACGAACTTTAGCCGATTCTTGGCTATTGGGATGAGTGACGGAAGCAGACTTAAACGTTTCTCTTTTTTTGCAAACGTCTTATTCAAATTAAAAGCCAATTACAATAACAATTAGCCTAAATTTTGCGAGTCGAATACGGTACAATAGGGCAAGAATAAACTATCTTGCCTACCGGGATTAGGAGCAAAAATATGACGACGTTGTTGTTGAACGGAAGCTGGGATCTTTCGAACGAGCGCACAGGCGAACGCTATCGGGCGGCGGTGCCCGGATTCGTACAGAAGGACTTGATGGAGCAGGGCGTCCTTGCCAATGAATTCGATACGCTGTTCGAGCCGAAAATCGAGTGGGTGGAATACGACGATTGGACTTACGCCCGTACGTTCTCGTTAGGCGAAGACGAGCTGTCGCGCGATGCGATCGAACTGGTGCTCGAGGGCGTAGACACGTATGCCGAAGTGACGCTTAACGGCAGAACGCTCGGCTCGACCGAAAATATGTTTATCGCTTACCGCTTCGATATCAAGGGGATCGCGCAGGCGGAAAACAAGCTGTCGATCCGCATCGCTTCGCCGACGAAAACGCTCAAGGAGAAGGAAGCCGCGTTCGGCGAGCCTTTGAATCTATGGAACGGCATCCCTGCGCGGCTGTTCGGCCGCAAAGCGCAATACGGCTATGGCTGGGATTGGGGCGCCAGGGTCGTGACGGTCGGCATTCACAAGCCGGTATCGATCGAAGCCTATGACGTTGTCCGTACGGACAGCCTCGGCTATGCGGTCACGCATCTGACGGATCGCAAGGCGATCGTGAACGCGTCGTTCCAATTATCCGCGGCCGGCACGGAAGCCGTAGAAGCCGCGCTTCGCTACCGGATCTTCGACGGCGAGACGGTCGTCGCCGAGCGGACCGAAAGGGTCGGCCTGGAGCCTGGCGTCGGCGCTTACGAAGCGGCGCTCGAGATCGCGCAGCCGAAGCGCTGGTACCCGCTCGGCCATGGCGAACAGGCGCTGTACCGGCTGGAAGCTTCGGTGCTGGACGAGAGCGGGGGAGGCGGTCGCCGCAATGTCCCGCACGGTCGGGCTGCGCGAGATTCGAATCGATATGCCCTACGACAAGCAGGGGCGCAAATTTATCATTCAGGTGAACGGCGTGCCCATTCTTTGCAAGGGCATCAATTGGATCCCGCTGAAGCTGTTTCCGAATCTGGACACCAGGGAAGAATACGAGGTCGAGATCGAACGCATCGCGGCGGCGAATATGAACATGATCCGCTTATGGGGCGGCGGAACATACGAAAACCACGACTTCTTCGACGCCTGCGACCGTCTCGGCGTCATGGTCTGGCAGGACTTTATGTTCGCTTGCGGCGACTATCCCGACGACGACGCGTTCAGCGGGCTCGTGCGCAAGGAAGCCGACTACGTCATCTCGGAGTTCGGCAGCCATCCGAGCATCGTGCTCTGGTGCGGCAACAACGAGAATCAGGTATTCGTCGAGCGCAGCCGCGCCCGCCGCTTGCACGGCTACGGCGAGAAGCTGTACTTCGAGGTGCTGCACGATGCGTGCGCGGCCGACACGCTTCGGCCGTACTGGCCGTCGAGCCCATATTCGCTAACGTTCGACCACACGAAGCTCGAAGGCAACTACGGCGACCTGCACTCCTGGCATGTATGGGGACAGACGCATCCGTACGAGGAGTACCGACAGGTGAACGGCCGTTTTCTATCCGAATTCGGCATGCAGTCCTACCCTTCGAATCTTCTGCTGAACATGGTCGATCCGAGCTGCACGCTGCGCGATCCGAAGCTGGACGCGATGCAGAAGGCGCCGAACGGCATCCAGCGCCTGTTCTACTATACGGTCGGCGATTACAAGCTGCCGGCTGCGAAGGACGAGTTCGTGTACGTCAACCAGCTGCTTCAGGCGAACGCTCTCCGGTTCGGCGTCGAGCACTGGGTATCGCGGATGCCGGATACGTCCGGCGCGCTCATCTGGCAGTGGAGCGATCTGTGGCCGTCCATCAGCTGGGCGCTCGTCGACTACGCCAAGGTGCACAAGCCTTCTTACTTTTATATGAAACGCAGCTTCCAATCGCCCAATGCGTATGCCAAGATCGCGCCGGGTCTCGCCGAGGCAGAGCTGTACCTGATTCACGATCACGGCGACTTCGAAGGACGCATCGTCGTCGAGTTCTACGATCTGGGCACGGACAGCGTCGTGCAGTCCGTCGTGAACGAGGTACAGGGGACAGGTCACCGGTCGACGCTTGTCGGCACGTTCTCCGTGGCAGGGTTCGATCCCGCGCGGACGATCGTCTGCGTGAACCTGTATCAAGGCGAGGGCCTGCTGGCAGCGAATACGTATCTGCTGGGCAAGCCGCATCAGCTTGCGCTGAAGCCTGCGACCGTACGGACGACGCAAGAGACGCTTGAGAACGGAGATACGCGCTTTACGCTGACGACCGATGCGTTCGCCAAGGATGTCGGGCTCGTCGATCTCCCCGGCACGCTTTCGGACAACTACTTCGACCTCCGTGCGGGCGAAACGCGCGAAATCGTCCTGAAAGGCAGACTGCCGGAAGGCGCGGAAATTAAAGTCGCCTGCTTGAATCAAGTGAAGACAATCGATTACGTCTAAAATAGCGGCATACAAAACACAGGCCGATTCGGCCGGTCAGGTCCCGGAGACGTTCCCGCAAGGGAGGCGTCGCCGGGATTTTTTTGGTTTTTAACCGCTTCCGAAGTCCCGTATTCGCCCGAAATGATAACGCGCGGAAAAATTTACATATCCAAAATATAGGCCGCCATCCCGGTTTACAAAACCTGCCTATAATGAGTTACAGATCAATCAAAAGAAGGGTGACTGGGCGCACATGGTGATGAAGAAGGCAATCGCGGCAACGATTCTGGCAGCGGCTTTGGGAACGGCGGCGGCAGGAACGGCAGGCGCAGCGCAAGCGAGCTCGGCGGTCTCCGGCAAGTCGGTCACGGCAAAAACCGCAGCGCTGACGGTCAAGCAATCCGTATTCGTCGTCAACTACAACGAAGCGCAAGTACGCACGGTGCTGTCGAACGGCGAGACGCTGGTCTCGGTACGCGATCTGGTCGCTGCGATCGGCGCGAAGCTGTCGACGGTTAACGGCTATACGACGGTTACGCTGGATTCGCATTCCTTTGCTTTTAAGACGGGGGTCAAGCAAGCATCGGTCGACGGCAGCATCATTAACTTGAATCAAGCGGCGAAAGTGCTGGACGGAACCTCGTTCGTAGCGGTCAAGCCGTTCGTACAAGCGCTTGGCGGCACGATGGCGCTGAAGGACGGCAAGCTCGCGATCAACACGATCAAGCTGCTCGCGGGCGGCGAAAATGCACGCTTCGTTAACGCCGGACAAGCGATCGTCTCCGTCGAGTCGGACACGAAGCGTACGGACTATCTGGTGGACGTCGCGACCGGCAAGTCGGCGGAACTGCTCTCCAGCGAAGGCGGTTCGGACCTGGTCGTTGCGCCGGGCGGCGCCATGGCGGCTTATACGGACGCGGAAGGCGCCGTGTACGCGATCGATCTGGCAAGCAAGCAAACGAAGCAAATCACGGGCGATACGTCGATCAAGACCGAGCTTGCATGGTCCGCCGACGGCTCCGCGATCTACTTCCTGCAAGGCGACAAGGGCTCGGTCATCGCCAAGGTTGACGTAGCGACGGGCACGATCTCGAAAGTCGTGGAAGACAAAGTCGATTACAAGTCCGCGTTGTCCGTCTCGCCGGACGGCAAACGGTTCGCGTACCTGGTCACGACGCCGCCGAAGGCGACCGCCGACGGCACGGATCTGGACAAGGATACGGTTGCCATCGACGCAAGCGGCGAACAGGTACAAGTGAACCTGTTCGACACGACGGCTGAAAAGCCGGCCGCGGTCGCGCTGACCTCGGCGAAGGACGACAAGCTGTTCGTGGTCTCTCCCGACGGCAGCGTGGTGTACTATGTGAGCGTGGCGGACGAAAACGCGAACGCTACGGTCGTATCGGTCGACAAGGACAAGAAGACGGCAACCCTGCTGGCCGAAGGCGACGTGGAAGAACTCGTGCTGTCCGGCGGCAAGCTTTACGCCCTGACGGCAGTGAGCGACGCCCAATCCGCGATCTACGAAATCGATCCGGCGACGGCATCCAAGAAGCTGCTGTACAATGTGCCGGCTTCGGCATCCGGTCTGGCCGTGAACGGCTCGCAAATGATCATCGCGCTTGAAGACGGCCTGTACGTGAACGCGAACGGCACCTGGAAGCCGATCGCACGATAATCTTTTTCAAATACGAGAGGAGCACTTATTCCGATGAAAAAATGGTTCAAACCCGCCGCGCTGATCGCGCTCGCGGTCTCCCTGACGGCCGGCGGCGCATCCGTCGCTTCCGCGGCCAGCTCGCTAAAAGGCAAGATCGTCATCAACGGTTCGTCCGCGCTGCTGCCGCTGACGCTGCAGGCGAAGAGCGAATTCCAGAAGCTGAACCCGAAGGTCAAAATCTCGGCGTCCGCGGTCAGCTCGATCGCCGGTCCTCAATCGGTGCGCAAAGGCATCGCCGACATCGGCGCGGTAGACTGGGATGCATCCGTCGACGTGCCCGGATTCAAGAAGTTCGACGGCCAAGTGGCTAACCCGGTCGCCGTTACCGTATTCGCGGCCGTCGTCAACAAGAACGTAGGCGTCAGCAACCTGACGACCAAACAGCTGCAAGACATTTTCTCCGGCAAGGTGACGAACTGGAAGGACGTCGGCGGCTCGGACGCCAACATCGTCGTCGTCAACCGCAAGTTCGGTTCCGGCACGCGCGTCAACTTCCAAATGAAGGCGCTGGGCGGCCAGGACTTCATGACGAAAGGCGACAACTATAAGGAAACGGGCTCGAGCGGCGACATGAAGACCGCCATCGAGACGACGCCAAACGCAATCGGCTATATCGATCTTCCGTACGTGACCGACAAGATGAAGGCTCTGTCGATCAACGGCGCCGCACCGACGGAGAAGAACGTACTGAACGGCACGTACAAGGTATGGGGCATCGGCTACTTCATGACGAAGGGCCAGCCGACGGGCGCAACCAAGGCGTTCATCGAGTACATTCAGAGCGCCAAGTTCCAGAACGGCTCGCTGAAAAAGCTGAAGTTCATCCCGCTGGCCGCCGTCAAGTAAGCAAGGCCATAACGATCGTATCGCGCCATCGAGCCGGCTGCAGCGTCAAAGCGCTTAAGGCCGGCTTTTTCTTTACGTTTTGACTTGGGAGAGGAGATTCGTCCAATGCTTGAGATGAACGCGCAAAGCCGCGTCATCGCGCCGGCGGAGCTGGGCAACAGCTTGCGCCAGGCCGGCGGCGATCCGCTTGACCGCAGATCCCGGCTTAAGTTTTTCAATTCGACGTTCAAGATCGTCTGCGTATCCGCGGCCGTATTCGTTTGCCTTGTCCTGTTCGGCATTTTGATCCTGATGTTCAGGACGGGCGTCATGACGTTCGAGACGGTTTCGTTTAAAGAATTTTTCTTCTCGACCAACTGGGATCCCGAAAACGGACACTTCGGCGCGCTGCTGTTCATATTCGGCACGTTCGCCTTGACCGCCCTTACGCTTGTGCTCGCCGTGCCGATCGCCGTCCTGATCGCCGTGTTTCTGGCGGAGATCACGCCGGTCTGGCTGCGCGGCACGCTGCGTCCCATCATGGACCTGCTCGTCGGCATTCCGTCCGTCGTCTACGGCTATCTCGGCCTTACGATACTGATCCCGATGCTTCGCGAGCTGACGGGCCGCGACCTGGCCGACGGTCTGCTCGCCGCCGCGATCGTGCTGGCGATCATGGTGCTGCCGACGATCGCCCGCATCAGCGATGACGCGATCTCGGCGGTGCCGAAAAAATACAGGGACGCTTCGTACGCGCTTGGCTCGACGCGCTTTCAGACGATTTTTCGCGTCGTGCTGCCTGCCGCGCGCAGCGGCATCGTCTACGCGGTCATCCTCGGCATGGCGCGCGCGATCGGCGAGACGATGGCCGTCGTCATGGTGATCGGCAACACGCCGCAGCTCGCCGACAGCCTCTTCACGCCGACGGCCGTGCTGACGAGCAACATCGTCATGCAAATCACGAGCGTCGAGTTCGACTCCACCTGGAACTATGCGCTGTATCTGATGGGCTTCCTGCTGCTCGCGATCTCGCTGCTGCTGATCGTCGCGGTCCGTCTGCTCCAGAAGAAGGGAGCGAAGGCCTCGTGAGCGACTCCTCCAAAAACGGCGCGCCGATCGCGCCGGTACCCGGCTCCAATCCGGGAGCCGCGGCCGTTCGCCGCCCGAACGCGTTCGCGAGATCGTCAAGCGCCGCCGCCAGAAACGACCGGATTTTTAACGTTTTCGTCTGGGCGCTGGGCATTCTCGTCATCCTTTTTTATTCTCGGCCTGCTGTTCATGCTGCTGCGCAAGGGTTTGCCGAATCTGAGCTGGGACTTCCTGACCGGATTGCCGAGCGAGATCGAAGAAGGCGGCGGCATCGGCCCCGCGCTGTTCAACTCGTTTTATATTCTGTTCCTGTCGCTTGCGATCTCGATCCCGCTGGGCATGGCCGCGGGCATTTATCTGGCGGAATTCGCGCCGGACAACCGCTTTATCGCATTTATCCGCATTTGCGTCGAGGGGCTCTCTTCGGTGCCTTCGATCATCTTCGGCCTGTTCGGCATTTCGCTGTTCGTGGACATTTTCCACCTCGATCTGACCATACTCGGCGGAGCGGTCAGTCTTGCCTTCCTGAACCTGCCGATGCTGACGCGCGTGACCGAAGAGTCGCTGCGGTCGGTGCCTACGGAGCTTAAGAACGCCTCGTTCGCGCTCGGCTCCACGCATTTGCAGACGATTCGCACCGTGCTCATCCCGGTCGCCCTGAACGGCATCATCACCGGCATCTGCCTGACCGCCGGACGCGCCTTCGGCGAGAGCGCGGTCATCATATTGACGGCTGGCGTCACCACCTCCGGTGAGTTATGGGACTTCAACCTGCTGTCGCCGGGCGAGACGCTAGCCGTGCACCTGTGGTACGTCCAGTCCGAAGCGATCGTCCCCGACGCCGGCGACATCGCGCAGAAGGCGACGGCCGTTCTCATTATGATCGTACTCGCGATCAACCTCGTATTCCGCGTGCCGCTCTGGATGAAGGCGCGCAGGATGAAGGGCTAGCCCTTTTTCGGCTGGCTCGATCTAATCGGACTTATCGTATCGATCGTAGTCAAGGAGGAATTTATCGTGCAAGCAACGGCGCTCATCGAAATCAACAAGCTGGATTTGTTTTACGGCGCTTTTCAGGCGCTCAAGCAGGTCTCGCTGGAAATTCCGCAGCGGGCGATAACCGCGTTTATCGGTCCATCGGGCTGCGGCAAATCGACGCTGCTCCGCACGCTGAACCGGATGAACGACATGATTCCCGGCGCGCGGGTGGAAGGCAGCATCGAGATCGGCGGGACCGATATTTACGGCGGAGACGTACACGTGGAGACGCTGCGCAAAAAAGTCGGCATGGTGTTCCAGCAGCCGAACCCGTTTCCGAAGTCGATCTACGACAACGTGGCATACGGGCCGCGGCTGCACGGCATTACGAAGCGGCGCGAGCTTGACGAGATCGTCGAGAACAGCCTGCGCTCCGCGGCGCTCTGGAACGAGGTCAAGGACCACCTGAAGCGCTCCGCGCTCAGTCTCTCGGGCGGTCAGCAGCAGCGACTTTGCATCGCCCGCGCGCTTGCGGTCGGCCCCGACGTGCTGCTCATGGACGAAGCGACGTCGGCGCTCGATCCGATCTCCACGATCAAGATCGAGGAGCTCGCGCAGGAGCTTAAAGACCGCTACACGATCGTCATGGTCACGCACAACATGCATCAGGCGGCGCGCGTGTCCCATCAGACCGTCTTTTTCCTGAACGGAGAGGTCGTCGAGTACAGCGCGACGGAGAAGCTGTTTTCCGATCCGTCCGACCAACGGACCGAAGATTATATCAGCGGGCGCTTCGGCTGATTCAGGTTGCGGGGGGTTATGAACTCAAGGGGAGTGCTGCCTTGGGTTTTTTTATTATTTAGGAAGATAGGGAACCTTCGTACCCGGCGAGACGCGGACGACGCATTCGCGTTATTCGCGAAGCGTCTAGTAACAAAGGTCGCCGGTTCGGCTTTCGCCGCAGATCAATGGGCTCGTTTTTGGCGTTCATGCCATTATCCCCTTCGCTCAGGAGGCACTTCTCCTCGAATCGCTGTTTATCCGTCCGTTCGAAGGGGCTGGGATGAGAAGGGTTGCGCTCGGAAGGCGGTTTTAGTGCTATCCTGCATCAAAAGCGGAGGTTGGGCAGACGACTGCATTTATTGATAAGCGCATGCTCTGTCTCGGACCGGGGGTTTACATTGAACTTGTAATTGAAGAAGCAAAAAGGCGGACAAGCGTGCAACGAGACGAATGAGAGGGCGATTGCCTGAGCGAACGGGATAATGGCATGCATCGAAAAAAAAGCAACGTTCCGTCCCCGAGACAACCGGTTCGGCCCGCATTCCGTCGCTTGAATGCGGGCCGAGCTTTCGCGTATCAGTCCCCGGACAAGCCGGTTTCTTTGATCATGACGTCGTGCGCGCCGCCTTCGACGAGGCTGGTCGCGGACACGAGCGTGATGCGGGCCTCGCGTTGCAGCTCGGGGATGCTGATCGAGCCGCAATTGCACATGGTGGACTTGATTTTGCCGAGCGTCTTGTCCAGGTTCTCCTGCAAGCCGCCCGCGTAAGGCACGTACGAGTCGACGCCTTCCTCGAACAGCAGGTTTTCCTTGCCGCCGCTGTCGTACCGCTGCCAGTTGCGCGCGCGATTCGAGCCCTCGCCCCAAAATTCCTTCACGAAGTTGTTGCCGACCTTGAGCTTGCGCGTCGGGCTCTCGTCGAACCGGGCGAAGTAGCGGCCCATCATGACGAAGTCGGCGCCCATGGCGAGCGCGAGCGTGATGTGGTAATCGTGTACGATGCCGCCGTCGGAACATAGAGGCACGTAGATGCCGGTCTCCTCATAATAACGGTCTCGCTCCTCGGCGACCTCGATGAGCGCGGAAGCCTGTCCGCGGCCGATGCCTTTCTGCTCGCGGGTGATGCAGATGGAGCCGCCGCCGATCCCGACCTTGACGAAGTCGGCGCCGGCCGCCACGAGATACCTGAAGCCTTCGCGGTCGACGATATTGCCGGCGCCGACCGGGATGTCGAAGTTGGACTTGATATATTCGATCGTATCGCGCTGCCATTCGCTGTAGCCGTCGGAGGCGTCGATGACGAGGATGTCCGCGCCGGCCGCGACGAGGGCGGGCACGCGTTCTTTATAGTCGCGGGTGTTGATGCCGGCGCCGACGACGTAGCTTTTGTTGGCGTCGAGCAGTTGGAGGGGATATTCCTTATGCGCGTCGTAATCTTTGCGGAAAACGAGGTGCTCGAGCCGCTGCGTCTCGTCCACGATAGGCAGAACGTTGAGCTTGTGCTCCCAGATGAGGTCGTTCGCTTCCGGAAGCGAGATGCCCGACCGGCCGCAGACGAGCGAGGCGTAGGGCGTCATGAACGCGCGAATCGGCTTGTCGGCCGGGTCGCGGCTGTCGCGGTAGTCCCGGCTCGTGACGATGCCGAGCAGCTTGCCGCGCGGCGTGCCGTCGTCCGTGATCGCGACCGTCGAATGGCCTGTCGAAGCCTTGAGCGCCCTGACGTCGGCGAGCGTGTGATCCGGCGTAAGATTGGAGCGGCTCACGACGAAGCCGGCTTTGAACGCTTTGGCTTTGCCGACCATTCGGGCCTGCTCGGCGACGGACTGGGAGCCGAAAATGAACGAGATGCCGCCGCTGCGGGCGAGCGCGACCGCCATGACATCGTCGGAGACGGACTGCATGACGGCGGAGGAGAAGGGGATATTGAGCGCCAGGCGGGGCTGTTCGCCGCGGCCGTGCTTGACGATCGGCGTTCGCAGCGATACGCGTTCGGTTGTGCAATCGCGCCTCGTCAGATTCGGAATGAGCAAATATTCGCTGAAAGTGCGTGAAGGCTCCGTATAAAATTTGGCCACTTTCTATCGTCCTCCCATAGCTCTCGTTCGCTAAATTTTAACAATAGTAGCACGAGCGGGCGGGCTTGGCAACGGATGATTGCGAATTGCGCGGAATCTATCGGCAAACGGAGATCGTTATGCTAGGATATAGTGGAAAAAAAAGATTCTTATTCGATCGAGGTGCGAAAATGACAGCGTTTACCCCCGATGAACGTTTGCTCTGGCCGGACGGAGCTCCTTACGCCGAAGGCGACGGTCCGGAGGATCGGCCCGCTATATTTCCTTATTTGCTCGAGGGGACCGATCGTCCGGTCGTCATCGTAGCCCCTGGCGGCGGTTATGGCACGAGAGCCGCCCATGAAGGCGAGCCGATCGCGAAGTGGCTGAACGGACTTGGCATATCCGCGTTCGTGCTGCGCTATCGCGTCGCGCCTTACAAGCATCCGGCGCCGCTCGCCGACGCGCTGCGCGCGGTTCGCACGGTTCGGGCCCGCGCCGCCGAATTCGGCATCGACCCAGGCCGCATCGGCTTGCTCGGATTTTCGGCCGGCGGCCATCTGGTCGCGACGGCCGGCACGCAGTGGGAAGGTCCGAACCCCGAAGCGGCGGACGAGATCGACCGCGCATCGGACAGGCCGGACCTGATCGTGCTCTGCTATCCCGTCATTACGTTCAAAGATCCGCATACGCACGCGGGCAGCCGCCAGAATTTGCTCGGCGAGACGCCGGACGCGGCGCTCGTGGACGCGATGTCCGCGGAGCGTCGCGTGACGGCCGAGACGCCGCCGGCTTTCCTGTGGCATACGTCGGACGATGCTGCGGTGCCTGTCGAGAACAGCCTGCTGTTCGCGGCCGCGCTGCGGGAGAAAGGCGTGCCGTTCGACCTGCACGTATACAGCAAGGGCGTGCACGGCATCGGACTGGCGGAGGACCATCCGTACGCGTCCGGCTGGACGTCGGCTGCCGCGGCATGGCTGAAGACGCAAGGATTCTAGAGCGGCGATAGCGAAAGGCAAAGAAGGCTTGCACCGGACGAACGGTCCGGAGCAAGCCTTCTTCATGCGTCGCCGGCGTTGACGCTATAAGATCGGCGTTTGCTCCGGCGATACCTCGATCGGCTCGGGCACGACGCGCGTATCCGCGAGAAATGCCGTCAGTCGCTCGCTGAACAGCTGCGGCTCGTCGAACGGCACCGCGTGCCCGCTCTCTTCGAAGCGATGGAGCGTCGATGCCGGAACGAGACGGCGTATCTCCTCAGCCAGCGCGAACGGACAGATCTCGTCCTGAACCCCGTGAAAAATGGCGGTAGGGACGCCGATGAGCGGCAAGTCCTCCCGCAGATCTTCGGTGCGCAAAGACTCGAGCGCTTTGTAGGTGCCGACGGCGGAAGCTTCGAAAGCGAGCGACTGCAGCCAGGCAGCCATGCCGGCGCTCGGCTTGGATGCCGTCAGCATTTTGCCGAATTGGGCGGCGAGCGCCGGCCGGTCTGCGTACGCCTGCAGAATCATGTCTTCCACCTTTTCAGGCGGCGTCCCGTGCTTGAAGTCCTCGCGCTGCACGAACGAAGGCGCGGCGGCTCCGACGAGCAGCAGCCTCGAGATGCCGTGTCCCGCATGCCTCGCCATATAACGCACGGCGACCGCGCCGCCTAATGAGAAGCCGACGAGCGTCGCGCCCGATACGCCCAGGTGGTCGATCACCGCCTTCACGTCGTCTGCCAAGCTGCAATAATTGTAGCCGTCCCATGACGCGTCGGACTTGCCGAAGCCTCGAAGGTCGATCCCGATGCAGCGATAGCCCAGGCGCGGCAGTTCAAGGTATTGATACTCGAACATTTTGTGATTGAGCGGCCAGCCATGAAGAAAAATAATGGGCGTGCCCTCGCCGATATCCTCGACGTAGATTCGAATCCCTTTCTGAACTTCCACGTAATGAGACATCGAATTCCCTCCGATCGCATGATTGTCCTTCATTCTGAGCCCGGCGGACGCAAGCGCGTCCATGTCCCGTCAGCACTCCTTACCCCGAGAGAGGCGTTCTCACGCTTGGCGCGGATTTTCGCGAGAAGACCGGCTTATTGCGAGCATCGCCGCAGATGCCGCCTCGGGTCTTGTCCCGTTTGCATACGCTGTACGGAGTCTGCCGGCGCATGCCGGACAAAAGTACGGCTCGGAGGGGAGTGAACGGGATGTCTTGGACGATGAATTGCGCGGTCGCCGCTGCCGGCTCCGTGCTCACCTTTGCGTTCGGCATGTGGAGCGAGGCGCTGACGCTGCTGGTCGTCGCAATGGGCGTCGATTATTTGACGGGCGTATATGCAGCTGTCCGGATCGGTCCCGGCTTGAACAGCCGGACGGGCTTCACGGGACTGGCCAAAAAAGGGATTGATGCTCCTCGTGCTGCTCGTTTGCCATCGGATCGATCAATTGCTGGGCACGAACGCGGTCATGGGGGGCGCCACTTATTTTTACCTGGCCAACGAACTGATCTCCATTGTCGAAAACTGCGGGCGGCTCGGGCTGCCGCTGCCGGAACGGCTGAAGCAGGCCATCCAAGTCCTGAAAAGCAAAAGCAAGGACGATGATTTAAAATCTTGAAAATGGAAAAAATTATTAAAGGATCGTTCATTAAATTGTCAAATGTGAAAAAAAGTTGACGCTTTCACGTCGTCAACAGTTGAGTTAAAGCGCCCCTTTTAGGTAATATAAGAGGTAGACATTCCGAGGAAGCAGGGGGGAGCAACGATGTTTAAATGGATCATGCCGGCTTTGCTAATCGTGGCCTGTCTTTTTTGCTGTGTACCTCTTGGCTAACGATCTGCCGGCGAAGCCTGAGAGCGAGGAAGCAGGTTTGGCCGAAGGCCAGGAGCTGCTGAAGATCACCGCGACATCGGCAGGGTACAAGTTCGATCAAGCGGAGTATCGCGTCAAGGCGGGCACCAACTACAAGATCAAATTTTCGAACAAGCTGGGCGTACACGGCGCTGCAATCCAGGCCGCGAATCTCGACCTCACCCAGGAAAATCCAGAGGCGGATTATACGTTCCCGGAGAGCGACAAGGGCAAGACGATCGAGATTCATTGTTCGATCATGTGCGGACAAGGCCACTCGACCATGAAGTCCACGATCGTCGTCGAATAACGATCCTTGCGCAAAGGAGAAAGGAGCCGTTGCCGGCTCCTTTTTTTACGAATCGGATGCTTGTAGGTTTCGCCAATTCGGCCGTTCGTTCGGTCCGCGCCCGTCAGGCGCTTCTTCGCCGGTACAGCTTGGCGATCAGATAATCGCAGACCGCCCCGATGACGGCGTAGCTGAGCACGGTGAGCGCGTACATGCCGATCACGCTGACCTTGTGAATGTCGCCGAACAGCTCCACGAACCAGATCGGCACGCTGAACATGAACAAAAAGGCGTTGTGGGGATCGTATCCCGTCGCATTGAACAAACATAGCGCAAGTCCGATCGCCGTGAACACGATCGTATAAGTGAGCCGCATGACCTGCCTCCTTCCGCGGCGTCCAGCGAGAATGCGTATAGTATGCGCGTCGCGACGGACGGACATGCGGGATAGACGCGCGGATACATGCGCACAATCCTGAAAGGGGACAACCGTATGCTGACTCATATCGTGCTTTTTAAATTGAAGGATCGCAGCCCTGAGAGCGTCGCCCTTACGGCGGGCGTGCTGCGCAACATGGAAGGTAAAATCGAACAGCTGCTGTCGATCGAGGTCGGCACGGACGTCGTTCATTCCGAGCGCTCCTACGATATCTCGCTCGTGACGAAGTTCGCCTCGCTGGAGGAGATGCAGGCCTACCAGGTGCACCCTGAGCACAAGAAGGTCATCGAGCATATGTCCGTCGCGCGCGAAGCGCAGGCCGTCGTCGACTACGAGAGCTAAAGGGAGCGAAAGCGCGTGAACACGACGACCGACTCCGGCGCCGGCGATTTGTACGAAATGATGACTTATTTGCTGGTGATCATCATCAGCGCGGTAATCATGATCTACTGGCTGCGCCGCAAAGGGCGCAGCAAGCGCGGCAAGAAGGATTGAGGGTGATGGCATGTATTATGTAAACAGGGAAGCGATCGCGAGCCGGCTGCGCTGCGTGCCGGATCTGGGCGAAGCCGCATCCGCAATCGCGGCCGACTGGAAGGGCGATCTGCTCCAGGGACTGGCGCAGGAACGCTGCCTGCATCTGGCGCTCGAGATCGTGACCGACATCGGCAGCTTCCTTATCGACGGATTTATGATGCGCGACGCGGGCAGCTACGAGGACATCATCGGCGTCATCGGCGGCGAGGGCGTCATCGACGAGCGCTTGACCGAGCGCCTGCGTGCGCTCGTAGCGCTTCGCAGGCCGCTCGTGCAGGATTACGACCTGTGGCAGCGTCAGCGGCTGAATCCATTGACCGGCGAGCTTAAGACGCTGCTGGATTCGTTCTCCGAATCCGTCAAGCTGTACTTGCGGCGCGAGCTCGACCCGTGGGAGCAGCCGCGCTGACGAGGATTGGCAATTTACGCTGCCCGCTTATTCCTATACAATAGGAGCATAAGCGGGCGGCTTTTTTTCTTTTGGCGCCGACCGTACGTGGGAGGAGAGGCCTATGCTGCCGCACGACGAAGGAAGGACAACACGCCAGCAGCTGCTCCAGACGCTCCGGACGGGAGGCGGCGGCAGCATCGCGTCGCTCTCGCAGGCGCTGTCGATCACGGAGATGGGCGTCCGCCGCCACATTCAGGCACTGGAGCGCGAGGGACTCGTCGAAGCCGAGACGTTGAAGCAGGCGATGGGCAGGCCCGTTTCCATCTACCGATTGACGCCGCGCGCTGACGATTTGTTTCCAAAGAAATATCCGCAGCTTGCCCTCGATCTGCTCGGCGAGCTTGACGACGATCCTGCGGGCGAGGCGATCATCGGACGCATGTTCGCGGGCCGCCGCGACAAGCTGATCGCAAGGCACAAATCGGCGATGGCCGGCGCGACGCTCGAAGAGCGGGTGGCCGAGCTGGCCGCGATCCAGCAGGCTGGCGGCTACATGTCCCACTGGGAGCGGGACGGCGCAGGGGAGCATTACACGCTGTACGAGTACAATTGCCCGATCGCCCAGGTCGCTGGCAAGTATCGCGAGGCGTGCCGCTGCGAGCAGCAGCTGTTCGAGGCGCTGCTGGGCGCCGAGGTGAATCGGACCGAATGCATCGCGGACGGCGGCGCGAAATGCGCCTATGCGATCCGGCTTCCGGCTGCGGAAAAAGCGGCGATGTCTTAAGACATGTTTTTAAAGCGACAGTCGAAGCCGGCGGGGGGCGACAGCCTCGGGCCGGCTTTTTGCCGCGCGGCGGCTTAAGCGGGCAGGCGCAGGCGAAAAAATGAGGCTTGTCCGATGTGTCAGGACGGGCCGCAAGTTCTTATAATGTGTTAGGCGCATGGGCGGATGCCCGGCTTCGAATACGGAGGTTCGATCCGGAAGGAGGAGAGACGATGGCTTGGACGATCGCGGGATACGCAGCTGCGGTTATGTTTGCTGCCGTAGCGGTCGCGGCGCTGCTCGCGGGGGTGTCGGCGGCGCGCGCGCTGAACGCCTGCAGGGAAGCCGCCAAGACGCTCGAAGCCGAAGGCGCCGATTCGCTGCGGCAGATGCGCCGGCTCGCTTCAGGCGCCGCGGAGGCTGCGGAGCTATGTCGCGGCGCGGCGAGATCCGCCGCAAGGCTGGCGGAAGGCGGCAGAGCGTTCGGCGAGGCCGCCGCCAGATCGGCCGAATCGGCGGCGGAGATCCTGGATGCCTGGCGCGGGCGGTTCGTCCGCTGGACGCAAAGCGTCTTCGATCCGTCCGAAGCGCAGGACGACGAATCGTTCGCCGAAGTCTCTCCTTCCGGAGACGAAGGCAGGGCCGACCGACGCCGCTAGCGCGTATCCGAAGCAAGGAACGAAGGAATTAAACCACATCGGAGGGATACAAGATGGCAGAACGCAAGGTTGTTAAATCATTCCTGTTCGGCGCCGTATCGGGCGCGGCGCTTGGCGCGGCGGCAGCGCTGCTCTTCGCGCCGAAGCCGGGCAAAGCGCTTCGCAAGGATCTCGCGGACACCGCTCAGCTCGTCGGCGCGAAGACGGCCGATATCGGCAAGGCGGCAGGCGGCGCCGCGCAGACGATCGCGAAGAAGTCTGCCGATTGGGCCGAAGGCGTGCGCGCCAAGTTCTCCAAAAAAAGCGCGGAGGAGAGCGTCTCCGCATCCGAAGAATCGGCGGCGATCTAATCCCGCAGCCGCTTCCTCGCTTCACTTCCGCGCCGTCCGGAGCGTCCGGGCGGCGCCGCTTCATGCCTTGAACCGCACCTGAATATGCGCTAATATGTAGGTACCTTTTGCGCGAAAATCTCATAATTTATCTAGATTCGTCATCTCCTGAGCAGAAAGCGGTGTTCTCGTGCAACAAGCGATCGCAGTCCTGGACTCCGGCGTGGGCGGACTGACAGTCGTCAAAGAAGTGATGCGTCAGCTTCCCCCGAGAGAAGATTTTATATTTCGGCGATACGGCGCGCACGCCTTACGGGTCCCGCTCAGCCGAGCAAGTGGTCGAATTTACCCGGGAGATTGTCGACTATCTCGTCCAATTCAATCCGAAAATGATCGTCATCGCCTGCAATACGGCAACGGCCGTGGCGCTCGAGGATATCACGGGCCGCGTCTCCGTCCCCGTGGTCGGCGTCATCGGTCCCGGCGCGCGCGCCGCGCTCGGACGCACGCGTACGGGCGTCATCGGCGTCATCGGCACGGAGGGCACGATTCGCAGCGGCGCCTACGAGGCGGCGCTGCGTACGCTGTCGGGCGGCAGCGTACAAGTCGTGAGCCGGGCTTGCCCGGGCTTCGTGCCGCTCGTCGAGGACGGCAATTTCCGCTCGGCGCGCACGCAGGAGATCGTGGCGTCCTCGCTCGAATCGTTGAAGGGCACGCAGCTGGACAGCCTGATTCTGGGCTGCACCCACTATCCGTTCCTCGCCGACGCGATCTCGGAGGCGATGGGGCCGGACGTCGCGCTCATCAGCTCGGCCGACGAGACCGCCAGAGAGATACGTTCGATCCTGGAGCGCTCCGGCCAGCTTGCGGAGGCGGACGGCGCGCCGCTTCACCAATTTTTTTGCAGCGGCGACCCGGCGAAGTTCAGGGAGATCGCCCAGACCTGGCTCGGCGAGCAGATCCGGCTGACGCCTGTCGTCTGGCAGGTGCCGCATATCGGCGCATAAGCATGTTAATCACCGAAGCCTTTCGGCCGTCCCGCGGACGCCGGAAGGCTTCGTTTTTGTTTTCCGGCGTCATAACCGCGTTCGCCAAGGCATACAAAAATATACCGCGTCGGCGCATGGGGCATCGCGCCGCACGCTGCGAAGCGAACGCTGGAGGGATCGATCATGCGCATGGAAGAATACGTGGCAACGCACGGCGATACGTACGGGTCGATCGCTCGCTCGGCTCAAATCGGGGTCCGCGAGCTCGCCTGCGCGAATCCGCAGCGGCCCGCGGACGAGCCGATCCGCGCAGGCGAGCTGCTGTACGTGCCCGTTATGCCTGCGCGAAAGCGCATATACGTGGTGCAGCCCGGAGACGCGCTGGCCGCGATCGCCGAATGGTTCGGCTGCACGGCGAGCAGACTGAGAGCGCTGAATCCGCATTTGTCCCTAGAAGCCGCCGAACCGGCGCCAGGAACGCGAATCGCGCTCCCTGCGGCGGCAGCCGGACGTATCGTTTTACCCTCGTCCGCCTACGGTCCGGACAGGGTGGCTGCCGATTTGAAGCGACTGGCGCGCGCGTTTCCGTTTATAAAAACGGCTGCGATCGGCAGCAGCGTCATGGGCAAGCCGATCCTCGCAGCCGGCATCGGAGACGGCCCGTTCCGCTGGCACGTGAACGCGGCCATGCACGCCAACGAATGGATCACGTCGCTGATCGCGATGCGCTTTCTGGAGGATTACGGCCGGGCTTGCCGCCGCAAGACGCAGATCGGAGGATTCGACGCCGCCGACCTATACAAGCGGACGACGCTGTGGGTCGTCCCGATGGTCAACCCCGACGGCGTCGAACTCGTGCAGGAGGGACTGCGGCCGGAACATCCGCTCTCCGCCCGGATCGGCCGGTGGAACCGCGGCTCCGCTTCTTTTCGCAACTGGAAGGCCAATGCCAGAGGGGTCGATCTGAACGACCAGTTTCCCGCGGGCTGGGAGGAAGAGCGCCGCCGGCGCGCCGTGTACGGTCCGGCCCCGCGCGATTATGGCGGCGAAGCGCCGCTTTCCGAGCCTGAGGCGGCTGCGCTGGCCGCATTCACCGAAGCGCACAGCTTCGACGCCGTCATCGCGCTCCATACGCAAGGCGAGGAGATCTACTGGAATTATGGCGGGCTCGAGCCGCCGGAGTCGAAGGCATGGGCGCATCGCCTGGGACTCGCCTCCGGCTATCGGCCCTTAGAACTGACAGGCAGCGACGCGGGCTACAAGGATTGGTTTATCGCGAAGTATCGCAGGCCCGGCTTTACCGTCGAGGCGGGCTGCGGGCGCAATCCGCTGCCCCTGTCCGATTTCGAAGAGATGTACGACGACTGCCTTCGGCTGCTTACGGAAGCGCTGGACTTAAGCCCCGGGTGAATATACAATAGTACATGATCTCCCCGGCGAAGCATCGCAGGGAGAGATGCCGACGATTGGAGTGAACACGATCATGCAATGCAAGATTACGCGCAATGCGGCCAAGATCCTGAAGCTCGAGCTGGACAAGCCGGAGAACGAAGGCTTGTATCTTCGCGTCCTGATTACGCACAGCCACGGCGATCACGCCCACTACGGTCTGGACATGACCAAGCCGACGGAGGACGACGAGATCGTTTCTACAGATAAAGGTATCGACGTTCTGCTGACCAAGGGCGCCGAACTGCTCGACGGCGTCAAGATCGACTATCTCTACTTTCCGCAGGAAGGCTTCGTGATTACGAATCCGAGCAAGGGGAACCATGGCGATCATTGATCGGGCAGCGCCCCCCCGAGGTCCGCGTCATTCCTGCGGCGGATCCCCTTGCGGGACCGAGCCCCAACGACATCCGCATCTGCGACAAGTGCAAGCACACGCGGGTGAAGACGCTCACGAGCAAGCTGCAGAAGCTGGACCCGGCCGCCGAGATCCGCGTCGGCTGCAAGTCGTATTGCGGCCCTTGCGCCAAGCGGGCGTTCGTTTTCATCAACGGCCGTTACATCGCGGCGCCGACCGAAGACGAGGCGCTCGAGAAGGTCAAGCCGTTTATCAAAGCCCGCAAATAAGTCAAAAAGAGCGCCCGGCCATCGAACCAAGCCGGAGCGCTCTTTTTTTGATCGTTCATTGCGGCAAATCCATCGTTCATTGTTCTTTTTTTCAGCTCGGGCAGCAGATCGTGCTCGACGACGACGTCCGAGACCCGAAGCTCCCGATCTGCCGCTTCCTTGCCTGCGTCGCATGCGGATACGTCCGCAGCCGATCCGTCCGCGAGCGAGTAGCAGGAGCCGCCTGTCGTCCCCCCGTTCGAAGGCATGTAGTATACCTTGCCGTCCGTGAATCCTCCGGTCCGGAAGACGACGGGCTTTTCCGCGGCGGACAGCATGCTGATGCCCATCATTTTATTTTCTCCCATCGGGATGCCGAGCATCTGCAGAATGGTCGGGGCCGTGTCGATCTGTCCGACCGCCTTTTCGCTGACCCCCGCGTTCGCATCGCCAGGAAAGTGGATGAAGAAGGGCACTTTGCGGATGATCGCGTCCATCTCCTCGTCGGACAGCGACTTTCCGATCAACTGTTCGTACGGCTTTTTGTCGTAGAGCGAGTTGTCGTGATCCCCGTACAGCATCAGCACCGTGTCGTCCCACAACCCTTCGTCCTTCAACCGGTCCATGAGTTCTCCGATGGCCGCGTCCACGTAGTGCGCCGCTTGTAGATAGTCGCCGAACGTCGTTCCGTCGAAGTCCCCGACTTCGAATTCGGTCTTGTAATCGGGCAGATTAAACGGATGATGGCCGGAAATCGTAATCGCGAAAGCGTAGAAAGGCGATGCGCCGCGCTCCTTGATTTGATCGACCGTCTGCTGCAGGAACGACTTGTCGCCGATCGACCAGCCCAGCGGCTCGTCTTCGTCGAAGTCCTTGATGCTGTAAAACTTGCCGTAGTCCATATTGTGGTACATATTGTTGCGATTCCAGAAGCTGCCGTCGTAGGCGTGGTGAACCGTCGTATCGTAGCCTTGGGCGTTCAGGATCTCGGGCAGGCAGTTGAAGTCGTGGTCCGCGAACCGGATGAACACGGAGCCCGTCGGCATCGGATGCAGCGAGCAACTGGTCAGGAAATCGGCGTCCGAGGTGCGGCCCTGGCCGGTCTGGTGGTAGAAGTTGGGGAAATAAAGACTTTTGCCGATCAGCGCGTTCAAATTTGGCGTAATCTCTTGCCCGCCTAAGGATTGACCGATGACGAACGATTGGAACGCCTCGGCTTGGATCATGAGGATGTTTTTACCTTTTGCCGCGCCGAACATCGGCTCCGATTCGGCCTGCTCCTGGAGCGGTTTGCGGGCGTCAAACCAATCCTTCGCTTCTTGAACCTGCGCTTCGCTGACGCCGCCGCTGAACCAGTGCTCCTTGGCGTACCGGTAGGTATCGTACCCGTGAAACCCGAGCAGGCCAGTCACGTTGTAAATGGGAATGTTCCACCAGTTTCCGACGAAAAGTCCGCTCGCCCAGCCGTTTTTTTGTTGATTGACGGGGCCGACGATCATGGAAATTCCCATCGCGAGCAGGAGGGCTGCCAGCGCGGTATTCAGCATCAGGCGGGAGCGGGAGCTGCTGCGTACTTGTACGCCGCCGTTGCGGCGGGCAATTCGCGCGGGTCGCCAGTACCAGCATGCCCATGCCGCGTACGCGAGCGCTACCGGGATGTCGCACAGCAGCACCAGGTCTCCCCGATGGATCAGGCTCCAGATGCTGTCCTCCAGCGAGCTGACCTGATTGGCCTGGAGAAGCACGGGAATGGAAATAAAATCTTTAAAGTATCTGAAGTAGACGAGATCGGCGAACAAAAGCACGGAGATAATCAAATCGAGGACGGCAAGCGATACGGCGCGAGCCCGCCGCCCGAGCCAGACCACCCAGAAGGTCGCGATGACCATGGCGCCGTAGTTGACCTTCCATTTCCACTCGTTCATGCCTCCGACATTCAGCTGGTGATCGAGCCAATTCAGCTTGTATACGATCGATAGAACGACAAGCATGGCGCCCCAGTACGGCCAGGAGGCAAGACCGCGCGCCGCCAGTTTGGCGCCTTTAGCGACCGTCGTTCGAAGTTGGATATTCATGAAATGATAATTCCTCGCTTTCCGGCAGGACCGAGAATTCGGTTGCAGTTTGCCGCGACAAAGGCGGCGTTTATATTGGCGTTTTACATACAGAAAACAGTATAACGCTTTGACATGTTTTTTTTCACGCGCGAAGGGTGCCGTTTTTTTGCAGGAAAGCCGCGCAACGTTTATAATTTTGTTCGCTTAGCCATGATCGTGAATCGGCGTGCGGGGAGGAACTGAAGGTGACGGAAGGCAAGGAGCAAGGCGGGGCGCTAAGTCCCGAAGCTTACTTTGAAGGATTGTTCGGCGAAGACGAAGATTTGGCCCGCGTCAGCGAGTCGATTCGGGAGCGGGGAATGCCCGACATATCGGTGGCCCCCGGATACGGCAGACTGCTGACGATGCTGGTCGCCGCGGCGCGGTGCAAGGCCGTGCTGGAGATCGGCGCGCTGGCCGGATATAGCGGCATCTGCTTGGCACGCGGATTGATGGCAGCCGGGCGGCTCACTTCGCTTGAACTGAATCCGGAATACGCGGCGCTGGCGACGGCCAATATCGCGAGGGCCGGCTACGGTAACCTGGCGGAAATGATCGTGGGCGACGCGCTGGCTTCTTTGGACAAGCTGCAGGCGTCGGGAAGGCGCTTCGACTTTTTTTTCATCGACGCGGACAAGGAGAATTATCCGAATTACCTGGAGCGCGCGATCGGTCTTGCGGCGCCGGGCGCGGTGATCGCCGCCGACAATACGCTACTCAGAGGCCGCACGTTAAACGATGCCAAGCAAGGGCCGGCGGTGCAGGCGGTGCGGGACTTCAATCGCCGATTGGCGACCGATCCGCGCCTGCTCGGCACGCATTTGCCGTCGTATGACGGACTTGCGCTGTTTATGGTCCGCTAGCCGCTGCGGACGATCTATTGACAAGCGCGCTTCGCGCCCAGACCGAGGTGCCTAGAAGCGCGGCGGCGGAGACGAGGAAGAGGCCTTCGATGCCGATGTATCCCGACAAGGCGCCTCCGATGACGGGGCCGGCCATATTGCCTAGCGCAACGGCGCTGCTGTTGAAGCCGAACGCCATGCTTACTTTGTCGTCGGGCGTATGCCGGCGGATGAGCGCATTGACCGTCGGGATGAGCCCGCCGACAAAGCAGCCCAGCAAAAACCGGCAAACGAGCAATTGCCCCACGTTTGCGACGAAGGCTTGTGGAATAAAGAGCAGACCCGCTCCAAGCAGCGAGTAGACCAGCACGCGCGTAGCTCCTTTTCGATCGCTCAGCTTACCGAGCAGAGGCGCGCTGATCATGTTGGAGAAGCCCGTGACCGACCCGACGAAGCCGGCCCAGAAGGCCAGATTTTCAGTCGTGCCGTGCAGGTGCTGCACGTAAATCGGGATGAGCGCCATCGGACTGAGCAAGGCGAACTGGATCAGGAACGTAACGGAAAAGAGCGCGGGAAGCTCCCGGATCGCGGTCAACCGCTTCAGCCCCGAAGCCAGACTGGCTTGCGGCGCGACGCGGGCGGCGGCCCGGTCGAAGCGCTCGCGCACAAGCAGCCAGGAGAGCGCGGAAGCGACGAACATGAGCGAACCGGTAATATAAAAAAATCGGACGGAAACCGAACGTATCCGCCATCAATCCGCCGATTAGCGGACCCAGGATCGTGCCGGCGGTACCGCCGGACTGCAGCGTTCCCATGGCGAAGCCGATTTTCTCTTTAGGCGTCGAGGCGGAGACGAGCGAGACGGCGGCAGGCGAGTAGCCGGAGATAATCCCGTTCGCCATCCGGAGCAGCAGCAGATGGAGCGGCGTCGCCGCGAACCCCATCAGTACCATGACGATCGACATGCCGAATCCCGAGCGCAGCAGCATCACCTTGCGTCCGTAGCGGTCCGACAGCTTGCCCCAAAGCGGCTGAAAGAAAAACGAAGTGACGAAATTCGCCGCGAAAATAAGACCTGCCCATACGCCGATTTCATGCTCGCCCACGACGCCGAGATCCTGTTGCAGGTAGAGAGACAGGAAGGGCGTGATCATCGTCATGCCGGCCATCACCAGAAAGTTGCCGAGCCACAGCACCGTCAAATTGATTTTCCAGCGTTCCAAACGCGCACCTCGCCTCTTCTTCACGGATTCAACGACGGTTTGTCAACGGATTGTCATAAGGACCCGAGGACGAAAGGTTGTGGCATTCGGTCAAAAAAGGGCATAATAAAACCGAATGATCGCTTCGTGATCGGGACCTATCTTATGACCTAAAGGGGATACTGAAATATGAATGACCGCTTCCTGCGCGCGTGCAGGCGCGAACCCGTCGACCGGGTGCCCGTCTGGTACATGCGACAAGCCGGACGATACGACCCCGATTACCGGAAAATCAAAGAGAAATACAGCTTGCTCGAAATTTGCAGGCAGCCGGAGCTCGCGGCGGAAGTGACGATGATGCCCGTTCGCAAGCTCGGCGTGGACGCCGCGATTTTATACTCCGATATTATGAACCCTGTCGCATCGATCGGCATCGACTTCGATATCGTCAAGGACATCGGGCCGGTCATCGACAATCCCGTGCGCACTGAGGCCGACGTCGACCGGTTGAAGCCGTTCGACGCAGAGCGGGACCTGGGCCATGTTCTGGAGACGATTCGCATTTTGAACCGGGAACTCGACGTCCCGCTGATTACGTTCGCCGGCGCGCCGTTTACGCTGGCCAGCTATATCGTCGAGGGCCGTCCCTCCAAGTCGTATATCAGAACCAAGGCGCTGATGTACGGCGAGCCTGCCGTTTGGCACAAGCTGATGGCCAAGCTGGCCGATATGGCAGCCTCATATTTGCGCGCGCACGCCGCCTCCGGAGCCCAAGCGGTGCAGCTGTTCGACAGCTGGGTAGGCGCCCTTGCGCCTCGCGATTTTGCGGAGTTCGTGCTGCCGCATGTCGAGAGCATTTTCGCGCAGACCGCGGATATTACGATCCCGAAGATCTATTTTCCGGGCGTGAGCTCCGGCGAGCTGCTTCCTTATATGAAAAGCCTGCAGGCCGACGTGATCGGCCTCGATTGGCGCGTATCGATCGCGGAAGGCCGTGAGCGCACGGGCGGTCGGTTCGCGGTTCAAGGCAATCTCGATCCGTACGTGCTAACCGCGCCGCAAGAAATCATCCATGACAGAGCGCGCGCGATTCTGGACGAAGGCATGCAAACGCCGGGCTTTATCTTTAATTTGGGTCACGGCTTGTTCCCCGAAGCCTCGCTTGAGAAGTTGAAGGAACTGACCGCGTACGTCCACGATTATACCCGCCAGAAGCTGGCATCGGAGGTATCCCTATGAGCGTTTCCGGGCAGGCGCCGGTCGGCGTCCTCGTCATGTCTTACGGCACGCCTGAAAGTTTGGAGGGCGTCGAGGCTTATTATACGCATATCAGACGGGGGGCATCCGCCGACCGAGGCCCAGCTTGAGGACTTGACGTCCAGGTATCGCGCGATCGTCGGCGGCGTATTTCCGCTTCGGGAAAACACGAACCGGCAGGTAGAGGCGCTTCAACGCCGGCTGGACGAACTTGCGGGGCAAGGACGCTACGTATGCTATCAAGGATTGAAGCACGCGTCTCCATTTATCGAGGACGGTATCGAAGCGATGGCCCGCGACGGCATCGAGCGAGCCGTTGGCATCGTCCTGACGCCGCAATACTCGTCGATGAGCGTCGGCGGTTACTTGAAAAGAGCGCAAGAAACGGCTGACAAGCACAATATCGTTTTCGCCGGCGTGGAGAAGTATCACCTTCATCCGGTCCTTATCGAAGCGTTGGCCGAGCGGGTCCAAGCCGGATTGGACAAGGCCGGCATATCCGCAGACGACGGTTTGGTATTGTTCAGCGCGCATAGCTTGCCGGCCCGCATCTTGGAGATGAACGATCCGTATCAGGAACAGCTGCTCGAAACGTCGAAGGCCGTCGCGGAAGCCGCCGGCATCTCGCGTTGGCAGTTTACCTGGCAGAGCGCCGGACAGACCGGCCAGCCTTGGCTGGGACCGGACATTTTGGAGACGCTGAACGGGCTCGCCGAGGAAAACGTCAAATTCGTGCTCGTAACGCCGGTCGGGTTCGTATCCGATCATCTGGAAGTTTTGTACGATATCGATATCGAGGCGAAACGCCATGCTTCGGAGCTTGGTATTTCCTTGGCGCGCATCCAGATGCTCAATGACGATCCCAAATATATGCAGGCACTCGCGGACTCGGTGATCGGCGCGGCAGTCCGATTCGACGAAACCGAAGGCGCCGCGGGCGCAACCCAGGCATGAGCGGGGAAGGTTCGCTGCGAATCGCGGTCGTCGGCGGCGGACTGACCGGATTAAGCGCCGCGTTTTACGCATGCCGCTTGGCCGATGAAGCGGGGATTCGCGCGAGCGTCACCGTCTTCGAATCCGCTGACCGGCTTGGCGGTAAAGTCAACACGCTTCGGCGCGACGGTTTCGTAATCGAGCGGGGCGCGGATTCGTTTTTGGGACGTAAGCTTCCGATGCTTCAACTGGCCAAAGACCTCGGTCTGCTGGGGGGAACTCGTCGGTACGAATCCGGTTGCCGTTAAAACGTATCTCGCGCACGGCGGCAGACTTCTTCCGATGCCCAAAGGGCTTAATCTGGGCATTCCGAACGATCTTGGCGCTTTTGCGCAAAATTCGCTTATATCGCCGCACGGCAAGTTGCGGGCGCTCGACGAGCTGCGTCTACCGCCTAAACTTACGGACGAAGACGAGTCCGTCGGCCATTTTCTCGAACGCCGGCTCGGGAAAGAGATGGTCGAGGCGATCGCCGAACCGCTTTTGGCAGGCATACATGCCGGGGATTTGTATAAACTTGGCCTTAGGGCCACATTTCCTCAATTTGCCGAAATGGAGCGCAAGTACGGAAGCGTCATTCGAGGCATGATCGATGCGAAGCGCAAGGCCCCCGCCGCCGGGAAAAGGCTGCGGCCGCAAGATCCGAGGCGGTCGGCGGCTATCCGATCCCGCCAACGGCATTTCTGACGTTCCGAAACGGATTAAGCACGTTGATCGCGTCTCTCCAAGCCAGACTTGAGGCGTATGACTGCGATGTTCGGCTCGGCTTGGGCGTCCGCTCGTTAGAACGTCGCTTGAGCGATGACGCGCTTGATGCCGTGTGGAGCTCCGCGAATCAAAACCTGATTTATACGCTTCAATTAGAAGACGGATCCTCCTTCGATGCCGATCGCGTACTGATCGCCTTGCCGGCGTTCGCTGCGTCGGAGCTTCTGCGTCCGCATGTCGACGTTGCCGCTTTGGCGCGGCTCGATTATGTATCCGTGGCGAACGTCGTACTCGGCTTCGACGCCAAGTCATTCGGGCATAAGCTGGATGGTTCCGGATTTTTGGTTCCCCGCTCGGAAGGGCGAACGATCACGGCTAGCACGTGGACATCCGCCAAGTGGCGGCATACCGCTCCGGAAGGAAAGCGGCTGATTCGCTGCTACATAGGCCGCGCGGGCGACGAATCCGGCGTCGAACTTTCCGACGATCGTCTCGCCGAAGCCGTTCGCTACGATTTGAGGGAGCTGATGGGATTGACCGCCGTTCCCGAATTCATAGAAATCACCAGGCTCCGCCACTCGATGCCGCAATATCCGGTCGGCCATACTGCCGCGATCGCAGCGCTTCGGGCGCAGCTCGCATCGTCGTTGCCCGGCGTCTACGCAACCGGGGCTCCGTTCGATGCGGTGGGCCTGCCCGATTGCGTTGAAATGGGTCGCGCCGCCGCGCGTCAAATGCTCGGGCTATAGCGATGCAAGTCGCCGCCGCTCCGCCGTCCACAGGCGAAGCGGCGTTATTTATTCCAAAAATTCCCTCCCTTCCAGTGAAGAGCTTCGTTTTTTCTCCAGCATGCCATTATCCCCACCACTCAGGAAATAAAGAACCAGAAGCAAGCAAAATAAGAGAACGTAGCAGTAGCAGTAGCAGTAGCAATAGCAATAGCAGTAGCAATAGCAATAGAAATAGCAATAGCAATAGCAATAGCAATAGAAATAGCAATAGCAATAGCAATAGCAATAGCAAAGCCAGAACCAGAACCAGAACCAGAACCAGAACCAGAACCAGAACCAGAACCAGAACCAGAACCAGAACCAGAACCAGAACCAGAACCAGAACCAGAACCAGAACCAGAACCAGAACCAGAACCAGAACCAACTAAGGGCTTACGCACCCCATCGGGACAAATGCGAGCCTTTCCAACGAGATTTGCTTCCGAAGCACAGCCATGGCACCTGAAGCGTCCGCTTGAATGCAGTAAGCTGTGGATAGGTAAGGACAGGCGAGCTCGCGCACCAACTTACGGTCTCCAAAAAAGACCGTGCCGCCGCGAGACTTGCAATTGAGACGATATGTAAATTCGTTCAAGTATCGTTGTAAATGCTTGGCGCCGATGCCGTTAAAGGTTAGGTTCAGCCAAGCGTTCATTTGTTTAACGACCAAGACGAGCGCGGGGTGATTTTTGCGATAACGGCATAGTTCAAGCGTGGACGAACAGTCGCTATGTTCCTCATGAAAGGCTTGGACGCCTTCCGGTGTAATAAATCGTTTATTTTCATAAATATGATCGGGATCCGGTTGTTTGATCTTGATCATGGCAGGCTCGGCTGCCTCATTAAATGAAGCGCCGATCAGCAATGGCTGCAGCGCGTCGTCGAAGGTCGGGTCGCCATAATAGCAACGATCGATCCTAACATCGCCGGTCAATCGTACGGAGGCGTCGGCTTCGGACATGGCGCTTCGGATCTTATGCGCCATTAGCCAGGCGGTTTTGTAGGTGACCTGAATCAATTCGCAGAGTCTCAAAGCGCTAATGCCGTGATCTCCGGATAACAAATAGATCGCGTAAAACCATCTCGTCAAAGGCGTGCGGCTCCCCTCCATGACCGTGCCTACGATCAGCGATGTCTGCATTCGGCATGAAGCGCATTCGTATAAAGGTAGACGACGCGTCGTAGTTTCGTAATACCGAGCATCGCCGCAACCCGGACAACGAAATCCAGCTGGCCAGCGCGCATTGAACAAGGCAGAAATGCAGGCTTGCTCCGTGCCGAAAGCGCTAAGAAACGCGTCATTTGTCATAGGGGTTTCCTCCAAGGCTTCCTTTACAAGTACTAAGGAACAATCATATTATACCAAACATACGTTCGTTTATCAAATGAAAATTCCATTTTCCTGTTAAATGGAGTTTGTTCTGAGCGACGGGGATAATGGTATGAAAACAAAAAATGAGGTATATCACCTCGGCGCTGCTTGTAGACGATTTTATCCCCCCGACCGTATGAATACGCGCTTATGTTCGCGGCCTTCGCGTCCTATAATGTGACTACGGTCCGCTTGCATCCTGCTATAATGACTCCAGGAAGTTAGACGAACAATCGCCCGCATCGTACGGGATTGAGGAAGGCTGGGGCCGATGAGTCTGGGCAAACGCGTATTTACCGCCTTTTTTTTCTTTATTATCATGCCGCTCGTCGTGCTCGGGACGATTTCTTATTTGGCCTTCCAGCATATTACGGAGCAAAAGTATTCGGATCAGATGGAACTGTCGATGAACGCCATCGGTCGCAATTTGAACAACATGATCAAGGAAGCCAATTATTTCTCGGATTTCTGGGTGACGACGGAGGACAGCGTAGAGAGCGTGGAGCAGGCGTTGGGCGCGGGCGCGCAGAGTACCGGCGGCAAACAAGATCAATCCAAAGATACCGAGAGCGGAGACTACGAGGAGCTGCTCGAGAAACAGAAGCTGACCGGCAGGGTTCTTCTTACTTACCCTGGGATTAAGTCGGTCACGCTGTATCATATCGACGGCAAAGTCGTGAACCTCAGGTTCGTCGTCGACGAACCGATCCCGCGGGACGTACTCGAGCGCAACCCCATCTACCCTGAAGTGCTCAAAAAAAAACGGCGCGCCGGTGTGGATCGGTCCGAACGAGGATGCGAGTCTGACGGGCGCCAACAACCTGTTCACGCAGATTCGCGTCCTGCTCGACATCGATACGCTCCAGCCGAAAGGCGTGCTCGTCATGCGCTTCGGAATGAACGAATTGGCGCGGACGTTTAATTTTTACAATACCGAAGGGGATGGCGACCGACGCTACCTGATCGTAGGACGGGGCGGCGTCGTCGTATACGACAGCGCGGGCAAGACGGAAGGCCGGTCGTTCGCCGAGACCGATCCGGAGGGCAAGCTGGACATGTCGCGGAATTTCCAGACACGAAAGATGAAGTTCGACGGCCAGAAAAGTCTCGTGTCCGTTCACAACCTGGGCGACATCAAGCGTCTCGGAACGGGGGGACTGGACGCTGGTGACCGTAACGGACTGGGGGTATTTGTCGGGAGATCTCGCTTCGATGCTCCGTTATGTCGTCATGATCACGATCGGCTGTCTGGCCTGCGCGCTTGTGTTCAACCTGATGTTCGTCCGCCGGACGATCAGCTTTATCGTTAGCGTCGTCGGGGCGATGCGGAAGGTCGAGCGTGGGGATCTGACGACGCGGGTGCCCGTGACGGGCAACGACGAGACGGTTATCCTTGCCAAAGGCTTCAACAGTCTAGTCGAACGGGTATCGGAGCTGCTCAACGACGTAACGATGGAACAGCGTCGCAAGCGGAAGGCGGAGATGATGCTCCTGCAGGCGCAGATCAAGCCGCACTTCTTGTTTAACGCGCTGGAGTCGATCAACATACTGGCCGTACAGAACGAGGGACGGAAAGTAAGCAAAATGGTGCAGCGGCTCGGCAACATTTTTCGCATCAGCATTACGCAGAAGGAAGAAATCGCGATCGAGCAGGAGCTGGAGCATCTGCGCAGCTATTTGGAAATTCAAAAATTCCGCTTCGAAGAGCTGTTCGAATATTCGATCGAAGTCCCGCCCGAGCTGATGTCGCATTCGATTCTGAAGCTTACGCTCCAGCCGCTCGTAGAGAACAGCATTCAGCATGGATTCGAGGGCATCGATTATTTAGGCAAAATTCGCGTATCGGCGGCTTTTGAAGATGAGAAAATCGTATTTTACGTCGAGGACAACGGCATCGGCATTTCCGATGAGCGGCTTGCCTTGTTCGCCTCCAGCGGCGTGACGACGCTAGAGCAGCTGTACGGGGAATCGCCTGAGACGGGCGAGCGGCGCGGAATGGGCGTAGGCAATGTCGCTGATCGGCTGCGGATTCAATACGGCCCGAACTATGGACTGATGCTGTGCAGCGGACCGGGACAGGGGACGATCATCAAATGCGTCATACCATGCGAGTCGGGAGGCGGCGAACGTGAGATTAAAGGCGCTGTTGGTGGATGACGAGATCAACATTTTAAAAAATCTGCAGGCCGTCATTCCTTGGGAGGAGTTTGACGTCGAGATCGCGGGCACGGCCAAAAACGGCGAAGCGGCGCTGGCGATCGCGCGCGCGCATTCGCCGGAGTTGATCCTGTGCGACATCCGGATGCCCGTCATGGACGGCATTCAGTTTCTGGAGGCGCTGCGGGAGATGGGCTCGGACGCCGAGGTGATCATGATGACGGGCTATCAGGACTTCAGTTATGTCCGCTCCGTCATACGGTACGAGGTCAAGGATTACATTTTGAAACCGCTGGACTACGACGAGCTGGGACAAACGATCGGCAGGCTCGCGGAAGGCATTCGGGAGCGCAAGACCGAGCAGCAAAACATTCAGCGCGAATGGCGCCAAGTGTTTCACCTTGCTTACGAAAAGGTGCTCTATGACGTGCTGCTCGAGGTGGGAGGCAGCTCGACAAAGCCTTTTCTGAAGCAGCACGAGCTGTCCGGGGATTTGTCGTTCGCGATGCTGCTCGCAGACGTGGCGGACTATTCGCAGAAGGAACGGAATTGGGACGATAAAGAGCGAAAACTATGGAATTTCGCGGTCCATAATGTCCTTCAGGATTATCTGTCATCGCTAAAAATTCCATATACCGCTTTGCAGGTTCGAAACGGGGAATGGTGCGTGCTGATCGAGCGCATGCCGGCGCATGCGTTCGACAGGGCGGAGTGCGAGGAATGGGCCCGCCAGTTGAGAGAAGCCGTGGAGCGGTATATCAAGATCCAAATACGCGTAGCGCTCCATCCGGCGCCCGTATCGCTTGAAAAGCTGGCGCGGGCTTACAAGAATCTGCAGCGTTCGCTCAGCCTGAGCGGGGGACGGGACGATGCGGTTATCGTGCCCGAGCGGACGAAGGAACAATCGGAGCATTCCCAGCGACTGTGGGACCGGATCGAGGAAATGGTCACGGGCCTGAAGCGCTGCGACCGCCGGAAGACAGAGGGCGCGCTGCGGGAATTGAACGAGAGCTTCCGGCAACTGCCGGACGGTTCGTATGAGCGCGTACAACCGATCCTTCACTATCTCTGCCTTCATCTGCTGCGGGAGATGCGTTCGATGGACGTCATACAGGGGGAGGACGAAACGGATTGTTGGAAGCAGCTCGACCGCAACCCGGGCATCCGCGAGACGCTGACCGTCATTAACCGGCTTGTGGACCGTTCGATCGACAATGTGATGAAAAAGAAGACGAGCGACGTTCTGATGCTGTCGGCGCGCGATTATATCGAACGCAACCTGTCCTCCGACCTTAGCATCGATGCGATGGCCGATTATTTGGGAATCAGCGGCAGCTACTTCAGTCTTCTGTTCAAGCAGCACTTCGGCGAGACGTTCGTCGAATACGTCACCAAGCAGCGGATGGAGATGGCCAAGTCGATGCTTGCCATCAGCGATAAGAGCATCACGGCGATCGGCCAGATGGTCGGTTACGCCGAGCGAAGGTATTTTACGCGGGTGTTCAGCAAGTTTACCGGGCAACTGCCCTCGGAATACAGGGAGCAAACGCAAGACAGGACGGGCGCGCACGGCCGATCATGATGGCGTTATTTTTTTCTGACCGGTAGCTATTTTTAATGCTGCCGCCTATCAGACTTCGCGCTGAGGGGCGGTATCTTTATGTCGGCCGGCGAATCCCGGGCTTTGCATTTCGCCTGGGCGTTCGAGTCTATGGTATAATAACGGGCATTAAGCGATCGTGCGGAGGTCTCATCCGAATGTCCTATTCTCGTGTTCAATCCAAGCAAAAAGCCAAGCGGAAGCGCCGTTGGCCTGTCGTCGCCATCGCGGCGCTTGCCGTACTGCTGATCGCGGCCGTGGGCGTATACGCGGCGATCGTCGCAGGCAACGGAGACGGCGGCGAGGCGCTGCCGCCCGTCGCTTCGGCCTCGTCATCCGCCTCTTCGTCAGCCTCCGCGACTCCAGATTCGAACGAGGCCGAGCCCACGGCTTCCCCCGTTGTATCCGAACAACCTGAGGAGACGCCCGAGCCCTCCTCCTCGGCGGAACCGGATGTCGAAGTGAAGGGGAGCGAAGCGCCCGCGGGCGATAGCGCGTCCGAGCAGCCCTCCCCTTCCGTCCAAGTACCCGCGGCTACGCCCGAAGCGGGAACGGCGGGCGATCCGGGCGATTCGGCGCCATCCGGCGCATCCGTCACGCTTGCTTTTGTCGGCGACATCTTGCCGGCGTCGACCGTCGGCGCATTGATCGAAAAAAACGGCGTGGACTATCCGTTCAAGCTGGCGAAGCCGCTGCTGGAATCGGCCGATATCGCCGCCGGCAACCTGGAGGCGCCGATCACGACGCGGGGCACGCCGGCGCAGAACAAGCAGTTCGTATTCAAGGGCAAGCCCGAATACTTGGCCGGACTCAAAAATGCCGGCTTCGACGTCGTCAGCCTCGCGAACAACCATACGCTCGACCAGGGCTGGGAAGGCCTGAGCGACACGATGGACGCGCTTGACGATATCAAGCTCAAGCATATGGGATCGGGCGCGGACGACAAAGAGGCGTTCGAGCCCGTCTATTTCGAGCATACTGGCATAACGGTCGCCTATATCGGCGTATCGAACGTCGTGCCGGAAGGCTCGTGGAAGGCGGGACCCGATCATCCGGGCGTCGCCGAGACGTACGATACGACCCGGGCCGTGGCGGCAGTCAAGAAGGCGAGCGAGCTCGCCAATATCGTCGTCGTGATGGTTCATTGGGGCAACGAACGGGCGGACACGCCCAAAAAGGCGCAATTCAACGTCGGCCATACGCTGATCGACGCGGGCGCCGACCTGATCATCGGCAGCCATCCCCACGTGCTGCAAGGCTTTGAAGCCTATAAGGGCAAGTGGATCGCGTACAGCTTGGGCAACTTCGTCTTTACGACGAAGCAGGATTATTCCAAGACGCAGGATACCGGCGTGCTGACCGCCACGTGCGCAGCGGACGGCAAATGCCGGCTGAAGTTCGATCCGATGTACGCCAAGGCCTCGCAGCCCGGACCGATGGAGCCCGAGCAAGCCTCAGCGCTGCTGGCCCGGCTGAACAAGGTCTCGTACGGCGCATCCGTAGATTCGAAAGGCCGCATTACGGCAAAATAGAAGGAGAAGGAAAGAAAGGACGAATCGGATGAATGTGACGGAAAAGGCAGCCTTGCACCCGTGCGTCGCGCATCGGGGGTGGTCCGGGGCGGCCCCGGAAAATACGATGGCCGCGTTTAGGCTGGCGCTCAGCGAACCGGCGGTCGAATGGATCGAGCTGGACGTCCATCTGTCGAAGGACGAGATTCCCGTCGTGATTCACGACGCGTCGCTCAAACGGACGACCGGCGTCAAGGCGAGGGTGAGGGACAAGACCGCGGCCGAGTTGGCCGCTCTCGATGCCGGCGGCTGGTTCCACCGCATGTACGCGGGCGAAGGAATTCCGACGCTGTCGCAAGTGTTGGAGCTCACTCGCGGGAGATGCAGGCTCAACATCGAGCTGAAGGACGGCGAGCCCGACAGGGACTTGCTCGCCCGCAAGGTCGGCGAGCTGCTGCAATCGCAGGGACGGGAAGCGGATTCGATCTTGACGTCTTTCGATCATGCGCTGCTGCTTGCCGCGAGGCGCCATGCGCCGCGCACGCGAACCGGCCTCATCCTCGACAAGCGTCCGTCCAACATCGCGGCCGTCCTCGATTCGCTTGGCGCCACGATACTTTCGATCAATTACAAATACGTCAATGTCGCATTGCTCGCGCAGACCGAAGCCGCCGGCATCGATGTGATGGCCTGGACGGTCAACGAGCAGCGGGAGCTGAACAAGCTGGCGGTCTATTCGCAATCGTTTCAACTTTGCACGAACTATCCGGACCGTTGGCTTGCGGCCGTCAGATGAAGGAGACAACAGCATGACCAAACCTCAGGCAGTCGATTGCCGTAATCTATTTTGCGTCGGGCGCAATTACCGTCTGCATGCCGCTGAGCTGGGCAACGCGGTTCCCGCTTCCCCGATGATTTTCGCGAAACCTTCGCATGCCGTCGTCAGGCTGGACGGCGCCGACGTTCAACTGCCGAGAGGGCGCGGGGCAGTGCATTATGAAGCCGAGCTGGTCTTTTTCGCCAGCAGGACCTACGAACCGGGCATCGCGCCGCACGAGCTGTATACGCACTTTACGGTCGGTCTCGACCTGACGCTGCGCGACGTACAGGACGAATTGAAGGCGAAGGGCTACCCTTGGCTCGCGGCCAAAGGCTTCCGCCATTCGGCGCCGCTCGGCGACTGGCTGCCTTATGGCGCGGATGCGGAGAAGCGGGGGCGGACGTTCGCCATGCGGTTGAACGGCAAGGAAGTTCAGCGAGGCGACGCGAACGACATGGTGTTCGATCTTGCTGCGCTGACCGCTCACGTCGGCGACCTGTACGGGATCGGCCCGGGCGATTTGCTCTTCACGGGGACGCCGGCGGGCGTCGGCAGTTTATCCGATGGCGACGCGATCGAGCTTCTTTGGGGCGACGACGCCGTCGGGACGGGGACGTTTCGATTCCGTTAGAGTTTCGATTCCGGTAGACCTGAAATGCAGCTTCACGAAAGGACGCGATATGGGATGCGTGCCGGATGCCGGCGCGTCCTGTCGCGTCCTTTTTGGCTATCAATGAACGACTATCGGATTGTATCCCCCCCTTTAGGGGTTTGACGTCCTTACATACCGGTCGATTCCTTTTACAATGAAGAAGATAAAAGCAAGCCAAACCAATCTTTGGGAGGGTCAACGAGTGAAAAAGAAACTGACTTCCGTATTGGCCGCATCGGTCGCCATGTCCGCCGTGCTGGCAGGCTGCGGCGGCAACAACGACAATGGCGGCGCCGCGTCTCCTTCGGCAAGCGAATCCGCGAGCCCCAGCGCTTCCGCCTCGGCTTCCGCATCCCCGTCCGCCAGCGCCTCCGAGCCGCCGAAGGTCGAGAACTTCACGGTTTCCCTCCGTCACATCCAGATCGGCGAGCCGCAGAAGTTCCGCAAGGCGATCCTCGACGACGTCGTCAAAAAGACGGAAAGCGAAGTGCCGGGGCTGAAGTTCGAGCTGGACGGCGTCGAAGACAGCGTCAATCGCTTCACGAAGCTGCCGGCCGAGATGGCCGCAGGCAACCCGCCAAAGGTATTCTCTTTGTTCGGCGGCGCAGGCGACGCGCAGAAATACGCCAAAGCCGGACGGCTGCTCGACCTGACACCGATCCTGGATGAGCTGGGCATCAAAGACAAGTTCCTGAACGTCCTCGACTCTTTCTCCGTGGACGGCAAGGTGTACGGACTGCCGATCGGCGGCAACACCGAAGGCATTTTCTACAATACCGAGCTGTTCGCGAAATACAACCTGAATCCGCCGACGACTTGGGACGATCTCATCAAAGCGGCCGACACGCTGGCGCAGAACAAGATTACCCCGTTCGCCGTCGGCTCCAAGGGCGCCTGGGTGCCCAATATGCTCGTGAACACGCTCATCGGCCGCGTCGCGGGCGAAGCCGCCATCCCGGGCTTCAAGTCCGGCGAAGCCAAATGGAACGCCCCAGACGTCGTGGCCGCCTATCAGCTTTACGCGGATTGGGAGAAGAAAGGCTACTTCACCAAAGGCGAGCTCGGCAAGGAGTACGGCGACATGCTGAACGACTTCGTCGCAGGCAAAGCCGGCATGATGTTCGACGGCTCCTGGCGCAACTCGGCCTTTAAGAACGACGCGGTCGGCGCCGCGATCGCGGGCAAAGTCGCTTACGTGGCGCTCCCGGCCGTTCCGAACGGCAAAGGCGATCAAACGGCAGTCAACGCCAACTACGGCGAAGGCTACGGCTTCTCCGCCGACCTGAACGACAACGAGCTCGCCGCCGTCAAGGCGTTCATTAAAAACATGTATTCCGACGAAATGCAGCTTCGCGGCCTGCTCGAGGACGGCGTCCTGCCATCGATGCAGCTGTCCGACGCTTCGATCTCGCAAGTGACGGACCCGCTGCTCAAGCAAGTGCTCGACGTACTGAAGTCCGCCGGCAAGACGTTCCCGCACTTTGACTCGGTCGTGCAGTCCAAGGTGTACACCGAGACCGAGACGCAGCTGCAAAAGCTTATCGCAGGCAAAGCGACGCCGCAGCAAGTCGGCGACGCCATCCAAAAAGTGCAAGACGCCGAAAACGCCGCCGCGAAATAAGCCGCCGGCGGAAGCGATCGAGAAGCGCAGCCCGTTCAGCGCGGGCGGCGCTTTCTCTATATCTTCGAAGACGGCCGGGGAGGATGCAAAAATGAAAACGACGCTAAAAAATCCCTATGTCTACATGCTGTTCGTCGTGCCTACGGTCGCGATGTACTTCCTTTTCTTTATTTATCCGACGATCACGTCGTTCGTGTTCGGCTTCACCGATTGGGACGGGCTGAACGCCAGACAGTTCATCGGCCTGGACAACTTCGCGAACGCCTTCAAGGACGCCGAATTTCGCAGTTCCATCTGGAACAACCTTATCATTCTGTTGTTTTCCTGCTGCATTCAGGTGCCGCTCATCATCGTTTTTTTCGCTGCTGATCAGCAACGTCAAGCGATTCCAAGGATTTTACAAAACGACGGTATTCATGCCCTCGATCCTGTCGACTTCGATCATCGGGATTCTTTGGGGCTACATTTACGATCCGGACGTGGGCTTGCTCAATAACTTTTTGAGCCTGTTCGGCATCGATCCGATCTACTGGCTGGCCGAGCCCAAGTGGGCGATGTTCTCGATTCTGCTGACGAACGCCTGGCAGTGGATGGGCTTTTATATCGTTCTTATCCTGGCCGCGATCCTCGGCATTCCCAAAGAAATCGACGAGGCAGCCATGATCGACGGGGCGACCGGCGTCCAACGCGCCTGGTACCTGACCGTGCCGCTGATCCGGCCGATCGTCAACGTCGTCATCATGCTGTCGATCGCGGGCGCGCTGCGCGTCGTCGACATCGTCCTCGTCATGACGGGCGGCGGACCCGCAGGCAGCACCGAGGTCATGGCCTCCTACATGGTCAACAAAGCGATCAAGTACGGCGATTACGGCTACGGCTCCGCGCTATCCATCATCATTTTCGTCATCGCGCTCATTCTGACCGCGCTGTATCAGCTGCTCATCGCGAGAAGACAAGAAAGGATTGAGTACTGATGCCGGTTGCCGTCAAAAAAAACCATCCCGCACTTCTTCATGATCGTTTACGTCGTCATCATTCTCGTGCCGTTCCTGTTCGTGCTGTTTTCCTCGCTCAAGGCCAACAATACGGAGATCGCGCTGCACCCTTTCGGCCTGCCGAAAACCTGGGTTTTCGAAAACTACAAGGAAGCCTGGGTAAAGGCGAAAATCAGCGTCTACTTTTTCAACAGCCTGTACCTGGCCGCGAGCGCGGCCATCGTCGGCGTACTCCTGTCCGCCGCCACGGCATTCGCCATGGCGCGCATGAAGCTGACGCGGATCAGCAAATGGATCTATCAGCTCGTGCTGGTCGGCATGCTCATTCCCGGCAACGTACTGTTTATCGCGCAATACTTCCTCGTCCGCGATCTTCATATTCTCGATACGCATTGGGCGCTGTTCCTGCCTTACACGGCAGGCGCGCTGCCGTTCAGCGTATTGCTGCTCGTCGCCTTCATGCACAACATCCCGCACGAGCTGGAGGAGGCCGCGACGATCGACGGCATGGGCGCGATCCGCATGTTTTGGAAGATCATTCTGCCGCTTACGATTCCGGCCCTCGTCACCGTTTTTATCGTAAACTTCCTGGGCAACTGGAACGAGTACCTGCTCGCCAACTTCTTCATCAGCCGCGACGCGCTCCGCACGCTGCCGACGGGCATGGTCGGCTTCCGAGACGCCTTCCAGACCAACTACGCGCTCGTCTGCACGGGCATCGTGTTCAGCGTGCTGCCCGTGCTGCTCCTGTATTCGTTCCTGCAGCGGCAAATTATCGAAGGGCTGACCGCGGGAAGCGTCAAGGGCTAAGCTTGAATCGGCTCATTTCGGCTCTCTTCCAAAGCGTTCTGGATTTGCCTTCCGCCTCTCGGCTATGACAAAATGGAGGGATGGAGGTGAGCCGACATGGCGATTTCAAACAAAGTTTATGCCATGCCGCCGGTCGTCGACGCGAATTCGCGGCTTCTTTTTCTGGGCAGCATGCCGGGGACCGCTTCGCTCGCCGCGAGCCGTTATTACGGGCATGCCCGCAACCACTTTTGGCCGATCCTCTACAGACTCCACGGCGCAGGCGTGCCGGACGCGTCTTATGAGGATCGGCTTCGTTTTGCGCTGGCGCACGGCTGCGCGCTCTGGGATACGATCGCTTCGTGCGAACGGAAAGGGAGTCTGGATGCCGATATAAGGGAGGCCGTGCCTACGGATATTCCCGGCCTGCTGCGGGCGTATCCGGGCATCGAGGTCATCGTTTGCAACGGAGGGAAATCATACGAAACGCTGGACAGGCACCACGGCATGCATCCGGAGGTACTGCGGCGCGCCGTGCTCAAGGTTCCGTCGTCGAGTCCGATTCCGACGCGGCAGCACAAGGGGCTCGAGGAGAAGGCCGCGGCTTGGCTCGCGGCGCTGTCGCCGTTCGTCAAGCCGCGGGGAGATGCGCAAGGCGGTTAACCGGCTTCTTCGTTCAATCCGTCGTTCAGACGGTCGCGGATGTCTACCAGTTCGTCCAGCTTATCGAAAAAAACGTCTACGACGGCGGGATCGAAGTGCCTTCCCCGCTCCTCGCGAAACAGCTTCTCGATGCGTTCGAGCGGCCAGGCGGCCTTGTATACGCGCTCCGCGCTAAGCGCGTCGAACACGTCGGCCACGGCGGTGATCCGCCCGAAAATGTGGATGTCCTCGCCGGCGAGCCCGTGCGGATAGCCACTGCCGTCCCACTTCTCGTGGTGCTGCTCGGCGATGATCGCGGCCGCGGCGAGCAGTTCGCGGCGCGAGCCTTTGAGCAGCTGGTGGCCGACCCGGGTGTGCGACTTGATTATGTCGTATTCTTCGTCGGTCAGCTTGCCCGGCTTGTTCAGCACGGCGTCGGGAATCGCGACCTTGCCGATGTCGTGCATCGGCGACACGTCGCGCAGCGTCTCGGCCTCGCGATCGGACAGCCCGTACGCCTTCGCCAGCACGTACGAATATTCGGCGACGCGCCGCACGTGGTTGCCCGTCTCCTTGGACCGGATCTCGCCGATCTCGCCCATCGTGGAGATGATCTCGCGCTGCGTGTCCGCGATCTCCTGGTGCAGCATGACCGACTCGAGCGATTTGCCCGCGTAAGAGGCGGCGAGCGAGAGCAGGTTCATGTCGTAGTCCGTGAACTTGCCGGCTTCGGTCATCTTGTTGATCGCCTGATAGGCGCCGATCGTCTCGCCGTCGTTGTTCCTGAACGGGATCGTGATGATCGACTTCGTCTGGTACCCCGTCTTGCGATCGTTTTCCGCGTTGTGGCGCGGATCGTGGCGGGCGTCCTCGATGATGACCGGCTCGCCGGTCGCGATAGCGTGCCCGACGAGGCCCGAACCGATCGGGATCCGGATCTCCCTGACGCCATGCGCGACGGTCGTGTACAATTCGCCGCTCGATTCGTCGATGAGCCATACGGTGCAGCGGTCGGCCAGGATCATCTCGCGGCCCATGTTGGCCATCAGCACGAGCACCTTGTCCAGCTTGGATTCGCTCGAGATCTTGGCCATATATTCGAATATAATGGTCAGCAATTGTTCGGACGTCAAGTCCTTCCGCAGCATCCTATCCCTCTCCCCGTCAACATTCCGTGTATCTATTCGTGTCGATAGCGCTCGATTCCTGCCGAGTTATGGTTCGGCAGTATAAAAAAAAGAACACCCGCGAAAGGCGGGCGTTCTAAAGTCGCATATGGTTTAGGTCTTATTTCTCTGTTAATTGCTCCATTTGCTCGATCAGGCTTTCGAACACGCTCAGCGCCTGCTCGATCGGGGCGGGGGTCGACATGTCCACGCCCGCTTTTTTCAGAATGTTGATCGAGTAGTCGCTGCCGCCGCTCTTCAGAAAACCGAGATAGCGGTCGACGGCGGGCTGTCCTTCGCTCAGGATCTGCTTCGCGAAGCTGGTCGCCGCCGAGAAGCCGGTCGCGTACTTGTACACGTAGAAGCTCGTGTAGAAGTGGGGGATGCGCGCCCATTCCATCGCGATATCCTTGTCGACGACCATGTCTGTGCCGTAATACTTGACGTTCAGGTCGTAGTAGATCGCCGACAGCGCTTCGGGCGTGAGCGATTCGCCGCTCTCGGCCTTCGCATGGACGATTTTCTCGAACTCGGCGAACATCGTCTGGCGGAACACGGTCGTGCGGAACTGATCCGCGTAGTACGTGAGCAAGTACATTTTTTCCTTCGGGTCCTTCGACTTGTCGAGCAGGTAATCCATGAGCAGCGCTTCGTTCAACGTCGAGGCGACTTCCGCGAGGAAGATCGTGTACTGCGCGTCGCGGTATTCGTTGCTCTCGTCGGAGTAGTACGAATGCAGCGCGTGTCCCATCTCGTGCGCGAGGGTGAACATGCTGTTCAGATTGTCCTTGTGGTTGAGCAGCACGTACGGGTGGGTGCCGTAAGCGCCCCAGCTGTAAGCGCCGCTGCGTTTGCCCTCGTTCTCGTAGACGTCGATCCAGCCTTTGTCGAAGCCCTCCTGCAGCACCTTGCGATAGTCGTCTCCGAGCGGCTTCAGGCTGTCGTATACGGTCTTTTTTGGCGTCCTCGTAGCCGATGTCCATGTCGAACGCTTCGACGAGCGGCGCGAACAGGTCGTACATATGAAGCTCGTCGACCTTCAGCAGCTTTTTGCGCAGCGCCATGTAGCGGTGCATGAGCGGCAGATGGTCGTGGATCGTCGAGATCAGGTTGTCGTAGACGCTCGCCGGGATGTTGTCGCCGAAGAGGGACATCTCGAGGGCGGACGGATAATGGCGGGCGTGCGCGTAAAACAGGTTTTTGGTCACGTTCGCGTTCAGCGTCGCGGCGAGCGTGTTGCGCCATTTGCCGTACGTGTCGTATACCGCCTTGAAGGCCGCCTCGCGCACGCCGCGGTCGCGGCTTTCGAGGAACTGGATGTACCGGCCGTGCGTCAGTTCGATTTCCTCGCCTTTTTCGTTTTTCACCTTCGGGAATTTCATGTCGGCGTTGTTCAGCATGCCGAAGATCGTGTTCGGCGCCTGGGACAGGTTGCCGACCTGGGCGAGCAGCGACTCCTCGCTCTTCGTGAGCGTATGCGGCTTGCGCCGCAGCATCTCCTCGAGCGTGCGCCGGTATGTAGGCTTGAGCGAAGGATCCGCGATGATCGCCTTGAGCGTCTCCTCGGACAAGCTCAAAATCTCCGGCGTAATATAGGAAGTCGCTTCGCCGGCCTCGACGCTCAGCTTTTTGGCTTTTTCGGAGAGCGCCTGATACTTGGAGTCGGCCATGTCTTCATGACTGCGCATGTTCGCGTAGACGTAGAGGCGTTCGGCGAGCAGCGACAGCTCGTCGTCCTTGGCGAAGCAGGCGGAGATGGCGGCTGCGTCCTTCAGCTTGCCTTGATAGGACGCGATCTCGCCGATCTGCTCGCGCACCTGCGCGTATTCGCGGTCCCAGGCCGCCTGGTCCGGGTAAATGTCCTCCAGATGCCAGCGGTGTTCGGCGGGCACTTCGCCGCGTTTGAGCACTTCGTTCATCTTGGTTAGCCTCCTCGGTACGTTGGATTCGCTGCGGGCTTCGGCCTGCGCGATCGTCGTCTTGCTGCCGCCCCGATCGGCGGCTTCTCCGGCTTGCGCCTGCGCGCACGACGCGGACAGCATCGCGGCCGAGAGCAGGACGGCCAGCGGCTTCGCGGATATTTTCATCGGACGGACCTCCGTTTAGCAACGAATGGCAATCCGACGTAGTATATCCGGTCCCGGCCTGCTTCATGAGGCCGGCTTCAGGCGCTGCCCGCCGAGAAAAAGGCGTATACGATCAGAAAAAAAGCGAACGCCACGAGCACGAGCGAGACGGTCGCGAGACCTCTGCGAAGCTTGGCCGGCACGTGGTCGCGCTGCCAGATGAGCACGGCTGCGAGCCCGAATGCCGCGATGGCGTAGATCAGCGTGGCGCTGTAATCCATAAAGGTCGCGTCCTCCTTTCCCGGCGGCCGGCGATTGCCGGCGCTTAAACGTTTCGCAGGCTGTTCATCACTTCGGCCAGCTGCTGCTCTCCGCCCGGAAAGTCCTCCGCGACAAGGTGCCGCTCGGCCCAGTGCATCATCTCGGGGCGGCTGAGAAACTTGTGGCACTCCTCGCCCCATTGGTCCGATATCTGGCGCACGACGAGCGTCTTGCCCTGGACCTCCACGGTCAGCATGTTGTAATGGTCGTTTTTGTAAATAACGTGCTTGGCGAACATGGTTAACGCCTCCCGTCCGGCAGCTCTTGTGCCGATTCTGATACGGCGAAGCCGTTATTCATGACTATAGAAGAGATGCGGGCAGAAATCAATGTCGGTCCGCGGCCCGACGGGAAAATCGTACGCAAGCAAAGGGTTGACAGCCGAAGTCGCCGATGGCAAAGTATCATTAACCCGAAGGGGTCGAACAGAGACGAGAAGAGCCGAGCTTGAAGAGACGAGAGGAGAAGAGATTAAAATGGAGAAAATGCCCGCATACCCTCAGGCGGGGGTCGCTTCGACATGCCGGTCGTACGAGGAATACGAGCGAATGTTCGGGATCGAGACCGGCAAGCTGACAGGACATCGCGTATTGGATGTGGCCGGCGGCGCATCCTCGTTTACGGCGCATCTGTGCGCGCAAGGGATCGACGCCTATGCGGCGGATCCCTTTTACGAAGGCGACCGGGAGGCAATCGTAGCCGCCGCGGTCAAGGAGATCGATACGTCCTCCGAAAAGATCGCCGCCATGGCGCATGTTTACGACTGGAGCTACTACGGATCGCCGGAGCGTCACAGGCGCATGCGCGAGGCGTCGCTCGAAGCGTTCGCCGCTCATTTTCGATCCGAAGCCGGCGGAGCAAAATATCGGGCTGCGTCTTTGCCGGATCTGCCGTTCGCGGACGGTTCGTTCTCGCTGGTCGTATGCAGCCATTTTTTATTTTTGTACGCGGACCGGTTCGGGGGAGGCGTTCCACGAAGCGGCGCTGCGCGAGCTGCTCCGTGCGACCAAGCCGGGCGGCGAGGTTCGAATCTATCCGCTCGTCACGCTGGCCTGGGAGCCGGTACCTTATCTGGATCGCTTGCTTCGGGCGCTGGCATCCGAGGCTGCGGCCTCGTTCGTTCCAAGCGGCCTGCCGTTCGTGCCGCGCGAGAGCCGCGTGCTGGCGCTCCGCAAAAAGGGCTAGCCGCAGCGACTCGATCCTTAGACAAAATGAGACATAAAATTCACATATTGCGTCTTGACAAGGATTCGGCTATAATAATGTCATTCGCCGATTTACGGCGAGATTTTAGGAGGTTTTTCATTTGAGAGGAACAGTTAAGTGGTTTAACGCAGAGAAGGGCTACGGCTTCATCTCGGTCGAAGAAGGCAACGACGTGTTCGTTCACTTCTCCGCCATTCAAGGCGACGGCTTCAAGACTTTGGACGAAGGTCAAGCAGTAGAATTCGAGATCACCGACGGCAACCGCGGACCGCAAGCATCCAACGTCGTTAAGCTGTAAGCACCGCCCGCGCGGCCGCTCACTATAGCACGACAGTCTATCGAAGAGCCTCCGGCGCTGCCGGGGGTTCTTTTTTTGATAAGGCAAGTATAAAATCGACAATTAACGCCCTTCAGCGCCTTTTGGCGCGGAATACACCACAGTCCCGACAGATAACGCTGTACAGCGCCTTTGCGGCCCAGAATACGGCGCAGTCCGTAAAGGAACGATGTACTGCACCTCTTGACCCGGAATACGCCTTAGTCCCGACAAGTAACGATATACAGGGCTTCTTGACCCGGAATACGCCTTAGTCCCGACCAGATATCTCTGGATAACACAGGCTTTTCAGCCGAATGGAAGAGCCGGGACGGAAACGCCTGACCATCCTTAGCAGGCATTCGAAGTTCATCCCTCGCACAGGAAGATTGCGAACAGGGGCGGCGGCGTCCAATCTCCCCCGATGGCTTCACTTGCTAACCTAATGGTGACGATAGGCGGCAAGGTAATGGGGAGATGCGAATGAGAACTGCGGGAGTAACCGAAGGCAACCGAGCGAACATACCGGACTCAGATGGACTCAGATGACGCTATTTCGTAAAAAACGGTGCAATTGCGATCATTGCGGACTGGAGAGTCGTTATCCGCAGAAATTTTGCAAAGACTCGAGTGAGGTAGGAAAAGGAGGGGAATTTTACAAAAGAAAGAGGCTCCTGTAACGTAGAGTTTACGACAACACCTACGGTAAGGAGACCTCTTGAATACAATCGTAAGCAATGAAAGGGTTGTTCGTCAAGTTTTAGGGGTGTTGGGACAGCACAATACCGCTTTAAAGAGCGATGCCTATGCGAAAAAGCTCTTTGCTTGGAACACAACGCTTCTCTATCTGGAAGGGATCCTGCAGAAGCGAAATGCCGTGGGTGAGATTGCGCAACACTTATCCAGTACACCCTGGATGCAGAAATGGACGAACCTTTCGTCAATCGACGGTTCAGCGCTCAACCGCAGGTTGCGTCAGCTGTCAACCGATGTGCTGAAACAGACGTATACGGACTTGGTGGCGCGGTATGCTCAAACCTTCGGACTGCCACGTCCGCTGAAGCATTTTGGTCCGCTGGCTGCCGTAGATGCGACTGTCCTCACGTTGGGAAAAGTCCGCGGCGAGTGGGCTTACCAGCAAAAGGGCCACAACGCCGTTAAAATGCACGTCAGCTTGGACCTGACCGGCGAAAAAAGCGCAGTACCCAGCCGCGTGGTGCTATCGACAGCTTGTGTGGCCGACCTGGACGCGGAAGTGACCGGAGCCCTAGTGACGCGCAGTGAAGCCACGCACCTACTGGACCGCGGCTATATCGACTACGGACAGTTCCTGCGTTGGAACCGGGAGAAGATTCGCTTTGTGGCACGGCTGAAGGCCAATAGTAAAGTGAAAGTCATCCTTCAAAAAGAGGATGTCGGCCCTTCCATCGAACAGGATGCACAGGTCGAGCTGACCGATTCGAAAACAGGTGAAACGGGAATTTTTCGGCTGGTGACTTATTCGTTCACGGATCAAAAAAGGAAAGTCGCACCGTGTACGGGCGCTCACCAATCGCTTCGACGTTTCGGCTGAGGATATCGCGCAGATGTATCGTTACCGGTGGAAGGTGGAACTTTTCTTTAAGTTTATGAAGCAACAGCTACGCCTGAAGAAACTGTACAGCACCAAAGAACAAGCCGTATGGAACCAAATCTACTTGAATCTCATCGCCTATTTGCTGGTGGAGCTATGGCGGCAAGGGCATGCACCGACGATGGATCGCGGCGAGTTCATCACCCTGCTCAGGGCGTATCTGAGAAAGCCGATGGAGGCCTTGCTCGCGGTGCTCCACCGCCCAAAGGAACGAACAAGCCGGGGACGGCGCAAAAAGGGAGGACGGCCGCGGATTCGCCCCAAGCGCTTGAAGCCGCAGCGCATCCTGTACAAGTAAGCGAACTACAACTAAATGAGGCATGACCAAATCTAAATTAAAAGTGGTGTTGTCGTAGCTTAGATGAGGCGGGGCTTTTTTTGCGCCTATTCGCATCTGCCACCCTCAAAATCGCCTTCATGGCGGCGACCATCTAACACCTTTCGCTTCTCAAGCGTGCCCTCAACTCTCCGGGGAGGAAGATGCGCTAGTAGATTGGCTACGAGCAGTACTTGTTTGCAAAATTTCTGCGTTATCCGCCCGAATTCAGTCAAAAAAGGTCTCTAATCCCGCAACAGAGGCTCCTGGGTCCGTGAGCGGGCCGCAAAGCGCGATAGCAACAAGAATAAGGGCTCCTCAGTCCGTAAGCATCACGCCATTGAGCAAATAAAGGCCGCAGGCGGCTTTTTTAATGTCTGTCGCTTAACTTCAAACAAACCAAAACCCCGGCTGCCTCGTCTATTATGACAAGGCGGCCGGGGTTTTCATGAAATGCTGCGCGGTATGTCGCCGTTTTAGCTTCGCGAAGGCAATGCGGCTTTGTGCACGACTTCGATCGTCCCGCCGCCCAGGCATGTCTCGCCATCGTAGAAGACGACGGCCTGTCCTGGCGTTATCGCCTTTTGCGGCGCGTCGAAGGCGACCTCGACCGTTCCGTCGGCCTGCGGCGTCAGCGTCACGCCCTGATCCGGCTGCCTGTAGCGGAACTTCGCCGTGCAGCGCAGCGGCGCTTCGGGCCGGGCGGGGGGCGATCCAGTTGACCTGTCCGGCGGTCAAGCCGTGCGAGTATAGAATCGGATCGCGCTCGCCCTGCACGACGTACAGCACGTTGCGCTCCAGGTCCTTATCCGCGACGAACCAAGGCTCGCCCGTGCCGGAGCCGCCGATGCCGAGGCCCTGACGCTGTCCGAGCGTGTAGTACATCAAGCCGTCGTGCCGTCCTTTGACCTCGCCGGTGGACGCGTCGACCATATCGCCCGGACGGGCGGGGAGGTACTGGCTTAAAAATGTCTTGAAGTTGCGCTCTCCGATGAAGCAGACGCCCGTACTGTCCTTTTTCTTGGCGGTCGCGAGGCCCGCGGCTTCGGCGATGCGCCGAACTTCGGGCTTCGGCAGGTGGCCGATCGGGAACATCGCGCGCGACAGCTGGTCCTGGTCGAGCGCGTGCAGAAGTAAGTCTGGTCCTTGCCGGCGTCGACGCCGCGCAGCAGCTTGTACTCGCCGTTCGCGAATTCGACGCGGGCATAGTGCCCCGTGGCGATGACGTCCGCGCCGAGGTCGAGCGCCTTTTGCAGAAATTCGCCGAACTTGATCTCGCGATTGCACATGACGTCGGGATTCGGCGTACGGCCTCTGCGATACTCGTCGAGGAAGTAAGCGAACACCTTGTCTTTGTATTCTTCTTCGAAATTGACGGTGTAATAGGGGATTCCGATCTGATCGCAGACGCGGCGCACGTCTTCGGCATCCATATCCGCGGTGCACACCCCGGATTCGTCGGTATCGTCCCAATTTTTCATGAACACGCCGATCACGTCGAAGCCCTGCTCCTTAAGCAGCAGCGCCGTGACCGAAGAGTCTACGCCGCCGGACATGCCGACGACGACGCGGATGTCCGCGGGGTTGGCAAACCTTGAATCTTTCATTATAATAATCACTCCTGCGCAAGCGAATGGGATCGGGCCGAACCGGCATTCCCCATTGTAGCACAAGTTCGCGGCATGCGCCGAGCGGGAACCCGCGGTCGAGCGCGGGCGAGGAAGATCGGTCGAAAAGAAGGCGCATAACAAATTACATGAATATGTCACCGATTTTTTGACCACAACGATGGATGATGTGATAACATAGATGTGATATGGGGATACTCCCTATTTTTTGCATCCATGATACGGATCTATCAACATAAAAGAGACGACTGCGCCGCTATCTGCGTGGAACGAGGTGCCGATTTGAAGATTTCGACGAAGGGTCGTTACGGACTGACGATTATGATGGAACTGGCCTCCAAGTTCGGCGAGGGCCCGATCTCCCTGAAAAGCATCGCCGAAAAAAACGGATTGTCCGAGCATTACCTGGAGCAGTTGATCGCTCCGCTTCGCAACGCGGGTCTGGTCAAGAGCATTCGCGGAGCCTACGGCGGCTATATTCTCTCGAAGGATCCGGAGGGCATCACGGCGGGGGGACATTATTCGCATTCTCGAAGGACCGATCAGCCCGGTCGACTTTACGGAAGAGGACGACGCCGCCAAGCGCGATCTGTGGCTGCGCATCCGCGACAGCATCGCGAGCGTGCTGGACTCCACGACGTTGTCGGATCTCATCAACTTCAAGGATGAGGGCAAGCCCGACAGCTATATGTTCTATATTTAGATGTAGCCGGTGATGGATATGGAACGCATTTATATGGATTACGCGGCGACCGCGCCGATGGTGCCCGAGGCGCTTGCGGCTTATGTAGCGGCGGCCGGCGATGCCCCGGGCAACCCTTCGAGCCTGCATGCGTACGGCCGCGGCGCCCGCAGCCGCGTGACCGAAGCGCGGGACGCGCTGTCGCGCGCGATCGGCTGCCGGCCGGACGAACTGACGTTCTCCGGCGGCGGAACCGAGAGCGACAATGCCGCTTTGTTCGGCGCGGCCCGGGCGCAGCGCGCCAAGGACCCGCGGCGGACCGGCATCGTGACGACGGCCGTCGAGCATCACGCGGTGCTTCACGCCGCGGAGCGGCTTGCTGCCGAAGGTTTCGCGCTTACGGTGCTGCCGGTCGATCGCTTCAGGACGCGTATCCGTACGGGACGCCGAAGCTGCGATCGACGATAGGACCGCGGTCGTCAGCGTCATGTACGGGAACAACGAGACCGGGACCCTCCAGCCGGTCGCCGAGATCGGGGAGTTGGCCCGCGTACATGGCGCCGTCATGCACGTCGACGCCGTTCAGGCGCTCGGCTACGCGCATCTCGACGTCGGCGCGTTGCCCGTCGACCTGCTCAGTCTGTCCGCCCACAAGATCGGCGGACCTCAAGGGGTCGGCGCGCTCTACGTGCGGGCGGGGACACCCTGGCAGCCGCTGCTGTACGGCGGTTCCCAAGAGCGTCGCAGACGCGCGGGCACGGAGAACGTGGCGGGGATCGCCGCATTCGGCGCGGCCGCATCGCTCGCGTCCCACGCGGTCGACGAGCGACGCGCGCATGCCGCAGCGATTCGCGACGCGCTGCTCTCGGGCTTGCGCGAGCGTCTCGGTTCCGACGGAGTGACCGTTAACGGCGACCCCGACCCGGCAGGACGGCTGCCTCATATTTTGAATATCGGCATCGCGGGCGTTTCTAATGAGACCTTGTTGATGAATTTGGATTTGCAGGGGATCGCCGCCTCCGGCGGATCGGCATGCACGTCCGGTTCGCTGCAGCCGTCGCACGTGCTTACGGCGATGGGGCTTTCGCCTCATTTTTGCAAAAATTCGGTAAGATTTAGCTTCGGAATGGGCAATACTATCTCTCAAGCGGAAAAAACGGCAGAAATCGTTGCAACCATTGTCGCCCGCTTGCGTAAGAGATAACAGGCAGTCGCCTATACACGCGAGGTTAATATGAATCGTAGCCTGCAGCAGATGATCGGATTGCCGGTGCTGCTCCCGAACGGCAAGCGCGTAGGCCGGGTGCTGGACATCGGCTTCGACGAGTTTTGGGAGGCCGAGTACGTCGTCCTGGACGGCGGCTTCGGGTTCCGGCGCAAGGTCCGCATCGCGAAGTGGACGGACATCCTGACGACCGGCGAAGACGCCCTCGTCGTCAAGGACAAGGAAGCGATTCGCAGCATGTCACGCAAGCGCCTGCAGCGGACGTTTCATACGGGATTGATCCGAATGAGGGAGCTTCCCGTCTATACGTTGGAGGGCCAGGAACTCGGCCGCATCTCCGATGTTTATTTTCGCAAGACCGCGGGTACACAAATAGCAGGCTATGAGTTGACGGACGGATTACTCGCGGACGTGTTCGAAGGACGACGGCGCATGTACCTGCCCGACGGCCCGAAGGACTTGACATTGGGCGAGGACGCGATCCTCGTGCCCGTATCCTATGAGCGAATTATGGATAGAGACCCTAACGCGGAAAGTGAATGGTGATAACCGATGATGAGATGCCCGAACTGCAATTCCAAAGATATCGGCAAGATCGGATCGCATCAGTTTTACTGCTGGAGCTGCTTTATTGAATTGACGGTGAACGGGGACAAGATGTCCGTTTACCAAGTCGAGGAAGACGGCACGCTGAGCTCGCTCGACGATCTGTTTTTCGGCGAACCGATTCCCCCCGCATATTCACGCAGGCGGCATGTGACGATTCTTTCCGGTCTATCGGATTATCATCGCCCCCCCTGACGGCCCCTCGCGCTCCGCATCGAGCGCAGGGGCTTTTTTTGTACGTCCGGAATGCCGGGTTCGTCCTTTGATACAGGTTTATGCGGGCGCACTTGTACATATACTGGAGGGTGGACCGGACAACATCGGTCGGGGGGTGAACAGGATGAACCGGCTGTCGCAAAGCCGTCTGCTGGCCGTGCTCGTCTATATCGTACTGGCGCTGCTCGCGCTGTACCTGGCGACGCTCGTCAGGCCCATGCTGCTGTCGGTATGGCGATTCGCGAAGGCCGTGTCTGCGCCTTTCCTGATCGCAATGATCATCGCGTACGTGCTTAATCCGATCGTCGCCATGCTGCATCACCGGAGAATGCCGCGAACCGCCGCGGTGCTGTTGATCTACGCCGTATTCGTCTGCAGCAGCGTCGTCGTGCTCGTGAACGTGGCCCCGATGTTCGCCGCGCAGGTACGCGAGCTGAACGAGCACATGCCGGAGCTGACGATGCGCGCGCAAAGCCTGGTGGACAGCTTCAACAAAAACGACTCGCTGCCTGATACGGTGCGAAGCGGCATCAACCGGGCCGTATTCGGGCTGGAAAAGCAAATCTCCGTGCGCATATCCAATTTTTTGAACAATATCGGCGCCGTCGTCAACGTCATATTCCTGTTGATGATCGTACCCTTCCTCGTATTCTATATCTTGAAGGATATGGACGTTTTCGAACGGGCCGTGCTGAAATATTTGCCGCGCGCCAGAAGACAGGGCACGATCCGGCTTTTCAAAGAAATTGACATGGCGCTCGGCAGCTATATTCGGGGACAATTCATCGTGTCGCTGTGCATCGGACTCGCCGCCTATATCGGGTATCTGATCATCGGCATGCCGTATCCGCTGCTCATGGCCGCCTTCGTCGCGCTGTTCGACATCATCCCGTATCTGGGACCGTTCCTGGGCGCGCTGCCGGCGCTCGTCATGGCGAGCACGATCTCTTGGAAAATGGCGCTCTTCGTCGTCATCGTCAATACGCTGTGCCAGACGCTAGAGAGCAACGTCATCAGCCCGCAGGTCGTGGGCCGGTCGATGAAAATGCATCCGCTCACGATCATCTTCGTCCTGCTGATCGGCGGCGAGCTGGCGGGCGTCGTCGGTCTGCTGCTGGCGGTGCCCTTCTATGCGGCGCTGCGCGTCGTCGTCCAGCATCTGTTCGCTTACTATATCCGGCGAAAAACCGTTTGACACCGCCGAAAGCGCAACTCTATAATGATAACGTCGCATGCAAAACGCGAGCGAAACATAGCTATCGAGCGTTGAAGAAGCAAGAGTACCCCGAGAGTCCGCAGTGCAGAGAGAAGACGCCTTGCCCGTATCGCCCCCCGAGCCTCGCGGCTTCGCGGACAAGCGGTATCCGGCCAGGCTGCGAGCGTCTTCGTGCGAAGGGCGGGGGAAGCCGGCTTCCGAGCTTCGGACCGAATCCGACGGGCAGGCCCGTTACAGCCTGAATAAGGCGATTCCGCGCCGATACCAGGCAGCTTGCCGGCGTCAGGCGGAATAACCAGGGTGGTACCGCGATCGATTCGTCCCTGAATTTCAGGGGCGTTTTTTATTTTTTTACAGGTAAAGAACTGGCCGAAGCGCCGCAACGACAAGGGAGGAACCTCATTATGCAACCGTTAAAAGCCGCCGAGATTCGCGACAGATGGCTACGTTTTTTTCGCTTCCAAAGGACACCGCGTCGAGCCGAGCGCATCGCTCGTTCCGCACAACGATCCGTCGCTGCTGTGGATCAATGCCGGCATGGCGCCGCTGAAGGCTTACTTCGACGGCCGCGAAAAGCCGGAAAACCCGCGCATCGCGAACTCGCAGAAGTGCATCCGCACGAACGACATCGAGAACGTCGGCAAGACGCGCCGCCACCACACGTTTTTCGAAATGCTCGGCAACTTCTCGATCGGCGATTATTTCAAGGAAGAGGCGATCACTTGGGCTTGGGAATTCCTGACCGGTCCTGAATGGATCGGCTTCGCGCCGGATCGCCTGTCCGTCACCGTTCATCCTGACGACGAGGAAGCGTTCAAGTTCTGGAACGAGAAAATCGGGATTCCGGCCGAACGGATCGTCAAGCTGACGGACAACTTCTGGGATATCGGCGAAGGCCCTTGCGGACCGTGCACCGAGATTTTCTACGACCGCGGCGAAGCCTACGGCGACCTGTCCGATCCGGAATGCTACCCCGGCGGCGAAAACGAGCGCTTTCTCGAGGTGTGGAATCTCGTCTTCTCGCAATTCAACCACAACAAGGACGGCAGCTATACGCCGCTGCCGAACAAGAACATCGATACGGGCGCCGGTCTCGAGCGCTTCGCTTCGATCGTTCAGGACGTCGACTCGAACTTCGATACCGACCTGTTCCAGCCGATCATCGCGCGGGCTGCCGACATCGCCGGCGTTTCATACAAGGCGAACGCCGATCATGACGTCGCCCTCAAAGTCATCGCGGACCACATCCGCACGGTCGCCTTCGCCGTAGGCGACGGCGTCATGCCGTCGAACGAAGGCCGCGGCTACATCATTCGCCGTCTGCTGCGCCGCGCGGTCCGCTACGGCAAGGTCATCGGCGTGGACCGTCCGTTCCTGTGGGAGCTCGTGCCGACGGTCGGCGACATCATGGGCGGCTACTACCCGGCCGTCGTGGAGAAGGCCGAGTTCATCGAGCGCGTCATCCGCACCGAAGAGGAGCGCTTCCACGAGACGCTGAGCGAGGGGCTGTCCCTGCTGGCGGACCTGTGCGCGAAGGCATCGGCGGCAGGCGAGAAGACGATCGCCGGCGCGGACGCGTTCAAGCTGTACGATACGTACGGCTTCCCGTTCGACCTGACCGAGGACTACGCCGCAGAGCAAGGCATGACGGTCGACCGCGAAGGCTTCGACGCTTCGATGGACGAGCAGCGCCAGCGGGCGCGCGCGGCCCGTCAGGAGACGGAGAGCATGAAGGTGCAGGGCGGGCCGCTGGCCGACTACACGGTCAAGAGCGAGTTCGACGGCTACGGCGCGTTGACGCTCGGCGCGACCGTCGCTGCGATCGTGTCCGGCGATCGGTTCGTCGATGCCGCCGGCGCAGACGAGACGGTGACGGTCATTCTTGACCGGACGCCGTTCTACGCCGAGAGCGGCGGCCAGGTGAGCGACACGGGCATGCTGGTCGGCGAGGGCGGCCTGGTGGCGGCCGTCGCCGGCATGAGCAAGGCGCCGCACGGTCAGCCGCTGCATCAAGTGACGGTCACTTCGGGCACCCTGAAGGTCGGCGACAAGGTGACGGCGAGCGTCGACGCGGTGGACCGCGCGGACATCGTCCGCAACCACACGGCCACGCACTTGCTCCACAAGGCGCTCAAGCAGGTGCTGGGCGAGCACGTCAACCAGGCGGGCTCGCTCGTCGAACCCGGACGGCTGCGCTTCGACTTCTCGCACTTCGGCGCGATCACCGAAGCCGAGCTGGCTGACGTCGAGCGCAGGGTGAACGAGCAAATCTGGCTCGGCACCGACGTCGACATCAGCCTGAAGCCGATCGACGAAGCCAAGTCGCTCGGCGCGATGGCGCTGTTCGGCGAGAAATACGGCGACATCGTGCGCGTCGTGCGCGTCGGCGACTACAGCCTCGAGCTGTGCGGCGGCTGCCACGTGTCGAACACGGCGCAGATCGGCCTGTTCCGCCTCGTGGCGGAGAGCGGCATCGGATCGGGCGTTCGCCGCATCGAAGCCGTGACCGGACGCCACGCCTATGCGTACATGGACGAGCAGATGGGCCTGCTGAAGGGCGCGGCCGCGCTGCTCAAGACGGGCGTCGCCGAGGTGCCGCGCCGCGTCGAGGCGCTGCAGGGCGAGCTGCGCCAGACGCAGCGCGAGGTGGAGTCGCTGCAAGGACGGCTCGGCCGGCTCGAAGCCGCCGAGCTGCTGGGCGGCGCCAAGGAAGTCGGCGGCCTGACGCTGCTGGCCGCAAAGGTGAACGTCGGCGGCATGGACGCGCTGCGCGGCGTCGCCGACGAGCTGAAGGCGAAGCTGCCGGAGGCCGTGCTCGTGCTCGGCGCGGTGCACGACGACAAGGTGAGCCTCGTCGTCTCCGTATCGCCGGCGCTCGTGAAGCGCGGCCTGCACGCGGGCAAGCTGATCAAGGAACTAGCCGCCATCTGCGGCGGCGGCGGCGGCGGCAAGCCGGAGCTCGCGCAAGCGGGCGGCAAGGACCCTGCGAAGCTCGGCGATGCGCTTCTCGCGGCCGAAGGCCTGGTTGCGGCAGCGGGCGCCGGCGCCTGATCGGCGGATCGGTGCGGCGTTGCCTGCGCGCGCACGGCGGGCGAGACGCCCGTCTCCCGCTACAGCCGGGAGCGCGCTTCCATTTCCCGTCCAGCTGAGAATATGATATGATGTTGGCATAAAGCGAGGTGCTGCGAAAATGAGCTCGTCCGACAAAAATCAAATGGATAAGACGGTCAAATTCGACGTCATGCCCGACCCGGAGGAGATCTCCGCGAAGGATATCCTGCTGACGGTGCACGACGCGCTGGTGGAGAAGGAATACCATCCCATCAATCAGATCGTAGGCTATCTGCTGTCCGGCGATCCGGCCTATATTCCGCGGCACAACAACGCTAGAAGTCTGATCCGGAAGAAAGAACGCGACGAACTCATCGAAGAGATGGTCCGCTTTTATCTTCAGCAGCACCGCTGATGCCGAGGATCATGGCGTTGGACTACGGAGACAGGCGCACCGGCGTGGCCGTCAGCGACGCGTTCGGCTGGACGGCCCAGGGCGTCGAGGTCATTCACCACAAGACCGAGGACGCGTGCCTGCGCAGGGTCGCGGAGCTGGCCGCGGAGCTTGCGGCCGACGAGATCGTCCTGGGACTGCCGAAGAACATGAACGGCTCCGTCGGTCCTAGGGGCGATCTGTGCATCGCCTTCGCGGGCAGGCTCGAGGAGACGCTGAAGCTTCCCGTCAAGCTGTGGGACGAGCGGCTGACGACCGTCGCCGCGGAGCGCGCGCTGCTCGAGGCGGACGTGAGCAGAGCGAAGCGCAAGCAGGTCATCGACAAGATGGCCGCGGCAATATTGCTTCAGAGCTATTTGGATTCCAGATCGAGAGGGGCTAACCTGCATGGCTGACGATACGATCCGCCCGGAAGAAGAAGCGGAGATTATTTATATCCCGGACGACGACGGCAACGACGAGGCGTTCGAGGTGATCATGCGCTTCGAGCTCGACGACGGCACCGACCGCAAGTATATGATGGTCGTGCCGGCCGACGCCGAGGACGAGGAGCAAGAAGTATACGCGTTCCGCTTCGACGAAGAGGACGACGAGATCAAGCTGTATCCGATCGAGAGCGAAGAAGAGTGGGAGATCGTCGAGGAGACGTTCAACACGCTGGCGGCCGAATTCGGCGGCAGTGAAGAGCGATGAACGAAGTCGGGAAGCCGGGCGACGCCGCTCGGGGGAGGCGCGCTGCAGCAGGCGTTCGGCGCCGAGATCGAGCTGACCGGCGAGAGCGGTTCGGCGCAGGTCTACCGGATTTTGGCCGAGCTTAGCGTGAACGGCAAGCCTTATGCGGTTCTTCAGAGCGACGCGATGCGCAAGGAAGGCGAGATCGAAGTATTCCGCGTCTTGACCGAGGACGCAAGCGAGCCGAAGCTGGAGTCGGTGGACGACGACGAGGAATGGGAAGACGTCGCCGAAGCATACGACGACTTGCAATTCGGATCGGAAGACCGGCCGTAAAGGCCGCTGGCGCGGCATTCGTGGAGAGCGGGCAACCGCTCTTCACGGCTATTCGGCCGCTTTTTATTCAAGCAGGAGGTACGAGAGCGTGAGCAAAGACGACGACAACAACGGGTGGAAATCCGTTTATTCGGGCAATCTTCCGGAAGACCGCGGAGCGCCCGAAGCGGAGCGCGCCCGGGAGCGCGGCGAAGAGGAGCTGCCGGCGATCGCGCCGTTGCCGCCGCGGGCGCGACCGGCGCCGGCGCCCGATCGGCAGTCGCCGTCCGATCGGCCGTCGGCGGCGCCCGCGCGAAGTGCCGCCGCTGCCGGCAAGCCCGATATTCCGCCCGATCCCGGCGAAGAAGAGACCGAAGACGACGAGCCGCCGAAGAAGGGGCACGCCGCGCTTTGGTCCTTCCTGATCGCGCTGGGACTCGTCGTCATCGCAGCAGCCTCGGTCCTATTTTACGTATGGAACGGTCTGCGGCCGCCCGCGTCCTCGGACCAGGCGATACGCGTCACCATCAGCAAGGGCATGGGCGCCAAAAAAGTCGGGGAATCGCTCGAGACGCACGGACTGATCCGCAACACGTTTTTATTCAGCATGTGGCTCAAGTATAAAAACGAAGGCTCGAGGTTCCAGGCCGGCGAGTACGACTTCAAGCCGGGCATGACGAACGGCGAGATCGTCGCCAAGCTGAACAACGGCGAGACCGTCGCCGCCGAGACGATTCGGTTCACGATTCCCGAAGGATTCACCGTCGTGCAGATCGCCGACCGGCTGGCGAAGGAAGGGATCGTCGACAAGGACAAGTTCATGAACGCGGTCCGCAACCCGACCCAGTTCGCGAATACGACCTGGACCAAGCAAATCCCGACAGGCAAAGACCTGCGCTTTCCGATCGAAGGCTACTTGTTCCCGGAGACGTACGAGATGAAAAAAGGGAGCACGGAGTCCGACATCATCGACCGGATGCTCGCGGAGCTGGACCGCAAGCTGGGGACGCTGCCGGAGGACTGGCAGAGCGTGCTGGAGGAGCGCGGCTGGACGCTCCACGAGCTGCTGACCGCCGCATCGCTCGTCGAGCGGGAGGTCGTCGTGGACGATGAGCGGCCGATCGTGGCCGGCATTATCCTGAACCGTCTGGACAAGAAAATGCCGCTGCAGATCGACGCGACGATCCAGTATTTGCTGGACAAGCAAAAAAGAGAAGCTGACGAACGACGACCTTAAGGTCGACAGTCCGTACAATACGTACCAGAACAAGGGGCTTCCGCCGGGGCCGATCTCGAGTACGAGCCTCAAGTCGATCGAAGCGGTGCTGTATCCGGCCGATACCGACTACTTGTATTACGTGACCAAAAAAGGACGGCTCCAATACGCATCTGTTCGCGGAGACGTACAAGCAGCATCAAAGGAACATTCGCGAAAGCGAAAAGAACGCGAAGTAAAACGGCGCTTTCGTGAGACGGCGACCGACATTACGGCCCGGCGGCGGCAATCGCGCGGCGCGCATTCCCTTGCGGATGCGAGTCGGCGAAGGCAGGCGCCGGGCCTCACGTTTGGATGAGGTGAGGGAAATGACAACGGAGCTGCTGATCTCGGCCGGCTCGCTCGACCAGATCAAAGTTTACGCCGAAGCCGGCGCTAGCGCCGTGCTCATCGGAGATGCCAGGTTCGGTGCGCGTCTGCCCGGCTCGATCGCGGCAGCCGATCTGAAGGAAGCCGTCGCCAGCGCGCACGGGCTCGGCGTCAAGGCATATATCTCGGCGGGCAAGCTGCTGCGCAACCATGAGCTGCACGGGCTGCCCGAATATCTTCGCGCGGCTGCGGAGGCAGGGGCGGACGGCGTGACGTTCGGCGATCCCGCCGTATGGATGGCGGCCCGCGACGCGGCGCCGGGCATCGCGCTGCACTGGAACGTCGAGATGACGGGCACGAATTCGGCCGCAGCTGCCTTCTGGGCCAAGCGCGGGGTTACCCGGGCCGTCCTGGCGCGTGAGCTGAACGGCGAGGAGATCGCCGATTTTAAGCGAAGCGGCACGATCGAAGTGCAGGTTCAGGTGCACGGTATGACGAATATTTACCACTCCCAGCGCAACCTGCTGCAGAGCTATATGGATTACCTGGGCCGGGAAGCGAGTCTCGTCGATCTCGGGCCGAGCGAGGGACGGTTTCTGATCGAGGCGGAGCGTCCCGACGAGCGCCTGCCCGTCTACGAGGACGCGGACGGCACGCACGTGATGAGCGCGGACGACATTTGCCTGCTCGAAGCGCTGCCTGAGCTGCTCGCAGCTGGCGTCGACAGCTTTTATATCGAGCCGCTGCTGAAGTCCGAGGCTTACAACATCGCCGTCCTGCGAAGCTACCGGCATGTCGTCGACGCATGGCATCGGGATCCCGAAGCCTATGAATTCGACGAAGAATGGCTGGAGCCGATCCGGGCGCTGCAAGATCCCGGCCGCGAGCTCAGCTTCGGATTTTTGTACAAGGAGCAAGTTTACTAATGGAGGTGTTGACGATGAACGGCACTGCCGTCCATGCCGAAGCCGCGGCCGGGAAGGGGCGCCGGTACCGGCTAGACCGGCCCGAGCTGCTCGCGCCCGCCGGCAATCTCGAGAAGCTGAAGTTCGCCGTCCACTACGGCGCGGACGCCGTCTATATCGGCGGACAGAGCTACGGGCTCCGCTCGAACGCGGACAACTTCAGCTTCGAGGAAATGAGAGAAGGCGTCGAATTCGCCGCCCGCTATGGCGCGAAGGTTTTCGTGGCGACCAATATTTACGCCCACCAGGAGGATCTCCCCGGCATCGCCGACTATTTGAAGCAGCTGGAAGCCGCCGGCATCGCGGCCATCATCACGGCCGATCCCGCCATCGTCGAGACGGCGATGGCGCACGCGCCGGGACTTGAAGTCCATCTGAGCACGCAGCAGTCGACGATGAACTGGCAGGCCGTGAAGTTCTGGAAGGAAGTCGGCCTGCCCCGCGTCGTGCTCGCGCGGGAGACGTCCATGGAGGAGATCCGCGAGATCAAGTCCAAGGTGGACCTGGAGCTCGAGGTGTTTATCCATGGGGCGATGTGCTCTTCGGTATCCGGTCGCTGCGTGCTCTCCAACCACTTCACCGACCGCGATTCGAATCGCGGCGGCTGCTGCCAGTCTTGCCGCTGGAAGTACGACTTGCACCAGGACCATGGGCCCGTCGGCGACCCCGGCGACCATATGTTCACGATGGGGAGCAAGGATCTGTGCATGATCCGTCACATCCCGGACCTGATCGAAGCGGGCGTGGACAGCTTCAAAATCGAAGGCCGGATGAAGAGCATCCACTACGTCGCTTCCGTCGTCGGCGCCTATCGTCAAGCCATCGATGCCTACATGGCGGATCCGGAGGGCTACGCGCTTCGTCCCGCGTGGGAGGAGGAGATCGGCAAGGCGGCGAATCGGCCGCTCAATACCGGCTTTTTCTACAGCACGCCCGGCGCTTCCGAGCATATTTACGAGCCCGAGGAAAAGCCCGCGCCTTACGACTTCGCCGCCATCGTGCGGGAGTACGATCCCAAGACGGGCATCGCCGTCGTCGAACAGCGCAGCCCGTTCCGTCCGAACACGGAGGTCGAGTTCGTCGGCCCGGGCGGACGCAGCTTCAAGCAGGTCGCGGGACCGCTCGCCGATATGGACGGGAAGGCAGTCGACGTCGCCCGGCATCCGCTTCAGCTGCTCCGAATACGGACTTCCGAACCTGTCGCGCCGCTCGATATGATGCGAAAAAAGATCGGATCCGCCTAATTTCGGCAAAAAAATAAATAATTCGCACCAGAAAGCGTTTCAACAGGAGAATAAAACAGCTTGTCGAATTAACACAGATAGTGCAGATGGCCGATATATATTCGGAGATGATTCTGCGCTGTCGGATGTTCGGCAAGCTTTTTGGTTTGTCCGCATCCGCAAAGGTACGTTTTAACGTGTTCCCGTTCGGGATTCGCCGCAATTAACGGCGCGGTCTCGGCGGCCAGGAGTCATTTAACTAAGTCTCGGAGGGTGTGTCAGATGAAGCAAAGTTGGCGCGATCGTGTCAAGTCGGTGGAGTGGAAGCAAGGAGCCGGCACGCTGGGGGGGGTACGCGAAAAAATTCGGGCAACAAATGAAAGAAACGAAGCTGGAAAGCCCGATCCGTTCTGTCGGCGTGAAGCTGTTCATTCTTGTATTCTGCGGGATCCTGCTTTGCGTCGTGTCACTGGGACTATTCTCCTATTCCAAGTCTCGTTCCGTCATCGAAAAGAAAGTATCCGAATCGAGCATGGAGACGGCGAAGCAGGTATCCGGACGGATGGATCTGCTGCTCTCCGGCTACGAGCGCAAGTCGATGGAGTTTTTGTCGGACTCGGAGTTTATCTCCCAGGTCGGATCGGCCATCTCGTCGACGGACGACTTCGAGCGGTTCGACAACCAGCGCACGATTACGACGAAGCTGTCCAACGTCATGATCTCGGACAATTCGATCGCCGGCATATTCTTGCTGCCGACAGATACGTCCATGGCCGTGATCGGCTCTTCCAATTCGGGCGGCATTCCCGATATGAAGGCGAATCCGCCCGCTTTTCTCGACACGATGAAGCAAGCGGCAGGCAAAGTCGTCTGGATCCCGACGATGCAGAAGGGCATTACCGGCAAGCAGACGGCGCCGACGATCGCGCTCGGACGGGCGCTGATGAACGTCAATTCGGGCAATCCGTACTTGATGGTCATCGAGCTTAACGTCAAGGCGCTGCAGGACATGCTGGCGAACGTCAGCTTCGGCGACGGCAGCGCAACGTATATCGTCGCCCCGGACGGCACGATCGTCTACGCGGCCGACACCGCCTTGATGGGCCAGAAGTACACGGAAAAGCTGCCGGACGCATCCGGCGAAGTCAAGATTAAGTCAGGCGGGCGGGAGATGCTCTCCGTCGGTTCCAAATCGACCGGCACGAGCGGCTGGACCATCGTCGGCAACATCCCGACTTCTTCGCTCGTCAAGGACGCGAAAGCGATCCGCAACCTGACCTTCCTCATGTGCGGATTGTCCGTGCTCATCGCGGCGCTCATCGGCCTTTTCATCATGTGGACGGTCGGCAGGCCGCTCGGCCAACTGCGCACCTTGATGAACGAAGGCGAGCGAGGCAACTTGACGGTGCGCAGCTCCATTCGGCAGAAAGACGAGATCGGACAAGTGTCCGACAGCTTCAACCGGATGATGGAGCGCATCACGGAGCTCGTGCGCCAGACCAACCAATCCGCGCGCGAGGTGCTGGAGACCGCCAGCTCCCTGACGCTCGCGTCGACGAAGACGGCGAGCGCGGCCAAGGAGATCGCGGTGGCGACCGAGGAGATCGCGAGCGGCGCGACGAACCTGGCCGTCGAATCCGAACGCGGCAGCGAGATGACGGGGCAGATCGGCGACAAGGTCGTCTCCGTCATCGATTCCAACGTCGAGATGGGCAAGTCTGCTTACGAAGTCGAGGAAGCCGGACGCAAGGGTACGCAGTATATGGCCGGCCTGATGGAGAAGACCGGGCATACCGAAGAGATGACGCGTTCTATGGTCGACAAGGTCGACAAGCTCAAGGAAAGCACCGGCTCGATCAGCAAAATTCTCGAATTGCTCGGCAACATGACGAAGCAGACGAACATTTTGTCGCTGAACGCTACGATCGAAGCCGCTCGCGCAGGCGCCGCAGGCAGAGGATTCATGGTCGTCGCGGACGAGATCCGCAAGCTCGCGGACCAGTCGCGCCAATCGATCGGCGTCGTCGGCGAGATCGTCGACCGGATCGGCCAGGAGATCGACGAGACGGTGTCCGTGCTTTCCGACGCTTATCCGCTTTTCAAGGAACAGATCGAAGCCGTTCGGGATGCCAACAAAATTTTCGAAAACGTGCAATCCCACATGAGCGACTTCAACGGTCGTCTCAATGCCGCTACCGCGTCGGTATCGCAGCTTGAGAAGGCGCAGGAGACGCTGACGATGACGATGACGAACGTCAGCGCCGTCGCGCAGCAAGCTTCGGCCACGAGCGAGCAGGTCGCATCGCTCAGCAACGAGCAGTTGGGCATCAGCGACGGTCTCGTACAGCTGTCCAATAAGCTAGAGACGGTATCGCAGCAGCTTCGTCAGTCGTTGTCTCAATTTACCGTCGCTTAATCGAATCGTATCGGTTCATCGCAAATCGGATGCCGCTCCCGCGCATGGGGGCGGCTTTTTTCTTTGCTCCGGCGTAGTGCCTTCGGCGTAAAAGGCAGGTTAACGAAAGGGGGGCATGGCAACAATGGAAATGAACTGCGTTATACGACGTGGACGGGGACGGGATGGCTGTTGAACGATAAAGTGACAGCTCGACTATTTAAATCGATGATCGCGCTTGCCGCCGTCTTCGGCGCTATGGAAGCGAGACTGGCATGGGTGCAGCTGGGAGGGGGCGGAAAGAGCGAGAACGCGATCGCGGGTCTTTCCGAGCAAGCTTATCTCCAGCATTCGGATCCGCTTGCGCTCGACAACGGTCGCGGCCGGTTTCTCGATCGCGACGGACGGCCTTTGACCGGCAGGACGATCCGCGCGCTGGCGGCTTTCCCCACGGGAGGGATGCCGCGCGGCACGGCGGACAGGCTCCAGGCGCTGGCGAAAACGCTGGGGACGAGCGTTAACCAGGTGGATGCCTGGCTCGGTGCGATTCGAGAGCCGCGCGTATGGAAAGAGGAGCATACGGGGGGCTGTCGCGGCGCTGACAGAGGCGCAGGAGAGGCGAATCCGCGCGCTCGAACTGACAGGCATTGCCGTAGTGCCCTATTTCGACCGTAACGGCTCGTCGCAGGAACCTTTTTTGCCGCTGCACGCGATCGGCTATACGGCGCAGGATCCCGCGCGGTTGACGAAGCTGTACGGCAAGGCGCTGGCCGCCGGAAAAGCGAAGTCTACCGATCCGATCGGTGAGGCGGGTCTGGAGCTGTCGCTCGATAGGCTGATCCGGGGAATCGGCAGCACGTATGCGGTCGCGACGACCGACGGCGCGCGTAGACCGCTCGCCGGCATCGGCATGCGCATCTCTGGACCGGCGAATCCGCATTATCCGCTTCTCGTCAAGACGACGATCGACGCGGACGTGCAACGGGCGGCAGAGGCGGCGATGAGAAAGCACGGCATCAAGGAAGGGGCTGTCGTCGTGCTGGACGTCGACAGCGCGGACATTCTAGGCATGGTTTCGCTTCCCGCGTTCAGTCCGACGCATATCGGGATCGCCGGCACGGACGAACGCAACCATGCGCTCATCGCCGTTCCGCCAGGCTCGGTGTTCAAGACGGTCACGCTTGCAGCGGCGCTCGAGGCGGGCGTGACGACGTTGGACGAGACGTTCCGCTGCGCAGGGACGTACGGCAGATACGGCTTGAATTGCTGGCTGCACGGCGGTCACGGCGTGCTCACCGTCAAGGAGGCGTTCGCACAATCTTGCAACGTCGTATTCGCGGCGCTCGCGGAGCGGCTCGATCCGGCGATGCTGGCAGAGACGGCTGACAAGTTGGGGCTAGGTCGGCAGATTGGCTGGCAGACGGGCGCGTTCGCCGACGGCAAGCCGCTGCGCTTGCTGGAAGAGGAACAGCCGGGCGGGATATTCGCGTCGCCGGAAGCCGGTAAGGACGGCGGCGTGCGGACAGGGACGGGCATCGGGCAGCGCGACGTCAGGGTGACGCCGCTGCAGGCGGCCAATATGATCGTGACCTTGCTCCACGGAGGAAGCGTGCAGGCGCCGCGCATCGCTACGGAGATCCGCTACGCCGACGGCGGTCTGCTCGCGCGCATGCCGACGCGGCGCGCGCCGTCCGAATTCGGCAGCATCAAGCCGGCTACCGCTGCAGCCTTGCGCGAAGCGATGCGCGCGGTCGTCACGGAAGGCACGGCCGAGCAAGCGCTCGCATCGAACGAATGGCCGCTCGCGGGCAAGTCCGGAACGGCGGAGCTTGCCGGCAAGCGGCCTGCGATGAACGATCAATGGTTTGTCGGATACGGGCCGGTCCAAGGCCGTCCCCGGTACGCGGTTGCCGTGCTGCTCGAAAATCGCACGGCCGGCGCCCGCAATGCGGCGCCGGCCGTGTTCGGCGACGTTATGGACGCGCTTCGTCACTCGGAGGAGACGGACTCGGTCCCCCCCGGCACGGTCGTAGCGTCCGCGACGGGATTAAAGGGCGAGACGATGAACTCTTCCTTGGGCCAGCGTATCCAGCTGTGGAAGTAGCCTTGATCGTAAAGCGCCTTGAGCAGAATCATCAGGATCGGCGCCACGATCAATCCCGCGAAGCCGAAGAAGGACAACGATATCATCATGAAGGCGAGCATCGTAAAGGCGGAAACGCCGACTGTCTGGCCCGTGATGCGCGGCTCCAGAAATTGCCGGGTCAGCGTCACGACGAGCAGCAGCGCGGTAAGCCAGATGGCAAGGCCCGTCTGCCCGACGATAAACAAATATAAGATCCAGGGGATGAACAACGTGCTGACACCGAGCAGCGGCAGGACGTCGAAGAAGGCTGCCAGCAGCGCGATCGTAAACGCGTTGTTCACCTGAAGCGCGAGCAGGGCGATCAGGATGACCAGGAAGGTGATGCTGATCAGCTTCAGCTGAGACTTCAGATAAGCCCCGATGCCTTTGAACACGTTCTCGCGCAAAAAGGAGAACGCGCTTTTCAGCGTTTTGGGCGAGCGCTGGCCCGCCAGCCTTTTCCACATATCGATCTCGACGCTTAAGAAGTAAGCAAGGATCAGCGCGATCGAAAAATTCAACACGAACGAGGAAAACGAACTGACGAAGCCGACCGTGCCGTTGAACAAGTTGGTTGCCAGCTTGGTGCCGAACTTGACGATATTTTCGGCGGCTCCCTGCAGCTTGTCCGCTAGGCCGTCGGGGAGGCTGTCGGAACGCTGCTGCACTTCGGCCGTGATCGAACGGATCTGGGCTTCGACTTGAACCTGGTATTTGGGCAGCTTCTCGACGAGCTCGGACGTTTGGTGATAGAACATGAATCCGATGCCTGCCAGCGCGGCGAGCAGGACCGCCGTAAACAACAGTACGCTGATGCCGGAAGCGATCGCCTTGCGGATGCCCAGCTTGTGCAGTCTGCGGGCTAGCGGCTCGATGCAAAGAAAAATGATAAAGGAAAGGAATACCGGGGTAGCAATCTTATACAAATAACTAAAAGCGAACATGATAAGCCAGACGGTCAATACGACCAATGCGATGTCGAACGCGGTTCTCCAATATTTTTGATACAGCGAGAGCATTATGTACTTCTCCTTTATAGGTTAGATGAGGCTATGGATTCTATATTAACCGATAATACGCCGACAAGGCTACGGCGTCTCAAAATCTGCGGCAGCATTATCGGGTGTCGGCGTCTTCAAAAAAATAAGGCGCATCGTCAATTTTCGCGCGACCTATGTTAAAATAAGAGAAGTTGAACGGCGGCAACATTTATAACATAAAGCAAGTTGGTGGTAAAGGGATGGACGTCATTCTATGGTGGGGCTTTTATTTTTTGACCTTTTACGCATTTTTGCCGGGATTCATCAGCCGGATGTTCGGGTTTCGCGTCTTCTCCAAAGGCATCGCCGACCGCGAGATCGCGCTGACGTTCGATGACGGGCCTCATCCGGTATACACCCCGCGGCTGCTCGACTTGTTAAAGGCGCATGGCGCGCATGCGACTTTTTTTGTCGTCGGCGCGCATGCGGAGAAGCATCCGGATATCGTGCGCCGCATGTACGAGGAGGGGCACGATATCGGCATCCATAACTACGTGCACCGCAGCAACTGGATCATGGGTCCGGTCAGCGTCAGACGGCACGTCGTGCGGACCGGCGATATCGTGGAGCGGATTACGGGCATGAGGCCAAGATACTATCGGCCGCCCTGGGGCATCGTGAACGTCTTCGACTTCATCGGCCGTGGCAAGCCGCAGATCGTGTTGTGGACCGCGTTGTTCGGGGATTGGAAGCTCAAGGTGGGCGCGGAGCGCCTTTACGGCAAGATCAGGCGCAAGCTTCAGCCCGGCGCGGTGCTGCTGCTTCACGACTGCGGCGACACGTTCGGCGCCGATCCCGACGCGCCCGCCAATACGATCGACGCCGTCGGCCGCATCCTAGAGGACGGCAAGCGCGAAGGACTTCGCTTCGTCGGCATCGGCGAGATGATGCGGCAGACCAAGCTGAACAAGGACGAGGCGAGCGCGCGGCGCGAAGGGCTTCGCGCGGATCCGGCCGATGGAAGCGTTCCGCAGGGACGGACGCAATCGGCCGCCGTACCGATGCCCGGGCCGTTCAAACGTGCGGTCGTGGCGGCTTGGATGCTGTGGGAAGACGTGTTCGGCTGGCTGTTCCGGCTGCGTCCGGTCGGGGACGGGAAGTCGTTCCATTACCGGATCGTCCGGTACGGCGGACCGACGCTCACGCTTGACGACGGCGAGCGGATCGCCAAGGGCGATCGCGTGCTGGAGCTGCATTTCGTCAACAAGATGATGTTGGATATCGGCATGAGCTCCCGTTCGGAGATGCAGATCGCCATCCGCGTCATCCAGCTCGTCAAAAAAAGCGCTTCCGCTGTTGGCCAAGGAAGTCGGTTCGCTTCCCGGCGGCGGCGATATCAAGGCGCTTTACGGCATCTCGATGATCAACCGCGGCTCCGAAGGCCTCGGCTTCGAGACGTTTGCGCTTCAGAAAGGCGTTTTTGCCTGGTTCACGAACCGGTATCTGCGCCTGTTGACGGCCATTATTCATCCGCAGGGCCGGACGCGGGTGAAGGCGCACGGCGAGCGCATGGAGCCGCGTATGCTCCTTATGCCGAGAACCAAGCTTATGGAATGGGAGAAGGGGACGTATTCGCCCGCCAAGGCGCGGGCCTCGAAGGCCGAGATCGAGCAAGGGATGGCGGCCGTGGGAGCCGCGGGCTACAGCGATTCCGAAGCAAGGCTTGGCAGCGAAGGGCGAACCGGCGACCGGGCTTGATCCGGGATCGTCGATCGGATATCGCGTCGATATGGACGTCAAACGACCGCAGGGGAGGCGCATCGCCTTCTTCCTGCGGTTTTTTTTGATGGTCGCGCGCGGGCGCCATAAGGTTTACCCGTACGTATTCGAAACGTCGCCGATTTAAGCGGCTTTGAAGTCTTTAAGGGACGACGAAGCCGCTTTTCGTTGCGTTCATAACCGCCTGCCTTTAACGAGAAACGCATCGCCTGCCCGGTTCGGACGCGTAGGAATGGATACCTTTTTGCCATTCTGAATCATAATGCCGCGTTGAGACAGCTTGAGCCGGGGGTTGCGTCCGTTCACGCGGCAGCAAGAAAAGACGACGGGCGTCAGTCGCGCGAGAGTGCTGATCGATCCTCCGACCTGCGGGGCTTCGACGATCCATTCCGCCGATGTCTGCGGTCCTTTATAGGCTTGGACGGTACGGAACCGCCAGCCCCGCGTCAAGTTGCGCAGCGAGATCGACCACTTGCCGTGATTTAACTTCGCAATGACGGCGCGCATCCGGTCTCCCGGATGAACAGCGTACGGAATGACCGTCTCCGCGGCGGGCAAAATCTCCCACCAGGCGTAATAGTTCGCGACGCCGTTCGCAAAATCGTGCGCCGTGCCGGTCTGGATCAGGCTGGTGTTGTTGTAGCCGTCGATGCCGACCCAAGCCGATGAGTAAACCGGCTGCGCGGAGGGGATTACAGAAGGGACCGTCCAATTCGCGGATACTCGGTTGTATGCGCCTTTGCGGCCGGACTGCGCATAACCGCTCCAGTTGCTGGACGTCCAGCCGACAGCCGAACCTTGCGCCTTGTCGGAACGGACGAACTTGCAGGGACGCTGCAATCGGATATTTCGACTGATCTTGGGCATATGCCGCCACCACCTTCACTGTGATGCTATAGAAGATGCGGCGGAAGTCGGGAACGTATGGGTGATGCTCAAATTCAGGCGATGACGGAGGGAACGTTAAGGAGAGAGGAACATGCAATGGGTCAGGCAGACCAATATTAAGAGCGACAAAACATTCATGATCCTGCCGGGTCACAGGCTATGATGAATATCTCATCGTAGCCTTTTTTAGTGATTTCTAAGATACTGAAGTTGACCAGGTCAAGTTCGTGGTTTTTTGCGGTGGATCTTACCCCGAACACAAAACTGAATGGACAACCTTCGAAGCACAGGCTATTGGACTGCGAGTCCGGATAAAAAATTTTCACGTTTCAGGTTGTCTTCCTGGTTTTCATGATGGAAAGGAGCGCATGGGTATGCTTGAAGCCATTCTAGAGCGTTGTGCTGGACTGGACGTGCACCAGGAATCCGTCGTCGCTTGTGTGCTGTCCGGTCCGCTTGACCAAAAGCCCAAGTGCGAAATTCGCACGTTTGGCACGATGACCGACGAACTGCTGGCCCTTGGCGAGTGGCTGTCGGAACAAGGTTGTAGTCAGGTCGCCATGGAAAGTACCGGCGTGTACTGGAAGCCCGTTTGGAACGTGCTGGAATCCTTCGATTTCGATCTGCTGCTTGCCAATGCACATCATATCAAGAATCTACCCGGCCGTAAGACCGACATCAAGGATGCTGAATGGATTGCCAAGCTGCTTCGCTGCGGTTTGATCGAGAACAGCTTCGTCCCCCCGGTCGATATTCGCGAATTGCGTGATCTGACACGATACCGCAAGAAGTTGGTCCAGGAAGCGACAGCGGAGAAAAACCGCATTCACAAGCTGCTGCAGGATGCCAATGTGAAGCTGACCTCGCACATGTCCGACATCTTCGGCGTTTCCGGCCGCCTGTTGCTCCAGAAGATTGTGGATCACGAGGTCATCACGATGGATTTTCTGGAGACGCACATGAAGGGTGCGCTAAGGCATAAATCTCCCAAGCTGCTTCAATCGCTTAACAGCCGCCTTCGCGCTCACCATCGCAGCATGATCCGTATGTCCTGGGAGCATTTGCAATACATCGAGTCCTCCATCGCTCAGATGGAAACGCATATTCGCAACTACACCAAAGACAAAGAGGAGAGCTTCAACCTGCTGCTGACCGTACCGGGAATCAACGAAAACGCGGCGGCCGTGATCTTGGCCGAAATCGGAACGGACATGAGTCAATTCAAAAGCGACCACAGTCTGGCAGCTTGGGCAGGTATGAGCCCGGGCAATCACGAGAGTGCGGGTAAAAAAAACGGCAGCGGGCAAGGTCCGGAAACAGTCAACTAAAAGCGATCCTTTGCGAATGTGCTTGGGCGGCCTCGATGACACGAAATACAAGGCTTTCTGCCCGTTATTGGTCGTGGGTAAAACGACTGGGCAAGAAGAAAGCGTTGGTTGCGCTGGGCCATACTTTGCTTCGAATCGTCTATCACCTCCTGCTTCATCGCCGTCCGTATCAAGAGTTGGGACCCGATTACCTGGATCGGCATCGCGCTGAACGTCAGCTTCGCAAGCAGTCTCAAATGATTAAACAGCTTGAAGAAAGCGGCTTTTCCGTCACCAAATTGGCTTAATGAATGCTGACTCTACAACCCCCTAAGAACTTCCAAATCGGCAGTTCTATTTTTGCATGCGCGTCGAAGGCAGTACGTGCATGGCGATATTCATAAAAAAGAAGCGGGAGCCGACGGCTCCCGCTTCTTGGGGCGAATCCCGTATGATCGGAATCGCGGATATCGATCGTTACATCTTCATCACGCCGCCGCGGCTGGCGTTGGTAACCATCGCGGAGTAACGGGCCAGGTAGCCGCGCTTGATCTTCGGTTCGAAGCCCTGCCAGTTCGCGCGGCGGCGATCCAGCTCCTCGTCGCTGACTTCGAGGGTGATCGTGCGGTTGTTCATGTCCAGCTCGATCATGTCGCCGTCCTCGACGAACGCGATCGGGCCGCCTTCGGCCGCTTCCGGCGAGATATGGCCGATCGCGATGCCGCGGGAAGCGCCTGAGAACCGGCCGTCGGTGATCAGGCCGACCTTCGTGCCAAGGCCCATGCCGACGATCTGCGACGTCGGCGCGAGCATCTCGGGCATGCCAGGGCCGCCCTTCGGGCCCTCGTAGCGGATGACGACGACGTGGCCTTCCTTGACCTTGCCTTCGGCCAGGCCGCGGAGCACGTCGTCCTGCGAATCGAAGCAGATGGCGGGGCCGCGGTGATAGCCGCCGACCGATTTGTCCACCGCGCCGACCTTGATGATCGAACCGCCAGGCGCGAGGTTGCCGAACATGACGGACAAGCCGCCTTCCTTCGTATGCGGGTCGTCGATCGGACGAATAACGGCGTGGTCGGTGATCTCGGCGCCTTCTACGTTCTCGCGGAGCGTCTTGGCCGACACCGTCATGACGTCGCCCTTCAGCGTGCCTTCCTTTTTGAACAGCTCGTTGATGATGGCGCTCACGCCGCCCGCGTTGTGCAGGTCTTCGATGTGGTGATCGGAAGCCGGCGCCAGCTTGGACAAATACGGCGTGCGCTTGGCCACTTCGTTAATGCGCTCGATCGGGTACTCGATGCCGGCTTCGTGCGCCAGCGCGAGCGTGTGCAGCACGGTGTTGGTCGAGCCGCCCATCGCCATGTCGAGCGCGAACGCGTTGTCGATCGAATCGAGCGTGACGATGTCGCGCGGCTTGATGTCCTTCTTGATGAGCTCCATCAGCTGAGCGGCGGACTTCCGGACGAAGTCGCGGCGCTCGGGCGCGACGGCCAGGATCGTGCCGTTGCCCGGCAGCGCGAGACCGAGCACTTCGGCGAGACAGTTCATGGAGTTCGCCGTGAACATGCCGGAGCACGAGCCGCAGGTCGGACAGCCGAACTGCTCGAGCTCGGTCAGGCTCTGCTCGTCGATCTTGCCCGTCATGTAGGCGCCTACGCCTTCAAAGACGGAGGTGAGGGAGATGGCGCGGCCGTCCTTCGTGCGACCGGCCTTCATCGGGCCGCCGCTGACGAACAGCGTCGGGATGTTGACGCGCAGCGCTGCCATCATCATCCCGGGCGTGATCTTGTCGCAGTTCGGGATGCAGACCATGCCGTCGAACCAGTGGGCGTTGACCATCGTCTCGACGGAGTCGGCGATGATCTCGCGGCTCGCGAGGGAATAGCGCATGCCGATGTGACCCATCGCGATGCCGTCGTCGACGCCGATCGTATTGAACTCGAACGGGACGCCGCCGGCTTCGCGGATCGCTTCTTTGACGATTTTGCCGAACTCCTGCAGGTGAACGTGACCCGGAACGATGTCGAGGTAAGAGTTGCAGACGGCGATGAACGGTTTGCCGAAGTCTTCTTCCTTGACGCCGGCCGCGCGCAGCAAGCTGCGGTGCGGCGCGCGGTCGAAGCCTTTTTTTGATCATATCGGAGCGCATTTTGGAAGCCATGGTGATAATCCCCCGTTTCTTATGAATGCCGTGCTAGGACTTGGGTAGGACAAGTGCGAATAGAAACAATTTTATCACATGATGACGTCAAACGGCTACTGTGCCGCCAAGGCGATCGCACCCTGACGACGCGCGGACCGACGCTGCGCGAACGCCCCCTGCCGGGAGGCAGAGGGCGGGCGTCGGCGACGGCGCGTCATTGGTCGGAATCGGGCGGGAACAGGCCCGACAGCGCCGCGAACGGCAAGTTCTCGAAGTGGCCCGTTTTGTAGACGACTTCGGACTCGGTCTGCGGCTCCTCGGCCGGCTTGTTGCGCCGGAAGGACAAGCGGTCGTAAAGCTTTACGAGCACCTGCGCCGTATTGAGCGCGTCGTCGAGCGCGCGGTGATGGGAGCCGGAGAACGGAATCTCGAGCATTTCGAGCGCGGCCTTAAGTCCCATTTGCTGGTGCTTCTCCAGCTTGAACACCTTCGACAGCATTTTTTGCAGGTTGTTGTGGTTGATCATCCACTTCGTATCGATCTGCATCTGGCGGCATTCCTGCAGCAGCTGGCGCAGATCGTCCGGCCCCCAGGCGCACAAATAATACTCGTCGGAACCGATCCAGGAGACGAAGGCGGACAGCGCTTCGGGAAGCCGGCTCGCGGCGTCGACGTCGTCCTGGGTGATGCCCGTGAAGGCGGTCGTATCGGTGGAAAGCGTCGGCACGACGGTCGGCCGGACGAACGCTTGAAACGTATCGAGAATGCCGGGAACGCCGTCGACGAGGCCGATCTTGGCCGCGCCGATCTCGATGATCTCGGCAATCTGTCCCTTTTTCCGGCGAACGGTCATCTCCAGGTCATACACAATGTAAGTCAAAGAATCACACCTCGGGCCGTCCGCGCGCGGGCTTGCCTCGCGGAACTTCGCGTAATTATTGGTCCGGCTTTACGTATTATAGACCTCCGTCAATTATTTGTCATGGTGTTAACGGCAAAATGCCGGCGGCCGCCCCGGGAAAGGGACGATCGCCGGCATCGTGTCCGGACGGAAAATACGCCGATTAAAGCGTGGGTTTGAAAAACATGAGCAGAAAAAGAACGATGCCGAGGACGGTTGCCGCATAGTTGAACGCGTTGACTTTGGCGACGCCGGCCTGGAGCTCCGCGGAGGCTTGCCTGTCGGCCGGGCCCGAATCGGCCTGCGCCCTGGCCGCCACGTCGGCCGCCGCCCGGGACATGAAGGCGACGACGACGATCTGAATGAGCACGTAATCGACGATGGCGGCGACGATCCACAACTGGTCCCAGCCGTAGTCGCCGAGCCAGACGAGCAGCAGGCCGGACAGGACGGCGAGCGAGCCGAGAATTTTGGGAAACATCTCGAGTTTGGCGGACAGCCTGAGCGAATCGCGCAGCTGCCCAAGCGTCTGGCCCTTGCGCAGCAGGACATGGCCGAAGTAGGTCGGTCCGATGCCGACGACCGCGGAGATCACGTGAATCGCGACCAGGATGCCGAGCCAATTTTCCTCTAAATAAGCGTAACCGGTCAAAGACATTGTTTATTCGTTCTCCTCTCGTTCCAATGGAATAATTCCGGAATAATCCCATGCTAACACGGTATTTTTCGCCAAGCTGTCACGATTTTTAATGACAATCACCTATGACGAGTCATGGCCGGATCGGCGGCACCGGGACGCCACCGTCACGATTTCGAAATCCTTCCCGCGACGCTTCGCGCGCCGAAGGTGTTGTATAATGTACAAAAAGAATGACAAGAAGGTGTTTCGCTTTGAAATTTTTCCATACGGCGGATTGGCATCTCGGGAAATTGATCCAGAACGTATACATGACCGAGGACCAGCAATACATGCTCGAGCGGTTCTTGCGCGATATCGAGACCGAACGGCCCGACGCCGTCGTGATCGCGGGCGATCTGTACGACAGGGCGGTGCCGCCGACGGACGCCGTGAGCTTGCTGGATCGGACGCTGCAGCGCATCGTGCTGGAGCTCAAGACGCCGGTGATCGCCATCGCTGGCAATCACGACAGTCCGAGCCGGCTGAACTTCGGGAGCGGCCTTATGAAGGCGGCGGGTCTCCATATCGCGGGAGAGTTCGATCCGGGGGCGGCCCCTGTCGCGCTTCGCGACGCGCACGGACCGGTGCATTTTCACCTCGTGCCGTTCGCGGACCCGGCAGCGGTGCGCCTCGCGCTGCGCGACGAGACGATCCGCTCCTACGACGGCGCGATGGCCGCGATCGCGGAACGCATCCGCGGTTCCATAGATTCCGCGGCGCGGCACGTGCTCGTCGGGCATGCCTTCGTGACGCCGCGCGGAGAAGCGGAGCCGAATACGAGCGATTCCGAGCGTCCGCTCTCGATCGGCGGCACGGAGCACGTGAGCGCGGCGCATTTCCGCGGCTTCCACTATACGGCGCTCGGCCATTTGCACCAGGCGCACTTCGTCGGCTCGGAGACGGTCCGCTACGCGGGCTCGCCGCTGAAGTACTCGATCTCCGAGGAGCGCCACCAGAAGGGCTACCTGATCGTGGAGCTGGACGGAGAAGGCAATGCCGCGGTCGAAAAGCGACTGCTTGTTCCGAAGCGCGACATGCGAACCGTGAGGGGCTATATCGAGGAGATCGAGCGGCAGGCGCCGAGCGACGATTACATATACGTCAGGCTGCTGGACGAGCAGCCGGTGCTGTCTCCGATGGAGCGCGTCAGGTCGGTCTATCCGAACGCGATGCACGTGGAGCGGGAGCTGGCGATGCAGCAGGTCGCGGCCGCCGCGGAGAACGGGACTTCGGCCGGCGCCAAAGCCGGCATGGACATGCTGACGCTTTTCCGCGCGTTCTATCTGGAGGCAAAAGGCGCGGAGGCGTCGGCGGAAACGGAAAGCCTGTTCCTTGCGGCGCTCAAGGATATCGAAAACGAGGAGGTTGAACGTCATGATGCCGGTACGGCTGACGATGACGGCGTTCGGGCCGTATAAGGACAAGGAGGTCATCGACTTCGCGGAGCTGTCGGGCAACCGTCTTTTCCTCGTGTCGGGCAATACGGGCGCGGGCAAGACGTCGATCTTCGACGCGATCTGCTTCGCGCTGTACGGCGAGGCGAGCGGCGAGGACCGCAGCGACGTCCGCATGCTGCGCAGCCAATTCGCCTCGGACGATCTGTACACGTCCGTCGCGTTCGAGTTCGAGCTAAAGCGCCGGACGTATCGCATCCTGCGTCAGCTGCCGCACGTCAAGACGGGCAACAAAAGCGCAACGGGCGAAAAATACGAGTTCGTCGAGACGACCGGCGGCGAGGAGACGATGATGGTCGACCGGCATGCCGTCCGGCAGATCAACGAACGGATGCAGACGCTGCTCGGGCTGACCAAGGAGCAATTCGGCCAGATCGTCATGCTGCCGCAGGGCGAATTCCGCAAGCTGCTCACTTCGGATACCGAGAACAAAGAGGAAATCATGCGGCGTATTTTCCGCACGCATCTGTTCAAATTCGTCGCCGAGCATTTGAACGAGAAGCGCAAAGCGTCCCAGTCCGAATGGGAGCTATCGAGGCGCGATCTCGACATGCAGGCGGCGAACCTCAAGCTTGTCCTGGCGCAGCGGGAAAATTCGGCGCTGGCGCGCGTGCTCGGGCAGGAACACTTCAACGTGCACCAGGTAATCGAGGCGCTGGACGAGGAGATGGCGCACTACGAAGGCGAAAAGGCGGTTCGACAGGCCCGCCTCGAAGAAGACAGCCGGCGGCATAAAGCGCTCGTCGACCGCTACCATGCGGCCGCGCGCGTGAACGAGCTGTACGGCGAGTTCGATCGCAAGACGTCGGAAAAAGAGGGTCTCGAATCGCGAATCCCGGAGATCGAGGCGAAAAAGCGGCGGCTTGCCCTGGCCGAAAAGACGCTGCCGCTCGAGGTTCGGGAGCGGATGCGCGAAAGCGCCCGGGCGCAGGCGAAGGCTGCGGCGGAGCTTCGGCAGACGGCCGAAGCGGCTGCCGGCCGCGCCGCTGCCGAGCTTGCCGCCGCGCGGGAGCGCCATGCGCGGGAGGAAGGACGCGGCGAGCGGAGAGAGGCGCTCGTGCGCGAGCTCGAGCGTCTGTCGCGCGATCTGCCGGCCGTACGCGAGCTGGAAGAGCGACGCGCGGCGCTCGGCCGGCTGGAGCGCGAAGCCTCGGCGTCGCTGCGGGAGCAGCAGACGGCCGAGGCGGCGGCGGCGGCCAGGCGGGAGACGCGCAAGGCGTTGACCGAGCGCGCGCGGCAGGCCGAGGAGACGGTGCGCGGGCTGCCGGAGCTCGCCGAACGCTTCGAGCGGATGCTGCAAGAGGCGACGCTGCTGCGCGAGTACGTGCTGCTCGCTCGCGCGGCCGCCGCGCAGGCGGAGGAGGAAGCGGGGCTGCGCCTCGCGCACGAGGAAGCCGCCAAGCGCTATCTGGCGCTTGAAGCGGGATGGCTGGAGGGCCAGGCCGGGCAGCTGGCCGCGCATCTGCACGACGGCAAGCCGTGCCCCGTATGCGGCAGCGAGGCGCATCCCCGTCCGGCGGAGCCGCCGGCGGACATGCCGACCAGGGAAGCGCTCGACCGTTTGCGCGCGGACAAGGGGGGGAGCGGGAGACGCGCTACTTGGCGGCCAAGGCGAAGCGCGAGCACACGGAAGCGCAGCTGCGGGACAAGGCCGGCGAGATCGAACGGGGCGGGCGCAACCCGGTCCAGGCCGAGCGGGCATACGCCGAGCTCGTCGAGAGCGGCAAGCGGATGCGGGTCCAGGTGGACGGGCTCAAGGCGGAGCAAGCAGAGCTGGACGCGCTTCGAAGCAAGCTGGCGGAGGCGGAGGCCGCCATGGAAGCCGCGGCGTCGGACAAGGAGCGGCTTACCGCCTTCGCGCAGGAGCGTCGGACGGCGTACGCCGCTGCGCAAGCGGTTTTTGAACAGACGCTGGCGGGCCTGCCGGAGGGTCATCGGACGCTTGAGGCGCTGCAGCGGATGCTGCGCGAGGCGGAGCAGGAAAAGGAGCGCCTTGACGCGGCCTGGCGTCTGGCGCAGGAGGAGCTGCGGCAGTCAGGTGAGCGCCATGCGGCGGCCGCGGCCCATCTGGACGGCGCGCAGCGGCAGCTGGCCGACGCGAATGCCCGTGAAGCGGAGGCGCAGCGCGACTTCGTCGCGGAGCTCGCCCGGGCAGGCTTCGCCTCGGAGGCCGACTATCGCGCGGCCAAGCTGCCGGAGCGGGACATGACGGACATGAAGGCGGAGATCGAGCGATTTGCGGCAGCGCTCGCCGCGGTCGCGCGGCAGCTCGAGGATTTAGGCGCTCAGCTGCAAGGAAAGGAACGCGCCGATCTGGCCGCGATCGCCGAGGAAGCGGAGCGGATGGAGCGGCAGGCGGAGGAGACGCGGGCTTCCCTGCGCGAGGCGCAGGCGCATTTGGAGAAAGGCGCGGAGGGCCGCGCCAAATTGCTTGAAGCGGAAGAGCAGTGGCGGAAGGCCGAGCGGGATTTTCAGCTCGTCAAAGACCTGTACGACGTCGTGCGCGGCGACAACCGGCATAAGATTTCATTCGAGCGCTACCTGCTCGTCGAATTTCTCGACCGCATCTTATCTGCCGCCAACCTGCGGTTGCGGACGATATCCGGCGGACAGTTCTATCTCGTGCGCAGCGACCGCAGGGAAAAGCACGGCAAGCAGAGCGGCCTGGGTCTCGACGTCTTCGACAACTACACCGGGCAGCTGCGCGACGTGAAGACGCTCTCCGGGGGCGAAAAATTCAACGCATCGCTCTGTCTTGCGCTCGGTATGGCCGACGTCATCCAGGCCTACGAGGGCGGCGTCTCGCTCGAGACGATGTTCATCGACGAAGGCTTCGGCTCGCTGGACGAGGAATCGCTGAGCAAGGCGGTCGACACCCTCGTGCAGCTTCAGCAGACCGGCCGCATGATCGGCATCATCTCCCACGTGCAGGAGCTCAAGCAAGCGATACCGGCCGTGCTCGAGGTGAAAAAGTCGGCCGACGGCTGCAGCTATACGAAGTTTCGCATCGGTTGATCCTTCTTTCGTCGATGCCGGGAAACTTCTGTCTATCCCCGCGCCTCCCGTCATATACATGAACCAAAAAGACGAGAGGTGTGGGACGTTTGGACAAGGCTGCGGTCAAGCGGTTTTACGATTTGAAAAGCAAACAGAAGGAAATCGAAAAGGAACTGTCGGAGCTGCGCGGGCAAATCCTGACCTATTGCGAGATCGAAGGGTTGTCGCAGGCGGACGTCGGCGGGTACAGCGTGAAAATCGTGCAGCAGGAGCGAAGGGAGTACGACGACGAAAAGCTGAAGGCAGCGCTCCCGGACGACGAGCTGTGGCGGCTCGTCTCGCGCGCGGATGCGTCGAAGCTCGCGGGTCTCGTGAAGTTGAACGTTCTCAAGGAAGAGCAGCTGTTCGGAACGTATTCGTTAAAGAAAATCGCGCTTGTTAACGTGGAGCGGGAGTAGAAGAGGGACCCCCGTCGCCCGACATCTCCCCCCAACTTCGAAGGCGCCGGTCGCGACGACCGGCGCCTTTATCGATAGGATAGAAAGAATATTATCGACAGGTAACGCCTTCAGCGCCTCTTCGGCCCTGAATAAGCCACAGTCCCACAGTAACGCCTCTTGGCCCTGAATAAGCCACAGTCCCACAGTAACGCCTCTTGGCCCGGAATAAGCCACAGTCCCACAGTAACGCCTCTTGGCCCGGAATAAGCCACAGTCCCACAGTAACGCCTCTTGGCCCGGAATAAGCCACAGTCCCGACAGTAACGCCTCTTGACCAGGAATAAGCCGCAGTCCCGACAATAACGCCTCTTGGCCCGGAATAAGCTGCAGTCCCGACAGTAACGCCCTCTTGACCAGGAATAAGCTGCAGTCCCGACAGTAACGCCTCTTGACCAGGAATAAGCCGCAGTCCCCACAGGTAAAGCTGTACAGCGCCTTACGCCCCCCTCTCGCATCGTCGCGAGGCGGGATAGACGATAACGCTGGATAACGGAAGGTTTTCAGCCGATTGGACGAGCCGAGGCGGAAATGCGTGCCCATCCTTTGCGGGCATTCGCATGTTATCCCTCGCGCAGGCAGATTGCGAACAGGAGGGGGGGGTGTCCCATCGCTCCCGCTAAGCTGACGATGATGTGGTATTAGGCGGCAAGGTAAGCTTGAGAAGTAAATGAGAACAGCGGGAGTGACCGAAGGCAAGCCGAGCGAAGATACCGGACTCAGATGGACTCAGATGACGCTATTTCGTAAAAAACGGTGCAGTTGCGATCATTACGGACTGGAGAGCCGTTGATATGAACGAAACTGTCAAGCGTCTCTGTTTGCACCCGTGTTTTTGACAATAGCGAATAGAAGCCTGTCAAGCGATTTTCTTTACAGGCGGTCGCATCATTTCCCATACTTTTCTGGATCTCCGGCATGGAAATGCCCGGAGGTGCCCCTACGGCGAGTAACGGGGTGCAGGGGGCGTCGCTCCCTGCGTTTCCCCTTTAGGGGACGGAAGGGGGCAATTCTTCTTTAGCTCAGAGGCAAAAGCAATTCGCTGGTCGGCAATCTGATATTCGTGGATTCACACATGTTATTCATACGTCTGGAGAGCTTGCCCGCTAACTATTGACGAGCATAAGCATTCGCTTGCTCAAGCGGCTCACGCGGTTTTCTCTCCACCTTGCCTGATTTTGCCTCTGAGGTAAAAAAAGAATCGCTTCCCCTCAATCGCCTCCTTTGTTCGGACCCGTTGTTTTACACCGCTGCTTGCAAACGAAGCTTCTCGATCTCCTTAGCAATCGCCCATACAAACCCCGCCAGTTCTCTGGCAATCGCGACCGCGATGCAACCCTTGTGCTTTCCTCTTCGCGCCAGACTCCAATACTTCTTGTGTAATCGATGCTGCGCGCTCCAGGCAATCGACTGAACCTCCGGTGGCAGCCCCTCGATACGGTCGCGCATTCTTCTGCGAATCGCGGGCGCGTGTCGGTAACTTTTCGCGGCTTCCACCAGTACCCGACGCAGATGCGCATTCCCGGCTTTCGTTATACGGCCTTGCCAGCGGCTTGCTTCCCGAGGAGTATTCGCTGCTGACCAGTCCGCAGTAACTCATAAACGAAGAGGCGGAGTGAAAGCGGTCGCTGCTCATCATCTCGGATGAAAGCGTAACGGCTGTGACGGCTGCTACGCCTCGCAAGGCTTGCAGCGCTTGAACGACCGGCGCCTGCTCGCTTAAAGCGGCTTGTTCTTCAATTTGCTTTTCGTATCGCTTGATTCGCTCCTTCGTTTCCCAAATCGATTGGCGGTACTCCTGAAAGGTCATTTGTTTGCAGCTGTCCTCGGGAATACGCAGCGTATCCAGCCATTCCTCGTACGCGAAAGTTCCGGGTTTGGCGCCTTTGGCGTCCTGAAGCTGGTGGCGAAGCAGAAACTTGCCCAGTCGTTGCTTAAAACGATTCAAATCCTCGACCGCATCCTCGCGTGCGCGAACGAGATCCCGCAAGCTTTCGTCTGCTGGCGTGGGCACGTATACCGGCGTCAGTTCTCCTGCGCGATACAGCTGTGCGAGTCGAATGGCATCCCGTTTGTCTGTTTTGACCCGGTCGCCGGCACGCTTGGGAATGAGCGAGGGCGCGACCACGCTGCAAGCGATGCCTGCCGTCAATAGCCAACGATAGAGCACATAGCCGGTGGGACCTGCCTCGTAACAGACCCTTAAAGTCACCTCCTCTTTCTCACCCGGACGACGCAGCCTTTGCAGGAGTTTCAATACCGCTTCCTTGCTATGCTCGATGACGCCAAAGTACCGTGCTTCTCCTCGTCCCTCATCCGCAAAGGCAACCGCGATTTTGGATTTGGATACGTCTAAACCTACGTACTTGATGGCCATACTCATACTAAACCGACTCCTTTTGCTTTGAGCTCTGTATTTGGTAAATGGGTTGTTTCTGTAAACGCCATTTTTCCCAAATGTAACCTCCGAGATAAGCAAACAGGGTGTCGGTTTCGTTCATGATAACTATTCGCCCAGATCCAGGCTAAAAAACGTCTCCAACACCGCAATAGAGGATCCTGGGTCCGCGAGCGGGCCGCAAAGCGCGATCGGAACAAAAATAAAGGCTCCTCAGTCCATCCGCTGCGCGTCATTGCAGAAACAAAGGCTGCAGTGGGCTTTTCTAAACATATCAGAATGGATAACTTTCGGGGTGAAGCTCAGACTTCAATCTTTTATTACAATATTTAGGACTACCGAGAAGCAGCGATGCCCGGAGCGAGATCATTTGTTCCTACATGGGACTTCCACAGACGCAGCGCTTGGCCCGAGCGCATTTGTTCCTACATGGGACTTCCGAGACGCAGGGACGCTTGGCCCGAGCGGATTTGTTCCTACATGGGACTTCTGAGACGCAGCGACGCCCGGCCCGAGCGGATTTGTTCCTACATGGGACTTCCCAGACGCAGCGACGCCCGGAGCGAGATCATTTGTTCCTACATGGGACTTCCGAGATGCAGCGATGCCCGGCCCGAGCGGATTTGTTCCTACATGGGACTTCCGAGACGCAGCGGAGCCTGGCCCGAGCGGATTTGTTCCTAGATGGGACTACCGAGATGCAGCGACGCTTGGCCCGAGTGAATTTTTTCCTATATGGGACTACCGAGACGCAGCGACGCTTGACCCGAGCGGATTTGTTCATATATGGGACTACCGGGATGCAGCGACGCTTGGCCCGAGTGAATTTGTTCCTATATGGGACTACCGAGACGCAGCGGAACCTGGCCCGAGTGAATTTGTTCCTATATGGGACTACCGAGATGCAGCGGAGCCTGGCCCGAGCGGATTTGTTCCTACATGGGACTACCGGGATGCAGCGACGCTTGGCCCGAGCGGATTTGTTCCTACATGGGACTACCGAGACGCAGCGACGCTTGGCCCGAGTGAATTTGTTCCTACATGGGACTACCGAGACGCAGCGGAACCTGGCCCGAGCGAATTTGTTCCTACATGGGACTTCCGAGACGCAGGGACGCCTGGCCCGAGCGGATTTGTTCCTACATGGGACTACCGGGACGCAGAGGCGCTTGGCCCGAGCGGATTTGTTCTGCGTCAAGCGCATTCTGTCACGTTGCTTAGAGACGAGGCAAATCAAGCAAGCGCGCTATTTTTTGGCTTTGTAAAACTCGTGGTACAGCTTCATCAGCGCCCGCTTTTCGATGCGCGACACGTAACTTCGGCTGATCCCGAGCTCACGCGCGATCTCGCGCTGGGTGCGTTCGTCCCCGCCCTTGCCGTCCAGGCCGAACCGGCCCCGGATGACCTCCTGCTCCCGCTCGTCGAGGATGTCGAGATTTTGATAGATTTTGCTTTTTTCGATTTTCAGCTGTACCTTCTCGACGACGTCGTCGGGCTCGCTGCCGAGAATGTCCTGCAGCGTAATTTCGTTGCCTTCTTTATCGGTTCCGATCGGATCGTGAAGGGACACGTCCTTGCGCGTTTTTTTGAGCGACCGCAGATGCATCAAAATTTCGTTTTCGATACAACGCGCCGCGAACGTGGCGAGCTTCGTGCCTTTTCCGACCTGAAAGCTCTCGATCGCCTTGATAAGGCCGATCGTGCCGATCGAGATCAGGTCCTCGAGATCCTCGCCGGTATTGTCGAACTTCTTGACGATATGCGCGACCAGCCGCAGATTGTGCTCGATCAGCAGGTTGCGCGCGCGGGCGTCGCCTTCCGCCATGAGTCCCAAGTATTTGCTTTCTTCCTGCTCGGATAAGGGCTGGGGAAAAGCATTGTTTTTGACATAGGAGACGAGCAGGGAAAGCTGCTTGATGAAGAGCGCAATCGAGGTAAAGAATCCGGGCACGTGACGGCCTCCTCCGGTTGTTCTTTCAGGTTAACGCGCGACCATTACCATTGTATGTGGGCCCACGCCCATCCGTGCCTGTCAGGGGGAAAAAGCGTGGCGCCTCCGAACGCTTCGGAGCCATCCTCCCCACCTTTTCCCATCCATAACCTTCACTCCCTCGGCAAATAATGAATGGGACTACAGTCCGAACCGGAAAGGGGATGGCAGCCATGGCGACCAAAGAGGCCGGAAAAGGCCCCGCTTCTTACAAGCCGTTGTCCATGTCGCCCAAGGAATATCAGCAATTCGCGAAAAGCAGGCAGCCTTCCCGCCCCGTTTTCGCCAATTGCGTCCGCGCGTTTTTGGTCGGGGGGGTGATCTGCTTGATCGGCGAAGGCGTACAACGCTTTTTTTATGGCCGCCTTCGACATGTCGAGCAGGCAGGCGGGCAATCCGACCGTCGCGGTCATGATCCTGATCTCGGTCATTTTGACCTGCCTTGGCGTATACGACAAGTTTGCGCAATGGGCAGGCGCGGGGACGGCGGTACCCGTCACCGGCTTCGCCAATTCGATGTGCTCGGCCGCGATCGAGCATCGCAGCGAGGGCCTCGTGCACGGCGTCGGCGCCAACATGTTCAAGCTGGCGGGCTCCGTCATCGTTTTCGGTACCGTCGCGGCGTTTTTCGTCGGGATCGTCTACTGGATCCTGGGGGTGAGCCACTGATGCTGCAGGGCAGGCGCACCTGGATGTTCGACAAGCCCCCGGTCATCGTCGGCACGGGCACCGTCGTCGGTCCCGACGAGGGCGAAGGTCCGCTCGGCGGCGATTTCGACCTGGTGCACCCCGACATGACGATCCAGCAGCCGAGCTGGGAGAAGGCGGAGCGCCTCATGCTCGAGCAAGCCTCCGACATCGCCTTATCCAAGGCGGCGCTGTCGAAGGACAAGATCAATTTTTACGTCGGCGGCGATCTGATCAATCAGATCATCAGCAGCACGTTCGCCGCCCGCACGCTGGGCGCGCCATACTTGGGCGTGTTCGGGGCCTGCTCGACCTCGATGGAGTCGCTCGCGCTGGCGGCGCTGCTGGTGTCGACGGGAGCGGCGCGCTACGCGATGGCGGGCACCAGCAGCCACAATTGTACGGCCGAAAAGCAGTTCCGCTATCCGACCGAATACGGCTCCCAGAAGCCGCCGACCGCGCAGTATACGGTGACGGGCGCCGGCGCCGCCGTCGTCGCGGCGGAGGGAGACGGGCCTAGGATTACCTCGGCCACCGTCGGACGGATCATGGATCTTGGACTTAAGGACCCGTTCGACATGGGCTCGGCGATGGCGCCGGCCGCCGTGGACACGATTCAGGCGCATCTGCAAGAGACCGGGCGCGATCCGGGGTACTACGACATGATCGTGACCGGCGACCTGGCGTCGGTCGGACATCCGATCGCCGCGGACCTGCTCAAGCGGCACGGCGTGCCGATCGCGGAGACGCAGTTCAATGACTGCGGCCTGCTCGTTTACGATATCGCACGGCAGACGGTTCAAGCGGGAGGCAGCGGGTGCGCCTGCTCGGCGACCGTCGCATACGGGCACCTGCTCAAGCGGCTCGCGAGCGGACAGCTGAACCGGCTGCTCGTCGTGGCGACGGGCGCGCTGCTCTCGCCGCTTTCCTTTCAGCAGGGCGAGAGCATTCCCTGCATTGCCCACGCCGTATCCATCGAACGCTAATCGATCCGAAGGAGGACTAACCGATGCAATATTTGTGGGCATTCGTGATCGGCGGAGCGATCTGCGTCGTCGGCCAGCTGCTCTTCGACGTCGCCAAGCTGACGCCCGCCCATACGATGGCGGCGCTGGTCGTCGCGGGCGCGGTGCTGGACGGACTCGGCCTGTACGATCCGCTCGTCGACTTCGCCGGGGCGGGCGCTACCGTCCCGATCACCAGCTTCGGCAACGCGCTCGTCCACGGCGCGCTGAGCGAGCTGCAGGAGGTCGGGTGGATCGGGATCATTACAGGCATCTTCCAGATCACGAGCGCCGGCATATCGGCGGCGATCATTTTCTCGTTTTTGGCGGCGCTGGCGGTCAAACCGAAGGGCTGAGCGACAATTTAGGTAAATTTTAGGTGGGGGGCGCCGGGGCGTCGTTTTGATCAAACGCGTCTGCAAGACGAGTCTGCGGGATTCGCTTGCGGGCGCGTTTTGCCGCGCGCCGTACCGTTTTCCAACACGCAAGCTCATTTCCAGCGGCCGGTTCGCCTAGCGCGAATTGGCTTTTTTTTCTATGATTATTTGGAGTTTTGCAAAATTGTAGTCCCGAATCCCCATCAAGTATAATAGTAGAGTAGCGCCCGACTACCGCCAGATCCCATTAGGAGGGACCTCAATGGAACAGCAGACCGCCATGCAGTTGTTAGATTCGATCAGACGCAATATGGAATCTTGCATATACGGAAAAAAAGACGAGATCGCCTGGCTGTTGACCGCGCTGGTCGCAGGAGGGCACGTGTTGATCGAAGACGTGCCGGGCACCGGCAAGACGCAGCTCGTCAAGGCGCTCGCCCGATCGATCGGCGGTTCGTTCCACCGGATTCAGTGCAATCCCGATCTGCTGCCCACGGACATCACCGGCGTGTCCATTTATCATCCGAAGCAGGAGCAGTTCGTGTTCAGGCCGGGGCCGGTCATGTCCAACCTGCTGCTTGCCGACGAGATCAACCGCGCGACGACCAAGACGCAGTCCGCGCTGCTCGAAGCGATGGAGGAGCGTCACGTGTCCGTCGACGGCGTCACTTACCCGCTGCCGCAGCCGTTTATTTTGTTCGCCACGCAGAACCCGATCGAGTTCGAAGGCACCTACAACCTGCCGGAGGCGCAGCTGGACCGCTTCCTGATGAAGATCTCGCTCGGCTATCCGGACGAGGAGTCGGAGAAAAGGCTGGTGCTAGAGCCCGGCACGTCGCGCGCGGCGGACCAGCTTGAATCCGTGGCCACGGCGGAGGAAGTCGTGAGCATTCAGCGGCTCGCGTCAGGCTGCCATCTGGACGGGGGGCGTGGCCGACTATCTGGTGCAGCTGATCCGCGCGACGCGCAAGCATTCTTCGGTGCTGCTCGGCGCCAGCCCCCGCGCGTCGGTGGCGCTCGCGGCCTGCGCCAAGGCATACGCCTTCCTGCAGCACCGCAGTTACGTCATTCCGGACGATATCAAGATATCCGCGCCGTTCGTTCTCGCGCACCGTCTCCACCTTCGGTCCGAAGCCCGCATGCAGGGCGCCACGGCCGGAGGCGTCCTGCAGGAAGTCCTGAAGCAGCTGCCGGTGCCGGTGGCGCTGGAGCGCTGAGGATGAAGCGCCTGCCTCAGGTGCGCTTCGGCTGGTTTTGCGGAATCTTGTATTTGGCGGCCTTATCTTTCGTCGTTTTTCAAGGCGGCAAAACGTCGCTGATGCTGTTCGTCATCATTAACGGCCTCGGCCTGTATTTGCTCCTAGGACGATGGAGCGGCATCGGCGGCATCCAGGGCAAGCGCGCGCTCGGCGCGGCTTCGGGCCAAGACGGCCTGTATGCGGCCGGCTCCCGGCTCAAAGTGCGCCTGCAGATGCATGTCCCCGGCTTCTGGCCGCTGCCCTACGTCATCGTGCGGGAACGGCTGGTTCGCTTAAGCGGCTCGGATCTCCAGGAGTACGAGCTGTCCTTCGTGCCCGATTACAAGCGGCGGGGCCAGGTCGAATACGAATCCGCGCCGCTTCGGCGCGGACGCTACAAATTTTTGGAGACGAAGTGCTCGACCCGGGACATCTTCGGCCTGTTCGAGCATCAGGGCGCATTCCGGGAAGAGCTGCAGATCATGGTGCTTCCCCGAACGGTCGAGCTGCAGGAGTGGCGTCATCTGAGGAAGGCGCGCACCGGCCAGATCGAGCAGCGCGCCAGCTCCCTCTGGGCAAGGGAGACGACGCAGATCGACGGCGTCCGGGAATATATCCACGGCGACCGCATGTCGCGGATTCACTGGAACGCCACCGCCCGGACCGGGGGAGTGGAAGTCGAAGGAATTCGAACGCGAGGCGCTGCCCCGCTTCGTCATCGTCCTTGACCGAAGGGCCGGCGCGTACCGCAGCCCAGAGTCGTTCGAGCTGGCCGTGTCGACGGCATCCTCGCTGCTGAATCTCGCGCTGCGAAGGGGCATGCCGGTCGGCTTCGTGTCAGCGGGCAAGGAGACGGCCTGGTTCGGCGCGGGCAAGATGCCGGTGAACCGGGAGCTGTTGATGGAGCATCTCATCGACGTCGAGGCGGACGGAGAAGAGGCGTTCGATCGCGCGCTCCGCAAGACGGCGGAGAAGTTCGAGGCCGGGGCGAGCTACGTGCTCGTCAGTCCGTCCATGGAGGACGAGACGCTGTTCGCGCTCGAGGGGCTGTCGGCCAGACGGACGGGACCCAGCCATATCCATATCGCGGAGCGGACGCCGCAGCTTGATCCGTCCGAGCGTCTGCTGCAGTGGTCGCGGACATTCCGCGGCAGGCAGTGGGAGCTCTGCTCGATTACGCGCCTGGAAGATCTTCCGAAGGCATTGGAGGCGGGCACCGCTTGAATACGATGATCGCAAACGCAGGTCGCCGGGCGGAGAGCGGCTATTTCCGGAGACTCGTGCTGGAGCGGCTTCACCGGCTGTTCGTGATCGTGATCGTGCTGCAGTTGATACAGGTTTTCAAAAATTACTGGTGGCCCGAAACGTACGCGGTCGTCTATGCTTCCGTTGCGGCGGCGGCTGCGATCGAGCTGCTGGTCAGCCGGGCGTTCGCGCTCAGGTTCGCGCTGCAGATGGCGGCCGTGCTCGCGGCCGTCCTGCTTTTTTACGCCCTACGTATGGTCGGGTTGGCCGGACGGCTTGAAAGGATGGGAAGCGCTCCGCGCGTTCGCGGTCGCGAACGGCAAGCCGCTTCACCCGTTTTTCGAGATCGCCGCAGGCGTCGTATTGATCATTCATTATATGGCGTACTTGGGCACGAACAAAATCAGGGCGATCGGCTTTATTCTAATGTCGATCGCCACGCTGGCCATCATCGATTCCTTTTTTCCGCTCGAGCTGTGGACGAATATCGCCTGGGCCGTCGTGGCAGGGTTGGGATGGCTCGTCGTGCTGCATCTCAGGCAATTGAGAGACCGGCACTTCAACAGCTGGAGCGCGCTTGCCGAGCGCCCGTTCGAGCTCGCGGTGCCGGCGGTCATCGTCATCGGGCTGCTCATGCTCGCGGGCATCGCGGTTCCGCGCGCCCCCGTGCTGCTGGAGGATCCATATACGCTATGGCTCCAGGCCCGGAACAAGGAAGTGCCTGCGTTTTCCGGCGAAGGCGGCTATATCGGCGGCGGCGACAGCGACGGTACGGGCTCGGGGGGCCTCGTCCAAGTCCGGCTACGGACGAAGCGACGCCAAGATCGGCGGCGGCTTCGAATTCGACTATTCGCCCGTCATGACGGTGGACACGAGCCAGAAGGCCTACTGGCGCGGCGAGACGAAGGCGATCTATACCGGTCAGGGATGGACCGACCGCAAAGGCATGGCGACGACACCCGCGTCGCCTGGCGAAGACGAATTGCCGGCGGACAAACCTACGCTAGAGGGGATCGAAACGAAAGAGGTTACGCAGACGTTCCATATTTTGCGCAAAGACCGGCTTCCCGTCCTGTTCGGCGCGGGTCCGATCGGCGGCCTTGCCGAATGGCAGGGGGTGAACGGCAACGCCAGACTGACATGGAACAAGGAAGAGCAGGAGCTTAAGTTCCAGCGCTCCGCCGCGGTGGAGTCCTACACGGTCGTCTCCGACATGATCGTCATCGACGAAGACAAGCTGCGGACGACCCGGGCCAAGGCTGCCGACGCGCCGTTCGACCTGGCCCCCTACGAACAGCTGCCCGAGGTTCCGAGCCGGGTTTCGGAGCTGGCAGCCGCGATAACGGCGGAAGCGGGCAGCGATTACGATGCCGCCAAGTCGCTCGAGAGCTACCTTAGAAATACGTATCCCTACACGAATACGCCGGACCTGAGCCTCCAGAAGAGCAAAGATATCGCCGACGCCTTCCTGTTCGAGATCAAAGAGGGGTACTGCGATTATTATTCGACCGCTTTTGTCGTGCTCGCCCGTTCCCTTGGCTTGCCGACGCGTTGGGTCAAGGGGTATGCCACGGGCTCCAACCGGATCGACGAGGAAGGCATTCGCAACGGGATCGGGTACGTCCCCGATCCGAACGGCGCCGGCACGTATACGGTCCGCAACGCGGATGCCCATTCCTGGGCCGAGGTGTACTTCGAAGGGGTAGGCTGGGTTCCGTTCGAGCCGACGGCCGGCTTCAGCGTCCCGCAGCCGGTCGCCCAAGCCGAACCGGTCGCGACGCCGGATCTGCCGGTCGACGCCGACGGCGGGGCCGCCGAAGAGACCGAGTCGGCTACCCCAAGCGGCGGCTGGTCCGCCGCGGCCTGGACGATCACGGGCGGCTCGCTGCTCGTCGTCGGCGCCGCCGCGCTGCTCGTTCGCAGACGCGACTGGACGGCGACGGCATGGCGCCGCGTCCGCTACCGCGGCGCGACGCCGAACCAGCGGATCGTGCGCGAGATGGAGCGCCTGATCGCGTTCCTCGGCCGGCGCGGCCTGAAGCGCAGCCAGCACGATACGCTGCGCGAATCGTTCACCGCTTGGGGCGGACGTTTCGCCTCGCTGAAGCCCGAATTCGAAGGCGTGCTGCGCAAGTTCGAGTCCGCCCGCTACGGCGGACAGGCCGGAGGCGAAGGAGACGTGGAGCAATTTAACGCGATGGCCGACAAGATCCGCAAGTCCCTTTAGCTATTTGCGTTCGAAGGGAGCGCCGCGCCGCGGCGCTCCCTTTTGCAAGGCCGGGACGGGTGTGGTATATTTTGAACAATCCGATAAAGACTGGAGCACTGCGTCATGTTTGAACGATTGCTGCCCCATCAACTCGTGGGCACCGTCTTCGATATAGATCTGGCGTCGCTGGCTAGCATGGGCGTACGCGGCATCATTACCGATCTGGACAATACGCTCGTCAGCGCGCGAACCGCGCTCGCGACGCCCGAACTGATCGCTTGGCTGGACGAGGTCAAGTCGCTCGGGTTCAAGGTCGTCATTTTGTCGAACAACAACCTGACGCGCGTGGCGAAGTTCGCCGATCCGCTCGGCATTCCGTTTATCCCCGCTGCGCGCAAGCCGTTCAACAAGGCGTTCAGGCAGGCGCTAAGCCTGCTGGAGCTGAAGGCCGATCAGGCCGTCGTCGTCGGCGACCAGATGATGACCGACGTGCTCGGCGGACGCCGGATGGGTCTCCATACGATACTCGTGACGCCGATCGCGCGAGCGGAGGAAGGCTGGGGCACGAAGGTGAACCGCCGAATCGAAAAGATTGCGCTGTCAAGGCTGACCAAGCAGGGCTTGTGGCCGGATAAGGGGGACAAGTAGCATTGCCGACCATCGAGGATAACTGGAATACGAAAAAGTGCGCGGGCTGCGGCGTTGCGCTGCAGGTCGAGAACGCAGCGAGACCCGGCTTCGTGCCCGAAGCCGCGCGCGAGCGCGAGCCGATCATTTGCCAGCGCTGCTTCCGAATCAAACATTACAACGACGCCTCGTCGGTCGCCATCGATCAGGACGATTTTTTGCGTTTGCTCGGCGGCATCGGCTCGACGAACAGTCTTGTCGTGCACATCGTCGACCTGTTCGACTTCGAGGGCTCGATGATCTCGGGCCTGCAGCGCTTCGTGGGCAACAACCCGGTGCTGCTCGTCGTGAACAAGATCGACCTGCTGCCCAAGGTGACCAACTGGAACCGCCTGCGCAACTGGGTGCAGAAGCAAGCCAAGGCGGGCGGACTGCGCGTTGTCGACGTAGTACTGTGCAGCGCGCGCCGCAACATCGGCTTCGACCGGGTCGTCGAGGCGATCGGGCAACTGCGGGGCGACCGCGACGTCTACGTCGTTGGCGCGACCAACGTCGGGAAGAGCACGCTCGTCAATCGGCTCATCGCCGATTACAGCGACCTGCGCAGGGAATTGACGGTATCGCGTTATCCGGGCACGACGCTGGATGCGATCAGCATACCGCTGGACGACGGCCGCAGCATTATCGACATGCCGGGCATCGTGTACAAGTCTCGCTTGTCGGAGATCGTACCCCGCGAGACGCTGCACGCGCTGCTGCCGGACAAACCGCTTAAGCCGTTGACATATCAATTTTACGAAAAGCAGACTTTGTTTTTCGGCGGCTTGGCCCGTTTCGACTTTACGGCGGGCGAACGCCAGTCGTTCACAGCGTACCTGTCGTCCGGCATTCCCGTTCACCGTACCAAGCAGGAGCGGGCCGACGAGCTGTACGACAACCATCGCGGCGAGATGCTGGCTCCGCCTTCCCGCGAAGAGCTGGCGGACATGCCGCCGCTCGTACGGCATAATTTGCGCATTCCGCCAGGCGGGCCAAAGGATGTATTCGTTTCCGGGCTCGGCTGGATCAAGGCGAACGGCTCGACCGGCGCCGTCGTGGACGTCTATGCGCCCAAGGGCGTCAAGGTGTTGCTCAGGGATTGCATTTTGTAAGTCGGGAGGAAGCCGTCGGCATGGACAGTCATACGATATTATACGGCGTCATCGGAGACCCGATCCGTCATTCCAGATCGCCCGTTATGCTGGGCAGGGCGTTTAAAGAGAGCGGCGTGAACGGCGCTTACGGCGCCTTCCACGTGGCGCCCGACCGGCTCGGCGACGCGATCCGGGGCATTCGCGCGCTCGGCTTCCGAGGCCTGAACGTGACGATCCCGCACAAGATCGAAGTCATGAATTATCTGGACGAGATCGACGAGAGCGCCAGAGCGATCGGCGCGGTCAATACGATCGTTAACGAGGGCGGCAGGCTCACCGGCTACAATACGGACGGCATCGGCTACGTTCGTTCGCTGAAGGAAGAAGCGGAGCCGGAGCTGACCGGCAAACGCGTGCTCGTGCTGGGCGCCGGCGGCGCTGCGCGGGGCATCGTCTGGGCGCTGCTGCGAGAATCGCCGGCCGAGGTGCGCGTCGCGAACCGGACCGACGCGCGGGCGGACGAGCTTGCGGCGGCGTTCGAATCGGGCGGCCGCTTGAAGTCCGTGCCCTGGCATCTGCTGGCGGAGGCGTGCGGAGCGGCGGACATCGTCATCAATACGACGTCCGTCGGGATGTCCCCGCAGACGGAAGCGATTCCCGCCGATCCGTCCTGGCTTCGCCCCGGCGCGGTCGCAAGCGATCTCATATACAATCCGCTGACGACGGCTTTTTTTGCATGGCGCACAGCGGCGGGGCTGCCGCATTCACGGCGGTCTCGGCATGTTCGTTTACCAAGGCGCCTATGCGTTCGAATATTGGACGGGGCGTCCCGCGCCGGCCGCGGCGATGCGCGAAGCGGTGCTGGCTTCCTTTTCCGAAGCGGCGAAGGTTTGAACATTTATCTATCAGAGAGCAGGGACTACGCATGCTGACCGGCAAACAAAAACGATTTTTGCGTTCCGAGGCCCATCACCTGACCCCGATTTTCCAGGTCGGCAAGGGCGGCACGAACGACCATCTCATCCGCCATATCGAAGAAGCGCTCGAGGTGCGCGAACTGATCAAGGTGTCGATCCTGAACAACAACGACGACGACCGTTACGAAGTCGCGAAGGAGCTGTCCGATCGCTCCGGCGCGGAGCTCGTGCAGGTCATCGGCAAGACGATCGTGCTTTACAAGGAATCGCGCGACAACAAGCAGATCGAGCTTCCTTAAGGGAGGTACGCGCATGAGACGCATCGGGCTGATGGGCGGCACGTTCGACCCCGTACACATCGGCCATTTGCTCGCGGCCGAAGCGGCGCGCGAGGCGGCGGATCTGTCCGAGGTCTGGTTCATCCCGACCTCCGTCCCGGTCCACAAGCCTCAGCCCGGGGCTTCGGGCGCGCAGCGCCGGGCGCTCGTCGAGACGGCGATCGCGGAGCATCCGTCGTTCCGGGTGGAGGCCGCCGAGCTCGATCGGCAAGGCGCCTCGTATACGATCGACACCGTGCTCGAATTGCGGGAACGGTACCCCGACGTCTCGTTTTACTGGATCGTCGGCTCCGACATGCGGGACGATCTGCCGCATTGGCGACGCATCGAGGAGCTGGCGGAACTTGTCGTCTTTATCGCGCTGGAGCGTCCTGGAGCGGCCGGCGAGGTTGCCGTTGCTGAGCCTGCGCTTCCCGATTACTTGCGGGGCCGGATCGTGCGCGGGGAGATGCCGGGCATCGGGATCTCGTCCACGGATATCCGCCGGCGCTGCGCGGAAGGCCGAACGATCCGGTACATGGTGCCCGAGCGGGTAAGGACGGAGATCGAAAGGATGGGATTGTATGGATCGCGAACTATTGATTGAGGCCGTCAAGCGCCAAATGCCCGAAAAGCGGTACCGGCATGTCGCCGGCGTCGTCGACACGGCGTTCATGCTGGCGCAGCGGTTCGGCGGCGATCCGGACAAAGCCTGGCTCGCCGCGCTGCTGCACGATTATGCCAAGGCATGGCCGACGGACCGCATGGAGCGGATCATCCGCGAGCAAGGCCTTCCGCCCGAACTGCTGGCGTACGACAAGGAGCTATGGCATGCGCATGTCGGGGCATGGGCGGTCCGCGAGGAGCTGGGCATCGCGGATGAAGAAGTGCTGGATGCCGTACGTTATCATACATCGGGACGCGAGAACATGACTTTGCTGGACCGCATCGTCTGTCTTGCGGATTACATGGAGCCGAGCCGCGCGTTTCCCGGCGTGGAGCGAATTCGCGCGCTGGCCGAGACGAGCCTTAACGAAGCGTTGGTCGCGGGTTTTGATTCGACGATCGTTCATTTATTGGAAAAAGGCAAAACGGTTTTCCCGCTGACGGTATTGGCGCGCAACGACCTGGTCAGAGAAATCCGCGCGGCGGGCACAACGATCGAATCTTAAAGGAGGCTGAACGATGGCAAAATCGGAACAGTTAATGAGGCAGGTCGTGGATGCGGCCGACGATAAAAAAAGCGAACGACATCGTGGCGCTTAATTTGCAGCATATCTCGCTGGTAGCGGATTACTTCGTCATCTGCCACGGCAATTCGGATACGCAGGTGCAATCGATCTCGACCGAGATCAAGAAACGCGCGGAGGAATCGGGCGCCCGCGTCCGGATCGAAGGCATGGATACGGCAAGATGGGTGCTCATCGACATGGGCGACGTCGTGGCGCACGTCTTTCACCGGGACGAGCGCGAATATTATGCGCTCGAGCGCTTGTGGTCCGACGCGAAGGCGGTTGAATTCGCATGACGCTCGCCGCCGGCACGACGGTCAGTCTGCTGGTGCGGCGCGAGGTTCCGCCTTACGGCTGGTTTCTGGCCGAAGACGAGGCGGCGGATACGCCCGAAGTGCTGCTCCCTTACGGCGAAGCGGCGGGCAACCGTCCTTCGGTCGGCGATTCGGCGGACGTCTTCCTCTTCCATGACGACAAAGGCCGCTTGACGGCGACGAACCGTCGGCCGCTGCTGCAGTTGGGGCAAATGGGCCGGCTCGCGATGGCCGACTTTCATCCGCGGTTCGGCTGCTTCCTGGAGCTCGGCATCGGACGTCAACTGCTGCTGCCGATCAAGGAGCTGCCGGACAACCGCGACCGCTGGCCGCAGCCGGGCGACGAGCTTCATGTCATTATGAAGCACGACAAGGAAGGACGCATGCTCGCACGGCTCGCCAAGATCGAGGATTACGAGCGCGTCGTGTTCCGCGCGCCGTCCTCGTGGCACCACGAGCAGCGGGAGTGCTGGGTGACGGACATCTACAAGGACGGCGTTTTCATGCTGGCGAATGGCGGCGTACTCGGTTACGGGGCGCTCGGCTACCTGCCGAACGCATCCATGATCCACCCGCTGCGGCTTGGGGAGAAGACGACCGCGCGCGTGACGCAGGTGCGGGACGACGGCAGAGTGACGCTGTCCATGCGGCCGGCCAAGGAGGTCGGACGTCTGGAGGACTCGGACCGCATATTGGCCTTTTTTGCAGGCCAGGCCGGGCGGCGCGATGCCGTATTCGGATTCGACGCCAGCCGACGTCATCCAGAAGCGGTTCGGGCTCAGCAAATCCGCCTTCAAGCGCGCGCTCGGCAAGCTGATGAAGGACAGGCTCGTCGTGCAGGACGGCAATTGGACCCGGCTGGCGGCGGCCGAAAGCGGCGCGCAGGATGCGGGGGCTTCGCCCGATAAGAATTCCGCCGGTGCGAACGAGCCGGACTGAGAGCGGCGCTGACGATTCCGCCTGTCGCGACCGCTTCAGACGACTCGCTTCGCCAAGGCGTCCGCGCCAACGAAATAAAACCGGCCCCGGGATTATGTTCGACCGGCTCCCGGGGCCGACGACGAGGAGACAACCATGCGCAGCTATCGTGAGTTCGCCTCGGTTTACGACCGACTGATGGAGGATATGCCGTATCCGGAATGGCTGAGTTTTGCCAGAGGATGCTGGGAAAAATACGGCATGCCCAAGACAGTCGTCGATTTGGGCTGCGGAACCGGCAATATTGCCATCCCGCTTGCCAAATCCGGATTTCGCATATTCGGCATCGACCTGTCGGCGGACATGCTGTCCGTCGCCCGCGCCAAGTGGGAATCGGTGCCTCAGCGCGGCATCGGACGCGCCTCCGGCGGCGAGGAGGGCGGCATCCGCTGGCTGCAGCAAGACATGCGCGATTGGGAGATTCCCGAGCACGTCGACTGCGTGCTGTCGTTTTGCGACAGCTTGAATTATTTGACGGAGCCCGAGGACGTCATCGCCTCGTTCAAGCATACGTATGCCGGCCTCAGGCCCGGCGGGTTGTTCCTTTTCGACGTGCATGCGCCGTCGCAGCTCGCCCGTTACGGGGAGGAGCAGCCGTTCGTGCTGGACGACAAGGATATCGCCTACCTGTGGACGTGCGAGTACGATCCCGAACGCCAAGAGGTGGAGCACGAGCTCACATTTTTCGTGCGGGAAGAAGGCGCTGCCGGCGCAGGCTTGTACCGGCGGTTCGAAGAGGGGCATGTGCAGCGCGCCTACGAGCCTGATTGGATCGCGGAGCGATTGGCGGAGACTGGCTTCGAGCTGCTCCACCGCTGCGCGGACTTTTCCTGGAGCGCGCCTACGGCGTCCAGCGAACGATTGTTTTTTTGTCGCGAGACGCCCGGCTTAAAGCGGGAATGCAAAGGGACCGTCGGGCATTTGCCTGACGGTCTCTTTCTTATTGGGGGCAGCGTGCGGCGGATGGGGGGAACACATCGTTCATCGCCTGACGTCGAGAAGGCGAAGCGCGCTATCGTTCGTCCTTCGAATCTTTTTCGCAAAAAAAGCGGTCCCCTTCGTCATCGACGACAGGGACCGCTCTTTGCATATGAACGATTTTAACCGCGCAGCTTCGCTTTTTCGGTCAGATGCTTCCGTCCCGGCCAGAACGACCGGTCGCCGAGCAGCGCCGTAATGGCCGGCACCAGATACGGCCTGACGAGGAACGTATCCAGCAGCACGCCGATCGCGGTGATGACGCCGAATTGCACGAGCACCTGGATCGGCAGCGTCCCGAGCACGGCGAACGTGCCGGCGAGGATGAGGCCCGCCGAAGCGATGACGCCGCCCGTTTCTCCGACGCCTTCGCGAATCGCGTCCTTCAGCGGCATCTCCTTGCGCTTGCGCCAGATACTGGAGATCATGAAGATGTTGTAGTCCTCTCCGAGCGCGACCAGGAACACGAACGAGTAGAGCGGAATGGAGCCCTGGATTGCGTCTGCGCCGAACAGATAATGGATGACGAGCCAGCCCAGCCCGAGGGCGGAAATGTAGGACAGGATGACGGTGCCCACCAGATAAGCCGTCGCTACGACCGAGCGCAAGTAGAGGAGCAGCAGCAGCGCGATCAGCGCGATGATCACAGGCAAGATGAGACGCGTATCCCGTTCTCCGGTTTCCTTCGTGTCGTACTGATCGGCCGTTTGGCCTGCGACCCATACGTGATCGGCCGCATTCGCGTCGCCGGAAGCGGCGAGCGCCGCATGGGCGGTATCGCGAAGATCCGGAATTTTGTTCAGCGCCTCCAGCGCGTAAGGATTGAGCGCCAGCTCGACGTCATAGGCGACAATCTGCGGATTTTGCTGCCCTTGGACGGGTTCGGAGACCCGGCTCACATAAGGCAGGTCGGCCAGTTTTTGCGCAACGCCGGTCTCTTTGCCGCCCGTGTCGACGATGACTTTGACAGGGGCGAGCTCGCCTTCGGAAAACTGGGAGCCGATCAGCGCATAGCCCTCTCTGGACTCCATCGTGGAGGGGAACGACGATAAGATATCGTACGTAAATTTAATCTGGCTTGCCGTCACGGCCAGCACGGCCAGGAAGACGACGGACAAGACGGCGATCAGGCCCGGACGCTTCACGACGATCTTGCCCGTGAAGTTGCGTGGCGGGGCTTCAGGAGCAGGCTTTGGCTTGCCGCGCTTCGCGGCGCGTTCCTCGCGCATTTGCTGCGTGCGCGGCACGAACGGCCAGAAGGAGGCGCGGCCGATGACGGCGAGCAGCGCAGGCACGAGCGTCAGACTTGCGATGCTCATGATAAAAATGGCGATGCTGAAAGGCGCGGCGAACCGGCGGAAGGCGCCGTATTCGGCGAGCAGCAGCGTGAGCAAGGCGATGACGACGGTGATGCCGCTCATCGCCACGGCGCCGGAAGCGTCCGACAGCGCGGCGCGCAGCGCCTTCCCTTTATCGGGCTCATGCTTGAGAAGCTGTCTGAACCGCGAGATCAGGAAGAGGCAGTAGTCCGTTCCGGCGCCGAACAGCAGTACCGTCATAATCGATATGCCCTGCGAGTCTACGACGATCCAGCCTTCGCGGGCCATCCAGCCGAGGATCGGACTGATGACCCCGTAGGCGAAACCGACGCCGACGAGCGGAATAAAGGCAAGGATCGGCGACCGGTAAATAATCAGCAGCAGCACGAGAACGAGCAGGACGGTTCCGAGCAGCAGCGCGAAGTCGGCATTTTCAAAAAAGTCCCGTCGCATCGATCTGGATGCCGACCGGACCGGTGACCCGCGCGCTAAGCGCGCCTTGGTCCGTATCCACAGTAAACGGATCACTGCCGATCAAAGCAACAGCTTGATTCTTGAGCGCCTCGACGCCTTCCTTCAATTGCTCCGTATCCGCATTTTTATCGAAAAAAACGGGCGTGACGAGCGTGCTGCCGTCCTTGGACAGCTGCGCCTTGAGCGCCTCCGGCGGCAGTTGATGCAGCGGCGGAACCGCCGTCTGATGCGGCACGGGCGCTTTCGTCCATTGTTCCGCCAGCTTGCGGACGATGTCCAGATCGGCGTCCTTAAGGCCGCCTTGCTTGTGCCATACGAGCAACGCAGGCACGTCCGCCCCGCTGGTGAATTCACGTTCTGCGACGGCGGCTGCCTGAACGGAGGGCCTGCTGTCGCTCAGATTGGGCGCATTGTTCGTCTCCTGCTTGCCGACCTGCGGCAGCAGCACGCTCAACAGGGCGGCGGCGACGATCCAAATCGCAAGTGTTACCCAGCGGCCGACAGGGCCCGTTATTCCTTTGCCTTGAACGCGAACTTCCTTCACGTCTTCTCCCCCTCGGGTTTCGGTTGCGTTATAATGTGCTATAATGAGCGCATTGATAATTATATATACCGGAAGGTTAATATTGCAACTCTTTCGTCTGAATCTTTTCGAAAGGAAGGCGCAACAAGTGACACAACAACGAACGAGACGGGCTCCCGGTCGACCCAAGGGCAATACGGACAGCCGCGATTTGCTGCTGCGCACCGCATCCGCTCTTTTTTATGGAGTTCGGCTACGAGCCGGTGTCCCTGAATCAGATTGCCGAGCGGGCAGGCGTCACCAAGGCTTCGATCTACTATTATTTTAGCGGCAAGTCGGAGCTGTTCGCCGCTTCGGTGACCGAGATGATGGGACGTATCCGCGGATTTACGCGCCAGATCCTTGAGCAGGAGGGCACGCTTCGGGAACGGCTGATCAGGGTGGCGACGGTGAAAATGGCGAGTACGCACGTCGAGTTCGAATCGATGATGCGCGAGGCGATCGCCTCGCTGAACGAGGAGCAGCGGCGCGACATTCGCGAAGCGGAGCATCGCATCCACGAGGTACTGGCGGAATGCTTCGCCGATGCCGCGGCGCGCGGCGAGATGCGGGGAGGAGAGGAGCCGCTGCTGCTGGCGCATGCCTTTTCGTCGCTGCTGATGGTGGGGGGGGCGCGACACCGACGGCGAGCGAAGGGAAGACCTGCCCGTACGGATCGTCGATCTTTTTTTGGCAGGGGGCCGGACCGCGAGCTTGACATTGAACGAGAGCTTGACATCGATCGACGGCAGCCGCTATAATCGAAGAAATAAAGGCTAAGAAGAGGAAAAGTAATCGCTCAGCGTCACTCAGAGAACCGGCGGATGGTGCAAGCCGGCTGACGTCAGCGACGAACTCGCCTTGGAGCTCCGCGTTTAATCCATGCCAGGCTGCATGCCTTGGCGGGCAATCGCGGCGAGTCCCTCCGCGTTAAGGAGGAAGAGTGGACGACATGCCCGGGCAGGGCTGGCGTCAACTAGGGTGGTACCGCGAGTTTAACCTCTCGTCCCTAGCGTAATTTCGCTGGGGGCGGGAGGTTTTTTGGCTTTTAACGCGCAGTCAAACGGAAGGGGCAGCATGAACGATGGTACAGGACAACAATCAAGCCGGCTACAAGCCGCAGACCTTGGAGCCCAAGTGGCAGCGCTACTGGGACGAAAACAAGACGTTTCGCACGACGGAGGATCCGGGCAAGGAGAAGTTTTACGCGCTCGATATGTTCCCGTACCCGTCTGGCGCCGGCTTGCACGTCGGACATCCCGAAGGCTACACGGCGACCGATATCGTCAGCCGCTACAAGCGCATGCGCGGTTACAACGTGCTCCATCCGATGGGCTGGGACGCGTTCGGCCTGCCTGCCGAGCAGTACGCGCTCCAGACGGGGCGCCATCCGCGCGAGATCACGGTGGAGAATATCGACAACTTCCGCAGACAGATCAAATCGCTCGGCTTCTCCTACGATTGGGACCGCGAGTTCAGCACGACCGATCCGGATTATTACAAGTGGACCCAGTGGATCTTTATTCAGCTGTATAAAAAAAGGCCTCGCTTACGTCGCCGAGGTTCCGGTCAACTGGTGCCCGGCGCTCGGTACGGTGCTCGCGAACGAAGAGGTCATCAACGGGCTGAGCGAACGCGGCAACCACCCGGTCATCCGCAAGCCGATGCGCCAGTGGATGCTCAAGATTACCGAATACGCCGAGCGGCTGCTCGAGGATCTCGAGGAACTGGACTGGTCGGAGAGCATCAAGGACATGCAGCGCAACTGGATCGGCAAGTCGACCGGCGCGGAGGTTACCTTTGCCATCGACGGGCACGCCGACGCTTCGCTCACCGTGTTCACGACCCGTCCGGATACGCTGTTCGGCGCGACCTATTGCGTACTGGCGCCGGAGCACGAGCTCGTGTCCGCGATTGCTTCTGCCGAGCAGAAGGCGGATGTCGAGGCTTATGTCGAGCAGGCCGCGCGCAAGAGCGATCTTGAGCGTACCGATCTGGCGAAGGATAAGACGGGCGTGTTCACCGGCGCTTACGCCGTCAATCCGGTGAACGGCGAACTCGTACCGATCTGGATCGCGGACTACGTGCTTGGCGGCTACGGCACGGGCGCGATCATGGCCGTTCCGGGCCATGACGAGCGGGACTGGGCGTTCGCGAAGAAGTTCGGGCTGCCGATCGTCGAGGTCGTCAGCGGCGGCAACGTCGAGGAAGCGGCACATACGGGAGAAGGAGCGCACGTCAACTCCGGCTTCCTGAACGGCCTGTCCACGCAAGACGCGATCGCGAAGAGCATCGCCTGGCTGGAGGAGCAAGGCAAAGGACGGGGCAAGGTCACCTACAGGCTGCGAGACTGGCTGTTCAGCCGTCAGCGCTATTGGGGCGAGCCGATCCCGGTGCTGCACTTCGAGGACGGGAGCATGGAGACGGTGCCCGAGGACGAACTTCCGCTGCTGCTGCCGGAGGTCGACGCGATCACGCCTTCGGGCACGGGCGAGTCGCCGCTCGCGACCGTCGAGGACTGGGTGAACGTGACGCTGCCGGACGGCCGCAAGGCGCGCCGGGAGACGAATACGATGCCGCAGTGGGCGGGCAGCTGCTGGTATTACCTGCGGTTCATCGACCCGAAAAACGCGGATGCGATCTGCGATCCGGCCAAGCAGCGGGAATGGCTGCCTGTCGATCTGTACATCGGCGGCGCCGAGCACGCCGTGCTTCACTTGCTCTATGCGCGATTCTGGCATAAGGTGCTTTACGACATCGGCGTCGTTGCGACCAAGGAGCCGTTCCACAAGCTCGTCAACCAAGGCATGATTCTCGGCACGAACAACGAAAAGATGTCCAAGTCGCGGGGCAACGTCATCAATCCCGACGACATCGTCGGCGAGTTCGGGGCGGATACGCTGCGCGTGTACGAAATGTTTATGGGTCCGCTCGAAGCGACGAAGCCTTGGAATACGAACGGCGTCGAGGGCATGTATCGTTTCCTCGGCCGCGTTTGGCGCTTGTTCGTCGGAGAGAACGGCGAGCTGAGCGAAAAGATCAAGGACGAGGCTGGCGAAGAAGCGTTCCGCAGAACGTGGCATCGCTCGGTCAAAAAAAGTCACCGAGGATTATGAGGGACTCCGGTTCAACACGGCGATCAGCCAGCTGATGATCTTCGTCAACGAGGCGTACAAGGTCGAGGTGCTGCCGAGGCAGGCGATGGCGCATTTCGTGCAGATGTTGTCGCCGATCGCGCCGCATATCGCCGAGGAGCTCTGGGAGAAGCTCGGCCATACCGAGAGCGTGACCTATGCCGCTTGGCCGTCCTACGACGCTTCTTTGACGGTCGACGCCGAGGTCGAGATCGCCGTTCAGGTCAACGGCAAGATCGTGGACCGCGTCTTTGTCGCGGCGGATCTCGAGGGAGAGGCGCTGCAGGAAGCCGCGCTCGCGCTTGAAAAAGTGAAAGCCGTCACGGCAGGCAAGACGGTGCGCAAGATCGTCGCGGTCAAGGGCAAACTCGTCAACATCGTAGCGAACTGACACGTCAAGGGCGGCCCGCATGAATTCACCGGGTCGCCCTTTGCGCTGTTCGGCAGCCTTGGCACTTTTCTTGCGGGCACCTTCGGCTAGGATTCGGACGCTAATCGGAGCGAAAGGACTGCTCCGACAGCGAAGCTTCGACCTTGACCAGGTCCTCCGCGAATTTGTCGTGCGTTTTCCGCATCACCTTGCGGAAGGCGTCTTGCGTCGACAGACGCAGCTCTTCCATCGCCACCGCAGTGATGCCTCCGGGTACGCATACGCGCTCCTGCAGTTCCCGCGTCGTGCAGCCTTGCTCCAGCAGCCTCGCCGTACCGAGGAGCATCTCGGCGCCGACCTTGGCCGCGACATCGGGCGCGAGCCCTGCGAATTCGACCGTCGCTTCCACGAATTGCTCCAGCAGGTACGCCATGAAGGCGGGGCCGCAGCTCGACAGGTCCGAAGCTGCGCGGACGCTGTCCTCCGGCACTTCGATGGGCTCGCTGATGCGCGCGAACATGGAAATGAGCTGCTTTTTGTCGGCCGGAGCAAGCCGCGTGCCGAACATGAACAGCGAGGCGCCGCTTGCGGCGCCGTTAACGATGCTGGGAATGATCTTCGCCGTCTTGCAGGGCGTCAGTCGCTCAAGCTGCTCCAGCGTGACGGGACTTGTAATCGACACCAGGAGCTGCTCCGGCCGGAGCGCTTCCCGAATCTCGCCGATGACCGCGCGGTAGTCGAGCGGCTTCACGCAGAGAAAGACGATATCCGCCTCACGGACGGCTGCCGCGTTGGTCGGTCCGATCCGGAGGCCCGGAAACTGATGCGCCAGACGTTCCGCTTTGGAGGAGGTGCGGGTCGCGATCGTCACTTCCGACGGCTCAAAAGCCCGGGCGCGCAGCAAGGCTCCCGCTAGCAGACCGCCCATGCTTCCGGCGCCGATGAAGCCGACCTTCATCTGAGGTCCCCCTCCCGCAATTGACATTATGCATGGCTACTTTCCATTGTATGCCAGCAGGTTTGGCCGACATGACTCGATTTTTTATGCGTATTGAATAGATAGGCATGCCAGTCGTATTCAAGAAGATCATGGAGGAGAGGCGAATGCGAAAAAATGCGGAGCGGGACGTCCGGCAACGAAGCCGGGCAGCGCTGCTGGCAGGCGCGGCCGCGGTCGTTCTGCTCGCCTGGGGATGGCTTGCGCCTGCGGATGGGAGCGTGCCCGGCTGGGAGCCGGTGAACGCGCAGGTCGCTGCGGCGGTCGCCGATGCGGAGATCGGAGAAGGCGAGGCGCGGCGAGCGGGCGGGGAGGCGGGCTTAGCGCATGCGGCGGCAACGGCGGCGACCGACCGGCCCGCGGACACCGCGGGCGTTGCCGAACCGGCGGGCGAAGTGTCCGGCGCAGCGGCCGTTTCGGCTTCGGAAGCGAATGCGGGCGCTTCGGCCGCTCCGGCTTCGGAGGCGAATGCCGTAAATACGGGGGGATGCTCCCTTAAGCGCGGAAACGGCAGTTGGCACCCGCGAGTCCGCCGACGCGGGCGACGGGCCGCAGCGGCAGCCGGTTGAGGCGGCTGCGGACGGGCGGCTCGATATTAATCTGGCGACCGCAGCCGAGCTGGATGCGCTGCCCGGCATCGGACCGGCCAAAGCCGAAGCGATCGTACGGTATAGGGAAGCGAATGGGCGTTTCGGATCTCCGGAGGCGCTGACGGACGTCAAGGGAATTGGAGACAAGCTGCTCGCGAAGCTTCTGCCGCTCGTCAAGGCCGGCTAATCTTGGGGGCGTCCGGTAACTATAAGACAGGAGGCGAAGCCGGATGGCTCTGGCGGTTCGCAAGGATTGGGACACTTACTTTATGGACATCGCCTTCATGGCATCGACGCGTTCGCGTTGTCCGAGGCGTCACGTGGGCGCCGTGCTCGTACAGGGCAAGAAGCTGCTGGGCACCGCTTACAACGGCGCGCCGATGGGCGTGCCCGACTGCTCGGAAGCCGGCTGCATGATCGTCGAAGAATTCGCGCCAGCGCCGTCCGGCGAACCGGGCGTCATGGTCAAAAAGGAGCGCTGTATCCGGACGATCCACGCAGAGCAAAATCTGCTGCTGTTCACGGACCGGATCGACCGCGAGGGATCGACCGTATACGTGACCGACCAGCCTTGCTGGACCTGCGCGAACATGCTCGCCAACAGCGGCATCGTCGAGATCGTTTTTCACCGCGGGTATCCGAAGGACCATGACAAAGTATCCGCGCTCATGGCCGAGCGCCGGATCGTTTTCAGGACGATACCGGATTATGCGCCGCCGCAGGATACGGAAGTGAAGGATGCCGATTAGCGGACCGATATCCGAATAGAGAGCAAGCCCTGGGAAGAACCCTGCTTAAACGCGCAGGGTTCTTTTATTTTTCGCAAGTTTCACCTATGCGCATCCGATTCGTCTCCGATAAAAACGCAGCGCCATCTGTAAAGGAAGGCGAAATCGTTTTTGCCGGTCCGACCTTTCAGAACGTATCGGCATCACGCTCTAACCTGACGGAAAGATCGAGGAGAAGGTAAACGAGAAGGTAGGCGAGGATGTGCAAATCAGAACTGCGGGTAGCCGCTGAATGCAAGTCAGGCAGGGGATACCGGACACAGGAGACGTTAATTCTTAAAAACCGATGTAAACGGCGATCGTATCGGACCGGAGGGACGTTTTTCAGCCGGAACAAGGCAAAACAGGAACGGAATTCCCGCAATAACGGCTCCTGGGTCCGCGGGCAGCCCGCTAATCGCGATAGGAACAAACATAACGGCTATTGGGTCCGCAAGCTGGGCGCTAATCGCGATAGGAACAAGCATAACGGCCCTGTGTCCGCGGGCAGGCCACAAATCGCGAAAGGAACAAGCATAACGGCTATTAGGTCCGCGTGCTGCCGCAAATCGCGATAGGAACAAGCATCGGCGCCTGGGGCCCTATGCTAAGCGCGAATGGTTATGCAAAAGGCCGATGGAAGCTTTTTTAGAAAGGGGCGTGAATCGATGGATCGCAGACCGCTCGTATGCGCAGCGGGGTTCTGGGCCGCGGGCAGCGGCATCTGGTCGATCCGGCAGGGCATGCCGGCGACGCTCGTCTTCGTCGGCATCGTCGCGGCGCTGGCGGCCTTGGTCCTGGCGGGGCGGATTCGGCTTCGTACGGGCGGATTGTGCGCGCTGGCACTGCTGTTGTCGGCGGGATTGCGGGTATGGAGCGAGGCGGGGCACGGCTCCGAACTGACGGCGGCGTGGACGGCGCCGGAAGGAAGAGCGGTGATCGCGACGGGCCGGCTGCTCGAGCCGGCGGCGATCGACGGCGATACGGTAACGTTTCCGATTCGCGCGCATAATGTCCGATCCGAAGATGGAGCGCTGCGCGTCGACGAGAAGCTGCTGGTCCGCGTTCGGCTGTCCGCCGAAGAAGAGCTGGCTGTCGCTGCATCCTGGAAGCGAGGAAGCTCCGTCGAGGTCGCCGGCGAACTGAAGCTTCCGGCCGATGCGGGCAATTTCGGCGGCTTTGATTACAGGCGCTATTTGAACCGTAAAAACATTCACTGGACGGTATTCGCCAAAGGCGCCGACGCCGTGACGTTCCAGTCGGAAGGCGTATCGGTCATAGACCGGGCGCTTCGCGCGTTCGACGAATCCCGGGCGGCGATCGGAAGGCTGACGGAACGGTTGTATGACGACGCGGACGCCGGATATATGAAAGGTCTGGTAGCCGGCATCGCGGACGACATCGATCCGGAACAATACGATGATTTTTCCCGGCTCGGGCTTACGCACGTACTCGCCATATCCGGCCTTCACGTCGCCGTCGTCGTGTACATATTGCTGACGCTCGGCAAGCTGGCACGCTGGACCCGGGAGCGAACGCTTGCGTTCGCAGCGTCGGCGATGCCCGTATACATGCTGATTACCGGCGCTTCCCCGTCTGCCGTAAGAGCCTGTCTCATGTCGATGATCGCCTTGTGGCTCGCGCGGCAGGGCAAGCTGAAGGACGGGCTTCACTTGCTTGCCGCGGCCGCGCTCCTCATGATTGTTTGGCGTCCGTCCGTCGTGGAAGACGTCAGCTTCCAGCTATCCTTTATCGTGACCGCTGGCCTCTTGCTCTGCGTACCGGTCATGACGGAGCTGCTGGCCTTCCGCATACGATCGGCATTCATACGATCTTCGCTGGCCGTCGCGTTGACCGCTCAGCTCTTTTCTTTCCCGGTTACCGCTTTTTATTTCCATCAGCTGCATTTGCTGTCGCTGCTTGCGAACCTCGTGCTTGTGCCGTTTATCAGCTTCGTCGTCTTGCCGCTCGGGATGGCTGCGCTCGTGCTGGGCGGAATCTGGCTGCCGCTCGGTGTCGTACCCGCGAAGCTCGCGGCGCTTTGCAACCGCGCGACCTTTGCGGCGACGGAATGGCTGGGATCGGTCAAGGCGCTTTCGACCGTATGGCAACAACCTGGCTTGTTTTGGGTGATCGCCTTTTATGCGCTGCTGTTGACGACGCTGGCCTTCGCGCGTCGTTCGCTTCGGCTTCGGGCTGAGACGGCGGCGACCGCCGAAGCCGTAGCGGCCCAAATCGCGGTATCGGATCCGTTCGATCCGAACGAGCGCGCTGCGCGGATAGCCGCATATGCCGGGCGAGCGCCAAGCGAAGGCGATTGGACGGAGCCGCTGCAGGGACTGCGCGAAGAAAGGGCTGCCGATGTCGATTCGGGCGGCGCGCCTGTCAGTCTTAGACCCGTGATGCAAGCTGCGCTACGGACATCTGCGGGACAACCATGGGGGTTCGGGTTGTCGTTCGGCGAGCGACGGAGGAGACGGCTCTTCGCCGCATTTCTATCTCTTAGCTGGATAGGCATCGTCGCCTGGGAAGCGCCGCCCGTCAAGCTCGATCGGACGGCCGTCGTTTCTTTTCTCGATGTCGGTCAGGGCGACAGCATTCTCATCACGACCGGCAGCGGCCGACATGTCCTCGTAGACGCGGGCGGCACGATCGCGTTCGGCACGCCGAAGGAGGCTTGGCGTCTGCGCAAAGATCCCTACGAGGTTGGCCGCAAGACGCTGGTTCCGCTGCTGAAGCAGCGCGGCATTCGGCGCCTGGACGCGCTCGTGCTGACGCATCTGGATGCCGATCACATCGGAGGCGCCCATGCCGTGATCCGGGAGCTGCAGGTGGGTCGCATCCTATTCAACGGAACGATTAAACCGGATGACGACGTGCTTCGTCTATTTCATGAGGCGCAAGACGCGGGTATTCCGATGTATGCGGTCCAAGCCGGCGGCCAATGGCATGTGGACGCGTCGGCGACGCTTGAAGCGCTATATCCGCCGAAGTCGCCATCCGGCGACCGGATACCGGCGATCGGCGAGCAGAACGACAGGAGCGTCGTGCTGCGGCTGGCGATATACGGCCGCGTGTTCGTGCTCCCCGGTGATCTGGAGGCGGCGGGCGAATCCGCGGTGCTAGGCGAGCTCCGACGGCAAGGGGAGGAGTCGCGCGCTATCGACGTGCTCAAGGCAGGACATCACGGCAGCAAAACGTCGACGACCGCAGCGTGGCTTGCCTGGTGGCAGCCGCACGAAGTCGTCGTGTCGGCCGGCAAAAACAATTTGTACGGACATCCGCACGCCGAGGTCGTCGAAAGGATCCTTCGGTCAGGCGCATCGCTCGAGCGGACCGACGTTCAGGGTGAGATCGTCTATCGCATCCGGACAGACGGCCGGCTCGAGCGGCGCGTCAAGCGGCCTTGAGGACAAAACGCGGCGCGTATGATAGACTGGAACAGGACTTATTTCACAACTTTTCGGCCGTTCGCCGAGTATATAGAGCATTGCCTAATAATGGACACATGCGTTAATCGAAGGGCGTTTACGCCTTTATTTTTTTGTAAGATTATACCTAGCGTTTTTTGCAACCTTTTGGCGCACGCTTGCGTCAGAGGGGATGCGAGAGAAGGAGGATCTCCCGTGGTGGAGCCGGAATTGATCAGAGCTGCGCAGGCCGGCGATCGGGAAGCGCTCGTCGCGCTGCTTCGCGAGATCGAACACCAGGTTTACCGTACGGCCTATTATTTGCTTAACCACGAGCAGGATGCGATGGACGCCGCGCAGGAAGCATTGATTCGGGTATACACGAAGATCAATTCCTACGAAGAAAAGGCTCAATTCCGCACGTGGGTTCAGCGCATCGTAACGAATATATGCATCGACAAGTTTCGTCGCAAACGACCTTCCGTTTCGATCGACGAACACGAGATGGTATTTCAGGCTAACGAAGACGTCGAGGCCGAGGTGATGAGCGGATACGCTTCCGAAGACATTCGCGAGGCGATCGGCAAGCTTCCGGAGCATCACCGCACCGTGGTCGTGCTTCGTTATCTGCAGGATTTCTCTTATAACGAGATCGCCGATTCGCTCAACTTGCCGTTGAATACGGTCAAGTCTTACTTATTCCGCGCCCGGCAGCAACTGCAGACATTGCTGCATGACTATCGCAAAGGGGGTGTCCGGGGATGAACCGCGAAGAGGGGATGGAGCTCGTGCAGCGTTCGATCGACGGCGATTTGAACGAGGAAGAGTCGTCGCGCTTGCAAATGTACCTGCAAAATTATCCGGAGTGCGCCGCGCTCCTCGAACGGCTGACCCGGCTGTCCGAGGAACTGACGCAGCTGCCGCATGTCACGCCCAAATACAGTCTGGTCGACGCGATCCTGCCCCAACTGGAACGCCTCGTGCCGGATCCGGCGCCGGACGCCGAGCAAGCGCCGGACGCCGAAGCCGCATACGAGCCGCGTTCCCGGAGAACGGGCGGCCGCAAGTCCGTCTACCGCGGCCTGGCCGCGGTCGTCGCGGCCGGCGTCGTCGCCGGCGTCTTGCTGATCGCCCAGCCTTTCTCGCTGCAGTCGGATCAGCAGAAGGCCGCCTTGGAGCAGGAGTCGGCGGCCGGGTCCGCGCAGGGAGCGGCGTCGTCCGACCTGCTGCGCAAGAGCGTAGTGAACGAAAAGGCCGTGCCGGATATGGCTGGCGACAGCGCAAGCTCGTCCGGCCAACAGCGTTCAAGCTCGAACGTCTCCGAAGCCACGGCGGACGAAAACAACGCGTCGGTCGGCGGCACGAGCCTGAACGGGACCGACGGCGGCGCATCCGGCACTTCTGCCGGTTCGGCCGCCGCGGCGCCGACGGCCAAGATCGAGACGAAGACGCCCGCCGCAGCCTCGTCGGATGCGCCTTCCGCCGCGGAAGGTGGCGCCCGGCAAGGCTTGACGCCGCCGGCATCCGCTTCCGCATCCGCCGCCGCGTCGGCAGACGTAACGGACAAGTCGGATCAAGCAGCGCGGGACGCGGGAGGCACTTCGGCCGCCGCGCCTGCCGCTACGGAACCGCCATCGCTTGCAGTCGAACCGAACGTCGCGTTTTCGGCAGCGGAACAATACACGCCTTCATGGGCATCGCCCGACGGCAAGCTGACGGCGATCGCGTTCGACGGCGGACTGCGGATCGTCAAGCCCGACGGTTCCGGGACGGTTTTCGAGAGCGACAAGCGCGACGGCGCGGTGTCCGACGTCACCTGGGGCCAGGACGGGCAGGATCTTTATTACACCTGGACGGATGCTTCGGGCAAGGCGACGGACCTGTGGTGGAACGCCAAAGAAAATCGCGAGCAGGCGCGCTGACCGGCTGTCACCAATCGAGCGGCTGCCGCGTATAGTGGGATTATAAAAGTCGCCGCGCCCCCTGGAGGCGCAGTCACGATCGTTCGCGCTAGGCACCATGGGCCTGCACGTCGAACGTTGACATAGATTCCAAGGACAAAGAGATCGCGCCAGACGTTAACGGGCGCGGTCTCTTTGCTGTATAATGGGGTGCGAGGTGGTCGTATTGGAATCGAGACAAGCTTTTAAGGAAATCCGGGAAGGACAAATCCGTCCCGTGTACATATGCTTCGGCACGGAGAGCTACCGCATGAACGAGTTCGCGGAACGTCTCGTCGCCGCCGTGGCCGAGCCCGAGCATCGCGACATGGCGATCGAGCGCTTCGATACGGCGGAGCATTCGCTCGACGTTATATTGGAAGAGGCGGAGACGATGCCCTTTCTCGTGCCGAGCAAGCTCGTGCTGGTGCGCGACAGCGTCGTATTCGGGTCGGCCAAGGAGTCGGCGAAGACGGAGCATCGGCCCGAGCGGCTGCTTGCGTATATGCGCAAGCCGTTCGAGACGACCGTGCTCGTCTTTATGGTGCCGCACGACAAGCTCGACGAACGCAAAAAGACGTCGAAGGCGGCCAAGCAGGACGGCATCGCCGTCAATTTTTCTCCGCTCGGACCCGACGAGCTGCTCCAGTGGATCATGGGCCGCGCAACCAAGCAGGGCCGTACGATGGACCGGACGGCAGCGGAAGAGCTGATCCGCCGCGCGGGCACGGAGATGGGCGCGTTGTCGTCGGAGACGGACAAGCTGTGCCTGCATGCGGGCGAAGGCGGCACGGTGACGGCCGAAGCCGTCGCCGAGCTCGTGCCGGCCGGCGTGGAGCAGAGCGTGTTCAAGCTGACGGAGGAGATCGCTTCGCTGCGGACCGACAAAGCGATCGCGCTTTATCACGACCTGCTCAGGCGCCGCGAGGAGCCGATCAAGCTGGCTGCGCTGCTCGTCAGACAGTTCCGCAGCATGCTGTACGTCAAGGAGCTGGGCAAGCAAGGCTACTCGCCGCAGCAGATGGCGGGCCAGCTCGGCATGCACCCCTACGGGGTCAAGGTGACCGCGGATCAGGCCAAGGCGTTCAGCATCGAACGGCTGACCGCGCTCCTCGGCGGCCTCGCCGAGCTCGACTACGAGATGAAGACAGGCCGCGTGGACAAGACGCTCGGCCTGGAGCTCTGGCTGCTGCGGACCGGGTCGGGTGCAGGAATGAAAGCATGAACGTTGACAGCCGACATGCGCCGACACACCTCAAGCTGGAGATCTTGATACGTCTAGGAGGAAGCGATAATTGTTGAAAAGCAGTTAATCGATGCGCTGATCGGGGCACCCGAAGGAAGAAGTGTTCAACGGCATTTAATTTGTTCAAAACCGGGTTAAAACGTTCGAACGCAAGAAATTAAATGCGCTTCAACACTTATTTGCCCGAGACCGTCGCGATGTGGGGAAATAACGGCTTTTTAACCATTACACAGGGGACTGCTTGCAGCAAGGCCCGCCAGGGCTTATTTCTGCCCTGGCCGTTTTTCTTTATTGCTGGAGCGCCTTGCGAAACGCCTGGATAAGCAGCGGGACGACTTCGAACAGGTCGCCGACGATGCCGTAGTCGGCAATGCCAAAGATGGGCGCTTCGGGGTCCTTGTTGATCGCGACGATGATGCGCGAGCCGCTCATGCCGGCCAGATGCTGGATCGCGCCGCTGATGCCGCAGGCGATGTAGATCTCGGGCGTGACGACTTTGCCCGTCTGGCCGATCTGCAGGCCATAGCCGCAGTAGCCGGCATCGCAGGCGCCGCGCGATGCCCCGACGGCGCCGCCGAGCAGCTCCGCCAGCTCCTCGAGCGGGCGAAAGCCGGCGGCGCTTTTCACGCCGCGCCCGCCCGCGACGACGATGCGGGCCTCCGTCAGATCGATCGCGCCCGCGGTCTTGCGGACGACCTCCCTGACGACGGTACGCAGGTCCGCCGCGTGGTCCGCCGACCGCTTGGCGATATCCGCGGCCAGACCGTCCGCGCGCGGCTCGGCCGCGGGGAGATTGCTTGGCCGGATCGTTACCACCTGCGGATAAGCGGTAAACGCTCTGCGCTCGATCGCCTTGCCGGCGTAAAGTGGGCGAACGAACAGGGTCTCATCGCCGTCCCGTTCGATCGCGATCACATCGGAGATCTGGCCTGCGGACAATTTGGCCGCAAGCGCGGGCGCGAAGTCCCGTCCGAACGCGGTATGCCCGAGGAACAGGCCGTCCGGCCGCAGCGATTGGAGCAGCGGGTCAAGCGCCCGGGCGTACGCTTCCGGATTGTAGTGCCGCAGCGCCTCGCCCTCGATCGCATGCACCTGCGCGAGCGGGTAGGCGGCCAGCTCCGCGGCCAAGCCGTCCAGGCGCTCGCCCAGCAGCGCGGCATGAATGGCGTCTCCCTCATCCGCAACGTCCGCGGCCGCCCGAAGCGCTTCCAGCGCCACGCGCCGAAGCTTGCCGTCCCGGTGCTCCGCTACGATCAAATACGTTTTGCTCAACTTGCATGCCTCCTTTGTGGCGATGGCGGTTACGAGCGCGTCAGATCGCTCGGGAAGCGGCGCGCAGCAAGCCGACGAGCGCTTCCGCCTGCGCCTGCGGGTTCCCCTGCAGCAGCTGCCCGGCCTGCCGGCCCTGCGGCGGCGACAACGAGACGCGGACGGTTCTCGCCGCATCGGGCCCGCCGGCCAAGCCCAGTTCTTCAGCCGTCAGCGATTTAAAGGGCTTTTTCTTAGCTTTCATAATGCCGGGCAGCGACGGATAACGCGGCTCGTTCAGTCCTTGCTGGGCCGTGAACAATGCCGGCAAGCGCACGTCGATCCGCTCGACGTCCCCTTCGGCGTCGCGCTCGGCGCTTGCCGTCCCGCCGTTCACCGTCAGCTTCGTGATCGAGGTGACATGCGGGAGGCCCAGCGCGGCAGCCACGCGCACGGCGACCTGGGCGCCGCCGGTGTCGACGGAGAAGCTCCCGCCGAGCACGACGTCGTAGGACTGCTGCCGCAGAACGGCGGCGATCGCTACTGCGGACGCGAATTCGTCTTGTGGCAGACCGGCGTCGTCGATGTGGATCGCCTCGTCCGCGCCCATCGCAAGGGCGGTGCGCAGCGCCTCGGCGACCCTGGCCGGACCGAGCGAGATCGCCGTCACCTGTCCGCCATGCGTTTCTTTAAGCCGGATCGCCTCCTCGATCGCATATTCGTCGTACGGATTCACGACGAACTTGACGCCTTCCTCGACGACTTTGCCGCCGCTTAGCACGATTTTTTCCTCGGTATCGAACGTCTGCTTCAACAGCACCGCCATATTCATCCGATATGCGCCTCCCTTATTGGGGTGATGGAAAAAAAGGCCGTTCGTTTTGCGCATCGACCTCAGGCCCGCAGCGCGCGCAGAAAAAATCGACCGTGCCGTCGACCTGCGCCGCAAGCGCGTACTTGCGCTCCGAGAGCAGCCAGGACGACACCGCCTCGTCCATCGCCCCGAAGATCAACTGGCGAGACAGCTTCACGTCGATCTCCGGCCTGAACGCGCCGTCCGCGATGCCCCGGAGGAGGACGCCCTCGATGAGAAGCAGGTAGGGCTTCAGCGTCTTGCCGATCTCCTTGCGCAGTTCGAACGCGCTCTGCCGCAGCTCGATCTGCGTGACATGCGCGAGCAGCGGGTGGCGCTCGAGTTCGGCAAAGTGCAGTTCGCATATCAAGCGCAGCGCTTCCTCCGCAGTCTTCGACGCGCGCACGGCGTACTCGAACTTGCCGATCAGAGCGCCAAGCCGTTCCCGGAACAGCGAAACGAGGATATCCTCCTTGTTTTTGAAATATAAATAAATCGTGCCGTCCGCGACGCCGGCTTCCTTCGCGATTCGCGAGATTTGCGAGCCGCGATACCCGCGCTCGGCGAACACCTTTACGGCCGCGTCCAGAATCCCTTCGAATTTTTGCAGCCTCCCGACCGCCATGCGCCCGCCTCCCGAACGAGTCTCTTTAAAATGAAATGAATACTCATTCATTTCTAGATCTATATTTAAGTGCCGGCGAAAAATGACTTGCGTTCTGCGTCGCGCCACGACATTGGCGGTTTACGCATGCCGGCGAAGCGACCTCGGAGGAGGGAGGGGGGCTCATGCTGCCGTCCTGGCTGAACGGATTGCTGTTTCTGCTCGTAACGGGATATGCCCTATGTTTGTTCTGCCAAGCGGTCTATCGCCGCTATGCGTACATGAAGCTGGGGAAGGCCTCTGTCAAACCGCCGGACTGGCGAAAACGCGCGCGCGAAATGGCGGCGCAGGCGCTTGGGCATACGAAGCTGCTCAAGGATCGACGAAGCGGGATCATGCATCTGGTCGTCTTCTACGGCTTCATCGTGCTTCAATTCGGCGCGCTCGATCTGATTTATACCGGGCTGTCGGGCGGCGAGCCGCTTCCGATGCCGGGACGAACCGCATTCGGGCTGACGCAGGAGATCGCCGCGCTGCTTGTCCTTATCGCTGCAGGCTATGCCGCCTATCGCCGGTACGGCGAGAAGCTCGCGCGCCTGAAGCGAGGGTGGAAGCCCGCGATCGTATTGCTCCTCATCGGCGTCCTGATGCTGACGGTGCTGCTGTCGCTCGGTTTTTACCGCGTTTGGGAAGGACGCGGCGCGTCCGCCTTTGCGCCGGTTTCCTCGCTGATCGCCGAAGCCGCGTCGGGCCTGACGCTGACGCCGGCCGCCGCCAAGAACGCGTTTTTCGTCTGCTGGTGGGCGCATCTGCTCGTTTTGCTGACCTTTCTCGTGTACGTGCCGCAGTCGAAGCATTTTCATCTGATTACCGCGCCGATCAATCTGTTCCTCGGCCGGGCCGAGCCCGTAGGCAAGCTGAGTTCGCTAGACCTGGAAGACGAGACGGCGGAGACGTTCGGCGTCGGAAAAATCGAAGATTTTCGCAGGGGGCAAATGCTTGATTTCTATGCCTGCGTGGAGTGCGGCCGCTGCACGAACGTGTGTCCGGCAGCGGGCACCGGAAAAGCGCTGTCGCCGATGCATCTCATCACGAAGCTGCGGGACCATCTGACGGAAAAGGGAGCTGCGATCACAAGCAAATCGCCATGGGTGCCGACTTTCGCGTTTTCTAATGTAAGCGTTCACAGCATGTCCGCGGATGCCGGTTCGCCTCCACCCTTTTTCCCGAATCCCGAATGGAAGGAAGACGCAGCCGGCGGCGCGGTCACCGATATTCGGCCGACGCTGGACTGGCAGCGGGAGCGGTGGACGGTGACCGACCGCAAGCCGGAGGAGGTGTCGCTGATCGGGGACGTCGTAAGCGAGTCGGAAATTTGGGCGTGCACGACCTGCCGCAGCTGCGAGGATCAGTGTCCGGTCGGCAATGAGCATGTCGACAAGATCGTCGATCTGCGGCGCTATCTCGTCCTGACCGAAGGCAGCGTGCCGCAAGAAGCGCAGCGCGCGATGCAGAACATCGAGCGTCAGGGCAATCCCTGGGGCATCAGCAGAAACGACCGGGTACGGTGGACCGGAGAAATCGGCGGCATCCCGGTGCCGACGGTGAAGGACAATCCAGGTTTCGAAACGCTGTTTATCGTCGGCTCGATGGGCGCATACGACAACCGAAGCCGTAAAATTTCGCGCGCCTTCGTTCGGCTGCTGCACGAGGCGGGCGTCAACTTCGCGATTCTCGGCAACGAGGAAAAAAATTCGGGCGACGCCCCGCGGCGAATGGGCAACGAGCTGCTGTTCCAGCAGCTGTGCGCGGAAAATATCGCCACCTTCCGCAAATACGGCGTTCGCCGGATCGTGACCGCCTGTCCGCACACATTTCATACGCTGAAAAACGAATATCCCGATTTCGGACTCGTGGGAGTGGAGGTGCTCCATCATACGCAGCTGCTCGATCGGCTGCTGCGGGAAGGAAGGCTCGCGCCCTCGCATTCCGTCAAGGAGCGGATCGTCTATCACGACTCCTGCTATCTTGGGCGCTACAACGGCGAATACGATGCGCCGAGGCATCTTTTGCGCGCGATCGAGGGACTCGAGCTGCTGGAAATGGATCGTTCGCGCGAAAATGCGATGTGCTGCGGCGCGGGCGGCGGCCTGATGTGGATGGAGGAAACGGCGGGCAAACGGGTCAACGCGGCGCGGACGGAGCAGGCCTTGCAAACGAAACCGACGATGATCGGGAGCGCCTGCCCTTATTGCCTGACGATGCTCGAGGACGGCACGAAGCAAATGAAAGCGGACGACCGTGTCAAGGCGCGGGACGTCGCGGAGATTTTGGAGCTGGCGGTGTTCGGCGCGACTTGAGGCGCTTCGAGCCATTTAAACCAGGATGAGGAGGTTCTCGTATGGCTTTTAACATCAGAAAAGCGGCGGTCGTCGGCTCGGGCGTCATGGGCGCGAGCATCGCCGCGCATCTGGCGAACGCGGGCATACCGAGTTTGCTTCTGGACATCGTCCCCGATTCGCTCGCGCCGGATGAGGAAGCCAAGGGATTGACGCTCGCCGATGCCGCGGTCCGCAACCGGCTGGCGGCGGGCGCGCTCGCGAGGCTGCCGTCCGTCCAGCCCTCCCCCTTTTACGACGACGCCTTCGCGGGTTTGATCGAGCCGGGCAATCTCGAGGACGACCTGCACCGGATTCGGGAGGTCGACTGGGTCATCGAGGCCGTCGTCGAAAAGCTGTCCGTCAAACGAGACGTGTTGATGCGAATCGAACGCGATTGGCGACCGGGCGTCATCGTCAGCTCCAATACGTCGGGCGTTTCGATCCGGGAGATGGCCGAGGGACGAAGCGAAGCGTTCAAAGCGCATTTTCTCGGCACGCACTTTTTTTAATCCGCCCCGTTACATGAAGCTGCTCGAGCTCGTTCCCGGAGACGAGACCGATCCGGCGATCGTCAGCCGAATGGCCGAATTCGCCGAGCGTATCCTGGGCAAAGGCGTCGTCGTCGCCAGGGATACGCCCAACTTCATCGCCAACCGGATCGGCGCTTACGGCTTGCTCGCGACGCTTCGGGCGATGGAGGCCGGCGGCTTTACCGTAGAAGAGACGGACGCCGTCACCGGTCCGGCGATGGGCCGTCCGAAGAGCGCGACGCTGCGTACGCTGGACCTGGTCGGCATCGACACGTTCTTGCACGTGGCGAACAACGTGTTCGAGAAGACGGACGATCCGGCGGAAAAAGCGGCGTTCGAGCCGCCGAAGCTGCTGCATGAACTGGCTTCGCGGGGGTGGATCGGCGAGAAAGCGGACGCGGGATTCTACAAAAAAGTGAAAGGCGCGGCCGGCAGCGAGATTCTGTCGCTCGACCCCGCAACGATGACGTACGTCCCGGCGGCGAAGCCGAGCGGGGCGTCGCTGGATGCCGCGGCGGCGGCCAGGGGCGCGAAGGAAAAAACGAAGGCGCTGCTAAACGGAAAGGATCGGCATGCGGAGCTGGCATGGCAAATTGTGAAGCAAACGCTCGTCTATGCGGCGGAAAAAGTCGGCGAGATCGCAGGCTCGGTCGACGACGTCGACAAGGCGATGCGATGGGGCTTCAACTGGGAGCTCGGCCCGTTCGAGCTGTGGGACGCGATCGGGCTCGTGGCGTCCGCAGCCCGGATGGAAGCGGAAGGCACGCTCGTGCCGGCCTGGGTGAAGGACTGGATCGCGGCGGGACACGCGTCGTTTTATCGCCGGGAAGAAGGACGCGCCGCTTATGCTTACCGCGGCGCTTACCGCGAGCTCGACGAGCGGCCGGAGGCGATCTCGCTGCGCGGGCTGAAGGAGAAAAGCCGGGTCGTGCGGTCGAATGCCGGCGCCAGTCTGATCGACATCGGGGGAAGGCGTGGCGGCGCTCGAATTTCACTCGCGCAGCAATGCGATCGGCGGCGACATCCTGGCGATGATCGGGGGAGAGCGTCGAGGAGGTGCGGCGCAACTACGACGCCCTCGTCATCGCGAACGAAGGGCGCAATTTCTGCGTGGGCGCGAACCTCATGCTGCTCCTCATGGAAGCCCAGAACGAGGAATGGGATGAAGTGGAGGCGATCATCCGGCTGTTCCAGGACACGATGACGAAGCTGAAGCGCTTCGAAAAGCCGGTCGTCGCGGCGCCGCACCGGATGACGCTCGGCGGGGGCGTGGAGGTATGCCTGCCCGCAGACGAGATCGCGATGCTGGCCGAGACGTACTTCGGACTGGTCGAAGCCGGCGTCGGCCTCATTCCGGCGGGCGGCGGCTGCAAGGAGCTTGCGCTGCGGGTCAGCGGAGACCATCCGGATCCGGAGATCGACCTGCAGCCGCACGTGAACCGGCTGTTCCTGAACATCGGTACGGCCAAAGTGTCGACGAGCGCCCACGACGCGAGGAAGCTCGGCTATCTGCGGGCGGGCGACCGGATCGTCATGAGCCAGGAGCGCCTGATCTACGAAGCGAAGCAAAGCGCGCTTCGACTTGCGCAGACGGGCATTGGGACGCCCGTGCCGCAGCGAATCCGCGTGGTCGGCGCGGAGGGCAAAGCCGTCATGAAGCTGGGGGCGCGCGGCATGCATACGAGCGGATACATCAGCGATCACGACCTGCTCATCGCCGGCAAGCTCGCGCACGTGCTCGCCGGCGGGGACGTGCCGGCAGGCACGTACGTGACCGAGCAATACATGCTGGATTTGGAACGCGAGGCGTTCCTCAGCCTGTGCGGCGAGCCGAAAACCCGGCAGCGGATGCAGCATATGCTCGCCAAGGGAAAGGCGCTGCGCAACTAACGAGCGAAGGGGGGCCGAATGTCCCATGAGAGAAGCAGTCATCGTGTCGGCCGCGCGCACGCCCGTCGGCCGCGCCAAAAAAGGAAGCTTCGTCCATACGCGCGCCGAGGATCTGGGGCGGACCGTGCTGGAAGCGGTCATCGCGCGTGCGCCCGGCGTCTCCAAGGGGGGACGTCGAGGATATTATCGTCGGCTGCGCGATGCCGGAAGGCGAACAGGGCCTCAATTTCGCGCGCATCATGTCGCTCTACGCGGGTTTTCCGTCCGCCGTGCCTGCGATTACGATCAACCGGTTTTGCGCGTCCGGTCTGCAGGCGATCGCCTTCGCGGCCGAGCGGATCGCCGCCGGCGGCGCCGACGTCATCGTCGCGGGCGGCGTCGAGAGCATGAGCCATGTGCCGATGGCCGGATTCAAACCTTCGCCGCATCCGGCGATCGTCGACGAGCGGCCCGATATTTATATCGCGATGGGCCATACGGCGGAGAACGTCGCCGAACGCTTCGGCATCTCCCGCGAGGATCAGGATCGGTTCGCAGCGGACAGCCACCGCAAGGCCGCGCTGGCGCAGGCGTCGGGCGTCTTCCGCGAGGAGACGGTGCCCGTGGCGACGTCGGTCCGCGGCTTCGGCGCGGACGGCAAGCCCTGGGAGCGGCGGCTCGTGCTCGAGGCGGACGAAGGCGTTCGGCCGGATACGACGCCGGCGGCGCTCGCAAGGCTGAAGCCGGCCTTCAAGGCGGGCGGCACGGTTACGGCGGGCAACGCTTCCCAGATGAGCGACGGCGCGGCCGCCCTGCTCGTCATGAGCCGCGAGCGCGCGGAGGCGTTCGGGCTCGCGCCGCTCGCCGCGTTCAGGTCGTTCGCTCTGGCCGGCGTCGATCCTGACGTGATGGGCGTCGGGCCGGTCGAGGCGATTCCGAAGGCGGTGCGGTCGGCGGGCTGGTCGATGGCCGACGTCGATCTGTTCGAGATCAACGAAGCGTTCGCTTCGCAATGCCTGCACGTCGTTCGCGCGCTGGCGCTGGACAAAGACAAGGTGAACGTCAACGGCGGCGCGATCGCGCTTGGCCATCCGCTCGGCTGCACGGGCGCGAAGCTGTCGGCGAGCCTGATCTACGAGCTGCGCCGCCGCGGAGGCGGCCGCGGGATCGTGTCGATGTGCATCGGCGGCGGTATGGGCGCGGCCGGCGCGTTCGAGGTCTATCCCGCTTAGCGGGTAGCCGGACCGGCGATTCGCCGCATGACCGAAGCGCGATAAGCGTTCAAGGGAGGTTTCTCGCAAATGACCGAAAAATCGTTCGAAAAAACGGCGGGCGGCGGCTTCGTCGTCGCGGACGCCGATTATGCGTCGGTCGCGACGCCCGAGGACTTGACCGAAGAACAGCGCATGATCGCCGAAACGACGGAAGCGTTCGTCGACCGCGACGTGCTGCCGCACGACGAACGGCTCGAAGGGCTCGATTACGAGCTGACCGTGAAGCTCATGCGTCAGGCCGGCGAGCTCGGCCTGCTCGGCGCGGACGTCCCCGAGGCATACGGAGGCCTGGGTCTCGACAAGATCAGCTCCGCGCTCATCAGCGAGCGGCTGTCCCGCGCCGCTTCCTTCGCCCTGTCGATCGGCGCGCATGTCGGGATCGGCACGCTGCCGATCGTCTACTTCGGCTCGCAGGCGCAGAAGCAAACGTATTTGCCCGATCTCGCTAGCGGCAGGCTGCTCGCGGCATACTGCCTGACCGAGCCTTCGTCGGGCTCGGACGCGCTCGGCGCCCGTACGACGGCCCGGCTGTCCGAGGACGGCAGCCATTACGTGCTGAACGGGACGAAGCAGTTTATTACGAACGCGGGCTTTGCGGATCTCTTCATCGTATACGCGAAGGTCGACGGCCAGCATTTCAGCACCTTTATCGTCGAGCGCGCGATGGCGGGGGTGAGCGTCGGACTCGAGGAGAAAAAGATGGGCATCAAAGGGAGCTCGACGCGTCCGCTCGTGCTCGAGGACGTGAAGGTGCCGACCGAAAACCTGCTGTGGGAGGTCGGCAAGGGCCATCTGATCGCCTTCAATATATTGAATATCGGCCGCTTCAAGCTTGCCGTCGGCTGTCTGGGCGCCGCCAAGGAGGCGATCGCCTTAAGCGCGAAGTATGCGAACGAACGAATCCAGTTCGGCAAGCCGATCTCCGCTTTTCCGCTCGTGGGCAAGAAGCTCGCGGAGATGAATACGCGCGCCTACGTGCTCGAGAGCGTCATTTACCGTACCGCGGGGTTAATCGACGCAGGCTTGTCCGGGATCGATCATGCTTCGTCGGATTCCGGCGTTCAATCGGCCAAGGCGATCGCGGAATACGCCATCGAATGCTCGATCAACAAGGTATTCGGTTCCGAAGCGCTGGACTTCGTCGCGGACGAAGGCGTTCAAATTCACGGCGGATATGGCTACATCCAGGAGTACAAAATCGAGCGCATTTATCGCGACTCGCGCATCAACCGCATTTTCGAGGGCACGAACGAGATTAACCGGCTGCTCATCCCGGGGACGCTCGTGAAGCGCGCGCTCAAGGGACAGCTGCCGCTTCTGCAAAAGGCGCAGGCGCTTCAGACCGAGCTGCTCCAGCTTGTGCCGGGGCGTACGTTCGAAGGAACGCTGGAAGAAGAGACGCACTTGACGGCGATGGCCAAAAAAATATTTCTGATGGCCGGGGCGGCCGCCGTCCAGCGCTACGGCCCGAGGCTCGAGGAGGAACAGGAGATACTTGCGGCGCTGGCGGACATCCTGATTCAGCTGTACGCGATGGAGAGCGCCCTTCTTCGCGCCAAAAAGCAGCTTGCGGGCCAGGGAGAGGAACGGGCTGCGCTCGCCGTCGCCATGACGCGGGCGTTCGCGCACGACGCTTTCGGGCGGATCGAAGCGCTCGCCCAAGAGACGCTGGCGGCCGTCGAAGTCGGCGATTCGCTGCGGACGCAGCTGTCGGCGCTCAAAAAAGCTGGCGCGCCGAGGCCCGGTGGATACGGTGGCGCTGAAGCGTCAGGTGGCGGCGGCCGTCGTCCGGGAAGAAGGCTTCGTCAGCTAACAAAGCGATAGATGCCGGACCGTGAGGTGATGGGTTTGTCACAAACGCCTTGGTATGTTCATTACCCTAGCGAAGTGCCCCGGACCTGCCCGTATCCGCAGCATAATCTGGCCGCCTTTCTCATCGCTTCCGCCGAACGCTTTCCCGACCGCACGGCGCTCAGCTTCCTGGGCAAAAAAACAACGTATGCCGGGCTGCTCGACTCGGCGTACCGGTTCGCGGGGGTGCTGGGAAAGCTTGGCGTCCGACGCGGCGAGCGAGTCGCGATCATGCTTCCCAACTGTCCGCAGCTCGTCGCCGCGTATTTCGGGACGCTGCTCGCCGGAGGCGTCGTCGTCATGACGAACCCGCTGTACGTGCAGCGGGAAATCGCGCATCAGCTCAAAGATTCGGGCGCCGTCGCCATGCTGACGCTCGACCTGCTGTTCCGCAAAGCGAGGGACGCCGCGCAATCGCTGCCCGATTTGCACATCATCGTGACTTCGATTAAAGACGGACTTCCTTTTCCGAAAAGCTGGCTGTATCCGATCAAGGCGAGGCGGGAGGGGCTCGACCGGCAGGTGTCCTACGGACCGCGCGTCCATCATTACGCCAAGCTGCTGCGCGATATGCCGCCGCTGCCGATTCACGCGGAGGTGGACGCCGGGCGGGAGCTGGCGCTCCTTCAATATACGGGCGGTACGACGGGCGTCGCCAAAGGCGTCATGCTGACGCACGCCAACCTCGTCGCCAACACGATTCAAACGAGTCTGTGGTTTTACAAAAGCGAGCCCGGCCGGGAACGTTATTTGGCGGCGCTTCCTTTTTTCCACGTGTTCGGTTTGACCGTGCTTATGAACCAGGCGATCATGCTGGGGGGGCGAGTTGATTCTCGTACCGCGATTCGAGGCGGGCGACATTCTGCGCATCATCGACAAGCAAAAGCCGACCGTATTTCCGGGGGGCCCCGACGATGTACATCGCGCTTATCGGCCACCCGAGGGTCAAGGATTACGACCTGTCCTCGATCAACGTTTGCATCAGCGGCGCGGCGCCCCTGCCCTATGAGGTGCAGGCGCGGTTCGAGGAAATCACAGGAGGCAGGCTCATCGAAGGATACGGGCTGACGGAAGCGTCGCCGGTCACCCACGCGAACAACATCTGGGAATATCGCAAAAAGGGGTCCATCGGCCTGCCTTTTACGGATACGCTTGCCAAAATCGTGCATCCCGAAACCGGGGAGGATCTGCCCGTCGGGTCGACGGGCGAGCTCGCGGTAAAGGGGCCGCAGGTGATGAAGGGCTACTGGAACCGGCCGGAGGAGACGGCGCGGGCGCTTCGGGACGGCTGGCTGCGCACGGGCGACATGGCGCGCATGGACGAGGAAGGATTTTTCTATATCATGGATCGGATGAAGGATGTGATCATCGCGGGCGGCTACAATATATTTCCCCGGGAGATCGAGGAGGTGCTGTTCGAGCATCCCGCGATCGAGGAGGCTGCAGCGCTCGGCGTGCCCGATCCGTATCGCGGGGAAACGGTGAAGGTGTACGCCGTGCTGAGACCCGGAGCGATGCTGACCGAATCGGAGCTCAGGGCCTGGTGCAAGGAGCGCCTCGCAGCCTACAAGGTGCCGCGCATTTACGAATTCAGAAGCAGCCTGCCGAAAACGATGGCCGGGAAGGTGCTGCGGCGAAAACTGCTCGAGGAAGAGGAGAAAGCCGGCCGGCATTCCAACGACCTATAATGCGCCGGGCGCCGCTAGCGCGGGCGGCCCGGGAGGAGGGAGCGCCATGGAAGGACCGAACCTCGCGTCCGGGTCCGATGCGGAAATGGTCGAGCGGGCCCGCCGCACGTTCTGGGGATACCTCGGCTGCGAGCTGATTCGGCGGGACGCGCGCGAGACCGTCGTCGAGCTGGATGTCGAGGAGCGGCATATGAACTTGATCGGAATGATGCACGGCGGGGTGCATACGGCGCTGCTGGACTCGGCGATGGGGCTGGCCGCGATGGCGGCGCTGCCGGACGAGGATGTCGTGACGTCGAGCCTAAACGTCCATTTTACGGCGCCGGCGCGGGTGGGCAGGGTGCGGGCGACCGCGGCCGTCGTGCATATGTCCGGAAGGATCGTGACTGCGGAGGGCAGGCTGTACACGGCGGACGGCAAGCTGTCGTCGATGGCGACCGCGTCCTTCCGTGTGGTCGAGCGGAAAAGCGGAGCGGAGTCGCAACGGCCGGGATCCCCCGAGACGCCATAAAGTCAAAAAAAGCCGTACCCCGGAGGGTACGGCTTTTAAACGCCATTATGGATTAAGGCACCGTCTTACGCTTGCGCGGACAGCGCGTTCAACTTCTTGGCGAGACGGGACTTCTTGCGGGAAGCCGCGTTTTTGTGGATGAGGCCCTTGGTTACTGCCTTGTCCAGCTTCTTCTGTGCGACTTGAAGCGCATTCTTCGCTGCTTCGACGTCCGTGCCCACTACGGCTACGTCCGCTTGCTTAACGGCGGTACGAAGAGCGGACTTCTGGGAAGCGTTGCGCAGGCGGCGCTTCTCGTTCGTCTTGGTACGCTTGATCGCGGATTTGATGTTCGGCATTGATTTCACCTCCTGCAAAAACTGCAAGTATTTCTCCACACAACTTGTAACATTCTATCATGCAAGGGGGCAAAACGCAAGACAATCGCGGAGCCTGTGCGGTTGCGTCTATGAGTCGCGATTGCGCGGCCCGCGTGCATGCGGACCGCGATGCCCCGTTCAGCAGTCGGAGAGGAGCGAATACGCGTTGAGCGAGCTTGATTTAAGCATGTACGACGTCAGAACGGACTTGGCGCTCGAGGCCAAGGAGAGAGCGGAATCGCTGTCGGGCGGCACCATTCCCGGCGTCTGGACCGAGACCGAGCGCGAGGGCGGCATCACCGTCACGCGGATGGAGATTCAGACGGAGCAAGGCGCGCAGGCGATCGGCAAAATGCAGGGGAATTATGTCACGCTGGAGGTGCCGGAGCTGAGGCGCGGCGATACGGAGCTTCAGAACCGCGTCGCGACGGCGTTCGCCAGAGAATTCGAGGCGTTTCTTGCCCGGATCGGCGTCGGTCCGAAAACGTCCGTCATGGTCGTCGGCCTCGGCAACGGCAAGGTGACGCCGGACGCGCTCGGTCCGATCGTCGTCGACAATCTGATGGTGACGCGCCAGTTTTTCGAGCTGATGCCCGACCAGGTCGGCGAAGGCTATCGCCCCGTCAGCGCGATCGCGCCCGGCGTGCTCGGCACGACGGGCATCGAGTCGAGCGACATCGTGCTCGGCGCCGTGCAGCAGGCGAAGCCGGAGCTCGTCATCGCGATCGACGCGTTGGCGGCCAGATCGCTCGAGCGCGTGAACACGACGATCCAGATCGCCGACACCGGCATCCATCCAGGCTCCGGCATCGGCAACAAACGCAAGGGACTGACGCGCGCGACGCTGGGCGTGCCCGTGCTGGCGATCGGCGTGCCGACGGTGCTGTACGCTTCGACGATCGTCAACGACGCGATGGACATGGTGCTGGAACATATGAAGCAGCATACGCGCGATACGGATCCGCTGTTCGGCGTGTTCGGCACGATGGCGGGCCAGGAGCGGCTTCAGCTGGTCAAAGAGGTGCTGCAGCCTGTCGGCCACGATCTGCTGGTCACGCCGAAGGAGATCGACGATTTCATCGAGGATCTCGGCAACATCGTCGCCAGCGGTCTGAACGCGGCGATGCACCAGGCGATCGACACGGACAACGTGGCTGCTTACACGCATTGATCCGGACGCGCATGCCCTGAAACGCATGCCCTGAAACGCATGCCCGGAAGTCCGCACGAGCCGTCTCTTCGCGCAGCCCGCAAGCTGCCGGGAGGCGGCTTTGTTTTCGCATGCGATAGCCGTGTCTGGCGCTCGGACCCCCCCCCCCCCCCGACCTCGCGAATAAAGTCCTATATGGGAACAACAGCCGAATGTCCGCCCCTCCGCCAGCTAATCAAGTCCCACTTAGGAACAACGAGCGAATGCCCGCACGCCCCCCCCTCGAATCAAGTCCCACCTGGGAACAACAGCCGAATGCCCGCCCCTCCGCCAGCTAATCAAGTCCTATCTGGGAACAACGAGCGTACGCCCGCACGCCACCTCGCGAATCAAGTCCCACCTGGGAACAACGAGCGTACCTCCGCCAGCGAATCAAGTCTTATCTGGGAACAACGAGCGTACGCCCGCACGCCCCCCCCCATGAATCAAGTCCCACCTGGGAACAACTAGCGTACGCCCGCACCCCGCCCTTCGAATCAAGTCCCACCTAGGAACAACGAGCGAATGCCCGCCCCTCAGCTGGTGGACCATAGAGGAACTTTCCTATTGTTAGGCGACAATAGCGGTAGGCGATTTGGTTCTGCTTGTACGATCAGGCGAAGCCGCGGTGTGCGATGGAATTTTACCGCTTCTCCACGTATTCGCTTACCTCGTTAGTATTTGTTATGTATAATGAGTATCGCTAACGATAACCGGACATAACGCGTCACCTTTTCAAGGCGCGTCGTTCTGCGGGGAGTGGCTCATGAGAAAAGGGAACCGGCGGCTCGCTCGGCCGCGGAAATGGTGGCCCGAACGGATGGAGAGCAAGTTGATCATCGTGTTCGTGTTTCTGATCATCCTGCCGATCGGCGTGCTTACCTACGTCGCTGCGCAGCGTTATTCGAATTCGATCGAGCGCAATACGGTCACGTTCGTCTCCCAGCTGTCGGATCAGATGATGGGGAAGATGGACGATTACATTGAAGATATGAAAAAAATATCGATCATCCCGTCGTATCAGGCGGATATTATGGAAGGACTCAAAATGTCGAACGGCTTCTACGGCGGACAATCGGGGGGGCGAAGCGGGCGGCAGCGGCGTACTGACGGAGCAGGAGCGGACGCGGCTCGCCATCGACCGCAAGATCGGCAGCAGCATTTATTTTATCAACAATATCAAAAGCAGCACGAACGTGGTCTATTTGTTCGACGTTTACGGCCATCCGTACTTCGCCATTAAAAATACGGCCATCCGCTCCGACCTGCAGGACGTGCTGCCCAGATGGACGCAGCTAGCCGAGGACGCGAACGGCACGCCGGTGCTCGTCAGCACGCAGGACGTCGCGGGCAGGGCGACGAGCAGCCGCTACGTGTTCACGGTCGTACGCAAGATCATCGATCCGCGAACGTTCGAATCGATCGGGATGATCGCGATCGACGCGAATATCGGCGTCATTGACAACATCATCAAAGATCTGGACAAGTCCACGCACGGGAAAACGCTCGTCGTCGACGAAAGCGGCAGCGTCGTTTACGACAGCGACAAGTCGCTGATCGGGCAAAATCTCAAAAACAGCGAGCTGATGCCCGGCGCGCTGACCGAGCAGGGCAGCTTTCATACGAAGATCGACGGCAAAGGCGTGCTGGCGATCTTCAAGGAATCCTCGGTCACGGGATGGAAAGTGCTGATCACGATCCCCGAAGACGAGCTGATGGCGGACGCGCTGCGGACCCGGACGTATACGATCGCGGCGGCGCTCGCCATCATGGCGTTCGCCCTGCTGATCTCGCTCGTGCTCGTGTTCGCGATCACGCGGCCGCTCCGCGGGCTCGTCCGCATGATGAAGGAAGTGCAGACGGGCAATCTCGACGTCGCTTTTCCTGTCGTCAGCCGCGATGAAGCGGGACTCGTCGGCAGCGCGTTCAACCGCATGATCGACCGGATCAAGACGTTGATCCAGGACATCTACGCGGTCGAAGAGCGGAAGAAGGAAGCCGAGCTGCAGTCGCTGCAGCACCAGATCAATCCGCACTTCATTTATAATACGCTCGAATCGATCCGCATGACGGCCGTGCTCAGCGACAATAAGGAAGTGGCCAAGATGACCCAGCTCCTCGGCAAGCTGCTCCGGTACAGCATTCACGGCGGGCTCGAGAGCGTGCCGATCGCCAAGGAGTGGGAGCATCTCGGGATCTACGTGCAGCTGCTGAATTACCGGTACGGCAGCCGGTTCGAGCTGGAACTGCCCGACACGCGCGAGACGGAGGGTTTATGCGTGATCAAGCTGCTCTTCCAGCCGATCGTGGAAAATGCCGTTTACCACGGGCTTCACGAGTCACGCAGCGGCATGCGCATCCGCGTTCAGTGCAGGCAGGAAGGAAAAGATCTGCTGTTCGAGGTGGCGGACGACGGCGAGGGCATGGAAGAGGAGACGCTGCGCAAGCTTCAGGCTTCGCTGCTCCAGGCGCCGGAAGGAGACAACACCGGCATCGGTCTTCGAAACGTCAACGAGCGCATCAAGCTGAAGTACGGGGAAACGTACGGGCTATCGATCCGCAGCAGCTTCGGTCAGGGTACGACCGTGACCGTCCGCCTGCCGACGGAGCCGGCAGTACGATAAGGGGGAAAAGCAATATGATCGTCCACATCGCCGTCGTCGACGACGAAGAAAAAATCAGACAAGGGCTCGCCAAATTAATCGAAATGACCGGCGACGAATACAAGATCGTCGGCGTCTATTCGGGAGGGCTGGAGCTGCTCGGCGAACTGGGAAGCCTTGAGCTCGACCTCGTCTTCACCGACATCAAAATGCCGCAGATGAACGGACTGCAGCTTATCGAGCAGGTGCAGCGCCGACGGCCGAAGGTGAAGTTCGCCGTCCTGAGCGGCTTCAGCGACTTCGAGTTCGCCAGAGGCGCGATCCGCCAGGGCGTCGAGGATTACCTGCTTAAGCCGGTGGACCAGGACGAGCTCGAGGCGCTGCTCCGCCGCGTCAAAAACAATCTTGAGCTGGAGCGCTACCGCAAGGCTGTCGCGGCGGAGGAGCATATTCGCCTGCTGCTCGGCAGCGACGTCCGGCATTTGCCCGGCCATATGACGGAGGGGGCGGGGCGCGAGCTGTCGCAGATCGGCTTGTTCAGGGAGCACTTCGCGGTCGTCCTGCTGCGGACGGATCCCGAGCTCACGGGCGAACGGCTCGCTTTTTATATGGAAGCATGGAATCGGGAGCATCGGAGCTTCGTCTGGGAGCCGCGTCAGTCCGTCATCGTCGTGGCGATCGGAAAAGGCGACCATGACGATACCGCCCGCGGCATCGCTTCGACGCTGCTTCAGCGCATTCCGCACGCCGTTCAAGCGCGCATCGGCGTCAGCGCGGTTCACCAGGGGCCGCTCAAGCTGCGCGACGCCTACCTGGAAGCGGAAGCCGCCATGCAGCAGGTATGGTACGAGGACGGCATCAAGGCGATGAACGACTACCTCCATCTGTCGCGGCGGCCGGAGGACGTGTCAGGACTGCTTCGGCTGCTCGACAAAGATTTCCGTCCGGCGCTGCAACTTCTCGATCTGCCGCGGGCGGAGAACGCGCTGCGGGGTTGGCTGGAGGAAGCCGGCAAGCTGCGTCCGGCCTGGCCCGCGCTGAGCGAGGCTGCGTCCGCCGTGTTCGGTCTGCTTCGCGGCGAGCTGAGCGGCCGGCAGACCCGGCTTCCGGCCGGAGAGAGCGAGGACGAGCAGCTGCGGCTGTCGCCGGGCCGGTTCGTGAGCTGGCATACATTTACATCGGAATTGATGGAGTCGGCATCCGCTCTGCTTCACATACTTAAAGAAGCCAGACAGGAAAATCGCGTCGTCGAAACCGTAAAAGCATACGTGCAGGAGCATTATACAGAGGAGCTCGAGCTGCAGCGGCTCGCGGACCGCGTTTTCCTGACGCCCAGCTACTTGAGCAAGCTGTTCAAAACGGAGACAGGCGAGACGATCACGGATTACATCATTTCCGTGCGCATCGCCCATGCCAAGGAGCATCTAATCCGCAACCCCGCGCTGAAAACGTACGAGGTCGGGGAGCTGGTCGGATACGGAGACCCGGCTTACTTCAACAAGGTTTTCAAAAAAGGTCGTCGGACTGACGCCCAAAGAATACCGTGAGCGTGTTAGGTTATAGTTATCCAAATTGAAGACAAGGAAAACAAACGTAGAACCTTAAAAGGCATAACCGAATCGGGTATAATCATTGTAAGCGATTTCCATACGGTGACTTGACCGACGACGAAAGCAGGGGTGTCTATGTTTAACCTGAGCTACAAAACGCAGCGGATTCTTATTCTGTTCGGATTCCTCACGATTCCGGTACTCTTGTCGTTGACCTTTTCGTATTATCCGGCGCTGTCGTTGCTTTACTACAGCTTTACCGACTGGAGCGGCCTCGGTTGGGACATGAATTGGGTCGGATTCGACAACTACAAGGAAATTTTCTCCCGTCCGGAAATTTTCGGCGTCTTCAAAAACAACGCGTATTATTTCGTAGGGGGGCTTGCTACAGACGGCCGTCGCCCTTTATTTCGCGATCGTGCTGACCAGCAGGCTCAAGGGACGGAACATTTTCCGTTCGATGCTGTTCATTCCTTACGTGCTTCATAGCGTCGCCATCGTCATCATGTTTCGCAACGTCTATCACGTCCAATACGGCTCGCTGAACATTTTCCTTGAAGCGATCGGTCTTGGTTCCTGGCAGCAGCAGTGGCTGGGCAATCCGCATCTGGTCAACTTCTCGCTTGCCTTTATCTCCATCTGGAAGTACTTCGGCCTCACGATGGTCATCTTCATCGGCGCGCTGCAGTCCATACCGGCCGACAATTACGAAGCAGCCAAGATCGACGGCGCCTCGGGCTGGCAAACGTTCCGCTTTATCACGCTCCCGAGCATCCGCAGCGTCCTCGAACTGATGCTCATTCTGACGCTGACCGGCGCCCTCGAAGCTTTCGACATTCCGTACATCATGATGCTCGGCGCGAACGACACGCATACCTTCGTCTCGAAGACGGTAGACATGGCCTTCAAGTTCCAGCAAGCCGGACTCGCGTCCGCGATGGCCGTCGTCCTGCTGCTGATCGTCATCGCCTTCATCATCCTCCAGCGCAAGCTGCTGTTCAGAGAGGAGAAATAAGCGATGGAACGCCAAAATAAAGCGTGGACGATCTTCCGTTATGTCACGATCGCGATCGGACTGTTCATCGTGTTCTTTCCGATATACTCCGTGTTCATCTCGGCCTTCAAGACGCAGACCGAATATTACAACTCGGGCCTGCAGCTGCCGCACGACTGGTTCAATTTCGACAACTTCAGGAAAGTGTTCAAGGTCGGACGTCTCGGCCTTGGCTTCAAAAACATCTTCATCATCCTCGTCGTGTCGCTCGCCGGCAACGTCCTGATCGGCACGATGGTCGCCTACGCGCTCGGCCGCTTCGACTTCAAGATGAAGAAGCCGATCATGGGCATGTACCTCGTCGCGCAGGTCATCCCGATGATCACGACGCAGGTCGCGACGTTCCAGGTCATCAAGTTCCTGGGCGCCTACAACGAGATTTACGCGCCGATGCTGCTGTACCTGGGCGCCGACGTGCTGCAGATCGTCATTTATCTGCAATTCGTCAACAACATTCCGCGCGATCTTGACGAGAGCGCCATGGTTGAAGGCGCGTCGCTGTTCAAGATCTATCGGTCGATCATCTTCCCGCTGCTCGCCCCTGCGACGGCGACGCTGATCATCATGAAGACGATCTCGATCTACAACGACTTCTATACGCCGTATTTGTACATGCCGAGCCGCAAGCTGCAGGTCGTCTCGACCGCGATCTATTCGTTCGTCGGGCCGAATGCCGCGCAGATCAACGTCATTTCGGCGGGCATCCTGATCATCTTTATCCCGACGCTCGTCATTTATTTGTTCCTGCAGCGCTATATTTTCGCGGGCGTCACGAACGGCGCGGTTAAATAGCCTTAAAGTAATGGACGAATTCAAGCCATGACGCTAACGATCCGAATGTGTTATGATAACAATTAATCTTGTTATCAACGCATTCGGATTTTTGATGAGCGGAAAGGGTCGTAAGCGAGATGTCAAAGAAAGTAACGATGCAGCAGATCGCCGATCACGTCGGCGTCTCCAAATTCGCCGTCTCCAAGGCGCTAGCCGGCAAATCCGGCGTGAGCGCGGAGACCCGGGAAAAAATCATCAGCTCGGCGACGCAGCTCGGATACTTCGCGGGCAAGCGGATCAAGAGCTCGGCGTCCAGGCCCTCGGCGGATCCAACGGGCAGCGCGCAGCGGGATACGATCATCGTGCTGATCCCGAACATCCGCGAGCAGAACCGGCATTCCTTCTATTGGGGACGCATCATCGACGGGATCACGACCGGCCTCGAGCAGCATCGGCTCGGGATGATGATCGTTACGGAGCATATTACGGACAACTTTATCAAGCTGATCAACCCGGACGGCGTGCTTGGCATCGTCTGCGTGGGTCACATCTCGAACCAGCTCCTGCTTGAGATTCGCAACCTGTCGATTCCCTTCGTCATGGTGGATCACGAAGATCCGCTGATCCCGTCGGACGCGCTGTTCATGAACAACTACGAATGCATGCGCCGCGTGACCAACTACTTGCTTGGCAGCGGCCACCGCAAGCTTCAGTTCGTCGGCAATACGCGTTATTCCCGCAGCTTCTACGACCGCTGGCTCGGCTATCGTTCCTTGCTCGAGGAGCAGGAGGTGCCGTTCGAACAGGAGCCGGGACTGGTCTCGCTCGAGGGGGAGAATCGCTCGGAGCACACCGAGGCGCTCACGGAAGTCATAGGCGACATGAAGGCGCGCGAAAAGCTGCCGACCGCGTTCGTCTGCGCGAACGACTCGCTGGCGCTGTGCGTCGTCACGGCGCTCATGAAGCACGGTATCCGCGTGCCCGAAGACATTTCCGTCACCGGCTTCGACAACATCGACGACGCCGCGCTTTCGACGCCGACGCTCAGTACGGTCAACGTCAACAAGGAGGCGCTCGGCCAACGGGCGGTGGAGACGCTGCTATGGCGCATCAACCATCCGGAAAGTCCCAAGGAGCGGATTTTGCTGTCGGGGGGATCTGGTGTTCAGGCAGTCGACCGGGCTGGCGAACGAAGATTGAGCATGTAAATGTCAATAAAAAAAGCGGAATGTCGGTCAAACCGACATTCCGCTTTTTTTAGGTCTTTTTTATCGATGACGACTTATTCAATATCCGACAGACCTTGAACCTGCGTCGTTAATTTGAAGCGGTCGCTATGAGGGCCCGTCGTCCAAACCGTACCGTCTTGGCGAACGACGAGTAAGGCGGACGCCTGTCCCGCATACTGAATAGACGTCGCATTTTCCGTCACCAAGACAGGAATAATTTTGCCGTCGTCGTCGAAGATGGCGCCTTTTTTACGCTCGGATGTTGTTGACTTCTCTGTCCCAGGTGATAAAATCACATTTAGAATATTGTTATCTTAAAAAAGCTAACAAAATAGATAACAATAAATTAATAAAGGTTTACAAAAAGTTTTGTCAAAGAGGAGCTGCATGCATGAGCAAACAGACATGGAACGAGACCGTCAGCGGCATGACCTGGGGCTGGGTCGGCACGCGCGGCACGTGGACGGGGAGCGAAGCGGACTTCTCGATGGCGGAGATGGCGAAGCTTGGCGTGAACTGGACGGCCATCGCGCTGTCGGCGCTGCAGGAGACGCCGCAGTCGACGGAGATCCCTTACTGGGAAGCGCCGACGGTGACCGACGACGAGGTGCGCGCAGCCATTCGCAAGGCCAAGTCGCTTGGCATGAAGGTGTGCCTTAAGCCGGTCGTCAACGTGAAAAACGGGACTTGGCGCGCGCACATCGGCTTTTTCGACGAAGAGGTTCCGGGAGAGCCGAGCTGGGCCGAGTGGTTCGCGAGCTACGGCAAGTTCATCGCCCACTACGCGGCGATCGCGGAGCAAGAGGGCTGCGAGATGCTGTGCGTCGGCTGCGAGATGGTGCAAACCGACAAGCGGGAAGCCGAATGGCGGGCGCTCATCGCCGATATCCGTCCGATCTACTCGGGCCTGATCACCTATAACTGCGACAAATATCAAGAGGGCCGGGTCAAGTGGTGGGACGCGGTCGACATTATCTCTTCGAGCGGCTACTACCCGATCCACGAGTGGGAGGCGCATCTCGACCGCATCGAGGGCGTGCTCGCGCAGTGGAACAAGCCGTTCTTCTTCATGGAAGCCGGCTGCCCGAGCCGCGAAGGCTCGCCGCTGCGTCCGAACGACTGGTCGCTGCCCGGCGGACCGTCGGAGGAGGAGCAGAAGCGCTACTACGAGGCGATGTTCGGCGCATGCGCCAAGCGCGACTGGATGCGCGGCTTCATGCTGTGGGACTGGCCGGCCAAGCTGTACGAAGCGAAGGACGCGTCGGCCAACGACGATTATTGCATGTACGGCAAGCCGGCAGCGAAGACGGTGAGCGATTATTACAAGTCGGGTCAACAGCCGGAAGGCTTGAACGCCTGAGCATCCGAGCGGTTCGTGCCGGATCGGTACAAGGAGGACTAACGCATGACGCAGCAATTGACGGGCGCGCGGTGGCAGGAAGAGCTGACCGCGGAGCTTAAAGACAACATCCTCGGCTACTGGCTGAACAATACGGTCGACGAAAAATACTTCGGCTATATCGGCGAGATCGCGAGCAGCGGCGAGAAGCTGCCGGAAGCGGACAAGGGGCTCGTGCTGCACGCCCGCATCATGTGGACGTTCGCTTCTGCTTACCGCCTTTACAAAGATGAAAAGTATCTCGCCGCATCGAAGCGCGCATACGAGGCTTTAAGAACGCATTTTCGCGATCCGGAGCATGGCGGCCTGTACTGGCTGATCGACGTCAAGGGAGCGGCGGTGTCCGATAAGAAGCAAGTGTACGGCCAAGCGTTCGTCATCTACGCCTTGTCCGAATACGTTCGCGTGACCGACGATCCAGAGGCGCTCGCCTGGGCGGAGGAGATCTACCGTTTGCTCGAAAAGCACGCTTACGATCCGGTACACCTCGGTTATATCGAAGCGCTGGCGCGCGACTGGACCGAGACCGACGAGCTCAGCCTTTCCGGCAAAGATCTGAACGAACGCAAGTCGATGAACACGCATCTCCACGTCCTCGAGGCTTATACGAACCTGTACCGCGTCTGGAAGCCGGAAGGCCTCAAGGCCAAGCTCAAGGAGCTCATCGAGGTTCACCTGGACAAGATTATCGACGCGAAAACCGACCACTTCCTGCTGTTTTTCGACGACGAGTGGCATTCCAAAGCGCCCCATATCTCGTACGGTCACGATATCGAGGGCAGCTGGCTGCTGTGGGAAGCGGCCGAGGTGCTCGGCGACGCATCGCTGCTGCCGCACGTCAAGGAAGCGGCCGTCCGCATGGCGCATGCGACGCTTGAGCAGGGCGTGGACGAAGACGGCGGCTTGTTTAACGAGTACGACGGACATCATCTGGACGACAGCAAGGACTGGTGGCCGCAGGCCGAAGCGATGGTCGGCTTCCTGAACGCCTACCAGCTGTCGGGCGAAGCGAAGTATTTGGAGGCGGCCAAGCACAGCTGGTCGTTCATCTCGAAATTCGTGAGCGATCGCGAGGGCGGGGAATGGCATTGGCAGGTTACGCGCGCCGGAGAGCCTGTCGTTCAGGCGAACCAGCCCAAGGTCGGCCAATGGAAGTGCCCGTACCACAACAGCCGGGCGTGCATCGAAGCGCTGGAGAGACTCGAACATTTGAAATCGGAGGTATAATTCATGAGCGACTTTCTCGATCAAATCAAACAACTGAACGAGCAATACGAAAAGCTGATCGCGCAGCCGAACCCGAAGGTCGAACCGGGCAACGGCATCTACTGGCGCCACGAGCACCCCGTCGTGACGAACGGGCACGCGCCGCTCTACTGGCGCTACGACCTGAACCCCGAGACGAATCCGTACCTGATGGAGCGGATCGGCGTCAACGCGGCCTTCAATGCGGGCGCGATCAAGCTGAACGGCAAGTACTATCTGATGGTTCGCGTCGAAGGCGTCGACCGCAAATCGTTCTTCGCCGTCGCGGAGAGCGACAAGCCGACCGAAGGCTTCCGCTTTAGGGACTTTCCGGTGCTGCTCCCCGAGACCGAAGACCCGGACATCAACGTATACGACATGCGTCTCGTGCAGCATGAGGACGGCTGGATTTACGGCCTGTTCTGCAGCGAGCGCAAGGACCCGGACGCGCCGAAAGGCGATACGTCCAGCGCCAACGCCAAAGGCGGCATCGCGCGGACGAAGGATCTGATCGACTGGGAGCGTCTGCCGGATCTCCAGACCCCTTCGCCGCAGCAGCGCAACGTCGTGCTGCATCCCGAATTCGTAGATGGCAAATACGCGTTCTACACGCGTCCGCAGGACGGCTTCATCGACACGGGCGCGGGCGGCGGCATCGGCTGGGGGCTCTCCGACAGCATGAATCCGGCGGTCGTCGACCATGAGTCGATCGTAGACGAGAAGGTATACCATACGATAAAGGAAGTGAAGAACGGACAAGGCGCCGCGCCGATCAAGACGGCCAAAGGCTGGCTGCATATCGCCCACGGCGTTCGCAACACGGCCGCTGGCCTCCGCTACGTCATCTATGCGTTCATGACCGCGCTGGACGACCCGAGCCGCGTCATTCACGCCCCGGCCGGACATCTGATCGCGCCGGAAGGCATCGAGCGCGTCGGCGACGTGTCCAACGTCGTCTTCACGAACGGGCTGATCGCCGAGGAGACCGGCGAATTGTACATTTACTATGCTTCGTCCGACACCCGACTGCACGTGGCCTCGACGACGATCGACCGCATGCTCGATTACGTAACGAACACCCCGGAGGATGGCCTTCGCTCGCGCGCCAGCGTGGAGACGCGTTACGCGCTGATCGCGCGCAACCTTAAGCTGCTGGACCTTCCGGAATACGCGTTTTTAAAGCGCGGCTAATCGTTTTCGCAAGCCAACCGAATCGAATGGGTAAAAATCCCCTAATCGGCACATACTAATGCCCGGTTAGGGGATTTTAAGCTAAAAGTTTTTATTTGTTATCATAATAGATGACAATAAAAACAAAACGATTGCCTGTTTTTGCAAAGGGAACGGCGTATAATTAGGTCATGTAAGCGATCCCAACGCAGCGCTTACAAAGCTGGATCGTCAGCTAAAACCATCAATATGGGGGTCAAACAAATGAAAAAAAGCACGCTTGCCATCTTGTCGTTGCTGACGGCTTCCGCCGTACTCTCCGCTTGCGGCAGCAACAACAATAACAACGCATCTCCTTCCGCATCGGCATCTCCGTCCGCGAGCGCTTCGGCATCCGCATCCGCATCGAACGGCGAAGCGAACGCCGACCTTTCCGGCAAGATTCTCGTACTGACTCACCGTACCGACTACATCAGCGATGGCACGTTCGACAAGTACGTCGCCAAGTTCAAAGAAAAATATCCGAAGGCCGAAGTCGAATTCGAAGGCCTGACCAACTACGCCACGGACATCAATACGCGTCTGACGACCGGCGAAGCCGGCGACGTCAACATGATTCCATCGGCGCTTGCCGCCAGCGAATTTCCGAAGTACTACGAGCCGCTGCCGGACGCGATGTTCGACAATGTCTACTTCGCGGACTATGACGCATTCGAAGGCAAACGTTACGGCATCACCTCGGGCGTGAACACCCAGGGTATCGTATACAATAAGAAGGCGTTCGAGAAGGCGGGCATTACGTCCACGCCGAAGACGCTCGACGAGCTATACGCCGACGCGCAAAAGCTGAAGGACGCGGGCATCGTGCCGCTGTACATGAACTTCGGCGCGCAATGGCCGATGGGCAACTGGGGCGAGAATTCCTACACTTACGTAGCGGGCGACGCGAAGTGGACCGACACTCGCATCACGACGGACACGCCGTTTACCGTCGACGGACCTTGGGGGGCAACTGATCACGATCGCGCGCAAATTCGTCGAGAACAAATGGGTCGAGTCCGACCTTTCCACCAACAACTGGGAAATGTCCAAGGGTGAAGTCGCATCCGGCAAAGCCGCGATGTACTTCCTCGGCAACTGGGTCATTCCGCAAGTTATCGGCGCTGGCGCCGCTTCCGAAGACATCGGGTTCTTCCCGTTCCCTTACGACAACAGCGGCAAGTATAACGCGCCGCTCGGCGGCGACTACTTCGTCGGCGTAAGCAAGGACAGCAAGAACAAGGATCTGGCGATCGCCTGGGTGAACTTCTTCGTCAAGGAATCCGGCTACGACACCGACTCGGGCTTCCTGCCTGTCGACAAGACCAAGACGCCTGAAGTGCCGCAGCTGGCCGAGTTCAACGCGGCTAACCCGACGTACATCGAGAGCGTCGCCGTCGACCCTCGCTACAACGAGATCGCCAAGAAGGCCGAGATCGCGCTGGGCACCGGCTCCGTCGACCAAGACCTGATCGTGGCGAAGGATCTGAAAAAAGCGTTCGACGACCTGAACGCCAAGTGGGCGAAGGCGCGCAAGGAACTCGGCTATTAAGCCGTGAGCAGGCAAGCCAAGTCTAATGCAGCAGCCAGAACTGCGAGCAGGCAAGTCGCGTTTAACGCTTCAGCCAGAACCGCATAGCGACGGCGCAAGACACCGTCATCCTAAGCCTCCCGGCACCCGCCGGGAGGTTTTTCGTCGCGGAAAGAAGTCTCGACCAGGACCAACCGGCTCTCCGTCGCCGTCACTTCGCCGCAAGAAGTCCTGACTGAGAACACCCCGCGCCTAGTCGCCGTCTATCAGCTTGAAGAAGTCTCGACCAGGACCAACCGGCTCTCCGTCGCCGTCACTCCGCCGCAAGAAGTCCTGACTGAGACCCCCCCCCGCGCCTAGTCGCCGTCTACCAGCTTGAAGAAGTCTCGACCAGGACCAACCGGCTCTCCGTCGCTGTCACTGTGCCGATAGAAGTCCTAACTGAGAACATCCTGCGCATAGTCGCCGTCTACCAGCTTGAAGAAGTCTCCACCAGGACCAACCCGCCCGCCCTGTCGTTCCTTGCCGCGATCATCCGCCGCCACAAGTCTTTTCTGAAGTGCACCCGCGTTCGTTCTCCGTATATCGGCACGTCGAACGCTTGCCGGTCATCCACATCCCCCCCCAATGTTACGCGAACTATTCTCACCTCATCCTTTGCCCGTCACGACAAGTTCGAGATTCCCGTTTTTTTTGCCTATGTGCCGTTCTAGCATCTCTTAATTTCTCATAGACTTCACTATCGCTTTCGCAAGCCGGAAGAATAGAACGTTGAAGAGAACCCCGGGAGGGGAGACGGAGGTGCGGAATGTTCCGTGCGGCGCTATCGCATTATTGGCCTGTTTGGCGCAGGCAGTTCCGAAGGTTTTTGGCGTCGGGACGCGCATTTTTCCTGCTCAGCTTTTGCTCGATGGTCATGTTCGTCCTCCTCGGCCTCGGCGGCATCCTGCAGATCAAGTTGGCTGCTTCGCCCGCGCAGTCGATGAAGGGCTTAGCGGCGTCAGTTTCGGACACGTTTTTCACTTCGATGCTCGGGCTCGAGCTGCCGCAGATGGCCGAGCAGGGCAAGGGTGGAAGGATGGACGGCGAGCGGATCGCGGCCTTTCTGCTGCGGTTCCTGACCGACGTCAATCCGGGCGATCCGAAAAGCCTGCTTGCCGCAGAGATGCCCGGCGCTGGCGGAGACGAACCGATTTTGTTCCGGACGGGCTCCGGCGGCTCGGACAGCGCGCCGGAGGACTATAGCCCGCCGGCCGCGGGCGCGACGGACGATCACGGCGCGGAACCTGACAAGCAACCGGACAAGCAACCGGACAAGCAACCGGACAAGGGCGCCGACACGCCGGACGCGTCCGCGACGCCGGGAACCCAGCAAAGCGACCCCGCTCCGACGCCGGCGCCGGACGGCGAGGACGCGCCTCCGAATCAATCGAAGACGACGGAAGGCCGCAAGGTCGTGTTCATCTATCATTCTCACAACCGCGAATCCTACTATCCCGAGCTGCCTTCGGGCACCAAGGATCCCAATTCTGGCAAGGTCAACGTGACGCAGGTCGGCAAACGTCTCGCGGATCAGCTTGAGAAACGGGGGATCGGCGCGCTGCACTCTTCCAAAGATTACGCCGGCACGGTTAAAGACTACGATTGGAACCAATCCTACAAGTATTCCAAGCAGACGGTCACGCAGGCGATGGCGGGCGACAAGGATCTCACCTTTTTCTTCGATATTCATAGAGACTCGCTTCGCCGCAAGGAATCGACCGTCACGATCGGCGGCAAAGACTACGCGCAAGTATTTTTCATCATCGGACAGCGCAATCCGAACTGGAAGCAAAACGAGAGCTTTGCGAACGAGATTCACGAAAAGCTGGAGGCATCGTATCCCGGCTTGTCGCGCGGCATCTGGGGCAAGACGGCGGCGACGGGGAACGGCGAATACAATCAGTCGCTCGCGCCGGACAGCGTGCTCATCGAGATCGGCGGGGTGGACAATACGCTCGAGGAGTGCTATCGCACGGCCGACGCGCTCGCGAAGACGATCTCTGATCTTTACTGGCGGAGCCAAAATGCCGAGGCGGCCGGAGCCGGGGCGCGATAGGCCGCGACGGACCAATAAGGGAGGAATGCGTCATGGGACGATCGATGGGAAGGCTCATGCTAATCGCGGCGCTGATCGCGCTCGCCGTACTGTTCGGCATGGAAATGGCGGACGACGGCATCCGTACCGTATACGGGCCGGTTGGCGGCAACGGCGCCGCGATCACAGACGGCGGGAGCGCGGCGGACAGCCGTGCGGATCAGCGCAGCCGCTACTATGCGGAGGAGCCGCAAGGCATCGCATACGAAGGCCGATCGGTCGAACCCGAAGCGCCGGCATCGGGCGCAGCGCGAGGGCGGGACTCGACTGAATCGGCGCGCGGCGGGCAGGCCGGCGGAGAGACGCAGGATCCGTATGCGATCCCGAGACCGGACGGAGAGCCGCTGGTCGACAGCCTGGCGGACAAGACGGCTTCCACGCTGCAGAAGCTGTCCCAAAGCGGCGTACGGGCTGTCGTTTCGCTCTTCGACAAGCTTTCCGGTTCGTAAGGACTATATATCACCGCGATCTTCCTGAGACTTTTTGCCTTTTTGTGTGATCTGAGTTACAGAAATATACCGGTTATCGATAGTAATATCGAATCACGATAGAGAGACAATCAAGGATCGGGAGTGAGAGACTGTGCGGTTAGTTCGTGCAGACCAGCTGGCGGAAGGCGACAAGCTGGGGAGAAGCTTGTATACGGCCGATGGACGTCTCATATTGAGGCAAGGCGTCGTGCTCAACCGGCGTTTGATCGAAGGCTTGAAAAAGCGCAGCCTCCGCTATTTAATGATCGAGACGACGGAGGCATGGGGCGCCGACCCTAAAGCGCTGAAGGAAAATCTGCGGGATCAAATGAAAGACCTGCTGAATCTCGTGATGGATACCGTCCTGCGCGGCGGCGCGGTACCCGTCGAGCCGGTGCTCGAATGGTCCGAGCATATGTCGCGGATCGTCATGGAAGAGCGAGACTTGCTGTATCACTTCGAAGATCTGCTGCGCGGAGACGCCAATCTGATCGCGCACAGCGTCAACGTATGTTTCCTGTCGATGCTGACGGCCAAAGCGCTCGGCTACAACAAGCAGCGGATTCAGAACGTCGCCGTGGGCAGTCTGCTGCACGATATCGGGCTGTTCAGGCCTCACGACGGTACGATGCTGATCAACCATCCGCAGGTCGGGTACGACCTGCTTCGGCAGACCCCGGGCGTAGAGCCGCCTGCGCTCCGCATCGTGATGCAGCACCACGAACAGCTGGACGGCAGAGGCTTCCCGCACGGGACGAGGGGCGCGGAACTTTCGGAGGAAGCGCAAATTTGCGGGTTATGCAGCGATTTCGACTATTTTATGAACGATCGGCTCGCGGACAAGCTTCCTTGTGGAGGAATTGAATACGTCATGTCGAAAATAGATACTTCATACAGCTATGTCGTCGTCCGCGGCTTCCTGAAGGCATTCGTCCCGTATCCGGTCGGAACCGAGCTCCGGCTGACCGGAGGTCTTCACGCGACGGTCGTCGAACTGAACAAAGGACATCTGGCCCGGCCGATCGTCCGGCTGACCCAGTTCGGCACGAAGTTCAACCTGATGGAGCATCCAAGCTTTATGGTGGAGGCTGTCGTCTAAAGGGGGACGCTCGGCGCAGCTGCACATACGCGCAAGGGGGGCCATTATGCCGATTACCGCCACCAAGCTGAGGGCGATTCCGTTTTTCAAGGGCATCGACCCTGCTTTGTTCGACCGCGTCCTCCCGTACGTCCAGGAACAAGTGTATCGCAAAGGCGCGATTATTTTTCTTGAAGGCAGCGAAGGCGACGAGATTTACTTTATCCTCTCCGGCTCGGTCAGCATCCACACGATCAACAAATCCAAAAAAAGTCGTGCTCGCGTTTTTTCACGAAGGGGACTACTTCGGCGAAATGGCGCTTATCAAGCCCGGTCTCGTGCGCTCGGCTACGGCGGAGACCGCTTCGCAGACGCGGCTGCTCTCGCTGCGCCGCTCGCATTTCCAGCTTCTTTTTCGAGAACGACCGCAACCTGCTGCACTATCTCGTCGAAGATACGATGAACCGGCTTCGCAAGGCGAACCAGCAGATTTACGATCTGACCTTTCTCAGCGTCCGTTCGCGGATCATCAAGCGGCTGGTCGCCTGGTGCGAAGAGTACGGCGTCGCTTCGGATCCGACCGCGTCCGTACGAATACCGATCAAGCTCACGCATCAGCAGCTCGCCGACATGGTCGGCGCCGTGCGCGAGACGGTGTCCAAGGTGCTGCAGGACATGCAGGACGAGGGAATGATCGAGATCGAGCAGAAGATGATTCAGGTCAAGGATCGTGCCGGTCTGGAAAAATGGCTTGTGAACGAGATGTAAGTCGTGGTAAACTGTTGTTAACTTTGTTTATCTAAAGGGGAACACCTTGATGTCTGCGATGGTTCTGAACTGATCAATTGGATAGCCCGTTAGAGCGAACGCTTGGACGGTCGAATCGATTCGGCCCGTTTATTTCGTTGCGTTTGCCCGGCGGCTCTGATTGCCAGGGAGGAACTGTCCGACATTCCGTCCATCGCTGCGGCGAGGAGCGGGAATGCGAACCGTGCCCAACAGGCACGGTTTTTTTTTGCGCATTTTTCGCCGTGTTCGAATGTTCGCCCAATCCCTTTAAAACAAAGGAGCATCCCCTTTATCATGAGACAAACTTCCCTCGATAAATTAGAATACGCGCGCGCCGTAGAGGCCGTCGTATCCCGAACCAACACGTATTTGGGCCGCCGGCTCGCGGAACGACTGGCTCCGCTGACGGACGCCCGCGTCATCGCCGCGCGCCTCGCGGAGACCGAAGAGACGCGCGCGATGATCGACAAAGGCATGCATGTCTCGCTGCCGTCCATGGACGGCATGGAAGAGCTGCTGGGCTTGCTCGGCACCGGCTACGTCCCCGACGAGCGGCAGTTCGGCCAACTGGCCCAATTCGTCCGCAGCTGCGGCCAGCTCCGCAGGTTCATGGCTTCCAAAGCCGCCCTCGCGCCGACGGTCGCCGCCTATGCGTCGTCCATGCACGAGCTGGACGGATTGCTCGCCGAGATCGAAGGCTGCATCGACCGCGGACGGATCCTGGACGGCGCTAGCCAGGAGCTCGGACGCATCCGCCGCAAGCTGCGGCAGGCGGAGGAAAAGCTGCAAAAGCGGCTGGACGGGCTGCTGTCGAAGCATGCCGGGCATCTGCAGGACCGGATCGTGAGCACGCGAGGCGGGCGTTACGTGCTGTCGGTCAAAAAAGAGCATCGGCGAAAGGTGTCCGGTACGGTGCTCGACGAGTCCGCGAGCGGGCAGACGGTGTTCGTGGAGCCTTCGGAGACGGCGGGCCTGCAGATGGAGCTGTCCGCGCTCCGCGCCGAGGAGCAGCGCGAGGAACTGCAGGTGCTCGCGCGTCTGACGGGCGAAGCGGAGCTGGCGCTGCCGCAGCTGTCCGTGAACGCGGAGTCGGTGGCGCATTACGACTTTCTGCTGGCGAAGGCGAAGTGGGCGCTCGCGATCGGCGCGCTGCCGCCGTCGCTCGCGGACGACGGCACGTTCGAGCTGCGCGCGGCGCGGCATCCCTTTCTAAGCGCCACGCCGGTGCCGCTCGACATCGCCATGGACGCGAGCTACCGATCGCTGCTCATCACCGGGCCGAATACCGGCGGCAAGACCGTCGCTCTGAAGACTGTCGGACTGCTGACGCTGATGGCGCAGACCGGCCTGTTGATTCCGGCCGCCGCGGGCAGCCGCGTCGGCGTATTCAACGCGATCGAAGCGGATATCGGCGACGGGCAGAGCCTGGACCGCTCGCTCAGTACCTTCTCTTCGCATATCCGCAACGTCACCGACATTCTCTCCGTCGCCGTCGGTTCGACGCTTGTGCTGCTCGACGAGCTCGCGACGGGCACCGACCCCGGCGAAGGCGTCGGGCTGTCGATCGCCGTGCTCGAGGAGCTGTACCGGCGCGGCGCCGCCGTGCTCGCGACGACGCATTTCAACGAGATCAAGGAATACGCCCGGCTCGCCCCGGGCTTCCGCAACGCGCGTATGGCGTTCGACGAGGATTCGCTGCAGCCGTTGTACCGGCTGGACATGGGCGAAGCGGGCGACAGCTATGCGTTCGTCATCGCGCGCAAGTTCGGCATCGGCGAGACGATCATCGGCCGGGCGAAGGAGATCGCGCGGGGGCTGAAGGGCGGCACGGGCGCCGTCGGAAGCGGGGGGGCGCGCTGCGTGAAGGCGTGCAGGGTATTTTGCCCCCGGCGCCGATGGAAGCAGAGACCGCCGCGCGGCAAGCGGCACGAACGGCTAAGAGCTTCGGCGCAGGAGAGGCGGCGGGCGAACGCCGGGAGAAGGCAGACGATAAAGGGCAGACAGGACATAATGGTCAGGCGGCGGGACATAATGGGCATGAGGCGGGGGGAGCGTGGGGAGACGACGGCCTCTCGGCAGCCGGAACTCGGGATCGGCGACGTCGTCTGGATTCCGTCGCTCGGCCGGCGCGGCGTCGTCTACCGGCTCGCCGACGAGCGGGGCAACCTCATCGTTCAAGTCCACGGCGTCAAGCAGCTAATCAATCGCAAACGGGTGCAGCTTCAAATCGAGAGCAGGCACCTGTACCCCGACGATTACGACATGAATATCGTCTTCGACTCGGTCGACAACCGCAAGAAACGCAGCCTGATGGGCAAGCGGCACGTCGAGGGGCTGAAGATCGAGCGGAAGGAACTGGAATAAGATTATTGGCAGCCGCATGAAGCAGTGTTGCTGCGCATACATCGCCTGCATAAGTCGCCTGCATAAATCGCGCGCGAATACATTGCAATCGTTCGCAAACCGCATCTTTAAGGGATGCGGTTTTTTTATTGACCGAATGAAGGTAAGCGTGTGAATGCAAAATGAAGTGCGGGTTACCTTTAAACGAGTGTCAGGCATGAGGCATCGGACTCAAGAGGCGCTATTTCGTAAAATCGGGTCCAAGTTGCGATCGTATCGGACTGGAGGGACGTTATTAATCCGGATCAAGGCTAAAAGTGGCCGGCTGTCCCGAAATAACGGCGCCTGGGTCCGCGAGCGGGCCGAGAATGGCGTTAGGAACAAAATTAACGGCTTCTCGGTCCGTTCGCTAAGCCCGAATGCGTAACAATTAGGCAGGTGTTCGCGCGTTGACCCGTTGATTAGCTTAGATCAGGCGAAACATCGTCCATCCCCAGCAGCAGCTCCGCGATTTCCCGAATTTTCTTCGTCGGCCCCGTAAAATGAAACACTTGCGACGCATCGTTCGTCCGCCCGGGCCTGTCGATCGGCAGAGCGGGCGACTGATATTCGAGCTCGGCGAAGCCGCCCAAGTGGCCACCGTCGTTGTAGACTTGCATGCACGAGCCCAAATAATCGGGCCGGTCCGGCGGATAATCGGGGTAGAGGCCGGCGGGATTGACGCGGAACTGCCGGACGACGAGGCTACTCTCCGAGGCGCCGAGCCTGCGCAGATAGCCGTAGCGGCCCGTCGAAGCGACGGCATCGAACGACAGCTTGAAGCTGTAGCTGCCGCCGCAGGGAATGCGGACGCCGCCGGCCGTCGTCGCGATGTCGTCCGGTTCCCGCTGCGCGAACATCGTCATCGGCGCCACTGGGCCGCGCGTGGGGACTAGCGCGACGCCGCCGGCCGGCACCTGCATGATGCTCCAAAGGCTGCAGTAGCCGGAATTTGCGCGCGCATCGCTTCCTTCTTGGGCGACGGGCGTCAATTCCAGCTCCGTTTGAACGTCGTACCCGACGTAGCGGACGCTTGTCCAGTCGCGCGCGGCCAGGGAAGCGTTCAAGCGCAGCGGATTCGGCAGCGCCGCGAACCGTTTTTCCAGGTCCAACCGGATTCGGGCGGCAGAGGCGCGGTAGGGCAGCTCGCAGGTCATCCGCACAAGCGCTTCGCTGCCGGTAGACGAGACCAGCGTCCACCGACCCGGATCGAGCTGCGGCGGAATCGCGTAGCTGCCTGCGCTGTCCGTAAAGTATTCGATCTCGGGGCTGACCCAGGTGCGGTCCCCGCCCGTATTCCAGCCGCCTGCCTCAAGCGCCGCAGGATTCGTCCAGAAGGACGCGCCCGCTTGTCCGCCAGTCACGGACATATCGTGCACGCGTCCGCCGCGCACGAGGACGAGCAGCGTTCCGCCTTCTTCGCCGGTCAGCTTAACGTATGGCTCGCCCAATTGCTTCAGATGCGCTTCTCGCGTTTCGGTCATCCGTATCTCCCCTTAATCCGTCTTTTCGTCAAAGCAAAGCAGGCAGTCTTCGTCCCGGATATGACGGGTCCAAAGTGCCTCGATCCGTTCGTCGCTCTCGTCCCGCAGCGCGGACAGCAGCGCCGCATGTTCGGCAGGCACGCGGCCGAGGTCTCCGAACGCGCCGGTATTTTTAATGAAGTGCAGGCGCAGCCGGTTCACGATGCCAAGCCAGATTTGCTGGGTATGGGTCGAATCGTCGAGCGACAACACCTGCTCGTGGAAGCGAATGTCGGCTTCGATCAGCGCGAACAAGTCGTTGTCCGCCGCGGCACGCTTCATTTCTGCCACGATCTCCTCAAGCGCCGCAAAAAACGCTTCGTCCCATTTGCCCCGGGTCTGCTTCAGCACGAACAACTCCAGCTGCAGCCTTACCGGAATCAGCAGCCCCACGACCTCTTCCTTGCGTACGTCCGCGACCGCAGTCTCCCGGTAAGGGGCGCTCACGACGAGACCGAGCGCCTCCAGATCCCGAAGCGCCTCGCGAAGCGGACCGCGGCTGACGTTCATTTGCTTCGAGATATCGAGCTCCCGCAGCTTGTCGCCCGGCTTCAGGTGGCCGCGCACGATCGCGTCCCGGATATCGGCGAACACGCGCTGCCGCAGCGACAGGTTTTCCTGGCTTTTAAATTGATAGGGGTTCATGGCGAAGACTCCCAGCATGGTTTAGTTCTACGTTCGATTCGCGATGCCCCAAGTATAGTTCAGCGCAACATTAAATTCAACGATCAATTGACGATGATCGATTGTTGACAATCTACCAATTCCGCATTTAAGATGGGCTCATCACCTTTAATCGCATACGAGGAGGAAAACGGAGATGAACGTATTGGCCATTTGCGCGCATCCGGACGACGCCGAGATACTGTGCGGCGGCACGCTGGCGAAGTATGCGGCGCGCGGCGACAAAGTGACGATCGCGATCTCGACCAACGGCGAAGTCGGTTCGCCGACGTTGTCCAAGCCGGAGATCGCCGAGACGCGCCGGCAGGAAGCGAAGGCCGCGGCGGATTTGATCGGCGCGGACCTGATTTGGCTGGGTTACCCGGACGAGTTCCTTTTCGATACCGAAAAGACGCGTCTGGATTTTATCGAGGCGATGCGGGCCAGCGGGGCGGAGGTCGTGCTGACGCATTGGCCGGACGACCTGTACAACCCGGACCATACGCTGACCGGCCGGATTGCCAACGACGTCGCCATTATGACGACCGTCCCGAATATCGTGACCGCAAGTCCCGTGCTGAAGAAGATTCCGATCGTTTATTTCGTAGACAGCATGGCCGGCATCGGGTTCCAGCCCGACGAATACGTGGACATCACGGACTACATCGATACGAAAAAACGAATGCTCGCCGCGCACGAAAGCCAGGTCGGCGACTGGCTGCAGGATCAATACGGCTCCAATGCGATGGAAATGGTCGAGGTAACCTCGCGGTACCGCGGCATCCAGTGCGGCGTACGTTACGCGGAAGGTTTTATCCGCGCCAAGGCCTATCCGCGCAACATCGTGGGCACGCTGCTGCCTTGAGCCTGTCGCGCATTTCGAGCTGACGAAAGGAGAGGCGATAATGAGCCGATTCAAAGGAAAGACGGCGATCGTCACCGGCGGCGCGACCGGCATCGGATTCGCCACGGCCAAGCTGCTTGCATCGGAAGGGGCGGACGTTGTCATCGCGGGCCGGGACGAAGGTCGCGGGGCGACAGCCCTGGCTGAGCTCGCGACTATGGGCGGGAGGCCGCTTTTTGTCCGGACCGACATCGGCAGCGAAGAAGCCGTCCGGCACTTGATCGAACGCACGATGACGCATGCGGGACGCATCGACGTGCTGATCAACAACGCGGCGATGTTTTACGAGAGCGATTTTTTGCAAGAGACGACGGACCGCTGGCGAGCGGTGTTCGACACGATCGTGAACGGGACCTATTGGTGCACGCGCGAAGCCGCGCTCAAGATGAAGGAGCAGGGAGGCGGCGTCATCGTCAACGTCTCCTCGATCAACGGCGTCCGCGCCTTGAACCGGTCGAGCCATTACAATTCGGCCAAGGGCGCGCTCGATCAGATGACGCGATGCACCGCGGCGGAGCTGTCGCCGCACGGCATCCGGGTGAACGGCGTGGCGCCGGGCTTTATCGATACCGGCTTGTCGGTCGTCGGCGGGGAGAACGAATTGGAGACCGAGTGGTTCAAGCGTTATTACGTAGGGGAACGCAAGATACCGCTGGCGCGCCCCGGCCAATCCGAGGAAGTGGCGGCGGTGATCGCGTTTCTCGCTTCGGATGCGGCCTCGTATGTTCAGGGCGCAATCGTGCCCGTCGACGGGGGGATTGTCGATTACGTTTTAGAAAGGTAGGGGCGTTATGCCGATCGACGAGTGGCAACAGATCAATCCGCTCATCCGCCGCAAAGTATTTCCGCCGGGAGAGCGGCTGATGAGCATGGCGATCGAATTTAAGAAGGGCGGCATCGGACCGGAGCACGCGCATCCGCATGAGCAGCTGGGCTATGTCGTATCGGGCAAAATCCGGATGCTGCTGGACGGCGTCGAGATCGTCGTCGCGGCCGGGGAGCAGGTCGTCGTTCCGGGCGGCGTCTCTCATTCGGTCGAAGCGCTGGAAGATTCGCTGGTGCTTGAAGCGTTCACGCCGTTGCGCGAGGATCTGCTGGGAAGCTAACGATAGAAGAGGAGCTGGTCATATGAAAATTACCGAAGTCGAAGCGATTTATTTGAGCATACCCGATCTGGACGCCGCGCAGTGCGACGGCACGCAGGATACGCTCGTCATCCGCATTCATACGGACGAAGGCATCGTGGGCGTCGGCGAGGTCGACTCTTCTCCGCTGGTCGCCAAGGCCGTCGTCGAGGCGCCCGCCTCGCATTCGATCGCGACGGGTCTGCGTACCCTGCTGATCGGCGAAAATCCGATCGAGATCGAGCGCTTGTGGGACAAAATGTACCGCGGCACGATCTACTTCGGCCGCACCGGTCCCGCGCTGCACGCGATCAGCGGCGTGGATATCGCGCTGTGGGACATTTTGGGCAAGACGATGAACCGTCCGGTGTGCGAGATGATGGGCGGCGTATTCAACCGCAAGCTCAAGGCCTATGCAAGCGCCCTAATGCCCGAGACGATCGCGGAAGCCGCGGCCATGGCCGAGCAGTACGCCAAGCTGGGCTATAAGGCGATGAAGTTCGGCTGGGGGCCGATCGGACGGGACGCCAAGTTCGACGAAGCGCAGATCAAGGCGATCCGCGAAGCCGTCGGGGACGACGTCGACGTCATGATCGACGCGGGACTCGCCTGGGATCTGAAGGGCGCGCTGCGCATGGCGGAGGTGTACGAGCGATACGGCGTCTACTGGCTGGAGGAGCCCGTGCACTCGAACGACATCGCCGGCTACCGCGCGCTTGCGGACCGCAGCCGCATCTCGATCGCGGGCGGGGAGCAGGAGAGCGGACGGATGGCGTTCCAGCGGCTGCTGGACGAGGGCCATCTCGATATCATTCAGCCCGACCTTGCCCGCGTCGGCGGCCTGACCGAAGGCAAGCGCATCGCTTATCTGGCCTACGACCGGCACAAGAAGGTCGTGCCCCATGCGTTCAAGACGGGCATTCTCGTCGCGGCGAGCACGCACTTCGCTGCCGCGATTCCGAACGGCTTCATGATCGAATACACCGTATCGAACTCGCCGCTCGCCCGCGACCTCGTAAGCCGCGAGATCGCGTTCAAGGACGGCTATGTTACCGTGCCGACGGACAGACCCGGACTCGGCATCGAGATCGACGAGCAGGTGTTGAACCGCTACAGAGTCCGATAGGAGGAATAAGCGCATGACGCAGACGATGCGGGCGCTGGTCTACGAAGGACCGCGACTGATGAACATGAGGACGATTCCGGTGCCGGAGCCGGCGGCTGGAGAAGTACTGGTCAAGATCGAGCGGGTCGGCATCTGCGGCTCCGAGCTGAGCGGCTACCTTGGGCATAACTCGCTGCGCAAGCCTCCGCTTGTCATGGGGCATGAATTCGCGGGGGACGGTCGCCGGGACGGGGAAAGGCGCGTCGCGCTTTAAACCCGGCGACCGCGTGGCGGTCAATCCGCTTCAGACCTGCGGCAAGTGCCGGGATTGCCTGAGCGGCGAAGCGCAGCTGTGTCCGGACCGCAAGCTGCTCGGCGCGCACTTGCCCGGCGCGTTCGCCGAATATGCCGTCGTGTCCGAATCGAACGTATATGCCATTCCGGACGCGTTGTCCTTCGATCTGGCGGCGATGGCCGAGCCGCTGGCGTGCGCGGTCCATCTGTGCCGGCTGATCGCGCTGAAGCCCGAAGACCGGCTGCTTGTGATGGGGGCCGGACCGATCGGCTTGTTCGCGGTCGCGGCGGCCCGGCTGCTCGGCGTGCGCGAAGTCGTCGTGGCCGACCTGAACGCCGACCGGCTGCGAATCGCCGCCGAGCTGGGCGGCATTCCCGCGAACGGCGACGCCGAGATCGAGCGGCTGAAGCCTGCCGAGGGCTTCGATGCGGCGGTCGATGCCGTCGGCCTGCAGGCGACGCGGCTGCGGTGCATCGCCTCGGCGCGCAGAGGGGCGCGGATCGGTCTTACCGGACTGCACGAGGCCGACAGCACGCTGCCCGTCAATACGATCATTCGCGAGGAACTGAAGCTGTTGGGCGCTTTTGCTTACGATCCGCAGGATTTCGAGCAAGCGCTGCATTGGATCGCCGAGGGCAAGGTCGATCTGCTGCCTTGGACGATGCAGCGCCCGCTCGAGCAGGGCGGCGAATGCTTCGAGACGCTGATCGGCGGTCCGGGGTCGATCGCCAAGATTTTGCTGCAGCCTTAAATTAAAGAAAGAAGGAAGGAATGAACGTTGAAGCTGGCAAACTACTGGGACGATGACGGGAAGCTCAGACTGGGCGTAGTCGAAAACGATCGCTTGCTGGACGCGGAGCGGTTGACGGCCGAAGCGAATACGGCGCAGTCCGTTCGATCGACGGACGAGCTGATCGCTTTGGACGACGCAGCGTTTGCGGCGCTCGCCGACCGCATCGGAGAAGCGCTTCGCGACGAGACGCTCGTACGAGCTTCCGCGCTCGATCCCGAACATACGCGTTTGGCGCCTTGCGTCGCTAAGCCCGGGAAGATCGTCTGCGTCGGCTTGAACTACAAAAAGCACGCGGAGGAAACGAATTCGGCGATCCCCGCCTTCCCCATTCTTTTCAATAAATTCGCCAACGCGCTTACCGCTCACGGCGCCGCTGTCCGCGTCCCCGAGGTAACCTCCAAGATGGACTACGAAGCGGAGCTTGCGATCGTCATCGGAAAAACCGCCTTTAACGTGAGCGAGGACGACGCCCTCGACTTCGTATTCGGCTATTGCGCGGCGAACGACTTGTCGGCGCGCGATTTGCAGCTGCGCACCTCCCAATGGATGCTCGGAAAAAGCCTCGACGGATTCTGTCCGCTCGGGCCCTGGCTCGTGACCGCGGACGAGGTCGGCGACCCGAATAAGCTGGAGATCCAGAGCTACGTGAACGGCGAGCGGCGGCAGAGCTCGAACACGTGCGACATGATTTTCGACTGCAAGACGATCGTCAGCTACGTCAGCCGGCATATGACGCTGCAGCCTGGCGACGTCATTCTGACGGGAACGCCCGAAGGCGTAGTCATGGGGTATCCGGAGGAACGCCAGGTTTACTTGAAGGCCGGCGACAAGGTGGAGATTCGGATCGAGAAGCTTGGCGCGCTGAGCAACGTTTTGATCGGCGCCGGCGAATCGGATCGTTTCGCGATAACGGAATAAGCTTCGAAAATTGCGGTGCATGTCGACCTTCGCAGACGGGAGGGACATGCGCCGTTTTCGTCCCGTTCAAGATCGCCGGACGTCGCGATTGCCGCTCCAGGGCCCTGCTGATATAATAGATGGGATAGCCGGACAACGGCATGTATCGGTGGAGGTAAGGACAAAGAAGATGGCAGACATCCAACACAAGCAAAGCCATATTCGCAATTTTTGCATCATTGCGCATATCGACCACGGCAAGTCCACGCTGGCCGACCGCATTTTGGAATATACGGGCACGCTGACCGCGCGCGAGATGCAGGACCAGGTGCTCGACTCGATGGACCTCGAGCGCGAGCGCGGCATCACGATCAAGCTGCAGGCCGTCCGTCTCAAGTATAAGGCCGACGACGGCGAGATTTACACGCTGCACCTGATCGATACGCCCGGACACGTCGACTTCACGTACGAAGTGTCGCGGAGTCTCGCCGCCTGCGAAGGCGCGCTGCTGATCGTCGACGCCGCGCAGGGGATCGAAGCCCAGACGCTGGCGAACGTTTATCTGGCGCTGGACAACAATCTGGAGATTCTCCCCGTCATCAACAAGATCGACCTGCCGAGCGCGGAGCCCGAACGCGTCAAGCAGGAGGTCGAGGACGTCATCGGCCTCGACGCCAGCGAAGCGGTGCTCGCGTCAGCGAAGAACGGGATCGGGATCAAGGAGATTCTCGAGCAGGTCGTGCACAAGGTGCCCGCGCCGCAGGGCGATCCCGAAGCGCCGCTCAAGGCGCTCATTTTCGACTCCTATTACGATGCGTACAAGGGCGTCATTTGCTACATCCGCGTCATCGACGGCAAGCTGCGCGCGGGCACGCCGATCAAGTTCATGGCGACCGGCGCGACGTTCGACGTCGTCGAGGTCGGCACGTTCATGCCGCGCTCGACGATCGTGGACGAGCTCGGACCGGGCGACGTCGGCTTCGTGACGGCTTCGATCAAGAACGTCAAGGACACGCGCGTAGGCGATACGATCACGAACGCGAAGCGTCCGACCGCCGAAGCGCTCCCGGGCTACCGCGGAATCAATCCGATGGTGTTCTGCGGCTTGTACCCGATCGAGTCGTCCGACTACAACGACTTGCGCGACGCGCTCGAGAAGCTCGAGCTGAACGACGCGTCGCTGCGCTTCGAGCCGGAGACGTCGCAGGCGCTCGGCTTCGGCTTCCGCTGCGGCTTCCTCGGGATGCTGCATATGGAGATCATCCAGGAGCGGATCGAGCGCGAGTTCAACATTCCGCTCATTACGACGGCGCCCAGCGTCGTATACAAGGTCACGCTGACCAGCGGCGCGCAGATCGACATCTCGAACCCTTCGGAATATCCGGAGGCGGGCAAACTCGACTTCGTCGAAGAGCCTTACGTCAAGGCGTCGATCATCGTACCCAAGGACTACGTCGGCGCGATTATGGAGCTGTGCCAGGGCAAGCGCGGCGAATTTATCGACATGCAGTACCTCGATGCCAACCGCGTCACGCTGAAGTACGACATCCCGCTCGCCGAGATCGTCTACGACTTTTTCGACCAGCTCAAGTCCAGCACCAAGGGCTATGCCAGCTTCGATTACGAGCTGACCGGCTACCGCCAGTCGAACCTCGTCAAGATGGACATCTTGCTGAACGGCGAGCAGGTGGACGCGCTCTCCTTTATCGTGCACAGGGACCGCGCCTATCAGCGCGGACGCGTCATTTGCGAGAAGCTGAAGGATCTGATCCCGCGTCAGATGTTCGAGGTGCCGATCCAGGCGGCGGTCGGTCAGAAGATCGTCTCCCGCGAGACGATCAAGGCGATGCGCAAAAACGTCCTGGCCAAGTGCTACGGCGGCGACATCTCGCGGAAGCGCAAGCTGCTCGAGAAGCAAAAGGAAGGCAAGAAGCGCATGAAGCAGGTCGGCAACGTCGAGGTGCCGCAGGAAGCGTTCATGGCGGTGCTGAAGCTGGACGACTAGTCTCATAGGAAGAACGGAGGCGCGGCATCATGGCGATCGTGCCGATCTACGCAGGCGAACAATTGCTGATCAGCGCGGACCCGGCCAAAGGACATGTGCACATCGAGCTGTCCAGCACGGGCTACCGCGAACGGTACGTATCCCTGTACGTCGAGAGGGCGGAGGAACTCCAGGAGATGATCGACGCTCTCGTCCGCGCCAAGCGACATTTGACAGATTAAAGCTTGCGGCAAGCTCTCCGAAGGACTGGCGTCCCGGGGGAGCTTTTGCTTCCTATGCGCATCGCTCGCCTGAGCATGTTCGCCGCATTCGAAAGGAGCATGACCGATGGATTCAACCGCGACGGCCCCCGCGCTTCATGCGTGGACGCCACGGGCGCTTTATATACACATTCCGTTTTGCACGAACAAATGCTATTACTGCGACTTCAATTCCTACGTGGCCGCCGGTCAGCCGATCGACGCCTATCTGGACGCGCTGGAGCGGGAAATGGAGAACACGGTCAAGGCGCTTCCGCCGCAGACGATCGGCAAGGTGTTCGTCGGCGGCGGTACGCCCACCGTGCTGAATCCCGTCCAGATGACGCGTTTTCTCGAGTCGGTTACCCGCCATTTTCCGATCGCGGCGGGAGCCGAATTCACGATGGAAGCGAATCCGGGCACGACCGACCCGGACAAGCTCGCGGCGATGCGCGCTGGCGGCGTCAACCGGATCAGCTTCGGCGCGCAGACATTCGACAATGCGCTGCTCGCCGCGATCGGCCGCATCCACGAGGCGGACGACGTCGTGAACAGCATCGCGAACGCCAAGGCTGCGGGTTTTACGAATTTGTCGATCGACCTGATGTTCGGTCTGCCCCGCCAGACGCTGCAGCAGTTGGCCGACAGCGTGGAGCGGGCGCTCGAGCTGGATCTGCCGCATTACTCGCTGTACAGTCTGAAGGTGGAAGAGAACACCCTGTTCCACCGTCTGTACGAACGCGGCGAGCTGCCGCTGCCGGAGGAAGACGTCGAGGTCGAAATGTTCGCGCATTTACGCCGTCGGCTGACCGAAGCGGGCTACGGCCATTACGAGATCAGCAACTTCGCGCGAACCGGCTTCGAGAGCCGCCACAACTCGGCGTATTGGCACAACGAGCCTTATTACGGGCTCGGCGCGGGGGGCGCACGGCTATGCGCTCGGCGAGCGGCATCTCAATATAAAAGGCGTGCAGCCTTATATCGACGCCGCGCTGGCGGGCCTGCCGCGGCTTGAGCGCAACGCCGTGTCCGCGCGGGAAGCGATGGAGGATTTTATGATGGTCGGACTGCGGCTGCGGGCCGGCGTGCGGGAAGCCGACTTCGCGCTTCAATTCGGCGGGGCGCGCTTGGAGGCGATATTCGGACCGACGCTGGACAAACTGCTGGCGCAGGGGCTGCTCGAACGAACGCCGGAGAACGATGGCTACCGGCTCAGCGAAGCCGGCGTGCCGCTGGGCAACGAGGTGTTCGGCGCATTTATCGCTTGAGAGAGCGGGACGGCGGGGCAGCCGAGGCGGAGTTAGCCGGGAAAAACCTTGCAACTTGGGGCGGTATGGCGAGCGGAGTCGCGGGTCGATCAGTTTTAGAGGGGGGAGGGGATCGGTTTGGAATGCAGGCCAGGCTGCGGCGCGTGCTGCATCGTCGTCTCCATCTCTTCGCCGATCCCCGGGATGCCGGACGGCAAGCCGGCGGGCGTGCGCTGCGTGCAGCTCACCAAAGACAATCGTTGTTCGATATTCGGTCTTCCCGAACGGCCCGCCGTCTGCGGACAGCTTCAAGCTTCCGCAGAGATGTGCGGTGCACGTGATGAGGATGCGTTTGCGTATTTGGCAGAGCTGGAGCGATTGACGGCGCCGAGCTAGGATATGAATACAAGAAGAGCCCTTGCGCTGCGCGCAAGGGCTCTTGCATTTTCAACAGCTCAGCGCCCGCGCAGCTCCGCATCCTTCGGCAGCAGCAGCGTGAATATGCCGAGCAGCGGCAGATAGGCACAAATATGCATGACCGTCGCTATGCTGGTGTGGTCGGCGATCTCGCCCAGCAAGGCGGAGCCGAGTCCGCCAAGACCGAAGGCGAGGCCGAAAAACAGGCCGGACACGAGGCCGATCTTGCCAGGCAGCAGCTCCTGCGCATAGACGACGATGATCGAGAAGGCGGAGGACAGCACGAACCCGGCGCAAACGCACAATACCGCGGACCAAAGCGGGTCGGCATAGGGCAGCGCGATCGAGAAGGGCGCGGTGCCCAGGATGGAGAGCCAGATGATGTTGCGTCTGCCGAACCGGTCGGCGAGCGGACCGCCGATGAAGGTGCCGGCCGCGGAGGCGACGAGAAACGCGAAGAGATACCACTGCGCCGCTTGTTTGCCGACGCCGAAGTCGTCGATCAAATAAAGCGAGTAGAAGCTTGTGAAGCTGGACAGGTAGACGTGCTTGGAAAATACGAGCAGGATCAAAATGCCGACGGACATGCGTACCTTGCCTGCGGTAAGCTTGATCGTGGCGCGGTCCGTCTGCGCCGTCTTTTTCGGCTTGGGCGCCGCGCCGACCGAGGCGTACCAGCGCGCGACCAGCGTCTGCAGCGCGATGCCGGCCACGGCTGCGACGATGAACAACAGAACCCCCCTTTTGCCCGAGCGGAATGAAGATGGTGGCCGTCATGACGGGACCGAGCGCGCTGCCGATATTGCCGCCGACCTGGAAGATAGACTGCGCCAGGCCGCGATTGTTGCCCGCCGCGAGGTAGGCGACGCGCGAAGACTCGGGATGGAAAGCGGCGGAGCCGATGCCGATGGCCGTGACGGACAACAAGATCGTCGCGAAGTTCGGCGCGAGCGCCAGCATGACGACGCCGAGCAGCGTGAAGCAGACGCCGAGCGGCAAGATGAAAGGACGCGGCTTCTTATCCGCGAACCAGCCGATGAGCGGCTGCAACAACGACGCGGTAATGTTCATCATAAAAGCGATAAGGCCGATTTGTCCGTAACTGAGATGCTGCGACTCCCGGAGCACGGGGAACAGCGCGGTAACGGTCGATTGCATCGAATCGTTGAGCAGATGGACCGTGCTGATCATATAAAGGATCGGAAACACGGTAGCGCTGACGGGCAGCGTGCGCGCGACTGCGGTTTTCATGAGCGAGCTTCTCTCCTTTTGAGCTTCAATCGAGTCCGTATTGTTCGCGATAGCGTTCGAGCAGCTTCTCGTAATCGCCGCCGTAGGCGCGTTCGAGCTCGGGGCCGAAGTCCCGTTCGATGTCCATCATCATGACGTCGTGCTGGAACGCCTGCTTGAGCACATGCGCGACGGCGGGGTGGTTCGTCTCGAGCGCGGTCGACTTGCCTGCGGCGCCGAAGCTGCCGATAAAGCCTTCTTTCCAGTCGCATAGCACGTAATAGTCGCGCGCGTCCCGCGGCAGCCACATCTCCATCCGCTTGTGCGTGCGCACGCGCTTCAGCTTCGAGCGGACCTGGCCCAGCGTGATCGCCACGACGACGACGCCCCTCGCCTCGGCTTCGAGCAGCAGCGGCTCGAACTCGGCGAAGTCTTCGCTCCAGATGTCGACGACGATCGAACGTTCCGCGCTCGCGATCATTCGTCTCAGCGACAAGCGGATGCCGGCTTCGCCGGACCAATTATAGAAGGAAGCCGCCGCGGGTTTCGGTTTGAGCGCTTTGACGAGCACGTCCGCGATCTCGTCGAATTCGGAGCGGAGCATGCGGATGACCTGGCCGACCGGCACGGCCGCGTACATGACCGGATCGCCGTCCGCGGCTCTGCATACGCCTTTGTCCACCAGCGACCGCAGCGCCGCATAGACGTTGGTTCGCGATACCGAGACGCGTTTGGCGACTTCATAGCCGGAAAGGGCCGCTTCCTCGTGAAGCGTCACATAACAGCGCGCTTCCAGCTCGGACAGTCCGAGCCGTTTTAGCTTTTCGATCATGGAACCTCCGCCTTCTTATGTAGTGGTATTTTAAAATACGACTTAATGATCGTTATTATGAATGGGTAATAATCAGAGTGTCAATCATTATTTGCAAATCCGTCATGCGACGACCAGCCCCTGAGAAAAATGATGTTGAGAATTCATTCGTTATCATGTATATTTATTCACATCATCTTATTAACGGGCGCCGTCGGCGCGGAAGGAAAGCAGGGAGACCATGAACACGACGATCTTGAGCCGCAAGGCGAAGCCGGAAGACGTAGAAGCGCTGTTCGAATTGATTCAGGGATATGCGGAAAAGGGAATCATGCTGCCCCGATCGAGAGAAGCCCTGCTGCGCCATATCGATTCCTTCGTCGTCGTCGAGGACGCCGGCAAGCTGATCGGCTGCGGTTCGTTGTTTCGTCTGGGCTCCGATCTGGTCGAGATCCGCTCGCTCGGGATGAGCGAAGGCTACAAAGGCATGGGCATCGGCTCGCGCATCGTCGACGCGCTGATCGACGAAGCCCGCCGCATGAATATACCGAAGGTCATGGCGCTTACTTACGAAGTGAAGTTTTTTTTTGAAAAACGGCTTCAGCGTCGTCGACAAAGAGATTTTTCCCGAAAAAGTGTGGACGGACTGCGTTCACTGCACCAAGCGCAACAACTGCGACGAGATCGCGGTCGTGCGGATTATCGAATAGACGCGATAAAAATAGCGTTCATTTTAAACGATGCCAAACCGCTGCGGCCGTCTTGACACGGCAGGCGCGGTTTGGTATTTTTGTAATAGTGATTAGCACTCATGATCGTTGAGTGCTAACGACGGCGAGGAGGGGGGAACGATTCATGCTCAGCGAGCGTCAACGTATGATATTAAGCGCCATTGTAGACGACTACATCCGCTCCGCGGAGCCCGTCGGATCGCGCAGCATCTCCAAGCGCAGCGACGTGTCGTTCAGCCCCGCCACCATCCGCAACGATATGGCCGATCTCGAAGAGCTCGGATTGCTCGAGCAGCCGCATACGTCGGCCGGCCGCATCCCTTCCATTAAGGGATATCGTTATTACGTGGACCATCTGATCCGGCTCGGCGGGGTGAAGGAGCAGGACGTGAAGCGTCTGCGGGGCCTTGTCGCGGAGAAGATGAACCACTGGGAGGGCGCCGTCAGTCATGCCGCGTCGATCGTGTCGCAGCTGACCAATTATACGTCGATCGTACTCGGACCGGACTCGTTCCATACGAGTCTCAAGCATTTCCAGCTGCTGCCGCTGACCGAGACGACGGCGGTCGCGATCGTCGTCGCCAACACGGGGCATGTCGAGCACCGGACCATCACGCTGCCCGAGGGCGTGAGCATGGACGATATGCGCAGAATTGCGGGCCTGCTTAACGACAAGCTGACCGGCGTTCCCTTTTACAAGGTGAAGACGGTGCTTTATACCGAAGTGGCCAACGAGCTTCGCAGTTATATCGACCATTGCGAGCATATTCTGTCCCTGCTTGAGGACACGCTGAAGGAAGAGACCGAGCCCAAAGTGTTCTTGAGCGGCGCGACCAACATTTTGACGCAGCCGGAGTTCAAGGACGTCGACAAGGTCAAAGGCATCCTGGACGTGCTCGAGGAGACGCCGCGCCTGATGCAGTTGTTTCAGTCGTTGTCCGAAGGGATACAGGTACGCATAGGGACGGAAAACGGCGTAGAAGCGATCAACCAATGCAGTCTCGTGACGGCGACGATCTCCGCGGACGGTCATTTGCTCGGCACGATCGGCATATTGGGGCCGACGCGCATGGAGTACGGCAAGGTCATTGGCCTGCTGGATTATTTGTCCGGAGATTTGACCCGTCTTTACACCCGATTGTACAAATAACGCGCGAACGCGCAAAATGATTCCGATGAGGAAGGAGCCGAGCCATGGAACAGGATTTGAAGCAAGAGCCTAACCTTGACGTGTCCGAACAAGCCGCGCCGGAGACGGAAGAGACGCCCGGAGCGCAAGCGGAGCAAGCCGAACAAGCTTCGGCCGCGCCGGAGGACGACCGTTTCGACGAGTTGAAGCGCCAAGCCGAAGAGGCTTATCAGCGCCAGCTTCGCGTGCAGGCCGACTTCGACAACTATCGGCGCCGCACGCTCAAGGAGACGGCGGACCTTCAGAAGTACGCTTCGGTCAAGCTCGTGACGAACCTGCTTCCCGTGCTGGACAACTTCGGCCGCGCGCTGCAGACGTCGTCCGAGGGCGCCGAGAGCGACTCGTTCGTCAAGGGCATCGACATGATCAACCGCCAGCTTTGGCAGGTGCTTGAGGCCGAAGGGCTGAAGGCGATGGAGCCGGTCGGCCAGCCGTTCGATCCCGAGCTTCACCAGGCGATCATGCAGGTGGAATCGGACGAATACGAAGAAGGCATCGTCGTCGAGGTCGTCCAACCGGGCTACTGGCTGAGCGACAAGGTCATCCGTCCCGCGATGGTCAAGGTCAGCGGGTAATTTTTACTTAACCGAATTTCAAATTCACGCATTTTACGACTGGAGGACTTGAATCATGAGCAAAGTCATCGGCATCGACCTGGGTACCACCAACTCTTGCGTAGCGGTCATGGAGGGCGGCGAAGCCGTCGTCATCCCGAATCCGGAAGGCAACCGCACCACCCCTTCCGTCGTCGGCTTCAAGAAGGACGGAGAGCGCATCGTCGGCGATACGGCGAAGCGTCAGGCGATCACCAATCCCGACCGCACCGTCATCTCGATCAAGCGTCACATGGGCTCTAACCACAAGGAGTCGATCGACGGCAAGGATTACTCGCCGCAGGAGATCTCCGCGATCATTTTGCAAAAGCTGAAGGCCGACGCGGAAGCGTATCTGGGCCAAACGGTATCGCAAGCCGTCATCACCGTTCCTGCCTACTTTAACGACAGCCAGCGTCAAGCGACGAAGGACGCCGGCGCCATCGCGGGCCTCGAAGTGCTGCGCATCGTCAACGAACCGACCGCGGCGGCGCTCGCTTACGGCCTCGAAAAAGCCGAAGATCAAACGATCCTCGTCTTCGACCTCGGCGGCGGTACGTTCGACGTCTCGATCCTCGAGCTCGGCTCCGGCTTCTTCGAAGTCAAGGCGACGAGCGGCGACAACCACCTGGGCGGCGACGACTTCGACCAAGCGATCATGGAATGGCTGTCGGCCGAATTCAAGAAGGAGCAGGGCATCGATCTGCTTAAGGACAAATCGGCCGTTCAACGTCTGAAGGACGCGGCCGAGAAGGCGAAAAAGGAGCTGTCCGGCGTCCTGCAAACGACGATCTCCTTGCCGTTCATCACCGTCGTCGACGGCGTGCCGCAGCACTTGGAGATGAATCTGACGCGCGCCAAGTTCGACGAGATCACGTCCTCGCTGGTCGAGCGCACGATGGGACCGACGCGCCAGGCGATGTCCGATGCGGGGCTGTCCGCTTCGCAGATCGACAAGATCGTGCTGGTCGGCGGTTCTACGCGGATCCCGGCCGTTCAGGAAGCGATCAAGCGCCTGACCGGCAAAGAGCCGCACAAGGGCGTTAACCCGGACGAAGTCGTCGCGCTCGGCGCCGCGGTCCAAGCGGGCGTCCTGACGGGCGACGTCAAGGACGTCGTACTGCTCGACGTCACCCCGCTGTCGCTCGGCATCGAGACCGCGGGCGGCGTCCTGACGAAGATGATCGACCGCAACACGACGATCCCGACGAGCAAGTCCCAAGTGTTCTCCACCTTCGCGGACAACCAGACGCAGGTCGAGATCCACGTGCTTCAAGGCGAACGCGCCATGGCGAAGGACAACAAGACGCTCGGCCGCTTCAACCTGACCGACATTCCGCTGGCACCGCGCGGCGTGCCGCAGATCGAAGTCACGTTCGACATCGACGCCAACGGCATCGTGAACGTCTCCGCGCTCGACAAGGGCACGGGCAAGAGCCAGAAGATCACGATCACGTCTTCGGGCGGTCTCTCCAAGGAAGAGATCGAGCGCATGCAGAAGGAAGCCGAGCTGCACGCCGAAGAAGACAGCAAGCGCCGCGAGCTGATCGAAGCGAAGAACGGCGCGGACCAACTGATCTATGCGGCCGACAAGGCCGTCAAGGATCTCGGCGACAAGGTCGACGCCTCCGAGACCGCGAACGTCGAAGCGGCGAAGGAAAAGGTCAAGAAGGCGCTCGAGAGCGACAATCTCGACGAGATCAAAGCCGCTTCCGACGAGCTGTCCGGCATCGTGCAGCAGCTGTCCGTCAAGGTTTACGAGCAAGCGGCGCAAGAAGCCCAAGCCGCGCAAGGCGAAGCCGGCGGCGCCGACGCAGGTTCCTCTTCCGCGAAGAAGGACAACGTGGTCGATGCCGATTACGAAGTCGTGGACGAAGACAAGAAATAAAGCATAGATAGCCGGCTGCCGGCGGCAGCGAGTAGTCAAAGCCGGTTCCGCCCGGCGCTGCCTTTACGGCGCGCGGCGGAACCCGCTTTGACTTTGTCATGGAGATGGAGGTTGAATAGTGGCGGACAAAAGGGATTTTTATGAGGTGCTCGGCGTCGGCAAGGGCGCATCCGCGGACGAGATCAAAAAGGCTTACCGCGGCCTCGCCCGCAAGTATCACCCGGACGTGAACAAGGCGGCCGACGCGGAGGCCAAGTTCAAGGAAGTCAAGGAAGCGTACGATACGCTGAGCGACGATCAGAAGCGCGCCCGCTACGACCAGTTCGGCCATGAAGACCCGATGGCGGGCATGGGCGGCGGACAGGGCGACTTCGGCGGCGGCTTCGGCGACATTTTCGATATGTTTTTCGGCGGCGGCGGCGGCCGGCGCGACCCCAATGCGCCGCAGCGCGGCAATGACCTGCAGTATACGATGACGATCGAGTTCAAGGAAGCCGTCTTCGGCAAGGAGCTCGACATCACGATCCCGCGCACCGAGAGCTGCGACCACTGTCACGGCAGCGGCGCCGAGCCGGGCTCCAAGGTCGACAACTGTCCGACCTGCCGCGGCACCGGGCAGCAGGAAGTCGCGCAGAATACGCCTTTCGGACGCATCGTCAACCGCAGAACGTGTTCGACCTGCGGCGGGCGCGGCAAGATTATCAAGGACCGCTGCAAAGTTTGTTCCGGCAGCGGCCAGGTGAAAAAACAGCGCAAAATTCACGTTAAAATTCCGGCGGGCGTGGACGACGGATCGCAGCTTCGCGTAAGCGGCGAGGGCGAAGGCGGGACGCGGGGCGGACCTGCGGGCGACCTGTATGTCGTCCTGCGCGTGAAGGCGCACGACTTTTTCGAGCGCGACGGCGACGATATTTACTGCGAGGTTCCGCTGACGTTCGCGCAGGCGGCGCTCGGCGACGAGATCGAGATTCCGACGCTGACCGAGAAGGTCAAGCTCAAGATTCCGGCGGGCACGCAGACCGGCACGTATTTCCGCCTCAAAGGCAAAGGCGTGCCGAAACTGCGGGGCTACGGGCAAGGCGACCAGCACGTCAAAGTGACGGTCGTCACGCCGACCAACCTGAACGACGCGCAGCGGGAGCTGCTGCGGGAGTTGGGGTCGACGACCGGCGAGGCGACCCACGAGCAGCACAAATCCATTTTCGAGCGCATGAAAAAAGCGATTTTAGGCGATTGATATATACGTACCGGCGCCCCTCCGCAGGAGGGGCGTCTTTTTTTTATGAATATCGCCATGCACGTACTGCCTTCGACGCGCATGCAAAAATAGAACTGCCGATTTGGAAGTTCTTAGGGGGTTGTAGAGTCAGTATTCATTAAGCCAATTTGGTGACGGAAAAGCCGCTTTCTTCAAGCTGTTTAATCATTTGAGACTGCTTGCGAAGCTGACGTTCAGCGCGATGCCGATCCAGGTAATCGGGTCCCAACTCCTGATACGGACGGCGATGAAGCAGGAGGTGATAGACGATTCGAAGCAAAGTATGGCCCAGCGCAACCAACGCTTTCTTCTTGCCCAGTCGTTTTACCCACGACCAATAACGGGCAGAAAGCCTTGTATTTCGTGTCATCGAGGCCGCCCAAGCACATTCGCAAAGGATCGCTTTTAGTTGACTGTTTCCGGACCTTGCCCGCTGCCGTTTTTTTTACCCGCACTCTCGTGATTGCCCGGGCTCATACCTGCCCAAGCTGCCAGACTGTGGTCGCTTTTGAATTGACTCATGTCCGTTCCGATTTCGGCCAAGATCACGGCCGCCGCGTTTTCGTTGATTCCCGGTACGGTCAGCAGCAGGTTGAAGCTCTCCTCTTTGTCTTTGGTGTAGTTGCGAATATGCGTTTCCATCTGAGCGATGGAGGACTCGATGTATTGCAAATGCTCCCAGGACATACGGATCATGCTGCGATGGTGAGCGCGAAGGCGGCTGTTAAGCGATTGAAGCAGCTTGGGAGATTTATGCCTTAGCGCACCCTTCATGTGCGTCTCCAGAAAATCCATCGTGATGACCTCGTGATCCACAATCTTCTGGAGCAACAGGCGGCCGGAAACGCCGAAGATGTCGGACATGTGCGAGGTCAGCTTCACATTGGCATCCTGCAGCAGCTTGTGAATGCGGTTTTTCTCCGCTGTCGCTTCCTGGACCAACTTCTTGCGGTATCGTGTCAGATCACGCAATTCGCGAATATCGACCGGGGGGGACGAAGCTGTTCTCGATCAAACCGCAGCGAAGCAGCTTGGCAATCCATTCAGCATCCTTGATGTCGGTCTTACGGCCGGGTAGATTCTTGATATGATGTGCATTGGCAAGCAGCAGATCGAAATCGAAGGATTCCAGCACGTTCCAAACGGGCTTCCAGTACACGCCGGTACTTTCCATGGCGACCTGACTACAACCTTGTTCCGACAGCCACTCGCCAAGGGCCAGCAGTTCGTCGGTCATCGTGCCAAACGTGCGAATTTCGCACTTGGGCTTTTGGTCAAGCGGACCGGACAGCACACAAGCGACGACGGATTCCTGGTGCACGTCCAGTCCAGCACAACGCTCTAGAATGGCTTCAAGCATACCCATGCGCTCCTTTCCATCATGAAAACCAGGAAGACAACCTGAAACGTGAAAATTTTTTATCCGGACTCGCAGTCCAATAGCCTGTGCTTCGAAGGTTGTCCATTCAGTTTTGTGTTCGGGGTAAGATCCACCGCAAAAAACCACGAACTTGACCTGGTCAACTTCAGTATCTTAGAAATCACTAAAAAAAGGCTACGATGAGATATTCATCATAGCCTGTGACCCGGCAGGATCATGAATGTTTTGTGACCGGCCGACACGCGTCGAATCCGCTTTCCGATGCATAAGCCGCCTCCGTTCGCGCATCCTAAACGTCGACTGCATGCATTTTATTCGCCATTACGGGAGGATCGACATCGATGGGCAAGCGGAACGAGAGCAACGAGCAGTTACCCGTCGCAAAAGCCGAAGACGTCGCGTTCGCGGCGGACCGCGCCGACGCGGACGACCTGGAAGCGCTGGCGCGCTCGGAGGAAGCCGACCGCCGCGCACAGCAATACGAAGGGACGTGAGCGGACGTGGACAAGACGACGCTTGAGGCGAGCTTCGACTCGCAGGAGGACGCGGAAGCCGCCGTTCGCAAGCTGACGGCCCTGCGCGGAGACCGCTTTCGCATGGAGAGCGCGGCTGCCGGCGCGGACTTCGGTTCGATGGCGACGCGCAACGATGCGATCGCTAGCGGCGTCGCCAGCGCGATGCTGTACGGCGGCGCGGAGCTCGAGGCAGCGGAGGAGCTCGGCACGGGCGCGGCGGAATACAGCCCGGCGGCATCGAAGGCGGCCGCGATCCATCTGACGGCGGATATGCCTGGCGAATCCGTCGAGCAGGCGCGCCGCGTCATCCAGGATACGGGCGGCACGCTCGCATAACCGTCGAACTTAGCGTTCGAGGTTGACATTGCCCGTTAATATCAATAAACTGTCTGTAACTCATATGCGTATTTACGGTGAAGGAATCAGTAGCTGCCTCGTCCCTGTCTCAGAGAGCCGGGGGTCGATGAGACCCGGTACACACGCTGGCCAGCGAATTACGTTCCGGAGTAACCCGGGTAATGCCGGGCGGCGTGGCGATCGATATCTCGCCGAGAGCGGCATCCACGGCGCGCGTCCGCGCGGCGTCCGTCGGTGCAATTTGGGTGGTAACGCGGTGTTCCAATCGTCCCTATGTCTACGTAGACAAGGGGCGATTTTTTATTTTCACTCAAGGGGAGCGGGAAGAAATGAGCATGAACATTATCGACGAACTCGAATGGCGCGACGCGATCAATCAACAGACGGATGCGGAAGGCCTTCGCGAACTGACGGGCCAGAAGGCGGTCTCGCTGTACTGCGGCGTCGATCCGACGGGAGACAGCATGCATATCGGGCATTTGATTCCGTTCATGGTGCTGAAGCGGTTCCAACTGGCCGGCCACCGTCCGGTCATTCTGATCGGAGGCGCGACCGGCACGATCGGCGATCCGAGCGGGCGTACGACCGAGCGCTCGCTGCAGACGCTGGAACAGATTCAGGCGAACGTAGAATCGCTGGCGGCGCAGCTCACCAAGCTGTTTCTGACGGAAGACACGAACCAAGCGCCGATGCGCATCGTCAACAATTACGATTGGACGCACAAGATCAACGTCATCGAATTTTTGCGCGACTACGGCAAAAACTTCAGCATTAACGCGATGCTGGCCAAGGACGTCGTGGCGAGCCGGCTCGACGGCGGCATCTCCTTCACCGAATTTTCGTACCAGATTTTGCAGTCGCTCGATTTTCTTCACCTGTACCAAGAAGAGGACGTTCAGCTTCAGATCGGGGGCTCCGATCAGTGGGGCAACATCACGAGCGGTCTCGATTTGATTCGCAAAAAGGAAGGTTCGGAGGCGAAGGCGTTCGGACTTACGATCCCGCTCATGCTGAAGGCCGACGGTACGAAATTCGGCAAAACGGCGGGCGGCGCGGTATGGCTCGACCCGAACAAGACGACGCCGTACGAGTTTTACCAGTTCTGGGCCAACACCGACGACCGCGACGTCGTCAAATACTTGAAATACTTCACGTTCCTGTCCAAGGAACGAATCGACGAGCTGGCGGATAAGGTGCAGACCGAGCCGCACAAGCGCGAAGCGCAAAAGACGCTGGCCGAGGAAATGACGCGGTTCGTCCACGGAGACGAGCTGCTCGACCAAGCCAAGCGCATCACGGCCGCGCTGTTCAGCGGAGATATCAAGGCGCTGACCGCCGACGAGATCGAGCAGGGCTTCAAGGAAATGCCGACCTTCGAGACGACGGCGGAAGCGAAAAATATCGTCGATTGGCTGGTGGAGCTCGGGATCGAGCCTTCCAAGCGGCAGGCGCGCGAGGACATTACCAAGGGCGCGATCTACTTGAACGGCGAGCGCGTCAGCGATCTGGAGCTGGAAGTGGGCGCGAATCACGCGATCGGCGGCAAGTTCGTCATTATCCGCAAAGGCAAGAAAAACTACAGTCTGGTGAAAATCGTCTAGCAAGTCGTACGGCGGGCGCTTTGCTTGCCATTTAAAGCTAGTTGTATAATGGGGGCTAACGACGAGTCGTTTAGGGGGGATACGGAATTGCGTTGGTATGAAATTACGATCGTGGCAAACGAGCAAGCGCAGGAAATGGTCGCGCACTACATGCATGAACTGGGCGCGGGCGGCGTATCCATAGAAGAATCGTGGTCGGAGGATAAGCCGAGAGACACGTCGCTGGGGCAATGGTACGACAAGCCGCTGAACGACATTCCGGCAGGCCTGGCCGTCATCGCGGGTTATTTTCCGGAAGATATCTTCGGAGAAACGCTGGTCGCCGAGCTGTCCGAGCTGCTGCGCGGCTTGCCGGAGTTCGGTTACGACGCCGGCGACTTTACCGTGCAGACACGAGAAGTGAACGAGGACGACTGGGCGCACGCGTGGAAAAAGTACTTCAAGCCGCTGCCGGTATCCGAGCGTCTCACGATCAAGCCGACCTGGGAGGAATATACGCCGCGCGAGGACGAACTCATCATCGAGCTGGACCCGGGGATGGCGTTCGGCACCGGGACGCATCCGACGACGGCGCTCTGCCTGCGCACGCTCGAAGGCGCGATCAACGCGGGCGACACCGTCATCGACGTCGGCACCGGCTCCGGCATTCTCGCGATCGGCGCCATGAAGCTGGGCGCCTCGCGGGTGCTCGCGCTCGACCTGGATCCGGTGGCGGTGTCCAGCGCGACGGAGAACGTGAAGCTGAACGGACTCCAGGACGACATCGAGGTGCGGCTCAGCGACCTGCTCGGCGTGCTGCGCGCCGGCGAGACAGCCGCGGGCGACGCGGGCGCTTCGAGCGTCGTGCCGCCCGTCGATCTCGTCGTAGCGAATATTTTAGCGGAGATCATCCTGCTTTTTTATCGCGGACGTATTCGACGTGCTGAAGCCGGGCGGTATCTATATCGCGAGCGGCATCTACAAGAACAAGGAAGAGGACGTCGAAGCCGGGCTGCTGGCGGCCGGCTTCGAGATCGTCGATCGCGTGCGTCAGGACGACTGGATCGCGTTCGTATGCGGCAAACCGAAGGGTGAGGACGAATGAGCTTTTTTTGGTTTCCGCTGAACGAGCTGCCGTTCGTCCTGCTGACGATGCTCGTCGCGTTCACCGTGCACGAGTTCGCGCACGCCTGGACGGCATACAAGTTCGGCGATCCGACCGCCTACGAGCAAGGGCGCGTCACGCTCAATCCGATGGCGCACCTGGATCTGTTCGGCATCCTGTTCCTGCTCGTGGCCGGCTTCGGCTGGGCGAAGCCGGTGCCGGTCCGGCGAAGCCGGTTCAAGCGTCCGCGGCTGATGAGCATCGCGGTTACGGCCGCGGGTCCGATCAGCAACCTGCTGCTGGCCTTCGTCGGTTTGTTTATTTATCTCCTGCTCGTCAAGCTTGGCGCGCTCGGTCAATTCGCGACGCAGGAGACCGTCTGGACTTTTTTTCGTTATTTTGTACCGATCAACGTCATGCTGTTTTTGTTTAACCTGATCCCGCTGCCGCCGCTTGACGGCTACCGGATCGTCGAAGAGTTCGCGCCGCTTAGGCTGCGGCTTAAGATGATGCAGTTCGAGCAGTGGGGGATGTTCTTGTTCCTGCTTTTCGTATTCCTGCCGCCGCTGAAGGCCGTGACGCTCACGCCGCTGTTTTCGCTGGGCGATCCGATCATTCGCCATGCGACATTGTGGATCGCGAAGCTGCTTCATATCACGACGCCTTTTTACGGTTTTGCATAAGCCAGCTTGCGGAACAAGTCTTGTCCTGATACGCCTTCGGGGTTCGTCCCGGAGGCCTTTTTTGCGCCGTTCGGCCGTCTGCTAAAGCCCCGAAGCTAGCGCCTGAACGCGATTCGCGGTATGATGGACGGTGGAACTTGAATCGATCGTGGAGGCTTCAAGCGAATGCAGCGTTACTTTATCGATCCCGGCCAGATCGACGGCGATGCCGTCGTGCTGCTGGGGGAGGATGCCCGGCATCTGTCAACCGTCATGCGGGCGAAGGCCGGCGACGAGTTCATCGCCTGCGACGGGTCCGGCCGGGAGTGTCTGGCCGAGATCGTGAACATAGAGGGCGGACGCGTCGAAGCGCGCGTCTTGCGCGCGCGCGCGTCCGAGGCGGAGATGTCTTGGCGCGTCGAGGTCGCCCAGAGCCTGCCCAAGGGCGACAAGCTCGAGACGGTCATTCAGAAGGGGACCGAAGCGGGCGCATCCGCGTTTTTGCCGTTCATCTCGAAGCGTACCGTCGTTCAGTACGACGCGCGCAAGGAGGCGAAGCGGCTCGACCGCTGGCGCAAGATCGCGAAGGAAGCCGCCGAGCAGGCGCATCGCGGCATCGTGCCCGACATCGGGGAGGTCGCGTCCTGGAAGGCGCTGCTCGCCCGGTTCGGGGCCTACGACCGCGTGTTGCTTTGTTATGAGGAAGAAGGACGCAGAGGCGCCGGACTGAAGCCCGAACTTGAAGCGTTCGCGGGGCGGCTGCGCGAGGATGCCGGAGCGGCATCGCGGCCGAGCCTGCTCGTCGTCGTGGGCCCGGAAGGCGGCTTCGACGAAGACGAAGCCAGGCAGGCGGAGGCCGCGGGCGCGGTCTGCGTCGGGCTTGGCAAGCGCATTTTGCGAACGGAGACGGCGGCGCTCGTGGCGCTGGCCGCGATCGGATACGAATCCGGAGAGATGGGGGAAGCTCGCCATGTCTAAGGTGGCATTTTATACGCTCGGCTGCAAGGTCAACTTCTACGATACGGAAGCGATGTGGCAGCTTTTTAAAAAAGAAGGTTATGAACAGGTGGACTTCGAGTCGCGCGCGGCGGACGTATACGTCATCAATACGTGCACGGTGACCAACACCGGCGACAAGAAAAGCCGGCAAATCATCCGGCGCGCGGTGCGCCGCAACCCGGACGCCGTCATCGCGGTGACGGGCTGCTACGCGCAGACGTCGCCCGCCGAGATTCTCGCGATCGAAGGCGTCGATCTCGTCGTCGGCACGCAGGACCGGGACAAGCTGATGACGTACGTCGCGGATATCCAGGCCGAGCGCAGGCCGGTCAACGCGGTGCGCAACATTATGAAGACACGCGAGTTCGAAGAGCTCGACGTGCCCGATTTCGCCGATCATACCCGCGCCTTTCTCAAGATTCAGGAGGGCTGCAACAACTTTTGCACCTTCTGCATCATCCCCTGGTCGCGCGGCCTGTCGCGCAGCCGCAGCCCCGAGAGCGTGCTCGCCCAGGCGCGGCAGCTGGTCGCTTCGGGCTACAAGGAGATCGTGCTGACGGGTATCCATACGGGCGGCTACGGCGACGATCTCGAGAATTACCGGCTTGCCGACCTGCTGCGCGATCTGGACCAGGTGGATGGGCTCGAACGGATCCGCATCAGCTCGATCGAAGCGAGCCAGATCGACGACGCCATGATCGAGGTGCTGAACGGCTCTAAAAAATGTGCAGGCATCTTCACATCCCGCTGCAGGCGGGCGACGACGAGGTGCTGAAGCGCATGCGGCGCAAATATACGACGGCCGAATTCGCGGACAAGATACGGCGCATCAAGGCGGCGATGCCGGGCGTGGCGATCACGACCGACGTCATCGTCGGGTTCCCGGGCGAGACGGACGCGCATTACGAGCGCGGCTACCGCTTTATGGAGGAGATCGGCTTCGCGGAGATGCATGTATTTCCGTATTCCAAACGGACGGGCACGCCCGCCGCGCGCATGGACGATCAGGTTGAAGACGACGTGAAGCACGGGCGCGTCCAGCAGCTGATCGAGCTGTCCGAGCGGATGCAGGCCGAATACGCGAAGCGATGGGTCGGAGAAGTGCTGGAGATCATACCGGAGCGCGGCGAAAAGGGGCCGGCGGGCAGCGGGTTGATGAGCGGCCACTCGGATAATTATTTGAACGTCGTATTTAAAGGCGATCCGTCCCTTGTCGGCAAGCTGTGCCGGGTAAGGATCGTCGAAGGCGGCGCGAACGAATGCAAGGGCGAGCTGCTCGAGGCGCCGGCGGCAGGGCTTATGCCTGCCATGCAGGCTTAATTAGGAGGATAACGGCATGTTGGAGATATCGGCAGGCGGCGTCGTATACCGCCAGAGCGGCGGCAAGATCGAGATTCAAATGATCGAGGACCGCTTCGGCAAGACGACGCTGGCCAAAGGCAAGATGGAGCCGGGCGAGACCGTCGAACAGACGGCGCTGAGGGAAATCATGGAGGAGACGGGGATTCGCGGGGACATTCGTTCGCCGCTCTCCGTCATCCGCTACCAGTACGAATCGGCGGACAGGGCGACGGTGCAGAAGGAAGTGCATTATTATCTCGTCGAAGCGAGCGAGGGCACGCTGCAGGCGCAGGTCGAGGAGATTAAAGGCGTTGCGTGGTATTCGCCGGAGGACAGCTGGCGGCTGCAGCGCAGCGGCGGATACGACAACAACGACGAGGTGCTGCGCGAAGCGCTGCGCCAGCTCGGCTTCGAGCCCCAGGACGGCCATGTCGTCGCGGCGGGCCGCTTCCCGATCTGGACGCCTGGCCGGTCGATCGCTACGTTCATCGACCATACGCTGCTGAAGGCGGAGGCGCAAACTGCCGACATCGAACAGCTGTGCCAGGAAGCGCTCGCCTATCAGTTTTACAGCGTGTGCGTGAACGGCCGATGGGTGCGGCTGAGCCGCGAACGTCTCGGCGGGACGAACGTCAAAGTATGCGCCGTCGTCGGCTTCCCGCTCGGCGCTGCCGCGACGCGCGCCAAGGCGTTCGAGGCGGCGGCGGCCGTCGAGGACGGCGCCTCCGAGATCGACATGGTGTTGTCGATCGGCAAGCTGCTCGACCGGGACTTCGATTCGGTTCAGCGCGACATCGCTTCCGTCGTACGGGCCGTGCAGGGCGGCGCGCTCGTCAAGGTCATCCTGGAGACCGGCGCGCTGACGGACGAGCTGAAGCGCGAGGCATGCCGTCTCTCCGAAGCGGCGGGCGCGGACTACGTCAAGACGTCGACGGGCTTCGGCCCGGGCAAGGCGACGGAGGCGGACATCCGGCTCATGCGTTCGTCCGTGTCGGGGCATCTCGGCGTGAAGGCGTCGGGCGGCGTCCGCGACGCCGCCACGGCCGAAGCGATGCTGCTCGCCGGGGCGAGCCGCATCGGCACGAGCTCGGGCATCGAGATCGTCGGCGGCGACCCGGCGGCGGCCGGCGCGTACTGACGCGGCGCGCGGGGCTCGCGCTGCCGTTTAAGCCGCGGCGCCGGGCGCAACCGGCTTGGCCGGCGGCTTGATCAGATAGGCGAGCGGCAGCGCCAGCAGCGAGCAGGCGACGTTAAAGATCGTCTGCGCATGCGCGATCTGGGCCGCGGCATTGCCCGGCGCGACGTAGGCTGCGGCGGCGAGCAGCTCGTGCCGCAGCGGGTAAAACAGCAGCACGCCGCCGACGTTCAGCGCGATCTGCGACAGCGCGACGAGCTTGCCGCCGCGGCTGCCGCCGAGCGAGACGAGCAGCCCGGTCGCGCAGGTGCCGACATTGGCGCCGAGCACGATCGCGACGGCTGTGTCCGGGCTCATGGCGTCAGCGGATACGAAGCCCATGGACATGCCGACGACCGCGGCGCCCGAGTGGATGAGGGCGGTGAGCACGGCGCCGCCGAGCACGCCGAGCGCAGGCTGCTGCGCAGCCATGTCCATCAGATGCGCGAACGTGCCTTGCCGTTGGAGCAGCGGTCCCATCGTACGGAGCAGCGCGAAGCCGGCGAGCAGCAGGGCGAAGCCGGCGAGCACCGCTCCGCCGAAGCGGCAGGCGTCGTGGATACGGCGAGGCATCGGCGGCAGCGCGCGCCACTCGCCGGACATGAGGGACAACAGCCACAGGGCGGTGCCCGCGCCCAACAGAGGCAAGCCGTAGCGATGAAGCTCCAGGCTCATGAGTTCCGTCGTCAGGCAGGTGCCGACGTTGGTGCCGAGTAGGATGCCGAAGCAGCGCGCGAACGGGAGGATGCCGCTGTTGACGAGGCTGATCGTGAGCAGCGTGACGGCGGTGCCGCTTTGCAGCAGCGCGCTCGAAGCGGTGCCGAGGGCGAACCCCCGGAGCGGCGTCGACGTCGAGCGCGCGACGGCGAGCGCCATGCGGTCGCCTGCCCAGCTTGCGAGCGCGGCCTCCATCACCTTCATGCCCGAGAGCAGCAGCGCGAGGCCGACCACCGACAGCGAGATCAAATATAGCGTCATGGGACCGATTCTCCTTTAAGGATTACATAGCCGCGAACGGCAGAACCGAAGGACGGAAGGGACCGACTTGTCCCGTCTCGATTCAATCGTATGCGGCGATCGCAAGAGACATGATAGAGAAAGGACTGAGCGCATGCCGACCGACAACAAGCCATTTGCCGTGCTGACCCGCTCGCGCCGCCCCAGGTTGGAGCTGGGGCACCCTTGGATTTTCGCGAATGAGATCGAACGCGTCGAAGGCGAGCCCGGGCCGGGCGGACTTCTGGAGGTGCGAGATCACCGCGGGCAATTTTTGGCGACCGGCTACTGGAACCCGGCTTCGCAGATCGCGATCCGGATCGTGGCTTACGGGCCGCTGGACGCGATGGACGAAGCGTTCTTCGAAGCGCGTTTCCGCGCGTGTCAGGACTACCGAAGGCGATTCGTGCCGGACGACGATTCGTGCAGGCTCGTATTCGGCGAAGCCGACTTCCTGCCGGGGCTCGTCGTCGACCGGTTCGACGGTGTGCTCGTCGTGCAGGTGCTGACGCTCGGCATGGACCAGGCGCGCGACGCCTGGCTGTCCGCGCTCGTGCGCGTGTTCGCGCCAAGAGGGGTCTACGAACGAAGCGACGTCGGCGTCCGTACGCTCGAAGGGCTCGAGGAGCGCACGGGCGTCCTCTACGGCGAATGCCCGCGTTATTTGCGGATCTTGGAAAACGGACTGACCGTCCAAGTCGATATCGAAGGCGGCCAAAAAACCGGCTACTTCTTCGATCAGCGGGAAAACCGCGCGGCGATCGCGCCGCTCATGAGCGGCTGGGGCAAACGAAGCGGCATCTCCCTCGAGGAGCGGGCTACGGAAGAAGGCGTCAGGCCCGTGCCGATCAACGCCAACGGGAGCGTCGTCACGTTCCCTTACTGGGACGGCGCCACCGTGCTGGAGTGCTTCGCGCATACCGGCAGCTTCACGCTTCATGCGTGCAAGTACGGCGCCAAGCGCGTTACCTGTCTCGACATTTCGGAGCACGGCATCGACACCGCCAGAACGAACGTGGCGGACAACGGGTTCGAGGACCGCGTCGAATTCGTCGTCGCCGACGCGTTCGAATATTTGCGCGAGCAGGTCAAGGGACGCGAAGAGCGCGCGGCGAGAGCCGGCGCGGAAGGCGGCGCCAACGGCGTCAAGCCTGCGGCCAAAGTGGACACCTCCAAACCGCTGGGCAAGCAGGGGCGCACGTGGGACGTCATCATTCTCGATCCGCCTGCGTTCGCCAAGACGAAGCGCGCCGTGCCGGGCGCGATCCGCGGCTACAAGGACATCAACCTGCAGGCGATGAAGCTGATCAACGAAGGCGGGTACCTGGTCACGGCGAGCTGCTCTTACCACGTCCGGCCGGAGCTGTTCATGGAGACCCTGCTCGAAGCGGCGCGGGACGCGGGCAAGGTGCTCCGGCGCATCGTCTGGAACGGGGCCGGACGCGATCATCCGCAGCTGGTGGGGGTCGAAGAAGGCCATTACCTGAAGTTCGGCATATTCGAAGTCAGAAGCCGCAAAGCGCTGTGATCGCATAATCGTCGGCCGTCCGTTCCGCCTGATCGCGGTGCGGGCGGTTCTTTTAGTTCGGTGCGAACGTCTGTGCGCGTGTGATCAGGTGTGGTACAATGATCGCTAGAATCGCAGCGCGCACGGAAGATCGTACGAAAACGATTGGGGAAACGGGGGGGCAGGCCATGAAACTGAGATTGATCGCGGGACGCTCGGGCAGCGGCAAGTCGCATCTGATCAAGACCGAGATCGCAGAGCGGATCGCCAGGGAGCCGGCGGGGCCGCCGCTTCTGCTGATCGTACCCGAGCAAGCGACGTTTCAGACCGAATACGCGTTTGCTTCGTCGCCAGGGGCGCGGGGATTCATGCGACTGCAGGTGTCGAGCTTCAGGCGGCTCGCGTTCCGCGTCATGCAGGAGTCGGGCGGCTCGGCCGTTGTACCGATCGGAGACAACGGCAAGTCGATGCTGGTCCACAAAGCGCTCGTGCGCAGGCAGGGCGAGCTGAAGCTGTACCGCAGCGGAACCGGCGGCGCCGGGCTGGCCGAGCGGATCGGCGAGCAGTTGACCGAGTGGAAGCGATACGGCACGAGCCCGGACGCGCTGCGATCGGTCCCGCTAGCGGCCGGTGCGGCTTCGACCGGGGGGGGCGGAGCGGGACGGCAGGGCGCAGGCGGCTGCCGAGGGCCTGCTGTCGGACAAGCTGCACGATCTCTCGCTGTTATACGAGGACGTCGAGCGCGAGCTGGACGGTCATTATCTGGACGGCGAGGATGCGCTCGGGTTCCTGATACGCGGGGCGCGTTCGTCCGCGCTGCTCGAAGGGGCGGAGATTTGGCTTGACGGCTTCCACGGGTTCACGCCGACGGAATACGCCGTCGTAGAAGAGCTGCTCCGCCGCTGCGTCCGCGTTTCCGCCTCGCTCTGCCTGGATCGCCCGTACGGCGCGGGGGGAAGCGCCGGACGAGCTCGACTTGTTCTATCAGACCGCGGATACGTCCGCGCGCTTGTGCAGAATCGCCGAAGCGGCCGGCGCCGAGCTGGAGCCGCCGGTCGTGCTGGCGCCCGAGGTGCTGCCGCGCTTTGCGGACTGCCCGATGCTGGGCCATCTTGAGCGGGCGATGGACGGCCGCGGGCGATGGTCCGGCGGCGAGGCGATGCTGCAGCCCGCGCACCCGAACTGCGGGCTGTCCGTCCACGAGTCCGCCAGCCGCAGGGCCGAAGCCGAAGCCGCGGCCAGGGACATGCTGCGACGCGTCCGCGAGGGCCGCGCGCGCTGGCGGGACATGACCGTGTTCGCCCGCAATCTCGCGGACTACGGCGACCTGCTGGCTTCCGTTTTGGACGACTACGGCATTCCTTATTTTATTGACGGCAAGGCTCAGGCTTCGCACCATCCGCTCGTCGAGTTCATCCGTTCGGCGCTGGAATGCGTGATCGGCGGATGGCGTTACGAGGCGTTTTTCCGCTGCGCGAAGACCGACCTGCTCCACCCGCCGAACGACAGCGTGCCGCGGGACGCGGTCGACGCGCTCGAGAACTACGTGCTCGCGGCGGGCATCGACGGCTGGCGCTGGCACGACGACCGCAGCTGGTACGCGCTGTCCGGACGCGATCTGGACGCCGAGGAGGCGGACGAGGACGGATCGCGCGAAGGCAGTCCGTCCATGCTGGCGATCCGGTCGACGCGCGACGCTTTGCTGTCGCCGCTGCGAACGCTGGAGCGGCGCATCAAGCGCGCCAAGTCGCAGGCCGACCTGTGCCGGGCGTTGTTTATGCTGCTGGAGGAGACGGCAGCGCCGGACAGGCTGGAGCTGTGGAGCCGCAGCGACGAGCTGGCCGGCGAGCCGCTGCGCGCCCGCATGCACCGGCAGCTATGGGACGGCGCGATCGGGCTGCTCGACCAGCTCGTGGAGCTGATGGGCGACGAGCCCGCCGATACGGCGCTGTTCGCGGGTATGCTCGACGCGGGACTCGAGTCGATCCGGCTCGGCGTCGTGCCGCCCTCGCTCGACCGGGTCCTCATCGGAACGCCAGAGCGCACGCGTACGGACCGGATATCGGTGCTGTATTTGCTCGGTGTGAATGAGGGCGTACTGCCGATGGCGATCAAGGACGACGGACTGCTTTCGGAGGAAGAGCGAACCAAGCTGGCCGAATCCGGCCTGCGCTTGGCGCCGAACGCCAGGCGTCGGCTGCTCGACGAGGAGTTTCTTGCATATTTGGCGTTGACGGCGCCCTCGCGGCATCTGTGGATCAGCTATGCGCTTGCGGACGAGGAGGGCTCCGGCTTGATCAAGTCGAGTCTCATCGGCCGCATTCGCGCCTGGTTCCCCGGCATTCCGGTTCAGGGCGAATCGGCGGAGCCGCAGCCGGGCGCGCCGGACGAAGCGCAGCTGTCGTTCGCCGTTCGACCCGGGCGCGCGCTGACGCACACCGTGGCCATGCTTCGCAGGCACCGGCAGGGGGGACGCGCTGTCGCCGGGCTGGCGATCGGCCTACCGTTGGCTGACGGAGCATGAGCCTTGGCGTTCGCGCCTCTCTGTCCTGCTCTCCTCGCTGCGCTTCACCAACGAGGAGCGTCCGCTTCGCCCGCAGACGAGCCTGTTGCTGTACGGCGAGCGGCTGCTGGCCAGCGTGTCGCGGATGGAGCGCTTCGTCGCCTGTCCGTTCCGACATTACGCGGCGCACGGCCTGCGCTTGAAGGAGCGGCGCATGTTCAGGGTCGATGCGCCGGATATCGGGCAGCTGTTCCACGCGGCGCTGCGGCAGACGACGGAGAAGCTGCTCATGGGCGGTCCCGACGACGGGGGAGGCCGGGCTTTGGCACAGCGAAGCCGCCGCGGCCGTCGAACGGCTGCTGCCGCGCGTCCAGTCGCAGATTCTGCTCTCCTCGAACCGCCATCGCACGATGGCGCGCAAGCTCAGCCGCATCGTCTCGCAGACGTCCGCGATGCTCGGGGGAGCACGCCGCGCTGTCCGCTTTTCGTCCGGTCGGCCTTGAAGTGGACTTCGGGCCGCAGGGCATCATGCCGCCGCTCAGCCTGTATCTGGGGGACGGCAGATGGATGGACGTCGCGGGGCGGATCGACCGGGTCGACGCGGCGGAGTCGCAGGACGGCACGCTGCTGCGGATTCTCGACTACAAATCGAGCGCGGTCAAGCTGAGGCTCGACGAGGTGGCGCACGGCCTTTCGCTGCAAATGCTCACTTATCTGGACGTCGTCGTCACGCACGCGCCGCATTGGCTCGGGCGTCCGGCGAAGCCGGCGGGCGTGCTTTATCTTCACGTGCACAATCCGCTGCTGCATACGGCCAACGGTCTCGACGAGTCCGGAGCGGAGGAGGCGATCCGCAAGGAATACCGCATGGAAGGGCTCGTGCTGGCCGACGGAGAGGCGGTCCAGCTCATGGACGAGTCGCTCGACAGCGGCGCCAAGTCGTCGGTCGTGCCCGTCGAGTACAAGAAGGACGGCAGCTTTTCCGCCCGCTCCCAGGTGGCCGACGGCGCCCAGTGGGAGACGCTGCGCAAGGCGGTGCGGCGCAACATATCCAAGATCGGCAAGCGCATCGTGGACGGCGACGTCGATATCGCGCCTTATCGGCTGGGCAAGCGGAGCCCCTGTACGGTGTGCGAGTTCAGGCCGGTATGCCAGTTCGACGGGCAACTCGAGGGCAACCGCCATCATGCGCTTCGCCGGCCGGCGAACAAGGACGAGGTATGGCAGTGGCTTGGCGAGACCGATGAGGAAGAGGGAGCGGACGAGACATGAGCGCATCGCGAAACGACGGTGACGACGAACAGCTCGCCTTCGATTGGGAAGGCTTCTTCGAGCACGAGAGTTTGCGCGAGCGGCCTGCGACGCCCGGCGGCAAAGGCGAAGGCGAAGGCGGCCCGTCCGGAGAGGACGACGCATCCTATGGCGCGGACGCGGCTGCCGGCCGGCGCAAGGGCGGAGGCTTCGCCCGGCCCGACGAGGGATTGGCGGCTACGTACGCAAGGCCGGAAGGCAGCCGCTGGACCGCGGAGCAGTGGGCGGCGATCGCGGCTGACGGCCGCCATCTGCTCGTCGCGGCGGCGGCGGGCTCCGGCAAGACGGCCGTGCTGGTCGAACGGATCATCTCCCGCATCGCGGACGAGGACAACCCGCTCGACGTCGACGCGCTGCTCGTGGCGACCTTCACCAAGGCCGCGGCGGCGGAGATGAAGGAGCGGATCCGGACGGCGCTCGAGCTGAAGCTCGAGCAGACGCCGGACGCCGCGCATTTGCGCAGACAGCTCGCGCTGCTGCCGCGGGCATCGATTACGACGCTGCACTCGTTCTGCATGGAAGCGGTGCAGCGGTACGCGCCGCTCATCGGGCTCGATCCGGGCTTTAGAATCGCGAACGAGACCGAAGCCGAGCTGCTGCGCATGGATACGCTCGACGAGCTGTTCGAGGAGCGCTACGAGCGGGAGCTCGCGCTCGGCGACGAGGGCGCGCTGGCGGTTCTGGCGGACATGTACGGCGGCCAGCGGAGCGACGAACCGCTGCATCGACTCGTGCTGGAGCTGTACGATTTCTCGCGCAGCCATCCGTGGCCCGACGCGTGGCTGCGGGCCACGGCCGCGGCCTTCGACATCGACGGAGAGGCGGAGCTCGCTTCGTCTCCGTGGGTGAAAAGCATGCAGGCGGACGTCCTGCTGTCGTTGTCCGGCGCGGCGGGACTGCTGCGCGGCGCGCGGGAACTGGCCGAGGCGCCGGGAGGTCCCGAGCCGTATGCGTCCACGCTGGCCGAGGATGCGGCGCTCGTGGCGGCGCTGGCCGATGCGGTGACCGGGCAGCCTTGGACGAAGTGGCGGGAGGCGTTCGCTTCGGCCGCCTTCGGCCGGCTCAAGGCTTGCCGCGGCGACGGGTACGATCCGGCACTGCAGGAACGTGTCAAGGAGATGCGGGACGAGGCGAAAAAGACGGTCAACAGGCTGGCCGAAGAGTGGTTCGTGCGTTCTCCGGCGCAGTACGCGGAGGAGCTCGCCGCCCTCGCGCCGAAAATGGCCGAAATCGCGGAGCTCGTCATCGCGTTCGCAGGGCGCTACGAGGAAGCGAAGCGCGGCAAGGGACTGCTCGATTTCGGCGACCTGGAGCATTATGCGCTTCGCATTCTGCGGGCGCCCGGCTCTTCGCCGGAAGCGGCCGCGCCGTCGGATGCCGCGCTGGCTTACCGGGAGCGCTTCAGGGAGATTCTGCTTGACGAGTATCAGGATACGAACGAGGTGCAGGAGGCGATCGTCTCGCTGATCGCGCGAAGCGATCCCGGCAACGTGTTCATGGTCGGCGACGTCAAACAGAGCATATACGGCTTCCGCCTGGCCGAGCCGGGATTGTTCCTGGCGAAGTACAAGACCTACGATATTTGGACGCCGCGGGGACCGGAGCCCGCCGGGCAAGACGAGCCCGACGGAGATCGGGCGCGCGGCGCGGCTGCCGCAGAGTCCGGGGGCGGCGCGGCGGGACTCCGAATCGACCTGGCGCGCAACTTCCGCAGCCGCAGCCGCGTGCTGGACGCGGTCAACCACGTATTCAGGCTGATCATGCGGGAACCGGTCGGCGAAATGGATTACGACCGCCGCGCGGAGCTGATCTACGGCGAAGGCTATCCGCCGGAGGCGTCGGCTGCCGGTTCGCCTGGGGCGGAAGCGCTGGCCTCCTATTCGGTGGACATGCTGCTCATCGATACGGGCGCGGACGGCGCGAAGGCGAGCGTCTCCCCGACGTTCGCCGAGTCGGGCGCTGAATCCGCCGGCGGAAAAGCGGACGGCGGCGACGCGGATGGAGGCGCCGCGGCGATTGAGGAGGAGGAGCTGGAAAGCGCTCAGTTGGAGGCGCGCTGCATCGCGGCCGAAATATCCAGGCTGACGGGCACGGACGGGACGGGACGGCCGCCGTTTGCCGTATACGACGGCCGAAGCGGCCTGCATCGGCCGCTCGCTTATCGCGACATCGTAATTTTGCTTCGCGCCGCGACCTCCCTGGCGCCCGTCGTGCTGGAAGAGCTGCGGGCGGCAGGCATACCGGCTTACGCAGATCTCGCGACCGGCTATTTTGCCGCCGTCGAGGTGGACGTCGTGCTGTCTTTGCTTCACATTATCGACAATCCGGATCAGGACATTCCGCTCGCGGGCGTGCTTCGCTCGCCAATCGTGGGACTCAGCGCGAACGAGCTGGCCGCCGTGCGGATCGCGGATCGCGCGGGCTCGTACTGGTCGGCCGTGCGGACCGCCGCCGCCGGCATCGAGGACGACGAACTGCGGGAACGTCTGGCCGGCTTCGTATCCCGGCTCGAGGGCTGGCGGAGCTTCGCCCGGCGGGAGCCGCTCGGCGAACTGCTCCGCGTCCTTTACCGGGATACCGGTTATTTCGACTTCGTCGGGGGGGCTGCCGGGAGGCGCGCAGCGACAGGCGAACCTGCGCGCGCTGATCGACCGCGCCAGACAGTACGAGCGCAATTCGAGCTATCGCGGCCTGTTTCGGTTTTTGCGGTTTATGGGCCGGATGCGAGATACGGGCGGCGATCTTGGCGCGGCGCGGGCGGTCGGCGAGCAGGAAGACGTCGTCCGCGTCGTCTCCATCCACAAGAGCAAGGGACTCGAGTTCCCGGTTGTCTTCGCGGCGGGACTCGGGCGCAGATTCAACCGTCAGGACCTGACGGGCATGTTCCTGCGGCACAAGAAGCTCGGCTTCGGACCGCGAATGGTCGAGCGGGTGACGCGCGTCTCCTACCCGACGCTGCCGCAGCTGGCGATCCGCAGGCGCATGAAGGCCGAGCTGTTGGCCGAGGAGATGCGCGTGCTTTATGTCGCCTTGACACGGCCCAAGGAAAAGCTCATTCTCGTCGGCACGACCAAGAACGCGGCCGGCGATCTGGAGAACTGGCGCCGTTCGGCCGAGGACGCGACGGACCGGCTTTCGGATTATACCGTCGCGGCCGCGGGCCGTTATTTGGATTGGCTGGGGCCGGCTTCGATCTTGTCGGGCGCGCAGTGGGATATCGGCGGCCTCACGTCGGCCGACGGCGCGCCGCCGGCCGCGGCGGCAGGCGATCCGGACGCGCAGCGGCGGCCGGCGCCGTGGTCGTGCCGCGTATTGCCCGCACGCGCGCTTACGGCGCCGAGGACGCCGGACAGAGAGGCAGAAGCTGGCGAGCCGCTCTGGAACCTGGCGGCGCGCCTGGAGCCGCTGCCGGGTCCCGCATCACCTGCCGGAGAGGCGGTTTACGCCGCGCTCTCATGGACCGACCCGCATGCAGCGGCCGCGCGCGCGGCGGCAAAGACGTCGATTACGGCGATGAAGTCCGCGCGCGAATTCGACGGCCTTGCCGCCCGCTCGGCGATGTCTGCGGGCCGAGCCGGTCCCTTGCAGCTGTCAATGGAAAGGACCGCGGGCGGGGAAGCGGACGGCGTTGACGGATCTTCGGCGCTGGATGCGCCGCCTATGCGCGAGGAGACGCTTGACGCCTCCGATCTCGAGGAGATGCGCCATCCGGCTTTCAATCCGGAGGACGTGCCCGACTCCGACTATTGGACCTATCGCATGCGCAGGCCGAGGTTCATGTCCGCGAGGCAAATGACGGCGGCGGAGCGCGGGACAGCCGTGCACTTGGTCATGCAGCATCTTCCGCTCGGCATCGCGCCGGACAGCGCGGAAGCCGAGGTGGAAGCGCTGCTCGACCGGCTGATCCTGCAGCTGATCCTGACGCCTGAGCAGGCCGAAGCGGTGCGGAGCGTCAATATCGCCGGCTTTTGCCGGACGGCGTTGTACGCCCGAATGAGCGGAGCGCGCAGGCTGTGGAGAGAGTGGCCTTTCAGCGCGGGCATTCCCGCCGCCGAAGCGCATGCATCGGCGAATCCGGACGAGCTGGCCGGGGAGACGGCGCTCATCCAGGGCGTGCTCGATTGCTTGTTCGACGACGGCGACAGGCTGGTGCTGGTCGACTACAAGACGGACGCGGTGCCCGACGGGAATTGGAAAGAAGCGGCGGAGAAGCACAGGTTCCAGATGGAGATGTACGCGCGCGCGATCGAGGGCATCCTGGGGAGAAAAGTGGACGAGGGCCACATTTATTTTGTGGCGAGCGGGGATTGGGAGCGTCTCTACTAGCATGAATTTTCCCGCAACCGTCCGGAAGCCGGACCGTATTACCTTCCGAATTCGTTGGAAAGGAATGGAGTCATGTCGGTCAAAAGAAAATATACCGTACCTGTTTTGCTGGTTATCATTACGTTGTTGACGTTTTTGATCGTCGTGCTGTTCTCCAGGGTGCTGCTGGACGGACAAACGCTCAAAACCGAGCGCGGCATTCGCCTGGCGTCCAGCTACAATTACTGCTTGATCTATGCAGACAGCGTCAAGCGAGCGTCGACAGGGTTGCTTGAAGCGGGCGACGATACGTCGCGAATGGAGGCCGTCAGGGCCCAGGGCATGCTCAAGCTGGCCGGGGGGCGAGTGCGCGTCGGGCGTGCTCGTTCAAGCTGGCATTCGTACCGGACAGGGAGACGAATCGGCCGTCCCGGCCGTTTCCATGCCGCTGCAAAAAATCAACGAAGCTTTGGAGCCGATGGGCAACAGGGCTGGCGCGCTTACCGACGAAGATCGGATCAGGCTGACCTCGATCGCGACTTCGGCGGACAGGCTGGCCGCCATCCTTAAGGACTATACGCCGCCGACCGGCAACGACCGGTTCAGACAGATGCAGGCCGGCGTCGATTGGGTGCCCGTCGTGCAGCGTTTCATCAACGAACTGAACGATTCCGCCGCCTCGATCCAATGACCCGGTTATAACGGCCTTGACCGATTGGCCGCTTCCGCGTTTAACGCGCTCGCTATAATTTGCATGCCGCCGGTAGCCGAACGCCCGCATGGGCATATGCTGATAGCAAGCAGCGGCCATACGGGGAGGCATCGTTCATGCTAAGAACGGATATGAAGGCGTTATGCGAGGCGCATATGCACCGGTACGTCGAAGTGCAGGATCAGAACGGCGTTTGTTACGACGGCATCGTAGAATATATTGACGATCATACGTTGGGTTTGGCCGTGCCGGGCGCGATCGGAGAACAGAGGGCGTTCGGACCTGGCTTCGGTCCGGGGTTCGGTCCCGGCTTCGGCCCGGGATTCGGACCTGGCTTCGGCCCCGGATTTGGTCCGGGATTCGGCCCAGGATTCGGTCCTGGCCCCTTTCCTTTCCGGCCAAGACGCTTTAGCAGACTTGTGTTGCCGTTATACACTTTGACCGCGCTGTCGTTGCTTCCTTATTATTGAGGATCGACCCGACCGCAATCTCGCGAGCAGGAGCCTGCCCATTACCGGGCGGGCTTTTTTTTGGAACAACGGAACGTATGAAATCGGCAGGGGGGAGCGCACTTTTTTATGTTTTGGCCAAAGTCGGGTCAAACCGTTCGAACGCTGCGCGCAAGCGTCTATCGCGATTGGACGAGCAGATTCGCGTAGCGTATGATAGGATTGAACGACTTTATTGCTGGAGGCTGAACCTATGGATACGCTGTTTACCAAGATCATCAACCGCGAGATTCCGGCCGATATCGTGTATGAGGACGACGATGTATTGGCCTTTAAGGACATCCGTCCGCAGGCGCCCGTGCATGTGCTGGTCATTCCCAAAAAAGCCTATTCCGACGATGGACGCGGCCGAGCCGGAGGACGCGCTTCTGCTGGGCAAGCTCATGCTTGCCGCCCAGCGGGTCGCCAGGGAAGCGGGCATCGCCGAGAGCGGTTACCGGCTGATCAACAACTGCAATCCCGACAGCGGGCAAGAAGTATACCACGTGCATATTCACGTGATGGGCGGGGAAAAACTGGGGCCGCTCAACGCTCGTCCGGCGCAAGCATAATTCCTTTCAAAATTGCCTGCGGGAAAGTTGACACTGCCTTTCCTGTTCGCCTATAATGAAGTTTGATAACCGTGTGTTGTGGTCTGTTCCGGAGGGAGGGAAAACAGGTGTCCGAAACGAAAGTTCGCAAAAATGAAACACTCGACGCTGCACTCCGCCGCTTCAAGCGTTCGATCGCTAAAGACGGCGTTCTCGCGGAACTGAAAAAACGCAAGCACTACGAGAAACCGAGCGTTAAGCGGAAGAAGAAGTCCGAGGCTGCTCGTAAACGCAAGTTCTAGGAGGAATTACGCATTATGAACCTCGCGGACCGTTTGAACGAAGACATGAAGCAGGCGATGCGGGCGCAGGATAAGTTTCGCCTGACCACGATTCGCATGGTTCGTGCGGCGGTCAAGAATCAAGAGATTGAGCTGCGCCGCCCGCTCGAGGATAACGAAGTGATCGAGATCCTGAGCCGCGAAGTCAAACAACGCAAGGATTCCCTCCAGGAATTCGGCAAAGCGGGCCGCGACGATCTGGCCACGGCCGTAGCGTCGGAGATCGACATCATCAGCGCGTACCTGCCCACTCAGCTAGGCGAAGAAGAAATCAAGACTCTCGTTACACAGACCATTCAAGAGACCGGTGCTTCTTCCAAAGCCGATATGGGCAAGTTGATGGGCGCTTTGATGCCCAAGGTGAAGGGACGCGCGGACGGCAAGCTCGTCAACCAGATCGTCCAACAACTACTGCAATGATTATCTCGAGAACGACAGGCACTCTCCTCGCGGAGAGTGCTTTTTGCGTCTTTGCGTCCGCTTTAGGGTATGATGAAAGGGACGTCGCGCTTCGGATTCATGAAACGTAAAGCCCTTACATAACGTACTGAAAGTCATACGGGGCTGCATCATGCGGGCATGAAAACCGCAACCCGAGTTTCCCGAGGGAGGGGGAGAAGCTATTTGACCCGTCATGGAGGAATAAAAAAGACGTACGTTCGCACGACTGCTGGGGCCGCTGGCTGCGCTCATGCTGATGACGTTTGCGTTGACGACGGGCGGAGTCTTTGCCGGGGCAGAGACGAAGGCATCGCCCGCCGTGAACGAAGGCTATTCGGTCTACGTCATTCCGGTTAAAATGACGGTAGAACGCGGGCTCGCCTCATTTCTGGATCGGGCGTTGAAGGAGGCGGAGGATGCCGGCGCAGCGCTTGCCGTGCTGGAGATCGATACGCCGGGGGGGCAGCTTGGAGAGCGCGGAACGGATCGGAGAGCGAATCCGTTCCGCCAAGGTGCCGACGATGGCGTTTGTCAAAGGCAAGGCTGCGTCGGCAGGCGCGTACATTGCGCTGAACGCGGATCGCCTCTATATGTCGCCCGGCTCCACGATCGGCGCCGCTATGGTGGTGAACGCCGCCGGCGAAGCCGTCGAAAGCCCGAAGATCGTTTCCTTCTGGAGCAAGCAGATGAGTTCTGCGGCCGAGATGAACGGCCGCGACGGCCAGATCGCGGTCGGTATGGTGGATCCGAACGCCGTCGTCGAGATCAAAGGCTTGAACCGGACGAAGCAAAAAGGAGAGATCATTTCCTTAAGCGCCGACGAAGCCCTGATGGCCGGCTATGCGGAAGGGCAAGCGGAAACGGCCGAGCAGGCGATCGCAGCCGAAGGACTAGCCAAGCTCACGGTCATTCACGAAAATCCGACCCTGGCCGAGCGCGTCTCGCAGGCGCTGACGAGTCCGGCGGTCTCGACGCTGCTCCTTATCGTCGGCATTGCCGGCGTGCTCATCGAGCTCATCGTCCCCGGCTTCGGCGTGCCCGGCATTTTAGGACTGCTGTCGTTCGGGCTGTACTTTTTCGGGCAGCAGGTCGCCGGCTTCGCCGGGCGGGAATCGATCGTACTGTTCGTAGCTGGCGTTGTCTTTATCGTTCTGGAGATGTTCGTCCCAAGCTTCGGCATACTCGGTTTGTTGGGCGGCGCGGGCATCGTCAGCGGCGTCGTGACGGCCGCCTACGACACGGGCAATGCATTCGAATCCCTAGGCTACGCCTTGTTGATCGCGCTTGCGCTCGTCGTCTTCGTCGCCTATGTCTTTCGCAAGCGAGGAATATGGAACCGGTTCATCCTGCAGGATCGTCTCACCGCGGAGCAGGGCTTCGTTCCGAGCGGTGACGATCGCGAGCTGCTCGTGGGGAGCGACGGCGTGACGCTGTCGCCGCTGCGACCGTCTGGCGTCGCGGAGATCGGCGGCAGACGCGTCGACGTCATAACGAGCGGGCAATTTTTGAACGCGGGCCAGCGAATCGAAGTCGTCTCGGTAGACGGCACTCGAATCCTGGTCAAAGCCGTGCAGCAGGAACAGTGAGATTACAATTTATGATGCGGAGGGATTTATTTGGACCCGAATGTTCAGCTTTTGATTATCGGCGCTTTGATTATTATCGCATTGGCCGTTTTTTTCAGCTTTTTCCCGTTTATGCTCTGGATTTCCGCGCTTGCCTCGGGCGTGAGGATCAGCATCATCACACTCGTCGCCATGCGGCTTCGCCGCGTCGTACCGAGCCGGATCGTCAACCCGATGATCAAGGCGACCAAGGCGGGGCTCGGTCTTAACATCAATCAACTTGAGAGCCACTTTCTCGCAGGGGGCAACGTCGATCGGGTCGTCAACGCGCTGATCGCCGCGCAGCGGGCCAATATTCCGCTTCCATTCGAACGGGCGGCCGCGATCGACCTGGCCGGACGCGACGTGCTTCAAGCGGTACAAATGAGCGTTAACCCGCGGGTCATCGAGACGCCGATCGTATCGGCCGTAGCGAAGGACGGCATTGAAGTGAAGGTCAAGGCGCGCGTCACCGTGCGCGCGAACATCGACCGTCTCGTCGGCGGCGCGGGCGAGGAGACGATCATCGCTCGCGTCGGGGGAGGGCATCGTTAGCACGAACGGCTCGGCCGACACGCACAAGGTCGTTCTCGAAAATCCCGACCTGATCTCGCGAACCGTACTTTCGAAGGGCCTTGACGCCGGCACCGCCTTCGAGATTCTGTCTATCGACATCATGGACGTCGACATCGGCAAAAACATCGGCGCCCATCTTCAGACGGAGCAGGCGGAAGCCGACAAGCGCATCGCGCAGGCCAAGGCGGAGGAACGCCGGGCGATGGCCGTCGCGCAGGAGCAAGAGATGAAGGCGCGCGTCGTCGAGATGCGGGCGAAAGTCGTCGAGTCCGAATCCGATGTGCCGCTCGCCATGGCCGAAGCGCTGCGCGGCGGCAAGATGGGCGTTATGGACTATATGAATCTGAAAAACCTCGAGGCGGATACGCAAATGCGCGGCTCGATCGGCAAGAGCGAGGCGGGTTCTAGCAACGGCGAGGAGCGCTGATCGCCATGGAGCAACTCATTCGCTTTCTATTCGGAAACATTTATTATGTGTTCGTGATTGCGGGTGTTCTGTACGTCCTCTTTCGCAAATCGCCGCTTGAAAAGCCGCCCCCGAAGTCGGGCAACCGCCCCGCGGGGCGCATGCCCGACTTCGGGGGGCGGCGGAATGCCCCGCCCGATGCGGCCGACATCGGCGCCAAAGCCGGCTTCAAGGCCGACGACGGCGCAGCAGCCTGTCGAACGGCGGGAGGGTCCGGCCGCTTCCGAGCGGAGGGCGCCGCCTGTCGTGACGCTGCCCGCGCGTCCGCGAAGCGCGGAACCGGCCGAAGATAGAAGCGGCGCGCCGGCAGGCGACAGGCAGATCGTATACCGCAGCCCGGGCAGTCCCCCCGCCGACGCCCGTGCCTTGGGCGGGCGAGGGCGAATCGGGCGGCGAAGGCGTGCCCTCGGCGTCCGCGGCTCAAGCGGCGCGCGAGGATGCGGCCTACCATGCGGCCGCGAACGCATCCCCGCTCTATGCAGCCGCGCAAACGCAGGACGCTCCGGGGCCTGCGCGACCGAAGCGCAGCGAGCTGGCCCGCGCAGTGGTTTGGGCCGAGATTTCAGGGCCGCCCCGCTCGCGCAAGCCTTTTCGCAGATAGCGCGCACCGCAGGTCGCCTTAAGCAAGCGAAGCCGTCTTGATCGGGCATGTCCCGGCAGGACGGCTTTTTCAATTAATCAGAATTAATAAGTTTCGGGGTAAAAGCGCAGACTTCGCCCTTTCTTAGCTATATGGGACTACCGTTATGCAGCGACGCCCTGAACCAAGCGGATTTGTTCTCGCCGCCGATATTCGGGCGAAGTCTAGGCGTTAGATGATTTGCGCATGGGTTTGCGCGTATCGCGTATACTGGAATGGACTGGCAGGCGCTTCGTTCGTATCTTAACCGAAAGGATTGATCGTCGCTCGTATGTTATCCACCGGCATCGTATCCGTAACTTTTCGCAAGCTATCCCCCGAGGATATCGTCTCGCTCGCCGCGCAAGCCGGCCTTGACGGGATCGAATGGGGGAGGGGATGTCCACGTACTTCCCGGCGAGCTGCGGCACGCCCGAGATGTTCGCGCAATGACGGAAGCGGCCGGGCTGCAGGTTCCCTCCTACGGCTCTTATTATCGTGCCGGCGGCGGGGACGATTTCAATATCGTCCTGGACACCGCCGAAGCGCTCGGCGCGCCGAACGTCCGAATCTGGGCTGGCAGCGTAGGCTCGGCCGAAGCGGACGAGGCCATGCGCATTAGCATCGCAGAAGAAATCCGGCGCATCGCGGAGCTGTCGAAGCGGAGGGGGATCGGACTTTCGCTCGAATTTCACGACGGCACGCTGGCGGATACGGAGACTTCGTCCGTTTCGCTCATCCGATCGATCGCCAGCGACAACGTAAGCCTTTACTGGCAGCCTCGGATTGCGGTTTCCCCGCAAAGTAACTTGTCGACGCTGGCCGCCTTTTTGCCCTGGCTGTCCAACGTTCATGTGTTCCACTACGATATGCAGCGCATGCATCGGCCGCTGGAGGCCGGAGAAGCGGAGTGGCGCGCATACGTCGACGCGCTGAAGCGCTCGGGCAAGCCTCGTTATGCGTTGCTGGAATTCGTGAAGGACGGAGAGGCCGAACAGTTTTTGAAGGATGCGCGTACGTTAAAAAAAATTAGTTGGATTCGACAGCGGGACCGCGTCGGATCGCTAGCCGCTCGCGTATTCGCCGGTTCGCGATAAGCGAAGCGTCCCGCAAACCAAATACCGCTTGCCAATGCGCCGCCAGCCTGCACGTCAGGCTTGGCGGCTTCTTTATGCGGCGCTCGCCGCCGTTGCCGCCATTCTCATATTCGGCGTTTCTTCCGCATATAGATGGAACGTATGGGAGGGGGGACGCGTCATGCCGCGTGTCGGACGCAAGCTGCGCAAATGGACGGCCCGCGTCCTCGATCTGCCGCAGGACGTCGTATTGGACGTACCGCGTATCACGATGATCGCGGGACTCCAGCTGACGGTGGAAAATCATCGCGGCGTGCTTCATTTTTCGCAGGATCGGCTGCGGCTCGCGATGGACCGCGGCGAGCTGGAGATCGTCGGGAGCGATCTGGTCATCCGGCTCATCGGCGGCGAGGAAGTATTCGTCGAAGGGAAAATTACCGGCGTGCTGCTGCATCCGGGCGATTAGACGTCGCTGGCGACGGCGGCGACGCCCTTGCGCCCTTGCGCATACGAGGGGCGCGGAGCGCCGCATGGGTTTCGCATAGACGGGAGCGCGGCGCCGCCAGGGCGGTTGCCGGCGTCCAAGCGGAGGACAAGCCTGCAGAGGGGGAGAAGCCGTTGAAGGGGCAATGGTTAAGTTTTGTGCGCGGCAGCGTCCGCGTCAGGCTCGTTGGCGGGGACACCCGAATCTTTTTGAACGCGGCCGGCTCGCATCGGATCGAGCTGTGGGGGGATCGCCTACGACAGGGAAGGGCGCTTGTCGTTTTGGGTGTCCGTGCCGGATTTTTTCGCTTTGCGCCCGCTGCTTCGCGCTGCAGGCAGCCGCCCGCGCGTGCTCGAGCGCCGCGGATTGCCGTTCAAGCTCGGCCGCCTGTCCCGGCGCAAGACGTTCGCGGGCGGCCTCTTGTTGTTCGTCGCTGCGCTGTTCGCGCTGTCTACGCTCGTCTGGGACGTTCAAATCCATACGGACGAGACGGTTCCCGAAGCGGAGATCCGCAAGGCCGCCGCAGCCGAAGGCATTCGGCCTTTGCAATGGTCTCCCCGCCTGCCGGACGCCACGGAGCTGGCGCACCGGCTCGCGCGCAGGCTGCCCGACGCGGCATGGGTAGGCGTGGAGAAAAGCGGGACGCGTTATGTCATCAACGTCATTCGATCGAACAAGCCCGAAGTGAACAAAGAAAGCGGGCCGAGCGATCTGATCGCGAAGGCGGACGCCGTCGTGACGCGCATCGTCGCGGAGAGCGGCAAACCGCTGGTCGCGCGCAACGCGCGCGTGCGCAAGGGAGAGACGCTGATCTCCGGGCAGCTCGGCGAGGCCGACCGGGTCAAGCTGGTCGCTTCGGCGGGCGAGGTGCGGGGGGCTCGTCTGGTACGAATACGGCATCGTGTCGCCGCTTGCGCGGAGCACGAACTATTATACGGGCGATTCGGCGGACCGGACCTACCTGGTCATCGGCGACCGGGCGCTGCAGACGAGCGGCTACGGCCAGGAGCCGTATGCGGCATCGAAAACGTTCGCGGACTGGCGATCGTTCAAGTGGGGAAGCTGGACGCTGCCCGTCGCGATCCTGAAGGAAAAGGAGATGGCGGTCGAGAAACGGAGCGAACGGCTGACCCCGGGCGCGGCGAGAGCGGCAGGGCTGGCGCAGGCGCGTGCGGAGGCGTTGTCCGCCGCGGGCAAAGGCGCCGTCGTCAAAGCGGAAAAAATTTTGCATGAACAAACGGAGAATGGTAAAGTGATGATACGCGTACTATTCGAAATCGAACAATCGATTGCCGTACGGCGCCCGATCGCGACCGATCCCAAGACGCAGGGGGAATGAGGCTTTTTGACAGACAGCAGGCATTTCATTACGATTCCTCTCCGCAACGCCGCGGAGGGACTGGCTTTGTTCGGTCCGCAGGACAAGTACCTACGCATGATCCAACAGGAGACGGCAGCCGTCATCCATTCCCGCGACGCGGAGATTACCGTCGAGGGCGCGGAGAGCGACCTGCGGTCTCTTCAACAATTTTTCGAGACGGTCCTCCAGCTGATCCGCAGCGGACTGACCGTCGGAGAGCGCGACGTGCGCTACGCCTTCGAGCTGGCCCGGGAGATGAAGGCCGACCAACTGCTGGCGCTGTTCCAGGGGGAGATCACGACGACCTTCCGGGGCAAGCCGATCGCCCCGAAGACGCTCGGCCAGCGCCACTACATTACGATGATCCGCAAAAAGGACATCGTGTTCGGCATCGGCCCCGCCGGCACCGGTAAAACCTATTTGGCCGTCGTATCGGCGGTCGCCGCGCTGAAGGAAGGGCGCGTCAAGCGCATCCTGCTCACCCGCCCTGCCGTGGAAGCCGGAGAGAATCTGGGCTTCCTGCCGGGTGACATGCAGGAGAAGGTCGACCCGTACCTGCGCCCGCTTTACGACGCGCTGAACGACGTGCTCGGGCCAGAAGGCGTCGCCAAGGCGCTCGAGCGGGGCATGATCGAGATCGCGCCGCTCGCCTATATGCGCGGACGCACGCTCGACGATTCGTACGTCATCCTCGACGAAGCGCAAAATACGACCGGCGAGCAGATGAAGATGTTCCTGACGCGGCTCGGCTTCGGCTCGCGGATGGTGATCACCGGCGACGTGTCGCAGATCGACTTGCCCAAGGGCAAGAAGTCCGGCCTGAACGAAGCGCAGCGCATTTTGAAGGATATTCCGGAGATCGGCCTCGTGTACTTCTCCGAGCAGGATGTCGTCCGGCATGCGCTCGTCCAGAAGATCATCGTTGCCTATCAGAAGGACGACGAGACCAATACGTAAAGGAGCGAGCGCCGGATGAATCGGACACGAAGCGGCCCGGCGGGTGCTTTATCTTCCTTTGCTGCTGCAGGATGGAAGCAGAGCGCGGCGGTCAAGGGACTGCTGCTGCTCGCGTTCGTCCTGCTGTTTTATTTCAGCCTGGCGACGCGCCTCGTACCGGAGACCTACGATATTACCCTGGGCGCGAAGAGCGAGCACGACATCAAGGCGCCGCATCAGGCGACCGACGAGAAGGCGACGCTCAAGGCCCAGGAGGAAGCGGCCGAGAAGATCGGCGCCATCTATCCGTACGTGGCGCTGCACAGCGAGAATCTCATCGACAGCATTCTCGTCCGCATCGACCAGCTCAATCAGGACGACCAGGTGACGCTCGAGCAGAAGATCGAGATCTACCGCACCGAACTGCCCGACCGCGTGGATCAGTTCATCGATACGTTCATCAGCGCGAATTCGGGCTCCGACAACTATTCGGCGAGTCTGTTCGGGGAAATGAAAAAGGCGGTTCAAGCGCAGGCGTACCGGATTCCCGAGGAGACGTTCTACAAGCTGCCGAAGCTGACGACGGAGCAGATCGCGGAGATGCGGACCGTCGGCCGCGACGTCGTCCGCAGGCTGATGGCGGACCCGATCACGGACGCCGAAGCCGCGCGCGCCAAGGTGGCGGAGCTGGTCAACGGCAGTTCGCTGGCGCTCAAGACGCAGCGGGAGATCGTCCAGGAGCTGTCGAGATTCGTGCTCACGCCGAACAAGTTCTACGACAAGGACGCGACCGAAGAAGCCAAGGTCCAGGCCAAGCAGAATACGCCGCCCGTCGTCATCAAGCAGGGCGACGTGATCGTCAAGGCCGGACAAGTCATCGATCAGGAAACGTACGAGCGGCTCGACGGCTTCGGCCTGCTTCAGGAGCAGCGAACGTACTGGCCGCAGCTCGGCGCGCTCATGCTGTCGGTGCTGTTCATGCTCGCGCTATACAGCTATGCGGAGCTGACGGCATCCGCGGCCAAGCCGGCGATGAAGCGGACGAACGTCGATTGGCTGATGCTTTTTTTCATTTTCGCCATCAATATACTCGTCATGCATCTGGTCGCGCTGGCGCACAGCGAAGCGTGGCCGTATATCATCTATATCGCGCCGCTCGCGCTGGGCAGCATGCTGATGACGCTGCTCATCGACGTTCAGACGGCGATGGTAGGCTCGCTTCTGTTTACCGTTCATGCGAGCATCGTCATGAACGTCGAGCAGACAAGCCTGTTCGACTTCCGCTTCGGCTTCGTCGCCGCGGTCGTGCTGTTCACCTCGGTGCTGGCGATCCACCGGGCGAGCCAGCGCTCCGCCATTCTGAAGGCGGGGATCATGGTGAGCCTGTTCGGTTCGTTCGCGGTGACCGCGCTGACGCTGGTCGGACCGGATCCGGACCGGACCCAGCTCGTCCAGTCGGTCGGCTTCATGTTCGCGAGCGGCCTGCTCACCGCCGTCCTCGTCATCGGCATCATGCCGTTTTTCGAGATGACGTTCGGGATCCTGTCCGCGCTCAAGCTGGTCGAGCTGTCCAACCCGAACCACCCGCTGCTTCGCAAGCTGCTGACCGAGACGCCGGGCACCTACCACCACAGCCTGATGGTCGGCAATCTGTCCGAGGCGGCGGCCGAGTCGGTCGGCGCGAACGGCCTGCTCTGCCGGGTAGGCTCCTTCTACCACGACGTCGGCAAGACGAAGCGTCCGCTCTACTTTATCGAAAATCAAAACGGCGGGGAAAATCCGCACGACAAGCTTGACCCGAGGGTCAGCGCCTCGATCATCATCGCGCACGCCCGCGACGGCGCGGAGATGCTCAAGGCCCACAAGCTGCCCAAGCAGATCCGGGACATCGCGGAGCAGCACCACGGCACGACTTTTCTTAAATTTTTTTATTACAAGGCGGTTAAGCAGGCGGAGCAGGACGGCGTGGAGAACGAATGGACCGAGGACGACTTCCGCTATCCGGGTCCCAAAGCGCAGTCCAAGGAAGCGGCCATCGTCGGCATCGCGGACAGCGTGGAGGCTGCGGTCCGCTCTCTCGGAGCGCCGACGGTGGAGCAGGTGGAGTCGATCATCGCCAAGATCATCAAGGACCGGCTCGACGACGGGCAGCTGAGCGAATGCGACTTGACGGTGCGCGAGCTTAACCAGATCGCCGAGACGCTGAAGACGACCGTCATCGGCATGTTCCACTCCCGGATCAAATATCCGGAGGAGAGCGCCAAAGACGACACGGAAAAAAAGGAGCGGGAAGCATGAGCCTGAAGCTGGAATGGGTGGACGAGCGCGAGGCGGTCTCGGCGGGCGAAGCGGGCTGGCCGTCTCTGTTGACGCGGCTGCTGGACGAGGCGGCAAAAGCCGAAGGCGTCGCAAGCGGGATCGTCACGCTGACGTTGACGGACAACGAAGGCATCCGCGAGTTGAACCGGACTTACAGGGGACTGGACAAAACGACGGACGTCCTGTCGTTCCCGATGCGCGAGCAGGGCGCGGAGGAATTCGAGATTTTGTACGACGACGATTACGAGACGACGACGGTCGATATTTTGAACGCCGAAGCGGAAGACGAAGAAACGCCGGACGCTGAGCTCGGCACGGTTGCCGGCCGGATCGAAGAGCTGCTCGGGGATATCGTCATCTCGGTGCCGCGGATGCACGAGCAGGCCGTCGAGTACGGTCACAGCGCCGAACGCGAGCTCGGCTTCCTGTTCGTGCACGGCTTCCTTCACCTGATGGGCTACGACCATGGCACGGAGGAAGAGGAGCGCGCGATGTTCGCCAAGCAAGAAGCAGTACTTGCCCGGGCGGGCCTGACGCGGTGAGCCGCAACCAGTCCGAGCTGGCGTCGTTCCGCCAAGCGCTCATCGGAATCGGGCACGCGCTCCGGACGGAGCCGCATATGCGGTTCCATCTGGGAGCGAGCGCTGTCGTGCTCGTCGCAGCGGCCTGGCTCGGGCTTCCGCGCGGGGACTGGATGTGGCTGCTCGCGGCGTGTACGGCCGTGCTGTGCGCGGAGCTGGTCAATACGGCCGTGGAGCGCGCGGTCGACCACGCTTCCCTGCAGCGGAGCGAGCTGGCCAAGGCGGCGAAGGATACGGCCGCAGGCGCGGTGCTGATCGCTTCGGTATTCGCGGCGGCCGTCGGGTTGATCGTGCTTTTGCCGCCCCTGTGGGAGCGGATCTCGGGATAATGGACTTCGGGCCGCGCAAGGTCCGATTCGGAGGATGACAGATGGGGGACATCAATATAGAGGCGCTCGGCTGGACGCCGCAGCAGCTGCTGGCCGAGGCGGCCAAGGCGATGGAAAAGGCCTACGTGCCTTATTCGGGCTTCAAGGTCGGCGCGGCGCTGGTCGACGGCACAGGCGCCGTGCATTATGGCTGCAACGTCGAAAACGCGGCCTACAGTCCGGGCAACTGCGCAGAACGCACCGCGCTGTTTCGCGCGATCGCGGACGGCCATGCGCCCGGCAGCTTCCGGGCGATCGCCGTCACCGGACGCACGGACGGGCCGATCACGCCCTGCGGCGTCTGCCGGCAGGTGCTCATCGAGTTGGGAGGACCGGAGTTGCCGGTCATTATGGGCAACGATAAGGGAGACGTTTCGATTATGACGGTCGCCGAGCTGCTGCCCGGCGCATTCACGCCGGCGAAGCTGGCGGAGGGAAGGAATATAGAATGAGCGAGACAAAAGGCAAGTTCAAGTCGGGCTTCGTCGCCATCGTCGGCAGGCCGAACGTGGGCAAGTCGACGCTGATGAACCAGGTGATCGGCCAGAAGATCGCCATCATGAGCGACAAGCCGCAGACCACCCGCAACAAGATTCATGGCGTGTACACGACGGACGACAAGCAGATCGTGTTCCTCGACACGCCGGGCATTCACAAGTCCAACTCCAAGCTGGGGGGACTTCATGGTGAAATCGGCGCTCGGAGCGCTCGAGGAGGTCGAAGCGATCCTGTTCCTGACCGACGTGTCGGAGGAGCTCGGGGGGCGGCGACCGCTTTATTATCGAGCAGCTCAAAAAAGGTGAACACGCCCGTCTTCCTCGTGCTGAACAAGATCGACAAGGTCCAGCCGGAAGTGCTGCTGCCGATTATCGACAAATACAGCAAGCTGCACGGCTTTACCGAGGTCGTGCCCGTATCGGCGCGCGACGGCAACAACGTAACGACGCTCCTCGAGCAGATCGGGCGCTATCTGCCCGAAGGTCCGATGTACTACCCGGCCGACCAGATCACGGACCATCCGGAGCAGTTCATCTGCGCGGAGCTCATCCGCGAGAAAATTTTGCAGACGACCCGCGAGGAGATTCCGCATTCGATCGCCGTCGAGATCGAGAGCATGGGGACCGGTGACAATGGCGTGGTGAACATCGGCGCGGTCATCTACGTAGAACGGCCGTCGCAGAAGGGCATCATCATCGGCAAAAACGGCGCGGCGCTCAAGGAAGTCGGCAAGCGGGCGCGGCATGACATGGAGCGGCTGCTCGGTTCCAAGATTTTTCTGGAGCTGTGGGTCAAAGTGAAGGAAGACTGGCGCAACAGAGAATCGGTCCTGAAGACGCTCGGCTTCCGGCACGACTAAAGCACGATCTTCGTGCCCGGTCCAAGCGCGACCGTCGTTCAGGGCAAATGTGTCAGGCATACCCGCACGACGGCGGTGGCATTCTAACGGTGGCGATTTGGGAAGATTTCATTTCCACCGGGGGAGGATGAGCGCTATGCGGGATTTCACGTGGCACGTGTTTACGCAGACCGGCGATATCGAAGCCTACCTGCTTTACAAGGAAATGATTCAGCCCGGAGCCGCCGGCCTGGCGTCGGAAGAACCGGTTCCAGAGGGCGAAGGGGAAGAGAGCGGAGCGGGAGCCTGAAGTAACCTTGACCGGCTTCAGCCCGCGATCGTCGCGCACCGTCAGCGGCGCGCGACCCGGTCCTACACGGCGCACAGAAACGGGGAGAGGCCGTTGCTCTATCGGACGGAAGGCATCGTCATTCGCAGCATCGATTACGGGGAAGGCAACAAGATCGTCACGATCATGACGCCGTCGTTGGGCAAGCAGGGCATCGTCATCCGAGGCGCCCGCAAACCGAAAAGCCGTTACGCATCGCTCGCCCAGCTGTTTACGCTCGGCGATTTTTCCTTTTACAAGGGCGGCGGCCTCGGGCAGCCTGAACAACGGCGAGATCGTCGAATCGTTCAGAGGGCTCAGAGAAGGTCTCGATCAGGCCGCCTACGCCTCCTATTTGGTCGAGCTGTGCGACCGCGCCATTCAGGACGAAGACGCGGGCGCTTTTTTATATCATCAGCTCCATGCCGGTTTGACGGCGATATCGGAAGGCAAAGACCCGCGGATCGTCGCCCGCTTGTTCGAGATGAAGATCGCATCCGTTGCGGGTTATGCGCCGATGCTGGACGCTTGCGCAGGCTGCGGGCGGGAGGAAGGGCCGTTTTATTTCAGCGCGGCGGGCGGCGGCGCCCTGTGTACCCGGTGTCGTCATCGCGATCCGCGGGCGATGGAGCTGGAGGAAGGCGTATGGAAGCTGCTGCGCGTTTTCTCGGCGATGGACATGCGCAGACTCGGCAACGTGACCGTGAAGGAATCGACTGCCAAGCAGCTGGCGACGGTCATGCGCAGGTGGTTCGATCATCATTTGGCGCTGAATTTGAAGTCCAGGCATTTTTTGGACCAATGGGAACGCGGAGACGATTTCTTCAAACCGGTACCCTAATTCGACAGAACGTGCTATACTATAGTAAGTAACATACGCGATGCAAGCTGTGTGACGGGTTCGCTGTTTCGACAGGTCGGCGAGGCCGTTTTCTTATGCGCAATTATTCGATTTTAGGAAGGGATGCGGAAGATGGAATCTTTCAAGCGGTTCATGAAGGCTTCGCGCATGCGCGTCATCCCGGTCATGCTCATGCCCGTCGCGCTTGGGGCGCTTGGCGCTTACGTGTGGGACGGCGTCTTCGATATTTGGCTGCTGCTGCTCACGCTCGTCGGCTCCGGGGCGGCCCATCTGTTTTCGAATATGATCAACGACCTCTGGGACTATAAGAACGGGACGGACGAAGCCGCGAAAAATACGGCGGACGCCATCGGCACCAATTCGGGTTATTTGACGAACGGCGTCTGGAGCATGCGCACGTTCGCGTCGGTCACCTGGAGCTTGTTCGCGCTCGCGGCCGCGAGCGGTATCGCGTTGGCTGTCCTGAGCGGCATCTGGGCGTTCGTCTTCGGCGCGCTCGGCGGACTCATCGCTTATTTTTACGTCGCGCCGCCGATCCGATTCGGGTACAGGGGCAAGGGCTACAGCGAGTTCGCGATCTTGCTCGCGTTTGGCGTGCTGCCGGTGCTCGGCTCCTATTATGTACAGACCTCTACGTTCGATTACCGGGCGATCCTGCTGTCGCTGCCGATCGGACTGCTCACGACGTTGATCCTTTTTTAACCACCACTTCCTTCACTGGCAGGCAGACCGGGCGGCCGGCAAACGCACGCTTGTCGTCGTCTGGGGCGAACGCCGCGCGCTGCAATTTTCGCGTTTGCTGCTCGGCTTGGCGGCGTTATCGCTCGTCGTTGCGGCGCTCGCGGGGGCGCTGCCCGCCTATGCGCTGGTCGGGCTGCTCACGGCGATTCCGCTGTACCTGGTCTACGGGCGCCTTCAGGAGCAGAACAGCTCCCGCGCCTACTTGCCGCTCATGGGCGCTTCCGTCAAGGCCGCCAATCGCTGCGGTTCGGTACTGATCGTCTGTTTGATCGTTCAAGGACTCATCCAATAATCTACGGGAAGTGACCGCAACCATGGAAAAGCAGCTCGTATTCGGCGATTTTCACCGCATTTTATCGGAAGGCGAAACGTGGAAAATCGGCGGTTTTCCGCTGCCCGACGGCTCGTTCTGGGAGTATCGCGAGCCCGACGCGGTCGTCATCGTCCGCAACGGCATCCTTTACGTCCGCGCCCAGCTTAGCCGCAGCCACGACCGCGTGCAGATCCTCGACAACGCGAAGCATATGTACTATTCTGTCGAAGAGGTCGTCGTCCCGGAAAACGGGGAGGTCAGCTTCGAGCTCGACATTCGCGCGCGCAGCGCGGGCACGGCGCCGGGCGATCTGTACGACGGCTACGTGTCGCTGAACCTGCTCGATTTCACGACGGGCGCCGCGCTCGACTTTTTCGCGGGCAACGACAAGTACGCTTCCGTGTACGCGGTGCTGCCCTTCCCGGGCGTCGAGGTACCGAAGTCGGACAAGACCCGGTTTTTCTGCGTATTCCAGGAAGACACGAACTTCAAGGCGCGCGAATTCAATACGTACAAGATCGTATACAACCGCTCCGACGACGAGGTCGTCTTTTACCTGAACGGCGCCGAAGTGCGGCGCGAGCGCGGGGTGCCGGTCAAGATGAACCGCTTCACGATCGCGCTCGGCATCATGACGGAGAAGGATTTGTCGCCGGAGGGCAGCGTGTCCGTGCACGGCCAGACGGTCATCGCCGAGTATACGCCGGTGAAGGTGACAATCCGGGAATAGGCGCTTTGCATTTGACACGCCCGGCGTCTATCGGCTAAAATGTGACATAACGATGGCATGCGTCTCGTTGAAGGAGAGAGTAGCCGGTTGCCTGTCGGCAGCTGCAGCGAGCCGGGGGCGGTGCGAGCCCGGCGCGACGAATCGGCGAAGGGCGCTCCGGAGAGAACGGCCATACCAAAGAGCGGGCAAACGAAGGCGCGCGTGAGCGAGCCGCGATGAGCGGACGCGATTGTCGCGACGGTATCTTCGGGCGTCAAGTAGGGTGGAACCGCGGGATCAAGCTCCCGTCCCTATGTCTGCGCGGCAGACGTGGGACGGGAGCTTTTTGTCGCGTCCCGGCGCCGCGGATTCAGCGGATTCGATCCCCAAATTACGAAGGAGTGGCGCACTTGAATTTTCAGCATATGACATTGACCCTGCAGCAATTCTGGGCGGAGCAGGACTGCATCGTCGTCCAGCCTTACGACACCGAAAAGGGCGCGGGCACGATGAATCCGATGACCTTTCTGCGTACGATCGGGCCGGAGCCGTGGAACGTCGCTTACGTAGAGCCGTCCCGTCGTCCGGCGGACGGACGCTACGGCGAAAATCCGAACCGGCTGTATCAGCATCATCAATTTCAGGTCATCATGAAGCCTTCGCCGGACAACATTCAGGAGCTGTACCTCGAGAGTCTGAAGCGTCTCGGGATCGATCCGCTGCAGCACGACATCCGGTTCGTCGAGGATAACTGGGAATCGCCGACGCTCGGCGCCTGGGGGCTCGGCTGGGAAGTGTGGCTGGACGGCATGGAGATTACGCAGTTCACGTACTTCCAGCAAGTCGGCGGCATCGACTGCCATCCGGTCGCGGTGGAGATCACGTACGGCATGGAGCGGCTTGCCTCCTACATTCAGGACAAGGAAAACGTATTCGATCTGGAATGGGTGAAAGGCGTTGCCTACGGCGACGTGTTCAAGCAGCCGGAATACGAGCATTCCAAGTATACGTTCGAGGTATCCGACGTCGCGATGCTGTTCGATCTGTTCTCGACCTACGAGGCCGAGGCGAAGCGCGCGATGGACGAGAATCTCGTTTTCCCGGCTTACGATTACGTCCTTAAATGCTCCCATACGTTCAACCTGCTCGACGCGCGCGGCGCGATCAGCGTCACCGAGCGTACGGGTTATATCGGACGCGTGCGCAATCTGGCCCGCTCGGTCGCCGCAACGTTCCTGCAGGAGCGCGAGCGGCTCGGATTCCCGCTGCTGAAGAAGGAGGCGAACGACAATGCCTAAGGATCTGCTGCTCGAGATCGGCCTTGAGGAAGTGCCCGCGCGGTTCGTGCGGGGCGCGATGGAACAGCTGAAAGAAAAAATCGAAAAATGGCTCGAAGCGAGCCGCCTCGCTCACGAAGGCGTGACCGCCTACGCGACGCCGCGCCGGCTGGCCGTCGTCGTCAATGGCTTGGCGGACCGCCAGGAGGACGTCAGCGAGCAGGTCAAAGGACCGGCGCGCAAGATCGCGCTGGACGAGAGCGGCGCCTGGACGAAGGCCGCGCTCGGCTTCGCCCGCAGCAACGCGGTGGAGCCCGAAGCGCTGTTCTTCAAGGAACTCGGCGGCGTCGAATACGTCTATGCCAACAAATCCAGCGTCGGCGTCGAGACGGCCGGCCTGCTGCCAGAGGCGCTGCCTGCGATCATCACGTCGATGACGTTTCCGAAAAACATGCGCTGGGGCGCCTACGATCTTCGCTTCGTGCGTCCGATCCGGTGGCTCGTGGCGCTGCACGGCGAGGCGATCGTGCCATTCGCGATCACGGACGTCGAGACCGGCCGCACGACCCGCGGACATCGCTTCCTCGGCGCGGACGCGGAGATATCCGTTCCGTCCGAATACGCGTCGAAGCTGCGCGAGCAGCACGTGATCGCCGATGTCGAGGAGCGCAGGGAAGCGATCCTGGCGCAGCTCGGCGAGCTCGCCAAGTCCCGAGGCTGGGAGATCGCGATCAAGGACGATCTGCTCGAAGAGGTGCTCTTCCTCGTCGAGACGCCGACCGCGCTGTCCGGCTCGTTCGATCCCGCCTTCCTCGACATTCCGCAGGAGGTGCTGATCACGTCGATGCGCGAGCATCAGCGCTACTTCCCGGTGCTGGACGCGCAGGGCAAGCTGCAGCCGCATTTCGTCACCGTTCGCAACGGGGACGACGCCGCGCTCGCTGCCGTCGCCAAGGGCAACGAAAAGGTGCTGCGCGCCCGCTTGTCTGACGCGAAGTTCTTCTACGCGGAAGATCAAAAGGGAGCCATCGACGGCTTCCTGCGGAAGCTCGAAAGCATCGTTTATCACGAGGAGCTCGGCACGGTCGCCGACAAGGTGCGCCGCATCCGCGCGACCGCCGACAAGCTCGCCGAGCTGCTTCGAGCGGACGAAGCGGTACGCGCGGACGTCTCGCGCGCCGCGGACATTTGCAAGTTCGACCTGGTGACGCAGATGGTATACGAATTCCCTGAACTGCAGGGCATCATGGGCGAAGATTACGCGCTTAAATTCGGCGAAAAGCCGGCGGTCGCCGAGGCGATCAACGCGCATTACTCGCCGCGCAACGCGTCGGACAATCCGCCGGCTTCGCTCGTGGGCGCGATCGTCGGCATCGCCGACAAGCTCGACACGATCGTCGGCTGCTTCCTGATCGGCATCGTGCCGACCGGCTCCCAGGACCCGTACGCGCTTCGCCGCCAGGCCGCCGGCATCGTGTCGACGCTGCTTGCGCACGGACTCGAGCTCAAGCTGTCGGACCTGTTCAGGCTGTCGCTCGACGTCTATGCGGCAGCCGGTCTCGGCAAGCGCGAAGCGTTCGACGTGTCCAAGGACCTGAGCGAATTTTTCGCGTTGCGGGTAAAGAACGTATTGACGGAGCAGCAAATCCGCTACGACGTCACCGACGCGGTGCTCGGCGCGGGCTGCGACGACGTTCGCCGGACGGTGCTGCGCGCGCAGGCGCTGCAAGCCGCCGCCGGCGGCGACGGCCGCGAGTCGTTCCGTCCAGCGGCCGAAGCGTTCGGCCGCGTCGCGAATCTCGCGGCCAAGGGCGGAGATTCGCGCCAGGTGGACGCGTCGCTGTTCGCGGATCCGGCCGAAGGCGCGCTTTACGAGGCGTGGATGAACGCGCACGGCCGGATCGTGACCGCGACCGCCGAGACGAGGCTGTCCGACGCGTTGACCGCGCTGTCCGCGCTGAGCGGGCCGATCGCCGCGTTCTTCGAGGCCGTCATGGTCATGGCCGACGACGAGGCGATCCGCCGCAACCGGCTGGCGCTGCTCGGTCTGATCGCCGACGACGTGCGGGGCTTCGCCGACTTCGCCAAGCTCGCGGGCTAATCCTGGCCGCGCCGCGGCCACTCGAACGGAGGGATGCACCATCGAAGCAACAAGCGTAACCGTCTACGTCGTATCCGACTCCGCCGGCGACACCGGCGAGCTTGCGGTACGGGCGGCAGCCGCCCAATTTCACCCGCTCAAGGTGCAAATCCGGCGCGCCGGCTTTATCCAGCGGGAGGCGGCGATCGACGCCGTGCTCGAGGCGGCGCAGAGCGAGCGCGCCGTCGTGCTGTATACGCTCGTCATCGACGCGCTCCGCGGCTACATGGCTTCGGAGTCCGCCCGGCGGGGCATCTCCGCGATCGATCTGCTCGGCCCGCTCATCGACCAGATGGAGCAGCGGTTCGGCTGCCGGTCGAGGCACGAGCCGGGATTGAACCATGTGCTTGACGCAGGCTATTTTCGCAAGGTCGAAGCGGTCGAATTCGCGGTGCGTTACGACGACGCCCGCGACGTGACCGGCGTGAGCAAGGCCGACATCGTGCTGACCGGCGTCTCCCGGACGTCGAAGACGCCGCTATCCATGGTGCTCGCGCATCGCACGTACAAAGTCGCGAACGTGCCGCTCGTGCCTGAGCTTACGCCGCCCCGGGAGCTGTTCCTCGTGCCGAAGACCAAGGTTTTCGGACTGACGATCCGGCCGGACGCGCTGAACGCGATCCGCGTCGAGCGGCTCAAGGCGCTCGGCCTGCCCAACACGGCTTCGTACGCGACGGCGGAGCGGATTCAGCAAGAGCTCGAATACGCGCACGGCATCATGAAAAAGCTGGGCTGCGTCATTATCGACGTGTCGAACAAGGCGGTCGAAGAAACGGCGAGCCTGATCATGGAGCAGTTGGAAAAATAGACGCTTTTCGACAAAATCGGCGGACAACCGGCATGCCTCCAAGGCGGCTGGTTGTTGCTTTCTTACGGGAACGCGGTCTTAAATTTTGTGGATCAGGAAGGATTTATCGCCCCGGTAGCGTATATAATAGGGACTCACAATAACATCGATGAACGGGGTGTCGAATGCTGCAAAATCCGGTCCGGGTCGTTGTCGACGCGGACGCCTGCCCGGTGAAGCCGGAGATCGCCGCATGCGTGAGGGCGGCGGGGACGAGAGCGCTGCTCGTATCTTCGCATGCGCATGTGCTTCATGCCGAGGAAGGCGTCGACGTCGTGACGGTGGACGCGAGCGATCAAGCGGCCGATCTGTATATCGCCAACGCGCTGAAGGCGTCCGACATTCTCGTCACCGGCGACTACGGGTTGGCCGCGCTCGGACTCGCCCGCGGAGCGGCCGTGCTGACGCCTCGCGGCAAGACGATCGACGAGGAGAATATCGACGAGCTGCTCGCGCAGCGGCACTTTTCGGCGAAGCAGCGGCGCGGCGGGATGCGGACGCGAGGCCCGAAGCCGTTTACGGACGAGGACCGCGACCGCTTTCAACAAAAACTGACAAAGCTGCTTCGGAGGTTGCAGGAGAATTCGTTCGCTTAGCGAATTGTATTACGTGCCGAAATCGAACGGCAGGGCGGATGGCTTAATATGAATAACGGCATGATTCCACAAGAGACGATCGACGAGGTTCTTCGGCGGTACGACATTGCGGAGACCGTCGGTCGTTACGTTCAGTTGTCCAGAAACGGCAAGTATTTGAAGGGGTTGTGCCCGTTCCATTCCGAACGCACGCCTTCCTTCACGGTGACGCCGGAGAAGCAGATCTTTCATTGCTACGGCTGCGGCAAGGGCGGCAACGTCGTCAAGTTCATCATGGAAATCGAAAACGAGACGTTTCCCGAAGCGATCAAGAGCATGTGCGAGGAGGCGGGGATCCCGATCTCCTGGCAGGCGCCCGACGGCGAACAGTCCGAGCGCCAGAAGGAGCGCTCCGTCATGACGGAGGCGCACGCCTATGCGGCGAAGTTCTACCATGCCGTGCTGCGCAATACCGCGGCGGGCACCGGCGCGATGAACTATCTTCGGGACCGCGGCATGACGGACAAGCTGATCGAGGAGTTCGGGCTCGGCTACGCGCCCGCGCGTTGGGACACGCTGGCGCAGGCGCTGGACAAGAAGGGCTTCGACCTCGCGGACATGGACCGGGGCGGACTGCTCTCCAGGCGGCATGAAGGCGAAGGCTTCGTAGACCGCTTCCGCGATCGCGTCATGTTCCCGATTCACGACGGCGACGGCAAGATTATCGCCTTCGCGGGAAGGCTCATGTCCGACGGCCAGCCGAAGTACCTGAATTCGCCCGAGTCGCCGCTTTTTAGCAAGAGCAGAACGCTCTACCGGTTCCACGCGGCGAAAGGCGCGATCCGCAAGAGCCGGCAGGTGGTGCTGCTCGAGGGCTACATGGACGTCATCAAGGCATGGTCGGCCGGCGTGCACAACGGCGTCGCGACGATGGGGACCGCCCTCACGGGCGAGCACGCTTCCCTGCTGAAGCGCTACGCGGACGAGGCGATCGTCTGCTACGACGGAGACGATGCGGGGATGGCCGCGGCGAGCAAGAGCATTCCGCTGCTGGAGAACGCCGGCTTCAGGGTGCGGGTGGGCGTGCTGCCCGGCAAGATGGACCCGGACGAATACATCACGGCGTACGGCTCGGAAGCCTACATGCGGGAGATCGTCGAAGGCGCGGTATCCGCCCTCAAATTTCAGCTCATCTATTTGAGGAAATCCCATATACTGCTAGAAGAAGACGGGAAGCTCCGGTATCTCGAAGACGCCATCAAGCTCGTAGCCAGGCGGGAATCGGCTACCGAACGGGAATTGACGCTCAAGGAGCTGGCGCAGGAATTCGGGGCTTCGACGGACAGCTTGAAGCAGGACGTATTCAAGATCAGGCAGCAGGAGAAATTGGGAACGGCTGGGGATATTCCGGGCGGATCGTGGAATAATGAATGGAATGATAACCGCAGTTCGGCCAAGCTTCCCAAAGTGTCGGTCGACTATGTCAAGGCCGAGCAGTACCTCCTGTCCTGGATGCTGCAGGATCGCGAGACGGCGGACATCGTCCGGGAACGGTTGGACGATCGCTTCCATGTAGAGGATCACGCGGCAATCGCTGCTTATCTATATGCCTATTACGCGCAGGGCCACCAGCCTGACATAGGAAGATTCATCGCCACGCTGCAGGACGATCGGCTGGAGCGCGCCACCAGCGCCATCGCGCTGATCGAAGTGCCCTTCGGAGAACGCGAACTTGCCGATTGTATGCGAACGGTCGAGCGCCAGGTGACGAAAAAGGACGATTTGCAGAGCTTGTACGAAGAAATGAACAGAGCGGAGCGTACCGGTGATCCATTGCGCGCCGCGCAAATATTGACAGAGATTATCGCCCTGGAGAGACGGCAGAAGGAAAGCTGAAGCCGCCGCTGCAGGGAGGAGGGAGTCGGAAATGGCGAACGATCAACACACCGGACTCGAGACGGAGAGCTCGCTGGAGCAGGTCAAGTCGCTGCTCATCGAACAAGGCAAGAAAAAGGGCGGACTGACCTACAAAGACATCATGGAGAAGCTGTCTCCGTTCGACCAGGACGCCGAGCAAATCGACGATTTCTTCGAGCAGCTGGCCGATCACGGCATCGAGGTCGTCAACGACCACGATGAGATCGGAGGCGGCCGCGACCGCGAGCGCGACGAGGACGAACGCGACGAGTTCAACTTCGACGACGATCTGTCGCTCCCGCCGGGCATCAAGATCAACGATCCGGTTCGCATGTACCTGAAGGAGATCGGACGCGTGCCGTTGCTCGGCGCAGACGACGAGGTCGAGCTGGCGAAGAAGATCGAGATCGGCGGCGAGGGCGGCGAGGAAGCGAAGAAGCGTCTGGCCGAGGCGAACCTTCGTCTGGTCGTCAGCATCGCGAAGCGGTATGTCGGACGAGGCATGCTGTTCCTTGACCTCATTCAAGAGGGCAACATGGGCCTGCTCAAAGCCGTCGAAAAATTCGACCATACGAAGGGCTATAAATTCAGTACGTACGCCACATGGTGGATTCGCCAAGCGATCACGCGGGCGATTGCCGACCAGGCGCGTACGATCCGGATCCCCGTGCATATGGTCGAGACGATCAACAAGCTGATCCGCGTATCGCGTCAACTGCTGCAGGAGCTCGGACGCGAGCCTGCGCCCGAAGAAATCGCGGAGCAGATGGAACTGAGCGTCGACAAGGTTCGCGAGATCATGAAAATCGCGCAGGAGCCGGTCTCGCTCGAGACGCCGATCGGCGAAGAGGACGACTCGCATCTGGGCGACTTCATCGAAGATCAGGAGGCGCTCGCGCCGGCGGACGCGGCGGCTTACGAGCTGCTGAAGGAACAGCTGGAGGACGTGCTCGACACCCTGACCGAACGCGAGGAGAACGTGCTCAGGCTGCGGTTCGGTCTCGACGACGGCCGCACGCGGACGCTTGAGGAAGTCGGCAAAGTCTTCGGCGTTACGCGCGAACGGATCCGGCAGATCGAAGCCAAGGCGCTGCGCAAGCTTCGTCACCCGAGCCGCAGCAAGCGTCTGAAGGACTTCCTGGAATAACAACCGAACGCCGTACTGCGTTCATGCAGAGGACCTTGCGCCGATCCATGGGCTGCAAGGTCCTCTTGGCATCCGGGGTGCCACGTAGCGAGAGGAGCTGTCGACATGCCTCCATTGGACGAGGACAAGAGGAAATGGGTCGTGCGGGAGATCGAATCCTGGCGCCGGGCGAAGATGCTGCCCGAACAGTATTGCGATTTCCTGCTGAATTTGTATTTGGACGATCTGACGGTCCGGCCCAAGAGCGCGACGGGCGAAAAGCTGCGTCAGATCGGTCAGGCTTCCGGAAAGCAATGGTTGTATGTCATTGGCATATTTTCCTTGATCTGCCTTGTTGTCCTTCATTTTAGCGCGTTTCCGCTGGCATTGCAAATCGCGGTGGCGGTCATCGGCACCGGCGGGCTCGTCGGTCTGGGGTCGCGCTACAGGGAGCGACTGCCCGCACGCGGCCTGGCGCTGCTGAGCGCGGGTATGCTGCTGCTGCCCGCTTCGGGGACCGCGATCCTCTACGTGCAGGGCTGGAAGGACGGGCCCGGTTTGTTCGTGCTGCTGCTGGCCAGCGCACTCGTCTGGATCCTATGCGGCATCGCGGAGCGCTTCGCCGTGCTGCACTGGCTCGGTTGGATGGGCGTCATCGCGCTCTATGCGTCGGTGCTCTCGCGTCAGGTGCCCGATCCGAGCTGGCTCGAGGTGCAGGTGTTCTGGGTGCCGGCGGCGCTGCTGTTCGCCTGGCTCAGCTGGTTCTCGCACATCAAGTTCAAGGCGACCGGCGCCGTGCTGTTCGCGACGGCGTTGATCCTATGGTTTATGCCCGAAGTGTATTCGGCGCTGTTCGGCGTCGACCGGAATTGGATCCAGGTTGAGCTGATCGTTAAAATCGCGTTCGTCGGCACGCTCATGTTCCGGCTGCGCAGACAATGGATGGAATGGGTTGCATGAGTATGAAGGAAGATAAAAACAAAGTCGCGGTAGAAGTTTCAAAAGTCTCGAATGAAGCTACTCCTAAAGTCTCGAGCGAAGCTTCCAAAGTCTCGCAGGAGGCGCCGAAGCTGTCCAAACGCCTTGCCGCGCTCGCCGGCCTCGTGAAGCAAGGCGCGCGGTTCGCGGACATCGGCACCGACCACGCGCTGCTGCCCGTGCATTTGGCTTTGTCAGGCACGATCGCCTATGCTGTCGCTGGCGACGTCAATGCCGGCCCGGCTGAGGCGGCGCGCCGACAGGTGCTGGCTGCCGGCGTCGGAGACATCGTGTCGGTTCGTCATGGAGACGGACTGTCGGTGCTTGCCCCGGACGAAGTCGACACCGTCTGCATCGCCGGGATGGGCGGCAGCCTGATGGTGCGTCTGCTCGAGGAAGCGGGAGATGCGCTGTCCGGCGTGACGACGCTCATCCTGTCGCCGCACGTGGCCGAAGATCAGGTGCGGCGCTGGCTGGAGGCGAACCGCTATGTGCTTGAGCTGGAACGTCTCGTCGAAGAAGACGGCGAGATCTATACGCTGCTGCGGGCGGAGCGCGCGGCGAGCGCCGCGTCCTCCGAAGCCGTTCACGCCGCGCTGTACGATGCGAAGCTGCTGGGAGATGCTTGCCAAGCTGTTCCGGCGGACTTGCTGTACGAGATGGGGCCGTTGCTGCTCCGTTCGCCAGACAAGGCGTTCATGGCGAAGTGGCGCGGCGAGCTGGCGAAGCGGGAGCGCATCGCGCAAGGAATGAAGCAATCGGAAGCCGCGGACACGCGGGCCAAGCTGGAAGTCTGGACGCGTACGACGAAGGACATCGAGGAGGTGCTGGCATGCTTGCAAGGGGAGAGACGATCGCCCAATTGATGGAGCGGCTCGCGCCGAAGCACTTCGCGGTCGAAGGAGACAAGATCGGCCTGCAGGTCGGTTCGCTGCGCAAGGAGATCAAACGCGTGCTGGTGACGCTCGACGTCAATCCTGGCGTCGTCAAGGAAGCGGTCGATCTGGGCGCGGAGCTCATCGTCGCCCATCATCCGATCATCTACCGGCCGCTTGCCCATTTGCAGACCGATACGCCCGCCGGCGCCCTGGCCGCGGAGCTGATCAGGCGGGACATCGCCGTTTACGTGTCGCACACGAATCTGGACACGGCCGAGGGCGGGCTCAACGATTGGATGGCGGAGGCGCTCGGCCTGGAAGGCCGGGACGTGCTGGAGGAGGTCCATACGGACAAGCTGTACAAGCTGGCCGTGTTCGTACCGCGCGCCCACGCGGAATCCGTACGCGACGCCATGTTCCGCGCGGGCGGCGGATGGATCGGCAATTATAGCCATTGCAGCTTTAACGTCGACGGCGTCGGCACGTTCATGCCCCGCGAGGGGAGCGATCCGTACATCGGAGAAAACGGGATGCTGGCGACCGCCGAGGAGACGCGCATCGAGATCATCGTGCCGGAGAGCGCGCGCAAGGCGGTCGTGCAGGCGATGTTGAAGGCGCATCCTTACGAGGAGGTCGCCTACGATCTGTACGGCGTCGACCTGAAGGGTCGCTCCTTCGGGCTGGGCCGCGTCGGCAAGCTGCAGGCGGCCATGCCGCTGGACGACTTCGCGGAGCTCGTCAAGGATCGCTTGGGCATGCCGTTCGTCCGCGTGGTCGGCGAAGGCGCGCGGCAGGTGCGCAAAGTCGCCGTGCTGGGCGGCTCGGGCCGCAGCTACATCAAGCGGGCGATGTTCATGGGCGCGGACGTGCTCGTCACGGGCGACATCGACTTCCATTCGGCGCAGGACGCCGAAGCGGGCGGGCTCGCGATCGTCGATCCGGGTCACTACGCGGAGAAGATCATGCGTCCCAAGACCGCGCAGTGGCTGCGCGAACGGCTCGCGGAAAAGGGGTATGCGACCGAAGTATTCGCCTCCGAGGTGCATACGGATCCGTTCAGGCTGAAATAGCCGAAAGCCGGAAGCCGGAAGAGACTCCCAACCGACGCTTTACCTGCAAAGAAACTTATCTGGTCCCGCAGGCCTGAATATAGGCGTACAAGCCCGTATGACAGTCTGCTTTAAGACTGTGGGCGACGCTGCCATTGTGCATCGGCGCGATATTGGTTATACTTATCGGTGCATATCGGAAAGTTCGACAGACAATCGCTGGCGGCTTCGCGCCGCGAGAGGAAAGTCCGGGCTCCGCAGGGCAGGATGCTGGATAACGTCCAGTCGGCGCGAGCCGAAGGATAGTGCCACAGAAACGGACCGCCGATGGCCGCGACGCGTCGCGGATCAGGCAAGGGTGGAACCGTGGTGTAAGAGACCACGAGGAGCACTGGCGACTTTGCTCCTGGTAAACCCCATCCGGAGCAAGACCGAAGAGGAACGCAGCGGCCTTGAGCCGCGGCCCTTGCCCGGGGCGCGTTCGGGTTGGTCGCTCGAGCCGTGCGGCAACGTACGGCCTAGATAGATGATTGTCGCTTCCATCCGTGGGAGGACCGCCCGGTCCGTCTTACCACCGGAAGTACAGAACCCGGCTTACGTCGCGCTTTCCGATTATGCGCCAATGAATCCGTCCTTGCTTTTTACATAAAGGATAGGAGGTCGAGACAGGTGAGCGTGCACGAGTATAACGAAGCATGCGGTCATGACGAAGAGCCGGCCGGCGAAGCCGCGACGGTACAAGAGATGGTGTCCATGATGAGCAGGGCCGGATGGCGCATTACCGATCAGCGCCGGACGCTTGCCCGCATTTTCGCCGATACCGAAGGGTATTTGTCTCCGAAGGACGTGTACGACCAGCTCTCCGTGAAGTATCCGAGCGTCAGCTTCAACACCGTTTACCGCAATCTCCGGATGCTCAGCGATATGGGCGTGCTGGAGCAATTTTATTTTATGGACGGCGGTCTCAAGTTCAGGGCGAACTGCGCCAAGCACCATCACCATCATCTGATTTGCACGAACTGCGAGAAGACGCTGTCGTTCGATTACTGCCCGATGAAGGAAGATCTCGAGCTGCCCGGCAGCTACCGCGTGCTGAGCCATCGCTTCGAGATTTACGGCGTATGCGAGGAATGCCAGCAAGAAGGCGCGAAGACGATCGCCCGCTAGCCGTGAAGCGAATGCGCGGTTGACGGTTTTACGGCCTACTGTTATATTGTTTAAGTGTAATTGTTACGGATAAAAAGGATACGAGTGTGCTGAAGCCGGCTGCGAAGCGGGCTTTCGTTATGCGATATAAGCGTAACTTTTACGATAAAGGACGAGGAGGAGAACGCAAATGGCGCTCGTAGCGATGGAGCAGGTCGTGTTCGGGTACGACGACGTGCCGAGCCTGGAGGACGTGAATCTGGAGATCGGCGCAGGGGAATTCGTCGCCGTGACCGGACCGAACGGCGCATCCAAGACGACGCTGCTCCGACTCATGATGGGTCTGCTGGCCCCCTGGAAAGGCAAGATCAGCCTGGCTTCCCGAGGCAAGGGGGGCGGCAAGCTGAAGATCGGTTACGTACCGCAGCAGATCTCCGCGTTCAACAGCGGATTTCCGAGCAGCATCCTGGAGTTCGTGCGGTCCGGCCGCTATACGAAGGGTTCTTGGCTGAGGAAAATGAACGCCCGCGATCATGAGCAGACGGAGCTGGCGCTCAAGCAGGTGGGGATGTGGCATCTGCGGCACCGCAAGATCGGCGAGCTGTCCGGCGGCCAGAAGCAGCGGATCTGCATCGCGCGGGCGCTGGCGATGGAGCCGGACCTGCTCGTGCTGGACGAACCGACGACGGGCATGGACCGGGATAGCCGGTTCGGTTTTTACGAGCTGATGAAGACGCAGACGGAGCAGTACGGACGCACCGTCGTCATGGTCACGCACGGGCTGGATGAGGTATCGCCGTATCTGGATCGCATCGTCGAGCTGGAAAGGAAGGAGGATGGCAAGTGGAGATGCTGCACTACGACTTCATGCAGAGGGCATTTCTCGCCGGCGCGCTCATAGCGCTCGTCGCTTCGGCGCTGGGCGTCTACTTGATGCTTCGGCGGCAGGCGCTCATGGCCGACATGCTCTCGCACGTCTCGCTCGCCGGCATCGCGGCCGGCGCGTATCTCCACTGGAATCCGACCCTGACCGGCTTTGCGATCGCGATCGTCGGCGCGGTCGCCGTCGAATACGTCCGTCGTTCCTACAAGACGTACAGCGAGATCTCCGTCGCGATCATCATGGTCGGCGGACTGTCGAGCGCCGTCATCATCATGAACCTGAACCAGAGCGTGAACAAGAGCTTTTCGTCTTATTTGTTCGGCTCGGTCGTAGCCGTCAACCGGACCGAGCTTATTCTGATGCTGGCCGTATCGGTGCTTGCAGCCTTATTCTTCATTTTGATGCGCCGTCCGCTTTATCAGATGACGTTCGACGAAGATACGGCCAAAACGTCCGGACTGCCGGTCAATTGGCTGTCGCTTGCGTTCAGCGTCGTAACCGGGATGATCGTCGCGGCGGCGATGCCGATCGTCGGCGTGCTGCTCGTCTCTTCGCTTGTCGTTTTGCCTGCGGCGCTCGCCATCCGGCTCGCCTCGAGCTTCTCGATGGCGATCGTTTTCTCCATGGCGTTCGGCCTTGGCGGCGTATGGTCCGGTCTCTCGGCCTCCTATGCCTTCAGCACGCCGCCGGGCGCGACGATCGCGCTGATTCTGCTCGCGATCCTGCTCGTCGGCATCGGTCTGAAAAAAGGCGCGCTTCGCGCGGCGAAGCGCAAGAGCAGGCTCGGCCAAAACGTCGCCGCGGCGGAGGAAGCGCCTTACGAAGCGGCACGGTTCAGCAGCACGGCGCGCGTCGCAGACAAGGGGGGAGTCGCGCGGATGAAGTCGTACTTGGCCAAAGCGGCCCTTGCGGCGTTGGCCGTGTCGATGGCGCTCGCGGGGTGCGGGCAAGGCGGCGCGAAGAAGGGCGATGCGAACGCCGGCACCGACGCTGGCGCGCAGCGCAAGCTTCAAGTGGCGGCAAGCTTTTACCCGATGTACGAGTTCGCCAGTCAGGTCGCCGGCGGCCTCGCCGAAGTAACTCTGATGGTGCCGGGCGGCGTGGAGCCTCACGATTGGGAACCGACGCCCAAGGATATGGCGCTGCTGTCCAAAGCCGACGTTTTCGTCTACAACGGCATCGTGGAGAGCTGGGCCGGGCAGGCGATCTCCAGCGCAGGTCGCGGGGACCGCGTCGACGTCGAAGCTTCGGCCGGATTTGAGACCGATGTCCCGGGAGGCGAGCAAGCGCCGGACGGCAAGCCGGCTGGAGCGGATCCGCATGTGTGGCTCAGTCCGGCGCTTGCGCAGCGGGAAGTCGAGCGTATCCGCGACGGCTTGTCCAAAGCCGATCCGGCGCACGCCGCAGACTTCGAAGCGAACGCCGAAGCCTATATCGCGAAGCTGCGGCAGCTCGACGCGGAGTTCCGCACGGCGCTCGGCCCGGCGAAGCGCAAGACATTCGTCACGCAGCATGCGGCATTCGGCTATTTGGCCCGCGAATACGGACTGACGCAGCTGCCGATCTCCGGCCTGTCTCCGGATCAGGAGCCGACGCCGGCGCAGATGGCTTCGGTCGTGAAGGAGATCCAGTCGCTGGGCATTTCGACGATCTTTTTTCGAGGCGCTGGTCGACCCGAAGGTCGCGGAGACGATCGCGAGCGAGACCGGCGCGAAGACGGACGTGCTCGATCCGATCGAAGGTCTGACGAAGGACGATAAAGCGCAAGGGCTCGATTATATCGGCTTGATGAAAAGGAACCTGGCCGCGCTCGAAAAAGCGTTGATGGAATAACCAACGTCCTTCTGTCCCGTGGCCTCGGAACCGCATTATAACATTATAACGGCTCTCGCAACTTAGAAGAGGCCGTCGGCGCAAGAGCCGGCGGCCTTTTCGCGGATCATTAGGACGCTTGCCGTGAGCGGACCCAGTTGCCCTTATTTCTTTCGTTCCGCCCACTTTTACGGCTCCGCGGACCCAGTTGCCGCTATTTTCAAGATCGCGGGCGATTTCAAGCGACACTGGCACGAATAACGACTTTCCGGTCCGCAACTTGCTCTATTCCACGTTTATCCGCAAAATAACGCCTCTCCGGTCCGGTGGGACATGGAATGCGGTGTGAGGATGCCATGCGGGAATACGGTGATGTGGATGCGGCATGCTGACGGGCAAACCAAACCCGGGGATATCCGGGGTTCGATTGACAGAGCCATTATGGTCATTCGTATGTGTTGCGGTTGCGTGTCGGCGAGAAGTGAGCAGCATCGGTAGAGCCTTCATCGGCACGCTCGCAAACGGCCAGCTAATCCACAGCGTTCTATCCTTTAAACTGACTGATCAGTTCAGTTTGTGAACGACGACCGAATTCGGTACAATATAGTGAAACGCCTTGCATTCTGAGAACGGAGCGTGGGACATGCCGGAGTTCGAACGCGATTTATCCAAGTACGCCGAGCTGATCGTCAAGATCGGCGCCAACGTGCAGCAAGGCCAGGACGTATACGTGTCCAGCCAGATCGAAGGAGCGCGGCTCGCGCGCCTGGTCGTGGAGCACGCTTACAAGGCCGGGGCCGGCAACGTCGTCGTGGACTGGGCGGACGATACGCTCACCCGGCTGAAGTACGACCATGCCGCGGCTGAAGTTTTCACGCAGTTTCCCGAATGGGAGAAGCTGCGCCGCAACGAAGTGGTCGAGCGCGGAGGCTGCTTTATTTTCCTCAACTCGTCCAATCCCGATCTGCTAAGCGGCGTCGATCCCAAGAAGATCGGCAGCTACCAAAAGGCCGCCGGCGAGGCGCTCGCCGTCTACCGGCAAGCGACCGCCTCCGACAAGATCGCCTGGACGATCGCGGGCAGCGCCACCAAGGCTTGGGCCGCGAAGGTATTTCCCGGCGAATCCGCCGAGATGTCCGTCCGCAAGCTTTGGCAGTCGATCTTCGATGCCGTCCGTCTGCACGCGGACGATCCGGTTGAAAATTGGCGCGCCCACGACGCGAATCTGCAGGACAGAGCCGCCTGGCTGAACGAACAGCGGTTCGACAAGCTGCGCTACCGGGCGCCGGGGACGGACCTGACGATCGGACTGCCGAAGGGACATCTGTGGATGACCGCGGGCGGCACGAAGCCGGACGGCGTCGGGTTTATGAAGAACATGCCTACCGAAGAGGTGTTCACGGTGCCGTACCGCGACGGCGTCAGCGGGTATGTGAGCAGTTCGAAGCCGCTCAGCTACAGCGGCACGCTCATCGACCGCTTCAAGCTGACGTTCGAGGAAGGACGCATCGTCGGCGTCGAGGCCGAAGAAGGCGAGGAGATGCTGCGGCAGATCGTCGAGACCGACGACGGTTCGCATTATCTAGGCGAAGTGGCGCTCGTGCCGCATCGTTCGCCGATCTCGAACGCGAACATTTTGTTTTACAACACGCTGTTCGACGAGAACGCGTCCAACCATCTCGCGATCGGACTCGGCTTTCCGTTCACGCTCGAAGGCGGCAAGACGATGTCGCCCGAGGCGCTAAGGGAAGCGGGGGGTCAACGCCAGCGTCGTCCACGTCGACTTCATGATCGGAAGGGCCGACATGGACATCGACGGCATTCGGGCGGACGGAACGGCGGTGCCTGTATTCCGGAACGGGAACTGGGCGGACTGACGTACGCGCAGCCTGTCATTTAACAACGATCGGGAGGATGATCTTGTGGAACCATTCGAGCAGCAGTTGGCCCGGTACGCGGAGCTGATCGTCAAGGTCGGCGCGAACGTCCGGCAGGGGCAGGAAGTATTCGTCGTCAGCCAGATCGAAACGGCGCAGTTGACGCGCCTCGTCGCGGCGGCGGCCTATGACGCCGGCGCCTCCAACGTCCACGTCGACTGGAGCGACGACAAGGTGTCCCGCCTGAAGTACGACCATGCGGCGCCTGAAGTATTCCGTACGTTTCCTTCCTGGGAGACCTTAAAGCGCAATCACTTCGTCGAAAAGGAGGCATGCTTCATCTCGTTCGTCTCGTCCGGTCCGGACGTGCTGAAGGGAGTCGACCCGCAGCGGATCGGCGATTATCAAAAAGCGGCGGGCGCGGGGCTCTCCGATTTCCGCAGGGCGATTCAATCCGACAAGGTCGCTTGGACGGTCGCGGCGGCGGCGTCGAACGATTGGGCGCAAAAAGTATTTCCGGGTGACGCGCCGGAGATCGCGCTCGGCAAGCTGTGGCTGGCGATTTTCGACGCGGTGCGGCTGCATGCGGACGACCCGGTACAGGCATGGCGCGAGCACGATCGCATCCTGCACGGCAAAGTCGACTGGCTGAACGGTTTGCGACTCCGCAAGCTGCATTACAAGGCCGCGGGTACGGACCTGACGGTCGAGCTGCCGGATCGTCATCTGTGGGTCGGCGCTTCGAGCGTGACGCCGGCCGGGGTCAGCTTTATGGCCAACATGCCGACCGAAGAGGTATTCACGGCGCCGAAGCGCGACGGCGTGAACGGCTACGTGAGCAGCACGAAGCCGCTGAGCTACGCCGGCAATATCATCGATCGGTTCAAGCTCACGTTCGCGCTAGGGCGGATCGTGCAGGTCGAAGCCGAGGAGGGCGAAGAGATTTTGCGGCAGCTCGTCGAGACAGACGAGGGCTCGCATTATCTTGGAGAGATGGCGCTCGTGCCGCACCGTTCGCCGATCTCGGAGTCGAACATTTTGTTCTACAACACCTTGTTCGACGAGAATGCGTCCAATCACTTCGCCATCGGCAGCGGCTACGCCTTCAACGTCGAAGGCGGCAAGACGATGACGCCGGAGGAGCTGGCGGCCAACGGGGTTAACGCGAGCGTCGCCCACGTCGACTTCATGGTCGGTTCCGCCGAGATGGACATCGACGGTTTCTTGGAAGACGGTACGATCGTGCCTATTTTCAGAAACGGCAATTGGGCGTAAAAATCGGACATCAAAAAAGGTTGACCGGCAACTGCCGGCCAACCTTTTTTTGTATGAATGCCGTCGCTCGCTTAACGATCGTCGAACGCCGACCCTTCGGCATCGGACCAGCCGTCGCGATCTTGCGTCCTGCTCCCGTACCACAGCAGCAGACCGATCAGAATAAAAGCGGTAAGCGCGAGCAGCGGGATCGTAATGACGCCGAACCAGTCCAGGTAATCTTCGCTGCAGGGAACGCCGACGGTGCAGGGAAGGATGCTCGCCATGCCAGGCACCTTTTGCTCGCCGTAGTGATAAAGGGAGATGAATCCGCCGATCGCGATCAGCGGCGCGACGTAGCCGACGATGCGCCGATCGCCGCGGATGGCGGCGCGGCCGAGCAGCAGCACGAGCGGATACATGAAGATCCGCTGCAGCCAGCAAAGCTTGCAGGGCGCGTAATTCAGCACCTCGCTCATGAAGAGGCTGCCTCCGGTCGCGACGAGCGAGACGACCCATGCCAGGTAGAGAAAGTTAGCCTTGAAAAACGAGCGCATCCCTGAAGCGTCCCCCTTAGGAGGCCGAGGCGGAAGCGGCTGCGGACGAAGCGGCCGGCGCTTCGGGCGACGCCTTCAGCGCTTTTTCGATCTCGGCTTTCAGATTGTCGTAGTTCAGCGCCTGGTCGTCGGACAGCTTCTTACCGTTCAGGACGAGCGTCGGCGTGCCGGTGAATTTGTTGTCGCGCGCGATCTTGTTGTGCTTGTCCACTTCGGATTGGTATGTCGCGTCGTCGATATCCTTTTTTGAGCTTGTCGAAGTCGAGCTTCAGCGACTTGTCCTTCGCCAGCTTGACGAGGAAGTCCGAAGTCGCCCATGTCGCGCTCTCGGCGCCCTGATTCTCGTAGACGGCATGATAGAAGTTCCAGAAATCGTCGTTGCTCTGATGGTAGACCGCCTGCGCGGCGAGCGCTGCGGTACGCGAGTCGGTCTGCGGACTGATGATCGTAAAGTTCATGAAGCTGAGCGACATTTTGCCGGTATCGATGAAGTCCGCTTTAAGCTTCGGATAAATCTCGTCGTTGAAATATTTGCACGTAATGCATTTGAAGTCTCCGAATTCGACGAGCTTGACCGGCGCATCGGCCTGGCCGATCGTAGGCAGCGTATCGTAATCGAAATTCAAATCTTCGGGCTGCGGCCGGAACACGATCGCCAGCGCGATGATCGCCACGGCGGCCGCGACCGTCGTCCAAACCCAGATCCGCGACTGCTTGCGCCTTTTGCGCGCCAGCTCTTCTTTTTTAAGCCTTTCCTCTTTCTTGCGCTGTGCCTTGTCCAATGCGTTCGACCCCTTCGTAACGGATGAATATTCATCGCAATTTCGGCGACCGTGGAGGTCGCGCTTCTCTCTATTATAGAAGTCCGGGCGTCAAACGACAAATCGTAGTTTTCGAGACGGCAAATCAAAACCGTTCCCTTCGCAGCTTGGGACGAACGTCCCGTGCTTTGAAGCAGAACGGTTTATTGGCGCCGCGCGTTAAATAAGGAACGGAGGCCCGGTTCGCGCGCCAGGGTAGCGAAGAGAGAGGCAATCCTGCAAGGACGTCAATGACCCAACAGATTGGACAACAGGTTCTGCAGTCTTTCAAGAAGCCGCTGCTCGACGACGTCGGGCCGGCCCGTGTTTTGTACATCGGTTTCGGCGGTCCGATCGGGTGCGGCCGCAGCCGCTTTTTGGCCGGCAGCCGCTTCGACGGCCGCGCGTACGTCGATCTGGCCGTAGCCGAATTCCGCGTCCTTGCCGGCTGCGCCCAGGTCCTTGGCGGTTTTGCCGAGCAGCTCCGCGATCCGGTCGTTCGTCAAGCCGCCGTCCGCCGCCAGCATGAGCGAAGCGAGCGCAGACACGTGCGGCGTAGCCATCGACGTGCCGGACAGCGCCGCATAGCGGCTGCCGGGATACGTGCTGGCGATGGAGGTGCCTGGCGCGGCCACGTCGATGTAGTCGCCGTAATTCGAATACGGCGCCCGCAGCTCGTCGGAGCCGGTCGCGCCGACGGCGACGACCTCCGGATAGGCGGCCGGGTATCCGGGCCGATCCGTGTTATCGTTGCCGCTGGCGGCGACGACGAGCACGCCCTTGCCGTGGGCGTACTTGATCGCGTCGTGAAGGAACTGTGCCTCCGCATAGTTGCCGAGGCTTAGATTGATGACATTCGCGCCGTGGTCCGCCGCCCAGATGATGCCTTCGGCGACGGAATAGGTCGTGCCCGCGCCTGAATTGTCCAGCGCTTTGACCGGCATCACCTTCGTGTACCAGGTCATGCCCGCGACGCCTTCGTTGTTGTTCACTTCGGCGGCGATAATGCCGGCCACGTGGGTGCCGTGGCCGACGTCGTCCTCGGGCTGCGCCGAAGGATCCACGATATTCGTGCCTTTGACGAGACGCCCCTTCAGATCCGGGTGGTCCAGCTGCACGCCGGTATCGACGACGGCGACGATAATGTCCTGCTTGCCGCGGGTGACGTTCCAGCCGCGCTCCGTCGCGATCTCCGGCAGATTCCACTGGTATTGCCCGTACAGCGTATCGTTCGGGACGATGTCCGCTTGGAGCGGACTGCCCGAGCCGAGAGGCGTCAGTCGTCCGGCGGGCTTGCCGTCGTTCGTCAAGTACAGGTAATGCGGTTCAGCAAAGACGGGATTCCAATGTTTCTTGAAATAGTCGATCAATTGGGCAGTCCCGAGCGTCTTCGAGCGAAACACGTACGTTTGCCTGCGATGCTCGCGGGCGACCGACAGATTCAACGTTTTGCGCAGCTGGAGCAGTTCCCGAGGCGTAAGCTGACGCCGCAGCTTGACGACGACTTCGTTGACGGCATAATGGCTGGCGTTGCCGTTGGCATCGCCGGACGTGACCTGCTTGTCTTTCAGTCTGCCGGGTTCCGTCGCCTGCGTTCTGAACCGGCCGTTGTCGGGATAGGGCACGAGCCGCATGTTGCGGCGCTGGTGCTTGCCGACTTCGTCGACGGCGTCCGCGTGGATGAGGGCGATCAGACCTTGGCCGCCGCTGCCGTCCGGCACCCCGAGCACGAAGCCGCTGTCGCCACGGATCGCAAGGGCGGCGGATTCGTAGCTGCGTCCCTGACGAACCGCGGATTTCGCCTCCTGCCACGCCTGCCGAACCTTGCGGTCGTATGGCGCCAGCTTCGCGCCGGCGGCGGCGTCCGAAGCGCCGGCAGAACCGGACGTCCAGGCCATGGCTTCAAAGTGCGGGTTGGCGGACATCAGGTCGTTCATCAGCGCTTTTTTTTCGAGCATCGGACAGCGGGCCGGAGCCCGATCCGGAAGCGGCGGCCGCGAGCTTGCGCATATCGCTGCTGCATTCGATCCGGCACAGCATGCCGGTCGTCTCCATATCCCGCTCGACGGTGCCAAGCTTCAGGGCGCGCTCCACCTTGGCCGCCGCCGCGTAATGATTTTCCGGGGGGAGTGCCGACGGAGACGCAGAACGGTCCCGAACGGCGGGCTGAGGCACGACGAGCGGCACGGCGAAGACGGCCACGGCGACGGTAAATAATAATCCGATGAACGCGTATCGGCGACGCATGAGCGTATCGACTCCTTTGTCATGTGAAGATGAACGCAATGATTTTGAATCCGTCCTTTGTAGGCTTTGATACAGGGCAAAAATTATACGGGGGGAATTGCGGCGGCGCAGTACCTTTCAGGGGCGTTTTATGTTACGATAAGTTCATTGCGTCTCTCGGGAACTCTGTGAGGCGCCCCATGCATGTGCATATATGGAAAGGGGAAAGCAATCTATGCCATCCGCCAACGTGAAGGCGTTAGCCGAGTCCAGCCGCGACAAACTGAAAGCGGCCATCGATCCACTTGAGACCTTCCTGAACGGACACGCGCTCCCGCAGTTGGTTGCCGAAGATAACACCGAATCTTTTTACGCCGGACTGCTGTCCGATCTCCGCCACCTGCTCGTATTTTCGGAGGTGTCATACGAGAAGCTGGGCGCGTTGCTGCGTCGGCCGAACTTCGACGAGAAGGCCGCCGAGCGTTCGCTTTACGAGGTATATCATTATTGCGTCAACGCCTTTTTTTTATCCGAAGAACGAAGGGTATTCCGAAGACGGCCGCTACGCTTACACCGGCCAGGACGCGATTCGCTTCCGCGCCAAGCCCGTGCGCGCGGTGCGCGATCTCGTGCTCGGCGTATCGCGCGTCTACGAGGAGCTTCGGGAAGACCTCGCTTATTATGAGAGCGAATACCTGATTCAATGCCGCTTGCAGCAGTCCAAATAAGGCCAAGCAAGCCTGCATATCCCTGACCGCCGTCCGCATGCGCCGGCCTTTCGTGGCCACACTAAGCGGCGGAGGTGATTCCGTTATGCCTAGTGGCGTAGCTTGCAGCGTCAGCAATTGCGCGTTCTGGGACAAGGGCAACCGGTGCGGCGCAGAACAGATCGCCATCGAGATCGACGCGCACGCCAAGGCCGACTGGAACGAGGAGTTCGCGGACGAGTCTTTCGCCGATCACCGCGACAAGGCCGCCAGCTCGAAGAGCACCTGCTGCCTGACCTTTAAGCCGCAATCTTGATCTTTCGTAATCGCCGATCGCCGTCCGCGCCGGGTTTTCCCGAAGCGGGCGGCGATTGCGTTTTTAACGGAATATTCGCGGCGATGCGCTGGTCGTGCGCCGCGAAGTGTTGTACAATGAAAAAAGTAAAATGTCGAACAAAAGGGCGGATTCGTCGATGACATATATGAACGGCATCACGGGAAGCGTCGACCCGCGGATGTTGAAGCAGCTTTTGCTTGCGCAACTCACTTCGGGCATCGATCCGTTCGCGGGAAGCGCCGACGCCGTGACCTCGGGCGCCGGGGACGACAATTTGTTCACCCAATTGCTTTCGCAATACATGGGCGGCACGGGCGTTTTCGGTAGCGCCAACTCGGACCCGCTGACCGGTACCTCTGGCAATGAATCCGATTATGCGAGCCTCGGCCTGTTGTCCCTGAACGCCCGTTCTGACGGTGCGGGGCTTGGGCTGTCCTCCCTGAATTCCCGGTCTTTCGGGACGAGCCTTCTGAGCGGCGTCGGCTCGGGCGAACTCGCGGCGGACGGGAGCGCGTCCACGTCGGCATACGACGGCTTGATTCAAGCCGCCGCGGCGCGCTACGGGATCGATCCCGCGCTGATCAAGGGCGTCATACAGATCGAGTCTTCGTTTAATCCGACCGCAGGTTCGTCGGCAGGCGCCAAGGGGCTCATGCAGCTGATGGATAGCACCGCGGCTGGCCTCGGCGTCGCGGATTCGTTCGACCCGGCGCAAAATATCGACGGCGGCAGCCGCTATCTTTCGTACCTACTTCGCAAGTACGACGGCAGCGAGATGACCGCGCTTGCGGCTTACAACGCAGGGCCGGGACGCGTCGACCGCATCGGCCTCCGTACCGACGAGGACGTAGCGGCCCGGTTGTCCGAGCTGCCGGCGGAGACGCAGGCGTATATCGGCAAAGTGTTGTCGGCGCGCAGCGGTTGGACGCTGCCGTAAAACGACGGTTCACCGGATTACTTAGCGCTGGCGCGAGAGGGGATCAGGGCGGCTTCGTGCCGCCTTTGATCTTTTTCTTTGTTTTCGGCAAAGAAAGGAAATCGTCCTATTGAAAACCTACTACTTCGACCATAGCGCATCGACGCCGCCCTACGAATCCGTGATACGAACGGTCGCCGAGCTGATGACCGAGCACTATGCGAATCCTTCGGCGCTTCACCGGGCCGGTACCGAGGCCGGCAAGCTGGTCGAACGCGCCAGATCGGCAGTCGCCGCGCTGTTCGGCGCGACGCCTGGCGAAGTCGTCTTCACGTCGGGCGGCACGGAGAGCAACAATCTGGCAATGAAGGGCATACTGGGGCATACGGGCCGCAAGGGCAAGCACCTGGTCACGACGGCGATCGAGCATTCGTCGGTGCACGCGACGGCCAAACAGCTCGAGCGCGAAGGCGTGCGCGTCACGTACCTGATGCCTGACGCGCAAGGCCGGATCGCCCCGGCCGACGTCGCCGCGGCCATTACCGAAGATACCGCGCTGGTGAGCGTCATGCACGTGAACAACGAGACCGGCGCGCTGCAGCCGATCGAGGCGATCGGCGAACTCCTCCGGCGTCATCCGCGCATCCGGTTCCATGTGGACGGCGTACAGGCGGTAGGCAAGGTGCCGTTCGAATGGACGCGGTCGCGCGTCGATCTGTACAGCGCTTCGGCTCACAAGTTCAGAGGCCCGAGGGGCGCCGGATATTTGCTCGTGCGCGAAGGGCTCAAGCTTCGCCCGCTGCTTGCCGGCGGCGGCCAGGAGAGCGACGTCCGAAGCGGCACGCACAATTTGCCTGGCATCGTAGGCATGGCGCAGGCGCTTCGGCTCGCCCTCGAATCGATGCCGGAGCGGCGCGCGCGCATGTACGAGCTGAGGCGAAGGCTGATAGACGCCTTGAAGGACATGCCGGAGCTCGTGCTGAACAGCCCCGAAGACGCGGCTGTCGCCTCCCCGCAGATCGTTAACTTGTCCTATCCGGGTATGCGGCCGGAAGTCTTGCTTCATATGCTCGAAGAACATGGCGTGCTCGTATCTACGCAGTCGGCTTGTTCGTCCAAGAGCCTGAAGCCGAGCCGCGTGCTGATGGCGATGGGCCTCGGAGAAGCGAGGGGGGGGCCGGCAGCATCCGGATCAGCTTCGGAGACGAGCATACGACCGGAGATATCGATACGCTGGCCGAGCGGCTGCGGATGACCGTAGCCAAGCTGAAGCCGCTGGAAAGGGACTAGACGATGAATTTTGACTATTTGCTCGTTCGGCTCGGCGAGCTCACGCTCAAAGGGCGCAACCGCGGCAAGTTCGAGTCGCTCATGCTCGGCAAGATCAAGCAGGCGCTTGCGCAATACCCGGAGCTGACATACGAGAGCGCGTTCGGCCGGGTTTATATTAAGTTGAACGGGGCGGACGGTACGCGCGTCCTCTCCAGATTGACCGACGTGTTCGGGATTTGGACGATCAGTCCGGTCGTCAAGACGAAGCACGATCTCGAAGACATCCGCAAGGCCGCGCTCGCCGTCATGGACGCGCATCGGCCGGTTCCTTCGACCTTTAAAATGAGCGTGAAGCGCGCCTGGAAAGGGTTCCCCCACGACTCCATGGAAATGAACCATCTGGTCGGCGCCCACGTGCTCCGCAATTCGCCTTCGCTTCGGGTAGACGTACGCGAGCCCGAAGTCGAGCTCAGGCTCGATATCCAGCACCAGGGCGTCTTCGTATATTGCACGGTCGTGCCGGGAGCCGGGGGCTTCCCGCTCGGCATGAACGGCAAGGCGATGCTGCTGCTGTCGGGCGGCATCGACAGCCCCGTAGCCGGCTGGACCGCGATGCGCAAAGGGCTCGAGATCGAAGCGGTGCATTTCCACAGCTACCCGTTCACGAGCCAGCAGGCGACGGATAAGGTCGTCGCCCTGGCACAGCGGCTTGCTCATTACGGCGGGCGCATCAAGCTCCACCTCGTGCCGTTCACCGAGCTGCAGACGCTGCTGGCGCAGCAGAAGCAGGATCATCTCATCATTACGCTGATGCGGCGGTCGATGCTGCGAATTGCGGAGCGTCTCGCGGAGCGCTCGGGCGCGCTTGCCCTCGTCACGGGGGACAGCCTCGGCCAGGTCGCCAGCCAGACGCTGGGCAGCATGAACGTCATCGGGCGGACGGCTTCATTGCCGCTGCTTCGCCCGCTCGTGATGATGGACAAACTCGAGATCATCCGGATCTCCGAACGGATCGGTACGTATGAGACGTCCATTTTGCCTTACGAGGATTGCTGCACGCTGTTCGTGCCCAAATCGCCGGCGACCAATCCGAATTTGCGCGTCGTCGAAGGCATCGAGCATGCGCTGGGCGAGCAGCTGGAGCGTCTGGTTGCCGAGGCGGTCGCGGGCACGGAGACGGTCGTCATGACGCCGCAGGGAAAGGAAGAAGAAAAACGTCCAACGGCAGCGCCCGAGGACCGGTGGTTTTAAGCGAAACAAACAATAGCCTATGCGGACCGGCCGTCGCCCCGCGCAGGCTTTTTTTTACGCAAGCAAAAAAACAGCCGAGCCCCGATCGGGGCTCGGCTGTTCGACTGGCATAAGGTTACGGCGTGTTCGGAGAATTCAGCTTGGCTTCGTTTTTGCGGTTTTTGGCGGCGTTGCTCCAGATGCCGAGCGCCAGCACCGCAACGACGATCACGATAATAAACGCCCAGTTCGTCGCATCGTTGTCGAACAATTGCTCGAATTTCTTTTCGTGGGTGATCATCTTGGCCGCGGTATACGCGAGTACCGCGGAGCCGATGTAGATAATCCACGGGAACCGCTTGATTAAATTGACGAACAGCGTGCTGCCCCATACGACGATCGGGATGCTGATCAGCAGGCCGAGGATGACCAGCAGCGTGCTGTGATCCGCGGAGCCGCCGCCGGAAGCGGCCCCCGCGACGGCGATGACGTTGTCGAGGCCCATCGCGGCATCGGCGATGACGATCGTGCGGATGGCGCTCCATAGATTGTTGCCGGCTTCGACGTGCTCGTGCGATTCTTCCTGCACGAGAAGCTTGTAGGCGATCCAGATCAGCACGACGCCGCCGACCGCGAGCAGGAACGGGATTTTAAGCAAATATACGATCAGCAGCGTCGCGATCACACGAATGATGACGGCGCCGGCTGTTCCCCACAAAATCGCTTTTTTCTGGCTCGCCTTGGGCAAGTTCCGGGCAGCCAGGCCGATCACGATCGCGTTGTCGCCCGCGAGCATCAAGTCGATCAAGACGATCGTGATCAAAGCGGTAAAAAATTCGGCGTTCAAAAAAATCCATTTCCGACCCTCCAGCGTTGAATTGATAAACGTTTATACGGCGGGCGGACGAGAAGGATTCAAAAAAATGCGGCGTCTGCGCCTTTCATATTAATACGGGCCTGTACATATAACTTGGGGAGGGGGTGCGCGCCATGGATTTGTGGGGTCAATTGGTCGTGTTCGCGCAAATCGTGCTTATTAATCTGTTGCTCAGCGGCGACAATGCCGTCGTTATCGCCATGGCCGGCCGAAGGCTGCCGCCCGCGCAGCGACGGCGCGCCGTGTGGTGGGGCGCGGCAGCGGCCGTGCTGCTCCGCTGCGCGCTCACCGTGCTGGCCGCTTTATTGCTGGACATTCCATTTTTGCAGACGGCCGGCGCCATCCTGTTGTTCGTCATCGCATACAAGCTGCTGACCGATCATAAGGAAGAGATGAACGCCGGCGCCGGCGCTTCCACGCTAGCGGGCGCCGTATGGACGATCGTGGTCGCCGACTTCGTCATGAGCTTGGACAACGTGCTCGCGGTCGCCGCCGTCGCCGGCGGGGATACGGCGCTGCTCCTGATCGGCATCGCGATGAGCATACCTATCATTATTTGGGGAAGCTCGTTTATTATGCATCTGCTCGACCGGTATCCTGTCCTTTTGTACTTTGGCGGCGGATTGCTGGCCTATGCCGCTTGCGAGATGGCGTTGAAGGATAAGGGGATTGCGCCGCTAATCGCGCAGCTCGGCGACAACGGATTGCGGGCGCTGCCCTTCGCCACGGTGGCCGCGCTTCTGTTCGCGGCGCTTTGGATGAAGCGCAAAAGCCGCGTGCATTCGTGACAGCATTGTGGCTTTTCAACTTTTTTTAAAGGCGTCGAACTAGTTTTTTACCCCGACTTCCATTAAACTGTTAGATAAAAGAAACGAATTTCGTTCGTTCGCAATAGACAAGCGAAGTGGGGGAGACGCGTTGAACAAGCAATCCGCCGCGGTCGGAATCTGGATTTTGGCTGCGGGATTGATCATTTTGCTCGGCAAGCTGGGCGTCTTTTCATTTATCGGAGCCATATTTTGGCCGATTCTGATTTTAATCGTCGGCATTTTGCTGCATGTGCTTTATTTCGGCGGCATCCTGCCGGCCGTCACGCTGGTGCCGGCGGGCATCCTGACCGGCTCGTCGCTGCTGCTCATGGTCGGCAACTGGTTCGGCTGGGGATCGATGCGGTATTTGTGGCCGCTGTTCTTGCTCTCGATCGCGATCGGCCTGTACGAATACGCCGTATTCGGCATCGGCAAGGACCGCACGGTATGGAACGCCGCGATGGGCATCGGGGCGCTTTCGCTTCTGCTCTTCGCCATCATGCTGCTATGGACTTGGGGCATCTACCTGCTTGCCGTCGCCTTGATTGGATTCGGAGTCTGGCTTGTTATGAGCAGGCGCAAGCCGCGCAGGCGCCGCCGCTAACCCGATCCGGAGGAGATCCGGAAGAGAGGGTTGGCAATCGGGCGCGCTTAGCGTATAATTGAAGGGATGTAGACAACGTCGGCCTCGCGTCGGCGTTTTGTGTTGGACACGGTATATTAGGGGCGGCATGTTCGCGACAGTCGAAGCGGGCCTGCCGATCGTAATGGATACAGATATAAAAATTACAAGGAGTGGAACCATGCAACAAGATCAAATCCGCAATATCGCCATTATCGCGCACGTCGACCACGGGAAAACGACGCTCGTCGACCAGCTTCTGCGCCAATCAGGCACGTTCCGCGAAAATGAGCAAGTCCAGGATAGAGCGATGGACTCCAACGATCTCGAACGGGAGCGCGGCATTACCATTTTGGCCAAAAACACCGCCGTTCGTTATAAGGATCACTTGATCAACATCGTCGACACGCCCGGACACGCGGACTTCGGCGGCGAAGTCGAACGGATCATGAAGATGGTCGACGGCGTTCTGCTCGTCGTCGACGCGTTCGAAGGCTGCATGCCGCAGACGAAGTTCGTGCTCCGCAAGGCGCTCGAGGCGGGCCTGACCCCGATCGTCGTCGTCAACAAGATCGACCGTCCTGCGGCCCGTCCGGCCGAAGTCATCGACGAAGTGCTCGAGCTGTTCATCGAGCTTGAGGCAAACGACGAGCAGCTCGAATTCCCTGTCGTCTACGCATCCGGCCTGAACGGCATCGCGAGCCTCGACGCCGGCACGCTCGGCACGACGATGGAGCCGCTGTACGAGACGATCATCGAGAAGATCCCGCATCCGACCGAAGATCAGGACGCGCCGTTGCAATTCCTCGTGACGCTGCTCGACTACAACGAATACCTGGGCCGCATTCCGATCGGACGCGTCAACCGCGGCAAGATCCGCCAGGGACAACCCGTCGCCGTCCTCGACCGCGAAGGCAAGATTCGCCAGGCGCGCATCGAAAAGCTGTTCGGCTTCCAAGGCCTGAAGCGCGTCGAGATGGAAGAAGCCGCGGCCGGCGACATCATCGCCATCGCCGGCATCAAGGACGTCAACATCGGCGAGACGATCGCCGACCCGGCGAACCCGGAGGCGCTGCCGGTGCTCAAGATCGACGAGCCGACGCTGCAGATGCGCTTCCTGGTCAACAACAGCCCGTTCGCCGGCCGCGAAGGCAAGCACGTCACTTCGCGCAAGCTGCGGGAGCGCCTGTTCAAGGAGCTCGAGACGGACGTGGCGCTGCGCGTCGACGAGACCGACAGCCCCGACGCCTTCGTCGTCAGCGGCCGCGGCGAGCTGCATCTCGGCATTCTGATCGAGAACATGCGCCGCGAAGGCTACGAGCTGCAGGTATCGAAGCCTGAAGTCATCATCCGCGAGATCGACGGCGTCAAGAGCGAGCCGATCGAGCGCCTGCTGATCGACGTGCCGGAGGAGAGCATGGGCAACGTCATGGAGAGTCTCGGCACCCGCAAGGCGGACATGGTCAACATGATCAACAACGGCAACGGCCAGGTTCGTCTGGAGTTCCTGATTCCGGCCCGCGGCCTGATCGGCTACCGGACCAATTTCCTGACGATGACGCGCGGCTACGGCGTTATGAACCACGCGTTCGACAGCTACGGGCCGGTCGTCGGCGGCCAGGTCGGCGGCCGTCACCAGGGCGTGCTCGTCGCCAGCGAATCCGGATCGTCGACGGTATACGGCATGATGGGCGTCGAAGACCGGGGGATCATGTTCGTCGAGCCCGGTACGGATATCTATGAAGGCATGATCGTCGGCGAGCATACCCGCGACAACGACATCATCGTCAACATTTGCAAGGAAAAGGCGCTGAACAACATCCGTACGGCGAACAAGGAAGAGACGGTCAAGCTGAAGACGCCGCGTCTCATGTCGATGGAAGAAGCGCTCGAGTACCTGAACGACGACGAGCTGTGCGAGATCACGCCGAAGTCGATCCGCCTGCGCAAGAAGCTGCTGAACAAGAGCGAGCGGGACCGCTACGACAAGCAGCGCAAGATGATGGCCGAATCCGGCGTCTGATCCGGCCGGCAGCCTAGCAACGAGGAGGGGCACCAGTGCAAACGTGGTTTCATGATCACCCCATCGTTTCGTACCTGCTGATCTTGGCTTTTACGATCTATATCTTCAACGCCGTCTTCAGGATGGGCAAGCTGCCGATTCTGAAGGAGATCATCGTGCATATCATCATGGCGATCGGTTGCCTCGTGCTCCTCCTGCTCCAGCTCGACAAGCTGCCGATCATTCAGTGCATGTCGGTCGCCGTCGTCATGATGCTGATGCTTCGCGGCCGCCAGATGTACGACAAATGGCGGGCCAAGCGGGGCGGCGCCGAAGCGGCCGTCAAGCGGACGGAATCCTAGAATCGAATGCAGCTTGCGGCGAACCCCGGGAGAGCCCGCGCTCTTCAGGGATTCGCCTTTTTTAATTCACGGAAGAGGTGAAGCGATGAGTTCCAACACGCCGCTGCCGCCGCGCCGCAGTTCTGGCGCCGCGAACGCAACTGTCAGGACGAGTCCTCCGAAAAAGAAAAAAAAGAAATGGCCGCGCGTTCTTTTTACCTTGATCCTGCTTGTCATTCTAGGCCTGGGCGCTTATGCATACTCCTTATGGAGACAGGTGGACGGCGCGCTGGACGACGCTTCCTCCGGCGCGGCGACGCAGACCGTACCGGAAGGCGAAAAGGCGCAGGTCAAACCGATCTCGCTTTTGCTGCTCGGCATGGATTACCGCCCCAAGATCGGCGGCATGAATACGGACGTCGTCATGGTGGCGGCCTTCAATCCGAAGTCGAATACGGCGACGGTCGTGACGATTCCGCGGGATTCGGATCTGGAGCTCGATGGTTATTCGACGCAGAAAATCAATGCCTTTTATGCCAGGTTCCATAAAAAGAGCGACGCCAAAGGCGATGCGGCCGACGCCTACGCCCGCGACGAAATGAAGCAGATGCTCGGCAAATTTTTCGATATCGACATCAAGTACGCTTCCGTTCTAAACTTCCAGGGCTTCATTGACGTCGTCGACAAGCTAGGCGGCGTAAAGGTTACCGTAGACAAGGACATGCGTTACGTGGACAACGCGGACGGGACCAACATCGATCTGAAGGCCGGAGAACAGACGCTGAAGGGCGAGGACGCGCTTGGCTTCGTGCGTTACCGCAAGTCCAACCGCGGCACGGCGGCCTCAAGCGACTTCGAGCGCAACGAGCGCCAGAGCCAAGTGCTTGGCGCCATCGTCGACAAGATGAAGTCGTTCGGCGGCTTGACCAAGCTGGGCGGCGTCATCGACGTTGCCGGCAAAAATCTTGTGACGGATATTCCGAAAGCGCAGATCACGAACATGTTAAAAACATATTATGATATCAATCGCGAGGACATCCGGTTCATTCCGCTCACCGGCGTCTGGAAGAGCCCTTACGTTTATCTGGACAACGATTCGGTGGCGGAGGCCAAGGCCGCGCTTGCCGAAGAGATGTCGCCCGAAGGCCGCACCGCGGCCGCGGCGACGGACGGCGAAGCGAAGTAACCGGATGCGAAGCAGCCGGGTACGACCGGGCCGCGCAGCGCGGGCGGGTATCGCTTGGCCTCCCGGCAAAGGCTGTGCTATACTGAAATCAAACGTTATTCCAATGCATAGTGCCATGACCTTTGAACACGGTGACGAGGGAGTGTTGCGGATGGCAGGAAGAGACCGGAGAGAGAGCGGATCGTGCGATTGCGTTCGGGGGCCGTCCTTGCGGAACGGCAGGCTTGTCCCGGCCCTTTCTTGCGGCGCAGGGTCGTCTTCGCGCCTTCTGTCTTCGCTGCCTGCGCGACGCCTTGCGGAATCGATATGCGGTATGGACAAGAACCCAGTGACTTCACTGGGTTCTTTGCGTATTTGCGGACGTATTCGCCGGCGCCTTGGCGGCCGGTCCGTTGCCGTCCGGCGAGGCCGGAGGCACGATGCTGCGCGGTACTTGGGGTACGAGCCGGCCCACGATGTCCGCCATTTCCTCGGCGAAGCCCGCGATCGGCCGGCCTCGCTTCGCATCGGCGCGGATCTCGCGAATCCGCTGCGCCATATCCATATCAGCCGTCACGAGCGCGTCGATGCCGTACGGATCCTTGCGGAACGCTTCGGCGACCGCATACTTGGTCGTCCCGACGCGCGAGCGTTCCATCTTCGGGTCGACGTCGATGCCGACGACGGCGTACTTGCCGAAGATGACGCAGTTGGCGTGGCGAACGCCTTGGACGCCTTCGGCCAGCTGCTCGAGATGACTGGCAACGGCCTTGGCGTTCGGCCGGACCGCGACGCTGCCGTCGCGTGCGGACACATCGCCGCCCGGCGCGCTGCGGACGTGCAGACGGTCTTCGCCTGGGCCTGCGGGAGCGGCGTTCCGATTGCCGCAACCGGCGGCAGACAGCAGGGCCGAAGCCAGCAGCAAGAGCAATCCGGCTTTGACCGGCTTGCGAACGTACATGCGGGAGATCACCATCCTCGTCGGGTATTCATTCTTGTAAGGGGGGGATGTCCGAAGTCTCTGATCAGGCTTCAACCAAGCTCCACCTGGCACTATGATTCCCTGTCCCATGCGCCGGTATGTAACTACGACACAATCCGTCTCAACCGGGAGGAACCGCCGTGAAAAAAATTTACGTGCTCGATACGAACGTGCTGCTCCATGATCCGCTCGCTTTGTTTGCCTTCGGCGCGAACGAGGTCGTCATTCCTTCGGTCGTGCTCGAGGAGATCGACTCCAAGAAGAGGCTGGCCGACGAGATCGGGCGCAACGCCCGGTTCGTATCCAGGGAGCTCGACCGCATGCGGGAGATCGGGCATTTGCACAACGGGGTTGCTCTTGAAAACGGCGGCGTGCTGAAGGTGGAAATGAATCATCGCCGCTTCGTACGGGTGCAGGAGCAGTTCGGGGAAATGACTAACGACAACCGCATCCTGGCGGTCGCGCTGAACTATCATCTCGAGGAGCAGGAGCAGCCCGAATCCGCCCGCCCCGTCATCCTCGTGAGCAAGGACGTGCTCGTTCGCGTCAAGGCGGACGTGCTGGGCGTCACGGCCGAGGACTACCTGTCGGACCGGATCGCCGAAGGCACCGACCACTATACGGGACAGGTCACGCTGCACGTTCATCCGGCGCAGATCGATGAATTTTATACGTATCGTTTCTTGAGCATCAACCAAATGGGACTCAAGCAAAAGCTCCATCCGAACGAATTCGTCATCCTTCGCGACGAGCTCGGGACGTCGAAGTCGGCGCTTCTGAAGGTGAGCCAGGACGGTGCGAGGCTCGAGCCGCTGCATCTGTCCAACGAGCCCGTATGGGGCATTACCGCCCGCAACGCGCAGCAGCGCATGGCGCTCGAACTGCTGCTGAACGACGATATTCCGCTCGTCACGCTGACGGGGAGGGCGGGAACGGGCAAGACGCTCATTACGCTGGCCGCGGGCCTCATGAAGGTCGAGGACGAGCACAAGTACAAAAAGCTGCTCATCGCCCGTCCGGTTGTGCCGATGGGGAAGGATATCGGTTATTTGCCCGGGGAGAAGGAAGAGAAGCTGCGGCCTTGGATGCAGCCGATCTACGACAATCTGGAGTTTTTGTTCGATACGAAAAAAATCGGGGGGACCTGGACAAAATCTTGATGGGTCTCGGCAGCATTCAAGTCGAGGCGCTTACCTACATTCGCGGACGTTCGATACCCGGTCAGCTGATCATCATCGACGAAGCGCAGAATCTGAGCAAGCACGAGGTAAAAACGATCGTCTCCCGCGTCGGCGAGCACAGCAAGATCGTGCTGCTGGGCGATCCGGAGCAGATCGACCATCCTTACCTGGACGCGCAGAGCAACGGCCTCACCTATTTGGTGGAGAGCTTCAAGGCGGAGGGCATCAGCGGGCATGTCACGCTTGAAAAGGGAGAGCGGTCCAAGCTCGCCCAGCTGGCCGCAGAGAAACTTTGACGGAATTGGCTTGTCGGCATCGCAAGGCGGGCCGAACGCGCATGCGCGTTCGGCCCGCTTCATGTCCGAGCGAGGTCGGAATATGGCGGAGTAGGCGGCGGAACGGCGGTTTAGATCCGCTTCGCGCGTAAAGCGTTTGCATGAAAAAGGCGACAAGCCGTCCCAATCCTGCTATCATGGTAAAAACGAATGTCGCCCGCGGCAGCGGGCGGAGGAAGGTGCTTAACCGTGACGCGCCGGAAGTATGTCGTCGTGCTTATGCTGCTCATGCTGGCGGTTCTGTTGACCGCGCCCTGGGCTTCGGCGCCCAAGCCGGACCTTGCGCCGGACGCCGCGCCCGAAGGTCAGGAGGCGACCTTGGAGGCGCCCGTATTCGCCGAGCAGCGTGCGGAACTGACCGTCAAGATCATGCAGGACGAAGCAACGTTTCGACTGCTCGAACGTCAGTCGGAAGTCTTCGAGCGCAGCCATCCCGACATACGCGTCCATCTGGAGCGGGGCGATGCGGCCGACGCGTCGAGCGTGCCCGACGACTGGCAAGAGCGGACGGGAAGCGCCGACGTCGCGCTGGTGCCGAGTTTATGGGTGAAGCGAATGGCCGTTTCCGGCATCCTGCTGCCGGCTGACTCGGCGTTCGAAGGCGACGCGTTGTCCGAGCAATTCGAAGCGATCGCCGCGCCGCTCAAATGGAATGGCTTTATGTGGGGGGTTCCGCATCATCTGGACCCTTACGTCGTCGTATGGAATCGCGCCCGCCTGTCCGCGGCCGCGCGCCAGGACGGCAGCGCTTTGACGCTGCCGCTCGGGACCGAGGACTGGTCGACGCTCGGCGCGTCGATGGCAAGCGAAGGGAGCCGGCCCTGGCTCGCCATCGACGAGCGAGATCCGGCGGCGCTTCTCACTTGGCTGGGCGCGGCGACCGGGCTAAGGCCGGATCTGCTGCTGGGGGATTCGCAGGGCACGTGGGGGACGGGGTCTTCCGCGGCTATGCTTAACACGCTGCGCGGCTCCGTCAGCTTGCGTGCGCCGGACGACAGCGCCGCGTTCTGGCAAGCGATGGCCGCCGGGCAATATGCGGCCGCCGTCGCGCCGCTGTCGGTCGCGGAAGCCGGCATCGCGAGCTTGGCGCCCGCATCGGCCGCGGGGCTGTCCATCGACCGCAGCGGCTGGGACAAAGCCTACGTATTCGACGGCGGCGCTTCATTCGTCATCGGCGCAGGCACGCAGCGCGAGAGCGCGGCAAAAAACTGGATCGCGGCGATGACCGAAGCCAAGCTGCAGCTCGACAATTATGACGCGACGGGTTTTTTTGCCCGTTTACCGTTCCGCTTATGACGATCGGCAAGCGATGCCGAAGCTGACGGACAGAGGCCCGCAGCAGTTCCCGAACTGGGCGCCCGAGGTCGGCCCCGATTGGCCGCTCCTGATGAAGAAGCTCGGTCTTTTCTGGACGGACTGGCGGCAGGGCAGGCTCGCGCTTGCCGACTGGCCGGCGAGATGGAACGGATTACTTGCCGATCTTCAGCTTCACGATTAGTTTGCCGTCCTCGAGAGACACGCTGTCCGCTTTCAAGTAAGCCATCATCTGCTGCGGATAAAATCCAAGGTCGAAGTCGCGCACCAGATCGTCGCGGGTCGTGTCGGGCAGCGTCAGCCCGTTAAAAACGAGCGAGCCCATATGGAACATAATGGCGTTTTTCGGCTCGTTTTCAACCGTATAAGTGCCTGTGACGGCCACCTCCAGCGCGCCGCTTTTTCCATGCAGAGATACAAGATTCGGCTTGAACGCAACGGTAAAGTCCTTCAGAAGCTCGCTTTGCCCGCGTAAAAATTCGTTCAGCTGGGCGTCGGTCAAAGTGAGCGTCGTCGACAAACCTTTCGTTTTTAGCGCTTCCGGATGGTCCTTCATCCATTCGGGCAGCTTGTTCATCGCTTTGGCCAGCGCGCTGAAGTGACGCCGCACCTCGTACAATCCCGCGGACTTCCAGTAAGCCTGCATCTCCTCCAGCTGCTTTTGCGCCAACGCGGGGTTTTCGCTGCCGTCGATGGCACTTTGAATTTCGGATTGCAGCGCAGCGACCCGTTCGCGCTGGCTTGCGAGCTCGGCGGCGACGCGGGACAATTCGTCCTTGTCCTTCTTCAGCTTGTCTTGACCCTTTCTGATTTCTTCGTATTCCCGGTTGAAGTCGGCCAGCGTGCGCCGGTCGGACTCGAATATCGTATCCATCAAGTCCCAGCTTCTGAGCAGTCCGGCGAGCGATTTGAAGTTGACGAGCATTCCCAGCATCGCTTCCTTCCGCCCCATATAGTAGGCTCGCAGCACGCGGCCCGCTTTTTCGCGCTGCGCCGCGATGGCGACCTGGCGCTCCGCGAGCTTCGTTTCGTTTTGCGCGATCGTTCGTTCGGTATCTTCCCGGAGACCCGAGATCCGTTCGATCTCTCGGTCGATCTCAACGACGCTGAGTCCTTTCTCGAGCAGCTGACGGGTCGTCTCGGAGAGCGGCTCCGCGTACGCCGGAGGCGGCGTCGGCACGAATTTGCCGGGTATCAGCATCGCGAGAAAGACGACGGCGGCGGCAAACAGCGCTAATCTCCGCATCGGGCCCTCCTTTCTCTCTGGCAGCGGGTGCGGCGGCGGTCAAGCCTATGCAGTCCAGCTTATGCGTTTCTACCTCATTATAGACGAAAGAGCCCCTCGCGAGAGAGGGGCGAACGGGAAGAAGCCCGATCGTGCGCCCGTATTCGTTAACGAAAAAAATAAGAAGGCCGGAGCGGTTAGCTCCGGCCTTCAGGCGCGCCTTGAATTATGCCGGCAAGCCCATCTCGAATACGGACCAGTAGGTAAAGCCGAGGAACGCGATGATCATATAGCCCCAGAACATGAAGACGTATGTGCGCTCCGTGAACTTCAGGTAACCGAGCAAGAAGAAGGCGGCCGTCTGGATAAAGAACAGAAGCGCCATTTCATACATATCGCCAGCAAACGACATGAGCGCGATCGCGAGCGTCCAGAAACCGAGCATCCGGAACATGCGTGCCATGGTAATCCCCCCTTCAGCGTTTCGCTAACCATTTTTCTACAGCATATTATACCCACGGTTCGGGGGGCGGTGTAAACGGTGATTCGTGACGAAATGGCAAACTTTTCGTCCAAGCCTAGTATGCCTTCCCGGCGAGACGCTATTCGCTTCGTCTCCCGCAAGTTTTCTTCGCTCGAAAACGATAGGTATACGACGTTCAAAAATGGATATACCTAGAAGTATCCGATAGATTCTATGATTTCTATCACGGGCATACAGATAAAAAAAAGAAAGCAAGTTATGCGAGCGATCGAGGAGGGGAATAGACCGCATGGCGGCTATTAGACAAGATGCATGGAGCGCGGATGACGATCTGATTTTGGCGGAGATTACGCTTCGCCACATACGGGAGGGGAGCACGCAGCTCGCCGCGTTCGAGGAGGTCGGGCAGCGGATCGCAAGGACCGCCGCGGCCTGCGGATTCCGTTGGAACAGCTGCGTACGCAAGCGTTACGACGATGCGATCAGCATTTCGAAGCAGCAGCGGCAAAAGCGCAATTATCTCAAAAAGCAGGGCGTCGTGGCGTTGCCGACCGACGAACGGGCTTCGGCATCCGCGGAGGAGGAAGGCGCGGGCAAAGGCGAGCTGGTCGGCGCCGATGCGCTCAGCCTCGAAGCGGTCATCCGGTATTTGAAGCAATGGAAGGGTTCCGTTCAGGAGCTAGGCAAACAGGTGAAGCAGCTCGAAAAGGAATTGAGAGAAAAGGACGAACAGCTTCGTTCGCTCCGGGAAGTCAACGACCGTCTGTCGAAGCAGGCAGACGCGGCGCAGACGGATTATCAAGTCGTCAACGACGATTATAAGGCGCTGATCCGGATTATGGATCGGGCGCGCAGGCTGGCGATTTTGTCCGAGGAATCGGAGGAAGAAAAAGCGAGATTCAAGATGGATGCCAACGGCAACTTGGAGCGAATCGAATAGCCTGCGGCGTAACTTTTTTGGAATGCCGTTCCCGCGCAAGCGCGTCGGGGACGGCATTTTCGCGTTCGGCGGCGCAATCCGCCGTTGTGCGGACGGTTGAGACGCGGTATGGTATTTACTGGGCATCGGGCGGATTGAACGGGAAGAGAAGTTTAACTTTATGAACGAAGGAGGAAGCGCGGTGGCGAGCGTCCATATTATCGGCGGCGGAGCGATCGGCTTGCTGCTCGCGGGCAGGCTGGCGGCGTCGGGCAATCGCGTATGCGTAAGAACGAGAACCCGCGCGCAAGCGGATGCGCTGGCGAAGAACGGCGTATTGCTTCAGTCGGCGCTGGGGGATACGGAGATGCGGGTCGGCTTGGAAGCCGCGCCGCTCGGCGACCGGTCGACTGCGCCGCCAGTCTGCGGTCTGCTCGCCGTCAAGCAGACGGCGCTGACGCCGGCTTTTCTGGATCAGCTTGACGCGGCTGTGCCCCCGGGGGCATCGCTGACCGCCTTTTGCAATGGCATCGGCCATACCGATCTGTTGGCGGCGCGTTTGCCCGGCAGGCGCATTTATGCGGCCGTGACGACGGAGGCGTCGCTTCGAATCGATGCGACGACCGTGCGGCATACCGGACGGGGCGACATTCGGCTCGGCCGCGCGCCGTTGTTCGAGGGGGGTCGATAAAGCTGTGGCGCCCGGGGAGGCGCCCGAAGCGGAGCGACTGGCGTCGATGTTGAAGCAGGCAGGATTTTCCGCGTCGCTGTCGAATGATATGGCGGAGAGAATGCTGCGGAAACTGCTGAGCAACGCGGTGATTAATCCGCTGACGGCGCTGCTTCGCGTGCCGAACGGCGCATTGGTCCGGACGCCGGAGCGCAGGGCGCTGATGCGGACGCTGTTCGACGAGACGCTGTCGGTGCTCGAAGCCGGCGGACTGCCGGGAGACGATCGCTTGTGGATTGATCTGCTCGACCTGTGCGAGCGGACGGCCGCCAACCGCTCGTCGATGCTGCAGGACGTGCTGGCCGGCCGGCCCACGGAGATCGAAGCGATCAACGGCGCCGTCGCGCGAATGGCCGCGCGTCTCGGGGCGGCCGCTCCTTATAACGAATCGCTTGCCTCGCTGGTTGCGGCGCTCGGCGGCGACGACAGAGAAGGGTGAGTGAGCGCGCAATGTGGAATGCGATCATATCCGCTTACGCCGTATTGGCCATCGGCTCATTCGTTCCGTTCGCTGCCGTATACGGCATCTCGTCGATGCAGACGGGCGACAAAAAACGGGCGATGGGCCTTGCGATGGACATGACGACGGTTTTTCTGATCGGCGTCGTGAGTTATTTGCTCAATCGGGTATTCGGCATTCATATGGGCTTCTACCTCATTTTGCTTTTTATGCTGCTTGGCGCCGGCCTGATCGGCAATGCGCAGTACCGGCTTCGCGGCAAGGTGGACGGTACCAAGCTTTTCCGCGCGATCTGGCGGTTGTCGTTTTTCGGGTTGGCGGCGCTATACGTGCTGCTGATGCTCGTCGAGATCGTGCGGTTCCTCGCCGGCGGGGAGTGGGAGTAAGGGCGCGTATAGAAAAGACCCGCCGTCGCCGAAGCGAGGAGCGAGTCGTTGACGTGCGGGCGGAACGATCGCAGATCCGACATGCCCGTTACGTATTTCGCGTCTTAAGGCCCGCGACGCCGCGCAGCTTGAACAGCGCGGCTGCGATCGCGATGCCGGCTGCCGTCCAGGCGGCGACGGCGACCAATTGCGAGGCGGATTGCTGCTTCACGCCGATCGCGATGAGCGCCCAGGCGATCGTCAGCGGGTACCAAGGATCTTTGTCCCTGAGAGCGGCCAGCGCCGCGAGCAGCGCGGCGACGACGAACAGCGCCACGGCCCAGGTCCGGTCGGGCACGCCCCAGCCGTCCCAGCCGCCCGCCCGCAGCGCGACCGAGATATTGACGATCGTCGCGACCGTCACCCAGCCGAGATAGACGGAGAAGGGGGAGCGCGATCAGGAAAAAACCGGCGCGGTCGTGCGCGACGCGCGCGGCGGGTCTCGACGAGAGATAGGCGCCGACCAGCGTAAGCAGCAGGCCGACGATGACGAACGCGGACGCCGTATAGCGCTCCGAGTGCCAGACGAACAGCCAGCCGACGTTGAACAGGCAGCTCGCGAAAAACCAGGGCGCCGTCGCCCCCATCGTCTTGTCTCCGCGGCGGCTCGGCAAAAAGGCGGCGACGACATAGCCGAGCGTCAGCAAATAAATGACGCTCCAGATCGAAAAGGCATAGCCGGCGGGCGTGACGAGCGTCGGTACCTGGTCGGAGATTTCGCCCGACGATTTGCCGAGCAGGCCGCCCGTGGCGGCGGCCGCGTTGACCGCGACGACGCCGAGCCAGCCGGCCGCGTTCAGAATGCGCCAATGCAAAGGCATATTTCTTCCTCCTTCTTTCTTTGACGATATCCGGCCGCTTCATGTACAATCGAGAATGACACCATTCGGACGGGAGGATGTCCGGGATGAATACGACTCCCTTTAATGACGGGACGGCGCAGTCTCTCTCCGAAGCATACAGGCGCGGCGACGACCAGGTCGCCGCGCTGTTCGGAAGCGCCCACTGCAAAGATATAGAAGCTTGGAGCCGGCGCGCCGCGCGGCTCGATCAAGGCGCGGGAGGCCGCGCCGACAGAAGGCGGCTCGGCGAGGCGCTGCTGGATTACCAGCGCCGGCTGAGCCCGAGTCAGAGCCCGCTCGTCCTGCAGCACATTCAGGCGCTGGCGGGCGAAGGCGCGCTCGCCGTCGTCGGCGGCCAGCAGGCTGGGCTGTTCGGAGGCGCGCTCCTGATCGCCTACAAAGCGCTGACCGTCGTTCAGGCGGCTAAGCACGCTTCGCGCAGCCTGGGCAGGACGGTCGTGCCGGTATTCTGGATCGCCGGCGAGGATCACGACTTCGAAGAAGCCAACCATTTGTACGTTTCGCCGGGCGAAGGCGAACCGCGCAAGGTCAAGCTGGGCCGGCCGGAAGGGCCCCGCCATGCCGTGAGCAGAACGCCGCTGTCCGCGGTCGATTGGGAGATCGCGCTCACCGAACTTGCGCTGACGCTCCCTGATACCGAATTTAAACCGAATCTGCTTCGGCAAATCAGATTATATGCGAGCGATGCGCCGACCTTGACGCTAGCGTTCGCGAGATTGCTGTCCGATTGGTTCGCGGACGACGGCCTCGTCCTGTTGGACGCGGACGATCCGGCGATCCGCCGGCTCGAAGGCGGCATGTTCGGCGAGCTCGTGACGGGCAGCGAGCGCCTGAGCGCCGCGCTCGCCGCGGGCGAAGAGGCCGTCAAGCGGCTGGGCTACCCCATTCAGGCGGAGTCCGCGCCGGACGGCGCCAACCTGTTCGTGCACGCGGAGCAGGGACGCACGCTGCTCTTCAGGCAGGGCGACCGTTTCGAGGACCGCAAGGGCGGACTCTCCTACGACAGAAGCGAGCTGCTGCGGATGGCCGCCGAACGCCCGGATCAGCTCAGCAACAACGCGCTCTCGCGGCCGCTCATGCAAGATTACCTGCTTCCCGTGCTCGCCACCGTGCTCGGCCCTTCCGAGATCGCCTACTGGGCGTCGCTCGGACCGTCCTTCGCGGCGTTCGGGCTGGAGATGCCGGTCATCGTGCCGCGGCAGTCGTTCACTTATCTCGAACCGCAGGTGGAGAAGCTGCTGGGCAGGTACGGCGTCAGCGCGGAGCAGATCGCCGCGGACGGCGAGCGGCTCAAGCGGGATTGGCTCGCCGCGCAGGACACTTGGGACATCGGCGGCCGGTTCGCCGAGGTCAAGGCCCGATTCGGCGAGCTGTACGCGCCGGTGCTGGAGACCGTATCCCAGGTGGACAAAGGTCTCGTCAAGCTGGGCGAGAGCAACCTGGCGCTCATTCTCGAGCAGATCGCCTATCTCGAGCAGCGCACGAACGGCGCGCTGGCGGGGCGTCACGAGTCCTCGCTGCGCCAATGGGACCGGATGCTGCATTCGCTCCGTCCGCTCGGGCAGCCGCAGGAACGCGTCTACGGCATCGTTCATTTTATTAACCGCTACGGCATGGGCTGGCTATCCGCCCTCCGCTGCATTCCGTTCGACGTCACGGGCGGCCATCGTTTGATGGTCCAACAGCAGGCCGAGCCCGGCGGCCGACACCAGGAGGTTTGTTGTTCATGAAAACGACGCTGTCCAGCATCATAAGCGATCCGTCGCTGGCCCCCGAGGGCAAACTGAAAATCGATTGGGTCCAGGCGCATATGCCGGTGCTGAACCGGATTCGCGAGCAGTTCGCCAAGGATCTACCGTTCAAAGGGCTGAAGGTCGCCATCTCGCTCCATCTGGAGGCGAAGACGGCTTATCTGGCGAAGGTCGTCCAGGCGGGCGGCGCCGAAGTCGCGATTACCGGCAGCAACCCGCTGTCCACGCAAGACGACGTCTGCGCCGCGCTGGTCGAGGACGGCATCGCCGTGTTCGCCAAGTACAACCCGTCTCCCGAGGAATATCACAGTCTGCTCGAGCGGACGCTCGAGACGAAGCCGGATCTCATCATCGACGACGGCGGCGACCTGGTCACGATGCTTCACACGACGCGCCGCGACCTGCTTCCGGGCATCCGGGGCGGCGCGGAAGAGACGACGACCGGCATCCTGCGCCTCAAGGCGATGGAGAAGGACGGCTCGCTGCAGTTCCCGATGGTCGCCGTCAACGACGCGTTTTGCAAATATTTGTTCGACAACCGCTACGGCACGGGCCAATCGGTGTGGGACGGCATCAATCGCACGACCAACCTGGTCGTCGCGGGCAAGACGGTCGTCGTGAACGGCTACGGCTGGTGCGGCAAAGGCGTGGCGCTCCGCGCGAAGGGGCTGGGCGCGAACGTCGTCGTCACCGAAGTCGATGCCATCAAGGCGGTCGAAGCTTACATGGACGGCTTCACGGTGCTCTCGATGGAGGAGGCGGCCAAAGTCGGCGAGTTTTTCGTCACCGTCACGGGCAACAGGGACGTCATCACCGGCGCGCATATCGCGCAGATGAAGGACGGCGCGATCCTGTCCAACGCGGGCCACTTCGACGTCGAGGTCAACCTCGTCGAGCTCGAGGCGATGTCGGTGTCGAAGCGCACCGTTCGCCGCAACATCGAGGAGTATCGCCTGCAGGACGGTCGCAAGATCTACGTGCTCGCCGAAGGGCGCCTCGTGAACCTGGCGGCCGGCGACGGCCACCCTGCGGAGATCATGGACATGACGTTCGCGCTGCAGGCGCTCTCCCTGCGCTACGTCAACGACAATTACGAGTCGATCGGCAAGCAGGTCGTCAAGGTGCCGTACGCGCTGGACGAACAGGTGGCGAGAGCGAAGCTGGAATCCCTCGGCATCTCGATCGACACCCTGAGCGAAGAGCAAAAATCGTACCTGGACAGCTGGGCCGGACACGAATAATGACGATTTTTTTAATAACCTAAAATATTTTGAGGAAATCCTGCTATCGAAGCAGGATTTCTTTTTTTTTGCGCGAATAGTCATCATAAGTGGTTTAAAGTGGGGCCGAGTGGTGGAATATGGAGGGGGTGCGCAGCGGTCATGTTTTTAGGGGAATATCAGCATTCGATCGACGACAAAGGCCGAATCATTATTCCCGCTAAATTTCGCGACGCGCTGGGCGCCGACTTTATCGTCACCCGCGGGCTCGACAATTGCTTGTTCGTCTATCCCCGCGAAGAGTGGGCGCAACTGGAGCAGCGGCTTCGCGCGCTGCCGTCGATGGCGGCCAACGCGAGAGCTTTTTCCCGGCTGCTGTTCTCCGGCGCTTCCGAGGGCGAATGGGACAAGCAGGGAAGGGTCAACCTGCCCAGCCACCTGCGAGACTATGCCAAGCTGGACAAGGAATGCACGATTATCGGCGTATCCACGAGAGTGGAGATTTGGGACAAGGCGACTTGGGAAGCCTACAGTCATGCCTCCGAGGAATCGTTCAACGAGATCGCGGAGAAGCTGGTCGATTTCGATTTTCATTTCTAAGCGCATGGACGACCGTCGCGTAGCCTTGAAGTTCGTTTACACATCACCACTACATAGACAGAAGCAACCGCAAGCATGACCGCGAGGGTTGCCGGGAGGCCATACTTTGTTCCACCACATCACCGTGCTTAAAGAAGAAGCGGTAGAAGGTCTGAATATCCGCAAAGACGGCATCTACGTCGATTGCACCTTGGGAGGAGCCGGACACAGCGAGTTGATCGCTTCGCGTCTCGCCCCCGGGGGCAGGCTCATCGGTCTGGATCAGGACGACACCGCGCTCGCCCATGCGCGGGAGCGACTGGCGCCGTACGGCGACATCGTGACGCTGGTGAAAAGCAACTTCCGGCATCTCGCGGACGCGCTGCGGCAAGCGGGCGTACCGGAAAAAGACGGCGTGCCCCAGGTAGACGGCATCCTGTTCGATCTGGGCGTATCGAGCCCGCAGCTGGACGAAGCCGACAGAGGCTTCAGCTACAATCATGACGCGGAGCTCGACATGCGCATGGACCGCGGGCAGCCGCTCACCGCGCGAGAGATCGTGAACGAGTGGGACGAGCGGGAGCTGTCGCGAATCCTGCGCGACTATGGCGAGGAAAAGTTCGCGCGCAAAATCGCCCGCCATTTGGTAGAGACAAGGGCCAAGACGCCCATCGAGACGACCGCGCAGCTCGCCGAGCTGGTTAAAACCGCGATCCCTGCCGCCGCCAGGCGCACGGGGGGGCCATCCGGCGAAGCGCGCCTTTCAGGCGATTCGAATCGCGGTCAACGACGAGCTGGAGGCGTTTCGCGACGCGCTCGAGCAGGCGATCGACTGCGCCGCCCCGGGCGGACGCATCGCCGTCATTACGTTTCACTCGCTGGAGGACCGGATTTGCAAAGAGACATTCGTCAAGGAAGTGCCGGCCAACATCAGTCCGCCGGGGTTTCCGGTGACCGTCTGGGGCGAAGGCAGGCTGAAGCTGACGCCGCGCAAGGCGATCGTGCCTTCGGATGCCGAGCTCGAGCTGAACAACCGGGCGCGCTCGGCCAAGCTTAGAGTCGCAGAGAAGCTGGATCCGGAAGCGCCGGACGAGCGAAGCTAACATCCGCGCTTTGTTGCGGAAGACGGTTTGCCGCTATTTCAAATAAAAAAAGCTTGAGACATCCAAGCGCGGGGGGAGCAAGGTACATGCGATATTATGGCAATCTGGCGGTTCGCGAGGAGCGTCAGCCGGAGCCCAAAAAACAGCAGCGCGCCGCGGCGCCGCAGACGGCGTCCCAAGTTCGCCGCAAAAGCATTCCCGTCGGAGAAAAGCTGTTGTATTTGCTGACCGTGTTCGTCTTCGTCGCCGTCGCGGGGCTTATTCTGTACCGCAACGCAGGATTGTACGAGATGAACCGGGACATTCAAAAAATTACGAACGAGTACGAGACGAGCGTCGATCAATCGAAGGAATTGCAGCGCGAAGTGGACAAGCTGAGAGATCCTGCGAGAATCAACGATCTCGCCACCAAGCTTGGTTTTGTCCAGCCCAACGGCCAAAAGCCGATCACGCTGTCCGCCAAAGGAGACTAGAATCATGCATGCGGGCGATCGCCCGAGAGTGAACGGAAGGTGAGGGACATGACGAAACGAATCAAACTGCGCACGCTGCTGGCGGGAGGGCTAATCACCCTCCTGTTTGTCGCTTTATGGGGGCGTATCTATTGGGTCCAGGTCGCGCATGCGGAGTTCTGGGCGGAGCAGGCGCGCAATACGTGGGTGACGACGAAGAAGCTCGTCCAGGAACGCGGCACGATCACCGACAGGTCGGGCGCCGTCCTGGCTTCGGATGCGGCGGCGTACACGCTCGCGCTCAGCCCGAAGGTCATCCACGAGCTGGACGCCGGCCATCCCGATTGGAAGCTGATCGACCAGATCGCGGCGAAGGTGAACAATATTCTGGGCAAGCCGGAGGCCGAGATCCGCAAGATCATGGACGCCAAGACGGAAAAGGGCGTCTACTACGTGCAGCGCGAGGTCCAGCCGGAAGGCTGGAAAATGGACAAGGAGGTCGCCGACAGGCTGACCGCCTTCCGCGATCAGCTGCGCGAGCTGACCGGCAAAAAGGACGTCGGCATTTATCTGGTCGAAGACAAGAAGCGTTACTATCCGAACGGCTCGCTAGGCTCTCAGATCCTCGGCTACGTGAGCAAAGAGGGCGTCGCGAAAATGGGACTCGAGCGGACGCTCGACGATGAGCTCAAGGGCGAGGAAGGCTCCATTACCTATCAGAAGGACGGCAAGCGAACGCAGCTTGCCGACGGGGAGATCGAAGCCAAGCAGGCGGTGGACGGCAAAAACGTCACGCTGACGATCGACCGGGATATTCAGTACTACATGGAACAGGCGATGAAAACGGCCTATGCGCAGTACCGTCCGCTCAGCATGACCGCGATCGCGGCCGATCCGAAGACGATGGACATCCTCGGCATGGTCAGCCTGCCGGATTTCGATCCGAACAACTATTGGGATTACGCCAAGGACCAGTCCGCGTTCAAGAATAACGCGGTGCAGTCCATTTACGAACCGGGGTCTACGTTTAAAATCATGACGCTGGCGGCCGCCGTGCAGGAAGGACTGTTCAACCCGAACGACAAGTACATGTCCGGCAGCGTGGCGATCCCGAAGTCCAAGCCCGTCAACGACATCAAACGGGGCGGATGGGGCGAGATTACCTATCTCGAAGGCTTGAAGCGTTCGAGCAACGTCGCCTTCGTCAAGCTGGGCTACGAGAAGCTGGGCAAAGAAAAGTTCAAGCAGTACATCGACAACTTCGGGTTCGGGCATAAAACGGGTATCGAGCTTGCGGGCGAGATCGCCGGCACGACGCAGCTGACATGGGAACGCGACTACGCGGCCGCGACTTTCGGGCAAGCGGTGTCCGTCACGCCGATTCAGCAGGTCGCCGCGGTCGCCGCGGTCGCGAACGGCGGCAAGCTGATGACGCCCCACATTATCAAGTCGGTCTCGGATCCGAACACCGGCGAAAAGGTCGTGACCGAGCCGAAGGTCATCCGCCAGGTCATCTCGGCGCAGACGTCCAAAAAGGTCGGCGAGTATCTCGAGCAGGTCGTCAGCGACAGAGAGATCGGCACGGGCCGCAACGCCTACATCGACGGCTACCGGATCGCGGGCAAGACCGGCACGGCGCAAAAAGTAATTAACGGGGTATACGCCGAAGACAAATTCGTCGTATCGTTCATCGGCTACGCGCCCGTCGAGGATCCGAAGATCGTCCTGTACGTGCTCGTCGACGAGCCCGAAGACAAGACGCTCGGCGGAGGCTCCGGCGCGGCGCCGATCTTTAAGGAAATCATGCAAAAGTCGCTGCTTCATCTCGGCGTCCTGCCGACTCCCTCGAAGGATGCGGAAGCCGACAAAAAGAACAAGGATAACGCATCGGCGACGCCTGCGCCGGTCACGGCCAAGGTGATCGACGTAAAGGACATGACCGCGGCCCAGGCGAAAAGCAAGCTTGGAACCAGCGGGTTCGACGCGATCGTGCTCGGGAAGGGCGACAAGGTCGTCTCGCAGCTGCCCAAGCCGGGCGCGGTTCTCCCGACTTCGCAGCACGTATATTTGATGACGGAAAAAACGCTCGGCAGCGTACCCAGCATGAAGGGCTTGTCGCTGCGCGACGCGCTTGACATGTGCTCGCTGCTCGGGGCTTCCTGCACGGCGACCGGTCAAGGCTACGTTTCCGGTCAGCAGGCGAACCGGGACGGCGGCAAGCTGTCGATCGCGATCGTGCTGGAGCCGCCGGCCGGCACGACCGTCCAACCGACAGGCGGTCAGACTTCGGCAGGCAAGCAGGATGAATCCGCAGCCGCAGACGCAGACGCGGGCGACAACGCGGCTGAGGTTGACGACAGCGCGTTGGAGGAAGCGGGCGATTGAAGCGTCTTGCGCCTTGGCTTTGTCCGGCCGGACAGGCATAGCTTGTTCTAAGCCCCTTCTCCATGGAATAGGGTGGGAGTAACGCACCGATATTCCGGGGAGGGGGGCTGACCTGCGTGAGAATCTCGCAAGTGACGGTAAGGCGGCGCCTGCTGCTGGCGCTGCTCGCGGTAGGGATCGGATTCACGGCGCTGATCGCGCGCCTCGCATACGTGCAGCTGGTCAAGGGAGGCAAGCTGGCCGAGCAGGCCGAAGAATCGTGGCGCCGCCAGATTCCGTTCGAAGCGAAGCGAGGGACGATCACCGATCGCACGGGCATCAAGCTTGCCTACAACGTCAGTTCGCCGACCGTATACGCGGTGCCGGCGCAGGTGAAGGACAAGGAAGGGACGGCAAGCAAGCTCGCGCCGCTGATCGGCATGACCCGGGAAAAGGTGCTTGAGCTGCTGAAGAAAAAGGTCAGCAACGTTAATCTCCGTCCGGGCGGACGCAAGATTACGCTGGAGCTGGCCCAGCAAATCAGGGATCTGGCGCTGCCGGGCATCTATGTGGCGGAAGACAACAAGCGTTTTTATCCGTTCGGTACGATGGCCGCGCAGGTGCTTGGCATCACCGGCTACGACAGCGGCCTTACCGGCGTGGAGAAGCAGTACAACCAGCTGCTGTCGGGAACGCGAGGGAACATCTCGTTTTTGACGGACGCTGCCGGCCGCCAGATGCCGAATTCCTCCGAAGCCTACCAGCCGCCGAGAGACGGGTTGACGCTGCAGCTGACGCTCGACCAGAAAATCCAGTCGATCGTGGAACGCGAGCTCGATCAGGCGATGCTCAAGTATCAGGCGAAGGACGTCATCGCGATCGCGATGGACCCGAAGACGGGAGAGATACTGGCGATGGGCAGCCGGCCGACGTTCCAGCCGGACCGCTATCAGGAAGTCGCGCCGGAAGTGTACAATCGCAACCTGCCGATCTGGATGACGTACGAGCCGGGGTCCACGTTCAAGATCATCACGCTGTCCGCCGCCATTCAGGAAGGCAAAGTCAATTTAAAAAACGAGTCGTTTTACGATCCCGGATACGTCGAGGTCGGCGGCGCGAGGCTTCGCTGCTGGAAAAAGGGCGGACACGGCAGCCAGTCGTTTCTGGAGGTCGTCGAAAACTCCTGCAACCCGGGCTTCGTGGCGCTGGGGCAGCGTCTTGGCAAGGAGAAGCTGTTCGAGTATATTAAAAACTTCGGCTTCGGCAAAAGAACCGGCATCGATATCGGCGGAGAAGAGAATGGCATCCTGTTCAAGCTGGCGAACGTCGGTCCGGTCGAGCTGGCCACGACGGCGTTCGGCCAGGGCGTATCGGTGACGCCGATTCAGCAGATCTCCGCGGTCGCCGCCGCGATCAACGGGGGGCAAGCTGTTCAAGCCGCATGTCGCGAAGGCTTGGGTCAACCCGGATACCGGCGAGACGCTGCAGGAGATCAAGCCTGAGCTGGTGCGGCAGGTCATCTCTCCCGAGACGTCCAAGCAGGTGCGCGAAGCGCTCGAGAGCGTCGTGGCGCAGGGCACGGGGGGGGCAACGCGTTTCTGGACGGATACCGGGTCGGCGGCAAGACGGGGACGGCGCAAAAGGTTATTAACGGCGTGTATTCGGCGAGCGAGCATATCGTCTCGTTCATCGGCTTCGCGCCGGCGGACGATCCGCAGCTGATCGTATACGTCGCCGTCGACAATCCGCAGGGCATCCAGTTCGGCGGCGTCGTGGCGGCGCCCATCGTCCGCAACATCATGGCCGACGCGCTGCCGTATCTCGGCGTCGAGCCGCGCAAGGACCAGATCGGCAAGGAATACAAGCTTGGCGAGCTGCCGATGGTGAACGTGCCGAACCTCGTCGGCAAGTCGGTATCGGATTTGTACGAGGACATGAACATGAATTTTCAGCTATCCGCCTCGGGCAAGGGGGACACGGTGCTGCGCCAGGCGCCGGAAGCCGGGCAGCGGGTGCAGAAAGGCTCGGTCATCCGCATTTATCTGGGAAGCGACGGGGAGCGGGCGCCGGCATCGGAAGGCGCGGATTGAAGCGAAGCCGTCGCGGAGGCCGAAGGGGGGCGCAGGTAAAAGCGCTTATCCGAGATTGATGCCGTCCCGGCTGCCAAGTGTTTCCTTGCCCTTGTTTGAAAAGTCGTCCTGGCGGATAATGTACGCATAGGAAAATCAAACGGTTTTCATTTCCGATCAACGCAAAAATAGTCATTTTGCTGGAGTCCAAGGAGCTGAACGAGCGATGCAATTGAATGATTTAGCCAAGGAACTGCTGCTGCATCGGATCGTCGGCGACGGCGGCGTCGCGATTCTGGGAATCGAGGCGGATTCGAGAGCGGTGAAGGCGGGCCAGCTGTTTTTCTGCCTGCCGGGCCATACCGTCGACGGCCACGACTTCGCGCCGCAGGCGCTTGCGCGCGGCGCGGCGGCGCTCGTCGTATCGCGGGAACTGCCGCTGCCCGCGCCGCAGCTGATCGTGCCCGACGTGAGAAGGGCGCTCGCCGTGCTGGCCGACAGCTGGTACGGACATCCTTCGCGCAAGCTTCGACCGATCGGCGTGACCGGCACGAACGGGAAAACGACGACGACCTACTTGATCGAGCGCATGCTGAGCGATGCCGGCATAGCGCCCGGCGTCATCGGCACGATCGAAGCGAGATACGCCGGCGCGAGCTATCCGATGTCGGGGACGACGCCGGACATTTTGCCGCTGCAGCGTCTGCTGGGCGACATGGCGGACGCGGGCACGGAGCGGGCGGTCATGGAGGTCAGCTCGCACGCGCTGGAGCAGGGCAGGACGTGGGGAACCCGCTTCCGGACGGCGATCTTTACGAACCTGACGCAGGATCATCTCGATTATCACGGGACGATGGAGGCGTACGCCGATGCGAAAGGGCTGTTTTTTTCGAGGCTCGGCAACGATTACGGCGCCAGTCTCGAGGAACGCGCATACGCCGTTCTGAACGCGGACGACCCCGTCTCGGCGAAGTTCGCGAAGCTTACCGCGGCCGAAGTCGTCACTTACGGCATCGAGCGGGATGCGGCCGTGCGCGCGCGGAACGTGCGCATCTCGTCCCGGGGCACATCGTTCGACGTCGAGACGTTTCGGGGCGCCAAAAGCGTGCAACTGCGCATGGTCGGCAAGTTCAACGTGTACAACGCGCTCGCTTCGCTCGCCGCCGCGCTGTGCGAAGGCATCGGGCTTGACGCCGCGGTGGCGAGCCTGGAGGCGGTGCCCGGCGTTCCCGGGCGCGTCGAAGCCGTGGACGAGGGGCAGCCTTACGCGGTCGTCGTCGATTATGCGCATACGCCCGACGGCCTGGACAACGTGCTGCGCGCGGTGCGCGAGATCGCGGAGGGACGGGTCATCTGCGTGTTCGGCTGCGGCGGCGACAGGGACAGGACGAAGCGCCCGATCATGGGCAAGATCGCGGCCGCGCTTGCGGACGTCCTGCTCGTGACGAGCGACAATCCGCGTTCGGAGGATCCGCTGGCGATCCTGCGGGATATCGAAGCCGGACTGAAGGAAGACGCGGTCGACCCTGGCCGCTACGAGCTCGAGCCCGACCGCGGCGCGGCGATCCATAAAGCGGTTGAAATGGCCGGCCCCGGGGATGTAGTATTGATAGCGGGAAAAGGGCATGAGACCTACCAAATTATCGGCGGCGTGACGCACGACTTCGACGATCGGCTGACGGCGCGCGACGCGATAAGGAGCACGATGCTGTGATAAGAGCGACGCTTAGCGAAGTGGCCGCGTGGTGCGGCGCCGAGCTTCAAGGAACGCCGGCGGGCGCGGAGCCGGATATTGCCGGCGTATCGATCGATTCGCGTTCGATCGGGGCCGGTCAACTGTTCGTGCCGATCGCGGGCGAACGATTCGACGGACACGACTACATAGAGACGGCAGCGAGCGCCGGCGCTGCGGCCGCGCTTTGGCAGCGCGGCCGCGCGCTGCCGTCGGAGACCGGGCTGCCGCTGCTGCTCGTCGACGATACGCTCGCCGCCCTGCAGCGGCTGGCCGCATCGTACCTGGCGAGCTGGAAGCCGAAGGTCGTCGGCGTTACCGGCAGCAACGGCAAGACGACGACCAAGGACTTGATCTTTTCGGCGCTCGCCACCGTCTACCGGACGGCGAAAACCGAAGGCAATTTTAACAATCATATCGGATTGCCGCTGACGATCCTCCGGGCGGACCGCGATACGGAGGTTCTCGTGCTGGAAATGGGGATGAGCGCCTTCGGCGAGATCTCGCTGCTCTCCCGCATCGCAAGGCCCGACATCGCCGTCATCACGAACATCGGCGAGTCCCATCTGGAGCATCTCGGCTCGCGGCGCGGCATCGCGCAGGCGAAGCTGGAGATCGCCGAGGGGCTGAAGGACGGCGGAACTTTGATTTACAACGGCGACGAGCCGCTGCTTCGCGAAGAGCTTGCGGCGCTCGCGCTGCCGCCGGGCGCGCTCGGGACGATTACGTTCGGCGAATCCGAGGCATGCGATTTGCGCGCCCTCGATATCGCGACGGACGCCGAATGCGCGACGTTTATCGCTTCGAGGGGCGTCGATGCGGACGCGCCGGACGGCGACGCAGGCGCGCCCGGCTCGACTGATCGCGAGGGCGAAGCGCTGGCTGCCCGCTTTGCCGTGCCGATTCCCGGCCGGCACAACGCGGTCAACGCGCTGGCGGCGATCGCGGTCGCGCGCCGGCTCGGCGTCGCCGACGCGGACATCGCGCGCGGGCTGGCCGAAGCGAAGCTGACGGGCATGCGCATCGAGCGGGTCCAAGCGAAGAACGGCGCGCTCGTCCTGAACGACGCGTACAATGCGAGCCCGGCTTCCGTGCGCGCGGCGATCGCGCTCGTCGCGCAGCTGCGGGGCTACCGCCGCAAATGGCTCGTGCTCGGCGACATGCTCGAGCTGGGCCCGGACGAGGCGGCGTACCACGCCGCCATCGGGCGGGAGCTGTCGCGGGGCCAGGCCGACGGCTTGCTGGCCTACGGGCCGCGGTCCGCCCATACGGCCGAAGCCGCATCGCAGGCGATGCCGTCCGGCACAGTAAGGCATTTCACAGACAAAAACGAGCTGGCCGATGCGCTGCTGACGCTCGTGGAGCCGGACGATCTCGTGTTGGTCAAAGCTTCGCGCGGCATGCGTCTCGAAGAGATCGTGCGGCGCCTGGCTGCAGGGAAGGAGGAAGGACGCTGATGGACTACGCCTCTACGCTTTGGACGCTCGGCGTCTCCTTCCTGCTCGCCGTGCTGCTCGGCCCGCTCTGCATCCCGATGCTTCGCCGGCTGAAATTCGGGCAGCAGGTGCGGGACGACGGACCGCAGTCCCATCTGAAAAAAAGCGGCACGCCGACGATGGGCGGCATCATCATCCTGCTCGCGATGACCGTCGCTTTTCTGAAGTTCTCGGATCGCGGCTGGCCGTTCTGGGCGCTGCTCGTGGCGAGCCTCGGCTTCGGCCTCGTCGGCTTTCTGGACGATTTCATCAAGATCGCCCTGAAGCGCTCGCTGGGTCTAACGGCCATGCAGAAGCTTTTCGGACAGCTCGTCGTTTCCGTCGCCTTCTGCTTCATCATCTACCGGATGGATCTCAGCACCGCGGTCGCGGTGCCCGGGACGGATTGGTCGCTCGACCTCGGCTGGGCGTACTACATACTGGTCGTCGTTATTTTTTTCGCGGCCACGAACGCGGTGAACTTCACCGACGGCCTTGACGGCCTGCTGTCGGGGACAAGCGCGCTCGCGTTCGGCGCGTTCGCCATCGTGGCGCTTGAGGCGACGCAGCAGCAATCGGCGATTTTCTCGGCGGCCGTCGTCGGCGCCGTGCTCGGCTTCCTCGTGTACAATGCGCATCCGGCCAAGGTGTTCATGGGCGATTCGGGCTCCCTCGGACTTGGCGGCGGCATCGGCGCGGTCGCGATTCTGACCAAGACCGAGCTGCTGCTCATCGTCATCGGCGGCGTGTTCGTGCTCGAGATGCTGTCGGTCATTATTCAAGTGGGGTCGTTTAAGACGCGCGGTAAAAGGGTATTCAAGATGAGTCCCATCCATCATCACTTCGAGCTCACGGGTTGGTCCGAGTGGCGCGTCGTGATGACCTTTTGGCTGGCGGGGCTCGTTTTCGCCGCGATCGGTCTGATTCTGTATAAGGGGATTGGGAACCTATGATGCCACTGGCGAATTACCGCGGCCGCAAGGTCGTCGTGCTGGGCCTCGCCCGCAGCGGCGCCGCGGCCGCGAAGCTGTTCCATCAGGCGGGCAGCGTCGTGACCGCGAACGATCGCAAAGAGAGGGAAGCCTGTCCCGAAGCCTCGGAGCTTGAGGCTTTGGGCATTTCTGTTGTTTGCGGCGGCCATCCGGACGACCTGGTGACGCCGGATACGGCGCTTGTCGTGAAAAATCCGGGCATTCCGTACACGGCCGCGCCGATCCGGCAAGCCGAGGCGCTTGGCGTCGAGGTCGTGACCGAGGTCGAAGTGGCGGGGCAGCTGTCTCCGGCGCCCATCGTCGGCATCACCGGCTCCAACGGGAAAACGACGACGACGACGTGGACCGGAGCGCTTCTGGAAGCGGCCGGTCTCTCGCCGATCGTGGCGGGCAACATCGGACGTCCGCTCGTCGACGCGGCGCAGGAGATCGGTCCCGGCGGTTGGCTCGTGGCCGAGCTGTCCAGCTTCCAGCTTAAAGGAACGACCGACTTTCATCCGCGGATCGCTTGTCTGCTGAACCTGGCCGAGACGCATCTGGACTATCACGGCACGATGGAAGACTACGTCGCTTCCAAGGCGAAGCTGTTCGCCAATCTGAGCGACGGGGATACGGCCATTTTTAACGCGGACGACGCCGTCTGCGCGGAGATCGGTCAAGCTTCGGCCGGACGCCATTGGCCGTTCTCGCTGACGAAGCGGCTTGAAGTCGGCGTATCGGTCGAGCCTCCTTTTCCGGCTAATGCGGAGGACGAAGCGGGAGCGAACACCTCCGCTCCGCGTTGGATCGTCGCCCGCGACGGCAGCGGCGCGGAGAAGCGGATCGTTCCCGTCGGCCGGCTCGGCATTCCGGGCCGGCACAATTGCGCCAACGCGCTCGCGGCGGTCGCGATCGCGCTGGCGGCAGGCGCCGAGCCCTCGGCGCTGCGGGAGCCGCTGGAAGGATTCATGGGCGTCGAGCATCGCCTGGAATTCGTCGGAACCTTCCGCGAAGCGCGCTATTACAACGATTCCAAAGCGACCAACCCGACGGCGACGATCATGTCGGTATCCTCGCTGCCCGCGCCGCTCATCCTGATCGCGGGCGGGCTCGACCGGGGCTCCGACTATCGCGAGCTGATACCGCTGTTCCGCGATCGCGTCAAGGGCGTCGTCGCGCTCGGGGGAGACGCGCGAAAAGATTCGCAAAGTCGCGGAAGAAGCCGGTTTAACGAGCGTCGCTGTCGTCGAACCTGTAGAGGATGCCGCCGAGACGCTGAACAGAGCCGTGCTGGAAGCCGCCGCCATGGCGGAGCCGGGAGATATCGTGCTGCTTTCGCCCGCGTGCGCAAGCTGGGACATGTTCCCTTCCTACGAGGTGAGGGGGCGCATTTTTAAGCAATCGGCGCATACGCTGTAAGAAGGGGGGCTCGTCCCCACTTCTTCGTTTGGCGAGGTGTCCGGTTATGGCCAAGGTCCGCAAGGCCCCCGATATTTGGATGATCGCGGCGACGCTCGGCATTTTGGCGGTCGGCATCGTGATGGTATACAGCGCGAGCGCGGTAGCCGCATTCCACGATTACGGAGACAAGTTTTATTACGTGAAGCGGCAGCTGCTATTCGCTGCGCTCGGCATTTTCATGATGTTCGTCACGATGAACGTGGACTACAGCCGCTTGCGGCGCTGGGCGCTGCCCGGATTGCTGCTGTGCTTCGGCCTGCTGCTGCTCGTGCTCGTGCCGGGCGTCGGCGTCGTGCGCGGCGGCGCGCGCAGCTGGCTCGGCATCGGCAGCTTCGGCATCCAGCCTTCGGAGTTCATGAAGCTGGCGATGATTTTGTTCCTCGCCCGGTTTCTTGCCGAACGGCAGCAAAAGCTCGTGTCGTTCACGAGAGGGCTTCTGCCGCCGCTCGGCATTTTGCTCGGCGCGTTCGGGCTGATCATGCTGCAGCCCGATCTCGGCACGGGCGCCGTCATGATCGGCGCCGCGCTGCTCGTCATTTACGCGGCCGGGGCCCGAATCGGGCATCTGGGGGGGACTCGCGCTGCTCGGCGTCGTCGGCCTCGTCGGCCTGATCGCCGCCGCGCCCTACCGGCTCCAGCGGATCACGGCGTTCCTCGATCCGTGGCAGGACCCGCTCGGCGCGGGCTATCAATCGATCCAGTCGCTTTATGCGATCGGGCCGGGGGGCCTCGTCGGACTCGGCCTCGGCATGAGCCGCCAGAAATACAATTATTTGCCCGAGCCGCAAACGGACTTTATTTTCTCCATTTTGGCCGAGGAGCTTGGCTTTATCGGGGGGCAGTCTCCTGCTCGTGCTGTTCCTGCTGCTCATCTGGCGCGGCATGCGGACGGCGATCGCCATCGACGACCCGTTCGGCAGCTTCCTGGCGGCGGGCATCGTGGGCATCATCGCCGTCCAGGTGCTGATCAACATCGGCGTCGTCATCGGACTCATGCCCGTGACGGGCATTACGCTGCCGCTCGTCAGCTATGGCGGCTCGTCGCTGACGCTGCTGCTTACGGCGCTCGGCATTTTACTTAACTTATCCAGATTTGCGAGGTGACGCTATGCGTATCGTGTTGACAGGCGGCGGTACCGGCGGCCATATTTATCCCGCGCTCGCCATCGGCCGCGAAGCCGAGCGGCGCGATCCGGGCAGCGAGCTGCTGTACATCGGCACGAAGCGGGGGCTCGAGAGCCGGATCGTGCCAGAGCGGGGCGTGCGCTTCGAGAGCATCGACATTACCGGCATCCGAAGATCGCTGTCCCTGGAAAACATTCGCACGGCCCTGCGGTTCGTCCGCGGGGTGCGGCGCGCCAAATCGCTGCTGCGGGAATTCAGGCCCGACGCGGTCGTCGGCACAGGCGGCTACGTATGCGGGCCTGTCGTCTATGCGGCGGCCAAGCTCGGCATCCCGACGCTGCTGCACGAGCAAAACGTCGTTCCCGGTCTGACGAACAAGTTTTTAAGCCGCTATGCGGATGCGGTCGCCGTCAGTTTCGCCGACTCCAAGCCGCATTTCGCCAGAGTCAAAAGCGTAGAATACGCCGGCAATCCTTGCGCCACGGCGATTCTCGGGGGAGACCCGATGCGCGGCTACGAATCGCTCGGTCTTGCGCCGGGCACGCGGTTCGTGCTCGTCGTCGGCGGCAGCAGGGGCGCGCAGACGCTGAACCGAGCGGCCGCCGAAGCCGCGGCCAAGCTGGGCGGTCTGCCGGACGTGCACTTTGTGTTCGCTGCCGGAGAGCGGTATTATGAGGAACTGAAGGCGGAGCTCGGCCGAATCAAGGATCCGTCGGTCGCGAGCAGGCTCCATGTCAGGCCGTACATAAGCAATATGGCGGAAGTGCTCGCGGCGACGTCGCTCGTCGTCGGACGCGCCGGCGCGTCGTTTATCGCCGAGTTCGCCGCGCTCGGCGTGCCGGCGGTTTATGTCCCTTCGCCGAACGTGACGAACAATCATCAGCAGGCGAACGCCGAGAGCGTCGTCCGCGTCGGCGGCGGCATGATGATTCTGGAGCGGGATCTCACCGGCGCCAAGTTATTCGAGACGGTCGCAGGCATCATGGGCGACGAAACACGCCGCGTCAAGATGGCGGAAGCGGCCAAGTCTATCGGCATGCCCGAAGCGGCCGGCGTTATATTCGAGCAATTGCAGCGTATCGTCCGCAGCTCGCGGGCTTAATCAGCTTAATAGGACTGCGGGACCGCCGCTGAAGCGTGCGGCATCCACGGCGACTGGGCGATTGTCACCATGCCGGGCGGCGCGACATACGATAGGGTGTGGTCGCGGCTGTCCGCAATGATGAACCAGACGCCCGCGCTTAACCCGCAGCTCCTTAGATTGAATTGGAGGAGATATTGGATGGAGCAGTTGATCGCGGACCTGGAACGGTCGTATTCGGGGGGTCGTTAAGCAAGCCGAGCCGCTGGCGCCCTACACGACGTGGAAAATCGGCGGGCCCGCCGACCTGTTCCTCGTGCCGGCCGACGCGGAGCAGCTGGCATCGGCCATCGCCGCGCTGAGCCGGCACGGCGTCCCCTGGACCGTTCTCGGACGCGGCTCCAACACGCTCGTCTCCGACCGCGGCGTCCGCGGCGCCGTGATCAAGCTTGGCGAAGGGTTCGACCGGTTGCGGTTCGAGGGCAACCTCGCGATCGCAGGCGCATCGTATTCGTTCATCAAGCTGTCGGTCATGGCGGGAAAGGAAGGGCTGACCGGGCTGGAATACGCCGGCGGCATTCCCGGAACCGTAGGCGGAGCGGTGTATATGAACGCCGGGGCGCATCATTCGGACGTTTCGCGCATCTTAAAGTCGGCCGACATCGTCTGGGAAGACGGTTCGAAGGGGACGTACGGCAACGAGGAACTTCGCTTCGGCTACCGTCATTCGATTTTGCACGAAAAAAGGGGCATCGTCACCGAGGCGGTGTTCGCCCTGGCGCCTGGAGATCGCAAGGAGATCGCCGCCATGCTGGCTTCCTACAAGGACCGAAGACTGCGCACGCAGCCGCTGCAGCTGGCCTGCGCGGGCAGCGTCTTCCGCAATCCGGACGGAGACCACGCCGCGCGATTGATCGAAGCCGCGGGACTGAAGGGCGCAAGGGAGGGCGGAGCCGTCGTGTCGGAGCTGCACGCCAACTTCATCGTCAACGAGGACCATGCGACGGCCGAAGACGTGCTCGCCTTGATGGAACGCGTGAGACGGACCGTGAACGAACGGTTCGGCATTTTACTCGCACCCGAGGTGCTCCTGATGGGCGAGCGGTAATTCCGGAGGTGAATTCCTTGGACAAACTGGTGATTGAAGGCGGCAAACCGCTTTCGGGCACCATCCGCATCCATGGAGCCAAGAACGCCGCCCTGCCGATCCTGGCCGCGACGCTGCTCGCCCGGGAGCCGGTAACTCTTCGCAACATTCCGAAGCTGCTGGATATCGAAGTCATGCTGGACATCATGCGGGATCTTGGCTGTGCCGTGCTCCGCCGCGGGGACGTCGTAACGATCGACGGCACCGTCGCGGACTCGTCGCACGTACCGGAACGTTTGATGCGCTTGATGCGTTCCTCCGTATTTTTGATGGGCCCGTTGCTGGCCCGTTTCGGCGAAGTGCAGGTTTACCAGCCGGGAGGCTGCGCGATCGGCGAACGCAAGATCGACCTCCATCTTCGCGGCCTGGCCGCGCTTGGCGCGAAGATCGAAGAGACGGGCAGCCGTATCGTATGCAAGGCCGCCCGCTTGACCGGCGCCGAGATCAGCCTGGATTTCCCCAGCGTCGGCGCTACGGAGAACATCATGATGGCCGCCGTCATGGCGGACGGACGCACGACGATCATCGGCGCAGCCCGCGAGCCGGAGATTCAGGATTTGCAGCGATTTCTTAACGCGATCGGCGCCAAGGTCCGGGGCGCGGGCACGGACACGATCACGGTCGACGGCACGGATAACCTTGGCGGCTGCGATTTTCAGATCATTCCCGACCGGATCGTGACGGGCACGGCGATGGTAGCCGCGGCGGCAACCCGCGGCGAGGTCACGCTCGAAGGCGCCGAATCCGCCCATCTGATCTCTCTCATTCACGTCATGCGGCGCGCCGGTGTTCACATCGAGACCGAGGATGGTATAATAAGAGTCGGCGCCAAAGGCCGGCCGCGAGCGGTCGACCGCATCGTCACTTCTCCTTATCCCGCTTTTCCGACTGACATGCAGGCGCAGCTGATGGTGCTGCTGTCGCTGGCGGGCGGGGTCAGCGTCATCAAGGAGACGGTGTTCGAGGGACGCTTTAAGCATGTAGACGAATTATGCCGCATGGGCGCGGACATTCGCATCGACCTGAACTCCGCGATCGTGCGGGGCGTGCCCAGACTCTACGGGACCGCGGTCGAAGCGACGGACCTTCGCGCGGGCGCCGCGCTCGTCATCGCCGGACTTGCCGCGCATGGCAGGACGATCGTCGAGCAGGTTCATCATATCGACCGGGGTTACGACGAGATCGAGCGAATGTTCGCGAGCTTGGGCGGAGATATCTCTCGCGTCTCCGACGGCTAGACCAACGAAGCGACGATCGACCGGGAGGGATAAGCGCTTTTCGCTTATCCGCTTCCGGGCCGGCGGGGAACGGAACTTTCGCTTTCGACCGGCCGCCCGGCGGGCCGCCTTTGCTTTTTCGGATTTGGGACAGGCTATGCGTTTCCGCCGGCTGTCGAGAGGAGTGCGCGCAAGATGATAGAACGAATTCCCGCTTTGCCGCGGGAACGTACGGGGACGAGACGCCGCGGCGGGAAGCTGTTGTGGATCGTCGTTGCCTTGTTCGTCGCGGTATTGATCGTATTGTTTTTCAGATCCTCTCTCTCCCGTATCAGCGTGATCGAGATCCAAGGCCTGTCTTATTTGAAACGGGATCAGGTCGAGGCTCAGCTCGGCGTCGGGATCGGAGACTCTTTTTTTATGCCGGCGTCGGACAAGCTGGCTCAGCGCGTCAAGCGGCTGCCTCAGATCAAGGACGTCCGCGTCGCGAAGCATTTTCCGGGCAAGCTCAAAGTCGCGGTACAAGAATACGAACCCGTGGCGATCGAAATGGACGGCAAGGGCGGCGTCGCCGTCGTGCTGGCGAACGGCATCGGCGCGCAGCCGGCGGCCGGCAGCGCGTTGCCGGCCAAGCCCGTGCTTACGGGCTGGTCGAAGGACGACCCGGAGCGGGCCGCGCTGTGCCGGGCGCTGGGCGGCTTGCCCGCCGGAGGGATCGCAGACTTTTCGGAGATCTCGCCGGACCCATCCAGCGCGTATCCGGACAGGATTCGCATTTTCACGCGCTCCGGCTTCGACGTGCTGACGACCGTCGGCAAGCTTAAGGACAAGATTACGATTCTGGGCGAACTCGTGGAGAACAGGGAGCCGGGAACGGTCGTCCTGCTCGATTCGGACACGTACTCGCCTTATTCGGCACAAACGGACCCGTCCGTCGACGAAGAAGCCCCTTAACTTAAGGAAAAGGACTCTACTCAACCGTGCGGTTTAATGCTAGAATTTTCGTATGCTTTCGCCGAGAGAATGTCGGCGGCGAAGCGGAAATGTTAGCATAATTGCTAGAATGAGGGAACTAAAATTTTTGTTGAAAAAAAGAGGGAAAATCCCGTCTGTGTTGAATAAGTATTGAATGTGTACCGATTTGGCTTCGTTCGGAACCCCTTGAACAACTCCTCATTCCGCAACGGATTTCAATAAGTCGCGACCAAACTAACGAATGGCCGGACGGCCGGATTGCAAAGTTTTGATGTATTTACGGGAGGTGCCACCGGTTGAGCAACAACGACCTCATCGTCAGTCTGGACATCGGAACCTCTAAGGTTCGGGTGATTATCGGAGAAATAAGCAACGGAGCTATCAATATTATCGGCGTAGGATCGGCGGACTCGGACGGCATCCGAAAAGGCGCCATCGTCGATATCGACCAGACGGTCCAGTCCATCCGCAACGCCGTGGACCATGCCGAACGCATGGTCGGCATCACCATCGGCGAAGTGTACGTCGGCATCGCGGGCAACCATATCGCGCTGCAGAGCAACCACGGCGTCGTCGCGGTTTCGAACGAAGACCGGGAGATCGGCGAAGACGATATCGAACGCGTGCTGCAGGCCGCCAAGGTCGTTGCGCTGCCGCCCGAACGGGAGATCATCGGGCTGCTGCCCAAGCAGTTTCTCGTGGACGGACTTGCGGGCATTCAGGATCCGCGCGGCATGATCGGCGTGAGGCTGGAAGTCGAATGCACGATCATTACCGGGACGAAGGCAGCCGTACATAACCTCATGCGCTGCGTCGAGAAAGCCGGCCTGCGCATTTCCGGCATCGTGCTGATGTCGCTTGCGTCCGGCATGATGGCATTAACGAAGGACGAAAAGCAAATGGGGACCGTACTGGCCGACATCGGCGCTGGTTCCACCACGATCGCGGTATTCGAAGGCGGCAGCCTTGCCGCGGTATCGACGCTGCCGATCGGCGGGGACTACGTGACGAGCGATATTTGCTACGGTCTCAAGACGCAGACCGAGCACGCCGAGAAGATCAAGCTGAAGTACGGCTGCGCGCGCCAGGACGAGGCGGCGGAAGATGTCCGCTTCAAGGTGATGCGGGTCGGCAGCAACGTGGAAAAGGAATTTTCCCAGGTTGATCTGGCCAACATCATCGAGCCGCGCATGCAGGAGATTTTCCATATGATCCGTCAAGAGGTCAAGCGCCTTGGGTATCTGGACAAGCTCAACGGTTACGTCCTGACGGGCGGCTCCGTATCTATGCCAAGCGTGCTGTCACTCGCCCAGATCGAGCTCGAAGCAAGCGTGCGGATCGCGGTTCCCGATTTTATCGGGGTGCGGGATCCTTCTTACAGCAGCGGCGTCGGCATGATCCAGTACGTGATGAAGTACGTGCGAACCCGGGGAGCTCCGCCGGCCAAGCGGCCCGCGAAGAGCAAGACGGCCGCGGCCAGCGCGCCGGCCGGCAAGACGGGCGTCATGGAGTGGTTTAAGAATATGTTCAAGGAATTCATATAAGCCGCCACTGACGTGATTCACCAGCGAAGCGAGGAGGAGTATTGAAATATGTTGGAATTTGATTTTGAAATGGAACCGCTCGCGAAAATTAAAGTCATCGGTGTCGGTGGCGGAGGCAGCAACGCAGTTAACCGCATGATCGAAAACGGCGTCAAGGGCGTCGAATTCATTACCGTCAATACCGACGCGCAAGCGCTGCACCTGACCAAGTCCGAGCAAAAGCTGCAGATCGGCGACAAGCTGACGCGAGGCCTCGGAGCGGGCGCGAACCCCGACGTCGGCAAAAAAGCGGCGGAAGAATCCCGCGACGGCATCATGAACACGCTCAAAGGCGCGGACATGGTATTCGTTACGGCCGGCATGGGCGGCGGCACGGGCACCGGCGCAGCGCCGGTCATCGCCGAACTGGCCAAGGAATGCGGCGCGCTGACCGTCGGCGTCGTGACGCGGCCGTTTACGTTCGAAGGCCGCAAGCGCTCCGGACAGGCCGAACTTGGCATTGAAGCGCTCAAGGAAAAAGTCGATACGCTGATCGTCATCCCGAACGACCGGCTCCTGGAGATCGTCGACAAGAAGACGCCGATGATGGAGGCGTTCCGCGAAGCGGACAATGTCCTTCGTCAGGCGGTTCAAGGCATCTCCGACCTGATCGCCGTGCCCGGACTGATCAACCTCGACTTTGCGGACGTCAAGACGATCATGACGGAGCGCGGCTCCGCCCTGATGGGGATCGGCGTCGCCTCCGGCGAGAACCGCGCGATGGACGCGGCGCGCAAGGCGATCATGAGCCCGTTGCTCGAGACGTCGATCGAAGGCGCGCGCGGGATTATCATGAATATTACGGGCGGCTCGAATCTGTCGCTCTTCGAGGTGAACGAAGCGGCGGAAATCGTCATTTCGGCCTCGGATCCCGAAGTGAACATGATCTTCGGCGCCAGCATCGACGACAGCATGAAGGACGATATCAAAGTTACGGTTATTGCGACCGGCTTTGAACACAAGGGACCGGTACGCCGGCCTATGTCCTCTTCATCGCCGCAATCGAATCCGCCTTCCCAGACCGAACATCAGGACAGCCGCGCGAGCGGCCACAACTTGCGTCCGTTCGGCGGCGGCTCGACATCCAGCGAGCAGCTCGACATTCCCGCGTTTTTGCGGAATCGACCGCGCGGCGACCGTTAACATTCGATTGTAATCGATTAGAAGCGGCTTTTAACTGAATAACATCATTTCAAGTCGAGGACCGGCTCAATATGCGGTCTTCTTTTTTTTGGCTCCGCGAAGCAGGTAAACGCCGTTTGCCTGTCGAACTCACAGCACAGCGCGGCAGTATGCGTACAGGAGGCAAATGATGACCAATCCGTATCGTTCCTTTACAACTATGCTGGCATCATTCGTGGTTATCTTCGGAGTGCTTCTTTCCGCGACTACCTTCAGATTTATCTCTCAAGAGCTGATCCATGAGACAAGCGACTCGACGCGCAATGCGGTGATGAAGTATATCGAGGGCCTGCCTGACAGGACAGCGCTCTTCGAGCCATCCGCCTGGGATCGAACTGCCCTCGGGGGGAACCGGGAGCGAAGGGGGGGATCGGATTCTCCTCCGAATCGGATGCAGCGGCGCTTGCGACAGACGTTCGCGCAGCCTTGGATCCTTATGGAATCAGAGAAGTTCGATTCGTAAGTCGCGACGGACGTGTAGGGGTCAGCTACGCCCCCGTTCAAACGGGCAGCGCTTTAACCGGGCGCGAACGAGAGCGATTCGACAGTGCCATGGCTACAGGGGGAGATGCTGAATCGGAAACTGGACGGTGTTCTTAAGCTGTGGATACCGATCTCCTCGGTTGACGGAACTTGGGCAGGCGCTGTCGAAGTATCCAAAGATTGGACTGCGCAGCGTGCGAAAATATTGCATATCAGTTTGACAATCGTCGGTTTGCTGGCGGCCGGCATGACGCTGCTTTTCTTTAGCCTGCGGCATATCTTTTTGCGCTCGTCGCGCGTCATCGCGCGTCAAAACAAAGCGCTTAGCGACATGCTGGAACGCGAGCACCGAACCTATGACGAATCTTTGCAGGCGATGAGCAGCGCGTTGGACAGCAGAGACAACGAGACGCAAGGCCATTCTCTGCGCGTCACCGCCTATGCCTGGCTGCTCGGCAGACAAATGGGCATCGAAGGCGAACAATTGGAGATGCTTTATCGGGGCGCCCTGCTGCACGACGTAGGCAAGATCGGCATCCCCGACGCTATCCTGCGCAAGGAAGGACCGCTGGACGAGATGGAGTGGGCGATCATGCGTACTCACGTCAACATGGGCGTTCGAATGCTGGCGCATATCGAATTTTTAAGACCGGCATTGGATGTCGTCCGCTACCATCATGAGCGATGGGACGGCCTCGGTTACCCAGAAGGTCTGAGCGGCGAACAGATCCCGCTGTGCGCCAGAATTTTCGCCGTCTGCGACACCTACGATGCCATCACGTCCGATCGTCCGTATCGTCCTTCCAAGTCCCATGAGACGGCCATCGAAGAAATAAAGAAATTCGCGGGAACCCAATTTTGCCCTGCGGCGGTGGAGGCGTTCATGCAGTTACCCTCAGATACGCTGGAGCGTGTTCGAGAACTGTCGCAACAAGATATTCAGTTTTTGTCGCTCGAGGAATTGCTTCCCAAAGTCGTTTAAGGCGCGGTAACATGCGCGATCTGCAAGCGTGACGATCGGCCATAGGATGCAGCCTTCGCTAATGGCGAGGGCTTTTTGATTGTTGGCGCGAAAGGAGAGAGGTGAGGGGCATAATACCTCCCTTTTTTCCCTTTATCGACCTTATCCCCTTCGCTCAATCTTGGCAACTCGTTATCCTCTTTTTTGTTGCTTTACGAACCTCATCCCGTTCGCTCAGCATGGAATTGCCGCCTTATCGTCCTTATCCCGTTCGCTCAATTTTTGTTCTGGAAAAGATTGACGCGTTCGTTTCCTTACCATAAAATAAGAACAAACGTTCTATTTTGTGGAGGGGGATGGAAGGTGAATCACTTTACATTTCCTGATGGCTCGTGGGAATCTTGGACAGAAGAGCAATGCATGGAGGCGCTATACCATGCACGTTGGCCGCAGGGGTTCCGCTGCCCGCGCTGTTCGTATGCGCATTGCTCGGTGTTAAGATCCCGCAAGCATCCGTTGTATGTTTGCGCTTCTTGCCGCCATCAGACTTCTCTAACGGCCGGCACCGTTTTCCACGGTACGCGCACACCGCTCAGAATGTGGTTCAGGGCTATGATCTGGCTTGCCGAAGAAGCTACTTCAGTCGCACTTTCCGAAATATTGGGTGTTACTTACAAGACGGCATGGCTCATTGGCCAAAAGCTTCGAGATGCACTGACCCAACAATCGAACGAGCAACTTTTATCAGGGTTGGTGGCCGTAACGGGCGGAATCTATGGTTGGAGGAGAGCCTCCAGCAGTCTCGCTGTACAGCCGACGGATCAGCCCGTAGCTATCGGCGGTACGGTGGAAGGTGGCGAAGACATCCGCGAGATTAAGATGGCGCATCTGAGCAAACGCGAGACCGGAAGCTCACGTTTAATAAGCCGAATGGCGCATATGAAGTTTTCGGACGCTCACGTATCGGACGATGTTAAGGCGGTCAGAGCTTTTCCTTATTTCGGAATGAATAAATTGGCCCCTCTGTCGGCTGTCTTGATGCACACGCTCCACTGGTTGGATCATACGCTCCAGGGCATCGGGCCTAAGCATCTTCAGGCTTATTTAAATCATCAGTCCTTTGTATTCAATATTTCCAGAAAAGCTCAAAAGGTCGTTCCTTATATGCTGCGTTTATGTGCAACCAGAGCGCGGATAACGTATCGCGAGCTAACCTTGACAAGTTAAAGAATCAAGATATTGAGGATTGTATAAATGTGAGCAGCGGTAATGCTAGGCTTTATTGAACGAAGGGGATAAGGTTGCGCATGATATGGATTCGATACGTTGGACATTTCTTCCTCGATGTACGCCCCAGAATACGATTTTAAAATCATAGCAGTTTAACCGGCGTCTGAATGACATTTTACGTCAAAGTGAGCGAAGGGGATAAGGCCGAAAACGCGTCGGAAACCTTATCGCACGACTAGCGTGGGATAATTTTACAGCATCTAAAGGGCTAGTTCAGAACGCTTCCAGCCCGATTCTGCTCGACAAAAAAAACAGCCGAACCTGCGGCGCGTTTAGACAGACACCTCATAGGCGCCATTTTATACTGAGAGCAATCCATTTCGTCAGCGGGACAAACGTAAGCGATGGGTTTGCATGGAAGGGCGTGGCGCGGATGACGGTTTATGTGGACTTGGTCTTTTTGTCCAATCTGACGATCGACGCGTCCATCCTGATGACGACAGCCAAAGTGAGGCATCTTCGGCCGCGCCGAAGACGCCTCGCGCTGTCGGCCAGCGTCGGAGCGGCTTACGCGGCCGCCATGTTCGTGACGTCCGTACCTTATCTGTATTCGTTCGGCGTCAAACTCATGATTTCCGCTTTGATGGTTTTTCTAGCGTTCGGCTACGGTGGTCCCCTCAAGTTCGTCAGGACAATCGGCTCGTTCTACTTGGTGAACTTTGCGACGCTCGGCGCGGTGATCGGCATCTCCTCGCTGGCCAAGTGGTCGGGTTCGCCTTGGAGAGGGATTGCTTTCACGGCCGAGGGGGGGGGGATGGTGCTGTCGTTTGACGTACAGGCCATTTTGCTCGCGGCGACGCTTGCCATGGCGATCTGGTTGTACAGAAGCGAAGCCGAGAGCAGGGAAAGCAGGAAGCGGCTGGAGACGCTCGTCGTCGACGTGAGTATTCGTATCGGGGATCGGGAATGGACGTGCAGAGGACTCGTCGATACGGGCAATCGTCTCTATGACCCGCTGACGCGCATTCCGGTCATGATCCTGGAGGCCTCGCTCTGGCGCGACGAGCTTCCGAAAGGCTGGGCGGACCGTCTGAAGTCCGAGTCCGCGGATCGATTGATCGGCGAGCTGGAGGAAACCGAGGGCGGCTTGCCTTCCTTCAGGGATCGTTACCGTCTCGTGCCTTACCGGGCTGCCGGCGGAAACGCGAAGCTCATGCTGGCCATAAAGCCGGACAGCGTGACGATCGCGGACCCTGCCGGGAACGAGGAACCGTGCGTGCAGCGCAGGGTGCTCGTCGGGCTCGACGGCGGCGCGTTGTCCGCGGAGGGCGCGTATCGCGCAATCGTCCACGCCGATCTGACGCTCGCAAGCGTTGAAGTGCCGGCATCATCAACCCAGACCGCTTAACAGGAGGTTGTGCAAGTGCCCGTTAAATTGAAGTTGATGTATCAGCTGACGTACTATCGCCTGTTGTTCTGGCTGGGCTGGAAAAGCGAAGAGGTGTACTACATCGGCGGCAGCGAAGCGCTGCCGCCGCCCCTGACGCGAGAAGAGGAAGAATATCTGCTCGAACGGCTTCCTTCGGGCGACGCGGCAATCCGCGCGATGCTGATCGAGCGCAATCTTCGATTGGTCGTCTATATCGCCCGCAAGTTCGAGAATACCGGCATCCATATCGAGGATCTCGTATCGATCGGAGCGATCGGATTGATAAAAGCCGTCAATACGTTCGATCCGGAAAAGAAAATCAAGCTTGCCACCTATGCCTCCCGGTGCATCGAAAACGAAATTTTGATGTATCTGCGCCGCAACAGCAAGACCCGGACCGAAGTGTCCTTCGACGAGCCGCTTAATATCGACTGGGACGGCAACGAGCTGCTCCTGTCCGACGTGCTCGGCACGGAAAACGATACGATCTATCGCAATATCGAAGAGCAGGTGGATCGCAAGCTGCTGCACAAGGCGCTCGACAAGCTCGCCGACCGCGAACGCACGATCATGGAGCTTCGGTTCGGCCTGGCCGACGGCGAAGAAAAGACGCAAAAAGACGTTGCCGATCTGCTCGGCATTTCGCAATCTTACATTTCCAGGTTAGAAAAAAGAATTATCAAACGTCTTCGCAAGGAGTTCAATAAGATGGTTTGATCGGCGGCCATTCGACAGGAGTTCGGAATAAAAAAGCCCATCCCAGGAGATACTTTACAGTAATGCTGCTCCCGGGAGGGAAACAACTTGACCCGCAACAAAGTGGAGATTTGTGGAGTGGACACCTCGAAGCTGCCCGTCCTCACCAACGCCGAAATGAGGGAACTGTTCCTAGCTCTGCAAACCCGCGGTGAACTCGAAGCCCGGGAAAAACTCGTCAACGGCAACCTGCGCCTCGTGCTCAGCGTCATCCAGCGGTTCAACAATCGCGGCGAATACGTGGACGATCTGTTCCAGGTCGGATGCATCGGCCTGATGAAAGCCATCGACAATTTCGATCTAGGTCAAAACGTCCGTTTTTCCACCTATGCCGTGCCTATGATTATCGGAGAGATCCGCAGATACTTGAGGGACAACAACCCGATCCGCGTATCCCGAAGCCTGCGCGACATTGCCTACAAAGCGTTGCAGGTCCGCGACCAACTGACGAACCGTCATTCCCGCGAACCGACGATACTGGAAATATCGCAAGTGCTCGGCGTTCCCAAAGAAGATATCGTGTTCGCCCTGGACGCGATTCAGGACCCCGTATCGCTCTTCGAACCGATCTATCACGACGGGGGGGACCCGATCTACGTGATGGATCAGATCAGCGACGAACGCAACAAGGACATTCAATGGATCGAGGAGATCGCGCTCAGGGAAGCGATGCGCAAGCTGAACGACCGGGAGAAAATGATCTTGTCCATGCGATTCTTCGAAGGCAAGACGCAAATGGAAGTGGCCGACGAGATCGGCATCTCGCAGGCGCAGGTGTCCCGGCTTGAAAAGTCGGCGATCCAGCAAATGCAAAAGCACGTCAAAACTTGATCGTAAGCCTGAAGCGGCTTGCGGGACCGGAGGCGACTCCGGTCTTTTTTGACGTTTTCGCACGACCGCCCGAAGCTAGGGCTTATCGGTCAACATTTCCGGGCATGGCTCATATATTGAGTTATGGGCGGTTGACCGGGTCCAGCGATCTTATTCGTCCGGGGCCGCGGAAAGCGGGGGTGTACCGGCATGAAAATATCCGATTTTCAGGCGAAGGACGTTATTAATATCGTGGACGGCAAAAAGTTGGGCCATGTGGCGGATCTGGAGCTGGATCTGCGGCAAGGGCGAATCGACGCGATCGTCGTGCCGGTCGGCGGCCGCGTGCTCGGTATTTTCGGCGGCGGCGAGGACGTGGTCATTCCCTGGCGAAGCATCGTCAAGATCGGTACCGACGTCGTGCTGGTCCGGTTGGAGGAAGCCAGGCCCTATAAGAGCATCGAGGCCGAAAACGGCGGACGCTGACGAATATCGCCTCCGCGGCCGCACTGTGTTAAACTTGTTGCGGAGGTGGAGCCTTATGGAACCGTTCGCATATCGGACCGCAGCATCGGAATCCGAGCGCCGAGCGCCCGGACTTTTAAATATGGCGCCTTGGTCGCGATTCGAAGGCTTGACCGCCGGGTTCTCCACGCGGTTGGGCGGCGGCAGCCTGCCGCCGCGAGACGGCTTGAACACGGCGCTTCACGTAGGCGACGACGAAAAGGCGGTCATTGCCAACCGCCGCGCGATCGCGGAGGCGCTGGGGTGGCCGTTCGAAGCTTGGACGTGCGCCGAGCAAGTGCACGGCAGCCGCGTCGTCCGGGTGACGGACGAGGAGCGGGGCATGGGCGGGCTGTCCCGCGAGAGCGCGATACAGGACGCGGATGCGCTGATTACGGACGAGCCGGACATTTTACTTGCGATGTACTTCGCGGACTGTGTTCCTTTATATTTTTACGATCCCGAACATGGCGCTCTCGGCCTCGCGCATGCAGGCTGGAAGGGAACGGCAGCCGACGTCGCGAAGGAGACGATTCGCGCGATGCGCGATGCGTTCGGCACTGCGCCTTCGGATTTGTACGCGTCGATCGGACCCGCGATCGGCGTCTGCTGTTTCGAAGTCGACGATATCGTCAAGAACCGCGTATTGGTGGACGTGCCTGAGGACGCGCGCTTCCACGTTCCGTCTTCCGAAGGCAAATATCGGCTAAACTTGAAAGAAATCAACAAGCATCTTATGATTAAAGCAGGAATATTGCCGAGCCGCATCGAAATGTCTGGGTGGTGCACCAGCTGCAGCACGGATTTGTTTTTCTCCCATCGCAAGGAACGGGGGCAAACCGGGCGAATGATGAGCTGGCTGGGTAAGAAGAAATAGAGGTGAATGCCGCCGATGGCGTTGGAGCAGCGGCTCATGGACGTAGAACGCCGCATTGCGGAAGCTTGCGCGCGGTGCGGCCGGGATCCGGGAAGCGTGAACGTCGTAGCCGTGACAAAGTACGTATCCGCGGCCGCGGCCAAGCGCGCGGTCGAAGCGGGGATGCGCCATATCGGCGAAAACCGCTGGCCCGCGGCGGAGGAAAAGTGGCGCTTGCTCGAGGGACGGGCCGTTTTTCACTATATCGGTTCGCTCCAGAGCAGAAAAGTCAAGGACGTGATCGGCAAGTTCGACTACGTTCATTCTCTGGATCGCTTGTCGCTTGCCGAAGAGGTTCATAAGCGCGCCGAAGCGCTCGGCATCCGGGTGCCCTGTTTCCTCCAGGTGAACGTCTCCGGAGAGGATTCCAAGCACGGACTGGCGCCCGAAGCGGTTCCCGCGTTCGTCTCCTCGCTCGGCAAGCTGCCGGGCATTCGGCCGGTCGGCCTGATGACGATGGCGCCGATCGTGGACGACGCCGAAGAAGCAAGGCCCGTATTCGCCGGTTTGCGCAAGCTGCTGGAGGAGATCAACGGCATGTCGTTGTCGGACGAGCCTTTGACGGAGCTGTCGATGGGGATGTCCGGCGATTTTGAAGTCGCGATCGAAGAAGGCGCCACTTGGGTGCGTCTGGGCAGCGTTCTGGTCGGGCACGAAGAGAACGACGGATAACGGAGGGATCATGATGGGCGTGGTGAACAAGTTTTTGAACTATCTCGGCCTTCAGGACGAACAAGAGCGGGAACGGGAGCGCGAAGAGCCGATGGGGTACGAAGATGAGCCGGAAGTTGAAACCTCAGCCTTCGAGCCGCGTAAACCTACGGGAAAGAATAATATCGTCAGCATCCATTCGCAGAAAAACGTTCGGGTCATCTTGACGGAGCCGCGGACGTACGACAACGAAGCGCAGGAGATCGCGGACCATCTCAAATCCAGGCGGTCCGTCGTCGTGAATCTGCAGCGGGTGCGCCGGGATCAGGCGATCCGGATGGTGGACTTCCTGAGCGGCACGGTTTACGCGCTCGGCGGTCATATTTCCAAGCTCGGTCCGAACATTTTCCTGTGTACGCCCGACTCGGTCGAGATTACGGGGACGATCTCGGAGATGCTCGCGGAGGATGCCGATTATACTAAAATGAGGTGACAGCAGCATTGACGGCTTTAGATCAGGTCATTAGCTATCTTTACAGTTTGCAGCTCATTTACAGCTGGCTTATTCTAATTTACGTGCTGATGTCCTGGCTGCCTAACGTGAGGCAGAGCTACATCGGCGAGCTGCTGGGCAAGATCGTAGAGCCTTATCTGAAGCCTTTTCGCAGAATCATTCCGCCGATCGGCGGCGTGCTGGACATTTCGCCGATCATCGCGTGGTACGCGCTTCGATTTTTGATGAGAGGCCTCGAAGAGGTCATCCGCTTCGTCGCCGGACTGTTCGGCGTGTCCTAAACGGAAAGGATCGAACCAGCATGAGCAAGAGCGACATTTACGCACACTTCCTTCCTGAAGAAAAGTCCTTCGTGGACCGCGCCTGGGAGTGGGTCGAGCGGGCCGCCGAGCAGCATGAGCTCCGGCGCACCGATTTTCTCGACCCGCGCCAGGCGCATATTTTGTATGCGCTGGCGAACCGGCACCCGGACGCCGCGATTCGCCTCGAAGGCGGCTATGACGGCGCGGAGCGGGTCCGGGCGCTCATCGCGCCGGACTATCGCCCGCTCGAGGACGAGGATGCGGGCATCGCCGTGCTCGATATCGCGAGCGACGATCGTCGCCAATCGGAGCTGGACCACGGCGACTATCTCGGCGCGCTGCTCGGGCTTGGGATCAAGCGCGAGAAAATCGGCGACATCCATGTCCGGGAGGACGGCTGCCACGTGCTGATCGTCAGCGAGATCGGCGACTTTTTGCGCGCTCATCTGAGGCAGGTGCACCGGATCGAGACGACGGCGTCGGTGCTGCCGCTCGAACGGCTTCAAGCCGTTCCGGTGAAGCTCGAGGAAAGCGCGATCTCCGTCGCCTCGATGCGGCTCGACGGGATCGCGAGCGACGTGCTGCGCGTCAGCCGCGCGAAGATCATGGATCCGATCCGCGCGGGGCGCTGCCGGGTCAACTTCAAAACGGTCGAGGATCCGTCCGCGCAGCTGCGCGAAGGCGACATCGTGTCGTTCAAAGGATTCGGGAGATTCCGCGTGATTGCGGCCGAAGGAGTCTCGAAAAGCGGAAGGATTCGTCTGCGCATCGGCAAATATGTGTAGAAACAAGCAGGAATTCCGCGCCTTGCGTCGAATCTGCCTTACATAGCGATCTTGCGACCTGTCGCCAATCAAGTACATGACGCACGGGAGGTACGGCCAATGCCATTGACCCCATTGGATATTCATAACAAGGAATTCGGCCGCAGATTGCGCGGCTACGACGAAGACGAAGTGAACGAGTTCCTCGACCAGATCATCAAGGACTACGAAGCGATGATCCGCGACAACAAAGAGCTCCAGAACCAAATCACGGGACTTCAGGAGCGGCTCGGCCACTTCGCGAACATCGAGGAGACGCTGAGCAAGACGATCATCGTCGCGCAGGAAGCGGCCGACGAAGTGAAGAACAACGCCAAAAAAGGAAGCTCAGCTGATCGTTAAGGAAGCGGAGAAAAACGCCGACCGCATCATCAACGAGTCGCTCTCGAAGTCGCGCAAATACGCGCTCGAAGTGGAAGAGCTGAAGAAGCAAGCGGCGATCTACCGGGCGCGCTTCCGCACGCTCGTCGAGACGCAGCTCGACCTGCTTACGCAGGACGGATGGGAAAAGCTCGAGCCGCCGGAATCCCGCGCGCGGGACAACGAGTCCCGGGTGCGCGAGATCGTCGAATAATCGGACGCGAACCGCGGCCAGGATAGGCGAACGCCGATTTGACAAATCGGCTTCTTCGCCGTATAAATGGGTTATACGCGTTAACGTCGATGACGGGAACGGCGTGCGGATGAACCATCCCAGAGAGTTGGCGGCTGCTGCGAGCCAACGTTGGACGCCGCGTCGCCCATCCTCCCCGAGACGCCGATCCGAACGTCCGGCGATTGCGCCGGATCATTAAGACCGGCCGAGCTTTCCCTCGTTACGGGATACCGGTTCGACCGCCATGCAGACCGCATGCCGGGCCGTCCGGCTTGAGCGCCGCTCCTACCGTCATTCGGGCGAGGCAGCGGCTGAACAAGGGTGGTACCGCGAGCGATGTCTCGTCCCTTCTTAGGGGACGGGCTTTTTTTTATTTTCAGCCTTCAATCAAATCGACGAGCAAAGGAATGATGGTCATGCGTCGCGTGGACGTTAAAGAAAAAGCCCGCAGCCGCGAGCTGCGCGTATTGGAGCAATGGAAGGCCGAGGATACGTTCCGCCGGTCCATCGAAAACCGCAACGGCAAGCCGAACTTCGTATTTTACGAGGGCCCGCCTACGGCAAACGGCAAGCCGCATATCGGGCATGTGCTCGGCCGGGTCATCAAGGACTTCGTGAGCCGCTACAAGACGATGTCCGGCTACCGCGTCACCCGCAAGGCCGGATGGGACACGCACGGCTTACCGGTCGAGCTCGGCGTCGAGAAGCAGCTCGGCATCTCGGGCAAGCAGGAGATCGAGAATTACGGCGTGGAGCCGTTCATCAAGAAATGCAAAGAGAGCGTGTTCGAGTACGAGCGCCAGTGGCGCGAACTGACCGAGGCGATCGGCTATTGGACCGACCTCGACAATCCCTATATCACGCTGGAAAACAAATATATCGAAAGCGTATGGCATCTGCTGTCCGCGATCCACGGCAAAGGACTGCTTTACCGCGGCCATCGCGTCAGCCCGTATTGCCCCGACTGCCAGACGACGCTCAGCTCGCACGAGGTCGCGCAGGGTTATGAGGACGTCAAGGACCTGACCGCGACGGCGAAATTCAAGCTGAAGGACAGCGGCGAATTCGTCCTCGCCTGGACGACGACGCCGTGGACGCTGCCGTCCAACGTCGCGCTCGCCGTGAATCCGGACATCGCGTACGCGCGCGTCAGCCAAAACGGCGAGACGTTTATCGTGGCCGGCGCACTGGCCGACAAAGTCATGAAGGGCGAATACGAGACGCTCGGCACCGTGCGGGGCAAAGATCTCGTCGGCCTCGCTTACGAGCCGCTGTTCCCTTATGCAGGCGGCCCGCTCGACGGCGCGTACCGCATCATCGACGCGGCGTTCGTCTCCGATTCGAGCGGTACGGGCATCGTCCACATCGCCCCGGCGCACGGCGAAGACGACTACCGCGTCGCCCGCGAGCACGGCGTGCCGATGCTGCAGCTGGTCAACGGCCAAGGCCGATATACCGACGAAGTGAAAGGCTTCGCCGGACGCTTCGTCAAGGATCCGGAGGTCGACATCGACATCGTGAAGTCGCTGTCCGAGCGCGGCCTGCTGTACCACAAGGAAAAGCACGAGCACAGCTACCCGTTCTGCTGGCGCTGCAAGACGCCGCTGCTGTATTACGCGACCGAGAGCTGGTTCATCAAGACGACGGCGGTCAAGGATCAATTGATCGAGAACAACAAAGGCATCGCCTGGTATCCGGAGCACCTGCGCGACGGCCGGTTCGGCAAGTTCCTCGAGGACCTGGTCGACTGGAACATCAGCCGCAACCGCTACTGGGGCACGCCGCTCAACGTTTGGACCTGCGAAGACTGCGGCGCGGAAAAGTCGCCGGGCAGCATCGCGGAGCTGCGCGCGGCGGCCGTGGGCGAAGTGGCCGAGGACATCGAGCTGCACAAGCCCTACGTCGACGCGATCGCGCTGCGCTGCGACTGCGGCGGCACGATGCACCGGACGCCGGAAGTCATCGACGTCTGGTTCGACAGCGGCTCGATGCCGTTCGCGCAGCAGCATTATCCGTTCGAGAACAAGGAGCGCTTCGAGGAGCAGTATCCCGCCGACTTCATCTGCGAGGGGATCGACCAGACGCGCGGCTGGTTTTTCAGCCTGCTGGCCGTATCGACGCTATACAACGGCAGGGCGCCGTACAAGTCGGTCATCTCGACGGGGCACGTGCTCGACGAGAACGGGCAAAAGATGAGCAAGTCCAAGGGCAACGTCATCGATCCCTGGGACATCATCGAGGAGTTCGGCACCGACGCGTTCCGCTGGGCGCTGCTCGCCGACAGCGCGCCCTGGAACAGCAAGCGCTTCTCGAAGGGCATCGTCGCCGAGGCGAAGTCCAAGGTCGTCGACACGATCGTGAACACGCACGCGTTCTACGCGCTGTACGCGACGATCGACGGCTACGAGCCGGAGACGCATGCCGCGAAGCCGTCGGCGAACAAGCTGGACCGCTGGATTCTGTCGCGGCTCAACTCGCTTGTAGGCGCGACTGTCGAAGGTCTTAACGCCAACGACTTCCTCAATCCGGCCAAGCGCATCGAAGCTTTCGTCGACGAGCTGTCCAACTGGTACGTCCGCCGTTCGCGCGACCGCTTCTGGGGAAGCGGACTGGGCGAGGACAAGGTCGCGGCCTATCAGACGCTCGGCACCGTGCTGCTGACCTTGTCGAAGCTGATCGCGCCTTACCTGCCGTTCCTGGCCGAAGATCTGTACGGCAACCTCGGCGGCAAGGGCAGCGTCCATCTGGCCGACTACCCGGTCGCCGACGCAGCCGCGATCGACGCCGCGCTCGAGCGCGACATGGAGACGGCGCGCGGCATCGTCGAACTCGCGCGCAACGTGCGCAACGAGACCGGCCTCAAGACGCGCCAGCCGTTGTCCGAGCTGCTCGTGGCGCTGAGCGTGCCGTTCGACGCCGCCGAATACGAAGAGATCGTCAAAGACGAGATCAACGTCAAAGCCGTCACGCTCGTGACCGAAGACAGCGGCTTCGTCGACTATACGCTCAAGCTGAACCTGAAGCTGGCGGGCAAAAAGTACGGCAAGCACGTCGGACCGATCCAGGGCAAGCTGAAGTCGCTGTCCGCCGACGAGGCGCGGGCCATCGTATCTTCCGGCGAGTTGGCCTATGTTTCGCCGGAGGGCGAGGCGCTCACGGTGGCGCTGGACGAACTGCTTGTCGAAAAGCAGGCGAAGCCTGGCTTCGCATCCGCTTCGGGGGGCGGCGTCACCGTCGCGCTCAACACGGAGCTGACGCCGGCGCTCGTGCAGGAAGGCATCGTGCGCGAAGTGATCCGGGCGGTGCAGGATCAGCGCAAAAAAGCTCGATCTGCCGATCGAGCAAAGGGTCGACCTCGTGCTCGAAGCGGAGGCCGAGACCGAAGCGGCGCTCCGCGCCTTTGGCGACGTGCTGCGCGACAACGTGCTCGTCAACGACGTATCGTTCGGGCGCACCGACGCGACGGAGACGGTGCAGGCCGGCGAGCTGCGGATCGGCATCGCGATCGTCGCCGGCTGAACGGCGGTTGCGCGCCGGCAAGCTCCGGTAAGTTCCGGTAAGTTCCGGCGAAGCTGCTTCAGTCGCCGGCCGTTCCGCATCGATCGGGTATGAACCGCCGCGATTTGAGCCAACCTGAATAAGAGCAGGAAACGATAACGAGTCCTGTCCGCAAGCGAACGACGGCTATCCGGCCTTACGTTCCGGCGGCAGGGCTCGTTTTTGCGCGGGGGAGGCGGAAGAGCGGCATGAGCGAGAACAAGCCCGGCGCGGGATCGGAACCTCGGTTGAAGACGCTGGCGGAGGAAGCGAGCGCCCTGCGGCGCCTGCTCGAGGGATTGTCCAAGCGGCTGGAGGAATTGGCGGTGCAGATGGAAAAAGCCCAGCTCAAAGACTACGTGAACCTGATGAGCAGGCCCTGGCAGCTCATCTGGCGCAACTGGCTGTCGGGAATCGCCAGAGGCATCGGCATCGCCTTGGGCTTCACTTTTTTCGCGGCGACGATCGTATGGCTGCTTCAGATCCTCGGCGCGCTGAATTTGCCGATCATCGGAGACTACATCGCGGAGATCGTCAAAATCGTGCAGCGACAGCTGGAAATCGAGCATTATTGAACGCTATGGGCTGCGTATGCGATGCTTGCGGCGACTTGCGCCGAAAAGATAGGACGCCCGCCCGGAGGCAGGCGTCGGCCTAATCGATCGATTGCTCGGCCGACCAGTCGGACGGCTCGAGCAGTCCTTCGCCTTCATGCGCTTCGAGGTACCTGCGATAGGCGCTATTGCGGACGATGCCGCTGGGGTGGCCGGTGATGTCCGCGGCAAGGAAGCTCTCGAGCGGTTCGACGAAGCCGTCGTTTTCGTCCGACTCGATATAAAGGGCTCCGTAATCGTCGTTATTATTGCCCTCGGCCATGGCCGGGCTGTCGGAGTTGCCCCACGATTCGACGATCTGCCAGGCGTCTTCGCCGTCGAACCCGTTCTGCTCGTCGCTCTCGTCCAGGCTGGTGCGTCCGAACGGAGGATGCAAGAAGAGTTCTTCCGCCGGCCGTCCTTCTTTTTCGGCCTGAACCGGCTCGTGCTCCACGCAGTAAACCGCCGTTGGCATCGCCAGCAACCGTTCCGTCGGAATGAATTTGCCGCACGCTTCGCAAATGCCGTATTCGCCCGTTTCCATGCGGCGCAGCGCGGCTTCTACTTTTTCCAGCGTCAGCGCTTCGCGTTCAAGCAAGGCGATGTCCTTGGCCCGCTCGAACGTCTCCGTGCCGGCGTCGGCGGGGTGATTGTCGATCCCGCTCAGCTCGCCCGTGGCATCTCGGTAGCTGTCGGTCAGGCCGAAATGCCCGTTCGCGCCGACGCGGCTCTCGATGTCGGCCCGCAGCGCCAGCAACCGTCGGCGCTGCTCGGGCATGAAGCTGTCGGACAACGTGCGTTGCATGCCGATCCCTCCTTGATCTTGTCGCGAAGCGACGTGGCTCTCCATACGACAGCTAGTTTGCTCGCCGGGGCGAAAAATCATGTCGGGCAAGGGGGAGGGCATGTATTGGGGACGCTGCCGCGAATTGGCGAAAGACGTTGGACGCCCGCTCCGGCGTTATGTTAAAATCAGTGCATTCGGCCAAAGCGGTCAGAATCATTCGCGGAAGGGCGGCAATCCGGACATGCAACGACGTCAAATCGGCTTATGGGTGTACTATCTGGCGGCTGCGGTCGTATTCGCCATCGATTACGTATCCAAGAAGATCATCGAGCACAATCTGGAATTGAACGAGCAGATCAAGGTCATCGGCAACTTTTTCCTCATTACGTTCATTCACAATCGGGGAGCGGCTTTCGGCATTTTGCAGGAGCAGCGCTGGTTTTTCTTGCTGATCACCGTCGTCGTCGTAGCTGCCATCGTCATCTATTTGAACCGGTCCCACCGGAACAACAGAAGGCTGATGCTCGCCGCGCTGTCGCTTATTTTAGGCGGTGCCCTCGGCAACTTTCTCGATCGCGCGTTTTACGGACAAGTCGTCGACTTCCTGCAGCTCAACTTCGGATCTTATACGTTTCCGATTTTTAACATCGCCGATTCCGCGATCGTCGTCGGCGTGTGCCTGATTATTCTCGATTCGCTGCTTACCCCCACACCGACACAGGAGACCAAGAATGAAAAATCAAACGAACCGAGCGAACACCAGCCGGTCTGAAACAGATGAAACGACGTTGACGGCGCTTCCGGAAGGGGAGCGTTCGCTCGTCGTGTCCGATGAGGACGATGAAGGCGCTTTGAATACGTTGACCTGGGAGATCGGCGAAGAGGCTGCGGGACAACGGATCGACAAGTTCCTCGCCGGCGCGATCGAAGACGATGCCGTGTCCCGCTCGCAAATTCAGGATTGGATCCGCGACGGGCATGCGCAAGTGGGCGGCCAGAAGGTGAAGCCCAACGCCAGGCTGCAACCCGGCAGCGTGTTGACCCTGAACATGCCCGACGCGGCGCCGATCGAGGCGCAGCCGGAGGATATCCCGCTTAGCGTCGTCTTTGAAGACGGGGACGTCATCGTCATCGACAAGCCGCGGGGCTTCGTCGTCCATCCCGCGCCGGGGCATGCCTCGGGCACCGTCGTCAACGCGCTGCTGCATCACTGCCGCGACCTGTCCGGCATCAACGGAAGCGTTCGTCCCGGCATCGTTCATCGCATCGACAAGGATACGTCGGGGCTGCTCATGGCGGCGAAAAACGATCTGGCGCATGCCTCGCTCGCCCGGCAGCTTAAGGATCACTCCGTCACGCGGCGCTACACGGCGCTCGTATACGGCAACGTACCGCATGATCGCGGCACGATCGACGCGCCGATCGGGCGCGACAAGGACGACCGCAAGCTGTTCACCGTCACGGAAAAGGGAGCGAAGCGGGCCGTTACGCATTTTACCGTAATCGAACGGTTCGGGGATTACACGCTCGTCGAGCTGCAGCTCGAGACCGGACGCACCCACCAGATCCGCGTGCATATGAAATACATCGGCCACACGATCGTCGGCGATCCTTTCTACGGCGGTCGCGCCGGCCGTACGCTGGGCATGCAGGGACAAGCGCTCCATGCGGGCGTGCTGGGCTTCGATCATCCGCGCACCGGAGAGCGGCATTTGTTCGAAGCGCCGCTGCCAGAGGATATGGAGCATGCGCTGCATATGCTCCGCACGCGCTAGAATTTCTGCAAATGATCGACGGATTTGTCCATGGCGGCGAGCGGCGGATATAAGGCATATTGGTATCATGAGCAAGCGATCCCATCACACGTCCGCCATCCGGACAAGGAGTGTCATCGAGTGAGCGTCGAACAATACCAAGGAACTTTTATTCAACAGCAATTCGCCGACCGCATCGGCGGCGCGAACTACGGCAAGGATACGAACATCTACAAATTCGAAAAGATCAAGCGCGCCAAGGCTGCCGCCAAGGCCGCGTTCCCGGACATCGAGCTGATCGACCTCGGCGTCGGCGAACCCGACGAGAAGGCCGACGACGGCATCATCGCGAAGCTTGCGGAAGAAGCGGCCAAGCCGGAAAACCGCGGCTACGCCGACAACGGCATCCCCGAATTCAAGGCTGCCGCGGCGAAGTACCTGAAGGAAGTGTTCGCGGTGGACGGCATCGACCCGGTCACCGAGATCGTCCACTCGATCGGCTCCAAGCCCGCGCTCGCCATGATGCCTTCGGCGTTCATCAATCCGGGCGACGTCGCCATCATGACCGTACCGGGCTATCCGGTGCTCGGCACGCATACGAAGTATCTCGGCGGCGAAGTTTACAACGTCAAGCTCACGAAGGAAAACAACTTCCTGCCCGATCTGTCCGCCATTCCGGCGGACATCGCGAAGCGCGCCAAGCTGCTGTACCTGAACTACCCGAACAATCCGACAGGCGCTGCGGCTACGCCCGAATTTTTCGCAGAAGTCGTCGAATGGGCGAAGAAAAACGAAGTCGTCGTCGTGCACGACGCGCCTTACGCGGCGCTCACCTATGACGGCGTGAAGCCGCTTAGCTTCCTGTCCGTGCCTGGCGCCAAGGATGTCGGCGTCGAGCTGCACTCGCTGTCCAAGTCTTACAATATGACCGGCTGGCGGATCGGCTTCGTCGCGGGCAACCCGCTGATCGTCAAGGCGTTCAGCGACATCAAGGACAACAACGACTCCGGCCAGTTCATCGCCATCCAGAAGGCTGCCGCCTACGGCCTGGCGAATCCGTCGATCACGGAAGCGATCGCGCAGAAGTATTCGCGCCGTCACGACCTGCTGGTCGCCGCGTTGAACGAGATCGGCTTCAAGGCCGAAAAGCCGAAAGGCTCGTTCTTCCTGTACGTCGAAGCGCCGAAGGGCATCAAGGGCGGTCAACGCTTTGAGTCGGGCGAAGATTTCTCCCAATTCCTCATTCGCGAAAAGCTGATCTCTTCCGTTCCGTGGGACGACGCGGGCCACTTCGTCCGCTTCTCCGTCACGTTCCTTGCCGCGGGCGAGGAAGAAGAACGCCGCGTCATCGGCGAGATCAAGCGCCGTCTGACGGACGTCGAATTCGAATTCTAATCGTTCGCTTAAGCGGGAGCCAATGTGCTCCCGCTTTTTGTTGACAGCCCCTGTCGAAAATGAGATAATAAGCGTCAATGAACCCGTACCTTTAATTCAGTCCCGTGAGACTGGCAAGGTGGCGCGAATACTACGGATGAGATCCGACGCGAATCGTACTTGGACCGGCTATGCGGTCCGCTTTTCCGCCGTCATCATCTTCGTATGTCCCGACCTCCTTGGCTGCCAAGGAGGTTTTTTTGATGCCGTCTTACCGAGGAGGAGGCGCACCCGTGCAGGAATCCCCGAACATCATTATGGACGAGGCCGCCATCCGCAGGGCGCTGACGCGGATCGCGCACGAGATTTTGGAGAAAAACAAAGGGATCGAAGGCTGCGCCATCGTCGGCATCCGGACGCGGGGCGTGTACCTGGCCCGAAGGATCGCCGAGCGGATTCGCGAGATCGAAGGGAGTCCGATCGCGGCATGCGAGCTTGATATCACGCGCTACCGCGACGATCGCCCGCTCGCGGACGCGGCGTCCCCCGGCGTCGTATGCAGCGACGGAGACCGCTCGTTCGACGTGAAGGACAAGCGAATCATCCTGTTCGACGACGTGCTCTATACGGGCCGCACGATCCGGGCGGCGATGGACGCGCTGATGGATTGCGGACGGCCGCAGTCGATCCAGCTGGCCGTGCTCGTGGACCGCGGACATCGCGAACTGCCGATTCGGCCGGACTACGTCGGCAAAAACGTGCCGACGTCGAAGCACGAACAGATCGAGGTGTCGCTGACGGAGATCGACGGCGACGACCGGGTGATGATCAAGCACCCGCGGGAAGCGGAAATCGGAGGCTGAACGTCTCGTAACGGGCTGAGCTGCCCAACTAGCAAAAGGAGGAAGAACATCCTTTGACGACGACCTGGATACTTAACGGACTTACGATCGATTCCGAGACCGGACTTACGGTCAAGAAGCACTTGAAGCTGGACGACGGCCTGGTCGCCGAATGGCTCGACGGTTCCGCCGAGCCGGACGTGGACGGCGCGGAAGTGATCGATGCGAATGGCAAGCTCGTATCGCCCGGATTGATCGACATGCACGTGCACCTGCGAGAGCCGGGCTTCGAACATAAAGAAACGATCGCGACCGGCGCGGCGTCGGCGGCGAAGGGCGGCTTCACGACGATCGCCTGCATGCCGAACACGCGGCCCGTCATCGACACGCCGGACACGGTGAAGCTGGTGTCGGACAAGGCCGGGGCCGCTTGCGGCGTGCGCGTCCTGCCGTATGCGGCGATCACCAAAAACGAGCTCGGCCGCGAGCTGACCGACTTCGAGGCGCTTAAAAACGCGGGCGCGATCGGCTTCACCGACGACGGCGTCGGCGTACAAAACGCGCAAATGATGAAAAACGCGATGGCGCTGGCGAAGTCGCTCGACATGCCGATCATCGCGCACTGCGAGGACGATTCGCTCGTCGTGGGCGCGGCGGTTAGCGAGGGCGCTTTCGCGAAGAAGCACGGCCTGAAGGGGATCCCGAACGAATCCGAAGCGATCCATGTTGGACGGGATATCCTGCTCTCGGAAGCGACCGGCGTGCATTATCACGTCTGCCACGTCAGCACCGAGCAGTCGATCCGGCTCATCAAGCTGGGCAAGTCGGTCGGCGTAAACGTCACCGCGGAGGTTTGTCCGCATCACCTCTTGCTGTCGGACGAGGATATTCCGGACAGCATGGACGCCAACTGGAAAATGAACCCGCCGCTGCGCACGCCGCGCGACGTGGAGGCTTGCATCAAGGCGCTCGAGGAAGGGACGATCGACATCATCGTCACCGACCACGCGCCGCACAGCGAGGAAGAGAAGGCGAAGGGCATGGAGCGCGCGCCGTTCGGCATCGTCGGCTTCGAGACGGCGTTCCCGCTGCTGTATACGAAGTTCGTCAAGACCGGCCGCTGGACGCTCGGGTTCCTGCTCAGCCGGATGACGAGCGATCCGGCGCGGGTGTTCGGCTTGAACGCCGGCAAGCTCGAAGTCGGTGCGCCGGCCGATATCACGCTGATCGATCTGGACGGCGAACGCGAGGTCGATCCGGCGGGCTTCCTGACGAAGGGACGCAATACGCCATTTACGGGCTGGAAGCTCGCGGGCTGGCCCGTGCGGACGATGGTCGGCGGCAAGACGGTCTGGAGCGAAAAGCAAGGCATACTTAAGAGCAGCGAGGAGTGATCGGGATGCAAGCGAGACTTTTACTTGAAGACGGCACCCTGTTTACGGGACAATCGTTCGGCGCAGAGGGCGCTTCGGTCGGCGAAGTCGTATTTAATACAGGCATCACAGGATACCAGGAGGTCATCTCGGACCCTTCCTACTGCGGGCAGATCGTCACGATGACGTTCCCCCCTGATCGGCAACTACGGCATCACGCGCGACGACTTCGAGTCGGTGCGCCCGTTCATACACGGCTTCGTCACCCGCCGCTACGAGGAAGTGCCGAGCAACTGGCGCGCCCAGGATTCCCTCGGCCATCTTCTTAAAGAGTACGGCATCATCGGCATCAGCGAAGTCGATACCCGGATGCTGACTAGGATCATTCGCCGCCACGGCGTCATGAAGGGGATTCTGACGACGGGCAGCGAGCGCGTCGAAGAGCTGCAGGAGCGCATGGGCGCGACGCCGCTGCCGCGCAACCAGGTCGCCTGGACGTCCACCAAAAACGTATTTTCGAGCCCGGGCACCAAAGAACGCATCGTGCTGATCGATTACGGCGCGAAAAGCGGCATCCTGCGCGAGCTGACGCAGCGCAGCTGCGACGTCATCGTCGTGCCGCACAATACGACGGCCGACGAGATCCGCCGTCTGCATCCCGACGGCATCCAGCTGTCCAACGGCCCCGGCGATCCCAAGGACGTGCCGGAATCGGTCGAGACGGTCCGCCAGCTGCTCGGCGAATATCCGATCTTCGGCATCTGTCTCGGGCACCAGCTGTTCGCCCTGGCATGCGGCGCGGACACCGAAAAGCTGAAGTTCGGCCACCGCGGCGGCAACCACCCGGTCAAGGATCTGGAATCCGGCCGCTGCTATATTACTTCGCAAAACCACGGCTATACGGTCAAGGAAGCGTCCGTCGCGGGCACCGACCTCGTCGTGACGCATATCAACAATAACGACAAGACGATCGAAGGCCTGAAGCACGCCAAGTACCCGGCCTTCAGCGTCCAGTACCATCCGGAAGCCGCTCCCGGTCCGTTCGACAACAGCTACCTGTTCGACCAGTTCCTGGAGTCGATCCGCGCGCACAAGCTGAATAACCCCGAACGCCCGCGGCAAGCGCAACTGTCGGAGATGCTGAGAGGAGAACTGCATTATGCCCAAAAATAAAGAACTCAAAAAAGATTCTCGTCATCGGCTCCGGTCCGATCGTCATCGGCCAGGCGGCCGAGTTCGACTATGCCGGCACGCAAGCTTGCCAGGCGCTGAAGGAAGAAGGCCTCGAGGTCGTCCTCATCAACAGCAACCCGGCCACGATCATGACCGACACGAACATGGCCGACAAGGTATATATCGAACCGATCAACCTCGAGTTCGTCTCCCAGATTATCCGCCAGGAGCGTCCGGACGGCTTGCTGCCGACGCTCGGCGGCCAGACCGGCCTGAACATGGCCGTCGAGCTGGCGCGCGCGGGCGTGCTTGAAGCCGAAGGCGTCAAGCTGCTCGGCACCCAATTGACCGCGATCGAAAAAGCCGAGGACCGCGATCTGTTCCGCGAACTGATGCGCGAGCTGGAGCAGCCGGTGCCGGAGAGCGAGATCGTCACGACCGTGCAGGAAGCGGTCGACTTTGCCGAGACGATCGGATATCCGGTCATCGTGCGTCCGGCCTATACGCTGGGCGGTACGGGCGGCGGCATCGCAGGCAGCGAAGAAGAGCTGCGCGAGATCGTAGCCAACGGCCTGCGCTACAGCCCGATCGGCCAATGCCTGATCGAGAAGTCGATCGCCGGCATGAAGGAAGTCGAATACGAAGTCATGCGCGACGCGAACGACAACTGCATCGTCGTCTGCAACATGGAAAACTTCGATCCGGTCGGCGTCCACACGGGCGACTCGATCGTCGTGGCGCCTAGCCAGACGCTCTCCGACCGCGAGTATCAGATGCTGCGTTCGGCATCGCTCAAGATTATCCGCGCGCTGAACATCGAAGGCGGCTGCAACGTGCAGTTCGCGCTCGATCCGCACAGCTATCAATATTACGTCATCGAAGTCAATCCGCGCGTCAGCCGCTCCTCGGCGCTCGCCTCCAAGGCGACCGGCTACCCGATCGCCAAGATGGCGGCCAAGATCGCGGTCGGCTATACGCTCGACGAGATCGTCAACCCGGTCACGGGCCAGACGTACGCTTGCTTCGAGCCGACGCTGGACTACATCGTGAGCAAGATCCCGCGCTGGCCGTTCGACAAGTTCACGGACGCGAACCGCAAGCTCGGCACGCAAATGAAGGCGACCGGCGAAGTCATGGCGATCGGCCGCACGTTCGAGGAGTCGATCCACAAAGCGGCGCGTTCGCTCGAGATCGGCGTCCATCGCCTGCTGCTGAAAGGCGCGGACGAGCTCGACGAAGAGACGCTGACGGCGCGCCTGGCCAAAGCCGACGACGAGCGCCTGTTCCTGATCGCCGAAGCGTTCCGCCGCGGCTGGTCGCTGCAGAAGATCCAGGACACGACGAGCATCGACTGGTGGTTCCTCGACAAGATCGAGCGCATCGTGGCGTTCGAGGACGTCATTCGCCGCGAGCCGGGACTGACGCCCGAGACGCTGTACAAGGCGAAGCGCATGGGCTTCACGGACCGCGCGATCGCGGAGCTGCGCCGCGAGGGTCAGGGCGCGTCCGCCGCGCTGACGGTCGAAGCCGACATCCGCGCGCACCGTCTCGCCCAGGGCCTCAAGCCGGTGTACAAGATGGTCGACACCTGCGCGGCCGAGTTCGAGGCGACGACGCCTTACTACTACTCGACGTACGAGACCGAGAACGAAGTGATTCCGAGCGACAAGCAAAAGGTCATCGTACTCGGCTCCGGCCCGATCCGCATCGGCCAGGGCATCGAGTTCGACTACTCGACCGTGCACGCGGTTTGGGCGCTCCGCAACGCGGGCTACGAAGCCGTCATCATCAATAACAATCCCGAGACGGTATCGACCGACTTCAACACGTCGGACCGCCTCTACTTCGAGCCGCTCTTCTTCGAAGACGTCATGAACGTCATCGAGCAGGAGCAGCCGCTCGGCGTCATCGTCCAATTCGGCGGCCAGACCGCCATCAACCTGGCGGGCCCGCTGTCCAAAGCCGGCGTGCGCATCCTCGGCACCTCGCTCGACAGCATCGACGAAGCCGAAGACCGCAAGCGGTTCGAAGCGCTGCTGCGCGGCCTCGAGATCGCCCAGCCGAAGGGCAGCACCGTCACTTCCGTCGACGAGGCGGTCGGCACGGCGCAGGAGCTCGGCTATCCGGTGCTCGTTCGTCCTTCGTACGTCCTCGGCGGACGCGCGATGGAGATCGTCTACTCCGACGACGAGCTGCTCGCCTACATGAAAGTCGCGGTCAAGATCAATCCGGAGCACCCGGTCCTGATCGACCGCTACATGCTCGGCAAGGAAATCGAAGTCGACGCGATCTGCGACGGCGAGACGGTGCTTATCCCGGGCATCATGGAGCATGTCGAACGCGCCGGCGTCCACTCCGGCGACTCGATCGCGGTCTATCCGCCGCAGACGCTGTCGGACGACATCAAGCAGCAGGCGGTCGACATCACGATCCGCATCGCCAAGGCGCTGAAGACGGTCGGCCTCGTCAACATCCAGTTCGTCGTCTGGCAGGACAAAGTGTACGTGATCGAGGTCAATCCGCGTTCCTCGCGTACGGTGCCGTTCCTGTCCAAGGTGACGAACATCCCGATGGCGAATCTGGCGACCCGCGCGATTCTCGGCGAGAAGCTGGCCGACCTGGGCTACAAGGACGGCCTGTGGCCGGAAGACGAGCATGTATCCGTTAAGGTGCCGGTGTTCTCGTTCGCCAAGCTGCGCCGCGTCGACCCGACGCTGACGCCGGAGATGAAGTCGACGGGCGAGGTCATGGGCCGCGACCGCCATTTCGCCAAGGCGCTGTTCAAGGGCCTCATCGGCTCGGGCATGAAGATCCCCCAATCGGGCTCGATCATCGCGACGATCGCCGACAAGGACAAGGAAGAAGCCATCTCGATTCTGAAGGGCTTCTACAGCCTCGGCTACAAGCTGATCGCGACCGGCGGCACGGCCGACGCGCTCGAAGCGGCCGGCATGCGCGTCAAGCGCTGCGCGAAGCTGAGCGAGGGCTCGCCGAACATCGTCGACCTGATCCGCACCGGCCAGGCGCAATTCGTCGTCAACACCCTGACGAAGGGCAAGACGCCGGAGCGCGACGGCTTCCGCATCCGCCGCGAGGCGGTCGAGAACGGCGTCGTGTGCCTCACGTCGCTCGACACGGTGAGCGCGCTGCTGCACATGCTGCAGGCGCTGCGCTTCTCCAGCGAACCGATGCCGGTATATTAATAATAGCGCGCCATGCCCGGTCTTCCGCCAGCTTCATCGGCGGCGGATCGGGCTTCTATATGGGCGAAGGCAGGCAAAAAAGCTTTAAAGGGACGTTCAAAACCGAAACGGGAAGGCGGAAGAAGACGATGACGTTAACGCTGACGCGCGAAGAAGCGGCGGGCAGGATCATGGTCGGGCTGGACAAGCCCGACGCCCAGTCCGCGCTGCAACTGGCAGGCAGGCTCGAAGGCACGGGCTGCTGGGTTAAAGTGGGCATGGAGCTGTTTTACGCCGCCGGCCACGAGATCGTGCAGGAACTGAAAAACCGCGGCTTCAAGATCTTCCTCGACCTGAAAATGCACGACATCCCGAACACGGTGCGCGGCGGCGCGCGCAGCATCGCGCGTATGGGCGTGGACATGTTCAACGTGCATGCGGCCGGCGGCAGTGCGATGATGCAAGCGGCGATGCAGGGCGTCGGCGAGGCGGTGGCGGCTGGCGAAGCGCAAGCGGCGCCGCTCGTCATCGCCGTCACGCAGCTGACGAGCACGAGCCGGGAGACGCTGAACGGCGAGATCGGCATCGCGGGCAGCGTAGAGGAGGCTGTCGTGCGCTACGCCGTGCTGGCGAAGCATGCGGGTCTGCAAGGCGTCGTCGCCTCGCCGCTCGAGGTGGAGGCCATCAAAGCGGCATGCGGCGAGGGCTTCCTTGCCGTGACGCCGGGCATCCGCCCGGCCGGCGCGGCGCTCGGCGATCAGGCGCGCGTCACGACGCCGCGGGAAGCGGTCGATGGCGGCTCCGACTATCTCGTCATCGGCCGTCCGATCGTTGCCGCGCCGGATCCGGCGCAGGCGTTGGAATCCATATTGAAGGAGCTGACCGAAGCATGAGCGAATCCGTTAACCTTGCGCAGCTGCCGTCCGTCATCGCGGGCGCGCTGCTCGACATCGGCGCCGTATCGCTGCGCCCCCAAGACCCGTTTACTTGGACGAGCGGCATCAAGTCGCCGATCTACTGCGACAACCGGCTGACGATGTCCTACCCGGCGATTCGCCGCACGATCGCGGAAGGCTTCGCGGCGGTCATCCGCGACAAATATCCGGACTGCGAGGCCGTCGCCGGCATCGCGACCGGCGGCATTCCGCATGCGGCGTGGATCGCCGACATCCTCGGCCTGCCGATGCTGTACGTGCGGGACAAGGCCAAGGGCCACGGCAAGACGAACCAGATCGAAGGTCACTTCAAGCCGGGACAAAAGGTCGTGCTGATCGAGGATCTGATCTCCACCGGCGGAAGTTCGCTCAAGGCCGCTATCGCCGTGCGCGACGCGGGCTGCGAGGTACAGGGCGTCATCGCGATTTTCACGTACCAGTTCCAAAATGCGCTGGACGCGTTCGCGGCCGAGTCCGTGCCGCTCGATACGCTGTCGAGCTACGGCGCGCTTATCGACGTCGCGCTTGCGCGCGGAGCGGTCCGCGAGCAGGACGTGGCGTTGCTGCAGGAGTGGCGCAAGGACCCGAAGGCGTTCGTCTGGGAGTAAAACAATAGGTGGAACAGCCCTTCGCTGCTCCACCTATTTTTATTGTTATCCAAATACATCGTCCGGATTAATCTCGACCTTTCTTTGTCGTTGATTCAAATTGCGCTCGCAAGGTTAATGAACATCAATACGGTGCAAACGCGAAGGCTTGAACGAATAGATAACAACGACAAAGAGAGGTTGATTGAATCATGAACACCGACATCTACCAACAACTGCTGACCGAGACCGAGGATCTGCTCTACCGGGTGCGCATTTACGACCGGGACATGGTTCACACCGACGAAATTATCGAGATGGATCAGACGCATGAGATGATCAGCAGCTTGCGTTGGATGGGCGAGAGCGAGATGTTCCGCACCAAAGCGATCGAGAAGCTCATCCGGATGCGTCACCGCCTGATGACGATGATGGAAGATCTGCTTTTCACGGCTTAATCTTAATAAAAATGAAAAACAAGCGGGTCCAGCGGATTCACCGGGCCGGCTTGTTTTTTTTTGCATCATGATCCGCCTGTATCGTTGAGCGCGTAGCCGATGCTTTTTTTTGTCCGTCGTCTTGGGCGATCCGGTGAACCAGAACTTGTAGCAGACGGCGTCGCCGTGACCGTTGAATCTGGCAGGATCGAATAGCGCCCACGGATTGTAGGTACGCATATTGCGCCAGGCAACGCCGTTAAAATAGTACAAAATCGGGTTCGTTGCGTTTTTGACCCAGTTGAGGCCGTCCGTCGAAGTCGCGCAGCCGATGCCTTCGTAGGATTGGGTATTTCCGCCGCTGTACCACAATTTGTACAGATTGTCCGACAGCTTCAGTACGTTCGCGCCCACGGTGGCATAGCGATAATCCCAATCGTTCACGGTGCCGTGCGGAATAACGACTGCCGGGCCGGCTTTGCTCCAGGTGATCCCGTCCGTGGAGACCGCAAGCGCGAGCTGTTCGAACGAGATGCCCGTAATGTCGTTGCGCGTCACGATACTATAATACATCACATAACGGTTACTCATCGGACTGGCCACATTAAGCGTTGCCGGATTTTCGGGGGAAGTACAACACATCCGCGGGGCCGAAGGATGCGGCGTTATAGGTCGGCGCGCCTCCGACAGGAGCGGCGAACAACGGATTCGCTACGTCTTGAACGATCGGCCGATCCGACGACCAGAACGTGCCGTCGGTCGAATTGGCGGTTCGGATCATGCAGACGTTCGGCGGGGAAGGACAAGCGTTGTAATCGGTAAAGGCTGAATTCCAGTACCAGATGCGATAGGGCTGCCCGATCCCGAATCCGTTCGGATCATAGAGCACGCGCGAATGCCGCGCCGTGCTCACCAGGCCCGTCACATTCGTCTGAAAGGTCCAGTTGATGCCATTCGGGGAGGTCGCATACGCGATGCCGCCCGCGCTTTGATAATCGTACCACATTTTATAAAAAAGCAAAGCCGCCATTCGGCGCAAATCCCGCTGCATCGTAGCGAACCGTCTGATAGTAGGCGTCCGTCGCGGGCGAATAAACCGGGTCGCCCGGGTACTCCGCCCAATGGCACGATGGCAGTCCGCAGGGGGCCGTCGTTACTTGCGTAAGGCCGAAAACCGCGACGGTCGCGTTTTGAGCGTTTTTGCCGGTGACGGTCACGGTGGGCAGGAAGGTAAGCGTCGGCCCCCGGTTCGTAACGGTGCATCGGACGCCGAAGCAGTCCAGATTGGCGAATACGGGGTCGATCGTAAACGTCGAATACAACTGGTTGACGTCTCCGAGCTCGACCTGATAGAGGACGTAAGTATCTTGGCTGCCGAAGCCTGCGCCTGCAGGCGCTGCCGTAAAGGCCTCAAGCACGACGATCGGACTGCCTTCGACCGTTTGGGAGGTGGCCGCATTGTTTTCGACTTTGACGACAAGGGAAGTTACCGGTCTGCCGCCCCCGTTCGAAGGCGCGCGATTTTCGATCAATCCAGTCGACAGTATGACGGGTCCCGCCACAATTTCAACTCCTTTCGCTGGAAAAGCGTCTAAGTGACGGGCAGCACCGCGTACGTGCGAACGATCGTTCCGTCGGCGCTTTTTCCGGTAACCGTAACGGTCGGAATCGACGTGATCAACTGGCCGGACGACGTAACGGTGCAGCGTACGCCGAAGGCGTCCAGATCGGCAAACACATGATCGAGCGTAAACGTCGACATCGGTTGGTTGACATCCGCGAGCGAAATTTGGTTAACGGCGTACGTGGCTTGAACGCCGAATCCTCCGCCGATCTGACGCTCGAAAAACACTTCAATCGCCACGACGGGGAGCCCCTCGGCGGACTGAAGCACGGCCTGATTGTTCTCCACGCGGATAACAAGACTCTGCACCGGCCTAGCGCCCCCGGGCACCGCGGCGCGGTTGTCGATGACGCCTGTCGACAGCACGATAATTTGCGACAATTCGTTCACCTCTCTTTCTTTGCATGCATATTCGCCTCAACGCAATTTAGAACGGAAAAAGGCCCTTGCGCGCAAGAAGTGGATAGCGGTCTGACGACGGCTATGTCGATCTTGGCCAGCAAGGGCAACGTATGCTTCATGTATGGCAGATGCTGCACGTTTAACGCAAAGCGGAACGCATAAAGTCAAACATTGCCGATCGCAAGGCCGGTAAACGTAATCGGACCGATCACATTGGCTGAGGCGGCTGCCGACGCTTCGATGGTCAGATTGTAGACGATAAAGCCCGTAGCCGCAGCAACGTTAAAGTCGATCGTGCTGAACGAAGCGGTGTAAAATCTTTCGGCGAGCGCACCGGACTCCACGTTCAAAGCTTTAGAAAAGATCTGGATGCCGGAACCCACATTGTCCGGAACTCGAAAAACGCGAATCGTAATAGCGGGATTTCCGGCCGTCGCCTGGATGCCAACCGTGCCCTTCAGTTCTACGCGATTGCTTAATGGAACCGGAGGCACGATAAAGATGCCTAAATTGGCCAGCTGCAAGCCAGGCGCCACGGGAATTGTCAACGGCGCGGTACCTCCGAGCACGCTGCTTGGTACACTAGCTTTGTAGTCCAACAGATCGTTGCTCATCCTTCATCACCTCCCCCGTTAATTCGGTACTGGACCGAATGCCAATGCGCTGAGCGTTATCGGTCCGGCCACGGAGGCGGGATCGTTGCTTGACAGCCTGCTCACTGCAAGCGAATAAATATGGGCGCCGACCGGCACGTTAAAATCCGCCGTAATGGCGCGCACGCAATAAAATTGCTCGGCCCCGTTCTGAAGTCCTTGCTGCGATCTGAAAATAAGCGAGCCGTCCCTGAAAAACGAGATGACGACTTGCGGAACGTTAAGCGTAGCGGCGATGCCGATCGTCGCGTCCAGCTCTACCCGGTTATTCGGCGGACTGCCGGCGGGCAGCGCGATCGTGACAGAAGCCAGGACCTGCGTTGACGGCGACAAGGGGATCGTGATGGGCGGCGTGCCCGCCGCGGTTCTCGAAGGCACGCTTGCGGCTGCAGCTAAAATGCTCACGGCCATAGTCGAATGCCTCCTTTCTTCTGCAGAATTTTTTACGTGATAGCCAATCCGCTGAGTGTCACAGGGCCGAACAGTTGTACGGTCGACTGCCCCGCAACCGAGATGATGGCGGATACGTTCAGCAAGTAGACGTGAAATCCGAGGGGCACATTCTGGTCGACCGTGCTGAAGCTGACGTTATAAAAATAGTTGCTGGTCGCCCCGATCGTTTGCGTGCCGAGCTGCGTATTGAAAATTTCCTGCCCGTCGCGATACAAATGAAATTGGAGGGCGTTGTTGAACGTAGGTCCAAGATTTTGAACGCCGACATCGACCGATAACAATACATTGCCGGATGCGGTATCGGCGGATGCTTGGGGAATAAAGATCCCCAGGTCCGCCAGCTGAAGCTGCGTCGGAACCTGGGGAATCGTGACGGGTGCCGCCCCGCCGCTAAAGCTGTCGGGCACGCTGGCGCTATAATCCAGAATCGTGATCGCCATATCAATCACCTCCTATCCGATAAGACAGGTTATGCGTGCGGGGAGGGAATAATTGTGCGAAAACCTTCTTCATTCGGATTTAGGCGAGCCTCAATATATTTGTTCGTCGCCTTCCTTCTTACGAGGTCGCCGAGCGAGCGCCGCTGCGGATGCTCCGCAAATAGGTGGCGCAGGTGACGCCGAAGTAGGCGGCCTGCATGACGAGGTAGATGCCGAATACGACGGCCGCGTATTTAAGGATCGGACTCCCGAGCAGGTTGCCCAGCGCCTGAATGGCGAACAGGGCGTGAACGCTGCCGACGACGCATGGGATCAGGAAGACGAGTCCGACCTGCGTGACGACGATACGCCGGATCTCGGCGGCGGTCATGCCGATGCGGGACAGCGCCTTGAACTGCGCCTGGTCGTCCTGCAGCTCCGTGAACAGCTTGAAGTAGATCAGACTGCCCATCGCGATAAAAAAGAGCAGAGAGATAAACAAGCCGATGAACAGCGTCAGCGAAATCGATTGATTGGTGGACACGTAGCTTGGCACGCGATAAGTCTGCGCTTGCGAGATGAAAGCCGGATCTATGGCTTTGTCGATCTTGGCTACCGTGTCCTCGCTATGCTCCCAGTCGGACCAGTCGTAGCCGTAGCTGACGAGCCGACTCCGGGGGAGCGGCAGAGGCGTTCAACTGTGCATAGCGTGCGTCGTCTACGACGAGCAGGTAGGTCGCGAACAAGACGGGACTTGTCACTGCGCCAGCCAATTGATCGGTCAATTGCAGCTTGAGTCTTTCGTTGCCTATCGAAAGGCGAATCGCGCCGTTCTGGATGGGGCGATAGCTCTCCATTTCTTGATAGGGCAGGATCAGCACGGCCTCGTCGCCTGCGAGAGCTGCCGTCTTGCGGCCAAGCACCTTGGCTTCGCGGTTGTAGTCGCTCTCGGACACGATCATCGCGTCGAACTCGTCTTTTCGGGCCGTCGAGCCTTCCTTGGCGAGATGCTCGCCGAGCAGGCCTGACAGCTCTTGCTGCCGGGTGATATGCAAACCTTCCTCGCGTACGATCCGAACCACCTCCGCGGGGTCGATGACTTGATGGGCGCCTTCGCCGCGTTCGATGAAGCCGATCGCGAATGGCGCATGATCGAGAATTTGCGATTTTTGAAGTTGCTGCAGGACGTAGACGGTGCCCGAGGCCGACAGCACGACCGCGCTCATGACCGTGATGACGAACAGGAGCCGCGCATTGTCTTTCATTTTGTAGACGAGCTGGGAGACGGTCAGCATCTTCGTCCGATCGTAGTAAAACCGTTTGCGCCGCATAAGCAGGCGAAGGATCGCGACGCTGCCTTGGGCATACAAAAAATAGGTGCCGACGACGGTGAGTCCGATGACGGGCAGCGACAGAACCAGAAAGGTGCGGGAGGTCATCGTCATCGCGAGCGCATAGCCGCCTCCAAGCGTCAGAAAACCAAGAACGGCAGCCCAAACGGATAACTTGGGCTCCGGCTTCGGCTTGCGCGCTTCGCGCAGCAGCTCGACGATCTCGGAGCGGCCGACCCGAAAGAGCGTCAGCAGCGTAATGATCATGAATAAGGCGAAAAAGCCGGCCGCCGTCATCCATAAGGCCGCGGGAGGCACTGCAAAGCGAATCGTCTCGCCCGAGCCGAGCAGCGCGCCGAGCGCCAGGAAAAACAGCTTGCTGAACAGCATGCCAAGTCCAATGCCGGCCGCGATGGACACCGCTGCGATGGACGCGCTCTCGTACAGCACCATTTTGCGGATTTGGCCGCGTGTCATGCCGAATAGCGTGAACAGCCCGAATTCCTTTTTGCGCGTCTTCATGAACGCCGAGTTCGAGTAGAGGACAAAGAAAAACGAAAAGACGATGATCAGAAATTCGCAGGCCAGCATGCCTTGCTTCACTTGAAGCGCGCCCTTGATCTCGCCGCTTTGAACGTCGGGATGAAGCAGAAACGCCGCGTAGAGGTAGAAGATGAGGACGGAAAACACGCTGCTTAAAATAAAGGCGCTGTATGCGCGCCAATTGCCGCGGACGTTGCTAAGCGCGAGCGAACGGAACGTCATCGAAATTCCCTCCCAGCACGCTGAGCGCATCCAAAATTTGTTGGAAAAACGCCTGCCGGTTCACGCCGCGGCGAATCTCCGAAAACAGCTTGCCGTCCTTGATGAACAGCACGCGCTTGCAGTAGCTCGCGGAGAACGGATCGTGCGTCACGAGCAGCACGGTCGCGGACAGGCGATCGTTCAAGTCCTGAAGCGCGCTCATGACGTCCTTGGCGGACTTGGAATCGAGGTTGCCCGTCAGCTCGTCCGCGAGCAGCAGCGAAGGTTCGTGGATGATCGCGCGGGCGATCGCGGCCCGCTGCTTCTGACCGCCGGAGACCTCGTAGGTCCGCTTGCTTAAAATGTTTTGGATGCCGAGCAGTTCGGCGATCGGCCGCAGCTTCTGCTCGATGACCGCCGGCTTCGCGCCTTCGAGCACGAGCGGAAGAATGATGTTTTCCTTGATCGGCAGCGTGTCGAGCAGGTTGAAATCCTGGAAGACGAAGCCGAGCTCGCGCCGGCGGAACAAGGCGATGTCCCGCTCGCTCAAGTTTACGGGATTCGTGCCGCCGATCTCGAGCGTTCCGGACGTCGGCTTGTCGATCGTGGCGAGCAGATTGAGCAGCGTCGTTTTGCCGCTCCCCGACGGGCCCATGATGCCGACGAATTCCCCTTTGTCGACGGATAGGTCGATCTGATCGAGCGCGTGATAGGCGACGCCGCCCTTGGCGCCGTATACTTTGGACAAGCCTTGCGTTTTAAGCACTTGCATGCGGGTGAACCCTCCTGCCTGTTGTCTTTATGCTTCAAGTATAGCGGCGTCGGGAGGGCCGGCCCATCGATTTTGCTTTCATTTCCGGCGCTTCAACCTTACAAAATTGTCACGTTTGGACGTTATCCCCGGACAGGCGGTGGATGCCGGACGGACGAAATTCAAGCGTGACGGTCGTGCCCTCGCCCTGCGCGGAGTCGATGCGCAGGCCGACGCCGAGCCGCGCGCAGGCTTGCCTGGCAAGGTAGAGTCCCATGCCCGTCGATTCGCCGGTCAGCCTGCCGTTGCTTCCGGTGAAAAAAGGTTCGAACAGCCGGGGCAGGTCCTCTTCTGCGATGCCGATGCCCTCGTCGGTCATGCGAAGCAGCGCCGACCCGTCCTGCCTTTCTTCGATCCGGATCAGGAGACGCTGCGGGCTTTCGTCCTTTTTGGCATATTTGATCGCGTTGGATACGAGCTGGCCGAGGATAAAGGAAAGCCACTTGGCATCCGTCTCCACGACGGCGTCGCCCTCGAGCGAGGGGAAGATCGAACGCCGGATAAAAGGCCGCTTGTGTTCGACCAGCACCGCGCGCGCGATCTCGGCAAGGGACGCGGCGCGAAACGACGCGTCCAGCTCGAATTTGTCCAGCCTGGACGTGTGGAGCATCATATCAAGACCATGCCGCAGGCGGTCGGTCTCCTCCAGGACGCTGCGTTCGATATCGCGCGTTCCCGCGGCTGCGCCTTGATCGGGATGCCGCTGCATGAGCAGCTCGATGACCGACAGCGGCGTCTTCATCTGATGGACCCAGCGCGCCGTAAAATGACGGTGGAACTCCTGCTGCCTTCGAAGTTCGCTCAGCTCGTTCGCGTGGACCGCGTACAGCCGTTCCAACAGGGCAACCAGCGCCCGCTGCTCGCGCGTCGCGGGCGAGGCGAGCGCGAGCGAGGCGGCAGCGTCGCCGGCCGCCGCTTGCCGCCAGGCTTCGTCCAGCTCGCGCGCGAACGACTTGCGCCGCAGCCAGCCCGCGGTCAGCCATGCGGCCACGACGAGCGCGACGAGCAGCGCGATATAGGCGTCGTCCGCCCAAGATAGCGGCAGGCCGACATTCCATAGCAGAAGCTGGACAAAGGACAGCGCGAGCAGAACCGCGACGGCGAGCGCGGCGACATGGGGGGATTCGGTCGACTGAATAATCCTTTAACGTATACGGGACCTTGCCGTCCGCGCCGCGCTCACTCATGGGCGACCGCCGATCCGCCGTCTTCGGCCGGGTCCGCCTGCAGACGGTAGCCCTGGCCGCGGACGGTGTCGATCGCCTCTTTAAGTCCCAGCTCCTCGAGTTTGCGGCGCAGCCTGGTGACGTTAACCGTAAGCGTATTGTCGTCGACGAACTGGACGTCGTCCCACAGCGCCTCGAGCAGCTCCTCGCGGGAGACGATGCGTCCGGCCTGGCGGAGCAAGGCGTGCGCGAGCTGACGCTCGTTCTTAGACAGCGGCACGCGCGTGCCCCGCCACGACAGCTCGCTGCGGCCGATGTCGAGCGCGAGGCTGCCGGCGGCGACCGTATCGGTGCCGGGCTGCGCCTGACCGCCGGCGTATTCGCCGTAGGCGCGCCGCAGCGCGCTTTTGATCTTGGCCATGAGCAGGTCGAGCGGGATCGGCTTCGCGACGTAGTCGTCGCCCCCGTTTTCGATCGCCATCACCTGGTCCATCTCGCCCGACCGCGCGGACAGGAAAATAATCGGCACATTCGATCGCAGCCGGATCTGCCTGCACCAGTAGTAGCCGTCGAAGTACGGCAAGTTGATGTCGAGCAGCAGCAGGTGGGGCCGCACGTCCTCGAATTCGGCGGCGAGGTCGCGGAAGCGGCTCGCGACATGCGTCTCAAATCCGTACCTTCCGATGTAATCCTGCAGCAGCGCGCCGATTTTCTCGTCGTCCTCGACGATCATGATGCGGTACATGCGGCGGGAGCCTCCTTTATCGAATCGTTTGAACGCTTTGCCTTCTGAGGGCGTCGTCCGCTAACGGTTCGCATTCGTCACGTCGTTCAGCCAAGCTCCGATGTCCGCGTTGAGCGATTGCAGCTCCGGCACGGCGGTCGCAGCGTCGCTAAGCTTGTAGCGCGCCTTCAGCGTCAATATTCGCGTCACGCTCTCGTCAATGCGAGCTTCCGTCAACTTGCCCCCATGAACCGCGTTCAGCAGCGCCTTGTACACTTTGCGTTCGACGTCGTACCCATGGGCGACCAGCAGGATATCGCTGCCGGCCGACACGCTCTTGACGGCGGCGTCCGCCAGATCGTAGTGCTTCGCGATCGCGCCCATCGTCATATCGTCGGTGATGACGACGCCCTTGAAGCCGAGCTTGCCGCGCAGTTGATCGCCGATGATGACTTTGGAAAACGAAGCGGGCGCTTCCGGATCGATCTTCGGGAACAAAATATGCGCGACCATGACGGCGTCCGCATGCTGTCCGATCGCCGCCTGGAACGGTACCCATTCCAGCTTCGCAAGCTGCTCGGCCGTCTTGTTCAGCACCGGCAGGTCGAGATGCGAATCGACCGCCGTATCGCCGTGGCCGGGAAAGTGCTTGACGACGGAAACGACGCCTTCCTCGCGCAGCCCCCGCATGGCCGCCAGCCCCATGCGCGTCGCCAGGCCGGCAGTCGTTCCGAACGAGCGGGTGCCGATCACGGGATTGTCGGGATTGCTATTGATGTCGAGCACCGGCGCGAAGTCGACGTTGAAGCCGGCCGAGCGGACTTCGCGCGCCAGCAGCTCGCCCATGCGCGTCGCCAGCTTTTCGTCGCCCGTTTTTCCGACGACGGCCGCATCCGGTATTTTTTTATAGCTGGACGGCAGGCGGCTGACCTTGCCGCCCTCCTGGTCGACGCTCACGAAGAGAGGCGCGTTGCCGGCTTTGGCATTCGCGGCTTTGATCGCGTTGATGAGCTTCACCGTTTTCGCGACGTCCGCGATATTGTCCTTGTACAGGATGACGCCGCCGATGCGGTCCTCGCGAATCATGCGAAGCGTCGAGGCATCCGGCGCCGCGGCGCCTTCGAAGCCGGCCAGAATCATCTGTCCAATCTTCTCTTCTAGGCTCATTTTTGCGATCCGATCCTTGATCGGATCGGAAGAAGCGGAGCCTTCCGTCGGCTTGGCGGCAGGCGAAGCCGACGCGGAAGGAGAAGGGGACGCGGATGCGCCGGGCGAAGGCTCGGCCGAATTCGAGGCGGAGGGCGAGACGGACGGGGACGCGCCGGGCGTCGTCGCCGGCGCGGAGACCGACGGACTCGCCGGATCGGTCTGGGAAGCGGAGCCCGAAGGGCCGCCGCAGCCGGCCAGAAGCGCGATCGCGGCGGCGGATATGGCTACGGCGCGCAGCGATTGAAGCGGGAAAGACAGCGGCGAACGGACGACTTTGTTGCGGGACATAATGAACCTCCTTTTGATGTTGGGCCGGCTGAGTGAAAAAGCCCCCGCCGCGGTTGCGGCGAAGGGGCTGGATCGGAATATGGGTTCGTCCGAGCTGCGATTCGGATCAGGCTTTGGCGGCGTCGAAGGAGCTCTTGAGCGACACGATCCGGTTGAACGCCGGCCGTCCGGGCGCGCTGTCCTTCGGATCGACGTTGAAGTAGCCGTGGCGGAAAAACTGGAATTTCTCCTGCGCGGCGGCCGCCTTCATGCCGGGCTCGACGAACCCGGACAACGTCTCGAGGGAATTCGGATTGATGCGCTCGAGGAACGACTTGTCCTCCGCGTCGTCCTCGTCGGATTCGTCCATAATAAGCGGCTCGTAGAGGCGAAAGTCGGCGGGAACGGCGTGGGTCGCCTCGATCCAGTGGATCGTGCCCTTGACCTTGCGGCCGGTGAAGCCGGAGCCGCTCTTCGTCTCCGGATCGTACGTGCAGCGAAGCTCGACGACTTCGCCCGCCTCGTTTTTTACGACTTCCTCGCATTTAATGAAGTATGCGTGCTTGAGGCGCACCTCGTTGCCGGGGAACAAGCGGAAGTACTTGGGCGGCGGCACCTCCATGAAGTCGTCCTGCTCGATATAGATCTCGCGGGAAAAAGGAATGCTGCGGCTGCCCATTTCTTCGTTTTCCGAATTGTTCTCGGCATCCAGCCACTCGGTTTGGCCTTCCGGATAGTTCGTGATGACGACCTTGAGCGGCCGCAGGACGGCCATCGTGCGCAGCGCCTTCAGCTTCAGGTCCTCGCGGATGAAATGCTCGAGCATGCGCTCGTCCACGACGCCGTAGCTCTTGGCGACGCCGATCTCGCGGCAGAAGGCGCGGATCGCCTCGGGCGTATAACCCTTGCGGCGCAGCCCCGAGATCGTCGGCATGCGGGGATCGTCCCAGCCGTCCACGACCTGCTCGTCGACGAGCTGCTTGAGCTTGCGCTTGCTCATGACCGTGTTGGTCAGGTTCAGGCGGTTGAACTCGTACTGGCGCGGCACGCTCGGCATCTCGCACTCGGCGACGACCCAGTCGTAGAACGGCCGCTGGTCCTCGAACTCGAGCGTGCAGATCGAGTGGGTGACGCCCTCGATGGCATCCTCGAGCGGATGGGCGAAGGCGTACATCGGATAGATGCACCAGGCGTCGCCGGTATTGTGATGGTGCGCGTGCACGATCCGGTAGATGACCGGATCGCGCATGTTGACGTTCGGCGAGGCCATGTCGATCTTGGCCCGGAGCACCTTTTCCCCGTTCGCGAACTCGCCGTTCTTCATGCGCGCGAACAGCGCGAGGTTCTCGTCCGGCGTGCGGTCCCGGTACGGACTGGGCTTGCCTGGTTCGGTCAGCGTGCCGCGGGATTCGCGAATCTCGTCGGCGGATTGGTCGTCCACGTAAGCGAGTCCCTTGCGGATGAGCAGCAGCGCGCGCTCGTACATCTCGCCGAAGTAGTCCGACGCGAAGAACAGCCCGTCCCACTCGAAGCCGAGCCATTTGACGTCCTGTTTGATCGATTCGACGTATTCGACGTCTTCCTTGACCGGATTCGTGTCGTCGAAACGAAGGTTCGTGCGGCCCTTGAATTCGTCGGCGAGCTCGAAGTTCAGGCAGATCGACTTCGCGTGGCCGATGTGCAGGTAGCCGTTCGGCTCCGGCGGGAACCGGGTGACGATTTCTTTGACGCGGCCCGCTGCCAGATCGTCGATGACGATGTTCTTAATGAAGTTGGAGGATGAAGTTTTATTATCGGCTGTTTTGTCCACGGCGACCCGACCTTTCTATGCTGCGAGGTTATTTATTCATGATACACAATTATACCCTTCCTTATAAAGACTTTGGTCAAAAAAAACGGCGCGGCGAAGGGAGATGCGCCCGAATGCCAAAACTTTCAGCATTTTTTCAGATTTCTCATAAATTTAATCTAAAGACGTAACTTTTTCTCGAAACGTCTCGTTATAATGTTGAACTGTAATATGGCAGACCGAGGGAGGAAAGGCAATGGATGTTCCCGAGCGGCAGCCGCTGCTTAGCGTCAGGGGCGTGGAGCGATCCTTCGACGTCGGCGGACAGAAGCTGCGCGTGCTGAAGGGCATTAATCTGACCCTCGAGCCGAACCAGCTGATCATGCTGAAGGGCCGATCCGGTTCCGGGAAGACGACGCTGATGAATTTAATGGGGGGGCCTCGACAGGCCGACAGAGGGAGAGATTTTTTTTCAAGGCAAGCCGTTTCACCAATGGAACGACGACAAGCGGACGGAGATCCGCCGCAAGGATATCGGCTTTATTTTCCAGGCCTACGCCCTTATGCCCTTGTTATCCGCCTACGAGAACGTCGAACTGTCGATGCGAATGGCCAAAAAAGCCGCGCGGCGAATGGAAGTCCCGGGTGACCGCCTGCCTTGAACTCGTAGGACTGGGGAAGCGGATGCACCACCGGCCATTCGAGATGTCAGGAGGCGAGCAGCAGCGCGTCGCGATCGCCAAGGCGATCGCGCATCGGCCAAGCCTGCTGCTGGCCGACGAGCCGACCGCGGAGCTCGATTCGCAGATGGCGGCGCAGGTCATGGCGGTATTCCGGGAGATCGTCCGCACGGAAAATGTCACGATCTGCATGACCACGCACGATACCACGATTATGGAGGTTGCAGACCATGTCTATGAAATGGTGGACGGCGTCTTCGTCGCAGGCTAAAAAAGAAAAGCGGCATGCGCCGCGCCGCGGGCATTCTGGCAGCCGTCGCCCTGTCCACGGCCGTAGCCGGCTGCTCGCTGCTGCCGGACGAACCCGAAGAAGAGGATCTGTCGCAGATCCAGCTGCCGGAGATTTCGAAGAAGCCCGAATACGAGGTGACGACCAAGACGCTCGAGACGACGGTGTCCGGTTCGGGCAAAATTTTGTCCACGCAGGAGAAGACGCTGTACTACTCCGCCAAGGCGATGGAGGGCATGCGTCTTAAAAAGTTGTACATACAGCCCGGCGACGTCGTAAAGGCCGGCCAGACCGTTGCGGAGCTCGACGTCGAGGACATGAAAAAGCAGCTGCGCGACCAGCGTCTCCAGTTCCGGCAGCAGGAGCTTCAAATGAAGCAGACGCTGCGGGACAAGGACGAGATGGACCCGATCGACTTCGAGCAGAAGCAGATCGCGTTCGAAGAGGCGCGGCAGAAAATCAGCGACCTGGAGGCCGACATCGCAAGCGCGGTGCTGACGGCGCCCTTCTCCGGTACGGTCGTATCGGTCAGCGTCCAGGAGGGCGCGGCGATCAAAGTATACGATCCGCTATGCGTCCTTGCCGACCCTAGCAGCCTGATCGTCGCGGGCGAGATGGCTTCCGACGATCTTCAGCAGGTCGCGGTCGGCATGGAGGCGACCGTCGATATCAACAGCGCCGGCACCGTCAAGGGCAAGATCAAGTCGCTGCCCGTACCCAAAGCAGACAATGGGAACGGAGGCGGCGGGCAGGGACCGAAGGTCACGAATCTCAGCGACTACCTGCTAATCTCGGTGGCGAAGCTGCCGGCGGGGGCGGCACGCGGCACGCCGCTCAGCTTTTCCATCGTCGTCGACCGCAAGGTGAATGCGGTCGTCATCCCGCGTTCGACGCTTCGCACGGCCGGCGCGCGGACGTACGTGCAGGTCGCCGAAGCGGACGGCAGCAAGCGCGAAGTCGACATCGAGGTCGGCCAGCAGACGGCGACCGATATCGAAGTGCTGTCAGGTCTGACGCCGGGACAGAAAGTCGTAGGCTCCTAAGCTATGGCGCTCATCCGGTTCTTATTCCGCAAAATGTGGAACACCCGCTGGCTCACGCTCAGCACGCTGGCGGGTCTGCTCGTGGCCGTCGCCTTCACGACGAGTATCCCGATGTACGCGGACGGCGCGCTCAAGCGGGTCGTCGCGAACTCGCTGAAGGAGAACAGCCAGGGGCTGCCGGCAGGCTCGCTGCTCTTCCGCTATCAGTCGAGCGACGGCAAGACCGATCCGGCGAGCTTCGCCGCGGTTGACCGCTATATTAATGAAGAAGTGCCCGCGCGCGTAGGCTTCCCCAAAGAAGCCGATCAGCGGAGCCTGTCGATCCGTTCGGCGGAGGTGCAGCCCGAGGATCCGGGCAAGGTCGACGCGAGCCGCACGCGCAAGATGACGATCTCGTCCTTCGGCGGTCTGAAGGGTCAGGTCGAGATGGCCGGCGGCAAGTGGTTCGCGGACCGCGCGGGTTCGGACGGCACGCTTCAGGCGGTCATGATGGAGGAGGCGATGCTTCGCCTCGATCTGCATGTCGGCGACGTGCTCCTGTACCCGATCTACGGCGGGTTGAATCTGACGCTGCGCGTCGAGATCGTCGGCAGCTTCAAGCCGAAGGCGGACTCGGCCTCGTACTGGTACCAGGGCCTCGATACGCTGCTCGGCACGCTGTTCATCGCGGAGCCGGCCATGCTCGAGGATCTCGTGGCGAAGCAGAAAATTCCGCTGCAGATCGCGGCCTGGTACTCCGCCTACGACCTGCGGAACATCCAGACCAGCCAGCTCACGCCGCTCGCGCATACGCTCTCGCGGGCGGACATCGAAGCAAATCAGCTGCTTAAGGATACGCAGGTCGTCATCTCCTTCGCGGAGATGTTGAGCGAGTTCCGCAAGCAAAGCGTGCAGCTGCAGACGATGCTGTTCACGCTTGCGGCGCCGATGATCGCGATGGTGTTCTACTTTATCACGATGAACGCGCAGCAGTCGCTCGAAAAGCAGCGCTCCGACATCGCGGTGCTGCGAAGCCGGGGGGCGGGGACGCGGCAGATTTTCCTGCTCTTCCTGCTCGAGGGCATCCTGCTCGGCGTCGTCGCGCTAGTCACAGGGCCGTTCATCGGCTGGTACATGGCGAAGAGCATCGGCTCGGCGAGCGGCTTCCTCGAATTCGTCAACCGCAAGTCGATCCCGGTCGGCTTCTCGTCGGATAGCGTGCTGGCCGGCGCGGCGGCCGTCATTGTCGCGATCGGCGCGGCCGTCATCCCGGCGCTCGTATTCACGCGCACGTCGATCGTCGATTACAAGCGCAAAATGGCGCGCGGCGACCGCAGGCCCTTCTGGCAGCGCTGGTTCCTCGACGTCGTGCTCGTCGGCGTGGCGGCGTACGGCTGGTACCTTTTCAACGAGCGGCAGATGATCTCGTTCAAGACGGGCATGACGACCGACCAGCTCAACGTACAGCCTTTCCTGTTCTTCGTGCCGGCGGTCAGCATCTTCGCGGCGGGTCTCGTGTTCCTGCGGCTGTTTCCGTTGCTGCTGGCGCTGTTCGGCTGGCTGGGCCGCTCGTTTTTGCCCGTGCCGCTCTACCTGACGCTGACGCAGCTGTCGCGTTCGGCCAAGTCGTATTATCCGCTCATGATTCTGCTTATCCTGACGCTCGGCCTCGGCGTGTACAATGCGTCCGCGGCCCGCACGATCGGGCTGAATTCGGAAGAGCGCATCCTATACCAGCACGGCGCGGACGTCGTCATCTCGGCAGCCTGGGAGGGCAACGCCGAAGTGTCGCAGCCGTCGGGCGGCGGATCGGGCGGAGGAAGCGGCGGCGGCTCTGGGGGCGGATCGGGCGGCGGCGGTTCAGGCGGCGGCGGTGGCGGTGGACAATCGCGCCCGCTGCCGACCAAGATCAACTACAACGAGCCGCCGTTCGAGACGTTCCGGCAATTGCCGGGCGTCGTGCATGCGGCCCGGGTGCTGCAGGCGAAGGCGAGCCTGACGGTCGCCGACCGGACCGCTGGCCAGGCGACCATCGTCGGCATCGACAACGTCGACTTCGCCCAAGTGGCCTGGTACCGCAAAGACCTGTACCCGGCGGGCTTCTACAAGTACTTGACCGTCATGGGCAGATCCGCGGGCTACGCGCTCGTCTCCAGCAACCTGGCTAAAAAGTACAATCTGAAGCCCGGCGACCAGATCGACGCGATTCTGCAGGACCAGAAGATTCCGTTCATCATCGCGGCGTCGCTGCCCTACTGGCCGGCGCAGTACCCGGACGAATCTCCGTTCCTGGTCGCCAATCTCGATTACCTTTACGACAACATGCCGCTCATCCCTTACGACGTCTGGCTCAAAATGGATCCCGACGCCAAGACGGCGCCGCTCATCCCTGCGCTGCAGAAGAAGGGCGTGGAGATCGCTTCGATCTCCGACGCCCGCAGCGACCTGATCGCGCAGAGCAAGCATCCGGCCCGCGGCGGCGTGTTCGGCATCCTGAGTCTCGGATTCATGGTCACGATCATCGTCACGCTGTCCGGTTACATCCTTTACTGGTTCTTTAACCTGTCGGGACGGATCGTGCAGATCGGCATCCTGCGCGCGATGGGATTGTCCAGGCGCCAACTGACCGGCATGCTGCTGCTCGAGCAGGTATTCACGGCCGGGCTGTCGATCGGGCTTGGCATCGGCATCGGCAAGCTCGCGAGCCTGCTGTTCCTGCCGTTCCTGCAGACGACGGACAATACGGCCGGCCAGGTGCCGCCGTTCCGCGTCATTTTCGAGCAGACGGATACTTACCGCCTGTATATCGTCGTCGGCTTCATGATGCTGATCGGCATTCTGATGCTGGTCACCCATATCCGCCGCTTGCGCGTCCATCAGGCCGTCAAGCTGGGAGAGGAGCGCTAATCCATGATCGATTGCGAAGGACTCGTCAAGATTTACAAGACCGACGATCTGGAAGTCGTCGCCCTGCAGGGGCTCAACCTGTCCGTCAAGGACGGCGAGATGATGGCGATCATCGGCAACAGCGGCAGCGGCAAGTCGACGCTGCTCAACATCCTGGGCGGGCTGGACCGGCCGTCCGCGGGACAGGTACGGGTCGGTCCCTGGGATCTGCTTAAGGTATCGGACCATGACCTGGTGAAGTACAAGCGCGAGACCGTCGGCTTCATCTGGCAGAACAACGCCCGCAATCTGCTGCCGTATTTGTCGGCGCTTGAGAACGTGGAGATGCCGATGATGTTCAACGGCAAGGTGGATCGGGCTTACGCCAAGCAGCTACTGGAGTGGGTCGGCCTCAAGGACCGGATGCACAACAAGCTGACGCAGCTATCCGGGGGGGAGCAGCAGCGGGTCGCGATCGCGATCTCGCTGTCCAACCGCCCGAAGATGCTGCTGGCCGACGAGCCGACGGGTTCGGTCGACTCGCGGACGTCCGACATCATCATGGACATCTTCCGCAAGTTCAACCGCGAGCTTGGACTGACGATCGTCATCGTCACGCACGATCTGTCGCTCGCCGGCAAGGTCGACCGCGTCGTCGCGATCCGCGACGGACTGACGAGCACCGAGTTTATCAAGCGCAATCCGAACCTGGACGGCGCGCCGCCGCTCAGCGGCGTGGGGGTGAACGACGACGTGCACGAAGCGTTCGTCGTCGTGGACCGCGTCGGACGGCTGCAGGTGCCCAAGGAATATTTGAAGCAGCTCGAGATCGGCGACAAGGCAACGATGGAGTTCGACGGAGACAAAATCGTCATCCGCGCACCCAAATCAAACGAGGGGGAATCCGCATGATGGACCAAAGAAAGAGAACCGTAAGACGCGTCGTGGCCGGCGGCCTGACGCTGAGCCTGCTCGTTCCGCTGCTCGCGGCGTGCAACGACAAGAGCGAGGACGATCCGAACAATCGCCGCACGCTGCGCATCGGCATGATGTACGGCAGCTCGCAGGACGAATCGTATTATCGCCAGCAGTACACCGACCTGTTCGAATACACGCATAAAAACATCGATATCGAGCTCGTTCCCGCGATCGACTGGTCGGAGCAGCAGTTCGAAACGCCAGACAAGCAGCAGAACGTCGACCAGCTCGCCAAGGTCAAGGAAATTATGACGGGCGCCAACCCGGTCGACATCATGATCGTCGATTCCACGTCGATGCTGAGCCAGCTCGTTCAGGAGAACATGCTGAAGCCGCTCGATCCGCTCATCAAGGAAGACAAAATCGATCTGAGCGACTACGTGCCTTCCGTCATCGACGGCATCAAGGAGGTCGGCGACAACCAGTTGTTCGCCCTGACGCCGACGTTCGTGCCTTCCGCGCTGTTCTACAACAAGACGCTGTTCCAGAAAAACAACATCGAATTGCCGCGCGACGGCATGAGCTGGGACGAAGTGATCAACCTGGCCAAGCGGTTCGGCGACGGCAAGGGCGGCAAGGACGCGACGTTCGGCTTCTCCTTCAACCAATGGGGAGGGAGCGACGGCTTCTCCGACATGACGCAGTATGCGGCGCCGCTGGGCCTGCGCGTTTACGACGAGAAAGGCGAAAAGATGCTCGTCAATACGCCGCAATGGGAAAAGGTATGGACGACGATCGCCGATCTATACAAGAAGCACGTCGTGCCGACGCAGGAAGACATGCAAAAGATTTACGAGGCGCAAAGCAAAGACGTCGTCGGGGGGCGGCGACGGCGGCCAAATATATAACCCGTACCAGAACCAGCTCTTTTTCTCCGGCAAGCTGGCGATGGTGCTCGGACAGTATTACATGCTGAACGATCTTGAGACGTACAACAAAAACTATGAAAAGCTCAAGATGACGAAGCTCGATTGGGACGTCGTGACGGTGCCTCAGTTCGTCAACGAAGCGCCCGGCATCGGCACGAACATCACGCTGAGCGCGTTGACGAGCATCAATGCGAAGGCGGCCAATCCGGACGACGCATGGGAGTTCGTCAAGTTCATGAACGGCGAAGACTGGGCGAAGCTGAAGTCCCGCAGCAGCTACGAAATGACGGCACGCAAGTCGTTCATCAAGCCGCGCGACGGCATGAGCTACAACATCAACGCCTTTACGCAGTTGAAGCCGGCGCCTCAACAGTCCCTGGCAGACGCCAAGCTGATGCAGGAGCGTCCGAACCTGAACTTTATCAACCAGCTCGGCAGCTCCGAATTCCAGCAGGTGATGAGCGGCAAGCTCTCCGTCAAGGAAGCGCTCAAGGAATACGAAGAAAAAGGAAACGACATGCTGCAGAAGATCAAGCTGAATCCGAAAGGACAGTTCGATCCGGGCATCGGCGGGGACGTTTACGGGGGCGGCGGCGTAGTAAGACCGCTTGACTGATCTTAACGAACTTATAAACAATAAATATTCGGATGAAGTTGCGACTTCGCTTTTCACCATGAACGACTCACATTGCGCGATCAGTCACCGATGGGCTGATCGCGCTCTTTTTTACCGTTGTACGGAATATATTTCCGATTAAGGAAGCTGAAAGGGGACTTCTTCAGGATGAAGAAATTCAACAAAAGCTGGAGCTTTGCGATGGCATCGCTGCTTGTAGCCGTACCAGTGCTCGGCGCTTGCACGGATGGCCCGGAGCGCAGCGACAAAGAGCGCAGAACGCTTAGGATCGGCATGGTGTACGGGAGCAAGGATAACGAGTCGTATGTCCGTCAGCAGATGACCGACATGTTCGAGGTAGACCACGGGAACATCGACGTCGAGTTCGTATACGGAATCGACTATAACGATATGCGGTTCGCGACGGACGAAGAGCGCAAAAATCAGAACGTCGACCCGCACGCGAAATTGAAAGAGCTGATGGAGGGCGACAATCCGCCGGACGTCGTCATGACCGATATCGTCTCGATGAAGAAGCTGTCGTCGGAAAATCTGCTCAAGCCGCTCGACGACTACATCAAGCGGGACAAGGTGAATCTCGACGATTTTTTGCCGGCCGTCATCGATACGCTCAAAGCGCAGGGCGACGGACAAATTTACGGGCTCTCGCCTACCTTTTCAAGCACCGCATTGTTTTATAATAAAAAAGTTGTTTGCCGATGCCAAGATCGCGCCGCCTACCGACGGCATGACCTGGAACGAGGTGTTCGCGCTCGCGCAGTCCCTGAAGAGCGGCAAGGATAAAGATGCCGTATACGGATTTTCCTTCAACACTTATGGCGGCGGGGTGAGCTTCTACGACGCTCAAAACGCGTACGGAGGCTCGTCCAAGATGCGCATTTTCGATGCGGCCGGCGAGAAAATGACCGTGCACACGAAGGCGTGGGCGGACGCGTGGTCCAAGCCGATTCAGCTTTACAAAGACAAGGTCATTCCGCGTCAGGAGGACATGCAGCCAACTGCCTCGATGGCGTCTGGCGACGGAAGCTTCGCCTACAATCTTTATCAAGGCAACGGCTTTATCGGCGGGAAAATCGCAATGACGGTAGGCAGCTATTATATGGTCAACGATCTGATCAACTACAACAACAACGTGAGCAAAATGAAAGACGCCAAGGCCCTCGATTGGGACGTCGTCACGGCACCGCAGGTCGAGGGCGGAGACGTGAGCGGGTTGTACCTGTCCAATCTCGCGTCGATCAACGCGAAAAGCGCGAATCCGGACGACGCATGGGCGTTCATCAAACATCTGAACAGCGAAGACGTGGCGAAGTTCAAGGCGAGGAGCCAGGGCGAGCTCAGCGTCCGCCAGAAGTTCATCAAGCCCAAGGATGGAGCGAACTATCACATCGAAGCATTCACGAACGTGAAGGCGTACAGCGGCGATCTGAACGAAGCCGATCAACAGCTGTATCTGGAGCGGCCGAACCTGAATCTGGTCTCGGAGCTCGGCGGCTATTTGTTTCAAGAGGCGGCGGACGGCAAGAAGACCATCGACGAGGCGCTGGCCGAATGGGATCGCAAAGGCAACGAGCTGCTGCAGAAGATCAAGCAAAATCCGAAGGGCGATCTGTCCGCCGAGCTGCAGGAATACAGGGATGCCGCGCAATCGGGCATGAAAAACATCCTGCGGGCGGCTGCCGGGGAAGCGGTGGCGGAGTAAGCGTGCCAAGGGGTTAATCCGGGTTTAAAACGAGCATCCTATACCCATAACGACCACAATCCGGAGGGACGGATCGGGCATGAATTGGGTGTACTGGTCGCGGCTGTACGACAGCAAATTCCAAGCGGGCTGCCTCGTGCGCCGCATCGAAAGCGACGGCTGGCTGTTCGGCGTCGAAATGCCGAGGGAAGTCGAAGTGTACCGTTCCAGAAAAGGGAAGTTCGGCGTTCGGTACATGCCTTGACATGAATTGCGCAGGACCTGCTGCAGCCGACGGTTGCGGCGGGTCCTGTTGCTGTGGTATCGTCGATGGGGATGTCGACGGAATCGCCGTGTCGGCACGACAGTTTCGATAGGAGGGAAAGCAATGAGGAGAATGCCGCTGTCCGCGGATACCGCGCAGAAGCTGGCCGCGCATTTGAAGGTGCCGTTGGAGCATCTGATGCATATGCCGCAGCATATTTTGCTGCAGAAGCTGGCTGAGATGGCCGAGAAAGAAGCAGGCGCAGCGTCTGAGAACGGGACCAATGGAAATCCGGAAAAAAATAATAATGAATAACGAATTTTTCTTGACGGATTGCCGGCCTATGCGGTATATTAATTCTTGTCGCCATTGAGGGACACTTGATCGATTTACGACGCGGGGTGGAGCAGCCCGGTAGCTCGTCGGGCTCATAACCCGAAGGCCGCAGGTTCAAATCCTGCCCCCGCAACCAATTTTAGTTTCCTCGTAGGATCATGACGAGGGCCCTTAGCTCAGTGGTTAGAGCTGTCGGCTCATAACCGATTGGTCGGGGGTTCGAGTCCCTCAGGGCCCACCACAGCGAGGAACGGTCAAGCTCCCGCATCCATCCATGCCGGGGTGGCGGAATTGGCAGACGCACAGGACTTAAAATCCTGCGATGGGTGACCATCGTACGGGTTCGACCCCCGTCCTCGGCACCACTAACATCAAGAATATCAAGGGATTTCAGCTCAAGCGGCTGGAATCTTTTTTCGTTTGCGGAGCAGCTTCGCTAACATTTCTTGCTAACTTGGCTCTATAATCAACATCCACAAAATGGAAGAGATGAAATGTGAAAAAGTACCGATAACCCACATGGTCAAAGGACTTCCACACAAAACCACAAGCGTTCTCAGCTAAATTATACATGGGAGATCTAACATAAATATGATAGGATGGAGGCGATAAATGGTTCGGTTCATACCTCATGAGCGATAGGCGGAAGCACTCGTGTTCAGGCAGATCATCTCCTACACCCAGAAATATAGATTGAGTTACCGTATGATCGTGACGAATATTTGCATTGCCGTATTGCCCATTATCCTGTTAGGATCGGTGGGTTATTTTTCGTACATCCACATGATGAAACAGAATGCGCTCGACGGAATCGATCGGTTCGTCATTCAAACCAACAATCGATTTGACGAGTATTTTGGCCGGATGGATCTGCTGTCCAAGTCCATCTTCTATAATCGAAACGTGCAGCAAATCATGCTGGAGAACCTGTCGTGGCAGGAATCCGATGCGCTGCTTAGAAACTTGAACGCGTACATGTCATTGGACCCGACGATCAAGGGCGTCGGTATGATCAACTCCGAAGATTTTCGAATCGTCTCTACGGGGCAGCTCATGACGGGTGAGATGCTGGATTATATTCGGATGAAGCAGCAATCCAATCTGGTAAAGTCCCAGATCCAAATCTCTCCGCCGCTCGAAACGATAAAAGACGAGAAGGGGCTGCTCGCCTTCAGGCAAATCAAATCCGTCCAGCAGAACAGTTATTTGCAAGGTCTATACATCGGGGTCATGCAGCTTGATATCGAATGGATACGTCAAATTCTGCAAACGGGGAATTGGAACGATAAAGCGTATCTTTACATCGTGAATGAGAACGGCGATTTGATCGGTTCCTCGACGAACCAGCTTGAATATTCGAAGATCCAAGCTCTCTCCGCGTTAATAATGGACGAGAAAGTTTCCAATATCCGAATCGATCAAACGAAATACTTGTATAGATCGATTCCAATCCAGAGTTTAGGCTGGAAGTTCATTGCCCTGATCAATACGGATAAGCTCGTTGAAAGAGCGACGGTTATCCCCTATACCTTAATCGCGGCGATAGTCTTAATGATCTTTATCGTAATTCTTGTCGTCGTATCGTTTAATTTCCGATTGACGCATCCGATTACCAAAATGGCGGATGCGTTCGATAGCGCGGCAAGCGGCGACTTCGACGCCAAGTTGAGATTCGGTTATAAGAACGAGATCACCGTCATCCAAGACCACTACAATAACATGCTGGATCAGATCAAGAAGCTGACGGAGCATTTACTGCAGTCGCAGCAGCAGCTTCACGAGACGGAGATGGACAAGCAACGCTATCAACTAAATGGCCTGCAGAGCCAGATCAATGCTCATTTTTTATATAACGTCCTTCATTCGATTCGGGGAATGTCTTTGTCCAATGCCAAAAGAGAAGTGGCCGCGGCAATCGACAATCTCGTTTCTTATTTCCGATACATTACCCGTACCGACGAATATGTACTTCTGTTCAAAGAGCTGGAGCATCTGGATACGTACGTCGCCATTCAGAAAATCAGGTTCGGAGAACGGCTGCAATTCAAAATATCCATGGATCCCGCGCTCAAGCGTCAATACATCGTGAAGCTGATTTTGCAACCTCTTGTAGAGAACTCGTTATTCCATGGTCTTGAGGGAAAAAGCGGGCGTTGGATGATTAAGATTCACGCCAATAGGACGGATGCGGATGACGAAATTCTGATCAAAGTAATGGATAACGGATTGGGAATGAACGAGGAGAAGCTGGCGAGTTTGAATGCCACGCTTGCCGGCGAATCGACTTCGACGTCCGAGAGCGGCAATCTGGGGCAAGGAATCGGCTTAGTCAATATTCATAAAAGAATCCAAATCTATTACGGCGAGACATACGGTTTAGCGATAAAGAGTTGGCAAGACAGAGGGACCGTCGTGACGATTAAAGTTCCGCTCAGCATCGGGGAGGATGACAGTCATGCATAACGTTTTACTTGTAGACGACGAACCTTGGATATTGAAAGACATGGAAAGAATTATCGATTGGGACGAATCCGGGTTCCGTATCGTCGCGAAGGTTAATGACGCAAATGCGGCCGAGAGTCTGATAAAACGCCAACGCATAGACGTCTTGATCAGCGATATCCGAATGCCGGGTAAGAGCGGGCTTGATCTCTTGGCGTTCGTAAACCGGGTATCTCCCGACACGTTAGTTGTGTTCATGAGCGCCTATAGCGAGTTTTCTTATGCGAAGCAAGCGCTCGAGAAGGGCTGTTTTCACTATTTGCTCAAGCCGGTTAACGTCGAAGAGCTTCAGATGACGTTGGACAGATGTCAGCTGCGGCTGGCAGAGAAGGATAAAGAACGGAATGCCCGAAGGGTCGCGGATCAGACGATGAAGTTCCTGGAAGCAATCGAAAGGGATTCGACGATTCAGCGGATGGTCGACACGTTCGAGCCATTCGGATTGCCGTTTAAAGAGCATTCTCGCTTTATTTTCGCGACTGTAAAAAGCAGTTCCGCAATAGGGGACGAAGCGCTTAATCCCTTTCATTCCATGCTTCGAAATTACGGTTTCTCCTACTGGAGCGGGCGATTCAGTCCATGCAAATGGAGTTATTTAGTAGGCGTTCCGAAGGTTACTCCAAACGTTTATACAAGCATATACAAGGATATCGTGCGCGTCTTTAAAGAGCTCGGATGGGATGTCGGATTAAGTTCATGGAGCGATTCGACCGGAAGGGCTGGCCGATTGTATCATCAATCGAATATGATGGCCGATACGTCGGCATTGAATAACAAAATCGGCCTATACCGTTATCGCGTCCAAGTAAATGCCGACGTGCCGGCGCTGAGAGAGCGGATTGGCAAGGCATCGAGGTTGGAGCATTTGGAGGCGGCATTAATCGACGTCCATAGAGGGATCGATGCGGGACGCGTTCATCTCAGCGGGCTTGCCGAGCTCTATAATCTCTTCGTCTCGGCGATTGCGAACTTGTCTTCGCGCGATGTTGATGCCATGGATGCTAATACGGCGCAAGACCTCGTTCTGAATTACGGGAATCCGCATGATTTGCTGGAAGATATCGCGATGATGATCGCGGAGCAAAAGAAGAAGCCGGACGATTCGAATGCGCAGCTCATCGTCGAGGAGATTACGAGAGAATTGGACCGCCTTTATGCGCATCGCATCTCCCTGAGGGATCTGGCGCAGAAATACTTTATCAGTCCGAATTATTTAAGCCATCTGTTTAAGCAGGAGAAAGGATTAAGTTTTATTAATTATTTGATTCAAAAAAAGGCTGGACGCGGCCATTGCTTTACTAGAGAAAGACATCTCGCTCTATGAAGTGGCGCGGATGGTCGGTTACGACGATTATGCCCACTTCAGCAAATTGTTCAAGAAGCATGTCGGACAGTCTCCTGTCGATTACAAACAACGCAAGTTACGACATGCGGCAAAAGCGGATTAACACATCGAAAATGAAAGGAGTGTATGGCACGATTTGTGTAAGCGGTTCCAATATATATACACCAAAGGACAGATCGGATTGGAAACCTATCAAGCAACCGTCTTGTTCGATAACGTTCAGGTGATCGAGCTTTAGCACAGATCGGGAGACGCCTCGCCGCGCGCGAGGCGTTTTTGCTTGCGATCCAACATCGTAACAAACGACAATCATTCTTCCGAACTGAGCACATGTGACCCCGAAACGCGCTGTGGCACAATAATAGTAGCCATTAGGTTAACGCGGCGTTATAGAAGGAGAGATCGCATGGACATCGAAATTACGAGTCCTTCCTGGAAGGAATACAAGAAAGTCAGCGTGACGGAATTCGGGGCTAGAGCCGAGGGGAAGCGTTGCAACGGAGCGGCGTTCCAGCGTGCAATCGAGTATTGCAAGAGCGAAGGAATCTCGGAACTAACCGTGCCTAAAGGGGTGTACTATTTCCGCGATGGAAATCATCCGACTTTCGATGGCCTAAGCGATTTTCGCTTCGATGGAGGGGACTCCGAATTTATCTTTTCTACACTGAAGGCGTTTGTCGATATTCGGAACTGCGAGCGGGTCGAATTCCGCCATTTTGCAGTCGACTGGGATTGGGAGGTTAAGCAGCTCGCAAGCATTGGGCTCGTACGGGGAGTTGCCGAAGACGGGACGTCTTTTGACCTTGTCTTTCCCGAATACGATACGGTTCCCGAGGAGTTCCCTCTTCGAACATTTAACCCTATGAACCCGGCTACGCTCACGCCGGGCTGCGAGCTGGGGCACGAGTTCAACGGGATCCATCTGGGCAAGGCGTGCGCCATGGGAGGCAACGTCGTGCGCGTCGAGCTCCCGAGGCCCGAATCGTACCGCTTCCTGAAGCAAGATCAAGCCTATATTGTGCGTCACTACGTATACGACGCGAATGCGATAGAGCTGCACGGCAACGCGCACTTGACCCTATCGAACGTGACGATATATTCCGCTCCGGGCCATGCGTTCATATCGACAGGGGACCAGCATCATTGGAAGCTGGAGCGATGCAGGATCGTGAAGCGACCCGGAACGACCCGTTGCATTACCGCAACGGCAGACGGATGCCACATTAGCAATTCGCAAGGCTATTTTATCATCGATCGTTGCGATTTCAGCTACAACGGCGACGATTGCTTGAACATTCATGACAATTCCGTTCAAGGGTTCCGGAGAATCGATGACAAGACGATAAGGTTAAGCCGCGTGCAAAGGTGGCGCAATCCGTTCTGCCCGGGGGATCTAGTCGAGTTCCGCCATGCGGATTTATCGCCGGCCGGAATTGCGGCGAATGTTGCCGCCGTAAGCTGGGACGAAGGGCGAGAGCAATGCGAGCTTGAATTCGCAAGCGAGCTTCCCGCCGAGCTTAACGACCGATCCATTCTTTTTTAATCGAAGATACGATTCCGGACACTACGTCGTGCGCCATAATTTCTTCCATCAGAATCGGGCCAGAGGCATCCTGCTCCATGCCGGCGAGGGTCTAGTGGAAAATAACCGCTTCTATAGGAATCAGGGGTCCGCTATACAAATCGAATGCGGCGCGGAAGAGCGCTGGGCGGAAGGTTTCGGCGTACGCAATTTAGTGATTCGCGATAATTGGATCGAGAGCAGCGACGTGAACCATTGGAACATGGCCGTCATCTATATGGGGGTGTATCTGGACCAAGGCAGAACGGACTATCCGATCTTCCAGGATATCCGGATCGAGAACAACACGATCGTGAACTGTCCGCAGCAAGCGATTTACGTGTCTTCCTGCGAGCGCGTATTCCTTCGGAATAATGCGTTGTTGAACCCGAATGCCGGGCCGTTGAAGACGGCGCAAGACGGAGATGAGAATTGCGTCTCGAACCGCGAATATTATCGTGGCAGTCTGATGGCCAGTCATTGCAACGACGTCTACATCGAGAATAACCGAAGGCTATCGATCATTCCGACGATGGAGAGTCATATCTACATCGAACCGAATACGAGCCGAAGCGTTACTTTGCGCGATAATACCGGATTCGCCGAAGAAGGCAGGTGACCGCCGACATGACGAAGCGAATGATGAAATACAAAATGCTATACGTCATGCTGCTGCCGGCAATCGTGTTCTTATTCGTATTTAACTACATTCCGATGTACGGCGCGTCGATCGCGTTCAAAGATTTCTGGATCACGAAAGGGATTCTGGGAAGCCCGTGGGTCGGGTTCGATCATTTCGAGCAGTTGTTCAAGACCGATAAGTTCTGGCAAGTGTTCCGCAATACGATCGAGATCAACCTGCTGCGACTCGTATTCGGATTTCCGGCTCCGATCCTCCTAGCCATCTTATTAAATGAGGTGCGCCTTAAATGGTTCAAACGTTCGATCCAAACGATCGTCTACTTGCCGCACTTCATCTCCTGGGTTACCATCTCGGGCATTATTTTCTCGCTGCTCTCCAATGAAGGGCTGGTTAATAAAGTCATTGCGGCTTTCGGAGGAGACAGCGTCAACTTCCTGACGAGCAACGGCATGTTCCGTCCCCTTCTCGTCCTCTCCGGCATATGGAAAGAAATCGGCTGGGGCACGATCATTTTTTTTGGCCGCTTTATCGGGCGTTAATCAGGATCTGTACGAAGCGGCTACCGTGGACGGGGCGAACCGGTTCAAACAAATCGTTCATATTACGCTGCCGAGCTTGCTTCCTATTATCTCTATTCTTCTTATATTGAACTTCGGAAGTATGATGACCGGCGGGTTCGACCAAGTATTCAACCTGTATAACACGATGGTATACGAAAGCGGCGATGTCATCGACACTTACGTGTACCGGATCGGATTAACCCAAGGGAAATACAGCATGGCAACGGCAATCGGTCTGTTTCTGAATGTCATCAATTTCGTCCTGCTTATCGTCGTAAATAGCGCCTCCAAGAAAATGAGCGGACAAGGAATTTATTAAAGGCGGTGAGCAACCATCGTAAAGTCGACAAGTCTATCCGGGAAAATATTCGATTCTCTGAACGTCCTGTTTCTCGTATTCATGGCGCTGATTACGCTGTATCCCTTCTGGCACGTGCTGGTAGGCTCGGTCATGCCTTACGAGGAATCGATTCGATCCACCTTGCATTTGTTCCCTAGGAGAATATCTTTCGAGGCTTACGAATTCGTATTTTCCAAGGATACGATCATGAGATCCATTCTTGTCTCCTTATTTGTGACGGTCGCGGGAACCTTGTACCAACTATTCGTTACGGCGATCACGGCTTATCCGCTGATCAAACACGATCTTCCCGGCAGGTCGGCGATTTTCTTGTTTATCATCTTCACCATGTTTTTCGGCGGAGGACTGATTCCTTATTACCTGCTGATCAAGAATCTGGGATTGGTGAATAGTCTTGCGGTAATGATCATCCCCGCCGCGATCAGCACCTATAACATGATCGTCCTGAAGACGTTCTTCCAGAACATTCCGATCGAACTGGAGGAATCGGCGAAGATGGACGGCGCAGGATATATGAAAATATTTTTTCGAATCATTCTGCCGTTGTCTGTCCCCGCTCTGGCGACGATCGCCTTGTTCATTGCGGTAGGACAATGGAATAACTGGTATACGCCGATGCTGTTCCTGAACGATAAAGAGATTTGGCCTTTAGCGATGGTATTGAGGGATATCCTTATCAACAACAATATGGAGCTCACCCGCGGAGGCAGCTTCGTCAGCGAGGAATTCATGCTCGGCGACACGATCAAGAACGCGGTCGTCATCGTATCCGTCGTTCCGATTATTGTCGTGTACCCCTTCATCCAGAAGCACTTCGTGAAAGGGGTGATGATCGGTTCGATCAAGAGTTGAATCTTTCACTGGAAATCCGTAATCTAACTATAACTAGGGGGAGCTGGTACGCATGTTTAACAGAAGAAACAAACTCGTATTCGCAGTCGTGGCTGCATTCGCGCTTGGAAGCGTTCTCTCGGGTTGCGGCAACAACAACAACGGTGCGGCCTCATCGGCGCCAAGCGCCGCGACGGCAAGCGGCAGCGCGGAGACAAGCGAGTCGGCGGAGCCGGTCGAACTGAGCGTGTTCAGTTGGATGTTCGAGGGGGGCGGACGCGCCGGATTCGGTTATTTACAAGCAGCTTCAGGAGAAGCTGAACATTCGAATCAAGCCGATTACGGCTTCTTGGAACGACTGGGAAGAGAAGCTGAACGTCATGATTGCCTCCGGGGAAATGCCCGACGTCTTTGTCTCCTACGGGATCGACCGTCCGGTTCAATATCGTCAGTGGATTAAAGAAGGCATGGTGCTTCCGATATCCGATTATGCCGACCAATATCCTAATATCAAGAATTCGTTAGCCAACTTCGAAATATTGGCCAAGACGACGGGAAATAAGCAATACGCGTTGCCGATTTATAACGAAGCGGGCAGCGGCAAAGATGCGGTCAGCGGGCATAACATCCTGATTCGCAAAGATTGGCTGGACAAGCTAAACCTTCAAGTGCCGACGACGATCGATGAATTTTACGCCGTCGCCAAGGCATTCTCGGAGAACGATCCGGACGGCAACGGCAAGAAGGATACTTACGGTTATACGTCCAGCTCCGGCGGAGTATGGTGGCAATACCCGATCTTTAACGCGTTCGACACGAGCACGGAGCGTTGGGAGAACAAAGACGGACAATGGACGCCGGAAGTCATCTCCGATGAAACGAAGGATGCCGTAACGTTCTTGAATGGAATGTATAATGAGAAGATCCTCGATCCCGAATTCATGCTGAATACGGATGACAAGAAAATCGAGAAATTCGTGACGGGCAAAGTCGGCATGATCATTCACAATGCCAATGCAACGTTCTACAACGATATCTACAATAAATTTTTAAAGGCAAGTCCGGATGCGGATCCGAAATCCATTTTCACCTGGGTCGGCACGTTAAAGGGGAAGTCGGGCATTCAACGGATGGACGGCTTCAATAACTTCTGGTGCGAAACCTCGATCAATGCCGGCATCTCCGAAGAGAAACAAAAGAAAGCGCTGGAGCTTCTCGATTACTTGCTCTCCGATGAAGGCCAGAATCTGATGCTCAACGGCGTCGAAGGCGTGCATTACAAGAAAGAAGGAGACAAGATCGTTCCTTTGCTGTCGGATGAAGAGAAGTCCAAGGACAAGGGATTCAGCCTGAAGGCGCTCGTTTCTTGGAACACGGATTATTTACCCGACAGCACGCCGAACAAGGAAGACATCGTGGCCTTGTCTAAATCCACGGGCGATTATGCCGTACCTAATCCGTTGGCTTACTTGAATATCAGCGAGGATGCGTTGGATCCAAGCATTCCTAATCAGTTGAATGACTACGTTAACGAAGAAATCATCAAGCTCATTGTCGAATCCAAGGACGTCAATGCGGATTTCGCGAAATTCAAGGATGCCTGGTTGTCTAAAGGCGGCACGAAGGTGATCGAAGAAACGAATAAAGAAGCCGTAGCGGAAGGGCGTTAATCGAACGCCAACGAGCTTCGTTAATCGAGGGACTATTCCAGGCGCAAGATTCTGCGGATAGTCCCTTACTTTTGACATAGGAGGATATACAGATGATCTTTCAGGATGGACAGAAGCTCTTATTTATCGGAGACAGCATTACGGATAGCGGACGGAAGGACGATCCCGACGGGATCGGAGGAGGGTATGTTCGGATGGCGAGGGATTATCTCTCGATCGCTCATCCGGCGGTTTGCTTACAGATCGAGAACAGGGGCGTAAGCGGGGAAACGATACTTGATCTGCATGCACGCTGGCAAGAGGACGTGATCGCGTTGAAGCCCGATTGGTTAACGATATCGATCGGCATTAACGACGAATGGAAGGAAGTCGGCTTAACGAAGTATCGGGACACGTATTGCGAACTGCTGGAGGAAACGAAGAAACGGACGGGGGCATCGTTCATCTTGATGGAGACGACGATTATCTCGGAGGATCCGGACGATGGCAAAAACGAGCGTTTAGTGCCTTATAATCAAGCGATCAGGGAAGTCGCGCTACAGTTCGGGACGATACTCGTACCGCAGAATCGATTATTCACGTCATACCTGCGGGAGCAACGGAGGAGAACGCTCACCGTCGATCAGGTGCACATGAACTCGACCGGCAATTGGTTCATGGCGATGAATTGGCTGAAGGCTTGCGGGGTTATCAAAGAATAGTCGACTTTCTATCGATAGAAAACCCTTCTCCGACCTCTTATGGTTGGAGAAGGGTTTTGTTTATTTGCGACTGTCGTTCAACAAGTTGTATAGGAGTTGAGCAGCCTCTGCACGAGTGGCTTCGTGCCCCGGCGCGAACCGGTTGTCTCCCTTGCCTTGCATGAGCTTGGCTTCCGATACGGCGACGACAAATGGAATTGCCCATTGGGGGGATGTCGTTAACGTCAGCGTACTTGGCCTCGTCATTTGTCGTCGGCAGGCCGATCGCGCGTACGATCATGGCCGCCATCTCCATGCGGGTGATCGGCTCTTGCGGGGCGAATCGATGATCAGCCTTGCCTACCACGATGCCGGCTTCCACGGCTGCCGCGACGGCGTCCGCGTACCAGGCATCCGATCGTACATCGGTGAAAGCGGTATCCGCATGGGTTGCTTGCAGATGCAGCGCGCGGACGAGAAGCGCGACGAATTCGGCGCGGGTCGTAGCGCTTGACGGATTGAATCTCGCATCGGTCACGCCTTTCACGATATGCTTGGCGGCTAGCGCTTGCAACGCACGTGCGGCCCAATGACCCGAGGAGACGTCCTCGAATGTCAACTTGTACGCAACGACGGCGTATAGACCGAGATACGGCGTATCGACGGTAATCCGATGCTGCGACGGATCGATATCGCCGCCGATGTATGCCCACCGTTTCGCGACTTCGTCGTACCCATAGATGCCGAGCAGCTCTTCGTTCGCATCCGTATCGTACGGAAGCGCGAGAGAGAGGCCGCCGTTGTAGGGTTCAACGGCAGCTTGCTTTCCCTCGGAGGTGAGCAGGCTAACGCTGATATCGATCATTTGACTTGCGGCCCGGAGCATGGCTCGGCCATCTGAAGTGGGGATGCTTGCCTTCTTAGAATCGGTGACGGGTACGGCCCTTACTTCGATGGTCGCTCCTTCCAGCTGATCCGATTGTCCGATCCACGCCTTCAGCAAGGAAGGCGACAAGATGATCGTCGCTTGTCCGATTTCGAGCGTAAAGGGAGTATCTCCGATCGTGGACACCGGAATGACGGCAACCGTCGGATCGGAATGGTCAGTGCTCCCTGGGTTTCCGGACGGAATCGTAATGTCGTCGGCAAGAAGCGTAAGGCGCAGCTCATTGGAGAGTTCGCTGACTCCGTATGCATCGTAAGCCTCGACCGCGAAGGAATAGGTCGTTCCGATGGACAGTCCTTCAATCTCGGCGGCTGTCGAGTTGCCGAGTTCGCGTGTATGGGTGTAAGTGCCGCTGGCCGTGCCGTATTTCAGCGTATAACCGGTTGCGCCGGCGACCTCGGGCCATAGCAAGGATACTTTGCCTCCCGGCATCGCGGTTCCGCCGATCGCAGGCGCCGTAAGAAGCTGGTGGCCGAGTAATAAATAGCCGAATAATCCGGGGGGCCTTCCCGGCACCGATTCCGCTATTATATTCGATCCACCCGTTGCGCGCGTCGCCGGAAGCCGGATTCACATGGGTACCGTCGCTATAATTGACCAGCACGGAGATGCCGAGCGAAGAACCGTCTCCGATCGGAGTGCCGGAAGGAATGATCTCGCTCCAAGGGATGGCGATTTCATAGTCGGTAAGTTTGGTCGACTCGTTGCGCACGATCGAGAGTTGCCCCGAAGCGTAAGCTCCGGCAACTTTGCCGTCGATTGCATGGTAGCGATAGGCGAGTGCGCTTCCGTCGTCCGTTAGCCCGAACGCGAACTCGGTATAGCCCTTGCTTCCAGGAGCGCTCCCCCGGTCGGGATCGATCGCGATCTGAATGCTGGAGCCTTTCCACAGATCGGCAGCGTTCGTAATGGACAGATGGTGCTCATCTTCGGTTACCGAAACGGCCACGTATAAATTCGTATCGTCCCAGCGAGTATTCCCTGCGGCTTTCAGCTTCTGAGGCGTCCAGTTATCGGAGAACGCGCTGTCGATGTTCTTAACCTGTGAACGTTGATCCATGCGGAAATCCGCGGCATCCCAATCCGATAGATCGCCGTCAATGGCCGGAGCCGTTGTCGCGTAGAGACTTCGGAGGGCGACGACTTGCTTGTCAATGGTGATCGGTGCCGATTCGGTGACTCCGCCGTTCGTATCATGCACTTTGTACTGCAATCGATGCTTGCCGTTCTTTAATCCCTCCAGAAGGAAGGCGTAAGGGTACGAGTCCGATTCTTGCGCCAGTCGATCGTCTACGAACAATTGTACGCTGCGAACATTCGGGATGCCCGACAGGTAAGGCTTCGCGATCAAGCTGGCTAAGCTGACGATATCTTGATCGCGAGGAGCCATGAAGTCGACCAACTTCGGCTGTTCGGGCGCGGGGACGGTCGCCCCGGTCGTAATGCCGATCGTATCCGATGCGAGGCCGACGTTGCCGTTCCGGTCTTCCGCTTCTACCCGATAATAATAAGTCGTGTTCACTTGCACATCCTCCCGATCCTCGAATGAAGCGGACGCGGATTCGCCTACCATGTTGGCGTAAGTCAGTTCGAACTGAGGCGTCACGCTTCTATAAACATTATAGTGTGCGATCCCTGAACCTTGATCCTCCGCGAGCTCCCAAGTAAGCTGCACATATCCGTCCGATGCTGCGGCTACGTTGCTGACGGAAGAAGGAGCGGTTTGGTCCTGCGGAAGCGCTTGGCTATTCAGATCGTATCCCGTACCCGCTTGCCATAAGGCTAAGCCGGTATATACCGTCCCGTGCAGGATCGAGCGGAATGCGGAAGAATCGCTGTATATCCGGTTCCCGTCAATAGCGCTTATGCTCGTATTGGGCGCGATGCTGAACACTTCGTTATCCGGCATTCCTTGTCCGATAACAACGTTGTTGTCATGAATCGTTATTCCTGTCCAAGTCCCATAGGGATTGGATGCGCTGTTGATCGCCGAAGTACCGTCGACGTCCACGAGAATCGTATTGCTCGCGACTTCTACGTTGTGCAGGCCGGAAGAGAGATCCGGTCTTCCCGTGAAGTTGCCGAGGGCAATTTGGCCGTTCCCGTTCGATTGCTGCGCTTTGTTGCCTTTGACTTTGTTGTTGACGATTTTGGTTCCGTAATTGCTCATGGTCGTGATGCCGTTGCCTTTATTATCGTGCGAATAGTTGTATTGCACGGTGATGTTGTCGCAATACCAATCGATGTTAAGGCCAGCTCCGTCAAATCCGGAATCGGCGTCCTTCATGTTATAAATTTCATTGAATTTGATGACCGAATCCCGAGAGGCGATAAACCATAATCCTCCCGGTCCCCAAGTATCCGTGCCGAGTCCTCCGTCGTGTACGACGTTCCGTTCGATGACCGAGTTGTGCGCATTCTGCACGACGATACCTTGGCTGGCCGTGTTGTACACTTCGTTTCCGGAAACTTTGACATTGCCGTACATCAGCTGCGAACGCAATTCTTCGTTCTTCTCCGTATCCCAGCCTGTCGTCGTTATCGCGTACCAGCCAATATCGTGAACCGTGTTATTGGAGATCGTCAGGTCTCTTGCTACTTCCTTGTTGTCCGTCCCCGGAACAGAGGCCGAGATGACGATGCCGTTCGTGTTGCTGTCATAGGTCGAGCTGTACACATCATTCCCGTCGATAAGTACGTTCCCGTGACCGTTCGAGTTATCGTAATAGAGTTGAATGCCCGCCGTGATATTGCTCCACGATTGGGTCGAGGAGGGAATAATCTGCAAGGCCAATCCTTGAATTACCCAGTTGCTTAGGTTGCGTCCTGACAGGACGCTTCCTCCATGAGGGGCATTCCAGGCGATGACGGGTTTATCTCCCGTGCCATAAGCGCTAACCCTAATCGGATATTCGGCCGTGCCCGAGCCTTGCAGGATCAGAGGTTCGTTCCAACGATCTCCCGACTTTAACAGGAGATTGTCTCCGGCATGGAACTCGGCTTCGTTTGCCTTCTCCAGTGTCCTCCAGGCAGTCGCTTCGCTTAATCCATCGTTGTTGTCGTCGCCCATGCTGGAGCTGACGTAGAACGTCGTATTGCCGTCGGAGATGACCGGAACGGACACTTGCTCAACGATCACATTGTCGTAGCTTGCCGTTGCGTTCAAGAGCATTAAAGCGATTTTACCGGTGGTATAGGTCGAATCCGCCACGGAAAGATATTTATTTCCATCGATGTAAAGGTCAAGATATTTGCCGGCCGCGACGCCTTTCCAAACATAGAACCGCCCCGTTTGCATGGAGAAGGGAGCTTCCGCGACAATCGTCTCTTCTCCGTTTATCCGCTTCAAGATCTGCAGCTTGCCGCCGTCGCTGTCGGATAAATAGCGCATGTCGTATCCGTCGCCGGAATCTTGTTGCCGCAGGCGGATGCCCGCCGAACCGTCAGAGTTGAGCGACGAGAGCGCGAGGCGCGTCTGAACGGAATAGTTGGACCAAGAGAGTTCTCCCGAGACGGCTTCGCCGCCGTTGTCGTCGGATTGAACGAATACATGGTTGGCCGTCGTATTCAACACCGATACGTTATCGTATTCCACCGAGGTCGCCCATGTGGCGAGTCCGATTTTTCCCGATAGGTATGGATCAGCGTTGTCCGCGGTCGAGAGAACAAGCTCTCCGTCGCGGTATATCTTGAATTGATTGCCGATCGCCTCGACTTTAATCCGAACGGTTGCCGACGTCTGAAGCGACGGGCCGTCGTAGGCTGATATCCAGTCTTGATCGCTTCCGTTCTGCTTCATGAGTCTGATGTAGGTCTCGCTCATGTACAAATAGTAGAAATGCAGGCTGTCTTGATAGCGGAAATCCATCATCGCCCCGGCGCCGTTTACGAGCTTGACGTCCGCCTCGTAAACGTAATTCGTCCATGAAGCGTCCCCCGCGATCAACTCGGAGGCGCCTCCGGCGCTTTGCCCGTACGAGGTAGACGTGCCGTTCTGAACCGCAGACCAGGAGCCGCCGTTGTTTGTCCATTTGGCAGCGTTTCCATTTTCGAAGTCGTCCGAGAACAACGGTTCGTTATTGCCTTCCTCCGTGACCCAGGTGCCGCTGCCTATCGTCCAAGCCGCAGCATTCGTGCCTTCGAAGTCATCCTGGAACATCGGTGGTCCTGCTTGCGCGGCGGCTGCCGGCTTAGCGGCCAGAGGAAGGTTCGAGAATGCCATTATCAGCGCAAGCGCCGCAATGGTGAACTGCCGATAGATCGATTTTTTCATTTAAATGGTCCTCCATTCTTAGATATCGATATTAATCTAGCATTGGAGGCTGGAACTTTGACATGTATTAAGAAGGCGAAACGCCATGTGGTTTTCGATGAACCGATGAATCGATGAATCGATGGATACGCACCAGATAAGCAATAGTTTGTGCAAAAAAAACGAAGTTTTTATTATTTCGGCATCGAGACCGCAAACCTATAATAAAAAACAGTCGAACGATTCGACAGGCTCTAAGCCGGGCGCTCTGAAATGCAAGCGCTTAAAAAGATCGAGGGGACAGAGGGGGGAGTGGACGGATTGAAAAACCGTTCGACGTGGAATTCGGCGGGAATGCGCCTTTTCGGGCTATCGTTGCCGCTGCTGGCGATCGTATTTTTGTTTTCTTATCTGCCGCTTTACGGCTGGATGTATGCGTTTTACGATTTTCACGCCGGGATTCCGTTATCCGAGTCCGAATTTGTCGGCTTCAAGCATTTCGCCGAGCTGTTCGATAATCCCGTCGTGGCAAGCGAGATCCTGCGCGTGCTGCGCAACACATTTGCCCTGAGCTTGCTCGGGATCGTAACTTCTCCGCTGCCGGCGTTGTTCGCCATCTTTTTTGCTAGAGATCAAGTCAAGCAAGTTCAGAAAAGTCGTGCAGACGCTGACGACTTTGCCGAACTACATCAGCTGGATTCTCGTGTATGCGGTCGCCTGGTCGATCTTCTCCGTGGGCGACGGCTTCTTGAATCGCTTGCTGCTCAAGCTTCATCTGATCGCATCCGAGATCAACTTTCTCGCATCCTCCAACCACGTGTGGCTGACGATGCTCGGCTACTCGCTGTGGAAGGGGCTGGGCTGGGGCGCCATCATCTTCCTCGCAGCGATCGCTTCCATCGACCACGAGCAATATGAAGCGGCTACGGTAGATGGAGCGGGGCGATTTCAGAAAATGTGGCATGTCACCGTGCCTGGGATTATGCCGACCTTTTTTTGTCCTGCTGCTCTTGTCGATCGCCAACTTTGTCAACAACGGCATGGAACAATATTTCATATTTCAAAATCCGCTCAACAAGGACAAAATCGAAGTGCTCGATCTGTATGTTTACAACCAGGGCATGGTCGGACAGAGCACCTCGTACGCGACGGTCGTCAGCATGCTGAAGTCGCTGGTAAGCATCGCGCTGCTGTTTCTGGCGAACACCCTGTCCAAGCTTCTGCGCAAGGAATCCATAATTTAATGACGGAGGCAAGGCCGGATGGTTGAAAATCAACGAAGTTTCGGATCCGTTGCATTCAGTACAATCAACTACTTAATATTCGCAATATTCACTCTAATCTGTATATTTCCTTTTTTACTACATTTTCATAAACACCATTAGCGACAATACGTTATCTGCTTCGGGACAAATTTTATTTTTGCCGAAAGGCATTCATTTCAACAACTACACCGAAGTGTTCGGCATTCGGGGATTATGGGACGCGGCATTGATTTCGGTCCTGCGGACCGTCATCGGCACGGCTTTTACGGTGATCGGCACCGCATTTCTCGGCTATGCGTTCAGCCGACCGGAATATTGGCGTCGCAAATCGTGGTACCGTTTCGTCATAATTACGATGTACTTCAACGCAGGCATCATTCCATGGTTTGTCACGATGAAGAACCTGGGGATGGTAAACAACTTTTGGGCTTATGTCCTGCCATCCATCGTTGCGCCGTTTTTTGTCGTATTGTTCAAAACGTACGTCGAGCAAATTCCGCCATCGCTGGAGGAATCGGCGCAAATCGACGGGGCAGGTTATCGAATCCGCTTTTTTCGCATTATTTTACCGTTGTCGACGCCGATCCTGGCAACGATCCTGCTGTTTACGAGCGTCAATCAGTGGAACAGCTTTATGGATACGCTGTTCCTCGTTCGCAGCTCCAAGCTGTATACGCTTCAATTTTTGCTCTATCAATATTTGAACGAGGTGAATGCGGTGGCGGCTTCGCTCAGAAGCTCCTCGCAAGGACAGCTCATAGACCCGTCCCGCCTGCTTACCGCCACTTCGATTCGCATGACGATCTCCATCGTCGTGGTTCTGCCGATTTTGTTCGTGTACCCTTTCCTTCAGCGTTACTTCGTGAAGGGACTTATGCTGGGCGCAGTAAAAGGATAACCGGATGCAGCGCGCGCAGACGGCGATTCTTTTTATAGCCATATATGTTATTAACCAATCAGAAGGGGAGACAAGTCGATGCGCAAAAAGATGGGGGGCCTCTCGAAAGACGGCATTGCTCGCTGTAACAATACTGGGAACGGCGCTGAGCGGCTGCAGCGGCAATTCTTCTTCCGAAAACGATGGAGCCTCGAGCCAGGCAAGCGGAGGCTCGCAAGGCGCCAAGCCGGCAGAAACCGTAACGCTGCAAGTGTTTTCCATGCCCTCGAACACTTCGGGGATGCAGCAGGGCTGGTTCGCCGACATCCTCCGGGAAAAGGTTGGCGTCAATCTCGAGCTGCTTCCTGCCGGGGACCAGGGCGACCAAAAGCTGCAAGCGCTGATGGCCGGCGGGGAGCTGCCCGATATCGTCGTCTTCAAGACGAAGCGGCAAGTTGAGGACGCAGTGCGAGCCGGCATGCTGGAAAATCTCGACGAGCATCTCGACAAGCTGCCGAACGTCTCCAAAAACGCGTCGGTTGCCTTGCAGTATTATCGGGATGCGGTCAGCAATGGTTCAGGAAAGGCCTATGCGCTTCCGAACAAGATCGGTCCAAGCGAAGTCGGAGCGAACATCAACTATGGCCCGGTCATTCGCTGGGATCTGTACAAAAAAGCTTGGCATGCCTCAAATCAAGGAATTGGAAGACTATCTGCCGGTTCTGAAGCAGATGCAGGACCTTGAACCTAAAAACGCCGACGGCCAAAAGGTTTACGCTTTCTCCCTGTGGCAGGACTGGGATTCCAATCAAATGATGCTCGCCTCCCAGCCTTCGAACTTTATGGGGATCGATACGGGAGATCAACTGGGCGGTGCGCTTCCGTTTATGCAGGTGGATCTTGCGACCGGCGACACGATGAGCATATTGGATAAAAACAGCCAATATATCCGTTCCTTGAAATTTTACAACCAAGCCAATCGCATGGGCCTTGTCGACCCCGACTCGCTGACGCAGCGTTGGGATACGGCCGTCGAGAAAATGAACCAGGGCCGTGTACTGTTCTCCTTCTGGCCGTGGTTCAGCAACAACCAGAAAGAACTGGTCAACGCGGAAGTGCCCTCGGGCTTTGAATTCGTGCCGTTCGATTCCTATAAAGGAACGTGGTTCGGAGACAATCCGTTCGGAGACAGCTGGGCGTTCGCGATCAGCGCATCGACAAAGCATCTGGACGCCGCGCTCAAATACTTGGACTACATGTATTCGACGGAAGGCCTGCAATTGATCATGAACGGTCCGAAAGGCGTCATTTGGGATATGAACGATCAAGGAGAGCCTTACGTGACGGATCAAGGCTGGGACATCATCGAGAACAACAAAGAATTGCCGGGAGGAGGCAAGCTTGCGGATGCGACGAATGCGCTGAACGCGATGGGCTTGTCCGGTGCCGTCGTCAATGCGGACACGAACGCGCCTTTAAATTACGCCTTATGGCCGTCCACGATTCAACGCAACCCTTCCAAGCTGGATCTCGATTGGCAGCAAACGATGGGCTACAAAAACCAGACGGAAATGCTGCAGGCGAAAAAAACGTTCACGTACTCGCTGCCGGCGATGAAGCTGGTTCCGACCGTTCCGGAGGAGATTAACACGACGGCGGCGCGGATCGGCGACATCGTCAAAACGAACTCCTGGCTGGCCGTCTTTGCCAAAAACGATGCCGACTTTAATCGGGCGATCGACGAGATGACGAGCAAAGCCGAAAAGTTAGGGCTGCAAAAAAGTTTTGGATTGGGATGCAGAGGCCTGGCAACAAGCGCAATCTGTAGCCGATAAATATAAGTAGAGGATTCAGGGGCGGCGGCTTCGGCTCGCACGCATCTGAACGTTCAGTAGGGTAAGACTGCGAACATGGCGCCCATGTTGCAGTCTTTTCCTTGCTTTTATGAAGAGGAGGTTATCGCGCGGCTATGCAATTTGCAACAGGACGTTCGAGCAGGCTGCGGAGCTCCTTTCGTATGCGCTTCCATTACCGGCTTATGCTTTACAATACGCTGATTTTTCTGATCGTCGCTTATTCGCTCGCGTTGGTCGCTGCCCATTACGCCATGAAGTTCAATAAAGTGACCCAACTGCAGCAGAGTCATGACGTACTTAACGCACTTAACAATTATTACACGAGCAAAAACGACCATTTTTTATTTTTGCTGTTCCCGTTATATGAAATTCAAAATAACTACAGCGTTATGAGCAGATTGATGGAAGCGTCGTCCGAGCTCGACTATGAGAACGATCCCTTCGTCAAACAGGAAATGGTCAGCCTGCTGGAAAGCATCGCCGTCCGCGATCCGGATATCGTATCCGTGCAATTGCGTAAAAATCTGACCGGCGCCCAGTACGTTTACAACTCCCAGAGCAGAACCTTGTCGCTTGTCGCCGACGACCGCCCATTTTTCGCTGAACTGGGCCGCAAAAAGCTCGGCAGGTCGTTATATGGTACGAGGCCTATCGACAGCGGCAAGTCCAACTCTTCGTTCGTTCAAGTATACGGGATTGCAGGAACGCTCGGGACGGCGAATATTCGTCAGAATGCCGGACAAATTCTAATTACCTACAACACGCAGGCGCTTCAGCGGATTTACGAGGCCTCGAACGACAAAACGCTGGGCCGGTTCATCATCGTCGCCGAGGATGGGGAATGGGTATACGATTCTGACAATCGGTACGGTCATGAGGGCCGGCTGGACTGGGAGGATTGGAAGCAGGGAGAAAATACGATAATGATCGATGGCGAGAAATATTTTGCGCAGGTCGTTAAGTCGGTCAACAGAAATTATATCGCGGCGAACCTCGTCCCCAAAAAGCTCGTCGACCAAAAGGGCGATCGTCTGCTCTTCATCATTGTCGGGGCCGTTACCGCCATGGCGGTTCTATGCGCGATCTTGTATTTTTTGGCAGGCTCGCTGGCGTCGCGCCGCGTTCGCGAATTAGTCAGAGCGATGAAGTTCGTTGGCTCGAACAACTTGTCCTATCGCATTCCGTTAAAGGGAAAAGCGGATGAATTCGAGGATTTGGCAGAACGGTTTAACATGATGTGCGACGAGCTGCAGGAGACGATTCATCGAGAGTACTTTAGCCAGCTCCGCAAAAAGAACGCCGAACTAAAGGCGCTGCAGGCGGGCCTGAATCCTCATTTTTTGTATAATACGCTCGAAGCGATCCGCATCAAGGCGTTCGATGACGGTAACGAACGCGTTGCCCAGATGATCGTGCTGTTGGCGGGCCTGTACCGCAGCCTCGTGCGGGATGGCACGTTTATTCAGATTAGCAGGGAGCTCAGCATCTGCGACATGTATATTCAAATATTTTCGCTGCGTTACGCCAGTCTGCTCGAATACGAAGTCGACGTAGATCCGAAGATGTTGATTTACGGCATCCCTAAAAATCTGCTGCAGCCGATTATTGAAAATTATTTTGTGCACGGTATCCGCGAAAAGGACGAAAATAATCGATTCGTTATTCGGGGACGCATAGAAGAAGGGGACCTTCTCTTTGAGATCGAGGACAATGGAAAAGGCATGGACCCGGCGCGTCTGGAAGAAGTGCAAAGCAGTCTTGAAGCGATGTCTCCCGTAGGCCGCTCCAATTATGGCATATACAGCGCGCACGAACGCATTCAACTCGTCTACGGAAATGCGTACGGCATCCGGCTCGAAAGCGAAGTGAACGTGCGAACGTGCGTGAGCGTGCGAATCCCGATGTTGTCGTCCGGGCAATTAAACGCGAGCTTCACGGTCTCTGCGTCCGGTGACGGTACTCCATAGGGGATACCCCGTATTCATTTTTAAATATCCGATTAAAGTAGCTTTGATTGGGAATGCCGATTCGTCGTGCGATTTCTCCGACTTTCAAATCGGTATCGACGAGCAGCGTCCGCGATTCCTGCAATCGCGTCTGGATCAAATAATCGTGAAAGTATTTGCCCGTCTCTTCTTTGAACAGTTGTCCTAAATAAGCGGGGCTCACGTTAAAAGCGGAAGCCAGCGTTTTGAGCGATAGTCCAGCATGATAATTTTGGCGGATCTGCGTCATCGCGTGGTGAACGAGCAGATGATACGACCGATGGCGGCCGTGAATGACGGTCATCGCTTCCCCGATCGTCGCGGTCATCCAGCTTGTCAGTTTTTCCGGGTTATCCATGCGAGAAAATTCGGCCAAACGCCGGACGATCGATTCGGGCAATTCGTCGGATATCCGGCCCGATCCCATAAGCATCCGAACGACGGACAAAACCAAAGGCAGCAGGGCTGCTTTCTTTTCGCGGAAGGAAGCGAGGCTTGTCCCGGATGTGTAAGTTTGGGCCAGACGGACGGCCGCTTGCGTATTTTCGTCCCGCAGGGCGTTTTCAAATTTTAAAACCGCCACGGAAGGTTCGTTGGACAATCGATCCTTCGGGCCGCTTAAGGATTCGGCAAAGAGGTAAACGGCGTCCGTATCGAGATAACGGTAGTTTAAATAAAACAGAGCGGCGGCGCAGCTGGCATGGACGCCCGTGTACGAGGAAACGACCGGCCCGATCGAGCAAAAAAAAAAGCGGGCGCTTGGACGGGACGGCGGCAGCCAATTGACCGACTGCGGCCGCGAGGAGATCATTGTCGCCGTCGAGCGATTGTCCGTGCAAAATGCAAACGACCTGCAGCGACGCGTTTAAAAAAAACTCGCCGCGACAAAAGGCCGACAGCTTCGACTGGCACTGCTCCAGCCACCCGGACATGAATTGAATCCGGTCGGGCCAAGCGTCAGCGCCGGAAAATTCGAAAACGACGACCCGGTATTCGGGGTCGGTCAGCGTAATTTGCAGCATTTCCGCGCGATCGTAAAGCTCGGTTTCTTGTATGGAGCCGTCCGCCCAGCGTTCGAGAATGTTGAACCGGAATACATGGACGGCCGGGGACTGCAGACCGACAGCGGCCCGATCGTTATCCAGATTCGCGAGCGTTTTGACCAACGTATCGAACAGCTCGTCGCCGCTGATCGGCTTGAGCAGGTAGTTATCGACGCCGAGCTGAAGCGCCGCTTTTACATACTCGAATTCGTTGAATGCGCTAATAATAAGACATCGCAGGGCAGGATTTATTTTTTTCGCAGCCGTAATCAGTTTGAGCCCGTCCATCCTGGGCATGCAAACATCGGCGACCATCAGGTCCACGCGGTTCGACTGCAGAATGCTAAGCGCCTCTTCGCCGCCGGTGGCCGTAAAGGCGACCGACATGTTGAATTCTTCCCAGTTGACCTGCTTGTGGAGACCATGTATGATTTGCGGCTCGTCGTCCACGATCAATACTTGATACATTTTTAATCCCTCGTGCTAGAAAGTTTTTTTAAACGAACCCTTTCATCTTACCTGAATCGGCAAGCGTTTCCAAGCACATAGCAAGCCCGGATGAGAAAGCTCTAATTGCCGTTTACGCATCTCCTCGCCGAGTATATATACCGTGGGCAGGCAAGTCCGGGCCCGACAAACCCAAAGGAGTGATTCTGAATGGCACGCAACGACGACAACAACAAGATGAGCCGCGAGGAAGCAGGACGCATGGGTGGAGAAGCGACGGCAAGGACGCACGACAAGGAGTTCTATCAAGAGATCGGCGAAAAGGGCGGCGAAGCCCGCGGCGGCAGCAACAATCGCAGCCAAAGCGACGACCGCGACGGCATGAGCCGGGAAGAAGCGGGCCGCAAGGGCGGACGCTCCTAATCGCAATTGCGAACGGATGAAAGCCATCGTAAAATAGCGTGACCTTCAAAGCGCCGAATGCGACTACCGCATCCGGCGCTTCGCTTTGACGGCGATCTGTCGTCCGTACATAGAGCAGCGAGAAGGAAATCGACAAGGCGGCGTTGAATAGTTTAGTCTGAATAATTGAATGGGGTGTAACGTTGTGATGAAGCAATACGCGATCGATCTGGCCAAAAAATGGTACAGGGAGCATGAGCGGTCGTACTTCGTCGTTCAGGAGGAAGGCTCCGAAACCTACCGGGTCGTAGATAAAGCGGAGAAGGATGAGAAACAGCTGAACCGATATGTCGTATTCAGCATAGAAGTGGACTAAAAAAACGGCTCCGGCGGCACGGATGGCGCGCCCGGAGCCGTTTTCGTTGACCGCTAGCGCCCGATGGCGGCGGCGAACTCGCGCTGAAGCCGGCGGGTGATCGGGCCCGGCTTGCCGGAACCGACCTCGCGGCCGTCGACGGCGACGATCGGCGTAATCTCAACGGTCGTCCCCGTGACGAACGCTTCTTCGGCCGCATACAGCTCGTCCAGCGTGAAGGGGCGCTCCGCGTAGGGGATCTCCGCGGCTTGCGCCAGACGAAGCGCCACGGCGCGCGTGACGCCGTGCAGGATCAGATTGTCGGCGGGATGCGTGATCAGTAAGCCGTCTTTCACGATCATGACGTTGGACGCGCTGCTCTCGGTGACGACCCCGTCTCGGTGCAGAACGGCATCCGCCGCGCCGCGATCCGCCGCTTCCTGCTTCGCGAGTACGTTGGCCAGCAGATTCAGCGTCTTATAGTTGCAATGCAGCCAGCGGATGTCCTCCAGCGTGACGACCGAGATCCCTCGTTCCATCGATTGAACGGGGCGCGCGACCTCGCGCGTGTAGGCAAGCGCCGAAGGCGCCGTATCGGCAGGGAAGAGATGGTTGCGGGGCGCCGTACCGCGGGTGATCTGCAGGTAGACGGTTCCTTCGGATAGCGCGTTTCGCTCGACCAATTCCGTCATGGCCGCGCGCAGGCCGTCCAATCCCCAGGGCAGCGCGAGCTTCAGACCTTCCGCGCTCCGCCGCAGCCGCTCGAAGTGGGCTTCGGCTTCGAAGATTTTGCCGCCATAGACGCGGAATACCTCGTAAATGCCGTCTCCGAAATTATAGCCGCGGTCGTGCGGCGAGATTCGCACATCCTCCTCGGGCAGGAATGCGTTGTCGTGCCAATAGATCGAAGTCATGGACGCGTCTCCTTTGCCTTTTGGGCGAACAGATCGATTCTGCTATAATAGAATCGCTTCATAGCTATCATAAATCAGGAGGCATGCCTCATGCCAGCGGTGTTCAAAAACGATTGGGAGCCGTTGCTCCAGCCCGAACTGGACAAACCCTACTATAAGGCGCTTAGGGCGCAATTGGCTGCCGAATACCGGGAACGGACCGTTTATCCGGACATGCACCATATTTTCGAAGCGCTGCATCTCACTTCGTATCGCAACGCCAAGGTCGTCATTCTGGGCCAGGATCCGTATCACGGCTCGGGACAGGCGCACGGACTCAGCTTTTCCGTTCTGCCCGGCGTGCGCCAGCCCCCGTCGCTGCGCAATATTTTTAAAGAGCTTCAGAGCGACCTCGGCTGCGCGGTGCCGAGTCACGGCAATTTGTCGCACTGGGCGAAGCAAGGCGTGCTGCTGCTGAACGCGGTGCTGACGGTAAGGGAAGGCGAGGCCAACGCTCACAAAGGTTTAGGCTGGGAGCGGTTCACCGACGCCGTCGTCGCGGCGCTGAACGAGCGGGAAGAGCCGCTTGTGTTCATCTTGTGGGGCAGCCACGCGCAGAAAAAAGCGGCATTCATCGATAAACGCAAGCATTTCGTGATCGCCTCGGCGCATCCGAGCCCTTTGTCCGCTCACAACGGATTTCTGGGCAGCCGGCCTTTCTCTAAGGCGAACGACTATTTGAAGCAAGCCGGACTTGCGCCGATCGATTGGTGCGTGCCCGAGCTGGCGGCGGGGGGAGCGAGAGCGAATGCGCCAGGAGACCGCGGCATCGGCGGAGGCATTCGATTCGGGCGCCCGCGATTAAACCGTACGAATGAAAAAAAGAGCCGTCGGGGATCTTCCCGACGGCTCCTTTAAGTATATCGATTATTGGGCTTCGCCGCCGAGAACCGGGGTGTAGCCGTTGCTCACGTAGACGGACGCTTTGACCGTCGTGATCACTTGCGGGTAAAGCGCGGCAGGATCGGGCTTTATGATCCGGTAAGTAACGACCGCCTGCTTATCCTTAAAGGCAACGTTCGCGATCTCGATCCCGTAACCTGGATGCGGGGCTTGGGCGGATACCGTCACTTTCAGCGCTTCGCTGCCGTATGCCTCGCTCGTCAGCTTCACTTCGGTCAAAGGCGAGACCGGCTGCTCGGGTTGCGCGGGCGGCATAGGCTGCGTGTTTTTGACGAACGATAACGCTTTGGCGAGTATGACCGCCGCTTCGCTGCGGGTAATCGCATCCTTCGGACGGAATTTTCCGTTGTCAAGCGTAGCGATTTTGCCGATGAGCAGCTTTTGGACACTGTCCATGTAGCCTTGCGTCACTTTATCCTCGTCTTTGAACGTTTGATACATCTCGATCCACGCATAGTCGCCCTTCTTGCTGATCGCCTTGAAGATCCAGTGCGCGAATTGCTCCCGCGTTACTTTTCCGTTCGGGTCGATATCGCGCGGGATCTCGAGCCCGTTCAGGTTCGCGATAATAAAGGCTTTGGCGTAATACGCATCGTCCTTGACCTTCGTAAAGTAGTCGCTTGCCTTGGGCTCCTTGATAAACCGGATGTTGTCGATGTTAAGACCGAAGCCGTTAACGATGAGCAGAACGGCCGACTGCGCCGTCAATGCGCTTTTCGGCTTGAACATCCCGCTGCCGTCGCCTTTGATCAAGCCTTTCTTTTGAAGCTGCTCAATGTAGATTTTTCCCGCGTCCTTCTGGATATCGTTGAAGGCGAAGGCGGAACCGCTTGCGGTCAGTGCGAACAGCAAGGCGGCGAGTAGAACGAACAAGCTCTTGTACGGCTTTTTCATGATGATGTCCTCCTCGTATGGATGGTTTTCCCGAACGCTCATCCACTCAAACGCATGCGCGCGTCGAAAGGTTGCAGAAAACGAAAAAGGAAGCCTCGCGGGCTTCCGTGATGTTAAGTATGGTGATCTGAACAGGGATCGAACCTGTGACCCCTACCCTGTCAAGGTAGTGCTCTCCCAGCTGAGCTATCAGATCATGTGTGGTGGCGACTTGATTGATTATAGAGGAAGATTAACGCGCTGTAAAGTGTTTTTTCGGAAAATAATTTTAATAAAACAGACAAAGCCCAAATCGGCGGGCGGGCGAAGCGCAGGCACGTCGATTTGGACCCGGTCGACTTACGTGTTTTTTCTGACCTCGGCCGTCCAGGAACGGTTGATTTGTTCCTTTAGATGGATGCGTTCCTTGTCGAGCAGCTTGCCGATCAGCTGATCCTCGCTCATGCCTTTGGTTTTGCCGATTTGAGCGATCGATTTGCCCTTTTTCAGCTCGTCGACCAGCTGCGTCGGCGTCATGCCCAGCACTTCGGCGATATCGTTCAGGCGGCGATGGTGCTTGCGGCCATGGTGATGCTGCCCTTCGCGATGCACGCGTTCCGCGTGAGGCGCCGGCGCGGCTGCGGCGGGCGTTTGAAGCTGCTGCGCGGCCGTCGGACCGTTTACGGCTGGAGCCTCTGCGTTTGCTTTGCCTGCCATCGTCGGAGAGACGAGAGCCAGCAGCAGCGCCGCTGCGGACAGCGCGTTGCGGCGTGATGTTTTTAACATGGTGAATTCCCTCCTTCGGATCTTATTGTGAGCAGGAGAGCGTGACTTTAAACGGGGTGAAAAGAAATGACAGGAAAAAGAACCGCGAAGAAGCCGGGACGCTTAAGGAAGAAGGGGAGGGAGGCAGAGGCGGAAGCAAATAAAAAAAGAAGCCTGCAACGCAAGGCTTCTATCATGGTTAAGTATGGTGATCTGAACAGGGATCGAACCTGTGACCCCTACCCTGTCAAGGTAGTGCTCTCCCAGCTGAGCTATCAGATCGTATCGGAAGGAACTCTTATATAATAGCAGGACAAGCTATCGATGTCAACAGACTCTTTTCGCGAAATTTTAGTCGATTCGGGATGAATCGCCCGGAAGCGGCGTAAAATGGATGTGCCGGCATCTAAGGTTATCTTGGCCAGAATCGGAGGCGCTTCCCGGGAATGGACAATATCCCGTTATTAACGCTTTGGCTTGTCTTGCTGTTCGGCCTGATCGGCACCGTGCTGACGGCGGTCGTTCGCCTGCTCGATCGCGAAGGATAGAAGCGGCGCAATCGGCAAAGACTGGGGATATCCGATATCAGAAAAGAGGAATCCCCGATGAACGATCGCAAGCTAAGTCGCATGGCAAGGGCGGCCAAGTCGTTGATCATCGCCGGAACGGCCGCAACGCTTGCCGGCTGCAGCCTGTTCCCGAAGCCCGATGACACGGCTCCCGTGTTGACGACCGTATATGCGCCATTTGCGCCCTATGCGCCGTCCGTAGAACGCGATGTCTATTCGTCGTTATCGCCTTCCCACTTTTTGGAATAGGCTTTTTTCGTTACCCAGATCGTCAGCCAGATGATGACGGCCACGACGATCGCCGCTCCGATCCACAAGCCAACCAATTCGCTTCGCCTCCTTCCGGTACGATCGTTCCCGGCGTCTTAACCGCATGCCTAAAAGCTGTACAGACGGTGCTGCTCGACGAACGTCATTCGCCCGGTGCGGCCGACGTACGCCGGCTGGGCGTCTCCGTAGTGCATGAGATAGATTCTGCGCTGCAGGTCTTCGGGCAGCGTCAGCAGCTGCGGAAGGCAAGTATGTACGACGCCCGGAGGCTCAAGCTGGCAATCGTGGAATATCGTCTCCACGCCTCGCTCCGCGACAAGCCGCCGAAGCAGCTCCGGTTCGAAAATCATGTCGGACGAGTAGAAGAAAGACGTTCCGAACAAGATCGAATAGCTGAGCTTCCCGGGGATATGCGGCGTTCGCAGCAGTTCGGCCGTAAGCCCGGGCAGCACTTCGTACGGTACGCCTTCGCGGATCGGCCGCACGTCGAAGTAATCGGCGAGCGAGAGCAGTCCTTCTTGTTCGAGGCCGCCGCGAAGGGAGTGCTCCCACAGTATGCCGGTCAGCGTATCCGCGATGTATAAGGGAATCCGCCGTTTGAACTGGAACTTCAATTGAAAGGCGAGCTCTTCCAGCCCGCCGACATGATCCGCGTGAATATGGGTGATCAGCACGCCGTCGAGCTCAGGCAGGGAGACGCCGAGCTTGCGCAGGGCAACGTGCGCGGTCGTCCCGCAGTCAAGCAGGAGCTTCTTGTCTCCCGCGTATACGATCGCATTGTTATTGTAAAATTCCTTGGCGAACGCGCTTCCGCAACCCAACATCCGAATATCCATCTGCAGCCTCCCGTGACCAGTCCCAACGAGCCTCCGACCGTAAATTCTAAATTACTGTACCATAATTTATGAGGTTGCAGAAGATATCAAATCGCATACCGGACCGGCAGTGGCGTCCGGGCTCCGGCATGCATATGTTATTCTGGCGCTCCGCACACGGCCGCCGGAGGAGAAGCGCGAGATGAGCAAGCCAGCCAGCCAGAGCAAAAGCGCGAAGGGCGGCGCGAAAAAGAAAGTGCATGCCGAGCATGTCCAGCCGCAGATGAAGGTCGTTCTGTCCGACGCATGCGCCGTCTGCGCGACGCCTTGCGCGAGGGGCATCGCTTATCTCGAGCGGATGAGCAAGCCGGGCGCGCTGGGCAAGGGTGTCCCTTGCGTTCTTACGCTTCCCAAAAAAAGGATGAAGCAAGCGGGGAAATAAACGGAAGGGGAGAGGGAGAGCATTTCCCGGGCAACCGCACATTCCGAGCCGGCCTGCCGACACTTCGGATTATCGGTCGAATCGTCCCGAAACTTTAATCTCTCCCCTTACCGCAACTTTTGCGCGCGACCGCGGTATATACGTTTACATAACAGAAAAATGGCCTTTGTCAACTTGCGGCGAATACGGAGGGATTTGTAATGAAGCTGCGCAAGCTTCTGATATTGACGGTCGCGCTCTCCTTGGCCGGCGGCTCCGCGATATACGCGGACACGATCGCGCAGAAGGTTCGGATCGTCATCAACAAGCAGGAGCTGGACGACCAGGGCATGCTTGAGGACGGCAAAGCGTACGTAGGCGTGCGCAGCCTGGGCGACCTGATGAAGGCGCTCGTCATTTGGGACGACGCCGCGAAGAAGGTATCGATCGTCAAGCCGAACGTACACATGTTTTTGATGGACGGCAGCAAGCCGTTCGGAGGCGTGGAGCGCGGCAAGAAGAGCTTTAAAGTCTTTTCGCAGGTGGACAATCTGACGGTGTCGATCAATGCGTTCAAAGTGACGATCGCGGACCCTTACGGCGACGAAAAGGAAATCGAGACGCACACGAGCAAAGAGAGCGACTTTCCGACGGACAAAGACAACTTTTGGTTTACGAGCGGCGAGTACGCCTACAACTTTAGCAGCGTAGGCAAGTATACGATCCGCTTTTGGATGAAGTCGGCGGACGGCGGAGCATTTCAGGTCGTGTCGGAGAAGACCGTATTCGCCAAATAAACCCGCGTCTGGCGCGGGATCTAGCAGGAGCCGCGAGCCCGGATCGCGGCTTTTGGCGCGTCGTTTGACCCGGTATCGGGTTAGTGATAGGATAGGGCGAAGACTAATTTAACCGATGAACGGAGGTTCTCCCATGAGCGACCATGTTCATGACGAAAACTGCGATCACGAGCACGACGAAGCCGTATTCGTCGTGACCGACGAGGATGGCAACGAGCACGAGATGGTGCTGGTGTATACGTTCGAGAGCGGGGACCAAGCCTACGCGGTGCTGCTCGACCGCAACGACCCGGACGACGACGGGGTCATCTTCCGGATCGAGGAAGACGGCGAGGACGAAGTCCTGGTCAACATCGAGGACGACGAAGAATGGGAACGCGTCATGAAGGTGTACGAGGAGCTGGCCGCGCAAGAAGCGGACTGAAGACTCGCGCGAAAAAAGCCAATGCGTTCGAATGGGGGGCGAAGCCGCCATTCGAACGATTGGCTCTTTTTTTTGCGTCCGCTTAAGAGATGGCCGTCTCTTCGACGATCACCTTGACGTACTCCACGTTGCGGTCCTCCGGTCCTTTGACGGGCAGCCCGACTTCGAGGTGGTCGACGATATAGTCGATGTTGTCCTGGGAGATGACTTCTCCGGGCAGCAGGATCGGAATGCCCGGCGGATATACGTAGATGAATTCGGCGATAATCCGGCCCGCCGACGCGCGGAACGGCACGATCTCCGTCTCGCCGTAGAAAGCGTCTCGCGGCGTCAGGGAGAGATGCGGAATTTGCGGAATCTCGACGATCAATTCCTTAATTTCGCCTTTGCCCATGTAGGTATCCGACAGCTCGCGCAGCGCCGCGACTAGGATACCCATGGTCTCGTCGTCGTCTCCGGGCGTCACGAGACACAAAATATTGTACATATCGCTCAGCTCGACCTCGATACGGTAGCGATCCCGCAGCCAGTTCTCCGCGTCGTAGCCTGTGATGCCCAGATGGCGGACGTGAATCGTCAGCTTGGTCGGGTCATAATCGAAGGTCGCTTCCTCGCCCAGTATGTCTTCGCCGAAGCAGTAAAGTCCCGGCGTCGCATTGATCTCGGCGCGCGCCTGCGAGGCTCTCGCGACGGCGTTCGCCGCCAGCTCGCGGCCGTTCGTCGCCAGATGGCGGCGAGCCGCGTCCAGCGAAGCAAGCAGCGGATAAGAGGTCGACGTCGTCGTCAGCAAGCTCAAAATCGTCTGCACGCGCTGAACGTTGACGAGCGCGCCCTTGACGTTAAGCACCGAGCTCTGCGTCATCGAGCCCCCGAGCTTGTGCACGCTCGTCGCGGCCATGTCCGCGCCGGCGGCCATCGCGGACAGCGGCAGCTCGTCCGAGAAATGAATCAGCGCGCCATGCGCTTCGTCGACGAGCACCGGGATGTCGTATTCGTGAACGAGATCGACGATCTCCTTCAGGTTGGCGCACACGCCGTAATAGGTCGGATTGATGACCAGTACGGCCGACGCGTCCGGATGGCGCTCGAGCGCCCTGCGGACCGATTGGGTCGTCACGCCGTGATCGATCCCGAGATTGCGGTCGCGCGCGGGAGACAGGAAGACGGGCCGCGCGCCGGCGAAGATGATCGCCGACAGGATCGACTTGTGCACGTTGCGAGGAACGATGATCTTGTCGCCGTGGCCGCATACGGACAGGATCATCGCCATGATCGCCGTACTGGTGCCCTGGACGGAGAAAAACGTCGCGTCTGCCCCGAAGGCGTCCGCGGCAAGCCGCTGCGCCTCGAGAATGACGCTCACCGGCTGGTGGAGGTCGTCGAGCGGCGCGATATTGATCAGGTCGATGTCCAGAACGTTCTGGCCGACGAAGCTGCGGAATTCGGGATCCATGCCCGCGCCTTTCTTGTGGCCGGGAATATGGAACTGGACGGGATTGCGTTCCTTGTGGCGCAGCAGCGCGTCGAACAAGGGCGTGCGGGAATGGTCCACTGTGGTTTCACTGCCTTTCAATGCCGAACATAGATTGCGAACAAGCATGAGTATAGCAAAACCGCGGGGGATTGCAACCGTGGAAGACCCCGCCGGGACAAGCGGCGAAGCGTAAATAGAACGCTCGCAGAAGCACGGCGGAGCGCATGCGGGCGGCGTCGGTCCGTCACGAAAACGTCATGCGCGTTCATTTGGAACGGACCGGGCGTTGTGCTACGATATGGGGTATAGATGAAGGCCGGCTCCCGAGCGATTTCGGGCGCTGGTCTTTAATAGGGTTAAAGGAGAAAAAAACGTGAAAAGCAGGCTGATCATCGTAGGACTTATGTTGTTCACCGTATTCGTCGGATTCGGCATCATCATCCCGATCCTGCCGCAACTGGTGACGAACGCCAGCCCCGAATCGGCAAATTGGCATACGGGCGGCATGCTGTCGCTTTATTCGTTCGTGTCGTTCCTGCTGTCTCCCGTATGGGGAGGCATTTCCGAACGAATCGGACGCAGGCCGGTCATTATGATCGGCGTGTTCGGCTTCGCCGTCAGCTTCCTGATGTTCGGGCTCGCGGACGGGAACCTGTGGATCATGTATGCGTCGCGGCTGCTCGGCGGTTTGTTCTCCGGCGCGGTCACCGCATGCATCGTCGCTTACGTGGCGGACATTACGTCCGAGGAGAACCGGACGAAGGGAATGGCCGTCGTCGGCATGAGCATCGGCATGGGCTTTACGTTCGGCCCGTTTATCGGCGGCGAGCTGAGCCATTCGTTCTCCTTGAACACGCCTTTTTTCGCCGCTGCCGCGCTGTCGCTGATCACGCTTTTGGCCGCCTGGCTCAAGCTGCCCGAATCGCTCACGGCGGAGAAGCGCGAAGCGGCGAGACTGGGTAAGCGCGTATCCCGCTGGACCGCCTTCCAGGGGCCGCTGAAGCAGCTCTACGTGCTTGCCTTCTTCGTCACGTTCTCGCTGGCTATCCTGGAAGGCACGCTGCAGCTGTACGGCATCGACAAGTTCGACGTCACGCCGCGCAAGATCGGCCTCATGTTCTTCTTCTGCGGCCTGGTCGGCGCGCTCGTGCAAGGCGGAATCGTCCGGCGGCGCGTCAAGCAGGGCCAGGAGAGCCGCTATATCGCGATCGGGCTCGTCATCTCCGCGGTCGGCTTCTTCCTGCTGCTGACGGCCCAGAATTGGATCGCCGCTTCGGTGTACCTGTGCATCTTCGGCGTCGGCAATTCGCTGATCAAGCCTTGCGTCACCTCGCTCATCACCCAGAAGACGACCGTCTCCCAGGGCGTCGCTTCCGGTCTCAGCTCCTCTATGGACAGCCTCGGGCGTATCGTAGGGCCGCTGCTCGGCGCCGCGCTCCTGTCCGCGCAGGCCGGACTTCCGTTCATCGTATCCGGCCTGCTGTCGCTCGGCGCGCTGGGCCTGCTCGCCGGCTACCGCAGCTCCGACCGCGCGGCGTCTCGTTCGCAGCGAGCCTGACCCTCCGATCGCAGAGCCGCACCGAACCGCCTCTCGGGGGGCGGTTTTTGTTTGGCTTCAGGAAGACATTGGAAGCGGCCGAAGTCCGATTCCTTCTCAGACTTAAGTCTGAGAGAAGGTCCGGTCTCTGGCCGTTGTCGTCGCCGGCCCCTTCTCCTTTATGCTTGATCGTAGCTGATGCAAGCACGAGGAGAGGGGCTATTTAACGTGAGTTCATTCATTCAAGGCGTATTCAAAAACAAGGCGGCGGTCGTCATCCTGGTCGTGATGACGCTGGGCCTGGGCGTGTTCAGCTACTTCAAGCTGCCCATGGAATTTCTGCCCGAAGCCGACAATCCGCAGGTGACGGTCAGCGTCATCGGCCCGGGCTACAACACCGCCACGATGGAGCGGGAGGTGACGGATCCGCTCGAGCAGGCGCTGTCCGCGATCAAGGGCAAGACGAGCATGCTGTCGACGTCGGGAGACGGCTACGCGCAGGTCAATCTGAATTTCGACGCGAAAACCGACATGTCGGAGGCGAAGAACGAGGTCGAGAAAGCGGCGGCCGCCGTGCAACTGCCCGAACGCGTATCGAAGCCTTACGTCATCCAGTACAACACGTCGATGATTCCGATCTCCTTTTTGTCGCTGACGTTCAAGGATGGACTTAGCGACGCGAAGAAGGCAGAAGCCGAAGCGCGCGCGGTAGACGCCTTCCGGGCGATCGACGGCGCCGGCCAGGTACAGCTGGCGGGCAAGTCGAGCCCCAGCATCGCGATCAAGCCGGATGCCGCCAAGCTTGCCGCCAAAGGCGTGCCTGTGCAGGCCTTGTATGCGGTATTGCAGGGACGCACCGCGTCGGCATCGGTCGGCGCTGCCGTGCTCGACGGCGAGGCCGTCAATCTGAACGTAACCGCCGAGCTCGGCAGCGCGGAGGACGTCGCGAAGCTGCCCGTAGCGCCGGGCGTCAAGCTGTCGGACGTCGCCGCCGTGACGCAGTCCGACGACAAAGAAAGCGTGAGCCGCATCGACGGCAAGGACGCGCTCATGATCGTCGTCTCCAAAGGCGCGAACGCGAACGCCGTCAGCGTGGGCAAGGACGTCGAGAAGACGGCCGACCGGCTGATGAAAGAGGACGGCAACATGGAGCTCAAGGTCATCATGAGCACCTCGGACCAGGTCGTCCACTCCGTGAACAGCATGATGCGCGAAGTGCTCATGGGCGCGCTTTTCGCCACCGTCGTCATCCTGTTGTTCATGCGCAACCTGCGCGCGACGCTTGTGACGATCGTCTCCATCCCGCTGTCGCTCGGTCTGACGCTGTACCTGCTCGACCTGTCGGGCATCAGCCTCAACATCCTGACGCTCGGCGGCGTGGCCGTCGCCGTCGGACGGCTCGTGGACGACAGTATCGTCGTTATCGAGAACATATTCCGCAGGCTTCAAAAGGAAAAATTCTCCGTTTCGCTCGTCATCGACGCGACCAAGGAAGTGTCTACGGCGATTACCGCTTCGACGCTTACGACGGTTGCCGTCTTCCTGCCGATGGGGCTGCTGCGCGGCTCGCTGCAGTCGTTCCTGCTTCCCTTCGCGCTCACGGTCACCTATTCGCTGCTGTCGTCGCTGCTGGTCGCGCTGACGGTCATCCCGCTCATGAGCGCGGGACTGCTGAAGCGCTCCGAGATCAAGGAACACAGCCCCTCCAAGCGTTTCGGCGGTTTCCTCGAATGGAACCTGAAGCATAAGTGGCTGCCGCTGCTACTCGCGCTGTTTCTTCTCGTCGGCTCGATCGCGACATACTTCAGCCTGCCTAAGGGCGCGATCGATTCGTCCGACGCGTCGAACATCAGCGTTAAGCTGTCGTACCCGCAGGATACGCCGGTAGGCGACGTGCTTGAGAACGGCAAGAAGCTAGAAGCGTTCCTCATGAAGCAAGAAGGTCAGGAATGGGTCAACATGGACATGGGCAACAGCGCGGACGCAGCTATGTACGGCAACGTCAAGTCGCCTACCCAGGTCGACTATTCGATTCAGATGAAGCCGAAGGCCGACGCGGAAAAAATCATCGAAGCGGTCAAAAAAGAGCGCGCGAACTATCCGGGCGCCGATCTGTCCGCGTCGGCGGGATCGTTCATGTTCGGCGGCGGCGGCAGTCAGGTGTTCGTCGACATCGTCGGCGACGATCCGGCGGCGCTGACCAAGACGGCCGACCTCGTCATGGGCAAGATCAAGCCGATCAAAGACGTGCTCAAGGTCGCCAGCAACCAGCAGGAACGCAAGACCGTCTATACGCTGCAGGTCGATCCCGCCGCCGCCAAGGCATCGGACATCGCGTCGCAGCTGCAGGGCATGCTGAACGCCGTGCCGCTCGGCAGCGTCGTCAAGGACGGCCAGCGGCTCACCGTATCGCTCGAGCCGCTGCTGAAGCCCGGCGCTTCCGCCGAGCTGAACGAGCTGACGGTCGCGACGGACGAAGGTCCGAAGAAGCTGTCCCAGATCGCCGAGTGGGTCAAGAGCGACCAGCCGACCGAAGCCTACCGCAAGGACGGCAAAACGTATATTCGCGTCAGCGTCACGGTCGAGCCGGCGCAGCTGTCGATCGTCGGCGGCAAAATTTCGGACGCGATGAAGGACATCGAGCCGGAGGAAGGCGTGAAGCTGTACGTTGGCGGCGCGTCCGCCGACCAGAACGCGGACTTCGCCAGCCTGTTCACGATGATGCTCGTCTCGATCGGCATCGTCTACCTGATCATGGTATTTACGTTCAAGACGCTGCGGGCGCCGCTCGCGATTATGGCTTCGATTCTGTTCGTGCCGATCGGCGCCGTGCTCGGCCTCATCGTCACTGGCGTGACGCCCGACTTCACCGCGATTTTCGGCGTCGTCATGCTGATCGGGATCGTCGTCACGAACGCGATCGTGCTCATCGACCGCGTGAAGAAAAACGAAGCGAGCATGCCGATCCGCGAAGCGCTGATCGAAGCGGCCGGCACGCGGATGCGTCCGATACTCATGACGGCGATCGCCACGGTGTGCGCCATGCTGCCGCTGGTGTTCGGAACGTCGGAGAGCGGCAGCATCGTGTCGCAGAGCCTCGCCATCGTCGTGATCGGCGGCCTGATCGTGGCGACGATGCTTACGCTGGTGCTCGTGCCTTGCGTCTACGAGCTGCTCCATTTCCGCAAGGCGAAGCGCCAGCGGCGCGCGGCGAGCCAGTCGGCCGCGGCCTGATCCGGCCGCGAGCGGCAGGACGGCGCAGCAAACAGCCCCTCCGGGTTCCGGAGGGGCTGTTTTTGAGCGCGCGCTGTTTGGTTTTGGCGAATTTTGGTGTATGAATGAGTAGGGCGGACGACAGTTCAATCATCCGTCAGAAGGATAGCTTGTACAACGGCAGCAGCCGCCTGAAGGCTTCCTCGGCCGCTTGCAGCAGGAGGTCCGGATCGTGCAGACGTTCGTCGCCGCGCGCGATGTGAAGGCCGCAAGTGATCTCGGCCGCCTTGACCGTTTTGAGCCTGGCCAGCCACTCGGTCAACGATTCGTCGGAGAGGTCGGCATGCGGCGTGCCGTCCGGCAGCGTATGGTCCTTGGACCATACAAACGAAGCGGGGATCGCCGCGCGGATCGAATCGAGCTCGTGCGCCGCCCGATCCGCGAACACCGTTTTGTTGCCGCTTTCGTAGATGATGGCGAACTGGATGAACAAATGCGTGGACCACAGTCCGATCTGAAAATGAGGATGCGCTTTGTAGCCGCGGGGATGACGCGACCACGCGACCCAAGTGTCGTTCGGCGGATTGACCGACCGCCTGGCGTGCTTGGCCACGTGCGGATACATAGGCTCTGCGCACAGTTCCGCCAGATAGGGCGCCAATGCGGCCCCAAGCCCTTCGAGCTTGGGCCTGACCTGCCGGACGATCGCCGCCATTCGTCCTTCGAGACCGGGAACGGCCAAGGCGTCGAAATCCGAATCCGCAAAACCAGCGAATCCGGCGTTGATTAGTGTGGACATGCCTGTCACCTCTTGAAGCAAATTTCGGTTTGCTATTTTGCCCTCACTATACCGGAAAATAGTCAAGAAACCAAGTTGCCATAACATAAGATGAAGTATAAGATAAGGGTAAGAACAAATTATCTGAACATTCGGTCAACAACTCGATCGCTGCCCATACCGCAGGAGGGGGGGATGGCCGTGACCCGCAGCCATGAAGTCGAATATTGCAACTTGGAGCTACGATTCGATCGCGGACAGATTCAGAGTTTGATTCGGGATTTGATCCAAGAAGGCTATTCCTTGTACTGGAACGAGAGCGAGTCGTATTTTCTCGTTTCCGTCCGCACGGGAAGAAGGCTGCTGAAGCTGCGTTTCCAGCGAACCAGCGGACGCTACAAGATGGTCGGGGATTATTTGGTCAAGGACGAGAAGTTCGCGCTTTGGCTGGAGAAGCTGATCAACGATTCGAGAGGCCATGCCGTCGTCAAGCGTTTTCGCGACCGTCACTTGTTGATCGAAAATATTATGTTCGGCGAAATCATACGACTCGTGGAGGTGTCAGGCATGGAGCATCGGATAATCTTCCAGAAGCGCCCTCAGATCACGGTAGAAGATATGATACAGGCTTACAAATCGAGGCGTGCCGAGCAGCGCGCAGGCGTACTGCGGCTTGAGATCGACTACGAGCTGGCCGTTCTGCACGAAGCGATCCAGTCGGGCGACGCGGAAGGCGTCGAAGCTTCCAAGGCGAAGCTCGCCTCGATGAGGCTCGAGAGCCTTCAGCTCGAGCTTTAGAACGAACGCTTTCGCATAAAACTTATGACGCTCCGGAAGGGGCGTCTTTTTTTGCGGCCGAAATACGCGATTGGTGTTGTCCTGCGACGCATCAGCGGGTTAAAATGTGGGATGTAAAGATTGAGAAAACATGGCAGGGCATCGGGGATCGGCTAGAGACGACAGCGATTGCAAGCCAAAATGATATGTTGCGACTCGGAGGGGGGAGATTCGAATGAAGCTATCTTCAAATGACAAACTGGTCATGATCGGCGACTCGATTACGGATTGCGGACGGGGCAGGCCGTTCGGCGAAGGACTGGGCGCGGGACTCGGCACCGGCTACGTGTCGGTTGCGGCGGGACTGCTGCAAAGCGTGTATCCGGAGCTCGCGGTGCGGGTTGTCAACGTCGGCACGAGCGGGCATACGGCGCGAGATCTGGCCGGACGCTGGCAGACCGACGTGCTGGATTTGTCGCCGGACTGGGTATCCGTCATGATCGGCACGAACGACGTCTGGCGGCAGTACGATCAGCCCTACATCAAGGAGTCTCACGTATACGCCGAGGAATACGAGGAGACGCTTAGCGAGCTGGTCGAAAAGACGCTTACCCACGTCAAAGGAATCGTGCTCATGACGCCTTTTTACCTCGAGCCGAACCGCGGCGACGCGATGCGACGCACGATGGACCAGTACGGCGGAATCGTGAAGCGGATCGCCAAGAATCACGGCACGCTGTTCGTCGATACGCAGGCCGCGTTCGACAAGATCCTCGCGCACATCTACCCCGCGACGATCGCCTGGGACCGCGTCCATCCGAGCGCGACGGGACATATTGCCTTGGCGAAGGCGTTCCTCGACGCGCTGGACTTCTCGTGGGACGGGGCGGCGAAGGGGTGAACGGCGCCGTGTCGCGGCCTGTCCTCGAACGAAGCGCCGACGATTTTCGCGCGCCGCGGCGGCCGGTTTTCATCTTCAGCCAAAAAGAGTACAATAAGGGCTGGCTGAAAACGCGCAGAAAATAACGGCTTAACGGCTTGGAGAAAGGAATCGAAACATGTCTAATGCAAACATCGGCGTCGTCGGCATGGCCGTCATGGGACGCAACCTGGCGCTTAACATCGAGAGCCGCGGCTTTACGGTAGCGGTGTACAACCGTTCGCGGGAGAAGACGGACGATCTCATGAACACGGACGGAAAGGGCAAGAACCTCGTGCCTGCCTATTCGGTCGAGGAGTTCGTGGCTTCGCTTGAAAAGCCGCGCAAAATATTGATCATGGTCCAGGCCGGCTCGGGCACGGACGCGACGATCGAATCGCTCGTGCCGCATCTCGACAAGGGCGACATCATCATCGACGGCGGCAACGCCTACTTCCCGGACACGCAGCGCCGCAGCAACGATCTGACCGCGCGCGGCTTCCACTTCATCGGCACCGGCGTATCCGGCGGCGAAGAGGGCGCGCTCAAGGGCCCGTCCATCATGCCGGGCGGCCCTGAAGAAGCGTACAAGCTGGTCGAGCCGATCCTGACGGGCATCTCCGCCAAGGTGAACGGCGATCCCTGCTGCACCTACATCGGTCCGGACGGCGCGGGCCACTACGTCAAGATGGTCCACAACGGCATCGAGTACGGCGACATGCAGCTCATCTGCGAAGCGTACCAGCTGCTGAAGGACGTGCTCGGCGTGCAGCCGGACGAGCTCCACGAGATTTTCGGCGAGTGGAACAAGGGCGAGCTCGACAGCTACCTGATCGAGATTACGACCGACATTTTCGCTGAAAAGGATCCGGAGACCGGCAAGCCGATGGTCGACGTCATCCTCGACTCCGCCGGCCAGAAGGGCACGGGCAAATGGACGAGCCAAAGCTCGCTCGACCTGGGCGTGCCGCTGTCCATCATCACCGAATCCGTCTTCTCGCGCTTCCTGTCCGCGATGAAGGAAGAGCGCGTCGCCGCCAGCAAGGTGCTGAAGGGACCGGCCAAGACGGCGTTCGCCGGCGACCGCGCCGCGTTCATCGAGAGCGTGCGCAAGGCGCTGTTCGCGAGCAAGATTTGCTCCTACGCGCAAGGCTTCGCGCAGATGCGCGCCGCCTCCGAGGAGTACGACTGGAATCTGCAGTACGGCAACATCGCGATGATCTTCCGCGGCGGCTGCATCATTCGCGCCCGCTTCCTGCAGAACATCAAGGACGCCTACGACCGCGATCCGGGCCTGCGCAACCTGCTGCTCGACGAGTACTTCAAGGGCGTCGTCGAGTCTTACCAGGACGCTTGGCGCGAAGTCGTCGCGTCAGCGGTCAAGTTCGGCATTCCGGTGCCCGCGTTCGCTAGCGCGCTGGCCTACTATGACAGCTACCGCTCCGAGCGTCTGCCGGCCAACCTGCTTCAGGCGCAGCGCGATTACTTCGGCGCGCACACGTTCAAGCGGCTGGACAAGGAAGGCACGTTCCACCACAACTGGCTGCACAATTAACCGCAAGCCCGCATCGTCATTTTCAGGACGGCCGATCGAGCCCATCTAGTCCGGGACTCCTTCGGCCGTCCCTGCGATATGCGGTCGCGACGGACTGCGGGTAGGAATGCGCCGAATATGCTATGATGAAGGGCGAGGCATTCGCTTGGAAGTCCGGAATCGAAAAAAAAGACGCAGGCCGCGCCGTACGCGCGATCTGCGTCCCTGCTGTCGCTGCCGGCCTACAGTTCGTTCCAGGCCAGCATGCCGCCGATCATATTGACCGTGCGGCCGTAACCGAGCTCGCTCAAGTATTCGCAAGCTCTGCCGCTGCGTCCGCCGCTGCGGCAGACGAAGATGACTTCCTCGTCCTTCGGGATCTCGGACAGTCTGTCGGGCAGCGTCCCGAGACGGATGTGCTTGGCGCCGGGGATCATGCCCGCCGCGACTTCCTCGTCCTCGCGGACGTCGATCAGGTGCAGCTTTTCGCCGGCGTCCAGCCGCGCTTTGAGCTGTTCGACCGTCGTCGTATCATAGGTGCTCATCTGGATTTTCCTCCATCGCTCGATTGGCTTCAGTCCCATCATACGGACACCATGCGGCGCAAGTCAACTTGCGCGGCATATGAACGACCTACATAACCGATTCCCCTCATACACGGAAGGAGAACGCTGCCAAAATGGATATGATCGTCACGCCGACCCCGCGGCTCGCGGGAGAGATCCAAGCCTTATCGTCCAAAAACTATACGACCCGGTACCTGCTCGTCGCCGCGCTGGCGGAGGGCACGAGCGTCATCCGCTATCCGGCGCACAGCGAGGACAGCGACGCGCTGCGCCGCTGCGTGCGGGACTTGGGCGCCGTCCTCGAAGAAGACGACGAGAAGATCGTCGTCACGGGCTTCGGCAGCCGTCCGAAGCCGGTCAAGGAGCTCGACGTCGGCAACGCCGGCGCGGTGCTTCGCTTCCTGATGGCCGTGGCGGCGCTGCTGCCCGAGGTGACGTTCGTCAACAAATATCCGGAATCCCTCGGCAAGCGCCCTCACGACGATCTGATTAAGGCGCTCGAAGGCATGGGCGCGACGATCGAGCACCGCGAAGGCAAGCTGCCGATCACGATCCGCGGCGGCGACGCCGTTCGCGGCGGCAAGATTCAGGTATCCGGCAGCGTCAGCTCCCAATTTTTAAGCGCGCTTCTTTTCCTGACGCCGCTGCTCGCGGAAGACAGCGAGATCGAGGTGCTGAACGACCTCAAGTCGAAGGTCGTCGTCGGCCAGACGCTTGAAGTGCTGGCTCAGGCCGGTATCGTGGTCGAAGCCTCAAGCGACCTGATGCATTTCAAGGTGCCGGGCGGCCAGCGCTACCGCGCGCAGGAGTACGTCGTGCAGGGCGACTATCCGGGATCGGCCGCGATCCTGGCGGCTGCCGCCGTCGCCGAGTCCGACGTCACCGTTCACCGGCTGCTCGAGGAGAGCAAGCAGGGCGAGCGGGCGGTCGTCGACGTGCTGAAGGCGATGGGAACGCCGCTCTCGCACAAGGACGGCGTCGTCCATGTCCAGGGCAACGGCAAGCTGCGCGCCGTCGAATTCGACGGCGACGAATTCACGGACGGCGTGCTCGCGATGGTCGCCGCGGCCGTGTTCGCCGAAGGCACTTCCCGCTTTTACAACGTGGAGAACCTCCGTTTCAAGGAATGCGACCGCATCACCGATTACTTGGCGGAGCTGCGCAAGGCCGGCGCGAACGTCGAGGAGAAGCGGGACGAGATCATCGTTCACGGTCGTCCCGAAGGCGTTGAAGGCGGCGTGACGATCGACGCGCACTTCGATCATCGCGTCATTATGGCGCTCACGGTCGTCGGACTCCGCGCGAAGGCGCCGCTGACGATCAAGGACGCGCATCACGTGGCGAAGTCCTATCCGAATTACTTCGACCATTTGACCGCGCTCGGCGCCAACGTGCGCTGGTCGGAATAAGCCGGCGGACTAGCGTTCGTAAGCAGCGCCTTACGAACTTCCTTGCGAACCGCCGAACAAGCGTTTAATCGATCCTTAGGAGGCAGAACAGCATGCCGTTCGAAAATCCCGGCCGCGACGAGATCAAGCGCATCTTGCTGGAAACGAAAAATATTGCCGTCGTCGGCCTGTCGGGCGACCCGGACAAGACCAGCCATATGGTGTCCGCCGCCATGCAGGCGAAAGGTTACCGCATCATCCCCGTCAATCCGAAGGAGACCGAGATTCTCGGCGAGAAATGCTACAAGTCGCTGGCGGACATCCCGGATCCGATCGATATCGTGAACGTATTCCGCCGTCCGGAGCATACGCCGGAGGTCGCCGCGGAGGCCGTGGCCGTTGGGGCCAAGGTGCTTTGGCTGCAGCTTGGCATCGCGAACGAAGAAGCGGCCGCCATCGCGGCGAACGGCGGTCTGACCGTCATCATGGACCGCTGCATCAAGGTGGAGGATTCGATCCTGCTTCCTCAAGGGCGAAGCTGATCGACGTTCGCAGCCGCGGACGGGCCGCGCCTCAAGCGATTCGCGCTGGGTCGGTCCGTCTTTTCTTTTGACGGCTTGTATTACCGTCATTATATGATGTACGAACCGCGGGAGAGGAGGAGGAGATCGTCGCATGTTCGGAATCGGCTACTTGCAAAGGCTAGGCCGGGCAATGATGCTGCCGATGACGGTTTTGCCCGCGGCCGCGATTTTCCTCATGCTGTCGCGGCTGCCCTGGGACGCCGTCGGCCTTCAGTCGGCGCCTTCGCTGCTGCATGCGGCGGGGATGGCGATATTCGCCTACGTCCCGTATGTGTTTGCGGTGGGCATCGCGCTGGGCCTGTCGAACCAATCCGTGCACGCCGGCATGGCGTCCCTCGTCGCGATGATCCTTTTCGGCGCCGTGACGCAGGCTTACGACCCCGGCGGCGTTCAGCCCTCCATGTTTGCGGGCGTCGTCATCGGAATGCTGTCCGGCTGGGCCAACGAACGCTTCAAGTCGTTCCAGCTGCCCGAATCGCTGCAGTTTTTCGGCGGGACCCGGTTCGTGCCGATTTTTATGAGCGCTTTCGGTTTCCTTTTCGCATGGCTCATGATCGGGATCGGCCAGGGGCTGTTGGCCTGGATCGGCGCGACCGGGGGGGCTGGTGAATGCGGCGGGCGGCTTCGGCATATTCCTGTACGGGTTTTTGCATCGCATTCTGGTCGCTTTCGGCCTGCATCACCTGCTTAATCATCTGTTCTGGTTCCAGATCGGAGATTATACGGCGCCTGACGGCAGCGTATATTTTGGAGACATGCCGCGGTTTTTCGCCGGAGATCCGACCGCCGGCGTCTATATGACCGGGCTGTATCCGGTTATCATGTTCGCCCTGCCGGCCATCGCCTTCGCGATCATTCACGAAGCGCGCGAGGACTTGAAGCCGAAGACCGCCAAGCAGTTCAGAGTGGCGGCGCTGACGGCCTTCGTCACGGGCGTGACCGAGCCGGTCGAGTTCGCGTTTCTTTTCGTGGCGCCGTATCTTTTTATCGTGCACGCGCTGCTCTCCGGCGGCATCATGTGGCTCACTTACGAGCTGGGCATTCGCGAAGGCTTCACGTTCTCCGCTGGCGCGCTCGAGTATATTATCAACTTCAGGCTGTCGGAGCGGGGATGGCTGATCATCCCGATCGGCCTCGCTGTCGGCGTCGTCTATTACGTGATGTTCCGCTGGAGCATTCGCAAGTTCCAGCTGTCCACGCCCGGCCGCGAGGACTCCACGCGGCTGGACGATTGGGGCGGCGATATCCCGTACCGGGCGCCGCTCGTTCTGCAGGCGCTCGGCGGCAAGGACAATATCTCGCGGATCGAAGCTTGCATCACGCGGCTTCGCCTGACGCTGAACGACGACCGGCGCGTCGATGCGAAAAGCTTGCGCCATCTGGGGGCGGCAGGCGTCATTCGGCTGGGAGGCGGCCATGTGCAGGTCGTGTTCGGCACCTATTCGGACCTGATCCGGGGCGAGATCGTCAAGCTGATGCAGCTGGACGTGCACCAGGTCCAGTTCCACGCGCCGCTGCAGGGGCGGATGATCCCGCTGGAGGAAGTCGACGATCCGATTTTCGCGCAAAAGCTCGTGGGCAGGGGCGTGGCCTTTATTCCCGAAAAGGGAGAGCTGGTCGCGCCGGTGCGCGGAAAAATCATTCATTTGTACCCGACCAAGCACGCGCTCGGCATCGAGACGCCGGAAGGGCTCGAAGTGCTGCTTCATATCGGGATCAATACGTCCCAGATGAACGGAGAAGGCTTCACGGCGCTCGTCAAGGAGGGCGACGAGGTCATGCCGGGGCAGCCGCTCATCCGGTTTCACCTGCCCACGCTCAAAGCGCATGCCAAGTCGCTGGCGACGCCGATGGTCATCACCAATTCGGATATCGTCCGCTCCTGGCGCTTCGCGCCGTTCAAGGCGGTTAAAAAGGGTCAGGCGGCGGTCATGTCCGTCGTCGTAAAAGAGAGAGAAAACGGGGGGGCGGACATATGATCCAAGCGATCGGAGGCTCGGAGGGCATCGCCATCGGCAAGGCGTTCGTGCTGCCCAATTGGGAATGGGAGCTGCCCGAACAGAAGATCGACGCGCTCGACCTCGCGCTCGAGTTCGAACGGCTGTACGAAGGCGTCAAACGTTCGAAGACCGAGATCCGCCAGATGAAAAGCGAGCTCGACGAAGCGGTCGGCGCGGGGGGAAGCCAGCATTTTCGACGCGCATCTGGCAATCTTGGACGACCCCGTTTTCATGAACGAGATCCAGGGCATCATTCAACGGCAGTACAAAGCGGCCGAAGTGGCGGTAAAGGAAGCGATCGACCACTTCGTGACGATGTTCGACCTGCTCGACGACGAATATATGAAGGAGCGGGCGCTGGATATCAAGGATGTCGGCAACCGGCTGCTCAAGCATCTGCTCGGCGCCCCCGAGATCGCGCTGCCCACGGACACGCAGCCGTTTATCCTCGTGGTGCGGGAACTCACGCCGTCGCAGCTCATCCATCTCAAACCGGACGTCGTCCTCGGCATCGTGACGATGATCGGCAGCGCCTCCTCGCATTCGGCCATCATGGCCCGGGCGTTCGGCATCCCGCTTGTGATGGGCGTCGAGGGCAAGCTGTCCGAACCGATCGTGACGGGCGATCTGCTCATTTTGGACGGGGGCGCCGGCACGCTTGCGGTCATGCCGAACGCGGAGACGGTCGGCAAATATACGGAGCTGCGCAAGCAGCATCTGGATGCCAAGGAACGGCTGGAGGAGCTCGTTCAGGTGCCTTCGGTCACGCCAGACGGCGAGCGCCTGTACCTGGCGGCCAACATCAGCTCGATCAAGGAGCTGGATGCGGCGTTGTCGCGGGGCGCCGACGGCGTCGGCTTGTTCCGCACCGAGTTTTTGTACATGGACCGTTCGCGGTTCCCGACGGAGGATGAGCAGTTCGAGGTGTACAAGGCGGCGGCCGAACGTCTTGGCAGCGCCGCGCTGACGATACGCACGCTCGACATCGGCGGAGACAAGCAGCTGGATTATTACGATATGCCGGAGGAAAACAATCCGTTTCTCGGCTACCGCGCCATCCGCTTCAGTCTCGACCGGAGCGACCTGTTCAAGACGCAAGCTGCGCGCGATCCTGCGGGCGGCCGCCTTCGGCAACATCCGCATCATGTACCCGCTCATCGCGTCGGTGGACGAGGTTCGGGCGGCCAATGCGCTGCTGGCCGAAGCCCAGCGGGAGCTGGAAGCGGAAGGCTTGCCCTTCCGGGGCGGGCTGCAGACCGGGGCGATGATCGAGGTGCCCGCCGCCGTGATGATCGCCGATCTGCTCGCGAAGGAAGTCGCCTTCCTCAGCATCGGCACCAACGATTTGATCCAGTTTACGCTTGCGGTCGACCGGATGAACGATCAGATCAATCATCTGTACGAACCCTATCATCCGGCCGTGCTGCGCATGCTCCGCACCGTCGCGGAGTCGGCCGCCAGGAGCGGCATCCCGGTCAGCGTATGCGGAGAGATGGCCGGCGATGTCCGCGCGATCCCGCTCTGGGTCGGTCTCGGCATTCAGATGCTCAGCATGTCCGTTCAATCGGTGCTGCCGGTGAAGGCGACGATGCTGCGCACGAATGCCATGGCCTGCAAAAAAAGTGACGGAGGAGCTGTTCGCGCTCGGAACGGCCGCCGAGATCAAGGAGCGGCTGGAGCGTTTCCACGCCGGCGCCGCCGTACAGGACGAACGCCTCCATCCGGGCAAACGATAAAACGAATACAGGCAGCGAAAAAAGATCCGCAAAACGGGAGACAGTCGCCCGAATGCGGATCTTTTTTCGTCGCCGGACGCAGCGAATCAGGAGCGTCTGCCGTACAAAACGTCGCAGAACGCCTTCGCGTATTCCGGCAGGTCCGGCGGTCGCCGCGCGGAGATCAGGTTGCCGTCCACGACGACGGCTTCGTCGAACCAGATTGCGCCCGCGTTTTCCATATCGTCGCGAATGCCCGGCGTGGAAGTGACCTTGCGGCCTTGGAGCATCTTGGCGGAGATGAGCACCCAACCCGCGTGGCAGATCTGGCCGATCGGCTTGCCGGCGGCGTCGATCTCCCGCACGAAAGCCTGCACGCGTTCGCTTCGGCGAATTTTGTCCGGCGCCCAGCCGCCCGGCACGAGCAGGCCGTCGCAGCGCTCGGCGTCCAGCTCCTCGTAGGACAGGTCGGCGACGGCAGGCACCCCGTATTTGCCGATATGCTTGCGTCCTTTTTCCGGACCGGCGTATTGAACGACCGCGCCTTCTTCGCGGGCGCGATATACCGGATACCACAATTCCAAGTCTTCGAATTCGTCGTCGATCAGGCAGATGACGCGTTTGGCTTCGGTCAATTTCGATTCCTCCTCTTTCAGGCGTTTGCGCGACTTCGGCAATTAACGGTAACGGCGCCTTGGCGCATCCATAGCTTCTATCCTAGCACAATCGTACGGCGGGAGCATCCGGCCGCAAGTATGGTTTTAATACCGTTTTACTTCCATAATTTACAGTCAATTGCTAAGAAGGAGTTGGCGGAGGAATCGGCGAATATACTTTTTCAACGTCCCTCCCGGGGATTTGGAACCGCGCGCGCGGCGCGTAAGGAGAGAGTCAGTTTGTTCAAACGGTGTATATGCGGGGAAGCGATGGCGCTCGGTCTCCGCCAAGTCTTATATTCCAAGACGGTCGGCATCTCCGGCGTGCCCGTATACGCTTGCGGACAATGCTCGCGCAGCGAAGTGTACCCGGGCGTCAAATCGGATTTGAGCCGGCTTTTGTCGGAGCTCGGACCCAAGCCTTTGCCTCGGGAGATCCGCTTCGACGAATTGCACGAATGGGCCCGTATGCTGAGCCAGGCTTCTTCCGCAAGCCTGCCGCTGAGCGGCGCCAGAATCGTCCAATTAACGGAAGAGCGGACAAACGAGCTGCTCGATCTGCTGCTGATCGCGTCCTCCCTGGACGATACGGCTTGGAAGCGCGAGCTGGAAGGCAGGCTTTCTCAGCTTAACGGACAATACATAACCTAGTCGAAACATGGAGGAGCGTTCGCGCTTCTTTTCTTTTTTTGCGAAACTTTTTCATTTCTGATACCATGAAAATCAATGAAACGCTTTTCAAGGAGGCTGCATGAGATGTCCGAAGTGAAGAGACTGAAGACCGTCGAACAGTGGGAAGAAGCGCTTAAGCATACGTCGGACAAACCGCTGCTCGTCTTCAAGCACAGCACCTCCTGTCCGATCAGCGCCGGCGCGCACGACGAGCTGGACCGCTTCGTGGGCGGGAGCGCCGCGTTGCCCGTCGACGTCGCCATCGTGCATGTCATCGAGGAACGCCCCGTGAGCAACGCGATCGCGGAAGCGCTGCAGGTGCAGCACAAGTCCCCGCAGGCGATTCTGGTCCGCGACGGACGATCCGTTTGGAACGAATCGCACTGGCGAATTACTTCGGATTTTTTGAACGAACGCGTCGGAGCGGAAGGCTAGAACGCGACTGATGTCGGGGCTTGCCATTGCGGAATCGCCCCTTTTGTCGTATCATTACCTTAATATACCATGGACGGGTCCTTCAACCGGACAAAGACCTGACATGAACAAATGGAGCGGTGAGATGTGACGGTAACGATCTATGACGTAGCCCGCGAGGCCGGCGTATCCATGGCGACAGTATCCCGCGTCGTCAACAACAATCCTAACGTGAAGCCGCAAACGCGGAAAAAAGTGTACGAAGCGATCGAGCGTCTCGGCTATCGGCCGAACGCGGTAGCCCGGGGCCTTGCCAGCAAGAAGACGACGACCGTCGGCGTCGTCATCCCCGATATCGCCAACGCCAACTTCGCCGAGGTCGCGCGCGGCATCGAAGATATCGCGAACATGTATCACTACAACATCATCCTGTGCAACGCCGACAAACGCAAGGAGAAGGAAATCCGCGTCATCAACACGCTGCTGGAAAAGCAGGTGGACGGGCTCCTTTTCATGGGCGGCGTCGTGACGGACGAGCATATTCAGGCGTTCAATACGTCCAACGTGCCGATCGTCCTTTGCGCGACGACCGACGAGAAGGGCACGATGCCTTCGGTCGACATCGACCACGAGACGGCCGCTTACGACGCGGTCCGCAAGCTGATCGACGAAGGCCATACGCGCATCGCAATGATTAGCGGCACGCTTCAGGACCCGGCCAACGGCTATGCGCGCTACCAGGGCTACAAGCGCGCGATCGAAGAGAGCGGCATCGCCTTCGACGAGACGCTCGTTCGCGTCGGCAATTACCGGTACGAATCCGGCATTGAGGCCGTGAAGTACTTTATGGAGCTGGCGGAGCGCCCCACGGCCGTGTTCGCGGCCACCGACGAGATGGCGATCGGCGCCATTCACGGCATCCAGGATGCCGGCCTGTCGGTGCCGGGCGATATTTCCGTCATCGGCGTAGACAATATTCGCCTGGCTTCGATGGTACGTCCGTTGCTCACGACCGTCGCCCAGCCGATGTACGATATCGGCGCCGTCTCGATGCGTTTGCTCACCAAGCTGATGAAAAAGGAAAACGTCGAGCAGGCGCGAGTGACGCTTCATCACGAGCTGATCGTGCGCAATTCGGTCGCGCCGCGCGGCTGATCGCCGAATGCCGTCCGGCTCTGACCGGACTATAACCAGCTTGATCGCCCTGCGCGGGACTTTTCTCCCGCCGCGGGGCTTCTTATTCGAATCGAAGGAGAAATGCGCATGATCGGCATTATCGGCGCGATGCAGGAAGAGATCGACCTGCTGCTCGGCGCCTTGGAGGACGCGGTGGAGATGCAGCGCTCCGGCATTCGCTACGTCGCGGGCAGTCTGCACGGTCGCAAGGTCGTCGTATGCAAGTCAGGGGTCGGCAAGGTTAACGCGGCGATCTGCACGCAGGTGCTCATCGACCGCTTCAACGTGAACAAGGTGATATTTACAGGCGTGGCCGGCGCGCTCGATCCCGGGCTGGAGATCGGGGATATCGTCGTATCCTCGAGCAGCTTGCAGCACGATATCGACGTGACCGCGCTCGGATTCGCGCGCGGGGTCATCCCTTATCAGGAGACGTCGGATTGGGCGGCGGACGAGGCGCTGGTCAAGGCGGCTCGCGAGGCCGGCGACAAGCTGTTCCCGGGCCATATCAGGACGGGCAAGGTGCTGTCGGGCGATCAGTTCATCGCCGATCGCGATCTGGTCGCGCGTCTTCGGGACGAGTTGAACGGTTCGTGCGTAGAGATGGAAGGGGCTTCCGTCGCGCAGGTGTGCGCGATGAACGAGGTGCCTTACGTCGTCATCCGGTCGATCTCGGACAAGGCGGACGGTTCGGCCGACGTGAACTTCGCGGCGTTTACGGTGACGGCCTCCAACCGCTCGTTCGCGATCGTCGACGAGATGCTGCAGCATTTGGACGAATAGCGGTGCGAGGTAGAGCAGAGGGCGTCTTGTCCGGTCAAACCGGCGAGACGCCCTCCGCTTTTTTCAATTCTGACGGGATGATGGCAACAAGCGCGGGCGTTAACCCAAATGCTGCACGGCAAGCGCGGCGATCTCCCGATTTTTGGCCGTGATCTCCGTCCTGCGCGGCATCGGCGTCCATAACGACGTATCGTCAAGCCAAGTACGCGGGAGCTCCTCAGGACGGCTGGCGGACGTCAGGCGCGGCCACGAGGACGGGAGTGGACCGCCGTCGGGCGAGGCGTCGATGGACGCCAGCAGCGGATGATCGCTCATTTCCAGCCACAGCAGGCTCCATGCCCTGGGCACGACATGCCAATGCTCGTAGCCGCCCCCGCCCAGCGCGATCCAGCGGCCGTCCGTATGCGCGTGCGCGAGCCGATGAATGAGTCTGGGCATCTCCCGGTAGATGCGCATGCTGCAGTGAACGTGCGCGAGCGGATCGCGCGCATGGGCGTCGCAGCCATGCTGGCTTACGATGACGTCGGGCTTGAAGGCGCGCATGACCTGCGCGAGGCCGCTCTCGAAGCTCTCGAGCCAGGACTCGTCCTCTGTATACGGTTCCACGGGAATGTTGAGACAGGCGCCGTAGCCGCTGCCCTCGCCGCGTTCATGCGCGAACCCGCTGCCGGGGAAGAGAAACTTGCCCGTCTCGTGAATCGAATAGGTGAAGATGTCCGGATCGGTATAGAAGCTCCACTGGACGCCGTCTCCGTGATGCACGTCGGTATCGATGTAAAGCACTTTGGCGTCGTATTTGCGGTGGATCCACGAGATCGCGCATGCGGCGTCGTTGTAGACGCAAAAGCCCGCCCCGCGTTCGCGAAAGGCATGGTGCAGACCGCCTCCGAGATGCAGCGCATGGCGCGTCGCTCCCGACATGACCGCTTCGGCGGCGCTCAGCGAGCCTTGAACGATGGCCAGCGCAGCATCGTGCATGCCGGGGAAGTAGGGCGTGTCGCCGTCCTCTTCCAAACCGTACTGTTCGGCCACGTCCTGGTATGAAACGGCCGGTGCGGGCTCGCTGAGCGCGCGCGCCGTCTCGATGTAGTCGGCCCGATGGATGGCGTCCACGGCTTCGGCGGCGCCTTCCGCGGTCGGCATCAGTTTGTCTGCCGGTCCGAGCGCGCCGCAAGCTTCGAGCAGCTCCTCGGTCAAGGCAAGCCGGATGGGGTGGAACGGGTGATCTTCGCGAAACGAGTACCGACGTACGGCGCTGCAATCGATCCAGCGCGCGTGATCGCTTTTCGATGACACAGGGGTCGCCTGCCTTTCGTCAATACATAAACCGCTGACGGAATCTTACGCGGTCGAACTGCTCGGCCGACGACAGCGGCACGTCCTTGCCGATACGCACCATAAGGCAATTCGCCGGATGCGCGCAAATCTCGGGATCGTCCGTGGCGAACCAGACCATGCCGACGGACTTCATCAATTTTTCCATCATCTCGCGGTACTGCCAGACGTTCAGTCCGCTCTTTTCCAGATCCCAGTGCCAATAATATTCGGTCGTATATACGATCGCATTGTCCAGCTGCTCCTCCGCGAATGCCGCTACGATCATCGCTTTGCCGAGACCGAGCGACCGGTACTCGTCGGCCACCTCGATGGCGCCGAGCTCGATCAGGTCGTCCATGCCGCCTTCGGACCAGCGCTCGAGCTCGTCGGGATAGTGGAAGGTGACGTAGCCGACGATCGTGTCTTCTTCGCGGGCGACGATGATTCTGCCTTCTGGCAGTCCCGCGATCTCTACGAGCGCCTCGTGCTGCTCGCGCGGCCTCCGGAAGGCATCGAGCTTGTCGTGGAGCCGGTAGCCTTTCAGCCGCTCGGGCTCGACCGGGCCCTCGATGACGATCGGACCCGCTCGTCCGGGCCTGGCGACGCGCTGATAGCGCTTGTAATGTTCCATGCCGCACGCTCCTTTTGCCGAATCAATTAGGTCTAGCGCCGGGCTTCGACGATTTTTATTATACAGCATTATACAGCAAAGCCGTTAACGCGCGTTTTTTTTGAGGGGGGCAGCACGCATGCGTCATCCTTGTCCGTCGTTCGGAGAAAAATTCCCTTCTTCGGTTGCGTTGGCATGTAAGACGCGTGGTATAATGGCAAAAGCAAGCCAAATGGCTTTGTTCTTCGTGTAAGCGCATTCGTATACTTGGCATCGGGTTTGCAGCAAATCAATGGGAAGGTGATCGGTAATGACGTTAAGTCAGGATGAAAAATTGGCAGCAACGGCGACAACCGCGAATCTCGGCTCTTATGAAGACGCGGTGCGCAACTTTGACTGGGGGGAACATTGAAAAACAATTTTCCTGGTCCGAGACCGGGAAGGTCAATATGGCGTACGAGGCCATCGACCGCCATGTCGAAGCGGGCAGAGGCGACACGATCGCATTGCACTATAGCGACGCGCAACGAGACGAGAGCTACACGTACGCCGATCTGTCGAGGCAGTCCGCGCGCTTTGCCAACGTGCTTCGCGGACTCGGCATCGCCAAGGGCGATCGCGTTTTCATCTTTATGCCGCGAACGCCCGAATTGTACTTCGCGCTGCTCGGCGCGCTGAAGATCGGCGCCGTCGTCGGACCGCTGTTCGAAGCGTTCATGGAGACCGCCGTCCGGGATCGCCTGCAGGACAGCGGAGCCGTGGCGATCGTGACGACGCCTGCGCTGCTGCCCCGCATTTCGCGCGCGGAGCTGCCGGAGCTGAAGCATCTGATCGTGTACGGCGAAGGCGTCGCGGCCGGCGATGGCATCGTAGATTTCAAGGCGGAGATGGAAAAGGCGTCCGAAACGGCCGAGATCGAATGGCTCGAACGCGAAGACGGCCTGATCCTGCATTATACGTCGGGCTCCACGGGCAAGCCGAAGGGCGTCTACCACGTGCAAAACGCCATGATCCAGCATTATTATACCGGGCGCATCGTGCTTGACCTGAAGGAAGGCGACGTATACTGGTGCACGGCCGATCCGGGCTGGGTCACCGGCACCTCCTACGGCGTGTTCGCGCCTTGGCTGAACGGCGTGACGAACGTCATCCGCGGCGGACGCTTCAGTCCGCAGGACTGGTACGCCACGCTCGAGAAGTACAAGGTCACGGTATGGTACAGCGCGCCGACCGCTTTCCGCATGCTGATGGGCGCAGGCGACGATGCCGTCGGCTCGTTCGATCTGTCCAATCTTCGGCATGTGCTTAGCGTCGGCGAGCCGCTGAACCCCGAGGTCGTTCGTTGGGGTCTCAAGGTGTACAACCAGCGCATTCACGATACGTGGTGGATGACGGAGACGGGCGGACAGCTTATTTGCAACTACCCGAGCATGGAGATCAAGCCGGGCTCCATGGGCCGGCCGATTCCTGGCGTTCAGGCGGCCATCATCGACGATCAGGGCAACGAGCTGCCGCCGATGCGGATGGGCAACCTCGCGATTCGCACGCCATGGCCTTCGATGATGCGCAAGATTTGGAACAATCCGGCCAAGTACGAGGAATACTTCCGCATTCCGGGCTGGTACGTGTCCGGCGACTCCGCCTACATGGACGAAGAGGGCTACTTCTGGTTCCAGGGACGGATCGACGACGTCATCAACACGTCCGGCGAGCGCGTCGGACCGTTCGAGGTGGAGAGCAAGCTGGTCGAGCATCCGGCCGTCGCCGAAGCCGGCGTCATCGGCAAGCCCGATCCGCTCCGCGGCGAGATCATCAAGGCGTTTATCTCGCTGCGCGAAGGCTTCGAGCCTTCCGAGGAGCTCAAAGCGGACATCTCGAAGTTCGTCAAGATCGGGTTGTCGGCGCATGCCGCGCCGCGCGAGATCGAGTTCAAGGACAAACTGCCCAAGACCCGCAGCGGCAAGATCATGCGGCGCGTTCTTAAAGCATGGGAGCTGAATCTGCCGACGGGCGATCTGTCCACGATCGAGGACTGATGCCGAACGGCGCGGCCTCCCTTCCGGAGAAGCCAATTTCCGGAAGGGAGGCTTTTTTTTGCGCAAAAAAAAGAACGCTCCGGCGTAACCTGCCGAAGCGTTCTTTTCCGTGTCCGGGAGTCAGCTGTTCTTGATCTCCACGGACGGCGAGGCGTCGGAAGCGCCCGTATCGTTCACGGCCCTGACGCGATACCAGCCGGCCGTGTTGTTGCCGGACACCGCGTATTGGGTCGACTGGGTAGATTCGACGCGCCGGTAATTGCCTTGCTCGCTGGCGCTGTACCATACTTCGTACCGCGTTACGTTGTCGCTGGCGGGATTGGCGTTCCAGCTGAGCGTTGCGCCGCCCGCCGAGCCCTGGGCGACGAGACCGCTAGGCGCGGCAGGCGCGGCTGCTTGCGGCTGTCCGGGATCGCTCGAAGGTACGCCGCCGTCCGTGACCGGCTCGGTCGGGCCTCCGTCCACGCCGCCGATCGGCGGCGTGCTTTCGTCCGGGTTCCCGGTATCTCCGCCCGCGTCTCCGCCTCCGCCGCCGCCGGACGAAGCGGATTCGCTTCGTCCGGATTCGTTGCCGGCGACGTCTACAGCCGTGACCGCATACCTGACGCTGCCCGAGGACGAATAGTCGATAAAGCGCGTCTCTTCCCCGGTCAGCACCGATTTGCCTGACCTTACGTAGGATCCGCCGTTTACAGAGCGGTAGAGGCGGTAGCCGACGACGTCGGCTTGCGGGCTCTTGGCGAAGGAAATGCGCGCCTTGCCGCCGCCCAGCTGTTCGACGGTGATGTTGCCGGGCGCGCTGGGCGCCGAGCCGTCGTCGACGCGCGGATCCGGCTTCGACGGCGCGCCGCCGGAGGCATCCTTCGGCAAATAGTAGGACAGCGGCTTCCGGCTCGAAGCCGGCACTTTGTCCAGCGCGGCCTTGAGCTCTTCGATGAGCGCGTCGAGCGGCTTTTCGCGTTTCGTCATGATCGATTCCCGGAGCATATCCTCCGGCGTCTCCGGCGACGGCTGATAGTTCACGCCGTTGTAGGAGATATACTTGACGGCGACGAGGGCGTCGTCTTCCTCCGTCGGAATGTATTTTTTGTTGAAGATGTCGGTGACGAGCTTCCCTGCTGACCGGGTGAGGTCGGTCGGCAGCTTGCCGCTGACGCTGGACACGGTCATCGATACGATGCCGTCGGGCTTCGTAAATTCCTTCGTCGGGAACAGCTCGGGCTTCGCTTCGGTGACTTCGTTCATAACCTTGGTCCAGATTTCCCGGGCGCGGGCATGCCCGTCGGTGGACAGGGTGTTGACCGACTTTTCGTAGCCGGCCCAGACGCCGAGGGTGATATCCGGCGTGAAGCCTTCGAACCAGACGTCCGCATAATTGGAAGTCGTGCCGGTCTTGCCGACGATCGGGATCTTGCCGTAGTTTTTAAATCCGTTTTTGACGGATTTGCCCGTTCCGTCCGTGACGACCGTGCGCAGCATGTCGGTCATCAGGTAGGCCGATTGCTCGGAGACGACGCGCTTGGGGGGTCGCTTTGTGCTCATACACGATGTTGCCGTACGAATCCTTTAATTTCTCGATCAGGTACGCATCGTTGAACACGCCTTTGTTGGCGATGGCGCCGTATGCGTTGGTCAGCTCTTCGACGGTGACGCCATATTTGAGGCCGCCGATAACGCCGGTTTGCGCGTAGTCGTCTTCCGGTACGAGCGTCGTAATGCCGAGCTGACGCGCGAAGTCCCAGGCTCCCTTGATCGTCACCTTGTCGAGGAATACCTTGAGCGCCGGCAGGTTGAGCGATTGGTTGAGCGCGTACCGCGCCGTGACGAGCCCCGAATACCGGTTGTTCGAGTTTTTCGGAATGTGCATCCCGGCGCTGCCGTTTTTCAAAATGATCGGGGCGTCGTCCAGGATGCTGGCCGGGCTGACGAGTCCTTTGTCGATCGCCGGCAGATAAGCGCCGATCGGCTTCATGGCCGAACCGGGCTGGCGCTCCATCTGGGTAGCGAAGTTGAGCTGCTCGATGTGGAAGTCCCGGCCTTCGATCATGCCGAGAATGGCGCCCGTCTTGTGGTCCAGCATGACGGCGGCCGTTTGCTCGACGCCCTTCGTCTTGCTGTCCGGCGAGAAGTTTTTCGGATCTTCGGCGACCGCATGCATCGTATCGTACACTTTTTTATCGATGGTCGTGGTGATCTTGTAGCCTCCGCGCAGAAGCTGCTCGCGCGCGTCTTCGATAAGAGAGGCGTTTTCTTTCTTCTTCAAGTCGTCGATGGTCAATGTCGGGTTCTGCTGCAGCACGAGCTGCATCGCGGCTTGACGTTCGACCTCCAGCATCAGATAAGGATACGTGTTGTAGGCCTTTTCCGTCGGCTTGGCGAGCGAGCCGTAAATATCGAAGCCGATCGCCTCGTCGTACTGCTGCCGGTCGATCTTGCCGTATTCGAGCATTTTCTGAAGCACGAGCTTCTGTCTGGCGAGCGCCCGCTTGAAGTTGGCTTCGTTAAAGTCGCCTTTGCCCGTAAAGGCCGAATAGGCGGACGGACGCTGCGGCAGCCCGGCCAGATAGGCGGCCTGCGCCAGATTGACCTTGCTCAGGTCCTCGATGCCGAATATTCCTTTGGCCGCGGCCTTGATGCCGTAAACCTGGTAGCCGGAAGCGCCGTTGCCGTAGGGGATCTTGTTCAGATAGGCGGTAAGGATCTCCTCCTTGCCGAGAAAACGCTCGAGCCGAAGCGAAAGGAAAATCTCCTTCGCTTTGCGGCTTTGCGTCTGGTCGAGGCTCAGGAATACCCGTCGCGCAAGCTGCTGCGTGATCGTGCTGCCGCCCGTCTGCACGTCCTCGTTCAGCAACTGCTGCTTGACTGCGCGGAACAAGCCGTTGGTGTCTACGCCGATATGGTTGAAGAAATTTTTGTCTTCGATGGACAAGACCGAATCGATGATGACCTTTGGAATCTTGTCGTAAGTGATCGGCTGCCGGTCTTCCTCGGTCCGCAGCTGGCCGATCAAAGTTCCGTCGCGGAAATAGACGAAACCGGTTGCATTGTTCTCGTTGATTTTTTCCTCGATCAGCGCTCTGGAACGGACCGGGTCGTCCTTGACCAGCGCCGCGATATATCCGCCGACAGCGCCGCCCGCGGCCAGGCCAGCGAGCACGGCGAACAAGATCAGCCACAGGATCGTATAAGAGAACAATTTGGCGGCCATGACCCATGGCGAGCGTTTTTTTTCGTTTCGGCTTCTTGGAAGGCTGCTTGCTATCGTTCATTTATGTATCCTCCTTCAACAAAACAGACTTATTATACCACAATAGGCCTTTGTTTGACTTCACGCTTCTCCGTTCGCGCTTTGTCGCGGGTACCGAACGGACAAGCGCTTCCAAAATATTCTCCGAATGGACGATTTAAGGCGGGAGCGAGAAACTTTTGGGAATGCTTGTCGTATGTATTTATGTCGACGATGACGGATTTCCGGCGAAGAAGGAGAGGGTGAGGGTAGCGTGGAAATCGTGTTCTGGAGTTGTTTGGCGTTCGGCGTGCTGATGGCGCTGGCGACGCTGATCGTCGGCGATATCGGCGGCGCGTTCGATTTTCTCCCCCACGATCTGTTCGAGCCCGTCGTTCTGGCAGGCGGCATCACGATCTTCGGCGGCGCGGGGCTTCTCCTCGACCGTTATGCCGCCATACAGGCCGGCGGCGTATATGCTTGCGCAGGAGCCGCAGCCGCGCTTGGGGGGTCTTGCGATGCACTTCGTTTACGTAAGACCGATGAAGAACAGCGAAAATTCGGTCGCGTACTCGATTCGGGACTTGGAGGGGAAGCGGGCCGAAGTCATCACGTCCATTCCGGCCGTCGGCTTCGGCGAAGTGCTCGTCCGCGTAGGCGCAGGCAACGCCAACCACATCGCCGAAAGCTTCGACAGCGAAGCGCTGGCCGAAGGGACGAAGGTCGTCGTCGTCCGGGTGAAGGACGACGTGCTCGGCGTCGCGCGGCTGGAGTAGCAACAACAATTCATACTTATGCGAGTAGAGGAGAATGCAAATGCAAACGATTGATGAAGCGCTTTATATCCCGATCATTGTCGTCGCCGTGCTGCTTGTGCTCGGCATCGCTTTTTGGGCGCGGTACAAGACGGTGGCGCCGGACCTGGCCATGATCGTGACCGGTTCGTTCCTCGGCAGCAAAAACGTGTCGGTGGACGAATCGGGCCGCAGAATCAAAATCGTGCGCGGCGGCGGCGCGTTCATCTTGCCGATCTTCCAGCAAGCTCAATTTCTGTCGCTGCTGTCGCACAAACTCGACGTGAGCACGCCTGAAGTGTACACCGAACAAGGGGTGCCGGTGCTGACCGACGCGGTCGCGATCATCAAGATCGGCGGTTCGGTGGAGGACGTGGCGACGGCGGCCGAGCAGTTCATGGGCAAGCCGACGGACGCGCTGCGCAGCGAAGCCCAGGAAGTGCTCGAAGGCCATCTGCGCGCGATACTGGGCACGATGACGGTCGAAGAGGTGTACCGCAACCGCGAGCGCTTCGCGCAGGAGGTTCAAGGGCAGGCGGCGCGCGATTTGAAGAAAATGGGTCTCCAGATCGTCTCGTTCACGATTAAGGACGTCCGCGACAAGCATGGCTATCTCGAAGCGCTAGGCAAGCCGAGGATCGCGGCCGTCAAGCGGGACGCCGACATCGCCGAGGCCGAGGCGATCCGCGATTCGCGGATACAGAAGGCGGCGGCGGAAGAGCAGGGCCAGAAGGCGGAGCTGCTGCGCGACACCAACGTTGCCGAAGCCACCAAGGAAAAAGAACTGAAGGTCGCTTCGTTTAAAAAGGAATCGGACCTCGCGAAGGCCGAAGCGGATCAAGCTTATTCGATTCAGGAAGCGCGCTCGAAGCAGAGCGTCGTCGAGGAGCAGATGCAGGTCGAGATCGTACGCAAGGAGCGGGAGATCGACCTCGAGGCGAAGGAAATTTTACGGCGCGAGAAGCAGTACGACGCCGAGGTCAAGAAAAAGGCGGATGCGGACCGCTACGCGGTCGTCCAGGCGGCCGAAGCCGACAAGGCCAGGCAGATCAACGAAGCCGACGCCCAGAAGTACCGCATCGAGGCGGAGGCCAAGGCGAACGCCGAGCAGAAACGGTTGAACGGTCTGGCCGAAGCCGAAGCGGCAAGAGCGAAAGGTACGGCCGATGCGGAAGTCGTGCGGCTGCGCGGTCTGGCCGAAGCCGAAGCCAAGGAAAAGCTTGCGCAGGCGTTCGAGAAGTTCGGCGAGGCGGCGGTGCTCGACATTATCGTGAAGATGCTGCCTGAGCTCGCCGGCAAGGTGGCGGAGCCGATCTCGGCGATCGACAAGCTCACCGTCGTCGACACCGGACATGGCGAAGGGGCGGCGCGCGTCAGCAATTACGTGACCTCGCTCATGGCGACCGCGCCGGAGATGCTGAAGAACGTATCCGGCATCGACATCGGGCAGCTCATCCAGCGCCTGACCAAGCAGGGACAGCCTGCATCGGCGCAGGCTGCGGCCCCTGCACCCGCGCCCGTCGCGCTGTCGCCGCTCGGCGAAGGTTCGCAAGGCGCGAAGTCGTAACGCTCGCTCGCCGACTGAACTGATCTATCCTTGTTTGAACGTCAATCAGCCCGTCCGCTTCAGCGGACGGGCTGATTCTGCCTGCATACCCTCCGGAGAAGACGGTTCTGGATGTAACTGCACTTTACCGCCGTATACAAGTCAGACAGAGCGCATCGGACTCAGGAGACGTTATTTCTAAAAAAAACAGTCCCAATGGCGATCGTTTCGGACTGAAGGGACGTAATGTACCCGCATCAAGGCTGAAAAACGCCGGCAATCCCGCAATAGCGGCGCCTAGGTCCGCGAACGGGCCTAATATCGGTATAGGAACGTAAATAACGTCCCCTCGGTCCGTTCGCTACGCAGGATGTGCGAAAGCCAAAAAGCCGCAGGCGGTTTTTAATCCCCCCGCGTGTTCGAGAGCAGGGCGCTTCGTTCCGGATTCGCGCTCGAGCAGGCAATGGCCGAGTGCCTTTGGCTGCGCCCAAACTTGATTTTCAATAAAAAAAACGCTCCGGCAGGGCCGGAGCGCTTGCTTGCGATGACGGGACGATTAGCGGCTGTAGAATTCGACGATTTGTTGTTCGTCGATGTCTTGGGACAGCTCTTCGCGGCTAGGCAGGCGAACGTACTTGCCTTCCATAGCGGCTTGGTTGACGTCCAGGTAGCCGGCGATGTGGTGACGGGAATCCGAAGCTTCCTTGATCGCCTTCAGGCCGCGGCTGCGCTCGCGAAGACCGATGATATCGCCGACTTGTACCGTGTACGAAGCGATGTCGACCTTCTTGCCGTTCACGGTCACGTGGCCGTGCGACACGAGTTGGCGCGCGCCTGCGCGGGAGTTGGACCAGCCGAGGCGATAGACCAGGTTGTCCAGGCGGCTCTCAAGCAGGAACATGAAGTTTTCGCCCGATTTGCCCTTCAGCTTGGAAGCGCGGTCGAACAGGTTGCGGAATTGCTTTTCGTTCAGGCCGTACATATGGCGAAGCTTTTGCTTTTCGAGCAATTGCTGGCCGTAGCCGCTGATCTTGCGGCGTTGGTTGGCGCCGTGCTGCCCCGGAGGGAATGCGCGCTTGAGGTCTTTGCCGGTACCGCTCAGGGAAATGCCGAGGCGGCGGCTCAGTTTGAATTTAGGACCGGTATATCTGGACATGAATGTGTGACTCCTTTTTCAAAAAGGGAATTTTTTGAAAATGGGTTGTCGTTGCGCCGAACGCATTCCACAAAGTCGGAAGGGATCAACCCTTCTTCTTCCCGGCAAGAAGTTCAGCCGCTGCCCGCCGAGGGAACCGTTCGTGAGGGTGACACAAACAATGAGCCCAATGTTCAACTATAGATATTATAAGAAAAACAAGGCGAATGTCAAGGCATCCGCACTTACAGCTGGCAGACTTAAATGGGGCTTGCTTTTTTTTGAAAAACAAGTAAGATATATAAGTGTCGAGACGCAAGACGCAAGTCCCGATATTTGATTGCTTTCTAGTGCAAAAATCACGAGTCCATTGTATAGTTAATATAGAAGCGCGGCGAGGAGGGTCCGGGATGGTTCAACCTAGGGAAAATTTAGACTCGGTTCGACATCCTCGTGCGGCAATTGGGCTCAAGCGCGCAGCGGATGACTTGCCGTCTTGGATCACAGGCCAGGATTTAACGGAAGCCGATCTTCCTTACATACATCCGCTGTTGGAACTTAGCTTCGGAGACTGGGTGGAGCAGAGCGAGGGCTTTCCTTGGCTGTCGGGATGGCCGATCGAGCTGCTTCATCCCGATTATACCGTAGTCGCCGTCGCGGGCGCGACCGCTATCGACGGACTTCCCGTTTCGTGGCGACGCGAGTCGGCCGGTCCGACCGCGGCCGGCATGGCGCTCGAGTCGTGCCGGCCCGCCCTTATGCGCGCGGACGAGCACGAGCATCCTGCGCTAAGAAGCCGGGATACGATGGCCGTACCGATTTTCAGCCGATCGTCCGGATTCGTGTGCGCGGCGATCGCCTGCTCGGCGCCGGCCGGCGCGGCGGGCGCCGGAGAGCTCAAGCTTCTGCAGGCAGCGGCCCTGCATTTCAAGAGTTGCCTGTACCGGCGCTTCGAGCATCTGTTCGTCGAAGATCAGCTGCATGCGGCCAGTCAGGCAAGCAGGGAAGACCGGCGCAAGGACCGGCTGCTGGAAATTATGCGGCGAATGAACGACCACATCGACGTGGAGAACGTGCTTGCCGAAGTGTTCAGCAGTCTCGAGCAGATGTATCCGACCTGCAGGACGAACCTCTTTTTGTCCCAGGATTACAGCAGCATCAACGAGCGGGTGCAACCGCTCGCTTTTCATCACCAGGACATGGATTTGTGCTGGAGAGCGTTCATGGACGGCGAACGGCGCGAGGACGGCACGGGCGATTTTCGCCGGATCGCTTTCCCGCTGGCGGGCAAGCAAGGCGTATACGGCGTCCTGCGGCTCGACCTGGCGGGCGAGCCGTTCGACGATCTCGATCTGCGCTTCGTCTCGACGCTGACAAGCGGGGCGGGCACGGCCTTCGAGAAGGCGCGGATGCACGAGCAGGCGAACGTCCTGATCGGGGAGCTGCGTCTCATCAACGAGCTGACCCAGCGCCTCAACAGCAGTCTGCGGCTGTCGGACACGATTCAGTTCGCCACGTCCGAGCTGTTGACGATTTTTAACGCGGATTTCTGCTTTATCTTGCAGCTCGACATGCAGCTGAATCACTTCAATGTCATCTCGTCCAACGTGCCCGAGCTGAACAACGACGTTTTTACGATCGATTACGGTTTTTGCGGCGTCATGCTGGCGACCAAGGAGCCGATCATCCTGTCGGATTATCACTCGGCGACGCCCGTGAGATCCCGGCTGCTCGAATCGACGCGCTCGCGCTCGCTCATCGCGTCCCCGCTGCTGCTGAACGGCGAAGTGATCGGCGCGATCATGGTCACGCACCGTCAGCCGAACCATTTTTCTTACGAAAATTACAAGCTGCTACAGGTGCTGTCGGCGCATATCGGGCTCGCGGTGTCGAATTCGTCGCTGCATGCCGAGGTGCGGCGGATGGTCATCACGGACAACCTGACGGGACTGTACGCGCGGCATTACTTGAACGAACGGATTCAGCGCAAGCAGGAGAAGGACGCGTCGGGTTCGCTCATCGTCGTCGACATCGATCATTTCAAAAAAAATCAACGACACCTACGGTCATCAGGTGGGCGACGCCATTCTGATCCAAGTGAGCTCCATCATTCGCAGCGCGATCCGGGAGAGCGATATCGCGGCGCGTTGGGGCGGCGAGGAGCTCGCCATTTACTTGCCGCAGCTGAGCCTCGATCAGACGCTCAAGGTGGCGGAGCGTATCCGCAGCCGCGTCGAGGAAGAGACCGCGCCCAAGGTTACGGTGTCGTGCGGCGTGTCCGAGTGGTCGACGGGCGACGAACGGATCAGCGTCGAATCGCTGTTTTACCGCGCGGACATGGCATTGTACGAAGCCAAGCACCAAGGCCGCAATTGCGTGACGGTCGGCTGAACGCGAAGCTCGGCCCAGGACAAGGGAGGGAGACCTCCGCTTGTCCTTTTTGCGCGGCGGCATTTTTGATTAAGACGTCCGCGGTGGTACAATGTTAGCACGCAAAAGTCCAGACAATCGGAGGTCATATCGATGCGCGATCCGCGTATTCAGCAATTGGCGGCCAACCTGGCCGGATATTCCGTTAACGTGCAGCCCGGGGAGCATGTGCTCATCGAGATGATCGGGCCCGAGCGGGAGTTGCTCAAGGCGCTCGTCGAAGAGGTCGCGAAGCGCGGCGGGCATCCGCACGTAGAGATCGAAGACCGCTCCGTCACGCGGGAGCTGCTTCGCCATGCGCGTCCCGAGATGGTCGAGACGTGGGCAGCTTACGAGATGGAACGGATGAAACGCATGCAGGGCTATATCGGCATCCGTTCCGGGGACAACGTGAACGAGCTGTCCGACGTTCCGAAGGACAAGATGGCGCTTTTCGACAGCGCGCACCGTCACCCGATCCATCTGGAGCAGCGCGTCAAGCATACGAAGTGGGTCGTGCTCCGCTATCCGAACGCCTCCATGGCGCAGCTGTCCGGCCGTTCGACCGAAGCGTTCGAGGATTTTTACTTCGACGTATGCAACCTGGATTATGCCAGGATGGACAAGGCGATGGACCCGCTTCATGCGCTGATGAAGAAGACAGACAAGGTGAGGATAACGGGGCCGGGCACCGAGTTGTCCTTTTCGATCAAGGGCATCGGCGCGAAAAAATGTTCCGGCGCCCGCAACATTCCGGACGGCGAGGTGTACTCGTGTCCGATCCGCGACTCGGTGAACGGCACGATCGCTTACAATACGCCGAGCGTTTACAACGGATTCGCTTATGAAAACATCACATTTACGTTCGAAAACGGAAAAATCGTCAAAGCGACCGCGAACGACGGCGAGCGGATCAACGCGCTGCTCGATACCGACGAAGGCGCACGGTATATCGGCGAGTTCAGCTTGGGCTTCAATCCGTACATCCTTCACCCGATGAAGGACACGCTGTTCGACGAGAAAATCGCGGGCAGCCTGCACTTCACCCCCGGGCAGGCCTACGAGGATTGCGACAACGGGAACCGCTCCGCGATCCATTGGGATCTCGTCCTCATCCAGCGCCCCGAATACGGCGGCGGAGAGATTTATTTCGACGACGTCCTGATTCGCAAAGACGGACTGTTCGTCCTGCCCGAGCTGGAAGGATTAAATCCGGACAACCTGAAATGAAGCGTTTACCCCTTGCCACCGTTCCGCGATACAGAGTATGATGGGTAATGAAATCGTGAACCCTAATTCTTGGAGGGATTGCCTTGACCAACAACGCTGCAATCGTGGAATTGTCACAAACTGCGAACAAGTTCCGTTCTTCAATCGTTCTTCAAGCCGACAACAAGTACATCGACGTGAAAAGCATTCTGGGCCTGTTCACCACGCTTGTGGGCGGACATGCGTATGAGCTGCACGTTCACGGTCCCGATGCGGACGAGGCGAAGAAGGAGCTCGGCGACGTGTTCGCCAAGCACAGCCTGAACGTCACGATCGTAGACTGACGCCTTCGGGCCAGCGTGCCAGGCAGTGCCATATCGGCTTCCCCCCGTCCATTCGGACGGGGTGTTTGTCTTCTGAGGACTTGCGAGACTACGCGATACATATCCGGGCAGCGCGCTGCCCGCACCAGGAGATGCAGACGATCCATGACCGATTCCTTGCTAGGGCTCGTGTTCGAATACGGCTACGTCGGATTGTTTCTTGCAATGGCGCTCGGCTTGGTCGGCATCCCCGTTCCCGATGAAGCGCTGCTGACCGCCGCGGGCTATATGCTGGCCCAGGGCCATATGAAGCTCGGCTTCACGATGCTGGCGGCGATCACGGGGAGCGTGGCCGGCATGTCGCTCAGCTACTTGCTCGGCAGATGGCTCGGACGGCCGCTGCTGACGAAGTTCGGACCGCTGCTGCGGCTCACGCCGGACAAGCTCGCGAGGCACGAGGCGCGCTTTGCCAAGTGGGGACACGTCCTCGTGCTGGCCGGATACTTCGTGCCGGGTCTCAGGCATATGACGGCCTTGTTCATCGGTCTGGGCAAGCATCCATACCGGCCATTCTTGTTTTACGCCTCCCTTGGCGCGCTCGCTTGGACGAGTGCGTTCGAGCTGCTCGGCGTGCTCCTCGGCGAACACTGGCGGGAGAGCGCCTTGTACGTTCAGCGCGAGGCGGTCATGGCGTTTGCGCTGTTTGCGGGCGTGGGCGCGCTTCTTCTTATGTTCCGTCGTTACGCGATTCGGAGAAATAGCGGCTGATGCGGTTTTTCGGACGCGCTGACGCCTTCTTTCTCTTCCCCGTCCTTGTGCTTGGGCCGCTTTTCGTCTAATATGAATAGTGAAGCATCATATCGTATACAAGAGGCGGCTCTGCCGTTTGCAATTGAATCGGCATGATAGGCACAGGGGGGAGTGGGAATGGCTTCATCGGATGTCATGATGAATCTGAACGAGAAGGCGTTTCGCCTCCTGCAGGACGACGCCGGCAAGATCGAGAAACTGATCGCCATCCAAATGGAGAACCTGGCCACCCGCAAATGCCCGCTTTACGAAGAAGTGCTGGACACGCAGATGTACGGCTTTTCTCGGGCGGTCGACTTTGCGGTGCGTGCGGGCCTCGTAGAGGAAGCGGAAGGCAAGCAATTGATCAGTCAATTGGAGCGCAATCTCGCGCTGTTATACGAAGCGTTGGCGCAGAAGGCGGAGCTTGAGGCCTGAAGTTCCCGCGCACGACAAAGACCTTCGCTCGCGGCACTAAGCCGCGAGCGAAGGTCTTTTCTTCTTCCTGCGATCAGATGAAATAAAAAGCGACGCCGAGCATGATATAGACGATCAGCAGCAGCTTGCCTTCGTACCAGGTCGTGGAGCCGTCGCGGGATACCGATGTCGTGATCAGCGCCGCTACGGCGATCGCCGCGATCTCGACGGTCGTGAAGATCAGGTCCATCTGCTCCGCGAACAGCAAGCTGACGAAGACGAGGACGGGCGCCACGAACAAGGCGATCTGCAGGCTGCTGCCGACCGCGATCTCGACGGCTGCGCCCATCTTGTTTTTCATGGCGAGCATGATCGCCGCGCTATGCTCGGCCGCATTGCCGATGATGGCGACGATAAACGCGCCGACGAACAGCTCGGACATGCCGTAGTCCGCCGTAAACGTGTGGAGCGTGCCGACCAGCCATTCGCTCACGAAAGCGACCATTACCGTAGCTAGGATCAGGAACAGAATGGAGCGGCTCTTGGACCAGGTAGGCACTTCCCCGTGCGCCGCCTGCGTGTCCGCATGATCTTCCAGGAAGCTCTTGTGCGTGATCATCGAATAGATCAGCCAGCCGATATAGGCAACGATGAGCAGGCCGGAGACGATCTCGCTCATCCGGAACGCGTCGGTACCGCCGATATGCTCCGTCTTGACGAAGATCGCCGGCACGAACAGCGCAATCACGCCGAGCAGCATCAGCGAAGCGTTTTGCCCGGCCAAGTGGACGTTGAACTTCTGCTCCTTGAACTTGAGTCCGCCTGCGAACGCGCTGGCGCCCAGAACGAGCAGCAGATTGCCGATGATGGAGCCGGTCAGGCTCGCCTTCACCATCTCGAACAGGCCTTCCTTGACGAGGAAGATGGCGATGATGAGCTCCGCCGCATTGCCGAACGTGGCGTTCAGAAAACCGCCGAGCCGCTGCCCTGCGTAATGGGAGACCGCTTCGGTCGACTTGCCGAGGAAGCCGGCGACGAACACGACCGCGATGGCAGAGACGACGAACTGGAACACGGTGTTCATGTGCGCGTAATGCGCGATGGCGCTTAGCACGAAAAAGACGGCCAAGAGCGGGAAAAACAGCTTTTTCAACCTGGGACACCTCGCGTCGGAAAAATATGTAACGAACCGGCATTTCTTAATATATCCAATGCGGCCCTACTTGTACAATACCCAATTGGTTGCGCGCATCCTCATCTTCCATTACAATGTAGTCAAATATCGTAACGGGAGCGTGGTCCGCGGATGACGGAACAAATGCAGGAAGGCCTCATACGAATCTCCGACGACGTCGTCGCGACGATCGCCGGCCTGGCCGCGCTGGAGACGCCCGGCGTCGCCGCGATGTCCGGCGGGATGTCCGAAGGCCTGGCCAAGCGTCTGAGCGGCAAAAACGCGCAGAAGGGCGTATCCGTCGAAGTCGGCCAGCTGGAAGCCGCCATCGATCTGCGCATCGTCGTGCTGTACGGCAGCCCGATCCAGGAGGTCGGCCGCCGTCTTCAGGAGAACGTGCGGGAAGCCGTGGAAAATATGACGGGACTTCGCGTCGTCGAAGTGAACGTCAAGGTGGAAGGCGTCGCCTTCAAGGACGAAGCCGGAGCAGAACAAGAGGAGGCGCTCACCGTTCGGGTCAAGTGAACGGGGCGCATACATAAAGGCGACAAAAAAAGCGCATTGCTGCTTATACGTGCAGCGACGCGCTTTTTTTTGCGGGGTTCGGACCGCTGGACCGAGGCCCGGTTGTATTCCCTGGAGATGCTGAGCAAGATGCCCATCCCGATCATCAGGGACAAGAGCGAGGAGCCCCCGTAGCTGATGAACGGAAGCGTGACCCCCGTCATCGGTATCGCGTTGCTGACGCCGCCCATGTTGATCAGCGCCTGAATGCCGATAAGCGACACGAGGCCGACGCCGACGAGCGTGCCGTAGATGTCGGGACAGCGCAGCGAGACGATCAGCGCCCGCCAGAGGAAGAGTACGTAAAAAATCAAAAACACCGTCACGCCGAAAAAGCCGAGTTCCTCCGCGATGACCGAAAAAATAAAGTCGTTGTAGGCCTCGGGCAAGTAAAACAGCTTCTGTACGCTGTTCCCAAGTCCTGCGCCCCAGAAGCCGCCGTGGCCGAACGCCTCGAGCGAACGAAGCAGCTGCAAGCCGTTGCCTTGCGGATCCGAGAACGGATCGCGATAAGCGGTAATCCGCTCCATGCGGTAACCGCCGTCATTGCCGGAGGCCAGGAAGTAGATGCTGAGCACAAGCGCGGCCAGGCCGCCGAGGACGGCGCCGGACAGCAGCACCTGCTTCAGGTTGGCGCCGCCCGCGATGATGATGATCGTCGCCGTCAGCATCAGGATGACGCTCGAGCCGAAGTCGGGCTGCAAAATGATCAGTCCGACGATAAAGCCGACCACGATCATGACGGGAAGCAGGCCCCGCTTGAATTCGCGGAACTTGTCCTGCTTTTTCGTAATGATCGCCGCCAGGTACAGGATCACGGCGAGCTTGGCCAGCTCCGTGGGCTGAATGCCGACCCCCGCAAACCGGATCCAGCTGCTCGCGCCGTTGATCGCCGAGAAAAACGGCACCATGATCAGCAGCGCGATCGTGAGCAGCATGAGCGGCAGAAAAAGCTTCTTGAACTTGACATACGGCACGTTCATGATGACGAGCATCAAAAACGTGCCGAGTCCCGCGAACATGAACTGTCGTTTGGTGAAGAACAGCGCGTCGTTGCCGAACTTCTCCGATGCCCCGGCCATGCTGGAGCTCGCGCTGAAAACCATGACCAGACCGAAACCGACCAGCGCCAGCGTCAAAATCATCAGCAGAAAGTCTGGCGCGCCCCGCGAGCCTTCGGAGGTCTTCATCGTCTGTCGCTCCGGAACGTCAAGCGAGCAGCTGTCTGAGCTCGTTCAGGCGCAAGGTGGCGGTGTTGAGGATCGGCTGAGGCACCGGCGATTCGTACTCCATGCCGTGCGGGAACGTAGCGCGTCCGATGTAGACCGCCTCGATCGCCAAGATCGCGTCCGGATTTTCCAGCCGGCCTTCGACCGCGCGCGTGCTGAAGCGCAGGAAGTAGTCGCTGTTCGTGCCTGCGTCGGTAAGCTTCAGATCGTATGTAGCGCGCGTATATTCCCACTGCCAGCGGATGAAGCCCACTTTTTCGGCCGACTCGTCCAGCGTGGCCAGATCGACTTGCGTCCCGTTCAATCCGGTATTTTCGATTAACATCCAAAGTTCCTCCTTTAAAAATGCGGCAAGGCTTGTTTCCACCCTCCATCATAGACGGTTTGGACACCTTCTGCAAGCGTTCTTCCGCCCTGCCGCGGCTCCCGGAACGGGTCGGCGGCGTGTCGGATCGGACGCCGATCTGTTACAATCAGGAAACAATGGAGAGCTACGTAGAGGAGGCGGACGCTGTGGGCATCGATGAACAACGATTGCATTCGCTGCATGGGCAAGCCGTCGAATGGCGCAGGCATCTGCACATGCATCCCGAACTGTCGTTCAAGGAAACGAATACCGCGGCGATGATCGCCGAACTGCTGGAATCGTGGGGGGCTTGAGGTCAGGCGCGGCGTGTCGGGGACCGGGGTCGTCGCGAAGCTGAAGGGCGCGCTGCCCGGCAGAACCGTCGCCCTGCGCGCCGACATCGATGCGCTGCCGATCCAGGACGCCAAGGACGTCCCGTACGCGTCGCAGGTGCCGGGAGTCATGCATGCCTGCGGGCACGACGGACACACGGCGCAGCTGCTCGCGGCGGCCAAGCATTATGCGGAACATCAAAAGGAAACGGCGGGAACGCGCGTCTTCTTGTTTCAGCCCGGCGAGGAAGTGCTGCCCGGGGGGCGCGATCGGCATGATCGCGGACGGCGCGCTGGATGGCGTGGACGTCGTATACGGCATCCATCTATGGACGCCGCTGCCCGTCGGCACGGTCGCGACCCGGCCCGGCCCGCTGATGGCCGAGCCGGACGAGTTCGAGATCGAGATCCGCGGCCGCGGGGGGCACGGCGGATTGCCCCACGAAGCGAAGGATGCCCTGGTGGCGGGCGCGCATCTCGTCGTCGCCCTGCAGACCGTCGTCTCGCGCAGCGTCGATCCGCTCGAGGCGGCCGTGCTGTCGATCGGCCAATTCAAGGCCGGCACCGCGCGCAACGTCATCGCGGACAGCTGCAAGCTGAGCGGCACGGTGCGGAGCTTCGATCCACGGGTGCGAGAGCTCGTGCGCAGCCGGATGGACGACATCATCCGTCATGTCTGCGCGATGCACGGCGTCGATTATACGTTCGAATTTTACGAAGGCTATCCGCCCGTCGTCAACGACCCGCGCGAAGCGGCGCGCGTCCTGCGCGTCGCCGCAAAGGCGCATGGCGAAGGCGAGGTGCGCGAGTGCGAACGCATCATGGCCGGCGAAGACTTTTCCTATTATTTGAAGGAAAGGCCGGGCTGCTTTTTCTTCGTCGGCGCCGGCCGCGCCGACGGTTCGTCCGCGCCGCATCACCATCCGGGCTTCGATATCGACGAGCGCGCGCTGCGGCATGCGATCAAGCTGCTGATCGCGGTGGCGGACGACGCGGCGGCGGAGGCGACGCAAGCGTAGTTTGCAGGGTGGCGAAAGGGCGCCAAGGCGCCGTCTTCGCAGTCTTGTAAGACAAATGCGAAATCTCTTTGAAACGGGCAGGCCGCTCTTTTTCGCGCGATGCGAAAAGGGGCGGCTTGTTTGCTGCCGGCGAACGGAGGCGCTACAAAAGTAAGGTTATTAAGTTAGGTGCGAAAACGAGAGAGGCAGTAAGGGCTCCGCGTGCCGCTAAGTTGCTCGGGCTGGCGAATGGCCGGGGCGATAACGGCATCGCATGCCGCTAATTTGCTCGGGTTAGCGAAAGGCGGGGCGATAACGGCATCCGGTGCCGATAAGCGGTACGGGCGGCCGGCTGCCGGAGACGATAACGGTATTGTGTGCCGCTATGCTACTTCGTAGGGGCGCGTATTCCCACGAGTTTGTTTGTTATTTGTACTTCGTAGAAATGAGCGGTCTATCTCTTTCTTCGGTATACGGCTCTTGTGTTCGATCTCATTTTGCTCATCGCATTAATGAGTCTGCTGTATGGGGTGGCGCTTATAAAAGCGAAGATCGGGGCATCCTTGGTATAAAAAGGAGGCGACCGACCTATGACGCTCTCTCGCAAGACGGCAGCTCCGATCATCGCCCGGTCGGACGGCACGCTGCTGCTGGACGAACGGCTGCCGGGATTCGTCGAAGCGCAGGCGCTGCTTCGCGCGATCGCGGAGCTTCAGAAGCGCCCCGGCCACCTGCATACGTATCTCATAACGCCGATCACCGTCTGGAACGCGGCTGCTTCGGGCTGGACCGCCGCCCGCGCCCTGACAAGCCTGCGCACCTTGTCCAGATACGGGGTGCCCGCGGCGCTCGAGCGGGATCTCGCGGCGCAGTTCACCCGCTACGGGCAGCTGAGGCTTGGCGTGCATGACGGAGAGCTCCGCCTGCATGCAAAGGAGCCGGCGCTGCTTGCGGCCGTCGCCGAAATCAAGTCGGTGTCCGGCTGGCTGCTTCCGTCCGCGGAGGGCCATTACGCGGCCGTGCGCTCCGATGCCAGGGGCTGGCTCAAGCGCGAGCTGGCGCTCGCCGGGTACCCGGTCATCGACGAGGCCGGCTACCGCAGCGGCGAGCCGCTGCCCGTGTCGCTGCGCGGCAGCGGCGCGGCGGCCGGGCTGCGAGACTATCAGCAGGCGGCCTTGGATGCGCTGCTCGGCGACGGGCAAGGCGCGGCCGGCAACGCAGGCCAGGCATCTGCCGGCGATGCCGGCGCCGCTGCGGCTGGCGGCGATGCCCCCGCAGGCGATGCCCCCGCAGGCGCTGCCGTCGTCGGCGCGTCCTCCCAGGCCGTCGCGGGCGGCAGCGGCGTCGTCGTGCTGCCCTGCGGCGCCGGCAAGACGTGGGTGGGCATCGGCGCGCTCGCGCGCCTCGGCTGCGAGACGTTGATCCTGACGCCGAACACGGTGTCGGTCACTCAGTGGATGCGCGAGCTGCGACGGGCGACGACGCTCGGGGACGACCAGATCGGCGCCTATACCGGAGACCGCAAGGAAGTACGTCCCGTGACGGTGGCCACTTACCAGGTGCTGACCGCCCGAGGCGGCGAGCGCGGAAGCAACGCGCACTGGCAGCTGTTCCAAGACCGCAACTGGGGGGCTCATCATCTACGACGAGGTGCATCTGCTGCCGGCGCCCGTCTTTCGTCTGACCGCCGAGCTGCAGGCGACGCGCCGGCTTGGGCTGACGGCTACGCTCGTGCGCGAGGACGGCCGGGAGGGCGACGTCTTCGCGCTGGTCGGCCCGAAGGCATACGAGGCGCCGTGGAAAAGCCTGGAGGAGGCCGGCTGGATCGCGGAAGCCGCCTGCAGCGAGGTGCGCGTGCCGCTTGAGCCCGGCTGCGCCGAACGATATGCGGCAGCTCCGGCGCGCCTCCGCAGCCGGATCGCGGGCGAAAACCCGCGCAAGGCCGACGTCGTACGCGCGCTGCTGGCGCGTCACGAGGGCGAGCAGGCGCTCGTGATCGGTCAATATCTCGACCAGCTTCGCCGCGTGTCCAGGGAGCTGGGGCTGCCGCTCGTGACTGGCGACATGCCGCACGGCGAACGGCAAGCGCTGTTTGACCGCTTCAATCGCGGCGAGCTGCGCGCGCTGGCGCTGTCCAAGGTCGCGAACTTCGCGGTCGATCTGCCGGATGCCGCGGTGGCGGTCCAAATCTCCGGCAGCTTCGGGTCCAGGCAGGAGGAGGCCCAGCGCCTCGGGCGTATTCTTCGCCCCAAGGCGAACGGGGGGAGGCGCCGCGTTCTACTCGCTGGTCAGCGAGCATACGGACGAGGTCGAATACGCGCGCCGCAGGCAGCGGTTTCTCGTGCAGCAAGGATACCGCTACGAGGTGCGGCGCTGGGCGGAAGACGGGAGCGCGGCCGGGCGGCCGGCCGCTGAACGCGCGCGATGAACACGCGGGAGATCGTCTGCGAGCTGCCCGAAGACGCGCTAAGCTGGTTGCGGGAAGGTCCCTGGACGGCCGGACGGCTGGCGGAGGGCGGCAGCCTCGCGGATGCGCTGGCGGATCCGTCCCGCGCGGCCGAATGGGCCGAGCAGGCGCCGCCGCTCGCGCGGGATACGCTCGCGCTGATCGTCAAGCGCTTCGGTCCCGCGCCGTTCGCGGAGGCGAAGCTCGCGCCTGAAGGCGGCAGGCCGCCGTTCGGCTGGACGGGGGGCCGAGCTGCGGCTTGCCGTCCAGCTGCTGCGGCGCGACGGCATATTGTTCGCGATCGACCGGCCATGGGGCGACCGGCTGCTGCTCGTGCCGTCGGACATGTGCGCCGTATGGCGCAGACTGCTGCTTCCGCTGCGCGCCGAACCGCTCCCCGAGGCGACGTGGACGGACGGATGCGGCGCCGCCGCATCGCCCTTGTCCCACGAGCTGATCGCCGCATGGTCCGTCATTCGAAGATCGGGTCTGCAGCTGACGGCCAAGGGGGGCGCCGCGAAAGCAGGACGCGGCCCGGCTCGCGGCCGCGATGCGCCTCGCTTCCGAAGACATCCCGCCGCAGAACGTATCGGAAGCCTGGGAGGCGCTGCCCGCCTCCGCCGTATTCGCGCTCCGTTTGGGCCGCGCCGTCGGCATGCTGAGACGGCGCGGCCAGGCGGTCGCCGCGGAGCCGAACGAGGGTGCGAAGGCATGGCTGGCGCTCCCGGCCGCCGAAGCGGAGCTTCGGCTGCTCGGGCTTGCGACGGACTGCCTGCTCGGGGCGGACGAGCCAGGCGCATGGCTGGCCGCGGAATCGCTGCGCGATCTGGCGCCGATGCGCTGGCACTTGGAGGCGGATGTGATTAAGGCGCTGCCCACGCAGGAAGCGGCCGGGGCGGCGGCAGCTTGGATCCGTTTCCTGCGTGCGGCCGGCTGGATGGAGACGGCGAGCTGCGAAGAAGGCGCCGCGCTCCGGTGGACCATCGAGCCGTATCCCGGGCGGCCGGCGGCACCCGGGGACGGTTACGACCGTTACGAGCTCATGCCCGATCTCGAAGCGATCGTGCCGCCGGAGGCGCCGCCCGGCGCAAGGTGGGAGCTCGAACTGCTGGCGCGCCGCCTGTCCGAGGACGTGGTGGCCGTGTATCGGATCGACGCGGACGCTTGCCGCCGGGCGCTTGCGGGCGGGACGGGCTACGCGCAGGCGCGCGCGATGCTCGAGCGCGGCTCGGGCGCGCCGCTGCCGGACGCGGTGGACATCGCGCTGCGCGACTGGTTTGTTGCCGCGCAGGCGCCTCCGGCAGGACGGCGTGATTCGCAGCGCGACGCGGCGCTCCCGCCGGAGGGGGGCGTCTCCTGACGCGGTCGCCGGCGGGCCGCATGCCGGCGACCGCGTCGGCGAGCGCCCCGAGGCGGCGTCTGACGACGATTTCCTCGGGGATGCCGCCGTGGCAGGCCTTGAACGCGAAGCGTCCCAGTCGCGCGCCTGGGACGCAAAACCGCCCGTCCTCTCGCTCAAGCTTTATCCCGGCGCCGAACGCGTGCCGTCCGGCTGGCTCCGGCAGCCGGCGGCCTATCACGTTTCCACGCGCAAAGAGATCGTGGAACGGGCGATCGCCTGGCGTGCCGGATTGCGGCTCAGCAGGAAGAGCGGATGGATCGATTTCGCGCCGGAACGCGTCATGCCTGCCGACACGGGCGGCTGGCGCGTCTGGGGCAGGCCGTTCGTCCGGGAGGCCGTCAGCTGCAGACCGGCGCTCGCCGAGCATCCGGTCGCGCTCGAAGCCGCGGAGATCGGCGCGCTCATGATTTTGCTTCCCGAAGCGGCGCGCATCGACGCTTCACGGCCGATCACTTGACCCCACGCCGCGAATATGTGATATGATAGACCATGTATCCCAAGCGCATGAGGGGAAGGTGGTTCAATCTTGACCATGGTTAAATCCCTCCCTGCGGCGGAGGCGTCCGTCGGATATTCGCCGGATCCCGCGGTTGACCTGACGGCGATCGCGGCACGCGCCTTCGAGCTGGGAGATTTGATAAAGCACTCCGCTCTGACGGAGGATTACGTATACTGGAAGCGTTCCGTGGCGGGCAGCGGCGAAGCGCAGGTACGCATACGCGAGTTTCTAAAGGCCAAGGACAAGTTCAGCGAGTGCGAGCGCTTCGGCCGCTTTCATCCGGATTACAACGAGGCGCTGGACAAACTGTACGAAGCCGAGGCGAAGCTCGAGGAGATCGAGGCGGTTCGCCGCTTCAAGGAAGCGGAGCGCGCGGTCGACCTGCTGCTTCACGAAGTGTCGCTGCTGATCGCGCATTCGGTGTCCGAGACGATCAAGGTGCCGGACAACGATCCGAATCCCAAGGCATCGGGCTGCGGCAGCGGCGGCAGCTGCTCCTGCGGCAGCGGGGGCTGCGGATAATCACGACGCCGGCTTCGGCCGGCTTGCGGAACGGAGGAGCGACATGTTCGCCGAACGGATCGGCTACATCGTATGGTTCAGCGATTGGAAGGCGGCGCGCGCGCTGGACAAGTACGGGAGCCTGCATTATATGTCACGGAAGATGAATTACGCCGTCCTTTACATGGACGCGGATACCTCGGAGGACACGGTCCGCAACATGCAGCGGCTGCCCTACGTCCGCAAGATCGAGCGATCCTTCCGTGGCGAGATCAAGACCGAGTACGAGAGCAACGTGCCGGACAAGACCCGGTTTTACGGGCTCTAAGCGAGTGGCAAGCGATTGGAGCGCCGCGCCGGCGACGGGGCGGCGCTCTTTTTTTATATTCGTCGTTTTGGGAGCGCGAACATAAAATAATTGTAAAGTATGGAATCTATTTTTTTTTAATGTTGAATGTACGGGAATAATTGCGATAGAATGTATATATATGCCTAGCATCTTTTACCCTTTATAGGTCTTTTGGCTCATGCGATCGAGGGAGGGAAGTCCCGTGAAAGACAAGCAAACGGAGCGTTGGAGCACGTACGAGCCTTTTTTCGTTGAGCTTGGGGATAAGAAAGTCGCGGACATCATCATTACGAATCATGCTCGCGTTCGTTGGACCGACCGCGTCGAATCCGAAAAAACGGGATTTTCCGATATCGCCGAGTTTTTGTGGCAGTGTCTGAAAGAAGGCCGCGTCGTATCTTACTATCGCAACGAAGAGGATGTCTACACGATCGACGACGACCTCGTGTTCGTGGCGGAGTTCGCCGTCTCTGACAAGGAAGTGGATCTGATCGGCAATCCGCTCCACAAGATGATCGTCGTGACCTTCCTCGGCCGAATGTCGGAGACGATGGAGCTGCGCGATCTGAAGACGTACTATTCCTGGCTGCGGCATTCGCGTCGCATGACGCTGATCAAGAACAACCGCAAGCGTCGCTAAACCTATTCATATTAAAGCATGCCGCGCGGCATGCTTTTTTTTGCATCGAAAATGCCGCTGGCCGAAGACGCGAAGATCACGGCGTCCGATTGTGTTATAATGCTTTAAAATGTCCGGAAGGCAGGAATACGATCCTATGGCGCTGAACGTGCATCAACTCCACACCTTTTACGCCGTGGCGGAAAGGGGGAGCTTTTCCGCAGCCGCCCAGACGCTGCATATGACGCAGCCCGCGGTGACGATGCAGATTCAAGCGCTAGAGGAGCGGTTCGGGGCGAAGCTGTTCCAGCGGTCCGCGAAGAAGCTGGAGCTGACCGATGCGGGACGCGCGCTGCTGCCGCAAGCGCGCAAGGCGATGGAGCTGATGCGGGAGACCGACGCGATCATGGCCGCGCATGCCGAACAGCTCAAGGGGCGGCTGAAGTTCGCCGCCAGCCTGACGATCGGCGAATACGTGCTGCCGAGGCTGCTCGCCCCATTTTTGAAGCGGTATCCCGGGCTGTCGCTGAGCATGCGGATCATCAATACGTCAGAGATTATCGAGGAGATCGAAAACCACGGCCTCGCCTTCGGGCTGGTCGAGGGACGCGCGGAAGGGCCGGGCCTGCTCGCCGAGCCCGTCATGAACGACGAACTCGTGCTCGTCGCACCCGCGGGTCATCCGTTCGCGGCGCGCGGCGAGGTCGGGCTCGAAGAAGTGCTGAAGGAGCCGATGGTGCTGCGCGAGACGGGTTCCGGCACGAGGCAGGTCATGGAGGAGGAGCTTCTCCGGCATGGCGCGCAGCCTTCCGATCTGCGGGTCGTGAGCGACTTCGGGAGCACGGGCGCCGTGAAGTCGGCCGTCGAGGCGGGACTTGGACTGTCCTTCGTATCGGTATGGACGATCCGACATGAGACGGCGCTCTCGCTGCTCGCGCCGGTGAAGATAAGCGGCGTGTCGTTTCGCCGGCAGTTCTACGCCGTTCGCCAGCAGTCGTCGGACCTGCCGATCGCTGGCGCTGCGCTGCTAGATTACTTAAGGGGGATTCAAGCTTGAACAGAGCGGACCTGCATACCCACACGACCGCGTCGGACGGTCTTCACAAGCCGTCCGACAACGTCCGCATGGCGGCGGAGGCGGGCCTCGCCGCCATCGGCATCACGGATCACGATACGGTAGCCGGGCTCGACGAAGCGCGCCAAGCCGCCAGGACGTACGGCGTCGAAGTCGTGCCGGGCGTTGAGATAAGCACTGCCCATGACGGCCAGGATATCCACATTCTCGGCTATTTCGCCGACGACCGCGATCCGGTATTTTTGGCGAGGCTCGCTTCCCAGCGGCGGGTGCGCGATTCGCGCAACGAACTGATCGTCGCCAGGCTGAACGAGCTTGGGGTGCGACTGTCCTGGGAAGCCGTGCTGGACGCGGCGGGAAGGGATCGAGGACCGGACGAGACGGTCGGCAGGCCCCACATCGCCGAAGCGCTGGTGAGGATGGGGGCGGTAAGTTCGCTGCAGGAGGCGTTCGACCGCTATCTGGCCGAAGGCAAGCCGGCTTACGTGCTGCCCCCGCGGATCGCGCCGGCCGAGGCGATCGCCTGGATCCACGAAGCCGGAGGCGCAGCGGTCGTCGCCCATCCCGGACTGTACGGGGCGGACGACACCGTAGAAGCGCTGCTGCGTGACGGCGTCGCGGACGGCGTCGAGGCGTACCATTCGGACCACACGGCCGAGGACGAACGGCGTTATGCGGACATGGCGGCGCGCTACGGCGTCGTCGCGACCGGCGGTTCGGACTTCCACGGCGAGCGCAAGGGGCGGGTATATCACGGCCCGATCGGTTCGCGATCGGCCGACGCGGACGTCGTGCGCGCGCTTATGGGGAGGGCGAAGGATCGGCGGGCGGCGCGCCTGTCGGACTCGCCGGGCGACGGCGGTACTGCATCGGACTGAGGCCGTAGTAAGCGCCGAAGTGGCGCGTAAACGGATGAATCGACGGGTAACCGAGCTTGTCCGCGACGGCGGTGATCGTAAGGTCGCTCTCCCGCAGCAGTATCGCCGCTCTCCGCATGCGAAGACGATGCTGGTAGGCTTTGGGGGTGAACCCCGTTTCCCGAAGGAACAGCTCGTGAAAATACGTGCGGCTCAGTCCGCACATCTCCCACCATTCGCCGACGCGCTCGCGACGGCCGGGGTCGCGTTCGAGACGCTCCAGCAGCTTTACGATCCGGTAATCGCTCGGGCGCCGCGTATGGCGTGCGTTGTACCAGTTCAGCATCCACGCGTACATCATGCTGTTCAAAATCTCGCTGCGGTAGTAGCGGGATTGTTCGTGTGCCCCGACGATGCGCAGCAGCTCCTCATACAGCTGCGGCTCGTCCTGGAGCGACGACACGCCGGGAAGGGCGTCCAGCTCGGCGCAGGGACCGGCGACGGAGACGGCGTCGAGCCGGAAGGGCTCGGGCGCATAAATAAAAATGCGATTGAGCGAAACCGGATTTTTGGCATCCCACAGGTCGAAGTAAAAATTGAAGGAGGCGAGCGGTCGCTCCGGCGAGATATGAAACGCATGCGGCTGGCCGGGACGCAAAAAAAACGAGCGCCCGCTTGTCGAGCGGATATCGCGCGCCTTCGATCTCCATCTCCGCTCCGCCCTCCGGAAACAGATGCATCGCGTACACGCTGCAAACCCGAAGCCCTTCGTTCGCGCTGCCGTCATAGACGTAAGGCATCAGATCGCCGAGGTAAGGCGTCATTTCGGACAGCTTTCTCATAACTGAAACCTCCATGCGTTAGAAAATGACCGGATGAATCGTCAAATTAGTGGATGCGCTAACAAATACGAAACGCTCCTCTCATGGTACGATATCGATGACGATATGAAAAGCGTTCGCTGCTGACTGCGGACGATCAAACAAATGAAATCGCAACAAAGCCATCGGCGCAAGCGATCGAAACGCGAAGGGTGAACGGATATGAGCGATACGAAGCTGTGGTACGACAAGGGCGCGGACGGCTGGAAGCAAGGCTTGCCGCTCGGCAACGGAAAAATGGGCGCCGTTATTTACGGAGACGCCGCGCGCGAGGTTTGGAGCTTGACCGAAGTCACCTATTGGTCGGGCAAGCCGGAAGAGACGCCGTTCGCGCCGCGGAACAAGGCCGATCTCGAAGCGCTCAGAGGCGCGTTCTGGCGGGGCGACTATGCCGCAGGCGAGGAACGCGCCGCGGAGCTGCTCCAATCGGAAAAAGGGAATTTCGGCACGAATATGCCGATGTGCGATCTGATCGTAACGTTCACGGATGCGATCGTCGGCGCCTTCAAGCGGGAGCTCGATCTGGAGACGGCGCTGTACGCGTTTGCCTGCGAGGATCGGACCGGCATCCGCCGCGAAGCGCTGGCCAGCCATGCGGACGGCGTCATCGCAGGCAGTCTGGCCAGCGCCGGGCCTGGCGGCGTATCGTTCGCGCTGGCGCTAGAGGGCCGCACGGACCGCTTCGCTTCGTCGGCGGATGCCGCATCCGGCGTCCTGTCGTTCTCCGGCCGGGCGACCGAGACGATGCACAGCGACGGACAGTGCGGCGTGCGGGCCGAAGGACGCGTCCGGGTCGTTGCGCGCGGCGGGCGGATTACGGCGCAAGGCGGTCGGCTGGTCGTCGAAGGGGCGGACGAGGCGTGGATCTACGTCGCCGCAAGCACGGATTACGGCAGGGCGGGCGAGGACTGGCGCGCCGAATGCGCGATTGCGGTCGAACGGGCGGCGGCGAAGGGGTATGCGAAGGTGCGCGAGGATCATATCGCGGACTACAGGAAGCTGTTCGGCCGCGTGGGCGTCTCGCTTGGCGAGGCGCCGGAAGGCGTTCGGCTGCCGACCGACGCGCGGATGAGCCGTTTGCGCGAAGGAAGCGACGATCCCGGCCTGTTCGCGCTGTTTTTCCAATACGGACGCTATCTGACGATCGCCGGCTCGCGCGAGGATTCGGCGCTGCCGCTCCACCTGCAGGGCATCTGGAACGACGGCGAGGCGAATCGCATGGCCTGGAGCTGCGATTATCATCTCGATATCAACACGGAGATGAACTACTTCCCGACCGAGGCGGCCAACCTGGCCGAATGTCATATGCCGCTCCTGCGCTACGTGGAGCGTTTGGCCGAAGCGGGGCGGCGGACTGCTCGCGACTTCTACGGCGCGCCCGGATGGGTAGCGCATGTGTTTTCCAACGCTTGGGGCTTTACCGCGCCGGGCTGGCATTATTCGTGGGGGCTGAACGTGACGGGCGGGCTGTGGCTGGCCGAGCAGCTTCGCGTTCATTACGAATACGGACTTGACGAAGCGTTCCTGCGGAAGACCGCGTATCCGGTGCTCAAGGAGTCGGCGCTGTTTTTCCTGGACTACATGAGCGTCCACCCGGACACCGGCCGGCTCGTGACCGGGCCTTCCAATTCGCCGGAAAACAGCTTTTACGTCGGGGAAAGCCGCGACCGCAGCTACGCGCTGTCGATGGGCGCCACGCTCGATCAGGTACTCGTGCGAGATCTGTTCGCGTTTTGCCTGGACGCGGCCGAGCGGCTGGGTACGGACGAAGACTTCCGATTGAAGCTGCGCGAGGCGATTCGCCTGCTGCCGCCGCTGCAGATCGGCGCGGGCGGGCAACTGCAAGAATGGCTGGAGGACTACGGCGAGGCGCAGCCGGACCACAGGCACGTATCGCATCTGCATGCGCTTTACCCTGGCGCCCAAGTGACGCCGCGCGACACGCCGGAGCTGGCCGAAGCGGCGAAGCGTACGCTCGCCAACCGGATGGACGCGGCCGAGCTCGAGGACGTCGAGTTCACGCTCGCGCTGTTCGCGGGCGGCTTCGCCCGGCTTGGCGAAGGGGAGCTGGCGCTGCGCCAGCTGTCCTATCTCGTCGGGCGGCTCTGCTTCGACAATTTGCTGACCTACTCCAAGGCCGGCATCGCGGGAGCGGAGAGCAACATATTCGTCGCCGACGGCAACTTCGGCGGGACGTCCGCCTTCGCGGAGATGCTGATGCAAAGCCATGGGGGGCGTCATTCATCTGCTGCCCGCGCTCCCCGCCAGCTGGCATACCGGCAGCATCCGGGGGGCTAAAGGCGAGAGGCAACGCCGAGGTTGACCTCGCCTGGTCGGACGGCGCGCTGACGAAGGCGACGATCCGCGCCGGTTCTCCGCTGCGGGCTGCGCTGCGGTACGGGAACCGCGAGAAACGCTTGAACCTGCGGGCCGGCGAGACGGCAGACCTGAACGCCGAACTGATCGCGTCGTCGGCGAACCGAACCTGATCATAGGACGCAAAGCTGCGACAACTACGGGGCTGCCGACGATGGCGGACCGGTAGTTGTCTTTCGTGTATAATGGTGCTACTAGAAAAGGGGGGGTCGGACGTTGCCGAAGCATTCGAGGATCTACCGGAACTTTCTGCTCTCCTATCTCGTCATCCTGATCCTGCCCAGCATCGCGGGTTACATGTCCTACCGGACATCGATCGAAGTCACGCAGACGATCTCGATCGAGAACGGCGTCACCCAGCTGCAGAATGCGCAGCAGCTGCTGGAGCGCAGAATGGCCGAGGTCGAGGGGTTCACCCGGCAGCTCGCGCTGAACCAGGATCTGTTCGTGCTGATGAACGAGAAAAAGAGCGACGGCGACGTCAATTTGTACAGCATTTGGAACGTACTGCGGAATGTGATGGTTTTCGGACAAACCAATGACTTTCTGCGCAACTATTACATTTATCTGCGCAACTATAACGTCGTTTTGACGCCGGGGTCCGCTTATTTCCGTCCCGAGCATTATTACGAGACGGCGCATTATCGCAATATGACGATGGACGACTGGCGCAATACGATATTGAACAAGCCGCACAGCCGGGAGATTTTGCCGCTCAGCCCGTTCGAGGACGGCGACGGGCAAACGTCCGTCATTTCATATATGCAATCGCTTCCATTGGACAGCTTCGTCGACGTCTCGCCGGCGACCGTCGTCGTCATCATCGACGAGAAGACGATCCAGCGCCTGCTCGCGGGGGTGAAGGAACGCTACGGCGGATGGACGTACATCAGCGACCGCGAAGGCAAGACGATCAGCCGCCAGGGCATCGAGGAAAAGGAGATCGCCGAGCTGAACGGACCGGACGGCCTGCGCGCGGACCGCCAAAACCAGTTTTACGGCGACGACCTCGTTATCGCCATCCAGTCGGACAAGACGGGATGGACGTATCGCGCGGGCATTCCACGCGCCGTACTGATGGAAAACGCGAACCATATCAAATTCATCAGCTGGACGGTCACGGCGATCGCGCTTGTCGTCGGGCTGCTGGCGGGCATCGTCCTGTCGTACCGGAACAGCGCCCCGATCAACCGGCTGCTCGGCGTTTTTCGCGACCAGTTCGCCAAGGATCAGCCTACGCTCGGCAATGCCTACGAATTTTTGCATGGCAACGTCGCCAATATGCTGACCAACAACAAATGGCTGCAAAGCGAGCTCGACCGGCAGCTCCCGCTCGTGCAGGACGCCTATTTGAAGCGGCTGCTCGCGGGCGAATTCCAGACGCGCGACGAGGCCGAGGCCGCTGCGGAGCAAGCCGGTCTTGGGTTCGGCTTCGCGTCGGGCGCGGTCGGCATCCTGCGTATCGAAGGGTACGCGGGCATCGACACAGTCGAGATTTTGAACGAATTGAACGCCGCGCGCCTGCTCGTCAAGCAGAATCTGCGGGATCTGTTCCCCGACCTGCAAATGACGGATTTGGGTTCGGACCGGGTGGCCGCGCTGTTCGGCTGTTCGCCCGAGCAGCCGGAAGAAGAAGCCGGGGAACGCGAGATCGAGCGTCTGCTGCGGCCGCTGTCCGTTCGCTTGTTCGACGAGTACAAAATTTCCGTCACCGCCGCGTTCGGCGAGCGTTTCGCCACGGCGCTGGAGGTCAGCCGTTCGTGCGAGCAGGCGCGGGAGACGCTCGAGTATGCGGATTATGCCGTTCGCAAGGACATTTTATGGCATCGCGACATCCGCTCCGAGAGCGCGACCTATTATTATCCGCTGGAAACGGAGCTTCGGCTGATCGGCACGATCCGGGCGGGGGAGCGGGAAGAGGCGCGGCGGATGGTGGAGGAGCTGCTGGCGCGCAACGCCGAGAGCCGCGAGCTATCCCCGGACATGAAGCGGCAACTGATCGGCGAATTAAAAGGAACGCTGCTAAAAGTGCTCGATCAGAAGACGTTTCAATCCGCCGAATCGTTCGAAGCGGTCAAAAACCGGACGCTCGCCATCCAGGAATCGGATTCGCTCGAGGCGGTCCGCGAAGAGATCGGCCAAATCACCGACACGCTGTGCGGCGTCGTGGCCGCGAAGAAGAATGATCTGCATCACAAGACGGTAGAGGAGATCAAGAAGTACATCGCCGAGAAGTATTCGGATGCCGAGCTGACGCTTAACAAGGTCGCCGAACAGGTGGAGCGTCCGGAGAAATATATTTCGCAGCTTTTCAAGGACGTCACCGGCACCAACTTGTCCGACTATCTGGAAAAAATCCGCATGGATCGCGCGGCCGAGCTGCTGCGGGACCGGAGCGTCACGATCGACGAGATCGCGTACAAGGTCGGCTACAACAGCTCGCATTCGTTCCGGCGGGCGTTCAAGCGGGTATCGGGCGTATCGCCGAGCGCGTACAGGCAGTCTTTCGATTGATTTTGTTTTTCTTTTTTTTTAATGAACGTCAGGGGGGATTCCCTTGACGTTTTTTTTGCGCTTTGCAGCGAAACGCGCCTTATCCAAGCCGAATTCCCGCTCCGGCGCGTCCCGATCGACCGTACCCTTCTCCAATGGGCCGTCCCTGCGTCCCGTCGCGGAAAATGGGCCGTTCTAAGGCGAATCGGCTCCCCGAAATCGGGTTTTTGGTACGTAGAAATACCGATTTGTACCTACCGAAGGGCGATTTGGATGCGCTATCATCGGACCTGTAGAAAGCGCTGCCAAGACAAATCGGCGCTAGGGAACGATAGGAGGGGATCGTCCAAGATGGATGGAGAAATCGCATGGGAAGGCAACGCGCAGCCGCAGCCGATCCGCAAGCGGACGAAAAGGAGCCGGACGCTCGAAGCCAGGAAAAGCTTCAAGAAACATTGGCAGCTGTACCTGGTCGTGCTGCCGCCGCTTTTGTTCTTTTTTGATTTTCAAGTATTACCCGATGGCAAACGCCGTGCTCGCCTTCAAAGATTACAACGTCATTAAAGGCATCTGGGGAAGTCCCTGGGTCGGGATGCGGAACTTCAAGCTCTTTTTCGACAACCCGATCTTCTGGGACCTGATCCGCAATACGATCCTGCTGAGCGGCTACCTGCTGCTGGCGGGCTTCCCGATCCCGATTCTGCTCGCGCTCATGCTGAACGAGATCCGCAGCGGGCGATTCAAGCGCATCGTGCAGCTCGTGACGTTCGCGCCTTACTTTATCTCGACGGTCGTCATGGTGTCGATCATCATGCTGTTCCTGGCGCCGAGACTCGGCTTCGCCAATGTCGCCTTGAACCACCTGGGCTTCGATTCGATCAACTTCCTCGGCGAGCCCGGCATGTTCCGTTCGATCTACGTCTGGTCCGACATCTGGCAGACGGCCGGCTACTCGGCGGTCATCTACCTGGCGGCGCTGGCGGGCATCGATCCGACGCTGTACGAGGCGGCCAAGGTAGACGGCGCGTCCAGGTTCCAGAAGATCGTTCATGTCGATCTGCCGGGCATCCTGCCCACGATCGTCGTCATTCTGATCCTGAACGTCGGCAACGTCATGGCGATCGGCTTCGAAAAGGTGTATCTGCTTCAAAATCCGCTGAATCAGTCGACCTCGGAAATCATCGCGACCTATGTCTACAGCATCGGCCTGCTGAACGCCAACTACAGCTTCGCCACCGCGGTCGGACTATTCAACTCGGTCATTAATCTGGTCCTGCTGCTCCTGGTCAACGGCATCGCCAAGCGCCTGACGAACAGCAGCATCTGGTAGAAAGGAGATTCGAACATGCAGGCACAAGCCGCAACCAAGCGAACGGCCATCCGGGAATCGACCGGGGACCGTCTGTTCATGGCCGTCGTCTATACGATCCTCACGATCGTTCTGATCGCCGTCCTGTATCCGCTCATTTACATCCTCAGCAGTTCGATCAGCAGCCCCGCCGCCGTCACGTCCGGACGCGTCTTCCTGTGGCCGGTGGACATTTCCTTCAAAGGCTTCGAGACGCTGTTCAACACGCCCGCCATCTTGACCGGGTACGGCAATTCGATCTTCTACACGGCGGCCGGCACGCTGATCAGCGTCGCGCTGACAGTGATGATCGCCTACCCGCTGTCGCGCAAAACGTTTTTCGGACGCAATGCCCTCATGATGATCGTCACCTTTACGATGATTTTCAGCGGCGGCCTGATCCCGACCTACATGGTCGTCAAGTCGCTGCATCTGATCGATACCCGGTGGGCGCTGCTCATCCCGAACGCGATCTGGGTGTGGCAGGTCATCATCGCCCGCACGTTTTTCCAAGCTTCGATACCCGATGAACTCGCCGAAGCCGCCGAGATCGACGGCTGCAGCGACCTGCGCTTCATGCGCAGCGTCGTCATCCCGCTCTCCAAGCCGATTCTTGCCGTCCTGGTGCTCATGTATGCCGTCGGTCAGTGGAATGCTTACTTCGACGCGCTGATCTACCTGAAGTCCGCGAACCTGTTCCCGCTGCAGCTCGTGCTGCGCAGCATCATCATCCAGAACAACAGCTCCGGCATGATGGACGCGATGAAAATGGTCGAGCGGCAGCAGCTGTCCGAGCTGCTCAAGTATTCGCTGATCGTGGTGGCGACGCTGCCCGTGCTCATTATTTATCCGTTCGTGCAGCGGTATTTCGTACAGGGCATGCTGGTCGGCTCCGTGAAGGGATAACGCCGTCCGGCGGCGAATGTGAGAGGGGGGGATGCGTATGTAGCACGCTGCCGCAAACTTAGCCTGCAACTATCCAAGAAAAGGGAGCGACCCAATTGAAAAAGAGAATCGTAAGTCTGCTGGCGATCGTCATCGCCCTCAGCATGGCACTGGCGGCCTGCGCCAAAAACGAAAATTCGCCCGCCTCGTCTAGCGGCGCCTCGACTTCTTCCGCCGCCGCATCGGGAAGCGCTTCGGCGTCCGCCGCGCCGGTGCCGATCAAGGTATTCTCGATCCAGGAGTCCAATATCGATCTTACGACGAACAAATTTTCCAAGTTTATCGAGGATAAATTCAACATCAAGTTCGACTGGCAGCTTAACCCGTCCGACGGCGCGAAGGAAAAACGCCAGATCTCGCTCGCGAGCGGCGACTATCCCGACGCCTACATCCTGCCTTCCTACATCGATCATTTCTCGCAAGCCGATCTGCTCAAGTACGGCAAGCAGGGCGTCATCGTCCCGCTGAACGACCTGATCGACCAATACGGCCCGAACATCAAGGCGGCGATGGAAGCGCATCCCGACCTGAAGCAATACATCACGGCGCCGGACGGCAACATTTACGGCCTCGTATCCTACACGCAATGCTTCCACTGCTCGTACCCGAACAAGATGTGGGTCAACACCAAGTGGATGAAGCAGCTCGGAATCGAGCCGCCGAAGACGACCGAAGAATTCAAAGCGATGCTCGAAGCGTTCAAGACGAAGGACCCGAACGGCAACGGCAAGCAAGACGAAGTGCCGCTTAGCGGTTCCATCGAAGACTTCGGCGTTCGCGTCGTGCCTTACCTGATGAACGGCTTCGTCTACGACGACGACCGCAACTACCTGAACCTGAAGGACGGCAAGGTCGTCTCCGCCGCCGTCACGCCGGAATGGAAGGAAGGCCTCGCGTACATCAAGTCGCTGTACGACGAGAAGCTGATCGATCCGGGCGCCTTCACGCAAAACGCCGAAGCGTTCAAGAAGATCGGCGAAAACGGCGACGCGCAAATTCTCGGCGCAGGCGCGGGCATGCACCCCGCTATCTTCGTCAACATCGACAAAGGCAACCGTTTCTCCGCCGACTATGACGCACTGCCTCCGCTGACCGGTCCGCACGCATCGTTCGCGACGCATGACGGCGGCGGCGTCGACCCGGGCGCCAAGTTCGTCATCACGAACAAGGCCAGCAAAGAAGCGCAAGTCGCGCTGATCAAAATGGTCGACTATATGTTCACGCCGGAAGGCCAGACGAACGGCGCATCCGGCATGGAAGGCATCGACTGGGAGAAGCCGGGCCCGGACGACGTGGCCCTGGACGAGAGCATCAAGGCGCAATTCAAGCCGATTCCGGCGACCGAAGGCGAAGCGCCGCGCAATGCGGGCTGGAGCGGCGTCGCCCACTTCTACCAACCGAAGGAATACCGCGACAGCTTCGTCTCGGCGACGGACATCTACGATTCGGCCGGCTATGAGCGCAGACTGTACCAAGCGACCCTCGAGTATCAAGGCCACGAGCCGAAGGAGCTGTTCCCGCTCTGGTCGCTGTGGATCGATCCTACGCTCACCGACGAAGCCAGCATCCTGCAAACGAACTTGAAGAACTACATCGAGCGCAGCGAGCTTCAATTCATCACGGGCAACCTCGACCTGAACAAAGACTGGGACAGCTACGTGAAAGGCTTGAAGGACCTGAAGCTGGACCGCTACCTGGAAATCCTGCAGCAAGCGTACGACAAGGCCGCGAAATAAGCACGAGCCGGCCGGCATAGGAACGCGCAGCACAGGCCTTCTGGCCCTAAAGCCGGAAGGTCTGGCTCGTCATGCCCGAAAAAGGAATTCGAGGGGGAGGCGGGCTTGTGAAACCGCGTAAGCAAAGCATGAAACATGCAATGGGGGGGCTTCGCTTGAACGTCATGGAAAGGGCAGCCGCCCACGGCATCCGCTACGACCGTCCGGCCGCGACGTTTTTCGAGGGCGCGCTGCTCGGCAACGGCAAGCTCGGCGCCGTCGTCACGACCCGGCCCGACGCGATCGTCATTCACTTCGGACATAACAACGTGTGGGACATTCGCATCGCGGAAAACAATAAAGAAAAGATCGGCACTTTCGAGAGTCTTTTCTCGAGGCTCAAGGAAATTCCCTCGCACTACGGCTCGCTTTCCGATGATCCCTGGTACCGCGAATACGTGGAGATGGCAGCAGAAAACTACGCCCGGCCTTATCCGCGCCCGATGCCCTGCGGCTCGCTGCTGCTCGGCTTCGACCGCCGGCGGATCGAAGTGCTCGGCCATACGCTTCGCATCCACGACGGCATGTGCGAGATCGATCTGCTCGCGGACGGCAAGCAAATGCAGCTTTTGACGTTCGTCGAGCAGGATTCGGACGCGCTGCGACTGGCGCTCAGGGCGGATGGCGGACCGGAAGACGTACAGATCGTTTTCAACCGCGTCAAGCTGATCGCCGATCCACGGACGCCGCAAGAGCTGCCTGCTCCGGAACCCTATATCGATGCGCAGCGGGGTCTGATGGCTTTTCGCCAGCGTTTGCCCGCCGCGACCGGCGGGGAGCCGGAAGATGACGGAAGGGCAACCGACCGCGCTTTCCGCCTGACGGCGACGTTCGAACCGAAGGCTGTCCTGCAGGCAGGCGTTTCCTCCTGGGAAGGACTGCTGAACCCGGTTCAGGCGGAAGGCAGGTTCGAGGTGCGCGTCGCGCTCGACGAGGGATTCGACGCCGACGTACCGGAGCCGGATGCCGCGCAGCAGGCTGGCGACGCCGGATTCGCAAGTGCATTCGCGCAGGCGGCGGACAGCTGGTCGCGCTTCTGGTCGCGCTCCGGCGTGGCGCTCGGCGACGCTTTTCTTGAGCGAACCTGGTACCGCAACTTGTACTTTTTCAACTGCGCCGTCTCGCCGGATGCCATTTGTCCGGGCTTGTTCGCCAACTGGAGCTACGGCAAGATCGGCTCCGAATGGCACGGCGACTATCATATGAACTACAACACGCAGCAGCCGTTCTGGCTGGCTTTCTCCAGCAACCACGTCGACAAGCATCTTGCCTACGTGGACATGGTCGAACGGATCGGACCGGTCAGCCGCAAGTGGGCGAGCGAATATTACGGGTCGCGAGGCGCGTATTACCCGCATTCGGCTTACCCGGTCGAGATGACGATGATGCCGTATCCGGTCCCGCATTGGGGCTGGGAAATTTGCGAGACGCCATGGACCGTGCAAAGCCTGTGGTGGCATTACCTGTACACGATGGATCTCGATTTTCTCGCCGGACGCGCGTTCGGTCCGATCCGCGACGCCGCGCTGTTCATGGTCGATTACATGAAACGTCCGGACGCGCGGGGAGAAGCTTGGGGCGACGAACGCTATCACGTTTATCCGACCGTCGCCCCGGAGCTGTACGAGCTGACGCCGGGCTTTCGTTTGAACCGGGATTGTATCGTCGATCTGACGCTGACGAAGTTCTTGTACCGCGCATTCGGGCAAGCTTGCGCAGCGCTAGGGCGGACGCAAGAGGAGGCGGAACTGCTCGCGGAGGTAGAGGAGGTGCTGTCGCATTTTCCGGACTATCCGACCGCGGAGTCGGCGCGCGGCACCGTTTTCGTCTCGGTCCCGGGTGAGGATCCGGAGGTCGTGTACAACGTGCCGAACGGCGTCGCTACGGTATTTCCCGGCGAGGACCACGGCTTGCATTCGCCGCCGGACGACTATGCGATCGCGGCGAACAGCTACCTCAACCATCGCAACGAAGGCGGCAACGACCTGGTGTTTTTCGCGATGGCCGGCGCCCGTCTGGGCCTGCTCGATCTCGAACGGTTCAAACGACAGATCGAATACTGCATGCTGCCCAACGGGACCTGCACCGACAAGCTCCTGGAGGCGGGCGGCCGCTATTCGGATACGACGCCTTTCGACTATATGGGGCAGATGGGGATCTGGTTTGAAAATTTCGCGCTGCCGGCCGTCATCAACGAGTGTCTGCTGCAGAGTTATAACGGCGTTTTGCGGCTGTTTCCCAATTGGCCCAAGCACCTGCCGGCTTCGTTCTCGACGCTGCGGGCGGCGGGCGGTTTTCTCGTAAGCGCTTCGCTCGAGAACGGCCAGGTAAGTTGGATCGACATCTTCAGCGAGGCCGGCGCTCCCCTTCAAATCTACAATCCGTGGACGGCCGATGCGGCCGTTCTGCGGGACGGCGCAGCCGAGCGGGCGAACGGCGCGCTTCTGGCGTTCGACATGCCGGCGGGAACGGCGCTGCGGCTTGTGCCGGTTCAAGATGGAAGCCATCATTCGATTAGGAGCTGATCCGTTTGCATCGAATCGTTAAGAGAAGAAGTCTCATCCTGCTGCTCGTCGTCGCGCTCTTCGCGCAGCTCGGTCTCGTCGCCCCCGGCGCGAAAAGGGCCGCCGCGGCCGACAAGGAGCTGGCGCAGAAGCCCTATATGGGCTGGAGCAGTTACAGCATGCAGGTGTACGACGGTCCGTCCGGCGGCTGGACTTCCGCTGCCAAGATCAAGCAGATGTCCGACGCGATGCACGAAAAGCTCCAGTCGCACGGTTACAACTACATCAATATCGACGCGGGCTGGAACGGCGGCATGGACGAATACGCCCGGCCGATTCCGAGCGAGACGCTGTATCCGGACGGCTTTCAGAACGTCATCGACTACGTTCACGCCAATGGGCAGAAGATCGGGATTTATCTGATCCCGGGGCTGTCGCCGGCGGCGTACGAGGCGAACCTGCCGATTTACGGCACGGAAAGCTGCCACATTCGGGACATCACGAAACAGCCCGTCCAATATGCGGATTACTGGAACATCGGCTATAAAATCGACTTTAAAACGAATCCCGAATGCGCGCAGGCCTACATCGATTCGATCGCGGATCTGATCGGCTCCTGGGGCATCGACTTCGTCAAGTTCGACAGCGTGACGCCGGGCTCCGGCCACAACGACACGACGATCGACGCGCGCGACGACGTGGCGGCCTGGTCCAAGGCGCTCGCTCGCCACGGGATCTGGTTCGAGCTGTCCTGGGCGCTTGACCACAACTATGCGGACGTGTGGAAAAAGTACGCTAACGGCTGGCGCGTCAATTGGGACGTCGAATCCTACGACCCGAAGGTCGGCCTGACGCAGTGGGCCAACATCGCCCGGCTGTTCCCGGACGCCGCGATCTGGTGGCGGGACGCGGGTCCCCGCACCGGCTGGAACGACTTCGACTCCCTGAACGTCGGCAACGGCGCGATGGACGGTCTGACCAAGGACGAGCGCCAGACGGCGATGACGTTCTGGTCCGTATCGGCGGCGCCGCTGTATACGGGCAACGATCTGACGCGCCTCGACAGCTTCGGTCTCCAACTGCTGACGAACGACGAGGTTATCGCCGTCAATCAGGCGGGCCGTCCGGCGCATCCCGTGTCCACCGCGACCAGCCAGCAGGTCTGGTTCGCGAACAACGGCGACGGCACCTACAACGTCGCGGTGTTCAACCTTGGAACCAAAGCCGAATCCATCACGGTAAACTGGCGCGATATCGGACTTAGCGGGCCGGCATCGGTTCGCGATCTGTGGAGCCACAGCGAGCTCGGTACGTTCGAGAAGGGCTATACGGCCGAAAGCGTCGATCCGCATGCGTCGCGCTTGTTCAAGGTAACGGCGAAGAGCGGAACGTCGTTCGTCAACGACGACGACACGGGCTTCATTTATGACGGCGACTGGACGCGCAACGGCGGCAAGGAAGTGTCCGCCGAGTCGCAGGATCTGACGGTGAACGTGGGGACGACGGCGCCTGGTCTGACGGCTTCCGCTCCGCAGGAAGACGTAAGCAACGTTCAAGATCCGGCGACGAACGCGCAAGCGTTAACGGCCGCCGATCATTATTACGTACTGAACGACGACGATACGGACATTCAGTACCAGGGAAACTGGAACGACAGCGGCGATCGGGGCTTAGGCGATTACGCGAACGACGTTCATTGGACGGACGGGAACGGCAATTCGTTTCAACTGACTTTTAAGGGTACGGGCATCGACTACATTACCGAAACGGAAGGCGCTCAGGGCAATGTCGACATCTATCTGGACGGCGCGCTGCAGGGCACGGCCGACACGCACAAGGACGACGGGCGTTCGGTGCAGCAGACCGTTTACCGGATCGAAGGGCTGGACGGCGAGGCGCATACGCTGAAAGGCGTGAAGCAGTCCGGCGGCTATGCGCTGCTGGATGCGCTCAAAGTGCGCGTCGACCATCTGATCGATCCGGCGGCAGCATCGTTCGACTCGGAGCTGCCGGCGGACGTTCAGACCGCGCTCAAGGTCGACGCCCGCTACTTGAACAGCGTGACGCTGAACGGGAGCTCGCTCGCCAATCCTGCGGACTACAGGGTAGCCGGCGGTACGGTAACGGTGAAAAAAGAAGCCTTCGCGGGTCTCGCGGCCGGCGATGCGACGCTCGCCTTCGCCTTCGCGGGCGGCGATTCGGAGTCGAAGACCGTTACGATCAGCGGCCAGAGCAGCGCGATCAGCCCGAAGACCGCTTCCTTCGACAAGAAGCCCGCGAATCAATCTGACGTGTCGACCACGCTGACGCTGAACGGCAATTCGCTTGTCGGCATCGCGAACGGCGACAAGGCGTTGACGGCCGGTACGGATTATTCGGTCGCCGGGACGACGGTCAAGATTGCGAAGTCTTATCTGGCCACGCTGCCTGTCGGCAGCGCGCAGCTCGCGTTCTCGTTCAGCGGCGGTGCGCCGCAGACGCTGACGATTAACGTGACCGATACGTCGGGACTGCGGTACGTGCTCGTGAACAACAGCGATGCGGGCATCGCGTACAGCGGCTCCTGGAACAACAACGGCGGCCGTCCGTACGGCGATTACCAGGGCGACGTGCAATTTACGGAAAACAACGGCGATTCGTTCACGTACGTGTTCTCGGGAACGGGCATCGGGATCGTTACGGAGATGGACAATTCCCAAGGCGATATGGACGTGTATCTGGACGGACAGCTCGTCTCGACGGTCGATACGCGCAGCGCGGTACGCAAGGGCTTCCAGACCGTGTACAGCGTCTCCGGTCTGCCGAACGGCCAGCATACGCTGAAGGGCGTCAAGAAGAACGGCCAGTTCATGCTGCTTGACGCGCTTCGAATCGAAAAGCCGAGCCTGCTCGGCGAGGAAGCGGTCGGATTCGATCCGGCGCAGCCGGCGGATGCGGCGGTAACCCTGCTCCGGGACAGCGGCAGCCTTGTCGACGTGAGGAACGGAACCAAAACGCTGTCGGCGGAAACGGATTATACTTTGACCGGCAATACGGTGACGATTCGCTCCTCTTATCTGGCGACGCTGCCGTCCGGGGCGACTACGCTTACTTTCGGCTTTAAAGGGGATGCGTTCAGCGACATTCACTATACGGCAAAAAACGAAGATTTCTACAGCTATACGTTTAAAGGAACGGGCTTTGCGCTACGCATGCCTACCGGTCCGTCTCAGGGCGAATTCGAGGTGTACGTGGACGGCGTATCGCAAGGGACGGGCGATGCGGAAAGCGCCGATTTGAAGCTTCAGCAAAACGTCTTCCAGTTGGACGGCTTGACGGACGGCACGCATACCGTTAAGGTCGTCAAAAAATCCGGCGACCTGCTGCTCGCGGACGGGATGGCTTATACGGTGGGCAGCGCGGACGTCGTGCCGCAAAATCCGTCCGGTCCCGTCACGCAGACGCCTGCGCCTGAAAAGGTTCAAGGCAGCGTAGGAGGCGCTTCCGGCAGCGGCGCCATCTCCGTAGACGTCAGCCGTACGACGCTAGGCGACGGCACGAAGCGGGACGAATTGACGCTCTCGGGCGCGTCCGTCAAGGATGCGATCGCCAAGCAGGCGGCTTCGGGCGCCGCGTCGATCGCGCTCGTCATTCCAGATGCGAATGACGAAGTGTCCGAGACCAAAGTGACGGTGCCGACCGACATCGCCAAGCAGCTCGCGGACGGCCGGCTTGACCTTAGTCTTGCGATCGGCGGCTCCAGGATCGTCGTACCGGCGGCATCGCTCGGCGCAGCCGGCGGGGATCTCGTCTTTACGACCAAGCCGCTGAAGAGCGCGGCCGATCGATCGGCCGCGCAGAGCCGCGCGAACGCGTCGAGCGTCGTCAAGGCCGCGTACGGCGGAGAAGCGGCCGTCATCGGGCGCCCGCTTGCGATCGATACGAACGTGCAAGGACGCAACGTCGACGTCGTGCTGCCGCTCGGCGAAGCCGCAAGCGCCGTCGCGAAGCAACTGGGCGTCTTCGTTGAGCACAGCGACGGTTCCACCGAGCTGAAGCGCGGCGAGATCGTCGATCTGGGCACGGGGAAAGGCTTCAAAATTACCGTGAACAAGTTCAGCACCTTTACGCTGCTGAGGCTGGGCGATCATTCTTCCGCGTCTCATCAAGCTTATATTAAAGGCTTTGCGGACGGCACGTTCAGACCTGCTGCGGCGCTGACGCGGGCGCAAATCGCGACGATCGTGGCGAGACTGACCGCGGGTACGGACAGCGGAGGCAACGGCCAAGCGAAGTCTTACGCGGACGTATCCGCTAGCCATTGGGCCGCGGCAGACATTGCTGCCGTCGGCAAGCTCGGACTCATGAACGGCTACGCGGACGGCACGTTCCGTCCGGATCAGGCGGTCACGCGCGCCGAGATGGCGGCGCTGGCCGCGAAGCTCGCGCAGCCTTCCGGCACGCCGGGCGCCGGCTTCAAAGACACGGCCGGCAGCTGGGCCGAAGCGGCGATCAAGCAGGCCCAAGGCGCTGGCTGGATCGCCGGCTACGCGGACGGCACTTTCCGTCCCGGCCAGGCGCTGACGCGCGCTGAGGCGGTGACGCTGCTGAACCGCGTGCTGGGCCGCGTGCCCGCGCAATCGGGCGGCGTCTCCGTATGGTCCGACGTGCCCGCGGGACACTGGGCGCTGGCCGATCTGCTCGAAGCCGCGGCGGATTGATCCGTTGGCGGACTGACAAGCGCGGGACTCTTCTGAACCGGAAGAGTCTCGCTATTTAAATGGATCGAAAATATATAATTGACATGTAACGCCCTTCGGCGCCTCTTGGTCCGGAATACGCCGATGTCCCGACAGGTAACGCTGTGCAGCGAATAACTCCCCATCTGGCATCGTCGCGCGAGGCGAGAAAGCGGATAGCGCTGGATAACGCAGGCTTCCAGCCGATTGTTAGGCGTCAAAGTAAGCGGAGATGGCAATGAGAATTGCGGGCGTAACCGAATGCAAGCCGAGCGAAAAATATCGGACTCAGATGGACGCTATTTCTTACAAATCGGTGCAATTGCGATCATTTTGGACTGGAGAGTCGTTAATTACCCAGATCAAGACTAAAAAAAGGTCTCCAATCCCGCAATAAGGGCTCCTCGCTCGGTCCGCGAGGGGGCCGCAAAGCACGATCGGAACAAAAATAAGGGCTCCTCAGTCCGTTCATCGCGCGCCATTGCGCAAACAAAGGTCGCACGAGTCTTTTCTAAAGGAGTGGATCGCATCGATCGCGCAGATGATCCGAAGCGATTGATGGAACGGGAACCGGCGGCGCCTATTATCGAACCGGCGGCTGCCGGAGAAAGGAAGAACAAGCCCATGCTGCTAAACGACAAGGTTTGCCTCATCACAGGGGGCGCTTCGGGGATCGGCGAGGTGACCGCCCGCCGCTTCGCCGCAGAAGGCGCGATCGTCGCGATCGTCGACATCGACGCCGAAGGCGGGCGCCGCGTCGCGGATGCGATCGCGGACGAAGGCGGGCGCGCAAGCGCCGTGCGCGCGGACGTCTCGTCGGAGGCGGATGTCGCAAGCGCCGCGGCGGAGATTTTGCGGACGTACGGCAGAATCGACGTGCTGCTCAACAATGCGGCGACCATCCTTCCCAAGCCGCTAGAAGAAGTGAGCGAGGAAGAATGGACGCGCGTCATCGCCATCAACTTGAAGAGCGTGTACCTGACGATCAAGCATACGATTCCCGCGCTGCGCCGCTCGAAGGGGAATATCGTGAACATGGCTTCGCTGAACGGACTTGTCGGACAGAAGCAGAACGCCGTCTATGCCTCCACGAAGGGGGGCGGTCATCGCGATGACGAAGGCGCTGGCGCTCGACTACGCGCCGGACGGCGTCCGCGTGAATTGCCTTTGCCCCGCCGGCGTCATGACGCCGCTGCTGGAGCAGTGGCGCCTTCGGCAGCCGGATCCCGAGGCGACGACCCGGCTGCTCGCAGACATGCATCCGCTCGGGCGCCCCGCTACGTCCGAGGAGATCGCCGACGCCGCTCTCTATCTGGCCTCGGAAGGCGCGCGGTTCATTACGGGCGTCGCGCTGCCCGTCGACGGCGGCGCCTCGCTCGGCTATTAACGCACTTTTTACACTTAGGAGGATACCCATGAAAATCACGAAAGCCGAAAGCTTTATTTTACACGTGCCGATCACGCCGCCCATCACCGACGCCATCAACGTCGCGACGCACTGGGGCGTTACCGGCGTACGCATCGAGACGGACGAAGGCATCGTCGGCTACGGCTATACCGGGACGACCGCCAAGGGCGACGAGATGATCGCGGATACGATCGACCGCTACTATGCGCCCGCGCTGATCGGCAGGGACCCTTTTATGGTCAGGCGCATCTGGGACGATCTGCGCTTCGGGCCGATGCACTGGATCGGACGCGCGGGCATTACGCATATGGCGCTCGCGGCGGTGGACGTCGCCCTGTGGGACATCATGTCCAAGGCGGCGGGCAAGCCGCTCTGGCAGTATCTCGGCGGACACAAGCCGGACAAGATCAAGGCGTACAACACGAACGGCGGCTGGCTGAACTGGAGCAAGGAGCGGCTGATCGCCGACATGACCGCGATGCTGGAGCAGGGCTTCACGGCGGTGAAAATGAAGGTGGGCAAGCCGGACCCGCGCGAAGATTTCGACCGGGTGCAGGCCGTTCGCAAGGCGATCGGAGACGAGGCGGGGCTCATGATCGACGTCAACCAGCAGTGGAATATCACGACGGCGATGACATGGGGCAAAAAGCTGGAGCAGTTCGACCTGATCTGGCTCGAGGAGCCGCTTAATCCCGACGACATTCCGGGCCATCGCAAGCTGGCGGACGAATTGAACGTGCCGATCGCGCTCGGCGAGCATGTATACAACAAATACGCGTTCCGCGATTACATCGCGCAGGGCGCCGTCGAGTATGTCCAGGTGGACGTGACGCGGGTCGCCGGCGTGACCGAGTGGCTGCAGGTGGCCGGCATGGCCGCCGCGTACGATCTGCCGGTTTGCCCGCACGTCGGCGATATGGGACAAATTCACCAGCATCTCGTCGCGGCGACGCCGAACGCGGTCATGCTCGAATACATTCCGTGGATTCGCCATATTTTCGAAGAGCCGATCGAGGTGGCGAACGGATTTTACAAGCTGCCGGAGCTGCCCGGCGCGTCCACGACGATTTTGCCGCGTTATTTTGAGGAGTATCGCGTTAAATAAACGGCCGTGGAGCGCGGAATACCGCGAAACCGCATGGGGAGGAGCGTCTTGGGCATGAGAGCGTCGCATCCGGAAGCGCAGTGGTTCGACGAAGCGAGATTCGGCCTGTTTATCCACTGGGGACCTTATTCTTTGAGGGAGATCGAAGCGTCGTGGCCGCTCTTGGACAAAAGCGACAAGGCGATCGGCGTGGAAGCCTACGAGGCGCTGGCGGACGAATTCAACCCGGCGCGCTACGATCCCAAGGCTTGGGCGCGCGCGGCGAAGGAAGCCGGGGCCAAGTACGTCGTGCTGACCGCCAAGCATCACGACGGATTTTGTCTGTTCGACACGAAGACGACGGATTACAATGCCGCCCGGCGAGGGCCGAAGCGCGACCTGATCGGGCCTTACGTCGAAGCGATGCGGGATGAGGGCCTCAAGGTCGGTCTCTACTTCACGACGATCGACTGGCACGATCCGGACTTCGCGACGATTCCGATCGCGTCCTGGCTTGCGTCTCCCAAACCGAACGTTTACGATCCGCTGCGCTGGTGGTCGTTTCATCAACGCTTCGTCGAGCAGCTGCGGGAGCTTCTGACGGGCTACGGGCGCATCGACCTGATCTGGTTCGATGTGCCGGGCTTCGGCGCGGACCGCTGGCGCAGCCACGAGGTGAAGCGGATGATGCTGAACCTCCAGCCGCATCTCGTCGTCAACGACCGGCTGCCCGACGCGGGCGATTACGAGACGCCGGAGCAATTCGTGCCGCTGCATCCGCCGGACGAGTGGTGGGAGACGTGTTTGACGATGAACGATCAATGGGCGTATCATTCGGATCCCGATACGTACAAGCCGCCCGTGGCGCTGCTCGATACGCTGCTCGAGGTCGCGACCAAGGGGGGCAATCTGCTTCTGAACGTGGGCCCGCGTCCGGACGGCACCTGGCCAGAGCCGGCGCTGGCGCGGCTGGAAGCGATCGGCGCTTGGCTGCGGCATTCCGGCGAGAGCGTTTACGGCACGCAAAGAACGCCGGCGCATTTTCCTCCGGCGTTCTACGGTCCGACGACCGTCAAATCGAAAACGGTTTATTTGCATGTCAGGGATATTCCGAGGTTCCCGCTCGAGCTTCGGGAGATGGGCGGCCGGGTTCGGAACGTGAGGCTGGTCAGAACGGGGGGAGCCGCTCAACTACCGGACGGAAGTCGTCAGCGGCTTCTCGGGCGGCGTCGACGGTCATCACAGCATCCAGCGCCTCTCGATCGACCTGCCGGAGGCGTTGCTGGACGAATGGAACACGGTCGTGGCGGTCGAATACGAGGAGCTTCCGGTCTGGCCCGGGAAACGCGCCTGAACCGCCTGAAGGGCCGGTTCCCGCAAGCGGTTTACGCCTTTTTGACGACGCCGGCGAGCTCGCGAACGAGCGACTCGTCCGGCGTGATGAACAGCGTCTTTTGCCCTTCGTAGATGACGAACCCCGGTTTCGCGCCGCTCGGCTTGCGAACGAGGCGTATTTTCGTGTAATCGACCGGTACGAGACTCGATTCCTTGCCTTTGCTGTAGTACGCGGCCAGCATGGCGGCTTCCTTGAGCGTCTGCTCGCCGTAGTCGGCGGCGCGGATGAGCACGTGCGATCCGGGCATGTCCTTCGTATGCAGCCAGGTGTCGTTCGGCTGCCCGAGCCGGTTGGTCACATAATCGTTTTGCGTATTGTTTTTGCCTACGTAGATCGGCACGCCCTCGCTGGAAGTATAGCAGAGGATGGCGGGCCGGTCGTTTTTCTTTTTGCCCCGGTCGCCCTTGCGTCCGCCGCGCGCGCGAATGTAGCCCTGCTCCGTCAACTCCGCGCGGATCTCCTCGATGTCGGCCGGCGTCGCCGTGTCCAGCCCCTGCAGCACCGATTCGAGATAGGCGATTTCACGCCCGGTCTCCTCGATCTGTTCAGTGACGACGTCGCGGCTGTTTTTCATTTTTGTATACTTGCGGAAATAACGCTGGGCGTTCTCGTTGGGCGTCAGCAGCGGGTCCAGCTGCACGCGCACCGTCGGCTGATCTTCCTCGTAATAATCGGTCACCTCGACCTGCTTATCCCCTTTGCTCATGGCGTACAAATGCGCGGTCAGCAGCTCCCCGATCCGGCGATATTTGTCCGCGCCAGCCGCTTCCTCCAGCGTTTGGCGGAGCTTTTCGAGCTTTTTGACGTTTTTGGCCGTCTCGTTCTGCAGCAGGCGGGTCAGATCGACGGTCCGCTGACGGACGAGATCGCGCGCGGCCTTGTCGATATAGTACGTTTCGAGGCAAGCGTGCATCGAATCGCAGCCGCGAACTTCGCCCTGCGCATGCGTCAGCGGCAAAGCGTGAAACAGGGTGCGGCCTGACGGCTCTTCGACGATGGACGGCGCGTAGCGATGGGCCGCAGCGTCGGCCATCAGCGCGGCGAAGGCGGCGGGAATGTCGGCTTCGCGACCGCCGGCGCGGAAGACGATCTCCTTGGCGAGCAGCGGGCTGAAGCCCGTGAAGGCTTCGACCAATGCGCCGGCGGGCGGCGACCCGGCCGACTCGGACAACGCGCGCTCGACGTCCGCCGCCGTCGCTTCGAGCGGATTGCGCTTGTCCTGAGCCGGCGGCGCCACATAACGGACGCCCGGCAGCACGACCCGATAGCTGCTGATGGCGGGCGTCACGTGCCGGATGCTGTCGTGGACGATGCCGGTCGCCGGATCGAGCAGCACCAGGTTGCTGTGGCGGCCCATGATCTCCAGGACGAGCCGCTTGAGCGACAGGTCTCCGAGCTCGTCCCTGTGGCGGACGTCGATCTCGACGATCCGCTCGGCGCCGAGCTGGCGCACCGCTTCGATAATGCCGCCCTCGCAGTGCTTCCGCAGGAGCATGCAGAACATCGGCGGCTCCTGGGGATTGGCCCAGGGCTGCTCCGTATAATGAAGCCTCGGCATCGAAGGATGGGCGGACAGCAGCAGCTTGCGGCCGAAGCCCTGGCCGCGGATATGCAGAACGACCTCGTTTTCGGTCGGTTGATAGATTTTGGCGATGCGGGCGCCGACGATCTCTCCCAGCTCGTGGACGAGCGCGCGCACGACGATGCCGTCGAGTGACATAAAGGCATGACTCCTGACCGATGCGAATTTCGGAATTTCCGTTCCTTTATGATGCCACAGATGGTCTCAAAGGGAAAGGCGCCGGACAAGGGGATATTTCCGGGCTTGGCCGAATAGACATAGGCTAGTAGGCTGTCCGGCTTCGTCCGGAGGGCGATATCCGGGAGGAGGAACCCGTCGTGGAAGGGAAGGCCTGGCATCAGCTAAGCGAAGACGAGCTAGCCGTATTGCTCCAGACGAACACGAAGGCAGGGCTGGCGCCGAGCGCCGCGCAGGAGAGGCTGGCGGGACACGGGAAAAACGAGCTGGCGGAGAAGCGCAGGGAGTCTCCGATCAAGCTGCTGCTCAATCAATTCAAGGACTTCATGGTGCTCGTGCTGGCAGGCGCGACGGTCGTGTCGGGTTTGCTGGGCGAGATGCTGGACGCCCTCACGATCATCGCCATCATCGTTCTGAACGGGCTGCTCGGCTTTTATCAGGAGTTTAGGGCGGAGCGCTCGCTCCGGGCGCTCAAGGAGCTGTCGGCGCCGAATGCCAAGGTTATTCGCGGGGGGCGGCCTCCAGGTGGTGCCCGCCAGCGAGCTGGTGCCGGGCGATCTCGTCGTGCTCGAGAGCGGCGACCGGGTGCCCGCCGACCTTCGGCTCGTGCAGAGCAGCCAGTGCATGATCGAGGAGGCCGCGCTCACCGGGGAGTCCGTGCCGGCGGCCAAGCAGTCCATGCCGCTCTATGCCGCCGAGCTGCCCCTCGGCGACCGGAAAAACTGCGCTTACCTCGGCACGATGGTGACGCGCGGCACCGCCCGCGGCGTCGTCGTGCGCACCGGCATGAGCACCGAGATGGGCAAGATCGCCGACCTGATCCAGCAGACGGACGAAGCCGAGACGCCGCTTCAGCACCGGCTGGAGCAGCTCGGCAAGATCCTGATCGTCGTCGCTCTGGCGCTTACCGTGCTCGTCGTCGCCGCCGGCGTGCTGCACGGCCAGCCGCTCTACGGCATGTTCCTGGCCGGTGTCAGCCTCGCCGTCGCGGCCATTCCGGAAGGGCTGCCCGCGATCGTCACGATCGCGCTCGCGCTCGGCGTGCAGCGCATGATCCGGCGCAAGGCGATCGTCCGCAAGCTCCCTTCGGTCGAAACGCTCGGCTGCGCGTCCGTCATCTGCTCCGACAAGACGGGCACCCTCACGCAAAACAAGATGACCGTCACCAAAGTTTGGACCGGCGGCCGGGACATCGACGTCACGGGCGAAGGCTACGGACCGGCAGGCCAGCTGCTCGAACGCGGGAGCGCGGTAGACGTGAAGGGCGACGCATCGCTGCGCAGGCTCATCCAGGTGGCGGCGCTTTGCAACAACGCCGAGCTGGCCAAGGCCGACCGCGGCGCCGAGCAAAGGGGACGGAAGGCGGAGCGCGGCGAGGAGGAAGCGCTCGAGGATACCGACTGGATGGTCAAAGGAGACCCCACGGAAGGGGCGCTGCTGGCGCTCGCGGCCAAGTCGGGACTGCCCAGAACCTCGCTAGAAGCGCTGTATCCGCGCGTGAAGGAATTTCCGTTCGACGCCGACCGCAAGCGCATGTCGGTGCTCGTATCGCACCAGGGCGGACGCCTCGTCTGCACGAAAGGCGCGCCGGACCTTCTGATCGACCGCTGCGCCTATGCCCTGTGGGACGGAAAGGTCGTACCGTTCACGGGGACGCTTCGGCAAAAAGTATTGCGCGCGAACGAAGCGATGGCCAATGAAGCGCTGCGCGTGCTCGGGTTCGCGTATCGCGACGCCAAAGGCGGCGAAAATTGCGAATCCGAGGACGAGGCGGAAGAGGGGCTCGTCTTCGTCGGCCTCGGCGGCATGATCGATCCCCCGCGCCGCGAGGTGCACGATGCGATCGTCAAATGCAAGGCGGCCGGCATCAAGACGGTGATGATCACCGGCGACCATCAGATGACCGCCGAGGCGATCGCACGTACGCTGGGCATTCTGCCCCGCGACGGCAAATCCGTCAGCGGCGCGGAGCTGGCGGGCATGACCGACGAGCAACTGGACAAAATTTCCGACGACGTCTACGTTTACGCCCGCGTATCCCCCGAGCACAAGCTTCGCATCGTGCAATCGCTGCAGCGGCGCGGACACGTCGTGGCGATGACCGGAGACGGGGTCAACGACGCGCCGGCCGTCAAGGCGGCGGACATCGGCATCGCGATGGGCATTACCGGCACCGACGTGACCAAGGAAGCCTCGGCGCTCGTTCTGGCCGACGACAATTTCTCGTCGATCGTCGCGGCGGTCGAAGAGGGACGGGGCATCTACGAAAATATCCGCAAGTTCATCCGGTATTTGCTGGCTTCGAACGTCGGCGAGATTCTTGTCATGTTTTTCGCGATGATGGCCGCGCTGCCGCTGCCGCTCATCCCGATCCAGATTTTGTGGGTCAATCTGGTTACCGACGGATTGCCCGCGATGGCGCTCGGCATCGATCAGGCCGAGAGCGACCTGATGCGGCACAAGCCGAGATCGGCCAAGGAGAACATCTTCGCGCGGCGTCTGGGCTGGAAAATCGTCAGCCGCGGCGTGTTGATCGGCGCCTGCACGCTGGCGGCGTTCGTCCTCGCTCTCGGCGGCCGGGACGCGGACGCCGCGGCGCTCGTCCACGCGCAGAGCGTCGCGTTCGCCACGCTCGTCATGGCGCAACTGATCCATGTGTTCGACTGCCGCAGCTCGCGCTCCATTTTCCATCGCCGGTTTTTCGAAAACAAGTTTCTCGTACTGGCCGTCCTGTCCTCGCTGCTGCTTCTGCTCGCCGTCCTGTACTTCGAGCCGCTGCAGCCGGTCTTCAAGACCGTGCCGCTCGATCTCCGCGATTGGGCGCTCGTCTTCGTGGCCGCCGGCATCCCCACGTTCGCGATGGGCATCGGAAGCGTATGGGGCTCGTCGCGCCGCCGCCGCAGCGGCGGCCGCATCTCATACGGCGGCCGGGGCGCAGGCACGGTCAAGACGGTCGCCCGCTGATTCTCGGCTGCGGCTTGGCCGGCCCTTCTGACCGCCGTTCCGCCGAAAGCTCTCGCTGTCGCTGTTTGGATAGTCCGCCCGTTCGCGCCGCTCGCGCGAGCGGGCTTATTGCATTTTACGCTGCGCGATCGCGCGCGTCCGTCCGGGCGGTATCCATGCGGAAAAGTACAAACTAATTTGCGAATCCTGTATGCGCAGCGAAGTCGCGTTGCGGTATGATAGGGACACGGAAGGACAGGTCCGACATCGAACTTATACCAGGAGGGCATACCCCTATGCAATTTACGAAAATGCACGGCCTCGGCAACGACTTCATCGTGGTGCACGGCGAAACCTCGCTCCCGGCCGACGCGGCCGAACGCGCCGTCAAGCTTTGCAACCGGTATTTCGGCATCGGCGCCGACGGGCTCGTCTATATCCTGCCTTCGGAGCGCGCGGATTTCAAAATGCGCATCATCAATTCGGACGGCTCGGAAGCCGAGCAGTGCGGCAACGCGATCCGCTGCGTCGCCAAGTACGTGTACGACAACGGACTGATCGGCCGCGAAGCGATCACGATCGAGACGCTGGGCGCGGGCGTGCAGCCCGTCCAGCTCGAAGTCGAGGGCGGCAGCGTCCGCCGCGTCCGCGTCGACATGGGCGAGCCGATCCTGAACGGCCTTGACGTGCCGACGACGATCGACGCCAATCCCGTCATCGGGCAAACGGTCGAGATCGACGGCCGCGCGTTCAAGTTCACCGCCGTCTCGATGGGCAATCCGCACGCGGTCATCTACGTCGACGACGCGGTCGGGTTCGACCTGGCGACCTGGGGACCGAAGCTTGAGACGCATCCCTTGTTCCCGCGCAAGATCAACGTCGAATTCGCGAAGGTCAACTCCGCGGAGCAAGTCGACATGCGCGTCTGGGAGCGCGGCGCGGGCCCGACGCTCGCCTGCGGCACCGGCGCCTGCGCGACGCTCGTCTCGTCCGTGCTGAACGGACTGACCGGCCGATCGGCGACGATCTCGCTTGCCGGCGGCGATCTGTACATCGAGTGGAGCGAGGACAACAACCGCGTCTACATGACCGGTCCGGCCGAAGCGGTATATACCGGCACGGTCTGATCAAGACGCGGCGGCGAAACGCCGCAGGCGCCCGCTCCTCCACTTTCGGGAACCCGGACTCGTCCGGGTTCTTTCTCCATATTCGGGCGGCTGATCGGCGATCGGGGCTTGCAGCGGCGCGGCTGCCATTTTCGAGAGGGGAAGAAGTATGCTACATTAATAGAACGATTGCGCGTACATCATTTATGACATAGATAGGATGGGAAGCCTCTTGAAACCGGATTTTCGCACAGCGCTGAGCCAGCGGCCGCTCGTCGGCGACGGGGCGATGGGAACCTACCTCTACCAGCTCGGATTCCCGATCGGCGTCGCGTTCGAAGAATATAACCTGATCAAGCCCGAGATGATCCTGGAGGTTCACCGCCGCTACGTCGCCGCCGGCGCCGAAGTCCTCGAGACCAACACGTTCGCCGCGCAGCACGGCAACCTGGTGCGGTTCGGTCTCGAAAAGCGGACCGCCGACATCAACGCAGCCGGCGTCGCGCTCGCGCGGCAGGCCGGCGGCGACGCGTCCTACGTACTTGGCGCGGTCGGCGCGATCCGGGCCGGCCAGCGCAAAAACGCGCGGACGGCGGAGATCACCCGCGACTACGAGGAGCAGATCGGCGCGCTGGTCGGCGCCGGCGCCGACGGCATTTTGCTCGAGACGTTTTTCGAGCTCGACGAGCTGATGCTGGCGCTGCGCGTCGCGCGCAGGCTGGGCGATCTGCCGGTCGTCTGCCAGTTCGCCGTGGACGATCCCGCGGTGACGCGCGACGGCGTGCCGATGGGCGAAGCGCTGCGCAGGCTCCGGGACGAGGGGGCCGACGTCGTCGGCTTCAATTGCCGCAGCGGCCCGAACGGCATTCTCCGGGCCGTACAGAACATCCCGCTCGATCTCGGTCTTCCGCTCAGCGCCTTCCCGAACGCCGGCCTGCCGGATTACGAGGACGGCAAAGTCGTCTATTCCGCTTCTCCGGCCTACTTCGGCGACAACGCCAGGACGTTCGCGGACAACGGCGTCCGTCTGATCGGCGGCTGCTGCGGAACGACGCCCGAGCATATCGCCGAGATCGCCGCGGCTTTGCGCGGCTACGCGCCCAACGAGGCTGCGTCGCAGCGTCCGGCGACGGCCGTCGAGTCGAGCGTCGCGCCGTCCCGGCAGACGTCCGATTCGGCATCCGGCGGCGTCGAAGAGCCGGCCAACATCGTTCAGCTCGTCCGCGAGCGGCATACCGTCATCGTCGAGCTCGATCCGCCGAAGGATCTCGACATCGGCCGCTTCATGGACGGCGCCGCGGCGCTTCGGGACGCCGGCGCCGACGCGCTGACGATGGCGGACAATTCGCTTGCGGTCACGCGCATGAGCAACATGGCGCTCGGCGCCCTCGTGCAGGAACGGGTCGGCATCCGGCCGCTCGTGCACATCGCCTGCCGCGACCGCAACCTGATCGGCACGCAGTCGCTTATGATGGGCTTCGACGCGCTCGGCATCGACCATGTGCTGGCCGTGACCGGCGACCCTGCGAAGTTCGGGGACCTGCCGGGCTCGAGCTCGGTTTACGATCTGACCTCGTTCGAGATCATCAAGATGATCAAGCAGCTCAACGAAGGCATCGCGTTCTCCGGCCGCGCCCTCAAGCAGAAGGCGAAGTTCGTCATCGGCGCGGCGTTCAACCCGAACGTCAAGCATCTGGACAAAGCGGTGCAGCGGCTCGAGAAGAAGGTGGCCGCCGGCGCGGACTATATCATGACGCAGCCGGTGTACGATCCCGAGCTGATCGCGCGCATCGCCGAGGCGACCAGACATATCGGCGTTCCGATTTTCCTCGGCATCTTCCCGCTGGCGAGCGGCCGCAACGCCGAATATTTGCACAACGAGGTGCCCGGCATCCAGCTGTCCGACGCCGTGCGCGAGCGGATGCGCGGCCTCGAGGGCGCCGAAGGGAAAGCCGAGGGGATCGCTGTCGCCAAGGAACTGCTCGACGCGGCGATGAAGCATTTTAACGGCATCTATCTGATGACCCCGTTCCTTCATTACGAGATGACGGTCGAATTGACGCGTTACGTCAAGGAGAAAAGCGGCGTTCATGCCGACAATTGCGGCTGCGCCTCTTGTCCGCCCAACGATTATCAAGTAAAATGAGTCAATATGGCCTGCCGCGTTCGAACGTTATCTACAAGCCGAACGCGGACGGTGCCAAGCGTATTCCATCGATTGCGGTATGCGGGAGCGCCGCAGTGGCAACAATGGTGCCTATCCGGCGCCATCCGGCCGCTGCCAGCAAGACATGGACCGGAGGGAATAGTGGCATGGCGATCAAGCTCATCAACATCGGATTCGGCAATATTGTATCGGCGAATCGGATCATCTCCATCGTGAGTCCCGAGTCCGCGCCGATCAAGCGGATCATTCAAGAAGCGCGCGACCGGCATATGCTGATCGACGCGACGTACGGCCGCCGCACGCGCGCCGTCATTATTACGGACAGCGATCACGTGATACTGTCCGCGGTCCAGCCGGAGACGGTGGCGCATCGCCTGTCCACCAAAGACGACGAACATGACGAATGAATCGGGGAAGTCCATGAACAGAGGTTTGCTGATCGTATTGTCCGGTCCGTCGGGCGTCGGGAAAGGGACGGTATGCGCGGCGCTGCGCCGCAAGCTGCCCGAACTGACCTATTCCGTCTCGGCGACGACGCGGTCTCCGCGGGCCGGCGAGATCGACGGGGTCAACTATTTTTTCAAGACGCGCGAGCAGTTCAAGGATATGATCGAACGCGACGCGCTGCTTGAGCACGCAGAGTACGTAGGCAACTACTACGGCACTCCGCGCGACTTCGTGGAGAAGACGCTGTCCGAGGGCAAGGACATCATTCTCGAGATCGAAGTCCAGGGCGCGGTCAAGGTGCGGGAGAAATTTCCCGAGGGCGTCCTCGTCTTCTTGCTTCCCCCGTCGCTGCAGCAGCTGAAGGACCGGCTGACGGGCCGGGGCACGGAGACCCAGGCGACCATCGATCACCGCCTTTCCGTCGCGGTCGAGGAGATGAACCTGCTCGAGCATTACGATTATGCGGTCGTCAACGACGAGATCGACGCGGCTTGCCGCCGCATCGAGAGCATCATGATCGCCGAGCATTGCAAGCGCGAGCGCTTCCTGCACGAGCTGTTCGTCGAGCTCGAAGGCTTGCGCGAAAAGCAGAACATACCGGAGAGGTGATTAGATGCTATACCCATCGATCGACGAGCTCGTCCGCAAGGTGGACAGCAAATACACATTGGTCGTCGCGGCCTCCAAGCGCGCGCGGTCGCTGCGCGAAGGACAGAGCAGCAAGCTGCACGCGCCCAAGTCCCACAAGGTCGTAGGCGTCGCGCTCGAAGAGATTTTCAAGGATTACATCACGGTCGAGGCGATCTCCGAAGAGGACGCCACAGACGAGAAGTATGAAGAACAAGCATAAACGGCTGCAAACAACCCTTCGAGGTTGTTTTTTTTTCAGAATCGCGAGGGAGGGGCGCTCTAAATGAATTATTCGCTCTCGGGGAAAACGATCATCCTGGGCATCACGGGCGGCATCGCGGCATACAAGGCGGCCACGCTGTGCAGCCGTCTCGTCGGCCTCGGCGCAAGCGTGCGCGTCATCATGACCGAAGGGGCGACGAAGTTCATCTCGCCGCTGACGCTTCAGACGCTGTCGCGGCATCCGGTGGCGACGGACGTATTCGACGAGCGGGATGCGGCCGTTGTGCAACACATCGATTGGGCGGATGCGGCCGATCTGGTGGTTGTCGCTCCCGCGACCGCGAACAGCATCGCGAAGCTCGCGCACGGCATCGCCGACGACATGCTCAGCACGACGCTGCTCGCGACGACGGCGCCGGTGCTGATCGCGCCCGCGATGAACGTGCACATGCTGGCGCATCCGGCCGTGCAGGACAATCTCGATACGCTGGCGCGCCGCGGGGTAAGGTTCGTCGAATCCGGCACCGGCCAGCTCGCCTGCGGCTACGTCGGCAAGGGTCGGCTGGCCGAACCGGACGAGATCGTGCAGGTCGTGGCCGAGCTGCTCGCCGGTCCTAAGCCGCTTGCCGGCAAGCGGGTGCTGATCACGGCCGGCGGCACGATCGAACGGCTCGATCCCGTCCGCTACATTACGAACGACTCGTCCGGCAAAATGGGCTTCGCGCTCGCCGAAGAAGCGCGCGCGCTCGGCGCGGAAGTGACCGTCGTCTGGGCGCGAACGGAGCTTGCGCCGCCGCCCGTCGCCGAGGTCGTGCGCGTCGAATCCGCGCAGGAGATGTACGACGCCGTCATGGCGCGGCTTCCTGCCATGGACGTCGTCGTGAAGGCGGCCGCCGTCGCGGACTACCGGCCGGTGCAGCGCGAGAAGGTCAAAATGAAAAAGGGACCGGACAAGCTGACGCTGGAGCTCGTCCGCAATCCGGACATTCTGCAGGCGATCGGGGACTGGAAGCATGAAGGCGGCGGCGCTGGCGCGAACAAGCCTTACGTGATCGGCTTCGCGGCCGAGACGGGCGACGTGGAGGGCTATGCGCTGGACAAGCTGCGCCGCAAGCGCTGCGACCTGATCGCGGCCAACGACGTATCCGAGCCGGGCGCGGGCTTCGGCACGGATACGAACATCCTGCGGCTATTCGGCGCCGAGGGCCTCGTCGAATCGCTGCCGCTCCAGTCCAAGCGCGAGGCGGCCGGCCGCATCTGGCGAATCGCGCTTGCGCGCGCGCCGGGTCTGCGCGCCGTGGACGGCGAAGCAGGAGCTCCGCGGGCATGAGCGTCGCCAGAATCAGCGTAGACGTGCCGACGCGCGACGCCGACCGGCCGTTCGACTATACCGTGCCCGCGCATCTGGAAGGATGGGTGGAGGTCGGCAGCCGGGTGGCGGTTCCCTTCGGAGGCCGGACGCTGCAGGGCATCGTGCTGGCGCTGCCCGAGGATTCGGAGGTGGACCGCCGGCGGCTGAAGCCGATCTCCGACGTGCTCGACGCCGTGCCGCCCTTGTCGCCCGAGCTCGTGGAGCTGGGGGGTCTGGATGAGCGAACGCTGGCTGTGCCCGCTCACCGTGGCGCTGCAGGCGATGCTGCCCGCAGCGCTCAAGGGCAAAGCCGAAAAATATATTTCGGCGGCGCCGAACGCGGAGTGGTCGCCTTTGGACCGTTTCGAGCAGCCCGAGCTGCTCGATGCGCTGGAGCGGCACGGTACGCTGAAGCTGTCGCAGCTGCTTCAGCAGCATCCGGAGCGCGGCGCGGCCGTCAAGCGCTGGCTCGCGGAGGGCAAGCTTGAGGAGCGTCAGCAGGTCGAGGACCGGCTGTCGGTCAAGACGGTGCTGACGGTCGTCCCGCCGTCCGAGGCCGAGCTGCGCAGCGCGCTGCTCGGGCTGCCGAACCGGGCCGCCAAGCAGCGCGAGGTGCTCGCGTATTTGCTTGCCAATCGCGAGCCGATCGCCCAGCAGGCGCTGGCCGAGGCGGCCGGCACGACGACGGCGGTCATCCGCAGCCTCGCGGACAAGGGGCTGATCGGGATCGAGCAGACGACCGTGGAGCGCGATCCGTACGCCGGCCGGAGCTTCGCGCCGTCGGCTCCGCTCGCGCTGACGCCCGCGCAGCAGCAGGCGTTCGCGCCGATCGCCGACGCCGTCGACCGCGAGGCGCACCGGGTATTTTTGCTGCACGGCGTGACCGGCAGCGGGAAGACCGAGCTGTACCTGCAGGCGATCGACAAAGCGCTGCGGCAAGGACGCGAAGCGATCGTGCTCGTGCCCGAGATCGCGCTTACGCCGCAAATGGTGGAGCGGTTCAAGAGCCGTTTCGGCGCGCGGGTGGCGGTGCTGCACAGCCGGCTGTCGAGCGGCGAGCGGTACGACGAGTGGCGCAAAATCCGCGAGGGAAGAGCGACGGTGGCCGTCGGCGCCCGTTCCGCGATTTTTGCGCCCTTTTCCCGGCTTGGGCTGATCATCATCGATGAAGAACACGAGACGACCTACAAGCAGGAAGAGAGTCCGAAGTACCATGCGAGAGACGTCGCGGTGCGGCGCGGGCAGCGTCACGGCGCGGCCGTCGTGCTCGGCTCGGCTACGCCGTCGCTCGAGACGTACGGCGCCGCGATCGAGATCGCGCCGGGAATCGGCGGACGCGGCGAAGAGGTCGTACCCGCCTACGTGCCGCTGCCCGAGCGGGTCGCGGACCGCCCGCTGCCGCGCGTAACCATCATCGACATGCGCGAGGAGCTGCGGCTCGGCAACCGGGCGATGTTCAGCCGGGCGCTCGCGGACGCATTGCGAGAGCGGCTCGCGCGAGGCGAGCAGTCGGTGCTGCTGCTGAACCGCCGCGGCTACGCGACGTTCGTCATGTGCCGCTCCTGCGGGTACACGGCTTCGTGTCCGCACTGCGACATCGCGCTAACCTATCATCGCGGCTCGCGCAACCTTCGCTGCCACTATTGCGGCTACTCCGAGCGGGAGCCTGAAGCCTGCCCCTCCTGCGCGAGCCCGCACATCCGTTTTTTCGGAACGGGCACGCAGAAGGTCGAAGAGGCGCTCGCCGCGACGTTTCCCGGCATCCGCGTGATCCGGATGGACGTCGATACGACGACGGAAAAGGGCTCGCACGAGCGCTGGCTGACGGAATTCCGGGAGCGCCGGGCGGACGTGCTGCTCGGCACGCAGATGGTCGCCAAAGGCCTCGACTTTCCGTACGTGACGCTCGTCGGCGTCCTGGCCGCCGACGCCGCGCTGCGGCTGCCGGACTTCCGGGCGGCGGAGCGCACGTTCCAACTGCTGACGCAGGTCGCGGGGCGAGCCGGCAGGCACGAGCTTCCCGGGGAGGTCATCGTTCAGACTTACGAGCCCGAACACGCTTCGATCGCCTCCGTCGAGCGGCACGATTACCGCGGCTTCTCGCAGCAGGAGCTCCGGCATCGCCGCGCGCTCGGCTACCCGCCTTACGGGCGGCTGCTCACGCTCACGCTGACGCACGAGCAGGTGCCGCTGCTGCTGTCCATCGGGCAGACGTTCGCGGCCAAGATGCGGGAGCGGGCGGCAGCCGCAGGCGCGAAGGCGGACGGCAAGCCCGGACCCGGAGGAATCGCCGTCGAGGTGCTTGGCCCCGTGCCTTCTCCGATCGCGCGGCTTAAGGATCGCTACCGTTTTCAAGTTATGATAAAATATCAGGGAAATCCCGACGTGCCCGGCTGGACGGCCGAGGTGCTGAAGGAACTGCAGGACGGCGCGAAGCGTCACGGCGTGCAGCTCGGCGTCGACGTCGATCCGCAGATGATGCTTTAACCGCGCATGATTACCGGCATTTTATACTAGATATAGACTGAAAGGTGGGGATGGCATGGCGATCCGATTGATCGTGAAGCACCCTGATGACGTGCTGCGCGAGAGAGCGCAGGAAGTGACGAAGTTTAACGCCAATCTGCACAAGCTGCTCGACGATATGGCGGACACGATGTACGATGCCGACGGGGTCGGTCTGGCGGCGCCGCAGGTGGGCGTCTCCAAGCGCGTGATCGTGGTAGACGCGGACGAGGAGCACGGCCTGATCGAGCTTGTCAATCCGGAGGTCGTCTCTTCGGAGGGCGAGCAGTTCGGACCGGAGGGCTGCCTCAGCATCCCGGGGCTCCAGGGCGACGTGCGCCGTCCTCTCAAGGTCAAGGTCAAGGGACAGGACCGCAACGGCAACCCGGTGGCGTTCGAGGGAACGGAGCTGCTCGCAAGAGCTTTCCTGCACGAGATCGATCATCTGAACGGCGTCCTGTTCATCGACCTTGCCGAATCGATCTACGAGCGCCGCGCCCCCGAGCCTGCAGAAGAGGGCGAGGCGTAAGGCATGATCCGGATCGTATTCATGGGAACGCCGGAATTCGCCGTGCCTTCCCTGCGGCTCCTGCTCGCGCGCGACGACGTTCGGATCGTCGCCGTCGTCTCCCAGCCGGACCGGCCGAAGGGGCGCAAGCGCGAGCTCACGCCGCCGCCGGTGAAGGCGTTCGCGCTGGAGCATGGGCTGCCGGTGCTGCAGCCGGAGCGCATGCGCGCGCCGGAAGCGGTCGAGGCGGTGCGCGAGCTGGCGCCCGACCTGATCGTTACCGCGGCGTACGGGCAAATTCTGCCCAAGTCGCTGCTCGACATCCCGCGGCTCGGCTGCGTGAACGTGCACGGTTCGCTCCTGCCGCGCTACCGCGGCGGGGCGCCGATCCAGCGCTCGGTCATCGACGGAGAAAAGTCGACCGGCGTCACGCTGATGTTCATGGCCGAAGGTCTCGATACGGGCGATATGATCGCCCGCGTCGAGCTGCCGATCACCGACGCCGACACGTCCGGCACGATGTTCGACAAGCTTAGCGTCGCCGGCGCCGAGCTGCTAGGCGAGTGGCTGCCGCGACTCATCGCGGGAGATGCGCCGCGCGAGCCGCAGGACGACGCTTTGTCGACCTACGCGCCGAATCTGACGCGCGACGACGAGCGGCTCGACTTCGGCGCCTCGTCGCGGCAGCTGTTCGACCGCGTGCGGGGCTTGTCTCCGATGGCGGGCGCGTTCACGATACTCGGCGGCGAGGTGTTCAAGGTATGGGGCATCGCCGTGCCTACGGAGGCGGACTTTAAGCTTAAGGCGGATTGGCAGGCTGCCGCGCCGGGCACCGTTCTGGATAGCGGCGCCTTCGGCATCCGCGTTCGCTCCGGCGACGGCAGCGTCGTGCTGACGGAGGTGCAGCCGGCGGGCAAGAAGCGGCTGTCGGCCGCGGATTACGCGCGTGGGGCCAGGCTGGCTCCGGGAACGACGCTCGGTTAACCGGGCGTCGTTTTTTTTAGTGTTTGTGAACGGCGGCGTGCGTCTTGTTTAGCAACAAAGCAAGAAGGGCCAGTGGTTTTCGTCGCTCGGTAAGTCTCCGTTAGAAACCAATCGGTCCGAGGGCGGCGTCGTTTTGCTTGAATGGTTCCGGTTGGGAACAGATCAAGCTGAGCGCGCGCGCTTTTGCAGCGATGTTCTTGGGTAGGAACAAATGAGTCGGGGTTCTGCGCGCTAATATCGCGTTGGTCTTGGATAGGAGCTAATCGGTCGGGGTACTGCGAGCTTATATCGATTTGGTCTTGGATAGGAACAAGTGAGTCCATGTTCTGCGGGCTAATGTCGAGTTAGTCTTAGATAGGAACAAATGAGTACCGGTTCTGCGCGCTAATGTCGTATTGGTCTCGGATAGGAACAAATCAGTCTGTGTACTGCGGGCTTATGTTGTCCTAGTCTCGGATAGGATCTAATGAAGTCTGGGTACTGCGGGCTAATGTCGAGTTAGTCTTAGATAGGAACAAATCAGTCTGGGTTCTACGCGCTTACGTCGTGTTGGTCTCGGATAGGAACAAGCTGGTTGACGTAATATCCGCCTCAGCTATAATGGTCTCGGTTAGAAACAGATCAGTCCGAGGCGTGCGGCGTTTTGCAGGTAGGGTCCTCATATTGGAATCAAAACCTTCGTGTCGATGCGACGTCTTTCGAAAGGACTATGGCATTCTTGCTAACAATCATTTCGATTTCCTCCACGCGACTTCGTCATTTTCCCGCCACCCGCAGCAAACTTAATCCATACCGCCTCATAAATGCAATAATATGCCTATTCATATGAACCTTTGCGTACTTTGTGCTATATTTGAATGCATGAAAAGAGAGCGGCGCGAGCGGGCATGCTAGAAATAGGCAGTATCGCGCGTCCGTCTGCTCGCTCGAGCTCCCGCTAGGGAGCGGATTAAAGAGGTGTGAAAATGAGTCAACCGATAAATCCGAATCAACCGCCGAAGACGGCGTCCTCCAACCGGGAAAACGGGAAAACGGCAGGCGCTGGGGGCAGGCCGTCTGGCGCGCGGGGGAGTGGGCGGCGGAGCGCCAAATCGCGGAGGGCAGGGCCGTTCGCAATATTTTAACTCCGCAGGACGATCGACATCCTCGCCACGGTCCGAGGGAACGCCGCAGTCCGCTGCAGCGTCAAGGTCCGCTGAGGCGCGAAAGTCCACCGCAGCGCCACGGTCCGCGGCCGCGCGGTCCGCTGGAACGCCGCAGTCCGCCGCAGCGTCAAGGACCCCTGGAGTGCCAAGGTCCGGCGCAGCGTCAAGGACCCCTGGAGTGCCAAGGTCCAGCGCAGCGTCAAGGACCGCTGGAGCGCCAAAGTCCGCCGCAGCGTCAAGGTCGGCGGCAGCGCCAAAGTCCGGCGCAGCGACGCGGTCTGCACAACGCTCCGGACAGCAGCAAGGCCGGCGCCCGCCCGCTGCGGGCCAGCCTTCGCCTCCGCCGCTGCGCAAGCCGCAGACCGCGCGCGAGGTGGCGCTGCGGGTGCTGCTGCGCGTGGAAGAGCAAGGCGCCTTCAGCGGCCTGGAGCTTAATCGGGTGCTGACCGATGCCGGCCTGTCCCGCCCGGACGCGGCGCTCGCGACCGAGCTCGTCTACGGCACGATCCAGCGCCGGCTGACGATCGATCACGTCCTGGCGGCCCGCGTCAAGGGCTGGCCGAACAAGGTCGAGCCATGGGTCCGCTGCCTGCTGCGCCTAAGCTACTACCAGCTGCGCTGGCTCGACCGCGTGCCGGCGCACGCCGTCACCGACGAAGCCGTGCGCATCGCGAAAAAGCGCGGCCACGGCGGCATCGCCGGCCTCGTGAACGGCACGCTGCGCGCCCTGCTGCGCCAGGGCGTGACGCCACCCCTGCCGGCCGGGCTGCCGCCGGCCGAGCGGCTCTCGCTCGCCCACAGCTATCCGCTGTGGCTGGCCGAGCGATGGGTCGCCGCCTACGGCGAAGGCGGCGCCGAGGCGCTCATGGCGGCGGGCAACGAGCCGCCGCACATGTCCGTGCGCGCGAACCGGCTGCGTGGCACGCGCGACGCGCTGCTCGCGGAGCTCGCGAGCGCGGGCGTCTACGCCGAGCCGTCGAAGCTGTCGCCCGACGGCATCGTGGCGGCGCGCGCCGGCAGCCTGGCGCAGACGCCCTGGTACGCGTCCGGCCGCCTGTCGGTGCAGGACGAGAGCTCGATGCTCGTGGCCGCCGTCTGCGATCCGCAGCCCGGCATGAACGTGCTGGACTGCTGCGCCGCGCCCGGCGGCAAGGCCGCCCATATGGCGGAGCGGATGGCAGGCGAAGGCCGCGTGACCGCCAACGACGTGCATCCGCACAAGGAAGCGCTCATCCGGGAACAGGCGGAACGGCTCGGCCTGCCGAACGTCGTCACGACCGTGTCGGATGCGCTCTCGCTCCCCGAGCGTATCGCGCCCGGCTCGATGGACGTCGTGCTTCTCGATGCGCCGTGCTCGGGACTAGGCGTCATCCGGCGCAAGCCGGAGATCAAGTGGAACAAGTCGGCGGACGATATCGCAAGCCTCGCGTCGCTGCAGCGAAGGCTGCTCGAATCCGCTTCGCGCATGGTGAAGCCGGGCGGCCGGCTCGTGTACAGCACGTGTACGATCGCGCCGGAGGAGAACGAGGAGGCGGTGCGCGACTTTCTGAACGCGCATCCGGACTTCCGGCTCGATCCGGCATGGCCCGAAGAGACGCTTGCGCCGCTTCGCGACGCCGGCGTCGTGGACGGCGATTTCGCAGGCATGGCCCAGCTGCTGCCTCAGCATTTCGGCAGCGACGGCTTTTTCATCGCGCGGCTGGCACGGGCGGATTGACGGCCTGCGTTTCCCGATACGGCTTCGACCTCCTAACCGCGTCCCTTATCTTTTTAGATGCGAGCGTCTTCGGCACTTCGGCAACAATCGCGCACGAGCCGCGGCAACGGCTCCCATGCGGCGCAATCGGCCGCCTTCTACTGCGAAGGCGGCGTTTATGGTAAAATAGAGCGAATGGTGGTGACTATCCTTGATTGGATTAAAAAAATAAAGATTACGTTCCCGCCGACGGGAAACCTTTTATTTACGATTATACGCTGGACCGGCTCCAGGACTGGGTGAAGTCCGCGGGAGAGCCGGCTTTTCGCGCCGGGCAGATCTATGACTGGCTTTACGTGAAGCGGGTAAGCACGTTCGAGGAGATGACGAACCTGCCGAAGGCGCTGCGGGAGAAGCTCGCGGACGGCTTCAACTTCGTCACGCTGACCGAGATCACCAAGCTTCAATCGAAGGACGGGACGGTCAAATTCCTGTTCGGCCTGGCCGACAACCACGCGATCGAGACGGTTATCATGCGGCACAATTACGGCAACAGCGTCTGCGTGACGACGCAGGTCGGCTGCCGGATCGGCTGCACGTTCTGCGCCTCGACGCTGGGCGGCCTGAAGCGCAACCTGACCGCCGGCGAGATCATCGCGCAGGTGGTCAAGGCGCAGCAGCTGCTCGATCCGGAAGGCGAACGCGTATCGAGCATCGTCATCATGGGTTCGGGCGAACCGTTCGAGAACTACGAGCCGACAATGACGTTCCTGCGGACGATGACCCATCCGAAGGGGCTGAACATCGGACAGCGCCATATTACCGTATCGACGAGCGGCATCGTGCCGAACATTTTGAAGTTCGCGGACGAGAATACGCAGATCAATCTGGCGATCTCCATTCACGCGCCGAACGACGAGCTCCGCTCGAAGCTCATGCCGGTCAACAGGCGGTATCCATTCGAGGAAGTGATGAACGCCTGCAAGTACTATATCGAAAAAACGGGGCGCCGCATCACGTTCGAGTACGCGCTGATCGGCAGCGTCAACGATCGCCCCGAGCATGCGGAGCAGCTGGCCGAGGTGCTGCAGGGCATGCTGTGCCACGTGAACCTGATTCCCGTCAATTACGTGCCCGAACGGGATTACGTCCGCACGCCGCGCGACGATATTTTCGAATTTCACCGCATCCTGGAGCGAAGGAACATCAATGCGACCATCCGCAGGGAGCAGGGGCACGATATCGCGGCGGCATGCGGCCAGCTGCGGGCGAAGCATATGGAGAAGCAGGCGAGGTGACGGGGTTGAAGACCGCTGTACGGAGTCATATCGGACGAGTCAGGCAACTGAACGAAGACAGGGCTTGGGTCGGCACGACGCCCGGCGGGCTGACGGCCGCCGCGGTGGCCGACGGCATGGGCGGGCACAATGCGGGCGACGTTGCCAGCACGCTGGCGATCGACAGTCTGTCGAAGTCGCTGTCCGCATGGGAAGGCGTCGTCTCTGCCATCGAGGCGGAAGAAAAGCTCAAGGCGATCGTGCTCGCGGCGAACGCAGCCGTATTCGAAGCCGCCTCGACGAAGCCGCAATATCATAATATGGGCACGACGGTCGTCGTTGCTCTCCTTGACGAGCGGGAGGGGCTGATCGGCCATATCGGCGACAGCCGCGCCTATCGGGTCCGAGGCGGCGCCATCGAGCAGTTGACGGACGACCATACGCTCGTCAACGAGCTCGCCCGGTCGGGCCAGCTCAGCCGGGAGGAGGCGGCGAACCACCCCCGGCGCAACGTACTTACGCGCGCGCTCGGCACCGACGCGGACGTGTCGGTCGACCTGCAGCGGATCGACATGCTGCCGGGCGATCGCCTTTTGATTTGCAGCGACGGCTTAAGCGCCCTGGTCGACAAGGCACTCATACTCGATACGATGAATACCGAAGGCGTCACCCTGGATCAACGCGCCGACCGTCTCATCGCGCTGGCGCTTACCGCCGGCGGCGACGACAACGTGACGGTCGCCCTCATCGAATACGAGGCGGAGACCGTGACGCGGGATGGAGGGACGCCATGAGCACGATCGGACATTTGCTCGGAGGCAGATACGAGCTGCTCGGCCGCGTGGGCGGCGGGGGCATGGCGCTCGTCTACAAAGCCCGCGACATCCTGCTGAACCGGTTCGTCGCGGTCAAGGTGCTCAGGCAGCAGTTCATGCACGACGACGAGTTCGTGCGCCGCTTTCGGCGCGAAGCCCAGTCGGCGGCCGCGCTGTCCCACCCGAATATCGTGAGCATCTACGATGTGGGCCAGGAAGAGGACACCCATTACATCGTTATGGAATATATCGACGGCGCGAACCTAAACGAGATCATCCGCGAGCGGGCGCCGCTGGAGGTGGGCGAGGCCGTCCGCATTGCGTCGCAGATATGCGACGCGCTGGACCACGCGCATCACAACCAGATCATTCATCGCGACATCAAGCCGCACAACATTCTGATCGGATCGAACGGCCGGGTGAAGGTGACGGACTTCGGCATCGCGCGCGCCGCGACGTCGTCGACGATTACGCAGACCGGCTCCGTCGTCGGCTCGGTCCATTATTTTTCGCCCGAGCACGCCAAAGGCGTGGCCACCGGCGAAAAGTCGGACATTTATTCGCTCGGCATCGTGCTGTACCAGATGTTGACTGGCAGGCTTCCTTTTCTCGGGGAGAGCCCGATCAGCGTCGCGCTCAAGCATCTGCAGGAGCCGTTCGAGGACCCTCGCCTCGTGAATCAATCGATTCCGCAAAGCGTGGAAAACGTGATCCTGCGGTCGATGCGCAAAAATCCGCTCGAGCGCTATGCCTCGGCGCAGGATATGCTCGACGACCTGGCGACCTGCCTGCAGCCCCAGCGGCTGAACGAGCCGAAGGTGCGCTTTCCGAGCGACGCGGACGAGGAGGAGCAGACGCGCGTCATTCCGGCGATTCGTCCGGAGATGCGCTCCTCCGCCGAGGAGACGCTCGCCGGCAAGGGCGCAAGAAAAAACGGGCGGTCGGAGGACGAGCGGACGGCCGGCGGCGCGCCCGAGAAGCGCAAACGCAAAAAGTGGGTGCTGCCCACCGTATTCGGCGTCATCGCCGCCATTCTGATCGCGATCCTCATCTGGGCCATTTTCGCGCTGAAGGGACAGCTCGTTTCCCCTGACGTGCAGGTGCCGACGGTCGTGAACAAGACGCTCGAAGCTGCGACAGCGGAGCTGGAGAAGGCCGGACTCAAGGTCGCGGATCCGGTCCTGTACGAGCCGAGCGATACGGTGGACAAAGATATCGTCATCAGGCAGAGCAAGCAGGACATGCCGGTCAAGAGCGGGTCGCTCATCACGCTGACGGTCAGTCTGGGCAAGGAATTGCCGACGCTCGACGACTATACGGGCAAGCTGTACGACGACGCCGTCGAGGCGCTGAAGGCGCAGGGGGGCCAAGGCCGACAACATCGAAAAAGTCGAGAAGTTCGACGACGAGGTGCCCGCGGGCACGGTGCTCAGCCAGTCGCCGGCTCCGGGCGGCACATACGATCCGGAAAAGGATACGATCACCCTCAACGTCAGCAAGGGTCCCGAGTCGTTCCCGATGCCGAATCTGATCGGCATGTCCTTGTCCGAGGCGCGGGCGGAGCTCACCAAGAGCAATCTGTCGCTGCCGAACGACAAGGTGCTGCAGGAGCCGAGCTACACGACCAAGGGCAAGGTGTTCAAGCAGTTCCCCGCCGAGCAGAACGAGCTCGTGACGCCGGGAACGGAAGTGACGATCTGGATCAGCAGCGGCTATCCGGCGGACGCCAAGGAAAAAACCTGGAACGTCACGGTATCTCCGGCCGTCGAGGGTAAGACGAGCACGATCAAGATTTTGCTGACCGACGCGCGGGGCGATAGCGAGTGGGGTACGAAGAAGATCAAGACGTCGCAGACGTTCCCGATCAACCTCGTTCTGTCGCCTGACAAGGAAGGCCAGATTACGGTGTATCGCGACGATCAGTTCCTCGACCGGATCAAGGTGCCTTACGCGGACGTGGAGCAGACGCCGGATCCTACGCCGACGCCGCCCGAGGAGACGCCGACGCCGCCGGCCGATACGCCGGCGGACGGGACGATCGAACAGCCGACCGACGATGGCGCGACGCCTCCTGGAGACGGCCCCGGCAACGAGAATGCATCTGTTGGCGCGGCTAACGGAAAAGATAAAGGAAAAGGCCCGAATAAAGACAAGGCCAAGAGCGAGGAAATCGACAAAGGACGCGGCTAACCGATGAAAAACAAAGGCAACGACGCAGCGCGTCCGACATCGAAAGAGCGCGAAGGCATCATCGTCAAGGCGCTTAGCGGCTATTATTACGTGGTCGATGACGAACTCGATACGACGATTCAATGCAGGGCGCGCGGCATCTTCAAAAAACGCGGACAATCTCCGCTTGTCGGAGACAGAGTCGTTTATGAGGAAACGGAAAACGGAGAAGGCGCCGTAAACGGGATCCTGCCAAGGACATCGGAGCTTGTCCGGCCGCCCGTGGCGAACGCGGATCTTGCGGTGCTCGTGTTCTCCGTCATTCGGCCCGAGCTTAACCTGCAGCTGCTCGACAAGTTTCTCGTTCATATCGAGCATGCGGGACTGGACGCGCTCATCGTGCTGACCAAGCTCGACGCGGCCGAGCGATCCGACGACGCAGGGCGAATCGGACGCGATATCGACGACGCGGTGGCGCTTTACGAAGGCATCGGCTACCCGGTGCTTGCCGTCAGCGCGCGCCAGGGTACGGGCCTTGAAGAGCTGCGCGGACTGCTGGCCGATCATGTCAGCGTGTTCGCGGGCCAGTCGGGCGTCGGCAAGTCTTCGCTTCTCAATGCGCTCGTGCCGGGTCTTGCGATGGAGACGAACGAGATCAGCGAAAAGCTCGGCCGCGGCAAGCATACGACGCGGCACGTGGAGCTTGTCGAACTGCCGAGCGGCGGGTTCGTCGCGGATACGCCGGGATTCAGCCAGCTGGATTTTCAGGAGCTCGGCATCGACGAGATCGGCTCGTGCTTCCGGGAGTTCAGGGAGCTGGCGCAGGGCTGCAAGTTCAGGGGCTGCACGCACACCCACGAACCGGGCTGCGCCGTGCTGGCCGAGCTGGAGGCGGGAGGCATCGCGGAGAGCAGGTACCGCCACTACAAGGAATTCATGAATGAATGGAAAGATAAACCGCGGAGGTACTAGCACATGGCCATCATCGCACCATCGATCCTGTCGGCCGACTTCGCTCGGCTCGGCGAGGAGGTTCGTGCGGCGGAAGTCGCCGGCGCGGACTGGATTCACATCGACATTATGGACGGACAGTACGTTCCGAACCTGACCTTCGGACCGCCGGTCGTCGCGGCGATCCGCTCCTGCACGGCATTGACGTTCGACGCGCATCTGATGGTCGAAACGCCGGACCGGCTGCTCGCGGACGTCGCCGCGGCCGGCGCGGACCGGATCACGGTGCATGCCGAAGCGAGCACGCATCTGCACCGGACCGTGCACGCGATTCGCGAGCTCGGGAAAGGGGCGGGCGTCGCGCTTAACCCGCATACGCCGCTGTCCGTGCTCGACTACGTCCTTGACGACGTCGAGCTGGTCCTCATCATGACCGTCAATCCGGGCTTCGGCGGACAGTCCTTCATCCATGGCATGCTGCCCAAGATCAAGCAGCTTCGGCAGACGCTCGTCGCGCGCGGACGGGGAGACGTCCACATCCAGGTGGACGGCGGCATCAACGCCGAGACGTCCAAGCTTGTGCGCGAGGCAGGCGCGGACGTGCTCGTCGCCGGCAATTACGTGTTCGGGCACGCGGATCGCGCCGCGGCCATCGCATCGCTCAGGGACTGACTCCGGTCGGTCCCTTTCCTTTTGCCCCAGGAATAGGACAACTCCGCGCGCGCATACACATTTATCAACAGCGCGCGCCTTCGGGCGCTGCGCCGCCCCATGCAAGGCCCGTAGGGCCGCGGGCAACGCATCGGACCGGAGGAGGGGTGGGAACGATGAAGTTTTACACCATCAAGCTGCCGAAGTTTTTGGGCGGATTCGTCAAAGCGATCCTGAATACGTTTCAGAAAAGCTGATGCCTCCCGGGTGATGGATCCCGCGGCCTTGCAAGGCTCGTGTACCCGTCCCCGGTACGGGCAGCCCCGCCATAGGCGGGCGATCCGGGATGTTCTAGCGGCGCCCTGCGCCGGCTGCGGCCGGACGCTCCGGGCGACATGCGCTTTCGCGGCGCGCATTGACGATGAACGATTAAAGCGAGCCCTCCGAAGCGCAGCGAGGAAGGCGCGGTAAAACAAAAAGCACCTGGATGTCCAGGTGCTTTTGCCATGGGCTGTCGTCCGCCGGGGCGAACGGGCAGTTGCTTATACGCGAACGACTTTGCCGGACTTCAGGGCGCGAGTGCTGACGTATACGCGCTTCGGCTTGCCGTTCACCAAGATGCGAACCTTCTGCACGTTGACGCCCCAAGAGCGTTTGTTATGATTGTTGGCGTGGGAAACGTTGTTGCCGGAAGCCGGCTTCTTCCCCGTAATATAACATTTGCGAGCCATGTAAATCCACCTCCCTGACCAGACCTTGCACACACTTTTCCTATCATAACACAGGCCCAGTCGGCTTGCAATGTCACCGGCTGACTTCAAACCGAATCTTTTTTATAGTACAATGGGAAAAGGTTCACCCATGGAGCCGTCTATCGCGGACGGCGTTCGAGAACCGCCAAAGGAGCGTGTGGCCATGTCTATGCAGCTATCGACGGAAAACGGCAAAATCGACGTGGCCGACCAGGTCATCGCCGTCATCGCGGGTTCGGCGGCGCTCGACTGCTACGGCCTCGTCGGTATGGCCTCCAGGAAGCAATTAAAGGACGGGATCGCCGAGCTGCTCGGCCGCGAGAATCTCGCGCGGGGCGTCGAAGTGCGCCGCGAAGGGGAAGAGCTTCATCTGGATCTGTACGTGATCGTGAGCTACGGCACGAAGATCTCGGAGGTTGCCCACAACATCCAATCCAAAGTCAAGTACGTGCTGGAGGAAGTCGTCGGGATTGCCGTGGACCGTCTGAACATTTTCGTTCAGGGCGTGCGCGTCATTCGCTAGGCGAAGACCGGATCGTAACCACTTGCGCGATTATCCGATCTCACCTTGGCTTGCCGGGCTCTCCTGCCGGAGAGGCCGGCGTCGCGCCTTCGAAAAGGGGAATTTTCATTGACTACGAGGCTTTTGAACGGAAGCGACTGGACGGCCATGGTGCTGGCCGGCGCGGAGCGACTCTCGCAGCAGGCGGAGCTGATCAACGCGCTGAACGTATTTCCCGTTCCGGACGGGGATACGGGGACCAATATGAACTTAACGATGACGGCCGGCGTGGCCGAATTGAAAAATAAACCTTCGGCCGACATCGGCCGCGCTGCGGAAGTGCTGTCGAAGGGGCTGCTGATGGGCGCGCGCGGCAATTCGGGCGTTATTTTGTCGCAGCTGTTCCGCGGGTTCGCCCGCGCGGTCGCCGGCCAGCGGGAGATCACCGTGCCGCTGTTCGCAGCCGCCTTAAGGCAAGGAGTTGATACCGCTTACAAAGCGGTGGTCAAGCCCGTCGAGGGTACGATTCTGACCGTCGCCCGCGAAGCGGCGAAGCACGGCGAATCGATCGCGAGGCGCACCGAGGACATCGCCGAATGGATGGGCGAGGTGCATGACAAAGCGGCCGAGACGCTGGCCCGGACGCCGGATATGCTGCCGGTGCTCAAGCAGGTCGGCGTCGTCGATTCCGGAGGGCAGGGGCTCGTCTGTATTTATGAAGGCTTCGTTCAGTACCTGAACGCGGAACTGCGCGGCGGCGTTTCGGACACGTACGGGAGCGGCTGGAAGGCATACGCGCCGGTCGTCCCTGCCTCGTCTTCGCCCGTCCCGGCGCAGCATGCGGCGGCCGCCGCGACTCAGGCGTCGCCGGCCCAGGCGAGAATCGCGACCGCGTCCATCCAGTTTCCGTACGATATGGAGTTTTTCATTCGCCTGCAGGGGCGCACCGCCTTTTCCGAAGCGTCCTTCCGCAGAGCGCTCGAGCGGGACGGAGATTCGATCATTCTGATCGCCGACGGGGACGTCGTGAAGGTTCACGTGCATTCCCGACGTCCGGGAGACGTGCTGAACGCGGCGGTCGCGTACGGCGAATTGACAAACCTTCATATTTTGAACATGCGGGATCAGCACCGCGAACTGCTGCATCCGGATTCGGGCGCGGAGCCCGCTGGCGAGACGGCCGATCCGATGGGACTCGAAGCTGCGTCGGGCATTCCGGATATGCCGGAGCTGAGAGCGGCGGAAGCGGCATCGCAGGACGTCGAGCCGGCGCATCCCGTCGCCTTCGAGATGGCGGACTACGGCGTCGTCGCGGTCAGCGTAGGCGCCGGCAACGACGAGCTGTTCCGCAGTCTCGGCGTCGACGCGATCATCTCGGGCGGCCAGAGCATGAATCCGAGCACGGAGGACCTGGTGCAGGCGATCTCCTCGCTCGCGGCGGATCATATTTTCGTCCTCCCGAACAACGCGAACATTCTGTTGGCGGCGAAGCAGGCGCAGGAGCTGGTCGACCGTCCCGTTACGGTCGTGCCGACGCGCAGCATTCCGCAGGGATTGGCGGCGATGCTTGCGTTCCAGGAGGAGCAGCCGGCGTCGGTCAACGAGGACCGCATGCTGCGGGCGATCGACCGCGTGCTGACAGGTTCGGTCACCCGCGCCGTCCGGGATACGGTCATGGACGGCATCGACATTCGCGGCGGCGAGTATATCGGCATATTGGACAAACAGATCGTCGCCTCGGAGGAGACGGTGGCGGCCGCCGCGAGAGGCTTGCTTGCGCGGATGCTCGCGAGCGGCGACGAGACGGTGATGCTGTTGTCCGGCGAAGGCGCCGAGGAAGCCGATACCGCGGGACTCGTCTCCTGGCTTGGCGAGGCTTATCCGGATGCGGAAGTGGAACGGCACGAGGGCGGACAGAATGTATATCCTTACCTCATCATGGTGGAGAAGTCGGATTAGGCGCGGGGGGGTGGCTACGATGAGCAAAGTTGTTTTGGTAACGGACAGCACGTCCGATATCCCGCTGGCGACGCGGGAGCGGCTCGGCATCGAGATGGTGCCGCTGCGCGTCATTTTCGGCGAAGAGAGCTACCTGGACAACGTGAGGCTTTTGCCCGCTCAATTTTACGACAAGCTGAAGAACGCGAATGCGCTGCCTACGACCTCGCAGCCCTCGCCGGCGCAGTTCCTCGAGGTGTATGAACGGCTCATCGCCGAGGGCAGTTCGGTCGTGTCGGTCCACCTGTCCTCGGCGATGAGCGGGACTTATCAGTCCGCGACGATTGCAAGGTCGATGCTGGACGACGACAGCAGGGTGACCGTCATCGACTCGAGATCGGCTTCTTACGGCTACGGCGCGCTGGTCGTCGCCGCCGCCGAAGCGGCCGCGCGGGGCGCTTCCCGGGAAGAGGTCGAGGCGGAGGTGCTGCGGCTGCGCGGCGAGATGAAGCTATACTTCCTCGTGAGCACGCTCGAATATTTGCAAAAGGGCGGCCGGATCGGCAAGGCGGCGGCGATCTTCGGCACGCTGCTGAACATTAAGCCGATCCTGACGATCGGCGACGACGGCGTGATTTTCCCGATCGACAAGGTCCGGGGACAAAAGCGAGCGGTCGCGCGGATCGTCGAGCTGCTGGAGTCCGACTTCGGCCCGGGCGCGGCGATCGATCTCGCCGTGGTCGATACGCCCGGGGAGGTGGGAGCGGCGGACGATCTCGTCGAAGCGCTCCGGGCGCGCTTCAAGATCGCCGGCTTTCACCGCTCGGAGATCGGATCGGTGATCGGCACCCATGCCGGACCCGGCACGGCAGGCTTGTTCGTATTTCCCGCAGGCTCGGGGCATGTCGTCTAAGGACGACCGTCCCGCCTGCGGCGCGATTCGGAGTTGATGGAGGATGGCCGAACGTTCGGCAGAAGAGACGGATCTGTTCGCCATACCGGTCACGAAGATCAAAGGCGTGAGCGCCCCCAAGGCGGGGGGAGCTTCACGCCTTGGGTGTTTCTACGGTCGGCGAGCTGATCGAATATTATCCGTTCCGCTACGAGGATTATCGGCTGCGGCCGCTTCTCGAGGTGAAGGACGGGGAGAAGATCACCGTGCAAGGGCGGGTCGAGACGCCGCCTTCGCTTCAGCGTTTCGGCGGCAAGTCGCGGCTGCTCTGCCGGGTGACGGTGGAGGGAATGCTGCTGACGGCCGTCTGGTTTAACCGCGCGTTTCTGAAGGATCAGATGGAGGTCGGGCGGGATATCGTTCTGACGGGCAAATGGGATCAGCGGCGGCGCCAGCTCACGGTGGCGGAGTCGGAATTTCCCGACAAAGGGGCCGGCCGCACGGGGACGCTGCAGCCGGTGTACTCGATCGGCGGCAGCCTGACGCAGGCGTGGGTGCGCCAGCGCATCGAGCTCGCGCTCGCGCATTACGGCGCGATGATCCCGGAGCTGCTGCCGCCGGAGCTGCTCGATCGGCACGGGCTGATGCCGAGGCGCGAAGCGATTCACCGGATTCACCGGCCGGAAAACACGCGCGAGGGCCAGGAGGCCCGGCGACGCATGGTGTACGAGGAGCTGTTCCTGTTCGAGCTGCGGCTGCAGGCTTACCGCGCGATGAACCGCAAGGCGCCCGACGGCATCGCGCACAAGATCAGCAGCGACGACATTCGCGCGTTCGCGGCGAATCTGCCGTTCGAGCTGACCGAGGCGCAGAAGTCGGTCGTCAACGAGATTACGCGCGACATGAAGCGGCCGTATGCGATGAACCGGCTGCTGCAGGGCGACGTCGGTTCGGGCAAGACGGTCGTGGCCGCGATCGCGCTGTACGCGACGGTGAAGGACGGCTGCCAGGGCGCGCTGATGGTGCCGACGGAGATTTTGGCGGAGCAGCATGCCAAGTCGCTGGGGCGGCTGTTCGAGCCGTACGGCATTCAGGTCGCGCTGCTCACCGGGAACCGGGGAGCGCGGGAGCGGCGGGACCTTTTGGCTTCGCTTCAGATGGGGCTCATCGACATCGTCATCGGCACGCACGCGCTCATCCAGGAGGACGTCTTTTTCCGGCGGCTCGGACTCGTCGTGACGGACGAGCAGCACCGCTTCGGCGTCAACCAGCGCAGCATCCTGCGGCGCAAGGGGCTTAATCCCGACGTGCTCATGATGACGGCCACCCCGATTCCGCGCACGCTCGCCATTACCGTGTTCGGCGACATGGACGTGTCCACGATCGGCGAGCGGCCCAAGGGCCGCAAGCCGATTCTGACGTATTGGGTCAAGCACGACAAGATGGACCGCGTGCTGGGCTTCATTCGCCGGGAGGCGGAACTTGGCCGGCAGACGTTTTTCATCTGCCCGCTTATCGAGGAATCGGAAAAGCTGGACGTGCAAAACGCGATCGATCTTCACATGCAGCTTCGGCAGGCAATGCCGGAGCTATCGATCGGGCTGCTGCACGGGCGAATGACGTCGGCGGAGAAGGACGAGGCGATGGGGCGGTTCGCGGCGGGAGAACTGACGGTGCTCGTCTCGACGACGGTCATCGAGGTCGGCGTCGACGTGCCGAACGCGACGCTGATGATCGTCATGGACGCGGACCGCTTCGGGCTCTCGCAGCTGCACCAGCTGCGGGGCCGGGTCGGGCGAAGCGACCATCAGTCGTACTGCGTCCTCATCGCCGATCCGAAGTCGGAAAACGGGCTCGAGCGGATGCAGGCGATGACCGATACGGACGACGGCTTCGAGATCGCGCGGCGGGATCTCGAGCTGCGGGGACCCGGCGAGTTTTTCGGGACGAAGCAGAGCGGGGTGCCGGAGTTCAGGCTCGCGAACTTGATGAACGACTTCGAGACGCTCGAGCAGGCGCGCGACGACGCGGCCGCGCTCACCGCGGAGCCGGCGTTCTGGACGGCGCAGGCTTACGCGGGGCTGCGGGAATACTTGCGCCGCGAGGCGCCGGACTACAGCGAGCCGCTGGATTAGGCGCGTCTTTGCGCGGGGCGATTTTACGAGCGGGCAGGCCGGCCGGACATTCGGCTGGCCTGCTTTTTTGCGCGCTGACATTTCCCTTAGGCTGCCGCATACAATATAAAAGCCTCGCGAAGGGAAGTGGGCAGCCGTGAGTTGGCAAAAGTTCGGCATTCGGCCGGATCTGGTGGAGCGCGTCAAGGTAAAGATGAAAAATCCCGCCACGAAGGATAGAATCAAAGCGCTGCTGGACGGCGTGACGAAGTTTGATCTGCAGGACCGCTCGAAAGTGAAGCGCCTCGTCAAGTCGTCCGCCAAAGTGCTTGGCGAACCGCTGACCGATCTGCAAGAGGAGCAACTGGTGAACTTCGTCATCGCGCAAAAAAATCGATCCGAAGAGCACGCTCCATCTCATCAAGCTGTGGGCGATGTTCCGCTAGTCCGCGACGGAAAAATGCGGGCCATCGTCTGTTGAATAACAGGCGATCGGGGCCATCGCGTCATCTCCAAAAGACCCTGGCTCCCGGCAAACAGCGGGAATCAGGGTCTTTTGGTCATTCGCGCGAGCGCTTAAAACAGCTCGCCTTGCTCTTCGTCAGGCACGAGGCAGCCGGGATCGTCGTTGGTTACGTTGCCGACACGGCGATTGGCCGGGTCGACGACGAGCTCAGCCGGATCCAGCGGAATCGCGAGCTGAAGGACTTCGTCGGGACGCTGGATCCGGCGGTCGAGCCATGCCGCCTCGGACCGCCGGTTCAGGATGACGGGCACGCGGTCGTGGATGTCGGCCAGATGTCCCTTTGCAGGCGCGGTCAAGATGGCGCATGTACGGAGCCTCGAGCCGTCCGGAGCGGTCCACGATTCGTAAATGGCGGCCATGCTGAACAAGGCTCCGTCCTTGCGGCGAATTCTCATCGGACGCTTGCCGCCCGCGGTCTGCCGCCATTCGTAGTAGCCGTCGGCCGGGATGAGGCACCGCCTGCGTCGCAGCGCTTCCCGGAAGGCGGGCCGCTCCGCGACGGTCTCGACCCTGGCGTTCAGCATCTTGCCGCCGACCTTCGGGTCTTCGGCCCAAGGCGGAACGAGCCCCCACTTGAGCAGGCCCAGCCGGTTGCGGGAGCCGTCGCTGACGATCGCGGGAACCAACTGCCCGGGCGCGATATTGTACCGGGGGCCGTAGGGCGAGCCGGCGGCGTCGTCGGCCGAATAATAAGCGAGCAGTTCCTCGAACGAAATCGTGATCGTATAACGTCCGCACATCCGCGTGCCACCTACTCTCTCTCGTCAAGGCAGTCCTCGTATAGAAAGTAGTATACCCGAAAGGCCGCGGCGTGCGAAGAGAAGGCCGGCGGACAGCGGGAGCGCCAGCCTCCCGTTCAGGAGACGCTATGCTTCACCGGCCGGGCGCCCAGAATGCGGCTCGCGGACAGCGTGCGAAACGCCCGTTTTCCCCAATCCAGCACGCGCACCTTGCCCCCGCGCACCGAAAATATCGCGACCGTTCGCTGGGTCAAGCGTCCTTTGCTGTCCTCGTAAATCATTTCCACGCTTTTCCCGACATACTTTTCGATATCGACCTGCACGGCCATTCCTCCTTGCGCCTCGGAGAAGCGAGGTTTGTTGTAGAACGTCTGTTCTTATAATAATACGAACTTACGTTCCTGTACAAGAGGAAAAATAAGCGGCGGATCCAGCCAATGCGCAGCAGCTCTATTTTGAGATAGGTAAATATTAATTACAAAATTCTTTTGGGTCTATTTCGAATATCGCATTGAACCTGCATTATCAACCCCGTATAATATGAAAATGGGAATTAATTCTACAACTATGCCGGGGGTTCCGCCACGATCTGGGTTGAGCCGTATACCGGTTCGAAAATGACCGCGAGCGGCATTCAAGCGCATGTCAATATCCATTACACAACAAGAGGAGGGGAATAGGTGGAACGGGACTATTCCGCGAACATCCTCGTCGTCGGCGACAATCCGGCGCATTCGCTTGCGATCGAAGCCGCACTGGACGGCGAACCTTATCGATACGTCCGCGCAAGCTCCGGGATCGAAGCGGTTCGCTGTCTGCTGCGCGAGGAGATCTCCGTCATCCTGATCGACGTTCATATGTCGGGCATGTCCGGATTCGAGGCGGGCGGCTATATCAAGTCCCACGGCAGATTTGAATTCATACCGGTCATTTTTATATCCGGAGCCGTCGCGGATGCCGATCATCTGGCGACCGGCTATTCCGTCGGCGCTGTCGACTATTTGATCAGACCGATCAATCCGCTCATATTCAAGGCCAAGATCAAGGTTCTGGCAGGACTTTACGGCGAACGGAGAAGTTCAAGCCTGCAGCCGCGTGAGCCGGCAGGCTTGAACCGGGAGACCGCGCAGGCAGCGGCGCAGGCTCGCGCGGTGCTGGACACTTCCATCGACGCGATGCTGGTGCTTGATGCGTCTGGCGTCATTTTGGAAGCGAACCCCGCAGCCGCCCTTATGTTCGGGTACGACCATGGCGAATTGCACGGGCTCCCCCGTATCGCTGCTGCTCCCTTCGGCCGAGCGTACGGGCGCACATCGGAACCCGCCGTTCGGCAAGCTGATGGAAGCGGAGCCGCGCCGCAAGGACGGCACGTCCTTCCCCGCCGAGGTCCACTGGGGCATGGCCGCCGGAGATCCCGGATTGCTGGCCTGTACCGTTCGCGATATTACGCGCCGCAAGCAGTCGGAGCAAGCATTGCGCGAAGCGAAGGAAGCGGCCGAACGGATTTCCCGGGCGAGGATGGCATTTTTGACCTTCATGAGCCACGAAATCCGCACGCCCCTGAACGGCATTATAGGGATGCTGGACCTGCTTCGCGAATCCGGACTGACGTCCGAACAGGCAGAGCTGGCAGAGATCGTGGCCAATAACGGCAATACGCTTTTGAAAATCGTCAACGACGTGCTGGATTTGTCCCGGATCGAAGCCGGCCGGATGGAGCTGGAGCAGGAACTCTTTTTTGCTGGATAACTGTCTGGATGAAGTCGGAAAAATGTTCACGGCCCAATTGCGCGAAAAAAAACTCGCCTATACGGTTGCCGTCGAACCCGGCGTTCCCGAACGCGTCCGCGGGGACCGATTCCGTCTGCAGCAGATTCTCATCAATCTGGTCGGCAATGCGGTGAAGTTTACGGACAAAGGCGGCATCAGCGTGCGGGTAAGCGTGCTTGAAGAGACGGATAAGCGGGTCGCGCTCGAATTCGTCGTGAAGGATACCGGCATCGGCGTCGCCGCTGATGAGATCGACCGGCTGTTTTTGCCTTTCTCGCAGGCGAACGTCTCGACGACCCGCAAGTACGGCGGCAGCGGATTAGGGCTGTCGATCTGCAAAACGTTGTGCGAGCTCATGGAAGGAAGCATCCGCATAGAACCGTCCGGCGAACCCGGCACGGTTTTCGTTTTTTCCGTGCGCTTCGGCAAAAGCGATCCGAAGGTTCCGCAGGAATGAAGCCGCGGGCGCTGTCGGCGGGGAATGCCCGAGCGATTTGCTTCTGATTGATGACGCTTCGCCGCAGCGTTTGGCGGGCAGCTTGATTGCGGGCTGGCGTCGTGGCCGGGCTGCGGGCCGGAGCCGGGATCGGCAATTGAGGGAGACGCCTCGTTTTCTGTGAAAGTTGAATTAATGGGTTTGACGATAACGACCTCAAATGGATTAAAAAAAGGCTTAAAAACAAGATTTCGGACGCGCGCGAATGAGTAAATCATTTATTCATAAATAAAAGCCTTACAGGTGCCCGGCAGCGGTGCGAAACAATCGAAAAGAAGACGAAGGTTCGGACGGTCGCATGACGTCTGCCGCAGGGCTTCGGTTTCATCCCGCAGACGAACGGTTAATTTTAGAATTAAATACACCAGATTGACCTCGTTCAAGCGCTCGCCATTCATAATGAGAGGTGGGATTCACGTGGAAGTTCAATGTCTGAAAGTAAAAATCAAGCCGGGGATGACCCAGGAATTTATAGATTTCGTCAAAGATATGCAGGTAAACAAGATGGAATTCGTGTACGAGACGATGAGAAGCGAAAACATCGTGGTCGAGTCGATCTTCCTGGAGAAGGGCGAGGACGCGGACCATATCATCTTCTATACGCGGAGTAATCCGGCCGAAAAAGCGGCGGAAGAGCGGGAGCAGGGTAGCGCGATTCCCGTCGACACCGCCTCGATCGAGATGCTCCAGAAAACGTGGGACAGCGTCGAATCGCTTGAAGTGCTGTTCGACGCGGGCCGGCTCCCATAAATGGCCGTAGAGTCCGAAAGAGGCTGTCCCGCAGTCGCGAAACCGACCGGGGGCAACCTCTTGATAGCGGGGCAGGGCGCGCCGGTCGCCGCCCGGTTCACGGCCTGCCTACGGGATGGTAATACATAAGCTCGTACAGCCCTTCTTCGGCGTTCGGCTCTGCCCGCGCCTCCGAATCGAGCATCAGGGCGATTCGGCCCGTCGGATACAACTGCAGCGTGTTCTCGATAAACCGCCGATGCGAGTCGTTGTCCGGTTGGGGCTTATGCACGAGGAAGATCGTGGGGATGCGTATCGTACGGTGAGGGCGGCTTTTCTTTTTTATCGCCGAGCGCTTGCGCCGTCCGGGGATCCGAATATACGAGTCCCAAGTCCTGCAGCAGCCTTGACGTTCCCCTGGGCGTGTACGTTTGGTTGAACTCGCGCTCGATCAAAGCCGATACGAGCTTGAGCGTCCACCTCGCTTGTCCGGCAAGTTCCAGTTCGTCGGGCCGCCTGGACGTGACCAATTGGATCAGGCGAGTCTCCTGCTCCGCCGTCAGTTTGCGAGGCGCTCCCGGCGAGCTTCCGATGGCCAGACCTTCAAGACCGGACTGCTCGTACGAGCGGATATACGTATAGATCGTCTTCTCGCTAAGCTGGGAGACGCTTTGAATATCTCTGACCGCGTAACCGCTCTTGTACATAAAAACGGCCTGGTAGCGTTGAAACATTCGTTTGTCCTGCGTATCCTTCATCGCCTGGAGAAGAAGCACGTCTTCTTCGTTGCGCTTCACGACCAACACCTCCTTTCTCCTGCCAGGGAAAAAATAAGCATAGGGTAATTACCCCGTACGCTTCGGAATAAATCCTTACTTCTCCGTTTCCTTTACGCATCATTGTCTTTATCTTATCACAAAAAAAGTCGAGAAATGGCCCCAGTATCGTCCTAATATTGCTCCAAAACAAACGGCTAAGCAAGGAACACCAAAAAAGGACGAAGCAGGAGATTCCTCCGCGTCGTCCCTTTTGGTTATTGCCGGAGACCAGCAACGCCTTGCCTGTCATGCGATATTAATCATGATGTCCCTTCGGCGGATTCACCGGGGTGCCCTCTACCTTGACGCCGATGCCGTTGTCGTAAACCATCTTGCCCCCGTAATAGCCCGTGCCAAGCACTAACGCGCAAGAAGCGACGGCGACCGCAAGGTAAGCGACAAGCGAAAAGCGGATCAGGGATGTTTTGCCGCGGAACAACATGAACAGTCTGGCCGCGACCAAAATGCTGACGACCCACGCCGTAATATCGGCCAAGGTACTATGGAGTTCCAGAAAAGACGTATTGCCGCGAGCGTCATCTTCGGGGCCCGTCGCGACGGACAGCCATGCCGATAAAACGGCGGCAAGCCAAATCCATATTCCCTGTTTAAGAGGCAGCGCGCGCCGTCGGATCGATACGACGAGGTCGTAAAGCATGCCGAGCGTTATGAGCACGATCGGAAAGTGGACAAAAATGGGATGCGCGTGATTCACGATATCGTTTAGCAATCGACTTCCTCCTTGATTTTGAGGTGCTGGCAGGGTTACTTTAACAAGCAATTATTAAAAAGATCTTAACTTTTGCGCGCTTTGCCGCAGATTCGAATCCATCGCTCCGGGAGTTGTTCTTATTCCACGCGTGCCATAGCATGCCCAAGACGGCAATAATCGAGAAGAAGAAGACCTTCGCGTATAATTCCTTGAGATGGATCGTTCTTGCCGTATTTATCGCTAAAGGCAAATGCATCGTTGTATTTCTGCAAGCCCAATGCTAAATTGTCGGTAGCGACAAGAGCGGCTTAATCGACGGATAGCGAGAGGAGAGAGCGGGACTTTGTCGATTCGATGGAAGCTGCTTTGGTCTTATGCGGCGATGCTGATCGTTCCGCTGATGTTTCTGGTGCTGATTTCCGCGCTGCTGCTGATCGTTTTCCGGGGCGACGTTCGGAGCATTCATTCCATTTACGAATCGAAAATCGAAGGGATCGAGGAGAACGACTACAATCGGCTGGTCAAGCGCACGCTTGCGCAGAACCCGCAGCTGTTGACGGATACCGCTTATTTGCGGGAGCTGTCCGCCGAACTCGCTGCGCGGCAAGTCTCCTTGCTCGTCCGCGAGGAAAGCCGGACCGTTTACGCTTCGAGCGCCATCGCCGGCGATCCCGTCTTGACGTCGGATTTGCCGCCGTATGCGCATCCCGATTTTCGCAAGGATACGACGGTCAAGATCGACGACGTGTGGTATCAAATCGTCCAATACGATTTGAAGGCGGCCGACGGCAAGCCGGTCAGCTTGTTTCTGCTGACGAAGATCGACCCGCTCGTTCATTTCGCGAAACGATGGTTCCCAATTGTATTTGCCGCTGCCGTCGCCGCCTTGATCCTGACGAATGCCGCCCTGACCTATTACATGTCGACCCGCATCATCCGGCCGCTCCTCGCGCTGCGTCAAGCCGCGGGCCGCTTCTCGGAGGGCGAGCTCGAGGTGCCGATCGCGGTTAAAGGCAAAGACGAGATCGGACAGCTGGGCGTCACTTTCGAGAACATGCGGGTGCGGTTGAAGGAATCGGTCTCGCTGCAGATGCAATACGAGAAAAATCGCAAACAGCTTATCGCCAACATCTCGCATGATCTTAAAACGCCGATAACCGCCATTAAGGGCTATGTCGACGGCATTCTGGAAGGCATCGCGGATACCCCGGAGAAGCATGAGCGCTATATGAAAACGATCGCTTCGAAAGCGGACGAGCTGGATAAACTGATCGACGAGCTGTTCCTGTACGCGAAGCTGGACATGCAAAAGGTCCCTTTCCCCATGCAGCCGATGTCCGTTCGCGGCTTGCTGAACGATTGGTCGGAGGATCTGGGGTTCGAGCTCGAAAAAAACGGCGTGACGCTCGAAAGGGACTTCGACCTGCCGGCGGCCGTATGCGTTCGGGTCGACCCGGATTCCTTCAAGCGCGTCCTCGGCAACATCATTCAAAACAGCCTGAAATACATGGATAAAGCAAGACCGTCGATTCGGCTGTCCGCCCGCACGATAAACGAAGCGGTCGAGATCGTCATCGAGGACAACGGGAGCGGCATTCCGGCGGAGGCGCTGCCCCTCGTTTTCGACCCGTTCTATCGGGCCGAATGGTCGCGGAACGCCCGCACGGGCGGAAGCGGGCTGGGTCTGGCCATCGCCAAGCAGATCATGATGGCTCACGAAGGGGATATAAGGGCGGAGAGCGTGGCGGGGGGAAGGGACGCGCTTGATTTTGACGATGGCGATCGACGGAGGCGGGGACGATGGCGGCAAATAAAAGGATATTGATCGTGGAGGACGAGCCGAGCATCGCCGAGCTTCAAAGAGATTACCTGGAGATGAGCGGCTACGAGACGGTCCTCGCCGATAATGGCGAAGCGGGTCTGCAGCTCGGGCTGACGGGCCGATTCGACCTGGTCGTGCTGGATGTGATGCTGCCGAAGCTAAGCGGCTTCGAAGTATGCCAAGCGCTCAGGGAGGCGTTCGACGTCCCGATCCTGATGGTGACCGCGCGCAGGGAAGATATCGATGTCATCCGAGGGCTGGGCCTCGGCGCGGACGATTATATCGGCAAGCCGTTCAAGCCGGCCGAGCTGGTCGCGCGCGTCAAGTCGCATCTGGCCCGCTACGACAGGCTGACCGGGCGGAATGCGAGAGCCGGCGACTTGGAGATCGGCGAGCTGCGCCTTAATGGGAACACAAGGCAGGCCTTTGTCCGGGAAGAGGAGGTATCGCTTACCGCCAAGGAATTCGACCTGCTGCACTTCCTTGCGCAGCATCCGAATCAGGTGTTCAGCAAAGACCATCTGTTCGACCGTCTGTGGGGCATCGACGCGACGGCGGACACCCAGACGGTGACCGTCCATATCCGCAAGCTGCGGGAAAAAATCGAGAAGGACGCTTCGGCGCCCGTCTATATCGAGACAGTGTGGGGGGCGGGCTACCGGTTCCGTCTATGATGGTGATTTAACGATAAGGGCATCGGTTCGAGACTTTATTTTTCGGGTCTTGATCTGATGCTTTTTTTGATGGATCGCCCTTAACCCGAATAACCGACAGGCCGGAAGTTCGGAATTTGATCAACAATTAACGCATATTCGCTCCATTCGATAGCCCGATCGGGGCATACGCCCCCGGCAGCAGGTTCGGTACAATGAAGCCAGTCGCAGAGCGGGCGATCGACGACGCTCATGCATGGGCTGGTGCGCCGGCGCGTACTTCGGCTTCGAAAGTTGGTGAAATGAGTGTGGAATGTCATTCGGCATCGTTTTTTTAAGAGGACGATCGCGGCCGTAGTGTTTGCCCTGGTGTGCTTCACAGGTATTGCCTCTCCGCAAGCGCGCGCGGTGTCGGCATCGACGGAAGCCATACCGCTGCAGCCGCTTATCGATGCGACGCCGGCGGGGCAGACGCTGGTTCTGTCGGGGGACCGCGTTTATACGGGGCCAGCCGTCATCTCGGCGGCCATCACGATCTCCTCGGACGGCGAGGCCGTCGTGAAGAACGACGGCAACCGTCCAGCGCTTACGCTGGCTGCGGACCGTATCGTGCTGCAGGACATCGCCGTTAGCGACAGCCAGACCGATCCCAAGAAGCCGGCCATATTGGTGCAGTCCGACGGCAACCGGCTGGAACGACTGCGAATCAAGTCCCAGGGCGGCGGTATTTTTCTGAGGAAAGCGAACGACAATCGCATTCTGAACAGCCGCATCGAAGGCGCGCGTCCCGGTGACCCGGACGAGCCGTATTCCCGTCGCGGCAACGGGATCGATCTGCTCGCATCGGCGCGCAACGTCATCGAGGGCAACTCGATCGTTCACGTCCACGACGGCGTGTACGCCGAGAGCAGCAACGAGACCCGCATGCGGGGCAATGTCGCGACCGACTCGAGGTACGGCTACCATGTTATGTTTTCGGGCAATACCGAGCTCACGGACAATGTCGGGGAAGGCAATGTCACCGGCGGGATGGTGATGAGCGTGGAAGGTGCCGTCGTCAAACGCAATCGCTTCGAGAAGCAGACGGAAAACGTCAACTCGCAGGGCATCCTGCTGTTCGACGTCCATCGCTCCGAGATCAGCGGCAACCGTGTCGTCGACAACCGCGTCGGTCTCTATATCGAGCAATCGACGGACAATACGCTCGCGGACAATGAGGTCGTTCAGAACTTTATCGGCATGCAAATGATCCGGTCCAGCGATAATCGGCTGCTAAACAGCCTGTTTGCCGCGAACGTCAACCAGGCGCAGTCCACGGACAGCCACAACAACACGCTACAGGGGGAATTACTGGGACGACTTCGAGGCGCTCGACGCGGACGGAGACGGCTTCAGCGATCTGAGCTACGAGATCGATCCTTTTTTCCTTCAGCTGACCGCGGATATCGACGCCTTTCAGGTATTTTTCCAATCGCCCGGCCTGCCGTTTCTCGCGCAGATGTTCCATGCCGACACGGCCAACTGGCTCAAAGATCCAAGCCCGCTGCTTGAACCGCCTTTTGCTTCGCCGGAGACAGAATTCCCGGCGGACAGCCGTCGGACCTGGTTGCCGGGATGTCTGCTGTTGTTAGCCGCTCTAACAATCCTATACCGATGGGGGTACAAAAAAATCATGAAAAAGTGTTTGGCTGGCATTATCGCATTGCTGCTCGTTCTCTCTCTGCTCGCCGGGTGCGGCAAAACGTCATACGAGCCTGCGGCCATCGACGAGACGGTGGACAAATGCCCGGTATGCAACATGGCGGTCGCGGACGACCAGTTCGCGGTCGAGATCATTCTTAAGAACAAAAAAGCGCTCAAGTTCGACGATCTCGGCGATCTGCATGTGTGGCGGGCGGAAAACGGAACGAAGGAAATCGGCGAACAGTTCGTGCGAGATTACAACACAAAGGAATGGGTCAAGCTGTCCGATGCCACTTACGTGTACGACAAGTCCATTCGGACGCCGATGGCCTTTAACGTTATATCGTTCAAGGAAAAGAGCGACGCCGATGCGTTCGTCTCCAAAGAAGGCAAAGGCCGAATCATGACCGCGAAGGAGCTGGAAAGCCACGCGTGGGCATCCAACGAGGACATGATGAAGGCGATGATGGAGGAGCATGCGGGCGAGATGAAAGACAGGATGGGCATGGAAGAAGGCGGCATGAAAAACAATTCAGATTCGAAGTAAGGGGTTGAATACCGTGCTTCACCTGAAGACGATCGCCTCAAGAGAGATCAAGCTCGGCTTCCGCAATCCCTGGTCTTACTCGTTCATGGCGCTGTTCGCCCTGTTCAGTCTGGCGCTGCTGTTGATTCAGTCGCAAGCCAGTCTGGGGGGATATACGAGCACGACCGGGACGATGATCAATCTGATTGTTTATTTGCTGCCGCTCATGACGCTCCTGCTCGGCTCGTTCTCGCTCACTTCGGAGAAGGAGGAGGGCGGGTGGCGGCTGCTGTCTTCCTTCCCGCTCCGCACCCGCGCTTTTATATGGGGCAAATACGCAGGGCTGGCCGTCGTGCTGACCGTTATCGTCGCCTTCGGCTTCGGGCTTTCCGGCATTGTGGGCTCGCTGTTCGGTCGGGGCTTCTCGCTGCGGACGTTCGGCTTGTTTCTTCTCTTTTCCGTGTTGATCATCGTCCAGTTTCTCGGCATATCGGTGCTGCTTGGCGCGCTTTGCCGCAATCGCTGGCAGGCGCTCACCTACGGCGTGGGCATCTGGTTCTTTTTTGATCCTGGGCTGGCCGACGATTCTTATCGCCGTGCTGGGATTTCTGCCTTACCTGTTCATCAAGCCGACGCTGGTCGCGCTGATCTTCGCCAATCCTGCCGAGCTGAATCGTCTGTTCCTCATCGTCAAGATGGGCGGAGGCTCCATCCTTGGCCTCGAATATTATCAATGGGTCAAATGGATACAGCAGCCGATGGGCGGCCTGATTTTCGCGGGTGTGCTGATCCTCTGGGTCCTCATCTACGCGGAAGCGGCGACAGGCTTGTGGGAGAGGGGGGCGCAGGCGTGGATCATAAACTTCTTCAGCTTGACAACGTAACCAAATCGATCGGCAAATCGACGCTGCTTCATCCCTGTTCGTTCTCGGTGCAGGAAGGAGAGATCGTCGCGCTTTGCGGCGGCAACGGGGCGGGCAAGAGCACTTTGCTTCATATGATCGCAGGCATTTCCAGACCGACGTCGGGCGCCATTTTGCTGAACGGCGTCTCCTGGTCGGAAGACCGCGTCGGCTACGCGAACCGAGTCGGCTACATGCCGGACGAATTCCATTTCGGGTCTGCGTTGACGGCGTTCGAGACGTTGCGCTTTTACGCTTCGCTGCGGCGCGTCGGACGCGGGCGCGTGCTGGAGCTGCTGGAAACGGTGGGGCTGCTCGAAGTGCGGGATCGCAAGATATCCACCTTTTTCCAAGGGGATGCGTCAGCGCCTTTTGTTCGCCCAAGCCATGCTGGCGACGCCTGCGCTGCTGCTGTTGGACGAGCCGACCAACGGGCTGGACCCCTACTGGATGGAAGCTTTCGGCAAGCTGATCCGTAAGGCGGCAGGCGGCGGGCAAGCCGTCGTCTTCTCCACGCACCAGCTGAACATTGCCGAATCCTATGCGGACAGCGCTTTGTTTATGGCGTCGGGATATGTACGATATTCCGGCAAAGTCGATACGCTTAAAGAACAATATCGGGGCGCGGGCGGCTTGTACGGGGCATTCGACCGGATTGTAGCGAGCGGCGCGCCGATGGAACGGGAAGGAGAGTCGTGATGCTTCGATTCAGATTCAGGTTTGCAAGACGCACGCTTGGCGCGACAGCCGCGCTGGTCGGTCTGCTGCTGCTCGCCGCATGCGGGGCGTCGGGGGAGGGAGCAGGCGCTCAAGTTTTCGGAGGTAACGCTGTCAAGCGAGCCTTCGCCGCCTGCGGCGGGACAGGAGACCAGGCTGGTCGCGACGGTCGCCAATGCCAAGTATGCCGCGCTTGAGGGCGAGGTGCAATTTCAGATCAATGCCAAAAACGAGCTGCCGAGCCTGATCGATGCCGCCTTGGAGGGCGATGCCTACACATCGTCGTATACGTTTCCTTCCGCCGGAGAATACACGATTACGATTCACATGAATTACGAGGACGCGCATTTTGCGTTTACGAAGCAGCTGCAGGTGATTCAATAAGTTTGGCGCGTGCCTGATTCACCTTCAGCCTTGGCGATAGCGCATCCTGAAGGACCTTGGCGTCGTGCCGACCTGTCTGCCGAAGCAGCGGACGAAATACGAAAAGGTGCCGAAGCCGGTCTCTTCGGCGATGCGGCCGACGGGTTCGTTCGTATCGATCAGCAGCCGCTTCGCCAGTTCGACGCGATAACGGGTCAAATATTGGAGCGGCGTGCAGCCGAAGGCGCGCTTCATGCAGAGGGAGACATAGTTGGCGTGAAAATGAAGCGTCTCCGACATCGATTTGTAGTTGATCGCGTCCCGGTAATGGCGGCGCAGGAACGCCGCAGCCTCTTCGGCGATCGTCAAGTACGAATCGCGTTCGGGCAGCGTCGCGTCCGCCTGCAGGCGCATCAGCAGCTCCTGGAAGACGAGCTGACGGCGCCATTGCGAGGAAGAACCGGCGTCCGCCTGCAGGGCCAACAGCTGCCGCAGCCAATCGTACGCGGCATCCGGCGACGACAGCTTCCCGGAGCGCGGCAAATAAAACGCGAAGCGATGAATCTCGTAAAGCACGTCGTCCGGTCGAAGCTCTGCGGAAGCCGGCGCTTGATCTGTCTCGTGCCAGCTGCCGAGCGTCTGGAAATGGACCCAGTAAAAGTGCGTTTCTTCCCGGCAAGGCGCGGCCGACCGATGCGCGCGGTCCGGCCGGAGCAGGGCGAACGAGCCCGCCGGAATCTCGAGCGATACCGACTCCTCGGCCATGTAGAGACAGCCGCGAGTCACGATCAGCAGGTCGAAGACGCCGATGCCCGAGCGATCGGAATGCCGCCCGGAGGCCGGATACGTGTCTTCCCCGCAGTAGATGAGGTGCGGCAAGGGCGGAGAGATGAATCGGAACATTCGGTATCCTCCATGAAAGGTAACCTTCGTCTTCTTGTTGCTTGCATTACAGTATAAAAGAAAGGCGCGTGCAAGTCAGCAAGGGTAAGACAGAAAGATTGCGATCGAAACATTTTTGTGTGCGTTAGGCTATCGGCGGTCATGGAGAACGCGTGCTATATTCGGAAAAGACGGATCTTGCCAAAGATACGCATACCGAACAAGCGAGGAGCGAGAACTGTGACGACAACCTGCACGGCATTCGAAGCGCTGCCGCTCGGCGCGATCAAGCCCCGCGCGTGGCTGCGCGATCAACTGCGCATTCAGGCGGACGGATTCACCGGCCATCTCGACGAGCATTGGGCGGACGTCGGCGACGACAACGGCTGGCTCGGCGGAACGGGAGAGAGCTGGGAACGGGGGCCGTATTACGTGGACGGGCTGCTGCCGCTGGCTTACCTGCTCGAGGACGAGCGGCTGATCGCCAAGGCGAAGCGCTGGGTCGAATGGTCGCTCGCCAGTCAGCGGGAAGACGGCTCATTCGGTCCGCCGATGAAGGAAATGGCAAGCGGCATAGACAAAAATCATGACTGGTGGCCCTACATGATCATGCTCAAGGTCATGACGCAATACGCCGAGGCGACCGAAGATCCGCGGATCGTTCCGTTTATGACGTCGTTTTTCCGATACGTGCGCCGGACGATCGAAGGACAGCCCTTGCTTGAGTGGGCGGAGGCCCGCGGCATGGAGATGCTGCTCAGCATCCAGTGGCTCCATCGCAAGACGAACGATGCCTTTTTGTTGGAGCTCGCAGAGATCGTGGCCGGGCAGACGACGGGCTGGACCGAAGTGTTCCGCGACTTTCCGTTCTGGCGCAAGGTCGAGCAGTGGGATCCGAAGACGCACGTAGTGAACGTCGCGATGGGTATCAAGGCGCCGGGCGTTCGCTACGAACTGACGGGAGACGCGAAGGAAAAAGAGGCGGCGCACCGCGGAATCGACAGTCTGATGACGTACCACGGGCAGGCGCACGGCATGTTCTCGGGCGACGAATGGCTGTCCGGCACGCATCCGAGCCAAGGCGTCGAGCTGTGCGCCGTCGTCGAATATATGTTCTCCCTGGCGCAGCTCGCGCGCGTGTTCGGGGAAGGCAGATTCGGCGACATATTGGAAAAGGTGGCGTTTAACGCCCTGCCGGCGGCGATCTCCGGAGACTGGACGTCCCATCAATACGATCAGCAGGTGAACCAGATCATGTGCAACGTCGCGCCGCGCGCCTGGAGCAACGGCGCGGACGCGAACGTGTTCGGGCTGGAGCCGCATTTCGGCTGCTGCACGGCGAACATGCATCAGGGGTGGCCAAAGTTCGTCTCGCATCTATGGATGACGGATCGCGCGGGCGGGTTGGCGGCGGTCTCTTATGCACCTTGCACGGCGAGGGCAGAGGTCGGACAAGGCGCGGAGCGGGGCACGATCGCGGAGCTCGAGGTTTCCGGCAGCTATCCGTTCCGCGAAGCGGTGGCGATCTCGCTGAAGCTGAGCAGGCCGGCATCGTTCGGGATCTCGCTTCGCATTCCCGCGTGGTGCGCGACGCCGACGCTGACGGTCAACGGCGAGCGGGTCGATCTCGAGACGAAAGACGGCTATGCCAAAGTGACGCGCCTTTGGGAGAGCGGAGACCAATTGACCCTGGACCTGCCGATGACGGCGAAGACGGAAGGTCGGAACTTATATGCGGCAAGCGTCGAAAGAGGGCCGCTCGTCTATGCGCTGCCGATCGAGGAAAACTGGCAGCTGCTCACGAAGCGTGAGCGGTTCCACGATTGGGAGATCTATCCCGGTTCTCCATGGAAATACGGCTTGCTGTCCGGCGCCGAATTCGCGGTCGAAACGTCCGAGGTTCCTTACCAACCGTTTATGGCCGGCCAATCGCCGGTCCGCCTGAAAACGAAAGGTCGTCTGATCCGCGATTGGAGAATGGAGGGCAACAGCGCGGGAACGCCTCCGCTTCATCCGAACGCGGACGGTCAACCGGTCGTGGACCTTGTCCTCGTGCCCTACGGCGGCGCCAAACTGCGAATCGGGGGAATTTCCCGTGATCGGCCACCCGCTGGAAGCAAGACGCCGGATTCGAGGCATATGAGGTGCCGATTCCGAACATCCTCCATCAATAGCCGAATATCGTGAATGGGCGCGAAAGACGTCTTTTCGTAAAGTAAGGTTATAAAAGGAGTCGCATCGGCTTGCCGGATGGGGACTTCGCCATATGGGATTGAAGGAGGAGGGAAGCCTTTGCCGTCAGACGTTCATATACGTCCTTCTGTATATAAAAATCGCGAATCCATCGTTATGGAGACGTCCGAGGCTCGGATCGAGCTGGTTCCGGGACTCGGCGCCAAGATCGTCTCTCTGGTCTACAAGCCGACGGGCAAGGAATGGCTCGTGCAAGCGGACTTGAAGGAGCTGGGGCAGCCAGCTTACGGCTCGTCCTTCGTCGACGCGGATATGAGCGGCTGGGACGAATGCTTCCCGACGATATCGCCTGCCGCGGCAGCGGGAGAAGGAGGGCGCTCGCTCCCCGATCACGGGGAAGTGTGGGCGCTGTCCTGGGACGCCAGCGTAAGCGAGAAGCACGTAGATTGCGCGGTTCGCGGCGTTGCGATGCCTTACGGGCTTAGCAGGCGTCTTGCGTTCTCGGCTGCGGACACGGTTCGGATGGATTACCGTGCGGAGAACTTGGGGGATGCGCCGCTGCCGTTCCTTTGGGTGCCGCATCCGCAGTTCGCGGTGTCGGAGCCGACGCGCATCGTGCTGCCGCCTTCAATGCCGGAGATGCTCTGCGTGTACGGCGGCTCCTCGCGGCAGGAAGGCGCGACGTATGCGTGGACGGCGGAGGCGGACGTGGACGAAAAGCCGACGGGCGATGGACGCAAGTTTTATGCGCCCGGCCGGGCGGCCGATGGCTGGTGCGGCCTCTCCTGCGGACGCAGCGGCAACTGGCTGCGGATGGTCTTCGATCCGCAGCGCATCCCCTACGTCGGCGTGTGGATTGACGAAGGTTTGTTCAACGTTCAAAACGCGGTCGCGCTGGAGCCGTCGATCGGCTTCTACGATTGCCTCGACCGGGCGAGGGCGAACGGCACCGCGCAGACGATCGCGCCCGGACAAGCGTGCGAGTGGTCCTTATCCGTTCGGCTAGGCGCGGGCGGCATGAGATAGATTTTGCAAGGAAAGAGACGAGACAAACAGGACGAAACGGACGAATCCGGCTTCGTCCTGTTTGCTTTTGCCATTTTAAGCGATCGCGCGCATAAAAATAAAGCAAAGAAAGGACGGGAGGCTTGGCGCGACATGACGATGACACCGATCGGCGTATTGATCGTGGACGACGAATGTCCGATCCGCGAGGAGCTGCGCGCGTTTCCCTGGGCAGCCTGCGACGCGGTTCTGATCGGCGAGGCTGAAAACGGCGAGGAGGCGCTGGCCTTGTGCGAGCGGCACGCACCGGACATCGTCGTGACCGATATCGCGATGCCGATCATGGACGGCTTGACCTTTATCCGCGAGCTGCGAAAAAAGCATCCCGCCACGCAGATCATCCTGCTCACCTGCCACGGCGATTTCGCTTATGCGAAGGAAGCGATCGCGCTTGGCGCGTCGGATTATATTTTGAAGGTGTCGCTGGACGAAGACGAGCTGATGCAGGCGCTGCGGAAGGCGCGGGACGCGCTGCAGCGCGACCGGGGATATCGGAACAGGGAGATCGTGCTTCGCCGGCTGAAGGCGGCGGGAAGATTGGAGACGCGGCTGAAGGCGCATCGCGCGGCAGCCGGCAAAGGGCGTCCGCCAGCGCAATCGGACCTTTCCGCCGACGACTGGCGGCTTCTGGGCTTCGCGGACGACCCGCTGACTTTGCGATTCGTACTCCTTCGGCTGACGGCGCCGGAGGACGAGCTCCGGCTCGCGCAGGAAGCCGTTCAGGACGGCTTGCTCGAATTCGAACGGCGAACGCCGTCCTGCAAGGCCTGGTTTCCGATGAGGGGCGGCGAATACGCCGTCTGGTTCTCGGAAGCCGCGGAGCCGGAGGCGGTAAGGCCGCGCCTCGAACGGCTGCTTGACGCGCTGCTAGCCGAAGCGGAGAACAAGGGGACGCAGCCGATCGAGCGGCAAGGCGTCGCTTTGTCCGCGACGGTCGGAGACCTGGCCGGGAGCCGTACGGACGTTTGGACCATTCTCGAGGCTGCGTCCGGCTGGCAGGAGGCGGACTTTTACGACGCGGCTCCGTCGCCGCGCATCAGAATCGGGGCGCCTGGGCCGCTGTCCGAGCTTGAGCCCGCGCACCGGCGTCATCTGGCCGGCCTGCTCGGCCAAGCCGGCATGAACGCCGACCGCCTCCTGCAGGCGATGCAAGGCGAAGTGGCGCCTTGGTGCGCCGAGCGCCGCTTTCGTCCCCCAGCGCTGAAGCGTTGGCTCGCGGACTGGACCTCCGAATGGCTGTCTCGATCGCGACCGGGCTGTCCCGATCCCCATGCCGAGCTCGTCGGCGCTTCGGACTGGGGGGGAGCTCGAAGCCAGGTGGGCCGACATCGTGCGGGCCGCGCCCAAGGCGGGGCCGCGCAGGGAGATCGTCGAGGCGCGGCGCTGGATCGAAGCGCATCTGCGGGAGCCGCTGTCGCTGCCGATCGTCGCCCGGCGAATCGGCCTCGGGGCCGAATACTTCGGCAGGCTGTTCAAGGAGGAGACCGGAGAGTCGGTGCACCAGCTCGTCCTGCGGCTTCGGATGGAAAAGGCGCTGAAGCTGCTGCGGGAGACGGACATGAAAGTTTACGAGGTCGCGGACGCGGTAGGCATTCCGAATTACCGCTACTTTACGTCCTCGTTCCGCAACTGGGCGGGGGCGGCGCCTAGCGACGTGAAGCGCCTGGCCTATCCGGCGGAGCATAGCGAAGACGAAAGGGAGCGCCGAACATGAAGCTCATCGGACGGCTTGGCCGTTTGGGAATCGCGACGAAGCAGTTTTTTTTATTTGTTTATGGTCACGCTGCTTCTTTTTATGCTACTGGCGTGGAGCAATCTGAACGAAGCGGAGGCGCTGCTCAAGGATCAGGTCACGAAGGACGCGGAATTGCTCGTGGCGAGGACGAACCAATACATCGATGCGACGCTGGACAACGTCGAGAACATCTTGCTCCTGCTCTCGACGAGACAGGATCTGCTGGAGGAAGACGGCAACGACCCGGAGGCCGTCCGAACGCTGCAAAGCTTCGCCGACTACAACAGCTCCGTCGTCCGGACGTTATACTTCGTGCGGAGCGACGGCAAGGTGTTCTCCAACACCCAGGTCAATTACGACATTATCGGCAATCCCCATCTAGAGGAGCTGTACGCGCAGGCGCTGGGCAACTACGGCTCGATCCAGGTCAGCGAGCCGTACGTATCCCCGCTGTCCGGGCGCACGCTCGCATACATGATGCCGGTCAAAGACCGGAACAACGAGGTGCGGGGCGTCATCGTCGCCGAGCTGGGACTCGATCTGCTTGTTTCCCGCATCTCCCCCCCCCTCATCTATCAATCGTTCACGCTTGTGACCGCCAGCGGAAACGTCATCAACCGGATGGAGGCCGGCGAACGGCTGCTTCCCGTCATGCCGGGCACCTATCCGCCAGAGCTGCTTCCCGATTTTACGGCCAAGCTGCCAGGCTTAAAAACCGGAGCGGACAGCATGAACGTAAACGGCGAGCGGCTCATCGCCGTCAAATCGGCGAAAAACCGGCTCGGCTGGTCGCTTATCGCTTTTATCCCCGAGGATAGCTTTTACAAGGATTTGCAGCCGCTCTACGGCAATTATCGCAATGCGACCGTGCTCTGGGTCGTCATCTTGCTTTTCAGCGCTCTCATGCTGTCGCGGACGCTGACCCGGCCGATCCGCGGACTCGTGAACAAGATGGACCGGCTGCACGACTTTCAGGTCGTCTCCAAGCTGCCCGAGGACCGCCGCGACGAGATCGGCAAGCTTGCGAGCAGCTTCAACGCGATGCTGGCGCGCATCCAGCATCTGCTTCACGAGACGAAGCGCGCGGAGGAAAAAAAGAAAGAATACGAGCTCAAGATGCTGCGCAGCCAGATCGCGCCCCATTTTTTGTACAATACGCTCGCTTGCATCAGCAGCCTGGCCAAGCAGCGGAGGATCGACGACGTCCGGCAGACGATCCGGTCGCTGGTCGGCCTGCTCACCTTCAGCTTCGACAGGCAGGGCGAGTTCGTCGCCCTGGAGGAGGAGCTCGAAGGCCTCGGGATGTACATGCACATCCAGCAAGTCCGATACGGCGCCAAGTACGGCTGCCGGATCGAGATCGAGCCGCAGCTGCTAGAGCTGCGCCTGCTCAAGCTGACCCTGCAGCCGCTCGTCGAAAACGCGCTGTTCCACGGACTCGCGCCCAAGGGCGGAGGCACCGTCGTCGTAACGGGCGGCGTTCGCGACGGCAGGCTGCGCCTGTACGTCCGCGACGATGGCGTCGGCATGAGCCGCGACGACATTCGGGACGTGTACCGCAAGCAGGCGGCCGAACCTTCGCGGCACGCCTTTACCGGCATCGGCCTCGCGAACGTCCACGAACGCATTCGCATCCACTTTGGCGAGCCGTACGGCCTGCGCATCGGCGGACGGAAGGGCGTAGGCACGGTCGTGCGCGTGGAGCTGCCGCTATCCCAGCCTATGTAGGGTTGGAAAATCGAACATTTTAACGGGAATTGCGCATAACGGGCGTGGCCGAGTCTGTCATACACTGAATGCAGATAACGCTTACATTCAAGCCGAACAACCTGAAAGGAGGAAAGTATGGCACTCGCCGCCTTGCGCAAATACTGGCCCTTTTATGTGATGCTGTTGCCCGGCGTAATCTTTTATCTCGTCTTCCGGTACTTTCCGATGTACGGCATGGTGATCGCGTTCAAGGATTTCTCGATCATGGACGGCATTCTGGGCAGCCCCTGGGCGAATCCCTGGTACAAACATTTCCAGACGTTTTACGAATCGCCTTACTTCGGGGGAGCTGCTCCGGAACACGCTGCTGATCAGCCTATACAAGCTCGTCTGGGGCACCGTCCCGCCGATTCTGCTCGCCCTGTTGCTCAACGAATGCCGGATCCGCTGGCTCCGCTCCATCGTGCAAACGCTCACCTATATGCCGCACTTTTTATCGTGGGTGATCATTTTCGGCATTCTGATCGCGCTGTTCTCGCAAAACGGGGGGCATCGTGAACCGCTGGATCGTGGAGGCCGGCGGCAGCTCCTACCCGTTCCTGACGTCGACCGCTACGTTCCGCAGCGTCCTGGTCGGCTCGGAGGTGTGGCAAAATCTCGGCTGGGGCGCGATCATCTATCTCGCAGCGATCGCGGGCATCGATCCGACGCTGTACGAAGCGGCCCGGGTGGACGGCGCGAGCCGGCTGCGGATGATCTGGCATATTACGATTCCCGGCATTCGCAGCGTCATCGTCCTGCTCTTTATTTTAAAGCTCGGGCATCTGCTCGACGCCGGCTTCGATCAGATTTACATTCTCTACAACATCCAGGTGTACCCGGTCGCCGACATCTTGGACACTTGGGTATACCGGACCGGCTTGCAGCAGCTGAATTTCAGCCTCGCCTCCGCCGTCGGGCTGTTTAAATCGCTGATCGGCATGGCGCTCGTCCTGTTTGCCAACAACGTGGCCAAGAGATGGGGGGAAGGGATATGGTAAAGGGCTTGGAAGACCGGCTGTTCAACGTCTTCGTCTACGCCGTGCTCGTCTTTTGCGCCCTGCTGGCCATCTTCCCGATCCTGTACGTCGTCTCCGTATCGATCACGCCTTTCGGAGAGGTGCTTCGCAACGGCGGGTTTATTCTCATTCCGAGGGACGTCACGTTGTCGGCCTACAGGACGCTGCTGACGCAGTCGAATCTGCCGCAGGCGTTTAAAATCACAGTGCTCATCACCGTCGTCGGCACCGCGGTCAACCTGATATTGACGGGACTGATGGCGTACCCGCTCAGCCGCAAAAATTTGCCGGGCCGCCGGATATTCCTGCTCATGATCGTGTTCACGCTGATTTTCAGCGGCGGCCTCATTCCGACCTACCTGATCGTCAAGTCCGTCGGGCTGATCGATTCCATCTGGGCGATGATTTTGCCGAACGCGATATGGAGCTTTAATGTCCTGATCATGAAAAGCTTTTTCGAGGGCCTGCCCGAGGAGTTGTTCGAATCCGCCCGCATCGACGGGGCGAAGGAATTCCGCATCCTGTTTCAAATCGTGACGCCGCTGTCGGTTCCCGTGATCATGACGATCGGTTTGTTTTACCTCGTCGGCCACTGGAACGAGTTTTTCCAGGCGATCTTCTACGTGACCGACCGGACGCTGTTTCCGCTTCAGGTGATCGTGCGCGAGATTCTCATGCAGAGCCAGCAGACGCTCGAAAACGCCGACAATATCACGCCCACCCAGACGCTGCAAATGGCCGCCGTCATGATCGCCAGCCTGCCGGTGCTCGTCGTCTATCCGTTTATCCAGAAATACTTTACCAAAGGCATGCTGCTCGGTTCGATCAAAGGGTGATTCGATTAAAGGGTGAATTGGCCCGCGGACGGCCATAGGCCGGACGATAGAAGGCCGCTCCAATACAGGGTATGAAAGGGGTACGCCATGTCCTCGAATTCGATCAAACGAACGTCCGCGCTCCTCATGTCAGTCGCGCTGCTCGGCGCCGTCGTCTCAGGCTGCGGCAACGGAGGCGGCAACGAGGCCTCCTCGTCGCCATCCGGCTCGTCTTCGGCTTCGTCGCCGGCCGGCACGGAGACCAATACGCCGCAAGCGAGCGCCGAATCCGGCAAAAAAAATCAAGCTGGAGGTCATCGAGACCGGCAACAATCTGCCCGCTCCGGACCAGGACGTCATCAAGAAGGAGCTTGACAAAGCGCTTAACGTCGACTTTAACCTGACCGTCTACGCCTCGGGCGACGACTACAAAAACCAACTAAACGTCCGGATGGCCTCCGGCAACTTCCCGGATCTGTTCGCGCTCGACCGGCAGCAGCTGATCGAATTTTCCAAGCAGGGCTTGCTTCTGGATTTGACGCCCTATATGGACCGTCTGAAGCAGGCGACCGATTTTATCGGCGAGGAAAACGTGAAGAAGGGGGCGGTCGACGGGAAAATATTCGCGATCTCCAAAAGCTCGCAAATTCCTTACAATACGTACTTCATCCGCAAGGACTGGCTCGACAATCTGAAGCTGGAGGTGCCGAAAACGATTGAAGACCTGAAGGCCGTCGCCGTCGCCTTCACGAACGACGATCCGGACCAGAACGGCAAGAAGGATACGTTCGGCCTGACGGGGGGCCGAGCTGAACGGGGCATTCGCGCCGGTATTCGGCGCCTTCGGCGTCGGCACGCCGGGCACGGTCTACGAGAAGGACGGCAAGCTCGTGAACGCGCTGTACGACCCGGCCATGAAGGATGCGCTCACCTTCATCAAGGACATGATCGCGACGGGCGCCGTCGATCCGGAGCTGCTCGCCAACACGGCGCTGCAGCATCAGGAGAAGGCGTTCAAGGGCCAGGCCGGCATCGTCTGGATCGACTGGCCGAACATGACGAAGGAAAACATGATCGAGCAGATCAAAGCCGTCAATCCGAAGGCGGAATGGATTCAGATCGAGCCCCCGGCGGGCCCGGCCGGGAAGTTCGACGGCTCCTGGGAGATCGGCAATACGCCGGGACGGTACGCGATTCCGAAGGCGCTCGAGAAGGATCCGGAGAAGCTGCAGCGCGTATTCGATCTGTTGAACTACGTGTCCGATCCGAAGACCGGATCGCTGCTCGTGCAGTTCGGCGTCGAAGGCACGCACTTCACGAAGGACGGCGACAAAATCGTCATGACGGATAAGGCGGGCGAAGTCGGCTATTCGTGGCTGTACCAGTTCACCGGCCGTCCGGAACTGTCCTATTTGCAGACGAAATTCGTGCCGCAGGCCGAATTTATCAAGTTCGCGGGCGACCAGCCGCGCATTCAGACGCTGAATGGCTTCGTCGATCTGCCGGAGGGCTACGTCGCCTCCGACGCGGACCGGTATATCAAGGAGGAGCTGGCGAAGTTCGCGTACGGGCAGCGGGATTTGGGCGAATACGACAAGTTCCTGAAAACGCTCGAAACGACGATGAAGTATAAGCTGTTCATGGACGCGGCCGAGAAGCAGCTTACCGCGCTCGGCTACGGAAGCAAATAAAAAGAACGGAGGTGCAGGCGAAGTGAGCAACGAGACCGACCGCATGCAACTGGACATACCGGCGCTGAAAAAGCAGTTCGAGGAGCAAGGCTACCTGCAGCTGACCGGCGTATTAAGCGAGGATCGGGTGCGGCGGCTGAACGAGGCGGTTGACGCCGTTTTGGCGGAGGAAGAGGAGAGTCTGTCCTACAATATTTATAACAGCGTGGAGCGTCACCCTGAATTTCTGTCGCTGATCGACGAGCCGACGGTGCTGCCGCTGGTCGTGAATCTGCTCGGGTACAACATTCAGCTTCATATCTCGCATCTGACGGTGAGGAAGCCGAATCCCGAGCTGAAAAAGACGACGACGAACAGCTTTATCGATTGGCACCAGGACGGTCCGCATCCGCAGTTTCCGAAGACGAACGGACTGACCGCGATGTACTATATTAAGGCCTGCTACGTGCTGAGCGACATGTCGGAGCCGAACCGCGGCAATACGAAGCTCATCCCGGGCAGTCACAGAAAGCCCTTTAACCCGAACCAAACCGACGTCAACGTCGCGCTCGCGGACGAACTGCAACTGTGCGGCAAGCCGGGAGACGTATTCCTGTTCGCGCAAAACGTCTGGCACGCCGGCGCGCCGAATACGTCATCGTTTACCCGACGGCAGCTGTTCATGGGCTACAGTCCGCTCTGGATGCGGCCGATCGATTACCATCAAGCTTCCGCGAAGCTGCTCAAAGGCGCGGACCCGATCCGGCGACAGCTGCTCGGAGACATCAGCGACGACAAGTTCAAATACTACGTCCCGCAACAATCCATGGTGCCGCTCAAGGCGCTGTACCAGGTCTGAATTGGAATCTCACGCTGTTTAATCCGCGGAAAGCACTGCAGACGAATCCCGTCTACGGTGCTTTCTTTTTTTATCGAATAGGCAAACGACCATAAGGAGGCGAATACACCTTGGAAACCCGGCATCCGTTTTGTTTTTGGCCGCTCCTCCTGGCTTTCGTATTGGCAGCCGCATGGCTTGTTCCGGCCGCTCGCGCGCATGGCGAACAACCGGGGGGCTTTGCTGCGAACCGGCAACTATTATTTCAGTCTCGCGCCGAACGCGGGCAGCTCCCCGGACTACAACGCGACGGGGATCGTGTCCGCCCAGACGGGCAAGCTGCTCGACGGGTCGACGACGACGTATGCGGGATGGATGGGTAACGGCAGCTTGCCCGGCACGGTGCAGGTCGTATTCGATCTGCTAAAGGACTATCCGCTCGACCGGATCAACGTCGTCATGAATTCTCCGAACAGCTACTGGGGCTTTAAGGAGATGACCGTCAAATATCGTTCCGAGGCAAATACGGACTACTACTATTTGGCGGGCAAGCATGTCCGAACCGGGACCGCGCTCAATTACGCCGTCGAATTTCCGCTGCACGACGCCGTCGCCCGGTTTATCGTCATCGACATGAAGCGGTCGCATGCGTATCAGCACATTCCACTGAGCGAGGTACAGATTTACCGGGGCGTCGGAGACGAAGGGACGAACCCCGGGCCGGCGCTGACCGCTTCCGAGCTGCAGGCGGAAATGAAAAAGGACGGCCTGATGGCGGACCGGTACGGACAATGGATTTACGAGGATTGGCCGGGTAAAGTGACGACGGACACGCAGCTGCAGCAGGAGTATGCGACGGAAGCCGCCGCGCTCGCGGGCGTCGAGCTGGATTCGAACGTCTACGATCCGTACGGCGGGCTTAAAGCGATGGGGCAGCAGACCGCCAGCGGTTACTTCAGGCTTCAGCAGATCGACGGCATTTGGTGGTTTATTACGCCGGACGGGTACCCCTTTATATTAAAGGGCGTGGATACCGCCAGCATCTGGGAGTGGGGCTACGGGACGCCGCTCAAGAAGACGGACGGCACGCCGCGAAGGGTGTTCGAGGAGCTCCCCGACCCGAACGTCTATGCAGAAGCGTATTCCAATGACGCCAACGGCGAGCGGGTCAGCTTTTTTGACGGCCAATATTATGAAAAAATACGGCAGCGATTATGAAGCGAAATGGGAGGACATCACGAAAAAGCGGCTCATCGATTGGGGGTTCAACGCGTTCAGCAAGTGGTCGAAGCCCAATACAGTGACGTTTCCTTATATCATGGTGCTGCAGGACCCGCCGACGCTAAGCAGAATCGATTGGACGTACGACGTGTTCGATCCGCAGGCCGAATCGATCATCGAGGCTTCGCTTCAGCCGCAGCTTGAAGCGGCGGCGAGCGATCCGTGGCTCATCGGCTACACGTACGACAACGAAGCGGGCTGGAGCTCCGACATCGTCGCGAAGGTGCTGGCCTTCGGCGCCGAGTCGCCCGCGAAGGGAAGCTTCGTCGACCTGTTCGCGGAGCGGCATAACGGGAATCTTGCGGAGGCCAATCAAATTTTGGGAACGAACGCGGCTTCTTTCGAAGCTTTGAAAGCGGTTCCGATTTCGCTGTCCAAAGTGCCCGCCGCAGACGTATCGGCTTATATCCAGCTGGCGTCCAGAACGTTTTATTCCACGATCAGCACGATTATCGACCGCTACGATACGAACCATTTGTTGCTCGGCTCGTCGATCGTGCCTACCTGGCGCACGAGCCTCGATTGGGATGCGGCGTCGATGGAATTCGTAGACGCATTCTCGGTCGACAACTATACGAACGATCCGAATTGGATCGCGCGGTACCAGGCGTTCGGCAAACCGCTGCTTAATCTCGAGTACACGTTCAGCACGACCGAGCACGGTCTGTCCGCAGTAAACGGAGCGACGCACGTTCCAACCGTCGCGGACCGCGGGCTCCGCTACAAGGCGTTCACGGAAGGGCAGCTGGGCAACCCGCTGTTCGTCGGCTCCGGGTGGTTTTCCTACTACGATCAAGCCGTAACCGGTAGGAAGGACGGCGAAAATTTCAACATCGGCCTGCTCAACCAGCAGGATCAGCCGTATGCCGATATGATCGCGGTCATGAAAACGACCAATGCCGGCCTTGAGGCCGTTCACGCGGATGCCGAAGTTCCGACGGAGCCGGAGGAGCCGTTGGACATCATCGTCGACAATCGGGACGCCGAATTTGCCGCAGACGCGGGCTGGGTGACCAGCACCTACTCCGCAGCTCGCTTCGGCGCAGACTACGTCCACAGCAATAAATTGGCGAACAAGCAGGCGACGTGGACGCCGAACGTCACGGTCCCGGGAGAGTACAACGTCTATATGGTGTGGAACGCTAGCGCGGACCGCGCCGCCTCCGCGAGCCTGGAGATCGGGTACGACGGCGGGATCGATACGACCAAGACGGTGAATCAGAAGACGAACGGCAATCTATGGGTGTTCATCGGTACCTATCCGTTCGAAGCCGGGACGAATCAATATGTAAAAATCAAGTCGACTTCCACAACAGAGTATACGATCGCAGACGCCGTAAAATTCTCGTTAGCTTCCGCGGATCCGTTCGGCGCCACGCATGCGAGATCCAACTAAAGTCGGAGCAAGCGGAGGAGCGAGGCAACGAAGCCGCCAAGTACGGGATTTTGAAACCGTACGATCAATCGGTGTCCGCGCTCTCCGGCAAAAAAAATGACGGCCGAGCAAGCCGACATTTTGCGGAAATGGGCGAAGGCGCTATAAGCGCAGCAGGAAGGAGCGGCCGGATGACGAACCGGCTGCTTTTTCGTCGCATAAGCAAGTTGCGTTGCCGCCCATTCCCTACAATTGTCGGAAGTGCCTTCGGAGAGCGTATATGTCCTCCTGCCGCGTTTGAACGATATCCCCGTGCGTCAGGTTGAAGACGTGCTTATTCGGATAGGCAGGACGGCGAATCGCTCTCGGTAGGCAGGACGGCGAGTCGTTCCAAGGAGAGAGGACGGCAAGTCGTTCTAGGGAGAGGGGACGGCAAGTCGTTCCAGGGAGAAAGGACGGCGAGTCGTTCCAGGGAGAAAGGACGGCGAGTCGCTCTACGGATACAGGACGAAGAAGCTCTCTCGGTAGGCAGGACGGGACTAGAAAACCGTCTTCCGTAGGGCGGGAGCTAAGCAGGGCGCCGGATCTTTCATGCGGAGTTGAAACAGAGGGCAAGGGTAAGAAGGGAGACTTATTTATCGTTCATCCGGCACCGCGTTCATGTCGCGCATGACCCCTATATCGCCACATTAACGGACGAATGCCCGATCTAGTGCCTACCAGACCTCGATATGTAATTTTACGATACGAGCCGCAGCATTCGATAAGATCGGCAAGCAGCGCGGAGCGGGAAGATAGGCGAAATCCGAACTCGTTCAAATAAGCTTGCAGATGCTTGGGGCCGATCCCGCCGAACGTCCAGGATAGCCACCGTACAGCGTCCCGCCAAGCGAGATGGAGCGCCGTGCGTCCATGATGGCCGCTCGGGAGCATCGTAGCAGATCCTGCTGCGAGCCCGCCAGCGACATGTTTTTGTACAAAACGCTCTGCTGCTTCTTCGCCGTCGGTCACGTCTCTTCCGGCCATATCGTCCCCTTCGGGTCCGTCGACCGCTTTTATTTTGAGCTGGACAAGCTGTCCGGTCTCGTCGATGGAGGCGCCTGCCATGACCGGCTGGGGCTTCAGCGTCCCTTGGGCGTTGGGGCCGCCAAGCTGACGTTGGTATTCGTAGCCGTAATATTCGCCAAGGAGTTGAACGGCCCCGTCGAGCGGGCGGTCCCGATCCCACTGGCCAATGGCGTGACGCAGCTTATGATTGATCAGCCACGCGGTCTTATAAGTTACCTGAATCAGTTCGGCCAGAAGCTTGGCGCTGATGCCGATCTGCATCAGGTACATCGCTTGGAACCACTTCGTTAGCGGCGTGCGCGAGCCTTCAAGCACCGTGCCGGCCGTCAGCGAGGTCTGATGGCGGCAGCAGCGACATTCAAAAAGCCGCCGGTTGCGTGACGACACCCCATAGTAGCAGGGATGCGCGCAGCGGGGACAGCGGAAGCCGTGCGGCCATTTTGCAGCGAAAAGAGCGCCCTCGCAGTCGTCCTCCTTATAGACGGGCAAAGAATCCCGTATCGAAATACGGCTGGGCATGGCGATCCCTCCGATTAGAACGTATGTTCCTATTTTAACAAAAGCCGGATGGATGGTAAAGCGATTTTTTAAAGAAAGGGTATTTTTAATCGGAGCATCGGGGAAGGGGAGGTGGCGGCATTGGACGCGAAGCGAGTAAAACCTTTGACATTCGCCGAAATTGCCCATCCTTGCCGAAGGGGATATCGTTAAAACGTCGCGGAGACAGGTATATGTCTCCATCACAAGCTCACTTGGGAAGCTCGAAGCCCCGGCGCGATGGCTGAGGTCAAGCAAGACACGCGTATGACAAAATAGAGCGGAACCGTCCGCTCTTTTTTTGCCGCTTCCCCTTGCTGCAGACTCATACGCCGTCCGTTCGATCCTGCTTCCTGAATGCGCTCGGGTTCGTTCCCGTCCATTTGCGAAATTGATTCATAAAGTGGTTGTAGTTGTGGAAACCGACGTCGTAGGCTACCTCCGAGGCGCTGCGATCCGTGTGCGCAAGGAGAAGCGTGGCTTGCCGGATACGCATCCGGTTGAGCGCATCGATGACGGACACTCCCGTCTGTTCCTTGAACAAGTGCGACAAACGGGAGGGAGACAGTCCGATCTCCTTCGACAGCGCTTCGATTTGAATTGGGCTGCGCATGTGCTCCGACAAAAATCGCATGGCTTCCACGACCCGCGGATCCAGCTTCCGGCTTTGCCGCTCTGCCAGCAGCATTAAGATTTCCCGGAGCGAATTCAGGCACAGATCGTGCCAGTACTCGCTCCTTTCTCGCGAATCGAACAGGATTCTGCGAAAAGCCTCGTATATTCTCGTTTGCACGGAACCGGGCTCCAACGCTTGCAAGGACAACGGCTCGTCCGGCAGCAGCTTTTCCCCGATCGAGCGGGGAGAGAAATGCGCCCATACGAAGTTCCAGGCCTCCCCCTCTCGTCGTCCCGTACGCATGTGGCGTACCCGCGCGCACCAGAACGATGTCGCCGCCGGCGCAAGTTTTCTTTTCGCCCGGAACCGTAAAGTAGCCGCTGCCGTCAAGCGTATAGGCGATCAGCCAATCTTCCATCCCCCCGGGCCGGTTGGTCATGTAGCTGTCGTCGACTTGAAAATGTCCAGCCAGAATAATGCCGGAAGTCAATTCGCTAGATTGAGCCGGTTCGTTGTATTTTTCCACAGATGTTCTCTCCCAGCCGCTGTCGTTTACTAACAGCATAGCGCGCGTCGCGGCTCAAATCCAGCGGTCAGCAGAATCGTGTGAGCGAAAAGCAGGATTGCTACTCCCCGGCCGCGAGCGAAAAAAATATACTGGACCTGCAGGACCGGAAGGCCGGCATAATCGTTTCGGAGGAGGAGAAGACATGTCGCAAGCGCTTCAAAGCTTGACCGCGGAGCAAAAAGATAAGTTCGGCAGGGAAGGCTTTCTGATCGTAAAAGGGGCTGTACGACCCGCAGCAGCTTCAGGAAATCAAGGACACTTTCGAAGAAATCGGCCGCACTGGGGTGCCGGGCTATTACGACCCGGACATGGCCGCGGGCGACGACGATCCGCTGAAGCGGTATCCGAGGGTGATGCACCCGCACCGTTTCAACGAAACGGCGAAACGATACATGCTGCATCGGCCGGTGCTAGCCGTATTGGAGGATTTGTACGAGGAGCCGCCGCTTGCCGCGCAAAGCATGTTTTACTACAAGCCTCCCGGCGCCAAAGGCCAGGCGCTGCATCAGGACAACTTCTACCTGAAGGTGGAGCCCGGCAATTGCATCGCCGCATGGACGGCCGTCGACGAGGCGGACGAGGAGAACGGCGGGATGCTGGTCGTGCCGAAAACGCAGGATTACGAGATCGTCTGTCCCGAGCGCGCCGATGCGAAGGAGTCGTTCACGACCCACTTCGTGAAGCCGCCGAAGGACCAAAAAGCGATGCCCGTCGTCATGGAAGCGGGAGACGTACTGTTTTTTAACGGCAATCTGATTCACGGATCGTACCGGAACAAGACGAAGGATCGCTTCCGCCGCGCGTTCATCTGCCACTACGCGAATGCGTCCGCGACGCGCATCGGCCAACATTATCGTCCGCTCTATCATGCCGACGGGACGGAAGTCGATTTGGAGCCGAATGCGGACGGCGGGCCGTGCGGCGTCGAATTCGAGACGTTATACCCGCATTGAGGAATCGGGGACGGATGTCGGACCGGCAATTGCTGGACAGAATCCGATCTTCTGCTATAATGAGGAGCGTTATCAATTAACGCCGACAAGTACGTCGACAATCGAACAAACCCCGGGGGGAGCTGGGTAAGGCCGGCTGAGAGTGCATCCCGTCATCGACGATGCAGACCCTTTAACCTGATCTGGTTAGTACCAGCGTAGGGAGGCGGGAAGCGCGAATCGGATTCGCGCGTTTTGTCCATGTTTATTAAGGACGCCCTCCGTATACGGGGGGGCGTTTTTTGAATGTCTGCGTGCCGGACGGCATGGAGAGGGAGTAGAGACAAATGGGTATGTTAGGCAAAAGCTGGCGCGGCAAGGTCGCGGCGGCGGTCGCGGCGCTGCTGATCCTGGCGGGCTGCGGAGGGAACGGGAACAACGAGGGAGGCAGCGGTTCGGCCGCGGCTTCGCCGAGCGCGCCGGGTTCCGCTTCGGCATCCGCCTCGGGCGGCCATGCAGCCGATCTCGGCAAGGTAAAGCTCGTGCTCGACTGGACGCCGAACACGAACCATACGGGCTTGTACGTCGCGGCCGACCAAGGCTATTGGAAAAAGCGCGGCCTCGACGTCGAGATCGTGCTGCCGCCGGAGAGCGGCGCGGACCAGATGGTCGCGACGGGCGCGGCGGACTTCGGCGTGGGCGCGCAGGAGGGACTTACCCTGGCGCGGGAGAATGATATGCCGATCGTCTCTCTGGCCGCCATCATTCAGCACAACACGTCGGGTTTCGCCTCGCCGGCGGACAAAAACATCAAGGAGCCCAAAGACTTCGAAGGCCACAGCTACGGCGGATGGGGGTCGCCGGCGGAACAGGCCGTCATCGGCTCGATGATGCTGAAGCAGGGCGCCGACGTGAACAAGGTCAAGTTCGTCAACGCGGGTACAGCCGACTTTTTCACCGCCGTTCAGAAGGATATCGACTTTGAATGGATTTTCTACGCCTGGACCGGCATCGAAGCCGAGCAGCGCGGCATCAAGCTCAACATGGTTTACCTCTCGGATTTCGACAAGCGGCTGGATTATTACACGCCGGTGCTGACGACGAGCGAAAAAATGATCAAGGACAAGCCGGACGTCGTCCGCGCATTCGTCGAAGGGGCGTCGGAAGGCTATCAGTACGCGATCGACCATCCTTCGGAGGCCGCGGACATGCTCATCAAGGCCAATCCCGATCTTAACGCGGATCTCGTCAAGGCGAGCCAGGCCTGGCTGAGCCCGAAGTACAAGGACGACGCGTCTCGATGGGGCGAGCAGAAGCGCGAAGTGTGGTCCGGCTACGCCGAGTTCCTTAAAGAGAACAAGCTGCTGACGAAAGACCTGGACTATGACGCGATGTTTACGAACGACTTTTTGCCGCAAGCCTTAAATCATATGCAAGGACGCACGAGGACTTGAACGGGGAGGATTAAGAAATGGCGCAAGCTTTGCTCAGCATTCAAATTTTGCCTAAAGCCGCAAAGCCCGAGGACGACACGCATCTGTACGTCGACCGGGCGATCGAGATCATCAAGGCTTCGGGCGTCGCGTACCGCGTCGGACCGCTTGAGACGACGATGGAAGGCGACCTCGACCGGCTGCTCGACATCGTTAAGGAAATGAACCGGGCGATGTTCGTGAAAGGCAGCCCGTCCGTCCTGTCGCAAATCAAGCTGCTCGTGCACGGCTCGGACGGCGCCTCGATGGCGCACCTGCTGCGCAAATATCCCGATGGACAGTAAAATCGGGCGGTGGCTCCTGCCGGTCGCGACGTTGATCGGCGCGATCGTCCTGTGGCAGCTTTGCGTAGATCTATGGCACATCAAGCCTTATAAGCTGCCGTCGCCGTTGCATATCGGCGAGCGGATGTGGGAGCAGCGCGACCGGCTGCTCGCGCAGAGCGGCTCGACCCTTCGGCTTGCCCTGAAGGGCATCGGGCTCGGCATCGCGCTCGGCGTGCTGTCGGCGATCGTCTTTCACCTCATTCCCGTCGTCCGGGCGGCGCTGTCGCCGATCATCATCATCACGCAGAACATTCCGCTCATCGCGCTCGGACCGCTGCTTATCATCTGGCTCGGTTTCGGCATCGCGCCGAAGCTCGTGCTGCTGGCGCTCGTCTGCTACTTCCCGATCGCCTGGTCGATGCTGACGGGTCTCGGGCAGGCGGACGCGAACTTGCGCGAATATCTCGCGATGATCGGCGCGAGCCGGCTCACGGTGCTGCGGCGTCTGGAGCTGCCCGCATCGTTGCCGTACTTCTTCTCCGGACTGAAAATCACGGCGACGTACAGCATCACGGCGGCCATCGTGGCCGAATGGCTCGGCGCGAGCGAGGGCATCGGCTATTATCTGGTGCTGAAGTCGAAAGGCTACGATACGACGAGCGTATTCGGCGCGATCGTCTGCATCGTGGGCATGGCGCTGGCGTTCTATGGCATCGCGGCGCTGCTCGAGCGGCTCGTCGTTCGCTGGCGGCCGGCGGGCCGGGAAGGAGGCGCGCGATGAGCGGGCAAGCGAAGCTCGAACTGATCGATATTCATCATCAATATTCGCGCGGCAAAAAAGCGCATCCCGTACTGGGCGGCATCTCGCTTACGGTCGCAAACGGCGAATTCGTCACGCTGCTCGGACCGTCAGGCAGCGGCAAATCGACGCTGTTCCGCCTGATCGGCGGCGTCGAGCGGCCGGATGCGGGGCGCATTCTGATCGACGGCGCGGAGACGACCGGCCGGCGCGGGCAGATCAGCTACATGCCGCAGCAGGCTTCGCTTTTTCCCTGGCTGTCGGTCCGCGCCAACATCGCCTCCGCGCTGACGACGGCCGGCGTCGAGCGGAGGCAAGCCGAGGCGCTGGCAGCGAAGTGGCTCGATCGCATCGGTCTCGGCGACGTGGCGAACGAGTATCCGCGGGTGCTGTCCGGCGGCATGCAGCAGCGCGTGTCGTTTTTGCGTGCGCTGCTCATGCCGCGCGGCGTCATGTGCCTCGACGAGCCGTTCGCCGCGCTGGACGCGCTCACGCGCGCGGACATGCAGGCATGGCTGCTGCGGCTGTGGGAGGAGGAACGGCGCTCCGTGCTGTTCGTCACGCATAGCATCGAGGAGGCGCTGACGCTGTCGGACCGCATCTACGTGCTGTCCAAGGCGCCGGCGACCGTGCTGCGGGAGATTCGCGTCCCTTTCGAGCGGCCGAGAAGGGCGGATGTGTGGAAGGAGCCGGCATTCGTGGCGCTGAAGGAAGAAGTGCTGGCGCTGCTGGAGCGGGGGGGGCGGCGAACATGGCCTATGACGCGCATCTGCACGCCGACCAATATGCGCCCGGGCGCCGCGAAGCATTGCTCGCCGAAGCGTTCGCCGCGGGCGTGAGCGGCATCGTCGCCGTCTCGATGCATCCGGACTCCTGCGCGGAAACGCGGAGGCTCGCCGCTTTGCGGCCCGGACGCATCATGCCCGCCTATGGCCATCATCCCGAGCAGCCGCCGCTCGGGCCGGTCGAACGCGATCGGCTGTGCGACTGGATACGCAGCCTTGCCGCCGACGGCGAGGCGTTCGCCATCGGGGGAGGTCGGCCTGCCGTACTATACGCGGACGGAGGCCGAGGCGCGCGGCGAAGCGTTCGACGAAGCGCCTTACCTCGCGCAGCTCGACGATTTTGTGCGTCTTGCCGCCGAGCTGGACCGGCCGATCGCGCTCCACGCCGTCTATGAGGACGCGGACAAGGCGCTTGCCATACTGGACCGGCGGGGCGTGCGCAGGGCGCACTTTCACTGGTATAAGGGCTCGCCGGAGACGACGGCGCGGCTCGCCGAGCGCGGCTGCTTTTATCTCGATTACGCCCGACGTGCTGTACGAGCCCGAGATTCGGGAGCTGGCCGCGACCTATCCGCTCGGCCGGCTGATGGCGGAGACGGACGGCCCTTGGCCGTTCGAAGGTCCGTTCGCGGGGGATGGAGACGACGCCGGCCATGACGTTTGCGGTTGCGCGCGAGATCGCGGCGCTGCGCGGGCTTGCGCCTGAAGCGGCCGAGCGGATGCTCGACCGCAATACGGCGGCGTTTTACGGTTTCGAATGAGGCCGCTGCCATCGCCAAAAGCAAGCCTTGCGTCCTTCCTTCAAAAGGACCGCAAGGCTTGCTTTTTAATAGATGGGGCTTGATTGAAGCAGGGCGCATCCGTAGGCCGCTCAGCCGTGGTAGCTGCCCATCGGCGCGTTCAACACCCATTCGAGCAGCAGCAGTTGCTCTTCCAGCCGCTCGGCTTGCGCCTGCAGCTCGGGCCGGGCTTCCGCGCCGGCTTGTTCGTACAAAGCCTCGATGGCTTGCTTGCGAGAAGCCAGCTCATGATACTTCCGTTTGACTTGGTCCGCGGTTCTCAAGTGCGACGTCCTTTCCGTATCGTGCGGCGACGGGCGTCAGCGGCTGGCCGTCAGGCCGCCCGCTTGGGCGCCGCGCGCAGCACGTACAGGTAATAGCCTGCGTAATACGCGATCAAAATGAAGAAGATGGCCGCCGTCCAGGGATCGCGGCCGTATTGCTCCAGCGTGTCCGGGCCGCCGGCGGCATTCGCGGCCGTCTGCGCGCCCTGCATCGCGAACAGGAACCGGTAGGCGATTCTGCCGATGAACAGCGCGATGACAAGCGACTCGATGACGACGTGCGTCCGGTAGTACAGTCCGTCGATGCGGCGCTCCACGATGCTGTGCCGGATGGCGAACCAGGCGAGCAGCCCGCCGAGGGCGAGTCCCGCGGCGTCCGCGGCGAATACGATCGGATGAACGAATCCCGCCGCGATCAGGATGATGCCGATGACGGAGAAGATGCCGATTCGAATCTGGAGTCTCCGCGGTCGAAGGAGCTGGAAGCCGACCGTCCGCCGGATGCGTCGGTACAAAATAAACGCGACTAACAGGATGGGGACCGCGTATTGCGCGGCTTGGTTCATGAAGGATCGTCCTTTCGGGATCGTTTGATGCGCTTAGTTTACCATATGGACCAGGGGACGCGTCTATCCTTCCTCGGACGGAGACAATGTTTGGCTTGTCGATCGCCCGTCGCCGGGAACCGTCGGCAAGAACGGCAAAAAGCCGCCGGTGCGGCGGCTTCGGTCTGCCTGGAAGGGCGCGATGACGAATCAGCGGCGCGAACGCGGCGTGGATTGCGGATCCTGCTTGATCGTTTCCGACACCTCGGTCACCAAGAACGCCAAGTAATTTCTAAGCGAGAGACGTTGCTGCTTCATGCGTCATCACACCTCCTTCCCGCGTGGACTGTTATTTTTTTCTTACACATCCGGGGACTGGTTGAAACGAAGACGGACACGAATCGACGCAAACCGCAACGGACGGCATCGTATGGCCCGGAGCGGATGCGAAAAAGCCGGCCCCGCTGAAGGGCCGGCCGTTCGCGCGCAACGCGTCAGGTAGAAAACCGGATCGTTAAATAAATGACCAAGACGAACAAAAATACCGCCAGGCAATAGCCAAGCACGAGCCCAACCGCTTTCGGACCGTTCATGTCGATTCACCGCCCAGTACTTAATGCTTCTATTATACAGGACGATGCCGGGAGAAATGAAATGACGCGTTTGTGAACGATCGGCGCGATCAGCGCGCATGCCCGCCAGGCGACAGCGAGAGATCGGCGATCGGCTTGTCTCGGATTCGTATAAGACCAGTCGCCATGAAGGATGGAGATGCCGTCCAAAGTAGCGCCGAAGAACGTCGAGCCCATCATTTTGCAGCGATCGAACTTAGAGACGAACAGATCCGCGCCGCCGAAGTTGCAATTTTCGATTCAAGAGCCCGTTCGCTCCGGCCTAAAAGTCAAGCGTTATATTTTTAAAGTGCGCAAAAAAAGACCTCCCTGCGGAGGTCCTGGGCCTTACGTAACATGGATTGCCAGAACGCGAGATGGAGCGATTCGATAAGGGATGCGTTAGCCGAGCGTTTCCGCGTCGCCCGAATCCTCTTCGTCGTCGAACAGGGGACCGCTCGTAATCCATAGCTGCTGAAGCTGGTCGTCCGTGATCGCACCCTTCAGGAATTTGTCGTAGTCGGACGTTTTGATCTCGATCATGTTCTCTTCGTCGTTCTCGGTGTAGAAAACCCGCATGTATACGGCGCCGAGCGGCGTGAGTTTTTTTGAAAATCTGGTCGATATCCGTCCAATCTTCGTCAAAGCCGTACATGGACGGATAATAAACGACCGCCGTCATGTCGCCCTCGATGTCCGTCAGCGTAATTCCGTCTCCGCCGAGCGCCATGACGTCTTCCGTCAGCTTCACCAGATTGGCGCCGGCAGGCTTCAGGTCGACCGTCTGCTTTTTGGCGTCGTAGGTGTAACTGACACCTGCGCTTTTCAGCGCGGACAGCGGCACCATCGTCGAGCCTTGCAGATTGATGGCCGGCGTACCCTGCGTCGCAATCGCCTGCCCGCCGAGCGTCAATCTGACTTTCGGGAATCCTTTGTACGTTCCCCACAAGCTGGCTGCGCTGACGACGCCGCCGACTGCCAGCAGGCCGATCAAGGTAAGCAGTACGATCTTCTTTTTCATTCGAACAACACTCCGTCGCCATTAGTATCGATTTACATGATTAAGCTTCTTTCTAAGAATACCATGGCGATGCGATTTGTTTCTGTGACTGCGGTTACATTTTTGAAGGCTAAAAGACGCAAAAAACGACCCCCGTCTCGCGACGAGGGCCTCATGGGAGAGGAGAAACCGGACGAAGAACTTATGGGGAAACGTAAGCCTTCTCCGCGGTTATCCCCGGCGTCTCTCGACGCCGGTAGTAGCAGTATCGCCGCATGCTGGGAAAATATACGCGACCGTGCAAAAATTTGCGCGCACGTGTTCGGCGTCCAGGAGACAGGCTTCCCGCAGGCGGCTCGATATGGTAACATAAGCCTCATCCAAGCCGCGGCGGACCCGCGGCTGTCTTGCTGTCAAATCGGGGCATACCATGCACGCGGGGGGTCGAACTTCACAGATGAGAGTCATATCCGGAGAGGCCAGGGGGAGGCCGCTTAAGGCGGTGCCGGGGCAAACGACCCGTCCGACGACGGACAAAGTCAAGGAAGCCCTCTTCAGCATGATCGGGCCGTATTTTGACGGAGAGCGCGTGCTCGACCTGTTCGCCGGCACCGGCGGACTCGGGATCGAGGCGCTTAGCAGAGGGGCGGGACGAGCCGTCTTCGTCGACGCGAACATGCGCAGCATCGACGTCGTTCGCGCCAACCTGGCTGCGACGCGTCTCGCGGACAAGGCGGAGGTCTACCGGCAGGACGCCGGCAAAGCGATCAGACTGCTGGAGCAGCGCGGCTGCGAGCCGTTCGATCTGGTATTTCTCGACCCGCCCTATGCCATGAAAAATGGCGACGCGCTTCTGCTGGAGCTGACGGCGCGCGGTCTCGCCGGCGAGCACACGGTGGCGATCATCGAGCATGAATCCGGATTCGCGTACGAAGAGCGCATCGGCATCTTCGAGCGGCGGCGGCTCGCCCTGTACGGCGAGACCGCGATTGCGATCTATAGATACGGAGGCGAAGAATAGATGAACGCCAAATCGAACCGGCCGGAAAGCGAGCATCGCATCGCGGTGTATCCGGGCAGCTTCGACCCGGTCACGTTCGGGCATCTCGACATTATCCGGCGTTCGGCGAAGCAGTACGACAGATTGATCGTGGCGGTGCTGAACAATACGAGCAAAAGCCCGTTATTCACCGTCGAAGAGCGGAGGAGCCTGCTGCTCGAGGTGACGAAGGACCTGCCGAACGTGGAAATCGACAGCTTCAGGGATCTGCTCGTGCGCTACATGCGGTCGCAGCAAGCCCAGGTGATCGTGCGGGGCATCCGTTCGGTCACCGACTTCGAGTACGAGCTCCAGATGGCTTCGACGAACCGTCAGCTCGACGAAGGGATCGAGACGATTTTTATGATGACGAATCCCAAATATTCGTACCTCAGCTCGAGCATCGTCAAAGAAATCGCCAAGTTCGACGGCGCGGTGCAGGATCTCGTGCCGCCAGCGGTGGAAGCCGCGCTGCGGGGCAAGTTCGGCAAGCGGGACTGACGACCGGCAAGATGGGCGCCTTTTTGCGAAGTTGTCGCAGAAGGCGTCCATCGGTCGTATTCGGCGCCTGCGCGCCTTATTTCGGGCGGCGCTTGCCGTCCCGCCGGCGGGGCGAGATCAGGGCGGCGAGCAGGGCGAGCAGCACGAAGATGCCCAGGCAGGCGATCGCGGCGAGCGTCGTACCGGGCAGCAACGCCCAGCCCGACGGGAGCGGGCCTGCCGCGGGTTCGGACGCCGCGATCGGACCGGAGATGCCGAGCCACGCCGGGGCGAGCGGCGCCAGCCAGCCGCGCTGCGCGGCGACCGCCAGCGGATAGGTCGCGGCAAGTGCGAGCGCGGCGTGAAGCAGGCGGCCGGCGATGAAGCGGGACCAAGGGAACCGGCTGCCGGTCCAGGCGGCTCTGGCTTGAAGCAGGCCGCTTACGCCGCTCCAGGCGAGCGCAGCCGCGATCAGCGCGGCGGCTTTGGCCGGCGCGGACTCGAACAGCGCCGAGCGGCCGGAGGCATAGGCGCCGAGGTGCATTTCGTACAGGCTCGGGATCGTCAGCCAAGCGTCGGTGCCCGGCAGCGCCGTCTGCAAAATGCGCAGCACCACGGCGCTCATCATCATCAAACCTCCGATCGCGAAAAGCGTGGCGACGGCGCTCGTGACGGCGTCCGCGGTCTGCTTGCCGAAAGGGCGCGCGTCGGCAAGACGCGCCTCCTGCATCGCCCGAAAGGCGCGGCGAAGAGCGGAATCCGCCGGCTGCCGGGAAGCGTCGCCGTCGCGAGACGATTCGTCGGACGGCTCGGCAGCCGCCGGATCGCGACCGGACAACCGCGGCCACAGCATGCCCGCCGCGATGCCGGATATCCACAGCCCCGCCACGATCGCCCAGCCGTAGACGGGGGCATGCAAAAATCCGCTTCCGACGACGACGATGACGAGAAACGGATTCGGCATGTGCGAGAGCAGCAGCAGCGACTCGGCCTCGCGGCCGCGAATCAGGCTTCGGTCCCGCAGGCGCGCCGTCTCTCTGGCGCCGGCGGGCAGGCCCGCCGTCCAGCCGAAGGCGACGACCCATCCCGCCGAAGCAGGCAGCTTGAACAGCCGGCGGAATGCCGGACTGCCCAGGGCCGCGACGCCGTGAAGCAGACCCGAGGCGGCGAGCAGCTCGGCGAGCATGAGCGGCGGGAGCAGGCCGGGGAAGACGGTGTCCCACCAGATCTGCAGACCGCCCAGCGAAGCGCGGAACGCCTCGTCCGGCGATTTTACGATGCTCGCGACGAGCGCAAGCGCGCAGCCGCCGAGAAAAACGGAAATGAGAAACGATTTTTTGCGCGACGCGGATTCCGGCATGAACGCCGCCTCCTCACGCCCATTCGGGTCTAACGGATGGCTGGTGGTGCAAAGCGCCGGTAAAGCGCAGGACAAAGCCATGGCCGCTCGATGGGACATGGTACAATGTACGCATGCCCGTCCGGCGTTAGACCAGCCTTGTCCGCGCAGGCTTGCGCGGTAAGCGGGAAGGCAAGAGGAGAGAGGGAATATGCGAATCGAAAGGCTTCTTATCGAAAGGCATACTCAAGAGGAAAGGCCGCCGATGGATTTGCTGCTGCTCGCCGATCCGTCGGAAAAGCTGATCGCGCAGTATTTGCGACGCGGCGACTGCTATGTCGCCAAGACGGAAGACGGGGACTTTGTCGGCGTTTACGTCCTTCTGCCTACGAGGCCGGACACGGCGGAGCTCGTGAACGTCGCGGTCGACGAGCGCCATCAAGGAAACGGAATCGGCAAAGCGCTCGTCCTCCACGCCATCGATACCGCCCGGCGCGAAGGCTATCGGACGATCGAGGCGGGGACCGGCAATTCGAGCGTCGGACAGCTGGCGCTTTATCAAAAATGCGGATTCCGCATCGTCGGCGTAGACCTTGATTTCTTTGCAAGGCATTACGACGAGCCGATTTTCGAAAACGGAATCCGGTGCCGGGACATGATCCGGATGTCACAGGATCTGTAAGGCTGCCGTCGTCGTTTAAGCCCGCACCGGAGGCTCCGTATAATCCCGCCAGGCGTCGGCGGGCCGCGAGTCGGAGAGCGCCGCGGCATAGACCGCCGTCGCCCGCGCGTCCATCGCGAGATACGGCCAGTCGCCGTCCGCCGCGGTGTGGACGACCGGCACGGCGGCCGTCTTTTTCATCCGTTTGAGCAGCGCCTGGCCGCGTGCCGTAAAGCCCAGCACGCGGACGTATTGGACGCCGGCCGCCAGCCGACCGGCATCCAGCTCTTCCTTGCGGTGGCCGAGCAGGATGCGCGCGAGCGTCCGCTGCAGCTTCGTGCGCGTATACCGCTTCGTCTTGAGCAGGTCGAGCAGCTCCTCCACCCGCCACGCGCGTAAATCCCGAAGCGCGCCTTTGATGCGGTGCTCCAGCCCTTCGGTTACCTCTGCATAAGCCGCCAGCTCCGATGCGGGCAGCGAGGCGAGCAGGTGGAACAGCGGCCTCGCGAAAGACTCCCAAGTTACCGGAGCCCTGCCGGCGGCCGCTTCCCTGCGCAGCGCCGCGAGCGTCGAAGCGGGCACGTAGGGGGCGAGGCCGTCCAGCCCGCCGCCCGCTTCGACGACGAGCTTGCGCAGCGCCGTCGCGCTGGCGATGGCGGTGTCGGTGATCGCGGTTTGATTGTAGCCGGACTTTTCGCGCCGGATGGAAAGCGCCCGCATCGGGCTGCCCAGCTTGCGCAGCGCGAGCAAATAATGAAGTCCGAGCGTATGGTTCGGCTCCGACAGGCCGAACGCGGCGTCGGCTTCGCCTGCCGCCTCCAGCAGCTCCCGGGCGGCCGCGGCGTATGCGCTCGGATACGGCAGGCCCTCCTTGAGGAGGGCGCCGAGCCGAAGCCGCATCGACTCGGGCTCCGCGGACAGCCGGTCCGCGATGCGGGACAGCGCCTCGGCGTCCCCGCTCTCGCTGCCGAAGCAGAGCGCGTCGCAGACGCCGGTGGCCGCCAGCGCGGATACCGCGCCGTAGGCGAACCATTGGGCCGGCTGCGCGCTGTAGGCGACGGGCAGCTCGAGCACGAGATCGCAGCCCGCGCGCAGCGCCATTTCCGCCCGCGACCATTTATCCGCGATGGCAGGCTCGCCGCGCTGCAAAAAAGTGGCCGCTCATGACGGCGATCACGGAATCGGCATCCGTTATTTTGCGCGATTGTTGTATATGATAGAGATGACCGTTGTGCAGCGGATTGTATTCGACGACAAGGCCGACGGTGGACATGGGCTACGCTCCTTTGAAGCGCGAATTAAGGATATGATAACATGAAAGAAGGCTCGATTTCCCATTCGGGCGGCTCGTGCGGTCCGACGCGTTAAATGTTGACAAAAGCGCCGTGCCGCGTCTATAATTACTTTTGTTTGTTTGGAGTGATCATATGTTGCTCAATGTACAGGAGCTGAAGGCAGCCAAGGCCAGACTGACGCTGCGCGAGACGATCGACGTCGCCGATCTGCTGTCGCAGGTGCCCGGCGTTCGTCCGGCCGGTCCGCTCGAAGCGGACGTCGCGGCCGAGCCTTTCGGCGAGTTCGTCAAGGTAGCCGGCCGGTTGGACTGCAATCTCGAATGGACATGCGTTCGCTGCTTGACCAAGTTCGAAGAGCCGCTTCACTTTACTTACGACGAGCGCTTTAAGCAAGTCCCGAAGGAAGTGGCGGATCTCGGAGAGCAGGACGACGAGGACTTCGTGCCGTTCCACGGCGATCAATTGGAGCTTCGCCCTTACTTGCAGGACGAACTGCTGCTGAATCTGCCGCTGTCCCCGACCTGCAGCGAAGACTGCAAGGGACTGGACCCGGAGACAGGCGAAGACCTGAACGGCAAGCCCGAGCGGCCGAGGCCGGTCAAGATCGACCCGAGGCTGGAGGCGCTCAAAGGCTGGTTCGATTCCGAACGTTCATAACGACATCGAAATAGGAATGCCGATAGAGGCCGCTTTCGCTTTCGACTCTGGTAAGGAGGTGGGAACATGGCAGTACCTTTTGGCAAAACATCCAAAGCCCGCAAAAACAAGCGTCGGACGCACTTCAAATTGGTCGTTCCGGGTTTGGTCAAATGCGAACAATGCGGAGAACTGAAAATCTCGCACCGCGTGTGCAAGGTTTGCGGCACGTACAAATCCCGCGAAATCATCAAGCAATAATGAAATAACGCGTCCCGGCGTGACTAGCGTCAAGGCGCGTTTTTCTTTATATCGGATTGGCACCAGGTATCAGTATGAACATATAAGGCGGTGTCGCCCATGGAACGCATGCCCAAAAAAGCAACGCCATCAGCAGCTCGCCCGCCTCATCGAAGAAAATCCGTTCCTGACCGACCGGGAATTGACGCGCCTGCTCAAAGTCAGCATTCAGACGATCCGGCTCGACCGGCTGGAGCTGGCGATTCCGGAGTTGCGCGAGCGGCTGAAGCTGATGGCGGAGCGCTCCTACGATCCGGTCCGATCGCTGCCGCTGCACGAGGTGATCGGGGACATCCTCGATCTTCAACTGGACAAGAGCGGCATCTCCATGTTCGAGATCCGGGAAGAACACGTCTTCTCCCGCAGCGGCATCGCGCGCGGACACCACGTATTCGCGCAGGCGAACTCGCTGGCGGTCGCCGTCATCAACGACGAGATCGCGCTGACCGCTTCGGCGGATATCCGGTTCATTCGTCCCGCGAGACTCGGGGGAGAAGTGCATCGCCAAGGCGTACGTGAGATCGAGCGGCGTGCAGAAAGGGAAGGCGAAGGTGGAGGTGTTCACCTACGTCGGCGACGAAATGGTGTTTCAAGGCAACTTTGTGATTTATCGCTCCGCAGGCGCTGCGGACGAGGAAGGAGCGGGAGAGGCATGAAAATCGCCATAGACGCGATGGGCGGCGACCATGCGCCCCGCTCGACGGTAGAGGGCGCGGTGGCCGCGGCCGCGCAGTGGCCGAAGGCGGAGCTGCTGCTCGTCGGCCGGCCGGAAGCGCTGAATCCGCTGCTGGGCGCCGGCAAGCCTCCGAACGTGACGGTCGTGCCCGCGGCCGATATCATCGCGCCGGACGACGAGCCTGTGCGCGCCGTGCGCCGCAAGCCGGACGCCTCGATGAACGTCGCCGCCCGCATGGTGAAGGAAGGCGCCGCCGACGCGATGATCTCGGCGGGCAATACCGGCGCGCTTATGGCCGCGGGATTGCTCGTGCTCGGCAGGCTCAAAGGCATCGACCGGCCGGGCCTGACCTCGCTGTTCCCGACGACGGACGGCAAAGGCGTCTTGACGCTCGATCTCGGCGCCAACATGGACGCGAAGCCGGAGCATTTGCTGCAATACGCGCTCATGGGCAGCATGTACAGGCAAAAGGTGCACGGGCTGGCGAAGCCCAAGGTCGGATTGCTGAACGTCGGGACCGAAGCGGCCAAAGGCAACGAACTGAGCAAAGCGGCGTTCGAGCTGCTCGAGACGGCGCCGATCCACTTTATCGGCAACGTCGAAGCGCGCGACGTGCTGAGCCGCAGCTGCGACGTGCTCGTCTGCGACGGGTTTTCGGGCAATATCCTGCTAAAGGCGATCGAAGGCGCCGCCGAGACGGTGTTCGGCCTGCTGAAGCAGGAGCTGACGAGCAGCCTGCGTTCGAAGCTGGCGGCGGCCGTGCTGCGGCCGAACTTCAGGCGCGTCGGCAAAATGATGGATTACAAGGTTTACAACGGCGCGCCGCTGCTTGGCGTGAGCGGTCTGATCGTCAAGAGCCACGGCTCCTCGGACGCCACCGCGACGATGCACGCGATCCGACACACGGTCGCCGCGATCGATAACGGACTCATCCCTGCATTGGCCGAAGAATTCGGCGGAAAGTGAGAGAGAAGACGATGAATGGAATTCCCGTAGGCGTCCTCGGCATCGGCAAGTACGCGCCGGAGCGCAGACTGACGAACCAAGAGCTCGAGCGGACGGTGGAGACGAACGACGAATGGATCGTGAGCCGCACCGGCATCCGCGAGCGCCGCATCGCGGCCGAGCACGAGGCGACGAGCGACCTGGCGTACGAAGCGGCCGTCAAGGCGCTGGCGTCGGCCAACATCGCGGCGGATCAGCTCGACCTGATCATCGTCGCGACGATTACGCCGGACATGTTTTTCCCGTCGACCGCCTGCATCCTGCAGGAACGGCTCGGCGCAAAGAAGGCGGCCGCGTTCGATCTGTCCGCCGCCTGCTCCGGCTTCATCTACGGGCTCGCCAACGCATCCGGCTTCATCGCGCTCGGCATGTACAAATATGCGCTCGTCATCGGCGCCGACACGCTGTCCCGGATCACGGACTACACCGACCGCAACACCTGCGTGCTGTTCGGCGACGGCGCGGGCGCCGTCGTCATCGGGGAAGTGCCGGAGGGTCGCGGCTTCAAGTCGTTCGAGCTCGGGGCCGACGGCGCCGGCGGTCCGCATCTTCGCATACAGGGCGGCGGCTCGCGTCAGCCTTCGTCCGAGGAGACGGTAGCCGGCAAGCGCCACTTCATCGAGATGAACGGGCGCGAAGTATTCAAGTTCGCGGCGCGCATCATGGGCAATGCGGCCGAGGAAGCGCTCCGCAAGGCCGGCGTGGACAAGTCCGAGATCGACCTGCTCGTGCCGCACCAGGCGAATATCCGCATCATTCAGGCTTCGCTCGAGCGGCTCGAGCTGCCGCCGGAGAAGTGCGTGATCAACATCGATCGGTACGGCAACATGTCGGCGGCTTCGATCCCGCTGGCGCTGGCCGAGGCCGTGGAAGAAGGCCGCGTAAGCGAGGGCGACACGATCGCGATGGTCGGCTTCGGCGGCGGCCTCACCTGGGGCGCTTCGGTACTGGTCTGGTAAAGGATAGAGGAGGCTGACGAACGATCATGGGCAAAATCGCATTCGTATTTCCCGGACAAGGGGCGCAGGCGGTCGGCATGGGCAAGGACGCCGCCGAAGCGTTCGAAGCTTCGCGCGGCGTTTTCGAGGAAGCGGACCGGGCGCTCGGATTTTCCGTTTCGTCGCTTTGCTTCGAAGGGCCGGAGGATTCGCTCCGCCAGACGGCCAACACCCAGCCCGCGCTGCTCGCGACAAGCGTCGCGCTGCTCGAGGCGTTCAAAGCGCGCGGCGTAAAACCGGACTTCGTCGCCGGCCACAGTCTCGGCGAGTACAGCGCGCTCGTCGCCGCGAACGTCCTCGACTTCGCCGATGCGATCCGGCTCGTCAGGGCGCGAGGCACGTTCATGGAAGAAGCGGTGCCAGGCGGCCAGGGAGCGATGGCGGCGACGCTCGGCGCCGAGCGCGAGGCGCTTGACGCGCTCTGCCGGGACATCTCCGCGGCCGGCGCGCCGGTCGAGCTTGCCAACATCAACTGCCCGGGACAGATCGTCGTATCCGGCACGGCGGCCGGCGTGGCTTCTGTCGTCGAGCGCGGCAAGGAAGCCGGCGCCAAACGGGTGATACCGCTGGACGTCAGCGGCCCGTTCCACTCGTCGCTCATGCGTCCCGCGGCCGACCGGCTCGCAGCGAAGCTCGACGAAGTCGCCTTCCGCGATGCGGAGGTGCCGGTCGTGGCCAATGTGACGGCGACCGCGGTCGGCGAAGGCGCGCGCCTTCGGGAGCTGCTCGTGGAGCAGGTCGTATCCCCCGTGTTGTGGGAAGACAGCGTCCGGTATTTGATTGCCGAAGGCGTTGATACGTTCGTCGAGATCGGCTCCGGGAGCGTGCTGGCCGGACTGATCAAGAAGATCGACAAGACGGTGCGGGTCGTTTCCGTGAACGACGCGGCCGGCGTGAACGAAGCGGAGCTCGGTTAGCGCGGTTGCGCCGTTCGGCGCGGCTGCGAGATTGGTGATTATGCCTAACGCGAGAGGGGTAATAGTATGGCGGAGTTTGATCTAAGCGGCAAAGCCGCGCTCGTGACCGGCGCTTCGCGCGGCATCGGCAGGGCCATCGCGCTCGCGCTCGCGGGGGCGGGCTGCGACGTCGCCGTGAATTATGCGGGCGGCGAAGCCGCCGCAAGAGAGACGGCGGATGCGATCGAAGCGCTCGGCCGCAAGGCGATCCTGGTTCAGGCGAACGTCGGCAAGGCCGCGGAGTTCGACGGGATGGTGCAGCGTGCGATCGAAGCGTTCGGCAAACTCGACATTCTCGTGAACAACGCCGGCATCACGCGGGACAACCTGATCATGCGCATGAAGGAAGAAGAATTCGACGCGGTCATCGAGACCAACCTCAAGGGCGTGTTCAACGGCATCAAGGCGGTCACCCGTCCGATGATGAAGCAGCGCTACGGGCGCATCATCAACATCTCCTCGGTCGTCGGCGTCCTCGGCAACGCGGGACAGGCGAACTACGTCGCGGCCAAAGCGGGCGTCATCGGATTGACGAAGTCGGCCGCCAGGGAGCTGGCGTCGCGCGGCATCACGGTTAATGCGGTCGCGCCGGGCTTCATCGAGACGGACATGACCGACAAGCTGCCGGCCGATCTTCGCGAAGCGATGTTGAAGGACATTCCGCTCGGCCGCATGGGCAGACCGGAGGAGATCGCGTCCAGCGTGCTCTACCTGGCGTCGGATGGGGCGTCTTACATGACCGGGCAGACGATCCATGTCGACGGAGGCATGTATATGTAAAACGCTGCCGTACCCCGGCGGACCTGGATCCGCGGGCGTGCGGCGCACCGGATGAAGGGGCTTTCGCGGAACCGTTTACGCGCTGGCTTTTTGTCCATCTATCTCGTATAATACCAAAAGGGAGGTGAACCGGATGTCCGATGTATATGATCGCGTTAAACGCATCGTGGTCGAACGCCTGGGCGTAGAAGAGGCCGAAGTCACCAACGAAGCGAACTTTAAGGATGACTTGGGCGCCGACTCTCTCGATGTCGTCGAACTGGTAATGGAACTCGAAGACGAATTCGACTTGGAGATCTCCGATGAGGATGCAGAGAAGATCACTACGGTGGGAGAAGTCGTAAATTACATACAATCTCATGCCTAACTGATCTGACAAGGTCCCGCTTCGAAGAGCGGGACTTCTCCACATTATGCATCGATTTTGGGTCTGCGGCCCGGCGGCCATCCGTGAGGACGGTCCCGGGCCGTCGCTACCTGCATAGGGTCGCCTGGACGCGGGATTGCGTCGGACGCCGTATTTATTAGAACGATTCTTCCGGCTAGGACGAATCGCTGCAATAAATGACGGGATCCGTCCTCGCGCGGGCGCCGGCCCGACGTTCGTCGGTTATGCTAGTCAACGTTCCGGGGATTCGGACGCTTACATCCGGATCGCCCGGATTTCTACGCGAAACGGGCTCGTCCGTCAAAGGCGGCGCCGAACGTTTACGCATCGGCTGAAGAGGTGAACATGGTTTGGCACATCGTGTAGTGGTTACCGGCATGGGAGTCGTCACCTCCCTGGGCACGGATTTGAATACGTTTTGGGACAGCCTGCTCGCCGGCAAGTCGGGCGTGAGCCTGATCGAGGCGTTCGATACGGCCGACTATCCGACGAAGATCGCGGCCGAAGTGAAAAATTGGGATCCGGAAGCGCACGGAATCGACAAGAAGGAAGCGCGCCGCATGGACCGCTTCGTGCAGTTCGGCCTGGCGGCCTCGCTCAGCGCCGTGAAGGACGCGGGTCTCGAGATCGGCGTCAACGCCGAAGCCGACCGCGTCGGCGTGAGCGTCGGCTCCGGCATCGGCGGTCTGGGCACCTGGGAGGATCAGCATACGATCCTGATGGAAAAGGGGCCTCGCCGCGTCAGCCCTTTCTTTATTCCGATGATGATCGCGAACATGGCGAGCGGCCAGATCTCGATCGTGACGGGGGCCAAGGGTCCCAACACGACCGCCGTCACCGCTTGCGCGACGGGCACGCATTCGATCGGCGATTCGTACAAGCTCATCCAGCGCGGCGACGCCGACGTCATGATTTGCGGCGGCGCCGAGGCGACGATCCGACCGATCGCGGTCGCCGGATTTTCCAACATGCGCGCGATGAGCACGCGCAACGAGGAGCCCGGGAAGGCGAGCCGTCCGTTCGATACGGATCGCGACGGCTTCGTCATGGGCGAAGGCGCGGGCGTGCTCATTCTGGAGTCGCTTGAACATGCGACCGCGCGCGGCGCGCGCATTTACGCCGAGGTGATCGGCTACGGCATGAGCGGCGACGCGCACCATATGACCGAGCCGGATCCGGACGGCGCCGCGCGCTGCATGGCCAGAGCGATCAAGGATGCGGGCATCGCGCCCGAGGAGATCGGCTATATCAACGCGCACGGCACCTCGACGCCAGTCGGCGACAAGTCCGAGACCGAGGCGATCAAGCGCACGTTCGGCGAGCATGCGCACAAGCTGGCCGTCAGCTCGACCAAGTCCATGACCGGTCATATGCTCGGCGCGGCCGGCGGAGTCGAAGCGGTGATCGTCGGCTTGGCGCTCCAGAACGGCGTGCTTCCGCCGACGATCAATCTCGACAACCAGGACCCCGAGTGCGACCTGGATTACGTGCCGAACGAGCCGCGCCAAGCGGACGTGAAGGTAGCCCTGTCGAATTCGTTCGGCTTCGGCGGTCACAATGCCACGGTTATTTTGCGCAAATACGAGGCTTGAACGTAAGCGATCGGCCCTAACGCAGGCGGCGTGCCGCCTGCGTTTTTTCCAAAATAAGACGTATCGCCCGCCGGCAAGGGGGCGATACGTCAGCTTGCGGAAGGTGAAAAAGGAGGATGCCGTACATGAGCGAAGTCATGAACCGGCTGCAGGAGCGAGCGGGCGTCCGTTTCCGCAACGTCTCGCTGTTAAGGCAGGCCTTTACCCATACGTCCTACGTGAACGAGCAGCGTGGCTCCCGCGTCGAACACAACGAGCGGCTCGAGTTTTTGGGGGACGCCGTCCTGCAATTGACCGTGTCCGAGGCGCTGTACCGGATGTATCCGGAACGTCCCGAGGGCGAACTTACCCGTCTTCGGGCCGCGATCGTATGCGAGCCGTCGCTTGTCCGTTTTGCCGAGGCGCTCGAATTCGGGCAGGTCGTGCTGCTCGGCAAAGGGGAGGAGCAGACGGGCGGGCGGAGCCGTCCGTCGCTGCTGGCGGACGCCTTCGAGGCGTTCGTCGGCGCGCTATATTTGGATCAGGGACTGGCCGAGGTGAACCGTTTCCTTGGCGAGCATCTTTTCGCCCATCTGCCCAAGGAAGGCCAGGCGCCGATCAAGGACCACAAGACCGAGCTGCAGGAGCGCGTGCAGCATCTGGGTCTCGGGACGCTCGATTACCGGATTCTCGAGGAGCGGGGACCCGCGCACGACCGGGAGTTCGTCGTCGAGGTCCGTATCGGCGATCGGCGTCTCGGCCAAGGGGCAGGGCGCTCCAAGAAGGAAGCCGAGCAGCAGTCGGCCGCGCAGGCGCTGCGTCAGCTGCGGACGGACGCCGAGACGGGCGGCGGGCAGGCTGCCGGCAGCGAGAGACAAAAGGTGAGGGATCCCCATGTATCTGAAAGGCATTGAGCTCGCCGGCTTCAAATCGTTCGCGGACCGGACGCAGCTCGAATTCGGTCGCGGCATCACGGCGGTCGTGGGCCCGAACGGGAGCGGCAAGAGCAATATCTCCGACGGCATCCGCTGGGTGCTCGGCGAACAGAGCGCCAAGAGCTTGCGCGGCGGCAACATGCAGGACGTCATCTTCGCCGGCAGCGACGCTCGCAAGGCGGTCAACTTCGGCGAAGTATCGCTCACGCTCGACAACAGCGACAAGGCGCTGCCGCTCGATTTCGCGGAGGTGACGGTCACGCGCCGCGTGCACCGGAGCGGGGACAGCGAATATCTGATCAACAAGCAGCCGTGCCGACTGAAGGACATTACGGAGCTTTTCATGGACACGGGCATCGGCAAAGAAGCGTATTCGATCATCGGCCAGGGGCGCATCGAAGAGATTTTGAGCACGCGCTCCGAGGACAGGCGCGGCATTTTCGAGGAAGCGTCGGGCATCGTCAAGTACAAGTCGCGCAAAAAGGAAGCGCAGCGCAAACTTGAGGACACCGAAGGCAACCTGCTGCGGATCAACGACCTCGTCGTCGAGCTCGAGAGCCAGGTCGAGCCGCTGCGCAAGCAGGCGGCCAAGGCCGAGTCGTTCAAGCTGCTGAAGGAAGAACTCAAAAACAAAGAGATCGCGTTGTACGTGCACCAGATCGACACGGTGCACAAGACCTGGGCGGAGACGAACGGCAAGCTCGAGAAGCTCCGAAAGGAACAGCTCGAGCTGTCGACGGTCGTGTCGGCGCACGACGCCCAGCTCGAAGAGGAGCGCCAGGCGCTGCAGCGCCTCGAGGAAGCGCTAGAGCGCCTGCAGGACGAGCTGCTGCGGACGACCGAGGAGACGGAGAAAAGCGAAGGCTACGGCGAGCTGCTCGCCGAGCGGATGGCGAATTTGTCGCGCGGCCGCGCGCAGCTCGATGAGAGTCTGGCGCTCGTGACCGAGCGATTGACCGCGGCGAAGGCCGAGGGAGAGAAAATCGAGACCCGTCGCGCGCAAGTCGAAGGCGAGCTCGAGGCGCTGCAGTCGAAGCTGATCGAGGAGGAAGTGAAGCTCGCGATCGCGGACGGCAGCGAGGATGCCGAGGAGCGGCTGAAGACGGACCTGTTCGAGACGATGAACGCGATGGCCCAGGCGCGCAACGATATTCGGTATTGCGAGCAGCAGCGGGAGGAGCTCGCGCGCAAGTCGGCACGCACGGCCGGCGAACGGGCCAAGCTTGAAGAACAGCGCGAAGCGCTGAAGCTGCGCGGCGCGGAGCTTGAATTGCGGGTCGCGGCTTGCGCGGAGGCGGTCGCCAAGACGCGCGACCGGTATATCGCGGAAGGCACGCGCGTCGCCGATCTGCAGCGGCGTCTTGAAGAGACGCAGGGCGAAGGCCGCCGCTGGGACCAGAAGCGCGAGGCGCTCGTGTCACGGCGCGATACGATCGCGGAGCTCGCGAACGATTACGATGGCTTCCAGCACGGCGTCCGGGAAGTGCTGAAGGCCGCGAAGCGCGGACATCTGCACGGCGTTCACGGCGCGGTCGCCGAGCTCGTGACCGTGCCGGCTCACCTTGAAGTGGCCGTGGAGACGGCGCTCGGCGCCGCGCTTCAGAATATCGTCATGGAAAACGAATCGACCTCGCGGGCCGCGATCGGCTACTTGAAGCAGCGCCAATCGGGACGCGCGACGTTCCTGCCGCTCGACGTCATCAAGCCGCGGAACGTCGGAGACGGCGACCGACGCAGCGTAGCCGAACTGGACGGCTTCGTCGGCGTGGCCGCCGAGCTCGTCGGCTTCGAGCAGCGGTACGCGGGCATCGTCGGCAGCATGCTCGGCAACGTCATGATCGCGCAGACGCTCGAGCATGCGAACCGGATCGCCTCGCGGCTCCAATACCGCTACCGGGTCGTGACGCTGGACGGCGACGTCGTCAACGCGGGCGGCTCGATGACGGGCGGCAGCATGGCGCGCAAATCGTCGAACCTGCTCGGCCGCCAGCGCCAGCTCGAAGAGCTGGCCAAGGAGATCAAAGCGGCGGAGCAGGCGCGGGTTAAGCTGCGCGCCGAGTTCGACGATCTGAAAAAGGAGCTTGCGCTGGCGCAGCAAAATATCGAGCAGCTTCGGGAGTCCGGCGAGCGCGCCCGGATGGAAGAGCAGCAGGCGTCGGCCCAGCGGCAGCGCCACGCCGAGGAGCACGAGCAGCTCGAAGCGCAGCTCGCCGCGATCGGCGGCGACGAAGGGGGACTCGGCCGCGAGAAGGCCGAGCTTGCCGGCGCGCGCGCCGAGGCCGAAGCGCGGCTTAAGAAGCACACCGCCGAGGAGGAGCGGCTGTCGCGGGCGATTCGCGAGGCGGAGGAGCTCAAGCGGCGGAGCGCGAGCGCGAAGGAAGAGCTGCAGGCGCAGTTGACCGAGATGAAGGTGTCGATCGCGCGCATGGAGCAAGAGCGCGCTTCGATCGCCGAGCAATCGGGTCGCCATCGCAGCGAAGAGATGCGGCTGTCCGCCGAGTCCCGCCAGCTGAAGGAGACGCTCGCGCAAAACGCGGCGGACACCGAACGCACCTCGGCCGAACAGAACCAGCAGCGCGAACGGTTGAACGCGCTGCGGCTTGCCAAGAAGGAATACACCGAAGGGATCGAATTCCGGCGCGCGGACCGGGCCCAGCGGCAGCGCGAGCTCGAGCGCAAGGAAAACGAGACGCGCGAGCAGCGCACCCAGCTCCGTCAAGTCGAGGACCAGCTTCGCCAGGCGGAGATCTCCTCGAACCGGATGGACGTCGAGCTCGACAACCTTCTGCGCAAGCTTAGCGAGGAGTACGAGATCGGCTACGAGTGGGCGAAGGAAAAGTACGCCGTTCCCGAAGACGTGCCCGCCGCGCAAAACGACGTGCGCGAGCTGAAGCGCAAAATTACGATGCTCGGCGAGGTCAATCTGGGCGCCATCGACGAATTCAAGCGCGTCAGCGAGCGCTATGAATTTCTGGACGCGCAGAAAAACGACCTTATGGAAGCGAAAAGCAAGCTGCACGCCATTATCCACGAGATGGACGAGGAAATGTCGAGACGTTTCCGCACGACGTTCGACCAGATTCGCGGCCACTTCGTCGTCGTCTTCTCCAAGCTGTTCGGCGGCGGCCGCGCGGATTTGATCTTGAGCGAGCCGGAGCGCCCGCTCGACACGGGCATCGAGATCGTCGCACAGCCCCCGGGCAAAAAGCTGCAAAACTTGCAGCTGCTGTCCGGCGGAGAGCGGGCGTTGACGGCGATCGCGCTGCTGTTCGCGATCCTGAACGTGAAGCCCGTTCCGTTCTGCGTGCTCGACGAAGTCGAGGCGGCGCTGGACGAGGCGAACGTGGCCCGCTACGCGCGGTATATGCGCGACTTCTCCGAGCTGACGCAGTTCATCGTCGTCACGCACCGCAAGGGCACGATGGAGGAAGCGGATATGCTGTACGGCGTGACGATGGAGGAAGGCGGCGTGTCCAAGCTCGTATCCGTCAAGCTCGAGGAGAGCGAAGCGTTCACGGCGGAGGCGACGGCTTGACGAGCGGCGGGTTGGCGCGACGATTCATATCGAAGATATCGAAGGACGGGACGGACGCCGAGCGGTTTTGAGCGGCGGGCCGACCGGCAGGAGGAACGAAGATGAGTTTTTTTAAACGACTGAAGGAAAGCATCGCCTCGAAGACAGAAGCCGTAACGAACAAGTTCAAGGAGGGCCTTTCGAAGACGCGCGACGCCTTCGTCGGCCAGGTGACCGACCTGTTCAGCCGGCGCAAAAAAAATCGACGAGGCGTTTTTCGAAGAGCTCGAGGAAATTCTGATCGGCGCCGACGTAGGCGTCAATACCGTCATGGAACTGATCGAGGATTTGCGCGACGAGGTGAAAAAGCGCCGCATCGAGCAGCCGTCGGAGCTTCAGCCTATTTTGTCCGAGAAGCTGGTCGGTCTGTTGACGGAGAGCGGCGAATCCTCGCAGCTTAAAATGAATCCGAACGGCATCACGGTCATTTTGTTCGTCGGCGTCAACGGCGTCGGCAAGACGACGACGATCGGCAAGCTCGCGCACCGTTTCAAGCAGGAAGGCAAAAAAGGTGCTTCTCGCCGCAGGCGATACGTTCCGCGCCGGCGCCATCGAGCAGCTGCAAGTATGGGGCGAGCGCGTCGGCGTCGAAGTGATCAGCCAGCAGGCCGGCTCCGATCCCGCGGCGGTCATGTACGATGCCGTTCAGGCCGCCAAGCAGCGCGGCGTCGACGTCCTGCTCTGCGATACGGCGGGACGCCTGCAGAACAAGGCGAACCTGATGGAGGAGCTGTCCAAAATCTACCGCGTCATCCAGCGGGAGATTCCGAGCGCGCCGCACGAGACGCTGCTCGTGCTGGACGCCGCCACGGGACAGAACGCGCTCCAGCAAGCCAAGCTGTTCGGCGAGAAGAGCGGCGTCTCCGGCCTCGTGCTGACCAAGCTCGACGGAACGGCCAAAGGCGGCATCGTGATCGCCATCCGCCGCGAGATGTCGCTGCCGGTCAAATTCGTCGGACTCGGCGAGAAAATGGACGACCTGCAGCAATTCGACGCCGAGCAGTTCGTACACGCGCTGTTCGCCGGCTTGGCCGAGGAACAGACTTCTGCCGAAGAAGAGCAATAACGCGTCAATCACGTATATGTTGAACATCTGGCCGCAGCGGCCGCCCTCAGGGCGGATCGCTGCGGTTTTCGTTTGTTTTTGGGCAAAAATAAAGTTTGACCCTCAAAGCGCACTGTACTAATATACTTCGTATGCGAATTATTTGTTAAGCAATTGTTTGTAAGGCAATGGTTCTAAGCATTCGTTCTATTACATCGGATAAGGAGGAGGGATATGCAGGATCAGTCGCTCATTTCAGAGTTGTTTACGTCCTTCAGGGAAGTGAATCAGTCTTTTTTACCACTCGATGCAGCGGGCCGGACAGCATCTCGGCGTCACCCCGATTCAGCTGCTCGTCCTGAAGACGCTGCGGAGCAAGCCGCAGATGAGCTTGTCGGAGCTCGCGGAATGCCTGTTCGTCGGACCGAGCACCGCAAGCGGCATCGTCGAACGGATGGTCAAGGCGAACCTCGTATCGCGGGAGCGTCCGGAAAACGATCGTCGTTCGATCTCTTTGCGCCTGACGCCTGAGGGCGAGGCCTTGTGGTTGCAAATCGACGAGCGCCGCAAAATGATGCTGGAGCCGCTGAACGAGCTCGGCGAAGAAGACTTGAACGACCTGCTGCGCATTCATGGACGCATCGTGCACATATTACACAAAGCGAGAGAGGAAAATAAAGATGAGTAACGCCATAGTCTCCACCCTGAGAAAAGGTCCGATCGTCGCATCGCTCCTGATCGGCGCCTTCGTCGCGCTGCTAAGCCAGACGCTGCTGAACGTCGCGCTGCCGAAGATGATGGCGGACCTTGAGATCGGGTCCAATACGATTCAATGGCTCGTGACGGGCTACATGCTCGTCAACGGCGTCGTCATCCCCGTTACCGCATACTTGATTTCGAAGTTTTCAACGCGTCAATTGTATATCGTCGCCATGGGGCTGTTCACGGTCGGCACGGTCGTGGCCGCAGTTGCGCCCAACTTCGGCACGCTGCTGACCGGCAGGCTCATTCAGGCTGTCGGCGCCGGCATCATGATGCCGCTCATGTCGGTCGTGTTTCTGACGATTTTCCCGATCGAGCAGCGGGGCAAGGCGATGGGCATGATGGGTCTCGCCATGATTTTCGCGCCGGCCGTCGGTCCGACGCTCTCCGGCTGGGTCGTGGAGCATTACTCGTGGCGCGTCCTGTTTTACATCGTTTTGCCACTTGCGGTGTTTTCGCTGATTTACGGCTCGTTCGCGATGAAAAACGTCACCCAAACGTCCAAACCCAAGCTGGATGTGCTCGGCGTCGTGCTGTCGACGCTCGGCTTCGGCGGCATCCTTTACGGCTTCAGCGACGCCGGCAACGACGGCTGGGACAGCAGCCGCGTCATCGTCAGCTTGGCGGTCGGCGCGGTGGCGCTCATTTTGTTCGTTTGGCGGGAGCTCGTGGCCAAAAAGCCGCTGCTCGAATTCCGCGTATTCAAATTCGACATGTACTCGCTGACGACGGTCATCAACGTCATCGTCACGATGGCGATGTTCTCCGCGATGGTGCTCATGCCGATCTACCTGCAAAATATTCGCGGCTTCACGCCGCTCGAATCCGGTCTCTTGCTGCTGCCGGGCGCCATTCTGATGGGGATCATGTCCCCGATCACGGGCATGATCTTCGACAAGATCGGCGCGCGCTGGCTGGCCGTCCTCGGTCTTCTCATCACGGCGTTCACGACGTGGGAGCTGAGCCGAATCCAACTGGACTCGACTTACACGCATATCATTCTTATCTACTCGGCGCGGATGTTCGGCATGTCCTTGCTTATGATGCCGATCCAGACGGCGGGCATGAACCAACTGCCGCAGACGCTTAATTCGCATGGTTCGGCCATGTCGCAGACGCTGCGCAACGTCGCCGGCGCGCTCGGCACCGCCTTGCTCGTGACAATCATGACGAACAGGGCGGCGGATGAAGGCCAAGCGCTCACGAGAGCCGCGGGGGATCGATCCGACCGACAAGGCGAATGCGGCTCAGTTGGTGGACATCGGCAAGGAAGCGACGCTGTACGGCATTCAGCATGCGTTCGTCGTAGCGACGTGGATCACGGTAGCCGCGCTCGTGCTGGCCTTCTTTATTCGAAAGGTAAAGCCCCATCATGAAGTGCTCAAGTCGGAAGAAAACGCCAAAGCAGAAGCAGAATCAGCCCGATCCAAAGTCCAGTCGTCGCGTTAATCGCCGGCGAAGAAGACGCCTTGCGCGGGAGATCGTTCCCGCCCGCGAGGCGTTTTTGCGTTTCTTTTTTTCGAATCTTATAGATCCATTCGATAAGAACCAACAATATGCCGAAATGGGCTTGATCTGCCGTTTACGGCTTTCGAATCCCAATCGAATATTCGCTTGATACAGTTATAGCAAGCCGGACCTGCACCGTCGCCGATGGATGGGACGCATGCTAAACGGGCCGGCAATCAAAGGAGGGAATCATGAATGAAAAGAAGCACGCTGCTCCTGGCTTGCGCCGTCCTCGGCGCCGGCACGCTTTTGCCCGGCTGGTCCGGCAGCCGGACTGTTCGCGCCGCGGGCGTCGCGACGCCGGACTACGAAGTGAAATGGTATCTGGACCCGGCCGCGGTGCTGGGTTCGGACCACAAGCTGAAGAGCGCGGTGCTCGGCGCGTTCGACATGCCGTCCACGGTCGAAAAGATGAACGTCGCGTATCTTGACGGCGACGATCTGGACTTGAACGCCGAAGGATGGAACGTTCGAATCCGGAAAATGGAGTCCTACAGCGACGAGGAATTCGAGGTCACGTACAAAATGCGTTATCCGATCGTCGGCGGCAACGTTCAGGCGGCATTGAACGCAGCCGCTGCGGACGGCTTCGACGCGGATGAGGACGACTACGAAGCCCAGGTCGATTGGGGCTACTCGTCGCAAACGCTCAGCTTCAGCAACAAGAAGGACGCTGAGCTGGACGGCTACGACGGCATGGAGCTGCCTGACAAGGGAGACGCGAGAGAGGTCGCCGAAGATCTGATTCCGGGCAAGCTGGAAGATTGGCAGCCGGGCGATTGGGCGGCGGACATTCTTCACGACGCCCATGTCTACGGACCTGTCGGCGCAAAGCGGTCGATCGGCGAGTGGGACGGCGAGGCGCTTTATATCGAAGTTTGGGAAATCAAAAAGGCGTCGGGCAGCGGCTATGAATATCTCGTAGAAGCTTCCTTCAAGGAAGACGACTACGCGACCGCTTCGGCGAAGAGAGCTTCCCTGAAAAACAAGCTGATTTCCGAAGGCTGGTTTTTACCTCAGGACGGACTCAAAACGACAAAGATTTTGGAGCGCTACTGAAATAAGCCGGTCGCAGCCGCGTCCATGACTTAACGGTCATGGGCGTTTTTTGTTCAACTGCCAAACAGGGAACCCGCACATCCAGTCATAATGCGGAAACGAGAAAAAGAACAGCACGATCCAAGATTCACAATCGGCGAAAAAGACTTTATACTATCGTAAGAATGATAATCAATATCAATAGTATAGGGGTACTCGAACATGAACAGAATCATCCGCTTTACGCCATTGTTTTCAGTCGTCCTTCTCATTACCGTCCTAACCGCATGCGGTAGCTCGAATGCGGGCTCCCCCCGCGATAGGAACGGCATCCGGAACAGGATCGCCGACTTCTGCCGCAGCGACAGCATCCAGCGCATCGGCGTCCGCCGATAGCGATGGCGATGACGCGGCATACCGCGCGCTGACCGATGCCGCCGGGCACGAGGTGAAGGTGCCGACGCATCCGCAGCGCATCATCGCACCTTTCTTGGAAGATCCGCTGGTCGCCCTGGGCATGAAGCCCGTCGCGCAGTGGAGCGCAGGCGGCGTTCCCCAGCAATATTTGCAGGACAAGCTGGCAGACGTTCCGGCGCTCCAAATGGACGGCGGCTTAAAGCCCGAGGAGGCGCTGGCCTATAATCCCGATCTGATCGTATTTTTGTCGCCGGCATACGTGCCGGAAGGGAGCTACGATCAGTTCGCGAAAATCGCGCCTACGTTCGTGCTGTCCGACAACGATTCGGATTGGCGCGGCAATCTGGAAAAGCTCGGCAAGCTGCTGAACGATGAGGGCAGCGCCGCCGCGGCGCTTAAGCTTTACGACGACAAGCTGGCGGAAGCCAAGGCGCGGCTAGGCGACCTGCCGCAGGACAAGACGGCCGTCCTGCTGCAAGGCGTCGACGAGAAGGGCTTCAAGCTGTTCGGTCCGAACTTTTACGGCGGCGTTACGCTGTACCAGGCGCTCGGCTTCCAGCAGCCGGCCGCGGTAAGCGGCAATTACGAGACGTATTCGATCGAAAAGCTCGCCGAGCTCGCGGACGTCGATTACATTTTTGTCCTCTCCGGTCCCGGCCGCGCGGCGCCGCCGTCCGACAACCCGCTCTGGAAGGCATTAAAAGCCGTTAAGGCAGGACGCGTTTACGAAGCGGATTCGGGGTATTGGTTCAATTTGAATTCGATCGCGAGCGGCTTGATCATCGATGACGTGCTCAAGGATCTTCATGCGTAAGGCGGTCTCAGACCTGCAGCCCGAGGCTGCAGGTCTGCTCTGCTATCGGCTGCTGGACGTCGTCCCGATCCGCGAAGAGCCGCAAACCGGTCCGGCGCGGCGGCGCTTCATCGAGACGAAATCGCCCGCGCTGCTGTTGTCCGCCGCGAACGGCGGACGTCTGGCCGTCGACGGACGATCCTTCGAGCTGAGATCCGGGTCGATGTTCGTGTGCATGTCGGGCTGCCTGGTCGAGCTGACGAACTATTCCGGTCTTTCGACCGAACTGCTTATGCTTGAATTTAACGCTTTTTTTCCGCCTGATCCGGATGCTGCGCAGCGCGACGATCAGCGAGATCCGTCGAAGCTGCCTTTTCCGCCCTTTGCGCAGCTTTCCGCCGCGGATGCCGGCCGTCTCTACGGCTTGATCGGCGCGGCCTGGCAAGCGGGACTGCCGTCGGACCGTCTACGGTGCGAGGCCGCGCTGCTGGAGCTGCTCAGCCTGGCGCTGAGCTGCGGGGAGCAGCAAACCGAAAGGGCGCTGGAGGCCGCGCGCGGACAACTCGAGCTTCGCTATACGGGCGACGTAACGATCGATGAGCTGGCCGCGGCGGCGGGGCTGAGCCGGTTCCATTTCATGCGGCAGTTCAAGGAACGATACGGCAAGGGTGTCATGGAGTACCGGACGGCGCTTCGTCTGCGGGATGCGAAGCGGCTGCTGACCGGACGCGACGGCCCGCCGCTCGGCGAGATTGCCGAACGGGTCGGATACACGAGCGAGAGCTACTTCAGCAGCTTGTTCAAAAAACAGACAGGCGTCTCGCCCGCGGTTTACCAGCGCAACCAAAAGCTGCGGGTAGCCGCATACAGCTGGGTCAATGTCGGACAGGTGCTGCCGTTAAAAACCATTCCGTACGCCGCGCCGACGGACCAATACTGGACGGCGTATTACCGTGAACGGTTCAGTTGGGAGGTGGAGGCGCCGCTTAGCCATCAATACGAATTCAACCGCAACGTATTGCTGCGGTCGCGGCCGGACAAGATCGTCGGCGTCGGCTCATTTATCCCGAAGGAAGAGCAGGACAGGCTGCGGGAAATCGCCTCGGCCTTGTTCCTGAATTGGGAAGAGGATTGGCGCAGCCATCTTCGGCGCGTGGGGGGCGTTTTTGAATCGCGAGGGCGAAGCCGAGCGATGGCTGGTTCGATACGAGCACGCCGTCGCCGCGGCCCGCGAACGGCTCGCGAAAATTGTCGGCGAAGACGCCGTGCTCGTGCTCAAGGTCGGCGGACGCGGTCCGGAAGCTTGCGGACGACGCGCGGCTACCCTTTTTGTACGACGATCTGGGCTTTGCCGAACCCGAGGGCGTTCGGGAGCCAAATATCGCATGGACGCGAGCGATCGACGTCTCTGCGCTCGACCGGTTGGGGGCGGACCGGATCGTCGTTCACCGAAGCCGGGATCCGGGCTCGGCGCAGGCGTGGAAGCGTATGTCGCGCACGAAGGAATGGCTTGATCTGCCCGCCGTCAGGGCCGGCAAAATTCATTGGACGTCGGATAGCGATTATTTCGAAGCGCCCGTCAACGAATACGCCGCGGAGCCGCTCGGCAGATTGCTCGGCGCGGTGTGCGGCTGGTTCGAAAACCGCGCCTGACGAAGCATAGTGACGGCGGAAGCGCTAACGCATCGGACGACACGGCTCGAAGCGGAAGTCGCGTCGCTGGGCGGCTAGCTTCGGCCGATCCGATTTTTTTTGGCGGAACCGCGAAGCGGCTGCAGGCAAGCGCACAACCGTTTTGAAGAAGGAGTAACCTCTGCTATACTAATTGCATGAACGCGCGTTTACGAATGGGCGGTTGTGGAGGTGCATTTTTCGGTGAAACTGATCAAAGCCTTCGGACCGCAGGACCTGCGCGTCGTCGATATCGACGATCCCGAACCGGGTTTCGGAGAGGTGCTGATCGAGACGAAGGCCTGCGGCATCTGCGGGTCGGATAAATGGTTCTGGCACGTCGAGACGCCGAGCGATGACGTGGCCGGGCACGAAGCGGCCGGCGTAATCGTGAAGACAGGCCTTGGCGTAACCGCCTTGAAGCCGGGCGACAGGGTCGCCGTCAACAACGTCAAGGGCTGCGGCGAGTGCGCCGAATGCCGCGCGGGACGGTTCGTGCGCTGCGGCGGCGCGCCGCTCGTCCATATGGGCTTCGGGTTCGCCCAGCGGATGGCGGTGCCTGCGCGCAACTGCCTGCCGCTCGATCCTGCGATCAGCTTCGAGCAAGGCGCGATGCTGTTCGATAACTGGGGTACGCCCTATGCGGCGCTGAAGCGAACGCGGATCGGCGCCGGCGACCTCGCGCTCGTCACGGGCTGCGGACCGATCGGACTCGCGGCCGTTGCGTTGTGCAAGGCCAAAGGCGCCGTCGTTGCGGCGGTCGACCCGATCGAGGCGCGCAGATCGGCCGCGCTGCGTCTCGGCGCTTCGATCGCCGTGTCCCCGGACGAGGCCGCGTCCGGACGGCTGCGCGAGTTTACCGGCGCGTCCGGCTTCGGCTACGGCGTCGACTGTTCGGGCAAGGCGGCATCCTACGCGCTTATTTTCGAGCTCATCGCCATCGGCGGCACGATCGTCGCGATCGGCGAAGGCGCGAAGTTCGCGTTCGACTCGAGCCGTCTCATCCACAAGCATCTCACGCTAGTCGGATCGCTCTATTCGTCGATGGCGGACGGCGCCGAACTGCAGCGGATGGCGGTCGCGGGCGAGCTGGATTTGCTCGCGTTCGTGACGCACCGGTTCCGTCTAACGGACCTGCCGTCGGAATTCGGCAAGGTCATGGGCGGCGACGACACGCTGCTTAAGGCGCTCGTACTGAACGATGCGCCAATCGAAAACGAACGGGGAAGGGTGTAAAACATGAGACTGGGCAGCCAGCTTTTCGGCGATACGAGCACGCCCGAATCGTGGGTGAACGAGGTGCGCAAAGGCGGATACCGGTCCGCCGTCTGTCCCGATCTGACCGATGCGCCGGAGGATGTCGTGCGGGCATACGTGCGCGCGGCGGAAGCCAGCGACATTACGATCTCGGAGGTCGGCGCCTGGAGCAATCCGATCAGTCCGGACGAGGCGGTACGGCAGGAGGCGCTGGATCGCTGCAAGCGGCAATTGGCGCTCGCGGATACGGTCGGCGCGCGCTGCTGCGTCAATATCGCCGGTTCTCGCGGGGAGCAATGGGACGGGCCCCATCCGGATAATTTTACGGACGACACCTTCGCGCTTATCGTCGACACCGTGCGCGAGATTATCGACGCCGTGTCGCCGAAGCGCACGTTTTTCGCGCTCGAGACGATGCCGTGGATTTTTCCGGATTCCGCCGATACGTACGTTGCGCTGCTAAAGGCGATCGACCGCCGGGCGTTCGCCGTTCACTTCGACCCGGTCAACATAATCTCGAGCCCGAGAACCTTCTATAGAAACGGCGATATGATCCGCGACTTTTTCGCGAAGCTCGGACCGCATATCCGCAACTGCCATGCCAAGGACATCAAGCTGGCCGGCAAGCTGACGGTGCATCTGGACGAGGTCGTGCCCGGCCGCGGCGGTCTGGACTATCGGACCTTCCTCCGGGAACTGAACAAGCTGGACCCGGATACGTCGCTGATCGTCGAACATCTGCATGCGCCCGAAGAAGGCGAGGAAGCGGCGCGTTATATTCGTTCCGTAGCCCGGGAGCTGGATATTTCTTTATAAAAAAATGGGCGAAACCGCTCAACGGGTGTAACTTTTGGACGCAACGGCGCGTCAGTGACCATGCAAGCGCGATCGCTGCGCATCTCGCGTTCAGAAGGGAGCATCTCACATGAAAAAGCAGAAATGGATCATACTCGCGACAGCGGCAGGACTTCTCGCGACGACCGGCGCGAGCGCGGCGGGGCTCATCGAGAAAGTGACGGGCCAGCTTCGCGGAGACATCTCGGTCACGGTTAACGGAGAGCAAACCGAGCTTCACCCCGTCTATATCGACGGCAAGGCTTATATTCCGGTCCGCGATGCCGCCGAAGCGTTCGGCTACGGCATCGCGTGGAATCAAAAGCAGCTGGATCTGACAAGCAAACAAACGCCCCCGGCGGAAGAAGCCGGCTATATTACGACCTCCGGGGTCGTCGCGAGCGCGACGGCGAACGCGGACGGAGGCGTCAGGCTCGAGGTGCTTGGCACCGGGCAAAATCCGTGGATCGTCCTGACGGCGGACGCCAAGACGACGATCGCGGGCGCGGACGGCAAGAAGCTCGCAGCCGGAGACCTGAAGGCCGGCATGCACGTTATCGCCGAATACGGACCGATCGTCGCGAAGAGCTATCCCGGACAATCGCATGCGGCATCCGTCAACGTGACGGCCGAGCGATTGGTCAAGGAACAGGCGGTCTATACGGTCGAAAAGGCGGACGGCGGCTGGCGCATCCAGTTTTCCGAGCTGAAGGACGGCGTCGAGACGCCGGCGCTTACGCTGCAATCCGGCAAGGAGACGCGTCTCGTGGACAAGGAAGGGCGCGCTGCCGACTGGACGCAAATCAAGCCGGGGACGCCGGTTCGCGCTTATTACGGCCCGACGATTACCGAAGGTCAGGTCGCGGCGCTGGATACGGTCGTCGTACTGGAGCGGCAGCCTACGGCCGAGCAGATCGCGGCCTACCGCGAGATCGCCTGGAAGCTCGTGCCGGCCGAGCAACTGCCGCATCTGCTGACCAAGAAGGAAGAAGCCCAGGTGGCCGTCATCGAGCCGGACAGCGCCGGTATCATGCCCGCCGACGAAGCGGCGAAGAAGCGCATCGAAGCGATCAAGGCAGCCGGCGGCAAGCTGATCGCCGTCTATTACAGCACGGATCAAGACGCGCTGATCGGGCCGTTGACGATCGTGTTCGATCCGGAGACGGAGAAGCTGCTCGGCTATTTCATAAGACGTTAATCGCGAAGGCGTACGGAATCCGTTGTCCCTCGAATGAGGGCGCGGATTCTTTTTTGCGTGTTAAGGTGTTTGCCTTGACAAGGTGCGGGCGAAAGCTTATGATAGTTTTCGGACGCGGCGTGTCAAGTCGTTTCCCTTGACAGCATAGGAGTGATCGTGATGCAGGGAGAACGCGCACTCGCGAAGACGACCCGGATGAACATGCTGTTCGATTTTTACGGGCCTCTGCTGACCGACAAGCAGCAGACTTTTTTTGAAGTTTTATTACCATGACGATTACTCGCTCGGCGAGATCGCCGCTGACTTCGAGATTAGCCGGCAGGCGGTCTACGAGCACCTGAAGCGGGCGGAGCAGGCGCTCGAAGGCTACGAGGACAAGCTCGGACTGATGGCGAGGCACGTGCGGCTGCACGGCTGGCTGGACGCGCTCGACCGGCAGATCGGCGGGCTCCCGGAGCCGCATCGCGAAGCGTTGGCCAGGACGGCCGCCGCTCTTCGCGGCTCGGAAGACGGCGAGTTTTGAACGCGAACCCGACAAATGATATGATTGAACGAATAGAGGCGAGATTTTTGAAGAAGGGAGGGACCGGCTTATGGCATTCGAGGGATTGACGACAAGGCTCCAGAACGTGTTCGGCAAGCTGCGCGGCAAAGGGAAGCTGTCCGAAGACGATGTCAACGAAGCGATGCGCGAGGTTCGGCTGGCGCTGCTCGAGGCCGACGTCAACTTCAAGGTCGTCAAGGACTTCATCGCCAAGGTGAAGGAGAAGGCCGTCGGCCTGGAAGTGACGAAGAGCTTTACGCCCGGCATGGTCGTGGTCGATATCGTCCACAAGGAATTGATCGAGCTGATGGGCGGGACGCAGTCCAAGCTGGCCAAGGCCAACCGGCCGCCGACGGTCGTTCTGATGGCGGGCCTGCAGGGCGCGGGCAAGACGACGCTCGTCGGCAAGCTGGCGAAGCTGCTGCAGTCGCAGAATCATAAGCCGCTGCTCGTGGCCGGCGACATCTATCGCCCCGCCGCGATCAAGCAGCTGCAGGTGCTCGGCGGACAGATCGACGTGCCGGTATTCTCCCTGGGCGACCAGGTCAGCCCGGTCGAGATCGCCCGGCAGGGCGTGGCGCGCGCCAAGGAAGAGGGCCGCGACTACGTGCTCATCGACACCGCGGGCCGACTGCAGATCGACGAGGCGCTCATGGAAGAGATCAAGCAGATTCACGCGGCGGTCAACCCCGACGAGGTGCTGCTGGTGGTCGACGCCATGACCGGGCAAGAGGCGGTCAACGTGGCCAAGAGCTTCCACGATCAGCTCGCGCTGACCGGCGTCGTGCTGACCAAGCTCGACGGCGACACCCGCGGCGGCGCCGCGCTGTCGGTCAAGGCGGTGACGGGCTGCCCGATCAAATTCGCCTCCACGGGCGAGAAGATCGATCAGCTCGAAGCGTTCCACCCCGACCGGATGGCGTCCCGGATTCTCGGCATGGGCGACATGCTGTCGCTGATCGAGAAGGCGCAGACGAACATCGACGAGGAGAAGGCGAAGGAGCTCGAGCGCAAGATGCGCACGGCCGAGTTCACCTTCGACGACTTCCTCGAGCAGATGGAGCAGGTCCGCAAGATGGGGCCGCTCGACCAACTGCTCGACATGATGCCCGGCATGAACAAGCTGAAGGCCAATCCGAACTTCAAGATCGACGAGAAGCAGATCTCGCGCACCGAGGCGATCGCCAAGTCGATGACGAAGGCGGAGAAGCAGAAGCCCGACATGATTAACTTCAGCAGGCGCAAGCGGATCGCGGCCGGCAGCGGTACGACCGTCGCCGACGTGAACCGGCTGCTCAAGCAGTTCGAGGACATGAAGAAGATGATGAAGCAATTTTCCGGCATGATGGGACCGAAGGGACCCAAAGGCGGGATGAAGGGCCTCAAGAATCTGCTTGGCGGCAAAGGCGGCAAGGGCATGAAGTTTCCTTTCTAATTCGAAGGCAACGAGATCTCGTTAAGGAGGTGAAAGTTTAAAATGGCAACTCGCATTCGTCTTAAGCGTATGGGCGCTCACAAAGCCCCTTTCTACCGCGTGGTCGTAGCTGATTCCCGCTCCCCGCGCGACGGCCGCTTCATCGAGGAGATCGGCATCTACAACCCGGTCGCTCAACCGGCCGAAGTGAAGATCGACGAGGAGAAGGCACTGAAGTGGCTGCAATCCGGCGCGCAAGCGTCCGATACGGTCCGCAATCTCCTGAGCAAGGCTGGCGTTCTGAAGAAGTTCCACGAATCCAAGCTCTCGAAGTAAGACGTCGGATTTCCCGGAGGCTGACGGCCATGGAACAACTCATACGGGTTATTGCACAGGCATTGGTGGATCATCCGGAAGACGTACGAATTCAGGTCAAGGAAGACGCGCGAGGCCTGGTGTACGAGCTTACCGTTCATCCCGGCGATGTCGGCAAGGTCATCGGCAAGCAGGGGCGGATCGCGAAGGCGCTGCGCACGGTCGTCTCGTCCGCCGCGGTCAAGACCCACAAACGCGTCATCGTGGACATCGTATCCGAATAGCAGGCAGCTGAAGTCCGGGCGCGCGAACAGCGTACCGGGCTTTTTCGTCCTTGTGCGTCGCGTTGTCGTATGCGCAGGCAGCGGATCGGGATATTCTATCGTAAAAAGGGGGGGGGCGTTCCCTTGTCGGAGCGACAACTGCTGAACGTCGGCAAAATCGTCAATACGCACGGCGTGCGGGGCGAGATCAAAGTATGGCCGCAGACGGACTTCCCGGACGTGCGGTTCCGCGCGGGCAGCAAGTTGCTTCTCGTGAATCCGGAAGCCGGCGGGCATACCTCGGAGGTCGAGGTCGTCAGCGCCCGCGAACAAAAAAACATGTTCGTGGTCCGGCTGAAGGGCTGGGACGACATCAACCAGATCGAGAAGTATAAGGGCTGGGAGCTTAAGGTCGAAGCCGAGGACCGCGTGGAGCTCGAGGAAGACGAATACTATCTGAGCGATATTATCGGCTGCGCCGTCTTCACGGAGGAAGGCGAGGAGCTGGGCTTCGTCAAGGAGATTCTGTCCCCCGGCGCGAACGATGTCTGGGTCGTCAAACGTCCGAAGGGCGGAGATTTGCTGCTGCCGTTTATCGACGATGTCGTCAAGGAAGTCGACGTCGCCGCCCGCAAGGTCAAAGTTCATTTGATGGAAGGATTGCTCTGACGATGCGCGTAGACGTTCTGACGCTTTTCCCCGAGATGTTCGAAGGCGTGTTCGGCAGCAGCATTCTGGGAAAAGCGCGCGAGCGCGGGCTCGTCTCGCTGAATACGGTGAACTTCCGCGACTACGCGAACAACAAGCACAACACCGTCGACGATACGCCGTACGGCGGCGGCGGCGGCATGGTGCTGAAGCCGGACCCGATCTTCGCGGCGGTCGAAGCGGTGACGGGACGAATGACGCCGACAGAACCGGACGACGATCCGGCCGAGGCTAGGGCGCATGCTCAAGAGGCGGCGATAGAGGGACAAGCAGAGATGGAAAGCTCGCGTCCGCCCCGCGTCATTCTCATGTGCCCGCAGGGAGAAACCTTCACGCAGACGAAGGCGCAGGAGCTGTCGCGGGAGGAGCATCTCATCTTTATTTGCGGCCATTACGAGGGTTACGACGAGCGGATCCGCAGTCACCTCGTGACGGACGAGCTGTCGATCGGAGATTACGTGCTCACGGGCGGCGAGCTGCCCGCCATGGCCGTCGTAGACGCCGTCGTCAGGCTGCTGCCCGGCGTGCTCGGCAACGAGAGCTCCGCCGTCACCGACTCGTTCAGCGACGGCCTGCTCGAATACCCCCACTATACCCGGCCCGTTAATTTTCGCGGCCTTCAAGTTCCGGACGTGCTGCTGTCGGGCCATCATGCGGAGATCGACAAATGGCGCAGGCAGCAGTCGCTGCTGCGGACGCATGCGCGCCGGCCGGAGCTGCTTGAAGGTGCGGCGTTGTCCGACAAAGAGAAAAAGTGGCTCGAAGACGCGGTTAAAGCGCAACGCGACAACGCCGCTCGCTGATTCCCGGCGGTCCGCGAGGCGATGCCGGGTTAATAGAATTCGGACTTGAATACGACGGGCGTTTGTGATAGAATTTCAAATGTTGTGTATGCCGAAGCCTATGCCCGGTCTGGTGGCCGACAGGTTAAGGCATGATTAATCGGGCGGTCCTCTGCGCGCTAAGATCCGGATTCGAACATTCGGGGGAGCGGCACGAACGTCTATGGCGGAAGGAGGGGACACCCCCATGAGTCTGATTCAAACGATTACCCAAGAGCAACTGCGCAAGGACATCCCGACTTTCCGTCCTGGCGACACGCTGAAGGTTCACGTCAAAGTCGTCGAGGGTTCCCGCGAGCGGGTACAACTTTTCGAAGGCGTCGTGATCAAGCGTCGCGGCGGCGGGATCAGCGAGACCTTTACGGTTCGCAAGATTTCCTACGGCGTCGGCGTCGAGCGTACTTTCCCGGTTCATTCGCCCCGCATCGAGAAGATCGAAGTGGCGCGCCGCGGCAAGGTTCGCCGTGCGAAGCTCTACTACCTGCGCAACCTGCGCGGCAAGGCAGCTCGCATCAAGGAAATTCGATAATGAAAAAGCAAGGGGGCTTGGCATTCGTTCAAGCCCTCTTTTGCGTTCTTCGCGCATGCGAGATACATACCCTGCGACGGGTATACTTAGCTGAGGCAGAAACGAGGCGAGCTTATGGATCAATCCGACAAACGGAATGAATTGGAGCAAACGGAGACTGCGTTCGGCGGTTCCTCCGTACCCGGCTCGCCTTCCGGGCACACGGTTCCGGAAGCTTCTCCCGGGGAACCCGGATTGAATGGGGCGTCTCCGCCCGCGCCCGGCGCAGGAAAATCGAAAGCCGGCAAAGAAGCCGTCGAATGGGTCAAGGCGCTGGCGATCGCCGGCGTGCTCGTCATTCTGATTCGCTGGCTTCTGTTCAATCCGTTTATCGTCGACGGCGAGTCGATGCAGCCGAACTTCTGGAACGGCGAACGCATCATCGTGAACAAGGCGCTGTACGACATCCGCAAGCCGAAGGCCGGCGAGGTGATCGTCTTTCACGTGCCGGACGAGCATCGGGACTATATCAAGCGGGTCATCGCCGTCGGCGGCGATACCGTCAAGGTTCAAGGCGACGACGTGTACGTCAACGGCACGAAGATCAAGGAACCGTATTTGCAGGCGACGTACGACGAAATGCACGCATCTGGTCAACTGTACAATGACGAGAAATGGAGCAGCGACTTTCCGAACGATACGTTCCCGGACGGCAAGGTGCCGGACGGCATGCTGTACGTAATGGGCGACAACCGTCCGAACAGCAAGGACAGCCGCATGATCGGCTACGTGCCGATCGATCGCGTCGTCGGCCGTGCAGAGCTCGTCTTCTGGCCGCTCGACAAGATCAAATATATCGGTAAAGGCTACTAAGCCGAATCTGACGCGATGCGTCTCGGCCCACGGCTTAAGCCGGAGGGACCTGCGCTACCGAGGCGCACACGAGAGGAGGCTGTTTCATTTGACCATCCAATGGTTTCCCGGTCATATGACCCGGGCCAAAAGGCAAATCGAAGAAAAACTCAAGCTGATCGACGTCGTATTCGAACTGCTGGACGCGCGAATTCCCGAAGCGAGCCGCAATCCGATGATCGACGAGATCGTCGGCGGCAAGCCGAGGCTGATCCTGCTGAACAAGGCGGACCTGGCCGACCCGGCCGCGAACGCGGCTTGGCTCGCCCACTACCAATCGCTCGGACACAGCGCGCTATTGATCGACTCGAGCACCGGCACGGGCGTCAAGGATATCGCCGTACGCGTACAGGCGCTGCTTAAGGAAAAGACGGACCGGCAGATCGCCAAAGGCCTTAAGCCGAGGCCTGCCAGGGCGTTGATCGTCGGCATTCCGAACGTAGGGAAGTCTACGCTGATCAACAAACTGGCAGGGCGAAGCGCGGCAGTGACCGGCGACAAGCCGGGCGTTACGAAGGGCCAGCAGTGGATCCGAACGGGCGGGGGGACTTGAGCTGCTTGACACGCCGGGCATCTTATGGCCGAAGTTCGAGGATGCCGACGTCGGTTTCAGGCTGGCCGCGACGGGCGCGATCAAGGAAGAAGTGCTTCACGTGGACGAGGTCGGCTGCACGCTTATCCGCTATCTGGCGGACGCGTACAGGGACACGCTGGTCGAGCGCTACGGATTGGACGCGCTCCCGGCGACGCTGCCTGATACGGCTTCGGCGGCGGACGTGCTGGCCGATATCGGCCGGCGCCGGGGATGTCTGGGCAGCGGCGGTCATGTGGACTACGGCAAGGCTGCGGGCGTCCTGCTGCGCGACCTGCGATCCGGCAAGCTTGGACGAATTTCGCTCGAATCTCCTGCAGGATGATCATGGCGCGTCGACTTCGGTCGGCGCGCTTTTTTCGGTTCTTGCACAAGATCGAAAAACAGTTGCCGGATCGGCGCCGTTGTCGGACAATAGAAGACAGAACAAAACGAACAACGGCATCGAAGGTGGAATGGGAATTGAAGACCGAAATACCGATCGTAATCGACAGATTGGCGTACGAGCGGGCTTTGTGGGCGGAAGGCGTCTTGGCGATCGCCGGCGTGGACGAGGTCGGCCGAGGCTGCTTGTTCGGCGACGTCGTCGCCGCTGCCGTCGTCCTGCCGCCTGGCCTCGTGCTCGAAGGAATCGACGACTCCAAGCGCCTCAGCGAGAAAAAGCGGGACGCGCTGTACGACGTCATTCTCGCGAATGCGGTCGCCTGGTCGGTCGGGCGCGCAGACGCCGCGACGATCGACAAGATCAATATCCGGCAGGCTTCGCGTCTGGCGATGAAGCGCGCGGTCGAAGGACTCGCGGTTCGGCCGGAGCACTTGCTGATCGACGCCGAGACCGTCGAGCTGCCGCTTCCCCAAACGAAGATTATCAAGGGAGACATGCTCAGCCAGTCCATCGGCGCGGCCTCGATCGTCGCCAAGGTGACGCGGGATCGGCTATGCGATCAAATATGGGATCTGAACTACGCCGGGTACGGGATCAAGGATCATAAGGGATACGCGACGAAGGTTCATCGCGAAGCGCTGCTCGCGCTCGGGCCGACGCCGTTGCACCGCAGGTCGTTTTTATCGAAGTACGCCATCGAGCAGCAGACGCTCTTTTAACGGATTGACGGACCGCAGCCGATAAACGGATACATAACCTACGGTCATGCCGGGAGCAGACTCGAGGAAGGGAGTTGCGCCAGATTGGACATGAACATCGGTTCTTTGATGAGGGCGCTCATGAAGGACGGTCAGCCGACCGACGTCAAAGCGTTGGAGCTGCGAATCGGACAAATCGTGCGCGGCGTGCTGATCGAGATGCTCGACGGCCAGGATGCGCTCATGAACATTAACGGCGTGCCTGTCAGAGCGAGGCTCGAGGCGGATCTGTCCGTCGGCCAAAGCACGCTGCTCCAGGTGCGGCCCGACTCTTCTACGGGGTTGATCTCCCTGCGGCCGCTGCCGGACGCCGCGCAGGCGGATGCGGCCGACGAGACGCTGACGCGCGACGGCGTCAAGGCCTTCGGTCTGCCCGAGCAGCCGTGGAGCCGCGAGCTGCTTCGCGGTCTCGCGCGCGACGGCTATCCCGTCACGCGCGAGACGGCGGACTGGTTCGCGCAGGCGGCCGCTGCCAAGCCGGCCGCTGCGGATGCGCAGGAGTGGATGAATGCCGCCGGAGTCGCCTTCAGGCGCGGGCTGCAGCCTACGGAGACGACGGTCGGTTCGCTCAGGCAGGCTTTGTACGGGCCGCCGCTGCACGAACAGTTGTCGACGCTCGAAGCGCTCGCGGGACGCGCGGCTGCCGATCCTTCGGTCAAGACCGAGACGTCAGAGGCAGCGCGGCGGATCTTGACGCTGCTCAAAGCAGTGTCAACGCTGGTCGAGGGACAGGCTTTCGAGGAGGCGGATAGGGCTTCTCGCGGCGGCGAGCGGGCAGGAAGCGGCGGCGCGGCGGCGCGGGAGGCGGAGCCCGGCGTCGTAAGGCGGCAGGACGGCAGCGGCGGGCCCGCCGGGCAGGCAGGGCCTTTGCGGCAAGCAGACGCGCGCCAGGAGAGCGTGGGCCGCGGGAATCTCTTGCCGCAGACCGCTTCCGCGGCTGAAGCCGAAGGGGCGGCGCAGTCCGCCGCCGAGCCCGCGGGCCGGCGGTCGCCGGATTCGGCGGCCGCGGCGGCATCGCGGAGCGCGGTCGGCGCGCATGAAGCAGCGGGCGATGCTGCCGCAGGCGGCGGACGGGCCGGCGCGGCGGGGGCGAGCGCGGCGTCGCAGCGTCCGGCTGGCGGCGCAGTCCCGGGCGAGCCGTCTGCGCTGACGAACGCGGACAAGGAGCCGTCCTGGATCGGCAAGCTGCTGAGCGCGCTCGGCGTCAGCCACGAGCATGCGGCGCTCAAAAGCGGCGCCTGGAGCGAGGCGCAGTCCGGTCTGTCGAACGGCGGGGAGCAAGGAACGGGCGAGGCGACGATGCGGCAGGGCGATTCGCTCAAGAGCGCGCTGCTTGCGCTCGGCGCAAGCGACGACGCGCCGCCCGCGCTGCGCGAGGCGGCGCAAAATCTTGTCCAGCAAATTACGGGGCAGCAGCTCCTGCTGTCCGCGGAGCGGCAAAATACGGCGATGATGAGCCATTTGACGCTGTTCGTTCCGATGAAAGGCCAGGACGGAGAAACGACGGCCAAAGTCCATATCGAAGCCCGGCGGGGGGCGGCGCGGCGAGCTGGACGCGGACAATTGCAGGCTGCTCTTCGACCTCGACATGCGGCATATGGGGCGGACCGTCGTCGATGTTCAAGTCGTCGACCGATCGGTCTCGCTTCGGCTGCTGAACGACGACCCCGACGTCGCGGAACTGATCGAAGCGTCGAAAGACGAAGCCGCCGACGGGCTGCAATCGGCCGGCTACCGGCTGATGTCGTTGACGGCCGCTCCTTATCCGGAGCGCGTCTCCGCCGAGGCGAACGTATCCGAAGCGAGCCAGGCGCCTGGCGGCGCCTACGCCGCCAGGCTTTATAAAGGGATCGATTACCGGGCTTAAACGGTCCGCATACGGAAAGACCAAGGTGGAGATCGAATGGATCAGCCGAAGGAAAAAGGACGGAAGGCGGGAGCAGCCGGCCATTCAGACGGAGCGCGGGATGCGGCCGAGGGCGGGAGATACGTTCCCAGAAAAGCCGTCGCGCTAAAGTACAATCCCGAGCTTCGGACCGCCCCCGTCGTCGTCGCCAAAGGCAAAGGCGCCGTTGCCGAGGAGATTTTGAAGCGCGCCGCGGAGAACGGCGTGCCTATTCAGGAGGACGCCTCGCTCGTCGAAGTGCTGTCGAAGCTGGACCTGGAGCAGGAAATCCCGCAGGAGCTTTACCAGCTCGTGGCCGAAGTGCTTAGCTTCGTCTACCGGTCCGATAAGCGGGCGTCGCAAAGAAACGGAGGTCGGCCGAATTGACGCGCGATCCGAGTTCGGGCATAAGGAAGCCGGACCTTCGCAAAATGCGCGGGGATCGGGCGGAAGCGGAAGCCGCCGCTTTTTTTGGTACGTCTGGGTTATCGCATACGGGAGCGCAACTGGCGCTGCCGGACGGGAGAGCTGGATATCGTCGCGACGGACGGCGACACGACGGTCATCGTGGAGGTCCGGTCGCGTAGGGAGAACGGCCGGTTCGGCACGGCGGTCGAGGCCGTCACCCCGCGCAAATGCATGCAGGTTCGCGCGACGGCGCAAGTCTATTTGCGCTTCGCGGGTCTGGATGGGGCCCGAATAAGGTTCGACGTCGTAGCGGTGACGAACGACGAGACGGGCGGCGTGAAGGAGGTGCGGCATCTGGTCGGCGCATTTTGAGCAATGTCGCCGTATGGCGAAGATTGAACGAAAGGCGGCAATTCTGAATCGCAAGTCGCTTCTGGCAGAGGTTGACAAGCGGCCGAAAGCTCATTAAAGTAATAAACAAGGATTAAAACGATACGGGAAGCAGGGAAGCACCTTGCTCCGGCGACGAATCTACGTTGCGGAGGGGAAGGTGTGTTTTTTATGTATTGCAAACTGCTGAGCGCCATCGTGCTTGGCGTTGAAGGCAGGCTGATCGAGGTCGAAGTGGACATCGCGGCCGGCTTGCCTCAGGTCAACGTGGTCGGATTGCCGGACCCGGCCGTTCGCGAGTCGATCGATAGAGCAAGGGCAGCCATACAAAATGCGGGAATGAAGTTTCCGCTCGACCGCATCACGGTCAATCTGGCGCCGGCGGACATGCGCAAGCAAGGAAGCGCGTTCGATCTGGCGATCGCGGCGGGCATTCTTTGCGCGAGCGGTCAGATGCGCCAGCAAGAGCTCGACGACGCTCTTATTATCGGCGAGTTGTCCTTGAACGGAGCGGTGAAGGCCGTCCCCGGCGTGCTCGCGATGGCCGAGAACGCGCGAGCGGCCGGTTTGCGGCGCATATACGTGCCGCCGGCGAGCGCGAGCGAAGCGGGGTTGATCGAAGGCATCGAGGTTAGATCCGTCTCTTCGCTGGCGGATTGGATCCGGGGCCCGAGCGGGGGGAGGCGCCGCTTCGCCGCCGGCGACAGAGGCCGACGAGATTCGCGAGCGCGCTAACGGCGCAGCGCCGGATTTGGCGGACGTCTCCGGTCAATTGCAGGGCAAGCGTGCGCTTCTCATCGCCGCGGCCGGGATGCACAACCTTCTGTTCATGGGGCCCCCGGGCACGGGCAAGACGATGCTGTGCAGGCGGCTGCCCTCGCTGCTCCCGCGGCTCGCCGACGAAGAGGCGCTTGAGGTGACCAAAATTTACAGCGTCAGCGGCAAGTTCCCCGGCGCGCGCGCCGGGTTGATTCGCGAACGTCCGTTTCGAGCGCCCCATCATACGATCTCGACGTCGGGATTGATCGGAGGAGGACCCGTCCCCAAGCCCGGAGAGGTGACGCTGGCGCATCGGGGCGTTCTCTTTTTTGGATGAGCTGCCCGAATTCGGGAGAAGCGCGCTCGAGTCGCTGCGGCAGCCGCTAGAGGACCGTCATGTGACGATCGGGCGTGCGCGCGGCGTGACGCGATTTCCCGCAAGTTTTATGCTGGCTGCGGCGATGAATCCTTGCGCGTGCGGTTTCTGGGGCGGCGACCAAAGCGAGCGGCCCTGCACCTGCTCGGTCGGATCGCTGGCGCGATATCGCGCCCGGATGTCGGGACCGCTCGCCGACCGGATCGACCTTCAGGTCGAGATTCCCAGGCAGCCCGTCAGCTTCGGAGGCGGCGGGATGACCTCCGAAGAGGCGAGGGGAAAGCTGGAAGCGGCTTACGAGCGGCAGTGCCGACGATATGCCGATACCGGAATTCGCTGGAACAGCGCGTTGTCGGGACGCCTGCTGGCCGTTCATGCGCGGCTCCCCGGCGACGCGGAGGCGCTGTTGACCGGCATGTATAGCAGGCTTGGCCTAAGCTATCGCGCGCACGACCGCATCCTGAAGCTGTCCCGTACGATCGCGGATCTCGAAGATTGCGGCGACGTAAGGCTCGAGCATGTCGCGGAGGCGGTGCAATACCGTGCGCTGGACAGAACAATGCCAGACTTCGAACACGGCGCGATCCGGGGAAAGCAAGCGGCTCGGGCACGGAACGAAGCGGCGGCCGCTTCGGCAAGCGACCGTGCTGCGAAGGGACGTAAACGACCGGGAACGCAAGGCGCTCCAAATCAAGCCGGGCAAGCCGTTTGCGACAGCGACGATGGAACCGGCCGATGAATATCGCGACTCCCAATTGGGCCATGTTAAAGATTGTGCGACTGTTTGGAATGCTTTCCATTCTCCTTTTTTAGATGAAATCGTTGCCAAAGTCATCTAAAAATTTGATGAAAAACAGAGGAACGCCAAGTCGAAAAGTGATACAATGGGTTAGGTTTGGTGCTTGTTCGAAGCGCCTACAAGGTTGTTATGATGCGGTTTAAACGGGAGGATGCAGGGCCATGAATATTCATGAGTATCAGGGCAAGGAAGTCTTGAGACAGTACGGCGTCGCCGTACCTCGCGGCAAGGTCGCGTTTACGGTCGACGAAGCGGTCAAGGCTGCCGAAGAGCTCGGCACGGCCGTCTCGGTCGTCAAAGCGCAAATTCATGCCGGCGGACGCGGCAAGGCCGGCGGCGTCAAGGTAGCCAAAAACCTGGACGAGGTTCGCCAGTACGCCTCCGACATTCTCGGCAAGGTTCTGGTCACGCACCAGACCGGCCCGGAGGGCAAGGAAGTCAAGCGCCTGCTGATCGAAGAGGGCTGCGACATTAAGAAGGAATACTACGTCGGCCTCGTCGTCGACCGCGGCACCGGCCGCGTAGTGCTGATGGCTTCCGAAGAAGGCGGCACGGAGATCGAAGAAGTCGCCGCGCACTCCCCCCGAGAAGATCATCAAGGAAGTCGTCGATCCTGCGATCGGTCTGCAGACGTTCCAGGCGCGTCGCATCGCATACGCCATCAACATTCCGAACGAGCTCGTTAACAAAGCGGCGAAGTTCATGCTCTCTCTGTACCAAGCGTTCGTCGACAAGGACTGCTCGATCGCGGAGATCAATCCGCTCGTCGTTACCGGCGGCGGCGACGTCATGGCGCTCGACGCCAAGCTGAATTTCGACTCCAACGCATTGTTCCGCCACAAGGACATCGTAGAGCTTCGCGATCTGGACGAAGAAGACGAAAAGGAAATCCAGGCTTCCAAATACGATCTGTCCTACATCGCGCTTGACGGCAACATCGGTTGCATGGTCAACGGCGCGGGCCTCGCCATGGCTACGATGGACATTATCAAATATTTCGGCGGAGAGCCGGCCAACTTCCTGGACGTCGGCGGCGGCGCGACGAAGGAAAAAGTAACCGAAGCGTTCAAGATCATCCTGTCCGACGCGAACGTCAAGGGCATCTTCGTCAACATTTTCGGCGGCATCATGAAGTGCGACATCATTGCCGAAGGCGTCGTGGCCGCAGCGCGCGAGCTGGGCCTCGACAAGCCGCTCGTCGTTCGTCTCGAGGGCACGAACGTCAAGCTCGGCAAAGAGATTTTGAACAACTCCGGCCTCAATATCGTGGCCGCGGATTCGATGTCGGACGGCGCCCAAAAGATCGTCGCGCTGGTGAAATAATCAGGGAGAACCGGGGAGTGTGAAGTCATGAGCATCTTGATCGATAAAAATACGAAAGTTATTACCCAAGGCATCACGGGGGCGACTGGCGCGTTTCACGCCAAAGGCGCGCTCGAGTATGGCACGCAAATGGTCGGCGGCGTAACGCCGGGCAAGGGCGGCCAAACGATCGATTTCGATCTGGAGAACGGCACGAAGGTAACGCTGCCGATTTTCAACACGGTCCGCGAAGCCGTCGAAAAGACCGGGGCGACAGCGTCCGTCATTTACGTCGCGCCGCCGTTCGCCGCCGATTCGATCATCGAAGCGGTCGACGCGGAGCTTGACCTTGTCATCTGTATCACCGAAGGCATCCCGGTGCTTGACATGGTCAAGGTTAAGCGTTATATGGAAGGCAAGAAGACGCGACTGATCGGGCCGAACTGCCCTGGCGTCATCACGCCGGACGAGATCAAGATCGGCATCATGCCGGGGTATATCCACAAGAAGGGCCACGTCGGCGTCGTATCCCGCTCGGGAACGCTGACTTACGAGGCCGTTCATCAATTGACGACGCGCGGCATCGGCCAGTCTTCCGCGGTCGGCATCGGCGGCGACCCCGTCAAAGGCTCCGAGTTCATCGACATTTTGAACCTGTTCAACGAAGACCCGGATACGTACGCGGTCATCATGATCGGGGAGATCGGCGGTACGGCAGAGGAAGAAGCGGCGGAGTGGGTCAAGGCGAATATGACCAAGCCCGTCGTCGGCTTCATCGGCGGCGCGACGGCGCCGGCCGGCAAGCGCATGGGCCATGCGGGCGCGATCATCTCGGGCGGCAAAGGCACCGCGGCCGAGAAGATCAAGGTGCTCGAGGAATGCGGCATTCGCGTTGCGCCGACGCCTTCCGACATGGGCGCGACTTTGGTCGCGGTTCTCGAAGAGCGCGGCATGCTGGAAAAATGCAAGAGCTGATTTTTAGACCATATTTTTAGTCCATATACGTGATTTTCGGATGGCAGGCAGCCTTCCGCGCTCCGGTCGGAGCGTGGAGGGCTGTTTGTTTTTTTTGAAAAGCGGAAAGGGTGTGTCCGGATTGCTCGATCAGATGCGCGACACGCTGGCGGCGCTCCATGAGACGGAAGGCGTCGGCTGGGAAACGATCAACACGATTTTGGCAAAGGACGGATTGAAGGACGCCGCTTTGCGCAGGCCGGGCGAGTGGCGGGAATTAGGGCTATCCGCCCGCCGAGCGGAGGCGATCGTCGCCAGCCTGGACAGCCGCCGGATGGAGCGGCGCCGCGCCAGGTGGGAGAAAACCGGACTGTCCATCGTGACGGAGATGGATCCGGATTATCCCGAATTGCTTCGGCATATTTACAGACCGCCCTGGGTGCTCTATTATATTGGACGATTGGAATTGCTTGCTAGACCGCAGGTCGCCGTCGTCGGCACGCGACAAGCGACGATTTACGGCAAGCGCGCGGCCGAGACTTTATCCGACGCTTTCAGCCATGCGGGACTCGCGGTGACGAGCGGGATGGCAAAGGGAATCGATGCCGCCGCCCACGCCGGCGCGCTTCGCGGCGCCGGCGGGACGGTAGCGGTGCTTGGATCGCCGGCCGACGTGGTCTACCCGCCGGAAAATCGCATGCTTTACAGACGAATCGCAGAAGAAGGTCTGATCGTCTCCATGACGCCGCCGGATGTCCCGATCCATCCCGGCATGTTCCCGATGCGCAATCGAATTATCGCGGGATTGTCGCTGGGGGGTCGTCGTCGTGGAAGCGGCATCGCGCAGCGGGGCCTTGCTCACGGCGAACGAAGCGATCAAGGAAAATCGCGACGTTTTTGCGGTGCCCGGTCCGATCAATTCGCCTCGCAGCCGAGGCACGCTCGAACTGCTGCGCGACGGAGCGGCTGCCCAAGTGCTTGACGCGGAGGATGTGATCAAGCAGTATCGGCGCTATCTAAACGGCGTTCGAATACCCGAAATGCCTTCGTACAGCGAGCCCGAGCTTACGGAACAGGAGGCGCGAATATACCGCTTGCTGTCCGACGGGCCGGCTTCGGCGGAAGAATTAAGTCATCGCAGCGGCCTCACGTTTGGACTTTTACACGCGGTTCTGATATCTTTACAAATAAAGCAACGAATACACCAGCAGCCCGGTTCCGTATATATAGCCCTATGAGCCGTCCCGTCGATCCCCCATTTCCAGCGGGCGACGGTCCGGCCAAGGGCCCGTTGACCGTAGGAGAGGAGGTTTTGACGTGGCGGATTCACTCGTCATCGTAGAATCCCCGGCCAAGGCCAAGACGATCGGCAAGTACTTAGGCAGCAAGTACATCGTCAAGGCATCCATGGGGCACATCCGCGATTTACCGAAAAGCCAGATCGGCGTGGAAGTGGAAAACGATTTTCAACCGAAGTATATTACGATCAGAGGCAAGGGGAGCGTCCTCAAAGAGCTGAAGGACGCCAGCAAAAGGGTCAAGCGCGTCTATCTCGCGGCCGACCCCGATCGCGAAGGCGAAGCGATCGCATGGCATCTCGCCCATTATTTGGAGTTGAACGAAAAGGACGCTTGCCGCGTCGTATTTAATGAAATAACGAAGCAGGCGGTCAAGGACGCCTTCAAGACGCCCCGCCCGATCAACATGGATCTCGTGAACGCCCAGCAAGCCCGGCGCGTGCTCGATCGTCTGGTCGGCTACAAGATCAGCCCGCTTCTTTGGAAAAAGGTGAAGAAGGGATTGAGCGCTGGCCGCGTTCAATCCGTTGCGGTGAAGCTGATCATGGACCGGGAAAACGAGATTAAAGTTTTCGAGCCCGTCGAATACTGGAGCATCACCGCACACTTGAAGCAGGGAGCGTCGGCGTTCGAAGCCAAGTTCCATTCGCTGTCCGGCGACAAAAGCGAACTGCACACGGAAGCAGACGTCAACAAGGTACTGGAGAAAATCGGCAACAATCCCTTTACCGTGGGCGAGATCAAGGAAAAGGAAAGACAGCGCAACCCTTCGCCGCCGTTTATTACGAGTTCCTTGCAGCAGGAGGCCGCGCGGAAGCTGAACTTCCGCGCCTCCAAGACGATGCAGGTCGCTCAGCAGCTGTACGAAGGCGTCGATCTCGGCGTAGAGGGCACTGTCGGTCTTATCACGTACATGCGTACGGACTCGACGCGTATCTCGCCGATCGCGCAGGAGGAAGCCAAGGAGTTCATCGTGGCCAAATACGGCGCGAGCTTCTATCCCGAAACGCCGCGCGTCTACTTAAAGAAGAACGCCAACGCGCAAGACGCGCATGAGGCGATTCGGCCGACCTCGGTGCTGCGCACGCCCGAAGAAGTCAAATCGTTTCTGTCGCGCGATCAGCTCCGGCTGTACAAGCTCGTATGGGAGCGCTTCGTCGCCAGTCAGATGTCTTCCGCCGTGCTCGATACGATGACGGTGGACCTGGTGAACGGAGAAGCGACGTTCCGCGCCGCGGGCTCCAAGTTGAAGTTCGCCGGATTCATGAAGGTCTACGTCGAAGGCAACGATGACGACACGACCGACGAAGAACGGCTGCTGCCCGCCCTGACGACCGGAGACAAGGTACTCACCGAGTCCGTCGAGCCCAAGCAGCATTTTACGCAGCCGCCTCCGCGGTATACCGAAGCGCGGCTGGTTCGAGCGCTCGAGGAGCTCGGCATCGGCCGGCCGAGCACGTACGCACCGACGTTGGAGACGATCCAAAAGCGCAATTATGTGGCCATCGAGGAAAAAAAGTTTTTTCCGACCGAGCTCGGCGAGCTCGTCATTCAGCTCATGGAGGAGTTTTTTCCGGAGATTTTGGATGCGGAGTTCACGGCGCATATGGAAGGCGACCTCGACCACGTCGAGGACGGCAAGGAAGATTGGGTCGACGTCATCGGCGAGTTTTACAAGTCGTTCGAGAAGCGGCTTGAAGTGGCCGAGGAAGAAATGAAGGAAATCGAAATCAAAGACGAGCCTTCCGACGAGATTTGCGAAAAATGCGGCAGCCAGATGGTTTACAAGATGGGCAGATTCGGCAAGTTTCTCGCTTGCTCGGGGTTTCCCGAATGCCGCAATACGAAGCCGATCGTCAAGGCGACCGGCGTCACGTGCCCGAAGTGCAAGAGCGGGCAAGTCGTCGAGCGGCGCAGCAAAAAAGGACGCATGTTTTACGGCTGCGATAAATATCCGGAATGCGACTTCGTCTCTTGGGATAAACCGGTACCTAAACCTTGTCCCGATTGCGGAGGCATGATGGTGGAAAAACGCGTGCGGGGCCAGACGGAATGGCACTGCACCGCATGTACCCACCATGAGGAAGCGGCCGAACTCGAAGAAGCGCTCGACTAGAAAAGGCGGCTCTCCAGATCGCAAGCGCGTCTTGCCGGTCGCGAGAGCCGAATGCATTTGCAGGGCAGGAGGTAACTGATCGTGAATTCTTATCCAGTCGTGACGGTGGTGGGGGGCGGGACTTGCAGGCAGCGAAGCGGCATGGCAGATCGCTTCCCAAGGCGTCCCGGTCAAGCTGTACGAGATGAGGCCCGTTCGCAAGACGCCGGCGCACCATACCGACAGGTTCGCCGAACTCGTATGCAGCAATAGCTTAAGAGCCAACGGCCTGACCAATGCGGTCGGGGTACTTAAAGAAGAAATGAGACTGCTGCAATCGCTAATCTTATCGGCCGCAGATCGCCATGCCGTGCCTGCTGGCGGCGCCCTTGCAGTCGACCGCGAAGGCTTCTCCGGCGAAGTGACGAGCCGGTTGCGCGAGCATCCGCTCGTCACCGTCGTCAACGAAGAGCTGTCCTCGATTCCGCGGGACGGAATTGTCGTTATCGCGACCGGTCCGTTGACTTCTCCGGAGCTGTCCGCGCAGATCAAGGACTTGTTCGGCGAAGAATACTTTTATTTCTACGACGCGGCGGCGCCGATCGTCGAGAAAGACTCGATCGATATGGAAAAAGTATTTCTGGCTTCGCGGTACGACAAAGGCGAAGCCGCTTATTTGAACTGTCCGATGACGGAGGAGCAATTCGACGCGTTTCACGAAGCGCTCACGACTGCCGAGACGGCCGAAATCAAGGACTTCGAGAAGGAAATGTACTTCGAGGGCTGCATGCCGATCGAAGTTATGGCAGGCCGCGGCAAACAGACCGTGCTTTTCGGGCCGATGAAGCCGGTAGGTCTTGTCGATCCCCGGACGGGCAAGCTGCCGCACGCCGTCATTCAGCTGCGGCAGGATAACGCCGCCGGTACGCTGTACAACCTCGTCGGCTTCCAGACCCACCTTAAGTGGGGCGAACAGAAGCGCGTGTTCTCCTTGATTCCCGGACTCGAAAACGCAGAATTCGTCCGTTATGGCGTCATGCATCGGAATACGTTCATTAATTCTCCGAAGCTGCTTAAGCCAACGTATCAATATCGCGAAAGAGAGACGCTCTTTTTCGCAGGGCAAATGACAGGCGTAGAGGGGTATGTCGAATCGGCGGCGTCCGGCTTGATCGCCGGGTTGAACGCGGGCAGACTCGCGCGAGGTTTGGAGCCGCTGACGCTCCCGGAGCACACGACGCTTGGCAGCATGGCGCATTATATTACGACGGCGGATTTTCGCCATTTCCAGCCTATGAACGCGAACTTCGGCTTGTTCCCGCCGCTTGGCAGGAAGGTGAAGAGCAAGAAGGAGAAAAACGAAGCGATCGCGCAGCGCGCGCTTGAGGCGGTTCATGCGTTCGCCGAGGAATCGCGGTTAGTCGGCTCTTAGAGCTATAGGCAGTCGAGGCGGCGGCAGCGTGCGACGAGCTGGCCGCTTCTTTGGCGCAAAACCTATCGTTTTCTATTTTATAGTCCGTGTCCGATTCGTGCGGTTTACGCTTTGGCTAGATAAGAGAGGGAGGAATTAGCATGGACGCAGCTTTTCACGCAACGACGATCTGCGCCGTCAGGCACAACGGAAAAGGCGCGATCGCTGGGGACGGCCAGGTCACGTTCGGCAATAGCATGGTAATGAAAGCTTCTGCCAAAAAAGGTGCGCCGGCTTTACCGCGGCCAGGTGCTGGCCGGATTTGCCGGCTCGGTCGCTGACGCGATTACGTTGTTCGAAAAGTTCGAAGGCAAGCTGGAGGAGCATCATGGCAACCTGCAGCGGGCGGCCGTGGAACTCGCCAAGGACTGGCGTTCGGATCGCGTGCTGCGCCGCCTTGAGGCAATGCTGCTCGTCGTCGACGCCACGGGCATGCTGCTCCTGTCCGGTAACGGCGAAGTGATCGAGCCCGACGACGGGATTCTTGCGATCGGCTCCGGCGGCAGTTTCGCCCTTTCCGCGGCCCGGGCGCTGAAGCGTCACGCGCCGCAGCTGACGGCCGCGGAGATCGCAAGAAACGCTTTGCAGATCGCTTCCGAAATTTGCGTATTCACGAACGACAATCTCGTCGTCGAAGAGATTTGAATCGGATAAGTGGAGGGATAGCGATGAACGATCAACTTACCCCGCGGCAGATCGTGGCCGAACTGGACAAATATATCGTCGGTCAAAAGCCCGCCAAGCGTTCGGTGGCCGTAGCGCTGCGCAACCGGTATCGCCGCAGCAGGCTCCCGGACGAGCTTCGGGACGAAGTCGTGCCCAAAAACATTTTGATGATCGGGCCCACAGGCGTCGGCAAGACGGAAATCGCGCGCAGGCTTGCGAAGCTCGTGCATGCGCCTTTCATTAAACTCGAAGCGACCAAGTTTACGGAAGTCGGCTACGTAGGGCGCGATGTGGAATCGATGATTCGGGATCTCCTTGAAACTTCGATCCGCATGGTGAAAGAGGAGCGAACGGAAAAGGTCAAGGACAAGGCCGTCCGCGCTGCCAACGAACGGCTGGCCGCCTTGCTCGCGCCTTCTCCGGCCAAGGCGAAGTCGCAGCGCAATCCGCTGGAAATGCTATTCGGCGGCAATTCGAACGTCCAGGCAGAAGAACCCGATCCCGTTGATCCCGATCTGGTCTCCAAGCGCGCCGATCTGCTGAACAAGCTTGAAGGCGGCAAGCTGGAAAACGAGCTTGTCGAGGTCGAAGTCGAAGACCAGACGCCTTCGATGATGGATTTGTTTTCCGGCCCCGGCCAGGAGCAAATGGGCCAGAACATGCAGGAAATGTTGAGTCAGTTCATGCCCAAAAAACGCAAAAAGCGCAAGCTGCCCGTCCGGGATGCCCGCAAGCTGCTCGTGCAGGAAGAAGCGGGCAAGTTGATCGACATGGACGAGGTCGTCTCCGAGTCGATCCGGCGAGCCGAGCAATCCGGCATCATTTTTCTCGACGAGATCGACAAAATTGCCAGCAACGGACGCGGACAAGGACCCGACGTATCCCGCGAGGGCGTTCAACGCGATATTTTGCCCATCGTGGAAGGCTCGACCGTCGTCACCAAGTACGGTCCCGTGAAGACGGATTACATTTTGTTTATCGCCGCAGGCGCCTTTCATGTTGCGAAGCCGTCGGATTTGATTCCGGAGCTTCAAGGCCGCTTTCCGATTCGCGTCGAGCTGAGCAGTCTGACGGACGAAGACTTTGTCCGGATCTTGACGGAGCCGGAAAACGCGTTGACGAAGCAATACGCGGCTTTGCTGCGTACCGAAGGCATCGAGGTCGTGTTCACGGGCGAGGCGATCGCGGAGCTGGCCAACATGGCGCAGGAAGTGAACCGCAACACCGAAAATATCGGCGCGCGACGGCTCCATACCCTTTTGGAAAAGCTTCTGGAAGATTTGTCTTTCGAGGCGCCCGAGCTTCAGCTCGAACGGCTGGAGATTACGCCCGAATACGTGAGGGAAAAGCTCGGCACGATTGCGAGCAATCGCGATTTAAGCCAGTATATATTGTAAAAGCCGGTGTTTAAGTCAGGCAGGAGGAAGCCGTCATGACGCTGTTGGAAAAAACCCGCTCGCTCAACGCGCTGCTGCAGAAGGCCGCGGGAAAATCGCTTAGCTTTCGCGAGATGGCGGAAGGCTTGCGGGGAACGCTTACGGGCGGCGTGTTCGTCGTCAGCAGGCGCGGTAAAATTTTGGGTGCGGCTTTGCCATCCCATTTTCAGGATTGGATGCTGAAGCCGGAAGGGCAGGAAGAGTACCGCTTCCCGAACGAGACGAACGCGCGTCTGCTTCGAATCGAAGCGACGGCGGTAGACGTAGACGTCCAAGCGCAACTGGCGCCGGTAGACGTCGCTTTCGCGGGCACGCATGTGACAATTGTACCAATTATTGGGGGGGAGACCGATTAGGGACTATAGTCCTTGCCCGCGAAGGCGGCCATTTCGGCGACGATCACCTCATCCTCGCGGAGTACGGTTCGACGATAATCGGCATGGAAATCTTAAGGGAACGTGCCGAGGAAGCCGAACTTGAATCCCGCAGCAAGACGGTGGTCGCGATCGCGGTCAGCTCCTTATCGTTTAGCGAATTGGAGGCAGTCGACCATATTTTCGAGGAATTAGAGGGAAAAGAAGGGCTTCTCGTCGCTTCCAAGGTCGCGGATCGGGCAGGCATCACGCGCTCGGTCATCGTAAACGCGCTGCGTAAGCTCGAAAGCGCGGGCGTCATCGAGACGCGGTCGCTCGGCATGAAGGGGACTTACATTCGAATCATGAACCCCAAGCTGCTGCCAGAATTGGCGTCCAGAAAATCCTGATTATTCCAAAATTAAAGCGATTTTTGCCTTAATCTTCATTTTGAAGATTAGGGCTTTTTTCTTATTGTCATATTAGGCCCGCTAATAGATGATATCTTTAGAATTTTTTTAATCTCCTATATATCGACTTTTTTCCACTCCCGGTGAAGACTTTGTCGAAAAAAAAGAGGAATTTGGATTTATAGGACGAAGTTATTATTAGAGAAGTGACAGAATTCTAATAAAAGGGGGTAGAGACATGGATTTGCTGAGCGGCGTGAGCTACCAGCGGCTTGAGGGCGCATTGCATGCGGCTTCGTTAAGGCAGAGCGTTCTGCAAAACAATGTGGCCAATGTCGATACGCCTAATTTTAAAAGGTCGGACGTTCAATTCGAGCAACTGCTGAGCCAGGCGATGAATGACAGCGGGCAATCCGCACTGATCGGAAAGCGGACGGATCAACGACATATCGCGATCGGCGCTTCGGGATCGCTCCCCGACGCCAAAGTGACGTCGGACAAGACGACGGTCTTCAACAACAGCGGCAACAACGTAGATATCGACAGCGAGATGACGAAACTTGCCGAAAATCAACTGCGATATTCCTTATATATTCAACAGCTGAATCATGACGTCAAAATGATGCGCGTTGGCATGGGCAAATAAATTTACGCCATAATTCGACAAAAGACCCACTCGAGGAGGGGCATTAATGATTTTGGGAAGCTTCGATATCAGCGCTTCCGCCTTAACCGCGCAAAGGCTGCGCATGGACGTCATCTCGTCGAACATCGCGAACGCGGAGACGACGCGCGCCTCCTACGTCGACGGCAAGTTCGTTCCCTACAGACGCAAAATGGTAGAGGTCGCGCCTGTCGATACCACATTCCAGAACTTATTGAACGACAAGTTGGACGCTACGGGCGCCCAAGGGGTGAAAGTGACTGCGATCACCGACGATCAGACGCCGTTCAAGCAAGTCTACAATCCCACGCATCCGGACGCCGACGTGAACGGCATGGTCAGCATGCCAAACGTCGACGTGCTTAAGGAGATGGTCGATATGATCTCGGCCACGCGTTCCTACGAAGCCAGCGTCACGGCCCTCAACGCAAGCAAATCGATGTTTTCCAAAACGCTTGAAATCGGCAAAAACACTTAAATTATGTATGTAACCCGGTTCACTTAAACATCATTACCCACGCGAGGATGGATTGAATCATGATTATTAATAATCTTTTGGGCGCTTCCGGCATCTCGGCCGCCTCAATGTCTCCTCTTCAAAATGCGCAGGCCGGTACGACGCCTTCCGAGGCGACGGCAAGCTTTGCGGACTTTCTGAAAAAGGCCGTCGACAGCGTCGCCGCCCAAGAAGAAAATTCGCATGCCGTGACCGATCAGTTTATTGTGGGCAATGCGGACGTGAGCGACGTGATGATCGCCTCCACCAAAGCCGAACTCAGTCTCGAGATGACCGCCCAGGTTCGCAATAAAGTGGTCGAGGCCTACCAAGAAGTCATGCGGATGCAGATGTAACTTGGGTAAGACGAGCATCCAAAGTCCGCAGATGAGGTGAAATTGTGAACGAAAGATGGGCCCGCTTGAGAGATAGAACGATCGGCTTTTGGAATCAGTACAGCAAAAAGCAAAAATGGATTTTAGCTTCTTCCGCGGCATTTATCCTGATTTTTATCATCTTCATTTCATATCTGCTTACGCGCACGCAGTACGAGCTGGCCTTTCAGGATCTCGACAGCGGCGACGCCGCGGCCATCATGGAATATTTGAACGGCAGCGGCATTCCTTACAAGCTTGGCGACGGCGGCACGAGCATCTCCGTTCCGAGCGCGGCGGCCGACAAGGTCAAAGTGGACGTCGGCTCTCAAGGTCTCGTGCAGAACGGCAGCATCGGGTTCGACGAACTTAGCAAGTCCTCCTCGACGATCGGGACGACCGATCAGGAGTTCAAAGTGAAATATCGCAATGCGTTGAACGGCGAGGTGCAGCAGCTGCTCCAAGGCATGCAGGGCGTAAAGAAAGCGAAGGTGCTTGTCAATCTGCCCGAGGAGTCCGTATTCCTGAACGATTCGGACAAGGAGCTGGCCACGGCATCCGTGCAAATCACCTTCAAGCCAGGCTATCGGCCGAAGCAGGAAGAGATCGACAGCTACTACAAGCTGGTGAAGACTTCGGTGCCGAACCTCGAGTACGAAGGCATCACCATCACCAGCACGACGGGAGATCTCGCGCCGTCCGCCAAGCTGGGCGGGACGGGAGCGGTCGGGGGCAGCGCCCTCGACGAGCAGTTCGCGATTCAGAAGCAATACGAGAGCGGCGTAAAGACGAACATTCAGTCGATATTGGCCAAGACGGTCGGCATGGACAACTTCGTCGTCAGCGTCGTATCGACTTTGAACTTCGATCAGAGATCCACGCAGCTCAACCTGGTCAAGCCGCTCGATAACAACGACAACAAAGGCATCGTCATCAGCGAGCAGACGCAAACCGAATCGACGACAGGCGGCACGGGCACGGCCGGCGGCGTCGCGGGCACAGGGTCTACCGACGTGCCGAATTATCCGTCGGGCGGCACTACCGGCACGGCGAGCTCCGAGACCGCTAGCAGCACGACGAACTACGAGCCGAGCCGCGAAACGACGAACATCGCCTACGCGCCTTACCAGGTCAAGGATCTTGCGATCAGCGTAGCCGTAGATTCGACGGTCATGACGCCGGAGAAGCAGACGCAGCTCGAGCAGATGCTCCGCAACAACGTGCGAATTTTGCTGGCCGATTCCGGACAATCGCTGTCCGACGCAGACCTTGCGAATCGGGTGTCGGTCGTCTCTCAGGCATTCTCGGACGACGCGGCCGGAAGCGGTGGCGTATCCGCTTCGTCGCTCTGGCTGGCGGGCATCGGCGTCGCGGCGTTGGCACTGCTGGGCGGTGCCGGGTATCTCGTATACCGCAGACGCAAAAACGCAAGGGAAGCCGAGGCGGCGGCGCAAGAGCTGCTCGACGCCCCGCGCGCGGAGCTGCCTACGATCGACATCGAGAGCGTCACGAACGAGAGCCAGGTTCGCAAGCAGCTTGAAGGGCTCGCGAAGCGCAAGCCCGACGAATTCGTCAATCTTTTGCGCACATGGCTGGTGGATGAATAGAGGTGGCATACATGGCTAAAGGAACGCAAACGCAGCTCAGCGGGCGGCAAAAGGCGGCGATTCTGCTCATCACGCTCGGTCCCGAAGTGTCGGCTCAAGTTTTCAAGCACCTCCGGGAGGAAGAGATCGAGCAGCTCACGCTCGAAATCGCCAACGTCCGCAAAGTCGATCATATCGAGAAAGAATCGATTCTCAGCGAGTTTCATCAAATATGCGTAGCGCAGGAATATTTGACGCAGGGCGGCATCACCTACGCCAAAGAGATTCTGGAGAAGGCGCTCGGATCTCAAAAGGCGAACGACATCCTGAATCGTCTGACGGCGACGCTTCAGGTCAGGCCTTTCGACTTCGCGCGCAAGGCGGAGCCGACGCAAATTTTGAATTTTATTCAAAACGAAAATTCGCAAACGATCGCGCTCGTGCTCTCTTACCTTGCGCCCGAGCAATCGTCGGCGGTTCTGTCCTCCCTGCCGACCGAAAAGCAAGCCGATGTCGCGCGAAGAATCGCGCTGATGGACAGTACTTCGCCGGATGTCATCGCACAGGTGGAGCGGGTGCTCGAACAGAAGCTGTCGTCGACCGTCACCCAGGACTACACGAATGCCGGCGGCATCGAAGCGATCGTTCAGATTTTGAACGGCGTAGACCGCGGTACGGAGCGCACCATCCTCGATTCGCTTGAGATTCAGGACCCGGAGCTGGCCGAAGAGATCAAGAAACGGATGTTCGTGTTCGAGGATATCGTCAATCTCGACAATCGTTCGATCCAACGGATCATTCGCGACGTCGAAAGCCCCGATCTGCAGCTGGCGCTCAAGGTTGCGAGCGAAGAAGTGCGTGACGCGATTTTCCGCAACATGTCGAAGCGTATGGCCGAGACATTCCGCGAAGAGATGGAATATATGGGTCCCGTCCGCTTGCGCGACGTCGAGGAAGCGCAGACGCGCATCGTAGCGACGATCCGCAGACTCGAGGAGTCCGGCGAGATCATCATCGCTCGCGGCGGAGGAGACGATATCATTGTCTAACCTGATCAAATCCTCGCATGTCGTTTCCGTCGAAGAGCTGAAGCGTCTGGAGCAAATTCGATTCGTCTCTCACGCGATGAAGACGGGCGGCGTCGATGCGGACGATGCGGGAGCGGTTGACGAAGAGACGCTTCAGTTAAAGGACCGGATATTGGCCGATGCCGAGGAGACGGCGAAGATCATTCTGCAGGATGCGTCCGAGCAAGCGAGCCGAATCCAGACCGAAGCCGAAGCGGAAGCTACCGCATGGTGGGAGGGGCGTCGTACCGAAGATGCGGCGTTCGTCGACGAGGCGAAGCGCAGAGGCTATGAGGAAGGCTTCGCGAGCGGTGCCGAGCAAGCCGAGCATCAGACGCTGGCCAGGTTGGAACACATGATGCAGGAAGCGCAGCGCGTCGTGTCCCAGGCTTACGAAGCCAAGGCGAGAATCATCGCCGAAGCCGAACGGTTCGTCGTCGAACTAAGCTGCGACATCGCCGGAAAAATCGTGCGCGGCGCGTTGGAACGCGCGCCGGAGATGGCTTTGGACCTAATGAAGCAAGCATTGTCGCGGCGCAAGGAGCAAGGGACGATCACGCTATGCGTGGCGCCGGATCAGTTCGAATTCGTCGAAGCGGCCAAAGATGAGCTTGCGCTGGCCGTCGATTCGCAAGCGGAGCTCCAGATCGTTCCGGACCCGACGGTAAAAAGCGGAGGCTGCGTGATCCGATCGGCATACGGCAGCATCGATGCGAGAGTCGATACGCAGCTGGAGACGATTCGCGAGGAACTGCTGCAGATCGCGGCTCATTCTTCCGACGAAGGGGCGACGCCCGATGGCGCTTGATCTCGGGAAATACGCAGAAGCGCTTAAGCATATCGATCCGGTTCGCGTGAACGGAAAGGTGGCGCAGATCATCGGCCTCACCGTAGAATCCGAAGGGCCGGATGCCGCGATCGGCGAGGTCTGCCTGATCTACCCGGTGCGAGGCGGTTCGCCGATCGAAGCCGAGGTCGTCGGCTTTCGCGACAACCGGGTGCTGCTCATGCCGCTCGGCGAACTTCAGGCGATCGGACCTGGCTGCGACGTCGTCGCGACCGGCAGGCCGCTCACCGTGCAAGTCGGATCCGAACTGCTCGGACAAGTGCTGGACGGACTCGGAAGGCCGCTGGATGGCGGCAGACTGCCGGCACGAATGCCGAGGTACTCGACGCAAAGCGTACCGAGCAATCCGCTCAAGCGTCCGCGCGTGACCGATCCGCTGGGTACGGGCGTGCGCTGCATCGACGGGCTTCTGACCGTCGGTCAAGGGCAGCGGATGGGCATCTTCGCAGGGTCGGGCGTCGGCAAGAGCACGCTGCTCGGCATGATCGCGCGCAACACGTCCGCGGACGTCAACGTCATCGCCTTGATCGGCGAGCGAGGGCGGGAGGTGCTCGAATTCATCGAGCGCGATCTCGGGCCTGAAGGGCTCGCGAGGTCGGTCGTCATCGTGGCGACGTCCGATCAACCGGCGCTGATCCGGATCAAAGGCGCGCTCATCGCGACGTCGATCGCGGAATACTTCCGGGACCGCGGCATGAACGTCATGATGATGATGGATTCGGTCACGCGATACGCGATGGCGCTCCGCGAGGTCGGACTCGCCATCGGCGAGCCGCCGGCGACGCGCGGATATACGCCTTCGGTTTTCGCGGCGCTGCCCAAGCTGCTCGAAAGGGCGGGGACGGGACCGGCCGGATCGATTACCGCGTTTTATACCGTTCTGGTGGACGGCGACGATATGAACGAACCGATCGCGGACGCCGTACGCGGCATTTTGGACGGCCATATCGTATTGAGCAGGCATTTGGCGCACAAAGGCCACTTCCCGGCCATCGACGTGCTGGCCAGCATCAGCCGCGTCATGAAGGATATCGTCGCAAGCGAACAGCAGGAGGCCGCCGAACAATTAAAACGTTTGTTATCGGTCTACCGCGATTCGGAGGACCTGATCAATATCGGCGCTTACCAGCGGGGAACGAACCCGCAGATCGACAAAGCCATTCAATTTATCGAAGCCATCAACGATTACTGCAAACAGCGAACGACGGAAAAGCTGACGCTGCAGCAGGCGCAGGAACGGTTGGTCATTGACTTCTACAAGAGATGAGGCTGAATGTTCTTGCGATTCCGATATCCATTGCAAAAGATCGTTGATCTTAAGGGAAGCGAGAAGTCGATGGCGGAATGGGAGTATGCCGCGTCGCTGGGACGCCTCAGAAGCGAAGAAGAACAGCTGGATCAGCTTCGCCAAGAGCGCGGCGCTTACGAACGGGAATTGACCGAACGCTCGTCCAAGCCGACGGCGCTCGCGGAGCTTCACCTGCTGCAGGATTACATCTCTTTTTTTGGACGACAGGATCAGGCAACAAAGACAAGGCGTGCGCGCGGCCGAAGAGCATGTCCAGCAGCGTCAGGTCTTCCTCACCGACAAGATGGTGGACGAGAAGGTATGGCAGAACGCACGCTCCAAATCGCTGCAAAAGTACCGTCAGGAAGCGCTCATTCGCGAGCAGAACGAACTGGACGAGATTGCGCTGCGAAGAGCTTCGGCCAGAAGGTAACTTAGTCAGCTTTGTGAATGGAGGGGGGAGGCCGTGGCGGATGCCAGCGCGGAAAAAAGCGGCTATTCCGGCTTTGAACGTTTTCTCTTTTTTTATAACGCCGATCGTTTTTACGGCGATTCTGCTGCTAGTGCTTCTCATCATCTTCAATCCGTCCCTGAGAGAAAAGGCGCAGAAGATCGGCAATCAAATACCGGTCATCGATTCGCTCGTGCCCGACGTAAAAATCGCCGAGGATCCCGCGCAGCAATCGGAGGTCGAGTCGGTGAGCGAAGCGCGGTCGAAGCTGTCCGAGCTGCAGGCGCTTTTGACCCAGCGCGACGCCGCGTTGAAGGCCGCGGACGCCAAAAGCGTCTCGCAGCAAAAGACGATCGCGGACCTTCAGGAAAAAATCGCCGCGCTCGACAAGCAGGCCGGCGATCATCAAATCAACGTGGACGCCTACCAGGCCAAGATTCGTTCGCTCGCGGATATGTACGGCAAGATGACGCCGGGCAAGGCGGCGCCGATCATGGAAAGTTTGACGGCAGAAGAGGCGGCGCTCGTGATGGGCGCGATGAACGACGCTTCCAGAGGCCGCATACTCGAAAAGATGACGCCGGCGGTAGCCGCGGACATTACGATGCGTCTGAAAGATTCCGACGGGGTCGCCAACCAGCAGATCGCGGCGCTGCAGGCGCGAGTCAAACAACTGGAAAGCCAAACGAAGACCGCATCGAGTTCGCTTGACAGCGCGGCGCTCGCAAGCACGTTTTCTTCGATGGACGCGGCCAGCGCCGCGGATCTCCTGCTCAAGATGGCAAGCAGCGAGCAAACGAAGACGCTGCGAATCTTGAGCGGGATGGACAATACCGCCAGGTCCGGCGTGCTCGCGGCGATGTCGAAGAAGGATGCGGAAAAGACCGCTCAACTGGTGGGCAAGCTCGTGCCGGCGAATCCTTAAGCGAAGCGCGCACACCGATTGTCTTCGAAGGGAGGTGAAAACAATGAATGTTCAATCCACGAACGCCACTGCGACCGCGAACGGGGGGAGGGGCCGGCGCGTCCAAAAACGCAGCCGCTGCCGGCCTTTTTCAAGGCGTGCTGGTGCAAAAGATCGATGCGGCCGAAACGACCGGCAGTGCGGGAAATGCCGCATCCAATCCGATGGCCGGATTGCTCGGCATGTTGACTGCCGTGCTCGGCGCAACGCCTGCAGACTCGAATGGCGAAGAGACGGCGGCTGGTCAAAAAGAGCTCTCCGAGTTGCTGAACGGGTTGGAGGACAAGCTGGCCCAGGTTGAGCAGGAGGCACAGCCATCCGATTCGCTGCTTCAAAAAATGGCGGAACTGCTTGCCAGCCTCCAAGCGCTGCTGCAACAAAATGCGGGACAAGCCGCCATGGGGAGCGCCGTGTCGGATGATTCGCAAGGCGGAGTCGCGGCGAACGCGCCGTTGGCCGAGCAAGTTCAAGCTTCGATCATCGTGCCTGCGCTACGCGACGTCATTCAGTCGCTGAGGTCGATGATGCAGAGCGGTCAATTGTCGACTGCCGCGGCAGCCGAAGCCGTGACGGGAATACGGCAGGTCCTGCAAACGGAACAGCCGGGTCCTTCGACGATCAAAACCGACCGCAAGACTGCCGGAACGACGCAAGGATCGACCGCCGTCCAAACCGCCGAGCCGGACGCGAAAAGCGTCGAGGCTGCCGTCTCGCATACGGAAGTCAAGCGATCCTTCCCGGTGTTCAAAGAACCGGTCGTGTATTGGAACCTGCATGCTTCGTCGGCGCAAGGCGAAGCCGTCTCCGCCGAACAAGCCGCGATCGCAGATGCAGCCGCAGAAGCGGAGCAACAACCGGTCGCTCTTAATTGGCAGCAAATCGCCTCGGATGCCGGCGTTAAACCGGATGGAGGTATCGGCGCGAAGCAGCAGCCGCAGGTTACGGTGCCGGCCAGCCAGTTCGCGGAACAGATGGACAAGTTTCTCGTCAAGCAATTTAAGCTGACAAGCGGTAACGGCATCTCCGAAGCGAACATCAACCTGCGTCCGGAGCATTTGGGCGAAGTCCAGATTCGCCTGACGATTCAGAACGGGGTTCTGAACGCACAATTCGTTGCGCACAACGAAGCGGCCAAGGAATTGCTCGAAAACCAAATGGCCCAGCTAAGAGGCTCGCTTCAGAATCAAGGCATCCAGGTCGATCGCGTCGAGGTCGTTCAACAACAGCCGCAGACCGCCGCGGACAGCCCTTCGTTCATGAACCAGGAGCAACGAAGACAACAATCCCAGGGCGAGGGCGAAGCGAAGCGCTCGACGGACGGCGCGCAGACCTTGGAGGATTTCGAAGAAGAGCTTGAACGTTCCGCTACTTTAAGAGAAGCGGGCTTCGGCGGTTCCCTTAACGTCAAGGCTTAACGCGAACCAGGGAGGTGACCCAACACGATGGCGACGATCTCAAAAACGGTGTGGTCGAACTATTCGACCTTCAATAAGACGGAACCGACCGGCGCCGGAGCCGAGCTTGGCAAGGATCAGTTTATGAAAATCCTGCTGACCCAGCTTCAGAACCAAGACCCGATGCAGCCGATGCAGGACAAGGATTTTATTGCGCAAATGGCGACCTTCTCCTCGCTCGAACAAACGATGAACATGGCCACCGAGCTGCATAGCCTGAGCCAGTCCGCGGCGCTCGCCTCCAGTCTGATCGGCAAGCAGGTCGAATGGCTCGGCGCGACGAATAACGGCGCGACGGTAACCAAATCGGGCATTGTCGATTCGATCAAAATGAAAAACGGAGACCAGTTCGCCGTTATCGGCAAAGACGAAGTGGCGATCAAGGACTTGACGTCCGTGACCATCGCCGCGCAGGAGGGCGAGGCGGAATCCGGTGAATGATCCGCTGTCCGGTCTGAACGCCGGGCATCCAGGAAGAGCTATCGTACCATTGACGGCCGCAACGCCTCAAAGGTTGCGGAATACGGAAGAAACGAAGTCGCATGACGGCAATGCTTTTAAAACGATGCTTGCCGCGGAATCGCTGAAATTCAGCCATCATGCCGAGCAGCGACTATCCCAGCGGGGCATCGAGCTCGGTCCCGAACAGCTTAGCGCGATCGCATCGGCCTTGGATCAAGCATCCGCGAAGGGCGCCAAGGACTCGCTTGTGCTTTACCGGAACGTGGCGATGATCGTCAACGTGCCGAGCCGCACCGTCGTAACGGCCATGGACGACAAGTCGATGCAGCAGCACGTATTCACCAACATCGATAGCGCCGTCTTCGTCAAATAGCCAGGCAGATAAGGGCCGGACCTCCCGAGGAGGCCTGAACCGTGGAATGAAGGAAGCGGTTCGTCTGCGAAGGAAACTTAAATGGAGAGTGAATATTAATGTTGCGTTCCATGTATTCGGGCGTATCCGGCATGCGGGGATTCCAAACCAAGCTCGACGTTATCGGCAACAATATCGCCAATGTCAATACGGTCGGCTTCAAGGCGGGCCGCGTTATGTTCAAGGACATTTTGAGCCAGTCGATGTCGGGCGTCACGTCGCCGGTCGAGGGAACGTCGGGCGGCGTTAACGCCAAGCAGATCGGTCTGGGCGTATCGGTCGCTTCGATCGACAACGTGCATACGGCCGGCAGCGCGATGACTACGAACGTGCCGACCGACCTGCGTATCGACGGCGACGGATTTTTCGCGGTTAAGCCGAGCGGCGACTCCGATGCCACCTACCTGACGCGCGCCGGCAACTTCACGCTCGATGCGAACCGACAATTGGTCAACGGCGACGGGATGTTCGTCGTATCCGCCGACGGAGACGCTCCGATCACCCTGGATGAAGGCGTAACCTCGTTCTCTATCTCTCAAAACGGAAGCATCGTCTCGATCGACCAGGACGGCAATCAGACGGATACCGGCATTCAGATCGGCGTCGCAAAGGTCGTAAACCCGAGCGGTCTTGAAAAGATCGGCGGCAATCTGTACCGCGTCACGCCGAATGCGAATCCGGAAGGCGAGCTGAACCTCGGAGCCGCGCAGGACGCGGAACGCGGCACGGGCACGATCGTTGCCGGCCAGCTTGAAATGTCCAACGTCGACCTGACGAGCGAATTCACGGAGATGATCGTCGCGCAGCGCGGCTTCCAGGCGAACTCCCGCATCATCACGACCTCCGACTCGATCCTCGAAGAAGTCGTCAACCTGAAGCGCTAATCGTAGTATCCGAATCGAGCTGAATTTACGCAAGGCTAGAATCACCGCGGGAGGGGGGAATCCCTCCCCAATCACGGAGGGATTCCCATGATCGCCGTAACGCGGCTTAACGGCTCGCAATTTTTCATCAATGCGCTGCTGATCGAATCGATCGAGCAGACGCCTGATACGCTGGTCACGCTGACGACCGGCAAAAAATACATCGTCGTCGAAAATAGTTCGGATGTGATCCGCTCCATTCGCCATTATCTGCGAAGCATTGGCATCATGGCTGCGCTCACGAGTCCGTCCGATACGCAAACGGAGGGAGCTTCTTCATGAAAAAAATGTTGCCTTGGCTTGTATCTCTGCTTCTGGCGATCACGTTGATCGTAATCGCCGGGCTCTATTCCTGGAAAACCTTCTACGGCAAGAAAGAAGCCGTAGACACGGCGACGGCTGTGCAGGATAGCGTGAAGCACGTAGAGGCCGAAGCGCTCTCCGCGGAAGAACGGAGCAAGGTCACATCCGATTTAAACGATATAAAAACGAATCTGTCCGACACGAACTACATCGTCATCTTCGGCTTCACCTTTCAACTAGAAAACGCCAAAGCGAAAGTTGAGTTCGACGAGATCAAAGAAAGCGTCATTAAGCCCATCATCAATCGCGCGCTCTGGAATACGACGCCGGACGACATGCAGGGCACGAAGGGCAAGGACGAGCTGGTAGCGGAGCTGCTCAACGAGATCAATCCGGTACTCACCAAAGGCAACGTCGTCAAGATCGGAATTACGAACTTTTTTAATGCAAGAGCTTTGAGTCGCGCCGGATAGGGGAAAGGGGTGAACAAAATTGGTTGACGTTCTGTCGCAAAACGAGATCGACGCCTTGCTGGCCGCGTTGTCCTCCGGCGAGATGGATGCGGAGGAGCTTCGCAAGGAAGATACCCAGAAGAAGGTCAGAGCTTACGACTTTAAGCGGGCGACGCGATTTTCCAAAGACCATATCCGAAGCTTGACGCGTATCCATGAAAACTTCGCGCGGTTTTTAACGACCTATTTTTCTGCTCAACTGCGGACGTTCGTTCAGATCAATGTCGTACAGGTCGAACAGCTGCCTTACGACGAATTCATCCGATCCATCCCGAAGATGACGATATTGAACATTTTCGAAGCGGAACCGCTCGAGGGACGGATGGTGCTGGAAGTTCATCCCAACGTCGCGTTCGCGATGCTCGACAGGCTGCTGGGCGGCACGGGGGGTCGCGCCGACCAAGATCGGCAGCTTGACCGAGATCGAGAACATCATCATGGAGAAAATATTCAGCCGCGCGCTCGAGACGCTGCAGGAAGCTTGGCGGACGGTCATCGATATCGAGCCGAGGCTCGAGGCGCTGGAGACGAACCCGCAGTTCATGCAGATCGTTTCTCCGAACGAGACCATCGCCTTGATCTCGCTCAGCACCAAGATCGGCGATACGACCGGAATGATCAATCTGTGCATACCGCACGTCGTCATCGAGCCGATCATGTCCAAGCTTTCCGTGCATCACTGGTTCGTATCCCAAAAAAAATCGCGCGCGCCCGAAGAGTTTAAACAGTTGGAGCAGCGGGTCACGAAAGCGAAGCTGCCGATCACGGCGGAACTCGGAACCTCTCAAATCTCGATCCACGAATTTTTAAATCTCGGCATCGGCGACGTCATTACGCTCGGCAAGAGCGTCGACAGCGGTCTGGATATTAAAGTCGGGGATAAGCTGAAGTACATCGGCAGCCCAGGTACGGTTCGAGACAAGATCGCGGTCCAGATCCTCGAGATCATCGACGAAGGAGTGGAAGAAGCCCATGACGAGTAAGGATTACTTGTCCCAGGAGGAGATTGACGCCCTGCTGAGACAATCAGCCGGCGATCAGGAAGAAGCGCCCGCCGCGAAGGCGGAGATGCACATCGACGACTTCCTCACGCCGCTGGAACAGGACGCGCTCGGGGAGATCGGCAATATAACGTTCGGCAGCGCGGCGACCGCGTTATCGACGCTGCTGAGCAGAAAGGTCGACATTACGACGCCCAAAGTGTCCATGATCTCGCGGGACAAGTTCGTCAGCGAGTTTCCAAGACCGCACGTCGCCGTTCACGTGGATTATGTAGACGGCTTCGAAGGCATTAACTCGCTGGTCATCAAGACGCATGACGCGCAGGTTATCGCGGATCTGATGCTGGGCGGCGAAGGCAACGTGGAGACGGAAGAGCTGAACGAGATTCATATCAGCGCCGTTCAGGAAGCGATGAATCAAATGATGGGATCTTCGGCGACGTCGATGTCGACGATCTTCAATCGCTTCGTGAACATCTCGCCGCCGGCGGTCGACGTGATGGACGTTCAAAAAAAACACCGGCATCGAAAAGATTCCGCCGGACGAAGTGTTCGTGAAAATATCGTTCCGTCTGAAAATCGGCGAACTGATCGATTCGACGATCATGCAGCTGCTGACGGTGGCGTTCGCCAAGGAGCTCGTACATTCGCTGATCGGCAGCATCGACCAAACGCCTGCCCCGGCGGCGCAAGCGCCCGCTCCGCAGCCTAGCGCCCCTACCGCGCCTTCCCAGCAAGCGCCGCAGTATGCGCCGCCTCCGCAAGCCGCGGCGCCTCAGCAGCCGGCTCAGCCGGCGTACGACTACCCGCCGCCGGGGGCCTACCCGCCGCCGCCGGGCTATCCGCCGCAGCAGCCGATGTATGCGCAGCCGCAGTACGCACAACCGCAGTACGCGCAGCCGCAATACGCCATGCCGCCGCAGCAGCCGCAGACGCTCGGCGGACCGGCCGGACGCAACGTCAACGTGCAGCCCGTTCAATTCGCCGGATTCCCGACGGGGGGCGGCGCGCATGCGGATGAGACCAACCTGAATCTTTTGCTTGACATACCGCTGCGAGTCACAGTAGAGTTGGGCCGGACGCACAAACAAATTAAGGATATTCTAGAGCTGTCCCAGGGCTCGATCATCGAGCTGGACAAGCTGGCCGGCGAGCCGGTGGATATTCTGGTCAACAACAAGCTCATCGCCAAAGGAGAAGTCGTCGTCATCGACGAAAACTTCGGCGTTCGGGTGACGGACATCGTCAGTCAGTGGGATCGCGTTCAAAAAAATCCAATAATCAGCATCCTGGGAGGAAATCGTTATGGCAAATCGTATTTTGGTCGTGGACGACGCAGCATTCATGCGCATGATGATTCGAGACATCTTGACGAAAAACGGCTATGAGGTTGTGGGCGAGGCGCAGGACGGCTCGCAGGCGATCGAAAAATTCAAGGAATTGTCTCCGGACCTCATCACGATGGACATTACGATGCCCGAGATGGACGGAATCGCTGCGCTGAAGGAAATCCGCAAGATGGATTCCAACGCCAAAGTGATCATGTGTTCCGCAATGGGCCAGCAAGCGATGGTCATCGACGCGATTCAAGCTGGCGCCAAAGACTTTATCGTAAAGCCTTTCCAAGCGGACCGCGTCATCGAAGCGATCAAGAAAACGCTGGGTTGATCGGCGAACGAACGGCATGACTTCATCTTGGGATATGTTGTGGGTGCTGCTCGTGCTGCTGCTCATGATCGGCGGCATCGTGATGCTGCTGCGATTCGTCGGCAGACGCAATCGCGGTTGGTGGGTCAACCGTTCGATGCGCTCGCTCGGCGGTTTGACGCTCGGCACGAACAAGTCGATGCAGATCGTGGAGTGGAACAATCGCATCTACGTGCTGGGCGTAGGGGAAAACGTACAACTGCTGGAGTCTATCACCGACCCCGAACTCGTGGCGGCGCTTATCGCCCAATATGATCATGCCGATGCGTCCGCCAAATCTCCGGTTCCGCCCTGGCTCAAGCAATGGCTGAACCGCAAAAGCGGCAATGCCGAAGCTTCCGGCGTCGCCGAGCGAGGTGCCGATACGAGCAGCTTTGAACAAACGTTGGAAAAACGCCTGCGTCAGCTGTCCGAGCGCAAGCAGCAGGTCGATCGCCTGCTGTCGGACAGCCGGCCAGCGGATCGGACGGAAGAGCCATGAAACGCAAATTAATGTTTAGTTTCCTATTGAGTGCCGGCACGTTATTCGCCGCGGCCTCGTCCGTCTACGCCGAGCCCATCATCGATATTTCGCTCGGCGACGGCACTCAGCCAGTGGGCGCTTCGTCTTTGTCGCTGCTGCTCATGCTGACCGTGCTGAGTCTGGCGCCCTCGATTTTGGTGCTGATGACGAGCTTCACGCGTATCGTCATCGTGCTAGGCTTCGTCCGCACGTCGCTTGGTACGCAGACGACGCCGCCCAATCAAGTCTTGATCGGCCTCGCGTTGTTTTTGACCTTCTTTATTATGGCTCCGACGATCTCGCAGGTGAACGAGCAGGCGGTTCAACCCTACCTGAAAGGCGAGATTTCCCAGACGGTCGCCCTCGAGAAAGCGTCGGTACCGATGAAGGCTTTTATGTACAAGCATACGCGCGAGAAGGACTTGCTGTTGTTTTTGAACTACACGAAGACGGCCAAGCCTGCGTCTTATCAGGATATTCCGATCACGGTGCTCGTGCCCGCCTATGCGATCAGCGAACTCAAGACCGCGTTTCAAATGGGATTCATGATCTTTATTCCCTTTCTCGTAATCGATATGGTCGTCGCCAGTACGTTGATGGCCATGGGGATGATGATGCTGCCCCCCGTCATGATCTCGCTGCCGTTCAAGATCCTGCTGTTCGTGCTCGTGGACGGATGGTATCTGATCGTCAAATCGCTCCTGACGAGTTTTCAAACTTGATGGAGCAAGAGGGGGAGATAAAAAGTGAGTGCGGAATTCGTAATCGGGCTGGCCGGACAGGCGCTGTTCACCGTTCTTAAAGTCAGCGCGCCGATGCTGGTCATCGGATTGGTCGTGGGCTTGCTCGTCAGCATATTCCAGGCGACGACGCAGATCCAGGAGCAGACGCTTGCTTTTATACCCAAGATCGTCGCCGTATTCGTTGCCATTCTGGTGTTCGGACCTTGGATGTTAAACACGATGGTCGACTTCACCAGTCATTTGCTCGGCAATCTGTCGAGCTATATCGGCTGATATGACGATCGATCAAGTGATGCAGCTATTGCCTGCCTACATGCTCGTTCTTTGTCGAATTTCTTCCTTTGTTGTCGTAGCGCCGATTTTTTTCGTCCCGTTCCCTGCCCAGGCCTTTTAAGGCGGGAATGAGCGTGTTTATCGCTTTGCTCGTTTTTTTGACCGTAGGCTTCGATCATCCCGTACCGACCGACGCCACTTACATTTTAGCTGTGCTGAAGGAGATTGTAGCGGGTTTGCTCATCGGCTATACGGCCTCGTTATTTTTCAGTTTAATTCAGACGGCCGGCACCTTTATCGATATGCAGATCGGTCTAGGGATGGCGAACATCCTGGATCCGATATCCGGCGTATCGGCACCGCTGTTCGGCAATTTGAAGTTCATGCTGATGATGCTCGTGTTTCTGTCGATGAATGGCCATCATTACCTGCTTGGCGCGATCATGAACAGCTATAAATGGCTTCCGCTCGACAACCGATTGTTTCAGACCGTATACGAGGGACGCTTAACTGAATTTTTGGTTCGAACGTTCGCCGATACGTTTATGCTGTCTCTGCAAATCGCGGCTCCCTTAGTCGTCGCCATGTTTATTACCGACATCGGACTCGGGCTGCTGGCGCGTACGGCACCGCAGTACAATGTCTTTGTTATCGGCGTACCGATCAAACTTTTAATAGGGTTCGCGCTATTAATTTTGTTGATGCCGGGATTCAGCACGCTGTTCCAGATCATATTCGACCGCATGTTCAACGCGCTCGAGAAGATGTTCGTCATCATGAAGGCCACTTGATCCGGTTGATCGGTGATGTTCCGCCGCGAAGGGGGAGAGGAATCGTTGACCGCCAATCGTTTGCGGATGAATTTGCAGCTCTTTGCCGGTGAAAAGACGGAAAAAGGAACGCCGAAAAAATATAACGATGCGAGGCAAAAGGGTCAGGTCGCCAAGAGCGCCGAGCTCGCCAGTTCCATTATACTAGTCGGGACGGTTAGCATCCTGATGGCGTTAGGGCCGTTTTTTCATGAGCGCGTATTCGCCCTGTTCGGCGACGTTTTCAGAAGACAGCTGTCGATGGAAGTGACCGACGCCAATGTGATGGGCTTGTTCGCCAACTACGTTCTTCAGTTGCTGCTCATTCTTGCTCCTATCCTTATCGTAACGATTATTATCGCGCTCGGCACGAATTACGCGCAGATCGGCTGGCTTTTCACGCTTCAGCCTATCCAGCCCAAATTCGGCAAGCTTAATCCGCTTAAAGGCCTCAAAAATTTGTTCGGACTTCGTTCGGTTATCGAGTTCCTCAAGAGCTCATTAAAGCTGTTGGCCGTCGGTACGATCGTCTACGTTACGATATGGGCGGAGCACGACAAGATTATGTCTTTATCCTATGTGCCCGTAGCGGATATTTTTTCTTATGCGGCGAGTTTGACGGTGAGACTCGGATTGCTGGTCGGGATTACGTTGTTTATTCTGGCGATCGGAGATTACTACTATCACAAATACGAGCACGACAAGAGCCTTAAGATGAGTAAGCAAGATATCAAGGACGAGCATAAAAACGCGGATGGAGATCCGCTCATTAAAGGCAAGATCAAAGAAAAGCAGCGCCGGCTGGCGCTCATGCGGATGATGCAGGAAGTGCCGAAGGCCGACGTCATCATCACGAACCCGACGCACTTCGCGGTCGCGCTTCAGTACGATGCATCCAAAATGGACGCGCCGAGAGTGATCGCAAAAGGCCAGGACTATCTGGCGCTCAGGATTCGGCAGATCGCCAAAGAAAATGGCGTCATGACGATGGAAAACAAGCCGCTTGCGCGCGCGCTATACCAGCGGACGGACATCGGGGACGCGGTTCCCGCGGACCTGTTCCAGGCGGTAGCCGAGGTGCTGGCGTATGTATATAGACTTAAAGGCCGACGTCATGTTTAATCGAGGCCCAAGTTCAAGTATAGACATTCAAGCGGGGAGGGAAGACCAGTGAAGGTTCGGGACATTAGCATTTTGGTCGGCATCATCGGCATCGTCCTGATGATGGTCGTCCCGATCCCGACGCATTTGCTCGATTTGCTGTTGATCGTCAACATCTCGGCGGCGCTCATGATCATCCTGATCGCGATGAATACGACGGATGCGCTGCACTTTTCGATTTTCCCGACGCTCCTGCTGATTACGACTTTGTTCAGGCTGGCGCTTAACGTATCGACGACGCGCCTGATTCTGTCGGAGCACGAAGCGGGCAAGGTCGTCGCCACGTTCGGCAGCTTCGTCGCCGGCGGACAGCTCGCGATCGGATTTATCGTTTTCCTCATTCTCGTCGTCGTGCAGTTTATCGTCATCACCAAAGGCTCCGAGCGCGTAGCCGAAGTCGCGGCGCGCTTCACGCTCGACGCGATGCCCGGCAAGCAGATGAGCATCGACGCCGACCTCAACGCCGGCATGATCAGCGAGACGCAAGCCAAAGAACGGCGCGAAAAAATCCAAAACGAAGCAGACTTTTACGGAGCGATGGACGGCGCGAGCAAGTTCGTCAAGGGCGACGCGATCGCCAGTATCATTATCGTAACGATCAATCTTATCGGCGGCTTCATTATCGGGATGGCCGTGCACGGCATGTCGATCAACGAAGCGCTCAGTACGTATTCGATTCTCAGCATCGGCGACGGACTCGTCAGCCAGATTCCGGCACTGCTCATCAGTACCGCGACAGGCATCATCGTTACCCGCGCCGCATCCGAAGGCAATATGGCGGAGGATCTCACCAAGCAGATGTTCCGTTATCCGAAGCTGTTGTACATCGTCGCCGGAACGATCTTGCTGCTCGGTGTCGCAACCCCCATCGGTCTGTTTGCCACGCTTCCGTATTCGGTCCTCCTTGTGATTGCCGGCTATCGCATGCAGTTGAACGTGGCGAAGCGTCAAAAAGCCGAAGAGCAGCTTGTCGAGGAAAAGGAAATCGAGGAAGTGCGCAGTCCGGAGAGCGTCATCAGCCTGCTGCAGGTCGACCCGATCGAATTCGAGTTCGGCTATGGTCTCATCCCGCTGGCCGATACGTCGCAGGGCGGAGATCTGCTCGACCGAATCATTCTGATCCGCCGGCAATGCGCGCTTGAGCTTGGGCTCATCGTACCGGTCATTCGAATCCGGGACAACATTCAATTGAAGCCGAACGAATACGTCATCAAGATGAAAGGCAATACGGTGGCGCGCGGCGAGCTCCTGCTGCACCATTACCTTGCGATGAGTCCGGGCTTCGAGGACGATTCGATCACGGGCATCGCGACCAAGGAGCCTGCCTTCGGGTTGCCGGCGCTATGGATCGACGAGGCGACGAAGGAGCGCGCGGAGCTATCCGGCTATACCGTCGTCGATCCGCCATCGGTCGTCGCGACGCATCTGACCGAAGTCATCAAGCGGTATGCGCACGAGCTGCTCGGCCGTCAGGAGACGAAGTCCCTCGTCGAGAGCGTGCGGGAGAGCTATGCGACGCTCGTGGAAGAGCTCGTTCCGAACATCCTCACGATCGGGGATATCCAGAAGGTGCTCGCGAAGCTGCTGAAGGAAAAAATTTCGATTCGGGATCTTGTCACGATATTCGAAACGCTGGCCGACTACGGCAAGTACACCAAGGATCCGGACGTGCTGACCGAGTATGTCAGGCAGGCGCTGTCCAGGCAAATTACGCAGCAATACGCCAATCCTAGCGAGCCGCTGCGGGTTATCACGATCAGCCCGGGCGTCGAAAAAAGGATCGCCGAATCCGTTCAGCAATCGGAGCAAGGCAGCTATCTGGCGATGGAGCCATCGTCGACCCAGGCCATCTACAACAGGCTCAGCGAGCAGATCAACAAAACGCTGCAAGCCGGTCAGCAGCCGATTATCCTGACGTCTCCGAACATTCGAATGTACATGCGCCAATTGATCGAACGCAGCCTGCAAGACATTCCCGTGCTCTCCTACAGCGAGCTTGAACCCAATATCGAAGTACAAAGCGTCGGGGTGGTGAACGCATGAAGGTAAAACGCTACTTAGTCGATGATTTGCCGCAGGCCGTCCAACAAATCCGAAGCGAGCTCGGCTCCGATGCCGTCATCTTGAACACCAAGGAAATCCGCACTGGCGGGTTTCTTGGCATGTTCCGCAAAAAACGGATGGAAGTGATCGCGGCGGTCGACGAGTCCGCCAAACCGCAGTCGCGCCCTTCCGCGAAGCCGATTTTACGCCCGCAGCCAGAGCCGTTGAAAAAGCAGCCGGCCGCGCAGACAGTAAGCGAACCGGCTGTAGACCGGGAACCGGTGCGCGGCGCCTCCGAGCCGGCAGCGCAGCCGCTGCCCGCGAGCGCCGTGCGGCAACGATACGGGGGCGCCGCCTCCGGCGTTCCCGCTCCCGCAGACCATTCGGATTCGCTGCCTTTGGCAGGCGGCCAGGTCGGCGTCTTGCGCGAAGCCGGCGAAGACGCAGACGGGTTAACCCGGCGGCCTGACGTGCCGATTGAATCGCACGAGTCGCGCACGCGCTCGCAAGCGGCCTTCGACGACGCCATGATCCGCGCGCTCGCGTCTGCGCGCGCGCATGGTGCGTCGGATCGTATCGCAAGCGACCCCCGACAGGAGGCCGGTACCCCTCCGCCTGCAGCTGCGGAGCCGCCGCTCTCAACAGGGCAGGCATCGCACGCCGCCGCTTTGCCGCAGGACGAAGCGGCAGAATTGTTGGCCGAGCTGAGGGCCATGAAGGATCTCCTTCGCCAGCAGTCGGTTCGCGAATCGGTCCCGCAGCGCATGCCCGAGCCCGTGCTGCGCTTAAGCCGTCTGCTTGCGCAGCAAGGCGTGGAGCCGGCTTATATCGAGGAATTCGCAGGCGCCTTGACCGCAAAGCTGAAAGCGCGAGAAGAAGAGGACGGAAATGAAAGCGAAAGCGACCTTGATCGGATCGCAAACGAAGAAGCGCGCGAACTGCTTTACGCTTGGCTCGCTCCTGCCAGGGATGCCGGCATCGCGCCGGATACGCGCATCGTGCATTTCGTCGGCCCTACGGGGGTAGGCAAGACGACGACGATCGCGAAGCTGGGTGCGGAGCAAGCGCTGTCGCAAAGACGAGCCGTCGGATTCATTACGGCGGATACGTACAGAATCGCCGCCGTCGATCAGCTGCGGACGTACGCGGATATTCTGAACGTGCCGCTCGAAGTCGTCTTTTCGCCTTCCGAGCTCGCCAGAGCGTACAAAAAGCTGGAGGATAGAGATCTGCTGCTGATGGATACGGCGGGAAGAAATTACCGCAACGAGCTGTACGTTTCCGAAGTGAACAGCTTGCTGTCGCCGGGCCAAGAGGCGGAGAAGATCCTGGTCCTCAGCCTGACCCATAAATATCTGGACATGAGGCAGGTATCCGCCCAGTTCGTCAAATACGGCGTGTCCCGCCTGCTGCTCACGAAGATGGACGAGACCGATTCGTACGGCGCGATCCTGAATTTGGTACGCGAGTTCGGATTCAGCATTCCCTACGTCACATTCGGCCAGACGGTTCCGGACGACATTCGGGCGTTCGATCCGGCATGGCTGGCGGACAAGCTGCTGGAAGGAGCGCCGGCTCATGCGTGATCAGGCGGAGGCGCTTCGGCATATGGTTCTGTCGCGCGAGTCGGACGGGGTCAAGCAAACGCGGATATTGACGGTCACGAGCGGCAAAGGCGGCGTCGGCAAATCCAATTTCAGCTTGAACTTCGCGCTGGCGCTGCAGAAACGAGGTTATAGCGTACTGTTGTTCGACGCCGATATCGGCATGGGGAACATCGACGTGCTGCTCGGCACGCCGGCGGCATACAGCCTGTTTCACTTGCTGAAGCGGGACAAGTCGATCTGGGAAATCATCCAGGAAGGCCCAGGCGGTTTGCGGTTCATCGCGGGCGGCTCCGGCTTCAAGGATCTGATCCGGCTGAGCGACGAGGAGCTCGAGTATTTCGCTTCGGAGATCGCCAAGCTGTACGGCGAAGTCGATTACGTCTTGTTCGATACGGGCGCCGGACTGTCCAAGGAGACGCTGCGATTCATCCAGGCGGCCGACGAGACGATCGTCGTGACGACGCCGGAACCGACGTCCATCACCGACGCTTACGCGCTTATGAAGATGGTGAGGACGATGGGACAAGAGGCCCAGTTCCGGCTGGTGGTCAATCGGGTCGGCGACGAGCGGGAGGGACTTCAGACCTCCGACAACATTCGGCAGGTCGCCAGAACCTACTTATCGCTTGAAATCCCGCTGCTGGGCTTCGTTCCGGACGACGCGCATGTGTCGAAAGCCGTCAAAAAACAGACGGCCTTGTCATATTTATACCCCGATTGTCCTGCGTCCAAAGGAATTGACGGCATTGCCGCCGAATATTTAAACGAAAGCCGGAAAACATCGGTTCAGACGAGCATCAAAGGCTTCCTCCAGCGCGTTCGCAAGCTGTGGAGCTGACGTACCGGACGAGAGCGAAAGGGGACGAGAAAGCATGAAGGCATTTACGGTGCTGGTCGTTGACGATTCCCCTTTCATGAGGAAATTGGTCGGAGACCTGGTGGCCGGCGACGCCGCATTCGAGGTCGTAGGGACGGCAGCCGACGGTGCCGACGCCTTGAGGCAGGTGCGCAAGCTGAAGCCGGATATGGCGGTCATGGATCTGGAAATGCCGGAAGTGAACGGGCTGGAAGCGCTCAAGCGGATCATGGCCGAATGCCCGACGCCGGTCATCATGATGTCGGCGGTGACGGACAGAGGGACGCGGGATACGATCCGCGCGCTCCAATACGGCGCATTCGATTTCGTGCGGAAGCCCGACGGTGCGCTTAAGCTCGATGTTTCGCACATGGGCGAGACGTTGATCGAAAAGTTGCATATCGTCAAACAACTGCTGGTTTCCGGCGAGCTGAGACTAAGGCGAATGACGGAGGAAAGCGCAGAAGCCGCTGTCGCACAATCCGACGCCGAGGCTGCTGCCGAGATCGCGGCCGCCGAGGAAGAGAAGGCGCCGCAGCAGGCAAAGGCGAAGCCGCCGGCGCCTCCGCGCACCGGGAACGAGACTGTTGCGCAATCGCCGCCGCCCGACATTGATCGGTTGCCGCCGGCGTCTTCGGCCAATCGCGCGGAATCGGAGCCTAAGCCCGGCCATGCGAACGATGCCGACGTACGACAGGAGACGGCTGCCGCGATCGAACGTCCGGCAGCGCCCGGCAAGCCGCTGCGGGAGCTGCCGCCGGCGAAGAAGGCGCCGCCGCGTTCGCCGCTGACTGGAGCGGCAGGCAAAGACGAGGAGAAAAACCGGCTGCTCCGCAAACCGGAGGGGACCGGTAAAACCGCGCCGGAGCAGAGCGCTAAAGTCGGGAATGCGACCAAGCCGCTTAAGCGCTCTGCTCCGGACCCGGATCGAGCGTCCAAAGCGCCGCCGCCGGACATGCTCCCGAAGCCGCCCGCCGCCTCGCCGCTTCGCCAGGCCGATTCGTTTACCGATATCGTCGCGATCGGGACGTCGACGGGCGGACCGCGGGCGCTGCACGAAGTGCTGTCGTCGATTCCCGCTTCGTTTCCGGCTCCGATTCTGATCGTGCAGCATATGCCGCCCAAGTTCACGCATTCGCTGGCGCAGCGGCTCGATTCCTGCTCGGCGATCGAGGTGCGAGAAGCGGCGGACGGCGATCGGGTGCTGCCGGGAAAAGCTTACCTGGCGCCGGGCGGCAAGCATCTGAAGCTGATCCGGGAGGCGAACGGCGGCTACAAGATCAATCTCACCGAGGAAGATCCGGTCAGCGGTCACCGGCCGTCGGTCGACGTCATGTTCGGCTCGCTCGTCGGAAGGCGGGAGCTGAGACGCCATGCGGTTCTCATGACCGGCATGGGCAGCGACGGAGCCAAAGCCATGAAGGCGCTGCGAGACGACGGGGCGGCGACGCTGATCGCCGAATCCGAAGAAACGTGCGTCGTTTACGGCATGCCGCGGTCAGCGGTGGAAAACGGCGCGGCGCAGACGGCGCTGCCGCTGCAGCGCATCGCCCCGGAGCTGGTCCGGTCGGTCGAAAAGCCTAAAGCGAAGCAGCTTTAATGCAGATGTGCCATTCAGGAGGTGACGCCCAGTGGAAATGAATCAGTACTTGTCCATTTTTATCGACGAAGCGAACGAGCATCTGCAGTCGCTTAACGAAAACATGCTGCGTCTCGAACAGCAACCTGAGGATATCAGCATCGTTCAGATCATCTTCCGGTCCGCCCATACGCTTAAAGGCATGTCCGCCTCGATGGGCTTCGAGGATCTGGCCTCGCTCACGCACGAGATGGAGAACGTGCTCGACTTGGTGCGCAACGACAAGCTGAAAATGAACGGCCATATTTTCGATACGCTGTTCAAATGCCTCGATTCGCTTGAAGGCATGGTTCAGGACGTCGTCGGCGGCGGCACCGGAAGCGCGGACGTCAAGGAGCTCGTGTCCCAGCTCAAGCAGATCGTCAAAGGCGAGCCTGCCGCGCCGGCCGCGGCCGTGCAAGCGTCCGCCGCTCCCGGCGCATCGGAGCTCGCGATGGTCGCCACGCATTTGCTGCTCGACCAATATCAGCTATCCGTGCTTCGGCAATCGATCGAAAACGGCAGTCCCGCTTTTCATATCGAAGTCGTCATCCGCGAGGATTGCCTGCTGAAGGGCGTTCGGGCTTATATGGTATTCGATGCGCTCGAACGCAACGGCGAGCTCGTCAAGTCCCATCCGTCGGTGCAGGACATCGAGCAGGAGCAGTTCGGGCATCAATTTTCCGTCTATTACATTTCCCGGATTCCGCAGCAAGAGCTGCGCGACACGCTCGACAAAATCTCCGAGCTCGAGTCGGTAAGCATCGTTCCGCTGGACCTCGAGAGCTTAAGCGAGCTTGACGAGTCGCGCGCCGCGGAGCAGCAGATCCAGGAGGCCGTTCAACAAGCGGCCGCAACGGCGACGGCGCCCGCTCCCGCGGCGGCCGCAGCCGCGGACAAGCCCGCTGCGTCCGATGCGCCGCCTGCGAGAGCGCCCGCGTCCGCGCCCGTGGCGAACAAGACGATTCGGGTAGACATCGAGCGACTCGATTCCCTCATGAATTTGTTCAGCGAGCTGCTTATCGACCGCGTCAGACTCGAACAGCTTGCCAGCGAAGTTCGCCGCAACGATCTGACGGAGACGGTCGAACATATGGCGCGCGTGAGCAGCGATCTGCAAAACATCGTCCTGAAGCTGCGAATGGTGCCGGTGGACAGCGTGTTCAACCGTTTCCCCCCGCATGGTTCGGGATCTGGCCAAGTCGCTCGGCAAGAAGCTGGATCTTGTCATCACCGGCGCAGAGACGGAGCTGGACCGGACGGTCATCGACGAGATCGGCGATCCGCTCGTGCACTTGATCCGCAACTCCGTCGACCATGGCGTCGAGACGATCGAAGGCCGCCGCGAGGCGGGCAAGCCGGAGACGGGCGTCGTTAACTTAAGGGCGTTCCACAGCGGCAATCACGTGTTTATCGAGATCGAGGACGACGGTCGCGGCATCAACCAGCCGAAGGTACTCGACATCGCCGTCAAGAAAGGCATCGTTTCCCCCGGAAGAAGCCAAAAAAGCTGAGCGACGACGAGATCAACATGCTGCTCTTTGCGCCGGGCTTCAGCACGGCGGACAAAATCTCGGACATTTCGGGTCGCGGCGTCGGCCTGGACGTCGTCAAGTCGAAGATCGAGTCGCTCGGCGGCGTCGCATCGGTCACCTCCAAGGCGGGACAAGGCTCGAAATGGTCGATTCAACTGCCGCTTACGCTCTCGATCATCACGGCCATGCTGGTCAAGCTCGGTTCGGAAAAGTTCGCGATTCCGCTGTCCTCCATCGTCGAGACGGGCATCGTGAAGCGCAGCGCGATTCGCGATTTGCACGGCGCGAAGGTCATCGAATACCGCAAGTCGATTATTCCGGTATTGTCGCTGGCGGCCGTGCTGGACTCGCCCGATTATTCGGAAGAAAACGAGCTCGAGACGGAAATGCTCGTCATCCGAAAAGGCGAAAAACTAGCAGCCGTGCTCGTGGACGAGCTGATCGGACAAAGCGAGATCGTGCTCAAGACGCTCGGCAAATATCTCACGAACCTGGACGTCATCTCCGGCGCGACGATTTTGGGCGACGGTCAAGTCGCGCTCATCGTAGATCCGAACGCACTCATCAAATAAAGTTCTATTCGAGGAGGATGCTGTCATGGCAGAAGATTTCAAGGTTATCGTGTTTACGCTCGCTCACGAGGAATACGGCATCGAGGTCGACAAGGTGCGTACGATCGAACGCATGACGCCCGTTACCCGCGTGCCGAAGACGCCGGCATTCGTAAAAGGCGTCATCAACCTGCGCGGCGTCGTCGTGCCGGTCATCGACTTGCGGAGCCGGTTCGGGCTTCCCGAATCCGAACCGACGGAAAACTCGCGAATCATCATCGTCGCGGCGAACGAGCTTGAAGTCGGATTTATCGTCGACTCGGCGAACGACGTCATCGATCTGAATACGGATATGGTCGAGAATCCGCCTGAAGTCGTCGGCGGCATCAAAGCCAAATATTTGAGCGGCGTGGCCAAGTTCGGCGAGGACAGGCTGCTTATTCTGCTGAATCTGTCCGAAGTTCTTAACCGATCGGAGATTATCCAGCTCGAACAATTCGGAGCCTGACCGCATGGAACTGTTCAGCCACAACGCCGAGTTCAAAATGGACGTGCTGCGCGAGGTCGGCAACATCGGGGCGGGGCATGCGGCCACCGCGCTATCCCGCCTGCTCGACAAGCCGATCGACATGGCCGTCCCTAAAGTTAGCTTCATTCCCTTCGAGGATATCGCAGACCGCGTCGGCGGCGCCGAGGAAGTCGTCGTCGCCATCTTCCTTCGCGTCGAAGGCGAGGCGCCGGGCAACATGTTTTTTCTGATGAGCCAGAATCAGGCGCGCGTGCTGCTGCAGGGTCTCCTGCACTTCGAACTGTCGGAAGGCCCCGAGTACTCGGAAATGGAGTTGTCCGCGTTGAGCGAGATCGGCAACATTCTTGCCGGCTCGTATCTGTCGTCGCTAGCGGATCTGACGGGTTTGCCGCTGTCGCCGACCGTCCCGGCGATCGCGGTCGATATGGCGGGAGCGATCTTAAGCTACGGACTGGTTCAATTCGGCACGATGGGCGACGAGGCGCTGCTCATCGATACGACATTTTTGGAGGACGATCGGCGGGCGGAGGGCCACTTTTTCTTTATTCCCGATCCCGAGTCGTTCGAGCGCTTGTTCCGCGCGCTAGGAGTGCCTATCTAATGAAAGAAGTCATTATCGTGAAAATCGGAATGGCGGACTTGAACGTCGCCTCGGGCGGAGACGCGCTAAAGACGACCGGGCTCGGCTCCTGCGTCGGACTAACGCTGCACGACGCGACCATCGGCATCGCGGGGATGGCGCATATTATGCTTCCGAGCTCGGATATCGCCAGAGAAGGACAGATCAATATCGCGAAGTATGCGGATACTGCCGTTCCCGAGCTGCTGTCCAGGCTCAAGGCCGGCGGCGCCAACTTGCGAAGGCTTGTCGCGAAGCTGGCGGGAGGGGCGCAAATGTTCGCGTTCGCGAGCGGAAGCGACAGCATGCGCATCGGCCCCCGCAACGTGGAATCCACGAAACTGGCGCTCGCGGCGTACGATATTCCCGTCGTCGCCGAGGATACGGGAGGCAATTTCGGCAGAACGATCGAATTCAGCAGCGCGAGCGGGATTTTGACGATCCGCAGCGTGCAGAATGGGGTAAAGGAGATTTGAAATGAGCGTGCCATGGCGATGGAACTTTGGGTTCGCTATTTTCGGAGCCGTCTTGGTTTTCTTGATCTCCTCGTCCAGCAATCCGCCGCTCACTTCGCTTGTGAGGGGCCTGTACGCCTTCCTGGCGTTCGGCTTGCTCGGCTTCTTCTCCCGCGTCGTCCTGCAGCAGCTGCTGCAGCCCGCCAAAACGCTTGGCGGAGACAAAGAGCGCGCGCAAGAGGAACGCGGAATCGTTTTGGACGTGACGACGCCTACGGAAGACGACGAATCGCTATCGCGGCTTATGCGTGAACAATGGACGGGCAACGAAGAGCCGCAATCCGCCGGCTTCGAGCCGCTCAAGCCCCCAAGGCTCGTCTCGATCGACGACCCGAATCCGGAACAAGTCGCACAGGCGATCCGGCGTCTGAACGACGATTAAGGAAGGTGATGCAGCGATGGCAGAACCCAAAAGTTCCAAGCTGTCCCATTACGACCTGTGGTGTCGCTGGAAAGAAGAAGGCGATACCGAAGCTAAAAAAAGGATTGATCGAAAAGTACATTCCGCTCGTCGATTACGTATCCAGCCGCATGGCGGCCGGATTGCCCAAAAACGTATCCAAGGACGATCTGGTCAGCAACGGTTCCATGGGCCTGATCGACGCAATCGAAAAATTCGATCATCTGCGGGGGGCTGCAGTTCGAGACTTACGCTTCCTGGCGCATTCGCGGATCGATCATCGACGGGCTGAGGCAGGGCGATTGGGTGCCGCGGTCCGTCCGGGACAAAGCGAAAAAAATGGAAGATGCATATGCCGTCCTCGAGCAGCGCAACCTGCGTTCCGCCACCGACGAAGAGATATGCAACTATTTAAATATAACGGACAAAGAATTCCAGCAAATGCTGCAGGAGGTCGCCGTCGCGACGGTCGGCTCGCTCGAAGAGCCCATTCGCGAGGAAGACGCCGAGACGCGCATGTCGCTGCTCGTGGACGACAAGGCGCAGAGCCCGGAGTCGAAAGTGCACGAGACCTATTTACGGGACTCGCTCGCGGCCGGCATCGACAAGCTCACGCCGAAGGAGCGAACGGTCGTCTCTCTTTTTTTATTACGAGGATCTGTCTCTGAGCGAGATCGCCGAGGTGATGTCTTTGTCGCCTTCCCGGATCTCGCAGCTTCATTCGAAGGCGATTTTGCGGTTGCGGGGCGCGCTCGGCAAACAAAGAGATCAACTGCTCCAAAAATAAACCGGAAAGGGGGGATTTATTATGCAAGGGGAAGAGGCGTTTGCGATCGGCCAGATCTTTGAGGTTAAAATTTCCGAAGACCGCATGACGGCCAGCCTGTCGATCAAGCCGATCGAAGACGCGAAGGAGGCGAGCGTTCGGCAGCTCGAGGCGTTGCTTGCCGCTTCGGGCGTCCGTTACGGCGTTCAACAGGAGCTGCTTGCTCGAATCGCTCAAAATCCGCAAGCGTATTTTTATACCGACAACGTCGTGGCCGTCGGATTGCAGCCGACGCCGGGCGTCAACGGCTACGTCAAGGTGTTGTTCGAGGAGCAGGATCAGAAGAGGCCGGCGGAGCGCGAAGACGGGAGCGTCGATTACAGGGAGATGAGACAGCTCGCCAACGTCAAAACGGGCCAGCTGATCGCAACGCGGGTGCCTCCGCTCCCGGGCACTGCGGGAACGACGGTGACGGGAGAAACGGTCGCGCCGAAGGAAGGCAAAGAAGCAAGCTTCAAGGTGGGGAAAAACGTCGTCGTCAATCCGGACAAGACGGCCATGTATGCCGCGATGGACGGACTCGTCACGTGGACCGACAAGGAAAAGCTGAACGTTTTTCCCGTTTTCGAGATCAACGGCGACGTCGATTATCATACGGGCAACATCGACTTCGTGGGCACCGTCGTCATTCGCGGCAACGTGCTGACCGGGTTTCGCATCCGCGCCTCGGGGGGACATTCGGGTCACCGGGGGCGTAGAAGGCGCGGACCTGGAGTCGGACGGCTCGATCGAGATCTCCGGCGGCATCATCGGTTCGGGCAAAGGCCACGTCAAAGCGGGCGTCGACGTCAAGTGTTCGTTCGTGCAGGAGAGCAACGTCACGGCCGGACAGGACGTGCTCGTGTCCCAGAGCATCATGCATTCGAACATTCGGGCGGTCCGGAGCATTCGCTGCGAAGGCGCCAAAGGCTTGGTCGTCGGCGGCTTGCTCCAGGCCGGAGACCTTGTCGTGGCCCGCACGATCGGCAATTCGATGTCCACGGTCACCTCCGTCGAGGTGGGCCTAAAGCCCGAACTGCGGCAGGAGCTGACTGACCTCAGGCAGCAGGTTCGTCAAATGTCCGAAAATTTGGATAAAACGGAAAAGGCACTCGTCATGCTGGATCATCTTGCCGCGGCAGGCCAGCTGTCCGCCGATCGATTGACGATGCGGATCAAGCTGAATTCGACGCGCAGACAAGTGACCGAGGAGCTCAAGGCCGCGAAGGCGAACATCCTCGAGATCGAGCGCACGCTCGAGGATACGGATCAGGCGAAGGTGAATGTCTTACATACGGTCTACGGCGGTACGAAAATCGTCATCGGGCGCTACACGCGTTTTGTCAAGGATAGCGCCAAACGCGTAACCTTCCGTTACGAAGAAGGCGAGATCGCGATGGCGACGCTGTTATAATGCGACAGGAGGGGAACGGCCATGAGCTATAAGCCGCTCGACGTGCAAACCTCGATTCCTCGCTCGATCGAATTGACGCCCCTGCAGGCTTCCCAGCAGCTGCGCCAGGCTGCCGACCAGGCCGCGCTCGGCGCGCAGGCCCAGAAGCTCGCCGAGCGCGACGCCAAACGGAACGCCAAGTCGGAAGGCACCGGACATAAATCGATTTCGGACGAGGACGATCCGAAGGAAAGCCGTCAAAAGAGACCTTTCGCCCCAAAAAAGCGGGCGGACGAGCACGAGCGCGAGCGGACCGAGACGCATGAGGCCGAACACCCTTACAAAGGACATCATATCGACCTGTCGCTATAGCATCGGGAAGGTGAGAGAGTATTGGACATGGATCCGTGGGTTACGCTCGTCATCGCCGGGGCCGCGATCGCGGGTTACGGCTGGCTGAAGCCCGAACCGAAGGAGCAGGCAGCTTCGGTGGTCAATGAAGAAGCCTACGACAGGCTGCTCGAAGATTTGGAGACTGAAAATCGCGAGCTCGTGGACGCGGTGGCAGCCTTCAAGCGGGAACAGGACGACACGGTGAGCCGTCTCGGCCGGCGCATTCGCGAGCTGGAGCGCCAGATGGAGGAATCCGCCGCGTACAGGAAGGCGGATATCTACGGCCGAGCGGAGCCGGCGGCGGCGAATGAGCGCTTTGGTCCGACAAGGCCTGAACCCGCCATCTATCTTCCGGAGGCGCCGGATATCCGGCCGCCAGCCGGCGAATCCGCGGAAGGCGCGGGGCGAGCCGTGCGGGCGGCCGATGACTTGCACGCACAAGCTGGCAGTTCTGCGGCACGGGCGAGCAAGGAAGCAGACGCCGTTCCGCTTCGCGGACATGCGGCCGATCATGCGGCCGATAACGAAGCTTCGGCGGTTCCTGACGATGGAGCGGCCGACAGGCCGGCGCTCATCCGCGATCGCTACGCGCAACTGCTGGAGCTGTACGAACGGGGGCGTTCGGTGGAGCAGGTGGCGAAGGCGATGAATATGAACAAGGGCGAAGTGCAGCTTATTTTGCAGCTCGCCAAGCGGGAGGCGAATCGGCCATGAACAAGCGCCGCGCGCTGCTGGTCGGCTTCGGCGTCGGCTTGATGGCCGGCGCAGCCCTGCTGCAGCTGATGAACTACGGAGAAGATTTAAGCGAGGGCACGGCGATGCCCGTGCAGCTTACGGTCGAACAGCTTCAGGAGCAGGCCAGAGGCGAAGGCTACGCGATGTACAAGCTGAGCGAGCCGATGTACACGCAGGCGCAGCTCGACGCGGCAGCCGCGAAGGCCAAAGCTGATGCGTCGGCGGCCGCGGACGAAAAGCCGGAGCAAGCTGCCGGCGAGTCCGCGAAGCCAACGGGCACGGTTGCGCCTGGCGCCTCTCCAACCCCTGCGCCTCCCGAATCGGGAGCGTCTCCCGAAGCGCGGCTCGGCCTGTACGTCGCTGCCGGGGGATTCGCTCGACAAGGTCGCGACAGGCCTGAAGGCGCTCGGCGTTATCGGCGACAAAACGGCCTTCGTGAAGGCGGCCAAACCGTTCAGCGGCAAAATGCGGGTCGGTCTCAGCGTGTTCGAAGGCCGGGTGACGTACGACGAGATCATCGCGGAGCTGCTGCGCGACAAAAACAAATAAACGGCCGCCGCCGCTCCGAACGGCGGCGCCGAACGGATGGCCGGCTTGTGTTGCAAGCCGGCCATCCGTATGTTATATTGTTAAACGGTGTGAAAAAACGCACGCCGTTCAATTCCGTCAGCGGTGCTTCGCAAGCGCGAAGTTCTGGCGGAAAGCGCGAACCGGCGGAGGAGATTCACGATCCAAAACCATACGGAGGTGCAAGTTAAAATGGCAGTTATTTCGATGAAGCAGCTTCTCGAAGCTGGCGTACACTTCGGTCACCAAACGCGTCGCTGGAACCCGAAGATGGACAAGTACATCTTTACCGAACGGAACGGCATCTACATCATCGACCTGCAAAAGACGGTCAAGAAAGTCGACGAAGCGTACAACTTCGTTCGCCAGCTCGGCGAGCAAGGCGGCACGATGCTGTTCGTCGGCACGAAGAAGCAAGCGCAGGATTCCGTTAAGGAAGAAGCGGAGCGCAGCGGCCAATTCTACATCAACCAACGTTGGCTCGGCGGCACGCTGACCAACTTCTCCACGATTCAAAAGCGTACGGATCGTCTGCACCAGCTCGACAAGTGGGAGCAGGACGGCACGTTCGAAGTGTTGCCCAAGAAGGAAGTCATCATCCTTCGCAAGGAAAAAGAGCGTCTCGAAAAGTTCCTCGGCGGCATCAAGCATATGCGCAGACTGCCTGACGCGCTGTTCATCATCGATCCGCGCAAGGAGCGCATCGCCGTCGCAGAAGCCCGCAAGCTGGGTATCCCGATCGTCGGCATCGTCGACACGAACTGCGATCCGGACGAGATCGACTACGTCATTCCGGGCAACGACGACGCGATCCGCGCCGTTAAGCTGCTGACGAGCAAGATGGCCGACGCCATCGTCGAATCCCGCCAAGGCGAAGAAACGACCGCCTAAGCCAGCCGGTTTTACAGCATTGCGAGGTCAAGGGTGGTCAGAAGAGAACCTTCTCACCGCCCTTTTTTTGAAAACATAAACCAATCGATAGCCGTCCGCGCGTCTTGCGTCCGGCGGCACATACCAGGAGGGAATCCCATGGCAGTTAACGCAGCAGACGTAAAAGCGCTTCGCGAAAGAACGGGAGCAGGCATGTTGGATTGCAAAAAGGCGCTGGAGGAAGCCGGCGGCGACATCGCGAAGGCAGCCGACCTGCTCCGCGAGAAGGGACTTGCCGCTGCAGCCAAGAAGGGCGACCGCATCGCTACCGAAGGCCGCGTAGAATCTTACATCCACGGCGCCGGCCGCATCGGCGTGCTCGTCGAAGTCAACTGCGAGACCGACTTCGTTGCCATGACCGATCAGTTCAAGGAACTGGTGCGCGACATCGCGATGCATATCGCTGCCGCTAACCCGCTCGTCGTCCGCCGCGAAGAAGTTCAACAAGCCGACCTGGACAAGGAAGCCGAGATTCTTCGCAACCAGGCGCTGAACGAAGGCAAGCCGGAGAAAATCGTCGAAAAGATCGTCGAAGGCCGTCTGAACAAGTACTACGAAGAAAACGTACTGCTCGAGCAATCGTTCGTCAAAGATCCGGACAAGACGATCCAAACGCTGCTCAACGAAAAAATCTCCACGATCGGCGAACAAATCTCGATCCGCCGCTTCGTTCGCTTCGAGCTTGGCGAAGGTCTTGAGAAGAAGCAAGACAACTTCGTCGAAGAAGTTATGGCGCAAGTCAAAGTTTAATCGAAATGTCGGGGGGGACACGCGGTGTTCCCTTTTTTTAAAGAGCGCTAAACGATTAAGGTAGTGCGGGGGAGCTCGTTTCCCCTAAAGAAATCGACCATGGTGGAGGTACTAACGTTGAATCGACCCGTCTACAAACGCGTGGTGTTGAAGGTAAGCGGAGAGTCGTTGTCCGGATCGACCGGTTACGGGATCGACGCAACGACGATCGTCTCGATCGCCGAACAAATCAAGGAAGTCGTGGCGCTTGGCGTAGAAGTCGCCATCGTATGCGGAGGCGGCAACATCTGGCGAGGCATCTCGGGCAGCCAGAAGGGCATCGATCGCGCGACGGCCGACTACATGGGGATGCTGGCGACAGTGATGAATTCGCTTGCCTTGCAGGACGCGCTGGAACAGATCGATGTGCCGACTCGCGTACAATCCTCCATTGCCATGCAGCAAATCGCGGAGCCGTACATTCGCCGCCGGGCGATTCGCCATCTTGAGAAGGGACGCGTCGTCATCTTCGCATCGGGAACGGGCAATCCGTTTTTCTCCACCGATACGACGGCCGCGCTTAGAGCGGCCGAGATCGAAGCCGAAGTCATCCTCATGGCCAAAAACAAGGTCGACGGCGTGTACAGCGCCGATCCGTTCAAGGACCCGACGGCTGAGAAGTACGAGCAGTTGACGTATCTGGACGTGCTTAACAAAAATTTGGGCGTCATGGATTCGACGGCGTCCTCGCTTTGCATGGACAACAACATTCCGCTTCTCGTCTTCGCGATTACCGAGCCGGGCAACATCAAACGCGCGGTATTGGGCGAGAAAATCGGAACAATCGTCAAGGGGAGCGTGAATTAAGTGCCTCAAACGATCAAGAAAAACGCAGAAGAACGAATGGAAAAAGCGCTGGCCGCGCTGCGCCGCGACCTGTCTACGCTTCGCGCCGGACGCGCATCCGCAGCGATGCTCGACCGCGTGCAAGCCGAGTATTACGGCGCGCTCACGCCGGTCAACCAGCTCGGCACGATCAATACGCCGGATTCCCGCACGCTTATTATCCAGCCATGGGACAAGTCGGCGCTGGCCGCGATCGAAAAAGCGATACTCAAGTCGGATGTCGGACTGACTCCCGCGAACGACGGCACGATCATTCGGCTGAACATCCCGCCGTTGACCGAAGAGCGTCGCGCCGATCTCGCCAAGTCGACCAAGAAATTCGGCGAAGAAGCGAAGGTCGCCATTCGGAACATTCGCCGCGACGCCAACGACGATATCAAGAAGAAGGAAAAGGGCGAGATCTCCGAAGACGAATCGCGCCGCCATCAGGACGATATCCAGAAGTCGACGGACCGTTTCGTCGCCGAGGTGGACAAAATATTGGCCGCCAAAGAAAAAGAGATCATGGAAGTGTAAGTTCCCGACCGGCCCCTCCGAAAGGTGGGGTTCGTTGAATTTTGGGGAGCCTCCCATGCGAACTTCAGTCAGGCCCAAACGCGAAGCCCCACTCGGTGGGGCTATTTAATGGTCGCCAGATCCAGGGGGAACAGCCATGAGCAATCGATTCTTAGGCGGTCTGTTCGGCAAACGGGAGGACGGCGGGCAAAGCCGAGCGGGAAGCTCGCAGTCCCACGCGTCCGAAGAGTTGCTGAAGGAAGGCCGAATTCCCCGGCACGTGGCCATCATCATGGACGGCAACGGACGCTGGGCCAAAGCCCGCGGACTGCCGCGAGTGGCGGGACACCATAGCGGCATGAAAGCCGTCAAACGCATCACCCAGGCCGCGGACCGTCTGGGCGTGGAATATTTGACGATGTACGCGTTTTCGACGGAAAATTGGAAGCGGCCCAAAGCGGAAGTCGATTTTCTGATGAAGCTTCCGCAAGAGTTTCTGTCGATCGAGCTCGAGGATCTGATTCGCAACAACGTGCAAGTCAAGATGATGGGCGTCCGGGATCTGCTGCCCGACTTCACGCTCGACGCGATCGAAGAGGCGGTTCGGCGCACGGCCGACAATACGGGCCTCGTCCTTAACTTTGCGCTTAATTACGGGAGCCGGATGGAAATCGTTGAAGCGGCCAGGACGATCGCGAAGCGCGCAGCGGCAGGCGAGCTGACGCCGGACGAGATCGACGAGCAAACGTTCCAGCAGTCTTTGCTCAGCGGAGACCTGCCCGATCCGGATCTGCTCATTCGCACCAGCGGCGAGCTTCGTCTTAGCAATTTTATGCTTTGGCAGCTGGCTTACAGCGAATTTTGGTTTACGGACGTGTATTGGCCGGAATTTTCCGAATCGCATTTTCACGATGCGATTCGCGAGTACCAGCGGCGCGCGCGCCGCTACGGAGGGATTTAAGGCGATGGGGCAACGGATCGTGACGGGCGTCGTCGCCGGCGCCGCGTTTTTAGCTTTGCTGGCACTGGGCGGCTGGTACTATTCGCTCATGCTCGCAGCGCTCGCGCTTATCGGTTATCATGAATTCGTCAAGCTCAACAAGCTGCCGGCGAACCGTCCGGACGTGCTCCTCGGCTTTGCCGCTGCGCTCGTGCTTGCCCTGCCGCGCCTGCCTTTCGGCTGGTCGACGCCGAGTGTCGAAGCGGTCTGCTGGGTACTCATGTTCGCGCTGTTGTCGGCGACCGTTTTCAGCAAAAACAAGATCACGCTCGATCAATCGGCGCTGCTGTTCGTCGGCGCATTTTATATCGGACTCGGGTTTCGCTACATGGCCCTGACCCGCGAGATGCCCCACGGCATGTTCTGGCCGCTGCTCGTCTTTTTTTTGCATCTGGGCTTCGGACGCAGGCGCGTACTTCGTCGGCAAGGCGATCGGCAGAACGAAGCTTTGGCCTTCGATCAGTCCGAACAAGACGGTCGAGGGCGCGCTGGGCGGCCTTGTCATCGCGCTGCTCGTATCGCTCGTGTTCGCCGTTGCGTGGCCGGACTGGATCGGTTACGGAACCGCGATCGCCGTCGCGATCGCCGCGGCGGTTGCCGGACAGCTCGGCGATTTGATCCAATCCGCCTACAAGCGGCTGCGCGGGGTAAAGGACTCGGGAAGTCTGCTCCCCGGGCACGGCGGCGTGCTCGATCGCACGGACAGCTGGCTGATCGTCTTCCCGCTCATTCATTTGCTCGGGTTGATCTGAGCGGCGAACCATAGCCGATGCATTCGCTTGGCGCCGGGACGGCTTGCACATGCATCCTAGCCATACATAACGGAGGGAACGGCTTGAAAAAGAAAGTAGCGGTGCTCGGCAGCACCGGCTCGATCGGGACCCAGACGCTTGACGTCGTATCGCGGGAACCGGACGCCTATGAGGTCGTCAGTCTGGCGGCCGGAACGCGCCACGAGCAATTGCTCGAACAAGCCCGTCGGTTCCGGCCCAAGCTCGTCTCGATCGGGTCGAAGGCGCTGGCCGACAAGATCAGGGGGGGACCTGCCTGCCGGCACGAAGCTCGTCTGGGGCGAAGAAGGCTTGATCGAAGCCGCGGCCGGCGCCGGCGCGGACTATGTCGTATGCGCGCTATTGGGCAGCCTCGGCTTGAAGTCCACGCTGGCCGCGATCGATGCCGGCGCGACGATCGGTTTGGCCAATAAGGAGACGCTGGTCACGGCCGGTCATATCGTCATGCGCAGGGCGGCGGAGCGCGGCGTTCCGCTTCTCCCGATCGACAGCGAGCATTCCGCGATCTTTCAATGCCTGAACGGCGAAGATCGCGGCACGATACGGCGCCTCGTCATTACCGCTTCCGGCGGAAGCTTCCGCGACCGCGGCCGGGGCGAGCTCGCCGGCGTGACGGTCGAGGACGCGCTGAAGCACCCGAACTGGTCGATGGGCGCGAAGATTACGATCGACTCGGCGACGATGGCGAACAAGGGGCTCGAAGTGATCGAAGCTCACTGGCTGTTCGATCTTCCGTACGACCGGATCGACGTCATGCTTCATCCGGAGAGCATCGTGCATTCGATGGTCGAATTCGTCGATACGAGCGTCATGGCGCAGCTCGGCAATCCGGACATGCGCGTGCCGATCCAATACGCGCTCACCTATCCGGAGCGTCGTCCGTCGCCCGCGTCACCGCTCGATCTGTTGCGGGCAGGCACGCTCCATTTCAAAGACATGGACTTCGCTCGCTATCCTTGCCTGAAGATGGCCTACGAGGCGGGGAGAGCCGGAGGGACCGCGCCGACCGTATTCAACGCGGCGAACGAGGTCGCCGTCGCGCGCTTCCTGAACCGCGAGATTCCGTTCCTGGCGATCGAAGACATCATCGCCTCGGCGCTCGCCGCGCACGAGGCGATCCCGGAGCCCGATCTCGAAGAGATCGCTTTCGCGGACGGGCGGGCGCGGGATGCGGCGGCCCGGTGGCGCAAATAGCAACGACCTTTCGCAACGCCCGTATTCTCTTGTATCGCCTCGGCGAATAATGTTAATCTAAGGACAGCCGTTAGGCGGACGGAGGGTTGCTTGCATGGAGATGGTACAGGTTGTTTTTTTTAACGGTTCTCGTCTTTTTCGTGCTCGTCTCGATACACGAGTTCGGACACTTTTACTTTGCCAAGCGGGCGGGCGTGCTCGTGCGGGAGTTTGCGATCGGGTTCGGCCCGAAGCTGTTCTCGATCAAGCGCGGGGGAGAGCCGGTTCACGCTTCGGCTGCTGCCGATCGGCGGCTTCGTGCGGATGGCGGGCGAAGATCCGGAGGTCGTCGACGTGCAGGCGGGGCATACGGTAGGCGTCCGGATCAAGGACGACAAGATCACCCGCATCTATCTCGACCGTCTTGACGAGCGCACCCAGATTTTGCGGGGCGAAGTCACCGCGATCGATCTCGAGCGCCATTTGTACCTGACGCTGGACGTGGACGGCGACGTGCAGCGGTTCGACGTACATCCGCAGGCGCTCATCGTCGCAAAGGGCAGGGACACGCAGATCGCGCCGCTCGACCGTCAGTTCGGCAGCGCTTCGACCGGCAAGAAGGCGATGACCATTTTCGCCGGACCGCTGATGAACTTCATTTTGGCTTTCGTGCTGTTCGCCGTCTTTTTCCAGTCGTACGGCGTCGCGGTCGAACCGAATACGAAAATTTTCATCAACGAAGTGACCGCCGACGGCGCGGCCAAGGCTGCCGGTCTTCAAAAAGGAGATCTGGTCGTCTCCGTTAACGGCATCGCCGTCGAGGGAGACAGCCAGAAGCTGTCTCAGGCGATCACGGGCAGCGCCGGCAAGCCGATGGACTGGATCGTGAACCGGGACGGGCAGCAAATGAAATTAACGGTCACGCCGAATGCGGATACGGGCAAGGTCGGCATCGTCATGGCGCCAGAGATGCGTCATCCGGGCTTCGGAGAGACGTTTTCGCTGGCGGGCCATGCGATGGTCGACAGCACGAAGAAAATTTTCGACGGCTTCCGCAAGATCATATTCGGCGAAGTCAAGCTCGAAGAGCTCAACGGACCGGTCGGCACGGCGCAGGTGACCGTAGAGATCGCCAAGCAGGGCGTCACGCAGCTGACGTGGTGGGGCGCGATTCTTAGTCTTTACCTCGGCATTTTTAACCTGCTGCCGATTCCGGCGCTCGACGGCAGCCGGCTGCTGTTCATCGGCATCGAGGCGATCCGCGGCCGTCCGGTCGATCCGAACCGCGAGAGCCTCGTGCACTTTATCGGTTTTGCCGCACTGATGCTGCTCATGGTCGTCGTCACGTACAACGATATTCTCAGATTGGTAAAAGGCTAAATATCAGGTTGTCAGAGGCAGGGGAGCTTATGTCTAAGGATAAAGGATTCGTAACCGAAATAACGCCGCAGGCCGAGGACTTCAGCCGCTGGTATATCGATGTCATCAAAAAAAGCCGAGCTCATGGACTATTCGCCGGTGCGCGGCTGCATCGTATTCCGTCCCGAGGGCTACGAACTGTGGGAAAACATTCAGCGCGATCTGGACCGTCGCTTCAAGGAGACGGGGCACCGCAACGCGTATTTCCCGCTTCTCATTCCGGAGAGCTTTTTCCAGAAGGAAAAGGAGCACGTCGAGGGCTTTAACCCGGAGCTGCCGATGGTAACGGAAGCGGGCGGCGAGATTTTGGAGGAAAGATTGGCCGTGCGGCCGACGTCGGAAACGATGTTTGGGCATATGTACGCCAAGTGGATTAATTCGTACCGCGATCTGCCGCTGCTCATCAACCAATGGGCGAACGTGTTTCGCTGGGAAAAGCGGACGATGCCGTTCCTGCGGACGAGCGAGTTCCTGTGGCAGGAAGGGCATACGGCGCACGAAGACGAGGCGGACGCCCGCCGCGAGACGATGCAGATGCTGGACGTTTACACCGACTTCGTGGAGAGCGTGCTGGCGATTCCGGTCATCAAGGGCCAGAAGACGCCTTCGGAGCGCTTCGCGGGCGCCGTCGACACGTACTCGATCGAGGCGATGATGAAGGACGGACGCGCCGTGCAGGCCGGCACCTCGCATTATCTTGGCACCAAGTTCGCGGTCGCGTTCGACATCAAGTACTTGAGCCGCGAGAACACCCAGGAATATTGCCACACGACGTCCTGGGGCGTCAGCACGCGCCTGATCGGCGCGCTGATCATGGTTCACGGCGACGACCGCGGACTCGTGCTGCCGCCGAAGGTGGCGCCCACGCAGGTCATCATGATTCCGATCGGTCCGCCCAAGACGCGCGAGACGGTCATCGCCAAGACGGACGAGTTGTTCGCCGAACTGAAAAAAGCGGGCATCCGCGTCCGCGTGGACGATCGCTCCGACGTATCGCCGGGCTGGAAGTTCAACGAATACGAGATGCGCGGCATTCCGATCCGTCTCGAGCTCGGGCCGCGCGACCTGGAGAACGGCGTCTGCGTGCTCGTCTCCCGCGTGTCGGGCGAGAAGAAGCAGGTGCCGCTCGATCGTCTGGCGGCTTCCGTGGCCGAGATGCTCGAAGAGGTTCACGCGCAGATGTACGAGCGCGCTCTCGCATTCCGCGAGTCGCATCTGTTCGACGTCGAGACGCTCGACCAGCTCAAGGCCGCTTTCGAAGAGAAGCGCGGCTTCGCCTACGCAGGCTGGTGCGGGGACGACGCCTGCGAGAGCAAGGTGAAGGAAGAGACCGGCGCGACGAGCCGCAACATCCCGTTCGAGCCCCAGACGACGAAGACCGCGTGCCTGTGCTGCGGCAAGCCGGCGGCGCATACGGTCGTATTCGCGAGAGCGTACTAAGCGAGATTTCGCCAACAACCAAGGACTCCCGACAGCGCCGCTTCGGGGGGTCTTTTTCACAGGAGGAATACCGGATGCACATCAAGATCGGAATCGTGGGGACGGCGTCCGTCGTTTCGCGCGTACTGAGAGTTTTGAATGCGTTCCCATCGTTCGAGCCGGTCGTCCGGGTGGTCGGGCAGGAGCAGGAGGCGCCCGATACGGCGGCCGCGCTCGAAGACGAGGTAGAGGCGCTGCTGCTATCCGGGCCTGCGCCGCAGCGGCTGCTTAAGGAGAAAAAGCCGGTTGCCGTACCGGTGCATCACGTTCCGCTGACGGGGGCGGGCTTGTACAAGGCATTGTTCGAAGCGCAGCGGGCAGGGCGGCTGGGGACGGAGGCCGTTCTATCCGTCGATTCGCTGACCAAGACGATGACGATGCGGACGCTGCGGGACCTGTCGCTCGATGAATTGACGGTTGCCGTATACGACGGTCCTTCGTACGCTGCGCCTGACAAGCTGATCGCCCATCACCGCAAGATCGCCGCCGCGCACGATTGCGTATTCGCCTTCACCGGCGTCGAGCGGGTCGCGGAAGAGCTGGCGCGGACGGGCATTCCGCACGCGCTGCTGCTCCCTTCCGACGAGGATATCATCGTCACGCTCGAACGCGCGCTGCTGTCGACCGAGTCCCGCAAGGGCAAGGAGTCGCAGATCGTCGTCGGCATGGTCACGGTCGACGAGTTCGGCAAGCTCGTCCAGCGGAGCGCGAGCGAGCACGGGATTCAGAAGCTCAAGCTGGACATTCACCGGATGGTGCTCGACTACGTCGAATCGTTGGACGGCTATTTAACGTCGGTCGGCGGCGACGAATATTTGTTTTTTACGACCCGCGGCATTTTCGAGCGGGAGACGGGCGGCTACAAGACGATCCCGCTCGCCAAGGATGCCAATTTGTCGTACGGCATTTCGCTCAGCATCGGCATCGGCTTCGGAGCGACGGCCAGCGAGGCCGGATCGAACGCGCGGAGCGCGCTTCGCAAATCGGTAGCGGCGGGGGGCAACGCCTGTTTTATCGTACGCGAGGATCGAACGCTTATCGGGCCTTTGGAGATGGCCGATCCGGTCGCGTCGATCATGGCGCCGCTCGATCCGCAGCTGCTGCGCCGGGCCGAGGAGGCGGGAATGACGGGCGCCTATTTGAGCAAGCTGCTCGCCTATATGTCCCGCCACGGCAAGTACGACTACCAGGTTCACGAGCTGGCGGCGATGCTTAACGTGACGGTGCGCAGCGCGCATCGGCTGCTCCTCCAATGGGCGGACGCGGGACTGGTCGGCGTCGCCGGCATGGAAAAAATGCCGAAGGGCAGACCGCGCCAGGTTTATCGCTTTTCCTTTCTTGCGGATCATTATTTATAACGATGTCTGGGTCTGCTTAGGCAGGCGAAGCCATTGTTCCGATTATTTAAAGACGATAAATGGACCTGTCTTTATATGAAGATCGCACGTATGATGGGATCAGGTACAAGTCGAGAGGAGACTGGTCTCATGCATACGATCGAACAACTGGAAGCAAAGCTGGCCGAACCGTCGGAGGCGCTAATCAAAGAGCTGTCGGCGATCGACGGGGACATCGTCGTGCTCGGCGTCGGCGGCAAAATGGGCCCGAGCCTGGCCAGGCTGGCCGCCAATGCCGTACGCGCCGGCGGACTGCGCAAGCGCGTCATCGGCGTATCGCGCTTCAGCAGCAGCGAGACGCGGCAGGAGCTGGAGAGCGCAGGGGTCGAGACGATCTCGTGCGAGCTGCTCGACGACGAGGCGCTGAAGGCGCTGCCGAACACGGCGAACGTCATCTATATGGCGGGCAACAAGTTCGGCACGACGGGCCGCGAGCATTTCACATGGGCGATGAACACGTATTTGCCCGGGCGCGTCGCGGAAAAATACAAAGATTCGCGAATCGTCGTCTTTTCTTCGGGCAACATTTATCCGTTCGTTCCGGTCGGCGGCGGCGGCGCTGACGAATCCGTCGCGCCGGAGCCGCTCGGCGAATACGCCCAATCGACGCTGGGGAGAGAACGGATTTTCGAATACCACTCGCACAAGTACGGCACGCCGATGACGATGTTCAGGCTGAACTACGCGATCGACATGCGGTACGGCGTGCTGCTGGAGCTGGCGCGGGCGATCAACGAAGAGCGTCCGATCGACCTGACGACCGGCTATGCGAACGTTATCTGGCAAGGCGACGCCAACGCGATGGCGCTGCGCGGCCTGTCGATCGCTTCGAGTCCGCCGGCGATTCTGAACGTGACCGGACCCGAGACGATGTCCATCAGATGGGCGGCAGGTCAACTGTCCAAGCGAATCGGCAAGGAAGCGACGTTCGAGGGCAAGGAATCCGAGACGGCGCTGCTGAACAATGCTTCGAAGTCCCACCAGCTGTTCGGCTATCCGGGCGTCTCGCTGCTGCAGATGATCGATTGGACGGCGGAATGGGTGCTGCAGGGCGGCGCGACTTGGAACAAGCCGACGCACTTCCAGGAACGAAAGGGGAAATTCTAATGGCGACCGTATATTTGCCGGATGCGCTGAACGCGGCGCTGCAGGACGGCCTGGTTATCCCCGCTCATCCGCTTGCGCTCGATGCGGACCGCAAGCTCGACGAGCGGCGGCAGCGGGCGCTGACGCGCTATTACGTCGCCTCGGGCGCGGGCGGCGTCGCCGTCGGCGTTCATTCGACGCAGTTCGAGATTCGCGATCCGGAGCACGATCTGTACGAGACCGTGCTGCGCATGGCGGCGGAGGAAGTCGACAAGGCCGCGCCTTCCCGCCCGTTCATCAAGGTTGCCGGCGTGTGCGGTCCCGTTGAGCAAGCGCTAAGCGAGACGGCGACGGCGCTTAAGCTGGGCTACGACGCGGTGCTGCTCAGCATGGGCGGACTCGGACAACTGACGGAGGAAGCGCTGCTCGAGCGGACGAGGCAGGTTGCCGCAGTCATGCCGGTCATCGGCTTCTACCTGCAGCCGTCGGTCGGCGGACGGATTTTCACTTACGAATTCTGGCGCGCCTTCGCCGACATCCCGAACGTCGTCGCGATCAAGATGGCGCCGTTCAACCGTTACCAGTCGCTGGATGTCGCCCGCGCCGTCTGCCACTCGTCCCGCAAGGACGAGATCGCGCTTTACACCGGCAACGACGACAACATCGTCGCGGACCTGTTCACGACGTACCGTTTTGCGATCGACGGCCATACGGTCGAAAAGCAGGTCGTCGGCGGTCTGTTGGGCCACTGGGCGGTATGGACGCACAAGGCGGTCGCGCTTCTCGAAGAGATCAAGACGGCAAGAAGAGCGCCTGCGATCGCGAAGGAATGGTTCGTCCGCAATATCCAGGTAACCGACGCCAACGCCGCATTTTTCGATCCTTCGCATCAATTCGCGGGGTGCATTCCCGGCATTCACGAGGTGCTGCGCCGCCAAGGCTTGCTTCAAGGCACCTGGTGTCTCAACCCGCACGAAGAGCTGTCGCCGGGCCAATCGGAGGAGATCGACCGCGTATACGCGCAGTATCCGGATCTGAACGACGACGCCTTCGTCGCGGCGCATCTGGAAGAATGGCTGCAGGAACGTTAACTCGCAGATCGACGGTGCGAAGGGAGAGGGGCGGACATGCGATTTAAAGACGTGTTTTCCATTATGGGTCCCAGTATGATCGGCCCCTCCAGCTCGCATACGGCGGGCGCCGCGAGGCTTGGACTTGCGGCGCGCCAGGCGCTCGGGGGCCGGCCGGACGAAGCGCATATCGTCTTTTCGGGTTCGTTCGCGGAAACGTACAGCGGTCACGGCACCGATCTTGCGGTGACCGCCGGTCTGCTCGGCTGCGCGCCGGACGACGTCCGGATACGCGAATCGATCGCGTTGGCCGAGGCGGCCGGGATGCGGCTGCGCTTCGGCACGGAGCTTCGGCCCGGCGGTCACCCCAATACGGTCCGGTTCGCGCTGCGCATGGGGGGAGCAAGAAACGACGATGATCGGATGCTCGATCGGCGGGGGCAACGTCGAGATCGTGAACGTGGACGGCTTCGACGTCAAGTTCGGCGCGGACTGTCCGACGCTGCTCGTCAACCACCAGGACATGGCGGGCACCGTCGCCGCGATGGCGTTGATCGTGGGACGGGTAGGCCTGAACATCCGGGCGATGGAAGTGGACCGCCAGAGCAGAAGCGGCCGCGCCCTGACCGTCATGGAGATGGACCAGGCGGTGCCGCCGGAGGTGAGACGCGAGCTTCAGGCGCTTCCGCAGGTCGAGCGGGTTCGACTCATCGATCTGAACGAGGGGGAGGGGCAAGGATGAGATTCGCCACGCTCGCGGAGCTGTCGGCGCAATGCCGGGCAGCGAACAAGACGATCGGCCGCTACATGATCGAGGAGCAGGTCCGGGAATCGGATCAATCGGAGGAAGCGGTCTTCGGCCAGATGGCCGGCTACTATCAGATCATGAAGGAAGCGGTGCGAAAAGGCACGACGGAAGACACGAAATCGCGAAGCGGGCTGACGGGCGGAGACGCGAAGCGGGTGATGGCGCACCGCGAGCTCGGGGGGAACGGCGCTCGGCGACGAAGCGAGCGCGGCGCTCGCTTATGCGCTCGGCGTATCCGAGGTCAACGCCTCGATGGGGCGCATCATCGCCACGCCGACCGCCGGCTCCTGCGGCATCATTCCGGGCGTGTTCGTCAGCACGCAGGAGCGGTTCGGCTGGACCGACGACCGGATGGTCGAAGCCTTGTTCGCGGCCGGCGCGATCGGCTACGTCATCGCCAATCAGTCGTTCATTTCCGGCGCGGAGGGCGGCTGCCAGGCCGAGGTCGGGTCCGCGGTCGGCATGGCGGCCGGCGCGCTGACGGAGCTGCGCGGCGGCACGCCGGAGCAAGCCGTCCATGCGGTCGGGCTCGCGCTCAAAAATTCGCTTGGCCTCATCTGCGATCCGGTCGGCGGCCTCGTCGAGATTCCGTGCATCGTACGCAACGGCTTCGGCGCGGTGACGGCGCTCGCGGCGGCCGATATGGCGCTGGCCGGCGTGCGCAGCGTCATTCCGTCGGATGAAGTCATCGGCGTCATGAAGGATATCGGCGCGGCCATGCCCGAGGCGCACCGGGAGACGGCGAAGGGCGGACTTGCCCAGACGCCTACGGGCAAAGCGATCTTAAGCGACCTTCGCAAGAAAGGCGGCCGGTCATGAGCGCGAACCCGATCGATTGGAACGGCGCGGCGGCGCCGCTGACGGACGACCTGATCGCCGTAAGACGACAGCTGCACCGTTTTCCCGAGCTCAGCTTCGAGGAACGCGAGACGGCGCGTCTCGTCGCCGATCGGCTCGCCCGGCTCGGATTGACGTGCCGCACGGGCTTCGGCGGGCATGGGGTCGTCGCCGATATCGTCGGCGACGCGGCGGGGCCGACGATCGCGCTCCGCGCCGACATGGACGCGCTGCCGATCGCCGAAGAGACGGGACTGCCGTTCGCCAGCGAGCGGCCCGGCGCGATGCATGCCTGCGGGCACGACGCGCACACCGCGATGCTGCTCGGAGCCGCCGAGCTGCTGGTCCGGAGCCGGTCGACGCTGAAAGGCACGGTCAGGCTTATATTTCAATCCGCTGAAGAGATCAACGCGGGCGCGAAGGCGATGATTCGCGAAGGCGTGCTGGAGGGCGTCGGCGAGATCTACGGTCTTCACAACCTGCCGACGCTGTCCGCGGGCTTTGCGTCCGTTCGTCCCGGTCCGCTGATGGGCTCGGTCGACCGGATCGAGATCGAGATCGAGGGCAAGGGCGCACACGGCGCCATTCCCGATCAAGGCATCGATCCGATCGTTTGCGCCAGCGCGATCGTCATGTCGCTGCAGAGCCTGGTCTCCCGCGAGACGTCGCCGTTCGAACCCGTCGTCGTAACGATCGGCAGCATCCACGGGGGGAGACGCTAACAACGTGATTCCGTCCGTCTGCAAAATGACGGGCACCGTCCGGGCGTTCGACCCCGACGTGAGGGAGCGATTGCCGGAAAGCATCGAGCGGATCGTGACGCGAATCGCGGACGGCTACCGCTGCCGTGCGGGCGTCGCTTATATACGCCAGACGCAAGTATTGGTCAACCATCCCGAAGCGGCCAGCCGCGTCGGCGCGGCGATCGACGCGGTGGCGGGGCCGGGCAGAAGGCTCGAAGCCGTTCCGACGCTTGCCGGCGAGGACTTTTCCGAATATCTGAAGCATGTCCCCGGCTGCTTCTTCTGGCTGGGCTCGGGTCCGACCGAACATGCGGAGCGCGCATTCGGCCTGCACCATCCCCGCTTCGAGCTGAACGAGGACTGCCTGCCGCTCGGCGCGGCGCTGCTAGCCGGCATCGCGGCGCGCAGGCTGGAAGAAGGACCGCTCGCATCCGGCTCGCAAGCGGAAGGAGGCGACGCCCGATGAAGTTTCGAACGATCGGGCTGATCGGTACCGATTCCTCCCACGCGACGGCGTTCGCAGAGCTGTTGAACGACCCGAGCCGCCCGCTGCACGTGCCCGGTTACCGCGTGACGACCGCCTGGCCGGGCGGTTCGCCGGATTTTCCGCTCAGCGCGTCGCGCGTCGACGCGATCATGGAACGTCTAGCGTCCGAGCTTGGCGTCGTTCGCGCGGCGTCGCCGGAGGCGGTTGCGGCGTCCTGCGACGCGCTGATGCTGCTGTCGATCGACGGCCGGTCGCGCACCGAACTGTTCGGGCGCATTGCGCCGTACGGCAAACCCGTCTTTATCGACAAGCCGCTGGCCATTTCCGGACGGGGCGCCGCGGAGGTCGAGGCGCTTGCCCGGACGCACGGCGTCCCGGTTTTCAGCGTTTCCGCCCTCCGTTACGCCGTGCAGGAAGCCATGCGGCGCGTCTGGGCGTCAGGGACGCCTGTACTCGAAGCGACCGTCAGCGGTCCGATTCATATCGAGCCGACGCAGTCGGTCTACTATTGGTACGGCATTCATCTCGCCGAGATGCTTTTCACGCTGCTCGGGCCGGACTGCCTGTCCGTCAGGACCGAGCGCTGCGACGAATGCGACCGCATCGTCGGCGAGTGGGAGGGCGGCCGGACGGGCACGGCCATCTGCAGGCGGCCGGAGGCGGGCTACAGTTACGAGGCCGAAGTCCGGAGCGGGGATGCGCGCATGCCGCTTCCGATCTCGTCCGACTTCAACATGCATTATGCGGGACTGGTGGCGGACGCGGTTTCCTTTTTCGACTCTGGCGTCGCGCCGGTTCCGCTCGAAGAGACGCTGGCGATCATCCGGTTTCTGGAGGCCGCGGAAAGCAGTCTTCATGCGGGCGGAGCGCCGATATCGACGGTCGGCCCCGCGAACAACGCCTGATCGTCCCCGGAATGTCGTTCTTTGACTATTGCTGCCGCAAAGTCTATCAGGTAGAATAATAGAACAAGTACGAGAACAGAAAGCTTCCCGACTTTAACTGCCGCAGGCATTCGCCTTGCGGGAGCGCGGTCGGGGGGCTTTTGTTGTTGAAAGGGATGAATCTTTCGAATATGTTGCCGAAGCCCGATCAGAGGAAAAGGTTCGAACTGCTGCTGGCGCAAGCGGAGATACCGGGCGACTGGATCGACGCCCATTTCCGCGACGGTTACATAGAGAGAGTCGAAGTGAGCAAGGCGAACCGCAGCTGGCGCTTCCACTTCGTCAAGGAATCGCTGCTGCCGCCGCCGGTCTATGCCGGTTTTCACAGCCGCGTCAGGGACAAGCTCGGTCACCTCGCGCAGATCGAAATGTGCGTTCGTTACGCGGAGACGATCGCCACGGGCGAGCTGCTGCTGCATTATTGGCCGCTGTTCGTCGAGTGGATGCAAAGCGAGTTCGCTTCGGTCAACGGCTGGCTGGGCAAAGCAAGGCCCGAGACGGAAGGCGAACTGTTGACGCTGTTCATGCTGAACGAGGCGAGCCTGGAAATGGCGCGCAAGAAGACCGTCGACACGTACGCGGCCAAGTTTTTCGAGGAGCGGTTCGGCCGTGCCTGCCGCATCAAGCTCGCCGTAGGCGAGAAGCAGCAGGAGGCCGTCGAGGCGTTCATGCAGCGGCAGCTCGAGGAGGAGCGGATGCACGTCCGCAAGCTGATGGAGAGCATGCCCGAGGAGGCGCCGCCGGAGGATTCGGGCGGAGAAGCGCCGCAGACGCTCCAGCACGGCTACGAGATCAAAGACGATGCGGTGCCGATCCAGAACATCCAGGAGGAAGAAAAGAAAGCGACGGTGCAGGGCACGGTGTTCGGCCTGGAGGTCAAGGAGCTGCGCAACGGCAACACGCTTTATCAGTTCCACGTGACCGACTACACGGATTCGCTCACCGTCAAGATGTTCGGCAAGACGAAGGAAGACGTCAAAATGCTGAACCTGCTCGCGAACGGCAAATGGGTGAAGCTCCGCGGGCGCGTCGAATACGACCGCTTCCTCAACCCGCCGGAGCTCGTCATGATGCCGAGCGACCTCAAGGAGATCAATGGTCCGAAGCCGCGCAAGGACGAGTCGGGCGACAAGCGCGTCGAGTTCCACCTGCACACGTCCATGAGCACGATGGACGCGATCGCGCCGGTCGACGCCTATATCAAGACGGCGGCCAAGTGGGGGCACAAGGCGATCGCGGTCACCGACCACGCGAACGTGCAATGCTTTCCCGAAGCCGCGAAGGCCGCCAAGAAAAACGGCATCAAGATGATCTACGGCGTGGAAGCCAACGTCGTAAACGACGCGGTCGACATCGTGCTGAACGCCCGCGACACCGTGCTCGCGGAAGAGACGTTCGTCGTATTCGACATCGAGACGACCGGCCTGTCGGTCACGGCCAACAAGATCATCGAGCTTGCGGGCGTCAAAGTGAAGGAAGGCAGGGAGATCGGACGCTTTTCCACGTTCATCGATCCGCACGAGCCGATTCCGTACAACATTCAGCAGCTCACGAGCATCACGGACGAGATGGTCGCGGGCGCTCCGGAGCTCGAGCCGAAGCTGACCGAGTTTCTCGAATTCGCGGGCGACGCCGTGCTGGTCGCGCACAACGCCCGCTTCGATATCGGCTTCATTCAGCACAACTGCAAGCAGCTCGGACTGCCGCAGCCGACGAACCCCGTCCTGGATACGCTGGAACTGGCCCGGTATTTGCATCCGTCGATGAAAAACCACCGGCTCAACACGCTGGCGAACCTGTATAAGGTCAGTCTCGAAAACCATCACCGCGCCATCGACGACACGATCGCCCTGGCCGGCGTGCTGGAGGGGCTGCTGAAGGACGCGCAGACCCGCGGCATTACCCGGATGGCGCGCCTCAACGAGGTGAACGAGAACAGCTGGAAAACGACCCGTCCGTTCCACTGTTGCATCTACATGCTGAACGCGACCGGCAAGAAGAACCTGTACAAGCTCATCTCGCTGTCGCATACGGACTATTTTCACCGCGTCGCCTGCATTCCCCGTAGCAAGCTGATCGAGCATCGGGAAGGGCTGCTCGTCGTCTCGGGCTGCGAGAAGGGCGAATTTTACGAAGCGGTGCTGAACAAGTCGGAGGAAGAGGCTGCCGAGGTCGCGCAATTTTACGACATTCTCGAGATTCAGCCGCTCGATTTTTACATGCACCTGCTGGACAAAGGGCTTGTCGGCAGCAGGGCGGAGCTCGAGCAGTCGCTGCGCAAGATCGTCGCCATCGGCGAACGGCTCGGCAAGCCGGTCATCGCGACCGGCAATACGCATTATCTGGAGCCTCGGGACAAGCTGTACCGCGACATTACGATCCACGGGATTACGGGCTTCAGCCCGCTCAAGGACCAGCGCAAGCCCGACGCGCACTTCCGGACGACGACGGAGATGCTCGACGCCTTCGCCTTCCTCGGCAAGGACAAAGCGTTCGAGGTCGTCGTGACCAACACGAACGAGCTGGCGGACCGTTTCGAGGACATCAAGCTGTTCCCCGACGAGCTGTTCACGCCGAACATCGAAGGGGCCGACGAAGAGATTCGCAATACGTGCTACGCGACCGCCCGCGAGCTGTACGGGGAAGATCTGCCGCAGGTCGTCATCGACCGGCTGGAAAAGGAGCTCGTCCCGATCATCAAGTACGGCTTCTCGGCGAACTATCTGATCTCGGAGCGGCTCGTCAAAAAAGTCCAACCGCGACGGCTATCTCGTCGGTTCGCGGGGCTCGGTCGGCTCGAGCGTCGTCGCGACGTTCCTCGGCATTTCCGAGGTCAACCCGCTGCCCGCGCATTACTTGTGCCGCAACCCCGCGTGCAAGCATCAGGAATGGTTCCTCGACGGCAGCGTGCCCAGCGGCTTCGACTTGCCGGACAAGGCTTGCCCGGACTGCGGCACGATGATGCGCGGCGAAGGCCAGGACATCCCGTTCGAGACGTTCCTCGGCTTCAAGGGGGACAAGGTACCCGATATCGACTTGAACTTCTCGGGCGAATACCAGCCGCATGCGCATAACTTCACCAAGGAGATGTTCGGGGAAAAAGGCGTATTCCGGGCGGGCACGATCGGGACGGTCGCGGAAAAAACCGGCTTCGGGTTCGCGAGGAAGTACCAGGAGGAGCACGGCAAAAACTGGCGCGGCGCCGAACTGAACCGTCTCGCCCAGGGCGTGACGGGCGTCAAGCGGAGCACGGGCCAGCATCCGGGCGGCATCGTCGTCGTTCCCGATTATATGGAAGTCGAGGACATTACGCCGGTCCAGTACCCGGCCGACGATACGAGCGCGGAGTGGAAGACGACCCACTTCGACTATCACGCCTTCGACGCCAACCTGCTCAAGCTCGATATTCTCGGACACGACGATCCGACGATGATGCGGATGCTTCAGGATTTGACCGGCGTCGATCCGACGACGATCCCGATGAACGATCCGAAGGTCATGAGCCTGTTCAACTCGGTCGAGGCGCTCGGCATCCAGCCGCACCAGATCAAGTCCCAGGTCGCCACCTTCGGCGTGCCGGAGATGGGCACCCGGTTCGTGCGCCAGATGCTCGAGGAGACGAAGCCGTCGTCGTTCGCGGATCTGCTGCAAATATCGGGACTGTCGCACGGGACGGGCGTATGGCTCGGCAACGCGCAGGAACTGATCAAGAACGGCACGTGCACGATCAAGACCGTTATCGGCTGTCGCGACGACATCATGCTGTTTCTCATCTACAAAGCGGGCATGGACGCGTCGCTCGCGTTCAAGATTACGGAGAGCGTGCGGAAGGGCAAGGGGCTTACGCCCGAATGGATCGAAGAGATGAAGCGCTGCGGCGTGCCGCAATGGTATATCGATTCGTGTCTTCGGATCGAGTACATGTTCCCGAAGGCGCATGCCGCCGCCTATGTCATCTCGGCCGTGCGGACCGCCTACTTCAAGCTTTATTATCCGATCCATTACTATGCGACGTACTTCTCGGTGCGGGCGGCCGACTTCGACGTCGAGCTGTTCTGCCAGGGCTACGAAGCGCTCCTGAAGGCGATGACCGAGATCGAGGCGAAGGGCTTCCAGGCGCTGCCGAAGGAGAAAAACATGATTCCGATCCTCGAGATGGGGCTGGAGATGACGGCGCGCGGCTTCAAGGTCAAGCCGCTCGACCTGTACCGGTCGGACGCTACCCGGTTCATCGTGGACGGCGACGCGCTCATCCCGCCGTTCTCGGCGGTCGCCGGCATCGGCGAAAACGCGGCGCGCAACATCGCGGCCTCGCGCGCGGACGGCGACTACCTGTCGATCGAAGACTTCCAGCAGCGCTCCAAGGCGACGAAGACGATCATCGAGCTGCTGACGACGATGGGCTGCTTCCGCGGCTTGCCGGAGTCGAACCAACTGGCGCTTTTCTAAGGCTTGCGCGACAGCGGGGGGCAAGGCGGCGTCTGCGCCCGGCCGGGGCTTCCTGAATATTGCATTGCAAGGGGCCTGGCGGTTATGGTATATTATTTCTGGTAATCATGTGGATATCACTGTCTGCAGAAGAGTGGGGAAACCCACTCTTTTACGTTTTGCATAGGCACTTTTGCATGTGCGATGCTGCAGATATCCATTTGAAGCAATCGGGAGGTCTGGTCATTTGAGCGTTTCGAAGATCAAATCCGCGGTCGAGCAGCTGGTCGCCCCCTTCGTGGAGGAGAACGGCTTCGAGCTGGTGGATGTAGAATACGTCAAGGAAGGCAGCAATTACTTTCTGCGCGTGTTCGTGGACAAGGCGGGCGGCATCGATATCGACGACTGCGGCCGGGTGTCCGAATATTTAAGCGGGAAGCTCGACGAAGCCGACCCGATCCCCGAAGCTTACTTCCTCGAAGTGAGCTCGCCGGGCGCCGAACGTCCCCTGAAGAAAGCGGAGGACGTCGCTTCTGCTGTCGGCAAACATGTATTCGTTACGACCTATGAGCCGGTGGACGGCGCCAAGGAATTCGAAGGCAGCCTGGACGGCTTCGACGGCAGCGTGATGACCGTGACCGTCGGGCGCAAGCGCCATGAGATTCCTTACGATAAAGTGGCTTCCGCGAGGCTGGCCATCGTCTTTTAATTTGCGAGAGGAGGAGAGCAGGAGCTATGAGCATGGAGTTTATTGAAGCCTTGGGCGAGATCGAACGCGACAAAGGCATCGCCAAGGATGTCCTCATCGAGGCCATCGAAGCGGCACTCATCTCCAGCTATAAACGCAATTTCAATACGGCGCAGAACGTCCGCGTCGACATTAATCGCAATACCGGCCTGATCAAAGTGTACGCGCGCAAGACCGTCGTCGACGAGGTGCTCGACCCGCGCCTCGAGATCGCGATCGACGCTGCCCGCTCCATCAACCCGCACTATCAGATCGAGGATATCGCCGAGATCGAGGTGACGCCGCGGGATTTCGGACGGATCGCGGCCCAGACGGCCAAGCAGGTCGTCACCCAGCGCATCCGCGAGGCGGAACGCGGACTGATCTACCATGCGTACGTGGACAAAGAGCAGGATATCGTGACCGGCATCATCCAGCGCATCGACATGCGCAACCTTTACGTCGACCTGGGCAAGGTCGAGGCGGCGCTGCCGCTCACCGAGCTGATGCCGACCGACAAGTTCAAGCAGGGAGACCGGGTAAAGTCTTATATCACGAAGGTCGAGAATACGAGCAAGGGGCCGCAGATCATTTTGTCGCGCACGCACCCCGGGCTGCTCAAGCGGCTGTTCGAACTCGAAGTGCCCGAGATTTTCGACGGCACGGTCGAGATCCGTTCGGTCGCGCGCGAAGCGGGCTTCCGCTCGAAGATCGCCGTTCACTCGCGCACGGAAGAGGTCGATCCGATCGGCTCCTGCGTCGGACAGAAGGGCGTGCGGGTACAGACGATCGTGAACGAGCTGAAGGGCGAGAAGATCGATATCGTCCGCTGGTCCGACGCCGTCGAAGAATACGTCGCCAACGCGCTCAGCCCTTCCAAGGTGCTGGAGGTCATCGTGTTCGAAGCCGAAAAGATGGCGCGCGTCATCGTGCCGGATTACCAGCTGTCGCTCGCGATCGGCATCAAGGGTCAGAACGCGCGGCTCGCCGCGAAGCTGACCGGATGGAAGATCGACATCAAGAGCGAGACGCAGGCGGAGCAGGAGTACGGCCGTCCGCGGACGGAAGGCATTGCCATGCACCAGGACAGCGTGACGATCGATTAATTTTCAAGCGGCAATCATATAGACGGTCCGCATGGGAGGCGATAAACCTTGAGACCGAGGAAGATACCGCAGCGCAAATGCATCGCCAGCCAGGAAATGATGCCTAAAAAAAGAGCTCATCCGCATCGTCCGGTCGCCGACGGGGGGAGATCTCCCTCGATCTGACGGGTAAAAAACCCGGTAGGGGCGCCTATCTGTGCGGCAAGCTGTCCTACTTCAAGCTGGCCAAGAAGACGAAGGCGCTGGAACGCGCGCTCAAGGCGCCCGTGCCGCCCGAGGTCTACGATCGGCTGGAAGAAGAGTTTTTGAAGCTTGAGGGCGAATTCATCGCCGCGAAGGAGTTGGATGACGGCGATGACGACTAGCGACAAGACGCTGTCGCGGCTGGGGCTCGCCATGCGGGCCGGGAAGCTCGTCTCCGGGGACGAGACGGTGCTCAAGAGCATTCGCGCGGGCGAAGCGAAGCTGGTGGTGATCGCCCGCGACGCTTCCGACAATACGCGCAAGAAAGTGGCGGACAAATGCGCAACCTATGGCGTAGAGCTGCTCGCCGGCTACTCCCGGTACGACCTGGGAGGCGCCGTCGGCAAGCCCGAACGCGTGCTGTTCGCCGTCACGGACCAAGGCTTCGCGAATCTCGTTCGCGAGGGCTTCGTTCAACATTCGGAGGTGGAGAATATTGAGTAATAAACAATCGGATAACAAAGATAAGCTGCGGGTGTACGAATACGCCAAGCAGCTGAATATGAGCAGCAAAGAGGTCCAGAAAATTCTCGAGCGGGTCGGCAAGCCGGTCAACAACCATATGAGCGTCATGGAAGACGGCATGGTCGCTTCCGTGGAAAAGTTTTTCCGCGACGTGAAGGCGAACGCGGCGGCCAAGATGGCGCAGAACAAGCCGGCCGGCAATCGCCCTGCGGGCGACCAAGGCGGCCAGAACCGCCAGGGCGGCGGGCAGCAGCAGCCGGCGCGCCGATCGGAGGAGACGGCTTCGGTCGCGTCTCGTCCGGCGCAGCCTGCGCCGACGGCACCGTCCCCGGCGCCTGCTCCGGCGCCCGCGGCGCAGCAAGCATCCGCGCCGGCTTCGCAAGCGGCGGCGCCTTCGCAGCCTAGCGCGTCCGGCGGCGCGGCGTCATCCGCGCCTGCTTCGGATCGTCCGCAAGGCGGCGGTCAAGGCAGCCAGGGCGGTCAGGGCGGCGGCTACCAAGGCAACCGCCAAGGCGGCGGTCAAGGCGGAGGCGGCTATCAAGGCAACCGCCAAGGCGGCGGTCAAGGCGGAGGCGGTTATCAAGGCAACCGCCAAGGCGGCGGTCAAGGCGGAGGCGGCTATCAAGGCAACCGCCAAGGCGGCGGTCAAGGCGGAGGCGGCTACCAAGGCAACCGTCCGGCGGGCGGTCAAGGCGGAGGCGGCTACCAAGGCAACCGTCCGGCGGGCGGTCAAGGCGGCGGCTACCAAGGCAACCGTCCGGCAGGCGGTCAAGGCGGAGGCGGCTACCAAGGCAACCGTCCGGCAGGCGGTCAAGGCGGAGGCGGTTACCAAGGCAACCGTCCGGCAGGCGGCCAAGGCGGAGGCGGTTACCAAGGCAACCGTCCGGCGGGCGGTCAAGGCGGAGGCGGCGGTTACCAAGGCAACCGTCCGGCAGGCGGCCAAGGCGGAGGCGGCGGCTACCAAGGCAACCGTCCGGCGGGCGGTCAAGGCGGAGGCGGTTACCAAGGCAACCGTCCGGCGGGCGGCCAAGGCGGCGGCTTCGGCGGCGGCGCGGGCAGAGGCCCGGCACCGGCGCCGGCGGCGGCAGCGGGACGCGGCGGTCAAGGCGGCGGCTTCGGCAGCCGTCCGGGCGGCCAGCGCAGCGACAACCGCGGCGGATCGCGCGAAGGCGGATTCAACCGCGACGGCGGCGCGAAGCGCAAGGACAACGATTTTAACCGGCGCTTCGAGGAGACCGGACGCGGCGGGCCGCGCAAGGGCAAGGGCGGCAAGAACGCCAAGGGCCGCAACCTGCCTCCGCGCGAGAAGATCGACAACACGCCGAAGAAGATCATCGTTCGCGGCGAGATGACCGTCGGGGATCTGGCCAAGCTGCTCCACAAGGACGCTTCCGAGGTCATCAAGAAGCTGTTCATGATGGGCGTCATGGCGACGATCAACCAGGATCTCGACATGGACACCATCCTCCTCATCGCCGGCGAGTTCGGCGTCGAAGTCGAAGTCAAGATCGCGGTCGAAGACACGAACTTCGAGACGATCGAGGAAACCGACGAAGAGGCCGATCTGATCACGCGTCCCGCGGTCGTCACGATCATGGGCCACGTCGACCACGGCAAGACGACGCTGCTTGACGCGATCCGCGAGACGCAGGTCGCGAGCGGCGAAGCCGGCGGCATCACCCAGCACATCGGCGCTTATCAGGTCGAAGTGCACGGCAAGAAGATCACGTTCCTGGATACGCCGGGTCACGAAGCGTTCACGACGATGCGCGCGCGCGGCGCCCAGGTTACCGATATTACGATTCTGGTCGTCGCGGCCGACGACGGCGTCATGCCGCAGACGGTCGAAGCGATCAACCATGCCAAGGCGGCGAACGTGCCGATCATCGTGGCGGTCAACAAGATCGACAAGCCGGGCGCGAATCCCGACAAGGTGAAGCAGGAGCTGACCGAATACGGTCTCGTTCAGGAAGCCTGGGGCGGCGACACGATCTTCGTCGAACTGTCCGCCAAGCAGCGCCTGAACCTCGACGGGCTGCTCGAGATGATTCTGCTCGTGTCCGAAGTGAACGACTACAAGGCCAATCCCGACAAGCGGGCGCGCGGCACGGTCATCGAAGCCGAGCTCGACAAGGGCAAGGGACCGATCGCCCGGATTCTCGTTCAGAACGGCACGCTGAAGGTCGGCGACGCATTCGTCGCGGGCGACTGCTTCGGCCGGATCCGCGCGATGACCAACGACCGCGGACGCCGCGTCAAGGAAGCCGGTCCGTCGACGCCGGTCGAGATCACGGGCTTGACGGAAGTGCCGCAAGCCGGCGATCCGTTCATGGTGTTCGAGGACGAGCGCAAAGCGCGCGAGATCGCCGACAAGCGGTCGATCAAGACGCGCCAGGAATCGATGCGCTCCAACCAGAAGGTTACGCTCGAGGATCTGTTCAGCAAGATCAAGGAAGGCGAGATCAAGGATCTGAACGTCATCCTGAAGGCCGACGTTCAAGGCTCGCTCGAAGCGCTCAAGGGCTCGCTCGAGAAGATCGAGGTCGAAGGCGTGCGCGTCAAGACGATCCACAGCGGCGTCGGCGCGATCACCGAGTCGGACGTGTCGCTCGCGCTCGCATCGGCGGCGATCATCATCGGCTTTAACGTCCGTCCGGAGCCGCGCGCCGCGCAGGCCGCGGAGCAGGAAAAGGTCGACCTGCGTCTCCACCGCATCATCTACAAGGTGATCGAGGAGATCGAACAGGCGATGAAGGGCATGCTCGATCCGGTTTTCAAGGAAAAGGTCATCGGCCACGCCGAAGTCCGCGAGACGTTCAAGGTCAGCAAGGTCGGCACGATTGCCGGCTGCATGGTCACGGACGGCAAGGTCGCCCGGAATGCCGAAGTGCGTCTCGTGCGCGGGGGGCGTCGTCGCCTTCGAAGGCAAGATCGATTCCCTCAAGCGGTTCAAGGATGACGCGAAGGAAGTTTCGGAAGGCTATGAATGCGGCATTACGCTCGACAAGTTCAACGATCTACAGATCGGCGACGTGCTCGAGGCGTTCATCATGGAGTCCGTCGAGCGTTAATCCGCGTACGATGCAGGGAAGAGGGGATGGACAGTGGCTAAATTCCGCGTCGGCCGAGTCGGCGAACAGATCAAGAAGGAGATCAGCTCGCTGATCCAGACCGAGCTGAAGGATCCGCGCATCGGCTTTATCACGGTGACGGGCGTGGACGTGACCGGGGATCTTTCCCAGGCTCGCGTATATCTCAGCATTTTGGGCAACGACGAACAGAAGGAAGCGACGCTGCATGCGCTCGCGAGAGCCAAAGGATTTTTGCGTTCGGAGCTTGGCAACCGCATGCGGCTGCGGCATACGCCCGAGATCGAATTCCGGTTCGACAGCTCGATCGCTTACGGCAGCAGGATCGAGGCGCTGCTGGCGGACATCAACAAAGGGAACCAGCATTCATGAACGACTGGATCGCGCAGCTCGACGCCGCAGTCGACTTTATCCGGGAGCGGGACGACTTCCTCGTCGTCTCGCACGTTCAGCCGGACGGCGACGCCATCAGCTCCACGGTGGCGGTCGCCTGGCTGCTGGACAAGCTGGGCAAAAGCTACACCATGTACAATGAAGGGCCCGTTCCCGACCGTCTGCATTACCTGACGGGGAGCGAACGGATTCAGACGAACGCGTCCGGCGCAGCCGGACGTGCCTATCGTCATGTCATCGCGGTCGATTGCGCCGATTTCAGCCGGGTCGGCAATGCGACGGAACGCTTCGAAGAAAATTTCGAGCTGCTGAACATCGACCATCATCCGACCAACAACGGCTATGGACGCGTTAACGTGCTTCGCTCGGACGCAGCCGCGACGGCCGAGATTTTGTACGAATTGATAGAACGCACGGGCACGGCGCTGGACAAGGATGCCGCGACGGCGATCTATACCGGCATGCTTACCGACACCGGCGGATTTCGCTACAGCAATACGACGCCGAACGTGCTCTCGATCGCATCGCGACTGATCGATCTGGGTGTGGACGGGCCGATGCTGGCCGAGCATCTGCTGGAACGGATGACGCTTCAGCAGATGCTCGTCTTGCAGCGGGCGCTGTCCCGGCTGACGTTCAGCGCGGACAAGCGCATCGCCTGGCTCTGGGTGACGCCCGGGGACATGGCGGACACCGGCGCGAGGAACGAGGACCTGGAAGGCATCGTAAACTTCCCTCGCAACGTCGAAGGCGTCGAGGTCGGCATTCTGTTCAAGCAAAACGCGGAAAATTCGGTCAAAGTCAGCCTGCGCTCGGCGGGCAAGGTCGACGTCGCGGCGGTATCCCAGCTGTTCGGAGGCGGCGGTCATGTCCGCGCGGCCGGCTGCAGGGTCGACGCCGCGCTCGAGGATGCGATCGGCAGGCTGACGGCGGCGGTAGGAAAGGCGCTGGAATCGCATGACGCAAGCCAAAACGCATAGCTGCGAAGGCGTGTTGGCCGTATGGAAACCCGCGGGTTGGACGTCCCACGACGTCGTGGCCAAAGCGCGGCGCATTCTCGGCGTCAAGCGGATCGGCCATACCGGCACGCTGGACCCGGCCGTGACCGGCGTGCTTCCGATTTGCATCGGGAGGGCGACGCGCATGGTGGAATACCTCCAGGAGCTGCCCAAGACGTACGAGGCGACGATCCGCTTCGGCATCGCGACGGACACCGAAGATTTAACCGGCGAAGTGCTGGAAACGCGGGATGCCGGCGAATTAAGCGAAGGCGCGATCAAGGAGGCCATTCTCTCCTTTGCGGGGGATATCATGCAGGTACCCCCGATGGTATCCGCCCTGAAGGTCGACGGCAAACGGCTCTACGAGCTGGCGAGGGAGGGCGTTACGGTCGAACGGCCTGCCCGTCCGGTGACGATTTACGACATTCGGATCGTTGACATCAAGACCGGCGTGCCGCAGCCCGAAGCGTCGTTCTCCGTTCGCTGCTCGAAGGGCACCTATATTCGTACGTTATGCGTAGATATCGGGCGCAAGCTGGGGTTTCCGGCGGCGATGGCCGTTCTGAAACGGACGGAGAGCGCTGGACTTGCGCCGGGAGACAGCTTGACGCTCGAGGAGATGGCTGAGCTGCGGGAGCGCGGAGCGCTAGGAAGCCGTCTGATTCAGGCTGACAGCCTGCTTCCGTTCCCGCTGGCGACCGGCGACGCATCGGCGGCCTCGAACGCGCGCCAGGGGGAAGCCGATTCCGTTCGAGCTGCTGTCGCCGGCGCCCGGCCATGACGGCTTATGGCGACTGTATCGCGACGACGGCGCTTTTCTGGGCCTGTTCGAAGCGGACATGCAGGGCCGGCGGCTCAAGGCTGTCAAAGTATTTCATCCGGAAGAGTGACTTAAAGGTCCGCCGGGCGGCGTTCCGCGCTCTTTCGAAGATGCAGGAGGACAGCAGGGTGGAACGTTACGATTTGACTCATACGATGTTGACGCAAGGCGGCGGACTGCCGCCGGGCGCCTGCCGCGACCGCGTCGCGATGGCGATCGGCTTCTTCGACGGCGTGCACAGAGGCCATGCCGAGGTGATCCGCCAGGCGGTGGCGTCCGCGAGAGAGCGGGGCTTCGCGCCCGCCGTGCTGACGTTCAGCCCGCATCCGCGGACCGTGCTCGGCAAGGACGGTTACCATACGGTTCTTACGCCGCTCGAGGACAAGCTGAAGCTGTTCGCCGAACTGGGCGTCGAATTGGCTTACGTCGTGGCGTTCGACCGGGGCTTCGCCGAAGTGTCGGCGGAGAACTTCGTCCGGCGTCTGCTCCTTCCGCTTGGCGTTCGATCCGCCGTCGTCGGCTTTGACTTCAGGTTCGGGCACCGGGGGCAAGGCGATGCGGAGGCGCTCCGGCGATTGAGCGACGAGGCGATCTCGGTTCGCGTCGTCGAGCCGGTATTCGAGGGCGATGCCAAGATCAGCAGCACCCGGATCCGCGAATGTCTCGCGGCCGGCGATTGCGAAGCGGCGGCCATGCTGCTCGGACGCCCTTATGCGATATCGGGCGAGATCGTCCACGGCGACGCCCGCGGCCGCTTGCTCGGCTTTCCGACGGCGAACATGCTGACGGCCGTCCCGTACGTCATTCCGCGGCATGGCGTCTATGCGGTGACCGTAGGCGGGGCGGATAACGGGACGCGCGAGCTCGGAGGCGTCATTAACGTGGGCGTCCGGCCTACGTTCGATGCGCCGGGAGGCGCCACGAGGCTGGAGACGAATTTGTTCGATTTCGAAGGCGATCTGTATGGACGCGAGCTCACCGTGCGGTTCCACCGCTTTTTGCGCCCGGAGACGAAGTTCTCTTCGTTCGACGAGCTCAAGACGCAGATCGGCAGGGACGCCGAGCGAGCCCGCGACGAGCTGCGCTCTCTCGGCTTGCGCTGAAGCTGCGCATTCGCTCGTTTAATACGCTTGTTGCTATGATCATAGGCATTGTGCTATACTATTGAACGTTGTCGGCAATGCCGGCTTCACTTGAACCTTGGCTTGGCCGGACGCTCTCACCGGCGCCAGCTCGGCCACAGGCGATTAGACAAATCGAACACGGAGGTGATTGGGATGGCATTGACGCAAGAGCGCAAACAAGAACTGATCGAGCTGCACAAGACGCACGCTTCGGACACCGGATCCCCGGAAGTTCAAATCGCGATCCTGACGGAGAACATCAACAACCTGACGACCCACTTCAGGTCCCACAAAAAGGACCACCACTCGCGCCGCGGCCTGCTTAAGATGGTCGGCCAACGTCGCAAGCTGCTGGCATACCTGAAGAACAAGGACGTCAAGCGTTACAGCGCGCTGATCGAGAAGCTCGGCCTGCGCCGTTAATTCGCTTCGCGACACAAGCAACCTGCTTAGCCAATCGGGCATCGGTCCGGGGCGGCGGGTTGCTTTTTTTCAAGCTTAGGGCTTGTTCTACGCGCCTAAGATTCGTCCGGCAGGAAATAATAGAGCGTATGTCGAATTTACATATGTCTAATTTAGAGGAGGGATTGCACTGGCACACCAAGTAGAGATGTCGCTCGGCGGCCGCCCGTTATCATTGGAGACGGGACGTCTGGCGAAGCAGGCGAACGGCGCCGTTGTCGTCCGCTACGGAGATACGGTCGTTTTATCCACGGTCACGGCTTCTTCCGGACCGAAAGACCTGGATTTTTTCCCGCTCACCGTCAACTATGAAGAAAAGCTGTACGCCGTCGGCAAAATTCCCGGGGGCTTCATCAAGCGCGAAGGCCGTCCCAGCGAAAAAGCCATCCTGGCTTCGCGTCTGACCGACCGTCCGATTCGCCCGCTGTTCCCCGAAGGATTCCGCAACGACGTCCAAATCGTCAGCCTCGTCATGAGCGTGGATCAGGATTGCCCGCCTGAGATCGCGGCGATGATCGGCACGTCCGCGGCGCTTGCCATCTCCAACGTTCCGTTCGACGGCCCGATCGGCGGCGTCATCGTCGGACGCGTCGGCGGCAAATTCATCATCAACCCGACGGTCGCCGAAGAAGAAAAAAGCGACATGCACGTCGTCGTGGCAGGCACGAAGGACGCGATCATGATGGTCGAGGCCGAAGCCGACGAAGTGCCGGAAGCGGACGTGCTGGAAGCGATCATGTTCGGCCACGACGAGATCAAGAAGATCGTGGACAAGATCAACGAGCTCGTTGCCGTCGCCGGCCAGCCGAAGATGGAAGTCAAGCTGCATGCCGTAGACGAAGCCGTCGAGAGCGACGTCAACGCGTATGCCCAAGCGAGACTCGTCGAAGCCGTCCGCATCGAAGAGAAGCATGCCCGCCAGGAAGCGATCGACGCGATCAACGCCGAGACGGTCGAGCATTTCTCCGCCGTTTACGCGGACGAGCCCGGCAAGCTTGGCGACGTCAAGGAAGTGCTCTACGATATCGTCAAAAACGAAGTGCGCCGCCTGATCACGCACGACAAAGTACGTCCCGACGGCCGCAAGCCGGAAGAGATCCGTCCGATCTCGGGGGACGTATCGCTGCTGCCGCGCACGCACGGCTCCGGCCTGTTTACCCGCGGACAGACCCAGGCGCTCAGCATCTGTACGCTTGGTCCGCTCGGCGAAGTGCAGATTCTCGACGGCATCGGCCTCGAAGAATCCAAGCGCTTCATGCATCACTACAACTTCCCGCCGTTCTCGGTCGGCGAAGCCCGTCCGCTCCGCGCCCCTGGGCGCCGCGAGATCGGTCATGGCGCACTCGGCGAGCGCGCGCTGCTGAAGGTCATCCCGTCGGAAGCCGAGTTCCCTTATACGATTCGCCTCGTTTCCGAAGTGCTTGAATCCAATGGCTCGACGTCCCAGGCAAGCATCTGCGCCAGCACGCTGGCGATGATGGACGCCGGGGTGCCGATCAAGGCGCCTGTCGCGGGCGTTGCGATGGGTCTCATCAAGGACGGGGACCACTTCACGATTTTGACGGACATCCAGGGGATGGAAGACCATCTCGGCGACATGGACTTCAAGGTGGCCGGCACGGCAAAGGGCGTCACCGCGATCCAGATGGATATCAAGATCGACGGCATCGATCGCTCCATTCTGACGCAATCGCTCGAGCAAGCGAAGGAAGGCCGCATGTTCATCCTCGGCAAGATGATGGAAGTCATGTCCGAGCCGCGCAAGGAACTGAGCAAATACGCGCCGAAGATCATCACGATGCACATCAATCCGGACAAGATCCGCGACGTCATCGGCTCCGGCGGCAAGATCATCAACAAGATCATCGAGGATACCGGCGTCAAGATCGATATCGAGCAGGACGGCACCGTCTACATCGCGTCCTCGGATGCGGCGGCCAACGACAAGGCGCGTTCGATCATCGAAGGCATCGTCCGCGAAGTCATCGTCGGCGAGACGTATCTCGGCACGGTTAAACGCATCGAAAAGTTCGGCGCGTTCGTCGAGATTCTGCCGGGCAAAGACGGCCTCGTTCACATTTCGCAGCTGTCGACCGAGCGCGTGGCCAAGGTCGAGGATGCCGTCGCCATCGGCGACAAGATCATGGTCAAGGTCACCGAGATCGACAATATGGGACGCGTCAACCTGTCGCGCAAGGCGATGCTCACGGCCGAACAAGTGCAGAGCGGCCAGTAATCGCAGCCTCGTTTCTCCAATCGCATAGGTTAAGCCAAAAGAGACCGGTTTTTTCAGTCTCTTTTTTTTATTTCCTTTTTTTCGGTTGACTCCGTTTGCAGCGGTTGCTCCTCCTTGCGGTTTTTCATATTTTTCGTCCGAGCGGCATAGGCTGTAGACAAGCGAGGGCGCGTCCGCGCCCGGATGGGAGCTGGGAATCAGCCATGAGCAAAACGCGTTGGCCGTCCGCGGTCATGCTGGCGCTGCTTGTCCTGCTGCTCGGGGCGGGCAGGTACGGTCCGTTGCGCGCTTACGTGGAATCCGCCAAGTCCGCAAGCGGAGAAGCGACGTACGCGGAGACGGGATTTCTCGGCAACAACGAGCGGCAGACGGCGGAAGAAGCGCAAACGACCGAAGAACGAGCGCTGAAAGCTTGGCTGACGGCGGAAGCGAAAAAGCGCGCGGTCAAGCCGAAAAATGCCGTCGTCGACCGGGTATGGAAAGCAATGCCGGGTTATAACGGAAAGGCGGTGGACGTCGACGCGACCTACGCCAAGGCAGCCGCTGCGGGATGGACGGCCGCTTCCGCGAGCGCTGATCCGGAGAAGATTCCCTGGGTTTACCGGGAGATCGCGCCTCAGGTATCGCTGCAGGATCTGCCGCCATCGCCGGTTTATCGCGGCAATCCCGCGAAGCCCGCGGTCGGACTGATGATCAACGTGGCATGGGGCAACGAATATTTAGCTTCTATATTAAATACGCTGGACGAAGAGCATGCGAAAGCGACGTTTTTCCTCGACGGAAGCTGGCTCAGCAAAAACGAGGCGGCGGCGGAAGAGATCAAACGGCGCGGTCACGAGGTGTCCAATCATGCGTATTCGCACAAAAACATGAGTACGATCACGGATGCCAAGCAGCTCGAAGAGATCGCCAAGACGCAGACGCTGCTCAAAAAAGACGCTGGACGTCGACAACCGCCTGTTCGCCCCGCCTTCCGGCGATTTCGACGCCAGAACGGTGCGAATCGCGGCAGGGCTCGGACTGACGACGGTTCTGTGGACGCTCGATACCGTCGATTGGAAGCGACCGCCCGCGGCCGGCGTCGTCGCCAAGATCGCGGCGGGCGTAGGTCCGGGAACGCTTATTTTAATGCACCCGACGCCGACGACCGAGCAAGCGCTCAAAGGCATTATTCGCGCGTCGAGGGCCAAGGGGCTCGTGCCCGGAACCGTGTCGGAGGTCCTGTCCGAACGCCGGTTGGACGGTTCGTCAGCGGGTAAATAAATGTTCGCGGAGATGATTCGCGGCGCTTCTTCGGTTGTGAGGGATGTCGATTTTTGATATCATGTTATCATTCATGGCAAGGGGGAGAACGGTTGAACAAGTACACGCTGAACAACGGCTTGCGCGTGATGATCGAGAATATCCCGACCAGCAGGTCGGTTGCGTTCGGCATTTGGGTGAAGACGGGGTCCCGCTACGAGACGAAGACGGACAACGGAATCTCGCATTTCGTCGAACATATGCTGTTCAAAGGCACGCGCCGCCATTCGGCGAAGGATATCGCCGACCGCTTCGACGGGATCGGCGGCAACGTCAACGCCTTCACCGCCAAGGAGTACACCTGTTATTACGCCAAGGTGCTCGACCAGCATCTGCCGATCGCCGTGGACATTTTGTCGGATATGTTTTTCGAATCCCAGCTTGCCGAGGAAGAGCTGGCCAAGGAAAAGAACGTCATCCTCGAAGAGATCGCGATGTACGACGATACGCCGGACGATACGGTGCACGATCTGGCGTCGACGGCCGCGTTCGGCGATCATCCGCTCGCCTATTCGATCCTGGGGACGGCCGATCGCCTGCATGCGATGGGACCCGAGGATCTGCGAGGTTATATGAAGCGCAGGTACACGATCGAAAATACGGTCGTCAGCCTCGCGGGCAACGTAGATGAGGGCGTGCTCGAACTGCTCGAAAAGCATTTCGGCGCCTTCGCGATCCATTCGGAAGCGCCGACGTTGTCGGCCCCCGACTTTAGGCCGGACGCGCTCTTCCATGGCAAAAAGACGGAGCAGAATCATTTGTGCCTCACGTTTCCGGGCTGTCCGATCGACGATCCGAAAATGTACGCGATGACGCTGCTCAACAACGCGCTGGGCGGAGGAATGAGCTCGCGCCTGTTCCAGGAAATCCGGGAAAAGCGCGGACTGGCCTATTCGGTCTATTCGTACCATACGAGCTACGCGGACTGCGGGCTGTTCACCGTCTATGCGGGTACCGCGCCCAAGCAGACGAGGGACGTTTACGATCTGACGATGGAAATGTTGAACGCGGCGTATGCCAGCGGATTAAGCGAAGCCGAAGTGAGCCGCGGCAAGGAGCAGCTCAAAGGCAACCTGATCCTGAGTCTGGAGAGCACGAGCAGCCGGATGAACCGGCTCGGCAAAAACGAGCTGATGCTCGGACGCCATCTGACGCTCGACGAGATGATCGAACGGATCGACGCGGTCACGATGGACGACGTCGCCAACATGATGAAACGCATTATGAGCCAGCCGGCGGCTTTGGCGCTCGTCGGCTCGCAGGAGAAGGCGTTGGCGGGAATAGGGGAGGGAATTCGTTGTATCCAATCCAGTTGAAGCGGCTGCCGGGGAATGAAGACGTTCCGCTGCCGCGCCGCATGTCCGAATGGGCGGCCGGCTTCGATCTGCACGCCGCGGTCGCGGAGCCGGTCGTGCTAACGCCGGGCGAACGGGCGTTGATCCCCGCAGGCTTCGCGATGGCGATGCCGGCAGAGCTTGAAGCGCAGATCAGGCCGCGCAGCGGGCTGGCCTACAAGCACGGCATTACCTGCCTGAATTCGCCGGGCACGATCGATGCCGATTATCGCGGCGAGGTGAAGGTGCTGCTCGTGAACCTGGGACAGCAGCCGTTCGCGATCGAACGGGGGGAGCGCATCGCGCAGATGGTGTTCCAGCGCGTGCCGCAGGTTACGATCGAGGAGACCGACGAGCTGCCGGATACGGTACGGGGCGCAGGCGGCTTCGGACATACGGGCGTTTGAATTTTGTTCAGGAACGTCTTGCAGGGCGCGCATGCCCCGCAAGACGTTTTTTTTATGCCCTTCGAGAACCTGCGAGGCCGCCGCGACTGGCTCCGCACCCGCCGGGGGGCGGTTGCATACGATGAGTTATGCAAGTCGCGATGCGTGCCGCCCGAGCCGCGACGCCATCGCCCGGGAGGCATCGACCTCGGCCGTCTCGCGCTGAGGAAGCCGCCAGGCGCCAAGGGCAAAGGAGGGAGAAGTCATGCTTACGGGCGTGCATATTATCGTCGCCGGAGGCGACGCGCGGCAGCTCGAGGTCATTAGACGGCTTACCGAACTGGACGCGACGGTAACGCTGATGGGATTCGAGCGTCTCGACACGCCTTTTTCGGGCGTGACCAAAGGGGGAGTGGACGCCCGATGCGCTGCGAAGCGCGGACGCGCTGCTCCTGCCGGTGGCCGGAACGGAAGAGGACGGCGCGATTTCGGCGATCTTCACGGATCAAGAGCTGAAACTGACGGACGATTTCGCCGCGGCATTGCCGAAAACCTGCAAGGTATATACGGGACTCGCGAGGAACCATCTGCGCAAGCTCGGCGAGAAACATCGGCTGACGGTCGTAGAGCTGTTCGAGAGGGACGACGTGGCCATTTATAACTCGATACCAACGGCGGAAGGCGCCTTGATGATGGCGATTCAGCATACGGACATCACGATTCACGGATCGAAATGCATGGTGCTTGGACTCGGCCGGACGGGGATGACGATGGCTCGCGTGCTGCAGGGCTTGGGGGCGTCCGTAATGGCGGGCGTGCGTCGGGAAGACGCGTTCGCGAGGGCGTACGAGATGGGCTTCGAGCCCTTCTACATCGCTGATTTGGCGCGTCTGGCGGGGAATATTGACTTGATTTTTAATACGATACCGAATATGATAGTCACAGCACAAGTGATCTCCAAACTTCCCCCTTCGCGCGGTCATTATCGACCTTGCATCCAAGCCCGGCGGCACCGATTTCCGGTTCGCGGAGAAGCGCGGCATCAAGGCGCTGCTGGCGCCCGGATTGCCCGGCATCGTCGCCCCCAAGACGGCAGGACGCATTATCGCGAATAGTCTGTGCCAGAGCATTCTGGACGACTACAAACAGGGGGGAAGCGCCATGAATTGGCAAGGAATCACGGTCGGGTACGCGTTATCCGGCTCGCATTGCACGTTGCCGGAGATTATGCCCCAGATTCAGCGCTTCGTCGACGCCGGAGCGAACGTCGTGCCGGTCGTCAGTCAGAGCGTGCTGACGACGGATACGCGCTTCGGCGAGTCCGCGCATTGGCGGTCCGAATTGACCCGCATGACGGGCAACGAGATTATCAGCACGATCGTGGACGCGGAGCCGCTCGGTCCGTCCAAGCGATTCGACGTCATGATCATCGCCCCCTGCACGGGCAATACGACGAGCAAGCTGGCGAACGCCATGACGGACGGACCGGTGCTGATGGCAGCCAAGGCCCAGATGCGCAACGGCAGGCCGCTCGTGCTGGCGATCTCCACGAACGACGGCCTCGGTCTGAACGCCGCGAATATCGCCCGGTTGCTCGTCGCGAAGAACATTTACTTCGTGCCCTTCGGCCAGGACAATCCGGCTCAGAAGCCGAATTCGCTCGTCGCCCGGATGGACCTCGCGATCGATACGTGCGAAGCCGCTCTGCAGGGCAAGCAGCTGCAGCCGATGATTATCGAACGGTTTTTATACGCTTGAACTTATCCATATAGAGATTGTCGCTTGATTAGAGGGGGAGAGTCATCATCATGTCTACGCCTACGTTGTTTAACGTCGCCGTCGTGGGAGCCACCGGCGCCGTTGGGGAACAGATCTTGAAGCAGCTCGCAGCGCGCAACTTCCCGATCAAGGAACTGAAGCTTCTGTCTTCGGCGCGCTCCGCCGGAACGAAGATCGAATTCAAAGGCCAGACCTATACGGTCGAAGAAGCGACGCCCGACAGCTTCAAGGGCGTCGAGATCGCGCTGTTCAGCGCCGGCGGCGACGTCTCCAAGGCGCTCATCCCGCATGCGATCGAGCGCGGGGCCGTCTGCATCGACAATACGAACGCCTATCGCATGGATCCCGGGACGCCGCTGGTCGTGCCGGAGGTCAACATCGATAAGGTCGCCGAGCACAAGGGCGTCATCGCGAATCCGAACTGCTCGACGATTCAGATGGTGGCGGCGCTCAAGCCGCTGTACGACCGCTTCGGCATCTCGCGTATCATCGTATCGACGTACCAGGCCGTTTCCGGCGCCGGCGCGCGCGCGATCGACGAGATGCTGCGCCAGTCGAAGGAAGTGCTTGCCGGAGGCGATCCGAAGCCGGATATCCTGCCGGTCGGCTCGCTGCCTGTCAAGCATCAGATCGCGTTTAACGCGATCCCGCAGATCGACAAGTTCCAGGACAACGGCTTCACGCTCGAAGAGATGAAGATGATCCGGGAAACGAAAAAGATCATGGGCGACGAGACGCTCGAAGTGACCGCGACTTGCGTACGCATACCGGTCGTATACGGCCATTCCGAATCCGTATACGTCGAGCTGAAGCAGGATTTCGACGTCGCCGAAGTGAAGACCTTGCTCGCAGGCGCGCCCGGCCTCGTTTTGCAGGACGATCCGGACAGTCAGCTTTATCCGCTGGCGACCGACGCGGCGGGCAAAAACGAAGTGTTCGTCGGGCGCGTCCGGCGCGACCTGTCCAACCCGCGCGCGCTGAATATGTGGATCGTTTCCGACAATCTGCTCAAGGGCGCCGCCTGGAACGCCGTTCAGATCGCCGAACACATCGCAGCCTCTCGCGCATAAATCGCCAGCCCCAGCCCTTCCCGAAGCCGGGGAGGGCTGACTGACGGATGCAGCTTCATTCCCTCTCCGAGCGGCGCCACAGACACCGCGGTTCCGACATTATTGAGGCGAGGAAGGATGCATGGATGGTTACGGTACAAAAGTTCGGAGGGACGTCGCTGTCCGACGCTAACGCTCGGGCGCACGTCCTCCGTCATATTCGGCGGGAATACGAGGCCGGCGCGGGCCTTGTGGTCGTCGTGTCGGCAATGGGACGCCGGGGCGATCCGTACGCGACGGATACGCTGCTCGAGTGGGCCGGCGCGAACGGAGCCGGACTGGGCGAACGGGAGAAGGACTTGCTGATGAGCTGCGGAGAGTTAATCTCCGCAGCTACTTTATGCAGCCTGCTAAACGCCAATGATCTGCCGAGCGTCGTCCTTACCGGTGCCCAAGCGGGCATCGTCACCGACGGCAAGTTCGGCGCCGCGCGCATCGTCGAGGTGAAGACCGAGCGCATCCTCGCCTGCCTTGCGCAAGGCAAGATCGTCGTCGTGACGGGCTTTCAAGGCGCCACGGCCGACGGCGAGATCACGACGCTCGGACGCGGCGGCAGCGATACGTCGGCTACCGCGCTCGGCGCCGCGCTCCAAGCCGACGTGGTCGATATTTACACGGACGTGGACGGCATACTGACGGCCGATCCGCGCGTCGTGTCGGAAGCGCGGCAGCTGGCGGTCGTCAGTTACGACGAGATTTGCAACATGGCGCACAACGGAGCCAAGGTCATCCATCCGAGAGCCGTCGAGATCGCGATGAAGGCCGGCATTCCGGTGCGCGTCCGCTCCACCTTTTCGGACGGGGGAGGGGACGCTCGTCACGCATGCCAACGCGGCGGAAGGCCATATCGGCTGGAGCGATCGCGCGGTGACGGGGCTCGCGCATGTGCGAGGCGTCACGCAGATCTCGATCTCGGCCGAGGGCGCCTCGCTTAATCCGCAGCTTGAGGTGTTCCGGTCGATGGCGAAAAACGGGATCAGCGTCGACTTCATCAACGTGATGCCTGCCGGCGTTTTATACACGGTGACGGACCGGGATGCGCCGCTCGCGCTGCGGCTGCTCGCGGAGATGGGATTCGAGCCGCGCGTGCGCGGTGGCTGCGCGAAGGTGTCGGTCATCGGGGGGAGGCATGAACGGGGAGCCGGGGGTCATGGCGAAGATCGTGGAGGCGCTTGCCGAGCGTCAGATCCCGATCTTGCAATCCGCGGACTCCAATACGACGATATGGGTGCTCGTGCGCGAGGAGGATATGGCGGCTGCGTTAACCGCGCTCCATTCCGCTTTTGCCTTGCATGCGGTATCATGAAGTTTATGACGAATGTGCGCCAAGGATCGGCTTATAGACGAAGGAGGATACGGGTATGGATTTCGGCCGCCTGATTACGGCGATGGTGACGCCGTTTAACGAGCAATTGCAGATTGATTGGGAAGCGACCGGTCGGCTGATCGACGAGCTGATCGAGGTACAGAAGTCGGATAGCCTGGTCGTATCGGGCACGACCGGCGAATCGCCCACCTTAACCGAAGAAGAGAAGCTGGAGCTATTCCGGTTCTCGGTGCGCCGCGCGGCCGGTCGTGCCAAGATCATCGCCGGCACCGGCAGCAACGATACGGCCCATTCCATCCATCTGAGCAAGCTCGCCGAAGAAGCGGGCGTCGACGGCCTGCTGCTCGTCGCTCCTTATTACAACAAGCCGAATCAAGAAGGCTTGTACTTGCATTTCAAGGCCATCGCCGAAGCGACGAAGCTGCCCGTTATTCTTTACAATGTGCCGGGACGCACCGTCGTCAGCTTGTCGACCGCGACGACGCTGAGACTTGCGCAACTTCCGAACGTGGTGGCGACCAAGGAATGCGTGTCCGTCGAGCAAATTACCGAGTTGGTCGCAGAAGCGCCCGATGGCTTTGTCGTATACAGCGGGGACGACGGCATTACGCTTCCGACGCTGGCCGTCGGCGGCTACGGCATCATTAGCGTGGCGAGCCATGTCGTCGGCGCGGAGATGAAGCAACTGATCGATACGTTCCTCGCGGGAAGCATACACGAGGCGGCGCAGCTCAATGCCAAGCTGTATCCCGTATTCAAAGGTCTGTTCCAGTGTCCGCATCCCGTGCCGAATCCGGTCGCGGTCAAGCATGCCCTCACCGTCAAGGGACTGAACGTCGGCGGCGTCCGATTGCCGCTCGCTCCCGCTTCGGCCGACGAACAAGCTTTTATCGAGGCCTTATTTAACTAAGGCGTCAGGCCGCTGGGCGGACGCCTGTTCCATAACTTTTCGAGCGACCGATGCCTCCGGCATCGGTTTTGCGTTAAATGGAGAAATTAATCGTATTCGGCCGTATTCGTTAGCCTGACTTGTACGAGTGGATTGGCATCATGTATAATGAGGGGGGAGTGAATGGGTGCGGCCAAAATTTGCAACTTGACAATTCCATAGATCGGGATCGTCGAATTATCGTAGGAGGTACTCAGACTTGTCCAAGAAAAACAGCACAGACAAATTATTGATTTACGCGCTTGGCGGCGTCGGCGAGATCGGGAAAAATATGTATGTCGTTCAGTATGGGAACGACATCGTCGTCGTCGACGCAGGCTTGAAATTTCCGGAAGAAGAGATGCTCGGCATCGACGTCGTCATCCCGGACATTACCCACCTGCTGGACAATCGCGAGAAGGTTCGCGGCATCCTCGTCACGCACGGACACGAGGACCACATCGGCGGGCTTCCTTACGTTTTGAAGCAGCTGAACGTGCCGATCTACGCCACGCGTCTGACGACCGGCCTGATCGAAAACAAGCTGAAGGAAGCGGGATTGCTCGGCGATACGAAGCGCATCCTGATCACCGCGGATTCGGAAGTGCAGATGGGCGCGATCAAGGCGTCCTTCTTCCGCACGAACCACAGTATTCCGGATTCGGTCGGCGTTTGCCTCGAGACGCCGGAAGGCGTCGTCGTGCATACGGGCGACTTCAAGTTCGACCATACGCCGGTCAACGATCAGTACGCCGACCTGCAGCGGATGGCCGAGATCGGCAAGCGCGGCGTGCTCGCGCTGCTGTCGGACAGCACCAACGCGGAGCGCCCCGGATTCACGCCGTCGGAGAGCAACATCGGCAAGGAATTCGAGGAGATCTTCCGCCGGGCGAAGCAGCGCGTCGTCGTCGCCACGTTCGCGTCGAACGTTCATCGGGTACAGCAGGTCATTAATGCGGCCGCCGAGACGCGCCGCAAGATGGCCGTCGTGGGCCGCAGCATGGTGAACGTCGTGACGATCGCTTCGGAGATGGGGTATCTGGACGTTCCCGAGGGCATGATCATCGAGCCCGAAGAAGTAAACAAGCTGCCGGCCGACCGCGTCGTCATCCTGTCGACGGGCAGCCAGGGCGAGCCGATGTCCGCGCTGTCGCGCATGGCGCGCTCGACGCACCGCAAAGTAGACATCCTTGCGGGCGACACCGTCATTATTTCGGCGACGCCTATTCCGGGCAACGAGAAATATGTCGGCCGTACGGTCGACGAGCTTATGCGTCTGGGCGCGCACGTCATTTACGGACCCGGTTCCGTGTCCGGCGTGCACGTATCGGGTCACGGCAGCCAGGAAGAGCTGAAGCTCATGCTGAACCTGATTCGTCCGCAGTACTTTATTCCGATCCACGGCGAATACCGGATGCTTCGTCATCATGCCAACCTCGGCGAGTCCGTCGGCATCGACCGCGAAAATATTTTCCTGTGCGACATCGGCGACGTCGTCGAATTCCAGAACGGCACCGCGCGCAAGGCTGGCAAGATTCCGTCCGGCAACGTACTGATCGACGGACTTGGCGTCGGCGACGTCGGGAACATCGTGCTTCGCGACCGCAAGCTGCTCTCCCAGGACGGCATTCTGGTCGTCGTCGTCACGCTGTCCAAGCAGGACGGCACGATCCTGTCCGGCCCGGACATCATCTCTCGCGGCTTCGTGTACGTGCGCGAATCCGAAGGCCTGCTCGAAGAAGCCAATCGGATCGTGACGGGCACGCTGCACAAGCTGATGAGCGACAACGTCAACGAGTGGGCTTCGCTGAAGACCAACGTGAAGGACGCGCTCGGGCGTTTCCTGTACGAGCAAACGAGAAGAAGACCGATGATCCTGCCGATCATCATGGAAGTATAAACGGAAAACCTAGCAACCCGCACACTCAAACCAAAGGCCGCTTCCCCCGGATAAGTCCGGGCAGGCGGCTTTTTTTGGCGCTGCGCCTCCCGCTCGCCGAGCGCCGCGAAATCGCATAATGCGCGTCATTGCGCCCATACTATGTCGAACCGCCGTCGCCTGCGCCTACCGCAGCGCGGCGCAACCGCAGGATTGGGGAAGGAAGTGGCAACTTGACGAACAACGAAACGCCTCGCGTGTCGGAGCAGCCCGCGACGCCGGACGAAGCGCGCAAAGGCTCGGTCGCGGCGGACAATATCGTCCAGCTCGGCACGGCGAGCGTGCCGCAGGCCGAGTCGAACGTGTTTTGCCTGACGATCATCGGCCAGGTCGAAGGACATATGATGCTGCCGCCGCAAAATAAGACGACCAAGTACGAGCACGTTATCCCGCAGTTGGTGGCCGCAGAACAGAGTCCGAAGGTCGAAGGTTTGCTGATCGTGCTCAACACGGTCGGCGGCGACGTCGAGGCGGGCCTTGCGATCGCGGAGATGATCTCGTCGCTGTCGAAGCCGAAGGTGGCGGTCGTGCTCGGCGGCGGGCACTCGATCGGCGTGCCGATCGCTGTAGCGGCCGATTATACGCTGATCGCCGAAAGCGCGACGATGACGATTCATCCGATCCGAATGAACGGTCTCGTCATCGGCGTTCCTCAGACGTTCGAATATTTGGACAAAATGCAGGAGCGGGTCGTTCGCTTCGTCACGAGGCATAGCAGAGTCGGGGAGACGAAGTTCAAGGAATTGATGTTCAAGACGGGCGAGCTTGCCCGCGACATCGGGACGACGGTCGTCGGGCCGGACGCGGTGTCGTACGGACTGATCGACGCGATCGGGGGGAATCGGCGAGGCGCTGCGCGAGCTCAACCGGCGAATCGCCGAGCGCAAGTTGGCGTTCGCCGCGCCGCAAGGGGGCGAGGTGCAATGACGCTGTATACGCCGATGCCGATGGAGCTCGTGCTCGAAGGGTGGAGCGACGGACAGGCGCCGATGATCGAGGTGGAACTCGGTTCGCTTCGCATGCTGCTGACCCCGGTCGCCCCTGGCGTCGGGAAGCTCGTCCGTCTTGTCTCGGCGCCGCTCGATGCGTATCTGATGCCGTCCCTCGAGCCCGGCAAGCTGATTTGCTTCGGCTCGGTTTCGTCGAACCCGGTACCGGGAACGCCGTCGATCGGCGACGGGGAACGGGGACTTTAGACCGCCTGACGGCCGATCCTGGGCTCATGCGACGCTTCGGTAAACTATGGTATAATGGGTGACCGGAGGTGGCGGAGTTGGCCAAGCGCAAACGAAAAAAAGATACGCTGGGCGCAAGCCTCAAATACGAGATCTACGGCATATTGCTGATTACGATATCCGTCATCGCGATGTACGGCGAAGCCGCAGGCGGGCGTTCGCTATCCAAGCTGTTCGGCTATTTGCTGGGCAAATTTTATTTTCTGCTTCCGATCGCCGGCATCTGGCTCGGACTGCATGTCATGATCCGCAGAGCCTGGCCGCGAGGCTGGACGATCCGCCGAAGCGGCTTCGTCATGGTCTGCTGCGGTTTGACGCTGCTCAGTTCCATGAGCTTCGTCGATTCGCGTCTCGGCCCGCTCGAGGCGATTCGGCCCTCGGCGATTTTCAGCCAGACGACGCACCAGCTGTACGAGCAGCTGTGGAATGCGCCGATCGAAAACGAAGCCCGGATCACCGGAAAAGATATTGGCGGCGGACTGCTCGGCGCGATGCAATATTCGATATTTTACTGGCTGTTCGGCTATTACGGCGCGAAGTTCGTGTTGATCGTCGAGTTCGTGATCGCCTTCATGCTGCTGACGAACCGTTCCTACGTCGACATGATGAAAGGGATTCGCACGTTCGGCAAGCGCCTGCTGCCCTTGCTCGCGCAGCGGTTGTCCGGCGGACGCAAGCTGGCCAAGGCGAAGGCGGTGCCGGTCAAGCCAAGGGCGAAGAAAGGACAGGTCGCCGCGGCGATGGCGGGGATCGACGACGACGATTTTCAGGACGAACCCGTCGCACGGAACGCGGATGCGAAGAAGCCTTATTTCTTCCAACTGTTTCACGGCAAGCCCGGGGGACCGGAGGCTGCGGAGCCTGACGATCTGGACGGCGAACCCGCCCTGTATCCGTCCGCTCCCGCGGTCAACATCGCGGCCCGTCCGGAGGGGCGCGGCAAGAGCCGGAAGAAGGAAGCGGAGCCCGCGTTCGTGCCGATGGAAGAGCCTGTCGCGCCGGCCGTTCAAGCCCCCTACATAGAACCCGAAGACGATCCGGAGCGGACGTTCGCCGAGCCTGACCCAGGTCCGCGTTTCCACGATTTCGCCGATCAAGTACCTTCGTTCGGCGATGCCGACGAGTCGGCCTGGACCCAATCCGAGCTGGAGCTGGACGATCCGGCCGGCGTCGGTCACGAGATCGATGCGGCGGTACTGCCGGATACGGCGGCAGGCGAAGCCGTTCCCGTACAAGCTGCCGCGCCGGGTTCGGGACCGGACGGTTCGATCGCGGACGACGCGACGGCGACCGCCGCTGCGGCTCCCGTCAAGCCCAAGCGGGTGTACCGCATGCCGCCGATACATCTGCTCGGCAAGCCGCAAGGCGGCGGCAAGGGAGGCGCGGGGGACGGCGGCCGCGAGGTCGCGCGCAAGCTGGAGGCGACGCTCGAGAGCTTCGGCGTGCGCGCGAAGGTGCTCGACGTGGCCCGCGGACCCGCCGTCACGCGCTACGAGCTGCAGCCGGACGTCGGCGTCAAGGTCAGCCGGATCGTCAGCCTGACCGACGACATCGCCCTGGCGCTCGCGGCGAAGGATATTCGCATGGAAGCGCCGATCCCCGGCAAGTCGGCGATCGGCATCGAGGTGCCGAACAACGAGGTCAGCGTCGTGACGCTGCGCGAAGTGCTCGAGACGCCGACCTTCCAGGAGGCGCCGAGCAAGCTGACGATCGCCTTCGGCAGAGATATCTCCGGTCAGCCGATCGTCGGCAACCTCGCCCGCATGCCTCATATGCTCGTCGCGGGCGCAACGGGCTCGGGGAAGTCCGTATGCATCAACGGGATCATCACGAGTTTGCTGTACAAAGCCAAGCCCGACGAAGTGAAGTTTCTGATGATCGATCCCAAGATGGTCGAGCTTAACGTTTACAACGGCATTCCGCATCTGCTGGCGCCCGTCGTCACGGATCCGCGGCGCGCTTCGCTCGCGCTGAAGAAGATCGTCGTCGAAATGGAAAAGCGCTATGAAAAGTTTTCCAAATCCGGGACGAGAAACATCGAAGGCTACAACAATTTGATGCTGAGCGGGGACAATCCGGATGGCGTGCTGCCTTATATCGTCGTCATCGTGGACGAGCTCGCGGACCTGATGATGGTGGCGGCCGGCGACGTCGAAGACGCGATCTGCCGTCTCGCGCAGATGGCGCGGGCGGCCGGCATCCACCTGATCATCGCGACGCAGCGTCCTTCGGTCGACGTCATTACCGGCGTCATCAAGGCGAATATTCCGAGCCGGATCGCGTTCGGCGTCTCCTCGCAAGTGGACTCGCGCACGATCCTCGACATGGTCGGCGCGGAGAAGCTGCTCGGTCGGGGCGACATGCTCTTTCTGCCGATGGGCGCCTCGAAGCCGATCCGCGTGCAGGGCGCGTTCCTGTCGGACAACGAGGTCGAGTCCGTCGTCGCTTATGCGCGCGGCCAGGCCGAAGCGGAGTACAACGAAGAGCTCGTTCCCGAGATCGAGGAGTCGGACGATGCCGCGGACAACGAGCAGCTCGACGAGCTGTTCGATCAGGCGGTCGGCATCGTGCTCGAGGCCAAGCAGGCTTCGGTTTCGCTGCTGCAGCGCCGCATGCGCATCGGCTACACGCGCGCGGCGCGCCTGATCGACTCGATGGAGGCGAGGGGCGTCGTCGGTCCGTACGAAGGCAGCAAGCCCAGAGAGGTGCTCGTCACGCTCGAACAATTCCAACAGCGCTCTTCCTGATTCGTCGGGAGGGCGTTTTTTTTGTCCATGAATAGCCATCCATGACCTTCCTCATACTATCCTCAAGCATGCCCGCGGCCCACCAGGGCTGCGCGCACGAACGACGATTAAGGAGAGGAAGGCGTGAATGAAAATGCGCTATCGTTTGGTTATTTTGACCGTGTGCCTGGTCTGCTGCCTGTTCGGGCTTTATACGCTGAACCGGCTCGACAAGCCGCACGCGGCGCGCGAGGTGTTCAGCAGTGCCGTCATCAAAAGCGGCGCATCGGGCAAGGACGTTTACGAGCTCCAGGGCAGACTTAAATACTTAGGCTACTTTAGCGGTAAAGTGGACGGCAATTTCGGGTCGGCCACGCTGAATTCGGTCAAGTGGTTCCAATGGAAGTTCGGGATGAAGGCGGACGGCGTCGTGGGCGGCAAGACGAAGCTGAAGTTGTGGGAAGCGACGAAGGATTGGAAGCCCACCGCTGCCGATCTCGGCAAGGAGACCGGATCGGGACAAAACGCCGGCGGCGGTAACGGAGGCGGCGGCGGATCGAACGAGGCCAACCTGCCCGCGTCGAACGATATGGGACTGTCGGCCAACGACTTGAAGCTGATGGCCAACGCCGTATACGGCGAATCGCGCGGCGAGCCTTACGAAGGGCAGGTTGCCGTGGCGGCGGTTATCTTGAACCGCGTTCGCGCTTCGGAGTTCCCCAACACCGTATCGGGCGTCATTTTCCAGCCGGGCGCCTTCACCGCGGTGGCGGACGGCCAGATCTATCTGACCCCCAACGAGACGGCCGCCAAAGCCGTCAAGGACGCGCTGTCCGGCTGGGATCCGACGGACGGCTGCCTGTATTATTTCAATCCGAAGACGGCGACTTCGAAGTGGATCTGGTCGAGGCCGCAGTACAAGACGATCGGGCAGCATATTTTTTGCAACTGATCTTTTTTTCTGCCGCGCCTTATTTGCTTCGGGCTTGACCATGCGCTAGAATGGGCTTGAATCCAGAATCAGGGAAGGGATCTGAGGCCTTGCAGACTGAAGTGTTCCAGCGCGGCGCAGTCGGCCGGATGCGCATCCACGTATTGCCGACCACCCGGTTCAAGACCTTTTCACTGTCGCTGTTCGCCGGCGTTCCGCTGAGCGAATCGACCGTCACGCCGGTCGCGCTCGCGCCGTTCGTGCTTCGCCGCGGCACCCGGTCCTACCCGGAGACGATCCAGTTCCGCGAGCGCCTCGACGAGTTATACGGCGCCGGCTTCGGCTTCGATATTTACAAACGGGGCGACTATCAGATCGTTCAATTCCGCCTTGATATCATTAACGACGCATTCGTGTCCTCGAGCCAGTCGCTGTTGGAAGAGGCGCTGCGTTTCCTCGGCGAGGCGTTGACGGAGCCGGCCCTGGAGGGCGGCGCCTTTAACGCCAAGTACGTCGAATCGGAAAAAACGACCGTACTAAAACGGATCGAGTCCATTATCAACGATAAAATCCGCTATGCGGCGGAGCGCTGCCTCGAGGAGATGTGCAGAAACGAGCCTTACAGGCTGCTCGCGCTCGGCCGCAAGGAAGAGCTGCCGCAGATCACGCCCGCAACGTTATACGAGAGCTACCGACGATGGCTGGACGAAGCGGTGTTCGACCTGTACGTGTCCGGCGATACGTCGCTCGAACAAGTGGCCGCATGGGCCGGGCAGTACTTCAAGCTTCCGGACGGTCAGCCGGGCGGCTATCGCGCCGCCGAGATCAAGCCCGCTTCCGAGGCGCCGCGGACGATCGTCGAACGGCTGGACGTGGGCCAAGGCAAGCTTAACCTCGGATTGCGGACCGGGATTGCCTATTCCGACGACCGCTACCCGGATTTGCTCGTATACAACGGCGTATTGGGCGCTTTCCCGCATTCCAAGCTTTTTATCCACGTTCGGGAAAAAGCCAGTCTCGCTTATTACGCCTCTTCCCGTCTCGACGGCCACAAAGGCTTGCTCACGATCCAGTCGGGCATCGAGATCGCGAATTACGAACGCGCGCTTGACATTATCCGCGAGCAGCTCGACCAGATGCGGGCGGGCAACATCGAGGAGCAGGAGCTTTCCAAGACGAAGGCGATGCTCGTCAATCAGCTGCGCGAGATTCAGGACTCGGCATTCGAGCGCATTGCGTTCGACTTTAACGGCGTCGTATCGGGCAAGCAGCGGAGCGCGGACGAACTGATCGCGGCGATCGCGTCCGTGACGGCGGAAAGCGCCGCCGCGGTAGCCGGGGGCGTCGGACTGGATACGATCTACTTCCTGCGCGACCTGAAGGAGGAGGCGGCCCATGTCCAAGCTTGATTATCCGAAGCTGCAGGAGACGCTCTACCGCGAGATACTGGACAACGGTCTCGAGGTATTCGTACTGCCGAAGCCCGGCTTTACGAAGACGTACGCGACCTTTACGACCAGATACGGCTCGGTGGACAATCATTTCCGCCCCGAAGGGCAGGAGGCGCGCGCGGTACCGGACGGCATCGCCCATTTCCTCGAGCACAAAATGTTCGAAGAGCCCGAAGGCGACGTCTTTTCCCGCTTCGCCGAACAGGGTGCTTCCGCCAACGCTTTCACGAGCTTCGACCGGACGTCGTATTTGTTTTCGACGGCGGGCGATCCGCTCGCGAGCCTGGATACGCTGCTCGATTTCGTGCAGAATCCGTATTTTACGGACGAGAACGTGGAAAAAGAAAAAGGCATTATCGTCCAGGAAATCAACATGTACAAGGACAATGCGGATTGGCGCGTCTACTTCGGCTTGATCGAAGCGCTGTACGAGAAGCATCCCGTGAATATCGACATCGCAGGCACGGAAGCGTCCGTTCGTTCGATCACGAAGGAGCAGCTTTACGATTGCTACCGGACGTTTTATCATCCTTCCAACATGACGCTGTTCGTCGTTGGGGGGATCGAACCGGAGGCGACGCTCGAACGGGTCAGGCGCAATCAGGCGCGCAAAACGTTTGCCCCCGGCGGCCAAATCGAGCGTCTGTTCGAAGCCGAACCGTCCGGCGCGCGCGAAAAGCGCCGCGTCGTCAAACTGCCGGTATCGCTTCCCAAGTGCATGATCGGCTTCAAGGAATCCGGCCCGTTCCCCGACGGGGAGGCGGGCATCCGCAGAGAGCTCGCGGCCAAGCTGATGCTCGACGTGCTGATCGGCTCGAGCTCGCCGGTTTACCAGCGACTTTATGACGACAATCTCATCTCGGACAGCTTCGGACACGAGTACAACACGGGCCCGGGCTACGCGTTTACGGTCATCGGCGGGGATACGCGGGATCCCGACGAATTGTTGAAGCGCGTCGCGGCGGCGATCGACGAAGCGATCAAGAACGGTCTCCCGCAAGCGTCGTTCGAGCGCACGCGGGCGAAAAAGATCGGCGCCTATTTGCGAATGTTGAACAGTCCCGAAGCGATCGCCGGCGAATTTACCCGCTACCGCTTCAAGGGCGGAGATCTGTTCGACGTCGTGCGTTTGTACGAGAGCATCACGCTGGACGAGGTTCATGATCGGCTTCGTCTGCTGGGCGACGACGGCAGCAGATCGGTCTGCATCGTCCGATCGGACGCCGAGTGACGTTGGCGGAGCATGAGGCAAGCGCCCGCCGCGCGCCCTGCTGCGCGCTTGTCACCGGCGCTTCCCGGGGCATCGGGGCGGCGGTCGCGCGCAGGCTAGCCAGAGACGGCGCCGGCTTGATCGTGCATTACCACAGTTCGCGTGACCGCGCCGAAGCGGTGGCTGCCGAGTGTCTGGCGCTCGGCGCCCCGTTCGCGCAGGTGGCGTCCGCCGACGTTCGGTCGAGCGCCGATATCCAGGCGCTCAAGGAATCGCTTGAGCAAGCCGGCCGCATGCCCGATATTTTGGTGCATGCGGCAGGGACGGCGCACTACGGGCTGCTGGAGGATCTGGAGGAAGAGGCGTGGGACGACATTCAGCATGTCCACCTCAAAGCCGCTTACGGACTGGCCAAGCGCTTCGGGCCGACGATGTCATGGCGACGGAGCGGCCGGATCGTGCACGTCAGCAGCGTGTGGGGCGTCGTCGGCGCCGCCGGCGAAGCCGCGTATTCCGCGGCCAAAGGCGGCTTGAACGGCTTGACCAAGGCGCTGGCGAGGGAGCTGGCCTTTGCCGGCGTCACGGTCAATGCCGTAGCGCCGGGCCTCGTCGAGACGGACATGCTGGCGGAGCTTGCGCTTTCGGAGCTCGCGGAGCTTCGCGCGGAGGTGCCGATGAAGCGGTTCGCGGACCCGGACGAGGTGGCGGAGCTCGTGCGCTTTTTGACGCTTGGAGACGCCGGTTATATTACGGGCCAGGTCATCGGCCTTACCGGCGGATGGCGAATGTAGCGGCAGGGCGAGCCGAATAATGCGCGGCGTCCGGGGACATCCTATCCATGCATTGATCTCACCCATCAAGGAGGATGTCGGATGTCTACCGTGCTGAGCAACTTTGAGTCCTGGAAAAAATTCCTGGGCGACCGGATCGAGGCCGCGAAGGACTTGGGGATCGGCGAAGACGCGATTGCCAAGCTCGCGTACGAGATCGGCGAATTCCTCGACAACAAGGTCGACCCGAAAAACGAAGAACAGCGCGTCCTGAAGGAGCTTTGGGACGTCGGCGACGAGTCCGAACGCAAGACGATGGCCGCGCTTATGGTCAAGCTCGCCAAGCATAGCTAAGCTGGACGACGGACAAGAAGGAAGGCTCTGCCGATCGGTGGCGGAGTCTTCTTTGTTTCTATTCGGACTTGCGCGGACCTGCCGGCTCCGAGCGGCGTGGTTTACCGTATAGGACTTTAGTAGGAATCTTATGCTGACTTTTGCAGGAGCGGGTCCACCGTTGTAGAATGAAGTTTGAAGGAAACGGCGACGAGGTGTCTAATGAATACGAAACAGTGGTATATGGAATATAAGATACATAAAAACCGTCCGGGTTTGCTCGGAGATATCGCGTCTCTGCTCGGCATGCTCGAAGTGAACATCCTGACCATCAACGGTGTCGAAGACCGGACGCGGGGCATGCTGCTGCAGACCGACGACGACGAAAAAATCGAGCTGCTCGGCAAAATGCTGGCCAAGGTCGAAAATATATCGATCGTGACGCTTCGTCCGCCGCGGCTGACGGATATTCTGGCCGTGCGCCACGGAAGATATATCGAACGGGATTCCGACGATCGCAAGACGTTCCGTTTTACGCGCGACGAGCTTGGCCTGCTGGTCGACTTTCTCGGAGAGCTGTTCAAGCAGGATGGGAACCAGACGATCGGGCTGCGCGGCATGCCGCGCGTGGGCAAGACCGAATCGATCATCGCCGGCAGCGTCTGCGCGAACAAGCGCTGGGCGTTCGTATCCTCGACGCTGCTGCGGCAGACGGTGCGCAGCCAGCTGTCCGAGGAGGAGATGAATCCGCACAACGTGTTCATCATCGACGGCATCGTGAGCACGATCCGCTCCAACGACAAGCATTACGGCTTGCTGCAGGACATCATGGCGATGCCTTCGACGAAGGTGATCGAGCATCCCGACATTTTCGTCCGCGAATCGAGCTTCGACTACGACGTCTTCGATTGCATCATCGAGCTGCGCAATACGCCCGACGAGGAGATTACGTACGAGAACTTTACGACCGCGGGCCTCGACGGCGGTTTTTGACGAATTCGATTTTAACGGCTTGGAGCAGATTCTTACGGAAACGGCAGGGAGGTGAAGTGTGTGTCAGATCTGGGATTGCTGCTTCGCAAAGCGAGGGAGCAGCGGGGGTACACCCTCGACGACATCCAGGAAATTACGAAAATACGCAAACGCTACCTTGAAGCCATCGAGTCGGGCGATTATAAAGTGCTTCCCGGATCGTTTTACGTTCGCGCCTTTGTCAAGACCTATGCCGAGACGGTAGGGCTTGACGCCGAAGAGGTACTTCGCCTTTATCACAAGGAATTGCCGAAGGCGCAGGCGCCGGAAGCCGGTTCGCCGGAGCCTTCTTATATACAGCCCAAGAGCCGCAGGGTCCAGCACAACGACCGGATCGGCAAAGTGGTCGTCACTTCGCTCATGTGGCTGTTCCCGATCTTGATCGCCGTCGTCATCTACGTCTATTACGCGAACAATAAGACGGAGACGAACAAGCCGCCGGCGTCGTCGCCGCCGTCGATTACGACGGAGACGGCTTTGCCGTCCTCCGCCGGGGCGCCGACGCCGACGCCTACCGCGACGCCTACGCCGACGCCTACGCCGCCGCAGACGACCGTGACGTTCCGCGAGAAAAAGAACAGCCGTTATTATTTCGACGTCTCTCCGGCGGGGACGCACCAGTTGAAGATTACGTTCCCCGGCGGGAAGAGCTGGGTCGGCGTGAACGAGAACAACTCGTCCGGCAAGTCGCTTTACGGGAAAACGCCCGAGCAAAGCGAGATTTTGACGTTCGAGCTCGGCGAGACGCCGCTGTACGTGAACCTGGGCTTCGCCAAAGGCGCGCAGATCGAGATCGACGGCATCGCCGTCGACGACGAGGACGTTCCGGGCCGCAGAAGATTCATTTTCACGGTGGTCGGCGATGCGGGACCATCGGCGACCCCGACGCCTTGACAGACGATGACGGCGAATATTCGCAACCCCGAAGAGACAGGCTAGTGTAAGCAACGGATACGCTAGCGTGGAGGTGGGGGGCGAATGGCAGTCAGTTGGATCGTGGCCGCGATCGGCGTCGTTGTCGGCCTGCTGGGCTGGGTGATGACGCCGAGCGCCTGGGGTTACGGCATTCTGGGCTTCGGGCTGGCGTGGATCGTACTCGGCGTGCTCGATTTGTTTCGGGAGCCGGCCCGCGGCAGATAGCCGAACCGGGAAGGAGAATGAGCGCGAAAAAGCACTCATTCTTTTTTTTTGCGGCGGCGGCAATCGCGCCTGGCCCCGTCGTCTTGGAAACCCCGGCGCATATCGTTTATAATGTACACAATCGATGAAAGGGAAAGGAAGACTACATATGGCATCCGAATATTCGTTCGACATCGTCTCCAAGGTTGATCTCCAAGAAGTGAACAACGCGGTACAGCAGGCGGTAAAGGAAATCGAGACCCGGTTCGACTTCAAGGGAAGCAAAAGCAGCATCGCGCTCGAAGGCGAGGCGCTGACCGTCGCTTCGGACGACGAATATCGGCTCAAAAGCGTCATCGACATTTTGCAGAGCAAGCTGATCAAGCGCGGCGTGCCGATTCGCAATCTGGATTACGGCAAGATCGAGCCCGCGTCCGGCAGCACCGTTCGCCAGCATATCAAGCTCAAGCAGGGCGTCGATCAGGAAAACGCGAAAAAAATCAATATTCTGATTCGGGATTCCAAACTGAAGGTAAAAAGCCAGATCCAGGGCGATCAGCTTCGCGTGACGGGCAAGAGCAAGGACGATCTGCAGGCGGTCATGTCGCTTCTGACGGGCGCGGACTTGCCGCTCGAGCTTCAATTCACGAATTACCGTTGAGCGTCCGCTTGCGATTCGACCGTTTTTGACACTGCGGCGAGCCTTCATTTATACTGACATGAACATTTAATCTGGCGAAAAACCTGGGGGGAAGTCATTCATGGTAGAGACAGTCCGCGGACAATGGCTCCGCAACCCGCACCCCGCCGCGCAAGCGCGCGGCCGGCATGACGATGGGGAGGTGTCCGCATGAATCTGGCGAATCGCATCACGCTCGTCCGCATCTTCCTCGTGCCGATCATGACCTTTTTCCTGCTGATCAAGCTGGACGTGTCTCCGCTTACCTTCGGCGATTATTCGATTTCCTACAACCAGGTGTTCGCGCTGCTCCTTTTCATCATCGCGGCGAGCACCGACGGTCTCGACGGATATATCGCCCGCAAGCACAAGATCGTCACGAACCTCGGCAAGCTGCTCGACCCGCTCGCGGACAAGCTGCTCGTGGCGGCCGTCCTGATCTCGCTCGTCGAGATGGGCAAGCTGGATGCCTGGGTCGCCATCGTCATCATCAGCCGCGAATGGGCGGTCACCGGCCTTCGGCAGGTCGCCCTGCTCGAAGGCGCCGTGCTTGCCGCCAGCAAGTGGGGCAAATGGAAAACGGCGATTCAAATCGCGATGATCATCGTGCTGCTGCTGAACAACTTTCCGTTCATTTACGTGCACTTTCCGCTCGATACGATCGCCGTCTGGGCCGCAGCGGCTATTACCGTCTACTCGGGCGTCGATTACTTCGTTAAAAACAAAAATTTGATCCCGCTGTCCGATCCACCGGGCGGCGACGGCAAGGGGGCGCGTCCGGGCGCATGAGAGCGGAGATTATCGCGGTCGGCACGGAACTATTGCTCGGTCAGATCGTCAATACGAACGCGCAGTTTTTGTCGCAGCGACTTGCGGAGCTCGGGATCGACGTTTATTTTCAAACGGTCGTCGGGGACAATGAAGGACGTCTGAGACAGGCGATCGCTGTCGCGGAGTCGCGGGCCGATCTCGTTCTTTTTACCGGCGGTCTGGGCCCGACGATGGATGACCTTACGCGCGATGCGCTGGCCGCCCATCTTGACGTCGGCATCGAGATGCACGAGCCGACGCTGGCCAAGATCGAAGCGATGTTCGCGGGCAGGGAGCCTTCGCTCATCGCGATCAACCGCCGCCAGGCGATGCTCGTGGAGGGAGCGTCGCCGCTGCGCAACGACGCGGGTCTCGCCGTCGGCAGCGCGCTCGCGGCCGGCGGCACGCATTATATGCTGCTGCCGGGCCCGCCGCGCGAGATGAAGCCGATGTTCCTGAACGACGGCACCGCCTGGCTGAAGGAAAAGCTCGGCGAGGCGGCATCGCTTCACTCGGTTATGCTTCGCTTCTGCGGAATCGGCGAGTCCGCGCTCGAAGAGCTCTTCAAGGACCTGATCGAGGCGCAGCGCGATCCGACGCTCGCGACGTACGCCAAGGAAGGCGAGGTCGCGCTTCGCGTGTCGACGAAGGCGTTGACCGCCGAAGAGGCGCAAGCGAGGCTGGCGCCGACCCTTCAGGAGATTCGCAGACGCGGCGAGCGGTACCTATACGCCGAGCGCGACGTGGCGCTGGAGGCCGAGGTTATCCGACTGCTCGCGGAGCAGCGGCGGACGATCTCCTGCGCGGAGAGCTGCACGGGCGGCCTGATCGCGACGCTGCTGACGACGGTGCCGGGCAGTGCGGACGCTTTCCTCGGCGGCGTCGTCAGCTACAGCAATCCCGTGAAGCGGGATCTGCTCGGGGTCGACGAGGCGCTGCTCGAAGGCGACGGGGCGCCGGGCGCGGTCAGCGAGGAGACGGCGAAGGCGATGGCGGAGGGGGTCCGTCAGGCGACCGACACGGATCTGGCCTTGTCGGTGACCGGCGTGGCCGGTCCCGCTTCCTCCGAAGGCAAGCCGGTCGGCCTCGTCTTCATCGGAATCGCCGAGCGGGGCAAGCCGGTTCGCGCGGAGAAGCTCCAGCTGCAGGGCGACCGCGAAGGCATCCGGATTCGGGCCGCGAAGCGAGCGCTTTACATGGCTTGGCTGCGGTTGACCGGCAAGGATTGATCGGTTGCATCGCGCGCTTTGCGCGAGATGGCCGTCGCGTGGCCGCTGGCGGGTTTCGCGATTCCGGGGGAATTTATCTATCGATCGGCAGTCTTTAATAAAATCGCATCGCGCGCAAATGCTTGCGCCAATAGTCGAATTATGATAGATTTAATAGGAAAGTTGCGGAAGAACCGTAGCGAAGAATACTTTGCTACGGTTCTTTTTTTGGAAGTTTTTCGAACAAATGTTCGCAAAATGCTTGGCAAACGGTTCGTAAAAAGTTATAATATAACTATCAAAGGATAAGGATGTGGGTGTGTTGTCCGATCGTCGCGCCGCATTAGAGATGGCATTGCGCCAGATTGAAAAGCAATTCGGCAAGGGTTCTATCATGAAGCTGGGAGAGCAAGCCAACCTCCAAGTCGAGACCTACTCCAGCGGAGCGCTGGCTTTGGATATCGCCCTCGGGATCGGCGGATTCCCGCGGGGCCGGATTATTGAAGTATACGGACCGGAGTCCTCCGGTAAGACGACCGTCGCCCTGCATGCGATCGCCGAGGTGCAAAGGTCCGGCGGACAAGCCGCCTTTATCGACGCCGAGCATGCGCTCGATCCGATGTATGCGCGGAACCTGGGCGTCAACATCGACGAGCTGCTGCTGAGCCAGCCGGATACCGGCGAACAGGCGCTGGAGATCGCGGAAGCGCTCGTGCGCAGCGGCGCTGTCGATATCGTGGTCGTAGACTCGGTGGCGGCGCTCGTGCCGAAGGCGGAGATCGAAGGCGACATGGGCGACTCGTTCGTCGGCCTGCAGGCCCGTTTGATGTCGCAGGCGATGCGCAAGCTGTCCGGCGCCATCAGCAAGTCGAAGTCGATCGCGATCTTCATCAACCAGCTTCGCGAGAAGGTCGGCGTCATGTTCGGCAATCCCGAGACGACGCCCGGCGGCCGCGCGCTCAAGTTCTACGCCAGCGTGCGTCTGGACGTGCGCCGGATCGAATCGATCAAGCAGGGCAACGATATCGTGGGCAACCGGACGCGCATTAAGGTCGTGAAGAACAAGGTCGCTCCGCCGTTCAAGCAAGCCGAGGTCGACATCATGTACGGCGAAGGCATTTCGCGCGAAGGCAGCATCATCGACATCGGCGTCGAGCTCGATATCGTGCAGAAGAGCGGCGCTTGGTTCTCCTTCAATGGCGAACGCCTGGGTCAGGGACGGGAAAATTCCAAGCAGTTCCTGAAGGATCATGCGGAGCTTTGCGGGCAGATCGAGCGGCAAATTCGCGAGGCCACACTGAACGAAGTGGCCGTGGCGGCCCGTACGAACGCCGCGCAGGACGAAGAAGACGAGGAAGAGCCTGACTTCGAAAACGAATAAGCGTTACAGCTTGAGGGCGTCCGCAGCCGCGGATGCCCTTTTGAACATAGGCGGCTCAAACGCGCCGCCGCATACGCAGGCTGGGAGGTTGACCGGCGATGGTCAGAAAAAAAGGAAAACCGAATCCGGCGGACGGTGTCGTCGATATCTCCGACGAACGGGAGTGGGAGCGTTCGCGCACGCGGCGCGCGGCTTCGCCGAAACGTCCTTTAAAAGAAGAGACGAACAGCGATGAAGCGCCGGCTGCGTCTTCGGGTTCCGCATCCGCCGTTATCGTGGCGGTGGAGGCGGATGCGAAGCGGCCTGCCATGTACAAGCTTGCGATCGCGGTAGAGGGTCAGGCGGAGCAGGCGCTGATCAGCGTCCACGAGGACACGCTTGTCGCTTGGCGGCTTCTGAAGGACCGGCGCCTGTCGCCGGAAGAATGGGAGATGCTCCGCAAAGAGCAGGAAAAGGAAGAGGCGTACCGCTCGGCGCTTTATATGCTCGATTTTAAAGCCCGCACGCAAGCGGAGCTCCGGCGGGGGGCTGGCCCGCAAAGGCTATGCGGCCGAGGCGATCGAAGGCTGCCTTGAGCGCCTGGCGAGACAAGGATACGTCAATGACGCCATGTTCGCGCAGCGATTTGCCGAGCAGCGCGTGTCCGGGCAAAAGAAAGGGAGCCGACTGGTCCGTCAGGAGCTGATGCAGCGCGGCGTCGACAAGCGCGAGATCGACGAAGCGATCAAGGGAATCGACGAAGATGCGGAGCGAAGCGCCGCGCTGGCGCTTGCCCTGAAGCGCTGGCCTTCCGTAAAAGGGAAGAGCGAACGGGAGCGGCAGATGAAGCTGATGAACATCCTGCTGCGAAGAGGATTTCCCGGCGCGGCGGCTCGCGAAGCCGTGCGCAAAGCGTCCGAAGCGGCAGCCGACGCGGAGGAGTGGGATGCGCCGGAGGAGCCGTACGAAGAGGACGGGCTGGATTAAGGCGTTCAAGCGGGCTGCTCCGGCCTGCCTCGCCGCCTGCCGCCTGTGCCGCCTGCCGAGCCGACGGAGACGCTTTCGTCGGGCGCTACCGAATCTGAGGACGAGCGAGAAGAGCGCGTCCTTGCATTGCTTGACAATCCATTTTCACAAAAGATACAATGAATGAGTATTCCATCATCGCGCTACCGATTCTTTTTCCTTCCAAAAAAACGATTCGGATAGTGAATTTTCGACGATTTACGCGAGATTACGGAACGGTTCTGAAACCGGCGCACAATTGAATAGGTGTCCCAAGATTTGCCTTGGTGATACAACGAGGAGGTGAAGACCATGGAGTCATGGATCTGGGTCTTGATCGTCATCGTTGTTGGCGTGCTTTTCTTTGGGATCGGTTATGTTGTACGCAAGTCCATTGCGGAAGCTAAAATATCCAGTGCCGAAGAGGCGGCCAAGCAAATCGTAGAAAATGCGAGAAAAGAAGCCGACGCCCTCCGCAAGGAGACGGTACTGGAAGCCAAAGACGAGGTGCACAAGCTCCGGAACGAAGCGGAACGCGATATTAGAGAGCGCCGCAACGAGATTCAGCGGCAGGAAAGACGGCTGGTTCAGAAGGAAGAATCGCTGGACCGCAAGCTGGAGCAGCTGGAACGCAAGGAGGAGCAAGTCGCCAACAAAGAGAAACGGATCGAAGAGACCCAAGAACAGATCGAGACGCTTCATAAGCAGCAAATAACGGAGCTCGAACGCATCTCGAACCTGACGATGGAAGACGCGAAGCAGCTGATTCTGTCCACGGTCGAGCAGGAAGTGCGTCACGAGACCGCTCAACTGATCAAAGACATCGAGCAGCAGGCGAAGGAAGAGGGCGACAAGCGCGCCCGGGACATCATCTCGCTCGCGATTCAGCGCTGCGCCGCGGATCACGTGGCGGAGACGACGGTATCCGTCGTTACGCTGCCGAACGAAGAGATGAAGGGGCGGATCATCGGCCGCGAAGGCCGCAACATCCGCGCGCTGGAGACGCTCACCGGCATCGACCTGATTATCGACGATACGCCGGAGGCCGTTATCCTGTCGGGCTTCGACCCGATCCGCCGCGAGATTGCGCGCACCGCGCTCGAAAAGCTCGTCGCAGACGGACGCATTCACCCGGCCCGCATCGAGGAGATGGTGGAGAAGTCCCGTCGCGAAGTGGACGAGCGGATCCGCGAGTACGGCGAGCAAGCGACGTTCGAGGTGGGCGTTCACGGTCTCCATCCGGACCTCATCAAGATTCTCGGTCGCCTGAAGTTCCGTACGAGCTACGGCCAGAATGTGCTTAAGCATTCGATGGAGGTCGCATATTTGACCGGACTGATGGCAGCCGAGCTCGGAGAGGACATTTCTCTCGCCAAACGCGCCGGCTTGCTGCATGATATCGGCAAGGCGCTCGACCACGAAGTGGAAGGTTCGCATGTCGAGATCGGCGTAGAATTGGCGAAGAAATACAAGGAGCACCCGGTCGTCATCAACAGTATCGCGTCCCACCACGGCGACGTGGAGGCGACTTCGGTCATCGCGATGCTGGTCGGCGCAGCCGACGCGCTCAGCGCGGCCCGTCCGGGCGCGCGCCGCGAGACGCTCGAGACGTATATTCGCCGGCTGGAGAAGCTCGAAGCCATCTCGGAGTCGTTCGAAGGCGTCGAGAAGTCGTACGCCATCCAGGCCGGACGCGAAGTTCGCGTCATGGTGCAGCCCGAAAAGGTCGACGACGGCGAAGCATTCAGGCTTGCGCGGGATATTACGAAGAAGATCGAGAGCGAGCTCGATTATCCGGGACATATTAAGGTCACGGTCATTCGCGAGACGCGGGCGGTCGAATACGCCAAGTAACAGCAAAGCTATACGGGGGAGTGGCCGCCACGATTGGCGGCCATTTCTCCGTTCTCGGACCTGCGGGAATAGACAGGCCGAGCGACAGAAAGGTGGATGACATGAAAGTCGTTTTTATCGGGGATATCGTCGGCCAAGTCGGCCGGGATACCGTCAAGCGTCTGCTGCCGTGGCTCAAGGACCGGTACCAGCCGCATATCGTCATCGCCAACGGCGAAAACGCCGCAGGCGGGCGGGGCATTAACGCCGCGATCACGCGCGAGCTGTTCGCGGCCGGCGTGCAGGGCATCACGATGGGCAATCACACCTGGGACAATCGCGAGATCTTTGAATTTATCGACGACGAAGCCCGGATGGTTCGTCCGGCCAACCTGCCCCCGGGCACGCCAGGCCGGGGTTATACGATCATCAAGAGCGGCAGCCGGGAGCTGGCCATCGTGAATTTGATCGGGCGCACCTTCCTGCCGCCGTCCGACTGCCCGTTCCGCAAGGCGGACGAGATCGTGGACGAGCTGCGGCGCAAGACGAAGTGCATCCTCGTCGACTTCCACGCCGAGGCGACGAGCGAGAAAATCGCCATGGGCTGGCACCTCGACGGACGCGCCTCGGTCGTGCTCGGCACGCATACGCACGTGCAGACGAACGACGACCGGATTCTGCCGGAAGGCACCGCGTACGTGACGGACACGGGCATGACGGGACCGCGCGACGGCGTGCTCGGCATGGAGCGGGAGAGCGTGCTGCGCAAGTTCATCACCGGCATGCCCGCCCGGTTTCAGGTGGCCGAGACGAAGTGGCATCTGAACGGATTGTTCGTCGACATCGATGAAACGACGGGCAAAGCCGTCAGCGTCCGAACGATACGCGTGGACGAAGACAGCTGGATTCCTGCGTGACGCCAAGCAGGCAAGTCGCGCGATGACAGCGAACACGAACGACGTAAGCGGAGCCGCGCCCGGGAGCGCGGCTTTTCGCATGTTGAAGCGCCTTTTTTCAATTGTAAGTATCATTTTCTGAATAATTCGAAAATAGATCGCCGCGCCAATCCGGAAGGGCAGGAATTAATCCTCGTCGTCCCGAATATGATCGGTTAGTGAGCCCATCCTTAACCCCAAGGAGGAACTGGTCATGGATGTATTAAAGGTATCGGCAAAATCGAACCCAAACTCCGTCGCAGGCGCATTGGCAGGGGTGCTACGTGAGCGTGGAGGGGCGGAGCTGCAGGCGATCGGCGCCGGCGCGCTGAACCAGGCGGTCAAGGCGGTGGCGATCGCGAGAGGATTCGTCGCGCCGAGCGGCGTCGATTTGATTTGCATACCGGCGTTTACGGATATCGTCATCGACGGGGAAGACCGCACGGCCATCAAGCTCATCGTGGAGCCCAGATAACCGGCCGGAAGCGATCGTCCGATAACAAGCGTTAACCTGCCTCGCAGGGGTGCGGATGCCGCGGAGCTTGCCGCGCAGCTCGCTTCTCGCGCGCCCGCAGGTTTTTTGTTGTGCCCGAAAATCGGAGGAGGAGATGGCATGCGAATCGCGGATCTGCATTGCGACGCGCTCAGCAAGCTCGATCGCGACCCGAAGCTGGATTGGAGCGCAGCGCCCAATGGCGGATTGGACGTGACCGCCGAAGGATTGACGAGGGGGAATGTCGGTCTTCAGGCGTTCGCGATCTGGGTGCCGGCAGGTATGCCGAAAACGCCTGAAAGCGCATTGCGCCAAGCGGCGCTTTTCCATGACAAAGTGCTGTCCGCGCCAGGCATGCGTCTCGTGCGGAGCGGCGCGGACGTGGAAGCGGTACTCGCTCCGGAGGCATCCCAGAGAGGGGGCGCTGCTAACGCTCGAAGGCGCGGACGCGCTGCGCGGAGAGCGGTGGGCGCTTCGCCTGCTCCATCGGCTCGGGCTTCGGATGCTCGGTCTCACCTGGAACGAGGCGAATTGGGCATGCGACGGCATCATGGAACCCCGAGGCGCCGGCTTGACGAAGGAAGGGCGCAGCCTCGTCTCGGAATGCGAAGCGCTCGGCATACTCGTCGACGTCGCGCATCTGTCCGAAAAAGGCTTCTGGGATACGGCGGAGCTCGCGAGACGGCCGTTCGTCGCTTCGCACGCCAACGCCCGCTCGCTTTGTCCGCACCCGCGCAACCTGACGGACGATCAGATCCGCGCGCTCGTCGCGGCGAACGGATTGATCGGCATCACGTTCGTTCCGTTTTTTCTCCAAGCGCTAAGACCCGCCGGCATCGACGACGTGCTGCGGCATGTCGAGCATGTGTGCGCCCTCGGCGGAGCGAACCACATCGCGTTCGGCTCGGACTTCGACGGTATCGATACGTATACGCAAGGCCTTGCCGGCCCCGCCGATTATCCTGCGTTAGCGGATGCGCTGCTGGCGCGACACCCCGAGCGGCTCGTTCGCGGCTGGCTGTCGGGACATGCGCGGCGCTTTTTAACCGACAATCTGAAATAACGCAAAAACCTGGTGAATCTAAAGGCAAAACGATGACCGTACGTAAAAAGTATCGTCGTGCATTTCGACTGAAACTATTGCAATTTGACAGGACGAATCATAAAATTTATTAGATCAGCGCCTTGTTTATGTCGAAAGCGAATAAGTATATCGCATATTGTTCGAGCATGGCTATTATCGATACCAGTCACCCTATGCATGAGGAGATGGAAGCATTGATCGAGCAACTTTCTTGGAAAATAGGCGGCCAGCAGGGGGGAGGGCGTCGAGAGTACGGACCGTATTTTTTCGACGGCGCTCAACCGGCTCGGCTACTATTTATACGGCTATCGCCACTTCTCCTCGCGGATCAAGGGCGGTCACACGAACAACAAAATCCGTATCAGCACGCACCCGATTCGCGCGATCTCGGACGATCTGGACATTCTTGTGGCGTTCGACCAGGAGAGCATCGACCTGAACGCGAAGGAGCTTCGCGCGGGCGGGGTCATCGTCGCGGACGCCAAGTTCGCGCCGGCCGTGCCGGAGGGCGTGGACGCGCAGCTGTTCGCCGTGCCGATCACGGCGATTGCCGAGGAGCTCGGCACGTCGCTGATGAAAAACATGGTCGCGTCCGGGGCTTCCTGGGCGCTGCTCGGTCTGCCGATCGAGGTGTTCAACCGGGCGGTCGAAGAGGAGTTCGGGCGCAAGGGCGCGGCCGTCGTCGAGAAAAACGTCGAAGCCGTGCGCCGCGGCGCGGAATTCGTGCTCGCGCAGGCCGGCGGTCCGATCGAAGCGTTCAAGCTGGCTGAAGCGGACGGCAAACAGAAGCTGTTCATGATCGGCAACGAGGCGCTGGGCCTCGGCTCCGTCGCTGCCGGCTGCCGGCTGATGTCCGCCTACCCGATCACGCCCGCGTCGGAAGTGATGGAGTATCTGATCAAAAAGCTGCCGAAGTTCGGCGGCACCGTCGTGCAGACGGAAGACGAGATCGCGGCGGTCACGATGGCGATCGGCGCCAACTATGGCGGCGTGCGGACGATGACGGCTTCGGCCGGCCCGGGCCTGTCGCTCATGATGGAAGCGATCGGCCTGTCGGGCATGACCGAGACGCCGCTCGTCATCATCGATACGCAGCGCGGCGGGCCTTCGACCGGCTTGCCGACGAAGCAGGAGCAGTCCGACATCAACGCGCTGATCTACGGCACGCACGGCGAGATCCCGAAGGTCGTCATCGCGCCGAGCACGATCGAGGAATGCTTCTACGATATGATCGAAGCGTTCAACATCGCGGAGGAATACCAGGTGCCGGTCATCGTGGCGACCGACCTGCAGCTGTCCCTCGGCAAGCAATCGTGCGAGCCGCTCGACTACAACCGCATCGAGATCAAGCGCGGCAAGCTTATCCCGCTCGAGCAGGAGCTTGCGCCGGCGGAGCCGAACAAGCTGTTCAAGCGCTACGAATTCACCGAAGACGGCGTATCGCCCCGCGTGCTGCCGGGGGCGAAGCACGGCATTCACCATGTGACCGGCGTCGAGCACGACGAGGAGGGCCGTCCGTCCGAGAGCGCGGTCAACCGCCGCAAGATGATGGATAAGCGATTGAACAAGCTGAATGCCCTGCGCATGACCGATGCCGTGAAGTCGGACGGGCCGAGCGAGCCTGCCGATCTGCTCATCGTGTCGATGGGCTCCACGGGCGGCACGATTAACGAGGCCCAAAGCCGGCTCAAGCAGGCGGGTATCGCGACGAGCCATGTGACGGTGCGCCAGATGCATCCATTCCCGAGCGACCTGCTCGCCCCTTATCTGGAGCGAGCCGGCAAGGTCGTCGTGCTCGAGAATAACGCGACGGGCCAGCTCGCCAACCTGATCAAGCAAAACGTCGGCTTTCACGACAAAATCGTGAATCTGCTCAAATACGACGGCACGCCTTTCCTGCCTTCCGAAGTTTATCAAGCCTGCAAGGAGCTGAAGCTGTAATGGCGACTTTCAAGGAATTCCGCAACAACGTCAAGCCGAACTGGTGCCCCGGCTGCGGGGACTTCACGGTGCAGGCTTCGATTCAACGCGCAGCCGCGAACGTAGGCCTCGAGCCAGAACAGCTTGCCGTCGTCTCGGGCATCGGCTGCTCCGGCCGGATCTCCGGCTACATTAACGCGTACGGGCTGCACGGCATTCACGGCCGCGCGCTGCCGATCGCCCAAGGCGTCAAGCTTGCGAACCGCGAGCTGACCGTCATCGCCTCCGGCGGCGACGGCGACGGCTTCGCGATCGGCATGGGCCATACGGTGCATGCGATCCGCCGGAACCTGGACATCACCTACATCGTCATGGACAACCAGATTTACGGCCTGACGAAGGGCCAGACGTCTCCCCGCAGCGCGGAAGGCTTCAAGACGAAGTCGACGCCGGAAGGCTCGATCGAGACGACGCTGTCGCCGCTCGAGATCGCGCTGTCCGCAGGCGCCACCTTTGTCGCCCAATCGTTTTCCAGCGACCTGAAGCAGCTGACTTCGCTGATCGAGCAGGCGATCCGGCACAAAGGCTTTTCGCTTATCAACGTTTTCTCGCCGTGCGTCACGTTCAACAAAGTCAACACGTATGACTGGTTCAAGGAGAACATCGTCAACCTGGAGCAGTTCCCCGACTACGATCCGGGCAACCGGATCGCGGCGATGACGAAGATCATGGAGACGAACGGCATGCTGACGGGCCTGATCTACCAGGACACCACGCGCAAGTCGTACGAGGACATGGCGGTCGGCTTCAAGCCCGAAGCGCTCGCGAAGCAGGACCTCACGCTTCCCGAAGCGGAATTCGACAAGCTGCTCGCGGAATTCAGATAAGAACGGCAAGACCTCGTATAGCGGCAGCCGGGACGTGCAAGTTTGTCCCGGCTGCCGCTATTTTTTTGGGTTTTCGGCGTACACACGATGGACACAAGGGTAGGATAAAGTTAGAGTCGTACCGCATGGCGGGTTAGAGAGGGGGGAGAGGCGATGAAGCGAACGATTCTGCTGGCGGAAGACGATGCGCTCATGCGGGAGTTTATTACGGATTATTTCGCAGGAGAAGGATGGGGCGTGCTCGAGGCGGATAACGGTCGAACGGCGCTGGACCTGTTCGAACGGAACGCCGTCGATCTGGTCGTGCTCGATCTGATGATGCCGGAGCTGGACGGCTGGACGGCCTGCCGGCGCATCCGGGAAAAGTCCGATGTGCCCGTCATCATCATCACGGCGCGAACGGAGGACGACGACCAGATCCTGGGGTACGAGCTCGGCGCCGACGAATATGTCACAAAACCGCTCAGCCCGCGCGTGCTCGTCGCCAGAGCCTCTGCGCTTATGCGCCGGACCGAAGGGACGGTCGGACGCGACGGAGAACGGCTCGTGTTCGGCGAACTGTCGATCGACAGGCATGCGCATGCCGCCGCCATATCCGGGGGAGGCGCTCCATTTGTCGCCGAAGGAGTTCGAGCTGCTTGCGTTTCTCGCGAAGCACGAAGGCAAGGTGCTGGCCCGCGAATATATTTTGGATTCGGTATGGGGCTACGAATACGACGGAGATCCGCGCACGGTCGATACGCATGTCAAAAAGCTGCGCGCCAAGCTCGGTCCCGAAGGCCGGCTGATCTCCACGGTCGTGCGTACCGGATACAAATTCGAGCGGTCATCATGAAAGGTCGCAGCGTCGTTTTTAAGCTGTTCGCCGTGACGGCTTCGCTCGTTCTCCTTCTTTTCGTGCTCCTGCTTCTCGCGGAAGGATTATTTTTCGAACGGTTTTACCGCGCGTCCAAAAACGAGGCGATCGAAAGAAGCCTGACGGCGTTCGGAAAGGCGTACCGGCAGGCCGAGCAAACGAAAGCGGGCAGCGGCGCGCGCCTCCTCGGCGACCTCATGAACCGAAGCGACGCGAGTGTGGCGCTGCTGAATGAAAGGTTCGAGTTCGTTGCCGTTAATCCCTACTTTTTGAAGCTGCGCGCGGACGGCAAGACGGTCACCGTGCCGCTCGCAAGCGAAGGGATGACCGCCGACGCGCTCCCGCAAGGTCTGAAGATCGGGGATCGGCTGACGATCGACGGCATTTATATGGACGAGGAAGATACGATCATGCAGCCGATCGCCATCGGACAGGAGAAACGCGCGCTTGAGGACGGGCTCGTAAGGGTCGACGGGACGATCGCGGATCTGCTGGTGCCGGAGCGCCGTTCGTACAATCCTTTTTTATCAGGATATGAAAATGAAAGAAGCGTTGTCGGCGTGGACCGCCAGTGCGGAACGGGATTCGATCCGGACGATGGCCAAAGGAACGGCGAAAACGGAATGGACCGATCCATGGAGCGGGCTTCGCTATGCGGTCTTGCTGCAGCCTGTGGCGCCGGGGAGCGGAGAGGTTCGCTATTTGTTCGCCATGACGTCTCTTCAGCCGGTTGGCGAAGCCGTGGATACGCTTAAGCGGTACATTGCGTTTTTGGCGCCGGTCGTATTGGTAATCGGACTTTTATTATCGTGGGTTTATTCGAGAATGGTATCGCGTCCGCTCGTTCGGCTGACCCGCTCGGCGACGCGGCTGTCCGAGCTCGATTTTGCCGGGCATGAGGAGATAAGGTCGCAGGACGAATTCGGCGAGCTGTCGCGCCGCATGACGGCAATGTCCAGGAATCTGGAGAAGGCGCTCGCGGAACTCAGGCAGGCGAACGCGCAGTTGAAGCGGGACGTCGAGGAAAAAGAACGCGCCGAGCGGTTGCGCAAGGAGCTGGTCGCGAACATTTCGCATGAGCTGAAGACGCCGCTCGGCATCGTCAAGGGCTTCGCCGAGGGACTGCAGGACGGCGTAGCGGCCGATAAAAAGGAACGGTATTTGTCCTTGATCGTAACGGAGACGGATCGGATGAACGCGCTCATTATGGATATGCTGGAGCTGTCCCGTTTCGAGGTTAGCGCCGTGAAGCTGCAGCCGGAAGCGATATCGTTGACGGATTTGATTCGAAAAGCGCTGCGGTCGTTTTCCGGAAAGATCGAAGAGAAGGGCCTTCGACTGGAAGCGGGTACGGACGAGGATTGGCGAGTGGAAGCGGACCCGAAGCGAATCGAGCAGGTGCTCATGAATTTGCTGGGCAATGCGATTCGCCACGCTGCCGAAGGCGGCGCGCTCGCGATCGCAGTGACGCGCCAATCGCCGGACCTGGTGCGCGCGACGATCGAAAACGAAGGTCCTCCTATCGCCGAACCCGACCTGGACCGGATTTGGGAGCAATTTTACCGCGCCGAGCGTTCAAGAGACCGCAAGTCCGGCGGCACGGGCCTGGGACTCGCCATCGTGAAGCATATACTGACGCTTCACGGAAGCGAATTCGGCGTCCGCAATACGCCGCGCGGCGTAGCGTTCTACTTTACATTAAAAGAAATCGGAGGAGATTCGAATGATGAACCGTAAAAAATGGATGATGACCGCCGCGGTGGCGGCGCTGCTCATGACGAGCGCCTGCGGGGAAAAAACGAATGCGGATACGCAGGCTTCGGCGGGCGCTTCTTCTTCCGCCGCGCAAGCGACGCCTTTGCCTTCCGCGTCCGCTTCGCCGGCTGCTTCCCCGTCGCCCTCGTCTTCCGCCGGGGCATCCACGGACGCGCCCGCTTCTTCGCCGGCTTCGTCCGGCGAAGGTTCGGGTGCGGCGGCGTCCGGGGAGCCGGATAACGAGAAAATTCTGATCGTCATCGACCAGACGGAGAAGCCGATCGAAGGCAACAGCTTCGACTTCGCAGTCAAGCAGGTGCCTCGCGGCTATGCCTTGTCCGAAATGAGCTGGACCTCCGGCGACACGAAAATCGTCAACACGCTGCAGGACGCGATCGCGCACGGCGGCAACGGCGAGGACGGATTTTACATCAGCGGCGACGGACAGTTCATGGGCTTCTTCTATCCGGACGCGCTGAAGGGGCAAGAGGGCGAGGTCAGCTTCTTGTTCAAGGACGACAGCGGCAATGAAAAACGCTGGACGAAAAAAAATAAAGCTGAAATGAAGCTTGGAATCGTTTGAAATCTCGTAGAAGGCAGGGATGCAGGACACAGAAGACGTTATTTCTTAAAAACCGGTTCAAATGGCAATCGTAGCGGACTGGAGAGACTTTATTCATCCTGATCAAGGTTAACAAAGGCAGGCGATCCCGCAATAGCGGCGCCCGGGTCCGTTAGCGGGAAGCCAATAGCGATTTGAACAAAAATAACGGCTCCTCAGTCTTTTCTCGACGCCCTAATGCGTAGTAAATGCGTAAACGAAAAGGCTGCAAGGGCTTTTGTAAACGATTCAGTACAACTGCTATCCCTAAATTTGAATCGTCTCCGATAAAAACGGCTTCACCGTCTTTAAGGACGGCGAAACCGTTTTTTACTTGTCGCCCTGGAATGATATACTTTCATGGACGACAGACGGAGAGGAATCATCACGATGGCTAAAAGCAAAGCGCTTGTGCTCGACGTCGGCGGCGTGCTCGCCACGAATTATACGCCGCGGTTTTGGGAATCGCTCGCGGAAGACTACAAGGTGCCGCACGCATCGCTGATGCAATTTCGCAAAGACGTCAGAGCGGAACTATGAACGGGCGCGATCGCCGAGACGACATTTTGGGAACGGATGACCGGTTGCTTCCCGGTCATCGACGCAGCGGACGCGAGGGCCAGGCTGATCTCGGAGATCCGGCCGCTGCCGGCGCTTGAGCGGCTGGCCGGATGGCGAGACCGGGCGAGCCTGAACATCCTGAGCAATCACCGAACCGAGTGGATCGCGCCCGTGCTCGAGCGCCTCTACCCGCTCGCGGACCATGTGCTCGTGTCGGCGGAGGCGGGATGCCGCAAGCCAGAGCCGGAGATCTACGGCCTGATGGATGCGAAGCTCCGGGGCTTCGCGGACGTCTTGTACGTCGACGATGCGAAAAGCAACCTGCCGCAAGGCGCCGCGCTCGGCTGGAAAACGCTGCTTGCCGACGAAGACGGCGCATGGATCGCGCAGGCGGAGCGTTGGCTGGATGCGGAACACGTAATATAAGGCAGAAATATGACAATGGCGTGGACGGTTCGTGAACTTGCGTTCGCTTCCTGCGTAAGGTCTCCAGTTTGCGTTATAATGACATCGTGTAAAGGTTCAATAAACAAAAGCCGCTCGCGGAAGGCAGGTCATGACGATGAACGAAGACAGAAAAATACCGGTCGGCGTATCCGCCAGACACATTCATCTGACGCAGGCGCATGTCCGGGTCCTGTTCGGGGAAGGCGCCGAACTCACGGAGATGAAGCCGCTGTCGCAGCCGGGTCAATTCGCCGCGAACGAGACGGTCGCGGTATACGGTCCGAAAGGCTCTTTTCCGAAAGTCCGCATCCTCGGTCCGGTCCGCAAGGCCACGCAGTTGGAAGTATCGCGCACGGACGCCTTCTCGCTCGGGCTTAAGCCGCCGGTGCGCGAATCCGGACATATTGAAGGGACGCCCGGCATTCGGATCGTCGGCTCTGCGGGCGAAGTGACGATTGACGAAGGGGTCATCGTGGCGGCCCGGCACATTCATCTTCATACGTCGGACGCGGAGCGGCTCGGCGTCGCGGACAAGCAGCTGCTCAAGGTGCGCGTCGGCGGCGATCGCGGTCTCGTGTTCGAAAACGTCATCGCGCGCGTCTCCCCTTCGTTTTCGCTCGACATGCACATCGACACCGACGAAGGCAACGCCTCCGGCGCCGCGACGGGCGACTTCGCCGAGCTGTTGCCGGAATAGCAAGTCAGAACGGGCGCGTTTCCGCGATACGAGCGGAGACGCGTTTTTTGCGTCTGCCGCCGTTTATCGTGCCGTACATGCTGTCGAAATGGGGAACGAAGCTGCTCGTCCACGTGCGCGTGTTCGGCTGGAGGCGTCGGTAACGGCTCGGAAACCCGGAAACTCGGAAACTCGGAAACTCTGAAAATCGAGCTTAATCCTGCTTAAGATTGCGCTTCCAAGGGTAAAAAAAGACTAGTCCTTATTCAACCCGGAGGTGGATACGCATGACGAACAACGGCAGGTTGGACAGGCAGGGTATCGACGTGCAGGAGGAAGGCAAGCAATGGCAGGCGCACGCGGATCGCGCGAAGGCGAATTTCGAGGCGGTCAAGGAGCAGCGGGCGGTCGGCACCAACAGTCACCCCGACAGGCAGAATCGGATGATCGACACGCGCAATTTACGCAAATAGAAGATCGAACGACGACCCGGCAGCGAGCGCTGCCGGGTTTTTCGCGCGTTTTGCGGCAACGGGCGCGTTTTTGCCGTCGGAATAGGCTTGGGCCGCTTACATTGCTATGCTATAATGGAGAATCGAATGGTCCCATCGCTATGAGGGCGCACGACAGGAGGTATCTCTTCGCATGACGAAGGAAGGCCAAGGACGGCAAGCAGCCGGTCCGGCTAAAGATTATGCCAAATACTTCGACTTCTCCGGCGCGAAGGTCATCGCCGAGGAGGAGGGAAAGACGACATATCGCATCAACGGCCGCAACGTTCAAATCTCTTCGCCTCCCGATCTGCGGGAAGGCAAGAAGCGCGGCAAGGAAGAGATCCGGGTCCACTACGATACCGGCATCGGCGAGGACATGAAGACGTTCGGCGCGGGCCGGCACTACTGCATTTTCACCTACGGCTGCCAGATGAACGAGCACGACACGGAGATCATGCGCGGCCTGTTCGAAGAGATGGGCTACACCGCTACCGAAGACAAGGCCCGGGCGGACGTCATTCTGATCAACACGTGCGCGGTCCGGGAGAACGCGGAGGACAAAGTGTTCGGCGAACTCGGACACCTGAAGCGGCTGAAGCTGGAAAAGCCCGATCTTGTGCTCGGCGTGTGCGGCTGCATGTCCCAGGAAGTGTCGGTCGTCAACCGCATTTTGCAAAAGCATCCGCATGTCGATCTCATTTTCGGTACGCATAACATACACCGCCTGCCCGAGCTGCTGAAGGAAGCGCACTACGGCAAGGAAATGGTCGTCGAGGTGTGGTCCAAGGAAGGCGACATCATCGAAAATCTGCCCAAGAAGCGGGAAGGCCTTCGCGCCTGGGTGAACATCATGTACGGCTGCGACAAGTTTTGCACGTACTGCATCGTACCCTACACGCGGGGCAAGGAACGCAGCCGGGTGCCGGAAGACGTAATCGCCGAAGTGCGCGAGCTCGCCCGCCAAGGCTTCAAGGAGATTACCTTGCTCGGGCAGAACGTCAACGCCTACGGCAAAGACTTCGCGGACCGGAACTACCGATTCGGCGATCTGATGGACGATATCCGCAAGATCGACATCCCGCGCGTCCGGTTCACGACGAGCCATCCGCGCGACTTCGACGACCGTCTGATCGAGGTGCTGGCCAAGGGCGGCAATCTGGTGGAGCATATTCACCTGCCGTTCCAGTCGGGCAGCAGCGAAGTGCTCAAGCGGATGAGCCGCAAGTATACGCGAGAGCAGTTTCTGTCGCTGGTCGGCCGCATCCGGGCCGCGATGCCGAATGCCGTGCTGACGAGCGATATCATCGTCGGCTTCCCGGGCGAGACCGAGGAGCAATTCGAAGAGACGATCGAGGTCGTGCGCGAGGCGGGCATTTCGATGGCCTATACGTTCATTTATTCGCCCCGCGCCGGCACGCCGGCCGCCGAGATGGAGGACAATGTGCCTTACGAGGCGAAACAGCGGAGGCTGGCGCGTCTGAACGAGGTGATCGCGGAGATGAGCCTGGCCAGCAACCAGGAGCTTGCCGGTCAGATCGTCGAGGTGCTCGTCGAAGGCGAGAGCAAGAACAACGCGAACGTGCTATCCGGACGCACGCGCAGCAACAAGCTGATCCACTTCGAGGGACCCAAGTCCTGGATCGGGCAGTTCGCCATGGTACGCGTTACGCAGCCGCAAACCTGGTTCATTCGCGCCGAAGCGATCGGCCTTGCCGAAGAAGCGGTCGAATGGCCGAAAACCGCCGGCGGCGTTTGAACGAATTAAAGGCAGATCACATTCGGGAGGAACTCCAAACATGTCTCAGCATTCGCACGATCATCATCACGGCCACGACGACTGCAGCCACGGCGTGCCCGATCTCGGACAACCCGAGGACTACGTCATTCCCGAGTTCGACAATCGGGAGCTCATCCTGCGCGACGATATCCTCGCCCGTGCGAAGGAGCTGGCGCAGCTCATCACGACGGCCGACGAGGTGCAGACGTACCAGAACGCGGAGCGGCTCATTCAGCGCCACGATAAGGTGCAAGGCTTGATCTCCCAGATCAAAAAGAAGCAAAAAGAGCTCGTGGCTTTCCAGAAGACGTTCAAAAATCCGGGGATGGTCGAAAAGATCGAAGGCGAGATCGCGGCGCTGCAGGACGAGCTGGACGGCATGCCGGTCGTGCAGCAGTTCCAGCAAAGCCAGACGGACGTCAACTACATGCTTCAGTCCGTCGTCAGCATCATTCGCGATACGGTCGCGGAGAAGCTCGACGTCGAAGCGGCGACGCCGCCCGCCGAGGAGCCGGAGACGTGCATCGATTGAGTTTGGAAAAGACATGAACGATAAACGATAGAACCAGGAAGCGCGAGTCTGCCCCGGCAGGAAATGCTCGGCTAACGGCAAGAAGGGCCGCGGCTTTATGCGCGGCCCTTCGGCATATACGGCTTGGATAAGGCGGCGGAACCGGTCGCGCTCCGCTTGGCGCCGCCCCTAAGGGCCGCGGGGAAGACGGCGGACGGTCGGGCGACGCTTGTTGTCCGCTGAGGCTTCGAGACCGGAGCGGACGCCCGGCGGTCGGCGGGAGGCGCTGCGGCCGCCGGCGGGTTGCGCGTTACCGCCCGCGGCTGCGGAACGGCGCGCTTGCCGGCGGCGCCTCGCGGGATTTGTCGCGCAGAAGCGGGCCGTCTGGAAGCGAGACCGCCGGCCGGGCGATTCGCGCCGGCCGGGCGGTTGATGTCCGTCCCGCGGTTCGCGCCGGCCGAGCGGTTCGCGTCGTCTGATCGGTTCGTTCCCGACGGGCGGGTTGCGCCGTCTGATCGGTTGGCGCCGCCAGAACGGGCAGCGCCGCCGGATCGGTTAACGTCGCGCGATCGGCGGGCATCGGCTTTGCCCGGGCCGGCGTCGGCGGACGCCCTGCCGACCGGCCTCACGACAAGCTCCTTCGCCCGCTGATCGTAGCTGAGCCTGTACGCCGTGCCGCTCCGAAGATTGAGCGCGCGAATCGCATCCGGGTGCAGGTTCAGCCCGCCCTCGAATAAATTCGCGGGCGAACGGACGGCAAGTCGCCGGGATCGGCCGCCATGTTTAAGCGTCAGCGCCAGATTCCGATGATCGTCGGGCAAGCCGAGCCGGCTGAGCAGCGCGTAGCCGATCGACAGGCGGCCGGCGCCTAGCTTCGTATCGCTGCCGAGCGGGGCGGATGCCGCCGACACGGGCGACGGTCCGATGCCGAGCGATTTGCTTTTTGCGTCGTAGACTAGTCTGTAGCGCTTGTCGCTGCTCAGCCGCAGCCGCTTCGCCAAGGGGGGCGCCGAGTTCGAAGCTGCCGAAAAAGCATTCTCCCCCGCTGCGCAAGCGTAAGACCGCTTTTTCGGCGTAATTGCCGTTCACAAGCGTGACCTCGGTACCGTCCCCGATTTCCGTCAAGGCATTTTCTTCGCCGTACGCGCAGCCGGACGTCATTTGGACCGTACTTTCCGGCAGATCGCTGACGATTAGGTCCAGTGTGCTGCTGATCATCGCAACGTTTCACGCTCCCGATTGCAGGACTATGCTGCCGCGCGGCAGCCGCATGTCATCAGGATATGCCGCACGGCCGACCGGTGCCTGTACCTTCGTCTAGCGTCCCGTCCGACTGCAAGGAGACGAGACGCTTGGCGTATATCCCAGGGAGGAAGGTGTTTCCGATTTCGGATTTTTTGCAAATCAAAGGCTTGACCGGAGAACTCAAAGTGTCTCACAAAAAAGGCCCTTTCGGATTGACGCTGTCGACGCGAGAGCTCGTCGTGCAGAAGCCGCATATGAATTATTACATCTTATTCGAGCATATCGTCAGCGTCGTTCCCTGCGAGAGCGTCCGTCTCGACCGCAAGGCGATGAGCGCGGCCCGCACGGCGAGCGGCGAGATCGCCTACGGCTCGATCGCGGCGGGAACCGCGTACTACGCGGTGTATGCGAAAGAAGTCGTCGTGCATCATCGCGGCGGCATTCATCGCGCGGGCCCGATGGAATTCCGGCTGCCGATCTACAAGCGTCTGATCGAGGAGCTGGCGAGATACGGCGGGCTGACGGTTTTTTGATCGCGACCGACGGCGGCGACTTCCTGTATGGGGTTGGCATCCCGCGCCGCAGGTCAAGTTCAAGCGGCGAAGGCGCCGTTCCCGGCGCCGCATACCCGGCGCGTCGGCTTGCACGCCGGCAACCGGGCAGCGGCATCCTGAAGCAACATGCCGTCAGGCGAACAAAGATCGCCCTTCCGCAGGCTTATGCCTGTCGAAGGGCGATCTTTGTCTATCGAAGGGGCGAAGCAGCGACGAAGCGGGCCTGGCGCCGGCGGGGAACGGGGGCGGTCAGCGCCCCGACAGCCGCCTGAGCGTGACGGCCAGCGCCGGGCGAAGCGCGGCGATCAGGATCATCGCCGCCGCTCCTTTGACAAAATCGCCGGGCAGGAACGGGTAACAGGCGCCGATCAACGCCGCGTGCAGCGAAAGATGCGCTTTATAGGCGTACCAGGGCACGCCGCCGACATACGAGAGCGCGATGCCGAACACGACGATCGATGCGGCGAGAAGGACGTATGTACGCGTTGTCGCCTTGCGGCCTTTGCCGAGCAGCCGATCCGCGGTCATTCCGATGAACAGCGCCTGCAACGGAAACATCCATATAAAGCCGCCGGTCGGCCCGAAGACGGTCGCCAGCCCGCCCCGGCCATGCAGCAGGGGCAGTCCGGCGGCGGCGAGCAGCACGACGAGGGCGATGCTGGAAAAGCCGAGGCGCGCGCCGAGCAAGCCGCCGGCAAGCATGACGGCGAGCGTCTGAAGCGTGATGGGAACGGTCGTGAAGCCCAGCGGAACCGACACGTAGCTGAAGGCGATGAACAGCGCCGCGAATAGCGCGGTGAATACCGTTTTGCCGATCCAGGCAGACGGAGCGTTCTGCCGTATAAAGGTCGGTTCCGCGTCGCGATCGACAAGTTCCGGCACGGCAGGCGATTGATTCGGTAGAGACATTGTCAATTCTCCTCTCAAATGTTAACCTGTTATCATCTTGGTGGTTAACAATTGGAATTCTAGCATGGTACTACCGGTTTGGGAAGAGGGAATTCGGCTATGACGGAAAAGATAGATTCGGACGCGGCTCCGAGCTCCGGCGGCTCGCCGCTTATCGTCAAGGGATTGATCGCCAGCCGGGAGGATGCGATGGCCGACCCTTTGGGGAATGCCGCCGCGCTTCTCGATCGGATCGACCTGAAGCTGTCGCCGGGCGAATGGCTCTATATCGTCGGTACGAACGGCAGCGGGAAGTCGACGTTGGGGAAAATCGTCGCGGGTCTCGGCATACCGGGCGTGCTGCGCGCCGAGCGTTGGGAGCGCGGCTTCGCGGGAAACGGTCCGGCGCCTTACGTCATGCAGCAGCCGGACGCGCAGCTTTTCGCGACGACGCCGCGCGAAGAGATCGTCTTCGCGCTCGAATGGCTCGGCGCGAGCGGCGCCGCCATCCATCGTCTGGCGGACGAGGCGCTGGACGAAGCCGGTCTTGCGGCGGCAGCGGACCTGCCGTGGAGCGCGCTGTCCGGCGGCCAACGGCAGCTCGCGGCCGTCGCCGCCGCGGCGGCGGGACATGCGCCGCTGCTCGTCCTGGACGAGGCAACCTCGATGCTCGACGGCGATTCGCAGGCGCTCGTGCGGAAGCTGGCGCAAAAAAGGCGGCGCGAAGGCGCGGCGGTCGTCTGGATCACGCAGCGAATCGAGGAGCTCGAGCAGGATCCCGAATGCCGCGTCGTCGCGCTTGCCGCCGGGCGGCTTATCTTTGACGGCAAGGCGGACGAATTTTTGCGCGGCGAAGCGCGGAACAAGGCGGACGCACTCGTGCCGCCTTGTATGCTGGCCGGGCTTCGGCTGCCGTTCCGCGTCGAGCTGGCGCGGGAAATCGAGCTGCGGCGCCGCTCGGCCGGCCGCTCCCGCATCGCCGCTTCGCCGCGCGAATCCGCATGGCCGAAGGGCTGGGCGCTGCAAGCGTCGGATGCTGCGCCGCCGTCGGAACGGCCGTCCGAACGGCCGTATTATGAACCGCAATCGATACGCTTTGACGGCTTGCGGCTGCGCGTAGGCGCTCGCGGCGACCGGTCCGAGAGCGATTCGCTGACGCTGACGCCTGGTCGCATCGTCGTTCTTCTCGGTGCGAACGGCGCGGGCAAGACGCGTCTGCTCGAACTTGCGGCAGGCTTGCGCGAGGCCGATGACGTACAGGCCGTCTTCGAAGCCTTGCCTTCGCAGCCGCGTGCCGGCGGCAAGACGCGCGCGCGCCGTCATGAATTGCTGGCTTACAGCTACGCCGCTCAATCGCCCGAGGATCAGTTGTTCGCGCGCTCGGTCAAGGAAGAGCTCGACTACGTGCTCCGCCCTTACAGGCTGGACAAAGAGGCGCGCAAAGATAGAATCACCGATGCGCTGCAATCGGCGGGATGGGGAGCGGATTGGCTCGATCGGGATCCGTTCGCCATGAGCGGCGGGGAGCGGCGCCGGACGGCGCTCGCTTGCGCGCTGGCGGCGCCGGCGCCATGGCTGCTGCTGGACGAACCGACGGCCGGCCTCGATGCGCAAGGCTGCGATCGTCTGGCCGGAAGCCTTGCGCAAGAGAGGCGAAGGGGGGCGCGGCATTATGCTCGTTTCCCACGATCCCGACTGGGCGCTGCCGCTTGCGGACGAGCTGCTGCTGCTCGGCGACGACGGCGAGATCCGGCACTGCGCGCGGGGCGCGCTGCTTGAGCATCCCGAGTGGTGGGCGGAGGCGGGGCTTCGCATGCCGGAATCGTATGCGGCCGCCCGTGAAGCATGGCGCCTTGGACAGGCGGAACGATACGCGTGGCAAGCGGCCGACCTTGCGGCGTTTTATGGGGGGGCGGGTACAAGATGGCGATGATGAAATAGACGCGAAAAAGGGGGAAGAAGGACGTCGCGCCGGTACAGCCGCCGCGATGAAGACCGAGGTCGGCGCGCGAGCCAAGGCGCGAACGCGCCCGAAGGCCGTAGCCCCGCGCAATCGGCTGTCCGCCTTCGATCCAAGGGCCATATGGCTCGGATATGTCGCGTTGTCGTTGTCCATGTTCGCGGCGCCAGGATGGAGCGGGCTGGCGGCTTCGGCCGCGCTGGCGGCGGCGGTCGTCGGGTTCGCCCGTCTGCCGTTGGTCGAATATAGAGGCCCGCTGTTCGCGTTCGCGCTGTTCGCGCTCGGATCTGCCGTCTTGTCCGGTTTGACGGGGAGCAGCGGTGAGAGCGGCGCCTGGTGGCACGCCGCGGACAGTCTCGCTACGTTCCGCTCGTTCGCGAAAACCTGGCTCGTGCTCGCGATCGGAATCGCGCTGCCGGCCGCCATTCCGCCGCTTCGCCTTCGCCGCGCGCTCGCCCAGACGCTGCCGCGAAAGGGCGGCGCGGGAAGACGGTCGCAGCGACTCGTCCTGACCGTGACGCTGCTCCTGCGATTCGTGCCGCAGCTGCTCGGGGAGTGGAATCGCTTTGCGCGCATCGCCTTGGCGCGCGGCAAAGACATCGGGCGTTCGCCGGCCGCCGTTCTTCGCAGGATGCGCAGCACCGCACTGCCTTTTATGCTGTCGCTGTTCCGGATGGGCGAGACCGTGACGCTGGCGCTCGAGAGCCGCGGGATCGGACGGCGAGACGCGCCGGCCGAGGCCGAGCGCTTGCGCTGGCGGACGCGCGACAGTCTGCTGCTGGCTTCGATCGCGCTGGCGTGCGCGGGCTTGACGCTGCAAGGCCGGATTTTTTAACGCTGCTCAAGTATGGAAGCGAGAACCCGATAGGCATGTCCGCCGCGCCTGACGAATCTGGACTTCATCCAGGGCGGAACGGCGATGAACCCGCAGGTTAGGGCTTTGCGGCGAGCCGCGCAACGACGGCGGCGGCCGCGGCGATCGCCGCGCCGAATCCGAACCCGGCCTTCAATCCGCCGCCGGCGTTCAGCCACCCGGCTAGATACGGCCCGGCGAACATGCCGACGGCGTAGACGGATTGATAAAATCCCATCGCCGTCGCCCGTTCGGAAGGCCGAATATCCTTGATCGCAAGCCCGAGCAGAAGCGGCAGATACAAGCCCTGCGCTGCGCCGTTGACCGCTTGCGTAGCCAGCAGGCCTGCGTAGCTGCCGCTGAACGGGATAAGCGCCGTACAGACAGCGGCCAGCAAAAAGCCGCACACCAGCACGCGGCGCGTGCCGAAGCGAGGCGCGATATAGCGGCCTGTCCACAGAGAGACGAGCGCATGCGGAACCATGAAGGCGACGACGAGGCCGGTGAGCCCGTTTTTGCCGGCGCCGTATTCGAGGGCTTGCAGCGGCGTAAAGCCGAACATCGTAATGAACAAGACGCAATGGGCGAGCAACGACAGCAATGATACGATCTGCAGCTGCCGCGCGTCCCGAAGAAGCGCAAGCGTACGCCTTTTGCCGAGTCGCTCTGCTTTTAATCCCGCATTCGCCTCGATGTCGGCGGCCGGGCCCGGTTCGCGGACGAATACGACAAGCGCGCCGCCGGCCGCGGCAATGAAGATGCCTGCCGCGAAAGCTGCGTTCCAGTCGCCCGAGCCCGCCAGATAGCCGCTCAACGTCATGCCGCCGAGTTGTCCGACGACCGTCAGAAAGCTCAACGTGCTCATCGCCTTCCCCGATTGCGCCGGCGGATAATACGAGGCGTACAGCACGGTGAACGGCACCCAGGTCGACGCGCAGATGCCCGCGACAAGCCTGCCGGACAGCGGCCCGGCCCACCCGCCTATATACATGAACAGCGCGCAGCTCAAAAGTCCGGCCGCCATGCCGGCGAAAAGAAACGGCTTGCGCCTTCTGAGGCGGTCCGAGTACAAGCCGAGCGGGAAGCGGATCAGCACTTGCGTCAGTCCGTAGCTGCCGACGACGAGCCCGATCGTGCCCAACGGCAGGCCGCGATTCTCGAGAAAAGGCGTAAGGATCGGCACGTAAATGTACATGGTCGCCCAGTAGAGCAGCGTCGCGGCGGCGAAAATCACATGGTCCCTGGCCGCGATGGGACGACGCCGGGCGGCGGCGATCCGTTCTGTCAATAACGGCATATTCAAAATAAAGCCTCCAATCGTTAACCGGTTCTTCTACTTTAACCGAGCGATTCGGCGAGGGGAAGACCGGATATGCGACGCTGTCCATATTTGCATGCTTTATGTTGCGGCGTTGACGGGACAACCAGGGCTATCGTCAAGTACGGTTTGCTGCTCTGGCATCCAGGACGGCCTTTGTGCTGTCTTTTTTTATTTCCTTTTGCGGAAAAGGTAGGAATAAAGACGCATGCGGCGAATGTATAAGTCGGACCTTAATCGCGCTAGACATCGAAGGAAGTGTGCAGATGAGTTGCGGACAATGCATGGCGGGCGAGCCCTTGTACGAAATGAGGTTCGCCGACGCCGCCAACGAGGCGGTAGCCGGCGATATCGCGCGGTTTCTGGAAGAGCGGGGCGCGCCGAAGCAAAGCCAACCGTACGCAATCGTGCTTCGCGAATCCGCGGTCGCCGATTTTTACGATTTTTGCCTCGACCATATGACTTCGGAGTCGATGAATTACCGCGTGAACGATGGGGTATGGAAACCGATGGCGACGCTGCCGGATGCGTTGCGCGAAAGGTGGGTGGAAGGCATCATCGCCGAAGAGCGCGTCGTGCCTTACGCCCAGCCGATCATGACGGGCGACGGCGACATCTACGGGTACGAGGTGCTCGCGCGGTTTATGGCCGACGACGGCAATCTGCTGCCGCCGGCTGAGGTGTTCGCTGCGGCGAAGCTGCGCAATCGGCTTTATGCGCTCGACCGCATGTGCCGTATCGCCGCCGTGCGCAGCGCCGTTCATTTAAAGGGCAAGGTGTTCATCAATTTCATTCCGACGTCGATTTATTCGCCTCAGCACTGTCTGCGGACGACTACCGCTTTGACGCGCGAGCTCGGTCTTGACGCTTCGAGATTCGTCTTCGAGGTCGTGGAGAGCGAGCAGGTCGAAGACATCGACCATTTGAAGTCGATCTTGGCCTATTACTCCGAACAGGGGTTCAGCTATGCGCTGGACGACGTAGGCGAGGGCTTCAGCACGCCGGAGCTGCTTCGCGAGATCAAGCCTCATTATATGAAGCTGGACCGGGGCGCCGCGGACGGGGTGAGCGGCGATGCTGCCAAGCAGCGGATAGCCGGCGAGCTGCTCCGGGTCGCCCGTCAGGTCGGAGCGGTGCCGCTCGCGGAAGGCATTGAGCGCGAGGCGGATTTTCGCTGGCTCCAGACGCTCGGGTACCGGCTGTTCCAAGGCTATCTGTGGGGCAAGCCGGAGCCGATTAAGCCGGCGGGGCGATAGTCCGCAGGCGGCTGCGCTCGCGATAACGGATCGTTATCGCGTATCGCGAAGGCTTTTTTGGCGGCGTGCGCATCCGCGAGTATGAGCAGTTTAGGAAGCGTGCTCTAAACATGCTTTAGGATTCGCGGGCGTGGCAAGCCATGCGTCAAAAAGAAGGCGGGCCCCCGGAGCGGGGGCCCGCTTTCTTCGCGAGAAAATCGGCTATTCGGCGATCGTAAGCAGCGCTGCGGGTTGATCCAGCTTGCCCGCGGCCACGATGCGGTCCTTCATGTCCTTGATGCGGTCGAATGCCGGCGCCATGAAGACGTTCGCCTTGACGCGCTCGCCCGGGGCGATCACGACGATGTCCGAGCCGTCGCCGACCACCGCGTAATCCTCGATGACGGCGCCTTCGCCGATGATCGCGCGATTGATTCTCGCATGCTTGCCGATCTTCGCGTGCGGCATGACGACGGTGTCCCGGATATGGCTGTTCGCGCCGATCTGGCCGCCGATCGAGACGACGGAGCGTTCGATCTCGCCGCGCGCCGCCACGCCTTGATGGATCAGCGATCCGCGAATTTGCGCGCCTACGCCGGAAGAGAAGTGAACGACCGAAGACAGGGCGGAGGCGTTCATCGGCCATTCCGGCGTGCCGACGTGAACGGCGCCGTCGAGCAGATCCATATTGGCTTCCCACAGGCTGTCGATCGTGCCCACGTCGCGCCAGTAGCCGCCGAACTTGTAGGCGTAGAGCGAATCGCCTTCAGCGAGCATCCGCGGGATCACGTCCTTGCCGAAGTCGCGCGAGGAACCGGGATCCGCCGCGTCCAGCAGCAGAAGACGGCGCAGCTCGCTCCAGCGGAACACGTAGACGCCCATGGATGCGAGGTTGCTTTTCGGCGCGGCCGGCTTTTCGGCGAAGTCGACGATACGGCCTTCATCGTCCGTGCTCATGATGCCGAATCGGCTCGCTTCCTCCCAGGCGACGTTTTTCACGACGATCGTCGCGCTTGCGCCGCTCTCGCGGTGAGCCGAGAGGAGGGGGAGCATAGTCCATTTGGTAGATATGGTCGCCTGAGAGGATCAAGACGTCTTCGGGTTCGTGGCTGTCGATATAATCTATATTTTGATAGATGGCGTCCGCCGTGCCTAAGTAGCCTTCGCCGCCGAGACGGTCGGCCGGCAGCAAGGTTTGGCCCCGCTGCGCGTGCGCTCCGGCGCTCCAATGCTTGGCGTCGCTCAAATATTGGTGGATGGATTCTGCGCGGTATTGGGTCACGATGCCGATATTTTCGATAAAGGAGTTTAGGCAGTTGCTGATCGGAAAATCGATAATGCGTTGTTTTCCTCCGAAGGGTACGGCCGGTTTGGCCCATTGCTGCGTCAGCGGATGCAGCCGTTTGCCTTCCCCCCCGGCTAATAGCATGGCTAGAACATTTTGCTTGCTCATTCTCTGCTCTTCCTCCTTGAAAATAACTGCCAGATCAATCATAGATAGTTATTAACCAACGCATATATAACTTGAAACTCGAACTTTTTTTTCAATCGTGAACAAAATGTGTCCGAAAAAAAGAGATGTCTGCATGCTCGATGCAAACATCTCCTTATTCGATTCAGACGATCGAACGGCGCAAAATCCGGTATCCGAGCGGCTCCAGGCCGATGCGCATCAGCCCGTCCTCCGGCATGACCGGATCGCCGCTCAGCGCGTCGACCCAATCGTGCGTTTGCATCGGGTGGGCAATGATCGTCTCCTTGTCCGCGTTGTTCATCCATACGGTAAAATGATTCGCGGCGTCGATCCGCTCGTAGACGAGCGCGCTGTCGCCGGGTTCGGCCTTCAGGAAGCGGAAGCGTCCCGAGCGAAGCGCCGGGTTCGATTTGCGAAGATCGATCAGCAGCCTGTAGAAGTCGAACAGCTCGCGGTCCTGCCGGTCGTAATCCCACTCCATGCACTTGCGGCAATCGGGGTCTCCGTCTCCGGCGAGCCCGACCTCGTCGCCGTAGAAGATGCAGGGCGTACCGATAAACGTAAGCAAAAACACGATCGCCAGCTTGAGTCGTCGCTTGTCCGAACCCATCATCGTCAAGATGCGCGGGGTATCGTGGCTGCTCAGCATGTTGAAAACGACCTCGTTCGTCTGCTGCGGATAACGCATCAGGACGTTGTTGATCTTGCTCGCGAAGTCGCCGGCATCGGCTTCGCCCGGACTGAAAAATTCGTTGACCCGGTCCGCGAACGGATAATTCATGACCGAATCGAACTGGTCGCCGAGCAGCCAGCGAAGCGAGTCGGACCATACCTCGCCGATGATATAAGCATCCGGATTGATGCTTTTGACCGTCCGCCGGAAGTCGCGCCAGAACGTATGGTCGATCTCGTTGGCGACGTCCAGTCGCCAGCCGTCGATGCCGACTTCCTTGAGCCAGTATTCGGCGACGCCGAGCAGATAGTTTTTGACCTCGGGGTTGGCCGTGTTGAGCTTGGGCATCCGTGCGAAAAATCCGAACGTGTCGTAGTTCGGATTGCCTTCCTCGATACGAACCGGATAATCGTAAATATGATACCAATGCTTGTACCTGGATTTTTCGCCATGCTTTACGATGTCCTTGAACGGGGGGGAAGTCTACGCTCGTATGGTTAAATACGGCGTCGAGCACGATACGGATGCCGTTTTCGTGCGCGGCGTCGACCAATCTTTTAAGCGTCTTCGCGTCTCCGAAATGCGGGTCTACTTTTCGATAGTCGATCGTATCGTATTTATGATTGCTGGGCGCCTCGAAGACGGGCGTCAAATAGACGGCGGTCACGCCGAGCTCCTTCAAGTAATCGATCCGGTCGATGATGCCCTGGAGATCGCCCCCGAAGTTGCTCTCTCGCGTCGGCTTGCCGCCCCACGGGAGCACCCCTTCGGGATCGTTCGACGGATCGCCGTTGGCGAAGCGGTCGGGCATGATCTGGTAGAAGACGGCCGACTTCGTCCACTCGGGCGGTTTGAAGATGTCGATCTCGTGAATGAACGGCATTTCGTAATAGCCGCCGGGAGGACAAGGCTCCTCCCGGAAGATGCCGGACTCGATCATCCATACCCGTTCGTCGCCGGAAATCATCCGGAAACCGTACGAGAACCGTTTTCGTTCGGGTTTGATCTCGCACTCCCAATAGTCGAACAAGCTGTCGCCGGCGATTTTCTCCATGCGGCAATCTTGGCGGTGTCGTTGCCAATCGTACTTGTCGCCGGTGACGGCGACGACGCCGTCGACATCGTCCTTTTTTGGTCCTTACTCGCAGATGGAACGTGTCCTTGTCGTAGGAATAAGCCCAGTTGCTGCGCGGGGAATGGTAGAAGCATTCGAGCTGCATGTCGCGCACCTTCTTCGGCTAGTATGTTTGCGGCGGACGGCTCTGGCTTATTCGGTACGGACGCGCAAGCGGCGAAGCCGGGATCAGCCGTGAAGGAGCGATTCCGCGCCGTCGATGTAAATGGGCGTCCCGGTAATGTGCGAAGACTCGTCGGAAGCGAGGAACTTCACGAGGCTGGCGACCTGCTTGGCGCTGCCCGGCTTGTGGCGAAGCGGCTGGTCGCCCTCGGGAAATTCTACCGGAATCGCGATCTCGTCGACCTCCGGCCGGCGATCCGTGTTTTCCCCGATGTTCGTCTCGATCGCGCCGGGACAGATCGCATTGACGCGGATGCGATACTTGGCGAGTTCGAGAGCGGCCATCTGCATAAACGCGACTTGTCCCGCCTTCGAGGTGCTGTAGGCGCTGAAGCCGAAGTTGGAGAAAACGCGGTTGCCGTTGATAGAGCTCGTTATGATAATGCTGCCGCCCTGCTTTTTAAGCGCCGGCACCGCGTGCTTGACCGTCAGGAAGGTGCCGGTCAGATTAATGCCGATCGTCGCGCTCCAGTCGTCCATGCCCATATCCTCGATCGGCAGAAGCACGCCGTTGATGCCGGCGTTGGCGACGACGATGTCGAGCCGGCCCCACGTATCGAGCACCTTCTTTACGGCTGTCTGCATGTCGGCTTCGACGGAGATGTCGGCTTCGACCGGGATCGCTTCGCCGCCCGCTTCGGCGATCTTATGTACCGCCTGCTCCAGCTCGTCGTCGCCGCCCCGTCCGAGCAGCGCCACTTTCGCTCCATCTTGGGCGAGTCTGACGGCCGACGCGAGTCCGATGCCCGATGCGGCGCCGGTCACGAGCGCTACCTTTCCTGCGAGATCGCCGTTTCCGGCACTGCCTTGCGCAGCGTTAGCCATGTTCGATCGCTCCTTCGATTGGCAAGTTGTTTTTACACAAAAAAGCTATACCCGTCGCTCGGCAACCTGCAACAACGCGTTATTCCTCCACGAAGGAATGATGTTATAATGATGGTTACGATCGCGTGAAGGAGGAGCGCTTGCTCATGCGCAGCAAACGGATCTTACCGCTCGCGGCTCTCGCCTGTGCGGTGGCGGCCGCGCAACCTGTCGCGGCAGGCGTTACGCTTGGCGATTCCGCGGCGGCCGCTGTCGCCGCAGGCGCCAGGATCGGAGCGAACGTTTCGGATTCGGCAAGCGCGGTCCCGGCCGACGCGGACGTCCGGGCATCCGGCGTCAAATCGTCCGAACCCGCCGAGACCCCGGCGGCCAAGCAGCGCAAGCTGCCTAAAGGATTCGTCTATCTGGACGAGGTTATTCCTTCGGCCGTCTATGAGATTCGATATTATAGCGATTACAACTTCGTCGGCGCCCGCGTAGACGGATACAAGGCGCCCTATGCGGTTATGACGCAGCAGGCCGCCAAGGCGCTGCAGGCGGTCGCCGCCGATCTTGCCGCCAAAGGCTACAAGCTGGTGGTGTACGACGCGTACCGTCCGCAAAAGGCGGTGGATCACTTCATCCGCTGGTCGAAGGACCCGAAAGACCAAAAGACGAAAGACGTCTTTTATCCGGACACCGACAAGCGCAAGCTGTTCAAGCTCGGTTATCTCGCAAGCAAATCGGGGCATTCCCGAGGCAGCACGGTCGATCTGTCGATCGCGGGCCTTAAGACAGGCAAGGCCGTCGATATGGGCGGCAGCTTCGACTTCCTCGGACCGGTGTCCGCGCATGGAGCGAAGCTTGCGAACGCGGCGCAGACGGCGAACCGGAACCTGCTGAAGAAGGCGATGGAGAAGCGGGGATTCAAGGCGTACGACAAGGAATGGTGGCATTACACGCTCGCAAAGGAGCCTTATCCGAAAACGTATTTTAACTTCGACGTTGAATAGGGGGGCTGGAGCTGAGTGTTGTGCGTTGGCGATCCTAGACAACTATTTAATGGCGATAATTAAATGGGTTAATTCATGAACGAAGGATGGTAGAACGCATGTTGGTTGACGTGAAGGAACGGTTGGAACAACGACAAATTTACGAACTGCTCGAGCTGTCCGTTTTTCCGGACCCCGACCGGCTGGTTGAAGTGCTGAACGAATACAGGGAAAATGACGATTTGCGCCTGCTGGGCTTCGAGGACAACGGGGGAGATCATCGGCGTCATCGGCTACGAAACGGATGCGAACCGCGTCGCGACCATTCGCCATATCGCGGTTCATCCGGACGAGCGGGGAAAAGGCTACGGCAGAGGCATGGTGCTGCATCTCCTGACCGCCGCCGATCCCGAACGGATCGAAGCGGAGACGGACGAGGAAGGCGTGAATTTTTACCGCAGCATCGGCTTCACCGTGCAAAGCCTGGGCGAAAAATATCCGGGCATCGAACGTTTTCGCTGCGCGTACGCCGTGTCTTTGGACGAAGAGGAAGACGACTAAAGCGAACGAGGAGCGGTCAGTCGCATGCGGGCGATCATCGATTTGTTCGGCTATTTGATATTGGCGGGCGGGACGTTCGTCGGCTTGACGAGCGGTTCCGTCACGCTTGTCGTGCTCAGTCTCTTCGGCGGTCCGGTCCTATTGGGCCTGGGGCATTTGATTGGCATCGCGGAAAACGTGCAGGCGCGTCTCCTGAACCTGGCGCCGACGCCGGATACGGTCCGGAGCCTGATCAAAAACGCGCCGGCGTACGTCGTCGACGGCTCCGATATCGGCGTAGCTGTGTATCCTTCGGCGGACGCGCCGTACAAATGGATCGAGCTGAACGGCGAAGTTTACGTGCGGTCGAGAGCGCTGCGAAATTATATCGAAAGCGTCGACAACCGTTATTCGTTCGCGCTTCCGGACCGCGAGACGGTCGTTCTTCGCGCTTCCGACCGTTATTCCGACGGCGTGCCTCTCTTTTGGAGCGAAGGACATGTTTATGTCATGCTGAGCGCGATCGGTCTATCCGGCATTAGGGAAAACGACCGCATCTCGCTCCGAACGATCCGTCAGACAGGGGAAGGGAACGATCGTTAGGCAGAGCGATAGGGCGGCAGGCGTCGTACATATGCCAATCCTCCGGAGGTGTAGCGATGATTTTGCAATCTTCGACGCTCAGCGTCAAGTCCGGCATGGCAAGCGAGTTCGAGAGCAGCTTCCGCAAGGCCCAGAAGCTGCTCGCCGGCACGCGGGGCTATATTTCGCATGAGCTTCACAAATGCGTGGAGCGGGAGGGCCGCTATATGCTGCTTGTCCGATGGCAATCCATCGGCGATCACGTCGTCGGGTTTATGGGTTCTCCGGCCCAGGGGGAGTGGCAGGCCGCGTTGAACGAATTTTACGAACGGGAACCGGAGAGCGACCATTACATTCGCATTCGTCTGGACTAACTTATTTATTAGGAAAAGAGGGGAAGCCGTGCCGCAGCAAGAAGCCTTTCGCATTGAAGTCGCCCGGTTCGACGATCTGCCGGACATCGTCTCGATCTACAACGCCACGATCCCGGGCAGGCAGGTGACGGCGGATCTGGAGCCGGTATCGGTCGAGAGCCGCATCGGCTGGTTCGAGGCGCATCGGCAGGATCGGCATCCCTTGTGGGTATTGCGCGCGGAAGGGCGCGTCGCCGGTTGGCTAAGCTTCTCGTCCTACCATAGCAGGGCGGCATACGATGCGACGGTCGAGCTCAGCATCTACGTCTCCGAAGCCGAACGGGGCCGTGGCCTGGGCGGCATGCTCATCCGCCATGCCATCGCGGCCGCTCCGCCGCTCGGCGTCAAGACGCTGGTCGGGCTCGTATTCGGTCACAACGAGCCGAGCCTCCGCCTGCTCGGCAAGCACGGCTTCGAACGCTGGGGACTGCTGCCCCGCGTCGCGGAGCTCGACGGCATCGAACGGGATTTGGTCATCGTCGGTCTGCGGGTCGGCTGAAGCGGATCGGAAGACTCCGCAGGAGGTTTAGTCGCTAAACAGGCCGTCTCGTGGCGAGTAACAACGGCGCCCGGTGCCGCTATTGCATCAAAACCTCGTCGTCGACGAGAAATAAGGTTGTCCCGTGCCGCTATTACACCAAAACCTCGTCGTCGGCGAGTAATAAGGGTGTCCCGTGCCGCTATTACACCAAAACCTCGTCGTCGACGAGAAATAAGGGTATCCCGTGCCGCTATTGCTCCAAAACGTCGCCGTCGGCGAGAAATAAGGGTGTCCCGTGCCGTTATTGCTCCAAAACGTCGCCGTCGGCGAGAAATAAAGGTGTCCCGTGCCGCTATTACACCAAAACCTCGTCGTCGGCGAGTAATAAAGGTGTCCCGTGCCGCTATTACACCAAGACCTCGTCGACGACGAGAAATAAGGGTGTCCCGTGCCGCTATTGCATCAAAACCTCGTCGTCGACGAGAAATAAGGGTGTCCCGTGCCGCTATTTCAAAAAAAACGCTGCACTTGGCGAGTAATAGTGCTGCTCAGTGCTGCTGATGCTTTTATACGCTTCCGGTAAACGAGGAGGCGGGATTTATCGGTGCTGCTCCGGTTTTGTTATTGTATACGTCCTCATGAATCATTCATGTTAGCATGTACATCCTCATTCGCGAGGGTGTTTTTTTTGTTTTTCTGCGAAAATGCATATTCAAAAACAAACAAAGATGATATAGTGAAAACAAAAGAAAACAAAACACATACTCGGAGGTCTCATCTCATGGTTCAAAGCTTGTGGAATTCCTCGGAAGCATCGAAGCAAGAAAACGCGCTGGACCAGCTCGTTTATCGCTCCAACATCATCGGCGCCGATCGCCGCGTCTGCAACTGGGGCGGCGGCAATACGTCCGCGAAGACGATCGTGAAGGATTTCCGCGGCCGCGACGTCGAAGTCATGTACGTGAAAGGAAGCGGTTCCGATCTCGCTTCGATGAAAGCCGGCAATTTCACGGGCTTGCGCATGGACGACATTCGCCCGCTGTTCGAGAAGGACGAGATGCCGGATGAAGAGATGGTCGCCTATCTCGTCAATTGCATGATCGACGTCAAGCACCCGCGCGCCTCGATCGAGACGCTGCTGCATGCGTTCCTGCCGTTCAAGCACGTCGACCATACGCATCCGGATTCGATCATCAGCCTGTGCTGCGCCGACAACGGCAAAGAGCTGGCGAAGGAAATTTTCGGCGACCGCTTCGTATGGGTGCCTTACATCCGTCCGGGCTTCAAGCTGTCCAAGATGATCGCGGAAGGCGTGCTGGCGAACCCGAACGCCGAGCTCGTCCTGATGGAAAAGCACGGCCTCGTCACCTGGGGCGAGACGAGCGAGGAGGCTTACGCGCAGACGATCAAGATCATCAGCGAAGCCGAAGCGTTCATCGAAGCGCGCGTCAACGCCGCGACGCTGTTCGGCGGCGTTAAGCACGAAGCGCTGCCGGCCGACGTTCGCCGCAGCATCGCGTCGCAGGTCATGCCGACGATCCGCGGCGCCGTCTCCGACGCCAAGAAGATGATCCTGTCGTTCGACGACGCGGACGACGTGCTGGCGTTCGTCGGCGGCGAACGCTCGCCGAAGCTGTCCCAAGTCGGCGCCGCCTGCCCGGACCACCTCGTGCACACGAAGGTCGTGCCGCTGTTCATCGACTGGACGCCGAACGCGGACGACGTCGAAGGCCTGAAGCAGGTCCTCAAGGATAGCGTCGCCGCTTACAAGGAGCAGTACAAAGCGTACTTCGAGCGCAACAAAAACGAAGGCGACGTCATGTTCGAGCCTGCGCCGCGCGTCATCCTGATCCCTGGCGTCGGCATGATCAACACCGGCAAGAGCTGGGCGATGTCCCAAGTCAGCGGCGCGCTCTACCACCGCGCGATCGCGGTTATGCGCGGCGCGACCGCGCTCGGCGAATTCGTCTCGCTCAGCGAAAACGAATCCTATAACGTCGAGTACTGGCCGCTCGAGCTTTACAAGCTGACGCTTGCACCGGCCGAAGCCGAATTTTCGCGCAAGGTGGCGTTCATCACCGGCGGCGCTGGCGGCATCGGCAGCGAGACGGCTCGCCGCCTCGTATCCGAAGGCGCGCACGTCGTGCTGGCTGACCTGAACCTCGAAGGCGCAGAGAAGGTCGCGGCCGAGATCAACGCCCGCTTCGGCGACAGCCGCGCGATCGCGGTCAAGATGGACGTGACGAACGAAGAGGCGGTTCAGGCAGCTTACGCGGCTACCGCGCTTGCCTACGGCGGCGTCGACATCATCGTCAACAACGCGGGTCTCGCGACCTCCAGCCCGTTCGAAGAGACGTCGCTGAAGGAATGGAACCTGAACATGAACGTGCTCGGCACCGGCTATTTCCTGGTCGCCCGCGAAGCGTTCAAGCTGATGAAGGCGCAAGCGGTCGGCGGCAGCATGGTGTTCATCGGCTCCAAGAACTCCGTCTACGCCGGCAAAAACGCCACCGCCTACAGCGCGGCCAAGGCGCTCGAAGCCCATCTGGCGCGCTGCATCGCGGCTGAAGGCGGCGAGCACGGCATCCGCGTCAACACGATCCTGCCGGACGCGATCCTGCAAGGCTCCGCGATCTGGAACGGCAGCTGGCGCAACGAACGCGCGGCGGCCTACGGCATCGAGCCCGACCAGCTCGAGGAGTATTACCGCAAGCGCACGACGCTGCTCGTCAACATCTATCCGCGCGACATCGCGGAAGGCGTCGCGTTCTTCGCCTCCTCGAAGGCCGAAAAGACGACGGGCTGCATGCTTACGATCGACGGCGGCGTACCGGCCGCGTTCACGCGCTAATCGCCCGCTTGGCGGTTCAATAGCCGACGAAGGAGAATACGCGTATGCCTCAAGCGACAGGCGAAAAGCGCTGGTTCATTCCGGACGCCTACATTCCCGAGCATAGCGCGGGCCAGCTTACGAGCCACGAATCGGTATGCGTGCTGAATACCGCATCCGACGACGCGCTGCTCCAGTTCACCATTTATTTCGAGGACCGCGAGCCGATCGAGGACATTCTGGTCGTCGTCCCGGCACGTCGCACGCGCCATATCCGCACCTCCTCGCTGGCCAAGGACGGCAAGAGCATCCCGCCCGGCGTGCCGTACGCGATCGAAGTGCGCAGCGACATCAAGGTCATCGTGCAGTACAGCAGGCTCGACGCGACCCAGGCGGAAAACGCGCTCATGTCGGTCATGGCGTTTCCGATTCATTAATCGCCCGACCTGTCCGACCTGTCCCAACAGCAATAACCGAACGATCGCAAGCCCGAGCGGCGCGGCGCATGACCCGCGTCGCTCGCCTGGCTTAAATAAGGAGGAGACCCATTTGCCATCCACCGATACGACCAAGCAATACGAAGCGGCCAAGGCGCAATACGCGGCACACGGCATCGACGTCGACGCGGCGCTCAAGAAGCTGTCCGAGATTAAAATTTCCATGCACTGCTGGCAGGGAGACGACGTACGCGGCTTCATGAATCGCGACCAGGATCTGACGGGCGGCATCGCGGTCACGGGCAACTATCCCGGCGCGGCGCGCACCCCCGACGAGCTTCGCGCGGATCTGGAAAAAGCGTTCTCGCTCATTCCCGGCAAACACAAGGTGAACCTGCATGCCATCTACGCGGACACCGACGAAAAAGTGGACCTCGATGCGATCGAGCCTCGCCACTACGAGCGTTGGGTCGAATGGGCGAAGGCGCAGGGACTCGGACTCGATTTTAATCCGACCTGCTTCTCGCACGAAAATTCCAAGGACGGCTTTACGCTCAGCCATGCCGATCCGAAAATCCGCGATTTCTGGATCGAGCACTGCAAGCGCTCCCGCCGCGTCGGCGCTTACTTCGGCGAACAACTCGGCCAGACCTGCGTCACGAACGTCTGGGTGCCGGACGGCTTCAAGGACAATCCGGTCGATCGTCTCGCCCCGCGCCGGCGTCTGAAGGATGCGCTCGACGAAGTGTTCGCGGAGGAGCTGAATCCGGCGCACAACCTCGACGCGGTCGAGAGCAAGGTATTCGGCCTCGGCGCCGAAGCGTACACGGTCGGCTCGCACGAGTTTTACATGGGCTACGGCCTGCAAAACAACAAGCTGATCTGCCTGGATGCCGGCCACTTCCATCCGACGGAGGTCATCTCCGGCAAGCTGTCCTCGCTGTCGCTGTTCGCCGAAGGCATGCTGCTGCACGTGAGCCGTCCGGTCCGCTGGGACAGCGACCACGTCGTCATTCTCGACGACGAGCTGTACGAGATCGGCAAGGAGCTCGTCCGCGGCGACCTGCTCGGCAAGACGCATATCGGCCTGGACTTCTTCGACGCCAGCATCAACCGCGTCGCGGCGTGGGTCATCGGCACGCGCAACACGATCAAGGCGCTGCTCCAGGCGCTGCTCGAGCCGACGGACCTGCTTCGCAAGGCCGAGCTCGAGGGCGATTACACGTCGCGTCTCGCGCTTACCGAGGAGTTCAAGACGTACCCGTTCGGCGCGATCTGGGACTACTACTGCGAATCGCAAGGCGTACCGGTCCGCGAGCGCTGGCTGGAAGAGGTCAAGGCGTACGAACGCGACGTGCTCGCCGCGCGCGCCTAAAGCCTAAGACGGATACGGGAGGTAGCGGATAATGGCCGACATTTTGGCTTACGATCTGGGCGCGAGCAGCGGCCGGGCGCTGCTCGGCAGGCTGAAGGACGGCCGGATCGAGACGGAGGAGCTTCACCGGTTCCCGAACGACCCGGTACAGGTCGGCGGCAGGCTCCACTGGGACATTCTGCGGCTGCTGCACGAGATGAAGCAGACGCTGCTTAAGGCCAAGCACGGCGGTATCGAGATCCAGAGCATCGGGATCGATTCCTGGGCGGTCGACTTCGGCTTCGCCGGGGAGAACGGCGAGCTGCTCGGCAACCCGTATCATTACCGCGACGCTCACACGGCAGGCATCATGCCCCGGCTGTTCGCCGACATTCCCGAGGCCGAGCTGTTCGCCAGCACCGGCATTCAGTTTTTGCCGTTCAACTCGATATTTCAGCTTTACGCGCTGAAGTCCGCGGGCAATCCGCTGCTGCGAGAAGCCAAGCGCTTTCTGATGATCCCGGATCTGCTGCGTTACTTCCTGACGGGAGAGATGCACGGCGAGTTCACCAACGCGACGACGACGCAGCTGTTCAGCGCGACGGCGAAGGATTGGGATCAAGCGCTGCTCGCGAAGCTTGGCTTGCCGGCGGAGTGGTTCGGCCCCGTCCTCGCGCCGGGGGACCGGGCAGGCTCGCTGAGTCAAGCGGTGACCGAGGAGCTCGGGGTGCCGGCGATCCCGGTATACGCGGTCGCGGAGCACGACACGGGCTCTGCGGTCGTCGCGGTGCCTGCGCTTGAGGAGCAGTTCGCTTACCTTAGCTGCGGGACATGGTCGCTCATCGGCACGGAAGTGACCGAGCCCGTGCTTACGGATCGCGCGCGCGAATTGAACTTCACGAACGAAGGCGGCGCTTACGGCACGTACCGGCTGCTCAAAAACATCATGGGGCTGTGGATCGTCAACGAATCGCGCAGAGCGTGGGAGCGCGAGGGAAGCGCGTATTCCTTTCCGGAGCTTGTCGCGCTGGCCGAGGGAGCGCCGGCATTCGGCGCCTTCATCGATCCGGACGACGAGGTCTTCCTCCCGCCTGGGGACATGCCCGGGCGGATCGCCGAATACTGCCGCCGTACCGGGCAGCAGCCGCCGGAAGGCGTAGGTGCGACGATGCGCTGCATTCTCGAAAGCCTCGCGCTCAAGTATCGCTATGCGCTCGAGCGGGTCGAGGAGCTGGCAGGCATGCGCTACGGCGGCCTCCATATGGTCGGCGGCGGCATCCAGAATACGCTGCTCTGCCGCTGGACCGCGTCCGCGATCGGCAAACCGGTCTGGGCCGGTCCGGCCGAGGGGAGCGCGATCGGCAACCTCGCGGTCCAGTGGATCGCGTCCGGCGAGCTGGCCGACCTGCGCGAAGCGCGCCGGGTCATCCGCGAATCGTTCGACGTCGTGACCTACGCGCCGGAAGATGCGTCGGCGTGGGAAGACGCTTATCGAAAATTCTTGCGGATAACGTCGTTGTCGCAGTAGGATAGAAGAAAGGAGGACGCCGAATGCTCGTCGCGGAACGTTATGAAAAAATCGTAGAGCTCGTTAACGAACGCGGCAGCATCCGCGTGTCCGAGCTGTCCGACCAATGCGGCGTGACGGAGGAGACGATCCGGCGCGATCTCGACCGGCTGGAGCAGGCCGGGCGGCTGCGAAGGTCGCACGGCGGCGCCGTGAGCGTCAAAGATCTGGATGTGCATGCGCAGCCGGAGACGCCTTACTCCGAGCGGGAGATCATCCGCGCGGACGACAAGCGGCGCATCGCCATCGAGGCGATCAAGCTCATTTCTCCGAAGGACCGGATACTGCTCGACGCGAGCTCGACGGCGTGGTACATGGCGCGCGAGATGCCGGATATACCGCTCACCGTGCTCACCAATTCGATCAAGGTCGCGCTCGAGCTGTCCGGAAAGGAGAAGATCGAGGTCATCTCGACGGGCGGACAGCTTGCCCGAAGGTCGCTCTCGTACGTCGGTCCGCTTGCCGAACGCTCGCTCGACGCCTATCACGTCGACAAGCTGTTTCTCTCGTGCAAGGGCGTCCATCTCGAGCGGGGCATCAGCGAGTCCAACGAGCTGCAAGCGCGAATCAAGCACAAGATGATCGGCATGGCCGATCAAGTGCACGTGCTGGCGGATTCAAGCAAGTTCGGGGTGCAGGCGTTCACGCACGTATCCGATCTGTCCGGGGTGGACCGGATCGTTACCGACCGGCGTCTGCCGGGCGAGATCGTGCGCGAGCTCGAGTCCCGCGGCATCGCCGTGAGCATCGCCTGACGCCGATCGCGCATCGGGAACGTGCCGCCCGGATCGGCCGACGCCATAAAATGCTGCCGGATCGCTTGCGTTCCGGCGGCTTTCGCACAAACAAGGCAACAACAAGAATGCGGCATGGAATTGTCGAACAGCAGCTTTGGCGCAGATTCGTCTGCGCTTTTCCCGTCACCAACTTGTCTGACAACCTGACATATTCATTCGAAACCGCGAGGTGTCAAACTATGAAGGTCTCATTGTTCATCACCTGCCTCGGAGACGCCATTTACCCGCGCGTCGGCGAGGCGATGGTTCGGGTGCTCGCGCAGCACGGCGTGTCGCTCGAATTTCCGAAGCTCCAAACTTGCTGCGGCCAGCCCGCCTTCAACAGCGGCTATTGGCAGGAGGCGCGGGCGAGCGCCAAGACGATTCTCGACGCCTTCGAGGACAGCGACTTCGTCATCTCGCCGTCCGGCTCCTGCACGGGGGATGATTCACCACTATCCGAAGCTGTTCGAGTCCGATCCGGTCCAGCTCGCGCGGGCGGAGCGCCTTCGGGACAAATCTTACGAGTTCACGCAATTTCTCGTCAACGTGCTCGGCGTGACGGACGTGGGCGCCAGCTTCCCGCACAAGGTGACGTATCATCCGTCCTGCCACGGCACGCGGCTGCTCGGCGTCAAGAACGAGCCGATGGCGCTCATGTCGAACGTGCGCGGTCTCGAATTCGTACCTTTGCCGTTCGCGGAGGACTGCTGCGGGTTCGGCGGGACGTTTGCGGTTAAAATGGCGGACATCTCGGGCGCGATGGTGTCGGAGAAGGTCGATCACGTGAAGGAGACCGAGGCCGAGGTGCTGGTCGGACTCGACATGGCCTGCCTCATGAACATCGCGGGCAACTTGCGTTATCGCGGCGAACAAGTGCGGGTCATGCACCTGGCAGAGGTGCTGGCGGAAGGAGCGGGTCTGGCATGAGCGCGCAAAAAGGCAGAGCGACGGTCAAGGAGCGGGCGGAGCTGGCGCTGAACGACGAGTTTCTCGTCAAGGCGGTCAAGTTCACGACCGAGCGGCTTCGCAACGGGAAAAAAAACGCCTCGGCGGAGCACGGGAATTGGGATGAGTGGCGGGAGCGGGGACGGCAGATCCGGCTGCATACGATCGCCCATCTCGACTACTATTTGAATCTGTTCGTCGAGAACGCGCGGGCGAACGGCGTGCACGTGCACTTCGCCGACAAGGGCGAGGACGCGGTCGCCATCGCGATGGACATCGCGCAGCGCAAGGCGGCCAAGACCGTCGTGAAGTCCAAGTCGATGGTTTCCGAGGAGCTGCACCTGAACCATGCGCTCGAGCAGATCGGCGTCGAAGCGATCGAGACCGACCTCGGCGAGTACATCATCCAGCTGGCGGGCGAGATGCCTTCGCATATCGTCATCCCGGCGATTCACAAAAACCGGTATCAAATCGCCGACCTGCTCTCCGAGGTGGCGGGGGAGAAGCTGGAGGCGGATACGACCGTGCTCGCCGGCTTCGTGCGCAAGAAGCTGCGCGAGAAGTTCCTCGAGGCGGACATCGGGATGACCGGCTGCAACTTCGCGATCGCGGAGACCGGCTCGATGGTGCTGTTCGAAAACGAAGGCAACGCGCGCATGGTAACGACGGTGCCGAAAACGCAAATTACGCTGATGGGGATGGAGCGCATCATTCCTTCCTTCGAGGATCTCGAAGTGATGGCGACGCTGCTGCCGCGTTCGGCGACCGGCCAGAAGCTGACGATGTACATGTCGGCGATCACCGGCCCCAAGCGGACGGCCGACGCGGACGGACCCGAGGAGATGCACATCATCATCGTCGACAACGGGCGTTCGCTGCAGCTCGGCGATCCCGAGTTCCAGGAGCTGCTCAATTGCATTCGCTGCGGCGCTTGTCTGAACGCCTGCCCGGTATACCGCCACATCGGCGGACACGCCTACGGAAGCACGTACAGCGGACCGATCGGCGCGGTGCTCACGCCGGCTCTCAATAAGAACGTCGCCGAGTGGGACGACATCGCCAACGCGTCGAGCCTGTGCGGCGCCTGTTACGAAGCGTGTCCGGTCAAGATACCGCTTCACGAGATGCTTATCTATCTGCGTCGCCGCAAGGTCGAGACGGGCAACGGCAAAGCCGTCGAGACGGCGGGCATGAAGGGATTTGCGGCGCTCACGGGCTCGAGCGCGGCGATGAAGGCGGCGCTCGCGATCGGCAAGATCGGCCAGCGGCTCGTCGTGCGGGGCGGCGAGATCAGGACCAAGCTCGGTCCGCTCAAGGGCTGGAACAGCTATCGGGTGACGCCGAGCCTGCCGAGGCGCTCCTTCCGCGACCGCTGGGAGAAGCTCAATCGGGAAGTCGACGCCGATCGCCCGCAGATGGCGCCGGACATGAAGCGCCGGATGGAGCAGATCGTCAAGGAACGGGGAAAAGGAGGCGGCGGACATGGCGGACATTAATAGGCAGACTGGTGCGGCAGGCGGCGAGTCGGAACGTGCGGCATGGCTGGCGGAGATGGAACGCGCGTCCCGAGCCAAGCAGGAGACGTTCATGAACGGCATCGCCGCCCGGCTGCGGCATCCGCGGATGACGTCGAAGCCGGCGCAGCCGGTTCGCGGGGCGCCGGACTTCTGGCGGACGTTCGACTGGACGCCGGAGGAACGGGTCGAGCGCTTCGAGGCGAACTGGCGCAGCGTCGGCGGGCATACCGCGCGCGCGAAGGATCTGGCCGAAGCCGGCCGCTTTATCGCGGAGCGGGCGCAGGAGCTTAGCGCCCGCATCATCGTGCGGCAGGATCAAGCGGAGCTGGCGTCGCTCGGGCTGGAATCTTCCGTGCCGGATGCCGAGGTGTCGGTCTGGAACGCGGACGAGGACGTCGCCTGGAAGGCGCGCGCGGCGGAGGCGGACATCGGCGTCGTGATCGCCGATCAGGCGCTTGCCTATACGGGCACGGTCGTCGTCCGTTCGGCGCCGAACAAGGGCCGTTCGGTCTCGTTGCTGCCGACCGTGCTGTTCATCCTGATCCCGGCGGAGCGGCTCGGCACGCGGCTTGGCGAAGCGCTCATTCCGATGGACGAGGGCGGCCGCGACGCGCTGCCCGCCGGCGTCCACTTCATCACGGGGCCGAGCCGGTCCTCGGATATCGAGAACGATCTGACGATCGGCGTGCACGGCCCCGGCGTCGTCTATGCGGTCATCATCGGCTGAAGCGCGGCCGTTCAAGGAGGCGAGTCCGATCGAAGCGAAGCGACTGACCAAGCGCAATCATTACGAGGAGATCGCGATGCAGATCCGCCGGCAGATCGAGGATGGGCGGCTCCGGCCCGGCGACAAGCTGCCGTCGACGCGCGAGATCTCCGAGCAGTTCGGCGTCGGCCGGTCGACGACGCGCGAAGCGCTCAGCGCGCTTAAGGCGATGGGACTCATCGACATCCGCCAGGGCGGGGGCTGCCGGGTCGCTGCCGCCCTGCCGGCCGGCCCCGCGCCGATGGGCGCGGCCGGTCTGGAGCCTCCCGAGCTGTCGTCCTTGCGGGACGACCGCAAGACGCTGCTTGAGCTGCTCGAGGTTCGCCAGACGCTCGAAGTGTCGATCGCTTCGATCGCCGCCGCCAAGCGCACGCCTGAGGACCTTGCCGCGCTGCGCGCGCTGCAGATCGAGATGGAAGCCGCCATCGGCGACGACATCGAAGGGGAGCGGACCGACCTTGAGTTTCACCTGCTGCTCGCCAAGTCGACGCGCAACGACATCATGATCTCGCTGTTCGCGTCGATCACGGGCCAGATGGAGCGGGCGATCCGCGACATCCGCCGCGTCGAGCTGTACGCGAATCGTTCCGTCGCGCGTAGGCTGTTCGAGGAGCATTCGGCGATTCTGGACGCCGTCGCGGAGCAAGAGCCGGTCGCGGCTTCGCTGCGAATGAACGAGCATCTCGCGCACGTGGAGCGCATGCTGCTGCGGCATCTGTAAGGCAGTCGTGTTCAGAAAAGGAAAGGACGAGGCGCGCGCGCTTCGTCCTTTTGCTGCGGCAAGATCGCTTTCAGCCGTCGGGAAGCCGCAGTCGCCGCGCGCTATTTGTTCCTACTAGGTAACAAATCCTCGGCGTCCCCGTCGCCGCGCGCTATTTGTTCCTACTGGGTAACAAATCCCCGAGCGTCCCCGTCGCAGTCCGCTGTTTGTTCCTAACGGAGAACAAATCCTCGGCGTCCCCGTCGCAGCGCGCTGTTTGTTCCTAGTGGAGAACAAATCCGCGAGCATCCCCGTCGCCGCGCGCTGTTTGTTCCTACTGGGGAACAAATCCGCGAGCGTCCCCGTCGCCGCGCGCTGTTTGTTCCTAGTGGAGAACAAATCCCCGAGCGTCCCCGTCGCCGCGCGCTGTTTATTCCTAATGGAGAACAAATCCGCGAGCGTCCCCGTCGCAGCGCGCTGTTTGTTCCTACTGGAGAACAAATCCGCGAGCGTTCCCGTCGCCGCGCGCTATTTGTTCCTACTGGGTAACAAATCCCCGAGCGTCCCCGTCGCAGCGCGCTGTTTGTTCCTAGTGGAGAACAAATCCCCGAGCGTCCCCGTCGCAGCGCACTGTTTGTTCCTAGTGGAGAACAAATCCGCGAGCATCCCCGTCGCAGTCCGCTGTTTGTTCCTACTGGAGAACAAATCCCCGACCAACCCATTCTCTGAACGCATGTAATCGACAACCGCATAACCTTGCTGATCAAGCATAATTCCGTAATCGTTTTCATCAAACGGATTCTACCAAAAATCGCTACTACCAAAAAACGGCTGCGTCCAATTCGCTAATCGCTGCAATCCAAAAACAAATCGTCCTGGCGTATGGCTTCTTTTGGTGTAAAATGGAATTGTAAAATGAAACGAAGTTTCACCACGCGGTACTATAGGGGGGGCAATATGGCTTACGAATTTTTCGGAATTGATCACGTACAACTTGCAGCTCCGGAAGGCTGCGAAGCGGAGGCTCGGAACTTTTTTTAGTCGCTTATTAGGTTGGCCCGAGCTTCCTAAGCCTGCGAATTTGCAACAGCGCGGCGGCGTTTGGTTCCGATGCGGCACGCAGCAAGTTCACGTCGGCGTTCAAAAAGAGTTCATTCCAGCGACGAAAGCGCACCCGGCGTTCCTTGTGCGTCACTTGGAAGCGTTGCGCGAACATTTGCATTGTCAGCTCATTCCGATCGTTGACGATGAAGCGAGGGCCGATGAAGGGGTACGACGCTTTTATGTAAACGATCCGTTTGAAAATCGACTTGAATTTCTAGAGCGGCTTTCGTAACCGTAAGCGGGGACACGGTCGCGAATAAATATATTCGCGGTCAGCCTAGCAAAAAGCCGAGCAGCTTCTCCCCCGCGAACGCATAAAGCGCCATCATCGGCAGCTTGCCGAGCGCGGTGCCCGCGATATAGGGCAACGGCCGGATTCCGGCGGCCGCTGCGTACAGATTGACGAGAGGCTGCGGCAGGAAGGGGACGAGCCGGGCGACGAAGACGAACCAGAACGGCCTTCGGTCCAGCTTGCCGGCGAACGCCTGGAGCCTTGGGCTGCGGGCGAGCCAGCCCGAGGCGGCTTCACCAAGGAAGAGGCGCGCATACACATACATAAGCACGGCCGCGACCGTCGCGCCGAACCAGCTGATCAACGCGCCCCCCGGCGCGCCGTATGCGTATGCGGCTAGCGCGATGAACAATTTATAGGGAAGAACGGGAAACAACGCGAGCGTCAAGGCGAGCAGCAGCATCGTCCCTATTGAAAAGGAACCGCTCTGCATGAACGCGAGCAAATCGTTCTTGAATAGCCAAACCACCCATACGACCAGGCCATAGATGACCAAAGCCCATCCGAATTTTTTCATCGCTGCACCTTCCGCCGACAAACCGCCGTATTTACGCCATCGCGCGTCATCCGCCGGTTTTTTTTTCGCCGCAGATTCCTTTGTTCAGACTAACCCATTCAGCCGTATAACCGCAACCGCCGCGGATCGGGCAGACAAGCTGCCGCGGAGCTCACATCCTACTTGCTTCAGGACCGCCTGACGCATATACTAATCCAGATATCAATGCCGGTTGGACCAAGCCTGCCGTTCAAACCGCAGAGGAGCAAGAGGCCGATGACCCTGCAAAAAAGGACAAACGAATCTCCGCAAAATGAGATTGTTCGATACCGAAAATATCCACTCCGGCGACGACCGCGACGAATACGAAAAGGACTATGCCAGGCTTATCCAATCCCCGTCGTTTCGGCGGCTGCAGGGAAAATCCCAGGTGTTCGGCGCCGGCAGCGGGGACTACTACCGGACGCGTCTGACGCACTCCATCGAAGTATCGCAGATCGCGCGGGAGGTGGCTCGCCGGCTGGGCAAGCAGTACGAGCTGCTGAGCAGGCGGGAGCATCCCGGCCTTATGATCGACCCGGAGGTCGTCGAAGTGGCGGCGCTCGCGCACGATCTCGGGCATCCGCCGTTCGGTCACAAGGGCGAAGAGGTGCTGAACGACCTGTTGATGGAGGAGTTCGGGCTTAAATACGAGGGCAACGCGCAAAATTACCGCATTCTGATGTTCCTCGAAAAGCGCGCGGGGGAGCGACAGCGGTCTCGATCTAAGCGCGTCCGTGCTGCTCGGCATCAACAAGTATCCGTACAATCTCGATATGCCCGGACAGCTCAAGGGCGTCTATCATATGGAATGGGAAGGCATCCGGTACCTGCGCGATCTGTGGGGCATGCCCGACGGCTGCGCGACGCTCGAGGCCCAGCTTATGGATCTGTGCGACGACATCGCCTATTCGACCCACGATCTCGAGGACGGCATCCGCGCGGGGAAAATTCCGATGAGCCGGACGCTGTTCGAGGACGAACGCATCGTAGCGGCGCTAATCCAGGAGATCAAGGACGATCCGGGCAACCACAGCATGAATTGGGAGCAGATCGATCTCCCGTCCATGGTGCGCACGGTGCTAAGCGGGTATCTCGAGCAATGGGAACAAATCTATGTCGAGTGCGGAGGCGAACCGTCACGGGCGAGGCGCGAGATGAAGGCGCGCTGGGTGCGCAAATTCGCCAATCAGGTGGGCATCCTGGACGACCCCGCGAGGGGATGGAAAAAAGTGACGTTCATCCGCGACGGCGCCCAGGACATCGAGCTGCTGCGAACGATGGAAATATTGAAGAAGCTGGCATGGGTGACGCTGATCAAGGATTTTCGCGTACAGCGGCTGCACAAGCGCAGCGAAGTGATGATTCGCAGGCTGTGGGGCAGCTTCAAGGAATACGAGGCAGGCAAGCTGATCATCCCGCCGGACTGGCACGAGAGCTACGAACAGCACAAGGGACGCTGGCAGTGGGAGCGGCTCGTGGCGGACTATTTGTCGGGCATGACGGATGCTTATGCGGAAAAGGTGTACGCCGAATTTTTCGCGAGCCGCTCCGGATCGATTTACGAACGCGATTGAGTTCTTGCGGGCGCCGCTTGACCCTGACATTAATGGCAGGGTGTATGCTGGATTCAGCCTGGAAGGAGGGAGACGGTCGCATATGAAAATCGGCGAGCTGTCGCGCAGGACAGGCGCGAGCATCCGGTCGCTTCGCTATTATGAAGCTCAAGGTCTGATCGCGCCGCTGCGCGAATCGAACGGCTACCGCGAGTATTCGACGCTGGCCGAGGAGCAGGTGCGCACGATCCGTTTTTATTTGCAGCTGGGGCTGACGACGGAGCAGATCGCCGGTTTTCTGAACTGCGTGCTGAGCCGTCCGGAGACGTTCTGCACCGAGGTGCTGCCGGTATACGAGAGCAAGCTGGCGGACATCGAAGCGCAGATCGCGCAGCTGACGCGCATTCGGGACAATCTGACCGACCGGATCGCTTCCTTCCGCGGCGAATCCAAGCAGGGCGAAGGAGTGTCGAAGCGAGATGAGAGCAGCGAACGACGTTAATTTTGAAACTGCGGTGCGGCCTACGGGCGTGACGCTGGTGGACTTCGGAGCGACCTGGTGCCCGCCGTGCAAGGCGTTGCTGCCGGTCATCGAGACGCTGGCCGAAGAATACGGCGAACGGGTGTCCATCGTGAAGGTCGATACGGACGAGTCGCCCGAGACGGCTTCAAGCTTTGGCGTGATGTCCAACCCGACCGTCATCGTGTTCAACGACGGCGAGCCCGTCGAGAAGCTCGTCGGGCTCCGTCCGATCGAGGCGTACAGAACGGTGCTGAACCGTTACGTGCCAAGCTAAGCGTAATCGATGAAGCGAAAGCCTTCAGGACCCCTTTTATCGGGCTGAAGGCTTTTGGCGTTGTGTTGGTTGCGTGGAAGAGCCGAGAATGGCGGGCCTGCACCTTCTGTTGGCCGTTGTGGTCGCTTGACTTTGTATCGCTCTGCAAGCGCCGCCGATCGCAAACCGTCGTTGTGAACCGTTCCGTCACAGCCGCGAACTACTTTCGATCGAAAGCGCTTGAGTAGGATCGAGCCATTTAAAGCGCTGAGTGCTTTCGAATAAAAGCACTTGAGGAGCAACAAACGGTCGAAGCCGGAAAGTGCTTTCGAATGAAAGCACTCTCCGGCCGAGGAGCCTTTTGAGCCGCGAAGTACTGCCTTTGGAAAGCACTTTGGGCCATTAGTACAGTCGAAGCTGCAAAGTGCTGTCCATTGATAGCACAATGGTGTCCACGAACAGTCGAAGATACAAGCACTGCCGCTTGAAAGCTGGAAAGCACTTTACATGCACGCGAATGCAGCGACATGCACGCGAATGCAGCGACATGCACGCGAATGCAGCGACATGCACGCAACCTGCGGGCCGATGGCGGGCAGATTCGCTTGACATACCCTACGGGGGTATATTACATTGAAAGTATCAACCAATCGAGGAGGCCTTTAACCGTGAATACGACTCTAAAAGTAGCGGGCATGTCTTGCGCGCACTGCGTGAATAGCGTGGAGGGCGCGATCAAGAAGCTTGGCGCGCAGGCGAAGGTGGATCTGGCGTCGGGTTCGGTCGCAGTAAGCTACGACGAGGGCAAGCTGGGACTTTCGGAAATTAAGACGGCGATTGAAGAGCAAGGCTACGACGTCGTTTAACGAGAAAAAATGCGATTCCCTGCGAAGGAGCCATCCGCCGATGGCTCCTTTTTCGTTCTATGGGCGCATCAGGCGAAATTCAGAATCGGCCGCCCAATTGCTGCTCGGCGATTTGCACGAGCCTTTTTTGTGATGTTGCCGCCGATCTGTCCGGCTTCGCGCGTCAGCATGTTGCCGTAATAGCCGTCTTGCGGGATCTGAATGCCAAGCTCCCTGGCGATTTCGAACTTCAATTGCTCGAGCGCGGCGCGGCATTCTGGAACTACGAGTTGATTGCTTCTGGACATGTCTATCACCTCCGTTGATGGAGGTTATTATATCGATTGGCAGTTCCTTCTATACGGCCGCCAAGAAGCTTTTAAGGATACGAATTGTTTCACGTGAAGCAACATTTTATGTCATTAATCGACTTTTGGCGACGTTTAACGGCATTAGTTATTTGATATTCCGTTCATTCATGAAGGAGGCGGGCGGGAATCCCGTCAGTTTTTTGAAGATGCGGTGGAAATAAGACAGATCCCGGTAGCCGAGATATTCGGATATTTCGCCTGCGGTAAGCAGCGATTCCTTAAGCATGTAAACGGCCGTTTTAATCCGCATCGCGTGCGCATACTCGCTGATCGTCTGGCCCGTCGCGCGCTTGAACAGCGCCGCGGCGTGATTGGGCGTCCGGCCGATCGCGGCGCCGAGCTCCTCTTTCGTGATTTTCTCCCGATAGTGACCCGCGATATAGGCTTTCATCCTTTCGGCGAGCAAGAGGGAGGACGGGCTCGGCGGTTCCTTTTGCAGTTCACGGCTCCATAACGCAGCGAGCTCAAGCAAGATCGCCTCGCAGCGTACGGTCGCGTAAGGCGCTTGCTCCTGCCACTCGCCCAGCAGCGTCCGGAGCCGGTCGGCCATCCATTCGAACGGCAGGCCCTTCGCGACCCGGGGCATGCCGTCGTCGAGCAGCGGGAGACCGGTTGCCGAATTCCGCGCCGCCAGCAAAGCCGAATACTTTTCGTGAAAAACGTTTCCGGCGGCATCGTCTTCGCATTGCGCGACCGCGGGGACGTATACGACGTCTCCCTTCGAGGCGGCGTAGGACACGCCGTCGATGCGCAAGCGGAAGTTGCCGTATGTGACGACGGCCAATAAATCGCAGGTCTCCCCGGCTTCCTGCCGGTTCAAGCGCTCGGGCCCCCGGTCGAGCCGAAAATCGATCAAGCTGATGCGCGCCATCCAAAGCTCCCTTTCCAATCGTACAATAATGCACTAATCGTACTATATTTCATATTCAATCGGCAATTCTAAGTTTAATATAGAAGGATAATGTCGAATCAGGCGATGAAGAGAGGAAGAGCAACTTGCGAAAAACAAAAATCGTATGTACGATGGGGCCGTCCTGCGACACTACGGAGACGCTGAAAAGAATGATCGGCGCCGGCATGAACGTCGCGCGTCTCAATATGGCGCACGGCGAGCTTGCCGACCACAGCGGCCGAATCGCGCGCATTCGCGAAGCGGCGGCAGAGATGAACGCGCTCGTGCCGGTGCTGATGGACATCAAAGGTCCCGAAGTCCGCATCGGCAAGCTGGCCGAGCCCGGCGAACTGAAAGCCGGCGATACGCTCACGCTCACGACGGAGATGATCGTGGGCGATTTGAAGCGCATCTCGGTCAACTATAACGAGCTGCCGCTCGTCGTGAAGCCGGGTAACCGGATTCTCGTCGACGACGGACTCATCGAGCTGACCGTGACGGACGTGACGGATACCGAGGTCATTACGCGCGTCGTGAACGGGGGGCGTCATCAAGTCCAACAAGGGCGTCAACCTGCCGGGCATCAAGACGACGCTGCCGGGCGTGACCGAGCGCGATATTATGCATATCAAATACGGCGTCGGCGAAAACGTCGACATCATCGCGCCGTCGTTCGTGCGCCGCGCCGAGGACATCCTGCAAATTCGCGGCTTGCTCGAAGAACTGGGCGCGACGCACATCCAGATCATCTCGAAGATCGAGAACGAGGAAGGCGTCGAAAACCTGGACGCGATCATCGAGGTCTCCGACGGCATCATGGTCGCCCGCGGCGATCTCGGCGTCGAGATCCCCGTCGAAGAAGTGCCGATGATCCAGCGTCAGATGATCGAAAAGTGCAACCGCGCGGGCAAACCCGTCATCGTCGCGACGCATATGCTCGATTCGATGCAGGTTAATCCGCGTCCGACGCGCGCCGAGGTGAGCGACGTCGCCAACGCCGTCATCCAGGGCGCGGACTCGGTCATGCTGTCCGGGGAATCCGCGGCCGGCAAGTACCCGGTCGAGTCGGTCGCGACGATGTCGAATATCGCGCTCAAGGCCGAATCGATGCTCGATTACAAGGAGGCGTTTTTGCAGCGCGCCAAGGTGCAGCCGCAGGCGACGACCGAAGTCATCAGCCAGGCGGTCGTCAGCTCTGCGCTCGAGCTGAACGCGAAGGCGATTCTGACGCCGACCGAGAGCGGGTTCACCGCGCGGATGGTATCCAAATACCGTCCGAAGGCGCCGATCGTCGCGATCGCTTACGACGACAAAGCGTTGATGCGTCTTTGTCTGTTGTGGGGCGTCGTTCCCGTCAAAGGCACGAAGGAGCAGTCGACGGACGACGTGATCGCTGCGGCGGTGCGGCACGCCCGCGCAAGCGGACTTATCGCCTCGGGCGACCACGTCGTCATCACGGCTGGCACGCCGATCGGCAAGTCCGGCGCGACCAATCTGATCAAGATCGAACAGGTTGTTTAGGGGCGTTAAATAAGCAGGGGAATAAGCAGGGAGCGCGCCAAGCAGAAGCGGCGCCAAGCGGGATCCGCCGGATGAATGGCCGGGGATCCCGCTTTTTTTCGTATCGGCCGCGTGCGGCATTCCTCCGGTCCGCTCCATTATGGATATTTGCGCGCTTATGTTACAATCGGCACCAAAGGCACGGCCGCGTGCATTTCAAAACGGCGAAAGCGGGGAGAAGCGAAATGAGTTTTCGGATCGAACGCGACTTTATCGGAGAAAAGGAGGTGCCGATCGACGCGTATTACGGCATTCAAACGATGCGCGCGGTCGAAAATTTTCCGATCACCGGCATTTCCGTGCATCATGAGTTGATCATCGCTTTGGCGCACGTCAAGAAAGCGGCCGCGCGCGCGAATGCGTCCACGCATATGCTGACGCAGCCCATCGCGGACGCGATCGTGCAGGCTGCGGACGAGATCATACTCGGCGGTTTGGCCGACCAGTTCATCGTCGATTCGATCCAGGGCGGGGCAGGCACCTCCATTAATATGAACATGAACGAGGTGCTCGCGAACCGGGCGCTCGAGCTGATGGGCAAACAGAAGGGCGACTATTTCCACTGCAGCCCGAACAATCACGTCAACATGTCCCAATCGACCAACGACGCGATACCGACGGCGATCAAGATCGCGGCGTACCAGCAGGCGCATCGGCTCCTGGATACGCTGCAGTCGCTGCAGGAGGGGTTCGATCGCAAAGCTTTGCAGTGGGACGGCATTATCAAAATGGGCCGAACCCACCTGCAGGATGCGGTGCCGATCCGGCTCGGACAGGAGTTCGGCGCCTACGCCGCCGTCCTGGGCCGCGACGTCAAGCGCATCGCCAGCGCGACCGGGCACCTGCTGACGGTGAACATGGGCGCGACGGCCGTTGGCACGGGGCTGAACGCCAAGCCCGAATACATAAAGGAAGTCGTACGATTGATGGCCGAGGATCTCGGCATCGCTCTCGCGTCCGCGGACAATCTCGTCGACGCCACCCAAAATACGGACGCCTATACGGAGCTGTCCGCCGCACTTAAAGTTTGCGCGGTCAACCTGTCCAAAATTTGCAACGATATTCGGCTTATGGCGTCGGGACCGCGCGCCGGGCTCGGCGAGCTCGCGCTGCCGCCCAGACAGCCCGGATCGTCGATCATGCCCGGCAAGGTCAACCCGGTCATGGCGGAGGTCGTCAACCAGACCGCGTTTCAAGTGATCGGCAACGACCATACGATCTGCCTGGCGTCGGAGGCTGGCCAATTCGAACTCAACGTCATGGGGCCCGTCATCGCGCTCAATCTGCTGCAGTCGCTTCGCATTTTGCGCAATGCCGTCGACGTTTTCATACAATTTGCGCTGGACGGCATGGAGGCGAATCTCGAACGTTGCGCGGCCTACGTGCGCGACAGCTTCGGGATCGTGACCGCGCTTAATCCTCATCTGGGCTACGAGGTTGCGGCGGGGCTCGTCAAGGAAGCGCTCAAGTCGGGACAGCCGATCCGCGACATCATTCTCGAGCGGGCGCTGCTCACGCCCGAGGAGATCGATGTCATCCTCGACCCCTACCATATGACATCGCCAGGCATATCGGGCGAATGGCTGCTCGGCAAAAACGGGGATCTGTAGCGAAATCGTCAGCGATGTGCGACGTGGAGCCTACGGACGAATAAAACAAACGCATTTGAAACCCATGGGAGGGAATCGCCATGCCATTCGAAAAGCGGACGCTCGGCCGCACCGGGCTGCGCGTAACGCCGATCGGCTACGGTTCGATGGAACTGCGCGGAGACCGCGTTTGGAGCGGCAGGCCGGTGGACGACGCGGAAGCGGGGCGCGTGCTGAACGAGGTGCTGGATCAGGGTATCAATTTTATCGACACGGCTTTTTCTTACGGCATTGCGGAGGCGGCGATCGGCAAGCATATTGCCCACCGAAGAGACGAGTATTTGCTCGCCACCAAGTGCGGCCGGGAAGTCATCGACCGCGGCGATTACGTCGACACGCCGCACTGCTGGGACCGGCGCTTTTTGACGGAAAGCTTCGAAGAGAGCTTGCGGCGGCTCAAGACGGATTACGTCGACCTGCTTCAGTTGCACGGCCCGATGCCGGAGGATGCGGAGCGCGAGTCGCTCGTCTTGTTTTTGCAGGCGCTTAAACAGGCGGGGAAGGTGCGCTGGATTGGCATCTCCAGCTTTTTGCCGGCCGCGGCGCATTTTATCCGGACGGGCGAGTTCGATACGATCCAGATGCCGTATTCGGCGATCGAGCGCGCGCACGAGTCGCTTCTGTCGGAGGCGGCCGCCCAAGGCGCGGGCGTCATCGTTCGCGGCGGCGTCGGCAGGGGCGAGCCCGGCGCGGGTCTTGGCCAACAGGACCAATGGGCGTACTGGAACGACGCGAACATGGACGAGCTGCTTGGCGCCGGGGAGACCCGGACCGGCTTCATGCTGCGCTTCACGCTGAGCCATCCGGACATTTCGACGATCATCATCGGGACGAAAAACCCGGCGCATCTTCGCGAAAATGTCGCGCAGGCGCAAAAAGGGAAGCTGTCGCCGGACGTATACGAAGAAGCGAAGCGCAGATTGTCGGCGGCCGGCTCCGTCGTTGCGGAAGCATAATTCGGCGCGTCGCATTGTTGCGCAGGATTACGCATCTCTCTCAGCGGGTAAGAAGGTAGCATGACTATCCATTCTGCCACCTGGGAGTGATTAAATATGAATCAAACGAATCGCGTGCTCATCGTCGTGACGAACGGCAAACAGCTGGACGACGGTCCGCTCGCCGGCGTATGGTGGTCGGAAGTCGCGGAGCCGATCGAGGAATTCGCCGCGCGCGGCTACGAAGTGACGATCGCAAGTCCCAAAGGAGGCGAAGCGCTGGTCGACCCGGCTAGCATGAAGGAGGCCGGCGAAGGCGGAGCGCATTCCTATAAAAAATGGCTGTCGGACACGATGCCGCTCGGCAAAGCGAAGACGCAGGATTACGAAGCGATCTTTCTCGCCGGCGGGCATGGCGCCATGTTCGATCTTCCGCACGACGTCCACCTGCAGAACCTGTTGACGGACTTCGTCACGGCGGGCAAGCCGATCGGCGCCGTCTGCCACGGCGTCGCCGGACTTGTCGGCGCGAAGCTGGACACGAGCAATCCGCTCGTCGAGAACAAACGCTTGACCGGCTTCACCAATGCGGAGGAGGAGGGGACGCCGCTTAAGGGCAGGCTGCCGTTTCTGCTTGAGACGAAACTGAAGGCGCTTGAGGCGAAGTTCGTCGCGGGTCCCGACTTCGCCGAGCACGTCGAGATCGACGGCGGTCTCGTCACGGGACAAAATCCGGCATCCTCGCGGGCGGCGGCGCTAGCGGTCGCCGATCTGATCGCGGCCGACAAGCCGCTTGAGCATCGTCAAGGACGCGTGCCGGGAGGTGTGAAGCGATGAACGGATTAAACGAAAAGCAGCTCGCCAGGCTGAAGGAACTGCTGCTGGCGGAAAAGTCGGAGATCGACCGTCACTTCGCGCTGGAAGCCGACGACGGAACGACGTCGATGACCGACGATACGGGCGAACTGTCGTCGTACGACAATCATCCGGCGGATCTGGGCACCGAGACGTTCGAGCGGGAACGGGACGCCGCGATCGACCAGCGATATTTCGAACGAAGAGATGACGTCGAGCGCGCCCTGGCCAAGTTCGAAGACGGCACATACGGGTTGTGCGAGGTCAGCGGGGGAGCCGATCGGATACGAACGGCTTGAGGCGATGCCTGCCGCCCGGTACAGCATCGCGCACGTGCCTGGCGAAGAGACGGCGCAGGATGACTACCGGCCGGTCGAGGAGGACGTCATGACGCGCCCCCCGACGGGCGCCGGCGCGCATCGCCAGCGCCAGGCCGGACGGTTCGACGACGCGGATGCCTGGAAGTCGCTGGAGGAATACGGCAACGCCTCGGATACGCAGTCGACCGGCGCCGGGACGGATCAGGAACGATGACCGGATATGCGGCAATATAGAGCGGCAATATAGAGAGGGCACGGCGGATGAGAGCATTCTCATCGCGCCGTGTTTTTTATTTTAGCAACAATTGGCGGGCTTTGTCGTCTATACCCATAGCGTCGATAAGCGATATCGATCATACTTTGGGAGCTTGGAGGCTATTCGATTGAAACGGATATTAAAACTGGCGCTGCCGCTCTTGTTCGCCCTGTCGATGAGCTTGCCGGGCTGGCAACCGGCGGCCGCCGCGAAGCTCGCCTACATTACCGTTTATCTGGACGGCGAGAAGCTGCCCGCCGACGTACCGCCCTATATCGATCCCAAGCTCGGCGCCACGATGGTGCCGATCCGCACCGTTAGCGAAGGCCTGGGGGCTTCGATCGTATGGACGCAGAAGACGCAGACGGCCGCGATCGCCAAAGACGGGGACAAGATCGTGCTTACGAGCGGCAATAAGACCGCGACCGTGAACGGCAGTCCGGTGCCGCTTGACGCGTCCGTTCAAAACAAAGCCGGAAGGATTATGGTGCCGCTTCGCTTTATCGGCGAAAATCTCGGTCTCGACGTCGTGTGGGACCCGTCCGCTCGATCCGTCGTCATGCGTTCGAAAAACGGCGGCGAAAATGGAGGCGCAGGCGGCGAAGCGGGAGGCGATCCTGGCAGCGATCCGGGTTCCGATCCTGGCAGCGATCCCGGCAGCGATCCCGGCGGCGGTTCGACGTCCGAAAGCTTGCGCGGCGCATGGATATCGACCGTGTACAACCTGGACTGGCCGTCAACAGCCGCTTCCGGCAACGCGAACAAGCAGAAGCAGGAGTTCTCGGCGATGCTGGACCAGTTTCAGCGAATGGGCTTGAACGCCGTATTCCTGCAGGTGCGCCCCGCCTCGGACGCCTTGTACCGATCGGCGCTCGTGCCTTGGTCCAAGGTGCTCACCGGCACGCAGGGTCGCGATCCGGGCTACGACCCGCTTGCTTACCTGGTCGAGGAGACCCATCGTCGCGGCATGCAGTTCCATGCCTGGTTTAACCCGTTCCGCGCGAATACGGACACGAAAACGGCCGCGCTCGCCGGCAACCACGTGGCAATGCAGCATCCCGAATGGATCGTGACGACGGGTACGGCTTCGTATATCAATCCGGGCATTCCGGAAGCCCGGCAGCACATCATCGACACGATTATGGAAGTGGTCAACGGCTACGATATCGACGGCGTGCACCTGGACGATTATTTCTATCCTTCGGGCGGCCTATTCAGCGACGACGCGACGTTCGCGCTTCACAATCCTACGCGTATCCTGCTCAAGACCGATTGGAGGCGCGAAAATATCAATACGTTCGTGCGCGATCTCGGCGCCTCGATCCATGCGGCCAAGCCGAGCGTCTCGTTCGGGATCAGCCCCTTCGGCGTATGGCGGAACGTCGCGGCCGATCCGACCGGCTCCGATACGAAGGCGGGCGTGACCGCGTACGACAGCATGTTCGCCGACGTGCGGACATGGATCCGGCAAGGCTGGATCGATTATGTCGCGCCGCAGATTTACTGGAGCATGTCCAATGCGGCCGCGCGCTACGACAAGCTGGTCGATTGGTGGTCCGGCGAAGTGGCGGGCACGAGCGTGAAGCTGTACGTCGGCCATGCGACGTATAAGCTTGGCACGGCGGAAGCCGGCTGGCAGTCGGCGGGCGAGATCGTTAATCAGCTTAAATACAATGCCGCGCACCCGATGGTGCAGGGCGATATTTATTACAGCGCATCGTCGCTCCTTAAAAACACGCTCGGCATCGCGCAGTCGCTCCAAAATTATTACGGTCAAGACCTGAACTCATAACGCATCGAATATGGCTTGCGAATCCCCCGACGGCGACGATCGGGGGGATTTTGGCATGGTTAAGCGTCCGAACGTTGCGGGTAATGAGAGGCATTCGCCGGCAAAGGACGGAAAGGAGAACTTATCCATGATTGAGATGATCACGTTCAAGCTCGTCATCGCGATCTTCGGCCTGTGGACCATGACGCGACTGCTCGGAAAGAAGGAAATCTCCCAGTTGACCGCGTTCGACTTCGTGTCATCGCTCATGCTGAGCGAACTGGTCGGGAATACGATCTACGACAAGGACGCGAAGCTCGTTCACTTGCTTTACGCGCTGGCGCTCTGGACCTGTCTGTCGATCGGGCTGGAGAAGCTCAGCATCTTGTTTCCGCGCCTGGGCCGTCTCGCGAGCGGCAAACCAGAGCTGCTCATACATAACCGCAAGATCCTTTACGGAGCGATGAAACGCAATAACCTGGACTTCGGGCAGCTGCATGCGATGCTCAGGCAGAGCGGCGTGTTCGCGATCGGCCAGGTGGAGTATGCGGTGCTGGAGACGAACGGCAGCCTCAGCGTCATGCTCAAATCCGACGTTAAGGAAGGAGAAAGAGCGGATCTGAAGCCGCCGACCGCTGAGGTCGTGCTTCCGGTGGCGCTCGTCGTCAACGGGCGAATCGATGCGGCCAGCCTGCGCGAGCTCGGAAGAGACGGCGGATGGCTCGTCCGCGAGCTTGGGCGGCGTGGCGTCGAGGACATCAAGAGCGTGCTGTACGCCGAATGGAGCGAAGGGGAAGATCTGTACGTCCAGCGCAAAGACTGACAAAATACGGACGGCGCGACTTGCCTGGTCCGCTTCTTGTGCGTTATAATTTTGAAGCCAATTCTATTAAAGAGGAGTATGAAGATGGGAAAAGTATTGATCTTCGGTCACAAAAATCCCGATACGGATACGATCTGCTCCGCGATCGCCTATGCGGCGCTTAAGAACAAGCTGGGCGTCGAAGCCGAAGCCGTGCGCCTCGGCAACGTGAGCGCCGAGACGCAGTTCGCGCTCGACACGTTCGGCGCGGCCGCTCCGCGCCTCGTCGAGACGGTCGCTTCCGAAGCGAAGCAAGTCATTCTGGTCGACCACAACGAGCGCCAGCAAAGCGCCGCCGACATCGATCAGGTACAGGTGATCGAAGTCATCGACCACCACCGGATCGCCAACTTCGAGACGAGCGCGCCGCTGTATTACCGCGCCGAGCCGGTCGGCTGCACGGCTACGATCCTGAAGAAGCTGTACAAGGAAAACGGCGTCGAGATCGAAAAGAACGTCGCCGGCCTGATGCTTTCCGCCATCATCTCCGACTCCCTGCTCTTCAAGTCGCCCACCTGCACGCAGGAAGACATCGACGCCGCTCGCGAGCTGGCTTCGATCGCCGGCGTAGATGCCGACGCTTACGGCCTCGATATGCTGAAAGCGGGCGCGAACCTGCTCGACAAGTCGATCGACGAGCTCGTTTCCCTCGACGCGAAGGAATTTTCCATGGGGGCCGCCAAGGTCGAGATCGCGCAAGTGAACGCCGTCGACGTGAACGACGTGCTGTCCCGCCAGGGCGAGCTCGAGGACAAGCTGAACGGCATCATCGCCGCGAAGGGGCTCGACCTGTTCCTGTTCGTCGTGACCGATATCCTGAACAACGATTCGGTCGGCGTCGCGCTTGGCAAGTCCGCAGCGGTCGTCGAGCAGGCCTACGGCGTCAAGCTGGACGGCAACAAGGCGATCCTCAAGGGCGTCGTGTCCCGCAAATCGCAGATCGTGCCGGTGCTGACGGATACGTTCAACAAGCAATAATCGGATCGGGGACATTCATTCATCGCGATTCCGAAGAAAAAGCCGCCTTGCGAGGCGGCTTTTTCGCGTCTTTTTTGGTCGTTCGCAAAAGGAGGATGAGGGGCGGACGCGCTTAAATGCCGGCCGGGCCGAGGCCGAACGCTTCGGCGACGAGACGATAAGAACGCAGCCGAGCTTCGAAGCTGTGCGTCACGGTGACGATCATCAGCTCGTCGATGCCGAGGCGCTCGGACATCTCCTCGAGCTGCCGCTTGACGGACGCCGGCGTGCCGACGATCCGGCGGTGGGCGCCGGACGCGATCCGCATACGGTCGTATTCGGTATATGGGTAAGCTTCGGCGGTCTCGACGCTCGGAAAGCGGTCGAGCAGGCGCCCGTTCTCCAGCGACAGGAAAAACAGCTCGGTACTGGAAGCCAAGCGGCGCGCTTCCTCGTCGGTATCCGCGCAAACGACGTATACGGCGGCGAGCAGCTTCGGCGCGTCGTTCAGCGCGGACGGCTTGAATCGGTCCTTGTAGTGCTGCACCGATACTTCGCTGTCGGGTACGCCGAAAAATTGGGCATAGCCGTAGGCGGCGCCGATCTCCGCTGCGATCGCGGCGCTGCCGAAGCTCGAGCCGAGCAGCCAAAGCTCGGGCGCCGTCGGGATGGAGGGCGAAGCCGTCAGTCCCTTGAATCTGTGCTTTTCGGGCAGGGCATCGTTCAAGTAGCCGATCAAATCCGCAACCTGCTGCGGATAATTGTCGATGTGCGAGATCTTGCCCTCCTGGAGCGCGCGGGTCGAGATCGGCATGCCGCCCGGCGCGCGCCCGAGCCCGACGTCGATGCGGCCCGGATGGAGCGCCTCCAGCACGCGAAAGTTTTCGGCGACTTTATAGGCGCTGTAGTGGGACAGCATGACGCCGCCGGAGCCGACCTTGATGCGCTGCGTATTCGCGGCAAGATGGGCGATGAGCACCTCGGGGCTCGAGGACGCGAGCGCATGGGAAGCGTGATGCTCGGCCACCCAGTATCGGTGGTAGCCAAGCCGGTCGGCTTCCTTGGCCAGCTCGGTCGTCTCGCGCAGCGCGTCGGTCGCGGTTCGCCCTTCGGCGATTTGCGATTGATCCAATATGCTTAATTTCATAAAGCCTTCACCTCGGCGATCGGATTTGTTTTTCCAGCATGCGTTATTTATCTGTGATTTATAATCGCACATTTAACCGCAAAACGCCAGCGTCCTTTGTTCGCAAGACGAGATGGAGCCGAAGACGTGCGACGCGGTTGGACTTTTCAAATGCGGTGGACTAATATTATGGAATAAAAATCGGACGCTCGGGAGGTGCTTGAATGGAGCTCACGCTGCAGGACAAGCCCGACGAATCGAGCTGGCGCGAGGCGTTGGCGCTTTACCGCGCGGCCTTTCCGGCCGAAGGGCGCAAGCCCGAAGCGATCCTGGCCCGCATGTTCGAAAAGCGGCTCGGCGTTCTGGCTGCGGGCAGCGAAGAGGGCGTCATGAAGGCGATGGCCGTATGCGGCGTTCTGGCGGAACCGAAGCTGCTGCTGATCGATTATTTGGCGGTTCGGGCGGCGGACCGGGGACGCGGGGCGGGCACGGCCTTCGTGTCTATGATCGCCGATTGGGCCAAGGCGCAAGGCCTGGACGGCCTTCTGATCGAAGCGGAAGCGGAGGACACGCCGGAAAATGAAGCCCGCATCCGGTTTTGGGAAAAATGCGGGTTCGCGCGCACGGCTTACGTTCATCAATATATTTGGGTGCCGGAGCCTTACAGGGCGATGGTCCGCTACTTCGAGCCGGGCCGTTTTCCGGCGCCGGACGGCATGAAGCTATTCAAGTATATCAGCGAGTTTCACAGGAGGTCATTCAGATGACGGAGTCCGCTTACCGGTCGCTCGATCGGGACTACATACTGGCATGGCTGGCGCGTCTGCTCGGCTGTCCGAGCCCGAGTGGCTATTGCATGGAGATCGCCGCGATGCTGCGCGAAGAGGCCGCGAGACTCGGCTATGCCAGCGAGACGACGCCCAAAGGCAACGTGATCGTCACGGTGCCGGGACGCGAGGAAGGGGCGGCCGTCGGTTTGTCCGCGCACGTCGATACGCTCGGCGCGATGGTGCGAGCGGTCAAAGCGGCGGGCACGCTGCGGTTTACGCCGATCGGCGGCTATGCGATGCAGACGGTCGAAGGCGAATACTGCACCGTACATACGCGCGACGGTCGCAAGTACGAGGGAACGGTGCTGTCCACGAAGCCGTCGGTTCACGTGCATGCGGATGTGCGCGAATGGAAGCGCGAGGAGGAAAACATGGAGATTCGGCTGGACGAGGACGTCCGCGCCAAAGACGACGCGCTCGCGCTCGGCATCGCGCCCGGCGACTTCGTGTCCTGGGATCCCCGGACAAGGATGTATCCGAACGGCTGGATCAAATCTCGCCATCTGGACGACAAGGCGAGCGTCGCCGCGTTGTTCGGGCTGCTCGAATGGCTGAAGCGAACCGGCCGGGCGCCCGTCAGGACGCTTAAGCTTGTCTTTTCGACGTACGAGGAGGTCGGGCACGGCGCCGCCTGGATTCCCGCGGATATCGAGGAGCTGATCGCGGTCGACATGGGCGCGCTCGGCGACGATCTGTCCGCGACGGAACGGGATGTCTCGATCTGCGCCAAAGATTCGTCGGGGCCGTACGACTACGGCATGACGACGCGCCTCGTCGAGCTCGCGAAGCGGGAAGGCATTGCCCATGCGGTCGATATTTACCCGCATTACGGCTCGGACGCCACGGCCGCGCTTCGGGGCGGCAGCAACGTGCGCGCCGCGCTCATCGGTCCCGGCGTGCACGCCTCGCACGGCATGGAGCGCACGCACGCGGACGCCATAATGGGAACTGCGGCGCTGCTGATCGCTTATGTTACGGCTCAACGGTAACCGCGCGGACGGCGGTATCGGACCGGAAGCGGGCGGCGCCTCCGCTTCCGCCGGCTTGCCGAACGGCAGAACGGCGATCGGACGTTTGCGCCGGGCGCCTTCGGTTTATGTCGTCCTGACCGCTCTCCTGTGGATCAAACTGGGTTTGCTTCGCTACTTTACGTTCGGCGAGGTCGCCTGGCGCCATATCGGCGCCGACGCGGCCGCGGTAGCGGTACTGACGAGTCTTGTGGCCTTGATGCTGCCCGGCCGCGGCCGAGGCATCGCCTGCTGGCTGCTCGACGCCCTCGTCTCCGCGATATTGTTCGCGGCGACGCTTTATTTCGCTCACTTCGGCTCGATGCCGACGTATACGGCGCTCCTGGAGCTGCATCAGGTTCCGCAAGTCCAGGCCAGCGTGCAATCGACGATGGACCCGCTGTACTATTCGTTTTTCGCCGATCTGCCCTTATGGGCGGCGGCGGGCTTCGTCTTGCGAAGGCGTTCGGCCATTCGCGCCGCAGCGCCCGCCGCCCGCAGATGGCTGGCCGCCGTCGCGCTCGTCGCCTGCGCGGGCATCGTCGCTTCAGGCGTCCGCCAGGGACTCGGCATCGACAACGAGCTGGCCGCCGCGGACCGCGAAGGCTTCCTGAGCTATCAGGTCATTGCCGCGATCAAGGCGGGCCGCGAATCCCGCCAAGCGTCGGCGGCCGATCTCGCGCAGACCGTGAGCGAGATCGACGCGCTGCAAGCGTCGTTCCCCTATCGAAAAAGCGCGGGCGCGGCGCCGGCGCATTTCGGCGAAGCTGCCGGCAGCGATCTGATCGTCTTGCAGCTGGAGGCGTTTCAAAACTTCCCGCTTCATCTGAAGGTCGACGGGCGAGAGGTGACGCCGGTGCTGAACAAGCTGGCGGACGAATCGTACTATTTCCCCCGCGTCTACCAGCAGATCGGACAGGGGAATACATCGGACGCCGAGTTCATGGCGAACACGTCGATCTATCCGACCGCGAAGATCGCGATGTCCACGGGATTCGGCGACAAAGCGCTGCCGAGCCTTCCGCGGCTGCTGCAGCGGGACGGCTACAAGGCGTTTACGTTCCATGTGAACGACGTCAAGTTTTGGGATCGCAACCGGCTGTATCCGGCGCTTCATTTCGACCGGTATTTCGATCGGCCCTATTATGAGAACGACCACTTCAACGAGTTCGGCGCGTCCGACGAAGAGCTGTACCGCTTCGGCGTCGAGGAGCTGGCGAAGACGAGCAAGGCGGGAACGCCTTTTTTACGCGCAATTCGTGACCGCTTCGAGCCACTTTCCGTTCAAGGTGCCCGAAGACCGCCGAAGACTGAAGGTGCCGGACGCGCTGGAAGGCACGCAGCTCGGGGATTATTTGATCGCGGCGAATTATACCGATTATGCGATCGGCCAATTGATCGAAGGGCTTAAAAGAGAAGGCTTGTGGGACCGGACGACGCTCGCCGTCTACGGGGACCATTACGGCCTGCAGCCGGACGACAACGATCCGCAATGGGTCGGCAGCGTCCTCGGCATCCAGTACGATTCGCGCATCTCCCGGATGAATATTCCGTTTATCGTGCATACGCCCGGTCAGCCGACCGGGAAGAGAGTAGAGCAGGTCGGCGGGCAGCTCGACATGCTGCCGACGATCGCCAACCTGCTCGGGAAGAAGCCGCGCGACGCCGGCGTCGTCGCCTTCGGTCACGACCTGCTGAATATCGACCGGAACGTGGTCGGCAGCCGCTATTACTTGCCGACGGGCTCCTTTTTTTAACGATGAAGTGCTGTACGTGCCGGGTGCGGGATTCGAAGACGGCACGGCCGTATCGCTGGACACGCTGGAGCGAGTCGACGACCTGTCGCCTTACCGGAGCGACTACGATTATATTATGAAGCTGATGGGATTGTCGGACCGCTATGTCCGCTTGCTTCCCAAACGATAAGCCGGGACAAGGACGGGCCGAGCGTTCAAAAGAAAGGGAGCTTGATCGACTTGCGGTAGAGCGGATACAGCCACTTGACGCCGAGCGAGGTCAGCGTATCCGCGACCAAGTGGGAGGCATAGCCTGCCGCCGCGACGATGGCGATGCCGGGAATGTCCCGCTCGGTCTCGAGCTCCCGGCCAAGCCAGTACCAGATCGCCAGCGCCCAGACGGTATGGGTCATGCCGCGATGCTTCAGCCAAGGCGCCCATGCCGTATAAGCGCCGAGGCCGATGAGCCACGTCTCGCCGCTTCGGTAGCCGGCGACGGCCAGTCCGATGCCGACGAGGGAGACGAGGCCGTTGCGGATCGTGCCCGAGGAAACGGACATGAGCACGAGCATGAGCGGAATGCCGATCCAGCCGAGCACCGCCGGCACGGGCTGGCCGGTCGCGTAAAGGTAAAGCGCGGCCGCGGCCGCAACGACGCCGCCGACGAGCGCGCCGCGGTGGATCGCTCTGGAGAGGCCGCCGAGCTTGGCGCTCAGCATATTCGTCCCGTCCAGGTCGGGCGCGAGCGCGGACAAGGCGGCGGCCGCTACGTAGGCGGAAGACTGAACGGGACCGGGCGGATAATAGCAGGCGGCGGCGCCGCCGACGACGAGACCGATGATCAGATGGGTAGAACCTTTCATGATGTGCGCCTCCGTAACTGAATTGCCGATCGCGCGGACAGGCATGCGAACATTTGTTTGATCATTATACCTGCAGGACGAAGTTTCCACAACCGCGCTATAATAGAAACCGAGGTGATCGCGATGGCGAAGAAAAAATCGGGCGCGCCGCGCAGGCCGGAAGCCCGTGAAGCGCAACCGGCGGCGGCGGGATCGACGCTGAAGGAGCTGCTCAGCGCGGAGACGCTGCAAAAGCTGAAGGCGCACGCGGATTCGATCAAGGAAGAAGACCGGAAGCAGGCGGAGGAAAAGCGCGCGGCCGAAGCGGAGGCCAAGCGGGCCGAGGAGAAGCGGCTTGACGGCGACTTCGGGCATTTGCTGGACAACAGCCGCCTCGACTGGAAATCGTTCAAGTAAAAAGGAATGCGCCGTGAAAAAGGGACCGGTCCGCTTCGCAAGCGGACTTCGGTCCCTTTGGCATTCGTTCCGGCATCTTTTTTGCGCGGTTACTCGTAAGAGAGCGTGTCGATCATTTCGCCGACGGTATCCTGATATTTTTCCACGTTGCCCGGTTCGGCCGTGTAGGTGACGATATACGCCTTGTCGTCGTCGATGATCGCCGCCTGCTGCCAATGCAGGTCGAACTGGCCTTGCGTACCGGTATATTCGAGGAAAAAGGCGTGGTCCGCGTCGGACTTCTCGGAGCTGACGAGCTTGAAGTTCGTAATCATTTTTTCAAGCGCTTTTTGCGTCTCGGCCGCGTATTGATCGAGCGAGCCCGTAGCGGCGCCCCCCAGCTCCTGGACGACCAGCGTCACGTTTTCTTTGAAGGGATCCGAATCGCCGTCGGCCGGCGACAGAAAAGCGGCGCTCACGCCTTGAATGTCGGTCTGCACGGTCCAATCCTTCGGATACTGGATGCTGTAGCCGTCGTCGGCGTCTTCGTACAGCTCGAAGCCCGATTTGAGTTCCCCGGCTGGTCGAGCGGCGGGTTCGGATGCGGAACCGGCATCAACGCTCGGGCTGGGGCTTGCGCTCGCGTCCACGCTGGCGCTGGGACTGGCGGAGACGCTTGCGGTCGCCGTGGCGGAAGGACTGTCCGTCGCAGCGGTTTCATTGTTGTCCTTGCCGTTTCCGCATGCCGCGAGGATCAGCGCCAGACCTATCGGAGCCGTCCATTTTAAGTAGGAATTCGTTCGATTCGCCTTGTTTTTCATGACTTCTCTCTCTCCCTTTTTTCTGTCGGATGTTCAAAGCAGATAAATGCGGTACTTCTTTGTTGAATGTACACCGCAACGGCGTTTCGCAAACGCAAAATCGCCGCTTTAAGGAAATCTTTAGTGAAAAAGCGGGCTTCCGGTCAAAAACGAAAGCTTGCGATGCATCGATCGGTCCTGTCCGGCGTATAATCTTTTTTGCTTGCATGGCTGCCATCATGGTAAGGTACAAGAAGAGTTTGCGCGTAAAAACGATGACGGGGGAAGCAAACCGAAGAGCGGGCGAAGGAGGAACGGAGCTTGAGCGATATGATTAACAGTGCCATAGACTGGCTGCTGGAGACGACCAACCTTCAGGGGTTTTATGTGCTGCTCCTCACCGTGCCTCTGGCGATCATACAAGGTTTTTTCGGCATATTTCCTTTTTCCACGCTTATTTTTTTGCAGATCTCCGCGTTAGGCCTGGTCAACGGTCTGATCACCAGCTGGCTCGTCGGCATCGTCGCTTCGCTGGTCGTCTATTATGCGTGCAAATATTTGTTCGCGGACTGGTTCGAGCGCAAGATGAAGGCGAAGGCCGATCGTTATGAAAAATGGCAGGGCTACTTCATGAAGTACGGCGTGTGGTCGATCATTTTCCTGCGTACGCTGCCGATCATGCCGAACAACGTCATCTCCTTCATGGCATCGTTGTCCAAAATTTCGCATCGCTCCTACATGGTCTCGTCGCTGGTCGGCGTCATGTCCCACATCTGGCTGTTCGGCATCGTCAGCTCGTCGATTTTATTCCCGGATACCGATATCCGCGTGCTTATCGGAACCTATTTATTGTTTTGCGCGGCGCTGTCCGGCATTTTCGCGGCCCAATTGCTGCGGGAACGCAGAAGGGCGAGAGGCGTCTGAAGCCGGACGCCCGGAAGGAGCGACATTCGTTTGAAAAGATTCAAAAAAGTTTTATATCGAAATAACGAGCGTATGCAACCTGTCCTGCTCGTTCTGTCCGCCGACCGAACGGAAGGCGAAATTCATCCGGATCGAAGATTTTGCGCATACGCTCGATCAGGTCAAGCCCTTTACGGATCATATTTACCTGCACGTCAAGGGAGAGCCGATGCTTCATCCGAAGCTGGATCAACTGATGGATCTGAGTCACGACAAAGGGTTTAAGGTGAATCTGACGACCAACGGCACGCTCCTCCACAAGGCGGGACCGAAGCTGCTCGGCAAGCCGGCGCTGAGGCAGATCAACTTTTCGCTGCACAGCGAAGGGCCGCATATGGAAGAGCCGAACAAGGATGATTACGTGCTTGGCATCGTCGCCTTCGCGAAGGAGGCGGTGCGGACGAGCGGCGTCACGATCTCGCTGCGGCTGTGGAATCTGGAGCTGGACAACGCGGAAAACGCGGTTCGAAGCCGCAATCGCGACATTCTGGCGCTGCTCGAACGGGCGTTCGGACTCGAACGTCCGATCGAGGAAAGCTGGGAGCGGGGCAAAGGCTTGAAGCTGGCCGAGCGCATCTATTTGAACCAGGACCATGAGTTCAAGTGGCCCGATCTCGCCGAGCCGGAGGACGAAGGCAGAGGGTTCTGCCACGGACTGCGCAATCAGGCGGGGGTGCTGTCAGACGGCACGGTCATTCCTTGCTGTCTGGACGGCGAAGGCGTCATCAATCTGGGCAACATTCACGAGCGACCCTTCGCCGACATCATCGAGGGCGAGCGTGCGCAGCGCATGTACGACGGCTTTTCCCGGCGCGAAGTCGTCGAGGAGCTGTGCAGAAAATGCGGCTACCGGCAGCGCTTCGGCCTGCGCAGCCGGGCATCGGACTGAGAGGCGCTCTTCTCTGAAGTCGGAGCATATGAACATAGGATTTTATAAAGTCCGCGTCAACTGCGGTAGTTATCGAAGGCAAGCCGGGCAAGGATACCGAACTCAGATCTCAGATAGACGCTGATGGACTCAGATGACGCTATTTCGTAAAAAACGGTGCCCTCGCGATCATTTCGGACCGAAGAGCCGTTATTCGCCCAGATTCATGCTAAAAAGGTCTCCAGTCCCGCGATAAGGGCTCCCGGGTCCGCGAGCGGTCCGCAAAGCGCGATCGAAACAAAAATAAGGGCTCCTCAGTCCGTACGCTGCGCGCCATAACGCAAACAAAGGTCCCAAGCGGCTTTTCTATGCTGGCGCGAAGCAGTTGGGCTTTTTTGTTCTGTGAGAATACACTTTCTTGTCCGGCGTTAAAGACAAAATCATGTATCGCCACGCGCGGAAGGGCCTCGAAGGCTTGCTATTAACCTACCTACGCTCTGAACGCGAGCTCCGCCGCAATGACGACCGGGCAGCTCAGCGGCGTGGCGGCGACGCCCATCGCCGTGCGGGCATGCTGGGCGATCTCGCGGCCGAATAGACGATGAAGGAGCGCGGAACATCCGTTCACGACGTTCGTCGTTCGGTTAAAGTCCGGCTGCCAGTACGTAGCCGTCGACCCGCAACCAAGCGGTAATGCGATCCAAATCTCCGATGGCTCGCCTGACGCTGCCCAGCGCCGCGAGCGTCGCGAGTCGGGCAGCCTCTGCCGTCTGCTCCGCCGTCACTTCTGCCCCCACGCGTCCGAACGGACCGATGACGCTGCCATCTGCCGCCTGCGGACCGTGTCCGGACACGTAAACCCGATCCCCGTGCACGCGCGCCCACGCAAAATCCAATATGACGTCCGCCGGCACCTTGGCCGGCTCAGGCAGATACAAGCCCATCTCGCTAATGCGGCGTTCAATCTCCATGGCAATACCCCCCTTCTAATCGTCTTTCTAACATTCAACGGAGCCAGGCGCGTATCCTTCCGCCCCGATCCGACAGCTCGATCGCGGTTTGCGGGCGGCCCGTTCCAGATTGGCTAAAACCCGGTTGTTCCCCATGTGCCTATCGCGGTTTCCTCCCCTTAGGGTCAGCCTCTTTTCGGTATACAAAAATCATTAAAAAAAATCTTTTTTTTTCTTGAACAATGGACAGGGGTGCGCCGTCTAATGATTGAATGTCAAAATCATTGGAAATTTGTCCGATAGGCTGGACAAGGGGGAGGGATGCCGGAGCAGTCGCATAGTCGGATGTTAGACCGAACGCAGCGCTAGTCCTTGACACGCAAGTGACCGCTAGAACGCCGCATGATCAGGCATCGCCCGGATTTTTTTTTCGCACCGGCAAAGGCACCATCCCCGGCAAAGGGGCTATCGAACGACGAACGATGTTTTAACGAAGAATCAATCCGATTATCCAAGCAAGTGTCAAGAGCTGCCAAAGGAGTCCGCTAAGCATGCATACAACTAAAGCAGAACCATCCCGCTACATGCCGGGTCTGGACGGTCTGAGAGCGATCGCGGTCATCGCGGTCATCGCCTATCATCTGGACTTCGACTGGGCCTCGGGAGGCCTATTGGGCGTAGGCGTGTTCTTTGTGCTGTCCGGTTACCTCATTACGGATCAGATCGCCTCCGAGCTCCACCGGGAAGGCCGTCTGAACCTGAAACGGTTCTGGGTTCGCCGCGCGCGCAGATTGCTGCCCGCCATGCTGCTCGTCATGGCCGCCGTATCGCTTTATTTACTGTTATTCGACCGTGATCGGCTGCCGTCGCTGGCAGGCGACGTGTGGTCGGCCGTCACTTATACAAGCAATTGGTACTTAATCTATCATCATGTGTCTTACTTCGAGAGCTTCGGGCCGCCTTCGCCGTTCGGACATCTATGGTCGCTCGCGGTCGAAGAGCAGTTCTACCTGCTGTGGCCGCTGCTCCTGCCGGCGGCGGCGGCCCTGTTCGGACGCCGGGGCAAGACGGCGCTGGCCATCGCCGCGACAGCCGCCGCGTCGGCCGTCCTGATGGCCGCGCTGTACGTGCCCGGAGCCGATCCGAGCCGTATTTATTACGGCACCGACACGCGGGCGTTCGGGCTGCTGATCGGCGCGGCGCTCGCGCTCGTCTGGCCGAGCGGCAGACTGTCCGCGGGTTTGCCGGGGCGGTACCGGGTCGGTCTGGACGGTGCCGGCATTGCCGCACTTGCGGGCATCCTGCTCATGATTCGCTACACGAGCGAATACGATTCTTTCCTGTACCGGGGCGGATTGGTCGTGCTCTCGCTCCTTGCGGCGGCGCTCGTCGCCGCGCTCGCTCATCCGGATAGCCGGCTTGGCGCCTGGCTGGGCTGCGGACCGATGCGCTGGATCGGCAAGCGGTCCTACGGGATCTATTTGTGGCATTATCCGGTCATCGCCCTAAGCGAGAAGCAAGTGAACGCGGACGGACCGGAGCCGCTTCGCATCGCGCTTCAGCTCGCCGTCAGCGTCGCGCTGGCCGCGCTTTCCTACCGCTTCGTCGAAAATCCGATTCGACGCCGCGGTCTGGCCGCCGTCAAGGACGGTTTGCTTGCCGCCGCAGCAAGCTTCGGCAGCGGCATCCGATCCGGTCGTCCGTCCGCTCCGAGCCGTCCGGCGGCGTGTTTGTCCGTCGCGGCGCTCATTCTGCTATGCGTATCCTGCACGGGCGGCGCGCAGCCGCTGAGTGAGGGCGCTAAGGCTGTCGCTTCGGACGGAACCGGCGTTATCGCGGGCTCCGGCCCGGACGCCGACGATGCTTCGGGCGGTCCGGCAGCCGGCGGAGGAAACGGAGGCGCGGATGTGCGACCCGTCAAAGGTCCTGTCGGCACGTCCAAACCGACACCGAAGCCGACCTCGGATCCGACGTCCAAGCCGACGTCCGAGCCGACGACCAAGCCAACATCCGGTCCGACGGCGACGCCGACGTCCAAGCCGGCGTCCGAACCGACGCCTAAGCCATCTCCGGGCGCCAATCCGCCTGCACAGCACGCGCAATCGCCTTCGCCGACGCCGTCCGGCTCTCCGGCGCCGCAGCAAAGCGCAGGGGGAGGGAGAGTCCGGGAAGCGAAAGTGCTTCGGAGCCGCGCAGCGGAGCAGGCATTACCGTCATCGGCGATTCGGTCATGCTGAACGTAAAGCCTTATCTGGAGGATCTGCTGCCCGGCATCGTCGTCGACGGCGAGGTCGGCCGGCAGATGCGTGAGGCGCCTGCGGAGATCGATGCGCTTAAGCGCAACGCGCAGCTTGGCGATCGCGTCGTCGTCGAGCTGGGCACGAACGGCTCGTTTACGAAAAAACAGCTGACGAAGCTGCTGGACGCGCTTGCCGACGCGGACGAAGTGATCTTGATGAACACCCGCGTCCCGCGCAAATGGCAGGATACCGTGAACGACATGCTGAACGATGTCGCATCCGACTATCCGAACGTCTCGATCGGCGACTGGTACGGCGCGAGCGCGGGCCACGACGAGTACTTCGGCAAGGACGGCGTGCATTTGGGCAAAGCCGGCTCGCAAGCTTACGCGAAGCTGGTCGCGGACTTGCTGGGAACGAAAAGCTGACCGGCGTCATGCAGCCGAATCCGGAAGGCTTGCCTACCGAAAATAAAAACGGCCGCTCCCTTCGAAGGAGCGGCCGTTTTGCGTCTTTATTTGCCGAGAAACGCGTTCAGCATCCAGATGGTCTTCTGCAGGTCGGCCGTCTGGCCGATGAACAGATCGGCGGTCGCTTCGTCCCCGGCCGCTTGCGCCGATGCGATGCCGGCGGCAAGCTCTTCTACGAGCTTGGCATAGTCGGCGATCGCGATGCCGACCATTTGCGCCGCCGATTCGCCGCCTGACGCTTCGTCTACGGTCGCGAGCGACAAGCTTTCCTTCAGCGTCGAGACGGGATGGCCGCCGATGGCGAGCAGACGTTCGGCGGTCTCGTCCATACGCGCTGCGGCATCCTCATAGAGCGCCTCGAATTTCGAATGAAGCGTAAAAAATTCGCTGCCCTTGACGTACCAGTGAAAATGGTGCAGCTTCGTGAACAACACGGTCCAGTTGGCGACTTGACGGTTCAGGACGACGGTTAGTTGTTCGACTTGTTTGGTTGCGTTCATAAAAAATCCCCTCCAAATATTATATTTAGACTTAATTTAAATTCTGAGTTCATCTTAACATAAACCTCGGGCGGGTACATGAAGATCGGATGAAGAACTGCTTCGGTCCGATCGGCAGCGTTTGTTTTTGAACCGCATCGCGGCAAGTGCTATTCTTGGAAGTATGGTTGTTTAACATCCTTTTTTATGAAGGAGCGATGCAAAATGATCTTGCGCAAGCATTTGTGGATCGGCGGCGCCCAATATGAGACGGAGTCTTACGTCGTATTAACGGCTCCTTACGATGGAGCGCAGCTGGCGGAGATTGCCGATGCCGCTCCGGAGGACGTGGACCGGGCGATCGCCTCCGCTGCGGAGGCCGCCAAGGCGATGCGGGCGTTGCCGGCGTACCGGCGATCGGCGATCCTGGAGCGGCTGTCGGATCTGCTGACCGAGCGCAGGGAAGAGGCGGCGCGCATCGTCGCCCTTGAGGCGGCGAAGCCGCTCAAAGCCGCGTACGCGGAGATCGACCGCACGGCCGCCACCTACAAGTTCGCGGCCGAGGAGGCCAAGCGGCTGCATGGCGAGACCGTTCCGATGGACGCGGCGCCCGGAGGCGAAGGACGCATCGCCTATACGAAGCGCGAGCCGATCGGCGTCGTCGGCGCCATTACGCCGTTCAATTTTCCGATGAACCTGGTCGCCCACAAGGTCGGTCCGGCGCTGGCCGCGGGCAATGCGGTCGTGCTGAAGCCTGCGCCGCAGACGCCGCTGTCGGCCTTTTTCGTCGCGTCGCTGCTCCACGAAGCAGGGCTTCCGGGCGGGGCGCTGAACGTCGTGACGGGCGACGGCAAGCGCGTCGGCGAGCAGATCGTCGCAGACCGGCGCGTCGGCGCAGTTTCGTTTACGGGCAGCGCCGCCGTGGGCGAAGCCATTCGCGCCCGGGCGGGCCTGAAGCGCGTGACGCTCGAACTTGGCTCGAACAGCGCCCTCATCGTCGACGACGACGCGGATATCGAGGCGGTGGCCCGTCGCTGCGCGGAGGGCGCGTTCGGCTACCAGGGACAGGTTTGCATCTCGCTGCAGCGGATTTACGCGATGGAGGCCGTCGCGGACGAGCTGGCCGCGCGCATCGCGGACGCGGCTTCCAAGCTCGTCGTCGGCGACCCGCTCGACCCGAGGACGGACCTCTCGGCGATGATCGCGCCCCGGGAGGCGAAGCGAGCCGCGGACTGGATCGACGACGCCGTGAGCAGAGGCGCCATGCTGCTGGCGGGCGGCCCGCCGAATGGCGGCGTGCTTCCGCCGGCGGTGCTGACCGGCGTGCCCGACGATGCCGAGCTGTCGCGGCGAGAAGCGTTCGCTCCCGTCGTAATGGTGAATAAAGTGCGGACGATCGCGGAGGCCGTCAGCCGCGCCAACGATTCCGACTTTGGCCTCCAGGTCGGCATTTATACGAACCGCATCGATGCGGCGATGCTGGCGATGGACGCGCTCGTCGCCGGGACCGTGCTCGTGAACGACATCCCGACCTTCAGGCTCGATCATATGCCGTACGGCGGCGTCAAGCAGAGCGGTCTCGGCCGCGAGGGCGTCCGGTACGCGATCGGGGAGCTCACCGAGCCGAAGCTCCTGATCTGGCGCCCGGCCGGCAAGTAAAGGGGACGGGAGGCAAGCGAGTTGGACTATTTGCGCAAATACGCATCGAAATACGGCCTGCTTTTTACGCTGTCGCTCGCGCTTGTCGCGCTCGAAGGCGTATGCGACCTGCTGCTGCCGACGCTGATGTCCCACATGATCGACCGGGGCGTGCTAACGCGCGAGCTGGATGTCGTGGCGAGGTACGGCGGCTGGATGCTGGCGATTACCGCCGTCGGCGCGCTCTCGGCGCTCGGACGCAACGTCGTCTCGAGCCGCGTGTCGCAGCGCTTCGGCGCGGATCTGCGCGGCGATCTTTTCCGCCGCGTCCAATATTTGTCCCTCCGCGACGCGGACCGCTTCGACCGGGCTTCGCTCGTGACCCGGCTGACGAACGACGTCACCCAGGTACAGAATTTCGCCAACGGGATGATGCGGATATTCGCCAAGGCGCCGCTCCTTTGCGTCGGCGGGCTTTTCATGGCCGTCCGGCTGAACCCGCAGCTGTCGCTCGTGCTTGTCGTCGTCGTGCCGCTCGTCGTCTTGCTCATCGTTTTGAACATGCGCGTCGGATTCCCGTTATTTCTCAAGGTGCAATCGGCGCTCGACCGCCTGAACGGCGCGATGCGCGAATATTTGTCCGGCGTGCGATCGGTCAAGGCGTTCAACCGCGCCGCATACGAATCGGACAAATTCGAGACGATCAACGGCGAATATCGGATGCGTTCGACGACGACGCTTCGCGCGATGTCCGGCTTCGGTCCGGCGATCGCGCTCGTCGTGAATCTGGGGGTCGTCGCCATCGTCTGGCTGGGCGGCATCCGGGTGAACGAGGGCGGGATGCAGGTCGGCAACATTATTGCCTTCGTCAACTACATGACGCAGATTCTCTTTTCGCTGATGACGATCTCTTGGGTGTTCAATATGTTCATTCGCGCGCGCGCTTCGTCCGGCCGAATCGCGGAGGTGCTGGCGTTGCCCGAGGGGGGAGTCCGCATCCACGGACGACGGATCCGGCGCGAAAGGGAGGGGCGCGGCCGTGCCGCCTCCGGCTCCTTCTGCCGCCATTTCTGCGGCTGCGGCTGGCGTCTCCTTCGAAGACGTCGGGTTTTCGTACGAAGGGTCGGGAGGGGAGCGCGCGCTGAGCGGCGTGACGCTCGCCTGCGAACCCGGCGAGACGCTCGCTATCGTCGGATCGACCGGCGCAGGCAAGAGTACGCTCGTGAGTCTGGTCCCGCGATTGTACGACCAGACCGAAGGCGTACTGCGCATCGGCGGCGTCGATCACCGGCAGCTGGACGTATCGGTCCTGCGCGAAAAGGTGGCGATCGTGCCGCAGCGCACCGTGCTGTTTACGGGCACGATCGCGGACAATTTGCGCTGGGGCGACGAAACGGCTTCGCAGTCGGACCTGGAGGCGGCGGCCGCCGCGGCCTGCGCCCACGAATTTATCATGACGCTGCAGGGCGGCTACGATACGATGCTCGGCCAAGGCGGCGTCAATTTGTCCGGCGGCCAGAAGCAGCGGCTGTCCATCGCGCGCGCGTTGATCCGGCGGCCGCAAATTTTAATCCTCGACGACTGCACGAGCGCGCTCGATGCCGTCACGGAGAGCAAGGTCAAGGCGGCGCTGAAGGCGTACGGCTCGAAGCTGACCTGCCTGCTTATCGCCCAGCGCATCTCTTCGGTCATCGACGCCGACCGGATCGCCGTGCTCGACGACGGACGGCTGGTCGGACTCGGCACGCACGACGAGCTGCTGCTCGGCTGCGCCGTATACCGCGATATATGCCGTTCGCAGTTCGGAGAGGAGGCGATCCCGCATGTCTCGGGCATCTGATCGACCAAGCGAGCGGCCTCCAGCGCCTGCCGCGCCGGTTCGCCCGGGCGGCGGCGGAGCCGGTCCCCGGGGAAGAGGAGGGCCCGTCCAAAAGCCGAAGGCGTTCCGCCCGACGGTTCGCCGCCTGCTGTCGTATCTGCGGACGGAGCGCAGGCTGCTCGCGGTCGTCTTCTCGTTCTCGCTCGCGAGCGCGGGCGCCGCGCTCGTCGGCCCTTACTTGATCGGCCGCGCCATCGATGCGATGCACGGACAGGGAAGCGTCGACTTCGGCGCGCTGCACGTGCTCCTCGCTCTAATGACCGCTGCGTTCGCGATGGACGCTTCGCTCACGTTCGTCCAAAGCTGGCTGATGGCCGGCGTCTCCCAGCGCGCCGTGAGCAAGCTGCGGAGCGGGCTGTTCGCCAAGCTTCACGGGCTGCCGCTGTCTTACTTCGACGCGCGCAGGCACGGCGAGCTCATGAGCCGCTTGTCCAACGACATCGACAACGTGAGCGCGAGTCTGTCGCAGACGGTCGTCCAGCTAATGGCCGGAGCGGTCGCCATCGTCGGCTCCCTAGTCATGATGCTCGTCTTAAGCCCGCTGCTGACGCTGGCCGGACTCGTGACCGTGCCGCTCGTCTACCTGCTGGCGCGCGTCGTCACCCGAAGGACGGGCAAGCTGTTCAAGGAACAGCAAGCCTACCTGGGCAGGCTGAACGGACAAATCGAAGAGAGCGTCACCGGGCTGGCGCTCGTCAAGGCGTTCGGCCGGGAACGCCGCTCGGTCGCCGAGTTCGACGAGGTGAACCGGTCCTTAAGCGAGATCGGCATCCGGGCGCAGATCTGGTCCGGCCTGCTCATGCCGCTGCTTAGCGTCATCAACAACATCGGCTTCGCGACGGTGGCCGTGGTGGGCAGCGTATTGGCTGTCAAAGGCCATATATCGGTCGGCGTCATCGCCAGCTTTTTAAGCTATTCAAGGCAATTCGCGCGACCGCTCAACGACATCGCGAACGTGTATAACGTACTTCAATCCGGCGTAGCCGGCGCCGAACGCGTCTTCGAGGTGCTCGACGAAGCGGAGGAGCGCCCCGACCGTCCGGACGCCGCCGAGCTTCGGCCGGGCGCGCTGGACGTCGTCTTCGATGACGTTTCCTTCGGCTACGACCCGGCGCGACCGATTTTAAATAACGTGAGCTTCGAGGCGAAGGCGGGCACCAGCGTCGCGCTCGTCGGACCGACCGGGGCCGGCAAGACGACGATCGTGCAGCTGCTGAACAGGTTCTACGACGTGACCGAAGGAGAGATCCGCATCGGCGGGCGCGATATCCGAGATTATTCGCGGAGCAGCCTGCGAAGCGCCTTCGGCGTCGTACTTCAGGATACGTACTTGTTTTCCGGGACGATTCGCGACAACATCAAATACGGCAATCCCGGCGCGAGCGACGATGAGATGATCGAGGCGGCGCGGCTCGTCGGCGCGGACGCCTTCGTCAGGCGTTTGCCGGGACGCTACGACACGACCCTCGCCGAGAACGGCGGCAGCTTAAGCCAAGGGCAGAAGCAGCTGCTTGCGATCGCCCGCGTGATGCTCGCGCGACCTTCGATCCTCATTCTGGACGAAGCGACCAGCAGCGTGGACACAAGGACGGAGCTGCAGATCCAGGAGGCGCTGCTGACGGTCATGAAGGGACGCACCAGCTTCGTGATCGCGCACCGGCTCAATACGATCCGGGGTGCCGATCAGATCCTCGTCGTCGCGGAAGGCGGCATCGCCGAAAGGGGGACGCACGCGGACCTGATGGCTAGGCGCGGCGCTTACTACCGGATGTTCGAGAGCCAATTCGGCGTCGGCGCCGCGCCTGGCCTGTCGGGCGGAACGCCTGCGACGCGAACTTGACTCTTGCGGCAGAACGTCCTATATTAGGTCAGTTGACTTTAAACCGGTTTTGAAAGGAAGGCATGCGAGATTGGCATCGCAAGATGAAGGCGGCAAGCTGTATTTAACGAAGATCTGGAAGTGTAAAAGCCCCGACTGCAAGGCATGGGTGCGCGAGGAATTCGCGACCGAGGCGCAGAAGTGCCCGATGTGCAAGGGAGACATGCTCCGCACGATGAAGCATCTGCCCGCGCTCGTGAAAAAGGTGAAGTCGAAGCCCCGCTGACAGGCGGCGAATCGGTTGTCCGTCCTCCGGTGTAATAAGCTATAATAGCTCTATTGGCTGCCGCCGCGTATCGGTAGCGCTCACGCGAGAGAAGGGAGACCGTCGTCATGTCCATATTCGCCAACTTTCCGCTCGTCGCAGCGATCGTCTCCATTCTGTCGGCGCAGGCCGTCAAGGTGCCGATCCAATTCGTCGGCAGACGCTCATGGCAGGGCGGTATGGCCTTCAGCACCGGGGGCATGCCGAGCTCGCACTCCGCCGCCATGGCGGGGCTGGCGACCGCGCTCGGCATCGAGGAGGGGCTCGGCTCGGCTGCATTCGCCATCGCGGCCGTCGTAGGGATGATCATTATGTTCGACGCAGCCGGCGTCAGGCGGCACGCGGGCTTGCAGGCATCCGTGCTGAACCGGTTTTTGCGCAAAATGCCCGATTTGCACGGCGAGCTGCATCCGGTCAAGGAGCTGAAGGAGCTGCTCGGCCACCGGCCGATCGAAGTATTCGCCGGCGCGCTGTGGGGCATCGCCATCGGCGTGGCCGTCTACTACCTGTTCTATGCTTGATCCTTGGTCCGCGAAAAAGAAATAGACCCGACACCGGCGCCATGCGCCGGACGTTCGGGTCTATTTTCGTGCACGCGGTCCCGCTTACAGCTCCAAACGTTCTCCAGGTTTGAGCACGGTGCCTTGGATGCCCTTTTGACCGAGCGCTTGCGCATAAGCGTTCGCGTCTTGGCGAATGGGCGGAAAAGTGTCGTAGTGAACGGGCACGACCTGCTTCGGCTTCAGCCATTCGGCCGCCGTCAGCGCATCCGCGGGCCCCATCGTAAAATGGTCGCCGATCGGGATGAACGCGAGATCGATGTCGTGGCGTTCGCCGATCATTTTCATGTCGCCGAAAAGTCCGGTGTCGCCCGCATGCAAAATGGTGAGCCCGCCCCAGGTGACGATCAGGCCCGTCGGCATCCCCAAGTAGACGATGCGCTGCTCGTCCGCCAGCGTGTAGCCGGAGCTATGAAACGCCTGCACCATTTTAACCTTCGCATAGCCGAGGTCGTACGTGCCTCCGATATTCATGCCGACCGTATCGGCGACGCCCTGCCAGCCCAGAAAGGTTGCCAGCTCCGGCGTGCTTACGACCTGGGCGCCCGTGCGTTTCGCGATGGATACCGTGTCGCCGACATGGTCGCCGTGGCCGTGGGTGAGCAGGATGTGGTCCGCCTGAATGTCGTCCGCGGATGCGGCCGCTAACGGGTTGCCCGTCAGGTAGGGGTCGATGATCAGTGAACGGCCGTCTTTTTCGAGCTTCACGCAGGCATGTCCGAGAAAGGTAACGATCAAGCTGAATCCCTTCTTTCCGTCAAAATTGGCGCGTACGCAACCTTAAAATATACCCGTGCCGGCCGAAGCCTAAACTACGGTGACAGGCCCTTGACCAAGAAGGTGACGGTCGCTTCGCGCTCAGCCGCATCGTCCCATCCGGATTCACCGGACACGAGCATTCGGGGGGAGCACGTAGCCGATCAGCGCGGAGGCCGTCAGCCGAGCGACCGTATGCGCGGGCAGGGGCGCGATCTGGCCAGCCCCCTGGAACTTCTCGATCACGGTCGTCAAGCGAGAGAGCACCTGCGTCAGGATGATCGATTTGAATTGCTCGCGCATCTCGGGATGGAAGGGAAGCTCCTGGGCGACGATGCGGAACAACCGCTTGTTGCGGCTCGCGAACGCGATGCGGTTGTCGATCATCCGGCGGACGAACTGCTCGAAGCTGTCGTGCTCGGCATCGAGCACGTCGCCGAATCCGCGAATGACGAACGGCGCCATCAATCGCATCATCGCCGGCGTGACGATGGACACGAGCAGGTCCTTTTTCGTCCTGTAATGCCTGAAAATCGTCCCTTCCGCGACGCCTGCGCGCTGCGCGATCTCGCTCGTGGAAGACCCGGCGTAGCCCTTCTCGGCAAAAACTTCGATCGCGGCGGCCAAAATGCGCGCCTGTTTCTCGGTCTTTACCGGCTGCCCTTCGCCGAACGCGCCCTCCTGCAGCAGCTCTTCCATCCAAGGTTCCATCGAGCCTTCATTCGCGTTCATCAAGCTGTCGCTCCTTCATTCGTCTTGAAGCCGCGGAGCGCCGCACGAGGCGGCGTCCTGTCCAACCTATCGTATCATACGCAGCGCCGACGCGCTAAATGGCCCGCTGCTTCTTGAGCGCGATGACGTTCAGTGCCGCGAAAAGCAGGGAGAAGCCCAGCAGCGCGCCGACCTCGACCCCGATGCCCCCGAAGCCTTCGCCTCTGATCATGACGCCTCTCAGCGCTTCGCCGCCGTAATAAAGCGGCATCAAGTAGGTTAGCTTGTGAAGCCAGGCGGACATGCCGTCCAGCGGGAACAGTCCGGAAAAGAAGGCTTGCGGCACGATGACGATCGGCACGAATTGAATGATCTGGAATTCGGAGCCCGCGAACGCCGACAGCAGCGTCCCCAGCGTGAGCGCCGTAAGCGTCAAAAGCAGGTTGACGAGCAGAATCAACCAGATCGAGCCGGACATGAACATGCCGAGCGCATAGATCGCGAAGCAAGCGACGAGCGCCGATTGTAAAATCGCGAATAAGCCGAAGCCGCCCAGGTACCCGAGCACGACCTCGTGCCGGCGGATCGGCGTCGCCATAAGCCGCTCCATCGTGCCCGTCGTGCGTTCGCGCAGAAAGGCGACACCCGCAAGCAGGAAGACGAAAAAGAACGAGAAAAAGCCGATCATGACCGGCCCGAAGGCGTCGAACGAGGACATGCCGGGCTTGCCGTGGAGATAGGCGATGTCGGGCTGAAAAACGGTGGCAGCGGACGTTCGCTGCATGGTCGACACGGCGAGCAGCACGGCGCGGCTGCGCGACGGGTCGCTGCCCTCGAGCAGAAGCGTCGGCTTGCCTTCCGTCACCGCGAGGACGGCATCCAGCTTGCGTTCGTCAAGGGCGGAGCGGGCCGCGGCTGCGGAATCGTACGGGACGATATCGGCGGACGATGCGCGCAAGGCGCCGGCGATCGTATCCGGCAAGCCGGCCGTTCCGATCTTCGGCGCGCTGCCGGGACCGCCGAAGATGAAGTAGACGAGCGTCAGGATGAAGATCGGCGCGACGAACAACAGCGCCAGCGTGCGTCTGTCCCGCATGAATTGCCTGAAGATGCGCATGGTCAGGGCGCGGACTCTCATGCGCGATCACCGCCCAGACGGATAAACGCTTCTTCGATTGTCGCCGCGCCCGTACGCGCTTTGAGGGCATCGGGATGCCCGACCGCGGTCAGCGAGCCCTCCCGAAGTAGACCGATCCTGTCGCAGCGCTCGGCTTCGTCCATGACGTGGGTCGTCAGCACGATCGTCGTGCCCCGCTCGCGCAGCGCCAGCAGCGACGTCCAGATGGACACCCGGAGCGCCGGATCGATGCCGACGGTCGGCTCGTCGAGAATGAGCAGCTCCGGCTCGTGGAGCAGCGCGACAGCCAGCGATAGCCGCCGCTTCATGCCGCCGGAAAATCGCGAGACGAGCTTGCCCGCTTCTTGCGCAAGCCCGACCGTCGCCAGCGTTGCGCCGATGCGCTCGGTAAGGCGGGAGCCGCCCAGCCCGAACATTGCGCCGAAAAACATCAAATTTTCTTTGGCGGTGAGTTCGCCGTACAAGGCGTCCGCCTGCGCCATATAACCGATCCTGCCGAGCAGCGGCAGCGAAGGGACGCGCTCGCCCAATATCGCGATCCGCCCCTCGTCGGCGGCGTCAATGCCGGTGATGAGCTTGATCAGCGTCGTCTTGCCCGATCCGGAGGGACCGAGCAGGCCGAACAGCTCGCCGCGGCCGATACGCAGAGAGACCTCCCTTAAAATCATGCGATCGCCGAAGCTGCGGGAGACACCTTCGATTTCCAGAGAGAATGCGTCGTTATTTCCGACAGCGGCATACGTTTCGCCGCTTTCATTGGACGAACCGCCTATTTTCATCGCAATGCAACCTCCGATTTATGAGTGAGTAATTACTCATTTCCGCTTCATCTTATCAAATCCAAAGTTTAACGTGAAGACTTTTTTTAGCGAAGGAACGAAAAAAAATCGCTCCTCACCAAGCTAGAACGCCTGGCGAGGAGCGATTGATGTGGGAGAACCTTGCGTTCATCGTTTCCCGAATGAAGGCAATGCGATATGCAGCTCTTGAATTTTGCCGGCAGACAGCTTAAAGGTATGCTTCAATAAAAACGGACTGGGGAGATTCGTTTTATCGAAATCGCCGTCAATCGATGCGATGACCGCATACGTACCGTCTTGTTCCGTCGCGTCGGTAACTTCAAATCGAACCCGAGCGCCCAAAATGTCAGATTCGCACCAATGGCGGATCGCTTCGATTCCTCTGAATTCACGGTTATCGTCAAAGACGTATGCATCTTCGTCGAATGCGGCCATCAATGAATCCAGCCGTTCCTCGTTCGAAGCAGAAAAATAAGCTTTAACGGCGTTTGGCAATTGAATCATGAAAGAATACCTCCTTTTTTTGGCTATCGAAAATGACCGTTACACCGTAGGTACAGTACCGCCGTCGATCGTAAATTCGCTCCCCGTAATGGAGGCCGAACGATCGGAAACCAAAAATGCGGCAAGTTCAGCGACTTCCTCGGGAAGTCCGGGACGTCCGATTGGAATGCCGCCGAGGGAGCTCATCAGTTCCTGCAGCGCCGCTTCGCGGCTGCCGGCGGCCGTGGCGATCCGGTCGATCATTCGATCTGCCGCTTCCGTTTGAATAAAGCCCGGCGCAATCGTATTAATGCGTATTCCTTTTGGCGAAAATTCCTTGGAGAGGCCTTTGCTGTAATTCGTCAGTGCCGCTTTTGATGCGGCATACGCTAAAGTCGTTTCGTATAAAGGCATTCTTCTTTGTATCGAGCTTACATGAATGATAACGCCCTTCCCTTGCTCCACCATCATCGGCAGTAAACCTCTGTCTAGTCGGACAGAACCGAGCAGATTCAAGTTTAGCGTTTCCAGCCAATCTTCTTCTGTCAGGGCTAACGCTCCGCCTGGAGGCGTAGAGGCGCCGCCGACCGTGTTGATGAGAATGTCGATCCCGCCCAGCTTTTCCTTCACGGCCTCGACAAGCAATGCCGTGCCTTCGGGCTTCGTAACGTCGGCTTGAACGAATCGGATGCCTGGAACTGCGTCACTCGCCGGGATGGAGCGTGCGGTCGTAAGCACGTCGGCTCCGGCTTCCGCCAATCGTTTGGCGATTGCCGAGCCCATTCCTTTTGTTCCTCCGGTAATTAAAGCCCGTTTGCCCTGAAACTCATTTTCATACGATGCTTTATCCATATCTTCGTATCCTCCTATTGCTTGAATTAGTTTTCATCATCACATGCCTTAGCATACTTCGATCACAATAATAAATCTAATTCATAATAATAATATTATAAATAAACATTATTCATTAATTAGCAACATGATTTCTTGCGCTTGCTTCGCGTGAAGACAATCGGTATGATAACTCCAAAAATGATGCGGGAGGATTTTATGGAGCTTACCCAGTTGGAATATTTTTTGACCGTGGCCCGCATGGAACACTTAACGAAAGCCGCGGAACATTTGTCCGTCACGCAACCCGCGCTCAGTCACTCGATTTCAAAACTGGAAACGGAGCTCGGCGTGCCGTTATTTGAACGGAAGGGCAGAAAGCTGCATATCAACCGCTACGGCACCATGTTCGCAAAACGCGTGGAAACCATATTAAGGGAGGTAGAGCGAGGAAAACAGGAGATCGAACAAAGCGCCGATCCAAACGCCGGCGTCATTTATCTATCGTATTTAAATATATTGGGCGTTGATTTAATTCCGCATCTGATCCGGCAATATCAGGAGGCCAATCCTCGAATTACGTTCAATTTGTCGCAAGGGGACAAAGGCACGATCCTCGAACAGACCGAGCGCGGCGATTCGGACGTCATGATTACTTCCGAAAGGCCCGAGGAGGAGTCGTATACTTGGGTGCCGATCGTCTCGATGCCGTTGTATCTCGTCGTATCGTCCGCGCATCCGTTCGCGGCGCGGAAATCCATCCGACTGAAAGAAATAACCGGCGAGCCGTTTGTAGGCTTAAAGCATAATTGTTCTCTCAGAGATTCGCTTTTGGCGCGTGTTCATCATACGAACTTCACATTAGCATCGACCTACGACGCTGAAGATCTGGCGACGGTGGCAGGTTTTGTATCGGCCGGACTAGGCGTATCCGTGTTGCCGAGAACCGCCGGATTGGAGTTGGAAGGCTTGCGCTGGATCGGGATCGAGGATGAAGGCTGGGTTTGGGAAGTGGGTTTGCAATATCCAAAGAACAGATTCCTATCCAAAGCTGCGCAGAAATTCGTCGAATATGTGGAAGACAAGTTCAAATGAACTTTTTGATATGAATGAAATTAATTCATTAAATAAAAATCATGAATTATACAAATGCGAATGGCGCGTTTATAGTCAAGGATGGACGTAGCGATTTCGTCAGTTAGCAATCATAACCGCAGAAAGGACGGACTTCCATGTCGGCTTATGTGATTTTGATGAGAGAAAAAACGACCAATTTGGAAGAATTGAACGTTTACGCTTCCAAGGCGCCGGCCGGCTTGGCCGGTCATCCGTTAAAACCTCTTGCTATGTATGGCAAGCAGGAAGTGATCGAAGGACCGGAAGTGGAAGGCGTAGCTGTATTGGAATTTCCGAGCATGGAGGAAGCAAGGGCTTGGTATTATAGTCCTGTTTATCAAGATGCGCTCAAGCATCGTCTGAACGGCGGTGTTTACCGGGGCGTGATCGTCGAAGGCGTGTCGAAAGAATGATCGGATTCGGAAGACGGAGGACTGCGTCTTCCGTTGATCGACGCAAATACGAGTGGAGCCGAGGCTGACCGCGAATAAAGCGCGTCAGCTGTCGGTCATTTTGGATGCAAAAAAAATCATTGCACGAAAAATAACGCCGTGATACAATCACTAGCGCTACTGGGCAAATCAAAATATAAGGGCTTCCGAATGCTATTTCCACTTTAATTGTACAATGGGAGCTTTGATTTGTCAAGCGGCAAGATTCGCGTCTCAGCACGACAATACCCCGCTCAATGAGCAGAAAGCAGGGAACGATGTCAGCTTCTACCCAACAGAGCCCGACCGCAGGCGAGCAACCCTTCTCGCTGAAGGCGATACTGCCGCCGCTAATGGCGATTATCGTCGGCATGATCATGGTTATCTTGGACAGTACCGTCGTCAATAATGCCATTCCGAAGCTCGTCGACTACTTCCAGACCGACCTGAAGACGATCCAATGGACCGTTACCGGGTACACGCTCGCTTTGTCCGCCGTTATCCCCCTTGCAGGCTGGATGACCGATAAATTCGGTTCCAAGCAAATTTTCATGCTGACGATCGCTCTATTTACCGTCGGTTCGCTGCTGTGCGGCATCGCGCAAACGCCGGAGCAGCTCATTCTCTTCCGCGTCGTCCAAGGCCTGGGCGGCGGCATGGTGGCCCCGATCGGGATGGCCATGGTGTTCAAGATCGCGCCCCCCGAGCGCCGCGGCTCGATCATGGGCGTGCTCGGCATACCGATGCTGATGGCGCCGGCGTTCGGTCCGGTGCTGTCGGGCTGGCTGGTCGATTCGGTCAGCTGGCATTGGATCTTTATCATCAACCTGCCGATCGGCATTATCGCCCTCGTGCTCGCATCCAAATATTTGCCGCGGTCGGACCGGCATGCGGCGCCGCATCTGGACGTCGTCGGCATGTGCCTGGCGCCGATCGCCTTTTCCATGCTGGCGTTCGGCGTCAGCGAAGGGGGGGACCGGCTGGTCTCAAACGTCTACAATTACGGGTCTGACCGTCGGCGGCGCCGCGCTCATCGCCTTTATTTTCGTAGAGCTGAAGCAGAAGCAGCCGCTGCTTGAGCTCAAGGTTTTCAAATCGTCCGACTTTACGCGCAGCATCGTGCTGACGTGGATCGTTCAACTCGCGCTGTTCGGCGCGATGTTGATCGTGCCGTTGTACCTGCAGGGCGTCATGCGCTATTCCGCGCTCGAGACGGGCTGGATTCTGATGCCGCAGGCGCTGTGCGCTGGGCTTGCCATGCCGATCAGCGGCCGATTGTTCGACAAGATCGGGGCGCGACCGCTCGCCTTTGCCGGATTGACCGTCATTTCCGTCTCGCTCTTCGTGTTGTCCGGCATCTCGGTCGATACGCCGCTATGGAAGATCATTTTGTGCGTCTGCTTCATCGGTCTCGGCATGGGCTTTTCGATGATGCCGCTCAATACGCATGTGTTGAATTCCGCGCCGCGCCGTCTTGTAAGCCGCGTCACGCCGCTGACGACGGCCGCCCAGCAAGTCGTCGTCTCGTTCGCGGTCGCGGGATTGACGGGGTATCTGACGTCGCGGATCGCCGCGCATGCCGCCGGTGCGGGCGCGGACGCGAATCCGCTCGGCGCCGTCGTCGCGGGTTACGGCGACACCTTTTTCTTGTCCGCCTGCATCGTCGCGGCGGGCGTCGCCCTTACGCTGCTGCTGCGCAAGCCGAAGCAGCAGACGGAAGGAACGCCGGGCGCAGATAAACCCGACCCTGCCATGATGGCCGGCCATTAAACGGGCGGCGGGACGCCGTCTGCGCCGCTCCAGGACGCCCGACGGATGTCGGTCGCGGTGCGTCCCGTCGTCTCTTTGACGAGTCGGGCCAGATGATGCGAAGTTTTAAAGCCGCACCGCGCCGCGATCTCCGAGACGGTCAGCCCCGTATGGGTGAGCAATTCGACGGCGCGGTTCACGCGATATTGCCACAGAAACTGAATCGGCGACGTTCGTTCGTGCTTGTTGAACAAACGAACGAGGTGCTCGGGCGAAGCGCCTGCGGCATGCGCGAGCTGCGCGAGCGACAGTTCGCGGGCGTAATTCTCGCGAATCTCGGCGAGCGCCGCATAGACGGCCGGGTGCTTTTCGCGATTTAGCGGCGACTTCCCGGATTCGCGCGGATACAGATGGAGGGCGGCGAGCCCTAGACTTCTCACGTCGGCGTCCGTCGGAGCGCTTCGGCGATTCAGACGGACCATGAGATCCACGAGAACGTTCATCTCTTCGGATAACGGCAGGCACTCCGGAAGTTCGCTTAGCTGTTCGACGGCCGTCTCCGGCAAGTCCTCGAAATGAACGGCGATCCAGCGATGCCAGCTGTCTTCGCTTTTCGAAAAAACGAACGTCTCTTCCAAGCCCGGCTTGAGCAGGACGACATGCCCAGGCTTAACGCGTAGCGCCCGGCCCGAGAGCGTGACGGTCATCTCGCCGGTGTAAAGCATAACCAGTTGAACGTCCTGCTGAATGCGCGGACCGAACCTGCTGCCGGGCGGATAGACGATCGAGCCGGCGACGGCATGGGTTATCCGGTCGAACGATAAATCGGGCATGGCGAACATCGGTCGATCACCTCCATGCCCATCATAAAGAGGATTGCCCAGCGAATCAAGAAGAGATACAGCATGAATATCAAAGCCCAATAAAGGATCATTCCTAGATACAAAAATGCTAATCTGGTGCATGGCGCAGCGATAAGAAAACCTTTACATTTGTACTATTCCAAACGGTAAAGGGAGCGTGTCCGGCATGCCCGTCTACTATACGCCAAAATCCAGAGATCACGATCGTCACCAGGTGACCGTCGAAGCGTACAAGCATTATCGTCGCAACGGCTATTTGATCGTTCGCGGCCTTCTGCCAAAGGAAGCCGTCGGAGAGTTGTTCGATTTGGCCGAGCGAACGCGAATGGAGAAAAAACGGCAAACCGCCATGCAGGAAAACGGCCGGGATCCGTTGAAAGAAGAGTTTGCGCAAGCGACGCGCGTGCATATGCTCTCGCGGATCGATGCCGCCGCGGAACGGGGCCTGCTGAACGCGCGCGTGCTGGACGTCGTCGAGGCGCTGATCGGTCCGGACGTCTATGCGCTGCAATCGATGATGTTCCTCAATCCGCCCGGCAAAGGCGGGCAAGGCTGGCACCAGGACGCCTGCTACATCAAGACGCACCCTGACACGCTGATCGGCGCTTGGATCGCGCTCGAGCGGGCGGACGAGGAAAACGGCTGTCTGTGGGTCGTGCCGGGATCGAATCATGAGCCCGTCTATCCGCCGGAAGAGATAGGCGGCGGAAACGTGCATGCGGTCGATGCTTTTCAGGATCTGCACCCGGTGCAGAACGTCAGCCATCTGGACGACGAAGTGAACACGTTATCGCGCGTCGTGTCCCGGTACCCGTCGCCGATACCGGTCGTGCTGGAGCCGGGCGACGTGCTGTTTTTCGACTCCCATTTGTTCCATCGTTCCTATCCGAACCGGTCGCCCGACCGGTTCCGGCGGTCCTATGTGTGTCATTACTGCAATGCGAGATCGTGGGTGCCCTGGGATCACGACGGGTTCGAAGGAGACTCGGGCAACGCGAAGCAGATCCTCGCGCGCGGCGCCACGCATCTGCCGCATGCGTCCCCGTCGTTCGGCACGGAGGTTTATTTGGCTGAAAGGCATGAGGAAAGCGCAGGCGTGCGCATGATGGGGATGCCGAACGGCATGATGATGCCCGTGGCAGAACATCAAGAAGAGTAACTTGAGCAGGGGAGGATGAATCGGAATGCGTATTCAGTATTTCAAAGCGTTGTGGGGCATGGAAGGGACGCTGGCCGAACAGGTGGGACGGGCAGCCGAAGCGGGGTACGACGGCATCGAGGCGCCGACCCCGGCGCCCGGGCAAGCGGAGGCGTTCGCCGCCCTGCTGGAGCGGCACGGGATGGCGTACATCGCGCAAATTTTTACGAGCGAGGATCACGCGGCCAGCTTCGCCGAGCGAGCGGCGTATGCCGCCTCTTTCAAGCCGGCGCTGATCGTCTCGCACAGCGCGCGGGACTGCATGTCGGAAGCGGAGCAGGATCGTTTCTTTGAAGCGGCGCTTGAGACAGAGGCGCGTCTTGGCGTCACGGTCGGACACGAGACGCATCGGGTGCGTGCGATGTTCACACCCTGGACGACGGCGAGGCTCCTGCGCAAGTTTCCGGAGCTGCGCATCACGGCCGACTTCAGCCATTGGATGACCGTATGCGAATCGCATCTCGAAGACCAGGAGGAGAATGTGTCGCTGGCGATCGAACGGGCCGTTCATATCCATGGGCGGATCGGCTATCCGGAAGGTCCGCAGGTGCCGCACCCGGCGGCGCCGGAATACCGGTCCGAACTCGAGCTATACCTCGGCTGGTGGGGGCGAATACTGAACGCGAAGCGTCTAAAAGGAGAGGCGAACGGTACATTTACGGCAGAATTCGGGCCGCCAGGCTATATGCACACGCTGCCGTTCACGAACGCGCCCGTCGCCGATCTGTGGGAAGTCAACCATTGGATGACCGATTGCGTTCGCGAGCGATTTTCACAATAAAAGGAAGGGGCTGTCTCGAAAGGGTCGTAAACCGGCCTGAGAGATCGCCCTTTTTTTTGCTTGCAAAACAAATAGAAACCGTTCCTTGATAAATTGGAGGCGTCGAGCAGGCCTTCGGGACAGCCTCTATCGTCGCTCGATCAGGATGCAGGCTCGGCCGGCCGGTCGTACGCCTCGGCTTCCGAGCGCATATACAGCGTAAGGCCCGCGATGACGAAGGCGCCGCCGACCAGCTGCCAGGCCCCGAGCGCTTCCCCGAACAGGAAGAAGCCCAATACGCTCGCGCCGACCGGCTCGGCCAGCACGCTCATGGAGATCGTCGCCGGCTTGACGTAGCGAAGCAGCCAATTGAAGATCAGATGGCCGAAAACGGTTGGCACGATCGCAAGACCCGCGAAAACGAGCCATTCGCGCGGCGGATACCCGGTCATGTCCGCGCCAATCCCGACATTGTACAAATAGAAGCAAAAGGCCGTAACCGCGAAGACGACCAGGCTGTATAAAAAAAGGATGGCACCCGTTCGAGAATTCGCTTGGCGAGCAGCATGTTGACCGCGACGGCGGCCGTGCCGAGGAAGGACAGCAGGTCGCCCTTCAGCGCCGCTTCGGACAGGCCCGAATCGCCGGCCCCGACGATCGCGATCCCGATGAGGGCGGCGGCGAGGCCGCCGAGCGCTTTTCCCGAGAGACGGTCCTTGAACAGGAAATAGGCGCCGATCATGACGAAGACGGGCTCCAGCGACAGGATGAGCGTGGAGCTGGCGATGGACGTATAGCTAAGAGACGCCATCCAGAGCAGGAAGTGCAGGGCAAGAAAAAAGCCGGCGGCCAGGAGCAGCCACCAGTCGGAGCGCTTGATCGCCCGCAGGGCGCGAAGCTGCTTGCCTCCGGCAAACGGCACCATCAGGGCGAGCGTGAACAGCATGCGCCACATGCCTTGCACCGACACCGGCGCGTCCGAATAACGGACGAGAATCGGCGCGAAAGAGATGGCGATCATGCCGACGAGCAGCGGGATGGCGGGGGCGATTGGCGGCTTTGGAGAGATCGGGTTCAAAGAAGGCACGTTCCTTTCGGCAGACAAGCATAAATTAGATGTTGTAATGGCGAACGGCCGGATTCGCAACTGGAAGTTTAAGCCGCCGCATCCGCGGCGCAAGGCCGAATGCGGACTGCGGGGCGGTTTGCTATTTTTCGTATAATATCCATAATAAAAAGGATCGGCTTCATACTATTTTGACGGAAGTGATCCTTTCATGACTTCGTTTTTGCAATTGAATACGATCTTCATCAGCATGATCATGGAGGCCATCCCGTTCGTGCTGATCGGCGTGCTCGTGTCCGGCGTCATCCAGACGTTCGTGACGGAAGCCTGGATCGCCAGGATCATGCCGCGCAATGTCCTGCTGCGAACCTGCTTCGGCTGCGGCATCGGCCTGCTGTTCCCTTCCTGCGAATGCGGCATCGTGCCGATCACCCGCAGGCTCGTCCTGAAGGGCATGCCGCTCAACGCCGGCGTCGCCTTCATGCTCTCGGGGCCGATCGTCAACCCGATCGTCCTGTTCGCCACCTTCATCGCCTTCGGCAACGACTGGCGGATGGTCGGCATCCGCGCGGGGCTCGCGATCGCGGTCGCCTTCTGCGTATCGCTGGCCGTCGCGCTTCTCTTCCGCGGACCGCAGCTTCGCCTGGCGCCGGCGCCCGCCGGCGGATACGCCGCGCCTGTGGCGGCCGCGCTCGAGCCTTCCATCGCGACGGCCGTCAAGCCTTCTGTCCGCGCCAGGCTGTCATCGGTCGTATCGCATGGCATCGACGAGTTTTTCGACGTCGGCAAGTACCTGGTCATCGGCGCTTTTCTGGCCGCGGCGATGCAGACGTATATCCCGACCTCGTATTTGCTCGATTTGGGCAGCGATCCGCTCAAGGCGTCGCTCGTCATGATCGTCCTCGCCTTCGTCATGTCGGTTTGTTCGGAGGCGGATGCGTTCATCGCGTCTTCGTTCCGCAGCAGGCTTTACGGTCGGTTCGCTCTCCGCCTTCATGGTATTCGGCCCGATGATCGACATCAAAAACACGCTCATGCTGCTGAGCGCCTTCCGCACGCGGTTCGTCGTCTCGCTGATCGCGCTCGTGGCGGTATTTACGGTAGCCGGTTCGCTGATCGTAGGGAGGTTGTTCGGATGATCCGATTCGCGATTTTGTTCGGCCTGGCATTCATGTTTTTGCTGCTCCACCGGACCGGCGATCTCGACAAATACATCAATATGAGATACGCCTATTTGTCCGTCAGCGCGATCGTGCTGCTGGCGCTGCTCAGTCTGTATCAATTCGTCGTGGCGTACCGCGCGGAAAAAAGAGCCGAGGAGATGGCGGCGCAGGATGCGAAGGCGACGATGTCGGCCGATCCGGCGGATGGCGCCCAGAGCGGTCATGCGCATCCGGAAGCCGGCGCTCGCCATCAACGCGAGCATGCGCATCGTCACGATCATGCACATGCCCATGCGCACGACCACGAAGGGCATTCAGGGCATTCGCATATCGGCCGGACGAAATGGCGGCGAGGCTTCACTTATGGGGTGCTCGCGGTGCCGATCTTCACCGGCATCTTCCTGCCGGTCGCGACGCTGGATTCCAGCTTCGTCAAGGCGAAGGGCTTTTCGTTTCCCGAGCTCGACCAGCGGCGCAAGGACGCCGGCTATCACCAGTTTTTGCGTCCGGATACGAGCGTATTTTACAGCGCCGAAAATTACGACAAGGTCAAGCAAAAAAGACATGGCCGACTTTGCGGGCCAGTCTGCCGTCGAATTGAACGATACGAACTACTTGAAGGGCATGGAGGTGCTGTACAACTACCCGGACGCGTTCGCGGACAAGACGATTACGTTCGACGGATTCGCCTATAAAGGGGAGGAGATCGGCGCTTCGTCCTACTTCGTTTTCCGCTTCGGGTTCATTCATTGCGTCGCGGATTCGGGCGTGTTCGGCATGCTCGTCCAGATGCCGGCCGGCACGAAGCTGTCCGACGACGACTGGCTTCGCGTCACCGGCAAGCTGACGCGCGAATACTATCAACCGTTCAAGCAAATGATTCCGGTGCTTAAAGTCAAGGATTGGGCGCCGATCGACAAGCCCGACGATCCGTACGTCTATCGGAATTTCTGACGAAGAGCGCTTTCACTTCTCGGCGCGGGATGCTATCATGGTAGCAAGGCAAGGAGATGAAGAAGATGACAACCGACAACGAGCTTAAAGAAGAGCAGAAGGGCCCGGACGCGCAGACGGCCGGCGCGGACAAGACCGAAGCCGAAAAGGCGCAGGAGCTCATCGCGGCCGTTCACTACAACGGCATGACGGCTTTGAAAATGGAATTCGGCGACGAACAGGTCGAAGGCCAGGTGATGAACCACGAAGCTTACGGTCCGATCTTTACTTATATGGTGAAGTCGGCGGAGGGCAAGCCTTACGTCAGCGGATTTTTCCTGCGAGAGATGATCGCGGGCTTCCAGACGAAGCAGGATCCTTCGCAGTGGATGTCATCCTTTTTCGTCGATTTGATGAAGTCGCCGGAGGGCAGGCTGCTGCCGATGCCGCCGCAGTCGGAGGACGAGGCGAAGGCGCTGATCGACAAGATCATCGTCCCGCACTGCGTCAAGTCGGTTCGCGAGGAGTTCGCGCCGGAGCCGGTGCATGCGGATCTCGAGCTTCACGAGGAGCACGGTCCGGTCGTGGAAGCGGGCTTCCCGTCGATCACGGAAGGGAACAACGTGTGCGCGATGCCGCTGCACTTCCTGATGGCGCATTACTTGCTCAACCGCGACCCCGCCGATTTGTTGATTCAAGGTTTGTACCGCATCCGCGAAGAGCACGGGCTCGATTGATTCGGCGGCATGCCAGGCCGGCGCCCTCTTCGATTAGCGAAGAGGGCGCCTTCTTGTTGCAGATCGATATTTTCGTATGTTTTCGAGAGGAGATTTAGCTTGAATTCCGTCATCGAATGGCCATCGGGCGCCAAACGGATCGTCGAGGAAAATGCGGGAGAGGCCGGCGCAGCCGGATTTTCGCTGTCGGCGACCATCGTATTCGGCATCGGGCTCATCGTCACCGTGCTGATCGTCGTATCGATCTACAAGAGACGCAGGAAATAAGAGGGACGAAGCGCGAGAGAGGTGCGCAGGATGAGCGTGTTTGGCAAGCGGACAGCGCTGGCGTGGATCGCCGCAGCGACGATGTTTTTGACGGGCCCGCCGCATAGCTCGGCTGCCGATCCGGCAGAAGGGGCGGCGCCGCCATCGGCGCAGAGCGAAGCCGCGATCCTGATCGAGCAGCGCACGGGGGAACGTGCTGTACGTTAAAAACGGCGACGAGCGGCTGTATCCGGCCAGCATCGCGAAGATCGCCACGGCGATCATCGCCCTCGAGCAGGCGTCGCTGGACGACGTGGCGACCGTCTCCAAGACCGCTCGCGGCGAGGAGGGCACGCGGGTATATCTCGCCGAGGGCGAACAGGTCACGATGGAAAAGCTGCTGTACGGCATGATGCTCAACTCGGGCAACGACGCGGCGACCGCGATCGCCGAACGGATCGACGGCTCGAAGGAAAAGTTCGCCGAGCGGATGAACGCGTTTATGCGCGACACGATCAAGGCTTACGATTCCAACTTCGTCAATCCGTCCGGGTTGCCCGACCCGAATCAATACACGACGGCTTCGGATATGGCCAAGCTGGCCCGGTACGCGATGGACAACGAGACGTTCAAACGGATCGTGTCCACGCGCAAGCTGCCTTGGTCCGGACAGGAATGGACGTCGACGCTCGAAAACCACAACAAAATGCTGACCGACTATCCGGGCGCCACCGGCATTAAAAACGGCTACACGATCGCTGCGGGCAACACGCTTGTCGGATCGGCGGAGCGGGACGGGATGTCGTTGATCGGCGTCGTGCTGAAGGCCGACTCGAAAAAAATCGCCTATTCGGATATGGCCGCGATGCTCGACTACGGATTCGAAAATTTCGGCGTCCGCCTCCTGTTCGCGGAAGGCGAACGCTACAAGCGGCAGGATGGGGCGGTAGAGGCGAGCGAATGGATCGCGGATCGCGCGATATGGGGCGTCTATCCGAAGCGAGCGTCGCCCGTCATGAAGATCGACGAGAACGGTCGGGTCTTCCTGGAAAGCGAACGAGGAACCTACGCCGCGGGCGAGCTGTCGCCGCTCAAAAAAGGAAGTCGCCATTTCCGCTTTTTCCGGCCGGCAAGATGCAGAAGCGGCTCAGGGCGGCCGCGATGCCGCCGCCTCAACGAAGTTATCCGTTGCCGTCTATGCGGTTGGCGTCTTGCTCGCCGCCGGCGCGGCCGCTATGTTGGGCAGGCGCGTTTGGCTTGGCCGGGCGCGCTCCAAGCGGCGCTAGGATTGGAAGGCCCTCCGCAAACGACGAGGAGAGCCGGCTTATGCCAGCTCTCCTTCCAAGACGGTCGCCTCCGCATAGCTGATCGTTTTGCGCAGCGCGTTGGCCATATCGCGTTTGATTTCGCCTCGCTCGTACATCGCTTGAATCTCATCCCGTTCCACCTGATAGGCCCGCAGCTGGATCTCCTGACGCAGCTTGCGTTGAAGCCGTTCGTCTTCCGGATCTTCGTTTTTGCGCGAGATCGCCCGAATGATCTCCCGGTACTGGCCGATGACGTTCAGCGAGGCTTTGCGGTTTTCCTTCGTCATCTGCGCGCGGATCGCGCCGATGGCGGCCTGACACGTTTTCAGCTTCGTTTTGCGGATGATGCCCTTATCCAGCCGGGGCTCTACCTCCTTCGGCTTGATAATGGCCGCTCCCAGTTTTCTCAGACCCCGCGTCAGCAAGAGGACACGCATTCTGGATCGCCGTGAGAGCGACGTTTCAAGCGCCGCAAAAGAATCGTTGAACCGGTTCGCTACATAATCGGGAATTTCGCCGGCCTTGAACATCCGCGCGATTTCTTTTCGTTCCGCCTGAAGTCCGATCAATCGGGCCTGGTTCTCCGCGACGGCGAGCTCGAAGCCTTCGGCTCGTTCTTCTTCGTGCAAGGACAGACTCCGCAGTCTGGCCTCGTATCGGGCGATGACGGCATGGGTCGCATGTCGGTTGTCTTCGTTCATCGATTGAGCGAGGAAACGCAGCGCCGCCTTGAGCGTGGCGATTTGCGCCGCGTTGAGCTTTTCTTCGTCTTCGGTCGGCACCTCGTCGGCGTTGCGCGTGAGCAGCGGCAGGCTTATGCTGGCGACGATCAGGCTGATGAGGATGACGCCGGCAGCCAAGAAAAGGATGAGGTCGCGTTCGGGGAACGCATCGCCGTTGTTCAGCACGTAAGGAATCGAGAAGGCGCCCGCCAGGGTGACGGCGCCCCTCACGCCCGACAGCGACGTGAGCGCCGACATGCCCAGTCCTTCGCGCATCGAACGGCCGTTTTTTTCGCGAAAAGCGATTTTCCCAGAACAGGTACACCCACAAAAAGCGTATGACGATAAGCGATACGAAAATGACGGCGATATAGCCGATGACGATGCCGTTGTTGATCGGACTTTCGAAAAAAATGGCGTTGACGACATCGGGCACTTGCAAACCCAGCAGCAAGAAGACAAGCCCGTTCAACACGTATAAAATGACGGACCAGGTGCTTTTCGAGACGATCTGCAGCTCGACCATGCGGGACTCCATCCGGTCCTTCTCGACGGCATGCACGACGCCGCCGGCCACGACGGCAAGAATGCCGGACAAGTTAAGCGCCTCGGCCGCGAGGAAGATGATAAAGGGCGTAAGGATCAGGATCAGCATATGTACGGTCACGTCTTCCATGCCCCAGCGCCTTAAAAACAGGCGCAGCCGGATGAGCAGCGCCGCCATAATCGTGCCGCATAACAGACCGCCGATCGAAATCAAGAGGAAGCTGCCCGTAGCGTTTACCAGCGAAAACGAGCCGGTAACGGCTTGCTGCGATCGCAAACTTGAACGCGACGAGTCCGGATGCGTCGTTCATGAGCGCCTCGCCCTCGAGCAGCCGCATAATCCGCTTCGGCAGCGATACGCGGCCGGCCATCGACGTCACCGCGACCGCGTCCGTCGGCGACAAAATCGCGGCGAGGCCGAAGGCGGCGGCAAGCGGGATCGAAGGGATCATCGCGTGAATGATATAACCGACGACGACGGTCGTGGCGAAGACGAGGCCAAGCGCCATGAGCAGGATGGGGAAGCGCAGCGCCCACAGCTCGTCGCGCGGCGTCCGCTGTCCGTCGTTGAACAGAAGGGGAGCGATGAACAGTACGAAAAACAGCTCCGGATTCAGCTTGGCATGATGTCCGAGCGGGAGCAGCGCGAGCGCCATGCCCAGCGCGATCTGCACAAGCGGCAGGGGAACGGCCGGCAGGAGCCGGTTCACAATGTTGGATAAGGCGATGATCGCGAGCATGAACAAAATAATCTCGAACACTTCCATACCTTTAACCTCCGCGCGCGATATCGAGTTAAAAAAAAGATTTCCTACATATACTACCCGCAAACGGAAAATCGGATCAATTTCATGCACAGTAAAAAGGACCGCAGGGGGGAGCGGTCCTTCATTCGCGATGCGGCATGCGAACCCGTTACTTGGATTCGCCGTTCAAATAGTTGAAGAACGGGACGTCCGTCCAGAAGTCGTAGCTCGCGACGGTTACGCTCGGATCGATCTCGCGGAAGCCGGCGGCGACGGCTTGCGAGCTGCTTTGAAGAGAGAAAGATTGCGCATAATAATGACCGTACGCGATCTTGTTGTTCGTAATCTTCCGATAGCCCGGCAGCTCCGTGAGCGAATAGTAGAGAGGCTGCCACCAAGAGCCGTAAAGCAAGCCCTGCTGGCCGTCTTCGTTTTTCTTGGCGTAGGCCGCCACGATGCCGTCGAACCGCTGCTTGTCGCCCGCGTTCGCGAATTCGAACGCAAGATCGTATTCCTTGGCATATTCGATATAGTTGCCGTTCGCGATCTGCTTGACCGTGTACAGGTCGGATTCGCCAGGCTCGCCCCATTCTTTCAAATAAATGAAGGCGGACGTTTTTGGCTCGAACTGTACCTTGGCGTCGATGCCTTCGCTGCGCAGCAGCCCGATCAGTTGAATAGCGTGCTTCAGATCGGAATGGCCGTAGACAAGCGACAGGCGATCGATGAAGTTCGCCTCGTAACGGCTGTCCTTCAGATTGTAGCCGGTCACGATATTGCGCTCGAGCGCGGCGTCCACGACCGCCTGCAGCTCGGGCGACTGGATGATATCGGACTGGGCGAACGCATCCTGAAGCTTGGCGTAAATATCGGCGTCGGAAGCGTAGCCGAGAAAATGCTTGTAAAGCCCTTGCACGCTAAGCGTTTGTCCGATAAGCACCTCGGCCAGCTCCGCGGTTGCGCTTGCCTTCAGCTTGATTTCTCCGTAAAAAAGAGGAAGGCAGAAGGCCGGTGTCGACCGCTGCGGCCACCTCCTGCGCCGCCGTGGTGCCCAGCCATTCGGACTTCAGCTTGACCTTGGCCAGCGCGGCTGCCGTTTTCGAGGCAGGATAGGTATAAGCGAGTTCTTTGAGTCCGGCCGCTTTAACCGCGATCTGAAGCGCATTGACGGCCGACAAGCGTTGTCCGGCGCCTACGGCGTCGGTCGTAATGACGCCAAGGGCGTACAACGCGGCAGCATCCGCATAAAGCGGATCGGAAGCCGCGAGGTCGGTGAAGGCATGCGGATTCTCGGCGGGCTGCGCCTTCAGCGCTTCGGCCAGCGCGGACAAAAACTGACCTTTCGTGACGCCTGAGGTAATCGCGATCGCGTATTTATCCTTCAGAAAGGCTGCGTACTCGGACGCCAGTACTTCGTGCGCTTGAACCTCCGTGGCAGCGGGCGCAGCCGCCCATGCATGCGAACCGCCTGCAAGCGTTGCGGCAACGAGCGCGGATACGAGCAGCTTGCGAGCGTCGATCGCGTATGTTTTCATAAAATCCAGTCCCCTTCGCGTTTTTTAATCTGATAAAATATGTAGGAATAATTTGTTTTACATATTAGCAAGGCCGGCTATGGTTGTCAATGGCATAATGACCGCTTCGTTCGTTGTTTTAAGTTTCGAATGAACGGGTATGGGATAAAAATCGGATTTTTTTTGAATCTAAATCGGCACTTTTTGCGTATGTATGAATTAGATCAATTATGGACAATCCATTTGGAGCAGGAGGAGACAATCGTACGTGGACACAGAATCTGATTTACGCAGCTTGCGACCGTTAGTCAATCGCTCGGCAGCCATCGCCTTGAAGACGATCGAAGGAGGTGACTGCGAATGCTAGGACTGAATCTGGTCTGGGTTGCGTTGCTCATTCTGCTTACAGCCTTCTTCGTCGCTACCGAATTCGCGATTATTCGTATCCGGTCCAGCCGCGTCGACCAACTGGTCATGGAAAAGAGGAAAAACGCGGTCGCCGTACAGCGGGTCATCGCCAATCTCGACGGCTATCTGTCGGCCTGTCAGCTCGGAATCACGATCACCGCGCTCGGTCTCGGCTGGCTGGGAGAACCGACGGTCGAAAAGCTGCTCGAGCCGCTGTTCCATTCGCTTCATGTCTCGGAGAGCGTCGGGCATCTGCTGTCCTTCGTCATCGCGTTCGCGCTTATCACCTACCTGCACGTCGTGCTCGGCGAGCTGGCGCCGAAGACGCTTGCCATTCAGAAGGCCGAAGCGATCTCGCTTCTCGTCGCGCCGGTCATCGTCTGGTTTTACAAGATCATGTACCCGTTCATCTGGGCGCTTAACGGCTCCGCCAACGGACTCATCCGGATGTTCGGCATGAAGCCGGCGAGCGAGCATGAAGAGGCCCACTCGGAGGAGGAGATCCGGCTGATCTTGTCCGAGAGCTACGAGAGCGGCAAGATCAACGAGGAAGAATTCGGCTACGTGAATCGTATATTCCAGTTCGACAGACTGCTGGCGCGCGATATTATGATTCCGCGTACCGATATGGTGTGCTTGCATCGGGGCAAATCGCTGGAAGAAAACCTGGCGACGATCAAACGAGAGCAGTACACGCGCTTCATGGTCGCCGGCGAGAGCAAAGACGATATTATCGGCTTCGTCAATACGAAGCAGTTTTTCTTGAGTTACGACAACAATCCGAACTTCGACTTCGGCGCCTTGCTGCAGCCGGTGCTGTCCGTGCCCGATGCGATGCCGGTCAAGGATCTGCTCATCCGCATGCAGGCCGAACGCAAGCATATCGCGCTCCTGCACGACGAATATGGCGGTACCGCCGGCCTTGTGACGATCGAGGACATTCTCGAAGAGATCGTCGGCGAGATCCGCGACGAGTTCGACGAGGACGAGATTCAGCCGATCGAAGCGATCGGCGAGGACAAATACCTCGTGGACGGCAAGACGCTCGTCGACGAAGTCGGCCGCCTGTTCGAAGTACAGCTTCCGAGCGACGAGGTCAACACGATCGGCGGCTGGCTGTTCGCGATGCAGCCGGATCTGCCGAAGAACGTACCCTGGATTTACGAGGAGGAAAACCTGGCGTTCATCATCCGCGACAAGGACCGCAACCGGATCCGCAAGCTGGAGATCGCGCGGAAGCAGGAAGGTCAGGCGAGATTGACGTTGGTCGAAGGATAAGCTGACAAGCCATAATCGCAAGCGTTATGCGAGGGACGGGGCAGAGCGCCCCGTTCTTTTTTTTTCAAATATATAGATTGGAATGAAGGGCGTATATCGTTTATTGTTAATCTCATCCGGTTTATCGTGCTTCTCTTCGCGAGAGTCAAGTCAAAAACGGCTTGCGTTCGCATACGATAAGGGAAACGCGAGGCCATTGCTTCGTATGTGAAAGGAGAACTGACGCTTGGAAACGGCGCTGCTCGGCAGCTTTATCTCCGCGATGGCGACGGTGCTCGGCGCCGTCCCGATCCTGTTCATCAAGAGGCTGTCGGAAAAGTGGAAGGACATGCTGGTCGCTTTTACGGCCGGCATCATGGTATCGGCGTCCATGTTCGGGCTGATCCCGCAATCGCTGAATGAATCGGGACTCGTCTTGCTTACCTTGGGACTGCTCATCGGCATCGTTTCGCTCGACTTGATCGAAAAAAACATTCCGCACGTGGACGTCGAGAACGGCGCGCGCGTGCGCGGGTTCGACAACAAGGCCTTGTTAGTATTGGTAGCGCTTTTTTATACACAATATACCGGAAGGGCTGAGCACGGGCTTCAGCTATGCCAGCGCGAGCGAGGGGCTCGGCACGATGGTAGCCGTCGCGATCGGCGCGCAAAATATGCCGGAGGGGCTCGTACTGGCTGTGTTTCTGCTCAGATCCAATGTCGGCAAGCTCAAGCTGCTGTCGCTCGTGACGCTCACAGGCTTGATGGAGGTCGTCTCGGCGGTCATCGGCTACTTCACGGCCAGCTACGTCGATTCATTGATCGGCATCGGTCTTGCCTTCGCCGCCGGCGCCATGCTGTTCATCGCTTACAAGGAGCTGATCCCCGAAAGTCACGGGCACGGCTACGAACGCCCATCGACTTATTCGTTTATCATCGGTCTGATCATTATGATCTACATCGCGCATTGGTTCGGTTAGAATGGGGGGAGTCGGATGGCCTTCGAATGGCCGGGCTACGATCCGCCGGGTTTCGGCGATACGCAGTCGCTTTTGGCGGACGCGGGAATCGACTTGGAGGGGCTGCGCGGCGCTCGCATTTGCAACGTCTTTTCGGCATGGGACATCGGTGCCGAACGTTGGTGCGCGTCTTCGCCGATCGTATTCGAGCTGGATGACGTTAGGCTTGAAATCGGGTTCGCAAGCGGTCGCTTGATCCGGTTGTCGCTCGACCGGATTCAGATGAACGCACCGATTGCCAAAGACGTGCAGGCTCGCGGCGGGGAACGCCGTCTTGCTTACGAATGGCGGACGGACCGCTGCGAACTGGCGCCCTACGTCGGCCGGTTCATCCTCGGTGCCGACTTTCTGGAGAAGAACGAGGGCTGGGGAGGAATCGTCGGCGTTTGTCTGCGGACGGACGGGGGGAGCGCTCGAGCTCGTCAATGTTGCGCCTGCTGACGGCGTCGCGGTCGGAATTAATCCGCAGGGGCACGACAAGACCGGCTTGAAGCGCATTATCGCGATTTGAATGAACGATAGGATCGTCTTGACGGATTCGCACGAATATCGCAGGTTTCCGGCCGGAGCGCGCCCGCGTTTCGGTTGTTTTCGCTGCAGGCGAACCGCGTTAATCGAAGCCTCGACGGTGCGCGATTGTGGTATAATGAGTGCTTCGGCATTTTCGTCAGACCTATACGAGACAAGGTTGGAGGCAATAAAGCTTGAGCAAGCGTTATCCATTCGAGGTCGTAAGCGGCAAACCTTTCATCGAGCAAGTCGGGGAATGGGTCGCGGACGTTTTTTACGATATTTTGCCCGAAGCGGGATTCGAGGTTCGGGACGAGCAAATCTTCATGGCTTACCAGGTCGAACGGGCCTATGCGGATAAAAAAAACGATATTCGCCGAGGCGGGCGTCGGCACGGGCAAGACGCTCGTTTATTTGCTGTACGCCGTCTGCTATGCGCGGTACACCGGCAAGCCCGCGATCGTCGCCTGCGCGGACGAGTCGCTGATCGAGCAGTTGGCCAAGCCGGAGGGAGACCTCGCGAAGCTGGCGAAGCATCTGGATCTGACGGTCGACGCCAGACTGGGCAAGTCGCAGGACCGGTATTTGTGCCTGCAAAAGCTGGACGACGCGCGGCTCGGTTATGCGGATACCGAACTCTACAAAGACATCTACGAGAGCCTGCCGCCGTTCGTAGGCAAAGCAGAAGCGCTTCAATCGTTTCACGCATACGGCGACCGCAAGGAATATCCGGATCTGGACGACGTCCAGTGGGGGCGCATCGGCTGGGACAGCTTCCGCGACTGTTTCGTGTGCGACAAGCGCCATCGCTGCGGCATGACGCTGTCGAGAGAGCATTACCGCAAGGCGGCGGACATCGTCATTTGCTCGCACGATTTTTACATGGAGCACGTGTGGACTTACGACAGCCGCAAGCGCGAAGGCCAGCTGCCGCTCTTGCCCGAGCACAGCTCGGTCGTCTTCGACGAGGGCCATCTGCTAGAGGCCGCCGCGCAGAAGGCGCTCACCTACAGGCTGAAGCATGCCGCATTCGAGGAGCTGGTCACACGGCTGCTTAAAAACGATATACGCGAGTCGCTCGCGGTGCAAATCGACCTGGCGATCGAACGGAGCGAGCTGTTGTTCGAGGCGCTGGCGGCGCGCAGCGCGAAGGTCGCGGGCTCCGACCGGATGGAGATCAAAGCAGACCCGACGCTGCTCAGGTCGGTCGCGGAGCTCGACGCCGTTCTGGAGCGCATCGAAGAAAATCTCGTGTTCGAGAGCGAGCTGTTCAACCTCGACGGCTACCAGCTGCGGATCGTCGAGGAGCATCTCGAGATGATGCGGACCGCGCTCGGACTGTTCGCGGCGCCGAAGCCGCCCATATGCTGGACGGTCGACGGGTTGTCGGGACTAACGCTCGTCATTATGCCTCGAACGGTGCGCGAGGTGCTCGGAGAGCGGGTGTTCGCAAAACCGATGCCGATCGTATTTTCTTCGGCGACGCTTTCTTCCGATGGAACGTTCGATTACCTCGCGCATAGTCTGGGCGTGCCGAACTATTTGTCGTTCAGCGTTCCTTCGCCTTACGATTATCCTGACCGGATGAAGGTCACGGTCCCGCGACCGAATGCTTCTATTAAGGAAGACGATCGGTTACGGACGGCATGGAAGGCGGAAGCGGCGCTCGCGGCAATCCGCAGGTCGGATGGGGGGAGCGCTGATGCTCTTTCCGTCCAGGGAAACGTTGGCGGCGTTTAAGGCGGCGTACGATGGGATGGAAAAAAAAGCCCGACCGCCGGTTCCTGTTCGAAGGGGATCGGGAGATTACGGTGCTGATCTCGGAATTCCAACGGGATTTGAGCAGCGTCTTGTGCGCGGTCACGCTATGGGAAGGACTCGACGTCCCGGGAGCGTCGCTCTCGGCCGCGATCATGTGGGCGCTGCCGTATCCGCCGAACGATCCGGTGTTCGACGCCAAGCGCAGGGAGGCGGACGATCCCTACAAGGAAGTGGATCTGCCGTACATGCTGCTCAGATTCAGACAGGGGATCGGGCGTCTGATCCGAACGCGCGAGGATCGCGGGGGAGATCGTCGTGCTGGAGGCTGCGCTCGAAGGCGACGAAGCGCTCGCATCAAGGCTTCGCGCGGCCCTTCCCGAAGGCGTGGCGCTCACGTTCGAATAACGCGTTCGGCACGCCGGACAGCACATAAGCCATGCCAAAGCGGCCTTTAACAGGGCTGCTTTTTTTTATCTTTAAGACGACGAATGGCCGGAAAGCGAACGGAGGGCGCAAATACGACCCGGCAGATAGCGTGAAAGTCAGGGCAGGCTATGCGTACCGGGCTTTGGACCCAGGAGGCGTTATATCTGTAAAAACAAATCAAAACACGATCGTTATGGACCGTAGAGACGTTATGAACCCTGATCGACGCTAAAAAAAGACTGGCAATGACCGGATTACGGCATCTGGGTCCGAGAGCGGGCTGCGAATGGCGATTTGAGCCATAATAAGGGCTCCTGTGTCCAATGGTTTTCCATAAGACGACGTTAAATAAGTTATGTAAACTAGATACACTGCGATTTACCCGTACTTGTGCGTCCGCCACCTTAAAAAAAACGTATAAAAAAGCCAAACCTCGAGCGTTTCGGACAGAAGCGTCGTGGGTATATAAGCGTGACAGCTGTGCGATGAATCCGCCATAAGATTTTGTTCGACAATCTATCGAAATTCAAGGAGGAGCGGAATGGAAGACGCCGCCCATATCTTGCTAGTAGACGATCGTCCGGAAAACCTGATGGCCATCGAAGCCATATTGGCCGGAGAGCCTTACCTGTGCGTAAGAGCGTATTCGGGGATCGAGGCGCTGCGCTGTCTGCTCGAAAAAGAGTTTGCCGTCATCGTCATGGATATACATATGCCCGATATGGACGGGCTGGAGACGGCGGCCATGATCAGGGCCCGGGAGAAATCGCGCGTCGTGCCGATCATTTTCGTTTCGCAAGACGCGCACGAAGGCCAATACGATTTCGACGGACATGCCGGCGGCGCCATCGATTATTTGACGAGACCGCTGGCGCCGCATATTTTCAGGTCGAAGATCGCGGGCTACGTCAGCATGTACGAAACGACAAAAGCGCTGCAGAGACAGAGCGAGCTGCTGCAGCAGCAGACGCGGCAGCTGGAGCGGACGAACCAGGCGCTCGTGCAGGCGAAAGAAACGGCCGAGATCGCCCTTCGCGTCAAATCGGAATTTCTCGCCGTCATGAGCCATGAGATCCGGACGCCGCTGAACGGCATCATCGGCATGTCGGACCTGCTGCTCTCTTCGGATTTGCCGGAGGAATACGCCAGCATGGTCGGCATCATACATACGAGCGGCAACGTGCTATTGTCCGTTATCAATCACATCCTCGACTTTTCGAAGATCGAGTCAGGCAAAATGGAGCTGGAGGAAGAGCCGTTCGACCTCAGGATGTGCCTGCTCGAGACGATCGATCTGTTCACTGCCGCTTCGCGCGAGCGGCATTTGGAGCTGATCGTCGTGCTGGATCCCGATCTGCCGACGATACTGACAGGCGACAAGAACAGATTAAGACAGGTGCTGATCAACATCGTGGGCAACGCCGTAAAGTTCACGAAGAGAGGCGGCGTCTACATATTCGTCAAGCAATTGTCGGAAGCAGACGGCATGCTGATCGTCGAATTCACCATCCTCGATACGGGCATCGGCATTCCAGCGGACAAGATCGGTCAACTGTTCCATCCGTTCGCCCAGCTCGACACGTCGATGAACCGCAAGTTCGACGGCACCGGACTCGGGCTATCGATCAGCAAATCGCTCGTGGAGCTCATGGGCGGGGAGATCCGCATCGAAGATACGCGGGAACCGGGCGCGATGTTCGTATTCACCGTAAAAGCAGGCAGGGTGCCCGGGGACGCTTCGGAGCCGATGCGTCCGGAAGCGCTGGCTGTCTTGCCCGAACGGCATTACGAGGGAGGCGGGGGCATACCCGAAGGCCTGCGCGTGCTCGTCGGCGAGTCTTGTCCCATCTACCGCTCCTTGCTGGTACATATGCTGGACATGCTCGGCATCGGCGCGACGGTCGCCGCGGACGCGGAAGCGCTGCGCGAGGCGCTGTGCGTCGGCGAGTACGACGTCGTATTCGCCGACGAGGAGCTGCTGGCGACGGTCGCGGCGCCCGGAGGCGCGGATCGAAAAGGGCGAACGAACCGCGTTCCGAGGGAACCGCCTTACATCGTCGCCTTATGCGCAAAATACGAAGAAACGCCGGCGCGCGCCGGCGAGGCGGAAGAAGCCGACGATATTCGCGATTATATACAAAGACCGATTTCCCTTGAGCGACTCAAACGATTGATCGGCAACCTTCAAATCAGATAATTATTTAGGCTTCATGGGGGGATGAGGAGACATGACGGATAAGGATATGGATCGGCTGTCGGGGGAGAACCCGCCGGACAGCGGAGAACTGCTGAACGCGCTGATGGCTTTGAAAAAAGGAAACTTCGCCTATCGCATGCCTTACCATTATACGGGCGTAGCCGGCAAGGTCGCGGATACGTTCAACGAGATCATGGATATTCAAGAATCCATGGTTCACGAGATTCAGCAGCTCGCTCGCGTCGTCGGCAAGGAGGGCAATCTGTCGCGCAGATTCGCGCTGCAGCACAAAGGGGGAGCATGGGATCAGACGGTCGAATCGCTGAACGGCCTGATCGACGATCTCACCCAGCCGACCAGCGCGATGGTTCGGGTCATTAACGCGGTCGCGCAGGGCGATCTGTCGCAGAAGGTCGAACTCGAATTGGAAGGGAGGCCGCTGACGGGCGAGTTTCAACGAACGGCCGCCAATATCAATACGATGGTCGATCAGCTGTCGATGTTTTCGTCCGAGGTCACGCGCGTGGCGCGCGAGGTCGGCACCGAGGGCAAGCTCGGCGGACAAGCGGACGTCAAGGGCGTATCCGGTACCTGGAAGGATCTGACCGAGAGCGTCAACAACATGGCGAGCAATCTCACCGACCAGGTGCGCAACATCGCGGCCGTGACGACCGCGGTCGCCAAGGGCGACCTGTCCAAGCAGATTACGGTTAACGCCAAGGGCGAAATTTTGGAGCTGAAGAACACGATCAACACGATGGTCGATCAGCTGTCGATGTTTTCGTCCGAGGTTACGCGCGTGGCGCGCGAAGTCGGCACCGAAGGCAAGCTCGGCGGACAGGCCGACGTCAAAGGCGTATCCGGCACGTGGCGCGACTTGACGGAGAGCGTCAACTACATGGCTTCGAATCTGACCAATCAGGTGCGCAACATCGCGGTCGTCACGACCGCCGTCGCGAACGGCGACCTGTCCAAGCAAATCACGATGGACGTTCAAGGCGAGATTCTGGAGCTGAAGGTTACGATTAATACGATGGTCGGCCAGCTGTCGACGTTCGCGTCCGAAGTTACGCGGATGGCGCGCGAGGTCGGCACCGAGGGTATCCTCGGCGGTCAAGCGGAGGTCAGCGGCGTCGCCGGCACGTGGCGCGACTTGACCGAGAGCGTTAACTATATGGCTTCGAATTTGACGAACCAGGTTCGCAATATCGCCGAGGTGACGACGGCCGTCGCCAAAGGCGATCTGTCGAAGAAAATTACCGTCGACGCCAAGGGCGAGATTCTCGAGCTGAAAAGCACGATCAACACGATGGTCGATCAGCTCGGCAATTTCGCTTCCGAAGTTACGCGCGTCGCGCGCGAGGTATCGAATGACGGCATACTCGGCGGCCAGGCGGACGTCAAGGACGTCTCCGGCACGTGGAAGGACCTGACCGACAGCGTTAATTTCATGGCCGGCACGCTCACCGACCAGGTACGGAACATCGCCGAGGTGACGACGGCGGTCGCGAAGGGCGATCTGACCAAGCAGATCACCGTCAACGCCAAAGGCGAGATTCTCGAGCTTAAAAATACGATCAACACGATGGTCGACCAGTTGTCGACGTTCGCGTCCGAAGTTACGCGGGTCGCCCGCGAGGTCGGTACCGAAGGGATGCTGGGCGGACAAGCCCAAGTTAAAGGCGTGGCCGGCACGTGGCGCGACCTGACCGAATCGGTCAACGACATGGCCTCCAACTTGACCGATCAGGTGCGCAACATCGCCGTCGTCACGACGGCGGTCGCGAACGGCGATCTGTCCAAGAAGATCACGGCCGACGTTCAGGGCGAAATTCTCGAGCTTAAAAACACGATCAATACGATGGTCGACCAATTGTCGACGTTCGCCTCCGAGGTTACGCGCGTGGCGCGCGAGGTCGGCACCGACGGCAAGCTCGGCGGCCAGGCGCAGGTCAAGGGCGTCGGCGGCACCTGGAAGGATCTTACCGAGAGCGTCAACAACATGGCCCGCAATCTGACCGACCAGGTACGCAACATCGCGGACGTCACGACCGCCGTCGCGCGGGGCGATCTGTCCAAGAAGATCACGGTCGACGTCAAGGGCGAGATTCTCGAGCTGAAAAATACGATGAATACGATGGTGGACCAGCTCGGCAACTTTGCGTCCGAAGTCACGCGCGTCGCCCGCGAAGTGGGCACGGAAGGTAAGCTCGGCGTGCAGGCGGACGTCAAGGACGTCTCGGGCATGTGGAAGGACTTGACCGACACGGTCAACTATATGGCGAGCAATCTGACCATCCAGATGCGCAACATCGCGGGCGTCACGACGGCGGTCGCGAACGGGGACCTGTCCAAGAAGATCACCGTCGACGTCAAAGGCGAGCTGCTCGAGCTGAAAAATACGATCAATACGATGGTGGACCAGCTCAATTCGTTCGCGTCCGAGGTTACGCGGGTGGCGCGGGAGGTCGGCACGGACGGCAAGCTCGGCGGCCAGGCGCAGGTGCGCGGCGTCGGCGGCATCTGGAAAGATCTGACCGACAACGTTAATATCATGGCCGCCAACCTCACCGACCAGGTGCGCGGCATCGCCAAGGTCGTGACCGCGGTCGCGAACGGGAACCTGAAGCTGAAGCTGACCGTCGACGCGAAAGGCGAGATCGCGGAGCTGACCGATACGATCAACAACATGACCGACACGCTGGCGATCTTCGCCGATCAGGTCACGACCGTGTCCCGGGAGGTCGGCGCCGAAGGGAAGCTGGGCGGCCAGGCAAGCGTGCCTGGCGCCGCCGGCACGTGGCGCGACCTGACCGACAACGTCAACTATATGGCGAGCACGCTAACGACGCAGGTTCGCGCGATCACCAACGTCGCCACCGCGGTGACGAACGGCGACTTGTCGCGGACGATCGACGTGGCGGCGGCGGGCGAAGTCGAGACGCTGAAGGACAACATCAACGAGATGATCCGCAATCTCAAGGAGACGACGCGGATCAACACCGAGCAGGACTGGCTGAAGACGAATCTCGCGAAGATCTCTCGGCTTATGCAAGGACAGCGGGACCTGTACGCCGTCTGCCGCATGATCCTGTCGGAGCTCGCGCCGCTCGTCTCGATGCAGCACGGCGTCTTCTATATGAACGAAGTCGTGAACGGCCAGTCCGTGCTCAAGCTGTTCGCAAGCTACGCTTTTCACAATCGCAAGCATCTCTCGAACGAATTCCGCGCGGGCGAAGGCCTCGTCGGCCAGTGCCTGATCGAGAAGCAGCGGATCCTGTTGACCAACGTGCCCGGCGATTACGTGGTGATCACCTCCGCGATCGGCGAGGCGACGCCGCTGAACATCGTCCTGCTCCCGATCATTTTCGAAGATCAGGTGCTCGCCGTACTGGAGCTTGCTTCGTTCAGGGCGTTCAGCGAGATCGATATCGCCCTGCTGGACCAACTGACGGATTCGATCGGCATCGTCATCAACACGATGCAGGCGAACCGGCGCACCGAGGAGCTGCTCATTCAGTCCCAGTCGCTGACCGAGGAGCTGCAGAAGCAGCAGCTGGAGCTGCAGAACACGAACGAAGAGCTGGAGGACAAGGCCAAGCTGCTCGTCATCCAGAAGGCAGAGGTCGAGAGCAAAAACAACGAGGTCGAAGTCGCAAGACGATTCCTCGAGGAAAAGGCCGAGCAGCTGGCGCTGACGTCGCGCTACAAGTCCGAGTTTCTGGCGAACATGTCGCACGAACTCCGCACGCCGCTCAATTCGCTGCTGCTGCTCGCCGAACAGCTTGCGGACAATCTGGACGGCAATCTGGCCGAGCATCAGGTCAAGTTCGCCAAGACGATCCAGGATTCCGGTCACGAGCTGCTGAATCTGATCAACGATATATTGGATCTGTCGAAGATCGAATCGGGGACGGTGTCGGCCGAGTACAGCGAGCTGAACATCAGGGATCTGACGGATGGGCTCGACCGCTCCTTCCGGCATATGGTGGACGAGCGCCTGCTCGCGTTCCGCATCAAGGTCGAACCCGAGGTGCCGACGCGCATCGTCAGCGATTCGAAGCGACTGCAGCAAATCCTGAAAAACCTGCTCTCCAACGCCTTCAAGTTCACGGAAAAGGGAGAAATCATGCTCCGGGTTCGCAGGGCGACGGAAGGCTGGAGCGAGAGCGCGGACCGGCTTAACCGGGCGGCCTCGGTGCTATGCTTTACCGTAAGCGATACCGGCATCGGCATTCCGAAGGACAAGCAGCAGATCATTTTCGAGGCGTTCCAGCAGGCGGACGGCAGCACGAACCGGGTATACGGCGGCACCGGTCTGGGCCTCACGATCTCGACCGAGATCGCGGAGATGCTGGGCGGAGAGATCACTCTGTTCAGCGAACCTGGCAGCGGCAGCGTATTTAACCTGTATTTGCCGATCGACGCCTGGGATGTTCAGCCCGAACCGAAGACGCGGCATATGCCCGAAGTTATCGACGTCTCTCCGCCGAAGCGGATCCGTCTGACCCCTTCGTCGCAAGGCGAAGTACTCCGGGACGACCGGGACGAGATCGAGCCGGGCGACCCCGTCTTCCTGATCGTCGAAGACGATCTGAAGTTCTGCGAGATCGTCCAGGATGCGCTGAGCCGCAAGGGCATCAAGACGGTGATCACGTCCAAGGGCCTTCAGGCGCTCGAGCTGGCCAAGAAGTACAATCCGATGGCGATCACGCTCGATCTCCATCTGGGAGACACCGACGGCTGGCTCGTGCTGGAGCATCTCAAAAACGATATGTCGGTCCGCCACATTCCGGTATGCGTCATTACCGTCGACGAGGACAAGACGGAGCTGCTGCGCAAGGGCGTATACGATTATCTGTGCAAGCCCGTCACCAACGACGAGCTCGATCTGGCGCTTGAGAGCCTGAACGCGTTCGCGTCGCGCGGGGAGCGTCAGCTGCTCGCCGTCGTGAAGTCGCCCGAACGAAGGAAGCAGATCGTCGACTCGCTCGCGGGCGGCACGCTCAAGATCACCGCGGTCGACACGGCGCGCAAAGCGCTGAACCAGATCGGGGTGAAGCCGTTCGATTGCGTCGTGACGGAAGGCGAACTGGCCGACATACCGTTGCCCAAGTTCCTGCGCGAGATTCAGAAGAAGTCGGCGGGAAGGCGAATTCCGGTCGTCGTAGAGGGCGGTCTCAAGCTGAGCGGGGAAGAGCAGGAAGAGTGGGAGGAAATATTGAAGTCCGCCGTCGTGAAGGAGGTTCGCACGGCCGTCCAGCTGATGGACGAGACGACGCTTTTCCTTCACCGGCGATCGGACGAGCTGCCGGCGGGTTCGCGAGAGGCGCTCGAGCGGATCTACCAATCCGACGAAGCGATTCAATCGCGCAAGGTGCTCGTCGTGGACGACGACGTACGCAACATTTTCGCTTTGACGACGATATTGGAGCGCCACCAGATGACCGTGCTGCCGGCGGAAAACGGCCAGGCTGCGATCGATATCCTGGAGGCGACGCCTGACGTCAGCATCGTGCTGATGGACATTATGATGCCCGTCATGGACGGGTACGAGACGACTCGCGCGATCCGGGCGAACCCGGCATTTGCGGACTTGCCGATCATCGCGCTTACGGCCAAGGCCATGAAGGGCGACAGGGAGCTATGCATCGAGGCGGGCGCCTCCGACTACATCACCAAGCCCGTCAACAGCGCGCAGCTGCTGGCGATGATGCGGAGCTGGCTGGATCGGGGCGACGACAGCTAAGCGGCGAGGGCTGATTTTCTCCTGGCGAGCATGTCTTCGAAGGTATAGGAGCAGGAATAGAAGCTGAATAGAAGCAGGGACGTTACCCCAATCATCGGGCAGATGAAGGGAGGCGTTCCTGTTTTTTTTTGCGCGTCAAGAAGCGTCCGACTTTGCCGGCGAACGTCTGCGCGGAACGCAGCAGCAGACGACACGACCTGCCAGCGGGAACGGATACCTGAAGGAATACGTTGAATGACAACGCATGGAAAGGGAGAAGACGCGTTTTCGCACGCTTCGTCGACAAAGGAAATGTAAATATTCGTTGACGAATTGACATGTTTTTCAGGGGGGCGTCTGTACAATCTATCCTATATTCACGATTCGCTCGTCCTTCATCAAAAGAAGAGAGGTGCAGTTATGCGTGGAGATAAGAAGCGGTTCCCCCCTTGTCGTACTGATCGTCGCGACGTTGTTTGCAACGCTTGGCCTGGCCTCGTTCGGTGCTTTGCAGGATCAAGCCCCCCTTGCCGTCGCCGCCCCGATCTCGAAGCCTTCGTCCTTCCCGCAGGCGGCCGATGCCGAACCGCAACAGCCGAGCCTGCCCCGGCAGCCGACTTCGCCCGTCCTTTCGCTGCCGGTTACGATACATTTGTCCTACCAGGACGGTCCGTCCTCCGTCAACCCCAACGAGCTCCCCGCCGACAATCGAAAAAAACCGCTTAAATTTACGCTCGACGAAGAGCTCGGGACCAAAGCGGCCGGTACGGTCGCAGGCAAAGACGAAAAAAACGGCCCGGATGTCCCAAAGGCGAGTCCGCAAGCGCCGGCCGTTGAGATATACGAAGTGTCCGCATATTATTTAAACGTTCGCGCCAATCCCTACAACGGCTCCAAGGTGCTGCGCGTCGTCGAAAAAGGCACGCGCCTCGAGGTTGCGGCCGTCACGGACAAGGGCTGGCTTCGTCTAAGCGGGGGCGGCTACGTTCATGGGGGGTTACGCCTCGAAGATCGATGCCGACGAGCCGGCCGTTCGAGTCCCGGGAAACGGCCTCCCTGCGCCGGAGACGAAGCCGGCGCAGCAGCCCACGCAGAACGATGCAGGCGCCGCCGGCTCGGACGAATCGCAAGAAGCGCTCCCGGATCCGTCGAGTCCGACTAATCGCGTCCAGTCCGACTCGGGCTTGACGGAAGCGCATATTGCGAAGCTGTTCAAAGGGACGGCGCTTGCCGGACACGGCATCGAGGACGTCGTCCTGGAGATCGAAGAGGACTACGGTATCAACGCTTTGTTCACGATCGCGGTCATGAAGCTCGAGAGCGGCAACGGGAAGAGCAAGCTGTCCCGTACAAAAAAACAATTTATTCGGCTTGAACGCGACGAGCGGAGATCCGAACAATAAAGCGTTCAGCTTCAAGACGAAGGCCGATTCGGTGCGCAAGTTCGGACAATTGCTGGCGGATAAATACGTGGACAAAGGGTTTACGACCATCGACAAGGTCGCTGCCAAGTATTGCCCGGCGAGCTCAAGCTGGGCCGGAAAGGTAAAAGGAATCATGAAAAGCGATTACCGAAAATTGTAACGATGCGTTATAATCGATGTAGCGTGCAGACTGTCGATCAATCGACAGTCTTTTTCGTGGTTTGAATGTTTAAGGATCGGCCGTACGGGGTATAGACAGTCCGTGTAGACTTGAAACCGATCGGCGGACATGCGAAAGGGGTTAACGCGATGTCGGGCTTGCCGCAGTCCTTGCTCAGCACGGGGGGAACAATGGTTTAATTTATCGCGCCACGGCATCGGAATCGCGAATGCCGCCGGCAGGTGGATCGCGGTCAACGAAGCGATGGCGAGCTTGTTGGGATACGAGGAAAACGCCTTGCTTGAAATGCCCGTCGAAGCGCTGTTCGCTTCGGCGGGACAGCCCGAAGCGGAACGCCGGGCGGCGTCTGAAACGGGTGGCAGCAACGTATTCGGCGTTACGCTTAAGGATAGCGGCGGCAGACCGGTCAGGTTCGACGCCGCCGCAGCGACGATCCCGGCGGAGACCGAGGGAGAGCGGCTCACGATTTGGCAATTTTACGCGGCAATGGATCAGAATCGCACCGAAGACGAGCTCGAAGCGCTTCGGGAACGGCAGCGTATCATCGGCGAAAATATCGTCGATCTTTATTACATATGCGATTGCGAAGGCCGGATTCTCGAAGCGTCGCCGAACGCCCATGCGCTGCTCGGCTATCGACAGGACGAACTGGTCGGTTCGGACGAACGTATCCTATTCGATCCGGCGGACTTGCAGCGCTATCAAAGTCAATGTCCAAGGACGCATACGATAAAAGAATACAGGCTCAGACACAAGGACGGCAAATCGCTCTGGTTCGAAGCCGGCGTCAAACCGCTTGCGGGCAAGAGCGGGAACCCGTTCAAGCTGTTCGTGGGCCGAGAGATTACGGCGCGCAAAAAGCATGAAAGCATGTCCGCGGAAGCCGAACGGATCGCGGCGATCGGCAGTTGGGAGTGGGAAACGGCGAGCGGACGTTTTTCCCATTCCGCGAATTTGGCCCGCATTTACGAAAATGCGTCCGATCGTCCGCCGGGCGAAGCGCTGACGCTCTCTACTCTGGTCGCGGCCGACGATCGCCAAGACTTTGAGGCAATGACGAAGGAAGCCGCGAACGGCGGAGAGATCAGCTTCGAGACGCGATTGCCTATGAAGAACGCTTCGTTCAAATACTTGCATGTGCGGGGGGACCGCCGTCTGTTCGGATCAGGGGGGAAGCGACCGGGCTCGTCGGTTCCGTTCAGGATATTACCGATCGCAAGCTGGTGGAGCTTAAGCTGCAAGAAAGCGTCGAACGCTATACGTCGCTCAAAAAATACAATCACGACGCCGTCGTCTCCATCGACCTGGAAGGACGCGTCATCAATGCCAATCAAGTCGCCCAGGACTTGACCGGCTATACGGTTAGCGAGATGATCGGTTATCCGATCGCGAGCTTCACGGGCTGGAGGCGATTCGCTCCGCTTAGCGGCAACGCCGAGACCTCCGAGGCGGAGATTCGCCAGAACGACAAAATTACGCATAAGGACGGCAGCACGCGCGAGGTGCTGACGACGCTTGCGCCTATCATTATTCATGGCGAAAACGTTGGCTATTATTTAATCATCAAAGACATTACCGAGCAAAAAAAAGCTGCTGATCGAAAAGGAAAGCGCCGAGTCGACGAACAAAGCGAAAAGCGAGTTTCTGGCGATGATGAGCCATGAAATCCGCACGCCGATGAACGGCATCATCGGCATGACGGACCTCCTGCTCGACGGCGACAACCTGAACGATACGCAGCGCAGCTATTTGAACGTCGTTCGCAAGAGCGGAGAGACGCTGCTCGCCATCATCGGCGACATTCTGGATTTTTCGAAGATCGACTCGGGCAAGACGGAGCTGGCGTTGGATTCGTTCGACGTGCGCGCCTGCGTCGCGGAATCGGTCGACATCGTCTCGGCCAAGGCGAGGGACAAGGGCCTTGGGATCGAAGTGGCCGTCGATCGCGACGTTCCCGGACTTGCCGTAGGCGACGCCAGCCGGTTAAAGCAAATATTGATGAATCTGCTGAGCAACGCCGTCAAATTTACGACGTCGGGCGGCGTTTACGTGAATGTCGTCCGGATCCCGGGCGAGCGGGGCAAGATCGGGCTCAAGTTTACGGTGAAGGATACGGGGATCGGCATTCCGAAGGAAAAGGCGTCCAAGCTTTTCCAGCCGTTCTACCAGATCGACAATCCATTCACGAGGGAAACCGAAGGCACGGGCCTGGGGCTGGCGATCAGCAAGAAGCTTGCCGTCCTTATGGGCGGCGACATCTGGCTCGAGCAGCTTGAAACGCAGGGCGCCGCGTTTTCTTTTACGGTGGCGCTCGAACCTGAGGTTGCATCCGATCTTTCGGCAGTCCAGCCGGCGGGCGAAGCGGAGGAATCGGGCGCTGTGCGCCCGCTGCAGATTCTCGTCGCCGAGGATAACAAGATCAATCAGCTCGTCATGCTGAAAATTCTCGAAAAGCTCGGTCATCGCGTTCTGATCGCCGAACACGGGAACGAAGCGGTCGAGGCGGCGTCGCGCGAGGCGTTCGACCTGATCTTCATGGACGTTCAAATGCCGGGCGTCGACGGCATCGAGGCGACGCGGATGATCCGCGATCGGCTGCCGGCCGAGACCTGTCCCATCATCGTGGCGGTGACCGCGAACGCGCTCAAGGGGGACCGGGAACGGTTCATGGCCGCGGGCATGGACGAATATATGAGCAAGCCGATTTACAAGAGCCTGGTCAAGGAAATGATCGGCAAATTTTTCGGACGATGATCCCTGGACAAGAAAGAAGCGATTCCGTTGACTGAGGACCGCAAGCTGCCGTTCCATCCCGTGCTGTCCGCCTGGTTCGCCTCCTCCTTCGGGGAGCCCACCGACGTACAGCGTAAAGCCTGGACTTCGATCGCGGAAGGAAAGCATACGCTGATCGCGGCGCCGACCGGTTCAGGCAAAACGCTGGCGGCCCTGCTCCCGTGCCTGGACCGCATCGCCAAGCGCGATGCGGTCGGAAAACGGGAACCTGTCTTGCGCACGCTGTACGTGACGCCGCTGAAGGCGCTGAACAACGATATTCATCATCACGTGACGGACTTCGCGCGCCAGCTCGACGCTTGGGCCGCAGAGCGGGGCGAACGCTGGCCGGGCATCCGGAGCGAGGTTCGGACCGGCGATACGACGCCTGCGAAGCGGGCGGCCATGCTGCGCCGCCCGCCGGATATGCTGGTAACGACGCCGGAATCGCTTTATCTGCTGTTGACATCGGTCAAAGGGCGGGACATGCTGTCCACCGTCGAGCAGGTCATCGTGGACGAGATTCACGATCTGGCCGCGGACAAGCGAGGCGCGCATCTGTCGCTATCGCTGGAACGGCTCGCGGTCCTGTGCGGCCGTCCCGTCCAGCGGATCGGCGTGTCCGCGACGCAAAAGCCGCTGTCTCGCGTCGCGCAGTTTCTCGGCGGCTGGGAGGAAGCGCCGGTTAGCGGCACGGGAGCGATGAGGCCACGGCCCGTGGAGATCGTCGAGAGCGGCATGACGAAGCGGCTGCGCGTCCAGGTGAACGTGCCCGAGCCGACGGCGCCAGGGGCAGGACGCGAAGCCGTGTGGAAGCCGCTGCTCGACCGGATCATGGAAGCGATGGCGGACAGCCGTTCCGTGCTGCTGTTCGTGAACAGCAGGCGGCTATCGGAGCGGCTGACGCTTCGCCTCAACGACCATGTCGGCTACGAGATGGCGCGATCCCATCACGGCAGCCTGGCGCGCGAGCGCAGGCTCGAAGCCGAGCGCCTGCTCAAGAACGGCGAGCTGCGATGCATCGTCGCGACGTCTTCGCTCGAGCTCGGCATCGACATCGGGCATATCGACCTCGTCATACAGATCGATACGCCGCTTGCCGCCGATCGCGGCATTCAGCGGATCGGCCGCGCGGGACATGCCGTGGGCGAGGAGAGCCGCGGGCTCATGATCGTGCGGGCCAAGGCGCTCCTGCCCGAGGCCGCCGTGCTGAGCAGGCTTGTCTCGCTGCGCGAGATCGAGGATATCGCGATCCCGTACGGGCCGATGGACGTCCTGTCGCAGCAGACGGTGGCCATCGTCTCCATGGACGATTGGCGGCTGGACGACCTGCTGCGCCTTGTCCGTCGCAGCGACTGCTATCGGGAATACGACGAAAGGCGCTTCAGGGACGTATTGAAGGTGCTGTCGGGATTCTATCCCTTCTTTAAGCCGCTGCTCGATTGGGACGCGCGAACGGATGTTCTGTCTGCCAGGGCGGTCGGACGGGCCGCCGCCGTGCGCGGGGCGGGCACGATTCCGCAAAGCGGCGGATATCCGGTTCACCACATGGAGAGCAGGGCCCATCTGGGCGAGCTCGACGAAGAATTCATCCAGGAGAGTCGCGTCGGCGACGTCTTCCAGCTCGGCGCGGGATCGTGGATGATCCGCGAGATCAAAAACGACCGCGTCTACGTCGCCGAAGCGGCCAACCGGTTCAGCGAGGTGCCTTTTTTGGCGCAACGAAGCGGGCGGGCGCTCTTATGAACTCGGCGAGAAGATCGGCGCGTTCTGGCGGGAGATCGCCGGGCGCCTCGGACTTGACGCGGACGCGCATGACGGCGATGCCGCGGATGCGGCGCGGGAGCGCGCATACGACGATGCGGCGACCGTCTGGCTGCGCGACGCGTTCGGCATGGACGCAGCCGCTTCGGAAGCGCTGATCGGCCACATACGCGCGCAGCACCGGGCCAGCTTCTTGCCGACCGACAGGCGAATCGTCGTCGAGCATTACCGCGACGTGATGAACCAGACGCATATGGTCATCCACAACTTTTTCGGACGCAGCGTGAACAGGGCATGGTTGCTGGCGCTGCAGCGGCAGTTCGAGCTGCTCATGCCGTATCGGCTGTACGGCAACGCGAAGGACAACGGCATCGAGATCGTGCTGCCGGAGTGGGACGCCTCCTGGCTGCGAATCTTGAGCCAGGTTTCGACGTCCAACGTCGAAACGCTGTTGTCGGAGGCGGTGACCGGGTCGCCGCTCCTCGCCGTCGCCTTCCGCAAGATCGCGGAAACGTCGCTGCTCCTCGCCCGCAGCTTCACGCGGACGCCGATGTGGCAAAAGAGACTGCGCAGCGAGGAGCTGCTTCGCAAGGCGCTTCCGTTCGGCGCGCAGTTCCCTTATCTGGGCGAAGCGATGCGCGAGGCGCTCCACGAATATCTCAGCTACGGCGAGCTGCGCCGCATGCTCGAGGCCGTCGAAGAAGGACGCCTCGAGATCGTCGTCCGCGAGACGCCTTATCCTTCGCCGCTCGCCTCCCAATTTATGGCCGACTACGTGAATATGCGTATCTATGAAGGGGACGGTCTGGACGAATCGACCCGGCGGCAAATCCTGCAGATCAATCAGGCGCTGGCGCGCGATTTGTTCGGCGGGGAAAAGGCCGGACAGGCCGTATCCGAAGAAGCGCTGACGCAAATGCAAGCAAGCCTGTCGCCGCAGGCGCGCGAGCCGCAAGGCCCGGCGGATCTCGTCGCGCTGCTCAAGACGAGAGGCGACCTGACGGCAGGCGAGCTCGTAAAAGCCGCGGGCGAGCGCAGCCTCGCGTGGCTGGGCGGGCTCGAGGAGCGCGGCGCCGTCGCCGCGCTGAGCGTGCCCGACGCCGAGGAGCCCCGATATATCGCGGCGGACGAAGCGGAGCTGTACGCGAATTTTCCGGACGATCCGGCCGCGGTCCTGTTTATCCTCGGACGCTACGCGGATCACCGGATGTCCTTCACCGAAGCGGATCTCGTCGAGCGCTATCCGCAGTTGGACCTCGTCCATGCGGCCGATGCGGTCAGGCTGCTGCTCGATCGGCAGCTGATCCAACGCGCGCCGCACGCCTCCGGCGAGGACGAGCGGCTGTGGACGAGCGCGCAGGTCGCCGCGAAGCTCGTCCGATGGTCGGTACGGCAGGCGAGAGCCCAGGCCGAGCCGGCGGATGCGATAAGGTGGTGCAGCCAGATCGCGCTGCTTCAGCATGCTTTGCCCGGCTCGCAGCTGCAGGGCGGCGAAGGCTTGCTCGCCGCGATCGGCAAGCTGCAGGGCATCTTCTTGCCGCTGTCCCATTGGGAGACGCTCATCCTGCCCGCGCGCGTGCAAGGGTATCGCAAGGAGGATCTGGACCTGCTGTGCGCGACGGGCGAGGTGCTCTGGATCGGCCGTCGCGAGGAGGAGGAGCGGGAAGGCAAGATCGCCTTTTTCCTCGCGGACGACAAAGCGCTCTACGAGCCCTACGTTGAAGCGGCCCTGAGGAAGGAAGCGAGGTCGCGCCACCCGCGCTTGGCGCGGCTCGTCAGGGAAGGCGGGGCGAGCTTCCTGACGAAGCTCTCCAGGGAGACCGACACCCGTCCGTCCGAGCTGCTGCCCGCGCTGATCGATCTGGCCTGGGAGGGGCTCGTCTCCAACGACCAATTCGCGCCGCTCCGGCTCCACGCCGATCCCGCCGGCGCCCGGCGTCATGCGCAAGGCAAGACGGGCTCGGGACTCGGCAGATGGTACGCCGTGTCGAGCTTGCTTGATGCGGGGGGCCATGACGACAACGGCGAAGCCGTGCGCACGTCCGGCCAAAGCGGCGAACCGGACGAGCAATCCCCGGCGCTCGCCTGGACGAAGCATCTGCTCGATACCTACGGGATGGTCAACCGGGAGCTGGTCGCGAAGGTATCGCCGTATCCCTGGGACGTCCTTCAAGGCGTGCTCAGACAGCTCGAGGACTGGGGGCTGGTCACGCGCGGCGCGTTTATCCGCGGGCTTGACGCCCTGCAGTTCGCCACGCCGGCATTCCGCGACGCCGTCAAGCGGCCCGCAGGCAGGGACGAAGGACAGCTGGCGGTCTTGTCCGCCGCCGATCCGGCCAATCCCTTCGGGCTGATCGCCGACTGGCCGGCCGGATCGAAAGGCGTGTCGTTCGCGCGCAAGCCAGGCAACTTTTTGCTGCTCGACGGGGACAAGTGGCTCTACTGGATCGAAAACAACGGCAAGCGCGTGTTCAGCCTGTCTCCGGAAGCGGAAGATCTGAAGGGGCGGGGCAGAACGGAGCGTCTCCAGGCCGCCTTCCAGACGATCATCCGGCGTCAGAAGCTGGTCAAGCTGAAGCTGGACGCGTGGAACGGCAAAGCGGCGGCCGAAACGGAAGCCGGTCGCGCGCTATTGTCCGAAGGCGCGGAGAGACAGATGCGGTCGCTCGTGCTGTGGCTGAAAACTTGACGACAGGCGGCAAAAAATGAAACTTCTTTCATATGATGGTATATCAAGCAAATCGAGCGAAAAGGCGCCGCGCATGCTGTTCCTTCAATCGAAAGGTGTGGTGTGGACGAATGAAAATCGACTACGTGGACGTCTTCGCGAAAATCTCGGATAAATTGTACAATTCGGGCATGGACGTCATGCAGACGGCCAGCCGGCTCATTCCGGCCAATACGTTTTGCATCGCGAATTTGGATCGCGCGAACACGCTTGTCCTGGGCGCCTTCAACCGCGACAAGGTCATCCTGACGGAAGGACTGGTCGTGGCCAACGAGGAATCGTATTGCGCGCTGGTCACGGAAAAAGCCAAGGGGCCGCTCGTCATCGAAAATAACCTGACGCATCCGCTGACCAGGGACATGCCGGCAACGCAATTCGTCGGAGGCTGTTCTTTTTTTAGGCGTGCCGGTGCTGACCCCGGACGGCCAAATATTCGGTTCTCTGTGCGCGTTCGACGACCGATTTTATCGTTTCGAGGAACGGGACGTGGAACTTCTTCTGTCGTTATCCCGTTTTTTTACCGACGTGCTGGCGCTGGACGAAACCGTCGCGCAGCTGCAGACGGCGCAGGAGCAGGCGATGCGCGCGCTCGAAGAGAAGGACAATCTGCTTGCCGTGCTGAGCCACGAGATTCGTACGCCGATGAACGGCGTGCTCGGAATGGCCTATCTGCTCCGTTCGACGGCGCTGACCGAAGAACAGCTTAACTACGTTTCCGTCATCGAGGGCTGCGGAGAAGGGCTGATGGAGATGCTGAACCAGATATTGGAGCATGCCAAGATCGCGGCGGGGAAAATGTGCGTGGCATCCGAACCGTTCAATCTGGAGGAATGCGCGGAGCAGGTAATTCAAATGCATGCTTTCGAAGCGGGAAAAAAGAACATCGGACTCCGTTTGTCCATCGATGACAAGCTGCTCGGTAATTATGAAGGAGACGGTCTGAAAATCAGGCAGGTCCTCATTAATCTCGTCAGCAACGCCGTTAAATTCACGGAGCGGGGGGGAAATCTCGCTGAAGATCGAACCGGCGGACCGGCCCGGCGCGGACGGCGAGGTATGGATCTCCTTCAGCGTATGCGACACGGGGATGGGCATCGCGCCGGAACGTCAGGATCAGCTTTTCCGCTCCTTTTCCCAGGTCCACGACAAATCGATCAAATGCAATTACGGCGGCATCGGACTCGGTCTGTCGATCTGCCGCCAATACGCCGAGCTGATGGACGGCAGCATCGATCTGACGAAAACGGGACCCGGCGGTTCCTGCTTTACGCTGACCGTTCCGCTTCGTTCGCGGCAGAGCAGACGCGCCTTCAACGCGGTTTAGGCGCGCAGGTCGACCGAAGCCGTTCCTGCGCGCCGGGACGGCTGCCCTTGGAAGGCGACCAGTCGCGTTATCCCCACTTGATGCCGGTCTTAAAGCCCGCGCCGTGACCTGCGGCCTGGCCGCCGAGCTGAATGCCGGCGCCTTGCGGGCCGACGTGCGCGCCGGCCTCGAGACCGACGCCGTATTTGCCGCCGACTTGGCCGCCGGCCTTCGCCTCGATTCCCGCGTTCGCGCTCAATTGACCTTTTGCGTGGAGCCCTGCGCCGTATGGGCCGCCGAGCTGCGCGCCGCCCTGCAGCGATGCGCCTTGGCCGCCGCCGATCTGAGCGCCGGCCTGAACGCCGGCGCCGTGAGGCCCCGCCAGCTGACCGCCCATATTCGCGTGAATGCCGTGACCGCCGCCGATCCCCCCCGCCCGCTTGCACGCCAAGACCGTTATAGCCTCCTAAATAAGCGCCCGCATGGACGCCGGCTCCTTGGCCGCCGCCGTAGTAACCCTGCGTATGCATGCCCGCCTCTATCGGCCCGATATGGCTCTGCGCCTGAAAGCCCGCATGATGCGTCCCGCTGTCGGGGCCGGTCTGCTCGGGCGGAAGCACCGGCATCGGCATCTGCTCGAGTCCCGGATAAGGCGCGTACGGCTGATACGAATCGGCGTAATAGGGGCGCGAAGGATAGCCCGCCGAATAAGCGAGACCCGGATATCCATAATAATCGGGTACGGAGCCATTAAAGGCCGGAACGTAGCCGTAGCCGAAGCCTTGACCGTTCGAGCCCCGCGGATTGATGTACATGGCGCTAACCTCCAATTTCTTCAATTGATGGGTTAGCCTATTCCGCGATTGCCGCCAAGGACACCCGCCCGGTTAAATTTGGGCGGATGGCTGTGTAGCAGGCGCGCCCGGAAGGGGTAAGGGACTGCATAGGCGTCCATGAATCGCCGCCAACGAAGGGAGGACCCGAGATGCCCGCATCGATCGCAGATGTCACGCAATGGCTCGAATCGCAAACGGACAAAGAGCTGGTCATTACCAAACACGAGGACGACGATATCGACGAGACCGTCATCCGGCTCGCCCGCATCGAGCGGACGGGAGAACGGAGGGATGCGCTCGACGACTATACGAACGGGGCCGCGCTGGTGCTCAGAGGGAACGGAACCGTCGTCACGGAAGGCAGGGAAGCGCCGTTGCCGAACGATGCCTTCGAGATTCCGCTGGAAGGACTGAGCTTGACGGAAACGGCGGAAAGCGCCGCCTTGCTCGTGACGGAGCGCGCCCGGTATTCGATCAAGATTCGCGCATGACCACGCGAAAAACGCCCGCAGCCTCTGAGGCTGCGGGCGTTTTTTATGCGGGGGAAGAGGCGGTCAATCTCCCGCTTCGATGGCGCTTTTCCCGCCGAGCACGATGACGCCGCCGCCTACGAACATGCAGACGATCAGAATAATAGCATAGACCATTGCCAACACCTCCGGATTTGGTTACCCTTATCGTAACTTAATCTTACCCGATACGGGTACCGACGAATTCGTGACAAGATCGGGCTGTCCGGCATGCCGGGCGTGCACGGAGCGTTCGCGCTGTCTCGAATCGCGTCTTGGAGGGGTGCGGATGACGGTTCAAATCGCGCTGCTGCGCGGCATCAATGTCGGCGGCCACAATAAAGTGAAGATGGCGGAGCTGAAGTCCGCCTGCGAACAGCTTGGCTTCGAAGACGTGCGCACGTATATCCAAAGCGGCAATATCGTTTTCCGTTCCGACCGGTCCCAGGAAGAGATCCGCGAGCTGATCGAGTCGAAGCTGCAGGAAGGGTTCGGCGTCAAAAAGGCGACGGCGCTGCTGCGCACGAACGACGAATGGCAGCGGGCTGCTTCGCGACTGCCCGTTCTCCGAAGCGCAAATCGCGGCCGCCAGCCAGCTGTACGTGAATTTGCTGGACAAGCCGCCGGACGACGCGCAGATCGCCCGAATCGCCGAGCTGTCCGCGGAGGGCGAACAATGCGTCATCGGGGATCGGGCGATCTATTTGCTGCTTACGCCGAGCATCCTGGATTCCGCCTTCGCGATTTTGTTCCAAAAAATGAAGCTGACGTTAACCGCCCGCAACTGGAACACGATGAACAAGCTGGGCGAGCTGGCGGCGCAGACGGAAGTTTAGACGGAAGACGGAAGTTGAGGCGCTTATGGTTAAGGCTGTCTTTCGATGACGCGGTCCACGATGCCGTAAGCGACCGCTTCCTCCGCGCTCATGAACGTATCGCGGTCCATGTCCTTTTCCACCCGCTCGAGCGGCTGTCCGGTCCGTTCGGCGGTAATGCGGTTCAGCCGCTCCCGGATAAGCAGGATGCGCTTCGCGCTGATGGCGATATCGCTCGCCTGCCCTTGCGCGCCGCCGTGCGGCTGGTGGATCATGATTTCGCTGTTCGGCAGCGCGAAGCGCTTGCCCGGTTCGCCCGACAGCAACAGGATCGCTGCGAACGAAGCGGCCATGCCGGTGCAGATCGTATGAACCTCGGGCCGGATGAATTGCATCGTGTCGTAGATCGCCATGCCTGCCGTCGTCGATCCGCCGGGACTGTTAATGTACATGCTGATCGGTTTGTCGGGATCTTCCGCGGCCAGGAACAGCATCTGCGCGACGACGGCGTTGGCCATCGCGTCGTCGATCGCCGCGCCCAGGAAGACGATCCGGTCTCTCAGCAGCCTCGAATAAATGTCGTACGAGCGCTCGCCGCGCGCCGTCTGGTCGATGACATAGGGGATATAGCCGTTCATTGCGAATTCCTCCCGCCTGTTGGTGTGGACGTTCGATCCGGTAATCGTCCGCACGGGCCGAAAGGATACGGCAGCCTAGATTATTTTTATCGCGTATCTTTTTCGTCACGCCGTTCGTTTGCTTGATTAAAAGGGCTGCCTGCGCTTGAAGTCCAGCGTGGTGCCGCGAAAGGAGGAGGTGCGAGTGATCGATTCTGTCATAAACGTGGAGCGGTTGTCGGCCAGCTTGAGCAGGTACAGCCTGTCGCTCGTGCGTTCGAAAGCCGCGGCGGAGGATCTCGCGCAAGAAAGCTGGAGCCGCGCGCTGCCCGCGCTGCGGGAGAACGGCGGTCATGCCAATCCGGAGGCGCTCTTGTTGCGCGTCGCGCGAAATGCGTGGATCGACGGCTTGCGCCGCGATGCGCGCAAGGCGAAGCTGATCATGGAGACGCCGCCGGAGGAGGCGGCGACCGAGCGTCCGCTGCTGGCGCTCGAGCTCGCGCCGGTGTTCGCCGCTTTAAACGCGTTTTTGCCGAAGCTGCAGCGAACGGTGTTTTTGCTGCGCGACGTCCTCGGCTATTCGATCAGGGAGACCGCGGACCGGCTCGGCACGACCGAAGGCGCGGTCAAGGCCGCGCATGCGCGCGCGCGCAGATCGCTTGCGTTCGTGCGCGCGTCGCTCGTCCGGGAAGATGGTCCGGGTCTGCCGGCGGATGCGGACGAACGGATCGAAGCGCATCTGATGGCCGAAGCCTATGCCAAGGGAGACATCGGCACGCTCGTTGCGCTGGCCAACGGGGAAGCGCGCATGCAAGCGAGACAGCTGCCCGTTCAGGGCGCCGCTTCGCGCGCCATGCGAGGCGACCGGACGCAGGCGCCCGAAGCCATGCCGCCGGCGCGGGCATTGTTACTGGCGGCTTAGCAGGCGAGAGCTTTACAAATTCGAGCAGCCGGAAAAGGGAAGCTGGGATGCGCGAATCCTAATGGATGCGCGCAATCCAGCTTTTTTCAATAGGATAGAAAGCTATAAAATCGGAATACGCCACAGTCCCGACAGGTAACGCTGTACAGCGCCTTACGACCCTCGCGCATCGTCATGCGGGGCAAGAAAGGAGGCAACGCTGGATAACGCAGGCTTTTCAGCCGACTGGACGAGCCGTGGCGGAAATGCCTGCCCATCCTTTGCAGGCCGTAGGTTATCCCTCGCGTAGGCAGATTGCAAACCGGAGCAGCGCAAGCCGGGGGAGGGATAGCGGACTCAGATGACGCTATTTCGTAAAAAACGGTGCAATTGCGATCATTTCGGACTTGAGAGTCGTTATTCTCCCAGATCCAGGCTAAAAAAAGGTCTCAAATTCCGCAATAGTTATCATGAACGAAACCGACATCCTGTTTGCTTATCTCGGAGGTTACATTTGGGAAAAATGGCGTTTACAGAAACACCCATTTACCAAATACAGAGCTCAAAGCAAAAGGAGTCGGTTTAGTATGAGTATGGCCATCAAGTACGTAGGTTTAGACGTATCCAAATCCAAAATCGCGGTTGCCTTCGCGGATGAGGGACGAGGAGAAGCACGGTACTTTGGCGTCATCGAGCATAGCAAGGAAGCGGTATTGAAACTCCTGCAAAGGCTGCGTCGTCCGGGTGAGAAAGAGGAGGTGACTTTAAGGGTCTGTTACGAGGCAGGTCCCACCGGCTATGTGCTCTATCGTTGGCTATTGACGGCAGGCATCGCTTGCAGCGTGGTCGCGCCCTCGCTCATTCCCAAGCGTGCCGGCGACCGGGTCAAAACAGACAAACGGGATGCCATTCGACTCGCACAGCTGTATCGCGCAGGAGAACTGACGCCGGTATACGTGCCCACGCCAGCAGACGAAAGCTTGCGGGATCTCGTTCGCGCACGCGAGGATGCGGTCGAGGATTTGAATCGTTTTAAGCAACGACTGGGCAAGTTTCTGCTTCGCCACCAGCTTCAGGACGCCAAAGGCGCCAAACCCGGAACTTTCGCGTACGAGGAATGGCTGGATACGCTGCGTTTTCCCGAGGACAGCTGCAAACAAATGACCTTTCAGGAGTACCGCCAATCGATTTGGGAAACGAAGGAGCGAATCAAACGATACGAAAAGCAAATTGAAGAACAAGCCGCTTTAAGCGAGCAGGCGCCGGTCGTTCAAGCGCTGCAAGCCTTGCGAGGCGTAGCAGCCGTCACAGCCGTTACGCTTTCATCCGAGATGATGAGCAGCGACCGCTTTCACTCCGCCTCTTCGTTTATGAGTTACTGCGGACTGGTCAGCAGCGAATACTCCTCGGGAGGCAGCCGCTGGCAAGGCCGTATTACGAAAGCCGGGAATGCGCATCTGCGTCGGGTACTGGTGGAAGCCGCGAAAAGTTACCGACACGCGCCCGCGATTCGCAGAAGAATGCGCGACCGTATCGAGGGGCTGCCACCGGAGGTTCAGTCGATTGCCTGGAGCGCGCAGCATCGATTACACAAGAAGTATTGGAGTCTGGCGCGAAGAGGAAAGCACAAGGGTTGCATCGCGGTCGCGATTGCCAGAGAACTGGCGGGGTTTGTATGGGCGATTGCTAAGGAGATCGAGAAGCTTCGTTTGCAAGCAGCGGTGTAAACAACGGGTCCGAACAAAGGAGGCGATTGAGGGGAAGCGATTCTTTTTTTACCTCAGAGGCAAAATCAGGCAAGGTGGAGAGAAAACCGCGTGAGCCGCTTGAGCAAGCGAATGCTTATGCTCGTCAATAGTTAGCGGGTAAGCTCTCTCCAGACGTATGAATAACATGTGTGAATCCACGAATATCAGATTGCCGACCAGCGAATTGCTTTTGCCTCTGAGCTAAAGAAGAATTGGCCCCTTCCGTCCCCTAAAGGGGAAACGCAGGGAGCGACGCCCCCTGCACCCCGTTACTCGCCGTAGGGGCACCTCCGGGCATTTCCATGCCGGAGATCCAGAAAAGTATGGGAAATGATGCGACCGCCTGTAAAGAAAATCGCTTGACAGGCTTCTATTCGCTATTGTCAAAAACACGGGTGCAAACAGAGACGCTTGACAGTTTCGTTCATATCAGGTGCTCCTGGGTCCGCAAGCGGGCCGCAAAGCGCGATCGGAACAAAATAAGGGCTCCTCAGTCCGTACGCTGCGCGCCATTGCGCAAACAAAGGCAGCGGGCGGCTTTACTTGTGGGAAGCGAGCCTCGCTGTTCACCTTAATTTTTCCTAAAGCTCGCTTATCCCGCATTGACAGCCCAAGTGTATGAAGGGCATAATACACTCATAGTGTATGAACTACTTAGTACACACACTCCACGACAAGGCGAGGCAGAGCGATGGATAATCAAGGCGGCTGGATGGAGACGGCGTTCAATACGCGAGATCCGGTATACCTGCAGGTCGTCCGGCTGTTCAAGGAACGAATCGTCACGGGCCGGCTGGCGGCGGGAGAGGCGATCCCGTCGAGACGGGAGATCGCTTCGCTGCTCAAGATGAACCCGAATACGGCACAGCGAGCTTACAAGGAAATGGAGGAACAAGGCTTGATCGTCACGGAAGGCAATTCGCCAAGCCGAATCACGAGGGACGAGGCCGTGCTGCGCAGCATCCGGTCGGAGCTGTTGGGGGAAGCGGTCCGGACGTTCGTCGGCTCGATCCGCAATATGCAGGTGCCGCTCCAGGAGATCGTGGCATTGGTGAAGGAACAATACGAAGCGGACATCGGGAGCCGGGATCGAAGGCCGGGAGGTGACGGCGCTTGATTCGGATCGAGAACGCGCACAAGCGCTACCGCTGGCGCAAGGTGCTGGACGGCGTCACCTTTTCCGCGGAGAAGGGTCAGATCACTTGCCTCGTCGGCATGAACGGCGCGGGCAAGTCGACGCTGCTGAAGGCGATCATGGGACTGACGCCATTATCCAAAGGCAGCATCCGCATCGACGGCGTCGGCTCGAAACGAGAGCTGTACGAGAAAATTTCGTTTATTCCGGACCATGCGGCAATGCCGGGCGGCTTCAGGCTCGAAGAGGGGCTTCGGTTTATGGCGGACTACTACAAGAGCTGGAACGAATCGCGCGCGCAGGAGCTGATGACGTTTTTTCGGCTGGACCCGCGCGATCGCGTCGGCAATCTGTCCAAAGGGACGGCGGCCAAGTTCGGCTTGGTGCTGGGTCTTGCCGCGGATACGGAGTTCGTGCTGATGGACGAGCCTTTTTCCGGCATCGACGTATTCAGCCGGGAGATGATCGGCGACGTCTTCTCCAGCCGATTGATCGAGGATCGGGGCGTGCTGGTGACGACGCACGAGATCGACGAGGTCGAGCATTTGCTCGATCGGGCCGTGCTGCTGAAGGACGGCAAGGTCGCCCGCGACATCGATTGCGAGCAGGTACGGGACGAACAGGGGAAGTCCGTGCTCGACGTGATGCGGGAGGTGTACCGGGCATGAGCCATTACTTCAAGCTGCTGGCGCTGGAGGTTCGGAGATTCAGATATGTGTTAGTCGGGATGATGTTTTATACGCTTATCGTGGAAGGCTTGGCCGTCGCTTGGGAGATCCGTAACTTCGCCAACCGCTACGGCATAAGAGAGGGAACGCGGGAGCCAGGCGTCTTGCCGAACACAATCTCGTTCGCCGATATCATTGGCAATGCCCAACAGGGCTTCGCGCTTGCGATCTTTATCCCGGTAGCCGCATTGATCGCCTACGTGCTGATCATTTGGTACAGAGACTGGTTCGGACGCCACCCGTTCGCTTACCGTCAACTGATGATACCCGGCGGACGTATCCCGCTTTACTTTGCCAAGCTGACTGCCCTATTTATATTCGTCTTTTCGCTGCTGGCCTGGCAGCTGGCTGCCATGGCGATTTTAAAGCTCGAATATGCGATCATGACGCCCGAACTGTTAAAGCAGCCGAGCCGTTTCACCGACGCTATGTATGCGAGCGAGATTTTTAAGCTGCTGCTGCCGCTGCATTTCAGTCAGTTCCTGATCAATTACGGCTTAGGTCTCCTCGGCGTGCTGATCGTTTTCGCCGGCATTTTACTGGAACGCAGCTACCGGATTCGGGGGGATCGTTATGGCGGCGCTTTACTTGGCGCTCAACATTACGCTGCTGGTTCTTGCTTCAATGACCATCGAACTTCCTTTGTACCCGTCGGAAACGATAGCCATCTGTTTGACGATTTTCGGATTGGAGGTCGCAGGAGCGATATGGCTGAGCTTAAAGCTGATCACCCGCAAAATATCCGCGTAAAGCGAATGGGACGGTTCAGGTACGTATGGGTGGGCGCGCTCGCCTTATTCTCGATCGCTGCGCTTGGCGTTTATTACGGCTATGCGTCCGACGAACGGCTGCCGAGCTTTCATCTGGAGACGGTGAAGGGAGATCCTACGATCGGCGCGGCGATCGTATTGGACGGCAGCTATGTCGGACGAAAGGGCAACCGGCCGATGAAGGTTGACGCCGAAGGAAACCGCTATACAGACGCGAACCGAGTTGGCCGATTGTTCATATTGCCTTTCTCCAAGACCTACAGTGCGTCTACGGAAGCGCTAATAAAGGCGCATCGAGGCTTTATGCGAGGCAAGGAGTACGGGGTGTTGGAACAGACCGACGAACTGCTGTTGTACGTCGAGGTCGTCCCGAAGCAAGGGGTTGCAAAAGTAAAGCTGTCCGTCCTGAACAAAAAAACGGAAAAGTCCACCGACTATGTCTGGGATGCTGGTCCGTGGAAGCCAAGGGAGAATGTCGGACTGGCGGATTTGCAAATCGAGGGGGATCGCGCGCATTTCATGCTAGAACGCTATAATACGACGCAGTCCAATAGGCAGAGCGATCCGCAGCTGTTTCACTATACGTTCGATCTTGCAGCCGGTAAATTGATCGGCTCGCGGGAGATCAAGCTGCCGATTAAGGCGGGCTTTAACGTGTCGGTAAACGGCGATCGGGGGGACTAGCGTCACGTCATTGCATGCCGTCATATTCGCGTCCAGGGATGCAGCGACAGAAAAAGCAGCCGGAGGCGATCGTTCGGCGCCTGCCGCTTCCGAACAACGGCCCGTTATCGAATACGAACCTTTTATTTACGATTATGACGAGGAGCGTTTGCTGCCGCTTCATCTGAAGATTCCGACCAATATGGAGAATACGAATTACTATGTTGACGGCAGTAAGTTATTTTCCGTAACGACATCCGGCGATTCTAGCGGATGGAAAGGTAAAAGCTTCTCTATCGTGGAAACGGACCTCCAAGCGCAATCGCAGACCGCTGCCTATACGCTTCTTGCTTCGGATATGAGCGGCGAAGTGCTTCTTACACCAAGGTTTAAGGACGGCAAGCTTTACTTTGTGGTTCCCGGCGAGCAGGCGAAAGGATCAATCGGTAGGGCTTCAACGAAGGTAGCCGTCGTTGAAGCGAGCAGCGGAAAAACGGTCTACGAAGGGCAGGTCGCCTACGACGGACCGAGCAATAAGGCCACGACTGAGCTGAGCCAGACCGTGCTGCTCAATCTGGAGCTGCGTTCGTGAACCGCCGCATCGATATCCTTCGCAGCCTGGAGCTCGAAGCCTACCGGATGGCGTATTATTTGCTCGAGGCGGAGGAGCCGGCCTGCGAGGCGGCCAAGCGGGCGCTGCTGGCGTTCTACTGCGAGGGAGAGCTTGGCAAAGCGACGCAGGCCGAGCGACGCGCCTTGCTGAAGCGATTCGTGATGCGCGAGGCGGTCTCGGGTTTCGGCCAAGCGACGGCGAGAGCGAACTAGCGTCAGTCGTGCAAGCGTGAAGAAGGACGTGTCCGACAGCGGACACGTCCTATTAACGTTTGCGGCGCGTTCTTTTCGCCACAAGTGTCCTATCCTTCGTTCGCGGGGCGGGGATGCGTCCGAGCAAGCGGGCGTACCGCATCACTTTGCGGTGCGTGGACTTATCCTTCAGATGCCGGAAAAGATACGGATCAGGCGATGTATTCAGCTCGATGATCCACGGTCGAAGCCGGGTATCGAGACCGATGTCGGCGCCGACCATATTGATTCGCGGATAGGCCCTTGCCAGCGCCCTGGCGGAGCGAAGTCCAAGCGCCCTCAGTCTTCCCTCGGCGCGACTCGCGCCGGCAGCGCCAAGTTTTGGCCCAAGCAGTCGGCTTAGCGCGACGGGCGTGCCGCCGGCATGATAATTCGTGACGGCTTTGCCCCGCTGGGCGACTCTTGCGATGACGCCGGTCGGTTCCCAGGCGCCCGCCGGATTTTTTTGAACCATGACGCGAATATCGAAGCGCCTGCCGTTCGTCTTGAGCAGATGGACGCCGCGCTGCGCGAGATAGGGTCGGCGCCGCTGCGTCCGCGAGATATGACCGTACAGCTTGTCGACGGACGCAAAGCGCTTGATGTCGAGCCCGGCATGGCAGCTGTACGGCAGCCGATGGCCCGGGGACCGTTCGATTCGCATCACGCCGCGGCCGAACGTGCCGGAGACCGGCTTCACGTAGATCATGCCGTACCGGTCAAGCATTTTTGCAAGCGACTTCCGATTCATCCTCCGCGTGTCGGGAACGTGCGCCGCGACGGACGGGTCCCTCGCCACCGCGACCGTCTTCGCCCATTTGTTCGCGATGTGCATGCCTTTCCGGTTGATCAAATCGTTTTCCCTCCGTTCGCCATACCATATGTTCGCCCGCCGTCTTCCGACACGGACAGGAGTTGGAAGATTCACCGTCCGCCGGCTCCGGTTAATGAATGATACAGGTTCGATGACGGCAATAATGCGAAGGGGGAAGACGCCATGCAAACGATATGGAAAGGCGCGGTCAGCTTCGGGCTGGTCAACGTGCCGGTCAAAATGTTTACGGCCACGCAAGACAACGATCTGCCGATGCGCATGCTGCACAAAAAAGCTTAACGTGCCGATTCAATACCACAGAACGTGTCCGAAATGCGAGGAAGAGGTAAAATGGAGCGATATCGTCAAAGGCTACGAATACGAGCCGGGCCATTTCGTGACCTTCGACAAGGACGAGCTCGAGGACATTGCCTCGGAGACTACGCGTGAGATTCGCATTGTCGACTTCGTCGATCTGGAAGAGATCGATCCGATCTATTACCAGAAGACGTACTATCTCGCGCCGGAAAGCAACGGCACGCACGCCTATAATCTGCTCGTGCAGGCGCTGAGCGACACCCGCAAGATCGGCATCGCCAACGTCAGCATCCGCTCGCGCAGCAGCCTGGCGGCGATCCGCATCATAGATGGCGTCCTCTCGATGTCGACGATGTTCTACGCGGAGGAGATTCGCAGCAAAAAAAGAAATTCCGAACCTGCCGGAGGAGACGAAGGCGGACGAACGGGAGCTGCAAATGGCCCGCATGCTGATCGAGCAGCTAAGCGCGCCCTTCGAGCCGGAGAAGTACGAGGACGTCTACAAGGAACGGCTGATGGACGCGATCGAGGACAAGGTCAAGGGCAAGGAAGTCAAGTTTGCGCCGGAGGAGAAGAAGACGAACGTCATCGATCTGATGGAAGCGCTGAAGGCGAGCTTGAAGCAGGCCGGACCGGACAAGGGGCAATCAGGCGAAGCTTCCGCAGACGACGAAGAGAAAAAAGAATCGAAAAAGCCGGCGCGCAAACGAAGCGCCTCCAAAGCCGAAAAGGACGAGCCTAAAGCGAAAAAGGGAAAATCGGAGGCGACGGCCTCCAAGGCAAGGACGAAAAAAACAGGGAGTTGACCGATGGAGCCATTCATCCCGATGTCTCCCGTCGCGGAGGAACGCATCCCGACGGGAAGCGGCTGGATACATCAGCTGAAATGGGACGGCTATCGCCTCATTGCCCAGATGGCGGGCGATCGCGTCCGGCTGTACTCCAAACGCATGTTGCTGCAAAACGATTCCTACCCCGAGCTGACGGCGGCGTTCGCCGGCCATCCGGGGGGACTACATACTCGACGGCGAAGCGGTCATCCTGGATCCGCGCACCGCAAAGCCCAGTTTCCAGCTCATGCAGCAGCGGGGCAAGCTGATCGGCGACAGGCTGATCGAAGCTTCGGCCCGGCGTCACCCCGTTCAATACATTTTGTTCGACCTGCTGGCGGCGAACGGCGAGGACCTGCGGCAGCTTCCCTATGCCGAGCGAAGGGAGCGGCTGCCTGCGCCTGACGCAGGGTTGGCAGTCGCCTTTTTACGTCGCGGACGAGTTCGAGGACGGCGAAGCGCTGTGGCGTTGGGTCGAAACGAACGGCTGGGAAGGCGTCGTGAGCAAAAAGAAGGTGTCGTCCTATAAGGAAGGCAAGGCGCATCATGACTGGATCAAGCGAAAAACCGTTCACCATATGGACGTCGACATCGTCGGCATTATTTGGAAGGATGGACGCGTATCGAGCCTCGTCATGCGAAAAGGCGATCGCTACATGGGCCGCGTGTCGTCCGGCTTGAACGAGAGAGCGAAGGCGGCGCTTCGCGGGCTGCCTGCAGGCCGAACGCGCGCGGACTATTGGGACGCTTTGCCCGAAGGGCTGCGCGGCGCCGACGTTCGATGGCTCGACACGCCGCTAGCCGGAAGAGTGAGCGGCAGAGAGGTTACGGATGCGGGCTTGCTGCGCCATCCCAAATTGATCGATCTGGAGGGGATTCCGTTATGAGCGCGGCGGAGCGCTATTCGATCGAAGTGGAAGGCTTCCAGATCGAAGTGACGAACCCGGACAAGCTTATGTGGCCCGAAGCCGGCATTCACAAAGCGATGTATTTGCAGAAGCTCGTCGCGCTGTCGCCTTACTTGCTCCCCTATTGCAAAAACCGCTATATGACCGCGATCCGTTACCCCGACGGCGCCGGAGGAAAAGCTTTTTACCAGAAAAACGCCCCGCATCCGCTGCCGGAATTCGTACGGACGGCCGTCAAAGACCAGGTACGCTACATCGTTGCCGATTCGCTGCCCACGCTGCTGTGGATGGGCAATCTCGCCGCGCTCGAATTTCATCCTTCGTTCGAATTCGTTGGCGGCGAGGAGCCGGCCGAATGGGTGCTCGACATCGATCCGAGCGAATCGCTCCGCGATCGGCTCATGGAGGCGGTGTCGCTCATCGGCGAGGCGCTTGATGGTATGGGCATCGACTCCGTGCCCAAGACGAGCGGCGCCACCGGCGTGCAGATCGTCATTCCCGTGCGGAGGGGCTACAGCTTTGACGAGCTGCGCAAGGCTGGCGCATTCGTAGGCCGATATTTGTCGGAAAAGTATCCGGAGCTGTTCACGATCGAGCGGCTTATCAAAAACCGGAAGGACCGGATTTACGTGGATTACGTACAACATGCGGCCGGCAAAAGTCTGTCCGCACCCTACACGCCGCGCGGACGTCCGGAAGCGACCGTATCGACGCCTTTAACTTGGGAGGAAGTGAGAAAAAACGTCGACCCCCGCGAATTTACCCTGCATACGATCGAAGCGAGGCTGGCGGCGAAAGGCGACTTGATCGCGAAAACGCCGCAGCAGTCGCTGGAAGCGATATTGCGGTTTCTAAAATAAGCGCCAGCCGTGCGGTCCGCCTCATTTTATGGCTGTACGCTCCCGATTCTTATGATGTAAACTAGAAGAATCGGGAGGTGTGACATGGACAACGGAGCTGCCTTTTTTACGAGCATCACCATCCTGATCACGTTTACTTTTTTTATTTAACCTCATTTACAAATACGTTTTTCAGCATACGTCCGAAGCCGTCAAGCAGATCGCGATGGTCGTCGGCTTTATCGCGCTGGGTTGGATCGCCATGAAATTCGGCGTTCGCTACAACGGATCGGCGATTTTCGATCTGCGCAACGTGCCGATCATTTTCGCCACGCTCGTTTTCCGCGATCCCAGGCCGATCCTTGCCATCGGCTTCGGCATCGCCTTGGCGCGGTTCGGCGTGAACGGGATGTCCGCGTCCGCCTTTACCGCTTTTTGCAACATATCGACGCTGGGCGTCGCCGGCGCCGCGATTGTCAGCCTGTTTCGGCGCAGGCCGAAGTGGGGGTACCTGCGCAAGGCGACGATATCGCTATTGACAATAAACGCGCTGCAGGTGGCGGGCATTCTTGCGTACGGCGCGCTCGATCGCGTAGCTTACGCGACGCATATGATGCCGTATACATTGCCTGTTACGGTTCTGCTCGGCACCTTTTTCCTTTTTTATCATTCGCGACTTCTTCCTGGACCAACAACGCGCCGTCCAGTTGAAGTTGACGAACGAAGCGCTGGAAAAACGGACGCGCGAGCTGTTGGAGTCTCAGAAAATGCTGGAGGAAAAGGCCGAGCTGATCCTTCAGGCTTCCAAGTACAAGTCGGAGTTCATGGCCAATATGTCTCACGAGCTGAAGACCCCGCTCAACAGCATTATTTTGCTGTCGCAGATGATCGGCGAATCCGACGACGCCCTTGTCGAAGACAATCGCCGGTACGCGAACATCATCCATGCGTCCGGCGAACAGCTGCTCCACATGATCAACGATATTTTGGATCTGTCCAAGGTGGAAGCCGGAAAAATGGATATCGTGTTGGACATCTTGTCCCTAAGCGACACGGTGGAGCTGCTGCATCGCCAGATGAAGCCGCTCGCCGAAGTGAAAAATCTGGAGCTTCGTCTTCAGGTGAACGAAGACGTACCGCAGACGCTGCTGTCCGACGGGCTGCGGTTGGGCCAGATCTTGCGCAATCTGCTCGTTAATGCCATTAAATTCACGGATAGCGGCTTTGTCGCTTTGATCGTCACGGCTGAACGTCAGGCAAACGGAGAAGGCATCGGCCATGTCGTTTTCACGGTGAAGGATACGGGCGTCGGCATCGAGCAGAGCAAGCAGGAACTCATTTTCGAAGCGTTCAGGCAGGAGGACGGGTCTATCAATCGCAGGTTTGGCGGGACTGGGCTCGGGCTGTCGATCAGCCTGCAGCTGGCGACGCTGCTCGGCGGGACGCTGTCTCTGCAAAGCAAAAAGGGGGAAGGGGAGCGCATTCTCGCTGCGCCTGCCGGTCTCGCCCGCGTATGAGACGCCCTTGCCGGAGAAACAGACGGCGGCATCGGCCTTATAAGAGCAGGGGTATCCCGCTCTTCTCCTTTTCGCGCGTCCGCCGGCGTTTGAATAGCGACAGATAGACGTGATACACTTATAAACGCGTGTTCATACCGGGCGAAAGAGGTGTTTGATTATGAAGTACAGAAAGTTGGGCCCTACGGGCTTAAAAGTCAGCGAGATCAGCTTCGGCAGCTGGATGACCTATGGCCACACCGTCGGACAGGATACGGGCGCCAAGCTCGTCGACCGCGCATTCGAGCTCGGCATCAACTTCATCGATACGGCAAACGTATACGAACGGGGCGAGGCGGAGCGCATGCTTGGCGAGGTGCTGCCCCGTTACCCGCGCGAATCGTACGTGCTGGCGACGAAGGCTTACTGGCCGATGGGCGAAGGTCCGAACGACCGCGGCTTGTCCCGCAAGCACGTCTATGAGCAGTTGAACGCCAGCCTCAAGCGACTGAAGCAGGATTACGTAGACATATTCTACTGCCACCGCTACGATCCGGATACGCGTCTGGAAGAGACGCTGCGGACGATCGAGGATTTCGTAAGGCAGGGCAAGGTGCTATACGTCGGCGTCAGCGAATGGACGGGCGCGCAGATTCAAGAAGCGCTTCAGGTCGCGGACAAATACTTGCTGGACCGAATCGTCGTCAATCAACCCCAGTACAATATGTTTTACCGCAATATCGAGCGCGACGTCCTGCCGGTCAGCGAGAAGAACGGGCTGTCCCAGGTCGTGTTTTCGCCGCTTGCGCAAGGTGCGCTCACGGGCAAGTACAGGCTGGGTCAGCAGCTGCCGGCCGACAGCCGAGCGGCGGACCCGAAGACGAACATGTGGATCAAAGGCTTCCTGACCGATGCGCATCTGCAAAAGGTAGAGCGTCTCGACGCCGTCGCCAAGGAATTGGACCTGTCGCTGTCGACGCTCGCGATCGCCTGGATTCTGAGGCACGAGAGCGTGGCAAGCGCGCTCGTGGGGGGCCACGAAGACGTCCCAGCTCGAAGAAAACGTCAAAGCGTCCGGCGTCTCGCTCTCGCAGGAGACGATCGACCGCATCGAGGAGATCCTGGCTTGAAGCTTTCCTGAACCGGAACCTGCGCGAGCGCTGCGCCGGACTGATTCAATCCGTTCGCGTACGTCCAAAAGATTAGAAGACGCAACGACTGGAGGGATGGCTATGCCATGGGACAAGGACGATTACCCCGACTCGCTCAAAAACTTCATGGCGCCCGTTCGCAACAAGGCGATCGATATCGCCAACGAGCTGTTGAAGGACGGCTACTCCGAGCAGCGGGCGATCTCGATCGCCACGGCCAAGGCCAAGGAGTGGGGCGAGGACCACGACAAGCAGATTCGCAAAAAAAGGGCACTGAAAACAAGGGAGCGATCGTCCGCGCGGGACGGTTCGCTCCCTTGTTTTCGTTCGATAGCGGGGCAGGGGCCGTCTTACATCTTCAATCCGCCCATGAGCGGCATGATCGTCTTGATCATGTCCATGCCCATCTTCATAAGCGGCAGCGCCTTCTGCATGAAGCCCATGAGGTCGTCGATGCCCCCGAGTCCACCCAAGCCGAGGCCCTGGCCGACGCCGCCGGCACCCGCGACGCCTGAGCCGGCCGCCGCGACCGGAACTTCCGCAGCGGCAGGAGCCGCCGCCGCTCCAAGCGCGCTGATTTTCGCTTTTTGCCAGGAACGCTTCGCCGCCTGCGGATTCCATTTTTCCTTTCCGCGCACGCCGGATAGCGTTAGCTCTCCGCGTTTGATTTCTCCGATCAGCCCTACGTAATAGGTCCCATCCTTCATCAAAACGCATACGGGCTGTCCGCAGTATCCTGGCAGCTGCTTGCGCGACCGCGCTTTCGGCCGAACCGCCATAGCCGATCACCTCCTTTATTCGACGGGCCGAATCGTATAGGATAACGATATACGGCTTCGAACCGACGCCGTTTGAACGCATCGCCTGGCCGGTGACTGCGACCACGCTCCAGGTTTGTTACTATTTTATGCGGATGAAACGGGATAGCTTGTGCATCTAACCATGTCGGCCGCGGGCATCGGAAGAAGAAGGGGGAATGGCGAATGACAGCGGATACCGCAGGGCCGATGGCGCTCGCAACATTCGCGGGCGGCTGCTTTTGGTGCATGGTCAAGCCGTTCGATGAGCTGCCGGGCATTATCAGCGTCACTTCCGGGTACACCGGCGGCCATACGGATCGCCCGACGTACGAGTCGGTCGGCACGGAGACGACGGGGCACGCGGAAGCGGTGCAGATCGCCTTTTTACCGCAAATATTTCCTTACGAACGTCTGCTCGACATTTACTGGCAGCAGATCGATCCAACGGATTCCGGCGGCCAATTCAACGACCGGGGCAGCTCTTACCGCACGGCGATCTTCTACCACGACGAGCGGCAGCGAGAGCTGGCGCTGGCTTCCAAGCAGGCGCTCGCCGCAAGCGGAAGGTTCAAGTCGCGGATCGTCACAGAGATCGTCCCCGCCGGACCTTTTTTTCCGGCAGAGGACGAGCATCAGCATTATTACAAGACGCATGTAAGGCATTACAAACTGTATGCCGAAGGATCGGGACGCGAGGACTACCTCAGGCGCGCTTGGCGGACGAAGCGGGACGAGACGAGCCTTCGGCGAAGGCTCACGCCGCTTCAATACGAGGTTACTCAGAAAGGCGCGACGGAGCCTGCATTCGACAACGCCTATTGGAATGTATTTGAACCCGGCATCTATGTAGACATCGTGACGGGCGATCCGCTGTTCGGCTCCGAAGACAAGTTCGACTCTGGAACGGGCTGGCCCAGCTTTACGAAGCCTTTGCACGAAGGCCTGGTGCGGAGGGAGGCGGATTATCGGGGAGGCGCCGTGCGCACGGCGCTCGCGAGCAGGCTGGGCGGCACGCGACTCGGCTATTTGCGATACGACGGCCCGGGCCCTGACAAGCTCCACTACCTCGTCAATTCGGCGGCGCTCCGATTCGTGCCCGCCGAAGGAGAACCGCAAGAGGCGAACTTGAAAAGCGATCAGTTTAAATAAAACGAACAAATGTTCGATAAAAGGGTTGTAAAACGGCACCTAGCCCTTTAAAATGGAAAAGAATACGATTCCAAGAGATGGAAAGGGCCGAAGACATGAACGTCCGATATGCAGAGATCGACGAGGCGATCGCCTACATTCATCAGAATCTGGACGAGCCTCTGCCGTTGTCGCGCCTCGCCCGTCACGTCGCATTCAGCTCTTATCACTTCGCGAGGATTTTTAAGGAACGGATCGGCTTGCCGCCGCTGTATTACGTTTCGTCGCTGCGGCTGCAGCGCGCCAAGGATCTGCTGCTCAACTCCAATTTGTCCGTCCGGCAGATCGGGCTCGAGATCGGACAGCAGAGCCTCGGCACGTTTACGACGCGCTTCACCGAGCGGGTGGGGATGACGCCGGGGGAGTTCCGCCAGTCGGAGCCTGAGGCCGTCCGATACTTGCGCGCGCTCCGCGAGCTGTCGGACTGGCAGGAGCATGCCGCGGCTTCAGAGGCGGGAGGCATGTCGGTGACCGGCACCGTCGTTGCCGACGAGCCGTTCGACGGCTTCGTGCTGATCGGCTTGTTCGCCAAGCCGATACCGGAGGGGGATGCCGATCTACGGCACGCTGCTGCCCGGACTCGGCAGGTTCGCCTTCAGAGACGTTCGACCCGGCGTCTATTACCTCATGGCGACATCGGTTGCCTGGGAGATGCGGGCCAAGGATTTTCTTTTGCCGCAGCGGACGCTGCGCACCCGATCCAGAGCGCCGCTGTTCGTCGGTCTGCTCGGCGGGCTTCCCCCTCAGCAGGTGAAGCTGTATCCGCCCCGTCCCGACGATCCGCCGATCTTGATCTCGCTGCCGGTGCTCATGAATCGATTTTTAAGCAGAATAGGCAATTAACCGTTCGGCTATCGATCGGGGCTTCGCGCGAGCGCGAAGCTTTTTGTCGTTGTTCTCGCGCGCAACACTTGTTATTCGCTTGCGAAAATCATACGATTATGGCGATCATTCGGATCGTCGAACAGGAGTGTCGGAATATGGCGGATCGCCTTCATATCTTGGTCGCGGAGGATGACGACGACATTAATCGGCTGCTCTGCAGCGTGCTTCGCGCGAGCGGGTATGCGCCGCAGCCGGCTTATTCGGGCACGGAGGCGGCCCTTTACCTCGAACAGCGCGAATGGGCGTTGGTGCTGCTTGATCTGATGCTGCCCGGCATGCGCGGGGAATCGCTTCTGGAGGAGATCGGCGAACGGTACGGCTGTCCGGTCATCGTCATCTCCGCCAAAGGCGAACAGCAATCCAAAATCACGGCGCTCAAGGCGGGAGCGGACGATTATATTACGAAGCCGTTCGATATCGAAGAAGTCGCCGCGCGAATCGACTCCGTGCTTCGCCGGCACCGGAGGCTGTCTGTTGCGCCGGCGAACGGCCCTTCTTTGCTGCGCCACAAAGATCTGACGGTCGATCCTGAAGCAAAAACGGTATGCGCGGGAGACGTCCGGCTTTCGCTGACGGCCCGGGAATACGACATTCTGGCGCTGCTCCTGTCCTCGCCGAAGAAGCTGTTCGCCAAAGCGAATTTGTTCGAGAGCGTTTGGGGAGAGGATTATATCGGCGGCGGAGAGAACGTCGTCAACGTCCATATGAGCAACCTGAGGAACAAGCTTGCCAAAGCGAATCCCCGGGAAGAATATATCGAGACGATCTGGGGAATGGGCTATCGTCTTAAATCTTAAGCTTTTCTTATGAATCGCCTTAATCAAGTCTTATGAGTCGGCCTCTAAACTTGAAAAGGGAAGAGGAGGCTGACAAAATTGAACGAATACGTGCTTCGAACGCATCAACTGACCAAACAGTACAAAAACCAGACGGCGCTGGACCGCGTGGACATCGCCATTCGCCAGGGAACGATCTACGGCTTCATCGGGCAGAACGGGGCGGGCAAGTCTACGCTGATGAAGCTGGTGACGGGGCTCGCCTTCCCCACCTCCGGCACGGTGGAGCTGTTCGGCGCCACGGGCGGATCGGAGCTGGTCCGCGCGCGCAAGCGAATGGGCGTCTCCATCGAAAATCCCGCGCTGTACCCGCAGCTGACCGCTGCCGAAAATCTGGAGGCCCATCGTCTGCAGCAAGGCATCCCGGGACGGGACGCCGTGAGACGCACGCTCGAACTGGTCGGCTTGTCGGGTACGGGCAGAAAAAAAGCGAAAAATTTCTCGCTCGGGATGAAGCAGCGATTGGCGCTCGGGGTCGCGCTGCTCGGTTCGCCCGAATTTCTCATTCTCGACGAGCCGACGAACGGGCTTGATCCGATGGGCGTCGTGGAGATGCGAGAGCTGCTCACGAAGCTGAACCGGGAGATGGGCATCACCATCCTCATCTCCAGCCACATTCTCAGCGAACTGCATCTGTTGGCCACGCACTATGGCATTATCCATAAAGGCAAGCTGCTGGAGCAATTGACGAGCAGGGAGCTTCAGGAAAAGTGCAGGCAGTTCATTCATATCAAGGTCGATCGTCCGGAACGCGCCGCTGCCGTCATCGAGCGGGAACTGGCCACGACGGCATTCGAAGTGACGAACGACGGATCCATTCGTTTGTTCGCGTATTTGGATCGTCCGGCGTCGGTCTCGTCGACGCTGGTCGGCGAGGGGCTCGCGCTCGAACAATTCATGCCGATGGGCGAAGACCTGGAGAGCTACTTCACGTCGCGGATCGGAGGCGGCGAACATGCTTAATCTGCTTCGATCGGAATGGTACAAGCTATTGCGGAACCGTTCGTTTTGGCTGCTGCTGTCGCTTTTGTTTCTCTCGGCAGCAGCATACGTGCTGCTCAACTATTTCGACGACCCCAACGACGGCGGCGCGCTTTCCGGCACGACCGGACTCGATATGCTGACCTCGGCGATGGGGGGCAACAACTATATCATCAAGATCGGACTCAGCGTGTTGGCCGGCTTCTACATCTCGAGCGAATATTCGACGGGGACGATCAAACGCGCGGTTGCTTCCGGCTACGGCCGAGGAAAATATATCGTGGCTAAAATGATCGTATTCGTTTTCGGATCCATGCTGACCGCGCTCGTCTTCCCGGCCGTGAACGTTGCGCTTGGCACAATGCTGTTCGGCTTGGGAGATCTGCCGGGCGTATCGGAATCGGAATATCTAATTCAATCTTTCGCCCTGACGCTCGCGTTCGCAGCCGCCTTTGCGGCTTTGACCGGCGCCATCGCGACGCTGCTTACGGACAGCGGGAAGACGATCGGATTCGCGTTCGTATTTTACTTTTTTGCGGACGGCCTTTATGTGATGGCCGGCAGGCATATTCCGTTCGTCGAGACCCTTTACGAGCATTCGATATTTAACTTGATTAATCATTATGCGGATCCCCAAATGAGCGCAGCTTTTTTTTGCAGAGAGCTTATACGTTCCCTTGCTCGTGGCTATTGCCTTTGGGGCCGTTGCGGTCGCCATATTCAGACGCAAAGAAATCCGATAACGCATTGCGAAAGGAGGCGGGCGCATGGGACTCGTATTCGTCATCGTCGCGGGGCTCGCGGCGGCGATCTGTCTGCTGCGCCTGCTTTTGTTGAAACGAGAGATCCGCGGATTAACGAAGCTGGTTCGGCGTTACAACGACGGCGAAACTGCCGCCAAGCTCACGATGGGGATACCGGATCGAGATCTGGAAGCGCTCGCGGTGGAGATCAACAGGCATACGGATCTGATCGTCCGGGCAAACGCGGAACGCGGACGCACCGAAGAAGAGCTCAGGCAGGCGGTCGCCAACATCTCGCATGACTTGCGTACGCCGCTCACTTCCATCTTCGGGTATATCCAGATGCTCGATTCGCGCGATCTGTCGGCCCAAGAGCGTGACGAAGCGATCGGCGTCATTCGCAAACGGACGTTGCGGCTCCAAGCTTTGCTTAACGATTTCTACGAATTGGCGATGATCGATTCAACGGATTATACGCTGAAGCCGTCGAAGCTTAGGCTCGACAAGCTCTTGCCGGACATCCTGATGGGCTTTCACGACGAGATGGCGGAAAAGGGGCTGGCGCCGTCATTCGAATTGGACATGCGAAGCATAACGGTTCTAGCCGACGAATCCGCGGTGCGGAGAGTGGTGGAAAATCTCGTCGTCAACGCGATCAGACACGCGCGCGGCACGCTTGGCGTCAGACTGGAGGTCCGTTCGGACGCGGCGATCTTCACGCTCTCGAACGAAGCCCCGCAGCTGAGCGGGACGGATACGGAGCTGTTGTTCAACCGTTTCTATATGGCGGATGCCTCCCGTTCGGGCGTTGCCTCGGGACTTGGTTTATCTATCGCGCGGGGTCTGATGAGCAAGATGGGGGGCCTCTTGACCGCCGAGATGAACGGCCATACGTTACGCTTGATATGCAAGTGGAAATTGCTTTGAAAGCCGGTTTAGCCGGCTTTTTGCGTTTTCGGGCAGGCCGAACGCGGCGTCATGTATGGATCGACCTTTAGATGCAAACAGTATTCGAGGATCATTTGCTGATGTACGGATCACTTCGACGATGAGGAGAAGGTTGCCGAAAATGAAGCATGCCCAAGACCGTAAACAAACCGCGGCACTCCTTGCGCTTTCCTCCATCCCGCTGATCATGACGTTAGGCAACTCCATGCTGATCCCCGTTCTCCCTGCGATCGAGCGGGCGCTCAACATATCCGCGCTTCAGTCGAGCCTGGTCATTACCGTTTATTCGATCATGGCGATCATCCTGATCCCCGTGGCCGGATATTTGTCCGACCGGATCGGCCGCAAACGAATCATCATTCCGAGTCTGATCCTGGCTGCCGCTGGCGGAGGCGTCTGCATCTGGGCGGCGGGCATGAACAGCTACGGCCTGCTGCTCGCCGGGCGCGCGCTGCAGGGGATCGGCGCCGCTGGCGCAATGCCGATCGTGCTGCCGCTCGTCGGAGATATGTTCAAGGACGAGGAGCGGATCAGCACGGGACTGGGCCTCATCGAGACGTTTAATACCTTCGGAAAAGTACTTAGTCCGATTTTAGGATCGGCGCTCGCCCTCATCGCTTGGCGTACGCCGTTTTGGTCGATTCCCGTACTTTGCGCCGTTTCAATCGTCCTGGTGCTGTGGCTCGTCCGTCCTCCGAAAACAGAGAAAAAGGAGAAGCCGCCGAGTCCCAAATTGTTTCTTCGTACCGTATGGGAGCTTTACAAGGAAAAAGCCCGCTGGCTGACGGCGTTGTTTATCGTCATTTGCTTTACGATGTTCATTCTTTTCGGTCTTTTGTTTTATTTGTCCGAAACGCTCGAGAAGGAACACCAGATGAAAGGCATCCTTAAAGGGCTGGTGCTGGCCATCCCGCTAGCCGTTCTTTGCGCAGCTTCCTTTGCGGCCGGTAAATGGATCGGCAGACGTAAAAAGTTGATGAAATGGACCGTAACCATCGGCTTTTTCATCACGGCGCTTGCCGTTGCGGGATGTTTGCTGTGGGATGTGACGGTTGGGCGCATCTCGCTTTTTAGCGCGGCCGGACTCGGTATCGGAGCCGCTCTGCCATGTTTGGACGCCTTTGTCACCGAAGGCATCGAAAAAGAACAGCGCGGGTCGATCAGTTCCTTTTACAGCAGCATGCGTTTCGTCGGCGTAGCGGGCGGCCCGCCGGCGGCTTCCGTCCTGATGCAGCAATCCATACCGCTGTTTTTTTGGGTCATGGTGGCCTGCGCGTTTGCGGCTGCGCTTCTGACCCTGTTCCTGATTCGCCCTAAAGAAGACGCGCAGCCTGCCAAAGGCTAATACGAAGGCTATCGGCAGTTTTGGAAAGGATAAAGCCGCACTTATCCGCATTCGGAGGTCCGGAAGGACCTCTCGTTGGCGTTTGCAGCAGTTTGCGAAAGGGTAAAAGAGTCCATTCTAACGTTAATCCGCGAGGAGGAAAGCGAATCATGTCCAGCGGGGTACCTTATTCGGAAACGGCTCTCGATCCAAACGCATGGGACTGGCGCCGCATCGCGGACAATCAACCGCTAGACGCTTCGGCTGCCGGCACGCTCGCGCGAATCGGCGATGCCGACCGTCGGTCGGATGCGGAGGAACTCCATTGGCTGCTCAAAGGCATTCGGCGCGAGCTCGCTTATTTTAACGATATTTATCCCGATGCCCCCTTCGAACGCGAGCTGGCTGCCGCCTTCGCGCGCCAAGTGGATACGCTCGACAGCCGAGCGTCGTCGTTCATCGAACGACCGGCCAAGTCGACCTGGGACGATTATTTAACGTTAAAATACGAAATTCGCAAGCTATACAAACAGCTGGGCGGAATCGTATCGGGCAGCGACTGGCAAACGCCCGGCAAGCAGTCGCACAGCGGGCGACAGACGTTGACCGACGAAGCGGGGTTTGCGCAGACGGAGGAGGGCACCTACCAGCGCTGCTATGGCAGCGAGGCGGTAAAAGCATACGAGGATGCCGCGCTGCGAGCGTTTTACGGCATGCCGGACGGTTTGCTGAGCCGCAGCTCGCTTTTTCTGACCACTTCGGGCATGAAAGCGCTGGAGCTCGCCATCGCGGCGTTTCGTACGTTTTCGGAACGGCGTCTGCCTTGCATTATTCAATCCGGCTTCTATGGCGAAGGCGTTGAACTTGCAAAAACTTTGCTGGAAGACGTCAGGGTGGCAGCCCCCGACGAAATATACGGCATTCTCGAGTCGTCGCAAAAGATCGGATGCCTCATCGTCGATCCCGGACAGTGCTGGCCTGTCAGGCCGCCGGTAGACCTGGACAGACTGTTCGATTGTTTGCGCCGCCATCAGCCTTGCGGGAATGAAAGGCTATTTGTAGTGGTGGACAGGACGCTGACCTCCATCTCCAATCGGATGTTCCAGCGTTATGCGAACGAATTGCCTTCGCACATCGTGCTTGTGAGCGTGGAGAGCGGCATCAAGTACCTGCAATACGGCTTCGATCTTGCGAACGTCGGATATTTGGTCGCCTGCGGCCAAGCGATGTTGGAGGCGTCGCATCGCGCAAGGTGGGTCGAGCTGTTGTCCATACTGGACGCAGGGGCGAGCCCGCTCCACGTTCGTCAACTGCCCGCTCCCGACTTTTCGACGATCGAAGCGCGGCTTGGACGCCTCAATCGTAACGCGCATTGGATGAATGCCTATTTGCGTTATCTGCAAAAACAAGGCAGGATCAAAGATTATTTTTTATCCGTTAACGCCTCCGACGCTTTTACGTTGGAGGGAGAGCATTGGATCGGCACCGTTTTCTACATCAGACTGCACGGTGAGCTGTCCGAAAAAGCCTATCAAGCGCGCATCGATGCGTGCGCGAGCGCTGCGCCGACAGGCATGCATCTGATTTCCGGAGGCAGCTTCGGCTTCGATTCGCTCCGGCTGAATGCGGTTCATGGTGATACGCCGGAGGAAAACGCGCTTCGGCTCTCTGCCGGCAGAGCGCCGCTCGACCAGTTGATGGCGACCATGCGGGTTCTTGACGAATTGCTCTTCCATTCATGCCAAGCTTGACATTCGCATACCGTCCTATCAGAATATTGCCTAAGCGGCTTTTTTATATCGAGATAAGGCAGGTAGAAGCATGGGACGCAAATGGAACAATATTAAAGAGAAAAAAGCATCCAAGGACGCGAATACAAGTCGCGTATATGCCAAATTCGGCGTCGAGATCTACGTAGCGGCCAAGAAGGGCGAGCCGGATCCGGAAGCGAATCGCGCGCTCAAGGTCGTGCTTGAACGGGCGAAAACATACAATGTCCCCAGAGCGATCATCGACCGGGCGCTCGACAAGGCAAAGGGATCTTCCGAGGAGAGTTACTCCGAGCTGAGATACGAAGGCTTCGGGCCGAACGGTTCGATGGTCATCGTCGACACGCTCACCAACAACGTCAACCGTACGGCTTCCGCCGTACGCGCCGCGTTCAGCAAGAACGGCGGCAATATGGGCGTAAACGGCTCCGTCGCTTATATGTTCGACGCATCCGCGGTCATCGGCGTTTCCGGCAAAACCGCAGACGAAGTGATCGAACTGATGCTTGAATCGGACGTCGACGTCCGCGATGTGGTCGAAGAAGACGATACCGTTATCGTTTACGCCGATCCCGAGCAATTTCATGCGGTGCAAGAGGCGTTCAAGCAGGCCGGCATAACCGAATTCGCCGTCGCGGAGCTGTCGATGATTCCTCAGAACTACGTGACGTTAACCGACGATGCCCAAGCCCAGTTCGAGAAAATGCTCGATGCGATCGAAGATCTCGAAGATGTTCAGCAAGTTTATCACAACGTCGATACGGAAGAATAATTCGAACCCGCGCAAGCGGGTTTTTTAATTTGTCCGCAGACTGCTTCGCATTAATGGACGATTTCGACTTTTCCGAACGCTGAGACTCCGCAATATCCTCTATTTTTCAAATTACAACGATATCCCCCCTCGCACAGGGGAAGTGCTGATAGGACAGTGACAACGCTATCCCTTTCGTACAGGTCAAATACTGATCCAGCATTTCATGAAACCATAACACCGGTATCCCTTTCGCACAGGTAAATAAGGATTTGCAATCCATGGAATAAACAGGTATAATGGGAACATATGATCTTATTTATTTGGGGGGAACGTCATGAGTGCTTCGAACCGGATATGCGAGCAGGCGCCGACTTTTTGCGAAGAAGATTGCGAGACCGCCCTTTTTCGTGCGAAGTGGCCTGACGGCTTTCGTTGTCCGCGATGCGGGGGACCCGACTTTTATCGGATCGGTTCGCGCGGCCCGCGGCTGTTCGAGTGCCGCTCGTGCGCTCGCCAGACCTCGCTGACGGCCGGCACGATTCTTGAAGGCACCCGTACGCCGCTCGTGAAGTGGTTTCATGCGTTGTATCTGATGCAGACCGGCATATCGGCCAAGCTGTTGTCGGAGCTGATCCAGGTGACGTACAAGACCGCCTGGCTGATCAATCACAAGCTTCGCTATGCGATCCAGGTGCACGACGAGGGCCGGCCGTTGATCGGAGATCTGCAGTTGTTGGGGGGACTTTTATGCGCGGCCTGCGACGAACCGTCCCGCGGATCCGCTGACATACCGGGAAGAGCCCGCCGTTGCCGGCGCTTCGATCGACCCGGTTAGCGGAGCGCTGGCGGAGGGTTAAGATCAAGCGAATGTCCGCCGACGCATTCAGTCGCCGTGCGTTCGCCGCCGATTCGTTCGGCGGATTTTTGTGGCGGCATGCGGCAGAGGACAAAGCGGGTCATCGGCGCATCGAGGTCGTCAAGGCGTCTGGTTGCGAGGGCGTGACGGCGTTGGGAGTCGTCTGGCGCGGCGCGATCGGTTGGCTGGCGCGGACGTTCGGCGGCATCGGACCCAAGCATTTGCAGGCTTACCTGGACGAATACTGCTTTCGCGTGAACGTACGAACGGAGGGGTTCGCTTCGCTGCTATCCCTGTGCGGCCGTATTCGCACGATTACGCAACCCGAGCTCGTACGCAAGCGGTACGGCGTCCGTTCGATTCGTTGGACCGGTCAAACGCATCGGCGAAGCTTTCTGCCTCGCTTTGCGTCTGTTGAACCTGGGTCGCCGATATGCAACCATTATTTACATAGTCATTAGCCGGCTATCGTCGAAAATAAGCGGCGCTCGCTTGGAATTGATTTGCTCCTGAGCGACGGGGATATCGTTTTAATGGGCGAAAAGGGCATCTTCCGTCCTGGCGGACGCACAAAATTTCTAATAGCGAGGTTAGTGTGTTAGACTCCAATAGAAGATAGGCGCAGACGATTTTGATTCCCGAATGCGCTATTGGGAGTGTCTTACATGTATGGAGCGCGGTTGTTTCTTACGATAGGCAGCCTGTTTATGGCTATTATTTTTATTTCGTCGTTCGTGTTTACGGTGGATGCTTACGGCTCGTTCGCACAAACGCTTGCCTCGACCGTTTGTTGCGCGCTTGTAGCGCTGTTGATCGCGCATGTGCTGAACCGACGGCCTGGGCGCAACGCGTTTCTGGTTCTGCTTGTCGCGATCGGCCTGGGCGTCCGAATCGGTTGGATCCTGTTCAACCAGGCGCCGCCCCGCTCGGATTTTCTTTTTTTGTACGAGGCGGCGCGCGAAGCGGCTTCAGGGAAGTTCGATTTTGCGGAATCGGCCTATTTTACGAGTTTTCCCTATCAGCTCGGATTTACGATGTACGAAGCCATGATCATCCGGATATTTGGAGATTCTTTGGTCGCTTTGAAGGTGATCGGAGCCGCCTTCAACATGGGTACCGCCGTGATCCTTTATTTCACGGGCGCTCGATTGTTCAACGAGACGTGCGGGAGAATCGCTTCGTGCTTTTACGCTTTTTATTTGCCGAACATTTTGATGTGCTCGGTGCTTACGAACCAGCATTTATCCGTCTTCTTGTTTTTCCTCGGATGTTCGCTGCTGCTCAAACGGAGAGGCTCGCTGCTGTCCTGGTTGTGGGCGGGGCTCGCCATCGGAGCCGGTCAGTTGATCCGGCCGATCGGCGTCGTATATATCGTGGGCATCGTTTTGTTCGCCATGCTGGAAGTGTGGAAAAAGCTTCGCGAGGGAAGAAGGAGAAAAGCCTGGAGGCAAGCGGGCATGCTGGTCGCGATGATCGGCATTTATGCCGCCATTCAATGGGCCGCGAACGTCTCGCTTCACAATGCGGGCGTCACGCAGCACGCCTTGTCGGATGGAGATAAGTATTGGAAGTTCATGGTTGGACTTAACGCCGACGCCAACGGGGGGCTGGAACAAAGAGGATGCGCAGTACGCGAACGGCTTTGCGTTCGGCGATGAACGGCATCGCGCGGAGCTTCTGCGAATCAAGGAGAGACTCGAGGATAAAGCGCAGGTCGTGGCTTTAATGGGCAGGAAACTGGCGCTCATGTGGGGAAGCGGTGATTCGTCGGCTTACTGGAGTCTTGAAGGGAGCGGTCGGAACCAGCTGGAGCGGTCGCTCAGCAAGGCCGAACGGCCGCAATACGTCGTTTTTTTGCGGGTTTGCTTTATTTGCTCTGCTTGCGTTATGGAGAGCCGGGATGTACAGGGGGGCCGCTCCTGTATATCCTTCTGTTGTTGATTTACGCAGGCGTACATTTGGTCATCGAGATTCAGACGCGATACCGGCTCGATCTTCTCCCGGCGATTATGCTGCTCGTAAGCTACGGCGTCTGGCAGACATACGGTTCGATCCGTAAGGCTGCGTCTTCGTTGGACGAAACGGCTAAAGATACCGCAGGCGGCTTGGAGGCATGAGAAAAAGCATGGCGGACAGCGCCATGCTTTTTTGCCGTTAAGCGAGGAGAAAATTGACGAACCGCGGCACGCATCCTGAAGGTCGCGCTAAGCGTTCAGCGTCTTCGCGCGGGCACTGCGGCGGGCGGACCAGAGGCGCCAGCCGGTTAACAGCGCGCCGGTCATGCAGATGACGGATGCCGTCAAAAATACGACGCGCATGCCCGCGAGGAACAGATCGGGACTGGCGGAGCCGAAGTCCTGCACCCGACGGCCGGCTTTTACGCTCATGACGCCGAAGAGCGTGGTTGTCGCGAGCGTAATGCCCGCGACCATGCCGATGTTGCGGGTCAGCGCGTTAATGCTGCCTGCGATGCCTAGCTGGGTCTTGGGCACCTTGGACATGATCAATGAATTGTTTGGCGACTGGAACAAGCCGCTGCCCAGGCCCAGAAGCGCCATCCACGTGCCTGCCAGCGCAATCGAGCTGTCCTGGCCGAGCGCGGCCATGCCCAACTGGGCGGCGATCAGTACGAGGAGGCCGAAAAACGTCAGCAGCTCGGATCCGATCTTGTCCGAGAGGGCGCCGCTGAGAGGCGCGACGACGACCATGACGATCGGGAACAGCATCATGAGTAATCCGGCCTGGGACGGCGTCAATCCAATAATGTCCTGCACGTAAAAGGGTGCGATGATGTTGAAGCAGGCGTTCGAGACGAACACGAGAAACCCGCATAAAATGCTGAGCGAAAAAAAGCGGATTACGAAACATGGAGAGCCGAAGCAGCGGGTTCGGGGTTCTTTTCTCGAAACGGATAAAGGAAACGAATACGATCGCCGAAGCCGCAAGCGAGGTTAAGATCCATGGCTGCGAATAACCATATTGCTGCCCGAGCAGCAGTCCTGCAAAAAGCAGCAAAATAAAGACGGTGAACAGCGCGCTGCCGGCCGCGTCGATCTTGACTTTGAGTTTGCTCAAGTCGGCGGGAAGCTTGCGCCAGCCGATCGCCAGCGCTGCGAGTCCGACTGGAACGTTGACCCAAAAAATATATTCCCAGCCGAGTCCCGATAAAATAAGCCCGCCAAGGCTGGGACCGGCGATTATGCCGAGCGAAACAAACGTGCCGGTCAGCCCCAACGCTCTGCCACGCTCGCTGCCGGGAAAAATATCGGTAACGATGCCCTGGCTGTTCGCCATCGTCATCGATGCGCCAAGCGCTTGGACGAGACGCGATGCGATGATTGCCGGCAGGCTGTCGCTAAGCCCGCACAAAAGCGAACCGACTGTAAAGATCGTCATGCCCGTGCGGAATACTTTTATTTTGCCGACGATGTCACCGAGCTTTCCGAAAAACAGAATGGCCGCACAGATTGTCATCAAATAGGCGGTGACGATCCATTCGGTCTGTGCGACGGGTAGGCTTAGCTCCTTCGATATGACGTGCAAGGCGATGTTGACGATGCTGCCGTCCAGCGTCGCCATGAAGGTAAAGAGATTAAGAATGATAAGAATGAGCCATCTGTTTTTTTGGATAACCGGATCGTCCTGGTAGGTCATCGCATGCCAACCTTCCTTTTTCAGACACTTGGTTGCGGGCGCAACTAAATTCGAGATAAAGCTAGTTTAACTCAATTTAGTTGCGACAGCAACTTCATTGCGCTAAGCTAGGAATATTCGATCGTTTCGCCGGAAGGAGGCCCGACATGAGACCGTACACGGTAGGCAGGCTCATGTCTTTGATCAACCGAATCTCGCAGCGGGAGCTGGCCGAAAAGCTGAAGCCGCACGACATCGGCAGCGGGGGGCAGCACAGCTATCTGAGAGCGATATTGGCGACGCCCGGCATGAATCAGGACAAATTGACGAACGTCGTCAAATTCGATAAAGCCACGACCACCCGCTGTATCCGGCAGTTGGAAGAGGCGGGATACGTGACGCGGACGGTCGATGAACAGGATCGGCGTTCGTACCGGCTTTTTCCGACGGAACGGGCGATCAGCTTCGAGCCGACGCTGCAAGCGATATTAGACGATTATAATCGGTTGCTGACGGCCCGTTTAACCGCGGACGAGATCGAGACTTTGCAGGCGCTGCTGCAAAAGATGTACCTCGGACTCGATACGTCTGCGCTGAACCTTGACGAATGAGGTCATTTGGATTTAAGCGCTGCTCGCTTGGCATCCTAAACCTTATTCCTGCCGTTCGTCGGCGACACCAAGCGAGGTGCGGTTCATGAAGCTGTTGTTTTTTAGGCACGAGCGCGGGCCGGCCGACCGCTCACCGCAACGTGACGTCGATCGCGCTCGTCTTCCCGGAAAATCAAAACCGGTTTTGGTTGTTCGACGCAGGCGAGGGCACGCAGCATCAACTGCTAAGGTCCAAGCTGAAGCTGGGTAAGCTGAACCGGATTTTTATTACGCATATGCACGGAGACCATCTATACGGATTGCCCGGCATATTAAGCAGCCGGACGTACTTTGAAGGCGCGGACAAGCTGGAGTTGTACGGTCCGCCGGGTTTGCGCGCGTATGTCGAAGGCGTTCTGCATTACAGTGAAGCGCATTTGAACTACGAGCTCGATATCCGCGAGCTCGATCGCGACGGCGAGGCGTTCGACGACGGGCGATTCAGGATCGTTGCCGGAGAGCTCTCGCATCGCGTGCGCAGCTTCGGCTTCCGGATCGAGGAGCATCCGAGGTCGGGACAGCTTGATCTGGCATATTTGGCCAGCCGCGGGGCGGCGCCCGGTCCGCTATACGGCAAGCTCAAACGCGGCGAGGATATCACGCTGCCCGACGGCGCCGTTATTCGGGCTGCGGACGCCGTAGGGCCGGGCGCGACCGGCAGGATCGTTACGATCTTAGGCGATACGGTAAAGTGCGAAAACGCGGCACGACTGGCTCAAGGCGCCGATGTGCTCGTCCACGAAGCGACGTTCGGTATCGGACTGGAGGAAAAGGCGGCGCTATACGGGCATTCGACGTTTTTGCAGGCGGCGGAAACCGCAGCCGCTGCCGGAGCCAAGCGGCTCGTCGTCAGCCACATCAGCGCCAGGTATGACGACGTGCAAGTCCAAGCCCTCATCGAGCAAGCCGCCGCGGCATTCCCGCTGATCGAGGCCGCATACGATTTCAAGGAAATTTTCATATAAGATCGATGGAAAGATCGAGCTTAAGGTCGAAGGAACTAAAAAAGGAGCGTCAGACGAAACTGACGTCGCTGTCGCGCAATCGTCGTGTTCGACGTGCTGCACAGCGCTCGGTCGCGCGGCTATCAGATCACGCTCGCGCTGCCCGCAGAGGTTCGCATGGCAAGCCCAAGACGTAAAGTCCCCACGACTCATAAATCAAACGGAAGCAGGTTAACTCGGCATGGCAGCGACGGAAAATCAGAAATACCGCTTCAGCGAAGCACCCCTGTGGGAGCTGCAGCGCGCTTATTACGAACAGCTTGGCTTAAAGGCATGGAACAACGATCAGGTCCCGCAATATATAACGAGCAATCCGATGGTCGGCGCGGTCTACGCGGAGTTGATCTTCGGCTTTTTTGCAGGACCGGGCGGCGCAAGGAGAGATGGAGGAGGCGGTAACCCTCGTCGAGCTGGGCGCCGGCGCCGGACGCCTCGCGTACCATGTGCTGCATGAGCTGACGCTTCTTCAGAACTATGCGCAGGTCGCGCTGCCGCCTTTGCGGTACGTCATGACCGACCTCGCCCTCAAAAACGTGGAAGGCTGGCGCGCGCACCCGGCGCTTGCGCCTTTTATCGAGGCTGGCATGCTTGACTTCGCGACGTTCGACGCCGAGCGCGATACGGAGCTTAACTTGATCGTCTCCGGCGACAAGATCGTGCCGGGACAGCTTCGGCAGCCTTTGATTGTCGTCGCGAATTACTTTTTTTGACGCCATTCCGCAGGAGCTCATCTATATCGGCGAAGGCCGCGTCTACGATTGCAACGTCGTCGTCGGCGAAGCCGCTCCCGAACCGGGATTGACCGTATCGGAGCAGCTCAAGCGGCTGACGCTTGCCTACGAATACAGTCTGGCGCCTAGGTTCGAGGACGATCGCTACCCGTACCGCGACGCGATCGCGCTGTATCAGCGCGAGCTCGAAGATTCGCACGTCCTGTTTCCCGAGATCGGCCTGCGCTGCCTGGAGCGGCTCGGGCAGTTGTCGCAAGCCGGCTTCGCCATGATCACGGCCGACAAGGGAGACCACCGGCTGGACAACTGGCGATTCGCGGAGCCGCCGCAGCTTGTCCACCACGGCAGCATCTCCCTGACGGCGAATTATCACGCGATCCAGCACGTTTTCGAGGGCAGAGGCGCGGAAGCGCTTTTTACCGAGCATCATTATAACAACATCAATGTGGCGTGCCTCCTCATGCTGGAATCGCCCAAGCGCTACGTGAACACCAGAGTCGCATATCGCAAGAGCGTCGCAAAGTTCGGGCCGGACGATTTTTTCAGCCTGAAGCTTTGGGTCGACCGCGAGATCGATCATTTGCGTCTTCAGCAAATTCTCGCATTTTGGCGTCTTGGCGGCTATGACGCGGAGTGGTTCATCCAGACCGCCAAACGCATCTCCAGCTTGCTGGAGGGAGCCAATGACGAGGAGAAGCTTGATTTGCGCGACGGCATCCTGCGGATGTGGACGTCGTTCTATCGGATGCCGCAACGTTACGATCTGGCGCTCGACGCCGGCCTGATCCTGTTCGAGATGGACATGTACGCGGATGCCAAGCCGCTGCTCGACGCTTCGGCGCAATTCGACGACGATCCGGTGTCGACCGTTTACTTTTGCCTGGCGATCTGCAGCCTGGAAATGGAGCGGGAGGACGAGGCGCGAACGTATTTGCAACGGGCGCTTACGCTCGAGCCGGATCACGAGGAAGCACTCGCCCTGCTAAAGGCGTTAGGCTAAATTTTATAAGGCGATATGCATGGCGTTATACACGAAAGAAAGGCTGCCGAGCTTGAGGCTCGGGCAGCCTTTCCATGTTTCCGCGCTGTCCCGTTCGGTTCGCTATATTATTCCCACCAATGCTGCATCCTGCGATAGCCTACGTCCCACAGGACCGCATTGCCCTCCAAGACGATCCGAAGCTCCTCGATCCGCTCGAAGGGGACTTCGATCGTTTCCATTCCCGTAATATATGCGGCGCTGTATTCTAAGAATGGCTTGCCGTCCGCGAAAAGGGAAACGCTGCCTTCATGCGCCTTGTCGTCCGGTATTCCGAATTCCGCGAAAAAGCGCACGTTTTTCAATTGTCCAAGCTTCCACGTGTAGCTGCCGGACGGAACGGCGGTAATGGCGTTGTACCGGGGCGATATCGATTCGCCTCCGATTGAAAAAACGGGCAAAGGTGTTCCTGCCGCCGCATTCGGTTGTGCCGGAACGCTTACGGCTTGGAACGGGCCTTCCTTTTTTTTTGAAAAAAGCTTCGATCCCTTCCGAAACAAACGTGGAGACGATCAGCAGCGCGACGGCACCCAGAACAGCTCTCGTCCATTGCCGTGCCTTGTGCCCGGAGCGAAAGCCGAATCGCCAAGCCGCATATCCGATCGAAGCGCCCAGCGTGTTGGAAATAATGTCGTCAATGGCGAACGAACCCAGTCGAGTCAAGGCTTGGAGCGTCTCCAGGGCGGTAATGGAGAGTACGAAGACGAAGAAGAACCTGCCGAAGGACCATCGCCATAAATAGGGAATCAACATGCCGAATGGAATAAAGGCAGCGACGTTGCCAAAATCGAACAGCCAGAAAAAAGTCGGCTCCGGAAAACGCAGCGGCGGGTACTCCGGCACGAGCATAAACGTAGATTCGCTGCTGAGACGGTCGGTTCTATCGAACGCAATAAACATAAAAAAACAAAATAAGCATAGCGTAGAGTGCGACGGCGGTCGCCGCGATTTTCCTGCGATGGGGCTTCAAAGGTGCATTCCTTCCTTCATCCTTTACTCGATATACAAGCTCTTTTTTATATACTTTAAACGATTCGAGCTTCGAAAAGAAAGGGCCGTCCGAAATCCGGACAGCTTCGTAGCGGAATGCCTCCCACGGACGGCGTCGCTTGCCGATCCGCCATCGCATCAAGGGTCTGGACTGGAGATGAAAGAAACATGTCAGCGTCCGAGGCCGACAAAACAAGCTTTGCGTATAACATCTCGTGTGAGTTATACTTTGTGAATATTCGCTAAAGGGAGAGACGCGCATGTCGAACAAGATCAGGATCGGAATCGTCGGCTACGGCAATCTGGGCCGCGGCGTACATAAGGCAATCGGACAGAACGAGGACATGGATTTGATCGCGATTTTCACGCGGCGCAATGCCGCCAAAATGAGCGCTGAAACGAACGCAAATGCGAGATTCGAGTCGATCTCGGATATCGAACGGTTCCGGGGGGGAGATCGACGTCATGATTTTATGCGGCGGCTCGGCGACGGATCTGCCGGAGCAGACGCCGAAGATTGCGGCTCTTTTCAATACGGTCGACAGCTTCGACACGCATGCGAAAATTCCCGAATTTTATAAGACGGTCGACGAAGCGGCGCGCCGGGGAGGCAATGTGAGCGTCATTTCGACAGGCTGGGATCCTGGCCTCTTTTCGATGAACCGGCTGCTGGCGGAAGCGATCTTGCCGCAAGGCAAGGAATATACGTTCTGGGGGAAGGGCGTCAGCCAGGGGCATTCGGATGCGATCCGGCGCGTCGCCGGCGTTAAAGCGGGCGTCCAGTACACGATCCCGGTCGAGAGCGCGATCGCGAGCGTGCGCGGCGGCGAGAACCCCGACCTGGCGACGCGGGACAAACACGAGCGTCTTTGCTACGTGGTCGCAGAACCGGGAGCCGATACGGCTGCGATCGCGCGCGAGATCAAAGAAATGCCCAATTACTTCGCGGACTACGACACGACGGTTGAATTCATTTCCGAGGAGCAACTGAAGGCGGAACACGGCGGGATGCCGCATGGCGGGTTCGTCCTCCGCAGCGGCGCGACGGGAGACGGCACGCCGCAATTGATCGAATTCGGCTTGAAGCTGGGCAGCAATCCCGAGTTTACCGCAAGCGTTCTCGTTGCCTATGCCCGGGCGGCGGCGCGATTGTCTTCCGAGGGGACCGCCGGCGCGAAGACCGTATTCGACATCCCGCTCGGACATTTGTCCCCTTACGCGGCCGATGCGCTTCGCGAACGACTGCTGTAGGACAGCTGGCAGCATCGCGTTCACCCGTTAAGCCGAGTTTGCTATAATAAACGCATCTTGCGAAAAATGGAGCGCGGATATGACATTTCCGATCATTCTGGTCATCGTCGTGATGGTCGCCGGCTTCGCGGCGACGATCGCGATCGGGCAATCCAGAGCCAATAAAGAAGGCAATCCGGACTATTTCCGGCAGACGGGCAAGAAATGGGCGAATCTGAGCTGGATCTACGTCATCTGCACGATCGCGATCGTTGCCGTGCTGATTTATGCGTTGAACCGATAACGTTTGTTCAAGGGGCCGCGCTTTGCGCGGCTCTTTTTTGCGCAATGGCGCAGTTGTCCGACATCATCGAGCAACGGTACAGTCGGGCACATATTCGAATCCTGCCCGGAATACAGTGAAGGATAGCAGCTTGTCTCGCGATATCCGAACGAAAAGGGGTTGGATTCTTATATGCGAACGATAGCGCCTTCCATCGCGATGCTCGGCATCGGAACCGCGGTACCCGCGCACAAGCTGGATCAGCTCGATACGGCCCAGCGTCTTGCGGAGGCCCTTCGGGAGACGCCCGACGCAGCCCGCTGGGCCAGACGCCTGTTCAAGCAGTGCGGCGTGCAAACCCGCTACACTTGCGAGCCCGCGCTGCTTGAGCCGGCGGCGAGCAACCGTTATTTCGCCCAGCTGTCGGGGCTGCCTGTGCCGGCGACCTCGCAGCGGATGGCGACGTACAAGCAGGCGTCCGTGCCGCTAGCGCTTCGCGCGGCTTCCGCGGCGCTCGCAGACGCGCGCGTCTCGCCTTCCGCGCTGACGCATCTGTTGACGGTCAGCTGTACGGGGCAGTTTCTGCCGGGGCTGGACGCCGAGCTGGCCAAGACGCTCGGTTTAAAGGACACGGTGAACCGCATCCCGCTGACCTTTCTCGGCTGCGCGGCCGGACTTAAAGCGATCGGCCTCGCCCGCGACATCGCGAGCGGACAGCAGGGCGCGACGGTGCTGGTCGTCTGCGTCGAGCTGTGCACGCTGCATATTCAGCCTTCCGCAGCGAAGGAAGCGCTGTTCGGCGCCTCGTTTTTCGGAGACGGCGCGTCCGCCTGCGTGATCGGCGCGTCGGCCGACGACGAGCGGGATGTCTTCGAGCTGGGCAAGCCGACCAGCGCGCTGCTGCCGGAGGGCGAAGGCGAGATGGTATGGGAGGTCGGCGATCACGGCTTCGACCTTTATTTGTCTTCCCGCATCCCGGCTTTGATCGGGCGTTATTTGCCGGAGCGCTTGGACGAATTGCTTGGCCGGCGGGAGACATGGCCCGGCATCTGGGCGATTCACCCCGGCGGCAAAGGGATCATCGACGCGCTCGAAGCGGAGCTCGGACTGGACGAAGCGCGCACCGGATATAGCAGGGGCGTGCTGCGCGACTTCGGCAACATGTCTTCGGCGACGCTCTTGTTCGTGCTCGACGCCATTCGGGCGGCCCAACGCGAAAAAGGGGCGCCGCGCACGGAAGGCGTCTGCCTCGCCTTCGGACCGGGGCTGTCGTGCGAGCTGCTGCCGATTGCGTATCGGCCAGTCGGCCTGCGCCCGGCGCATTCGAATGCGGAGCCCGGCGCTCGCGATGGCGAGCCGAGCGGCGAAGCGCGGTTAGCGTCCCATGTTTAGGCCGCTCGAGGTTCGCGCCCGGGCGCCCGAGCTGATGGACGACCTGGCGCAGGGCGGAGCCGAGCTGCGCGAAGCGCTCCGTCATTTGCGCAGGCTGAACCGCCTGTTCGCCGCATCCGGGAGAACGCTGTCCGGCGTCGCCTCGCTCTGGGAGCTGGCAGGCAGGCCGAGACGCCTGACGGTGCTCGACGTCGGCTCGGGCTCCGGGGACGTCAACGCCGCGCTGCTCCGTTGGGCCGATGCGCGCGGCGTCAAGATCGGAATCACGCTCGCGGATCGGACGGAAGAGGCATGCGCCGAGGCCAGGGCGCTGTATGCGGACGAGCCTCGCGTGCGCGTCTTGCGGCAAGAGCTGTTCGCGCTGGAGGAGGGGGGGCGGCCGATATCGTGACCGCTTCCCAGTTCGTTCATCATTTTGCGGACGAGGAGCTGCCGGACGTCGCAAGCGCGATGCTGAAGGCGTCCCGGCTCGGCATCGTCATTCAGGATATCCACCGTCACTGGCTTGCCTGGACGGCCGTGTGGCTGGCGTCCCGGCTCATATCCGGCAACAGGTATGTCGTCAACGACGGTCCATTGTCGGTCGCGAAGGGCTTCCGTGCCGCGGATTGGGAGCGGCTGCGCGAGCGGCTCGGCGAGCGGCGGCTTGCTTACAGCTGGCGGCCTTTGTTCCGGTACGTCGTTACTGTGCCGAAGGCTGCCCCTCCGAGGGAGGAAGCGAAAGAAACGGGGGCGATGCCGCTTGATCGCGGTTAAGGACGGCTCGGCATCGTTTCCGGACTCGGTGGATGCGGCGATCATCGGCGCGGGGATCGCGGGCAGCGGCCTCGCCAAGGCGCTCGCGGACCGCGGGCGGAAGGTGCTGCTGATCGACAGGAAGACGTTCCCCCCGGCACAAGGCATGCGGGGGAATTTCTGTCGCCGGAGTCGATCGGCATGCTCGCCGAGCTCGGCTTCGCAGCGGCGATCCGGGCGCTCGGTCCGGCCGAGATCCGGGCGGCGCGAATCCATGCCTTCGGCGGCGCGCCTTTGCGCATGCCGTTGCCCGGTACAGGCTGGGGGGCTGAGCCGCCACGCCCTCGACGCGACGCTGCACCGCGAAGCCGAACTTGCCGGCGCAGCGATCGCGACGGGCGCGGCCGTCGCCGCGATGCGGCGCGACGCGGACGGCTATGCGCTTGATCTCGCGCAAGGCGGACGCTCGCGCATCGTGCGCGCGCGCGCCGTCATCGGCGCGTGGGGCGGCAACGGACGCGTGCCGGATATAACCGGCCGGCAACGAACGAGCAAACCTGCACTTTCGCCTTATCTCGGCGTTAAAATGCATTTCGCGGGCATGGAAGCCGCGGAAGAGGTCGAGCTCTACTTTTTTTAAAGGCGGCTATCTGGGCTTGTCGCCTGCGGGCGGCGGCATCGTCAACGCCGCCGCGCTGTTCGACAGAAGCGCGTGCCGGGAGGCGCCGACCGCCGTGCAGGGCTGGCTCGATCTGGCGCGAGCCCGCTGTCCCGCGCTCGCAAGGCGATTGGCCGGCGCGGCGCCCGTTCCGGGCACGCAGGCCGCAGTCGCGCCGGTGCGCTTGTACGCGAAGCCGACCCCTTGGGACGGCGTCCCGCTCGTCGGCGACGCGTGCGCCGCGATTCCCCCGCTCTGCGGGGACGGCATGTCGATGGCGCTGCGCGCCGCGCAGCTGTGCGCGGCGTCCGCCGAGCGCTACCTTTGCGGCGCGCTGTCCCTTAGCGAGTGGGAGGAAGCTTACGCCCTCGCGATTCGGGGCGCGTTCAGCGGCCCGCTGCGGTGGGGGGAACCTGCTTCAGCGCGCTGCAGGCAAGCCGCCTCTGGCGCGTACGGCGCTGGCCGCGGCGCGCTTCGCGCCGCGGCTCGGCGGCCTGCTCGTGCGGGCGACCCGGCTCGGGTCGACGCAGCGCGCTTAACCGTTGCGGCACTGTTTTGCTCGAGCAAGGTCCGACCACAAGGTTTCGACGCACGCCTAACGACAGGGTAGACGCCGCTCGCATCCTGTAATATAATCGTGTCAAGTTCATAAGCGCGGCGGAGAAAAGGAGAGCACGCGACTCAGGTCCCCACGGGACGAGTTCGTGATTTCCTTTTTCTTTTTTTTCACAGACCGAACGGAGGCGCCCATCATGCCATTCAGCCGACAGCGCATACTTCCCGCGGCGCGCAAGGTCAAGGATCTTGAAAAGCTGCTGCGGCTGCCTTACGCGTATATCGTGCTGCTCGACATGCACGTCGCGCAGCTGCAGCCGATCGTGCAGCTGGCCAAGTCGAACGGCAAGAAGCCGATCGTGCACGCGGACCTGATCGAAGGACTCAAGAACGACGAATACGCAGCCGAATTCATCTGCCAGATCGCGAAGCCGGCCGGCATCGTCAGTACCCGCGCAAGCGTCATCGCGAAGACGAAGCAGAACAAGCTGCTCGCGATCCAGCGCCTTTTCCTGCTCGATACCAACGCGCTTGAAAAGAGCTATACGATGTTCGAACGGACGCAGCCCGACTATATCGAGGTGCTGCCGGGCGTCATTCCGCATATGATCGCCGAGGTGCACGCGCGCACCGGCATTCCCGTCTTCGCCGGCGGTCTCATTCGCTCGGTGAACGATGTGGAGCAAGCGCTTGCGGCCGGCGCTTCCGCGGTTACGACCTCCAACACGGCCTTATGGAAGCATTACGTTACGGACGAGAACGGGCGACGATAGAAGACGATAGGGGGGCGAATATGGTTAATCGATATATTCTGGCGCTCGACCAAGGGACGACGAGCTCCCGCGCGATTCTTTTCGACAAGGGCGGCCGCGCCGTCGCCGCGGCGCAGCAGGAGATCAAACAGTACTTTCCCAAGCCCGGCTGGGTCGAGCACGACGCCAACGAGATCTGGCTGTCCGTCCTGGGCGTTATCGCGCGCGCGCTGACGGATGCCGACGTCCTGCCGGAGCAGATCGAAGCGATCGGCATCACCAACCAGCGCGAGACGACGGTCGTCTGGGACCGCCATACGGGACGGCCGATCCATCGCGCGGTCGTGTGGCAGTCCAGGCAGACCAACGAGATTTGCGAATCGTTAAAACAACGGGGTCTGGACGGTTTGTTCAGGCAGAAGACGGGGCTGCTCGTCGACGCTTACTTTTCCGGAACGAAAATCAAGTGGCTGCTCGATCATGTGGAGGGCGCAAGGGAGCGGGCGGCGCGCGGCGACCTGCTCTTCGGCACGATCGATACGTGGCTCGTCTGGAAGATGAGCGGTGGCAAGGCGCACGTGACCGATTATTCCAACGCTTCTCGCACGCTGCTGTTCAACATCCATACGCTCGAATGGGACGAAGAGCTGCTGGACATGCTGGACGTGCCGCGCGGGATGCTGCCCGAGGTTCGATCCTCCTCCGAAGTCTACGCGCATACGGTGGATCACCACTTTTTCGGGCGCAACATTCCGATCGCGGGAATCGCGGGCGATCAGCAGGCCGCGCTGTTCGGGCAAGCCTGCTTCGAAAAGGGCATGGTTAAAAACACGTACGGCACCGGGTGCTTCATGCTTATGAATACGGGCGCGGACGCGGTCGCGTCCAAGCACGGGCTGCTGACCACGATCGCTTGGGGGGCTCGGCGGAAAAGTGGAGTACGCGCTCGAAGGCAGCGTCTTCGTCGCGGGCTCGGCGCTTCAATGGCTGCGGGACGGCCTGCGCATGCTGAAGCGTTCGGCCGACAGCGAGACGTATGCCGCGCGGGTGGATTCGTCCGAAGGCGTCTACGTCGTCCCGGCGTTCGTCGGCTTGGGGACGCCGTATTGGGACAGCGACGTACGCGGCGCGATCTTCGGCTTGACGCGGGGCACGACCAAGGAGCATTTCATCCGCGCCACGCTCGAATCGCTCGCCTACCAGAGCAAGGACGTGCTGGACGCGATGATCGAGGATTCGGGGCTGCCGCTGCGGCGGCTGCGCGTCGACGGCGGGGCCGTCGCCAACGGCCTGCTCATGCAGTTCCAGAGCGACCTGCTCGGCGCGGAGGTCGAGCGACCTTCCGTCGGCGAGACGACCGCGCTCGGCGCGGCTTACCTGGCAGGTCTTGCTGTCGGCTATTGGCAGAGCAAGCGGGATATCGCGGACAGTTGGCGGCTCGACCGCTCGTTCAAGCCCGCCATGGAGGACGAAGAGCGGCAGCGATTGTATGCGGGCTGGCGCAAGGCGGTTCGGGCCGCCATGGCTTTCAAATAAACGACAAGTTCATATCCGGTCGGAGATCAGGAGAAACCACGATATCGGCCGCGCCGCTTGGGCGCGGTCTGCATCATCGTGGTTTTGCTGTATTCGAAAACGAAAGAAAGAGGGCATCGACATGACATACGGATTTTCGGCGAAGGGCCGGAGCGGCAAGCTGGCGGAGATGGAAGAAGAATGGTTCGACGTGGCGGTCGTCGGCGGCGGCATAACCGGGGCAGGCATCGCGCTGGACGCGCAGCAAAGGGGGATGAAAACCGCGTTGATCGAGATGCAGGACTTCGCGTCCGGCACCTCGAGCCGGTCGACGAAGCTGGTGCACGGCGGACTGCGGTACCTGAAACAGTTGGAAGTCAAGATGGTCGCCGAGGTCGGCAAGGAAAGGGCGATCGTCTACGAGAACGGGCCGCACGTCACGATGCCCGAGCGCATGCTGCTGCCTTTGTACAAGGGCGGAACGTTCGGTCGTTTGAGCACCTCGCTGGGCTTGCGCCTGTACGATTTTCTGGCCGGCGTGAAGCGGGACGAACGACGGCGCATGCTGAGCCCGGCGGACACGCTGGCGCTGGAGCCGTTGTTAAAAAAAGGAAGGCATGCGCGGCGGCGGTTCGTACGTAGAATATCGGACGGACGATGCGCGCCTGACGATCGAGGTGCTCAAGAAAGCGGCCGAATCGGGCGTCAAGGCCGTCAACTATGCCAAGGCCGAGCGGTTTTTATACGATGAAAAAGGCAAGGCCACGGGCCTGCTGGTCCGCGATCTGATCGGCGGCGGCGAATACCGCATCCGCGCGCGCCGGATCGTCAATGCCGCGGGGCCATGGGTCGACGCGCTGCGCGAGCTGGACCGGTCGAAGCGGGGCAAGACGCTGCGGCTTACCAAAGGCGTCCACCTCGTTTTCGACGGCGTTCGCTTCCCGCTGCGCCAGGCCATCTACTTCGATACGCCGGACGGCCGGATGGTGTTCGCGATTCCGCGAAACGGCAAGACGTACGTCGGCACGACGGATACGGACTATGCGGGGGATACGGCGCAGCCGCGGGCGACGCCCGAGGACCGGGACTATCTGCTGGCCGCCTGCAACGGCATGTTCCCGTCTCTTCGGCTCGGCGCGCGGGACGTCGAGTCGAGCTGGGCGGGGTTGCGGCCGCTCATTTACGAGGAAGGAAAATCTCCCTCCGAGGTGTCGCGGCGCGACGAAATTTTCGTGTCGCCGTCCGGATTGGTCACGATCGCCGGAGGGAAGCTGACCGGCTACCGCAAAATGGCCGAGACCGTCGTCGACCGTCTGGCGGCATCGCTGCGCGCCGACGGACGCGGGCCGTTCGGTCCCTGCGCGACGCGGAAGCTGCCGATCTCGGGCGGCGACGTCGGCGGCTCCGCAAGCTTCACGCAATATGCGCGAACGGCGGCTGCGGAAGGGCAAGCGGCCGGCCTGAACGCCGATGCGGCGCTGCGAATCGCTTGCCGGTACGGCTCGAACGCCGGCGCCGTGTTCCGGCGCATCGCGAGAAGGCAGGCCGGCGAGCGCAGCGCCGGACTGCCGGACGAGGTCTATGGCATGCTCGTCTACGCGATCGAGGAGGAGATGGCGGCGAAGCCGGCCGATTTCCTGATCAGGCGGACAGGCGCGATGTTTTTCGACATCGGCTGGGTCAGAAGCAACCGGGCGGCGGTCGTCGCTTACATGACCGAAGCGCTCCAATATACCGAAGCGCAGCGTTCAGACTACGCGGACGAGGTGGAGCGGGAACTGGCGGCCGCTGCCGAGATCTGAACAGCATGCGAAAATTAGAACGCAAACGGTCTTCATGAATGACCGCGGCTAGGGTAAGATTAATTAAACCGACAATTTGGCAAAGCGAGGAGTCGCGCATGAAGATCGTGGTCGTCTCGGATACGCACATGCCTCGCATGAGCAAACGGCTGCCTGCGGCGCTGCAATACGAGCTGAAGGACGCGGCGGCGATCATCCACGCCGGGGACTGGACCCGAATGTCGGTATACGAGGCGTTGGCCGAGTACGCCCCGGTGTTCGGCGTGATCGGGAACAACGATGGACCGGAGATCGCGGCGAAGTTCGGCATGCGAACGCTGCTGACGCTGGGCGGCTGCCGCATCGGCGTCGTGCACGGACACGGCGCGGCGCTGCGGACGAAGACCGAGGCGCATGCCGTAGCGGCGTTTAAAGACGAACGCCCGGATGCGATCGTGTACGGTCATTCGCACATTCCTGCGCTTCGGCGGGACGCGAAGAGCGGCATGCTGATTTTTAATCCGGGCTCGCCGACAGACAAGCGAAGGCAGGCACGGTATTCGTTCGGCATCATGACGGCGCTGGACGGCAAATTAAGCGCGAGACATGTTTTTTTATTCGGATAAAAACTAAGCCGAATGTACGCACGCGAAAGGAGACGTTATGATGCAACCCGTAACGACGACGGCCGGCTGGCGCTTCGACAACAGCTATGCGCGTCTGCCGTCCTTTTTTTTATTCGAAAATTTCGCTAAGCCCGGTCGCTTCGCCGAAGCTGGCCGTGCTGAACGAACGCTTGGCCGAGTCGCTCGGCTTGAACGAGGAAGCGCTGCGCAGCGAAGCGAGCGTGGCCGTCTTCGCCGGCAGCGCGGCGCCCGACGGCGCAGAGCCGCTCGCGCAAGCGTATGCGGGCCATCAGTTCGGACACCTTACGATGCTCGGAGACGGACGCGCGCTGCTGCTGGGCGAGCATATCGCGCCGAGAGGCGAGCGACTGGATATCCAGCTTAAAGGCTCGGGCAGAACGCCCTATTCGCGCGGCGGAGACGGCCGGGCGGCGCTCGGCCCGATGCTGCGGGAGTATATCGTCAGCGAGGCGATGCACGGCCTGGGCATTCCGACGACGCGAAGCCTGGCCGTAGCATTGACAGGCGAGCCCGTATATCGCGAGGACGAGCTGCCTGGCGCCGTGCTCGCCCGCGTGGCCGCAAGCCATATTCGCGTAGGGACGTTCCAGTACGCCGCCGGCGCCGGCGGGGCCGATCAAGTTCGCGAGCTAGCCGATTATGCGTTGCGAAGGCATTATCCGGATATTGATGCCGGCGATTATTTATCGTTCCTTCAGGCTGTCGTCCGCCGGCAGGCGTCGCTGATCGCGAAGTGGCAGTTGGTCGGCTTCGTGCACGGCGTCATGAATACGGACAACATGGCGATAAGCGGGGGAGACGATCGATTACGGACCCTGCGCGTTCCTCGACGCGTACGATCCGTCGACGGTGTTCAGCTCGATCGATGCCCACGGGCGCTATGCTTACGACCAGCAGCCGCGGATCGCGGCCTGGAACCTGGCGCGGTTCGCCGAGACGCTCCTCCCGCTGCTCGACGAAGACGAGGCGCGGGCGGTCGCCTTGGCAGAGCAAGAGATCGCCGCATTTCCCGATCTGTTCGAAGCCGAGTGGCAGACGGGCATGCGGGCGAAGCTCGGGATATTGGACGAAGCGCCCGAAGACGCAGCGCTTGCGCGGGACTTGCTCGATCTGATGGAGACGCATCGGGCCGACTTTACGAACACGTTCGCGAGCTTGTCCTCGGGCGCGGCCGCAGGGGGGACCTCTGTTCGAATCGGATGCGTTCGCCGGCTGGCAAGGCAGATGGAAAGCCCGAATCGGCGGCGCGGACGAAGCGGTTGCCGGCTCGCGGCAAACGATGCGGCGCAGCAATCCCGCCGCGATCGCCCGCAACCATCGCGTCGAAGAAGCGCTTGCGGCGGCCGTAGAGCGCGGCGATTACGGCGTCCTCGATCGGCTGGTCGATGCGCTCCGCGATCCTTTTGCCTACGCGCCGGAGCAAGCCGCATACGCCGCGCCGCCGGATCCGTCATGCGGCAGATACAGAACGTTTTGCGGCACCTGAAGTGTTTCATTCGCAAAATGCGATGCAACGCGCAAGGTCAATGGTCTTAATCCGCATGCAGCCTCGCTTCGGCATTTCGGGACGATATCCTGCGAAGAGACGCCACACAGCGTCTCTTCGCCGCCCGTGGCCGCGGTCTCCCGCCTACATACGCCTCACAGCTTCACTTATCCAGGTTTGCCTCGCGTTCCCCGCAACCGCAGCCACAGCACCTCATTCGCACAGTCAACCATGACATCCCGACTGTTTTTCGCCAATGCCATAGATAAGGTCTATGCCACTTCTCCGATCTATCAATTACCTTTATGGTTAGAATTTGATTTATAGTGAATCCAGAGCAAGCGACAAGAGGAGGAGAACCCTTTGACCATCCGTTTCGATTACAGCCATGCCCTGTCCTTTATGCAGCAGCACGAGATCGACTATGCCGCCGAATTCGTGGCCGCCGCGCACCGCATGCTCCACGAGAAGCAAGGCCCGGGTTCGGACTACCTCGGTTGGGTGGACCTGCCCGCTGCCTACGACCGGGAAGAATTCGCACGCATCAAGGAGGCAGCCGCGAGAATACGCGGCAACTCGGACGCGCTCGTCGTCATCGGCATCGGCGGCTCCTACTTGGGCGCCAGGTCCGCGATCGAAGCGCTCTCCCATACGTTCCACAATCAGATGGGAGGCCGCACCCAGGTTTATTTCGCCGGACAGAACATCAGCTCCACGTATATGGCTCATCTGCTGGAGCTGCTGGAGGGCAAGGACCTGTCGGTGAACATCATTTCCAAATCCGGCACGACGACCGAGCCGGCCATCGCCTTCCGCATCCTGCGCGATTATATGGAGAAGAAATACGGCAAAGCGGAAGCCCGCAAACGCATCTACGCCACGACGGATGCCGAGAAGGGCGCGCTCAAGAAGCTGGCGGACGAGGAAGGGTACGAGACGTTCGTCATTCCGGACGACGTCGGCGGACGCTATTCCGTACTGACCGCCGTCGGCCTGCTGCCGATCGCGGCCGCCGGCCTGGATATCGACCGAATGATGGAAGGGGCGGCCGCGGCGGCGAAAAAGTATGCCGATCCGAACCTCGCCGCCAATGAAAGCTACCAATACGCCGCGGTCCGCAATGCGCTATATCGCAAGGGAAAAACGATCGAACTGCTGGCCAACTTCGAGCCGTCCCTCCACTACGTCTCCGAATGGTGGAAGCAGCTGTTCGGCGAGAGCGAAGGCAAGGATCAGAAGGGGCTGTACCCGGCTTCGGTCGACTTCTCGACCGACCTTCACTCCATGGGCCAATACGTGCAGGAGGGACGGCGGGATCTGTTCGAGACGGTGCTCGCGGTGAAAAAGGCGCGCGTGGAATGGACGATCGAAGCGGACGAGGGCAATCTGGACGGCTTGAACTTCCTGGCGGGAATGTCGATGGACGAGGTCAACCGCAAGGCCGCGGAGGGCACGCGCCTGGCTCACGTGGACGGCGGCGTTCCTAACCTGATCGTCGAGCTGGACGAGCTGAACGAGTATACGTACGGGGAAATGGTCTATTTCTTTGAAAAAGCGTGCGGCATCAGCGGCTTGCTGCTTGGCGTCAACCCGTTCGACCAGCCCGGCGTCGAAGCGTATAAAGTCAATATGTTCGCTTTGCTGGGCAAACCGGGCTTCGAAGCGAAAAAGGCCGAGCTGCTTAAACGTCTCGGCGAAGCCTGAGAAAAGCATTCGCAACGAATCGACGAGACCGACTGTCTGGCGGGTCGTTTCCGAAAGGAAGCACCCGTCCCGCAGACGGTCTCTTCTTGCATTCAAGAAGGAATGACTTGCGCCCTTCGCGCGTTGGAGCCATGAGAAGGATGCCTCCATGATACAATACCGTATAAAATGAACCGAATTTGCAATCGATCCGCCGGCTCTCGCAGTCTAAAATAAGGGAGGAAACGACGAACAGGCTTGACCACAATCGATACCTAAAGGGGATAATTGAATCATGTTGAAGGTTGGCGTTATCGGAACGGGCGGCATTTTCAAATTCGCGCATTTGCCGGGCTGGCTGTCCCACAAGGAAGTGGAGCTCGTCGCTTTTTGCGACGCCTTCCGCGCTTCGGCCGAGTCCGCTGCGCTCGCTTTTCCCGGGGCGAAGGTATACGAAGATTATCGCGAGCTGATCGCGGACCCGTCGATCGATATCGTCGGCATCAGCACGCCCAACCTGTACCACTCGGAGATCGCGATCGCGGCGCTGCGCAAGGGCAAGCATGTATTCTGCGAAAAGCCGGACGCGGTCAACGCCGAAGAGGCGCAAAAAATGGCGGACGCCGCGCGCGAATCGGGCAGGCTGCTCATGACGATGCGCAACAACCGTTTTAGCGAAGAGGCGAAGTTCATCAAAAAAGCTGATTACGCAAGGCAAGCTGGGCGAGATGTACATGGGCAGATGCGGCTGGATCCGCCGCCGAGGCATTCCAGGGCGCGGCGGCTGGTTTACGACCAAGGGGCTGTCGGGCGGCGGTCCGCTGATCGACCTTGGCGTGCATATGATCGATATGGCGATGTGGACCGCCGGCAATCCGAAGCCGGTCACCGTGTCGGGCTCCACGTACCGGAAGTTCGCGGACCGTCCCGACGCCGCCGGCAACGTACCCGAAGGCACGTTCGACGTCGAGGATCTGGCCGCGGGCTTTATCCGCTTCGACAGCGGCGCTTCGCTTCAGATCGAATTCAGCTGGGCATCGAATATCGAGGAGGAGCAGAAGTTCCTCGAATGGCGCGGCACGGAAGGCGGCTTCAGCCTGATCAACGACAAATTGAAGCTGTATACGGAAAAGGAGGGCGTGCTGATCGACGAGCAGCCGAGGTTCCCGGAGGCAGCAGTTCCGCAGCATACGGCCAACATCCGTCACTTCGTCGAATGCGTGCTCGGCCACGAGTCTCCGATTTTCTTGCCCGAGCACGGCGTGGATATGATCAAGATTTTGTCCGCGATTTACGAATCCGCCGAGCGCGGACAAGAGATCAGACTCTAAATACGCGTCTTGGCTGTTCCTTCTCGCTAACGTCAACCCGGTCCCCCGTCATTCGCCTTCAGGCGAACGATGGGGGATTTTGCTGCGGGATGCCCGACGTTCGATCGGGGCAAATTAAGCGGGCCCGATCATAATCATAAGCCGTGAGTGCTTCATGCCTAACGAAGGGAGGCCCGCCCCATGAAATTTCTGTTGAAGTGGCTCGTGAACGGCACCATCGCGACGACTTTGCTTATGTATTACTCCAATGCCTCGTTCCTTGGCTCCGTGACGACCGCGACGATTCTGACGATCATCGCGTACATGGTCGTCGACCAGATTATTTTGCGGTCCACCAACAACTTAATCGCGACCGTATCCGATGGCATCCTGGGCTATCTGGTGCTGTGGGTTGCGGCATCCACGATGAAATGGACGATCAGTCCGGGAGAAATTTTTATCGTCGCGCTCATTACCGGCATCGCCGAATTTTTTTATTCACCGCTATGTTTTTCAGGCCGAATCGTCATACCAACGCCAGCGCGCTTAATCGCAGCCGGCATTCCTAAACGACCGCGCGCGCGAAGATAGCCGTATCCGCGCTAGATTCTGGCTTTAAAAAAAGCGTTTTTATGCCCGCGCTACGGCGCGGGTATTATTTTTTTATAATCACTGACCGTATCTGTCAGCGTTAAGGGCTTATACTTCTGATCGTTGGACCGGTTAGAGATCGCGGGCCAGTCATGGATAAACGGCGATTCGCTTCGTTTCTCCCTGACGCATCAAGCGCATCGTCGCGGACAGATGACCGTCCTGATGAGACAAGCCGGACTTCGGCCGCCAGGTTTGTACGGACCGATCTACGAGGTTTGGATCGCGCAGGGAATGGCGCCTCGCGCTTGATTGACTTACAATAGAAAGAAAACGGTTCATGTCAACCGGAAGCGGGTAGCGCCATGACCAAGGCGGATAACATGCTGTCGATCTTGTGGATGCTCCGGTCCGGCAAGCGCAAGACGGCGAAGCAGCTGGCGGAAGCGCTCGATATTCACGTGAGGACCGTCTATCGGTGCATCGATTCGCTCTGCGCGAGCGGCGTGCCGATCGTCGCGGAGTCGGGGCCGAACGGCGGATATACGATTCTGAGCCGCTTTGCCGATTCCCCGCTCGTCTTCGACGCCGAGGAGCAGAAGAGTCTGATCCATGCCGCCATATTCGCCAAAGAAGCCGGCTATCCGCATACCGAAGCGCTGGACCGCGCGACGGACAAGCTGAAGCAATACGCGAACGAAGCGCAGCTTGAGGCGCTGGAACGGCACGGCGGTGGGCTGTCGGTCATTTATCCCCCGCTGGACGGCGCATTCCGGTCCTACTTGCAGAAGCTGGAGGAGGCCGCCGGACAGGGACGCACGGTGGAAATGACGTACGACAAGGGCAGGGGCGAGCCATCGCCCCCGCGCTTGTTCGATCCTTACGGCATCGTGTATTGGAAAGGAAACTGGTATGCGGTCGGACATTGCGGATACCGGGACGAAGTCAGAAGCTTCCGGGTCGACCGCATACGCGGGCTTCGTCGGACGGACGGACGCTTCGAACGCCCGGAGTCCTTTTCCGCAAAGGACTACTTGCTCGGACAGCTGCTTCGCGATTCCGCGGAGGGGACGAGTTGGGAGACGGTGAGCATTCATGGTCAGGAGCAAGCGCTGAACGAACTGTGCCGGCATTGGCTGTTCGGACACGCGCTTACCTGCCGCGAGCCGGAAAAGGCGACCTTTAAGCTCGAGCGGTCGACGCTGACGACGTACGTGCCCTATTTTTTGATGCCGTACGGGACGGCTTTGCGGATCGAATCGCCGCTGCTGGTTCGTCGAATGCGGGAGGCGGGTGCCAAACTTCTTGCCCACTACGAACAAATGGAGCCTGTCAACGATAACGGAGAGGGAGATGACGAATGAGCAAATTCGCGATGTTCGGAAAGTTGACGGCCGTGCCCGGAAAACGCCGGGAGCTCGCCGATATGATGCTGGCGTCCGACGATACGTTGAGCGAAATGGAAGGGTGCATTTATTATATTATCCACGAAGCCGAGGAAGAGCCCGACGTGCTGTGGATCACAGAGCTGTGGGAGAGCCGGGAAGCGCATGCGGCCAGCTTGCAAAACGAGCAGGTTCGCGAGCTGATCGGCCGCTGTCGGCATCTGATCGCGAATGCGGGAGGCATTAAAGTCAAGCCGCTCGGCGGCAAAGGATATTAATGTACCTTCCGATCCTGAGCGAAGGGGATACCGTTAAAACCTCGAAAAGCGACGTGAAACGCACCCCGTAGACTACAACAGACTTTGGAATCAAACAACCGGCGGCTGACCAAGACTTGTAAAATAAGTATTGGACTTCCGCTGTTGTCGTTAAACCTTAATAACTTTATCAAAACAGTAAGAATCTCTGTCATAGCCATTACGCTCATAGAAAGCATGAGCACCAGTTCGCTTCATCCCCGTACACTTCGTAACCGTGCGTACGCCAAGCACCTCGCTCCATAAGAAAACAACCTCGGCATAATCTTCTGCTTCAACTTCTCGTATTATAATTTCCATGCTCATCCCCCAATCTACAACTTTACGGCTAAATGAACATCATACGACTATTGTCATGACATCGTCCATGGATGCATGTTGATTCGAGTGCCGACCAGGGACCTGGGAAGGTAATGCGGAAAGGTGCGAATTGGAACTGTTGCGTGGTCGCATTGAATAGGGGAGAGTGGGGAGTGGGGGAGAGCGGACTCAGGGGACGCTATTTCGTAAAAATCGGTCTCTTTCGCGATCGTTTCGGACAGGAGGGACGTTATGTGCCGCCCTCAGTGAAGAATCGAGCCGAAACGGTCTAAATAACGGCCACTGGGTCCGATCGTGGGCCGCGAATCGCGATATGAGCAAGGATTGCGTCTCCTCGGTCCGCTCTAAGCCCTGGTGCGAAAACTTCTCGGCCACAGACGGCTTTAATCGGCACCGCCGGAAGGGGTTATAACTTTATTTATGTCATGAAAAGTAACATAAAGAGCACTCTCTGCTCTGCATCCGCTTTCACCAATAAATGTAAGCGAACACAACGCTTCTTTTCATTGTCGAATCCGAACAACAGGCAAAAATAAGCTAATAAAAACAATTTGCGGCCATTTGAATGTGATTTAAATTTACATAATATGAGGTTAGGCCAGACAACAAGCTGAAACGGGGAGAGATACGAGAGATGAAAAAGAATGTAGCGGCAACTATGGCAATGGCACTTGGCGTCGGACTGCTGGCGGGCTGCGGAAGCGGCAGCGACGATACGAACGCATCGGCATCTTCGCCTGCGGCAAGCGCATCGGGATCCGCAGCGGCAAGCCCTTCCGGCTCCGCAGCGAGCGGAGAAGCGGCAGAGGGCAACCTGAAGGGTACGATCACCTGGGCGACGCACCGTACCGAGCTGGTCGATACCGACCTGAAGAAGTATGTGGATGCGTTCGAGGCGAAGTACCCGGGCACGGAGGTCAAGATCGAAGGCCTCAAGGATTACGAGCAAACGATCCGCGTGCGCATGGCGGCGAACGAGCTGCCGGACGTGCTGTCGCTCGTCGAAACGACGAAGTCGGACCTGCCGAAGTTTTACGAGCCGCTCGACGATCTCGGCCTCACCGACAACATTTACTTCAAAGACTACAATTCCTATGAAGGCAAGCTTTACGGCATTACGCAGCAGGTCGCGATCAACGGTCTGCTCTACAACAAGCAGGCATTCGAGAAAGCCGGCATCGCCGCGCCGCCGAAGACGCTGGACGAGCTGTACGCGGACGCGGACAAGCTCAAAGCCGCGGGCATCGTCCCGATGGCGACGGCGTTCAAGGATGCCTGGACGCTGCAGTACTGGACGGATCCGGCCGAGTTCATCTACGGCAGCACGAACCTGCGCAACGACAAGATCAACTCGGACGCGCCGTTCACGGTAGACGGCCCTTACGGGCAAGGCCTCGGTATTCTGAAGAATTTGTTCGACAAGGGCGAGCTGGAGAAGGACGTATACTCCGCGACGTGGGACCAAACGCAAAAGGATCTGGCCTCGGGCAAAGCCGCTATGATGTACATCGGCAACTGGGCGATCTCGAACCTGATCAACAACGGTCTGCCGCTTGAACAAATCGGCTTCGCGCCGCTGCCGTACGACAACAGCGGCACGGTCAAAGGCATGATGCGCAACGACTGGGCATACGCCGTCAGCTCCACGAGCAAAAACAAGCCGCTCGCCAAAGCGTTCATCAAGTTCATGATCGAGGAATCCGGCGACTATGCGGATCACATGATCATCTCGCCGCTTAAGGACCAGCCGCAAGACCTGGCGCCGATCGCAGACTTCATGGCGAACAAGCCGGAAATGCTTGAAGCGCAATCGGTGAGCGAGCAAGTGACCGCGGTCGAGAACAAAATGCAATTCGATACGTTCAAGTTCATTCAAGAAGTGACGGTCGGCAAAATGCAGAGCGTGTTCGACAACTACAATAAAAAATGGAAAGCAGCGAAAGCCGCCGTCGCGAAGTAAGCAAGCGACAAGCTCCGCAGCCCGATTCCGACCGACAAAACGGATGGCCGGTCCGCGCCGTCCGTTTTGTCGTCTCTCGCGTGCGGATGAAAGGAGTTGAATCGGATGACCGAAAGCCTATCGTATGCCAAACAGAAGAAATTGCTGATCATCCTGTTTTTGCTCGTGCCGATCGTTTTGCTGGCGATGTTCGCCCTGTACCCGGCCCTTTATCTGGTCTACCTCAGCTTCATGAGTTGGGACGGCTTCAGTCCCGATAAGACGTGGGTCGGCGTCGGCAATTATAAAGAAGTGTTCGAAAACAAGGAAGTCTGGGCGGCCTTCCTCCACAATCTCGTCTATCTCGGCTGGGGTCTTTTCCAGAACGCGCTCGGTTTGTTTTTCGCGCTGCTGCTCAATTCGCAGCTCAAGGGCCGCAACGCCTACCGGGTTATGCTCTTCATGCCCTATATCATGAACGGCGTCGCGGTCGCTTACATGTTCAACTACGTGTTCAACTCGGAGTACGGCTCCTTCAACACGCTGCTGCGCAGCGTAGGGCTCGACTCGCTCGCGATCAGCTGGTTCGGCTCGCCGCACGCGGTCAACCACGTACTCGGCTTTATCACGCTGTGGAAGTTCATGGGTTTGAACATGGTCATTTATCTGGCAGCCCTTCAGTCGGTTCCGTCGGAAATCATCGAGGCCGCGCGCATGGACGGCGCGTCTCGCCTGCAGACTTCGCTGCGCGTCGTCCTGCCGAATATAACGAAGGTGATCGAGCTCAACCTGTTCCTGACGATTATCGGCACGCTCGAGATTTTCGACCTGCCGTTCATTCTGACGGGCGGCGGACCGCTCGGCGCCAGCGAGACCTTCCTGACCAAGACGATCGATACGGCGTTCAAGTTCAACAATTTCGGCATGGCCTCCGCGATGAGCGTCACCTTGATCGTCGCCGTCATCGTCGTGCTCAGCATTCAGCGGTTTGCGACGAGGAGGTGGTCGGATTGACCGGGGCGAAGTTTGGTCCGTTTTCCGTCTTCAAGCACGCGATCCTATGGGTCGCCGTCGCCATGATCCTTTTCCCGCCGTCGGTTCTGGTGCTGAACGCCTTCAAGAGCAAAACCGAGTTTTCGCAAACGAGCGTGTTCAAGCTGCCTTCCAGCTTCCTGAACTTCGATAACTTCGGCACCGTGATGACGAGAGCGCATCTGGACCGCGCGTACCTGAATACGCTGACGATCATCGTCGTGGCGGTCATCGGCAACGTGCTGCTCGGCACCATGGTGGCGTACATCCTCGGCCGCTTCGAATTCAAGCTGAAGAAGACCGTCCTGGGCGCCTACATCGCCGTATCGTTCGTGCCGACGATCACGACCCAGGTGGCGACGTTCACCGTCGTCCACAACCTGCATTTGTACAACACGATCTGGGCTTCGATCGTGCTGCACTTGGGCACGAGCGTCCTGCAGCTGTTCATCTATTTGCAGTTCCTGCACAACATTCCTCGTGAGCTCGATGAGGCGGCGATGATGGAGGGGGCTTCCCTGTTCCGCATTTACCGCACGATCATTTTTCCGCTGCTTACGCCCGCGACGGCGACGATCGTCATCATCAAGACGATCGACATTTACAACGACATGTTCATTCCTTATTTGTACATGCCCGCGCAGAAGCTCGCCGTCGTTTCCACGAGCCTGATGAACTTCTCTTCGGAGCGAAGCACGGAGTGGGAGCTCATGTCCGCCGCGATCCTCATGATCATGGTGCCGATCGTCGTCATCTACCTGTTTTTCCAACGGTACGTGTTTGCCGGAATCGTCAACGGTGCAGTAAAATAACGTTACTTGCCAGGGCGGACACGGAGGGATACGACGGATGAGAGGAAGCATAAAGGGAGCGGCCAGCAGGACGGGAGAGCGATTGTGGCTCGCGTTCGCCAACCTGAACATGCAGCAGAAGCTGCTGATCGTTTTCCTGACGCTGGTCTGTCTCCCGCTGGTCATGATCAGCTACGCTTCCTCTTATTATTATACGAAGTCGATTAAAGCGAATACGTCCGCTTACGGCACCGAGATGACCTCGAAAATGCTGCTCAAGCTGGACGACTACGTGACCGATCTGTACAACATGTCCGCCATGCCGCTCTACAACAAAGACTTCCTGAACTGGCTGGCCGACCCGGAGACTTCGCTCGACAAGTCGAGGGGCATGGACCTGTACATCACGAACTTGAACAAGATCAAGCCGGACACGGTGTCGGTGTACGTGTTCGACAACTTCGGCACGGTCATGCTGAACGTGAAGACCGGCGGCAAACGCAACAATCTCGATCAGGTACGCAACGAATGGGCGCAAATCGCGGCGCAGGGAGACGGCAAACCGATGCTCGTCAGCACGCAGGAGGTGTCGACGGGCAAGGAGGCGTATTACGCGTTCTCCGTCATCCGAGAGCTGAAGCAGACGAAGGATCTGAGCCCCATCGGCTTTATCGTGTTCGACACGAATATTACGGCGATCAAGCGTCAGATCGAGGACTTCGATCAGGTGACCAAGGGCAAGACGGTGCTCGTCGACGACCGCGACCGCGTCGTGTTCGACAGCGAAGGCCGGCTCACGACGCACGACCTGTCCGCCGACGCTTCGATCCGGAAAGCGACCGGGAACGAAGGCGCTTTTCCCTATGAGATCGACGGCAAAAAGTATATTACGACGTACGCCAAATCGACGCTCACCGGCTGGAAAATGTTCGTCTATATTCCGATGGCTGAGGCGACCCGGCAGGCGACGGTGACGCGCAATGTGACGCTGCTCACGTCGGCCGCCTTCGTCCTGCTCGCGCTGCTGATCGCCATCGCGATCTCGTACGCTTTGACGCGGCCGCTTAGCAAGATCAAGCTGCTCATGCAGGAGGTTCAGACGGGCAACCTGGACGTGAGCTTTAATCAGAAGTACCGCGACGAAGTCGGATTGCTCGGACGACACTTCAATATCATGGTGACCCGAATCCGCGATCTGCTCGAGGAAGTGAAGGAGACGCAGACGCGCAAGAAGGAAGCCGAATACGCAGCCCTTCAGAGCCAGATCAATCCGCACTTCATCTACAACACACTGGAGACGATCCGGATGAAGGCCGAACTGAACGACGACGAAGAAGTCGCGGACATGACGTTCACGCTCGGCAAGCTGCTCCGGTACGGCGTCAACCACGGCGAACAGCGGGTCGCGATCGCGGACGAGCTCGAGCATCTGTACAATTACGTCGCCCTGCAAAATATGCGGTTCTCGAACAAGTATACGCTGATCGTAGATATTCCCGAACGGGACTTGGCCCTTCCGTCGATCAAGCTGATGCTGCAGCCGGTCGTGGAAAACGCCATTCACCACGCCTTCAAGCAGCGGACCGGACCGGGCACGATCCGGATCGGCGTCCGCCACGAGGGGGGAATTGTGCATCATTGCCGTGAGCGACGACGGCAGCGGCATGAACGAGACCCAGCTTAAGGAAATTCGGGACCATGTATACGGGCAGCGTCCGCTCGCGGTCGCCGGGAGAGGGATCGGACTGCGCAACGTGCACGAGCGAATCAAAATGCAGTTCGGGGAAAGCTACGGGCTTCGCATCGACAGCCGGCCCGGCGAAGGGACGACGGTGGAGCTTGCCATTCCCGGCCGTCAGGACGAAGAGGAGGCGGACGAACGATGCTGAAGGTGATGATCGTCGACGACGAGGAGCATATCCGGCTCGGCATCGCGAAAATATTGTCCAGGTACCCGGGCGGACTCGAGATCGCCGGGCAGCATGCCAACGGGCTGGAGGCGATGCTCCGGCTGTCGGACATGGGGCCGGACGATCTCGACGTCATCATTACCGATATCGAGATGCCGATGATGGACGGTCTGCGCTTTATCGAGCAGGCGAAAGCGAAACTGCCCGAGGTATCGATCGTCATGCTGAGCGGCTACAACGACTTCGAATACGCGCGCCAGGCGATGCGGGCGGGAGCGGCCGACTACTTGCTCAAGCCGATGGACAAGGTCGAGGTGTTCAAGCTGCTGGATCGCTTCGCGGCGCAGAAACGCGAGCGCCGGGGCATAGCCGACGACGCGGAGCCGACGCGTGCCGCCGGCGCCGTCGCGCCTGCCGAAAGCGTCTCGACGGCCGATCGCATCTGCCGCTTGATCGATCAAGAATACAACAAGGAGATCGATCTGTCTTATATTGCGGACAAGGTCGGCTTCAACGCGAGCTATATCAGCAAGCTGTTCAGCCGCGAGCGGGGAGAGACGATCACGGACTATTTGAACCGGGTGCGCATCGACAAGGCGAAGCAGTTTTTGCGCGATCACCCGAGCCTTAAAGTGTACGAGATCGCCCATATCGTCGGCTACGGAGACAAAATTTATTTTCAGAAGCTGTTCAAACGAACGGTCGGCGTCACGCCCAACGAATACCGGGGCGGGAGGATCGACGGCTAGGAGCGATCTCTCATGGCTACATTCGCGATCCAAGGGGACGGCTTCGTCTATGACGGCGAGCCGATCCGCATTATCAGCGGCGCGATGCATTACTTCCGCATCGTGCCGGAATATTGGGAGGACCGGCTGCGCAAGCTGCGCGCCTGCGGGTTCAATACGGTCGAGACGTACGTGGCCTGGAACCTGCACGAGCCGAAGGAAGGCGAATTCCGATTCGACGGCATCGCCAATGTGGAGCGCTTCGTCCGGCTGGCGGGCGAGCTCGGGCTGCACGTCATTTTGCGGCCAAGCCCCTATATATGCGCCGAATGGGAATTCGGCGGACTGCCGTCCTGGCTGCTCGCCGAGCCCGACATGCGGCTGCGGTGCAGCCATCCGGCCTACCTGTCGAAGGTAAAGGCGTATTATGACGAGCTGCTGCCGCGCCTGAAGCCGCTGCTGTGCACGTCGGGCGGTCCCGTCATCGCGCTGCAGATCGAAAACGAGTACGGCAGCTACGGCAACGATAAAAATTATTTGAATTTTCTAAAATCCAAGCTCGAAAACGGCGGCATGGACGTATTGCTGTTCACGTCCGACGGCTCGGAAGATTATATGCTCCAGGGAGGCACGCTGCCCGGCGTCCTCGCCACGCTGAACTTCGGCTCGAAGCCCGAGCAGGCGTTCGCCAAGCTGCGCGAATACCGGCCCGAAGGACCGCTCGTCTGCATGGAATACTGGAACGGCTGGTTCGACCATTGGGGCGACGAGCATCACGTGCGCGGCTTCGCCGACGTGGTCGACGTGCTTGACCGCATCCTGGCGGCGGGCGCTTCGGTCAACTTCTACATGTTCCACGGCGGCACGAACTTCGGTTTCTACAACGGGGCGAATCATATCGAGCATTACGAGCCGACGGTGACGAGCTACGACTATAACGCGCTGCTGTCCGAATCGGGAGAGCCGACGGATAAATATTGGGCGATTCGCGAGGTCATCGGCCGCTACGCGGAGCTGCCGGAGGAACCGCCCGCGACGCCAGCGAAGCGAAGCTACGGCTCGGTGCTGATGGATGAGCGCGTGTCGCTGTTCGATGCGTTCGATTCGCTTGGCGGCGCCGTGCAGTCGGTCGTTCCGGACACGATGGAGCGGCTTGGCCAGGACTACGGCTTCATCTGGTACGAGACGGACGTGAGCGGACCGCAGGCGGACTGCGAGATTATGCTGCAGGAGGTGCGGGACCGGGCAACCGTGTACGTAGACGGCGCCTACCTCGGCACGGTCGAACGCTGGAGCGGCGAGGATTCGGTGAAAGCGAATATTCCGGAGAGCGGCGCGAAGCTTGGCATTCTGGTCGAGAATATGGGACGGATCAATTACGGCGCGAAGCTGCACGACCCGAAGGGCATTACCGAGGGCGTCAAAGCGGGCGCGAAGCTGTACCATCAATTCCTGTTCGGATGGACGATGCGCTGTCTGCCGCTGGACGACTTGTCCGGCCTGCGGTTTACGCCTTTAAGCGGCGAGACGCGAGCGGAGGAGCCCGCTTTTTACCGCGGATTTTTCGAGGCGGACGAGGAGCGCGATACCTTCTTGAACCTGGACGGCTGGAAAAAGGGCGTCGCCTTCGTGAACGGCTTCAATCTCGGACGCTACTGGGAAAAGGGGCCGCAGAAGACACTGTATGTACCTGGTCCGCTGCTGCGCCAAGGGATCAACGAACTCGTCGTCTTCGAGCTGCACGGCACGTCGTCGCCGCGGGCGACGCTTCAGGATACGGCTGAACTCGGATAATGCCGCTAAAGTCGAGCGGACGGTCACGAGGTGAAGGGGGGAATTTTCATATGAAAATCGGAATCATCGGATACGGCACCCGGATGCATTATTTTCTCGATCGGCTGCTGGAGCTGGATGCAGGCGTCGAGGTCGCGGCCGTCGCGGATATCGACACCGCCAAGGCGGCGAAGCTGCTCGCGGAAAAAGGAATCGAAGCTCCGGCGGTAAGCTTGTATACGGACGCGGACGAGATGCTGGCGCGCGAGACGCTGGACGGCGTCATGATCGGAACGCGCTGCGCGCTGCATGCCGAGATGGCGGTCAAAGTCATGCGGCTTCATCTGCCGCTTTTTCTCGAAAAGCCGGTCGGCATTACGGACGCGGATCTGCAGCGATTGTCCGAAGCGGCGAAGACGTCCCGCTCCGAGGTCGTCGTCTCTTTCCCGCTCCGCAACACGCCGCTCGTCAAGCTGGTCAAGGAGATCGTGGACTCGGGCAGGCTGGGCACGATCGAGCATGCCCAAGCCGTCAACAACGTGCCGTACGGCGGCGTCTATTACCACAGCTGGTATCGGGACGAGGCAGAGACCGGCGGCCTTTTTTTTGCAGAAGGCGACGCACGATCTGGATTGTCTGAACTACCTCATCGGCCAGCGCCCGGTATCGGTCGCCGCGATGGCGTCGAAGCAGGTGTTCAAGGGAAATAAGCCGGCGGGTCTGCGCTGCGGCGACTGCGAGGACAATCGCGTCTGCCCGGAAAGTCCGTATGTGCTTCAGAAGTTCAGCGCGGAAGAAGTAACCGGCGACCAGTGCGCATTCGCGGTCGACACCGGCAATCACGATTCGGCGAGCGTGCTTATTCGTTATGAATCCGGCATGCACGCCGTCTATTCGCAAAATTTCTACGCGCGCAAAGCGGCCGCGCGGCGAGGCGCCCGGCTGATCGGCTATGACGGTACGGCGGAATTCGATTTTTACCGGGATGAGGTTAACGTGTTCATGCACCATTCGCGGCGGGTAGAAAACTATAAGCTGGAAACCGTCAAGCTGCCGCACTTCGGAGGCGATTCCGCGCTTGCGCGCAATTTTATCGGCGTCATGGAAGGCAAGGAAAAGTCGGCGACGCCGCTCTCGATGGGCATTGCCAGCGCGCTCGCCTGCCTTGAAGCCGAGCGGTCGTCCAAGAGCGGCGAGTTCCGAATCATACCGGCCGCGAAGACAGAAGCAGGTGCGCGATGATGAGCGGCAAGTCGGTTTATTCGGCTTTGACGCACGACCCGCATGACGAACGGCACTTCGGCGCCGTGCACACGCCGGTCTACGACAGCAGCTTGTTTACGTTCCCGACCCTCGCCGCTATGGAGCGCGCGGGCGGGGATGCGAATGCGTTCGTCTATTCGCGCGGCAACAATCCGACCGTCCGCGCGCTCGAGGACAAGCTTGCCGAGCTCGAGGGCGGCGAGCGGGCCCGCTGCTTCGCCACCGGGATGGGCGCGATCTCGGCGGCGGTGCTGTCGTCCGTAAGGACGGGCGACCATATCGTATGCGTAGATCAGGCGTACGGTCCGGCCAGAGAGCTGATGGGCGGCTATCTGAAGCGGCTTGGGATCGACACGACGTTCGTCGACGGCGCTTCGGTAGACGACATCGTCAAGGCGATCCGCCCGGAGACGAGGCTGCTCTATCTGGAAAGCCCGAGCAGCCTCCTGTTCGAGCTCCAGGATCTGAGACGGTGCGCCGCGATCGCCCGCGAGCGCGGCATCCGCACGATCGTGGACAACACCTGGGCGACGCCCTGCTATCAGAATCCGCTCGCGCTCGGGATCGACCTGGTCGTGCATTCGCTTACGAAGTATGCGGGCGGCCATAGCGACGCGATGGGCGGCGCGGTCGTCGGCAGCGCCGAAGCGATCGCGGCGCTTAGCGGCGGCGAGCTCGTGCTGTTTGGCGCGGTCATGCTGCCGCAGACGGCCTCGGTCATCCTGCGCGGCCTTCGCACGCTGCCGCTGCGGATGGAGCGCCACCAGGCCGGCGGATTTGCCGTCGCCGCCTACCTGTCTTCGCTGCCGTTCGTAGATCGCGTCCGGCATCCTGGCTTGACCTCGCATCCGCAGCACGCGCTCGCGCGCTCGCAAATGTCCGGCTATGGCGGACTGCTCTCGTTCGAGGCCGGAAAAGACCGGGCGCGCCTGGCGCGATTCGTCGATTCGCTCGCATATTTTCGAATCGGCTTCAGCTGGGGCGGCTACGAAAGCCTTGTTTCGCTGCAGGAAGGAGCGGCGGGACGACCGCGCACGGTGCGACCGGTCGTTCGGTTGTACGTGGGGTTGGAGGACCCGGCCGACTTGATCGCGGATCTTGCGAGCGCGTTCCGCGCTGCGGGATTCGTTCATCCAGAGGAGGTACACAACGATGACGGAGAAGATCGCGATTGAAACCCGCTGTTTGAGTTCGCTGTCCAAGGTGTTCCCCGATGCGGAGCCGGCTTCTGCCGAACGATCGGGGTTCGGCTCCGCGCTGCGGGGGGAGCATTTTTCGTTTCAGATCGCCTACAGGGCGCCGGAGCTGACGCGTACCGCGAAGGTATGCGTGAGCGTCGCCGCGCCGGGGCTTGAAGGCAAGATCGCAGTCAAAGCCGTCGGACTCGCGCCGTCTGCGCTGCCTTGCTACGGAGATCCGGACGACGATATCTTGCGCGGCGTCCCCGGCTTATACCCGGACCCGCTTCTGCCGCTCGGACCGGACGACATGGTCAAAGTGCCGCCGCGTCAGTGGCGGTCGCTTTGGATCGAAGCCGCGATCGGCCGAGACGCCCGGGCGGGCGCGCACGCGATCGAGATCGCGTTCGTCTCCGAGGCGGGCGAATCGCTTGCGCATGAGGTGTTCGCGCTGGAGGTCATACCTGCCGAGCTGCCGGAGCAGGAGCTGATCCATACCGAATGGCTGCATGCCGATTGTCTCGCCACGGAATACGGGGTCGATATTTTCAGCGCCCGGCACTGGGCGCTGATCGAGGCTTATGTCGGTACCGCTGCGAAGCATGGCATGAACATGCTGCTCACGCCGCTCTTCACGCCGCCGCTCGACACGGCGGTCGGCGGCGAGCGGCCGACGGTCCAGTTGGTCGACGTCCGGCTGGAGGGGGACGTTTACCGCTTCGGCTTCGACAAGCTGACCCGCTGGATCGAGATGGGCTTGCGCAAAGGCATCCGATACTTTGAATTTTCCCACCTGTTCACCCAGTGGGGCGCGAAGCATGCCCCGAAGATCGAGGCGCTGGCGGAAGGCGTGCCGATCAAGCTTTTCGGCTGGCATACGGATGCGGCCGGCGCGCCGTATCGCCGGTTTCTAGACGCTTTTTTGCCGGAGCTCGTCGCATATATCCGCGCGCGCGGGTTGGAAAACCGCGTCTATTTCCATGTGTCCGACGAACCGCACGAGGCCGACGTGGAATCGTATCGCGCCGCATCCGACATCATGCGCAAGCATATGTCCGGATTTCCGATCATCGACGCACTGTCCGACTTTGCGTTCTACGAGCTTGGACTGGTGGGGCAGCCGATCCCGTCGAACGACCGGATCGATCCGTTCCTTGCGGCCGGCGTGCCGGAGCTATGGACTTATTACTGCTGCTCGCAATACAAGGACGTCGCGAACCGCTTCTTCGACATGCCTTCCGCCCGCAGCCGCGTTCTGGGCCTTCAGCTGTATAAGTTCGGCATCAAGGGCTTCCTGCACTGGGGCTTCAATTTCTGGTACGAGCAGTATTCGAAGCGGCCGATCCGGCCATTCGAGGTGACCGACGCGGGCGGCGCTTTTCCGTCCGGGGACGCTTTTCTCGTGTATCCCGGCAACGAAGGCGACGGCCCGGTCGAGTCGATCCGGCTCAAAGTGGTGCGCGAAGCGCTCCAGGACCAGCGCGCCTTGCAGCTGCTCGAGCGGCTGACGGGCCGCGATGCGGCGATCGCGCTGGTCGAGCGCGATCTGGATGAACCGCTCACGTTTGCCGCGTACCCGCGCGATGCGGCCTGGCTGCTGCGCAGGCGGGAACGAATCAATCAAGCGATCCGGGACGCCTTGCGTTAACGCGACGATGGGCGAACCGCCCGGCTCATGCTGCGTCTATCAGCCGTCTATCACTTTTCTTCTATTGAATGGGAAGAGCTGGCGATCTATGATAGCAGTAGAATCGATCGTCCTATGATCGGTCTCAAACGCAGCGATAGCGGACAACGCGAGCCGGGAGGCGGAACTATGAAAATACGCAATGGGGCAATAACGGCCCTGCTGGCGTTGACGGTGCTGGCCGGATGCAAAGACGGCGGCAGCGATAACCTGACGCCCGAGCCGACGCCGGAGCCGACGGCCGAAGACGCCATCGGCGCTTATCTCAAGGATTGGCAGCAGCTCGATTATGCGGGCATGTACGCGATGCTGACGCCCGATGCGAGGGCCAAGCTGACCGCGGAGCAGTTCGCCGAGCGCTACGGCAAAATATACGAGGGCATCAAGGCGTCGAAGCTGGAGGTCGAGGATGTCTCCCCGTCGCCTGCCGGCTCTCCTTCGGCGGCGCCGTCCGCGACCGCTTCGGCCGGTCCGGTCGTTCAAAAATTTCAGTATTCCGTTCAAATGGAGACGATCGCCGGGCCCGTCGCCTTCAAGCACGAAGGCACGGCGCGGAAAACGCTGGATGGCGAAGCGCAGAAGTGGCGGATCGACTGGGATACGTCCATGATCTTCCCGGAGATGAAGGATGGGGACAAGGTACGCGTTCAGACGCTCGCCTCCGAGCGGGGCGAGATCGTCGACCGAACGGGCGAAGGCCTCGCCGTGAACGGCTCGGCCCCCCCAGCTCGGCATCGTGCCCGGCCAGCTCGGAGACGATCCTGCCTCGGTCAAAGCTCAGGTCGCCGCCAAGCTGGGCATTACCGTAGCGGATATCGATCGCAAGCTCGGCGCTTCCTGGGTCAAGCCGGAGTTGTTCGTGCCGATCGGCGTCGTGGACGAAGCCGATATGGCTGCGTTCGACAACGTGCCCGGCGTCGTCTTTCAGCAGAAAAAGCTTCGCGAATACCCGCTCGGCGAAGCCGCCGCCCATCTGACGGGCTATGTCGGAGAGATTAACGCCGAGCAGCTGGAGCGCCTGAAGGACAAGGGCTACAAGTCCGGCGACGTCATCGGCAAGGCGGGACTGGAGCAGGTGCTTGAGGACAAGCTGAGAGGAACGGCCGGCGTCGTCGTCGCGATCGAAGACGCCGCCGGCCAGCGGAAGGCGGTGCTTGCCGAGAAGGCTGCCGTGCCGGGAACTTCGTTTCAGCTGACCGTGGACGCGGGCTTGCAAAAAACGATTTACGACGAGATTAAGGCGGATGCTTCGTCGGCTGCGGCGATCGAGCCCCGGACCGGCGAGGTGCTGGCGCTGCTCAGCAGTCCGTCGTACGATCCGAACGCCTTCGTGCGCGGCCTGTCCGCCAAGCAGTACGCATCCTGGAACGACGATCCGCGCCATCCGTTCCTGAACCGGTTTTCCAAAGGCTACGCGCCCGGATCTTCGTTCAAGCTCGTCACGGGGGCGATCGGGCTGGACGAGGGGACGCTCGATCCGAATAAGGGCGTGGACATCTCCGGCTTGAAATGGACGAAGGACGGCTCGTGGGGCAGCTATTACGTGAAGCGCGTGCATGCGGTCAATCCGGTCGATCTGTCCAAGGCGTTAACTTACTCGGACAACATCTACTTCGCGCAGGCGGCGCTGGCGCTGGGCAAGGACAAGTTCGAGTCGGGCGCCGCCAGATTCGGCATCGGCGAGGCAATCCCGATCGCCTATCCGCTGGCCAAGTCGCAGCTGTCGAACAAAGGCATTAAAGGCGAGATCCAGCTCGCGGATTCGGGCTACGGTCAAGGCGAAGTGACGATGACGTCGCTTCACGTGGCGCTCGCCTTCTCGGCTGTCGTGAACGGCGGCAATATCGCCTATCCGCGGCTGACGCTGGAGGACGATCCGGATTCGCCGCAAATATGGAAGGCGGCCGCGATGACGCCCGAAGCGGCGGACATTCTGAAGAAGGATCTCGTCCAGGCGGTGACGAGTCCGGAAGGCGTCGGTCACGGCGCCTATATTCAAGGGGCGGCGATCGCGGGCAAGACGGGCACCGCCGAGCTCAAGGCGAGCAAAGGCGTCAAGGGCGAGGAAAACGGCTGGTTCGTCGGCTTCGACGCGAACGATCCGAAGCTGCTGCTGGCCGTTATGGTCGAAGGCGTCAGCGGGCGCGGGGGCAGCACGTACGTCACGCCGATGGTCAAACGAATTTTTCAGCAAGCGATGAAAGGCTGAGCACGAAGCCTTTTCCGCGTACGTTTTCGATGGCGAGGACGGGACCCGTTTTTTTGCGGATGCGGTAAAGAAGGGAGTTGATCTCTTCGGCGCCGGCCTCGGGGCTCCCGTCTTCGCCTGTTCGTTCAGGCCACACATAGCGGGCGATTTCTTCTTTTCCGACGAATCTCCGTTCCCTTCGCAGGAGCAGCTCGACGCATCTGAACTCCTTATCCGTAAACGAAAAGGGCGTGCCGTTGACGGTGAGCACCTGCCGGATCGGATCAAGCGCGATATCGTTCGATTCGGCGACCGGTAGCGCGGCGTCGCGTTCGAGCTCGATCTCCATCGTATCCCCCCAGCTTCGATCGGCAAAGGAAAGACATACCGCGCCTTTGGAGAACGCGACGATGTCGGAGGCGCGAAGAACGACAGGCTCGAACGGCGTCAATCGGATTCCGTTCACCTCGGTGCCGTGTTTGCTGTTGCGGTCCGTTATTTTGCAGATGCCTTTTTCGCAAGCGATCTCGGCATGCTTTCTCGATACGTAAGCATTGTCGAAGCCGATATCGGGCGCCCATTCGGCGTCTCGGCGTCCGAGTATGACGATCGGCCGGGCAAGCATCAGCATTGCGCCCTCGTCATGCGGATATCCGCGAAGAACGACGAGGCAGGGAGATGGATTCATTTGGCTGCACCTCGAATACGGTCTGGGTTTAAATCGATCACATAGGTAAGACGAACGTCGCGGAGGGCAGGTTTCGATCGGCAACCGATATAAGTACGATCGGCTTAGTCACAAAATAGATTGTCGATAATGTTATGGGCAGGGGCTGCGACGGCGCGGACCCCAGGAACAGGAGGGTATCGATGTGAAAATCGTCGTGCTGGACGGTTATACGCTTAATCCGGGCGATCTGTCCTGGAGCGGGTTCGAGCGTTTGGGCCAAGTGGAGGTATACGACCGGACGGCATCCGAGCTCGCGGTTGAACGCGCGCGCGAGGCGCGCGTCGTGCTGACGAACAAGACGCCGGTTCCCGCAGAGCTGCTGGAGAAGCTGCCTGCGCTCGAATATATCGGCGTGCTGGCGACCGGTTACGACAACGTCGACGTACAGGCGGCTGGCAAAAGAGGTATCGCCGTTACGAACGTACCGGGTTACGGAACCGAATCGGTCGCTCAAACTGTATTTGCCCTGCTCCTCGAGCTTTGCCAGCATGTCGGACTGCACGATCGCTCCGTCAAGGCGGGGGGATTGGGCGGACAGTCCGGACTTCAGCTATTGGAAAACGCCGCTTACGGAGCTGAGCGGCAAGACGTTGGGAATCGTCGGCTACGGCCGGATCGGCGAAGCGGTCGCGCGCATCGCGCATGCCTTCGGCATGAAGGTGGCGGCGAACAAGCGTCATCCCGACGGGCCGCCGCCGTTCGAAGGCTTTGAGTGGACGGACTTGTCCGAGCTGCTGGAAAAGTCGGACGCGATCAGCTTGCACTGTCCGCTTACGCCGGAAACGGAAGGCATGATCAACCGCGACAGCCTCTCTCGAATGAAGCGATCCGCCTTCTTGATCAATACGGCACGCGGACGCTTGATCGCGGAGCGGGATCTCGCGGATTGCCTGAACGCGGGCGGCATCGCAGGCGCAGGCCTGGACGTCCTGTCCGCGGAGCCTCCGCCGGCGGACCATCCGCTGTTGTCGGCCGCCAACTGCATCATCACGCCGCACCAGGCCTGGGCCACACGCGAAGCGCGAGCGAGACTGATGGAGACGGCCGTCGCCAATCTGGAGACGTTCTTGGCGGGGAAGTCGGCCAACCGAGTGGTGTGAGGGGAGGGGCGGACTTTTTGGTCCTAACCGAGACTTTTCCGCCAGAGTGACGGCGGGTGCGACACGATTTGTTTCTATTTGAGACTTCTTCGCCGGAGTGGCGGTGGGTGCGGCGTGGTTTGTTTCTACATGAGACTTCTTCGCCGGAGTGGTCGCGAATGAGTCGTGGTTTGTTTCTAACCGGGACTTCTTCGCCCTAGTGATGGTGGGTTCGGCACGGTTTGTTTCTAATTGAGACTTCTCCGCTGGAGTGGCGGTAGGTGCGGCGTGGTTTGTTTCTACCTGAGATTTTTCCGCCAGAGTGACGGTGTGAAAGCCGGGTTTGTTTCTGTCAGGGGACTTCCTCGCTGTACTTGTTGTCGTAAGCTAACCTAAGCCTTGCCGTACGATGGCAGAGGCTTTTTTTCTTTTAAGGAAAGGGTTTGACTAAATAACAAGGTACCTGTATTATAAATAACAAGGCACCTGAATATCAGGTTCCTGATAAAATTATTGGAGGCTTACGCCATGGAAAATAACCAGTCGAATTTGATGGAGCAGCTGTTCCGCATCGTCATTCTGCTGCGCCGATATCAGCACCGCCTGTTAAGGGAGGGCGCGCAGGGCGGCGATCCGCTTCGCGGCCAGGGACGCGTCTTGTCGCTGCTCAAGCTGAAGCCGGAAATTACACAAAAGGAGCTGTCCTATCTGCTCGATATGCGCAATCAATCGCTAGGCGAGCTGCTGGGCAAGCTGGAGCGAAGCGGGTATATTACGCGGACGACTTCGGAGCAGGATCGCCGGGTGATGAACGTGACGCTGACGGAGGCGGGAGCGCAAGCGGCGGCCGAGATCGAGAAGCAGCAGGAGAGTCACAACAAGCTGTTCGAGTGTCTTAGCGAGGATGAGCAGCTCACGATGGGCGAATATCTGGATCGGTTGATCGGAGAGCTCGAAAGGCAGCTGGTCGGCGAGGAGGACTTTGCGGAAAGCGGAGACGGTCGCCGCGACGGTCGCGGGCATCATGGACATGGCTTCGGGCCACGAGGCTTCGATCCGCGCGGGAGGGGCCAAAGCGGCCATCCTGGACATGGCGGACACCCGGGCCACGGGGACCGCGGCTTCGATCCGAACGGCGGGCGACAACGCCGCCCGTCGTTTGGCGGAGATGGCTGGGGCATCCGCCCGAGACCTGGCCGCGATCCGTTTTGAACGACGCCATCTCAATCGGCTTCGAATTCAGCAATCGAAAAGAAACGCCGTCGTTCTCGCAATGGTACACTGTATCCATCCGCAACGAAGGGTGGAGGTCGCTTTTGAAGCTTTCCCATGTTCGACTGTTGGCGCCGAATATCCATGAATGCTTTTTATTTTACCGCGACATCATCGGTCTTGAGGTGAGGTACGGTGACGAGACGACGCCTTTTGCGGAGTTTGCCACCGGGGACGTCAGCTTTGCGCTCGAACCGCCGATGGCCGACGCTCCTGCCGAAGCCTTAGCGAGGACGAAGCCGTTTAGCGGCCGGGATCAAGTGGCGCTCGTATTCCGCGTAGAAAACGTCGATGACGTATATGAGGCGCTGCGTACAAAGGGAGTCCCTTTTGTTCGGCCGCCGCACGATACGCCTGAATGGGGTCACCGCGTCGCTTATCTTCGCGACCCGGCCGGTCATGTGATCGAGTTGAATCAAGGTATTTAACGATATTAATCAAACGAGCGAGCAAGCGGATATCCTTCTGCTTGCTCTTTTTTTGTGCGGATCTCGTCGAATCGAACAGCCGCCGCCGCGCGGCTCGCTTGTCCCCGACTGCGCCCGCTTATTTCACTAGCCCGATAAACGTTTTCGCCGCATTGGAGAGCGGCATATTTCGCATCGTTAACAATCCGACCTGGGACGGCGGGAGCGGGATGTCGAGCGCCACCTCGAACAGCGAGCCTTCTTCGAGCTCCTTGGATACGAATTCCCGGGTCACGTAGGAGATGCCGAGTCCGCGCCTGGCGAATTCGATGAGCAGGTCGACGCTGCCGACTTCGATCTCGGGCTTGATGGAATAGCCGTAGTTGTGGAACACCTCGGTAATCGTCATCCGGGCGCGGCTGTTGCGGGAAAACAGAATGATCGGGTACTGGAGGAGCGCATCGAGCGTCAGCACTTCGTTCTTCAGCTTCGCGTATCTCGCGCCAGCGACGAAGCAGTCCTGGAGCTGGAAGCTCTCCGTCACCTGGAGCTGCGGATCGACGATCGGCATGCGCACGACGCCGAGATCGATGCGGCCTTCCTTCAAAAAAAGTAATCACCTCCGGCGTCGTGCCGTGATTCAGATGCAGCTTGACGCCCGGATGAAGCTTGTGGAATTGCTCCAGATAGGGCAGCACGTAATGCTTGAACAACGAGTCGCTGCCGCCGATTCGAAGCTCGCCGCTGTCCAGGTTTTTGAGCGCGGCCATTTTTTCCTCCGCCAACGTGATCAAAATCTGCGACTGCTCGATGTACGAGTAGAGCACCATGCCTTCCTGCGTCAGCTCGACGCCCTTGGAGTTGCGGTAAAACAGCGAGACGCCGAAGCTTTCCTCGAGCTGTTTGATGGCATGGCTCACGCTGGGCTGCGTCAAATACAGCGCCTTTGCCGCTTGCGTCAAACTCCCCGTTTTCGCTGCCCAATAGAACACCTTGTACAGCTCGTAATTGTTACCCATAGACATGGTCTATATCTCCTGTGAAATATATTGATTACTTGTATGGCTTCGATTCGTATTATAGTGAAAATACAAAAAAAGAAACCAGAGCGGCTCCTCGCTCGGGGAAGGAGAAGGAAGATGGAACCGACCACTTTTATCCTGTTCGGGGCGACCGGGGATTTGGCCAAACGCAAAATCTATCCCGCCCTCTTTAACTTGTTCGTCCGCGGCAAGCTGCCGCAAGCCTTCTCCGTCGTCGGACTCGGCAGAAGGGAATGGACCGACGAAGTATTCCAAGCCGCCGTGGAGCGGTCTTTATATCAATTTTCCAGAACGGAGCCGGCCGACAAGGAAAAGCTGAACGCCTTTTTTGGAAGCCTTCCGTTACAGCGTGCTCGATATCGGACGCGAGGAGGACTACCGCGAGCTGCTTGCGCTCGTCGAAGCGCGCGAACAAGCGCTCGACATGCCGCCTAACCGGCTGTTCTACCTGTCGGTCGGCCCCGAGCATTTCGAGCCGATCGCGGACAACATTCGCGCAAGCGGGCTCGGCTCCGCCGACGGCTGGAAGCGTCTCGTCATCGAGAAGCCGTTCGGCCACGACCTCGCATCGGCTCGCGCGCTGAACGCGAAGCTGTCGGAATCGTTCGCCGAAGAAGAGATTTTCCGCATCGACCACTACCTCGGCAAGCCAGTCGTTCAGCGCCTCGAATCGCTGCAGCAGGCCAACCCGGTCATCCAGGCACTGTGGACCAACCGGTATATCGCGAACGTGCAGATCACGGCCAGCGAATCGGTCGGCGTCGAAGAGCGCGCAGGCTATTACGATCACGTCGGCGCGATCCGCGACATGTTCCAGAACCATCTGCTTCAGCTGCTGATGATGGCGGCGATTCACCTGCCGTACGACAGCAGCTCCGAGAAGGTCAGATTCAAGAAAAAGAAGATCATGGAGGCGTTGGTTCCCGTCGCGCAGGAGGATGTCGGGCTGCAGGTGGTGCGCGGACAATACGCGGCGGGCAGCATCGGCGGACAACCGGTCGAAGGCTACAAGTCCGAACCGGGCATCGCGGCGGACTCCATGAACGACACCTTCATCGCGGCCCGCTTGCGAATCGACAACAACGATTGGCGCGGCGTGCCGTTCTACATTCGCACCGGCAAGCGCATGAACAAGAAATCGACGCGTATCGTCGTCGAATTCAAGGAGCCGCTCAAGCAAGCCTGGTCGCAAGCGGAGGGCGGCGTCGCGCCGAACCTGCTCGTCATCGAGATCGGTCCCGGCGAGAGCATCACACTCCAATTAAACACGAAGGAGGCCGGCGCGCATGGGGGCTTCAAGCCGATTCATGTGGACCTGCATTCGACGCCGGCCGATTCGCCCGAAGCCTACGAGAACCTGATCGGCGATGCGCTGAAGGGCGATCCGACGTTCTTCGCGCATTGGGACGAAGTCGAGCTGTCCTGGCAGTATGTGCAGCCGATGCTGGACGCATTCGCCGAGAACGCTGTGCCGCTGCATAGCTATGCAGCCGGCAGCCGAGGTCCCGAAGCGTCAGACGCTCTGCTGGCAGAGGACGGGTATCACTGGTGGTTCGACGAAGAAAATGAGTCGTTGCCGAAAAACGAAAACAAAGAGGGAGCCAACTATGCCTACCACGCAAACCATTGAACAACTGTCGATCGATACGATTCGCACACTGTCGATCGACGCCATTAACGCAGCCAACTCGGGCCATCCCGGTCTGCCGATGGGCGCGGCCCCGATGGCGTACGCGCTCTGGTCCGAGCATCTGAATCACAACCCGGCCAACGCCAAATGGTTCAACCGCGACCGCTTCGTGCTGTCGGCCGGACACGGCTCCGCCTTGCTGTACAGCTTGCTTCACCTGTTCGGCTACGGCGTAACGATCGAAGATCTGAAGCAGTTCCGCAAGCTGAACAGCAAGACGCCGGGCCATCCCGAGTACGGTCATACGGACGGCGTTGACGCGACGACCGGCCCGCTCGGGCAAGGGATCGCGATGGCGGTCGGCATGGCGATGGCCGAAGCGCATCTGGCCGCGAAGTTCAATCAGTCCGGCTTCCCGGTCGTCGATCATCATACGTACGCGCTCGTCGGCGACGGCTGCCTGATGGAGGGCATCTCGTACGAAGCGATGTCGATGGCCGGACACATGAAGCTGGGCAAGCTAATCGTGCTGTACGATTCCAACGACATCTCGCTCGACGGCGATCTCAACCTCAGCTTCGGCGAAAATATGCAAAAACGCGCCGAATCCGCGAACTGGCAGTACCTGCGCGTCGATGAAGGCAACGATCTGGCAGCCATCTCTGCGGCTATCGCCGCGGCAAAGGCGCAAGGCGATCGGCCTACGATCATCGAGATCCGCACGATCATCGGCTACGGCAGCAAGTCGGCCGGCACGCACAAGGTGCACGGCAACCCGCTCGGTCTTGAGGAAGCGAAGGCGACCAAGCAAAATTACGGCTGGGCCTACGAGGAAGAATTCACGGTACCGGACGAGGTACGCGCGCACTTCGAGCTGCTGAAGCGTCAAGGCGCAGCCAAAGAAGAAGCGTGGCAGAAGCTGCTGTCCGCTTACGGCGAAGCGCATCCCGCGCTCGGTCAAGAGCTGTCCGCCGCGATTAGCGGCAAAGTAACGCTCGGGGACGCCGACATCCTGACGTTCGACGCGGCGAAGGCGATCTCGACGCGCGTCGCAAGCGGCGAAGCGATCAACCATTACGTCAAAAAAAGTGCCCTCCATCTTCGGCGGCAGCGCGGATCTGTCCCACTCGACGATGACCGACATCAAAGGCGAGCCGAAGTTCGCGGTCGATTCCTTCGCCGGCCGCAACGTGTATTTCGGCGTTCGCGAGCATGCGATGGGCGCGGCCGGCAACGGCATGGCGCTGCACGGCGGCGTCAACGCCTTCGTCAGCACGTTTTTCGTGTTCAGCGATTACCTGCGCCCGTCGATCAGACTTGCCGCGCTGCAAAAGCTCCCGGTCGTCTACGTATTCACGCACGATTCGATCGCGGTCGGCGAAGACGGACCTACCCACGAGCCGGTCGAGCATCTGGCGGCGCTGCGCACGATCCCCGGCCTGACCGTCATCCGGCCATCGGACGCCAACGAGACGGCTAGCGCATGGGCGTATGCGCTGACGCAACAGGAGGGACCCGTCGCGCTCGTCCTCAGCCGGCAAAATCTGCCGACCTTCGAGCAAACGAAGGCGAATCGCGAGCAAGTCGCCAAGGGCGCATACGTACTGACCGAGACGAACGCGCAGCCGGACCTCATTCTCATCGCGACCGGCTCCGAGGTATCTCTGGCCGTCGACGCGAAGTCGGAGCTTGAAAAAGATAACGTCTCCGTTCGCGTCGTGGCAATGCCGAGCCGCGAGCTGTTCGACCGCCAGCCGGAAGCCTACAAGCAATCCGTGCTTCCCGACGCGGTCGCAAGGCGCGTATCGCTTGAAGCAGGCATCTCGCTCGGATGGGATCGCTACGCGGGCAAGGAAGGCAAAGTGTTGGCCATCGATACGTTCGGCGCATCCGGCGCAGGCGGCGCGGTCATGGAATTGTTCGGCTTTTCCGTCGCCAATGTCGTCCGCATCGCCAAAGAACTGCTATAATCTGTATTCGGAACGATTCAAAACAAAATCAAAATAAACGGAGGTTTTTGAGCAATGAAATTTTTCATCGATACCGCGAACCTGGCCGACATCAAAAAAAGCGTACAAAATCGGCGTCCTGTCCGGCGTCACGACGAACCCGTCCCTGGTCGCCAAGGAAGGCGTGAAGTTCGAGGATCGCATCGAAGAGATCCTGAAGGAAGTGCCGGACGTCGAATCGGTATCCGCCGAAGTAACGCCCGACGCCCTGACGGCGGAAGAGATGATCGCCCAGGCGAACGAACTGATCAAGATCAACAACAACGACAAAAACATCACGATCAAGCTCCCGATGACGCTGGCCGGCCTCGAAGCTTGCCGCTATCTGACCAAGAAAGGCGTCAAGACGAACGTCACGCTGATCTTCACGGTCAATCAGGCGCTGCTCGCCGCCCGCGCTGGCGCTACGTACGTGTCGCCGTTCCTCGGCCGCCTGGACGACATCTCCGAAGACGGCGTCCTGCTCGTCGCGAAGATCGCGGAGCTGTTCCGCATCCATAACCTGGAGGCGCAGATCATCGCGGCTTCCGTTCGCCATCCGGACCACGTCACCCGCGTCGCCATGGCCGGCGCGCACATCGCCACGATTCCGTTCTCGGTCATCGAACAGCTCACCAAGCACCCGCTGACCGAGCAAGGCATGGAAAAATTCGCGGCCGACTGGAAAAAAGCCGTTCAATAATCGACGGCCGCAGCGCCAATCAAATTTCAATTTAGAGAGAGAACAGAAAGCCCGGGAGGATGGAGAAAAATGAGCAAGCAGCAAATCGGCGTCGTGGGCCTTGCGGTCATGGGCAAAAACCTGGCCTTGAACATCGAGAGCAAAGGATTCTCGGTCGCGGTATACAACCGTTCGCCCGAGAAGACGACGGAACTGCTCGAAGAGGCGAAAGGCAAAAACTTCGTGGGCGCTTACAGCGTGGAACAATTCGTTCAATCCCTGGAAACGCCGCGCAAAATCCTGATCATGGTCAAGGCGGGCAAGCCGACCGACGACACGATCGAGCAGCTTCTGCCTTACCTCGATCAAGGCGACATTCTGATCGACGGCGGCAACGCGTACTTCCCCGATACCCAGCGCAGAAATAAAGCCCTGCAGGAAAAGGGCTTCCGCTTCATCGGCGCAGGCGTATCGGGCGGCGAAGAGGGCGCGCTGCACGGCCCCGCGATCATGCCGGGCGGCCAAAAGGACGCCTACGCGCTCGTTGAGCCGATCCTGACCGCAATCTCGGCCAAGGTGAACGGCGATCCATGTTCGACGTATATCGGCGCCGACGGCGCCGGACACTACGTCAAGATGGTGCACAACGGCATCGAGTACGGCGACATGCAGCTGATCGGCGAGGCGTACCACCTGCTCAAGGACGTGCTCGGTCTGGACGCCGGCGAGCTGCACAACATTTTTACCGAATGGAATCAGGGCGAGCTGGACAGCTATCTCATCGAGATCACGGCAGACATCTTCTCCAAGACCGATCCGGAGACGGGCAAGCCGATGGTCGACGTCATTCTCGACTCGGCGGGTCAGAAGGGTACCGGCAAGTGGACGAGCCAGAGCGCGCTCGATCTGGGCGTGCCGCTGTCCATCATCACCGAGTCCGTATTCGCCCGCTTCCTGTCGGCGATGAAGGAGGAGCGCGCCGTCGCGAGCCGCAAGCTGACCGGTCCGGAGGTATCGCGCTACGAGGGCGATCCGAAGGAATTTATCGAAGCGGTACGCCAGGCGCTGTTCGCCAGCAAGATCGCTTCGTACGCCCAGGGCTTCGCGCAAATGCGCGCCGCTTCCGACGCTTATGGCTGGGATCTGAATTACGGCGGCATCGCGATGATCTTCCGGGGGAGGGTGCATTATCCGCGCCGGCTTCCTGCAGAACATCAAGGATGCGTACGACCGCAATCCCGGGCTGCAAAACCTGCTGCTGGACGATTATTTCGGCGGCGTCGTGCGCGACTACCAGGGCGCATGGCGAAAGGTCGTCGCCGCGGCCGTGACGAACGGCATTCCGGTTCCCGCGTTCGCTTCGGCGCTGGCGTACTATGACAGCTACCGGACGGAGCGTTTGCCGGCCAACCTGCTCCAGGCGCAGCGCGACTACTTCGGCGCGCATACGTTCGAGCGGCTCGACCGCGAGGGCAGCTTCCATTTCCAATGGATCGACGGCCAGCAATAATATTGCGCGTTCATTCACGCAAAAGAAGCACGCTGCATTTGCGGCGTGCTTCTTTTGCATGGTAAAAAAGCGATAAAATCGGCAGGTAACGCTGTAGTGCCCCTACGGCCCCTCTCGCATCGTCGCGCAAGGCCAGAAAGGGGATTACGCTGGATAACGCAGGCTTTTTTGAGCCGATAGGACGAGCCGAGGCGGAAACGCCAGTCAATCCTTTGCAGGCTTTGACAGGTTATCCCTCGCGCATGCGGAACGTGAACAGGAGCGGCGGCGTCCCACCGCTCCTGCGTGTTTTATTGGCTAACCTGACGACGGCAATAGGCGGAGAGGTAAGCGGATAAGGTGAGCGGCAAGGTAAGCGTGAGAGGCAAATGAGAACTGCGGGAGTAACCGAAGGCAAGCGGATCGAAGATACCGGACACAGATGGACTCAGATGACGCTATTTCGTCCAAAACGGTGCAATTGCGATCATATCGGACTGGAGAGCCGTTATTCACCCAGAACCAGACTAAAAAAGGTCCCCAATCCCGAAATAAAGGCTCCGGGGTCCGCGAGCGGACCGTAAAGCGCGATCGGAACAAAAATAAGGGCTCCTCAGTCCGTCCGCTGCGCGCCATTGCGACAAGAAAGGCGATAAGCGGCTTTTCTAGGTTCAACTTCATACGACTTTTATTTCTAACCTAAATAGTAGGTAGCTGAATTTCCATAATTTCAATTATAATCGAGTAATTATGACAAGTTTTTCAAAAAAAACCGCGCTGCTCAAGCCGGCCTTGTTGTGCGTACATAGAGGGAGTGGGGTCATGATTCGCAGTTGGGGAATTTGCGCGCTCGTATTTTTGCTGATCGGCGTGCCTGTATCGATGAGCTTCGGCGCGTCCAAAAGCGCGGGCGCGTCTTCGCGCATCGCGGTGATCAGGTCGATGAGCGGGGACGTTCAGGTGCAAAAGGCCGGCGGATCAAAGATGTTTAAAGCGTTCGCGAAGCTGAGTCTGAACCAGGGAGACAAGCTGATGACGGGGAGCGACGGGGCCGCCGAACTGCAATTCGCCAACGGGACGTCGGAGGACGACCTGCTCAGCGTGGGCGAACATACGACACTCGGTTTTTCCAAGCTGTCGGATAAAAAGGGAACGGTCACGAAAGTGAGCATGCTGCAAGGAACGGCTTGGGTCGACGTGAAGTCGATCAAGCGCAAGGAGGACGACTTCCGGTTGGAGACGCCGACGGCGGTCATGGGCGTGCGCGGAACGGCTTTTTATGCTGCGGTCCGCCCGGATTCCGGAGCAACGACGACGGCGGTCCTGTCGGGCGTCGTTCAGTTCGCGAAGACCGGCAGCGCGGCCTCGACCGGCCATACGCTTAACCTGTATCCGACGCAGGAGACGGTCGCGCTGCCTGACGGCAGTCCGGCGGGGGAAGACCTGGTGACGCTTCTGGACATCGGCGAACTCGTCCGGGGGATGACGCCTGCCGTCGTCGTCTCGCTGCTTCGAAGCAAGGCCAAGATCGACGATGAAAATAGAGCGATGGCGGCCGGGTTCGCGCAAGACAAGCTGCCGTCCTCGCTCGGCGCGACCTTGGAGGATCTGGAGCGGTTCTTGCAAAACGCGCTCGATCTGACCGGCGTCTTCGCCAGGCAAGCGGTCGAGCAGAAAAAGCTCGATCCCGCCCAGATCAAGCGGATCGAGCGTGAGAAAGGAACGACCTTCAATCTGGAGAAGGCGGAACTCCGACTGACGGAATCGGACAAGCTCAAGCAGGAAGCCGCCAAGGCGCGCGAAGCGACTTACGCCGCAAAGCAGGCGGAGGAAGCTGCGGCCAAGCTGAAGTCGCTTCAGGATCGGCTGGCGGATCGGCTGCCGGCGATCGAACAAGCGAAGCAGGCGCAGCTGGCAGCCAACGAGAAGGCGGCGGCGGACGCGCAGGCGAAGGCCGAGGCCGCATTGCTGTCGCAAATGACCGAGACGCAGAAGCAGCGGTTCCAGGCGGACAAGACGGAGAATCTGGCGGCGTCTACCGCGCCGCCGGCAACGCCGGCCGATACGCCGACCAATGAGCCGGGCGCTCCGTCGCCGCAGGCGTCATCCGAAGCGCGTCTCGCTTCGCTGGAGATTTCCGGCGCGACGTTGAGTCCGGCCTTTTCGCCAAATCAACCGAGCTACACGGCGATCGTCAACGGCGGCGTCGCCAGCGTAGCGATACGGCCCGCGGCGCAGGATCCGGCGGCGACGATCACGGTAAACGGGCAAGCCCCGGCAGACGGAGCGGCGACGGTTGCGCTGGCATACGGCTCGAACGCGATCGGTATCCGCGTCGTCGCTCCGGATCGCTCGCTCGTTCGCGATTACAGCCTCGTGATCGCGAGGGGAGCTCCTAGAGACCGCGGACTTCGCCATCGGCGCGGGCTATGTGCAAATCGACTTTGCGAGCGGCAGCCTGTCGACGCCGATCACCGTACCCGGCGACATCGCGTCGCTGGAGATGACTTTAGACGCGGCGGAAGCTCCCGTCATTCTCGTTAATGGCACAGCCGTTACTGCTTGGCCCGCATCCACGAATGCGGCGAACGTCTCATGGCGTTACACCTTGCCGATGCAGACCGGCTACAACGCGATTGCCATCACGGCGACGGCCGGGGGCAGGAGCAAGACCTATACGTTGTATGCGAATCGTTTGTCTCAAAATAGCGGCCTGTCGGGCCTGACGATTAAGAGCCTGGACGGACAGCGCGACTTTGGGGCCATGCTCGGACAGGACGGCAAGTTCAGAACGACCATTCCGGCGGCAATGACGGAGGGGCTGCTCTTTTTCTGGCCCTCGGACAGCCGATCGACGATCCTATTGAACGGAATCTCGTACGGCTACGGACAGTCCGCACCGGTCTCGCTCGCATCGAATATCGGAGAGATCGCGGTGACGGTTCGATCGGAGAGCGGCACGACGACCGATTACGTCCTAGCGCTGGACCGCTTTCCGGCAGGCGCCGGCACGGATGCGACGCTCGGCGGCGTCAAGCTGATGAACGGCAGCCAGCAAACGGGCCTGCTAACGCCGGATTCCGATCTGCGTATGTCCTGGGACGTACCCGTGACGCGAACGAGCGTCGAATTTCAGCCGACATTCCCGCAGAGCGATCCGTATTGGCGCTATATCCGCGTAAGGCTGGCCGGCTCGGATCAGAATCTATATCCTGACCCGCAGACGAGCAATTACACGATTCCGCTCCATGCGACCGGGGAAACGGCCATCGAAATCGTCATCCAATCCGCGGACAAAAGCGCGACGAACATCTACACGTGGATCGTAAGCAAGAAGATCATGGGAAATTCCGTGCATTTTGACGCGATCGCGGGGCAGACGCTTGCCGGGCAGCTGGAAGGAAGCGACCCTGCGGGATTGCCGCTCGCCTATACGCTGGTGTCGGGCAGCGGCCCCGCATTCGGATCGCTTGCGCTCCATCCGGACGGGACGTTCGAATACCAAGCTGCGGCGAACGCGCTTGGCGCGGTAACGTTCGACTATACCGTATCTAACGGCACGGACGTTTCCGCGCCTGCGACGGCGACGATTTTCGTTCAACTTCCCGCGCCGGCGCTGGCCGGATTGGAGCTCTGGAACCTGACGGCGAACGGAACGTCGGTCGATCCGTATTAACTGGGCGAATCGGGGCAAACGTCCGGCACGTTCGAATACGCGAAGTATATCGACCAAATGCCGAGCGCCCTCGCTTTGTCTTACCGCTTCGACAGCTCCGTCCAGGCGGCGAGCTTGATTTACGACGACAATCAAAATACGAATCATAACGTAAACCTGCTTGCGGCGGGCGGCAATGCGGCATTGTCGAATCTCAAGTATGGCGAAAATCAAATTCGTATCGTTTATTCGCGGGATAACGGCAACGGAACGTCGACGAGCTATACGGTTCAATTCAAGTTGTACATCGCCGCCTTGTCGCTGTACACGCCAGCGGCGGTCGCCAACGGAGCGACGGTCCCGGTGTTCAATGCGGGGATCCGAAGTTACACCGCGGCGGCGTCGAGCGGCACGAATCAGGTTCGCATGCAGTTCCAGGCGGCCGATCCCTACAGCACGCTTGAAGTTCGCTCGAACGACGCGCCGATCGCCGACGACGGCAGCGGCTACCTCGTCAGTCTGTCCGAAGGCTGGAACCGCGTTGTCGTCCGCCTTAACCGCCTGGGCCTCGGCGATGTCATCGATGTGTATACGATCGACGTCTATCAGGGAGACGACGCGCCGGACGGTTATTCGTTAAGCTTGTCCGGTACGGCCGTGCCGAATAATGGAACGATCGCATTGGCGCCGGACGCTTCCCGAACCGCGCATTGGCTGGGCCAGTCTCCCGCGGGCGCGACCCAAGCGATGCTGGCGCCTGTCGCTGCGCTATCCGACACGTATATCGGGGGGTGTCTACTTGGTCAAAAACGGCTGGTGGGAATGGGTGAACGCCACTGCGCAGGGCTCCGGGATCTACCCCATTCCGCTCGAAGCCGGCAGCGCACGCGTCTATGTCCTGGTCAACAAATACGGCAGGCCGCCGCTTGTGTACGAATTGGAGATCTCGCCTTAAATCGAATCCATTGAAAATAGTTGAAGCCGCTGCGTCCTGGCATACAGGGGCAGCGGCTTCTTCGTCGCGGGCATCATATAGAAAAGAAGGAGGAGACGGACGTTATTAGGCGCCTGTTCTCACGAACGTCTCGATTCGCGCCTTTATCGCGTCTCGCACCGCGCGGAACTGCGCCAGGATTTGTTCCTCCGTGCCGGTCGCCTTGGCCGGATCGTCGAAGCCCCAGTGCCATTTGACGACGTTCTTGTTCGAGATGACCGGACAATGCTCGTCCGCGTGGCCGCACAAGGTGATCACGTAGGTTGCCCGGTCGAGGATCGCCGGATCGATGACTTCCGACAGATGCCCGCCGATGTCGATGCCGTCTTCCTTCATGATGCCGACGGCCCGCGGATTAAGTCCGTGCGCTTCGAGCCCGGCGCTTCTAACCTCATAGCGGTCGCCGCCAAGCGCCTTCAGGTAGCCGTCCGCCATCTGGCTGCGGCAGGAATTGCCCGTACATAAAAAGTAGACCAACGGTTTTTCGTTCATGCAGCATCTCTCCGATAACGATTGAATTTTCACAGACGGTCTGTCATCCGATGATGACGAGCCACAAGTAAAGCCCGACGAGCGTAATAAAAAAGGACTGGAACGGTAAGCACGATGCCTGTCTTAAAGTAGGCGCCCCAGGTGATTTTAACGCCTTTGCCGGACAAGACGTGAAGCCAGAGCAGGGTAGCGAGCGATCCGATCGGCGTGATCTTCGGGCCGAGATCCGAACCGATGACATTGGCATAGATGAGCGCTTCGCGCACGGCGCCGCTCGCATGCGCTTCCTGGATGGCGAGCGCATTGATCATGACCGTCGGCAAGTTGTTCATGACGGAGGAGAGGATCGCGGAGACGAAGCCGGCGCCGACCGCGGCCGCGAACAAGCCCTGATCGCCGATCCACGAGAACACCTTGCCCAGCTCGTCGGTCAAGCCGACGTTGCGAAGGCCGTATACGACGACATACATGCCGACGGAGAAAAAGACGATCGCCCATGGGGCGCCTTTGACGAGCTTGCGGGTGTGTACCGCTTCGCTCCGCCTGGCCATAAGCAGGAAGACGATGGCCGCGGCGCCGGCGATCGCCGATACGGGCACGGCGATGTACGCGCTGAGCAAGTAAGCGACCAGCAGCGCGCCGAGAACGAACCAAGAAAATTTAAACATTCGGATATCCTTGACGGCTTCGCTCGGACGCTTCGCCTGCGCCCAATCGTACGACTTGGGTATCGTTCTTCTATAGTACCAGTAGAGAACGAGCAAGCTGGCGCCGACGGAGAACAGCGTCGGCACGATCATCCGCCCCGCGTATTCCGCGAATCCGATGCCGAAAAAATCGGAGGACACGATGTTCACCAAATTGCTGATGACCAGCGGCAGAGAAGCCGTATCGGATATGAATCCGCTAGCCATGACGAAGGGGAGGATCATCCGCTCGTCGAAACGAAGCGCCCGGACCATGGCGAGGACGATCGGCGTCAAGATGAGCGCTGCGCCGTCGTTGGCGAAAAAGAAGGAAACCGCGGCGCCGAGCAACACGACGTAAACAAACATGAGGTTGCCGTTGCCCCGGGCCGCCCGGGCCACATGAAGGGCGGCCCATTCGAAAAAGCCGATCTCGTCCAGCACGAGCGAGATGATGATGATCGCGACGAAGGTCAGCGTCGCATTCCAGACGATCCGGGTGACTTCGCCGACGTCGGCAAAATCGACGACGCCGCAAGCCAGCGCGATCAACGCGCCGCCGCAGGCGGACCAGCCGATGCCGAGGCCTCTCGGCTGCCAGATCACGAACAAAAGCGTTAGTAAAAAAAACGAATAATGCGAGCGCCAGCATAAATCTTCCCCCCGATTAAGTACAAGCTTGCGGTTTTGCGGCATCGATCTGCATTTGCATGGAGGGCAACTGCTCGATAACCGGTTTTAAATATGGCTTGTCCTGAACGTCAAGCGCATAATAAATCCATTGGCTTTTGCGCGTCTCGCGGACGAGGCCGCCGCTTTTCAATTTTCTCAAATGCTGGCTTACGTTAGGCTGCGTGGTGGCCAGAATCTCGACGATGTCGCATACGCACATCTCCTTATGCTTGAGCAGCGCCAGGATAGTGAGACGGGTTTTGTCGGAGAGCAGCTTAAAAACATCGGACATTTCCTGGATAGACGTCATGGCGTGACCTCCTTTCCGAATACCGTCCGTTCGCGCCGCGTCCGTTGTTATTATATATGCGATCGTTTATATAAGTAAATAATTATATTTAAAAATCGTGTTCTTTCGGATTTTATAACGACTATCAAAAATCCTTATATTCGCATCTATCCTCTTGGCGCTGCACATGTGGTATAGTTTTCAAAAGGATCATGAATCGCGCGGCGCGCTCAAGCGTATACCGGGCCGTCCCGTCATTCGAACTATCGTGAGGTGGAGAACGTTGCAATTGCAGGCAACCAACAGTCCGTTCAGCCAGGAGCAGGCCGATCTTCTGAATCAGCTGCTGCCCGGCCTGAACGACGCTCAAAAAATTTGGCTCAGCGGGTATCTGGTCGCTTACGCTTCGACGCAGGCGGCCCCTGTCGCTGCCGTACCGGCAGGAACGCCGGCCGCGGCGACCGCGAGCAAGGATGTTACGATTTTGTACGGCTCCCAGAGCGGCAACGGACATGGCATTGCCAAGAAAGCGGCTAAAATGCTCGAGGAAAAGGGCTTCCGCGTCACTATGTCCGCCATGAGCGACTTTAAGACGAACCAGCTCAAAAAGTTGGAGCAGCTGCTTGTCGTCGTCAGCACGCACGGCGAAGGCGAGCCGCCGGACAACGCGATATCTTTCCACGAGTTTTTGCATAGCAAGCGCGCGCCTCGCCTTGAAGGCGTCAAATATTCGGTGCTGTCGCTCGGCGACAGCTCGTATGAGCAATACTGCCAGACCGGCAAGGAGTTCGATACGCGTCTCGAAGCGCTCGGCGCCGTGCGCTTGCACGATCGGGTCGACTGCGACGTCGACTTCGAGGAGCCGACGAAGGCCTGGCTTGAAGGCGTATTGACGCGCCTGACCGAAGGGCTGGGAGGCGCCGGCGAGGCTGTCGCGCCGGCGGTCGGGGCGCCAAGCGCGCCTGCAGCTCCCGCTGCGGAATCCGCTTACTCCCGGACCAATCCGTTCGAAGCCGAGGTGCTCGCGAACATCAATCTGAACGGCCGCGGCTCGAACAAGGAAACGCGGCATCTCGAGCTCTCGCTTGAGGGCTCCGGTCTCGTCTACAAGCCCGGCGACGCGCTCGGCATCTATCCGCACAACGATCCGGAGCTGGTCGATCTGCTGCTCGCGGAGACGAAGTGGGACCCGCAGGCCGAAGTATCCGTAGGCAAGCAAGGCGACAAGCGCCCGCTGCGCGACGCCCTGACCGAACACCTGGAGATTACCGTCCTGACGAAAGCGCTGCTCGAAAAGCTGGCCCCGCTGGCCACGAACCCCGACCTGGCCCAGCTGACCGCGGCGGGGAACGAAGCGGCGCTCAAGGCTTACGTCAAGGGCCGGGATCTGCTGGACTTCGTCCGCGACTATGGCCCGCTGCAGGGCTCGGCGCAGGACGTCGTCTCTCTGCTTCGCAAAATTCCGGTGCGGCTGTATTCGATCGCGAGCTCCCAGACGGCGAATCCCGACGAGGTGCACCTGACGATCGGCGCGGTCCGCTACGACGCGTTCGGACGTGCGCGCAAGGGCGTATGCTCCACCCAAACCGCCGAGCGCCTCGAAGCCGGCGACAAGATCTCGGTATACGTGCAGCCTGACAATCACTTCAAGCTGCCGGAAGATCCGAACGCGCCGATCATCATGGTCGGGCCCGGCACGGGCATCGCGCCGTTCCGTTCGTTCATGCAGGAGCGCGAAGAGACCGGCGCGGCCGGACCGTCCTGGCTGTTCTTCGGCGACCAGCACTTTACGACCGACTTCCTGTACCAGACCGAATGGCAGCGCTGGATCAAGGACGGCGTGCTGACGCGCATGGACGTCGCGTTCTCGCGCGACACGGAAGAGAAGGTGTACGTGCAGCATCGCATGCGGCAGCATGCCAAGGAGATCTACGAGTGGCTTGAAAAAGGCGCGGTCTTCTATGTGTGCGGCGACATGAAAAACATGGCGAAGGACGTTCACCAGACGCTGGCGGAGATCATCTCCGCGGAAGGCGGCAAGAGCCTCGAGGAAGCGGAAGCTTACCTTGCCGACATGAAGAAAAGCCACCGTTACCAACGGGACGTATATTGATCGCGAGATAGAGAGGAGTACCGTTCAGAATGTCAAACACGAAACTAACCGCGCCGGGAGGCAATCCGAGCGACGTCGAGCGCATCAAGCGCGAGAGCAACTATTTGCGCGGTACGCTGGCCGCTTCGATGCTGGAGCCGCTCAGCGCCGGCATCTCCGACGATGACAACCGCCTGATGAAGTTCCACGGCAGTTACCTGCAGGACGACAGGGACCTGCGCAACGAACGGCAAAAGCAAAAGCTGGAGCCCGCCTATCAATTCATGCTGCGCGTCCGCATGCCCGGCGGCGTCGCCCAGCCGGGACAATGGCTCGTCATGGACGAACTTGCCCGCAAATACGGGAACGGCACGCTTAAACTTACGACCCGCCAGACGTTCCAGATGCACGGCATTCTGAAGTGGAACATGAAAAAGACGATCCAGTCGATCCACCAGTCGCTGCTCGATACGATCGCGGCTTGCGGCGACGTCAACCGCAACGTCATGTGCAACCCGAATCCGTACCAATCGGACATTCACGCCGAAGTCTACGAATGGTCCAAGCGTCTCAGCAACGACCTGCTGCCGCGGACGAGAGCGTATCACGAGCTGTGGCTGGACGAGGAGATGGTCGCTTCGACGCCGGAGCAGGAAGTTCACGAGCCGATGTACGGCCCGCTCTACCTGCCGCGGAAGTTCAAGATCGGCATCGCCGTTCCGCCGTCTAACGATATCGACGTTTTTTCCCAGGATCTGGGCTTCATCGCGATCGTCGAGGACGGCAAGCTCGCCGGCTTCAACGTCGCGATCGGCGGCGGCATGGGCATGGCGCACGGCGACAAGGAGACCTACCCGCAGCTGGCGAAGGTCATCGGCTACTGCAAGCCGGAGCAGATCTACGACGTCGCCGAAAAAATCATTACGATCCAGCGCGATTACGGCAACCGTTCCCAGCGTAAAAACGCGCGCTTCAAGTACACGGTGGACCGGCTTGGCCTGGACAACGTCAAAGCCGAGCTGGAGAGCCGTCTCGGCTGGTCGCTCGAAGCCGCGAGGCCTTATCATTTCAACGACAACGGCGACCGTTACGGATGGGTCCAGGGCGTAGGCGACAAGTGGCACTTCACGATGTTCGTCCAGGGCGGCCGCATCGCGGATTACGACGGCTTCCAGCTGATGACGGGCTTGCGCGAGATCGCCAAGGTTCACACCGGCGACTTCCGCCTGACCGCCAACCAGAACCTGATCGTCGCCGATGTCTCGCCGCAGAAAAAAGAAGAAATCACCGAGCTGCTCGGCCGCTACGGACTGATCGACGTGCAGCAGTATTCCGGCTTGCGCCGCAGCTCGATGGCTTGCGTCGCGCTGCCGACCTGCGGATTGGCGATGGCCGAAGCCGAACGCTACCTGCCGGTGCTGATCGATAAGATCGAGGGCATTCTCGACGAGAACGGACTGCGCAACGAAGAGATCACGATCCGCATGACGGGCTGTCCGAACGGCTGCGCGCGCCATGCGCTTTCCGAGATCGGATTCATCGGCAAGGGGCCGGGCAAGTACAATATGTACCTGGGCGCCGCGTTCGACGGCAGCCGGCTGAGCAAAATGTATCGGGAAAACATCGGCGAGGACGAGATCCTGCGCGAGCTGGGCACGCTGCTCCCGCGTTACGCGAAGGAAAGAAACGGCGGGGAGCACTTCGGCGACTTCGTCATCCGAGCCGGCGTGATCGCGGCGACGACCGACGGTACCAATTTCCACGACTAAGCCGGACGGTGGCTCCCGATCGAGGCAGGATAGGATAAACCGTCAGGGTATATCGCCCTGACGGCGCTTACGGCAGTCGCGTTCACGACCAGCGAACAGAGCGGCGCCGGATCGCCTGAACGCACGATAGAACGCGTCAACGTCTCCGGAGCGGCTCGTTAGCGAGGCGCGTTTGAATGACCGTCTTCTCTGTTCACGATCTATCCGCTCGAGGAATGGCCTGCAATGCCTCAATATTGAACGTTGAACAACGCCAAGCCATCGGGCCTGGCGTTGTTGCGTTATTCCCCTACCCAATAGTTGTTGAAACGCCGTTATTTCCCCCCGATCGCGACGTTCTAGGGCAAATAAGTGTTGAGGCGCAGTTAATTACTCGCATTCGAACGTTTTCGCCCGGATTACAAAAAAATAAATGCATTTGACATTTGAACACTTATTTCCTCCGTAGCCCGGGTTAGCGCGCCGATTAATTGCTTTTGAACACTTATCGCCCAGCTCCCGGCTCAACCGTAACAAGATGAGTGACGCTTGATCTTCTCTAATCAAGCATCTTCTTAACATAAACGTCGTCAGATCGCTGTACAAGCGATTTTTCCAGGCGGGTTTTTTCTTTTTAAATCGTCGCGTTGACTTTTCTTATGAAATGTTTGAGAATGTACCTGATGTCTATTATTCGAGAGTTAGGTGAGTTGTACATGAGCTATAAATCAGATCGCCCCTCTTTCCAGGAAAGACTCGACCATTTCGTGAATGTCATCCGTACGGATATAATAAACGGCATCCGGCAGGAAGGCACTTACCTCCCTGCCGAAAGCGCGCTTGCAAAGCAGTATCAGTTGAGCAACAAGTCGATCCGAAAAGGACTCGATCAATTGGTGGAGGAGGGACTTATCCAAAAAATCGACCGGGTCGGCAGCATGGTGACGCCGCGGCCGATGGCGTCGATCACGCTCAATTTCGGCTGCCCGATCTCGCTGACCACCGACTTCTTGATCGACGATCTCATCGCGGAGTTCGGACGGCGCAATCCAGGCATACATGTGCGCAGAATCACGCTCAATCATTTAAGCTACGTCCAATCCGCGCAGGAGATGATCGACAATGGTCTGCTGGACGTCGTCGCGTTCAACAGTCCCCAATTCCAGGAGTGGACGGAGGAGGGGCTGACCCCGCTCCTGGAAAAGCTCGAATCCGACCCCGATCTTTATCCGATCGCCGAAGAAGCGTTTTTGGTGGACGGCGCGAGCTACGCGAAGCCGATCTCCTTTTCCCCGGTCGTCCTCTGCTACAACAAGCGGCATTTCCGAGAAGCCGGCATCCACGAGCCCGACAGCTATTGGACCTGGAGCGATCTGCTGCGCGAATCGACCCGCCTATCGAAGGCCAGAGGGCGACACGGCATGTACTTCCTGCCCGCATCCGAGAACCGTTATCCCGTGTTCCTGCTGCAGGGCATGAGCGGCCGCGCAAGCGGTACGAACGCTCGCGATCCCAGCGGCGACATGCTCAAGGGACTGCGCGCGCTGGACGGGCTGATCGGCAATCGGGAAGTATTTCCGAATTATTGGGCGCAGGGCAACGACGAGACCGTCCAGCTGTTCGCCGAAGGACAGGTGTCGGTCATCCTTTGTACGTACTTCAATCTGAACGAATTCGCGCATCTGCCGCTTGAATACGACATCTGTCCGCTGCCCAGCCTGCAGAGAGGCGATCCGCAGCGGACGCTGCTGCTCTCCATCGGCATGTCGCTCGTCCGGCATTCCAAATCGAAGGAAGCGGCGCGGCGCTTCTTGGACTTTCTGGCCTCGACAGACGCGCAAAATGTCATCCGCGAGCGAACCGCGAGCATACCGGCTCGCAAGTCGGCGGCGGAACGGACGATCGGGGAGGGGCGGAACCAGCCTTCGAGATACGCCATGTTCCGAGAGATGTTCCCCTCTTTTTCCTATCACCGCGATATGGGTCTTCAGATCAGGGATCTCAAGCAATTCACCAAGTGGCTGAAGGAATATTGGTCCGGCATGATCGGTGAGGAGATGTTGCTCGCCAAGCTGAAGGAGCTGTACGGCAAAGGAAAGTTGCCCGGAGACCCGCATACATCAGAGAGTGAAATTCTAACTCGTTAACTTATATTTCGTACATCACAAGCCGCTTCTAATGTCGCCAGTGTGACATTGAAACGGTTTTTTTTGTGTTTTCAGGACCTTTCATGACGGGAAAACGGGAAATATACCGCAGGAATCGTCGGAAGACAGAGTGCAAGAAGGGAAGGCCGCCCATGACTAAGATCGGTCCCAGCCGTAAAATCAGGTCCATTCCTGCAAATTTCTGAGAGCGATTACAGCGTTGTCCCGTCAACATGTTACCGCATTCATAACAAAGAAGTCGGACAAAGTCTGTCAGGGGTCCACAAAAGAGGAATAATCGACGATTTAGGGTTGACGGTCTTTTTTGCCGGCTGTGTATAATCAGTACATCAGATGTACATCAAAACCTTAAAAGATCGATTTACAAAGATTAACATGTAAATCAATCATGAATCAGGAGGCGCCAATGCGAGCGATCAAGAGCCGAAACGGCACGGCGGAAGTCGTCGATCTGCCAGAACCCGAGATTAAAGCGCAGCATGTGAAAGTCAGAATCGATTATTCGTCCGTCAGCATCGGCACCGAGCTGCTCATGATCCGCACGAATCCTGGGGCTCCGCTCGGCTACAGCGCGACAGGGATCGTCATGGAGGTTGGGGAGGGCGTCAACCACGTTGCGCCCGGTCAACGGGTTGCGTGCTACGGCAGTCCGGCTCACAGGGAGATCATGCTATCGCCCAAGCATCTTACCGCTCCCGTGCCGGACGGCGTCGCGCCGGAGGAAGCGGCATTCGCCGGTCTCGGCGCGATCGCCGTGCACGCGCTTCGGCAGGCCGAGCTGAAGTTCGGAGAAACGGCGCTGGTCGTAGGCGTCGGCATTCTGGGACAGATCATCGCACGAATCGCGCATGCCTCGAATTACCGTGTGATCGGTTTGGAGCCCTTTGCAGAGAGAAGGTCGCTGCTCGTCTCGGCCGGCATCCGCCACGCCTGCAAAAACGGCGAAGAGGTCGCCGCCGCGCTGCGGGAGACGTCGGCCGCCGGCGGCGCGGACGCCGTGCTCGTATGCGCCAGCAATCGGCAGGCGAGTCTGATCGACGAAGCCATCGGATGGCTCCGGGACCGCGGTCGCGTCGTCATCGTCGGGGACACCGGTACCGCATTCGATCGCGACCTGCTCTTTGCCAAGGAAGCGAGCGTGCACATCTCGCGGGCCGGCGGGCCGGGGCGCTACGAACCGGACTATGAGCAGCGGGGCGTCGATTATCCGATCGGCTACGTGCGCTGGACGGAAGGACGCAACATGGAGGACTTCCTTCGAATGCTTCAGGAGAAACGCATCGACATCCGGTCGCTGATCTCCGACCAAGTGTCTTTTCGCGAGCTGCCCGAGCTTTACCGCCAGTACGCTTCGGCGCCCCAGAACAGAATGGGCATCGTCGTCCATTTCGATTAGAGCGGCAGGAGAGGAGTGAACGGCATGTTAAAAGGAAGCGCGCAAACCGCGGACGTATCGAGCGGATACGCGCATAAGCCTTCATTCGGAACCAAGCTATGGCGCTACCGTTGGCTGTACGTGTTTATGGTTCCGGGCATTCTTTATTACCTCATCTATCATTACGTCCCGATGTTCGGATTGGTCGTCGCCTTTCAGGACTACAATCTGATGAAAGGCGTCACCGGCAGCCCCTGGGTCGGGTGGGACAACTTCAAGGCGGTATTCGAATCGCCCGACTTCCCGCAGCTGATGAAAAACACCGTCTTGCTCAGCTTGTACCGGCTCGTCTTCGGCATGCTGCCCGATCTGCTGCTGGCGCTCATGCTGAACGAGATTCGGGTCAGATGGTTCAAAAAGACGATCCAGACGCTAACCTACGGGCCCCACTTCCTGTCCTGGATTATCGTGTACGGCATCATGTTTTCCTTTTTCGCGCCGGGATCGGGCCTGGTGACGACGTTCTTCCGTGATATGGGCTGGGGCGACATCGACGCGCTGACCAATTCGGGGCTGTTCCGGCCGATGCTCGTCATGACGGACATCTGGAAAAGCACGGGGTATGGGGCCATCATCTACTTGGCAGCGCTTGCTAACATCAACCACGAGCAGTACGAGGCCGCCGCGATCGACGGCGCCAACCGATGGAGCCAGCTGTGGTACGTGACGCTGCCCGGCGTCCGGGACGTTTTCATGCTGCTTGTCATTCTCCGGCTGGGCGGCATTCTGGATGCGGGCTTCGAGCAAGTGTACATTTTCCTGAACGTTCGCGTTTACGACGTCGGCGACATCCTCGACACCTGGATCTTCCGGCGCGGCATCGAGGAGATGAATTACAGCGTGCCGGCGGCGGTCGGGGTGTTCAAGTCGGTGATCGGCTTCGTCCTCGTGCTGGGCGCGAACAAGCTGGCGAAGCGATTCGGCGGCTCAGGCATCTGGTGAGGCCAACAAGCAACGAACGGAGGTGGCGCAATTGCCCTATATTTTCAAAAAGTCGATTCCAGACCGTATCGTGGACGTGTTGATCATCGTCATTCTCTCCGTATTCGGACTGGCTACCCTGTTCCCGCTCTATTACGTCGCAGTCGTCTCGATTACGCCTTATACGGAAGTGCTACGCAACGGCGGCTTCCTCTTGATACCCAATACGTTCACGTGGGACGCCTACAAAGCGATCTTTAACAGCGGCGTCGTGCCGAAGGCGCTGAACGTGACGATCTTCGTCACGCTGGCAGGAACCGCGCTGAACCTGATCGTCACAACGCTGCTCGCGTATCCTCTCTCCAAAAAATACTTGCCGGGACGCAACGCCGTGCTCATGGGCATCGTGTTCACGATGCTGTTCTCGGGCGGACTCATCCCGACGTTCCTCACCGTCAAGGCGACGGGCTTGATGAATACGCTCTGGGCGCTCATCATTCCCGGGATGGTATCGACTTTTAACCTATTGGTGATGAAAACCTACTTCGAATCGCTCCCGTCCGAGATCGAAGAAGCCTCGAAGGTGGACGGCTGCTCGGACGTCGGCACGCTGCTTCGGATCGTGCTGCCGCTGTCGATGCCGATCATGGCGACGCTCGGACTATTCTACGGGGTCAACCACTGGAACGCCTACTTCGGCGGCATCATGTATCTGAACGACCGGGATCTGTACCCGCTGCAGGTCGTCCTCCGCAACATGATTATCACGCCCAGCGTCAGCCAAGAGTTGTCCGTGCCCCAATCCCAGCTCAGCGCGCTGCCGCCGGAATCGATCAAGATGGCGACCGTCGTCGTCGCGATCGTCCCCATCATCGCCGTTTATCCTTTTCTTCAAAAATACTTTATCAAAGGGATGCTGCTCGGCGCCGTCAAAGGCTGATCCGTCCATCTCGTCAAGGGGGGGAATGCGTCAGCCGAAGCGCCTCGGCGCCGGCGATCCACAATTCGACAGGCATGCAAAAGAAGGCATTTCTCACATTCCAAACAAGCCGGCTCGTCAAGCAACCCAATCCAGGGAGGTCATTCCACATGAAACGTACAAGCGCCATACTGGCAAGCCTTGCCGCCGCATCGCTATTGGCTACCGCTTGCGGTAACAACGACAACGGCGCGTCGCCGTCCGCCGGCTCTTCCTCGTCCGGCTCCTCCGCATCATCCGCCACGGCCGCGGCGAAACTCAAGCTGAACTGGTATGTCATTGCCTCGGCGGACGCCCTGCTTCCCAAAGGGGATGCCGACTTCGTCAAGAAGGCGATCGACGAGAAGTTCAACGTCGACCTCGTCATCGACTACATGCCGCTCGGAACGGACTTCCAGAACAAATTCAACTCGCTGGTCGCTTCCAACGATATTCCCGACGTCTTTTTCGCCGAAGGCATCCCCCTCGAACCAATACATTGCGGACGGCGTCGCCCGCGACATGACTGGCCTCGTGACGCCGGCCAACATGCCGAACTACTTCAAGTACTGGGTCACCGAGGAAGAGCTGCCGAAGTACCAGGTCCAGGGAAAGTTCGCGCGCGCGCCGGTTCCTTACGAGAAAAATTATTACCGTTCTTATTACGTACGCAAGGACTGGCTCGACAACCTCGGCCTGTCGGTGCCAAAGTCATACGACGAGATGGTCGAGGTCATGAAAGCCTTCACGACCAAAGATCCGGACGGCAACAAGAAAAACGATACTTACGGCTTCACCGCATACGGCAACGGAACGAATATGTCGCTCGAATTTCCGACCTACGTAAAAAACGGCCTGTTCGGCGACTTCATGGTCGAAGGCGACCGATTCATCGATACCCGCACGGATCCTCGCATGCAACAGGTGTTGACGGATACCCGCGCGCTTCTGGATCTCGGCGTCGTCGACCGGGACTGGCTGCTTAACAAGAACGGACAGCAGCTCGAAAAGGCGGAGCAGGGCAAAGCGGGCATCGTGCTCGGCTTCGGCAAAAACCTGGCGTTCGACAACAACCCGGAAGGGCTCCAAGCGAAAACGAAGGAAATCACCAAAGTCGAGACCGCAAACTGGGTGGCTTTCGATCCGTTCGCCGACACGGGCACGTACCTGACGCCTGTACCCGGCAACCCGTTCTTGTTCAGCTCGAAGTCGACGGATGAGGAAATCGAGCGTTCGATGCAAATCCTCGACTGGCTCGCGGGCGAAGAGGGCTTCCTGATGACCCACTACGGCCGGGAAGGCTCGGAGTACGCGCGCAGCGGCAGCACGATCACGCTGAACCAGGAAGCGTACAAGACGAACGTCACGGATCAGGGCAACTTCCTGTCCGTCTACCAATGGTTCACGCCGATCTCGGGACCCGAGGCGTTCGGCGTCGAGGTGTCCGATCCGAACATCACCGAGCGCGACAAGGAGATCGTGGCGACGATGAACGCCTACAAGCTTGTACCGTCGGTCGGTACCAGCCTTGTCGTCAAGGAAGGCATGGACCTGGCCGCGCTTCGCAAGCGGATGAACGAGCTCCAGATCAAGGTGCTCTACGACGACAAGACCGCCGCCAACTGGCCGGCTTACCGCCAGGAGCTGATGACGAAGTATGCAGGCAAGGAAATTTTCGATTACTACGCGCAGCAAGTTTCGGAGGCGCGAGGTACGACGGTGAGCTTCGACGCGGGCAACTGATCGCCTTGATAGAGCTGAAGGCGGAGAGCCGGCACCGGCTCTCCGCCTTCGTCGAATGAAGAAGCGAAAGGGGAGCGCACATGAACGGTTGGCAACGGCAGGCCGACGATGTGACGGCGCTGAAGCGACTGCCGTCAGGCGGAATTCGGGCCGGCGAGACGATTCTGGTGCGCGGCTTCGCGGCGGCCGGAGACGGCGGGGCGAAGTCGGTGGCGTGGCATCCGGAATGCGAGCTGGAAGACGATGGAGGCTTGGTTCACGCGCCGGCGGACGGCGGGCGAGGGAGATGGATCGTCGCGCACGAAGGCGTCGGAAAATTCAGTTACTTCGGCGTGTTCGGACCTGAGACCGCTGCGGACACCGCACTCGATGCGATGCTCGCACATCCTTCCATCCGGCGGATCGAAGCGGACTGCGATTTGAACTTCACGCAGCGGCACCGGATCGCCCGCGGCTTTATCGATCTGAATTTCAACGGCTTCACGGTCACAACGACGGGAATCGAGCCCGCACCGCCAAACAATCCGTTCGCGGCGGTTTTCTTCTTCCGTGGCGAGGAGACGGGCGACGTGCAGCGCGTCGTGCTCTCGGAGACGCTGTCGGAGTTGGAAGATCGCTTCGAAGTGGCGGACGCCGCGGCGTTCAAGGTCGGCGATTGGTGGCTCGTGCGCGGCGACCGGCTGTCCGGCGGCGCCGAACGGGAGCTGGAGAAGCTCGTCAAGGTGACGGATGTGCCGGACCCGAAGCATGTGCGCTTGCAGTACAAGAATGGATGGACGCTGGAGGCGGGCCGCGTCCTCGAGTATCGGCGGGTGAAGCCGATCGTGCAGGCGAACGTGCGAAACATGAAGTTCGTCGCGAAGGGCGCGACCGAAGCGTCCGGCTCGCATCCGCTCGCCTTCGAGTACGCGGTCGAATGCGATGCCGTCGGCATCGATGCGACAGGCACGTATTGGCCGGTCGTCATGCGGCGCTACAACACCTTTTACGTAACGGAGCGCTGCCAGCTGCTGAATCCGGCCGAGGTCGTCGTCGGAGGCACCGGCTATCTGACGCAGCAAATTTATTGTTTGTACGGCCATGTGCGGGACTGCCTGACGAGCAACGGCAGGCACTTGAACGACTTCACCGGCTCGGCCTATTGCCATGTCGAAAACTGCCATGCCGACGGGGACGATCTCGGCGCGTTCGTGACGCACGGACAATTTGAGCACGATCTCACCTATGTCGGCAACTCGGGCCTCATGTCGTTCGCCAACAGCGGGCCGACCTGGGGAGAGAGCGCGAAGCGGATTACGGTCAAGCAGCATGTGGCTTCGTGGTTTCTGGCCTTTCGAAAGGTGACCGATTTGACGCTCGAAGACGTGCATGTCTACGCGCGCGCCGGCGTCGAAAATACCGCGGATACAGGCTCCTTCTGGCTCAATGCCGACGGGGTGCAGATGAAAAACTGCACGGCGGAAAAAATGGTGAAATTCAAGCAGGTCTCCGCGCGCTCTCGGCGCCCCTCCGTCGTGGAAAATTGCGCCTTTGCATTGACGAAAGGGCGACGCGTCTCCCATGAGGAAGTCGCGTCCGAGCTGACGTTCCGCGGGTGCCGGTTCACGGGCTCGGACGGCAACGCGTTCGCGGGAACGGGGGGATTTGCGCTTTCTGGATTGCCGAATCGAGGGGGGGCGGGACCCGACGCCCGCCCGATCCGATTTGCGGGTAAGCGATTGACGATTCGCGGCGGAGAGATTCGAAATTCAGGATTCCGACTAACCGGCGGCGGCGAAGTCCGACTGGACGTCGGATCGGGCGCGACGATCTCGGGGGAGCAACGGAGAGCAAGCGTTTTTCAGCAGAAGCGGAGAGCCGGGAGGAGGCGCGACGAGCTGGAGATTCGACGGCGCGAGCAGCATGGCCGCCTGCCCGGCGACGGCGCACTTCGCCATCGCCGGCAACGACGCCGATCACGCGTGCTTCGTGACCGGATCCGCCTTTGAAGGCGGCCGCTTCGAGGTGTCCGAAGGCGCGTTCGGCGAAGGGAGCTGCATGCTGTACGATTCAAACGTCGAACGCGGCGTGGATCGAAGCGCCCTGCCGCCCGAATCTGCGGCGATCAGGCATCGCGAAGGCAATCTCCTGCTGCCGGCACGTTCGACAAAATAAGCGTTAACCATGGAGGATAACAATCGTGAACGATCAAGAACTGTTCGACCGCATGAGCGAATCGCTCTATTCGGCGGTCCTGTCCGACACGCTCGACGAGCTGGGCTACCGCAATCAAGTGATGAGGGAAAACATCAATCCGATCGATCCGGATTGGGTCGTGGCCGGACGCGCCAAGACGATCCTGTCCGTCGACGTGCACTACTTGCCGGATCAACCCTATGAACAGGAGATTGCGGCAGTCGACAGCATCAAGCCGAATGAGGTGGTCGTCGGCTGCACGAACGAGTCGCTGCAGAACGGGCTGTGGGGGAGAGCTGCTCTCGACGGCATCCAAGATGAGAGGCGCGCGCGGCGCGATCGTCGACGGCCTCATCCGCGATACGAAAAAAATTCTCGAACTGGGCTTCCCTGTATTCGCGACGGGGACGAAGCCGGTCGATTCGCAAGGACGCGGACTCGTCATCGAATACGATATTCCGGTCAAATGCGGCGGCGTGCTCGTCCATCCCGGCGACGTCATCTTCGGCGACAGGGACGGCATCGTCGTCATTCCGGCCGCGCTGGCAGAAGAGGCATTCAGGCGTGCGCTGGACAAGGCGACCCGCGAGAACCATACGCGCGACGAGCTGCTGCAAGGAAGGACGCTGCGTCAGGTTTACGACAAGTACGGGGTATTGTAAGCACTTGCGAAAAAAGGAGGTTGGCGGCAGCCGTGAGATTGCGGGGTAAACGGGCGCTCGTGACCGGAGCGACAAGAGGCATCGGCGAAGGCATAGCCAAGCGCTTCCTCGAGGAGGGCGCCAGCGTCGTGCTGCTGGACCGAAGCGAGACGGAGCTTCAAGCGGCGCTCTCGCGGCTGGAGACCCGATCGCCGGGGCGCGTCGCGATCGAATCGTGCGACCTGGGCGACGAAGCCGGCTTGGAGCGGGCGGCACAATGCGCCTTCGAACGCTTCGGGGGGCATCGACATCTTGATCAACAACGCAGGCATCGCCTACCGGGAGGCGTTCCTGTCGATCCCTTCCGCGCACTGGAACGCCGTCTTCGATATCAATGTGCGCGCGACGTTCAGGCTCGGTCAACTGGCTGCGAGCCGAATGATCGCTCAGGGAAGCGGCGGCTCGATCGTCAACATGAGCTCGAAAAACGGACTGGCCGCAAGCAGCTGGCTCGCCCATTACAATGCCTCGAAGGCGGCGGTCATTTTATTGACCGAATCGATGGCGGTCGAGCTCGCGGCGCACGGCATTCGCGTGAACGCTGTCGCGCCGGGCTTCGTCGACACGCCGCTGGATCGCAAGCTCCGGGCGGAATCGGGCCTGCCGGCGTATTCGTCGCGCACGCCGATGAAGCGGGGCGGCACGGTGGAGGAGATCGCGAACGTCTTTTTGTTCCTCGCCTCCGACGAAGCTTCATACGTGACCGGCTCGACGCTTCGCGTCGACGGCGGCCATCTGGCCAACGGCAGCGAGCTTTAAAAGAGGAACAAACAAGGAAGGCGGCGAGCCCATGATTTTCGACAGTCATACGCATCTGTTCGGTCCGGGCATGGTGTCCGGTCCGTCCGATCAGGCGATTAAGCGCGCCTGGGGGGCCGGATATGAACGTAGAGGCGACGCCGGCGCAGCATCGGGAAAATATAAAGGCACTTCGGGGCTCGATCGTGCTTGCCTTTGCCGGGCACGCGACGGGCATGGTCGTGCCGAACGAGTACGTCGCCGATTATTGCCGGACCGATCCGGACCGTCTGTTCGGCTTCGCCAGCGTCGATCCCAATCGTCCGGACTGCGTGGACGCGTTCGAGACCGCGATCCGGGAGCTGAAGCTGCGCGGCCTCAAGCTCGGTCCGATCTATCAAAACTTTTATCCGGATGACCAAGCGCACTTCGCACTTTATGCCAAGGCGCAAGAGCTTGACGTGCCGATTCTGTGGCATCAGGGTACGTCGTTCGTGCCCGAAGGCTATCTGGACGCGTCCCGTCCGGCGATGCTGGATCCGATCGCCAGAGCTTTTCCCCGTCTGAAAATGATCGTGGCGCATATGGGGCATCCGTGGGTGGACGAATGCATATCGCTGGTTCGCAAGCATCCGAATTTGTACATGGACCTGTCGGCGCTCGGCGGACGGCCGTGGCAATTCTACAATGCACTCGTGTCGGCGCTGGAGTACGGCGTGCAGGACAAAATTTTGTTCGGCTCCGACTATCCGTTTTTCACGACGCGGCAGACGATCGAATCGCTTATGCGCATCAACGATCTGGTAGAGGGAACGAAGCTGCCGCGAGTCCCGGATACGGTCGTCGAGGCGATCATCCATCGGCCGACGCCGGAGCTGCTCGGACTTGTTCCATAGGGCGCAGCTTCAAAAATGAAGAAGGGGAGAAGTCCGATGGCGCAAGGAGACGGCGAGCACGAAGCTGAGGCTTCGTCCGCCCGCAAGCTGAAGAGCGAGTCGTATTTTCAGGAAAAGGAACTGTGGGGCTTCATCCATCGTTCCTTCACGAAGTCGATGGGGTATACCGAGGAGGATCTCCGCAAGCCGGTCATCGGCATCTGCAATACGTTCAGCGAGCTGAACAAGTGCCATTCTCACTTCAATGAGCTGGTCGAATATGTCAAACGGGGCGTCTGGCAGGCGGGCGGGCTTCCGATGGCATTCCCGACGATCTCGATCGGCGAGCCGTATATAAAGCCGACATCGATGCTGCTTCGCAATTTGATGGCGATGGACACCGAAGAGATGATGAAGGCGCAGCCCATCGACGGCGTCGTGCTCATCGGCGGCTGCGACAAGACGGTGCCGGCACAGCTCATGGCGGCGGCCAGCGTCAATATTCCGGCGATCGTGCTCACGGGCGGCCCAATGCTGAACGGCAGGCTGAACGGCCGCTCGCTCGGGGCCTGCACGGATTGCTACGGCTTTACGCTGGAGCACAAGGCGGGCAACATCACGGACGAAGAGCTGGCCATCGCGGAGAATGCGGTCTGCCGAAGCGACGGGCATTGCATGGTGATGGGGACGGCCAGCACGATGGCTTCGATCGCGGAAGCGATCGGCATGGCGCTGCCGGGCAACGCGGCCATCCCTGCGCCGGACAGCCGCAGGAGGCATATGGCCGAACGGACGGGCAAGCAGATCGTCGAGCTGGTCCGCCGGGATATCCGTCCGCGCGACATCATGACTGCGGAGGCGCTAGAGAACGCGATCGCGGTCACGATGGCCAGCGGCGGCTCGACCAACGCGATTATCCACTTGATCGCGATCTCCCAGCGGTTGGGCCGCAAGCTGCCGCTGGAGACGTTCGACGCGATCAGCGCCTCCACGCCGTTTATTCTGAATCTGCGGCCTTCCGGCAAGTACCAGATGGAGGAATACTTCGAGGCCGGCGGCGTACCCGCTCTCATGAAGGAGCTCGAGGCGCACCTGCACCTCGATTGCCTGACGGTGACCGGACGAACGATAAGAGAGAATCTCGCTTCGGCGCGGACGCTGAACCGCGACGTCATACGCACGGCGGCGGAGCCGCTCGACGCGCAGGGCGGTATCGCGGTGCTGCGGGGCAACCTTGCGCCGGATGGCGCGCTGGTCAAGCAAACCGCGGTAACCGCGCGCTTGAAAAAGCATCGGGGCCAAGCGGTCGTTTTTGAGAGCCCGGCGGATATGGAGGCCAGGATCGACGACCCGGATCTGGACGTGGACGAAAACAGTGTTCTCGTGCTGAAGAATGCGGGGCCGAAGGGGGGCACCGGCCATGCCCGAGATCGGGCAGATTCCGATCCCGAAGAAGCTGCTCGTCCAGGGGGTGCGCGACATGGTACGGATCTCGGACGCGAGAATCAGCGGCACGTCCTACGGCGCGCTGATCGTTCACGCGGCGCCCGAAGCGGCGGTCGGCGGCAATCTGGCGTTGGTGCGCACGGGCGACTGGATCGAGCTGGACATTGACCGCCGCAAGCTGGAGCTGAAGGTCACGGACCAAGAGCTGAAGGAGCGCCGTCAACACTGGCAGGCGCCTGCGCCGCAGGACGACCGGGGTTACGGCCTGTTGTTCCACGAACGGGTGCTTCAGGCGAATTTGGGCTGCGATTTTGACTTCCTGCTGCCGAAGGCGCTGCGGGAGGAACTGCTGTAGCCGCTCGGGGATGGCCATATGGTGACAGTGGCTGTAATCAAACACCGTCAGGGTGAGCTATGCCCTTGCGGCTCAAGGAGCCTTTTCGGCTCCTTTTTTTTGTGCGGTTCGGCCTACCGAAGCGAAAAGAGATGCTATGCCATCCGGCAAAAGTATATCGTTTACCGGGTCATCTGACGCATTTTACAAAAGGGAGTGTTCACGTTATCCATTATGAGGGAATAATATTAATATATATAAATTAATATTATCGATTTGACATCCGATATAAAAGGGTAACAAAGGAGGTTTATGATGAAAAATTCATATAATAGGAAATTAAAGATTATTATTTCAGTTGTTTTGGCGTTCATCATTGCAATACCCGCGCTCCCGAACGAAAGCGCCCATGCCGAAGGCACGTTGATCAAATCGGGCAATTATTTATACAGCCCGCAGCCAGACGCGGGCAGCTCTCCCGATCGCGTGACAAGCGGACTGGTATCGACGGCGAACGGCGTGCTGGTTGACGGTTTGAGCAACTATGCCGGTTGGATGGGCAGCGGGACCGCTTTGACGACCGTAAGAGTCGTTTTCGATCTCTTAAGGGACTATCCGTTGGAGCAGATCAACATCGTCATGAATTCCCAAAACATTTATTGGGGCTTTAAAGATATCACCGTCAAGTATCGGCCTGAAGCGAAGCTCGGCTACTATATCGCCGCCAGGCATGTCAGGTCGGGCACGAATCTGAATTATACCGTCACCGTGCCGATGGCCAACGCAACGGCCAGATATGTCATCCTGGAAATCCGGCGAACGCAGCAGTATCAGCATATCCCGCTCACGGAAGTGGAGTTTTACAAAGGGACCGGCGAAGCGCGCGAGATTTCGACCGACGCCCTTACTGCGACGGATCTCAAGGCCGAGCTGTCCAAGGATGCGCTGATGGTCGACAAGTATGGTCAATGGATAAGCGAGACGTGGCCCGGCAAAGTCGGCTACGACGTGCAGCTTCAATTTGAGTATGCGAACGAAGCGACTCAGCTGGCGACGACTGCTTTGAACCTGGCTAAATACGACGCTTACGGCGGAATTAAAAGTATGGGCAAGTACGCAGCGACCGGATTTTTCCGACTGCAAAAAAATAGACGGCAAATGGTGGTTCATCACGCCCGATGGCTATCCGTATATCATGAAAGGCGTCGATGCGGCAAGTCTGTGGGAGGCCGGCTACAAGACGCCGGTCAACAAAGCCGACGGGAGCCCGAGGATTGTGTTCGACGAGCTGCCGGACAAGAGCTTGTATGCTCCGGCTTATACCAACGATACCAACGGCCAGTACGTGAGCTTCGTCGTCGCCAACGTCATGAAAAAATACGGCGACAACTACGAGGCGAAATGGGAAGACATCACCAAGAAGCGGTTGATCGATTGGGGCTTTAACGCGTTCGCAAAATGGACAAAGCCGAAGGGTGTCACTTTCCCTTACGTTCAAGTGCTGCAGGACCCTGCGAACTTGCGGAGAATTTTGTGGACGTACGACGTCTTCGATCCGGAGAGCGAGACGATCATCGACAGCGCGCTGAAGACGCAGCTTCAAGCTGCGAGAAGCAGCGCATGGCTCATCGGATATACGTATGACAACGAAGCGGGCTGGGACAGCGAGATCGTGAAGCAAATCTTGCAATACGACGAGAGCTCCCCCGCCAAAAGTGCGTTCGTCGATTTTATGGCCGCCCGATACAGGGGCGACCTGGGAACGGTCAATCGACTGCTCGGAACGAGCGCCGCATCGTTCGTCGCGCTGAAGAATACGAGAATCGACATCGCCAAGGTGCCGGCCGTCGACGTATCCGAATATATCCGGCTGGCGTCCAAAACGTATTATTCCACGATCCGCAACATCATCAAAAAGTACGATGCGAACCATCTGTTCCTCGGCAGCTCCGTCGTTCCGACCTGGCGCACGAGCTTGGATTGGGATCAAGGAGCCATGCCCTACGTCGACGCCTTTTCTGTGGACAGCTACACGCAGAACGCTGATTGGATGGCTAAATACGCGGCTTACGACAAACCGCTCTTGAATCAAGAATACTCGTTTGGTACCGCAACCAGGGGACTGACCTATATTAGCGCTCCGACGAAGACGGAGAGCATCGCGGACAGAGGCAGGGCGTTCGAGACGTTTATCGAGAGCCAAGCGGCCAATCCGCTGTTCGTCGGATCCGGCTGGTATTCGTACTACGATCAGCCGGTGACGGGAAGGCCGGACGGCGAGAGCTACAACACCGGTCTCGTGAATCAGCAGGATCAGCCCTATACGGAAATGGTGGCCTCTATGAAGGAAGCGCATGCCGTACTGGAGAGCCTGCATGCCGGCGCCGCTGCGCCGGTCGCGACCGCACCGGCTCCAACCATGATCGAAGCCGAGAAATATGGCGCGCAGCTGGGCGTCGCAATCGCCTCCGGCTCGACCGGCGCGCAATATATCGGCGCCCTGAAGCCCGGCGATTGGACGGCTTACGCCAACGTGAACCTGACGGGAATGACCAAAGCGGAGTTTAAATTCGCTTCGGACAAGACGGGCATCGTTCGGCTGCGGATCGGCGGTCCTTCAGGCACCGTCATCGGCACGCTTAATATCGCGTCGACGGGCGGCCTGCAGACGTGGAAAACGGCGCAGATCGCGCTCGCGCCTGCCGCGGGCATTCAAAACCTGTACCTCACGTTCGAGAACGCGGCCGGCGACGAAATCGGCAATATCGATTATTTCAAGTTATTAGCCGCCTGATTCAACGCGAAGCAGCGCTAACAACCCGATGCCTCTGAGGCTCGGGTTGTTTAACATTATATTGCACAAGCTTCGGCGGGGAGGGAAAGCGTTCATGAACGGAAAAAGATCGAATCATGTCTATGAACTTCGCCAAGCTGGAATATCTCAACAGCGCGAACGCGGGCGCCACGGTGCAGTGACGATATCGTTTCTTACGTAAATTCGGTGCACTCTTTTGCCGATCAGGCAGACGGTCTCATAAGCGATCGTGTTCATGCGCGCGGCGACTTCGCCAATGGAGATTCGTTCGTCTCCCAGAGATCCGAACAGCACGACTTCGTCTCCCGGCATGACGTCCGGCACCGAGGTGACGTCGAGCATCGTCTGGTCCATGCATACGCGGCCGACGATCGGCGCGCGAACGCCCCGAACGAGCGCGAAGCCGTTGTTCGATAGCTGACGCGACAAACCGTCTGCATAACCGATCGGGAGTGTCGCGATCAGGCTCTCCCTTTGCGTCCTGTACGATAAGCCGTAGCCGACAGTCCGATTTTCTTTTACGGGTTTTATGTACGAAATGCTCGTCTTCAGCTGCATCGCTTCCCGCAACGGAAAGGAAGGAAGCGGCGCTCCTGCCAGCGGGGAAAGGCCGTACATCGCGATGCCGATTCTGGCCATATCCAAACGCATCTCGGGGGAACCGCATCGCAGCGGCGCTGTTGCAGCAATGCTTGATCGGGATCGAAAGACCGCGATCTGCCAACTGGCCGGTTAAGGAGACGAAGCGCTCAAATTGAGCGTTGGTAAACGACGGATCAGGGTTGTCCGCATCGGCAAAATGCGTGAAAATACCTTCGATCGTCACGAGCGGATGCGCGCTTTCCAAGCAAAAGGACAACACATCTTCGGGCTGAAAGCCCAAGCGGGCCATGCCGGTATCGACCTTCAAATGAACGACGGCCTGCTTGCCGAGCCTGGACGCGACGGAGACGACGTCGTCCCACATCTCGCAAGAAGTTACGGCGATCGCGATCCGTCGGATAATCGCGGCTTCGATCGCCCGCGGCGCCGAATGTCCGAGGACGAGTATCGGCGCCTCGATGCCGGCAGCCCTTAAGGCGATGGCTTCATCCGCGAACGCTACGCCCAAATAATCGGCTCCCGCTTGGAGAGCGGCCCGCGCCGCCGGCACTGCGCCATGCCCATAGGCGTCCGCCTTGACGACGGCCATGAGCCGCGAGCCTTCCGCAAGTTTCCCTTTGAACAAGCCTACATTGTAAGCGATCGCATCGAGCGATACCTCCGCCCGCGTATCCCGGCAACCGACAGGCATCATACGAGCTTTCCGCCGCGCATTGCCATCTCGACAGGAACGTATTCGCGGTCCAGATCCCGGGCAACGGCCTCGTAAGTCACGTACCCTGCCGCCGTATTGACGCCGAGCTTAAGCGCGGCGTTACGCTCGACGGCCTTCGCGATGCCTTGATCGGCGATTTGCAGCGCATAGGGAACGGTAACGTTCGTCAGCGCCATGGTGGAAGTCCGCGGCACGGCGCCGGGCATATTCGCGACCGCGTAATGAATGACGCCGTGCTTTTCGAAAGTGGGGCTGTCGTGCGTGGTGACGCGTTCGATCGTCGCGAACACGCCGCCCTGGTCGACGGCGACGTCGACGACGACCGAGCCGGCTTGCATCGACCGGATCATATCCTCGCTCACGAGCTTCGGCGCCTTCGCGCCGGGGATGAGCACGGCGCCGATACACAGGTCCGCTTCGGCGACCGCCTCCGCAAGATGGGACGGATTCGACATCAGCGTCGTGACGCTCGCGCCGAACAGATCGTCGAGCTGCCTCAGCCGGTCGGCATCCTTGTCCAGGATCGTCACCTGCGCTCCCATGCCCGCCGCGATCTTGGCGGCGTTCGTCCCGACGACGCCTCCGCCGACGATCGTCACCTTGCCGCGCCGGACGCCGGGCACGCCGCCAAGCAGAATGCCTTTGCCGCCATGCATCTTTTCCAGCAGATGGGCGCCGATCTGAACGGACATGCGGCCCGCGATCTCGCTCATGGGGGTGAGCAGCGGCAAGGTTCTCCCTTGCGAGACCGTCTCGTAGGCGACCCCGATCACCTCGGCTTGCGTGAGCGCCTGGACCAATTCGGGGTTCGCCGCAAGATGAAGATACGTGAACAGAATGAGGTCTTTGCGGAAATACGCAAACTCTTCGGGGATCGGTTCTTTGACCTTCAAAATCAGGTCCGAAGCCTGCCAGACCTCGGAAGCCCGAGCCGCGATACGGGCGCCCGCAGCCGCAAAATCGTCGTCGCGATAGCCGCTGCCCGCGCCGGCTCCGCGCTCGACGACGACTTCATGACCGGACTGCTTAAAGGCAGAGACGCCTCCGGGCGTGAGCGCGATGCGGTTTTCGTTGTTTTTGATTTCTTTGGGCACGCCGATGATCATGTCGAAAACTCCCTTATCGTTCGTTTTATGAACAGTATAAGGGAGCGCGTCCTGCGACGGTTTGTCGGAAAAAGAGAATCGGAGAGCGGGGGTTTGTGGTTTTTAACGAAGTCGCCTGGATTTGAATTCCAGGTAACAGGTCACCTTTTGATCCATGCGGGAGAGATCGATGCCGCCGATGTGCGCGATCCGCTTCAACCGGTAGCTTAGCGTATTCTCGTGCACGTGGAGCGCTTCCGCCGATTCCTTCAGGTTGCTGTCCCGATCAAGATAAACCTCCAGCGTCCGCAGCAGGTCGCCGTTGTGCTCGAGATCGTATATTTCCAGGCGATGCAGGCATTCGTTTTTATAATAATGCTCCTGTCGGTGATGCTGGACGTCGGGCAGCAGACGGTAGTAGCCCAGTTCTGCGTAGCGATGGACGTCCTTCAATGCATCGGGAAAGGAGCCGCGAAGCCGAATGACGGTCCAGGCTTCCTCGCGGCTCGCGGATACGCGCGCATAGTCGTCGTAGACGGCGCCGCTGCCGCCCGGAAGCGCGGGGGCGTCGAACCGCTGCCTCAATTGGTCGGCCAACAGCGTCAGAGCCGACGTCGTCGAAGCCGAAGGCTCCCGCGCGGGGACGGCTTCGAGCAAGAGGAGCCGATCGCGATCGATCGCGTGAAGCGCGATGCGCTTCTGGAGCGCCGTCGCGATCAAGTACTGGATTTGCTGCTGCTGCTTCTCGGAGACCTCCGCCGGAAAGGGAAGAATGCTCACGCAGTAAAAAAGAGGGAAGCGCGAGCCCTTGCTCCTCAGCCCGCCGCTTGACCTCCGAATCCGTCCTTAAATCGCCGGACAAAAGCTGTCGAAAAAATTCCTGCTGCCCGATTTCCGCTCTGCGGTGCGTCAGATGAAGCTGAAGCAGCTTCGTCTTGGCGGCTTTGGCCGCCTTGGCCAGCTCTTCGCATATATAATCCGGCTTCAGGTCTTTGTCGCCCGCGACCAGCCAAATGTAGCCCAGCACCTGGCTTTCCTTCCGAATCGCGACCGCCACCCGCTCGCCCAGCCCGATCTCGTCGATCGGAGAAACGAGGAGGGGCGTTTCGCTTTTCATCAACTTCGGGATTACGCCTTCCCGCCACAGCGCTTGCACGACTTTATCGGGCACTCTTTTGCCGATGATGGTCGAGATGCGCGCCGGGTCCGTCTCTCCTTGATGGGAGCTGTAGGCGATTAATTGATGGCCGGCGTCCTCGATCGTGACCGAGCATCGCAAATGCTCGCTGATCGCGTCTGCCAACATCTCCAAGCCGTCGAAGCTTCTTTCGAACGGATTTTTGTCCTTTGCCGTACCGATGTTCGATTTCCTGCCATTGTCCATGTACGATAACTCCCTGATTAAAAGCTTCCGATTCCTTATTTTTATCACATTCGGCGGTTTCGTAACATCGCGCTTTTCATCAGATTTGAGATTTGCGCGGAATTTGTCTCGTACAGTTTATGATTTTCGCGCAAACCGGCCATTGTCCGATTCGAACGATCTCAAGCGCGCGTACGAAGACGGCAAGCGACATGCTATCGTTTTGCGATTCGCGAGAAGCTTGTATAATGAGAAAAAGCGACAGGATGCATCTCGCGATGGAGGGGAGCCGGCGAATGGAGCTGGATACGGTCATGCAGGAGCTGGAGGCGCTGGGCAAGGAGCGCTTGAAAAAAATGTATATTTCGAACGGAGCGCGCGAGCCGCTGTTCGGCGTCGCGACGGGCGAGATGAAGCCGTTGTTCCGTAAAATTAAAATCAATCAGCCGCTCGCGGAGCAGCTCTACGCGACGGGCAACTATGACGCCATGTACTTCGCCGGCATCATCGCGGATCCGAAGGCCATGACGGCGGCCGACTTCGGACGGTGGATCGATTCGGCCTATTTTTATATGCTGTCCGACTTCGTCGTCGCCGTGACTTTATCCGAAGCGCCGATCGCGCAGGACGTCGCCGATGTCTGGATCGCCAGCGGCGACGAGCTCAAGATGTCGGCAGGCTGGAACTGCTATTGCTGGCTGATCGGCAATCGGACGGACGACGCTTTTTCGGAGCGGAAGCTCGCCGGCATGCTTGAACTTGCGGCAAATTCGATCCATGACGCGCCGGAACGGACGAGATACGCGATCAATCAGTTCATTTATACGACGGCCATATCCTACTTGCCGCTCCATGCCAAAGCAATGGAGACGGCGCTTGCCGTCGGCCCTGTCGAAGTGAACGGCGCCAAGGGCAAGAGCAAGCATCTGAATGCCGCCGACACGATCCGCAAGGCCGTCGAGAAAAATCAGCTTGGTTTTAAACGCAAGCACGTCAGATGTTAATCGTTGATCGATGGCCAGTTTCCGAGATTGACACGATACCGAAAGCCCGGCTCGTTTTTGCAACGAATACATAGGAAAGGATGCCGATCATGAACGCACCCAACCAGGAGTATATCGTCATCTCAGGCGCGCGGGAGAACAATCTCAACAACGTTTCGCTGCGTATCCCCAAACGTAAAATTACGATCTTCACCGGCGTGTCCGGTTCAGGCAAGTCCTCGATCGTCTTCGATACGATCGCAGCGGAATCCACGAGGCTGCTGAACGAGAACTTCAGCATGTTCGTGCGGACCTTTTTGCCTAAATATCCGCAGCCGGAAGCGGATGCGATCGAGAACTTAAGCATGGCCGTCATCGTCGACCAAAAACGGCTCGGCGGCGGCTCGCATTCCACAATGGGGACGATCACCGACATATCGCCCATCGTCCGCCTGCTGTTTTCCCGCATCGGCAAGCCCCGCGTCGGCTCCGTCAACCTGTTCTCCTTTAACGATCCGCAAGGCATGTGTCCTGCGTGCAACGGCATCGGACGCAGCCTCGGCGTCGACATGAGCAAGGCGGTGGACATGTCCAGGTCGCTGAACGAAGGCGCGATCATGCTCCCCCGATTATGGCGCGGGCGGCTGGGAGTTGAACATGATCCTGCAGTCGGGCGACTTCGATCCGGACAAGAAGCTGAAGGACTATTCGGCGGAAGAGCTGGACCAGCTGCTGTATGGCAAGGCGAGGAAAGTAAAGATGGACTTCGCCGGCAAGGCGATGAATATTACGGTCGAAGGCGCGCTCGAGAAATTTACCAATAAATATATCAAACAGGATCTGAAAGCGAAGTCCGAGCGAACGCAGAAGACGGTCGCGCCGTTCATTACCGAAGGAATCTGCCCCAGCTGTCACGGCGCGAGACTCAGCAAAGCCGCGCTGAGCTGCAAGGTCCAGGGCTACAATATCGCGGAGCTGTCCGCGATGGAGGTCGGGCGGCTCGTTCACGTCATCCGCGAAATCGAAGATCCCGCAGCCGCGCCGATCGTCCAATCGCTGACGGAACGGCTGCAGCATCTGGTGGACATCGGTCTCGACTACCTGACGCTCGACCGGGAGACGGATACGCTGTCCGGAGGCGAGTCGCAGCGCGTCAAGATGGTGAAGCATCTGAGCGGCAGTCTCGTGGACGTCACTTATATTTTCGACGAACCGAGCGTCGGCTTGCATCCGCGCGACGTGCATCGGTTGAACGAGCTGCTGCAAAAGCTGCGGGACAAAGGAAACACGGTCATCGTCGTCGAGCACGATCCCGACGTGATCAAGGTGGCTGACCATATCGTCGACGTCGGTCCGCATGCCGGCGGCCGGGGCGGAAATATCGTGTTCGAAGGAAGCTTCGAAGGCCTCCTTGACGCAGGCACGTTGACGGGCAACTACATGAGGCGTCCGCTGCAGCTCAAGCGCGCTTGCAGGCAGGCGACGGGCAAGCTACCCGTGCGCAACGCTTCGCTGCACAATCTGCGGGACGTGAGCGTCGATATTCCGACCGGCGTGCTGACCGTCGTGACAGGCGTCGCCGGCTCGGGCAAGAGTACGCTCATCAACGAGGTATTTCTCGGCGAACATCCGGATGCGATCGTGATCGACCAGACGGCGATCGGGGTATCGACACGTTCGAATCCGGCGACGTATACGGGCATCATGGATGACGTGCGCAAGGCGTTCGCATCCGCGAACAAGGTCAACCAAGGCTTGTTCAGCTTTAACTCCAAAGGCGCCTGCGAGAACTGCCAAGGGCTCGGCGTCGTATACACGGACCTCGCGTTCCTCGACAGCGTGAAGCTGCCCTGCGAAGTTTGCGGCGGCAAAAGGTTCAAGGAGGAAGTGCTCGCGTACAAGCTGGACGGCAAGTCGATCGCGGAAGTGCTGGAAATGACGGTCGAGGAGGCGCTCGCTTTCTTCAAGCTGAAAGAGGTCGTGCGCAAGCTCCAGGCGATGAGCGACGTCGGACTGAACTACCTTACGCTCGGTCAGCCGCTCAGCACGCTGTCGGGCGGGGAGTGCCAGCGTATCAAGCTGGCGAGCGAGCTGCACAAGAAGGGCAGCATCTACGTGATGGACGAGCCGACGACTGGGCTGCATATGTCGGACATCGGCCATCTGCTCGAGATCATGAACCGGCTCGTCGACGCCGGCAACACGGTCATCGTCATCGAACACAATCTCGACGTGATCAGCCAGGCCGATTGGATCATCGACATGGGACCGGACGGGGGCAGCCGGGGCGGACAAGTTGTGTTCGAGGGCACGCCGGAGCAGATCGTACGCGAGGAAAGGTCGATCACGGGCAAATATTTGGCTTAAAGCAGAAAAGAGGCTGTTCCATGATCAACCGCCAAACGCATCCGAAAGCCGACGCCTTTTTCGAAAAGTCGAAACGGTGGAAGGCCGAATACGAGCAATTAAGAGAAATCGTCATGGACTGCGGACTGACCGAGGACTTCAAATGGATGCATCCGTGCTACACGTATCAGAGCAAAAACGTCCTCCTCATTCACGGCTTTAAAGAATATTGCGCCCTGTTGTTCCATAAAGGCGTTCTACTGAAGGATCCGAACGGGATTCTGATCCAGCAGACGGAGAACGTGCAGGCCGGCCGCCAGCTCCGGTTCACGAGCGTCGATGAAATCGTGGAACAAGAGGCAATCGTAAAGGCGTACGTTCGCGATGCGATCAACGTGGAGAAGTCGGGGCTGGAAGTCACGTTTAAAAAGAACGCTGAATACCCCGTCGCCGAAGAGCTTCAACGCGCCTTCGACGAGAATCCCGACCTCAAGGCTGCGTTCGAGTCTTTGACGCCGGGGAGGCAAAGAGGTTATCTGCTTCATTTTTCGCAGCCGAAGCAGTCGAAAACGAGAGAAGCCAGGATCGAAAAGTACAAGCAGAAAATGCTCGAAGGCAAAGGACTGGACGATTAAGGCGACTATGCCATATTGAGCTTTTGATGCAAAAGCGGATGAGCCCTAGCGATCTTTGGACGCAAAGGGCTGTTTGTTTATGCCGGATGAAAAGCGTATGATTGATGGTCACAGGACAAGAGCAGGGGGAAACGCTCATGAAGATACACGACGCGAGATGGCGCTCGCTATGCGTCATTTTCGCAATCGTCGCGTTGCTGATGCTGGCCGGCTGCGGGGCAGCGGGGAAAGAGCGGACGCTGAAATTTTCGGAAGTTACGCTTAGCAGCGAACCGTCGCCGCCCGAGGCGGGGCAGGCAGCCAAGCTGATCGCCACGATCGATAACGAGAAATTTGCCGCATTGGAAGCCGAGGCTCAATTTCAAATCAATTCCAAAAACAATTTGCCCAGCCTGATCGACGCCGTAAAATCAGGCGACGGCTACACGGCCGGCTATACGTTTCCTTCCGACGGGTAATATACGATCACGATTCATCTGATATATCCGAACGATCATTTTGCGATTACGAAGCAGCTTCGCGTCGGCGGTTAGCGACGATACGGCAATGCCGTTTGAAGGTTCCTTTTCATAAATAAGAGGCGACAGCCGTAAAGCGAAGGAGGGGCGGCCCCGTTGGAATTAAGACAGCTGGATTATTTTATCGCGACCTGCGAGGAGCTGCACTTTACGAGAGCGGCCGAGAAGCTCGGAATTACGCAGCCGTCCTTGAGTCATCAGATCAAGGCGCTTGAAGACGAGATCGGCGTTCCTTTGTTCGACCGGATCGGGAGAAAAATCGCTTTAACCGAAGCCGGCATGATTATGTACGCGCAAAGCAAATTGGCGTTCGGCAATCTCGCGAGCGCGAAAGAACAAATTGAAGAGCTGCAGCAGATCGAGCGCGGCAAACTGTCGATCGGCGCGCTCCCGGGCGAGCTCAACCAATTGGTATCGAACCTGCTGATCGATTTTCACCGCGATTATCCCAAAGTCCAGATAAAAATTTTAGGCGTGGAAGATATCGCGACCCGACTGCTGCAAAACGAATTGGATATCGCCGTTACGATACTGCCGATCGAGGATGAGAGGATCGTTACGATTCCGTTATACCGCGAACGGTTTTACTTTGTCGCGACAACCGGACATCCATATGCCGGCCGCAGTGCCATCGATTTTGAGGAAATTTTGAGCGTGCCGGTCGTGACCTTCCCCGAATCCCATCGCTGCCGTCAATTGGTCGATTCGACCTGCGCCCGAGCCGGACTCAGGCTCAAGCCTTTGATCGAGACGACGACGATCGATTCATTGTTCGGGCTCGTCCGGTCAGGCGCAGGCGGCTCCGTCTTGTCCAAAACGCTGATTGAGATGTATGAATACGAAGATTTAGTTTCCATTCCGATTCATAATCCCGCCTTGACGAGAGATGTAGGAATCGCTTATGTGCGCGATAAATATATGGGTAAAGCCGCGCAGGGATTTATCGAACTCATGCGTGCACGAGTTAAAAGGTTGAAGTCAAACACCTGAAGTGCGGGTCGCGTCTATCGTTTTTATAGAAAACGCAATATTGATCTATCGATCCTTCTCCCTCTACAATGAAGCGACAATAGAAGGGAGAGAGCCATCGATGCGTGCGTTAACTGCACAGTTTAAACTGTCTACAGTCGGATCCGTTCAGTTTCTACCCGTCAATTTGTTTGCCTCGGTGATGGGATTTTCGGGCCTTTCCTTGGCATGGAGAGAAGCAAGCCAGCTCTTCGGGACGCCTGTCGAGATCGCGGATATTTGCGGAATGGTCGCGGTCGTCTTATTCATGGCGCTGAGCATCGGCTATTTGTCAAAATGTTTTTTATATCCGCGCACTGTCAAGGAAGAATTCAAGCACCCCATCTCCGGAAATTTTTTCGGAACGATTACGATTTCCGTACTGCTCCTTTCCTCCGTCGTCGGACGCTATTTTCCGCTGGCCGGACAAGCTTGTTGGATCGCGGGGACGGCGACTACGCTAACGCTCAGCTTTGTGTTCGTATCTAGAATACTGACCGGACATCGCGAGCCAGGACATACGGTGCCGGCTATGCTCGTTCCCGTCGTCGGTACGCTCGATATCGCGGTCGCGGGCGGCACGATGCCATTCTCCTGGACGCATGAGATCAATTTGCTGTCGCTTGCGATCGGCGGCTTCATCGCGTTCGTTTACTTCACGCTGATTTTATCGAGATTGGTTCATCAGGCCCCGCTGCCGGCTGGAATAACGCCTTCCCTGTTGATTCTGATCGCCCCGTTCGAAGTTGGATTTCTGGGGTATTCGAACGTTGCGGGACGCGTCGATTCGCTCGCATCCGCGCTGTTTTACTTCGGTTTATTTCTTTTCGCCGTCCTGTTCTTTAAAGTGTTCAACAAGTCCATTCCGTTCGGCGCTTCCTGGTGGGGCGTTGGTTTCCCGATGGCCGCGCTCAGCATCGCCGCATTAAAATACGCGCTGTTAAGGCACGCCTGGCCTTTCACGCTCCTGTCCGCGGCCGTATTGGGCTTGCTCAGCATCGTTCTGGCCGTACTCCTGTATCGCACCTTGGGCATGCTTCTGGCAGGAAAGCTGCTCGCAGGAAAATAAAGCGCAAGAACCAGACTAAGGTTCGGACTCGGTCGGACTCGGTCGGATTCGGCCGGGTCTTTTGAGCGGCGGCATTCAATCCCCTCCGCCGACTTCATTTTCTAACCTTACGATGACGTTAGGCGGAAAGGTAAGCTTGAGAGGCAATTGAGAATTGCTGAGCAGCCGAATGTACGCCGAGCGAAGATGCCGGACTCAGATGGACTCCGATGACGCTATTTCATAAAAAAATGGCGCAATTGCGATTATTTCGGACTGGAGAGTCGTTATTCACCCAGATCCGGGCTAAATAAGTCTCCAATCCCTCCATAAAGGCCCCTGGGTCCGCGAGCGGGCCGCAAATCGCGTTAGGAACAAAAATAAGGGCTCTTCAGTCCGGTCGCTGCGCGCCATTGCGCAAACAAAGGCTGCAAGGGCCGTTTTTCTTCCTAAGCTGGGCGAAATGCGCATTTTTTGACTTGTTTGTCTTTTATGAACCGGAAAAGTCGGTATATAATTAGCCTATGCAACAACCAGAGGGCGGACAAACATGCTGCAAAACGACGTGCTTTTATCGCAGGGCCTTTTTCAACATTACTTTGAGGATCATCCGGACGGACTTCTCGTCGTCGATCCCGACGGCCGCATTCAGCAGGTCAACGCAGCGCTCTTGTCTATGCTGGGATTCGTGCGGGAGGAAACGTTGCAAATGCCCCTTGATCGATACATCGAACCCGCCGGCGCAGTCCCATTCGCCGACGGCCGCATGACCGCTTCGAAGCTTGAATGCAGCGCCCGTCATTCGCAGGGACATGAACTCGAGATCAGGCTCTCCTGCGTGCCGCTTCGAAGCGGCGATCGACAAGCCGGCTGGCTCATCACGCTCGAGAAGCTGGAGCGCCCACAAAACATCGTCTCCGTCTTTTCGGCGGACGGGGTGTTCACTTACATATCGCCGTCGGTCACTGCGCTGCTCGGCTATTTGCCGGAAGAAGTCATCGGCAAGCCCGCGGCGGCTTTTAACCATCCGGACGAGATCAGGAGATTGGTCGAATTTCGCGGCCTGTCGTATATTCATCGCGAGTCGGTCCGTTTTATCGGGCGCGTTCGCCATAAAAACGGGGAATACCGCCTTTACGAGACGACGTCCGACTATGTTCGGGACGAAGCCGGAGAGATCGTGCAGACGATCTGCGTCGGGCGAGACATCACGGGGATCAAGCCGGCGGAATAGCGCAGAGCCGATAGGGGGGAATCGAGGATGTTCGATCGTGCGAACAAGCCGTCCGCGAGAAAGTCGCCGCAGCGAGCGGCCCAAGCGGGTCCGATTAAAGGCGATGCCGATCGCCCGAAGTCCGTTCACCGCTTACTGCAGTTGCAGCGAGCGGTCGGCAATCGCGGCTTGCTCGGCATGCTGCGCGGCGCCAACGCGCCGGTGCCGGCGAACACAGGCGCGCCAGGCCCGGCGGAACCGGTTATGCAGGGGAAGTTCGTAACGGAAACCGGCGGCGAAGACAAGCGGGAAGAGCAAAAAATCGAAGCGCTGCTCCGCGACTTCATGGCATGGAAGCGCGATGATACGGACATGATGGCGGTGTTCGAGACGGTCCTCAAAGATTTCGAAGACAGCCGCGGGAGCGACGATCCGGTGTCGCTGTCGGACTGGACTGTCAGGCACAGCGGGGCTCTTACGGCCGCGGAGGATATGCTCCGCATGCGCGGCATGGACTTAGAAGGAGACGCCAAGGATCTGCCTCAAAAGCGCAAGCGCAAAGAAAGCGACGGAAGACCCGACAAGAAAAAGCGAAAGCTGGACGCCGACGTCAAACCGAAAAAAACGAAGTATTCCTCGGACGTCGAGGAGAGCAGCGACGACGAAACGACGGAGCTGGACGCCAAGCAGAAGCTGCGAATATTAATCAATCTGACCGCTTCCAATATGGAAATCCTTCGATCGTCTTCCCTGGAATCGAAAAAAGACGAGCATCGGTTCGACGAGCCGCTCCATCGGAAAATTTATGCGGCAGACCGCAGCAGCAAAAATCCGAAAATCGCCGATCTGACGACTCAGGATTATTTTTTTGTCGGCGAGCAGCGGCTGCGAATCGGCGAAGGCACCGGCCACTTCATTCAAGCCGGCGGCAATGCGGAGGCGCGCGGCACTACGATTAAAGAGCCGCCCGCCGATTATGACAAGCTCATTGAAGCGATGCTGAAAATGGCCAAGGATCCGAGCGCCGCTTCCTTGTACAAGCTGGCGACGGGTGCCGAGCTGGACGACAAAGCGACGTTCGAAGACCGCGAACTGGCGGCGATTATGCTGTATTATCTCAACCACAACGTATCGAAATCGCACACCGTCCGAAGCAACCTGACCGAGCATCTCCAGAAGTTCGTCAGCGTCACGGGCGTCTCCGAACTGACGCGCAGCTTCGAAGCCGGCGGCAAAGAGGAACGGTCCAAGGAAAAATCGAAGAAAAAGAAAGACGGCAGCGCCTCCGGCTACTCCGCCGAGACGCTCGTCAAGATGATGCTGAAGCTGGTCGTCGACGGTAAGGTAACGTCCTTGCAAGCCGTCTTCTTCGAAGGGACAGGCGGCATGGACAGCTTGTTCCTTGGCGCGCCGAGCGCCGAGCACAGCGGCAATAAGCTCGGAGGGGCTGCGGTACTGCGGGATCCGTTCGCCTACTCGGAAAATCTCGAGCGCCAGATGAGTCATACGCCGCACAATAAAAAAAGCGTTCAAAGAACTGCTGAACGCCGTGAGTTCCGGCTCGACGACCGAGCTTAAACCGATGGACGAAGAAGAGATAGCAAGACTCAGAGCGGACAAGCAAGCACGGCAGGTGGCAGCGGTACGAAGATTGGTTCAAACGATTCAAAAGACGAAGCTGCCCAAAAGCGTGTTCGATATGAACGCGTTTTTAAACGATTCCAACGGTACGCTGGGCAAGCTGTCGAAACGTCTGAACCAGTCCGCCCAAAATGTCGCGGACAATCCGGATGCGATGGCGCTCATCCGGACAGGCCGAATGGCGTTGAACGCCAAGCGGAAGGCGGCGGAAAAACTAAAATTTTAACGCTTGCCCGACTGCGATTCGACGTTCGCGTCCCTTCCTTTTTTCCACTCGCGCATATAGGCGATCCAGCCCCTGGCCGCATGCGACAAATAACGGTCGCGCGGCCAGATCGCGGCGATGTCCCAGCGGATCGCCGGCTCGGTCAGCAGTATAATGCATACCGCGTCGGATTGAATCTTCCGTGCGGCTACGTCCGGCAGCAAGGCAACGCCAAGGCCTGCGCCTACCATTTCCGCCATCAAATCCCATTGGGAGCTCTCGTAAGCGATATGAGGCTCGAATCCTTCCCCCGATGCAGGCTTCTCTCACGCGATCGTAAAGAGAGAAGCCTTTTTTTAAACATAATAAACGACTCCCCCCTAAGTTCGGACAATCGCACGGAATCATTCGAGGCCAGCGGATGATCCGCCTTCAACACCAACGACAACCTGCGCTCCGTCAGCGTCAGCGACTCGAATTGTTTTTCGTCCACGGGCAGTACGACGATGCCGACGTCCAGCTTGGATTCAATGAGCAGCCGTTCCACGATTTTGCCGCCTTCCTCGACGAGCCGCAGACGGATCCCCGGGTATTCGGACCGGAAGCCGGCGATGATCCCGGCAAATATGCTGGCGCCGATAACGGGCGGCAAACCGAGCAAAAGCTCGCCGCTTTGCAGCTGTCGGCCCTCGTTCAGCGTCGTCACCAGATCCCGTATCATGGACAGCGCGGCCGTCGCATGGCGCAGCACGATCTCGCCGTCGTCGGTTAGCCGCATATAACGGGTCGTGCGATCGAACAGGACGACGCCAAGCTCGTTTTCAAGACTTTTGATCGCCCGGCTTAGCGAAGGCTGGGCGATGTGCAACGCCTCCGCAGCCTTCGAAAAGCTTTGCAGCCTGGCCACCTCCGCGAAATAACGCAGCTGTAAATATTCCATATGGTAGCCCTCCCTAATATATTCGTATATTGAATAAATCCTATTCACTATCTGTATTTTACACATAAATAAGCTGGCCCTACAATGGTAAATAGGAAGCCTGAAGGAAAGGCGAACAAAGGAGTCGATCTCATATGAGCGACCATGATGTTGTCATTGTAAGCGCTGTCCGAACGCCGATCGGGCGATTGAACGGCATGTTCAAAGATGTGCCGGCCGTCCGGCTGGGCGCTGCCGCGATCAGGTCGGCCATCGATCGGGCGGGCATCGCCGGTTCCGATATCGATGAAGTGTATATGGGCAACGTGCTTCAGGCCGGTCTCGGACAAAATCCCGCCAGGCAAGCTGCGCTTCAGGCAGGGGTGCCGGTCGAGGCGCCTTCGACGACCGTGAACCAGGTATGCGGCTCCGGCCTGATGTCCGTCTATCTGGCCAGTCGGTCGATACGGACGGGCGACTGCGATACCGTCGTCGCCGGCGGCATGGAAAGCATGAGCCAGGCGCCTTATTTGCTTCCGGGGGCGCGCGCCGGATACGCAATGGGAGATCGAACGCTGACCGACAGCATGATCAAAGACGGTTTATGGTGCGCGGTCAACGATTATCACATGGGCATCACGGCGGAAAACGTAGGCGCCAAATTCGGTCTGACGCGCGAGCAGTTGGACGAAACCGCGCTCGGCAGCCAACGAAAAGCCGCCGAAGCGATTCAAAAAGGCACTTTTGCCGATGAGATCGTCGGCGTCGCGCTGCCCGGCAAAAAAGGAACCGCACCCCGTAGCGGAACAAGACGAGCATCCGCGTCCGGACACGACGCCGGAGGCGCTGGCCAAGCTGAGGCCCGCATTTAAGCCGGACGGCATCGTCACAGCCGGCAACGCCTCGGGCATCAATGACGGCGCGGCGGCCTTGGTCCTGATGAGCGGAAAGCGCGCGGCGGAGAAAGGAATTCGGCCGCTCGGCGTCATCCGCGCCTTTGCGGTGGCGGGCGTGGATCCGGCCTATATGGGCACGGGGCCGATCCCGGCAGCCGAGAAGGCGCTCGAAAAAGCGCGATTGCGCATGGCCGATATCGATCTGATCGAGGTGAACGAAGCGTTTGCCGCCCAAGTCGTTCCGTTTATCGAACACTTCGGTTTGGACGAGCGCAAGGTGAACGTCAACGGCGGCGCGATCGCGCTCGGTCACCCGATCGGGGCGAGCGGCGCAAGAGTGCTGGTCACCTTGCTGCACGAGATGAATCGCCGCGGGTCCGTCTTCGGACTGGCCGCGCTTTGCATCGGCGGCGGACAGGGGATCGCGGCGATCGTCGAGCGCTGCGGCTAGATCGGACAGAGGAGGCTGAACACATTGAAAAAGATTCATTCTACGTTTGCGGAAGCGGTTGCGGCCATTCAAGACGGCGCGACGATCATGGTCGGCGGCTTCGGGTTGGTGGGCATTCCTGAAAATCTGATCGTGGCGCTGGCCGAGACCGGCGTCAAGGAACTGACGGTCATCTCCAACAACTGCGGCGTGGACGATTGGGGGCTAGGCTTGCTGCTGGCCAACAGGCAGATCAGGAAGATCGTCGCATCCTACGTGGGCGAAAACAAACAATTCGAACGCCAGGCGCTGGCCGGCGAGCTCGAAGTCGAGCTGTTGCCGCAAGGCACGCTGGCCGAGAAAATCAGGGCGGGCGGCGCCGGCATCCCTGCCTTTTATACGCCCGCAGGCGTGGGCACGCCTCTTGAGGAAGGGAAGGAATCGCGCGTCTTCGGAGGCAAGACGTATTTGCTCGAGGAAGCGTTAACCGCGGATTTTGCCTTGATCCGCGCATATGAGGCGGACATTTACGGCAATCTCTCGTACAACAAAACGGCCAGAAACTTTAATCCGATCATGGCGACCGCCGGCCGCGTCACGATCGCGGAGACGGAACAGCTGGTGGAAGCCGGCAGGCTGGACGCGGATCGCATCCATACGCCGGGCGTATTCGTTCATTCGCTGATCGTCGGCGCGCAGCAAAAACGCGTCGAGAAGCTGACGGTCGCGAATCAAGCCGAAGCCGGAGGTGGATCACGATGACCGTCGCGACTGCGCGCGAAAAAATCGCCCTGAGAGCCGAAAAGGAAATCGCGGACGGCTATTACGTCAATCTGGGCATCGGCATGCCGACTTTGGTAGCCAACTATATTCCGAACAATAAACAGGTCTGGCTGCAATCCGAAAACGGGCTGCTTGGCATCGGTCCTTATCCGCAGCCGTCGCAAGTCGATCCCGACTTGATCAACGCCGGGAAAGAAACCGTGACCGCCGTGACAGGAGCTTCTTACTTCGACAGCGCCGCTTCCTTCGCGATGATCCGCGGCGGCCACATCGATCTGGCCATTCTGGGCGGCATGGAGGTGTCCGCTTCGGGCGACCTGGCCAACTGGACGATTCCGGGCAAGATGATCAAAGGCATGGGCGGCGCGATGGACCTGGTCCATGGGGCCAAGCGGATCGTGGTCGTAATGGAGCATGTAAGCAAGGACGGCAGACCGAAAATCGTCGGGCAATGCACGCTGCCGCTGACGGGGAAGTCCGTCGTCCACCGCATCATCACGGATCGGGCGGTCATCGACGTCGCGCCGGAAGGGCTCGTCTTGATGGAGACAGCGCGCGGATGCTCTTTAGAAGAGATTGCGGCATCGACCGGCGCTCCGCTACGGATCTCGGATCGCCTGCTTCTCGATGCGTATTAAAAGGGGGACCGCGCGATGACCGAAAAACGAGTGGTATTGATCACGGGGGGCGGCTCAAGGCATCGGCCTCGACATCGGACGCCGATTCGCGTCCGCGGGCGCGACGGTCGTATTGACGGATCTCAACGAGTCGGCCGCGATGCGGTCGGCTGCGGATTTGAGACAAGCAGGGTACGATGTCCAAGGGATGCGGCTCGACGTAACGTGCGAGGACGAGATCGAGCGTACGGTGCGAAGCGCCGAAGCGCGATGGGGCGGCATCGACGTGCTGATCAACAATGCGGGCATGCAGCATGTCTCCCCGGTCGAGCGCTTTCCGACCGAAATCTTCGAACGGATGCTCCGGATTATGCTCACGGCGCCTTTTATGCTCATCAAACACGTCGTGCCGGGCATGCGGGCAAAAAAAATTCGGGAGAATCGTCAATATCGCCTCGATCAACGGCGTGGTCGGCTTTGCCGGCAAATCCGCCTACAACAGCGCCAAGCACGGCGTCATCGGCCTGACGAAAGCGGTGGCGCTCGAGACGGCAGCGGACGGCATCACCGTCAACGCGCTTTGTCCGGGGTACGTGGATACGGCGCTCGTGCGCAATCAGCTCGCAGACCTCGCGTCCCTGCACGGCGTAACGGTCGAGGAGGCGCTTGAAAAAGTGATCTTGCCGCTCGTGCCCCAGCGCAGGCTGATCGACGCGAGCGAGATCGCGGAGCTCGCGCTATATTTGGCCGGCGATGCGGCCAAAGGCATCACGGGTCAGGCGCTGCTGATCGACGGAGGATACACGGCGCAATGAGCGTCCGGACAAACGCAGCAAGACTGAAGGGACCAACGTCGCGTTGGTTCCTTTTTTCTGCTGAAAAAAAAGATTACCGGGCAGGCGAACATTCTCGCAATGCATAAAGTCCTTTGAAATATCCAACCGAAAGGGGCTTTATTCATGAACCGAATGCTACAAGCCGTCATGCAAAGATCGGTCGTCATGCTTGTTATCGTCTTGCTGATCGTCGCCTGGGGAGGCGCGGCGGCCTTTCATATGCAGCGGGATTATATGCCGGGCATCAACAATACGACGCTAATGGTGTCCTTGCGGGCTTCTTCTTATCAAGCGGATCAAATGCAAGCGGGCATCGCCGACAAGCTTGACGACGCGCTGAAGAACGTCGACGGACTGGCGAATATCGAGACGACGTCTTACGACGGCGGGCTGCTGATGAATTTGTATTTTCCGATGGACTACGATATGAAAAAAGCCGAGACGGACACCAAACAGGCGCTTGCCTCGGCGACGTTGCCGGATGACGTCAAAGCGCCGGCGGTGACCCGGTTGACGACGAGCACCTTCCCGATTTTGAGCTACAGCCTGACGGATAAGAGCGGCAAACTGGGCGACGAGGGGGTGCGTTCAACCGTCCAGCGGGACATCGTCAACGCGCTGAAGACCGTGCCGGGCGTGGCGGCCGTGAATACGACCGGCGCCGCCAACGACGGTTATGTCGTGTACGTGCGCATGAAGGACCTCGCCAAAGCGGGACTTACGATCGACGATTTCAACGATTCGGTATCGAAGGAGCTGCCGAATTGGACGCAAGGCAACATCGCCAACGTTCGGGCGGCGATCCCGGTCAAGATCGAGAGCTGGGACCTGAGCGATCAGGCGTTCGCCAGCCTTCTCATTCGTAACAAGGCCGGCATTGCCGTCCCGCTCTCGGCGATCGCGGATATCTCGCATTCGCCCACCGACGTAAAGACGGTGTCGCGAACGAACGGTCAAGCGAGCGTCCGGATCGACGTGATCAAGTCGCCTTCAGCCAACATTATCGACGTCGCCAAGCAGGTGAAAGAGCGGGCAGCCAGTGTGCCGGCGGTAAAAAGCGGCGACGCGTCGCTAGCGCTGACGCTGGACCGCGCGCATGACTTGAACGATTCGCTGAAGGGGCTGCTGCGGGAAGGTCTGCTGGGCTGCCTGTTTTCGATGCTGTGCGTGCTCTTCTTTTTCCGCAATGTCCGATCGACGCTCGTCATCGCGGTGTCCTTGCCCGTCTCTTTGCTCGCGACGACGGCGATTCTGAAGTCGATGGGCATCACGTTGAACATACTGACCGTCTCCGGACTGATCGTGGCCATGGGAAGAATCGTGGACGACGCCATCGTCATTTTAGACAACATGTACCGCAAGACGCAGGATGAAAAAGGAAAGCCCGCGCTGCAGACGCTGGCGTCGGCCGTTGTAGAGATGCTGCCCGCCATACTTGCCTCGACGGCTACGACTGTCGCCGTTTATATCCCGATCGCGTTTGTCGGCGGGATCGTCGGCGCCTCGTATTCGGGCTTCGCCTGGTCGGTCGTCATTGCGATCGCGGTTTCCTTTTTCGTTGCCGCGCTCCTGCTGCCAGCGCTGGCCTTCATGGGCGGGAAAGGAATCGGCGCGAACCCGGTCTCGCTTGAGCCGATGATGAAGCCGATCGTTCTGGCTGCGCTCAAGCGCAAAAAGACGGTCATCGGCGTCACGCTGGCGCTGCTCGCGCTCGCGGCGGCAGGAGGTTCGCAGCTCCCGTTCAGCCTGCTTCCGGGCACGGCAACGGGGCAGGTCGCCGTGAAGGTGGAATTGCCGAAGGGCAGCACGCTGCCGGAGGTGGATGCCGAGGCGCTGAAGGTCGAGGGCGTCCTTGGCGGCGACCCGAACGTCGCTTCGTACGACGCTGAGTTCGGTTCTGCCGGCACGCCGGAGGCGGACGACGTATTCGATCAGGGCGGAGGCTTTATCCGGCAACCCAACGTCGCCAATCTCTCGCTTAAGCTGCATGACCGGCGCCATCTGGAAGCCTATATCGAAGCGCTTCGGCATACGCTCGACCCGGTCGCCGGCAGCTCGGTCATAACCGTCTCCAACCAGAACATCGCGGGCGACGACGCGCAAATGAAAATTACGCTGACCGGAAGCGATCAGCAGACGCTGGACAAGGCGGCGCAAACGATCCGGGAAAAGCTCGCCGCCATCGACGGCCTGAGCGTGGACGGCAAAGCCGATCTGACGGGCGGCGCGCCGAAATACGCGATCGCGCTGAACGAAGCCCGAATCAAGAAATACGGCGTGAATCCGGACGACATCAACCGGGTCATCGCGCGCTATACCGCCAAAGGAAAGGACTTTAAGGTCCCTTCGTCCAATGGCGACATTCCGGTCGATGTCTATCTTGACCCTGTCGCGACGGGCGAATCGAAGGGCTATGAAAGGGCATCGGACGTGCTTCGGACGCTGTCCGCGGAAACGTTCTTGGGCAAGGACGGCCTGCCGGTTCGGCTGGACCAACTGGCCGCCGTTAAAGTCGACGATGCGCCTTCTACCATTCAAGCGCGCGACGGCCGGCCTTTCGCGGTCGTCACGACAGAGATCGTAGGCAGCCCGATGAGCAAAATCGCGAAGGAAGTGAACAAGACGCTTGCGCATACCGACCTGCCGCAGGGGGTAATCTACTCTATGAACGGCATTTCGAAGCAAGTCGGCCAGATGATCGAAGAGATGATCATCGCCGTATCCGCGTCGATCCTGCTCGTGCTCCTCATCGTCAGCTTCGTCTTCCACGGGCTTAAAGCGCCGATGGCCGTGCTTGTCAGCATTCCGCTCGCCTTAACCGGCGTCGTGCTGTCGCTGTATCTCATTCACGGCCAGTGGAACCTGCCGGCGCTCGTCGGCGTGCTTATGCTGACCGGCATCGTCGTGACGAACGGCATCGTGCTGATCGACAAGATCGAGCGCAACCGCAGAGCGGGCATGCCGCTTCGGGAAGCGGTCGTGCAAGGCAGCGCGTCCCGTATTCGCCCCATCTTGATGACGGCCGCCACGACCGTACTGACCTTGATCCCGCTTGCTCTCTCTTCGAGCGGAGACGCCGTCGTCTCCCGGACGCTCGGCATCGTCGTGATCGGAGGCATGATCACCTCGACCTTGAACAGTCTCCTGGTCATTCCGATCTTGTACGAATGGATGCAGGGCAAGATGGCGAACGCGAAAATCCAAGCGCAAACGACCGCCGCCCGTTAAAATAAAAAAGAGAGTTCGATCTCGGGAGGCGACGATCTCGTGTGGATGAAGAACTTCATCGCCTGATCCGTAACGCCAAGCAAGGCGATCAAGAGGAATTCGCCGCGCTTGTCAGGCGCTTCAAGGATCACGTATATCGCTATGCGTACGGCATGCTGGGCGATACAATGGAGGCGGAGGACGTGGCGCAGGAAGTCTTCGTAAAATGTTACGGGTCTCTGTCCAAATTGGAAAGCGAATTCGCCTTCGTCTCCTGGCTCAACCGGATCGTATTTAATCTGTGCGCGGATCGACTCAAAAAAGCGAAGCAGGGAAAAGACGTCCGCGGCTTCGGAATCGGCGTTGGCCGGCATGGATCGAAAGGAGGCGCGTGAGCAATACCGGACCGAGCAGCTAAGAGGCGAGATCGAGGAGGCGATGGCCCGGCTGTCGCCCGATCATCGACAGGTCGTATTGCTCCACGATGCGCAAGGTTACCGGTATGAAGAGATCGCGCAATTGCTGGACATCCCCATTGGGACCGTGAAGTCCCGGTTGAATGCGGCGAGACTCGCGCTCCGCCAAGCGATGAAAAGAGGTGAGCCATCATGAACGGGCATCCGACCGAATCGTTGTCGGCCTATGTAGACGAGGAGCTGGAAGCGGAGGAGCGAAGGCTGATCGAGGCGCATTTGCTTGAATGCGAGATTTGCGCGAGCCTGGCCCGCGATCTTGTCGACATGCGCGCCGAAATCGCGGGCTTTTATGCCAGGTTGGCTGCCCCTCCAGATCTTGAAAATAAGGTAATCGCCGCTCTGAACCGTCGACAAGCGTCGCCTGCCGCAGCGTCGACCGGGCTGGCCGCCGTGTCGATTGCCGCGCTGGCCGCTTTAATCGTATTGGCCTTCCTTTACGGCGGAACTTTTTTTCAAATTGTTTTCGATCGCGGTGCAATTTCTGTTGACGGCCGCCTACGTCGCATCGAAGGTCGCATCGACGATGCCTGCCGTATGGGTGGCGGTCTTGCCATTAAGCGCCTTCGTTTTTATTTTATCCGGCTTATCGCTGAGGCGCATTCTGAGAAGCGCCGCGCCATGAAAGGGAGAACGATGCTAAAGACCTTAAGAATCCTTACCATTCCCATGCTGCTGTGCTTCCTGTTGTTTCCCGGAACGACGGAGGCCAAAAGCTTGTTCGAGCATCAGGATACGACGGTATCGTCCTCGCAAACGGTCGAGGATGTCGTCGTCGTCGGCGGAGACGCTTCCATCGCCGGAACCGTGAACAATACCGTCGTCGTCGTCCATGGCGACTTGCGCGTACGTTCGACCGCCCGCATCAAAGGCGCCGTCGTCCTCATCGGAGGCAGCTTGATATTGGAGGAAGGGGCGGACGTCACCAACGACATCGTGAACGTCTCGTTCGACAGCGCCACGGCGAACAGTCTTGTCATCGGCTCGGGGATGCTGATCGGATACGGGGCGGTCAAGCTTGCGGCGAGTCTGCTCATGCTCATCCTGCCCGTGCTGATCGTCCTGATCGGAAAACGGAAAACCGACGTTCTGTTCGACCGATACCGTCAGACGCCGCGAGGCCCCTTGTTCGCCGCCGGCTTTTTCGCGGCCCTCATGCTCGCCGCAGTCAGCGTCTTGCTGCTGCTGTCGATCGTGGCGATACCTTTTATTCTGATCGTTATCCTGCTTGCGCTCTCGGCTTTATCGCTCGGACTAACGATCGTCGGCCAGACGCTCGGCGAACAGATTCGCGCGACTGCGGACAGACCGGCATGGGTACGAACCGGCGCCGGCGCCGTCATCCTCGTATCGGCGATGAACGTCCCTTTCGTCGGGGGCTGCATTTTCCTTGCGCTGCTGATATATTCATTGGGCATCGCGACGTCCTGGACGGCGTCGAAGCTTCGCCGCCGGTCCGTTAAGCCTTAACTTTCGAAGCCTAACCGGTATAGAAGGCCAACACGGCAAAGGCGAAGCCGAATAGGATAGGAGGGACTTCAGATCTAGCGGAGGGGAAGCAGGCGATGGTTCGACGCATATCCAGCAAGTGGGCGAAAACGATCGCGCTGAGACGCAACAAGATGGTCGCCCGATACTTGCCCGAAACTTCAAAAATGACTGCCGGCAGTTTAAAGCGCATGCTCGATCGCTATAAGATGGTGTATGTCAAACCCGACCGAGGCTCCTACGGCATTGGCGTGGTGCGGGTCGAAAAGAACGAAGCGGGCTATCGCTATCAGGCGGGCCGCAATATCGTCAAGTTTCGCAGTTTCGAAGCTTTATTCGGAGCGCTGCGCCGGTTAACGCGGGGCAAAACGTATTTGGTTCAAAGAGGCATTCACCTGCTTCGCTTTCGCGGCAACCGCTTCGACCTGCGCGTCATGACCCAGCTTTCTCCGAAAAGGCGTTGGGAAACGACCGGCATCATCGGCCGAGCGGCCGCCAAAGGCAAGATCGTCACCAACTATCACAATGGCGGCAAGATCTATACGGCGGAAACGTTGTTAAAGCCGCACGTAGCGAAAGTGGATGCCAAGCTTAGGGCGCTGGCCCGGCTAGGCGTTCAAACCGGACGTTCGCTCAGACATTCGTTTCCCGGCATTTCGGAAATCGGGCTCGATATCGCGATGGACAAAACGCTGAAGCCGTGGATTCTCGAGGTCAACACCAAGCCTGACCCGTATATTTTCCTGAAGCACCCGAACCGCGCGATTTTCAACAAAATCCGGCGTTATCAATCCGCGCGTTAATGGAATACCTGTTGAGTCAACAGCCCGCCGGCCGCGCCTAGCACGACGACCATCCAGGGAGGCGCCTTCCAGAAAACGAGCAGTACGAACAAGAAGGCGGCGAGCGCAAAATCCGCAGCGGATAAAATCGCCGTCGTCCACAGCGGATTGTAAAGCGCAGCCAGCAAAATGCCGACGACAGCCGCGTTTATGCCGACCAGCGCGCCTTGAACCCGCGCGCTTTTACGAAGCGAAATCCAGAACGGCAGCGCGCCGACGATCAGAAGGAATGCCGGTAAAAAGATGCCCGCGGTGGCAAGAATCGCTCCCGGTATCCCGTTCGCCATCGCGCCCAAATACGAGGCGAACGTAAATAGCGGACCGGGAACGGCTTGGGCGGCGCCGTACCCGGCCAGAAAGTCTTCTTTGCCGACCCGGCCGGAGGGAACGACTTCCTGCTCCAGCAGCGGGAGTACGACATGGCCGCCGCCGAACACCAGAGCGCCCGATCGATAAAAGCTGTCGAACAGGGCGAGCCCGTCCGACGGATACAGCCGTTGAAGCAGCGGCAAAACGATCAAAATCCCGAAAAACAAGGCGAGACACACATAAGCGACGCCGCGGCGAATCGGTATATCAAAAACGGGCGCTTCCGCCGCAGCCGATTTTCGGTACATCCACAAGCCGGCAAGTCCGGCTGCCGCGATGATCAGCACTTGACTGAGCACGGATTGCCACAATAGCGCTACCGATGCCGCCACGACGGCAAGGGTGGCTCTTTTTTTTATCCGGCGCCAGCTTTTGACCCATGCCGAGGACGGCCTGCGCGACGATGGCGACCGCGACGAGCTTGAGGCCGTGAATCCAGCCGGCTTGGCTGATGTCCATGCCTTTCATTACCAGCGCAAAGCCGACCAACGCGACGACGGAGGGAAGCGTGAAGCCGCACCACGCCGCCAGTCCGCCCAGCAGTCCGGCGCGAATGACGCCGATGCCGATGCCAACCTGGCTGCTGGCGGGACCGGGCAAAAACTGACAGAGCGCCACGAGGTCCGCGTAGCTGCGTTCGTCCAGCCAACGGCGCTTGCGTATGTATTCGTTGCGGAAATAGCCGAGATGGGCGACCGGGCCGCCGAACGAAGTCAGACCGAGCTTCGTCGATACCGCGAGGACTTCAGGCAGCGCATGCCATCCGGATGGAGAACGCCGCCGATCCGGCGCGGATTCATTCGTGTTCACTTGCAGTAACGCCTCCTTCACCTTAGATCGATTCGACATCGTCATCCTTCGTTTTGCATCGATTCTATTGTCCATGATGGGTGCGCTTTCCGTCTACATCGGATTAAGGACAAGCCATTCGACGGATTGCCGTTCAAATAGTTGAAAGCGGATTCGCTACCGGGCTAATCGTAATCTTTTCTAATTACAGGGCTGTCTGGTATAATGAATCATCGCTTACGGAAGAAACGAGGTGCCGGAATGCAGCAGCCGATCGCGGAAGATTGCGAAGTGCCGTGCGGCGGTTCGGAAGCCGATCTGGCTCGAATCAAGGCGGAGATGATCCGCGAACCGCTCATTCAAGATATCGCGGAATGGTTCAAAGCGCTCAGCGATCCGACCCGGGTAAAGATCATCAGCGCGCTGATGGGACGCGAGCTATGCGTTCACGATTTGTCGGAGCTGCTGGAAATGGGACAATCCGCCGTGTCGCACCAACTGAGATATTTGAGGAACCTGCGAATGGTCAAACGGCGAAAAGCCGGAAAAACCGTTTATTATTCCTTGGACGATTCGCATATCGAAGAGATCATTCGGGTGACGTTGGAGCATTTGAAGCACAAATAGCGCGGCGAGATGGCCCAACGCGCTTAAGGGCGTTGGGCCACGATCAACAATTACATAGAAGCAACCCACAGCGACTTCCATATATTAGGATGTCGTTTTCTTTTTATCAATTCGTCTATTCAGGGTAAAAAATTGTTGCGGCAACCAACATTACTCAGGAGGCGAAGTCGGATGGCTACACAGCTGCCCATGCGCAAATCGATGCAAGAAACGGCGACGCCCTCGCCTCAAAAAAACCTCCATCTCGTTCAAGTCATGCCGACGGTGCCCAAACCGTTCGAGATCCGGGATTGGCGGGAAAAGGCGAAGGCGTTCGACCGGTTCGCTTTCGACTTCGACCGCAAGGGCGACTACCTGCCCGTCATTTGGCGTGACAGGACGCACTACAATATGGACGAGGATACGTTCGGCCTTATGTCCTACGTCGGCAAGTCGGATCAAGGCGGCAACGGCTCGCAGGAAGCGATTACGGTCATGGCTTCCGTGCTTGGCGCGACGCTTGTCGGCATCGACAAGAGCGGTCAGGACGGCAGCAACTACGTAAAAATGCTGCAAACCTTTTTTCGAAAAGAGGAAGGCGTCTTCGTCTGGTATCCTTGCATTCCGAGCGGGGATACGTTCTGGTACGAGATTCAAGCGAATATTCTGTACGCCGTCATCAGTTATTTTTATCCGAATCAGCCGGAGATGGAGGCGCTTGTCCGTTCGTCCGCGGACCGCTGGGTCGAAGCGGTGAGGGTCATGACGGATGAAGACGAACGAATCAACTTCAATTATACTTCGTTCGATTTTAAGAATATGGAGCCTGTCGACAACGGCAAATGGAAGGAGCCTGATGCGGCTTCAGGCGTTGCGATGCTCATGTACCTGGCCTATCTACGCTTCGGAGACCAAAAGTATCTGGATACGGCCGACGCATGCCTGGATTTTCTCGACGACCAGGAAGACAATCCATACTACGAGCTGCTCATGTACTATTCGCCTTATTTGGCTGCCCGTATGGAAGTCGAGCACGGGACGCGCCATGACATTACGAAATACATCAATTGGATTTTCGACGGCGGGGTGGAGATTCGCCCGGATTGGGGCATGTGCATCGAGCGTTGGGGAAATTACGACATGCACGGGTTGGTCGGCAATTTGAAGGATTTCGGCGGCTACATTTTCGTCATGAACGGCTTTTTCCTGTTCAGCACGCTGGCGCCTTTGCTGCGCTACGATTCGCGCTATGCGCGCACGGTCGGCAAGTGGATGCTGAACGTGGCTAACCAATCACGCTTGTTCTATGCGGACGGTCTGCCCGCTGACAAGCAGTCGGGCGCGGACTGGAAAGGCGACCCCGAGCACGCGCTTCCGTACGAGGGCATTCGAAAGGAATATGACGGCAAGTCGCCCTATGCGAGCGGAGACGCCACCGTGATCGGGTGGGGGCCGCTCGACTTTTCGGTCTACAGCGGCAGCCATGTCGGATTCATGGGCGCTTTGATCGGGAAGACGAACGTCGAGGGAATATTGCAGATCGATTGCCTGAAAACGGATTATTACCATCAAGCGGCGTATCCGACGTTCTTGTACTACAATCCGTTCGGCTCGGAACAGTCGGTCGAGATCAACGGTCTCGGTCAGGATGCGGTCGATCTCTACGACACGGTGAGCGGCCGATTCCTGGCGAAGGCGGTCACAGGGACCGCAACATTCGTCGTGCCCGCCGAAGACGCGGTCCTCCTGGTCGCAACGCCCGCCGGAGGCCGGCAGGAACGCAAAAACGGGCAGCTTTGGATCGACGGCGTCTATGTCGCCCCGGCGCCCAAGGCTGCCGTCAATATGCGCGGCATACAGGATCGGCAGAAAGTAAATAACGTAATGAAAATCGACGTCGAAGCGGGCTTGCCGGCGGGAGAATCGATCAAGCGGTTCGCCTTCCGGTTCGGCAGCAAGGTTTTGTACGAAGGCACCGAAGCGCCCGAGCCGCTCTATCTCGATACGCTCCGTTTTCACAACGGATTTTATCATCTTCGCGCAGAACTCGAAGCTTCGGGAGGCAGCTCCGACTTCTGCGAGATCGGCGTCATGGTCGAAAATCCGAGCAATCCGCTGTCTCAGCCAAACTGATCGGCAGGTCGCCCGACAGTCCTTCAGCGAGGAGCGGCCTGTGATTTTTCAAGCGGCGATTAAATCTTAGATTAAACCTTATACGTAACGAGCGCCGAGCAAAACTGGGACAGGCTTGTCCCGGTTTTTTTCTTGTACATTTTGCCGAACGTATGGACGTCCGCGTATCCGACCTGTTCGGCGATCTCGCTGACCGACAGATTCGTCTGCAGCGCCAGCTCCCTCGCTTTCTGAATGCGCACGAACGTCAAATACTGCATCGGCAATAGACCGAATTGCTTTTTGAATTGCACGATGATGTAATTGCGGCTTAAGCCGGCGATCCGTTCCAGGTCGCTGTGCCGGACATTTTCGGCGTAATGCTCGCGGATGTAGGTTTGCGCCAGCAGCAGCTTGGCCTTCGTCCGGTCCTCCGCTGCGGAGCCTGCTTGCGTCCCATACAGCCCCGCTGCCGCCTCTCCCAGCACTTCGAGCAGCAGGCCCTTCGCTTGCAGCTGCGCGGCAAGTTCAGGCTGCCGATACTGCTGCACGAGCCGAAGGAGCTTCTTTTCGAGCGCCGAGCCCGCAAAATTGCCGAGCAGGTGCGTCTCGCCGAATAACTGGCGTATCGGGAATTCGTTCGCGCCGAAATGGAACACGAAGGAAAGACAAACGTACGGCTCCCCCCCTCCAAAGTCAGGATGGAATGCGGCTCGCCGGGCCGGTGGAACAGCAGGTCGCCTTTGACGGTCGGATACGGATGTCCGCTAACCGGATAATCCGCTCTGCCTTCCACGACATATTGAAGGACGTACTGTCCCATCGTTCGGTTATGAATCGCCCATCCGGCCGGCGCATGAAACAGATGCGCCAGCGTGATGTAGGGAGGATATTGAAAATCCGGTTGATCTGAACTTGCATCGTTCGTTCGCGTTCCTCCCGGCGCCGCCCGAACCTCTTCCTCGCCGCTCATCGTCATCGCCCCTTTTTTTACTATCGTAACGGAAAGTGATTTTGGCAACAAGAATCAATGTTCGGACCAAATACATCGGTCTTCCGGTCCGATAGAATCGAATTCGAAAGGACAACAGTCGATTATAGAGGAGACGATTCGATGAACAAGCAGCAGACGGAAGCGATCTATGCGGACGCGCGTTCGCAAAGCAGCATTACGGAGGAGCAGGCCCGGTTTTTCCTGGACAACGGGTTCCTCGTGATCAAAGGCGTGCTTCACGGCGAAGAGCTGAAAATCGTTCAGGACGAGATGGAGAAGCAGGTGGCAAAAGGCGTGGCGGGCGTTCAGGACGACCCGGACTATATGTACGGCAAAGGCGGAAAATCCGGCCGCAATATCCTGCGCCGCATCGAGTACATCATCGACAAAAGCGATCCGATGAAAGCGCTGCTCGGTCATCCTTTTATTTTGCGCTCGGTCGAAAAGCTGCAGGGCCGTAATTTTATCCCGACCTGGGACTCGATGGTGCTCAAAATGCCGGACGAAGGCATCATCGTACCGTGGCACCGCGATGCCGAGGTGCCGGACGGCTGCACGGATCCCCGCCCGATCTTTAACGTCGATTTTTATCTGGACGCGGCCGATCTCGCGACTTGCCTGTGGGTCATTCCCGGCAGCAACAAGTGGTCGAAGGAAGCGTGCAAAGCGCGGATCGAGAAGGATGGCGCCGATCGCTTCAGCACGGAGGATGCGATTCCGGTTCCGCTGGAAGCGGGCGACGCGATATTCCACGATATCACGGTGCTGCACGGCTCCCCGGCCGGAGACGGCAATCCGCTTCGCCGCACGGTTTATTACGAGTTCCGTCCCGGCGAGATCGAATGGAACTACGGACCGCATACGCGCGAGTATTTGGGCTTGAAGCAGCAGATGCTGCTCTCATGCCTGGACCGCCGGGCAGACGCGTCATACGCGCAAGGCGAAGAGCCGTTCGTTTACCGTCCGGACGGCGCGCTCGTCCTCGGCGAACGGAAGGCGTCGAATACGTTCAGATATCCGCATTTAAGCTATTGGAGAGACTGATTCGCAACCGAATAAACGTTTGGAGGCCGGTGCGCTGCTGCATCGGCCTTTTTTGGCGCGCGAAGAAAGGAACGGGCAGGATCGGCCGAATTCGTCTAGAATGGGGAGTGGACTATAATCGGGAGGACGACAGGCATGATCACGCTTCGAAACGTGTTAGCATCGGATTTGGAACAACTGGTGCGGATTGAAAAAGGAATGCTTCCCTCTGGAGGAAGCCGCCACCGAAGCGGCCTTCGCGCAGCGGATACGATTGATCCCGGATACGTTTATCGTGGCTGAAAACGCAGGGGAAATATGGGGCTACATCAATGGACCCGTCATCGCAAGGCCGTACATCACGGACGATCTGTTCGAAGAAATCAAGGCGAATCCGAAGAAAGGCGGCTATCAAAGCGTTCTGGGATTGGCCGTATCCCGAGAAGCCAGAGGACAAGGCATTGCCAAGCGATTAATGGAGAATTGGGAGAAGCTCGCTGAAGAAAACGAGAGGGATGGCATCACGCTAACGTGCAAGGCTGATTTGGCAGCCTTTTACGAAAAGCTGGGGTTTTCGAACCACGGCAGGTCCGCTTCCCAGCACGGCGGCGTTGTCTGGTACGACTTGATCAAACGAATTCGCGCATAAGCCGGATGCTTTACCGTTTCTGACGAGCAAGTCAACATTCTTAAAAACGCTTTGCCCGGACAAACCTCCGAACAAAGCGTTTTCGTTCGCATCAAATATTGACGCTGCTCATCGAGGCTTCCGGATAGCGCAAGCCGAAGGCCGTTCCGCGCGGTGCGGCGTCGTCGATCCTCGCGAGATCCTCTGGCGTCAGCATGACGTCAAGCGCGCCGACATTCTCTTCCAGGTACTTGATCCGCTTCGTGCCTGGAATCGGCACGATGTCTTCGCCCTGAGCCAGCAGCCAAGCCAGCGCCAGCTGGGAAGGTTCGCAGCCCTTCTCCGCGGCGATCTCGGAGACCCGATCGACGAGATCCAGATTGCGCTGGAAGTTGTCGCCCTGGAAGCGAGGAGAGAAGCGGCGGTAATCGTCCTCCGCCAGGTCCTCGAACTTGCGAATCTGCCCGGTCAAGAAGCCGCGTCCGAGCGGACTATAAGGCACGAACCCGATGCCGAGCTCGCGGCATACGGCCAAAATATCGTCCTCGACATCGCGGCTCCAGAGCGAATACTCCGTCTGCAGCGCGGCGATCGGATGGACGGCAGCCGCACGACGGAGCGTCGCCGGCGCCGCCTCGGACATGCCAAGATAACGAATCTTGCCTTCCCGCACCAGCTCGGCCATCGCGCCGATCGTTTCCTCGATCGGCGTATTCGGGTCTACGCGGTGCTGATAATACAGATCGATATAATCGACGCCAAGCCTTCGCAGGCTCGCTTCGCAGGCGGCCTTGACGTATTCCGGGCGGCCGTTGACGCCGAGAAACTTGCCGTCCTCGCTGCGCATGCTGCCGAACTTGGTGGCTACCGCCACTTGGTCGCGGCGACCTTTGATCGCTTTGCCGACCAGCTCTTCGTTTTTGCCTACACCGTACATATCCGCCGTATCGAGCAGATCGATGCCCAGTTCAAGCGCGCGGTCGATGGTGCGAAGCGAAGCCTCGTCGTCTCTGCCGGCGTAAAAATCGGACATGCCCATGCAGCCAAGTCCGAGCGTCGACACCTCCAGTCCGCCGTTGCCCAACTTTCTTCTTCTCATTTTCGATTCCGCCTTTCCTGTTTAAGGTCTTAGGAGCTGCACCTTTATTATGCGACGAATGGCAAGAGATCCGGTAGCCGGTTCGTACCATGTTGTTGCCTAATCCTCCAACTGATCAGATAAGGTCCTCGTTCGGTGCTATAATATTGTTAACCTATTTCCGAAAAACGACGGAGGGAAGAAGATGCCGCAATCGCAGATTGCCGCTCCACCGTCCGGCGGTGAAGCGTTTTTTACGGACTTCGATCAGCAGACTGCCGACAAGCTCGCCGTGCTGGCCGAGCTGATCGAACGACATACGGGCAAAGACGGCATATTCCGTACCGACATTCCATCGATTCATTTGATTCGCAGCTCGCAGGCGACATTACCCGTCCATACGGTCTACGAGCCCGGCGTCGTGATCGTGGCCCGCGGCGCAAAGGTGGTCATGCTGGGCGGGGAAAGCTTTACTTATGGACCGTCGGCTCACTTTGTCGTTTCGGTCGATCTGCCGGTGACCTCGCGGCTGCTGCAGGCTTCTGCGGAATCGCCATACTTGTGCTTGCGTGTCGGTCTGGATCCGGCTCAAGTGCTCGAGGTGATCAAAGACGCAAAGCTGGACCGAGAGGATGCAAGGGAGTCGAAGCGGGGAGCGTACGTCGATCGGACGAGTCCCGCCTTGCTGGACGCAGCGGTTCGGCTTGTCCGATTGCTGGATTCGCCACGCGAAGTCGCTTATTTGGCACCGCTGGTCCTCCGCGAGATCTACTTCAGATTGCTTAGCGAAGAACAAGGCGGCGCCTTCAAGCAGATTGCGCTGGCCGGAAGCGGCACAAGCCGTGTGGCGGACGTCATCGCCCGCATCAAACAAGATTACGCTCGGCCGCTCCATATCGACGAGCTCGCCAGGATGGCCCATATGGGCCCGTCTTCGCTGCACCGCTATTTTAAGGAGGTCACGACGCTCAGTCCGCTGCAATACCAGAAGCGGATTCGGCTGCAGGAGGCGCGCCGGCTGTTGTTGACCGAATCGCTAGATGCCGCCGATGCCGCCTACCGGGTCGGCTACGAATCTCCTTCGCAGTTCAGCCGCGAATACGCCAGGTTGTTCGGGTTGCCGCCGATCAGCGATCTCAAGCGGCTGCGGGAAGAGGCGGAACAGGATTTTGTTCGCGTCGATCCGAGGGAGCCAGCAGCTATCGATGTATGATCCGCTATGACGCCGTCGGCAAAACTTCGAATCCATTCGGGAAGAAATAAGTCGGACTGTCGTCGAAGCCTTCCCGCGCAGCAGGTTCAAGCACGATATGCCGCATGCCCTTTGGGAAGGCTTCAAGCAGAAGCCCGAAACGACCTGCGGCACGATGAACGCAGGACAGGGGGGGATGAAATGAAATCCAAGTGGGGGCTTTATGCGCTGCTAGGCCTTGCTTTGGCGTCGTCGCAAGCTTGCGCGAATGAGCCGCAGGGAGAAACGGCCATCGGAACGACTGAAGACTTCGAAAACAGCGCTTCGGACAACGCCCCGAATAACGACTCGCAGCCGGCGAGGGTTAAACTCACGCGCGTGTTCGATGGGACTCGGCTCGTTCGACCGACGTCGATCGAAGCGAAGGGAGACCGAATGTACGTGACGGAGCAGGAAGGGCGCATCGTATCGTTTCGGACAGGCGAGGCCGACGCGGGCGGCGCGCCTCATACAGAACTGGACATAACGGATCGCGTCTACGCCAAAGGCGCGGAACAAGGGCTGCTGGGTCTCGCCTTCGATCCCGGCTACGATGACAACGGATTCATCTACGTCAACTATACGACGAAAACGGCCACCGTCATCGCCCGTTACCGGTTGCCCAAGGAGGGCGAGGCATCGTCGGGAGACGCGCTCGACGAACAGGCGCTGCTGACGTTCGAACAGCCTTATGCCAATCACAACGGCGGCCAGCTGGCATTCGGACCCGACGGATACTTGTATATAGGGACCGGCGACGGCGGAGGCAGCGGAGATCCGCAGGGCAACGCTCAGAACAAGCGGACGCTGTTGGGCAAAATACTTCGCATCGACGCGAGCCGGACGGAAGGCGGCAAAGCGTACGCGATCCCCGCCGACAATCCGTTCGCGTCGAACGGAGGCGCGAAGGAAATTTACGCGTACGGTCTTCGCAATCCTTGGCGCTTCAGCTTCGATGCCGATACCGGAGAGCTATGGGCGGCCGACGTCGGACAGAACCAGTTCGAGGAGATCGACAAGATCGTCAAGGGCGGCAATTACGGCTGGAAGCTCATGGAGGCCAAGTCCTGCTTCGAGCCGGCTGGCGGCTGCGAGGCCGCGGCGGAGCAAACGCAAGCCATCGATCCGGTCTGGTCCTACGGGCGCGAGGCGGGCCAGTCCGTAACCGGCGGATATGTATATCGCGGCTCGGCACTGAAGGCGCTTGCCGGTTGGTATGTATACGGCGACTATGGTTCGGGAGCCATTTGGGCGCTTCGCGAGGCGGCTACCGGCCGTTATCGCAACGAACTGCTGCTGGAGTCCCGGCTGAACATCACGACATTCGGCCTGGACGGGCAAGGAGAGCTGTATTTGACTTCGGCCGAAGGCGATTTGTATCGACTCGATGCGCAATGAGTCACACATCGGCTTGCCTTTTAATATGATGGCCTAGAAATCGAATGAGGTGAGCCTATGGCAGTCGTAAAAGCCAGGAAACAGGATATCGACATGTTGGCGAGGCTGCTGCGGGCCGAGGCGGAGACCGAAGGCGAAACGGGCATGCTCCTCGTCGGAAACGTGGGTATCAATCGAATCCGGGCGAATTGCTCCGATTTTAAAGGCATCCGGACGATTCCTCAAATGATCGAGCAGCCGCATGCGTTCGAAGCTTTGCAGCACGGTTTGTATTATCAAAACGCCAGGGAACGGGAGCGCCGTCTGGCGCAGCGGGCGGTGGACGGGGAGCGGAGCTGGCCGGCCGAATTCTCGCTATGGTATTTCCGGCCGGGATCGTTCGAAAACCCCGGACCGTGCCCGCCGACCTGGTACGACCAGCCGCTCGTCGGGCGATGGAAAAAGCATTGCTTTTATCAACCGACGGTACAGGAGTGCGAGAACGTATATAATACGTTTTAAAACGGTTAAGAGGGCGCCGCATGCGCTTGAATGCGAGGCTGTGCATGCGGGACGGCCCTCTTTTCGCGGTTTGCGGGCGGACCGATGGTCGTCGTGTCCGTAATCGGCGCAAACGCATCGGTAACTTTGGACCCGGCCTATGTTGCATGATTTTCCGGGATCCGGTCACGATATAGAAAAACAAACGGGTGACGGAATGAGTCGATGCAAAAAGCAAGCCTGGATTTTGACGATCTTCTTTTTCGCGCTTCAAACGCCGCATCCTGCGCCGATTCAAGCAAATCCGGCGCTGCCGATCGTCAAAGACAGCGGTCTGCTCTCAATCGAAGTATATCCCGATCGACATCGGTTATTGGTAAATTTGGACCATAAGCCGTACAAAAGCTACCCGGTCGCGGTCGGCAATCCTTCAACGCCTACGCCCGTTGGAGAATACAGCGTCACCTATAAGGGGAAAAACTGGGGTCCGTCGTTCGGATCGCGTTGGATCGGCTTGAACGTGCCCTGGGGCGTATACGGCATCCACGGCACCAACAAGCCCTTTTCCATCGGCCAGCACGCGAGCCACGGCTGCATTCGCATGCGGAACCGGGATGTTGAAGAACTGTACGAGATCATACCGGTCGGAACAAAAGTCACCATATTCGGCCATGTGCTCGGCGAAGCGAATCAAGAATTAAAACCGGTAAGCGAAGGGGACGTAGGCGCTGTCGTTCAGCTCGTCCAGAACCGATTGCAAGGCGCGGGTTATTACCATGGCCCGTGCGACGGCAGATTTCGATCTTCGACGACGATCGCGTTAAAAAAAATTCCAGCGTCAAAACGGCCTCGTCCCGAGCGGTGTCGTTACGCAGGCCGTATACGAAAAGCTAGGTCTTTTAGAATGAACGGATTGCATCTGCATTCGAGCGACGGAGAGGAATACATATCCAAAGGTTTTTTTCAGCCGTAAAATGAACGAAGCCCGCGATAATCGCGGGCTTCTTATTGCTTAAAAATCATTTCACGCCGAAGTATTCCTGCAGCCCGTAGACGATCGCCTGCGCAACCCGGTTCTGGAAGCTGTCGCTGAACAAGATCGATTCTTCCGTCGCATTGGACAGGAACCCGACTTCAAGCAGCGTGGCGGGCATCGTCGTCTCGCGCAGCACCTGGTAATTCGCGTTCTTGACCTTGCGGTCGGTGAAGCAGGTTGCGCCCAGTACATGCTTATGCATGATGTCCGCCAACGTTTTGCCGCTATTTATATAATAATAAGTCTCCGTACCCCGCACGGTCGGTTTGCCGTCTGCGATGTTGGCGTGAATCGATACGAAGGCATCGGCATGTACCGCATTTGCGAGCGAGGCGCGTTCCGGCCGCGGGACAAAGGTGTCGTCGCGACGCGTCATCATAACTTGGAAGTTCGGATCGTTCAGCAATAGATTTTCTACTTTAAGCGCAAGAAGCGTCTAGGTTTAGACGACCACTTTTTGTTAAAAGTTTCATAGGTTAGTGGTTCTTCTAATGGCGCGAACCGTCTCTTTTAGAGTGGAATTCAAAGATAAATCATTTGGCACAACATTTATATTACATTGTGTGTCATATATTTAAGCTGATTCGTGATTTTTACAACAATATTGCAAAGATATTTGGGAAATACACAAAGAATATTAAAAATTTGCGTGATATAATGTGACACATAACAAAGAGATAAGACATTAGGGATAGGAGGAGCTAACATGACGGTAGAGGCGACACCCTATGCTTGGCCCTTTGACGGCAAAATTCATCCGAACAAAACGGCGCTTTTGGTGATCGATATGCAAACCGATTTTTGCGGCAAAGGCGGCTACGTCGAGCGAATGGGCTACGATCTGTCCTTGACGGCGCGGGCGATCGGGCCGATCTCGCGGCTGCTCAAAGGAGTGAGGGAAATTCCGGGCTTCACGGTCATCCACACGAGAGAGGGACACCGTCCGGACCTGTCCGACCTGCCGGAAAACAAACGGTGGAGAAGCGCCAGGGCAGGAGCCGAGATCGGCTCCGCTGGTCCCATGGGGCGGATTCTGGTACGCGGGGAACCCGGCTGGGAGATCATTCCCGAGCTTGCGCCGCTGCCGGGGGGAACCGATCGTCGACAAGCCGGGCAAGGGCAGCTTCTATGCGACGGACCTGGATCTGCTGCTGAAAACGCGCGGGATCACGCACCTTATTCTGACGGGGATCACGACGGACGTATGCGTCCATACGACGATGCGCGAAGCGAACGACCGCGGCTACGAATGCCTGATTCTGGAGGATTGCACGGGAGCGACCGATCCTTCCAACCACGAAGCCGCGCTTCGCATGGTGCAGATGCAAGGCGGCGTGTTCGGCAGCGTATCCGATTCTAGCAAGTTGCTGACCGCTCTTGAATCGCTATAAAAACATAACAACGGGGGGAATCAAGCATGCGTAAAGTGAACGGAAAATGGATGTCGGCTCTATTATTGTCTTCGATCGTCGCGATTGCCGGCTGCGGCAGCAATTCTGCGAGCAACGGAACGAGCGGCAGTCAGGCGCCGGACGGCGGCTCGGCCTCGTCCGCGACGGCGGCTACGTCTTCGGCGGCGAGCATGGATGCGGGTACCCAGAAGCTTAAAAAAGTCGTCGTCCGGCTGAAATGGATCAATCAGGCGCAATTCGCCGGCTTCTACATGGCCAAGGAGAAAGGGTACTACAAGGATGCCGGCCTCGACGTGGACATTCGACCGGGCGGTTCGGACTTCCCGTCGGTGCAGATGGTATCCTCGGGCAGCGAAGACTTCGGCGTCACGGGAGCCGACCAGATTCTGATGTCCCGCGAAAAAGGGGCGCCGGTCGTCGCGCTGTCCGTCATTTACCGCTCGACGCCGTTCGTGCTGTTCACGCTTAAGAGCTCCGGCATTACGTCCATGAAGGATCTCGAAGGCCAGAAGGTTGGCGTCAAGCTCGGCGGCAACGAGGAGCTCACGTACCGGGCCATGGTCAACAAGGCCGGCGTGAAGGCCAAATCGATCAGCGAGATGCCCGTCAAGTTCGATCTCAGCCCGCTGCTGACGGGACAAGTCAAAGCTTGGCCGGGCTACGTTATCAATGAAGTGATCGCCGCCCAAGAGCAAGGAGAAGAAGTAAACGTCATTTATCCGAGCGACTACGGCATTAATTTTTACGCGGATACGCTGTTCACGACCGAAAAAATGATCCAGAAGGACCCCGAGACGGTGAAGGGCTTCGTTCAAGCGACGATGAAGGGCTGGGATTATGCCATCAACCACCCGGATGAGGCGGCGCAGGTGACGGTCCAATTCGGCGATCAGCTGAACCTGGAGCATGAGACGAAAATGATGAAAGCCAGCATTCCGCTGCTCGAAGCGGACAAAGGACCGCTCGGTCAGATGGAAGAGTCGCAGTGGAGCACGCTGCAGGACAGCCTGATCGACGTCGGCTTCCTGAAGAAGAAGCAGGACCTGGCCTCGGCCTTCACGAACGAATTCATTCAACCTTAAAGGAGTGATCGCCGATGGCGGCCATCAGTAGCCTAGCAGGATCCGTCAGAGAACGCGCCGCCGGCGCAGCCTTTGACGCCGGAGGCAGTGCCGGCGCAAGCTCAGGCGCTCACCTCCAAACCAGCGCCATTTCCATACAAAATTGCTCGCTGACGTTCGGCAGCGTACGCGTCTTAAACGGGGTGTCGCTCGACGTCCGAAGCGGCGAATTCATGTCCATCCTCGGTCCGAGCGGCTGCGGCAAGTCGACGCTCCTTCGGCTGATCCTCGGCTTGCTGCGGCCGGATCAAGGCGGCGGGATCACGCTTCATGTGCCCCGGGAGGAGATCGGCATCGTTTTTCAAAAACCGGTGCTTATGCCGTGGCAAACCGCGATTCAGAATATCGAGCTGCCGCTGAACATCGGTCCGCAGCGCGCCAAGCAATCGAAGGCCGAACGCCGCGAGCGGGCGGAGTGGACGCTGGAGCTCGTCGGGCTGGCGGACTTCCGCAACCACTACCCGCAGCAGCTGAGCGGCGGGATGCAGCAGCGGATCGCCATCGCCAGAGCGCTGGCGGCGAACCCGTCGATTCTGTTGATGGACGAACCGTTCGGCGCGCTGGACGAATTCACGCGCGAGAAGCTCAATATCGAGCTTCTCCGCCTATGGGCGAACCCGGACACCAAGTTGAACACGGTCGTCATGGTCACGCACTCGATTCAGGAATCCGTGCTCATGTCCGACCGGATCGTCATGATGTCGCCGCGCCCGGCCAACGTTAGCGATATCGTACAGGTGCCGCTCGCCCATCCGCGGGAAGCCGAGATGCAGGAGCTCCCGGCATTCCTGAGCACGGTCAGGGAAATTCGAAAGCAGGTGAAGGCGCTATGACGACTAAAATCAAGGACGTTCTTTATCCGATCGCATTCGCCGTCGGTCTGATCTTGATCTGGGAGGCCGTCGTCCGCATATTCGACATCCCGCTTTATTTGCTCCCCGCGCCCTCGGACATCGCCCGGGTCGTCGACGGCGAGCTGCTGCGCAACATGGGCGCGACCTTGTATGAGGCGGTGCTCGGCTTCCTGCTCGCCAACGTGCTTGGATTTTTGACGGCGATTCTGTTCGTGCATTCCCGTCCGGCCGAGAAGGGGATCTTCCCGCTCGCGATCGCGCTCAAGACGACGCCGGTCGTGGCGCTGGCGCCGCTGCTCGTCATTTGGCTGGGCACCGGCTATTGGTCGAAAGTGGCCGCTTCCATGATCATTTGCTTTTTTCCGATACTCGTTAACAGCGTTAAAGGCTTGAAGGCGGTCGAGCACGAAGCCTGGGAGCTATTCTCGGCTTATAAAGGGACGAAGGCGGAGATCTTCTGGAAGCTGCGGCTGCCGACCAGCCTTCCCTATGTGCTGTCCGCGCTCAAAATCTCAAGCTCGCTCGCGATCGTGGGCGCCATCGTCGGCGAGTTCGTCGGTTCGAACAAGGGGCTCGGTTACTTGGTGCTGTTGTCTTCCTATCATCTAGACACGCCGGTCATGTTCTCGGCGATCGCCGCGGCCGCGGTCGCGGGGCTGATCTTGTTCGGAATCATTGCATCGGTCGAAAAAAGAGTCATTTTCTGGCAGAAGGTGGATGAAGTATGAGGATCTCGGTCGTACGCGTCCCGGCAGCGTCTCCCAGCGATACGGCATCGCTGCGGGCACATATCGAAGCAGGCTCGATTCATCCTTCTCAGGTGATCGCGGTATTGGGCAAAACGGAAGGCAACGGCTGCGTCAACGATTTTACGAGAGGGTACGCGGTTCAAACGCTTCGCGGCTTCTTCGCCGGACTGATCGGCGCGGAAGCGGCGGAGCAGATCTCCTTTATTATGTCGGGCGGTACGGAGGGCGTGCTTGCGCCGCACTTCACGGTCATCAGCCGATCCGAAGCGGAGGGAGGGCCGGCTGGCGCTGGCTTGAAGTCGCTTGCGGTCGGCGTCGCGCATACTCGGCGCTTCCTTCCGGAGGAGCTCGGACGCTCGGCCCAAATCGAGGAAGTGTCGACAGCCGTTAGCCGAGCTATGGCGGAGGCGCGGATCGAAGCGGCTTCCGACGTGCATTTCGTACAGATCAAATGCCCGCTGCTGACGGATGCCGACATCGCGGAGGCCAGAGCCCGGGGCGCCGAAGTCGCGGTCGACGATACGTACAAGTCGATGGGCTATTCCCGCGGCGCGTCCGCGCTCGGCGCCGCCGTGGCGCTCGGGGGAGATCGGCCGCGAAGAGATCGGCGACGACGACGTCTGCCACTCGTGGGACAAATTCAGCGAAGTGGCGTCCACCTCGGCGGGAAGCGAGCTCGCCTACTGCGAGGTGATCGTCTTCGGCAACTCGGCGCAGGCGAGCGGCGATCTGTTCATGAGCCACGGCGTCATGACCGACGCGATCGATGCGAAGCCGCTGCTCGCGATGCTGGCTGACCACCCGGGAGCGGAGGTCGTGCAGGTGCTGGCGAAGGCCGAGGCCGATCCGACGGGTCTCATCCGCGGCCGCAGACATACGATGCTTAACGATTCGGACATTAACCATACGCGTCATGCGCGGGCGGCCGTCGGCGCCGTGCTGGCTTCCATCGTCGGCGATCCGATGATCTACGTCTCCGGAGGCGCGGAGCATCAAGGGCCGGCGGGCGGCGGACCGGTAGCCGTCATTTTCCGCCGCACCAATACGTAGTTCAAGCAAATAAACTTAAAGGTACGGTACAGGCGCAGCCGTCAAGCGCCAAGGAGGAGAGGCCGAAGATGACTGCTGCACAATTCCCCCCTTCGAATGACCGCGTCCTGGCTGCGGGAGCAATACGCGGCTTCAAAGCTTGCGCCGCGCGACGTCGTGGCGGAGATGATCCGCCGATCGGTCGCCGATGAACATATGAACATCTGGATCGCGCCGCCGGATGCGGAGACGATCGAGCCCTATCTGAAGCGGCTGGATACGATGGACCGCTCGGCGCCCCTGTGGGGAATCCCGTTTGCCATTAAGGATAATATCGACCTGGCGAACGTCCCCACGACGGCGGGCTGTCCCGCATTCGCCTATACGCCGGATGCGCACGCCGCCGTCGTTCAGCGGCTGATCGAAGCGGGCGCGATCCCGCTCGGCAAGACGAACCTGGACCAATTCGCGACCGGACTCGTCGGCACGCGAAGCCCGTTCGGCGAGACGCACAACGCGCTGAAGCCCGAACTGATCAGCGGCGGCTCCAGCTCCGGCTCGGCCGTCGCCGTCGCAAGAGGACATGCCGTTTTCGCGCTCGGCACCGATACCGCAGGCTCGGGACGCGTGCCCGCAGCCCTGAACGGCTTGATTGGCTTAAAGCCGAGCCTCGGTTCCTGGCCGACGCGAGGCGTCGTGCCGGCTTGCCGGAGTCTGGACTGCGTGACCGTGTTCGCGCACGAGCTGGAGGACGCGATGCGCGTCGACGGGGTCGCGCGCGGACCGGATGCTGCGGATCCCTGGACGCGCACGATCGTCCGGCGTTCGCCGGAGCTACCGAAGCGCTTGTTGCTCCCTGGCGGCGATTGGCCTTTTTTCGGCCCTTACGCCTCCCGGTACGAAGCGGCTTGGCGCCAGGCGGAGCGGAAAGCGGCACAGCTCGGCATCGAGGTTCAAACGATCGATTACGCGTTGTTCGCGGAGGCGGCCGCCGTGCTTTACGACGGGCCGTGGGTCGCCGAGCGCTGGTCTGCGTTGGGCGCGTTCATCGATGCCCATCCCGGCGCGGCGTTCCCCGTGACGGAGCGGGTGCTGCGCTCAGGCTCCGGTGACCGGCACGATGCGGCTTCGGTCTTTTCGGCCATGCACCGGATTCAAGCCTTGAAGCATGAAGCGGCCAAGCTGCTCGAGGATGCGGCACTCCTGCTGCCCACGGCCGGCGGCACATGGTCTCGCGACGAGGTCCGGGTCGATCCGATTCGGACGAACAGCGACATGGGGCGGTGGACCAATCACTGCAACCTGCTCGATTTGTGCGCCCTTGCGGTTCCGGCGGGAGAAGCGGCGCCGGACGTGCCGTTCGGCATTACTTTGTTTGCGGTGTCGGGCGGCGAAGACATGCTGGCGAAGCTGGCGATCCGCTGGGCCGATCCTTCCGGGAAGGCGAGCCAACGCTCATCCGATGTTTCCGAGGAGCAGCCGATGACGACGTTCGTTGCCGTATGCGGGCTTCATATGAGAGGTTATCCGCTGGAGCCGCAAATGAAGGCGCATGGCGCCGCATTCGTCAAGGAAGCGAAGACGGCTTCCAAATACAAGCTTTACCGTCTGCCGACATCTCCGGCCAAGCCGGGGCTCGTCAAGCAGGAGAAGGGCGGCTCCGCGATCGAGATGGAAATATGGGAGATGCCGCTCGCAGCGTTTGGCCGATTCGCGGCGCTCATCCCCGCACCGCTTGGCATCGGCAAGGTCGAGCTGGCCGACGGCACCGAGGTGCCCGGGTTCGTGTGCGAAGGATACGCGGCGTCGGATACGGAGGACGTGACCTTTGCCGGGAGCTGGCGGAACGTACAATTGCTCAAAAATAACTAGACCTATAAAAGGAGCGCGACAGCATGATCAAAGCGGAGGAAACAAAAGTCGTCGTCGGAGCCGACATGGAATGGGGACTGATGCCCAACCACTGGCATCTGTATCATCGGGAGATCGTGAATGCCGCGCAAGCGGACGAACTCGGCGTAAGGGTCAGCTCGGTGCTGTGGGAGAAAATCGGAGTCGGGGGGAGCCGTCCTGCCTCACTATCACGACGTCGCCGAGATCATTCATATTACGGCAGGCGAGGTCAAGCTGCTGCGCGACGGGACCTGGACGCTGTACAAAGCGGGAGATACCTTCCACGTGCCGGCCGGCGTCATCCATTCCGTCGCATGCGTCGGCGATTCGCCGAGCGAGCAGATCAGCATTTTCCTGCCCGTGGAAGCCGTTGCGCCCAAGAACGCCTACTTCAATACGCACCTCGTCGAAGACGTCTATACCGATAAGCTCGGATCATGATTAACGACACGTTGGCCTTCACCTGCCGCGATCTGCTGCTCATTCCGAATCTGCAAGGCGCGACCGTTCGCGCGGGTCATAAGGGGATGGATCGGGCGGTCAATCGGGTCAACGTCATGGAAGTGCCCGACGTGATCGATTGGGTGCGGCCCGGCGAGTTTCTCGTGACGAGCGGCTTTCCTTTTCGCGACAATCCGGATCGTATCGCCGAGATGATCCCGCAGCTCGCGGAACGAGGCGTAGCCGCATTAGGCATCAAGACGCGAAGATATATCGAGGAGATCCCCCCCGTCCGTGCTGGAGATGGCCGATCAATTCGACATTCCGCTCATCGAGCTGCCGCTCCCGACCTCCTTCTCCGATGTCGTCCGCGAGGTCATGGAGCGGGTGCTGGTCCAGGAAGCGAGACATTTGACGCTGCTTCAATTCAGATACCAGAAGCTGTCCAAGAAGCTGCTGCACGGGGGGAGGCATCGAGGAATTTCTGGGCGAGCTGGACGAGACGCTGTCGAACCCGGTCGTGTTGATGGACGACGCCAATCAGCTTTATTTTTCGCCGACGGCTAGAAGTCTCTTCCCGGGAAACGAGGACTCCGACGAGTGGGCCAGGCTCAGCCACGACATCGAGCTGGGCGTCAGCCTGATGACCGTAGGCGACCGGCGCATACGCGTATACATCTCGAACGAAGACGGCAAGGGCAATGCTTGCAGCCTGCTGCTGCTCGAGTGGAACCGGGAGCTGGACGACGCGGACAAGCTGACGCTGGATCGCATCGGCGTGCTGGTCAGCCTGGAGCTGGCCAATCTGCATGCGAGGCGGGAGGTCGAATCCAAGTACGTCGATCAGTTTTTGCAGGACTGGCTAACCGGGCGCATCGTCGCCATTCAGGACATTGAGGCAAGGGCGGACGCCTGCGGATGCCGGATCGCCCGCAACGGCGCGTACAGCGCGGTATACGTCAGGCTGTCCGACAGCCATGCGAGTCCGAAGCTGCTGACCAAGGCGATCAAGCAGTTCCGCCGGTTCGGCACGGAGCGGGACGGCATCTGGGCCACGCAGCTCGACGGACATATGGCGCTGCTCCTCTCCCATGAGAAGGCGGAGCATCTGGACCGACAGCTCGAGAAATGTCTGTATCGGCTGACGCACCTGCTTGGACTGGACGCCAAGGCGGACGTTTCCTTTTGCATCGGCGATCCTGTCGACGCAGCGGACGAGGTAAGGCGCAGCTGCGAGCAAGCGCGCAAAATCCATTTTATCAGCTCGATCTGCGGCATTCGCGACGCCCATATCCGGTACGACCAGCTTGGCGTCTATCAGCTGCTTTATTTGCTGCCGGCGTCCGAGCAGGTCAAGGAATATCTCGACCGCAACGTCAAGCCGATCGTCGACTATGACAGCAAGCACAATACGCAGCTGCTCAAAACGCTGCAATGTTACCTGCAGCACAACGAGAACGGCAAGCTGACGGCGGAGGCGCTATTTTCGCACTACAACACGATCGCCTACCGGATCGAACGCGCGTACGAGCTGCTCGGGCTCGACCCGGAAAAGGTGAACGACCGGCTGCAGCTTCACTTGGCCGTCAAGCTGTACGAGATGAGGCAGGGGCGCTAGAAGTCGGAGCGACCGGGCAATCATGCAAAGCTTTCATAGGGACAGCAAAAAAGAATCCGGCCGTGAGTCGGATTCTTTTTTGCCTTTTCCGGCAAATCAAATGCGCTGCTCGCGAAAAGAATGGCTTGTCGGCTTTGCGATCCGCAGTTTTTGCATTTCTCGGGCGATCGCCGCGATACCGGCGTCGATCGCTTGCTCGTTCGCCCGCATGACGCTGAGGCGGATCATCCGATCGTGCCGGAAAGCCGGCAGCAGAAGACGGTCGACGTTCATCGTCAAGACCCCTTCGGCTTCGAGCCGCTCGCAAAGCTTCGAAGCGGACACCTGCTCAGGCAGCGCAAGCGTGGCAAACACGCCGCTCTCCGGTACTTGTATGGCCGCCTCCGAAGGGAGCGCACGCCTGCAAGCGGACTGTAAGGCCGACATCCGTGCCGAATAGAGCTTGCGCAATCGCTTCGTATGACTCGCGAACATGCCGCTTGCGATATAGAGCTCGAGCGCGCCCTGCGACAACGCCGGCGTGAACAAATCCGCCGCTTGCTTGTACCGGTGAAAAGCGGCGGCGAGCTTTTTCGGCAGCGCGACGGCGCCTAACCGAAGTCCCGGCAGCATGACCTTCGAAAAGCTTTTGACATAGATCACATGCGCTTCCCGATCATAGGCAAACATCGGATCCGCTTTTCCGTCGGGATCCAGATCGGCCAAATAATCGTCTTCGATCACGTAAACGTCGTATTGGGCCGCCAGCCTGACGATCGCCTGCTTCTGTTCCTTCGAATAGGAGCAGCCGAGCGGATTGTGAAACCGGGACACCGTATAGAAGCATTTGATGTTGTTATGCTGAAAATGCCGTTCCAATTCCTCCAGATTGATTCCATCCCATGCGCGTTCGATCCCGATCATCGTTATTCCCTTTACTCCGGCTGCCTGCATCGCTCCGAAATAGGTCGGCTGCTCGATGAGAACATTCGTTTTTCCGTTCGGAAACGGCATTTCGACCAGCAAGCTGAGCGCCTGATGGGACCCGGACACGACAAAAATATCCTCCGTTTTCGCAAACACTTGATCATCGGCAAAATGACGGGTGAGGGTGGACCGAAGCGTTAATAACCCCTGCGTATCGCCATAAGCGAATAAATCGTCTCGATAGCGCTCGATCGCCTGCGTTAAACATTGCTGCACGTCCAAGTACGGCATCCAGTCTCCCTCGGGCGACGCGGAGCGCATATCGATCGGCAGTCCAACCGGTGCCGGCGAGGAGGGGGAAGCGGTGGAATCGAGCAAAAAATAGCCGCTTTTCGGAACTGCGTAAACGAGATGACGACGTTCTAATTCCGCATAGGCTCGTAAAATCGTGTTTTTGCTGCAGCCATACGTTTCGGTGAGCTTGCGGATGGACGGAAGCTTATCGCCCGGCTTTAATCGGCCGTCCTTAGATTGCCTGGTAAGCTCGTCGACGACGAACTCAAACTTAAGTTGACGATCGTCCTGACGCGACACCATCTATGCTTTCGCTCCTCTTCTGTACCCGTACAGACAATCGGTTTAATGGAAGACATGTCGTTCGTTTCTTATTATACTTCAGATAAAGATTGAATTATCGTCGAAATTAGAGGATCAGATTGGAGTGTTAACGATGGACTGCAACATGGACGGGTACAGATTTAGCGACGATAAGACGCTGCTTCAAATGGACCGCATCCTGAACTGGTTAGCGGATTCGTACTGGGCCAACGCGCGCAGCAGCGGACAAATCGAACGGAGCATCGAGCAATCGATGTGCATCGGCGCCTATGAGGAAGGTTCGGGCAGACAAGCGGGCTTCATGCGAATCATTACGGATTATGCCACGTTCGCTTGGATATGCGATGTGATCGTAGATCCGGGGGACCGGGGAAAAGGGCTCGGAAAAAATCTGGTGCGCGTATTGGTTGCGCATCCGAGCCTGCAGGGGGTTCACATGGGGCTCAACACGCGGGATGCACACGGGTTATACGAACAATACGGATTCGAGCGGTTTGAGACGATGAGGCGCTTTGCCCGATAGGCGCTTCCTTGACGGACAACGCATTTTTCCGCAACGCCCCCCTTTCAACAACGTCTAAAGGAGGGAAGCGAAACGCCGGATCGAAAGGAGTAATATACGAGCTGATTCAAAAAAAACGCTCCGCCGGCCGCACCGACTAAGATGGGCAACTCCAAAGCCAATCTTAGCAAGCTGAACGGCTTCAAGCTTGGAAGACCGGAGGAATAAATGCAAAAAGGACGACGCCGCGGCGCCGTCCTTTTTTGCATGCAATCAATGCGACACCATCGCGGGCGCCGACGCCTTCCCCGACTTGACGCGGGCTTTGCTCCAGTCCAGCTTGACGTATCGCCAGCCGTTGGCCAGCGCGGCAAACACCATGTTGCCGCAGAGCGCGATCCAGGCGCCGACCTGGCCATAGTCCAGCACGACCGTCAGCAGCAGCGTACAAGGAATGAAGATAATCCAGTTCAGGACGAACGCCACGCGGGACAGATACGTCGTATCGCCGATGCCGCGCAGTCCGCCGCCGAAAATAATGCCCGTCGTATTGAACAATTGGATAAATGCCGCGAGATGAATGAGCGGCACGACGGCCATATAGACGGCTCGCTCGGGGGTATACAGCTTTGCGATCGGCAAGGCGAAGACGAACATGAGAATCGAGATGAGCACCATCAGGAGCAGACCCAGCAAGACCGTCATCAGGCCGAATCGCTTCGCTTCCGCGTGATGTCCTTTCCCGATTTCTTGTCCGGTGCCGATCGTGGCAGCCGCGCCGAAGCCGTTCGAAGGCATGAACCCGAAGGACAAAATGTTCAAGGCGATCTCGTTCGCCGCGATGGCGACCGTCCCCAAGCGAGAGATGCACATCGTGAATACGAGCATGCCCAGGCTGTTGGACATTTCCATCATGCTGAGCTTGGCGCTCTCGAATACCATCAGCTTGACCTGCTTCCGATCGAATCGCTCGAAGCTTCGGGTCAGCAGCGTAGCGTTCAAGTAGCCGAAATAAACCCACACGCACATGCCGGCCGTGACGATCTCAGCGATCAAGATGCTCCAAGCGGCGCCTTGAAGCCCCAGGTCCGGAAAGCCGTACTTGCCGTAGGCCAACACATACGTCAACACGACGACCAGGCCGCTGTTGATCAGCGCGATCGTCATCGGCGTCTTGGTGTCGCCGATCGCTCGAAGATAAGCGAAGAATGCGCCGCTAAAAATGCCGAAAATGAGTGCGATCATGCGAATCATGACATAATCGGAGCCAAGTGCGACGATCTCGTCGTTCAGTCCCATCGCGCTCAGGATGAGTTCGGGCGCAAGCAAGCTGCCCGCCAGCAAAATGACGCCGAGTATGCCTGTCATCGCCAACGCGATTTGCATTCGCTGATTGGCGAGTCGCATCTCGCCGGAGCCGTAGTTCTGAGCGACCAGATAGTTGATCGCGTTCTGTATGCCGGCGCATAGCGCCCACATGTTGTAGATGAGAATGTTCGTCACGCCTACGACCGCGATCGCGGCCGCGCCCAGCTTCCCGACAATCATCAATACGAGCAAGCCCGTAAATGTCATCGATGAAAACGTAGCGATAGATGGTAGCGCTAGGTGTAAAATTCTTTTCGCCAACTGCACTTCTTTTTGCCTCCTGCCTGTTGTTGTCGCGTTGAAAGGTGATTCGTATCAAGGCAGACGTAAGCTCTATTATAAACGGGTGTTTAACTCGATTCCTAGCGGGATTTGCAACCTTTTTTCATATGTTTGCAACTAGTTTTGACTTTGTTGTAGAAAGGAAACAATCAGGCTGCGTATTCGAAGCGGGCGAGGGAAAAGGTAGATCTTGGTGGCATAGTTGATGGTTCGCACGAGTGATTCAACTTTTTCCTGATTATGGTACGTTTAATAAAAACGTCCATGGGAGTGAAGTAAAATGGATCGAAGGTTCCTGTTTCTGATCGGCTCGGCATTGGTGCTTGCGCTGACCGTGTTCTTCCAGACAACGCGTGAAGCTGAAGCCGCTTCATCGGCGATCTCGTCGGACATTGCGGACGAGCCTCCGGTCATAACGCGCCTGGAGCCGGCAAGCGATCATGCCGTGATCCGAAGCAATAGCCTGCAAGTCCTTGCCGAAGCCGAAGACGACCTTGCGCAGCCTTCGTTTTTGGTGCAGATTGGCAGAGATCTCCGGTATCCGGATATCGTCGAGAGCGACCAGGGAGCGGGCCGGTTCGATCGCGTATACGATGTGACGCGTTACGATGGCAAGTCGCTGAATATTCAATATTCCATATCGGATGGCAGGCTTCCCGACGGCGAAGACAATCGACGGGTTAACGTGAAGCGTACCGTTCATATCGAATCCAGCCCTGCGTTGGCCGAGACGGATCGCGAACCCGACGCGCAGATTCTGGACGCGGATGCGTCCCGTCTGCTGCTGCTCCGCAACGGGGCGTTGATCGTCAAGGAGCGAATGAACGGCACGGAGACCGAACTTTTAGAGGGCGTTACGACCGATAGGTCGGACGGATTTAAACTCACGCCCGCCGGCGCCGTTTTCTTAATTGACACGGGTTGGTATGAATTGAAACTCTTTTGGTGGAACGGAGAGTCGCTCATGTCCATTCCGCTGGAGTCGGGAGCGGTCTGGCAGGCGAGAGGGAACTATATCGCGTGCTCGGACGCTGGGACGCTTCATTGGATCGATACCGCGGCCGGAACAGTACGCCATATTCCATACGCATACGATCTGAACTTCGAGCTGGAGCCGGGCGGCACGCTTCTTCTGGAGCCAAGCGGCAACGACGGGCACAATGACGACATTGTACGTTACGATCCTTTAACCGGCAGCGCGACGACCGCCTTCTCGTATCCGGGTGCGCCGCGCGGTCCGGTGACCGACGGCAGCGCCATATTGTTCACCCTGAACGACGGCCGATTGATGAAATTCGCGGATGGGACGGTAACCGAAGTGAATGCCGGAACGGTTGGCGAACGGCGGTCGCCCCATAAAGACTATGAAATCAACGAGGGCTGGATCGCCTTCCGGAAGCCGGATGCAGGTTCGGAAGGACAGCTTTATTTGCAATCCCCGGAAGGTACGGCGACCCAAGCCACGAACTTCGATTCGAATGCCGACATTCATTGTTTAGACGGCTCGGGTACCTTGATCTTTAACCGCGATGGCCAATTGTACCGATACGACCGGGAAATCAACAATTCGACACGAATCGCAGGAGCCGCCGGCGTCGTCCGATGGATCGACGGTCAGCTTCGCTATTTGCTGGGGGATACGATCTTTGCCGTACAGCAGCAACCGCCAGAAGATACCGAAGCGCCGGCATGGCCCGAGGGGGACGTGCTGACCTTTTCCCATGCCACGTATTCGAGCGCAGCCCTTCGTTGGCAGCAGGCTGCCGATGAGGGAGGCGTGTCCAAGTATTTGCTCTACCAGAACGATCAACTGCTGGCGACCTTGAGCGGAACCGCGAACAGCTATGAAGCGCAAGCATTATCTCCCAAATCGACTTACCTTTTTTCGCTGGTCGCCGTCGATGCCGCAGGCAACGAAAGCGAGAAAAAAACCGCAGCGATCGTCACCGTCGTCTATCAGCCGGTCCCCAAGCCGGAAACGCTGCTTTACAGCTTCGAAGGTACGATACTCGACTTTGACCAAAAACGTATTTTATGGAAGCAGTCCGGCAATAACGCCCTTTGGCTTTACGACCGGATCGATAAAAGCCAAGTCAAGATTTACGAGGCTAGCGGGTCCTCAAGCATGATCACGAAAGGCGGATTGTCCGTCGAAGGCGTCGTATACACGTTAACGGCAGACGGTTCGCCGACGACGTATGAATGGAAAAACGGCGCCGTCGTCCACGAATGGGAAGGGGAAGGACAATCCCATTATCAAACTAGAGGACTGCCGGACGGCAAGGCGTTGTATAAGGTCGATGGCAAGACGTACTTGTACGACGTCCAAGAAGGGAAGATTATATATTCGCTTGGCGGCACGGGAAGCGTACAATACCGGGAGCATAGGTTCGGCGGTTCGGGAGAGCAGCCCTATCGGATAGACGCGTGGTATCGCATGGATGGCGGTTCATTGTACGGGGTGTGAATTTAACTTGTCAAAAACGGATGCGGCAAATGCCGTACAATTGGAATATTGCGCAATCGAGTGCCATAAAGGACAACGCTTTTTTCTTGCCCGACCTGTTCGGGCTTTTATAATTATAGATAGGAGAAAAAGGTCACTTCACATCGTCCCTTGCGTCCTATTCGCTTGAAAAGGAATGAACTTATGAATCGTAACGAGACAATTTCTTATAGGCCGCTCACACACGTTAAGGAGCTTCATTCGGCCGTAGAACTGCAGAAGACAGCGTGGTCGCAGGACACGATTACTTCAATGCCTCAAATGCAAGCCGCCATCCTGCATGGCGGCTCAGTGATCGGAGCGTTCCACGAGAGCAGGCTGATTGGGTTTAACTATGGATTTGCCGGCTATGACGGACAAGTAACGTATCTTGCTTCGCATATGATGGCGATTCATCCGGATTATCGAGATAAAGGTATAGGCATGCAGCTTAAACTTGAGCAACGTTTGTGGGCGATACAATACGGATACCGGAAGATTGTTTGGACGTATGACCCATTCGAAGCGCGCAACGGGTATTTAAACCTCGCCAAGTTGGGAGGAATCGTGAGTCGCTTCCTTCCTTCGTTTTACGGAGAGGATTCAAATGGACTGGCGATCGACCGCTTCATGGTCGAATGGGAGATTCTCTCCGAGCGTGTCGTCAGCGCGATTGCCAATCCGAACGAAGTATCGGCCGAATTCGGCGATTACCCTGAATTATTCGTTTTGCAATCGGACGGGAACCGAATCGCAGGAATTCGAAATTCCAATCAAATTCTGGATAACATATCCGGATGTTCGATACCCGTGCCTAGATCCGGAAAGCTGCTCAAACGGGAACAGCCCGATCTTTTTGCCGCTTGGCACAATCATTTGCGCGAGCATGTCGCCGAAGCATTTAGCCGGGGATTTCAAGTCGTGAATCTCGTTCGAACGAACGGGCACAGCCATCATTATTTGCTTGAGGCCCGTCGATGAAGCAGGCGATTGTAAATTGGCTTAAGCAGCATCAAGCCGAATTGGAGAGCGCTTACCGGGAGTTGCATGAGCTCGGCGAGATCAGTTGGGAAGAAAAGCGAACGACTGCTTATCTTCAGCAGGCTTTGAAACAAATTCATTTACCGACCCGGACCTTTGAAGGGCATACGGGCGTGATGGCAGAATGGTCGGGAGCAGCGCCTCGGTCGACGACAGTCGCAGTCCGCGCCGATATCGATGCCTTATGGCAGCAAGTTGGCGGCAAGTGGACAGCCAATCATTCTTGCGGACATGATGCGCATATGACGATGGCTTTGTATGCACTGAAGTGTTTGATAAACATCGGCTATGAGCCTTCAGGCAAGCTGACCGCCGTTTTTCAGCCTGCCGAGGAAACGGGAGAAGGGGCTTTGAAGCTGCTTGACACCGGTGTGCTCGATCAAGTGGAGTATATGCTCGGCATCCATCTTCGCCCTGTTAAGGAGCTGCCCATGGGTAAGGCCTCAAGCGCCATCTACCATGGCGCGGCTGCAACGCTGAACGGCAAAATCATGGGAAGACAAGCGCATGCGGCCCGGCCGAACGAGGGGATTAACGTGATAGATTCAGCTGCCGCGATCGTCCAGGCCGTCAACGCCGTTAAAACCGATCCGAGCGTTCCGTTCTCCTGCAAGGTAACTCGTCTTCTGGTGGCCAACGCGAGCAGCAACATCATTCCGGATACAGGGGGAATTTTCGATCGATGTGCGTGCCGGAACTAACGAGGCGATGGATGAATTGGTGGAAAAAATTCAACGCGCGGCGACTCATGCCGGAACGGCGAATGGCGCAACCGTGGAACTGGAGACGGGAATGCGAACGGTTGCCGCCGTTCCGAACGACTACATGGAATCCATGGTCGCCTCGGCGATCGCGGAGATCTTGGGGGACGACGGCTTAGCCTCTCCGCCGGTAACGCCGGGAGGCGAAGATTTTCATTTTTACGCGCAGCGCAAGCCCGGTATCAAGGCGACCATGATCGGATTAGGCGCCGACCTCAAGCCCGGGCTTCATCACCCCGATATGCGCTTTAATCTTGAGGCGCTTCAGATAGGCGCGGCGATATTGGCTTTGTCCATCGTAAAAATATTCGCTGCCGGGCAGGAGGATTAATCGATGCGGATTGACAGGATCATTTTACGGCACGTCAGCATGGATCTGATTCACCCATTCAAGACAAGTTTCGGTACGATGCGGAACAAGCCCTTTATCCTTGTAGAAGCGGTCGATCGCGACGGGATATCGGGATGGGCCGAGTCGGTGGCTTTTCCGGAACCTTCCTATAATGAAGAAACGCTCAAAACGAACTGGCATCTGATGGAGCAATTTTTGATTCCGCTTCTGCAGCAATCGGCCATCGGACATCCGAACGAAATATCGGCAAGATGGCGCCATATTCGCGGAAACTACATGGCCAAGTCCGCGCTTGAGAGCGCGTGCTGGGACCTGTACAGCAAGCTGAACGGATTGACCCTGACCGAAGCGATCGGCGGCAATAAGCGAGAGCTTGATGTCGGCGTCAGTATCGGCATTCAAGCTTCCTTAACCGAATTGCTTGAAAAAATCGAGAGCAACTTGGCTAAAGGCTACAAGCGCATCAAAATCAAAATCATGCCGGGATGGGATATCGATATCGTCGAAGCCGTACGCCTCCGATTCCCGCAGATCGCCTTGATGGTGGATGCGAATTCCGCCTATTCGCTCGGGGATATCGATCGCCTAAAGAAGCTGGACGAATACGGACTTACGATGATCGAACAGCCCTTTGCCTACAACGATATGGTCGATCACAGCGTGCTGCAAAAACAAATCGCAACGCCCGTTTGCCTGGACGAGAGCATCCATTCAAGCGAGGATGCGAGGAAAGCGATCGAGTTGGGCAGCTGCCGCATCATCAACATAAAAATCGGAAGAGTCGGCGGTATTGCCGAATCTATTCGACTGCACGATGTTTGCCATAAAGCGGGAATCCCCGTATGGTGCGGCGGCATGCTGGAATCGGGCATCGGCCGCGCGCACAACATCGCGATATCCACGCTCCCTAATTTCATGTTCCCGGGCGATACGGCAGCTTCCTCCAACTATTGGTCGGAAGATATTATCGAACCGGAAGTCACGATACAAGACGGCGTGATCCGGGTTCCCGAACGACCCGGCATCGGCTTTGAACCGGTGATCCGGCGCATTCGCGATCGCACCTTATACGAACAAGTCTTTCAATTCAATTAAAGTGAGGGCAATAACCATGATGGATATTGTCATTCGAAACGGACAAGTATACGATGGTACGGGAAATCCATGGATAAAAGCGGATATTGGAATTAAAGACGGGAAATTGACGGCAGTCGGCAGCTTGCCGAACGTTCATGGACGCATGGATATCGATGCGGCAGGGCTCGCCGTCTGTCCCGGATTTATCGATGCCCATGTGCACTCCGACTTGTTGTGCACGAGACCGGAGATCCATTATGTAAAAGTATTGCAAGGCGTTACGACCGAGCTGTTGGGACAGGACGGCATTTCCGTCGCCCCCGTGTCCGCGCAGACGAAGCCGCAATGGCAAAGTCAGCTGAAGGGCCTGAACGGCGATATCGGCGATTGGCCATGGAACACGGTGAAGGAATATTTAAGCTTTTTTAGACAAATCCGACTTATCCGGCAATGTCATGTATCTGGTGCCTCATGGCGCGGTAAGGACGCTCGTTATGGGCTTCGAGGACCGCAAAGCAACGCAGGAAGAACGGATTCGCATGCGCGGATTGGTAGAAAAGGCTATGCAAGAAGGGGCGGTTGGCATATCCACCGGATTGGTTTATCCGCCGAACGTTTTTGCCGACAAGGAAGAGCTGATTGAGATTTGCAAAGGCGCGGCCACTTACGACGGTTGTTTTGTCGTCCACGTCAGAAGCGAAAGCAGTCATTTCATCGAGGCGCTTGAAGAAGTGATCGACGTGTCGCGCGCATCGGGCGTTCGTTTGCATCTTTCTCATTTTAAAGCGATCGGGGGAAGCGAACCGGCACAAATTCGCCGAAGCGCTGGCGCTGCTTGACAAGGAGCGATCCAATGGATTGGAAATTACGTTCGACCAATATCCATATACGGCAGGATCGACGTTGCTGCAAACGATACTGCCTCCTTGGATGCACGAAGAAGGGTCCGAACGCTGCCTTGAAAGACTGGCGAACGCCGGAATCCGCAATCGAATCAAGCAGGATTTTCTGGACAACGACAGCTTCGAAAATTGGGTGAAAAACTGCGGATGGCGCCATATCGTCATCGCATCGGTCGACTCCGAACGCAACAAGCCGATGGAAGGGATGAGCATCTCGGATATTGCCGAACGCAGAAATATCGATCCCGCAGATGCGGCTTTCGATCTGATTGTCGAGGAGCGGGGCGCCGTCTCCATGATCGTTCATTGGGGCGTCGAAGCGGATGTGATGACGGCCATGAAGCATCCGTTTCAACTCTTCGGATCCGACAGCATCTTCGGCAGCAAGCCTCATCCCAGACTGTACGGCACGTACCCGCGTGTCCTGGGAAGATACGTGCGGGATTTAAACGCGCTGTCGATGCCCCAGGCGATACGTCAAATGACGGGCGCGCCCGCCCAACTGCTGCGATTGAAGGACCGGGGGCTGCTGCGAGAGGGCATGCATGCGGATGTCGTCATCTTCGATCCGGCTGCGGTAGCGGATCGGTCGACTTACAGCCAGCCTCTGCTTGAACCCGCCGGTATCGAATACGTCATCGTAAACGGGCAAATCGCCGTGCAAAACGGAAAGTTTATGAACGTTTCGGCTGGCAGGGTGATTCGGGGGGGGCGGCTGCGTCTCCGCGGCCGCCAACCGTTAAACCTCATGGCCGGATTAAAGATGGAAGACTGCCGAATAAGTTCGGCAGTCTTTGGCATTTATGTGCGTCGCACGAAGAAAGGAGCAAGAGGGAATGGGGGAGCGGTTTTGGAAAAAGACTAAAGCTCGGCATTTACCATAAGCTCGTGGGCACTTTTTTTAATCATCCTTATTCCCGTATATGTAATCAGTCTGTTTATGAATGACTATGGCGCCGGCATCGTGCGGAAAGAAATCGCCAGTTCGATGGATCAAAAAACGGCTTACATTCTCGCTTCGCTGCAAACGGAAATAGTCCGGGTGACCGATCTGATGCGAACGTTTGTCAACGATTCGGATCTGAACGATCTTAGCATCCGTTCGGAATCTTTGACGGAGTATGAACGAACAAAGGCATATAACGATTTGCATGCCAAAATCGTCATGTTAGGCACTTCGAGCAAGTACATCCAAGAAGTGTTCGCCATGATGCCGATTCCGGAAAAACGCATTTCTTCGCGAACGGGCGTGGACCCTCTCGATGCGGAGGAATGGGGAGCTTTTCAGAGCGCGAATCTGGTGCCTTATGCGGCATTTTATTATAAAAACCGGTTGTTTTTTCCGATAGGCTATCCGTTAACGTCGCAATCTTCATTTATGCTCGTCGTAGAGATGTCGTTGTCAAGCATCGGAAAAGAAATAAGCGCGCTCAAACCGTACGCCCATTCGAGCACATTTTTAATGGATGAGCGATACCGTTTTCCACTGTTCGGAGAAAGCGCCAATACTCAAGTCAGTAGAAATATATTGACGGCGGCAGCAGGAAAAAAACGGATTCAGATCGATGGACATCGCTACATGGTATTCGAGAAACGTTCGGAATCGCTCCATTGGTCATTAACGACGTTAATTCCGGAGTACGAAATTTTACATCCGGTGTACGCGATCAATAAGTGGATCTGGTACCTGTCCATTCTCTCTTTTATTATCGTAATCGCTGCATCGCTCACGATTTCCAGGCTCATCAACCGGCCGTTGAAGAAGTTGATCGGCGGCTTCCGGAGAGTCGAGCACGGCGAGTTGGACGTCACGATCGAGCGCAAAGAAATTGATGAATTTCAATTCATCTATACGCAGTTCAACCGAATGACAGGGAAGCTGAAGGAACTCATTCAGGAGGTCTACGAGAAAACCATTTACAGTCAACAAGCGGAGCTGAAGCTCTTGCAATCTCAAATCAATCCTCATTTTTTCTATAACAGCTTATACATCCTATACTTGATGGCGCGCGGCGAAGACCTTGACGGCGTTAAAAAAGCTGGCGAAGTATCTCGGAGAATATTTCAAATTCATCACCTATAACAAATCGGAGTTTATTCCGCTATCGGCAGAGCTTAAGCATGCGCAGATGTATGCGGCCATACAGGAAATCCGGTTTCAAAACAGAATTTCTTGCCGATTCGAGTTGGCGGGAATCGTCGATAGCTGGGAGGTGCCTCGCCTCATCGTTCAACCTATTCTGGAAAATGCCTTTATTCACGGATTAGAGTACAAAGAGACGGGCGGCTCGATCGTCGTCGCGGTGGAAGCGGAAGACCGTCAATTGAACATCCGAATCAAGGACAATGGCATCGGGATCGATCCGAAGCAGCTCGAACGCTGGCAGGCGGGAATCGCGTTGTCTTCCCGCAAAGAGGATGCGACGAAGGACGGCATACACGGATTAGAAAATGTTCACAAAAGGCTGAAGCTGCTGTACGGCAGCGGCTCGGGAATCTGTCTCGCAAACAATGAGCTGGGCGGCGTCACGGCGATGATCACGATCGACCGAACAGGCGAAGGGGAGTGACTCCGATGCATCATGTGCTGGTTGTCGACGATGAAAGAATCATCGTCGATGGAATAGCGGAGATCCTGGAAGAATTAATTGACCTTAAATTGGTCGTGTGGAAAGCGGAATCGTCCCGCGAGGCGCTGCAAATATTAGACGGCAATCGCATCGATATCATGCTGACGGATATAAAAATGCCGGGGATGACAGGGCTGGAGTTAGCCGAACAGGTTCGCCTGCAATGGCCCAGGTGTAAAATAATCTTTTTTGTCGGGTTATGCGGATTTTGCGTTTTTACAAGGCGCCTTGCGTCAGGGAGCGTACGATTATTTATTAAAACCGGCGGATGAAGACGCCATCTTCGGCTTAATGGAGGGCGCCGTCGAGACGATCGAACGCGAGATCGACGAAATGGAGATGATGGCCAAAGCGAAAGCGCAACTGCTAAGCGCCCAGCCCTTGCTATTGCAGGATTTTGTTCAACGCTTGCTTGGCCCAGGCATTGATTCATTGGCAGATATTCAGGAGCAATTAAATTTTCTCGATCGTCCGATGCGAAGCGACAATGCCGTCATGCTGATGATGGCCAGAATCGATCGCTGGCCGCCCCATTTGACGAGCAACGATAGGCTGCTCCTGGAATACGCTTGCAACAATATCATGCTGGAACATTTATCTCCGGTCAGCCAGAGGCTTGCGGTTAAAATGGAAACCTATATGCTTTGGATGATCCAACCGGCAGAGGACAACGGGGTTCCGCTGCGGGATGCCGGACAAACGTACCTTTATGTGAAAGAGATGCTTGAAAAAATTCAGGTGTCCGTGCGGCAGATATTGAACTTGCCTTTGTCGATCGTACTCAGCCGTCCGATGAAAAACTGGCGCTGCTTGCGAAGCGAATATCGTTCGATGAGCGAGCTCTTCTCGCAAGGAATCGGTTTGGAAGAAGAGATCATTCTGGTGGATGTTCCGCCTGTCGATCGGCCGCCCGAGTTGGATAAAAGACCGCAGGAAGCGGTATTTGCCTTGCAAACGCTTTTGGAATCGGGAGAGACCGAAGCATTCAAGAACGAGCTGATCGATTATTTTCGTCATACGCAGAAAACGGTGTTCGTCGATTATACGTATCAGCAGGAGGTATATTGCTCCCTTGGGGCGATGTTTCTCGCTTATATCAACAAGAAGCGGTTAGTGAACGAAGTCAAAGAAAGCGGACTCGATTTGGCGCTTTTATCCGATTTCAAAGCCCACGTGAATTGGGATGAATTGCTGGATTACTTCGTCAAGCTGTCGGACATTCTTTTTCGGCAGATGGAGATGAAGAAAACCGATCAAAAACAGCATATCGTCGATTACGTCGACCGTTATATGATCCGAAACCTAAACGGGGATTTATCGCTCCAACAGTTGGCCAAGCAGGTTCATTTAAGCCCCTACTATCTATCCAGGCTCTATCATTCGGAAAAAGGATATACGCTTGCCGAACGATTGATCGAATTGAAAATTGCCAAGGCGAAGCAGCTTCTCGGCAACGATTTTATAAAAGTCCAGCAGGTCAGCTTGGAATTGGGCTTCGAAAACTTCTCGTATTTCAGCAAATACTTCAAGAAACATGTCGGGATGACGCCGCAAGAATACAGGGACCATGCAAGATGACAACAAAGAACACGGGATCGCAATGCTTTCGGATTGTTGGGCCGATTCGGGAGCACTAAAATGAAGACATCCACGCGGAAAGGAGCGGAAGCGATCGGAAAGGCGGCATGACGATACGGGGAGGGATAAGAGAATGGAAACGGACCGAACCCGAATGAACCGCAGAACCTTCTTGGCCAAACTTGGCGCTGCCGGCGTAGTGCTGGCTGCAGGTAGCGCCAATCTGTTGCCAAGCAAAGTTTTTGCAGCCACAACCTATACTCCGAATTTGAAATTGAAGAAATCGGACCCGCTCGTCGTAACGGATATGAACGATAACTTCGAGCGGATCGACAGCGAATTTGCGAATCGGGCGGTGACGCCGGACTTTTACAAGATCGGAACGGGAACCGACGATACGCAAGCCGTTCAAGACGCCTTCAACTCCGGCCGAACCGTCGTTTTCACGCGAAGCTACAATGTAAGATCCGTGGAAATAAGCGCCGACAATCAGACCGTCGACTTTAACGGTTATTATTTATTCGGCATCAGCGCCGCGAGCGATTCTGCCGCAGACAAGGACGCCATATTAAAAATCACCGGCCGGTACCTGAACTTATTTAACGTCTTTGTATACGGCAATTATAATACCGCGTACAAATGCGGCATCCACTGGTATTCTCAATCCGCAAGCCACGCCGCACAGCATAATACGGTTTTCGGCATGTTCATATCCAGAGTGCTTGTCGGCCTGCAATTCGGCTCTCACTATACGGATGTCGTGACGGACGCCCCTCAAAGCGAGAATTTAATCTACGGTTTCCGAACGAGAGAAGTTCAAAACTGCTTGAATTGCTACCAACCTAATGGCGTATTGAAAATGATCGGAGGCATATTCGATTGCAATCAATACGCCTGGAGCTCCGCATTCGACAACAACCTGGCGACCGCCTTCGAGGTGAAGCCCAGCGCCAGCACGGCCACGTTGACCATCGTCAGCAGCGAAATTTTGAAAACCGCGTCGAATCTCGGTTATGGCTTTAAGGGCAAGGACTTCCAGCTGCTCGATTGCGCGATCGAGGTTGCCACGCATTGGGGCTATTTGCAGGGCGATGCGGTTATCCGAGACGTCACCGGCGGTTATTTAAGCCAGTTAGATCGCGATTTGTTCACGATCGAAGCGGGAAGTGCGGGAAGACTGCTGCTCGATAACATCGTTTGCCGGAGACCCGCCGGCGGTCTGACTTCAACCGCTGCGCTCATCGCCGGTTTTGGAAGCGCTCCCGGCTATTCTGCCGTATTGGACAACGCGCAGCTGACCGAGTGGTCGGCGCAAAGAATCGCGGACAGCCGCAGAGACCTCGTGCGGGTGACAAATTCAACCTTCTCCGTATCCGGAACGTCGACGCGGGTTTGCGATCGGCTGCAGGGAGCCGTGAACTGGGCCGAATCGGTCGATACGACCGGGGAGCAAATGTCGCAGGCGGCCGATATGTCCACCAAAGCCGGTTGGTCCGGCTTCAGCGTAAGCGGGAGCGGGAACTATTTCCGGAAGACGACCGCGTCTATGCCCGCCGGCTTCCGTTCAGCCATCGAAATCAGCGCCAACGGAGCCGGCAATAACTTGTACGCGTCTTCGGCCAAATTCCCGGTCGTTCCCGAGGAGCCCTTCGCCTTCCAAACGCAAGGGAAGATTAGCGCGGCCACCGCAGGCAACGACACCTTGGTCAAGGTCATTTGGTTTAAAGAAAACGGTACGTCCTTATCTTCGACGACGCCTCAAACCGTTCTGCTGTCGAATGCGAGCGGAGCGGGACAGCTGAGCAATGCCTGGAAAGAATATTACATCGAAGGCGCGGTCCCCGCAGATGCTTATTTCGCCATGCTTCAGGCCGGTGCGCAAGGGAACGGAAGCGCCGCAGTAACGCTTGCCTTGACCGGACTTGAGTTGTTTTCGCTGCAAACGAAATATCTACCTTCACTTATGAACCGAATGAATGCAGCGCTGAACTACAACGGTTCGGGTCTTATCCTGAAATCCCCTAACGGCACGCCGTATCGCATCACGGTAAGCGATGCCGGCGCTATTACGGTCACGGCCGTATAACCTCATATTGGCAAGGAAGGACAAGCTTGCGATGACTACGGAATGGTTGGCGAAATGGATATGGAACGATGCCGCGGATGCGAGTCCGCGCAACGAATGGCGATGTTTCCGCAAAAATCTGCACTTTAACGAGCATCCGGTGGAAGCCGCTGTCATGCGCATTTCCGCCGACTCGCGATATGTACTTTATGTGAACGGGGAGCGGGTAGGCCGCGGTCCCGTTCGCTCCTGGCCTTCCGAACAGGCTTACGATCAATACGACATCGCTTATTTGCTTCGCCCAGGTTCTGTTAATACGATAGCCATCGTCGTACTGCATTTTGGCATCCCTAATTTCTATTATGTAAAGGGTCAGGGTGGATTGCTTGCGCAATTGGAAACGTATGGAGACGGCAAGCGTCTCGCGGTATACGGAACGGACGAGACGTGGAAAACGGTCCGTTACGCCGGTCAGGACCCGCGAGCTCCGCGAATGGCGTGCCAGCAAGCGTTCACGGAGCGGGTGGACGGCCGGCTGAGGGACGAGCGCTGGACGGAGCGGGGCTTCGACGATTCGGATTGGCAATATAGCAAGGTGCTCGGACCTGTCGGAACGTGGCCGTGGGACAGTCTGCAGGCGAGCGGGATTCCGCCGCTGACGGAAGAACCCGTGTATCCGGCGCGCGTCGAGTCGCTGGCGCGGGTCGTACCGGTCCGAAGGACCACCGTCATCGATGTACGCAATCATATGGTGCCGGAAAGCACCGCGCATGCCCATCTCGTCGGCTACACCGGATTCGTGGCGACATTGATCCGTGTTCCCGAGGGACCGGTCCATGCGACGCTTGGCTTTATCTTCTCGGCGGTCAATTTCGGCACATGCTGGATTGACGGCAAAGCTTTCGAAGAAGAAGATTTTCGCGGGGAAAAGCCTGCGCTTTTTTTTGGATCTCAATCTGGAACCGGGAGACCATTTGTTCGTGATGGACGTGAGCGGGATGGAGCACGGCCGCGGGTTTCATATCGGACTGGACGGGGACGCCCCGCTCGATTGGGCATCTCCGCTCGCTGCCGGGACCGGCGCCGATTCCGCCTTTGTATCGATCGGCCCTTTCCATACCGTCAAGTTCATCGATCACGAACCGGGAGAAGAGCTGAATCTGAAAGGCGAAGAATATTTGCAGGTCCGCCGGAACATGAATTCCGGCACGCTTGCCGCAAGCATGGAATGGGTCGCGCCGATTCCTGTAAGCCTGGTCGCACAAGACGACGTTTTTGCTTCCTGCATCTGGAAGAGAGAGGCGCGTCCGGTTACGGTTCCAGCAACTTTACAGCTGCTGGTCGCGCCCAACGGGGCGCCGGCTGAAATTCCGAGGTTCAAAGACGCGGATACGGAGATCGTCATCGATTTTGGAAGGGAGCTAAGCGGGTACATCGAATTCGAACTGACGGCTGAGGAAGGCACGGTCGTCGATTGCTACGGCTTCGAGTATATGCGGGCCGGCTGGCGGCAGGATACGCACAGCCTGGACAATACGTTACGCTACACGTGCCGGGCGGGCCGGCAGAGCTATTCGTCGCTGATTCGGCGGGGCATGCGCTACTTGATGTTGACGATCAGGCATCCTTCGGCGAGCGTCAAGCCCGTGAGATTGTTCGGCATCTCCGTCATCCAAAGCCATTATCCGGTCGCCGATATCGGCCGGTTCCGGTGCTCCGATGCGCTGCTTAACGAAGTTTGGAAAATGAGCGCGTATACGACAAAGCTTTGCATGGAGGATACGTTCGTCGATTGTCCAGCTTATGAACAAACTTTCTGGGTCGGCGACAGCCGAAACGAGGCGCTGATCGGCTACTACACGTTCGGTGCCGAAGCTCTGGTCAAGCGCTGCCTTGAGCTCGTCCCCGGCTCCAGCGTACAAACGCCGCTGTATGCGGACCAACTGCCGGGCGGCCTGAGCAGCGTCATTCCCAATTGGACCTTTCTTTGGATAATCGCCTGCCAGGAATATTTCGAGCAAACCGGCGACGCGACCTTCGCTGCCCGGATTTGGCCGCATGTCCGTTTTACGCTGCGGCACTATGTGCTGAGGATCGACGCGCTTGGATTGCTGAATATGCGCGGCTGGAATTTCCTCGATTGGGCGCCGATCGATCAACCGGATGACGGCATCGTCACGCATCAGAACGTCTTCCTGCGCAAAGCGATGCTGGCCGCCAGCCGTTTGGCCATGGCCGCAGGATGCCTAGCCGAGGCCGAGGAATGGACCAGGCGGTCGTCGGAGCTCCGCAAGGCGATCAACCGCCATCTGTGGACCGAGGAAAACAACGCCTATGCCGATTGCATACATGCGGACGGACGGATGTCGAATACTTACAGCATGCAAACGCAAGTCTCCGCCTATTTATGCGAGATGCCGGATTCGGACCGAGCAGCCGCAGTTGAAGGTTCGCTGATGCAGCCGCCTGTCGGATTTGTGCCGATCGGCAGTCCCTTTATGTCGTTTTTCTATTACGAAGCCATGGACAAGATCGGGCAACATCGTTGGATTGTGGACGATATTCGGCACCATTACGGCAATATGCTGGAACATGACGCGACGACCTGCTGGGAGATGTACCCGGCCCAAGAGGCAGCCGACGCCAAGCCGGCTGCTCCGACTCGCAGCCATTGTCATGCCTGGTCCGCTGCGCCCGCTTATTTCCTCGGCGCGATCGTGCTTGGCGTTCGCCGAACGGCGCCAGGATGGAAGGAAGCAGTCATCGCGCCCCAGCCATGCGGATTAAGCTGGGCCAGCGGCGCCGTTCCGGTATTCGGCGGCGGACGGATCGACGTGTCCTGGCGAATCGACGAAGCCGCCGATCGGATTCACATTCGCGTGTCGGCTCCCGCTTCTCTTCGGTACGAGATTCGCTATCCCGCAGGATACGAAGGAAGCTGCGAGCGGATCGAAGTAACCGATTATGCAACAGAGTGCATGGAATGACAACACATTTGGATTGTTCGGCAGGCTCGAACTCCCTGAGAATGAGCTTAGATCGACCTACTTACCTACCGATAAAGAGGGGGACAACAAAAAAAGTGAATCGAAAAAAAAAGACGAATTAACCAGTATGCCGGATTGGCGCTTGTCGGCAGTTTGCTATTCGTAAACGCATGCAGCAGCAATAACGGCAACAGCAGTTCTCCGACCGGACAACCATCGGAATCGTCGGCTTCAACATCGGCATCGGCTTCTGGCAGCCAGGCTCCGGAGAAAGTCGACCCGATGGGAAAATTTGATCCGCCCATCACCATTACGACAGGACGCAACGAGCAAGGTATGCAGTTCGATTCGGGCCGCAGCATCGACAACAATGAAATATACGACAGGTATATGGCCGACCTCGGCATCCAGGTCAAAAATTCGTGGGTCGTCAACAATGCGGAAGCGTATACGAACAAGGCGAATATCTCGATCGCTTCCGGCGACATTCCGGATATTCTCGCAGTCAGCCCGCTGCAGCTGAAGAAGCTGGTTGAAGCGGATATGATCGAAGATCTAACGGACGTGTACAGCAAATACGCGACGCAAGAGCTGAAAGATCTGTTCATGGAAGACGGCGGCGTGGCGATGAAAGCCTCCAGTTACCAAGGCAAGCTGTACGCGCTGCCTATGACTGTGAGCGCGATCGACGGTTCGGATGTGCTATGGGTCCGCAGCGACTGGATAAAGAAGCTCGGACTGAGCGATCCGAAATCGATGGACGACGTGTACAAAATCGCCAAAGCGTTCGTCGAGCAAGACCCGGACGGCAATCAAAAAGCAGACACTTTCGGCATCGGGCTCTCGAAGGAGCTCAATACATCGGGAAGCCCCAGCATCGGCGGTTTCTTTAACGCCTTTCACGCCTATCCTGGCATTTGGGTGAAGGATGCGAACGGTCAGTTGTCGTACGGAAGCATCCAGCCGGAAATGAAGGACGCGATTCTCAAGCTGGCTGAAATGTATAAGGCAGGCATGATCGACAAGGAATTCGGCGTCAAGGACGTCAGCAAAGTGTATGAGTCGATCAATTCAGGTAAGGTCGGCCTGTTCTACGGCGATATGGCAGCCACCTTGTATGCCAATAACGGAACGAAGAAAAACGACCCTGGAGCGGACTGGAACGCATACCCGATCCCGAGCGCCGACGAAACGCCGGCCAAAGTTTCGATGAACATGCCGATCACCGTCGTTTATGTCGTCAAGAAGGGTTTCAAAAATCCTGAAGCGCTTGTCAAGCTGATGAACTACTACAACGAAAAAAACTGGGTGAATCCGGATCCCACCATCTCCCAAAACCCCGAAACCGGCGTATTTTACTATCCCTACAATGTAGTGCAAGCGAGCAAGGTAATGAAAAACATCGACGCTCACCGCAAAGTGAAAGCCGCCTTGATCGCCAACGATCCGGCCGGACTCAACTCCGAAGAAAAGATGTATTACGACAAAATCGATAAATGGCGCAAAGATCCGAGCTATGTGGAGGGCTGGATGTTCTACAAAGTGTTCGGCATGGATCATGCAGGACTCGAAGCGGTAGATAGCTACGTTGTGGGCAATCAGTTGCAGCAAACGACATTCCTGGGCGGGTCCACGCCGGCTATGTCGGAGAAAATGGCCACGCTGGATAAGATGGAAAAGGTCATGATGACCAAGATCATCCTCGGTTCCGGCGGCACCGAAGCGTTCGACAAGTTCGTTAGCGACTGGAAAAAGCTCGGCGGCGATCAGATCACCAAAGAAGTCAACGAGTGGGCGGCGGCGGCCGGCCAATAGACCCGACAGGGCCGTTCCGGCGCAATCGCCATTCGCGCACATAATGACAGCCGGCTCGATTGAGGAAGAGGCCGCAAGTCGCGCGCTTCTTCCTCGCCTACCGGCTTTAAGGTGGTAGTAAGGATGACATTTGCAAAATGGAAAAGGAATTTGCCGCTTCACTTGATGCTCCTGCCCGGCGCGATTATGGTATTTCTGTTTAACTACGTTCCGCTTGCCGGTATTTCCATTGCGTTTCAACGCTTTATTCCCAATCGCGGACTATTCGGCTCCGAATGGATCGGCCTCGAAAATTTCAAGTATATGCTACAAATGCCCGACATCGGTCAAGTCATATGGAACACCGTATATATAGCCGTCATGAAGATCATTCTGAACCTGATTGTGCCGATTATCGCAGCGCTGCTGCTGAACGAAATGAGACACAAGCTGATGAGGCGTGGCGTTCAAACGCTGATTTATTTGCCGCACTTTCTGTCCTGGGTCATCCTGAGGCGGAATCATGATCGATATTTTATCGACGGAGGGGATATTCAACCGCGTCCTCGGCACCTTTGGCATCGACCCGATCTTTTTTTTTGGGCAGCAACGACTGGTTCCCCTTTGCGATCGTCGTATCGGACGTCTGGAAGGAATTCGGATTCGCAACGATCATTTATCTGGCGGCGCTGACCTCCATCGATCCTACGCAATATGAGGCGGCTTATGTCGACGGAGCGGGTCGCTGGAAGCAAACCTGGCACATTACGGTCCCGGGTATCGCAACGACCATCCTGTTGCTTGCGGTACTGAGTCTCGGCAACATTTTGAACGCAGGCTTCGAACAGATCTTCATGCTTTACAGCCCGCAAGTCTACGAGTCCGGCGATATTCTCGATACCCTGGTTTACCGGATCGGATTCGTGGAGGCGCAATACAGCGTGTCTACGGCGGTCGGATTGTTCAAATCGGTCATAAGCCTTGTGTTAATCGTCACCTCCTACAGGCTTGCATACGTTTATGCCAATTACAGAATTTTTTAGGCAGAGGTGCTTGAAGCATGATTGAATCGCGCTCGCTCTCCCGACGGCTGTTTATCGTCGCCAATTATTCGTTCATGACCGCGCTCGGCTTGGCGTGCATCTTGCCGTTCGTCCATATTTGGTCGATGTCGGTCAGCAGCGCCGGCGCGGTTTCGGCGGGATACGTGACGTTTTGGCCCATACAATTCAACATTGACGCTTACAGGTTCATTCTTAAAGAGCCTGCGTTTATACGCGCATTTTCTGTTTCGTTGGAACGCTTGCTGCTGGGCACCTTACTCGGCCTGACGCTGACGCTTTTCACGGCTTACCCGCTTTCGAAGGAATCGCTTGCCTTTCGATCGCGACCGGCGTATGTCTGGTATTTCATCGTGACGATGCTGATCGGCGGCGGCATGGTTCCTACCTACATGACGATCCGCAACTACGGCTTGCTCGATTCGATCTGGGCGCTTGTACTGCCGGGAGCGGTGGCCGTCTTTCATGTGGTGCTGCTGCTCAACTTCTTCCGCGGATTGCCGAAGCCGTTGGAGGAGTCGGCTTTTATCGACGGTGCGGGACATCTGACGATTCTGCTCCGTATCTACTTGCCGTTATCCATGCCGGCGATGGCGACGATCGCCCTGTTCACGATGGTCGGTCACTGGAATGCCTGGTTCGACGGTCTGCTTTACATGAACAAAACGGTTCATTATCCTTTGCAAACCTATTTGCAGTCGTTGATCGTGCAGCCGAATATTTTGCAGATTACGAACCTGAGCGCGTTTCTCGACGTGACCGAACGAACGGTTAAGGCGGCGCAGATCTTTGTCGGAACCTTGCCTATTCTGATCGTATATCCGTTTTTGCAGCGTTTTTTCATGAAAGGAATTGTGCTCGGAAGCGTTAAAGGGTAGCGCATTGCGACATTCGTCAGCTTGCCGGACGGCAAGAGGAGTATGGAACAAGGGAGAATGCAAATGAGACTCGGCGTAATTGGTTATGGCACGAGAATCCGAAATATCGTCGAAGAGATCGTCCGGATCGAGCCTGCTTGCCGCGTGACTGCGATCGCCGATATTCGCAACGAAGCGATTCGCGCCGAACTGGCAGGAACGAGTATCGAAGAGCGTCAGCGGACGCGTTCCGAAGATATCGTCTACTTCGATACGCCGGAAGAAATGATCGGAGGGACGCAGCTGGACGGCATCCTGATCGGAACGCGCTGCTCGCTGCACGCGGATATGGCGATTCGCGCGCTCCCTAGCGGTATTCCGCTGTTCCTTGAGAAGCCTGTTGCGACGAACGAAGCCGATCTGTTGCGGCTGAAGGACGCTTTTGAACGATCGCGGTCGGAGGTCGTCGTTTCCTTCCCGTTGCGGGAAACCCCGCATGTCAGGCTGGCCAAAGAGATCGTCGAATCCGGACGAATCGGAACGATCGAGCATATGCAAGTCGCGAATAACGTGCCCTACGGCCATGTTTATTTTCAATATTGGTACAGGGACGAGCGGGAGACGGGCGGTCTGTTCCTGCAGAAGGCGACGCACGATTTCGATTGCATCAATCATCTGCTCGGCATCCGGCCGACCGGAATCGCGGCGATGACATCGAAGCAGATCTTCAAGGGCGACAAGCCGGCTGGCTTGCGCTGCGAGGCCTGCGACGAGCGGCTGACCTGCCAGGACAGCGTGGTGCTCCGGCGTCAAAAAGGGGACGATCCGCACGGCGAGTATTGCGCGTATGCAGTCGACACCGGCAACGAGGATTCCGGCAGCGCGTTGATTCGCTACGAGACGGGGATGCACGCGTCTTATTCGCAAAATTTCTTTGCGCGGAAAAAGGCGGCAACGCGGCATTACCGGCTGCTTGGCTACAAAGGGACGCTTGAATTCGATATTTACACGAATCAAATCAAAGTGTTCATGCACCATACCCATCGCGTGGAAACGTACGATATCGAACCAGGACCGGGCGGGCACGCCGGCGGCGACAACGCGCTTGCGATCAATTTTATTGATGTAATGCAAGGAAACAGCAAGTCGATTTTTCCGCTTCACGATGGTCTGCTAAGTGCGTTGATGTGTTTGAATGCCAGGCGGTCAGCGGAGAACGGCCAGTTTCAAGCCATCGATGGGAACGCGCTAGGCCTTGCGAATGTCCATGGGTGATATCGATAACCGAATCGGAAGCGAGGTCGGACATGCATATCCACTATAATATGAATCCGCAGCTGGTTATCAATGAGGCGGAGGTTCAGGAAACGCTTGATTTGTACAAACGAAGCGGAATCCGCACGATCTGGCTTTGGGGCTATTTTTTCGGCCGTTGGTGGGCGCCGATGGCGGATATGATCAAGGCCAAAGAAATTCTCCTTCGTAACGGTTTCGAGGTCGGCGTCGCGCAGGTACCGGTCGGTCATCCGGGCAACAGCCTGAATCCGGACGACGATACGCTCGACTTATCGATACCTTCGCGTTGGCGGTATCGCGTCGGCCGCGACGGGAAGCCCGTTTACTTTTGCGCCGATCTGGACGATACGATGCAGGGCGACAACGTCCGGGCGATCGAAATGCTGAGAGACGCGGGCTTCGAACAGATTTTTTACGACGACGATTTGCGACAAGGGAATTGGGGGCCGAGCATCGAGGGCTGCTTTTGCGACGATTGCTTGAAGGCGTACAACGAAGCTTATAATCGCCGATTATCGCGGGAGGCGCTCGTTCGGTCGCTGCCGGGGCCCGATGAGCCGGGCGATTCTAATATCGCCCAGGAGTGGGTGGAATACCTCTGCGGCAAAATCAGCCGTTTGATGAACCGTTCGAACCTGCAAGGCGTCCGTATCGGCCTGCAAGTCATGCATCTCGGCGACGAACGGCACGGCATCGACGTGCCCGGCATCAGGGACGCCAACCCGGGCTGCATGTTCCGGGTCGGCGAAGGACATTTCAACGACGCGGACTTCGGCAATCCGCAAGCGCGCGCCTACGACTTGTTTAGCGTCCTCCATTTTTTGAACCTCGTGCCTCGCGAGCAGGCATTCAGCGAAACGACCGTATTCCCCCCCAGATCGCTAAGCCCTTCAAGTCTCGTATTCAAAGTCAAAATGGCGGTTGCCGCCGGAATTCCGAATATTTTTTTCATGAGCGGTACGTGGATGATCGAGGAAGATTACTGGCAGGCATGGATCGACCGCAAACAAGCGATAGAACGAATTGCGGACGCGTACGAGCGCGTCGCCCGCGTTTTTCCCGTGCATCAGGCATACGGAACGGAAGGAGCCCGCGGGGAACCGACGGAAGTACCGCAATCGGCTTTTTTATCCGGTATTCCGGTCAAGCCCATTCGAGGCCTGGAAGCGGAGAAAATCGCGGAAAAGGCAGAGATTCTGCTTTTTTTCGGAAAATACCGGATGACAGAGCCGTGGATCCGGTCGCTTTCCAACTATCGTACGATCATTCTCGATCAAACCGCCGCCGCCTTCAATCAGGATCTGCTGTCCGGGCTCGCCGATGTTCCGATCGTCTATTGGGCGCACGCCGTCGGAACGAAACCGGCGGACGAGGAAGGTCGGCAATTGCGAGAGCTGATCGCATCGACAAACCCGCAGTTTCCCTATCTCTCGGAAGGCCTGAATATCGGCTTGATCTGGCTGCCGGAAAAAGAGGCGTTATTTCTTCTCAACATGCACGGTTCGCGAACGGTAGGAACGCTCCATTTGGATGGGCGGACGCATCGGGTCGAGCTGCCTGCCGACGCTTGCTTGCTGATGCGTCGAGAATCGAACGGCTCTTATGCGAGCGAGGAATGGTGAAACTTTACGTTTACGACAGTACGAAGTAATTGAGGTCGAACAACCGTCGAAAAGGAGATGGGGCGCGTCATGAAAATTTTAGCCGTAGGAGCGCATCCGGATGACGCAGAAGGGTTGTGCGGCGGTACGCTGGCCAAATATGCTGCGAGAGGCGATCAAGTGACCATCCTTGTCGCGACCAACGGGAATGTCGGCTCGCCCACGCTCTCAAGGGAGGAAATCGGCGCGATCCGCCGCAAAGAAGCGGAGCATGCCGCGGCGGTTATTGGCGCCGATCTCATCTGGCTCAATATCGACGACGAATTCTTGTTCCACGACAAGGAAACAAGATTGCTGTTCATCGACGCGATCAGGCAGGCGCAGCCGGACGTCATGTTCGTGCACAGCACGAACGATTACCACCCCGATCATCGAATATGCGGCGAGATTGCCAGCGACTGCAGAATACCGGCTACCGTCCGTTTGATCGAAACGGCTCATCCGCACCTGGATAAGGTGCCGCATGTATTTATTATGGACAACATCGGCTCGATCGGCTTCGATCCCGAGCTATACGTGGACATTACCGACGTCTTCGAAACGAAATGCCGCATGCAGCGCTGCCATGAAAGCCAGGACGCGTGGGTGCAGCATCTCTACGGCATCGATATCGTCACGCATATGGCAAAGTCGGCAACGATGCGCGGGATGGCCATCGGCGTGAAATATGCCGAAGCCTTCCGCACGCTGCCGATGTATCCCGTTACCGGCGGACCGCATCTACTTCCCTAAAATCCCATTCACGGAGGTCAGGTTCAATGAAAATCACGAAGGTCGAAGCCATACCGGTTCGTCAGAAAAACGACGTTCAGTTAAACAACGACAGTGCCCAGGATGGTATTATCATCAAGGTTCATACCGATGAAGGCATTGTCGGCTACGGCGAGGTGGATTCCGCGCCTTGGGTCGTTAAAGCGATCATCGAGTCGCCCTCGTCCCATCGGATTTGCCGCGGACTAGGCGAGATGATCCTGGGTGAAGATCCGTTCGAGATCGAACGTATATGGGAAAAAATGTACGTCGGCAGCCAGTTCTACGGCAGACGGGGCGTCGTCGTCCATGCGATGAGCGGAATCGATATCGCCTTGTGGGATATCATGGGCAAAGCGCTGGGCCTGCCGATCTATAAGCTGCTCGGCGGCGCCCAACGCGGGAAGGTGCGGGCCTATGCGAGTACGCTTATGCCGTATTCCCCCCAGGAAGCCTCTGACGAAACGCGTAAATGGGTCGAGCAGGGGTACACGGCGATTAAGCTTGGATGGGGCGGATTCGAACAAGGCAATCGCGAGATCGTCGAATTGGTCAAAGCATCCCGCGAGGCCGCCGGTCCGAACACCGATCTACTGTTCGACCTCGGATTTATTCCGTCCGACGATCATCCGATCGATGCCGCCTCCCGCATGGCGCTTATTCAAGAGCTGGAGCCTTATAAACCCTACTGGATCGAAGAGCCGCTTTTCGCCGACGATTACGACGGCTACCGCAAGCTGGCCGAATCGACGAATATTCGCATTGCAGGAGGCGAAAACGAAACGACGAGATACGGGTTCAGGCAGTTGATCGAGCAAGGCGGCGTCGACATCGTGCAGCCGGACGTGACCCGATGCGGGGGCTTGACCGAGGCCAAGAAAATCGCCCAGCTCGCCCACGCGCATCATCTGACCTGCGTTCCGCATGCCTGGAGCAGCGGCATCGTGATCGCGGCTTCGCTGCACCTCATTACGGCAATCCCCAATGGCAGTCTGCTGGAATATTGCGTCGCAGAAACGCCGATTCGCCAGGAATTGCTGCAAAGCGACATCCGCGTCCGGGACGGCTATGCGCAAGTGAGCGACAAGCCTGGCCTGGGGATCGAAATTAACGAAGCGGCGCTCGAAAAATACCGTTGCGACCGTTAGTTCATTTGCCGCGCTAAGCGCGGATCTTACCGAATCGTCCAAGAAAGAAGGCGTGCGTCATGGAAACGAGAGCATGGGTATGGAACGGATCGCTCGTTCCCGAACTCACATCCCTGGAATTGCCGGAGCTGCGGGAATATGACGTCATGGTAAAAGTACGGTCGATCGGCATTTGCGCGACGGATTTGCACATTATGAATCGTTCCGTTTCGTTTGCGGAGCCGCCGTATGCGCTCGGGCATGAAGCGGCAGGCGAAGTCGTTCGGGTCGGCGCAGGCGTCACGCGAATTCAAGTCGGGGAGCGCTGCGCGCTGGATCCGAGCGTCGGCTGCGGCAGCTGCGATGTATGCCTGGCAGGCGACAAGCATCAATGCGCGCATAGTGGGGAGTACGGCTTGAATCGGTCGGGCTTCTGGCAGGAGCATGTGATCGTTTCGGAGAAAAACGTGTATGTGCTGCCCGAATCGATCGGATTCGACGAAGCCTCGCAGGCTGAAACGATTCATGTTTGTCTGGGCGGGATGGATAAGGTCCGTCTGCGTGCGGGCGAGACGGCGATCATTATCGGCGATGGTCCGACCGGATTGTTTTTCGCCCGGTTATGCAAGATTATGGGAGTTTCGCGTTTAACGGTTGCCGGCACGCGGCCAAGGCGGCTTGAACTGGCCCTGGCTTACGGCGCGGATGAAGCGATTAATATAATAGAGCAAGACTTGTTATCCGTTGCCGTGCAACAAAGCTACGATGTCGTTATCGAAGCGGTAGGCAAACCGGAAACGATTCAGCTTGCCCAGCGGTTCGTTGCCAACCGGGGACGCGTGCTGCTGTTCGGACTTCCGGCACGAAAGGTCGAAGTGGATGTCTTGGATCTCATTCTGCGCGAAGTGACTTGCATAGGCAGCGCGAACGCGCCGCAGGTATGGCCGCGGGTCATCGCGCTGCTTGCTTCAGGTTCAATTGACGTCAAGCCGATGATTACGAACCGCTATCCTTATGAACAACTGGATCAAGCGATTAATTGCGCGATGTCCGGCGGAGACGAAACGATCAAGGTCATCGTGGACAATTAACGAGTGGAGGGATAGATATGCCTAACATTGGTTCCGCCGGTTTGATACTTCTTGTTTTAGTGGCGTTGTTATTATTCGGTCCAAGCAAGCTCCCCGCGCTGGGAAGCGCCTTCGGACGCACGCTGCGCGAATTCAGGAGCGGGTCGAAGGAGCTGTTGGCCGACCCGGAGACGGAGCGGCATGAAGAACGTGAAGCGCAGCCGATGTCGACAAAAAATAAGACAGATCAACCGGTCCTCCCCCGTGCCGACCGATCATAAACCAACAGAAGAGGAGGGGTGTCATGAAAAAGAGAGTCGCAGCCGTCATTACGGAATTTTGGGATATTTGCCACGCCGACGTCATCATCACGAAAATGCTTGAGGGGTTTCGACTGGATGGCAGGTTGTACCGATCGACGCTGGAGATCGCGGCCATTTACGTGGATCAGTTTCCGGAAAACGACTTGAGCCGCGAGCTGGCTGCCAAGCATGGCATCCCGATCTTGCCAAGCATCCGGGAAACGCTACTTGTCGGCAGCGATTCTTTTGATATAGACGGCATTCTCATTATCGGGGAACACGGCGATTATCTCGATAATGAGATCGGACAGACCCTGTACCCTCGCCGCCGTTTTTTCGAGGAATGCCTGAACGTGATGCTGGAGTTCGACCGAATCGTCCCCGTATTCTCGGACAAAGGCTTTGCGGTCATCCAGGAAGACATCGCGTGGATGTACGGGCAGATCAAAACGCGCCAGATCCCATTCATGTCCAGCTCGGTCGTCCCTTATTCGCGTACGCGGCCATCCGTAGAGCCGTTTCCGGCAGGCTCTCCGCTGCATAAGATGTTCGGGTTTGCTTACGGCCCTTTAGAACGGTACATGTATCATACGATCGAGATGATGCAATCGGTCGGAGAGCGCCGCGCATGCGGCGAGTCGGGCATTCGAAGCGTTCGGGCTTATAAAGGGAAAGCGGCGATAGCGCAGCTGTTGTCGGAAGATTGGAACGGCTTGTATCGGACGCTTGGCGGATTTATCAACCTTCGCGATCTCGATGCATTTCCGGACGAGGTAATCGAACCCGCATTCGTAGAGATTTACTACGCGGACGGTTTACGGTCCGGCATCGCGACAAGCAATCCCGAAGTGTTGACGTTCGCCTCCGCCTATCAAGTGTATGCTCATGAATCTCCGATCTGCAGGGAATTTTTGCTGCAAGGGCAGAAGCCTTACATTCATTTTGGCCGGCTTGTGCTGGAGATCGAGAAATTTATTCATACGCGCAACCCGCCGCATGCGTTCGAACGCTCGCTACTCACCGCCGGCGCGCTCGATGCGTGCATGCGCTCGCTCGCGAGCGGAGGCGAGGCGATTGACACGCCGCACCTCCTCGTACAGTATTGATCGGCAAGATATGGAAGCCGAGCAGTTGCCGATGGGGCAGCTGCTTTTTTTAGTTTGACCCTTGACTGCCGGCTTGGCGATAATTTTTGAAGTCCAGCTTCGCCGCGGTTCTTGAAAGAGATTGACGGCGCTTGAGAAATCACATATATTATCTTTAAATTGGTCAGACAACTTACCTAAGATAGGAATGGATTCCGTTCGCTGTAATCGCTTACGTTATGCGAAAGGTTTCTTCAAAAATTAGGTTCATGAGCCAACTCCGACCATTTTGCCAAACCACCGCACAAACTTGCCAAGCAGAAGGACTCAGGGGCCGTTATTTGCAGGGTAATCGGCCTTTTAGCGGGGGATGTGGACTCAGCAGCCGTTATTCTCGCTAAAGTAACGGTTTAGGCGCATGAATGATCGGGTTAACGGCCCTCCAGTCCGCGAACGGCCGCAAAGTGTCTATCATGCCAATAATAAAGGCGCTGGAGTCCGCCGGCCAACCGCGCAGCCGTTCGGCAACCGCATTCTCGCAGTCCGCCGTCCAACCGCAGCCGTTCGGCAACCGCATTCTTGCAGTCCGCCGGCCAACCGCAGCCGTTCGGCAACCGCGTTCCTGCCGCCTGCCGCCGACCCAGGCGCCAGCGCAACCGCACAGCAGCCGGAGCAAGCATCGAAAAGGGGATAACGCCGCAAATGAGCAAAGCTGAACTGATCGTCGACAAACATTTCGTCATTGGTACCGTGGATCCCAGACTGTACGGCTCGTTCATCGAGCATGTCGGCCGGGCGGTATATGGCGGCATCTATGAGCCGGGACATCCGGAGGCGAACGCCCAAGGCTTCCGGAAGGACGTTATGGCATTGGTCCGGGAGCTGGGCGTTCCGATCATCCGTTATCCCGGCGGCAACTTCGTGTCCGGCTACGAGTGGGAGGACGGCGTCGGTCCCGTCGCGTCGCGCAAGCGCAGGCTCGACCTGGCCTGGGGGGGCCCTGGAGACGAACGAAGTCGGCACCAACGAGTTCGCCGCATGGGCGCGCTCGGTCGGCGCCGACGTGATGATGGCCGTTAACCTGGGCACGCGCGGACCCGCGGATGCGCGCAATCTCATCGAATATTGCAATCATCCCGGCGGCACGTACTGGAGCGACCTGCGCAGATCGCACGGGCAGGAAGCGCCGCACGGTTTCAAGACCTGGTGCCTGGGCAACGAGATGGACGGACCCTGGCAGATCGGTCACAAGACGGCGAACGAATACGGACGCACGGCGCTCGAGACGGCGAAGCTCATGAAATGGGTCGATCCGTCGATCGAATTGGTCGCCTGCGGCAGCTCGATGCGCGACATGCCGACATTCGGCGAGTGGGAAGCGACGGTGCTGGACCATACGTACGAGCAGGTCGACTATCTGTCGCTCCATACGTACTACGGGAACCGCAAGGACGACACCGCCAGCTTCGTCGCGAAGACGCTGGAGATGGACGACTACATTCATTCCGTCATCGCGGTCTGCGATTACATGAAGGCCAAGAAGCGGAGCAAAAAGCAGATGATGCTCTCCTTCGACGAGTGGAACGTCTGGTACCACAGCGCGGAAGCGGACCGCCAGCTCGAGCGCTGGACGATCGCCCCTCCGCAGATCGAAGACATATACACGCACGAGGATGCGATCGTAGTCGGCTGCATGATCATCTCGCTGCTGAAGCGCGCGGACCGCATTCGGATGGCGTGCATCGCCCAGCTCGTGAACGTGATCGCGCCGATCATGACCGAGAATAACGGCATCGCGTGGCGGCAGACGATTTTTTTACCCTTACCTGCATGCGTCGATGTACGGCCGGGGCGTCTCGTTGAAGCCGATCGTTCAAAGTCCTAAGTACGATTGCGCGCAATTCACGGACGTCCCGTGCCTGGAGTCGGCCGTCGTCTACGACGAGGAAGCCGGGCAGCTGACGATTTTCGCGGTCAATCGCGATCTGACGGAGACGCTTGAGGTCGAAGCGGACCTGCGGCAGTTCGCCGGCTACCGGGTCGTCGAACATCTGGCGCTGACCCATGCGGATCCGAAAGCAAGGAATACGGCGAGCGAGCCGTTCAACGTAACGCCGCATGCCGAGAGCGGCACCGCGCTTCGCGACGGGCGCCTGCACGCGAGACTGCCGCAGCTGTCCTGGAACGTCATTCGATTAAAAAAAGCGTAACCGTTCTATAGCGACCGCTTGCTGCCGGCAGGCGAAGTGGAGGCGACGAGCCATGAGGAGCGACGACTTCGAGCGCGTCGAGAAGATCGTAAAAGCCGGCGGCACCGTCGGAGAGGACTGCGATTATACGGCGATCAGGGCCGCGCTCGACGACATCGCGGATCATTCCGCCCGGAAGCGATACGTGCTGCGGATTATGAACGGCACCTACGATGTCTCGAACGACGGCGCCCTTTACCTGGGTTTGAAAAATTACGTGGAGCTCGTCGGACAATCCCGCGGCGGCGTGCGAATCGTCAAACGGGACGACGAGTACAGCGACGCGAAAAGCGTGTTCGACACGGCCTGCTACGGACAACGGATCGAATACGCCTCGCTCCGGAATCTGACCATCGTCAGCTATAATTTGAAGGCGCCCGTGCATATCGACGACGAACACGTGCAGGGAACGATCGAACTCGTCGACTGCACGCTGATCAACGAAAACACGCCGGACATGGGCAATTATCAAAACGGACTCGCTTGCGGACTGCGGCAAGGCCAAAGGGTCGTCGCCAGAGGCGTCCATTCCAACGGCATGCTCTGGATGCATAACGGCTTCGAGCCTTACGCCGGCGAAGGCTGCCGATTCGAGCTTTACAACTGTATTTGTACTCATATCGTGGTCGGCGATCTGATCACCTACGGCAGAGACACCGTCGTCGTCGAGGGCTGCAGAGCCGAATTTCTGCGTTATCTTTACCTGAAAGACGTCGCGCCGCAGCGGCTTCGTTCCTACGTCCAGGCCAGCTTTACCTTTGAGCTCCGCGGCAATTCGATCGATTATGTGGAAGCCGTCACGACGACGGATCTCGGCTACACTTCCGTTCCCACCGCCTTCGACGAGCTGTGCGAAGGCAAATGGTCCATCTGCGATCCTTCGTTACACCGGTTCGTCCGGAACATCGGTACGGCGCGGATCGGCAAAGGGAGCCCGGTCGCGCTGATCGGGGACGGGGTGAAGCCTTGGACATTCGGCGAACGGCTGTACGGAACGGCGTTGGACGCGATCTCGCCGGGATCGTACGGGATCGTCCAGGACCGCGGCGTCGTTTTTCTTCCCGCTCATCCGGCTTATGATCTTGCCGAGGAAGAGCCGGTCGAACTGGACGCGTCTGGCCGGGCCGTTCGGCAAGGCAGCGGCATGAAAGCCGGCGTCGCCCGAGGCTGGTATGCGCCTGGCGACCGCCTTTTAAAAATCAGACTGACATAGTCTCCCCCTCAGAATTAATCGATTGCCTCGTTCGAAAGAGCCGATTCATTAACCGAATAGGCTCTTTCTCTTTACCTGCTCATGCATCTTGAAGAATGAGGTGTGCGCCATGATCAAGGTCATCATCGTGGAAGACGAGATGCTGGTGCGAATCGGCCTGAAAAACTCGATCGAATGGTCAAAGCTGGACATGGAGGTAATCGCGGACTTCTCGAACGGACAAGCGGCCTGGGACTTCTATGCACAGGCCAAGCCCGATCTTATTCTGACCGACATCCGAATGCCCAATATGGACGGCATGGAGCTGATCTCCCGCATCAGGGAGAACGATGCGGAGACCAAGATCATCATTCTGACGGCTTACGAAGAGTTCGATTGGGTTCACAAGGCGATCCGATTCGGCGTGACGGACTATATCCTCAAGTTCAAAATGTCCATCGACGAGATGGAGAAGGTTCTGCAAAAAGTGCAGACCGAATTAAAAACGAAAAGCGCGCAATCTTCCCCCGGAGCCCCGGCACGACCTGCTTAACGCTATCAACCTCAAGGAAAACGCCATGAAGGATTATTTGTCTTACGGACGCTATTCGGATGCGGAATTCGCCGTTATCGCGAAGGAGCTGCGCTTTCGTCTCCAGCCGGAGCGGCTCATCGTATGCGTCATGGCCATCGACAACTTCAAACAGATGGAAAGCAAATTCATGGACAGCCACGGGAATTTGATCCGTTTCAGCATTCTCAACATGATGAGCGAGCTGCTCGCCGGCTACAATCGCGGAGAGGTCATCTACGAGCGGGACGAGAAATATATTCTGGCGTTCAGCTTCCACGACATCGTCAGCGAGTCGAATATTTACCGGCAGCTGCAGGACATCCTTTCCCATATCAGCAGCGTCGTCAAAACTTACCTGAACGCCTCCGTCACTTTCGGAATCAGCTCGATCCACAACGGCTACGCCGCGCTCAAGCAGATGTACGTCGAGTGTCTTCGCATGCTGGACTTGCGATTCGTGCTCGGAAATGCGGCTTATATCCGATCCGATCTCATGAACGCGGAGCACATTACGAAAAGCGTAGCCGCGAAGCTCGGCAAGATGATTCGCGAACGCGAGCCCTTTAACGACCGGTACTTCAAAGAAATCGAAGCCGGAATCGAATCGCTCGGTCAACAGGAAAGCATCTCCAGGCAAGATATTCAGGTCATGATGATACGCTGGATCCACTGGCCGACCGTCAATCTCAACTTTTATGCCGACGACATTTCCAGCATGGCGCTCGATTACGCCGGCCGAATCCATCAGAGCGCGACGCTGGACGATCATATCGCCGTTTTTGCGCAATATTTGCGCCAGATTCAAAATTATCACCAGAAGAAAAAGGCGATCAGCAAAGAAATCGCCGATGCCGTCAAGTACATTCAGGCCCACTACGACCAGGACCTGTCCCTGCAGCAGCTGGCCGATCAAGTGCAAATGAATCCAAGCTACTTGAGCAGGCTGTTCAAAAAGCATCTGCAGACGAGCTTTGTCGAGTATTTGAACGCTTATCGAATCGATATGGCCAAAAACCTGCTTATGAATACGCATTTAAAATCCTATGAGATCGCCGCAAAGACAGGATATAAGGACGACAGCTACTTCAGCCGAATTTTCAAACGGGTTACCGGCATGCGGCCCCATGAGTTCCGGATGCAATGGTTCGTGGACAGCAGGGAGGAAAGAGAAGATGGCGCGGATGATGCGACTGTTCAATAGAGCGAACCGATATTCGCTGGCGAATCAATTGGTCTTCTCGTTCCTGATCATCTTTCTTTTTATTTTCACGATCAGCTCGCTGTTCGCTTATGTCGGCATCATGAACGTGCTCAAAAAAAAACGCGATCGAAACGAATCAACAGCAGTTCAAACAAAACGATTATAATTTGTCGGTGTTTGTCAACGAGGTGGACCAAGTTTCAAAACAGCTCTTTTTTAGAGGCCGAATTGCAAAATTTGATCAATTTCAAGAGCATGAGAGAGTTGGACAGCGTCGTGCAGGTTTCGGCGGCGTTTCAATACTTCTCGGAAGCGCTCTCGGACAACCCTTTTATCGATTCGATCAGTTACTTTGGCGATAACGGCTTCATGATCCGAACGACCGCGCAAAGAAACGATATCTTGTTCGACTCGACCAGTAAAGTGAATGCCTTTTACCAAGCGCAAATTTACGGCAAAATGAGATCGGCCGCGCAGACGCTCGTCTGGTTCGGCGGCTTTACCGATCGGGATTTTGACATTGCCGATACGGGAACGCCGTCCGAAAAAGCGAAGAAGCCGACTCACTATATTACCGCCGCGCGCAGCTTTTACTCGAATAACCACTCGGCTACGCTTGTCCTCAATATGGACATGAGGTACTTCAACGATATCTACAATCATGCCAACGATATTGAAAATAACGAGTTGTATCTGGTCGACGAATCGGGCCGCGTCGTATCCCACGGGAACGAAGAAAAAATCGGGCAAGCGGGGGGACGTTCCTGCGCAAGTTCATGATCCTGCGCGCATAAGCGACAAGTTTGCCAGCGAAGAAAGAAAAGGCAAACAAATCATGTCGTATCGGATTAACGCGTTGGATTGGATCCTGGTCAACGAAATTCCCGTAAGTTTATTCATCCGGGATATTTTGACCTTGAGACTCATCGTCGTGACGATGTTTATTTTCAGTTTGGCATCGGCGGCCATTCTCTCGAAATATTGGATCCGCAGAATAACGAGGCCGCTTAACAGTCTGACGACCGTCGTCAGAAGGATGGGGCAAGGCAATCTGGGACTCACGCTGGAGCTGGATCTAAAAAACGAACTCGGGATTCTCATCGCGCAATTCAATAAAATGTCCCGGAATATTCAAGAACTGATCGAGCAGAAGGAATCCATTCAGGAAGAAAAGCGGACGATCGAGATCGGCGCGCTGCAGTCGCAGATCAACCCCCACTTTTTCTACAACACGTTAAATACGATCAAATGGATGGCCATCATGGTCAAGGCGGACAATATCGTCGAGAGCATCGCGACGTTAGGCGATTATTTGCAGCCGATGTTTAAACAAGGCATGCTCTGCAACATTCGCGAAGAGATCGATTATATCGAAAACTATATCAAGATTATGAATTATCGCATGGCGGGCGGCGTAAAACTCCAAAAAAAACATTTCCTCGAAAGTGATGGACCGCCAGTGTCTCCGTTTTCTGCTCCAGCCCTTGGTCGAAAACGCGATTACGCACGGTTTGAAAAATCGCAACGGCGGTACGATTACGATTACGGCCGAGGAAAATAACAACGAAATTGTCTGGACGCTATCCGATAATGGCGAAGGCATGTCCGAAGCGAAGCTGCAGGAGGTAAGGGAATCTCTCGTCCATGGCCGCAGCGAACCCGCTTCAGAAAAGAAGGGTATCGGCCTATACAATACGAATCGCAGAATCCAGCTTCACTTCGGCGACCGTCATGGCATCGTCATTCATAGCGAACAGCAGGCGGGAACCGAATTGAAATTCACGATCCCAAAAGTGCAACAAACGTAAAGAAAATACAACTTTTACGGCGCGCCGGCAAACACGCCGCGCGAGTCGCGCAGGTTTGTTGTGTATTTCAATAGATCGTTCATTTTTATGCCTGCAAACGTTTTCTATAATCAATATAGAGACCAAATAGAGACCAATTCAATCCAAGGAGAACGAAACGATGCGATCAAAAAAAGAATAGAATCGGGTGGAAATACTTCCTCATCGCCATGCCGTTTATGATTTACGTCATCGCTTTTTTATTTTGTACCGTTATTCGGCTGGATCTATTCTTTTTACAACTACAATCCGGCGTTAAGTTTCTCGCAGCTGAAGTTCGTAGGCTTCGATAATTTCGTTAAGATCTACAACGAACGAAGCGAAATTTACCGGGTCCTCAAAAATACGTTGGCGATGAGTCTTCTCCTGATCCTGGTTACGCCGTTGCCGTTGATCGCGGCCGTCATGATCAATGAAATTAAGCACAGCAAGTACAAACGATTTATTCAGACCGTGACCACGCTGCCTAATTTTATAAGCTGGATCGTCGTATTTTCTCTTACGTTCGCCGTTTTTTCAAGCGATGGCCTCTATTACACCCTCTTAAGAAATCTGCATTTCGACGTTCCGGTTATCGGAATCATGGGCAACAACGGTGCCGCCTGGTTTTTCCAGGCCGGGCTTTATGTTTGGAAGACGATCGGCTGGACGATGATCATCTACATGGCCGCGATCGCCGGGATCGACAGCGAGCAGTACGAGGCGGCCCGAATCGACGGCGCGGGCAAATTCGGCTTAATGCGCTACATCACGATACCGGGCCTGGGGCCGACCTTTTTTTGTCCTCCTGTTATTGCAGATCAGCAATTTGTTGAACAACGGGCTCGATCAATTCCTCGTCTTTTATAACCCGCTCGTCGCCGACAAATTAAACGTGCTCGATTACTTCATCTATCAGGTCGGCTGGGCTGTCAGCGACTACTCCTATGCGACCGTCTTGGGGATGGTGAAGTCCTTGCTCGGCATCGGGCTGTTGTTCGCCGTCAACTATCTCTCCAAGAAAACGAAGGGGGGAGTCGATCCTGTGATAAAGAACCAACATTCGCTGGGCGAACGGATTTTCGACAAATTCAACTACGTATTTATGGCCTTGTTCTCCTTTATCTGTATCTATCCGTTCTATTATGTGTTTATTTATTCGATCAGCGAACCGCGATTGGCGCAAAAAGGCATTTATCTATGGCCGGGCAACTTCAATATCGACGCTTATATTAAAATATTCAGTTTAAATACGATCCCGCATGCTTTTCTCGTTTCGGTAGAAAAAACAGTGATATTCACCGTTTTATGCGTGTATTTCTCGGCCATGCTTTCCTATCTCTTTACGAAACACTCGATGCCTTACCGCAAACTCATGTATCGCATCGTAATATCGTCCATGTATCTCAACTCCGGTCTGATCCCGTGGTATATCACGATGAAAACGTACGGTTTGCGCAATTCCTTCCTGCTTTACGTCCTGCCGGGTATCATTAACGCCTTCTATATCATCCTGGTCAAGACTTATATCGAGCAATTGCCCGCTTCGCTTGAAGAGTCGGCCCAGATCGACGGCGCCGGATTTATGACCGTCTTCAATCGCATTATATTTCCCTTGTCCAAGCCCATCATCGCAACGGTAGCCGTATATGCTTCGGTGGGGTGCTGGAATTACTGGATCGACAATTACTTGCTGGTCGAAAAAGCCAGTCTGCAAACGATACAGGTCATCCTGTACGGCTATCTGAACGAAGCGCAAAGCTTGTCTCAGGATCTTGCGGCCATGACGGCCAATTCGGGTTCGGGCAGACAGCTCCAGCTCTCGCCGGAGACGATCAAGATGAGCATCACCGTCATTTCGGTGCTTCCGATCATCCTTGTCTATCCGTTTTTGCAAAAGAATTTTATCAAGGGCATTATGCTGGGCGCGGTGAAAGGTTAATTCGGATATGATGGTTTTTTCTAGAAAACCATGTATCAATAGATAAAGCTGAAAGTCAATCACATTGGGAGGTTATTCGATGTCAGGGATGAAAAAGAAAACGAGTTTGCTCGCGATGGTTGCCAGCTTGTCTCTTCTGGCAATGACGGCGTGTTCTGGCAACAACGGATCGAACAACGCTTCATCGTCCGCACCGGCTTCAAGCGCTGCGCCATCGTCGAGCGAAGCGGCCGCATCAAGCGGGGCGGCCGATCCTTCGGCCGGAACCGGGCTTCCCAGAGATCCGATTACGTTAAAAGTTTTCATCGGCGGTTCGGATGCGAGCTTGAACGGCGTTTGGAATTCGTCGATCGCCAAGGTCATTCAGGAAAAACTGGGAATTACGCTGGATTTGATTACCGGCGACGCCGTTAAAGCGAAAACGCTGGTTGCCGGCGGAGACTTGCCCGACGTTCTTTCGACTGCCGGAATCTCGGACCTGGTGGACTCTTTGATTCAGAGCGGTCAAGTGATTCCGTTGGACGATCTGATCGATAAGTACGGCCCGAATATCAAGAAGAATACCCCGCAAGCGCTGGAAATCATGAAGGCGTCGGCAAGCAACAATACGGGAAAAGTTTATTTCCTGCCCGTTCGGGTGAATAAAGCCAGCGACAATCCTGTCCCGCTGAGCAGCGCGCTTGCCGGATTCTATACCAGATGGGATCTGTATAAAGCGATCGGCGCGCCGGCGATGTCGAACGAAGACGATTTCTTGAAAGTGAACAAGGAAATTCAAGATAAGTTCCCGACGACGAAAGACGGCAAAAAAGCTTATGCGTTCTCGGCATGGGCCGGAGGAGATATGTTCCCGTACATGATCTCCTATCCGTTCTCCATGGGATATAACAACTGGTCGTACGATACTTCCATCGGCGCGGTCGATGGCGACGTTCAAGACAATTTCCTGCAAAAAGACGGCGTATTCTGGAACGGCATCAAGTTTTTCAACAAAGCTTACCGCATGGGCATATTCGATCCGGAAGGATTCACGCAAAAAATCGATCAATACATCGCCAAGCTAAACAACGGCCAAGTGTATAACTCGGCGGCAAGCTTCTGGATGGGCGGCAGCGATTTGGTCTCCAATACCGGCGTTGCCAATGCGGAATTGCTGCAATTGCCCGGACCGTTCCCCGGCTACATGGCGTTGTATCCAAAAGACGCGCCGGGCGGCAATCTCCTGGGACCGGCACGCGCCATTACGAAAGCCAACAAGTATCCGGAGCGCACGATGGAGTTGTTTAATTTCCTTAGCGGCGACGAAGGCGGAAGATTGCTGTTCACCGGCGTCAAGGGCGTAGATTGGGATGTCGTAGACGGCAAGCCGCAATTGATCGGCAAGATGGCGAAGCCTTCCGATCCTGGATACAGCGACTATCTGAAGAGCGTAGGTACGACGACGCTGAACAAATTGTCCAATCTTCATGAAGCATGGCCGGCAGAAGACGGCTATCCGCTCGACCTGAAGCTGGTTATCGATCCGGCTACGGTTACGACTGCCGAAAAAGAATTGGCCCAGCAATTTGGCGCGGAGCTGTATCCCGGTCAAGTATACGATAAGTTGATTAAAGAAGGAAAAGCCATCACCGACTCTAAATACTTTGCGTTCACTGCATTCGTCAAGCAGTTGTCCCAACCGAATCAACAAGTGATGACGAAGGCGGAAACGTACTTCCTGGCGAACGTTGCGAAATATATCATGGCGAAGGACGACGCTGCCTTCGAAGCCGCGCAGAACAAAGCCATCGACGACTTCAAAGCGATGGGCGTGGACAAAGCGTATGCCGAATTCCACAAGCTGATCGACGACGCCAAGGCTTTCGTCAAAGAGAACAATCTGGAATAGGAACGGGTGCCGATTGCGCGCAATTGAAAAGGGACTGCCTACAGGTAGTCCCTTTTCTACTGACTCGCGCCTTCAGGGTGCCGTACGGGAGGGAAAACAAGTGTCTACGAATTCGACTTCCATTATCGCCGATCTGGCGCGCATGCGTTTCCAGTACAAGTCGGAGCTGGCGGTATACACAGAAAAGCTGTCGGACGGAAGATTGCTGTTCTGCGGCTTTCAAGACAATGGCACCATCATCTACGAACACGCGGACATCGCGGATAAACCTTCGTTCGATCTGACGATCGACGGAGAATCGTTGGATTACGGATGGGAATTTCGCGATTTTGATTCGGTTACGGACGAACGCGGGAACACGACCGGCACGTTGACGTTACAGCATGCCGCAAAGCCGATTGGATTAAAAGTCGTCACGCGATGCAGCGGATTCGGCTTCTTCAGAAGATCGGTCGAGATCGTCAATCTATCTAGCGATACGACCTGCGGGCTGACGAACGTGACGCCGCTCAAGGGAAGCCTGTGGAGCATAACGGACAACGTCGCCGACAATCTGCGGGACGACACCGTCTCGCCTTATTCCGTCGGACGCTTTAAAGATTTGTATTGGGCGAACGAGGGCAAATTCGCCTGGCAGGACGTACCGGTCAACACCGGCGTCTTCTTTAACTCGACCTTCGGCATGAGCGGGCACAGCAGCCCTTTCTTTATTTTGCGCAACAACATAAACGGCGGCTATTTCGTTTGCCAGATGGGGTGGTCGTCCAATTGGAAGACCGCCTTTTTCGCCGACTATTTTAACGACAGCCGTCTTCCGAACCGTATCAATCTGAACTTCGAAGTACTGCCCGTGACGCCGGCTCCGGCCAGATTGATCGCGCCTGGCGAGACGATCTCGGCGCCCGACATGCATTTCGGCATGAACCACGTCGACCTGGATTCGGCGATCCAAAGCCTCCACGCCTATTTGCGGCAATCCGTGCTCCGACAGGCGGGCGACGGCGCGCAGCCCGTCATCTACAACCAGTCCGGATATATGGTGCCCGGCTACAAGCTGCCCGAGATGAGCGAAGCGGGACTTCAAGCAGAGGTCGATATCGCGGCGGAGCTTGGCGCGGAGCTATTCATGATCGACGCCGGCTGGTACGGCAACAACGGGACGGCGGGAGCCGATTGGGGGAATACGACGGGCGACTGGTACGCCGCCGACATCCTGCCGAACGATCTGCACCCCGTGTATGCGTATGCGCGCGCAAAAGGTCTGAAATGCGGCTTGTGGGTCGAGATCGAAACGGCCGGCTCGAAATCGAAGCTGGCGCAGGCGCACCCCGATTGGTTCTTAACGAAGTACGGCCAAACGTTCCCGCGGGTGCTCGATCTGTCGAAGCCGGAGGTGAAGGATTTCGTAGAATCCGAAATCGTCCGGCTCGTCGACAAATATCAATTGGACATGTTCCGTCTGGACTACAATTCAAGCTCGCACGAAGGGGGCTTTAACCTCAAGGACGGCCGGAACGAAAACACGCATTGGAGGCATATGGAGGCGATTTACGAGATTTTCGAGCGGGTCGGCAGAAAGTATCCGAATCTTCAGCTGGAAAACTGCGCCAGCGGCGGCGGACGAACGGATATCGGCATCGTCAGCCGGTTTACGACGACCTGGGTTTCCGACTGGTTCAAAATGCCGCGCACGGTGCGGATCCTGAACGGCATGAGCATGGCGCTCCCGCCCGAATTCATCAACAGATCCTACACGCCCGGGATGGAAGGGAATCTGGACACCCACATGCATGCGATCATGATGGCGCATCCGATGCTGTGCGGCGTCGTGCCGTCTCTTGCGGCGGCGAGTCCCGCCATGATGGCTTGCGTGAAAAAATATATCGGCATCTACAAAAATTTCATTCGGACGTTCCATCGGACGGCCAAGGTATATCATCATACGCCGGTCATCCCCGGCGCCGACGGCACCGGCTGGGCTGCGCTGGAGTATGTATCGGAAGATCGGACCAAGGCGGTCGCGACCGTGTTCCGGCTCATCAACGCGGAGGAAAACCGCTACGTCCTGAAATTCAAAGGACTCGACAAGCAGGCGATCTATACCGTTCGGATCGAGCCGGAGGGGAGCGCCTTCGAGGCCGGCGGTTACGCATTGACGAGAGAGGGACTGGAGATCGAGCTGGATACGGCTTTGACCTCGCAAATGATAATGCTGACAAAGAATAAGTAGCGAATCGAGACAGGGAGCGACCATACATGAAAACGACCTATACGGGCCTGGCGGTCCTGCCTACGACGCCGGCCTCCATGAACGTCATCGTCGAACCCGGACGCATCATGACGGGCAGCCGCGTCGTGGAGCTGGCCGAGGCCGCGACGGTATGCATTCGGGTGGCCGGACAACGGCGGTTCAACGACCAGCGCTATCGGATCGTCGGGGAAGGCGCCGCATCCCCAAGCGGCTGGAACGGCGAGAACATTCGCGGCACCGCGGGAATGCCATACCAGCGCATGGTGCCCGGCTCGCTGCAGGTGTATGCGAGGGACCGGAGCAAACGTTACGTACCGGAAGCCGATTATACGCAGGACAGCTACTGGGGCTCCATCAAGCGTAACCCGCAAGGGGGCATCGCCATCGACGAAGAGCTGTCCATCGATTATGCCGTATGGCTATGCCGATACGACGCGATCGTGCTGCTTGAGGACGGTACGATAAGCGTCGTCGAAGGAGACTGCGACGCGCCCGAATCCCGCGAGCTGCTGCTGCCCGAGCCGCCGAAGGTGGAGCGGGGGGTTTGTCCTGGCCCATATATTCACGGGCTGGGGGCAGACCTGCGTCTATGGCGGAGGAAGCGCGATCGTCGCGGATCGCTTGACGGCCGCGCGTTCGACGGATGGACTGCCGGCACTCGCGGGCAGATACGAAGATATGGTCGAACGCACCTACGTCGTCGAGGTACGTCATGCGGAGCACGATGACGAAGGGCGGTTCCTGGCGAGCATCGGGGCGACGGGAGAAGATTACGGCACGAACCGCGCATTGACGATGGACACGTTGCGTTGGACGGAAGCCAGATCGCTCCCTGGCGATTCGAAGCTGCCGCTTCTGCTGCAAACCGCGTACGGTTATCCGGTAGGCTGGGGGCTGGCGCTGGATTTCTCGACTATGAAGGAACCCGCCGGCGGCGACCTGTCCGGCACGTACAAGGTAACGGTCTACCCGGAGATGATCTTCGATCGCAGACACGCCTTGGACGGCTGCGATCCGCTGGACGCCGTCCCGCTGGAGCAGCGGGACAGCCTGGACGGCTTCAGGGAGAAGGCGGCTTCCGGGCGGCCGGTGCGCATCGCATTCTTCGGCGCGAGCAATGCGAGGCACGGTCTATGGCCGGCTCAGGTCGTGAGCGCGCTCAGGCAAGCCTTCCCGCAGACGGCCATCTCCACTTCCGTCATCGCCTACGGCGGAGAGGAAATGCGCCATGGCCGGCATCGCTTCCACCATGAGGTGCTAAGCGTCGCGCCCGACTTGATCGTGATGGAATATTTCATCAACGATGTCTGCCACGGCCGGCCGGACGAGACGGAGGAAGCCGCAAGATTTATTTTGCAAAGCATCGGCGACGCCGGCATTCCTTGCATCCTCCTGACGAACAACGGCGCCAATCCCCTATTTTCCAGGCACGGCTCGTCCGCGAGCTTCCAGCGTTACCACGACTTGTACCGAAGCTTGGCAGCCGAATACCGGTTCGCCTTCGTCGGCGCGTACGGCTATTTCAGCAATCTTCATCGATACGGCAAGTACTTCATCACGGAGCTTAAAGGCAATATGGTCAACCATCCCTACGGGCTTGTCGATCAGAACTGGGGGGCGTTCGATCGGGTGCTGAGCAACGCGATATTAAAAATACTCCGATAGTGATGGAAGGACGGGAGATGCCGGAGATGGCACAGAACGAGAGGGAGCAGAACGAGAGGGAGCAGAACGATTTGGACCAGAACGATTTGGACCAATCGATTCGGGCGGTCAAGCGATTCAGAACGCTGCTGCTCGGCGACCGCCGCCGTCCGGGCTATCACTTTGCCATGCCCGAGGGCTACGGATTGCCGGGCGACCCGAACGGCGCTTTTTTACGCGAACGGCAGATATCATCTCATGTACCTTTATCAAAATGATACGAGCACGACCGGCGCCTTTAACTGGGGACATATATCGAGCCACGATCTGGTGCATTGGCGGCATCACCCGGACGCGATCGTCCCGAGCGAGGGAGATAACGGCGCGTTCAGCGGAGGCGCGTTCGTCGACGACGACGGAACGGCCTATCTCGCATATTCCAGCTTGGCGATCGACATGGAGACGATGACCGGCGGCGGCGTCGGCATCGCACGGAGCTCGGACAGACATTACGACCATTGGGAGAAGTTCGATTCCCTGGCGATCCAGAGCACGGCCAACGGCATTACGGAGGTCGTCGGCAAAAACGGCGAGCTCGTGCATGCGGGAAGCTGCGATCCGAGCAACATCTGGAAAAAAGACGGCATGTATTATTTGCAAACCGGAAATCTTTGCGTGCTCGGCGATTACGGAAGAAGCGCGGATTCCCCGCTCGAGGCAAGAGGGGACTGGACGGATTTATTCCGGTCGGCGGATCTGAAGACGTGGGAATACGTAGACCGCTTTTACGAAAGGGATCGCTCGAACCGATGGACGGAGGAGTCCGAGGACGACATGTGCCCGAGCTTCCTCCCGCTGCCGCTGTCCAGGCAGGGCGGGGCGCCGAGCGGCAAGTACCTGCAGCTCTTCCTGTCGCATAACAGAGGCTGCCAATATTATATCGGCGAATACCGCGACGACCGGTTCTGGCCGGAAAGCCACGGACGCATGACATGGGCGGACAGGGCGTTCGCCGCGCCGGAAGCGTTGACGGACGACAAAGGCCGGCAAATCGTCTGGGTATGGCTCATCGATAATCTGGACGACGAGACCAGCTTCGGGTGGTCGGGCGTGTACAGCCTGCCGCGCTCCCTTTGGTTAGGCGCCGACGGGACGCTGCGGATGGCGCCGGTCGACGAGCTGGCCTTGCTGCGGTATAACGCGAAGCGCTTCCCGGCTGTCGCGCTGTGCGCCGGAGAAAAGTTCTCGCTTGACGGCATCGACGGCGAGTCTTGCGAGCTTCGGCTGACGATCGCGCCGGGAACGGCCGGCAGGGTCGGTCTTCAGGTACGCGCATCTCCGGACGGCGCGGAGGCGACGCTGCTCTATTACGATGCCGAATCGAAGACGCTCGTCTTCGATTCGACGCGCAGCGGCGATGGCGGCTGGAAGGTGAGGGAAGCCGCGCCTTTTGCGTTGCAAGCGTCCGAACGGCTGGAATTAGCGATTTATATCGATAAAGGCGTGATCGAGATTTTCGCGAACGAGCGCCAAGCGATCGCAAGACGGGTGTATCCGGAGAGAGCGGACAGCACGGGCGTCTATCTGTTCTGCGAGGGAGGCACCGCTTCCTTCGAGACGATCGACGTATGGGAAATGATGCCCTCGAATCCCTGCTAAGCAGAGCACAAGGAGTGAAATACAAATGAGAATATTGGCTATCGGCGCCCATCCGGACGATGTGGAATGCTGCGTAGGCGGCACGTTGGCGAAGTATGCGGCGCGCGGGGACGAAGTGACGATCATGGTGGCGACCAACGGGAACGTCGGCTCGCCGTCGCTGAGCAAGGAAGAAATCGCGGCCGTGCGCAAAAAAGAGGCGCAGGCCGCAGCGGACGTCATCGGGGCTGAGTTGATCTGGCTGGATTACGACGACGAGTTTTTGTTCCATGACCGCGAATCCAGAATGACCTTCATCAACGCCATCCGCAGGGCGAATCCGGACGTCATGTTCGTGCATAGTCCCAACGATTACCACCCGGATCATCGCGTCTGTTCGGAAATATCGATCGATTGCCGCATCCCGGTGACCGTGCCGCTCATCGTCACGGAATATCCGGCGATGGCGAACGTGCCGCACGTTTTTTTGTACGAGAACGTCGGCGCCGTGGATTTTCAGCCCGAGGCCTACGTCGATATTACCGAAACGTTCGAGGTCAAGTCGCGGATGCTCAAATGCCACGAAAGCCAGGACGTCTGGATGCAGCATGTGTACGGCGCCGATATCGTCGCGAACATGGCCCGAGTCGCCTCGATGCGCGGGGTAGCGCCGGGCTTCAAATATGCCGAAGGCTTTCGCAGCTTGCCCATGTTCCCGGTCCCGGGGCGTCCGCACCTGCTTCCGTAGGGCGACCGCGCGCTATCCACGAACAAGATGACCGGAGGTTAACGATGAGCATATCGTTCGATCTGTCCACGATCTTTCAAGCTTCGAATGCCGTATCCCGCTCGATCTCCGCCGAGAATCCGACCGGGGAGAAGGGCAAGGGCGCGATGGCGCTGCCGAGTCCGGACGGACCCGCCTCGGACATGGGCATTGGTTGGAAAGCGCAGCCTTATATTACGGTCAAAGCCGGAGAGACGGTCGTGCTGGCGGACATCCGGGGTCCCGGTATCGTCACGCACCTTTGGACGACACTTGTCGGCGAGCCGTTTTATCGCGATCTCGTACTTCGCTTTTACTGGGACGGCGAAGCGGCGCCTTCGGTCGAGGTGCCGTATGGCGATTTCTTCTGCAACGGCTGGGGCGTGCCGGTCAACGTGGTGTCCGAGCCTGTCAACGTCAACCCGCTCGGCGGCTTCAACTGCTACTGGCCGATGCCCTTTCGCCGCTCCGCGCGCATTACGGTCGAAAACACGCGTCTTGTCGATCTCGACATGCTGTTCTACCAGATCGACTATGCGCTCGCGGACGTCCCGCAAGACAGTGCCTATTTCCATGCGCAATGGCGCAGGAAAAATCCGGTCCCGTGCGGCGAAGCCTACACGATCGTGGACGGCATCGCCGGCAAAGGACGGTTCGCGGGCGTCTACCTGGCATGGGGGCAGCGCCACAACCGCTGGTGGGGGGGAGGGCGAGGTCAAGTTTTATATCGACGGGGACACGACGTTCCCGACGTATTGCGGTACGGGCCTGGAGGATTATTTCGGCGGGGCGTGGGGCTTTTTCGCGAACGACCGAAAGGCTTACGAGACCTATAGCGCCCCTTATCTCGGCTACCCTCAACTCATCAAACCCGACGGTTTTATGTCGGCCTCCATGCGGCACGGCTTGTATCGCTGGCATATTCGCGACCCCGTTTTTTTCGGGCAAGACTTTAAGGCGACCGTTCAGCCGCTAGGCTGGCAGGTGAACGCGGAAGACAAACAAAAATATATGCACCTGCAGGACGACGTAGCCTCCACGGCGTTTTGGTACCAGTCGGAACCTCACGCGGCATTCCCGCCGCTTCCGGACCGGGAGGCGCGGGACGTGAACTTGATATGATGGGCGAAAAAACGGCAGGTTCGGGGCATCGAACATCCTATAACGGGGAGGAGCTTCATAGATGAAGCTGCAATATAGCATGGCGCACGAGCCGCTGCTGAACGCGTCGACGCGAGAACGATTGGTGGCGAACATGAAAAACGCCGGCATCGAAAAAATTTGGATCGCAGGCTTTTTTTTCCGGCAAGATGGTCGATATCGAGCAGTTGAAGGAGGCCAAAGCGTTCGCGGAGGGGCACGGCCTCGAAGTCGGCGCGGTGACGATCCCGATCGGGCACCCCGGCAACGCGCTGAATCCGGACGATCCCGACCTGGATCTCGAGATTCCCAAGCACTGGCACTACCGGGTCGATAGCCAAGGCCAAACCGTCTACTACTGCGGAGCGATCGATCGCTGTCTGATCGAAGACAACGGCAAGGCCGCCAAGCTGCTGCGCGAGGCGGGCTTCAAGGAGGTCTTCCTGGACGACGATCTGCGGGCCGGCAACTTCAACGAATTTATAGAGGGCTGTTACTGCGACGCTTGCATCCAGGAATTCAACGAGACCTTCGGTCGCCGGGAGACAAGGGAGTCGCTGCTCCTCCATGTGACGCAGAAGCGGGATGCGGCGGTCATGCAGGATTGGGTGGCGTTCCAATGCGTAAAAGTGACGGACGTGGTGAAGGCGACGGATATCGAAGGGGTGCAGCCGGGGATTATGGTGATGCATTTCGGCGACGAGCGGCACGGGATCGATATTCCTTCGATTCGCGATCAAATGCCCCACGCGTTGTTCCGCGTCGGAGAATATCAATTCAACGACGAGCGATTCGCGAGTCCGCACGCAAAAGCGGAAGAGCTGCTCGGCATTTTGTACCACTTGAGCTTTATCGACAAAAAATACGCCTACAGCGAATCGACGATTTTTCCGCCGCGCGCTTTAAAGGAACACAACCTGGTCTACAAAGCGAAGCTGGCCATAGCGGCCGGTCTCGAGAACGTGCTCTTCATGAGCGGCACCTGGGTGCTGGACGAGCGCTATTGGCGGGCGATCGCCGACGCGCTTCCCGTATTGCGCGAACTCTACCGGGCGACCGCTGACGCGCGCAGAGCCTACCCGGTGCATCTCGCCTATGGCACGCATGGCGCCTACGCGGAGGCGTTCGTTCCGACGAGCCTGCCGTTGCTGGCCGGATTGCCGGCCAAGGCCGTTCGGGCGGACCAGAGCGGCGAAGGCGGGGCGCTGCTGCTGTTTTTCGGGGACTACAGGCTGGGCGAGGAGTGGCAGGCGCAGCTGTCCAAATACAAAAAAAGTCATATTCGACCAGACGGCGGCGAAAAAGAACGAGGACATTTTAAAGCGTTTGCAGCTGGCCGATACATCTGTCGCTTTTTGGGAGGAGGAAGCGTCCGCCAGGCCATCCGCCGGACAGATCGCCTCGCTGCAGCGGCTGGCGGCTCAAGGCGCCTGCGATTTCCCAAGGCTCGCCGAGGGTGCCCTGATCGGCTTGATATGGCTCAAGGACAACGGCAAATGTCTTTTGTTTAACCTGCTCGAATCGGAAAATCAGGGGACGATCCAGTGGGCGGACCGCCATTATCCCGTTCAGCTCGCGCCCTTGTCGTTTGCGATCCTGGACAGCGCGGGCGCATTGACGACTTACGATACGGCGATCGCCCTTTGATCGGGCAGCGCTGCCGTTTCAACTAACTTAGGAGGTTATTGCCATGAAAATCGTCGCCGTGCATACGAAAGCCGTAAAAATCCCCTTTTTCAAGGGAGAAAAGTGGTCCGGAGGCACCCGGTACAGCGCGCCGTCGCTTATCGTGCAGATCGAGACGGACGAAGGTTTGATCGGCATCGGGGAATCGGTCGGACCGACGATCCCGGTTATTCAATCCGTCGTGGACAAGGAGTTCGCGCCGTTCGTCGTCGGCCGCGATCCGATGGAGCTGGAGTCGATCCTCCACCGGCTCGAGGAATATTGCGTCAACTGGAAGCAAATCGGCAACTATGGCCTGGCCGGCATCGAGATGGCGCTGCTCGACCTGCGCGGCAAGATTTTGAATACGCCGGTCTACAACCTGCTGGGCGGCAAGGTGAAGCAGGAGGTCGCCTTCTCCGGTTATATTTTCATCGATTCGCCCGAAGCGAACGCCGAAGAAGCGCGCAAATTCGCGGCAGCCGGCTATACGGAGCTGAAGCTCAAGGTCGGACGCGACATCGACCTGGATACGAAGCGGGTCAAGGCCGTGCGCGAAGCGGTCGGACCGAAGATGAAGATCCGCATCGACGCCAACCAGAACTGGAGCGTGCCGACCGCCATCAAGGCGATCCGCAAAATGGAGAAGTACGATCTGCAAATGGTCGAGCAGCCGACGCGTTATGACGACGTGGACGGCATGGCCGCCGTCGCCCGCGCCGTCGACGTGCCGATCATCGCGGACGAAGGCTGCGCCACGTACGAGGACGCGCTGCGGCTGATCGACAAACGGGCGTGCGCCTGCTTCCTCGTCTACCCGTCCGAAGCGGGCGGCATCCTCAAGGCGAGGCAGATCGTCGATCTCGCCAATCACGCGGGCGTCTGGTGCGCCACGGGGAGCTGGGCGGAGACGGGCATCGGCACGCTCGGCAACATGCATATGATCGCCTCCTCGCGGAATTTCCCGTTCGCGAACGACACCCACCTGAAGTTCATGAAGGGCGATCTGCTGCGCGAGGAGCTCGTCTTTAACGACGGGAAAATCGCCGTTCCGGACCGCCCCGGCTTCGGCATCGATCTGGACGTCGCGAAGCTGGATCGCTTCGGCGCGAACTTCGAGCGCGAGATGGTGTTCTACGATCCGCAGGACCCGCAGTTCCAGCCGCGAATCGGCCAATTGCTCTAGGGCCTCGCGTATCCCCAGTGGAGGGGATAGCATGAGCGACGTCGTTCCGACGAATCTCAAAACGGAATATTTGCACAACCCGTGCGGCATCGAGGCGCCCCGTCCCAAGACGGGAAGCCGCTTCGGACCGACGCGCGGTATCACTGGTTTCAGGACCGGTATCCCGGCGGAAGAGGGGATTGAATAGATAAGCCGACTGATAGGAAGACAGAAGCTGCGACGCCGACAATCCGGCGCGCAGCTTCGCTTCTATCAGCATATTTTTTCTTTTTGCCAGCGGATCGAATGGTCGAATTCGGTCAATTGGAATTGGTTGTCGGCCCAATAATGCTTCAGCCGTTCGTCTGCCCAGCCTTCGTAGAGCTCATCCCATTCGAATGGGCCGTGAGGCTTCAGCGATGCCGGCTCGATGACCGCGCTTGCCGGTTGGTAGCGATAGTCGCACGATAGCCGAATCTGACCCGGAACGCGGTTCGGCATCGATTTGTGAACGGTATGGCTGTGAAAGACGAGCACGTCTCCGGCCTCGTAGTCGGCCGTCTGCCAGTCGTAGTCGAGACCGCACAAGATCGACTCCAGCCCGCCCGCGCCCGGGTTGCTCGATACGCCGAGCAGGCCGGCCTTATGGCTTCCTTTGAGCACGGCCAGGCCGCCCAATTCTCTCGATACGTCGCCGAGCGGCATCCAGCAGGTCCATGTGTCGGTCGCGCCCTGGATATGCAGGAAGTCCTGATGCGAGGGCGTGATTTTCGTTTCGCGATGCGGCAGCATGATCCGGCCGATGTTCCGCGGATGCGGAAACGGCGCTTCATTGAACAAGCCGGCGAACACCGACAAGATTTCAGGCGAATGGGCCAAGGCATGAAAGGCTTCGAGCTTCTGAATCCGATGATACATCTCAAGCGTGACGCCGACGCCGTTCCATTGCAGCTCTTCCGAGGTATAGCGGTTGACGGCTTCGATATCTGCCATCCCTTCCATCAGCGGGTAGTTCCGATCCATCACCCCGAAGCTGTCCAGAATGTCCAGGACGCCCCGTCGAACGTCAAGCACGCGCGTACGCGGGAGAAGTCCCTTGAAGAAAAGCAGTCCGTCTTCGTTAGCTCTGTCGCGCAGGAGATCGGGCTTGCCGATGAGCGGACTCGAATCCGCGTAGGTGCCGGAGACGGGTTTGAGATCATTGTCCAAAACAGGATTCATTGTGTAACACTCCTCCTCTCGTAATGTTGCTATCATAGCATCCGAATCGGTAAAATCATTTAGATGGCAGCGGACAACATTGTCATTTACCGGTATGAACTTATGGGGAGGGGCACGCGGATGGAAACGTTTATTCAAGCGATCGAAAAGGCGAAGCCGGTCGTTCATTTTGCGAACCGGTGGGTCGGCGCGCCGGGCGAATCCTTCGGTCCGCGGATCATCGGGGACTATCAGTGGCTGTACGTGAAGAGCGGCAAAGGAAGCGCGCGGATCGGCGGCGAGTCCTTCCGCGTATATGCCGGTTGTTTGTTCACTTACGGTCCCGGGCAGCCCCATTGGTTCCGCTCGAGCGAGGACGAACCGCTCGTGCTCTATGGACTGCACTTCGGGTATGAAGGACATGCTGGTTTGGAGGACGTTTTGCGCATGATTCGGAACGTGGATTGGGACAGCTTCGAAAAAACGAACCCCGAAGTCCCCGTCCCGTTTCCTCCGCGGATGGAGACGGGCGCATGGCCGCTGCCATATTTCGAACGATTGATCGAGGAATATCGGGGGGGGGCAGGACGTTGAGCGCCATGGTGTTAAGCGGATTGATCACCGAGCTGCTGGCCAGAGTCGCGCGGTGGGTCGTCGACCAGCCCGATCGTGCGCTGCCGCAGGACAAGCGAATCGTCCGCGTCAAGGAAAGCCTGGAGCGCAACGCGATGGAAAGCTATCGGTCCGAATGGCTGACGGACGGTCTGCCTTTTTACCCACGATTATATGTCCCGGTTATTTAAGCAATGCTTCGGGCAGTCTCCGCGCGACTATCACAACCAGGCGAGATTGGAAGCGGCCCGTCAGCTGCTCGAGGAAACGGAGCTGAGCTCCACCGCGGTCGCCGAGCGAATGAAGTTCGGCAGCGTGCACCATTTTTGCAAATGGTTTAAAAAGCATACGGGCATGCAGCCCGGAACATACCGCAAAAGAAGCCGTTTTGTGTAACGGCTTGACGGACGCGGCGCGCCGCGTTCAGGCTTTTAGCAAGCAACGAGGAGGGGCTGTTTTCCGCCATCTTCAACAGGCTGCGGTGGAATGGTGTTTAAACGTGAGGATGCTGTTATCGCGGATAGAAGCGAGGACGATAAGCGGGGTTGCTCATTCGGCAATCTCGCTTTTACCTATTTATGACGCATTAAAAGGGCGGATATAGCAAATAAAACGGATTTATATGCGTAATAATTAAAATATAAATGAATCATATATTGCAATTTTGATTTATTTATGATGTATTATATAGAGAAGGGAGAGGACTATGCATGAAAATCGGACTTAGCGGGACCGGCAGAATCGGTAGACTTGTTGTTCGAAGTTTAATGAATCGTCCACCTGGGAAAGCAGAACTTGCGGCGATCAATACGACCGGCTCCGCCGAAGCGCTGGCACATTTGTTAAAGTACGATACCGTTCACGGCACCTGGGATGCGGACATTCGGATTGCCGAGGGAGAACTGGCGATCAATGGCAGGAAGATCGCGATCGTCTCCGAGAAGGATCCGGAAAAACTCCCGTGGCGCGCGTTGGACATAGGTCTGGCCATCGATGCTACCGGTCGCTTCAACAATCGCATCGGCGCTTCCAAACATCTGACTGCGGGCGCGAATCGCGTATTGCTGACGGCGCCGGCGGATCAAGCGGACTATACGTTGCTGATGGGGGTCAATGAAAGCGGCTTTGATGCCGAACGGCACCGCATCTTGTCGGCTGCGTCTTGCACGACGAACTGTCTGGCGCCGGTGCTGCATGCGCTCGATCAAGCGTTCGGCGTTGAAAAAGGCTGGATGTCTACCGTTCACGCGTTCACGAACGATCAGAATCATTTGGACAATTCGCACAAGGATTTGCGGAGGGCTCGCGCGTGTACGAATTCGATCATCCCGACGAGCACAGGCGTCGGCAAAGCGTTAAAAAAGGGTTTTGCCGCATCTTGCCGACCGAATCCACGGGATATCCATTCGCGTGCCGGTCCAAGACGTATCGCTGGTGGACCTCGTGCTTCGGCTGCGGTCCGCAGCCAAGCCTTCGGAGATACGCGATGTTTTCGTTCGCGCCGCCGAAGGCGAACTGCGCGGCATTCTCGCATACAGCGAGCTTCCCCTCGTATCCGCCGATTACATAGGCAACCCGCATTCGGCGATCGTAGACGGTCTAAGCTTGCAAACGGACGAAAACGAACTGAAGCTGCTCGTTTGGTACGACAACGAATGGGGTTACGCATCGCGCGTCGTGGATGCGGCATTTTTAATCGCGGCGGCAGGTTCGGACCGGACAACGGAGCAAAGGGAAGACGCTGTCGATGCGGTCGCTGCGGCCCGCTCCGAACTTGTTTAAGCGCCTGCGATTCGGAAAAATCACGGTACGTCAAAGAAGAGCAGCCCGCGGGCTGCTCTTCTTTTGACTGTCCGATCAGGATCGCAGGCTTGGCCGAGGGTGCCTGCTGCGGAGGTGCGACGCATACCTGCGATCGCGGTTCACGGTCCGTATATCTCGAGCTCGCCGAGCATGGTTGCGGTGCCGCCGCCGCTGACCGGCGCGAGGTTTACGCGAACGTATCGCGTGCTGACGGCGCTCGGCAGATTGATGGTGACCATGTAGCCGTTCCCCGTGTAAAAAGCTTGCGTGCTGGTCGATTGCGTCGTAAAGCTGCCGTCATCCGTCGAATTGCTCGTCTGAATCGTTACCGCTTCGACGAAGTGTCCGTAAGTCGGGGTTTTCAGGACGATCTGATTGACCGATTGCACGCTGCCGAGATCGACCGTAATCCAGCCCGCCGCGCCGTAATTCGGCTGCCAGAAGGTACTCTGTACGCCGTCTACGGCGTTGGACGGACCGGCTCCGCTGCTGGCCCATACATAGCTGCCCAAAGCCAGATTGTAAGAAGCGGAGGCGCTGCCCGCATGAAACCCCAGCTGCGAAACGGCAAGCAATAGCGTGAGCATTAACGCGATCGACGATCTCTTCTTCAGAATTGAATTACGCATGGACATGATCGGCCTCCTTGGCGCAAGAAGATATTAAGACCCAAAGCTTTTTAACTGCGATGCCCGCGTTTCAGTTCCAGTTGTCGTTCCGATATACACGGCACCCGAGAATGACATCGCCTCCCGTTTTCCCGCCTTTTGCGGTCCGTTCGCCTTTCGACTATACAATACTAAAGATGGAGGAACATGAGAATGTCTATAACTATTGTAATTTTGCACCTATCGAGCGGTCATCGGTTAAAATGTAGTTAAACATGCGTATCTACGATAAAATCGATCAGGTAAGCAGCAACAGGAGGGAGAAACGCAGATGCCGCATTCTTATCGTCCTCTTCATGCGCCTCAATTACAACCGCATCAGCATCGCCGCTCGCACAGCTTCCGTGAGTTCGTGCCGAGTCGCGGCCTGTCGTCGCATGTGGTCGCCTATTGGACGGTGGATTTCAAGCCGGTACCGGGCAATCCGGGACACCGCGTCATTCCCGACGGCTGCGTCGATATTATCGTGGATCTGCTGGCGCCCGCGAGCCGGCAGGCCGCTTACGTCGTAGGGCTGGAAACGCAAGTTGAAGTGCTCCAGTTTACAAAGGCGCGTTCCGTGTGGGGCATTCGCCTTTATTCGGAAAGCGCGCGCGCGATTCTCAAGGCGCCCCTGTCGGCAATCAAGTCACAGCGCGTATATATAGAAGATCTCTGGGGGCAGGAGGGGCTGGATTGGGTCGAAAAGCTGCTGGTCGCCAAATCGGTTCAAGAAAGGATCGAAGTCGTCGAGCGGCAATTGAACCGAATCCTGGCTGCGGCCGAGCCGACCGCGCACGCTTTAGTGTATCAGAGCATGAAGTATATATACGATTCGAAGGGCAATCTTGCCGTCACGGATTTGGCGGACAAAGTGAACTTCAGCGAGCGGCATCTAAGGCGGGCTTTTGATCGGGAGCTTGGCGTCAGTCCAAAGGAGATGCTGGGCATCGTGCGCTTTCAAAGCGTGCTGGAGGAGCTATACAGCGGCGATTATGCCAGCTTGACCGACCTTGCGCTGCAGCACGGATATTACGATCAGTCTCATTTCTCCAGCGCGTTTATGCGTTATTATGGGTTGCCGCTCAAACGTCTGACCAGGCAGGCGTGAAGAAGTCCGTTTTTTACTAGTTGCGATCGCGGGACAATCGCTACAATGGGGGTGAACAGCAAGCAAATCGAGAGGAGCTGGCAGTATGGCGGCAAGGCTGAAGCGAGTCGGCATTTACGTGGAACAAATGAAGCGAGCATTGGATTTTTATCGCGCGCTTGGGCTTACCATTCCAGACGACGCCGACGAAGCGCATCATGTAGATGTGGAGCAAGATGGCATCGTTTTTGCATTCGACCTGGTGGAATCGGTAAAACGAATAATTGAAGGCTGGAATACGCCTATCGGCAATCGGACCGAGCTGGCCTTTCAGCTCTCCAGTCGCGAAGCGCTCGACGACGTATATCTTCAGTTGACGGCCCTTGGACACGAGGGCTGCCTCGAGCCGCGGGATACGCCGTGGGGCGAACGGTATGCGATCGTAAAGGACCCCGACGACAACTTGATCAGTCTCGTCGCTTAACGATTATTTTTGAAAATAAAGATTGCGGTGCCAAGCCGATTGCACGCTTTCGTGCATCGGCTTTTTTGTATACGACCACCGCGGCCTCTCCTTGTCGCACCGCGTTTCCTTTGTCGCCTTAGCGCTCGGCTTGCTGCTCATATCGGCGAACCGCTTCTACAATCATGCTAAAAAAGCTTTAAGTCCTCCATATAATCCTCGGGAGTCGTTTTAGGCGCAGTCCCCTGCGTGACGGCATCGTATAGATGCTCCAACTGAAGCCTGTATGGATCCTTAAACGTCGGACGCTGCGCTTTGACCGCAAAATGCTCGTCGCCCGATTCCGTAATATGAAGGAGGGTTGGCAGATGACGAATATATGGCGTATTATATTGAACTTTTACCGATTTGTTGGCGCCGTAGACTTCAATATGGGCATCGAAGCGTCCCTGATCATCGACCCCGGTCTCGAAGGTGACGGTAAATGACTCGTAATCGAAAATGACGTTAAGGAAATTCCCGTTTTTGGACCGGTTGGCGCCGACGACGCCAACCGGCATGCCGATCGCTTCCCGCATCGACGATAAATCGTGACTTGACAGGCCGCAGAGGAAGCCGTATAAGGAAGCATAACGGCCATCGTGTTTTTCTCCCACGGCTTCAAGCATCAAGGCATCGCTGCGCTCTCTGCGGTCTGCCGCCGATGAAGCCGGAACGTCGTCGAAGCGAAGTACGCGGCTGACGGGGTTGATGAACTTGCTGTTCGGTCCGATAATATCGCGAACGCGCGCGTAATGGATGCGGTCGATTTGCTTGATTTCCTGAACGGCTTGTACGAACGGAGCGGCATATCGCCGCATATAGCCGACCATGATAAGTACATTGTTGCGGTCCCGAGCCTCGACGATAGCTTCGGCTTCGGATCGGGTCAAGCACATCGGTTTTTCGATCAGCACATGTTTTCCAGCGTCGGCAGCGGCTATGGCGCATTCCGCATGATACTCATTGCTGTTTAGCACGAATACGACGTCCAGGTCGGGCTGACGAACGAGCTCGTGCGCGTCGGTATACAGGTTGTCGACACGATATTTCCGACCGATGCTTTCCACCAGCTTGGGAGAAATATCGCAGATCGCGCTTATGCGAAAGCATTCGGGATAAAGCTCAAGCACGGGCAGATGGATCACTTGCGCAACTTCTCCCAGACCGATAAGGCCGATTTTCAACACTTTCTGTTCCACTAATACAGCTCCTCCGCCGGATTTTATTATGGGATGCAAATTCGGTGTCATTCGTTCGTTTTTCCTCTCCTATACATCGTAAGAGGACGGCGTCGGATAGGGAATGCAGGTTTCAGTCCAATGGATGGATAAAAAAAGACCTGACCGGTCCAGCGCACCGGAACGTTAAAGGAGATCAGAGCGATGAGAAATCTGATTGGCGCCGGCTTAACCCCGATCACGACCATTACTGCGCCGCGGCATTCCCATGCGGTATGGGAAATTTTATACTTCACGGAGCAAAAGGGGATTCTGCGGCTGGATGAGGGGGGACATGCCCTTCGAGCCCGGCGATCTGTTCTGTCTTCCGCCGGGCACAGCGCACAGCGAGCATTCCGAAAACGGCTATCGCAATATTTATTTCACCGTGTCTGAATTTGATTTGCCGGCAAGAGAACCGGTCATTGCGCTTAAGGATACGCCTTCGGGCGATATCGGAGTCCTGCTGGGGATGCTGTACAAAGAATTTCAATTGAAACGCACGCGCTGGAGAGCGCTTACAGAGCAAATTCTTGCAACCGTTTACGCTTATACGATGTCGCTGACGGCCAGGCAGCAAAAAAGCGAATACGTGGAGAAGTTGGAGGAAGCGCTTGTCGGCAATATCGCCAACGTCAATTTCAAGCTGAACCGTTGTATGGCGCAATTTCCCGTAACGACCGATTATTTGCGGCGGACGTTCAAGAAAGAAACGGGCAAGACGCCGATTCAGTATTTGACTGCGTTGCGAATCGAATCTGCCAAGCGATTATTCGAGAAAGTATACAGCGATGAGCTGTCCGTAAAGTTCGTCGCCTCGCAGGTCGGATTCGAAGACCCGTATTATTTCTCTCGCGTATTCAAAGCCGTTACGGGATTAAGTCCGCTTCAATGGATTAATTCGCGCTTGCCACTCCGATGAATAAGGCCATTGTCGCACGTCTATTTAAAGGAGAACACATAACGATGCAGGAGGAAAGCGAGTATGCGAAAATTGATTGTGCATGAACATATCTCCCTTGACGGCGTCATTCAAGCCCCGGGCGGACCGGACGAGGATGCCAGCGGCGGTTTTGCATTTGGCGGGTGGACGGCACCTTATGGCAATGAGACGGTGAGTACACGCCTGCGCAAGCAAATGAATGCGCCTTTCGATCTGTTGTTAGGACGCAAAACGTATGAAATATGGGCGCCGTATTGGCCGCGGCACGCGGATGTATGGCCCAATGCCAACCAAGCCACGAAGTATGTCGCCTCGAACACGATGACATCGGGCGAATGGGGGCCTTATGAATTTTTAAACGGCAATCTTGTAGATAAAATCGCAAAAATCAAGCAGCAGGATGGACCGGACCTGCGCGTTTGGGGGGAGCGGCGAACTCGTTCAGACGCTGATGAAGCATGATTTGATCGACGTATTCTGGCTCATCATCTATCCCATTACGCTCGGCGGCGGGAAACGGCTGTTCGCCGGCGGCGCGATCCCGGCGGCATTCATGCTGGCCGACAGCGCGGTCGCCTCGAACGGCGTTATCGTCGTAAATTATGAGCGCGCAGGCGCAATTGCAACGGGGAGTTATTAACCCGTTGAACTTAGAAGCCAAAAAGCAACCGAAACGGCGTAGGAGTTGCCCCGGTTGCTTTTTGCCCGTTATTCGGAAAAATGAGTTAGCTCTTATTAACGTAAACAAGCGGGTTGAGCGGACCGGCTGCAAGGTCGCCCGGCTTGCAGCCAGTCAGCCAACTTCGCAGGTCGCTTTCTCTGGCTTTGCTGTCGGGCTCGGCTACGCGCGTGCCGTCCGCATAGTAAATGACCGTCATGACCTTCCGCATATGATCGGTCGGATTGCCCGGGGCCGAGTGCATCGTCCAGCCGGAATGGAATGTCGCATCGCCGGCGGTCATCGCGCCGTAATTGACCGTCGGGAACCGCTTGGCTTCGATATACTGCGCCAGCGTCTTATGCGACTCGTCCGAAATCTCCTGCCTGTTCACATAGCCCAGGCGATGCGTACCGGATGCGAACGTCATCGTACCCACTTCCTGCGGAATCGGTACGAGCGGCATCCACATCGTGATCGTCTTGTCCGTATCCAACGGCCAGTAAATTTGATCCTGATGCCAAGGCGTATGACCGCCGCCAGGCTCCTTGAACAACGCCTGGTCGTGATAGATACGAACGCCGTCCACGCCCATCAGCTCCGCGGCGATCTTGGCGAATCGCCGCGCCAGCGTGAACCGTCTGCATGCCTCGCTTTTTTCCCACAGGTTGCCGATTTGAATGAAGGCCTTGCCGTACGTATCGCGTTCCGATACAGGCTTATCGTGATAATTCAGCTTCATGACCCAATCCGAAATGATAGGCTCGTACTCCGCAATTTCTTCCGCGCTTGCGACGTTTTTCAAATAAATGTGGCCATTCTCCTGATAGCTGGCGACCTGCTCGGCCGACAACGAATATTCCGCGTTCAGATCCGACGACGATTCGTACAATTTGCTCATGGACGTTACCTCCTGAAGTCGTTTGAGTAGATTTCGCTTAATTCCTTGAATCGCTTTCATTTTATCTCTCATCGCTCAAAAGGGCTTTGTAAATCCAAACGAGTGTTTTGTCAAAAACACCTGATTAGAGCGCGAAGCAATCTGTTATAATTCAGGAAACATGGATCGCCGAAGGAGCCGCCCATGCAAAATTTAGCCGACTTTATCGCCCGCCATCCTATCGTTCCTTATATTCGCCAATGCGACTTCGCCGTGCGCACGCCTTGGCATTTGGCGGAACGACGGCTGCTCGATTATTTGCTGGTATACGTTCAGAACGGACGCTGCCGGTTTTGGGTGGACGGCAAGGCTTATTTGCTCGAACAAGGAGACTTTTGTCTAATCCAACCGAACAGCACGACTGTGCTGGAAGGTCTCAGCAACACGGTTACGCCGTTCGCACACTTCGATCTGTTCTATCACCCGGAGCGGGAAAACAGCTTTCCGACAAAAGCGGGACAAACCGTGCTCACGTCATATCTGCACCTGCTGCAGCCTCGTCTTGACGAGCTGCTGGGCGTGAGCATCCCTGCCAAGCTACAGCTTCGTACCGCTTCGAAGTTCAGGGACAAGTTCCTGCAGGTCGTCGAGCACTGGCAGTATCGAGATCCGGTGATGCAGCTTCGCGCGCAGTCCGGGATGACCGAATTGGCGATCATGCTGCTGGAACAGCATTTAGCCGACCGGCCATCGCTGCGCACCCCTCAGTTGACGCTCAATTGGATTACTTCCTATTTCTCTTTGCACCTGGATCAGAACATCGGCATCGAGGATATGGCCAATCGCGCCAACCTGTCGCCGTCCCGGTTCAACGATGTGTTCAAGGCGCAATACGGCGTTACGCCGCATCAGTATTTGCTCGATATGCGCATCGCCCATGCCTGCGATTTGCTGCGCAATACGGATCTGTCCCAGGAGCAAATTGCCTTGTACTGCGGCTTTGCCGACGTGCACCACTTTTCCAAAAGCTTCCGCAGGAAGCTGAGCATGCCGCCGGGCCGCTATCGGAGCGAGCAGAAGCGAATTGCGGACGAAGTATCCGGTCAATGAATGAACAACCGAGACATTAGGAGTGCCGCTGTCAAAGAGCGGTCTTTTCTTATCGGCAACGGACATAAGAACGGGCGAAAGCGAGGGATGCAAGATGCAATAAAAATAACGAAATTTTTTTCTGTTCTTGTTCGTCGTTACGAAATGTCGTCGTGCGCGATTGTGCGACTAACTTTCGTCATGATATGGTGGGTGTCATTCGATTCAGGGGGAGTGGACGGGATGGAGGAGCTGCGGCCAGCGATCGGAACGGAAGCGATGGTGGTCAGCCCGCATGCCCTGGCATCCGCGGCCGGCGCGCGGATCTTGGAGCGAGGAGGCAACGCCTTCGATGCGGCGGTAGCCGTGAGCGCTTGTCTGGCGGTCGTCTATCCCCACATGACGGGCCTCGGAGGCGACTCCTTCTGGTTAACTTATTCACCTGCCGAAGGCAGCGTACGGGGCTACAACGGCAGCGGGCGCGCCGGGTCTTTGGCGATGCCTGAAGCGTTCGCGAACTGCGGGACGATTCCGACCCGCGGGGTTCGCAGCGCCATCACGGTGCCGGGGATGGTCGACGCATGGTCGGCCGTTCACGGCGAATACGGACGCTTGCCGCAGGCCGATGTACTGTCGCCCGCGATCGCCTATGCCGAGGGAGGATTCCCGCTGTCGGCCGACCAAGCTGCCCATTCGAGTCGGCATAGGCAGATGCTGATGGCGACGCCCGGCACATCGGCCATCTACTTGCCGGACGGACGCGTGCCGGCTGCCGGCACGAGATTCCTTCAAAAGCAGCTCGCACGCACGCTCCGGACGATCGCGGCCGGCGGACGCGACGCGTTCTACCAAGGAGAGATCGGGGCGGAGATCGCCGATTACTTGCGGCAGCGAGAAGGCTTGTTGACGAGGGAGGACATCGCCGCGCACCGGGGCGATTGGGTCGAGCCGTTGACTTCGGGCTACCGGGGTTACGATATCTATCAGATGCCGCCGAATTCGCAAGGATTCGTCGGACTGATGGCGATGAACGTCTTGGAGAAGTTCGACCTGGGCGCGATCGAACATGGCTCCACCGCGTATTACCACCTTCTGATCGAAGCGGTCAAGCGCTGCTTCCGCGATCGCGACGAGGTGCTGACCGATCCGGATTTTGCCGATATCCCGCTTGGGCGCCTGCTCGACAAATCGTACGCGGCCGAGCTGGCCTCCGCCATCGGCCGGAACAGCGCCGCGCCTGCCGAAGCCAAGCCGATGGGCAGCGATACGGCGTATGCCGCCGTCGTCGATAAGGAAGGGAACGCCGTATCCTTCATCCAGAGTCTATACTTCGAGTTCGGTTCCGGCGTCGTCGCGGGCGACACAGGCATTCTGCTGCAAAACCGCGGTTCGTTTTTTTCGCTGGACCGCGCCCATGTCAACTGCGTGATGCCGGGCAAGCGGACGTTCCATACGCTGATGCCTGCCATGGCGTTGCGCGGCGGACGTCCATGCCTGCTCTACGGCACGCAAGGCGGGGAAGGACAGCCTCAGACGCAGACGGCCGTCTTTACGAGAATGGTCGATTACGGCATGAATCCGCAGCGTGCGGTAAGCGAACCCCGCTGGCTATGGGGGCGAACGTGGGGCGAACCGACGAGCGAGCTGAAGCTGGAATCGCGGATCGATCCGGCAGTCGCCGCCGCCCTTGCCGCCGCCGGCCATGAAGTGCGGGTCGTCGGCGCCTATGACGGAAGAATGGGGCACGCCCACGCGATCAAAGTGGACGAAGCCGGCTTCCTGGAAGGCGGCGCCGATCCTCGCAGCGACGGGGCGGCCATCGGCTGGTAGAGCCGACGCCGCCCTGCGCGTTCCGGCCTCCCTTGGCGACCGTCAAGCGCGCTGCTGATTCAGCATATGCTTGAATAGAAGGACGAGCTTCAGCTTCAGCAGATGGGCATGCGACTTGAAGTCGACTTGAAGCAATTCGCCAATCTTATCGAGACGGTATGCGGCCGTATTGCGGTGAATATAAAGCTGCTTCGCAGTCTCGTTGATTTGACCGTTGTTTTCCATATAAAGCTCGAGCGTGCGAAGCAAATCCTGCGCGGAGTCAGGCGACTTGTCGATGATCGGCGACAGCGTCATGTCGAGGAAGCGGCGCATTTTCTCTTCCGGCACCGATTGGAAGATGTAGGCCATCTCGACCGTTTCATATTCCGTCAATAAAGCGTCCATGCCCAGCCGATCGGCCGTTTCCCTGGCGTCCACGCATTCGCGGTACGCCTGTTCGAGCTGCTCGGGCTTATGCTTCGCATAGCTGAGGGCGATTCGCAATTTGCCTCCCGGTTCGAGAGCAAGGTCGGAGAAAATGCGCGCGAGCAGGGAGGAAGCATTGCCTCCGGCGAAAGCGGAGCAGCCGGTCGGCAGGACCGACAAGATCGAATCGCCGACCTGGAAGTGGAGATTGCTTGATTCTTTAAGCAAGGGATTGTATCGGAACTCCTGGCGGATCGTCCGGAGCAGCCGTTCCTTCTTCGTCACGCCGATGGCGCCGACGTGGAACACCGCGCATCGGTAGGACCCGCTGCCGAACGGGATGCCGAGCCTCGAGGCGCATTCGAGCAGCGTATCGACGGAGATATGGCGCTTCAAGTAATTATGGAGCAGCGACACGAACTCGTTCTGCGTCGATTGCTCCAGATCCTGCCGTTCGACAGCGTTCAGATGGTGGGAGATCATCTCCGCCGCTTGATGGTACAAACCTTCTTCCTCTTTGGGAGGCAAGCCTCGGGAAAGCTGGAAGACAACGCTGCCCATCGTATCCTGCCCCGCGGCCGCGCTCTTCAGCGGCAGCCGCATCAGGCGGCCGTTCTCCGTCCTGAGCCATTGGGCATTCAGCTTTTGCGGCTGCTTCAGAATCGGATCCAGCTCCGACGGGTTCAAGCTGCAATGAAGGACCTGGCCGCGAAGGCCGACGACGGCCATCGGCACCCCCAGGATGGCGTCGATCGTCCGAAGCATCTCGCTCGCGGGACCGGGTGCCAGCGCGAAGCGCATCAACGCCTTCTGTTTGTCGAGAACGCCGTGCAGAAGCTTGGTACTGCGTTGGAGCTCGGCGTTGAAAAGTCCCTTCATCTGATCGGAGAAGGTGAAGGGGAACGGCAGCTCAATCAGCGGAAATCCAAGCCTGTCGGCTTCCGCCAGCATATCCTCGGGCACTTGCGCCCAGAACCTGCCGAGTTTGATGCCGATGCCTGCGGCGCCCATCCGAGCCAGCTTGCGAAGCAGCTGCACCCCGTCGGACGGCGCGTCCTTCATCAGATAAGCGGTCGTGAACAGAATATCGCCTTCGCGAACCCAATCGGCGATGTCGGGGGCGTCCATCACATTGACGGACTTGACGATCCGATTGACGCCGTTCTGCCCTGCCGTAAGTTTGCCTTCGGACAGCGGGTAAATTTTGAGCGCGTCTTCCACGGTTAAATACATGGCGGAATCCCTCCTCGATCGCAATTCCCGATATTCTTTTTTAAGCTTGCGTTAACCTTGAAGGCACGATAAATGCGGCTTCTTCGCGGACGGGACGGCAGCGGTCGGATCTGTCGGTCGGAGGGAAGGGGGGGACGATCTGCAAATGGATTTTGAAGTCGGATGCGCGTGAGATTACATGCCACAAATAGACGAGAGCTGATTTTCACTCATTTTAGACGATAAAGAATTACAAATCAATGGGTGATTTATTGTAATTTCCTACAATTCGAGCGCTCCCCCGTTCGTTTGGCGGCGTTAATGTTATATATACTTACATTAACGAAAAAGGGAGGGAAGCCGATGCCGGGCGCTTGGAACGCATATATCAAAGAAGCTTTAACGGTGGAACCGACCGGCGCCGGCTCGCTCGACCATTTGAAATTCGCCGCTAAAGACGTGTTCGGGATCGCCGGACACGCCAACTCCGCGGGCAATCCGGATTGGCTGAACAGCCACGAGCCCGCCAGGAAAAACGCGGAAGCCATAGCGCGTCTTCTGCGGCAGGGCGCCCGCCTCCAAGGGGCGGCCGTCACGGATGAGCTGATGTTCAGCCTGAACGGCGAAAACCATCACTTCGGCACGCCGGTCAACCCCCGTGCGCCCGGATGCATTCCCGGCGGCTCTTCGAGCGGCTCGGCCGTGGCCGCCGCCGCCGGTCTCGCGGACTTCGGGCTCGGCACCGATACGGGCGGCTCCGTCCGCGTTCCGTCCGCCTATTGCGGGCTGTTCGGCGTTCGCCCGACCCATGGCCTCGTACCGGTCGAGGGCGTGATCCCGTTAGCCTCAAGCTTCGACACGGTCGGCTGGATGGCGCGCGACGCCCGGACGCTCAGGCTCGTCGGGGAAGCGTTGATCGGCGACGCCGTTAACGACGCAGGCGAATTCGGCCGCCTGCTGGTAGCGGAAGACGCCTGGGAAATCGCCGAGGACGGCTGCAGGCAGGCGCTTCGCGCTTCGCTTGATGAATGGGATCGGAAAATGGAAGCCCAGACGATCGCGCTGAGCCCGACAGGGCTGGCGGACTGGGCGGCTGCGTTCCGTACCCTTCAAGGCTTCGAGATCTGGGCGGCCCACGGCGAATGGATCGAACGTGCGAAGCCGCGGTTCGGCCGGGGCATCGCCGAGCGTTTCGCTTGGGCGAGCAAGATTCGCCGGGAGGATTATGCTGGCGCCTTGCCCAAGCGGCATCAGGTTCGGGAGCGTCTTGTTTCGCTGCTGGGGGGATAACGGCTTGCTCGCCATTCCGACGGTGCCCGGTCCCGCCCCTCGCATCGGGCTGCCGGACGATGAAGTGGAGCGGACGCGAACGAAAACGATGCAGCTCTCCTGCATCGCCGGTCTCGGCGGGCTGCCTCAAGTGACGATACCGATCGACGGCCCTGGCGGATCGCCAGTCGGGTTGTCGTTCATCGCCGGTCCGCAGCGGGATAAACGCCTGCTTCGCTGGGTAAGCGACAGGTTTTCGCGAAGGGATCAAGGCCAGGCGACGACCTGACGACGTCTTTGCGCCGACGAGCCAGGGGAAATCGCAATCTTGACGGGGAGGCATGGGTCATGGACACAGAATCGTTGTTCGCGATTGCCGAACGATGCCGCTCCCCCGCGGCGCTGGCCACGCTAATCGAGGCCCAAGGTCATTCCTACCGCAAAGCGGGAGCTGCCATGCTCCTGACGTCTCGCGGCAAGACGGTCGGCAGTCTCAGCCCGGGCTGTCTGGAGGCGGACCTTGCGCTCAAGGCCGAGGAGGCGGTGACCGCGAACAGACATGCGATCGCCGCGTACAATCTGAGGCCCGAGGAGGATGCCGTGTGGGGGGAAGAGATCGGCTGCGGCGGAACGTTGCGGGTTTTGCTCGAGCCGTTGACGGACGAATTGCGGTCGGCGCTTGGCGAAGTCGTCCGCTCCGTGCGCGAAGGCCGGGGAGCGCGGCTCGTTCGTCGTTTAAACGGCGACCGGCTCGCATACGAGGTCCGTCCTTCTTTAATTCCAGTCGGTTCGGACACAAGCCGCCGGGACGCGGAAACGCCGTTCTACGAATCGCTTCATTATCCGAGCGAGCGTCTGTTGATCTTCGGAGCGGGGGAAGAGGCGGCGGCGACGGAAGAATTGGCGAGAGGCATCGGATTCCGAACGATCGTGGCCGATTGGCGCCCGGCGCTCTGCGGACCGGGCCGGTTCCCTTCGTCTTGCACGATTGTCGGCGACGCGGCCGAGATCGTCGCGCAGCTTCAGGTCGGGAAAACCGACTTTGTCATGCTGGCGAGCCACAACCTGCGGCGGGACAAGGAGATGTATGACCGAATCGTCCCTTTGCGCCCCGCTTATCTCGGCATCGTCGGCTCGAAGGCCCGCATCGGCCGTTTGTTGGAGGGGACTGCGCCGCCTTCGTTCGTCAAGGCGCCCATCGGCCTTCCGATCCTTGCGGAGGGAGCAACGGAGATTGCTGTCAGCATCGCGGCGGAGCTGATCGAATGGCGCCGCCGGCTTCGCGCTTCCTACGGAGAAGGGAGGCAGTCGCCATGATCGCGGGCATCTACCTGGCCGCCGGAGCGGGCAGCCGGATGAACGGGCCGAAGCTGGCCGCGGAGCTATTGCCTGGCGTGCCGCTTGGCGCATACGCACTCCGAACGCTGTTAACGGCCGGACTCGACGTCGTCTATGCGATCGTCAGGCCGGGAGCCGAGTTCGATTGGCTCTCGAGAAACACGGCCGATAAGTTATGGAAAGCGGGGGCGGCGTCACAGCAACGCGGGACGCCGCTTGAGACGGTCGTCTGCAACGACGCGGAGCGGGGGGATGGCCCATTCGCTCCGCTGCGGCATCGGCCGGGCGGTGGCTACCGGGCAGGAGGCTGCGATCGTGATGCTCGCCGACCAGCCGTTCGTCACGGCGGCGATGGTGCGCGCCTTGATCGCCTGTTGGCGGGCGAATCCCGCGAGCGATTATGCGGCCGGCGGAACGGGAGACGCGATGACGCCTCCCGTGCTGCTGGCCCGCTCGACATTCTCGCGAATCCTTGATTTGGAAGGCGATACGGGGGCCAAACGGCTGATTCAAAGCGCCGGGTTCATTGGCGTGGAATGCCCGTTCGAGGAACCGGCGCTTTTGCTGGACGTGGATACGCCTCATGATTTAGCGCGAGCGAGACGTATCGCCGCACAATTGAATGTTATTTAACATAACGTATTTAATCCGATTAATTGTGCAGCGAGACCAATTAAAGTTCTGATTCATGGGTAATTCACACAATTCAACGTTAACTATATTTACGTAAAGTCGACACTTTCTTATATTGATTGTAACAATCGACTTCCTGAAAGGGGGCGTCGCCATGTCAGATCCCGTCCGGACATCCGCCTCTTTCCCCGCCGTATGGCGACCGCTTCGCGCCGAGGAAGCCTACGGGCTTAAGAAACGGTTCGGCCGCGACGCTGCGTATGTCTCGGGCGGGACGCTGCTTAGGACGCACTGGGAAAATGGCGCGAGCCCGGTTCCCGGCTGCCTGATCGATCTGTCGGGCGCAGCGGAACGGAAGGAAAGCGCTCTGGCTGACGGAGGGCTCGCGCTCGGCGCGATGATGACGCTGACCGACTGCCGCAACGCTCCTCGGCTTCAGGCGCGTTATCCCCTGGTCGTCGAAGCGGCGCGCGCCATCGCCGCGCCTTCCATACGCAATCTGGCGACGATCGGCGGCAACGTCTTATCCGCGGTCGGAGATTCGCTCCCCGCCCTGCTCGTCTACGAAGCGCGTCTGGATTGGCTGGATGACGGCGGCGAGCGGACGGAAGCGCTCGAGGATTGGCTGATGCGGGCGGCGGACGGAACGGCCGGGACCGATCCGCTGCTGCTGCGCGTATCGTTGCCGCCGGGGCCGGCGAACCCGGATCCGACCGGCGGCGAGAACCACGCTTCGGAAGCTGGCGCAGGGGGGAGAAGGAACGGCGCACCCGTTCGCTTATTACGCAAAGATCGGGAGGCGGGATTCGTTCGCGCCGTCGGCCGTTACGACGGCGCTGACGGGAACGATCGAGGCAAGCGGCCGCTTGCGGCGCATTCGGCTCGCGGCCGGCGGCGGCAAGACGATTCCGAGACGCTATCCGGCGGCGGAAGCCCGTCTAGAAAACGCGATAGCCGACGAGCATGCCGTTCGTCTGCTTCACGGCATGCTTCACGGCATCTTGGAAGATTACGCCCCGGCGCCGGATCCTTTCTTATCGGATGAATACCGGAAGCGTACCGCGGCGAACGTCGCCGCTTCCCATCTCTGGCGGGCCATTCGCGAATTCGCGCAGCGAGAGGAGGGGAAACGATGCTGCTGAATCGAAGGAATAGCGGCGACCGTTGGCGCATCAGGCCGGACGGCCCGGGCAAGGTCACCGGTTCGCTCTCCTATTTGACCGACATGGTCGCTCCCGGCATGCTTTACGCCCTCGTGCTGCGCAGCCCTCACCCGCATGCGCGAATCGTATCCATTCGGACGGAGGCGGCGCGCAGTCTGCAAGGCGTTGAGGCGGTTCTGACTTGGGAGGACGTACCCGGGCTGAACCGATTCGGCATCGCCCGGCAGGATCAGCCGGTGTTCTGCGAAGACCGGGCGCGGTACGTCGGAGACGCCGTCGCCGCAGTGGCGGCGGAGACGCTGTCGCTCGCCCGGCGCGCCCTGGACTTGATCGAAGTGGACTACGAACCATTGCCGACGGTCGACGATCCCGAGCAGTCGCTTCTTCCTGAATCGCCTCGGCTGCATCCCGAAGGCAACATCCTCCACACGAAAGCGTACAGAAGCGGAGACGCCGAAGCGGTCTTCGGACGATGCGCGCACGTCGTCGAAGAGACGTACGTCACCAAGCGGCAGATGCATGCTTATATGGAGACGGAGGGCGGCCTGTTCGTCCCTGGCCCGGACGGCAGCTTGACCGTATACGCGCCCACGCAGCACGGATTCATGGACCGGCTGCAGCTGTCCCGCATCCTGGCGATGCAGGAGCGTCGCATTCGCGTCGTGTCCAGTCCGATCGGCGGCTCGTTCGGCGGCAAGGACGAGCTTAACGTGCAGCCGTACGGCGCGCTGCTGGCGATGGCGACGGGCCGTCCGGTTAAAATTCACAATTCCCGCCGCGAATCGGTCCGCTCGGGGCTGAAGCGGCATCCGATGACGATCCGCATGAAGACCGGAACGGACGAGAGCGGACGAATTCTCGCGCACATGGTGCGGATCGTCGCAGACACGGGACCCTGATGCGACGCTTGGCGCCGAGGTGCTGAACTTCGCGACCGAGCACGTCGTCAGCTTGTATCGGTTCGGCTGCGTCGACGTCGAGAGCGTATCCGTCTTCACGAACAACGGCATGTCCGGCGAGTTCCGGGGCTTCGGCGGGAACCAGGCGATTTTCGCGCTGGAAGGCCAGATGGACCGGCTGGCGGACGCGGTCGGCATGGATCCTTGGGAATTTCGGCGGCTCAACATGAAGACGGCGGAGGATCCGGGGCCCTTTGGACAGGCGATCGCGAAAACGGAAGGCTTGGCGAAGGTATGGGCTGCGGCTGCCGAAAGCGCCATATGGAAGGAACGCACGGCGTCGATGCGGGACGGCGAAGATCTCCTGCCCTGGAAGCGCATCGGCATCGGTGCCGCGCTCGTGATGCACGGAGCCGGGCTTGGATACGGAATCCCGGACCCGTCCGGCGGCAGGCTCGCGCTCCAAAAGGACGGAAAGATCGAAGCCTCGTTCGGCTTCGAAGAATGCGGCCAAGGATTGATCGCGACGCTCGAGCAGATGCTCGTCGAACGGTTCGGCTTCGCCGCCGACGATCTGCGCATCGTCATCGGCGACAGCGACGCCGTTCCGGACAGCGGCTCCAGCACCGCGTCGCGAGCCACGAGCATGATGTGGAAGTCGCTAAATCAGCTGCAGAAGCCGTTCACGGCGCAACTGCTGGCGGAAGCGGCGAACGTTTGCGGCTTGCCCGTCCAGCGGCTGCGACCGGGGCCTGGCGGCGTTTGGGACCGGGAATCCGGCGACAGGGCGATCGGCTATACGGAGCTGGCGGTCCGGCTGACGGAGCCGATCGTATGCGAGACGCGCACAAGCTACCCGGTCCCCGATACGGACATTGTCGGCGCCCACTACCTGTATTCGTACGCGGCCGCCGTCGTCAAGATCGAGATCGACGGACTGACCGGACGGCTCCGCGTTCTTTCGCAATACCACGCCGTTGCCGCGGGCCCGGTCATGAACCCGCAGGGGTTTCTCGGCCAGATCGAAGGCGGCAGCGCGATGGCGCTCGGCTACGCTTTGCTTGAAGAGGCGGTCATGAATCAAGGTCAATACCTCGCCAACAATTTCGACACGTATCTCATCCCCGCGATCGCCGATCTGAACGGCCCCGTCGAAGTGCAGGCGATCGAACATTTGCCGGAGGGGGGACGCGCACGGGCCGAGAGGCGTCGGCGAGATCGGCTCGGTCGGCTTGGCCGCCGCGATCGCGTCGGCGGTCCGGCACGCCGCAGGCTTCTCCGTCAACCGGCTTCCAATCGAACCTTCGCTGCTGCAGGAAGCATGGCCTATTGGAGAAAAGGCGGTGAGGCGCGATGAACGATAAGGAGCCGGTTCAACTCCGCGCCTCTGTCTCGCCGGTAAACGGTCTGCACGATGCGGCACTCGAAGCGCCTGCTGCGTTTACGGCTTGGGAATGCACGGTGAACGGCAAGCCGGTGCAGTTGCAGCTGCCGCAAGCCAAGCGACTGCTCGATATCGTTCGGGAAGATCTGGGACTCACCGGAACGAAGCGCGCCTGCGAGATCGGTAGATGCGGCGCCTGCATGGTGCTCGTCGACGGCGCGCCGGTCAATGCCTGCTTGATGATGGCCTATCAGTGCGCCGGCCGCGACCTCGTAACGATCGAAGGGATCGCGGAAGTTGGCGGGCTCCATCGGGTGCAGCGGGCTTTTCTCGAAGAAGGCGGCTATCAATGCGGCTACTGCACGCCGGGCATGATCGTATCGACGAAGGCGCTGCTGGACGCGAACCCCGACCCTTCGCCCGAAGAAGTGCAGGAGGCGTTGTCGGGCAACTTGTGCAGGTGTACCGGCTATGGAGGCATCCTTCGAGCGGTTCAGCGAGCGATCGAGGAGGGACGGGAGAGCGATGGCGATGAACATCACGATGGATGAGGTAAACAGGATGGATCGGGCGTTCTTCTCGCAAACGTTCGGCGCTGTCTTCGAGCACTCGCCTTGGGTGGCGGAACAAGCGTGGGCGATGAGACCGTTCGATTCAATGGACGCCTTGTTCGAGGCGATGAAACGCCAGGTGCTCCGCAGCCCGGACGAAATGAAGCTTGATCTGTTCCGGGCGCATCCCGATCTGGCCACCCGGCTCAAAATCTCGGAATGGTCGGAAGACGAGCAGCAGGGGGCCGGGCTCGATCGGCTGTCGCCGGAGGAATTTCGGCGTTTCGAAGGTCTGAACCGCGCCTACCGGGACAAATTCGGCTTTCCCTTCATTATGGCGGTATCCGGCAAAACGAAGGAGCAGATCGCGGAGGCGATGGGGCTCCGCATCGAGAACGGGCAAGCGGAAGAGGAAGCGCGAGCGATGCTGGAAGTGCTCCGAATCGCCGAAATCCGCCTGAGCCGCATAGGGATCGATTCCTGACATCCAATTGAGGGGGGCATCGTTCATGTTGAATTTACCTTCCGGACGTACGCTGTACTACGGCAAAGGAGACGTCCTCGTCTATCGAACGTACGCCAAGCCGCTCGAAATTGTTCCGATTCCGGAGTCGCCGTTCGCGGGCAACCGCAACGTAATTTTCGCCCATAACGTCAGATTCGCCGTCAGCGGACAATCGCTGCTGACCTCGTTCACGGAAGGGGATAACGGCAAGGTCGTCGCCACCGATTCGATGAAAAACTTCCTGCTCCGACAAGCCGCATCGTTCCAAGGGTGCGCCACGGAAGAGCTTCTGTGCTTCCTGGGCGAGCGTTTTTTGGAAACGTATCCCCATATCGAGTCGGTCGAGATCAGCGCGGACCGCCTGCCGTTCCAGCCGGTCGAAGTCCCCGGTCCGGGGGGGATTCTTCGACAGCAGCCTCGTATTCCGGCGGTCGCATAACGAGTGCGCCAGCGCGGGGCTTACGCTCGAAAACACCGCGTCGGGGGGCGCGCATCGCCGCTCATTGGTGCAAGCTTACGGATCTGCAGCTGATCAAGGTGAGCGGCAGCTCCTTCTACGGATTTATCCGCGACGAGTATACGACACTTCCCGAGGCGAAGGATCGCCCGCTTTTTATTTTCCTCGACATCCTATGGACATACGAAAAAAACCGAGGACGCGCTCAAGCCCGAGACGGGAAGGTACGTGGCGGCCGAGCAGATTCGCGATATCGCACACAACGTTTTTTACGAATTCGCCACCCCCCTCGATCCAATACTTGATATGGCTGATCGGCCAGCGCATCCTGACCCGCTTTCCCCAGCTCGCCGAAGTCCGGTTCGAATCGAACAACCGCACGTGGGAAGCCGTGATCGAGCCCGCAAATGGAACATCTGCCGGGGTGTTCACGGAGCCTCGTCCGCCGTACGGCTTCCAGGGCTTCTCGATGACCCGGGACGATCTGCTGTCGGCGCCGGAGATGCCGTCGTGAAGGGCCGCCTAACGACGCATGTGCTGGATTTGTCCCAAGGGAGGCCGGCCGCCGGCGTCAAGGTACGGCTGCGCCGACTCGCGGACGATGAGGCCGAGGGTCCGCCGGGCTTGCTGCTCGCGGAGGCGGAGACGAACGCGGACGGCCGGCTGGAGGAGCCGCTGCTCGCGGATGGCGGATTGGAACGGGGCGTGTACGAACTAACGTTCGATGCGAACGATTACTTCTGCAGAGCGGCGGACGGGAAAGACTCGAACAACAAGCCGATATTCGGTTCGGTGCCCGTCCGCTTCCGCGTGGACGACCCGGATGCGCATTATCACATTCCGCTGTTGGTCGCGCCAGGCGGCTATAGCACGTATCGAGGGAGTTGACCGGCCATGAGCGAACGCTACGATCTACTCGTCAAGCGCGGGACGGTCGTCCTGCCCGCCGACGTCGTCGAAGCGGACATCGCGGTGAAGGACGGTGCGATCGCGGCGATCGAAGGCAGCATCGACGAGCGCTTGGCCGCCCGGACGATCATGGCGGACGGTTGCCTCGTCATGGCCGGCGTCATCGACGGGCACGTCCATCTCAACGAGCCGAACTTCGGGCACTGGGAGGGCTTCGCTACCGGGACCGCGGCGCTTGCCGCCGGAGGCTGCACCGCCTATGCGGATATGCCGCTTAACGGCAATCCGCCGACTGTGCATCTGGATGCGCTGCGTCAGAAGGAGCGGTTGGCGGCCGGCAGCTCGGCCGTGGATTACCGCTTCTGGGGCGGCCTCGTGCCTGGGAACCTGGACCATCTGCGGGAGCTGGCGGACGCCGGCGTCGTCGGATTCAAGGCGTTCATGTCCAATCCGGGCGGCGAAGGCGAAGGACGGTTCCGCGAAGTCGATGTCGCGGAACTGCGCGCCGGCATGGAGAAGATCGCCCAGATCGGCGGATTGCTCGCGCTGCACGCGGAGAGCGAGGCGATCACCTCCGGCCTGGCGGATCGGATGCGGCGCGAAGGGCGCATGGGTCCGCTCGATTACGCCGCCTCCCGGCCCGTCGAAGCCGAGACGTCCGCGGTGGCGGAGGCGCTTGCGCTGGCGGAAGCTACGGGCTGCCGGCTGCACTTCGTCCACATCAGCTCGCCCGAGGCGGCTCGGCTAGTCGCGCGTGCGCGCGGTCGCGGGATGGACGTCAGTTCGGAGACTTGCCCGCATTACTTAACGCTGACGGATCGGCATATGGCGGCGCTCGGTCCCGTCGCCAAGTGCGCCCCGCCTTTGCGGGACGCCGCGCGGGTCGAAGCGCTGTGGGCGCTTTTGAAGGCCGGGGAGATCGATTTGATCGCGTCCGATCATTCGCCTTGTCCGGAGGAGATGAAGCTCGGTCCGGGGCTGACGTTCTTCGACGCCTGGGGCGGCATTGCCGGCGCGCAGCACACGCTGGAGCTGATGCTCGAAGAAGGGTGGGCGAAGCGCGGCATGCCGCTCACGCAATTGACGGCATTGCTGTCGGCCAATCCCGCCCGAAGATTCGGCTTCTATCCGCGCAAGGGCGAGATCGCCGTCGGCTTCGATGCCGACCTGGCGATCGTCGATCCTTCCCGCCCCCGCACGATCGCTCGCGCCGAGCTGCTGCATCGGCACCCTCACAGTCCTTACATCGGGAGGCGTCTCAGCTGCAAGGTGGTCGCCGCCATATGCCGGGGAACGACCGTCTACGCGGCGGAGGACGGCATCGTCTGTCCCGGCGCCGGCAGGCACTTCGGCGCGATACCCGGCCCCGGGCATGCCGACGGATAATCCGCTCGTTCGATATTCATCCTGACGGCAACCGAAAGGAGGGCGCGCATGAAAGCCGGTCCGAAGGCGGACGCATTCGCCGAATTAACCCCTTTGCTGGAGCGCCTGGCCGCCTTCGGCGCCGACGAACGGGGCGCCGTCACGAGACTGCTCTACTCGCAGCCTTGGCTCGACGCGCAGACGTTTTTGGCCGAGAGGATGCGAATGGCCGGTCTCGAGGCTCGATTCGACCGGGTCGGCAATCTGTACGGCCGGCTGCCGGGGTCGCTCCCTGGCGCGCCCGTCGTGCTGACCGGCTCGCACATCGATACCGTCCGCTCCGGCGGCCGGTACGACGGGGCATACGGGATCGCGGCGGGGCTGTTGGCGCTGGATTATTTGAAGCGCACCTGCGGCGCGCCGCGGCGAACGTTGGAAGTCGTCTCGCTCTGCGAAGAGGAAGGGAGCCGGTTCCCGCTCGCGTACTGGGGCTCCGGCAATGCGACGGGCGCCTACCGGCTCGAGGACGCCTCCGGCCCCGTCGACATGGACGGCATCACGCTGAAGGCGGCGATGACGTCGAGCGGATTCGGACGCGGCGATCTGCCGGATTGCCTGCGGACCGGCCTCGGCGCCTTCGTCGAGCTTCATATCGAGCAGGGCGTCGTCCTGGAGCGGACCGGGCACGCGATCGGTCTCGTCACGACGATCGTCGGCCAGAGACGGTACGCGCTCACGGTGTCCGGCGCGAGCAATCATGCGGGCACGACGCCGATGTCGATGCGGTCGGACGCGCTGGCCGGCGCCGCCGAGATGATCGCGGCGCTTGAACGCGCGGCGACCGAGGCGGGAGACCCGCTCGTGGCAACCGTCGGCAGGCTGGAGGTCGTCCCCAATACGCCGAACGTGATCCCGGGGGGAAGTCCGGTTCACGCTGGACCTTCGCCACGACCGAGAAGAGACGCTGGATCGGTTCGCCGGAGCGACGCTTGAACGGTTCGAGGCGATCGCCGCCGGTCGGGGCCTCGCCCTGAAGCGGCGGGCATGGTTGACGACCGAGCCGACGCCGATGCACGCGGGCCTCGCTTCTTTGCTTGAGCGCGTCTGTCTCGACAAGGGCCTGTCCGTCCGGTCCATGGTCAGCGGCGCGGGCCACGACGCCCAGCTGTTCGCGCGAATCTGCCCGGCCGCGATGCTGTTCGTCCCGAGCCGGGGCGGGGTGAGCCACTCCCCGGACGAATATACGTCCCCTGCGCTCCTGGCCGAAGGGGCCGCGGCGCTGACCGCCTGTCTCTACGCCTTAGCCTACGAAGAGGAGTGGCCGATTTGAACGATCAATTCGATCGGAGTCTGTATCCGGAGCTGTCGCCATCCCAGCGGATCATCATGACGCCCGGACCGGTCGAGGCGGATCCGCGCGTCCTTCGGGCGCTGTCCTATCCGATCCTCGGTCAGTTCGATCCTGAATTCACGACGTTGATGAACGAGACGATGCAGCTGCTTCGGCATCTGTTCCGCACGGAGAATCGCCGGGCGTATCCGATCGACGGAACTTCCCGCGCGGGCCTCGAAGCGGCGCTCGTCAGCTTGATCGAGCCCGGCGACCGCGTCCTCGTTCCGATCATCGGCCGCTTCGGCTATTTGCTGTACGAGATTGCGGAGCGCTGCGGCGCGCAGGTGATCGCCATGGAGCGGGAGTGGGGGGAGCGTCTTCCCGCCCGAGACGCTGGCGGAGGCGATCCGGCGGGAGCGGCCGAATCTGGTCGCGCTCGTTCACGGCGAGACTTCGACCGGGCGGATGCAGCCGCTCGGCGGCATCGGAGCTGTCTGCCGCGAGGTCGACGCGCTTCTCGTCGTCGATGCGGTCGCGACGATCGGAGGGACGGCGGTGGACACCGACGCGTGGCTGCTGGACGTCGTCGTCGGCGGCACGCAGAAGTGCTTGTCGATTCCGTCGGGCATGGCGCCGCTGACGTACAACGATCGGGCCGAACGGAAGCTGCTTGCCCGCAAGCGGATCGAACGTGGACTTCGTATCTCTGTCGAAGAAGACCGCGCCGGACAAGAGGCGCCCATACGCAGCAACTACTTGGACCTTGGCCAGCTGCAGGATTACTGGAGCCCGCATCGTCTGAACCACCACACGGAGATGACCTCCATGCTGTACGCGCTGCGGGAGGGCGTTCGAATCGCATTGTCGGAAGGGCTTGAAGCCCGTTTCTCCCGCCATCGCCTTCACGAGTCGGCGCTTACGGCAGGCCTGTCGGCCATGGGTCTCGAGCTGTTCGGCGATCCGGCGAACAAGATGCCGATGGTCGCCTGCGTCGTCGTCCCCGAAGGCGTCGACGGCGAGCGCGTGCGCGGCATGCTGCTGCACGGCTTCGGCATCGAGATCGCCGGGGCCTTCGGTCCGCTCAAAGGGAAAATATGGCGGATCGGCACGATGGGCTACAGCTGCAGGCAGACGAACGTCTTGCATACGCTCGGCGCGCTGGAGGCGACGCTGCTGCGCTGCGGATTCCGGCTCCCTGCCGGCGAAGCCGTTCAAGCGGCACTCGGCGTCTACGAACGCTCCGGTTTTTCATGCTAAGGCCAGTTGCGTTTCGTTTCCATAAGCGGAGAGACTACTAAATGAAGTGATGAACCAAACACGCCATAGCACGCCATCAAACCATAAGCGGACGGGAAGCACTGAAGCCAGTGTCTCTCCGTCCGCTTTTGTTCAGGTTCTATCGGAAAATCGGACATCGGTACGCCGAAAAGCGCAATTGTACCTATTTTTAAAGCCATATTGCTTACATAATGAATCTAGCCTGTTATGTAAGCGTTATCATATATTGGATTTTACATGGTATTTCTTGCTCAAGAGTCAGCCTGACTGGGAAAGGGGGGATGTTGCGGAGCGTACGGTAGGCAGCTGCATGGCGGCCGAAGGGAAGACAACGCGCCCTTTCGCGGTCTGTTCGTGGCTTCACGACCCATTCAAAAGGAGATGATGTTCGTCATGTTCAACTTTTCGTCCAAGCTTCGCATCCTCTTGCTGACCATTGCCCTTCTCGCGGCACAAGCGGGCATCGCGATTCCGCAAGCGCAAGTCGCAAGCGCCGCCATCAATGGGCTCGGCCAGAAGCCCTATATGGGCTGGAGCAGCTACAGCATGCAGGTTTATTCGGGCAGCACTCCCTTTATCACGGCCGCCCAGATCAAGGCGCAGTCGGATGCCATGCATGCCACGCTGCAGTCGCACGGCTACGAATATATCAACATCGACGCGGGCTGGAACGGAAGCATGGACGGATACGGACGGCCGGTCCCGAGCACGACGCTTTACCCGAACGGCTTTCAGGACGTCATCGACTACGTGCACAATAACGGACAGAAAATCGGCATATACCTCATTCCAGGGCTGTCGAAGGACGCTTACAATGCCAATCTGCCGATTTACGGCACGACTTCCTGTCACATGCAGGATATCGCCGTCCAGCCGCTTACGACATCGGACTACTGGAACATCGGATACAAGATCAACTTCTCGAATCCTTGCGCCCAGAGCTACATCAACTCCATCGCCGATTTGATCGCGTCCTGGGGCATCGACTTCGTGAAGTTCGACAGCGTGACGCCGGGCTCCGGCCATAACGATACGTCGATCGACGCGCGCGACGACGTGAAGGCGTGGGCGACCGCGCTGGCGCCGCATGGCATCTGGTTCGAGCTCTCGTGGGCGCTCGACCATAGCTATGTCGATTACTGGAAGAAGTACGCCAACGGCTGGCGCGTCGATTGGGACGTCGAAGCTTATCAGCCAGGCGTGAAGCTGACCGAATGGAACAACATCGCCCGCCTATTTCCGGACGCAGAAGTCTGGTGGCGCGACGCGAGGCCGGGCGGTTGGAACGACTTCGACTCCCTGAACGTCGGCAACGGAGCGATGGACGGCCTGACCCAGGACGAGCGGCGAACCGCGATGACGTTATGGTCGATGTCGTCGGCGCAGCTCTATACGGGCAACGACTTGACCAATCTGGACAGCTTCGGCATCGGGTTGTTGACGAATGACGAGGTGATCGCGGTCAATCAGGCGGGACGCCCGGCGCATCCGGTCTCGACCGCGACCAACCAGCAGGTATGGTACGCCAATAACGGGGATGGCAGCTATACGGTCGCTCTGTTCAATCTCGGCAGCGCTGCGGCGACGGTGACGGCGAACTGGAGCGACATCGGCCTGTACGGCTCGGCGACGGTCCGCGATCTGTGGACGCATTCCGACCTCGGCACGTACGCGACAGGTTACAGCTCCGTTAATCTCGCTCCGCATGCGTCCCGAATGCTGCGCGTCGTATCGAACGGCGGCGCCAACGTCGTAAACGACGACGATACGGGCATTTCCTACACGGGAAGCTGGCAGCGGAGCTGGAATCGCGGGCTCGGCGATTTTAAGGATGACGTTCACTATACGCAGACGAACGGCGACTATTTCGAATTTGCGTTTAACGGAACGGGCATCGATCTGTATACCGAGAAGGATTCGTCGCAGGGTAATGTCGATATCTATGTCGACGGCGTTCTGAAGCAGACGGTCAGCACGTACAATGCGACGCGGCAGACGCAGCAGAAGGTGTATAGCGCTTCGGGGCTCGCTAACGGCGTCCATACGTTGAAGGCGGTGAAAAAGACCGGTACGTATATGCTGCTCGACAAGCTTTCGTATAACATAGCTGCGCCGATCGAAGTGAACGATACGGACGCTAGCATCACGTACTCGGGTTCCTGGTCGACCAGTACCGCGCGCGGCTTCGGAGATTACCACGACGACGTCCATTACACGATGACGAACAACGATTATTTCCAATATGCCTTCAATGGGACGGGAGTCGATCTCGTTACCGAGAAGGATTCTTCGCAAGGGAATATCGACATCTACGTCGACGGCGTCTTCAAGCAGACGGTTAGCACCTACAACGCGACGCGGCTCGCGCAGCAGACCGTCTACAGCATCCGCGGCTTGACAAGCGGATCCCATACGATCAAGGGCGTGAAGAAGTCGGGTACGTACATGCTGCTCGACAAGCTGAGTGTCCGCAGCAGCCGCATTCAGCTGAACAATACGGACGCAGGCATAACGTACTCCGGCTCCTGGTCCCTGAGCGCGAGCCGCGGCTACGGGGATTACAACGACGATGTGCAGTTCACGGCCGCCAACAACGATTACATGCAATACACGTTTAACGGAACGGGGATCGAACTGTTGGGCGAGAAGGCATCGGATCAGGGCAACATCGACATTTATATCGACAACGTCCTGCAGACGACGGTGAACACGTACAACGCGACGCGCCTTGTCAATCAGCCGATCTACAGCACAAGCGGATTGGCAGCCGGCACCCATACGATCAAGGCCGTCAAAAAAGACGGGCACGTACATGCTGGTGGATTCGCTGCGCGTGACGGTGTGACGTATTAAACCTTCGTTAAGCATACGACGGCAGCCGGCCCATAAGCGCGGCTGTCGTTTTCCTTCCTTTAGGAGGGGTTTTCCATCGTTTTGTCGAATTTAAGATGAAAATCAAGTCACTGGAGGCTATCCATGAATCCTAAGTTTACGCATACGCAATACCTTGTCAGAAAACAAGTAATGTCGTTGGTGGGGGCAAAGATCGATATTTTCGACGGCAGCGGACAACCGGTATTATTTTCGCAAATGAAGGCGTTCAAGCTAAAAGAAGATATTCGGCTGTTTTCCGACGATACGATGCAGGAAGAGCTCATCTCGATTCAGGCGCGCAGCATCATCGATTTCTCCGCGATCTATGACGTCGTCGACTCGACCACCGGAGAAAGCCTCGGTTCTCTTCGCCGTAAGGGCGTGAAGTCGATGCTGAAGGACGAATGGGCCATATTGGATACCAGCGAGAGAGAGATCGGGCTCATAAAGGAAGACAGCGCGCTCATGGCACTGCTAAGAAGGTTTTTGACCAATTTGATACCGCAAAAATTCCATGTGGAGATGGGCGGCGCGCCTGTTGCGTTGTTCAAGCAAGACCTCAATCCTTTCGTCGGTAAACTGAAGCTGGACTTCTCTCTCGATAAGGGCAACCAATTGGACCGCAGGTTAGGACTGGCTGCAGCGGTGCTGTTGGTTGTCATCGAAGGACAGCAAGGATAGAAAATGATTAAGCGCCTCGTGTAGAGGCGTTTTATTTTTTTGGCCTGAACCGACGCCCACATTTGGCGAGGCTTCATCGTATTAGCGGTGGGGGGAATATAAAGGTGAGTCTTTTTTGCGCTTTCAATATTAGCATTTTGAATTACATTGTAAGGGGGTCTCGGCATGTCTCTTCGATTAAGGCTTACAATCGCTAGACTTATGGTTCCCCTGCTCGGCATCTTACTGTTCGGGGCGTGCGCTCAATATGCGGAGAATGCCGATGCAAACGAATCGAAGCCTATATTTACCGACGTCGCTGGAGAATATTATCACTTTCTGGCGCTGGACACCGACGGCAACGTGTGGGGATGGGGCACGAACATCGGGAATCAGCTCGGCGAATCGGATCAGAGCTATCTGGTCGTGCCCGCGAAGATAAAGGGGATCGGCGATGTGAAGCTTATTTCCGCCGGATACGGACATTCGACCGCCGTCAAAAAGGACGGAACGGTCTGGAAGTGGGGGTCGAACGCGGCCGGCGCGCTGGGCGTCGATCCGGACAAGCTCGATTTCTCGGCTAAACCGATGCAGGTGCAAGGTATCGACCATGTTCAGGCTATTGCGGACAGCGCTTACTATACGTTTGCCTTAAAAGAGGACGGCACAGTCTGGGGATGGGGGGCAAACGAAAAGGGACAGCTGGGCATCGGGCGCTTCAGCGCGCAGGAATCGCAACCGGTGCAGATCCAATCTCTGCCCCGGGTCACGGCCATCTATGCGACATTTAACGAAGGCTATGCAGTCACTTCCGACGGCAACGTATGGAGATGGGGAGCCGCGCTCAAGTGCGACAGCGTATGCAAGGAGGCGCCTTCGGCCGAGCCCGTGCGATTCGAGGGTTTGAGCAGCGTGCAATCGCTGTCGGATGAGATCGCGATCCTGCAGGACGGCACGGTCGCCAAGTGGGGCATCAACTACCAGGGCAGCTTGGGAACGGGGTCTACGGAATACGCCTACTTTGACGATCCGGAGCGGCTTCCTAGCCTTGAGAACATCGTCAAGGTGTCCAAGACGCATGCACTCACGAAGGAGGGCCAAGTCTGGGCTTGGGGCCGGAACGACTATGGGCAGGTCGGCGACGGCACGAAAAAGATTACGCCAAAGCCGATTCTGTTGACCGGCATCGATCAGGTCATCGACATAACGAGCGGGGAAGAGGTCATCGTAGCGCTTAAGCAGGACGGCACGCTATACGAGTGGGGCAGCAACCGGAACGGGGAGATCTCGAATGCGGGAGCCGACATACTGCCTCCGACGCCGGTGCCCTTTACGGTGCCGTCCGTCAACTACGCGCTCCCTATTCCGAGAGATCCTGGCACCTGGACATTTTTGGACGAAAAGGGGAACGTAATTAAGGACAATCAGCTTTACCTGCGCGTGAAGCCGTTCTCGGAGGGCAAGGCGGCGGTACAGCGAGCGTCCAACAATCTGTGGACATTCATTAAGACCGACGGCAAGCCGGCGTTTTCGGACAATTTTATAATCGTGAAGGACTTCCACCAGGACAGGGCCGGCGTAAAGCTCCAGGATGGCTGGCATTTTGTCCGAACGGACGGCAAGCCGTTGAATCAGGACCGCTACACCAATGTCGATTCATTCGCGAACGGCCTCGCTCCTGTCTTGGTGAACGGCAAGTGGGGTTATCTCGGGCTGGACGGAAAAATGAAGATCAAGCCGCAATTCGCGGCCGCTCAGCGATTCGAGAACGGATTGGCAGCCGTGCAGACGAACGGTAAATGGGGCTTCATCGATTCGACGGGCCGATTCGCCGTCAAAGCCCAATATGCCGCTGCCGGCGCCTTCGCTGCGATACAGACGGCACCCGTCAAGCAAAATGGCAAATGGGGCTTCATCGACAAGTCGGGCGCGTGGAAGATCAAGCCTCGGTATGAGGAAGCGAAAAGCTTCTCGAACGCCGGATTGGCACCTGTCAAACTGAATGGCAAATGGGGCTATGCCGACCTCTCCGGCAAACTTGTCATCGCGGCGCAGTACGAGGACGCTTCAACTTTCCAGGAAGGCTTGGCAAGCGTCAAGAAAAACGGTCTGTGGGCGGTCATCCAGCAGACGGGCAAAGCGCTGACGCCGTTCCAATTCACTGAGATCCAGCAGTATCAAAATCATGTCGCATGGGCCGTGACAAAGACGGATAACGGATATATCGACATGTCCGGCAAATGGTACTTCAAGATGAAAATCCAGAAATGGTGACCGAAAGGGACGCATAAATCAGCGGGGGAGGGAAGGCGAAGACTAAAAATTTCGCCGAACGATGAGCGGCCTTCAAACGGAAAAATACGCGCAGAACATGCATATAAACGATTCGACTACAACGAAATCGCGAAAGGCGATTCACGAAGCGTTGCCTGCGATCGATAAGTTCGCCAGAGCGGGCTACATGGCTAAAGGGACCGTCTATATCATAATCGGGGCATTGGCAATGATGACCGCGGTCGGGCATCGAAAGGAAACGTCGGATACGAAGGGTGCCATTGAGACGATCGGCGCACAGCCGTTAGGCGGCATTCTCCTGCTCATACTTGCCGTCGGGCTGGCGGGATTCTCGGCTTGGCGGTTTGTCCAAGCATTCGCGGATCCGGACGGCGAGGGAGGGGACGTAAAAGGAATCCTCGTACGCGCCTCTCGTTTTGGCGGAGGTATCTTCTATTCGGTAATCACCTATCAGGCGGCGAATACGATCTTGGGCGGCCGGCCGTCTTCGGATAACAACGAACAGACGCTGACAGCCGTACTTCTGCGGCAGCCGCTTGGCGCTTCGTTAATTGCTGCAGCCGGACTTGGCTTCGCTATATATGGGATTATTGAGATGGTCAAAGCGATACGCAACTCTTTTACGGACTCATTCAAATTGGATAAAATACAACCCGCTATGTATCGATACCTTGCGGCTACGGCGAAGTTCGGTCTGTGTGCCAGGGGCGTCGTATTCGGCCTCATCGGTTATTTTCTCGTACGCACCGCCGTCTTTTCCGATCCTGAAGAAACGAAAGGCATGGACGACGCGCTCGCCGAGCTCGCGCTGCAGCCGTACGGCCGCTGGCTGCTCGGCGTAGCGGCGTTCGGGTTCGTAGCGTACGGGCTCTATATGTTCGGACTGGCCCGTTACCGGAAGACCATTTATTCATAACGATTGGCCGCGAATGAAACCGTCCGTCCGCGCTCTTCCTTGAAGGGCTTGGGCGGTCGGTTTCATTACGTTACCGGGATATCGCGGACCTTATGAATTTCATATTCTTTCATTCATAATTTCATATTCCGGGGCCCGAACGATTGAAAAAAAAGAACCGGGATTTGATGTAAGATGTAGACAAGAGAGCAAGTTCGATTAGGAGGGTGACGGGCTCTGGTTGCGTTGTTTATTTTCCGCTATTTCGGCAGATCCATGTACCGAAAAATGATGCTGACGTCCTTTCTCATTATCGTGCTCACGGTGTCGGCGCTCGTGGCGAATTTTTATTCCCGTACGGCGGGGGGATTTAAAAAAGGCAGGCCGTCGAGACAAGCGAAAGAGCGATGCAGCAGTCCGCGGTCGCGTTCAATTCTTATTTGGAGAATGTTCGCGGCTTCGCCTGGAGCAACTTCAGGGATTTTGAATTTCAGAAGTTCGTCCAAAGCATGGGCAGCAATCCGGACGCGCTGAGCAAATACACGGGCGATTTTACGATTTACGTGAACGACAACCCCATCGTTTGGTCCATTACCGTCGACCAATTAAACGGATTTTCCCTAAGAGCCGGAAACGCGATCCCGGATATGCTGCCGGAGGAGAAGGCGCGCATCGCCCGCATCGCCATCGAAGCCAGCGGCAAAGGCGTATGGGTGCCGTCGACCATTTACGGATTGAACGCGGACCAGATGGAGCAAACGCTCACTTTTGCGCAGGCCATTCGCAGCATCTCGCTCACTTCTCCGGGTCCGATCATCGGCGTCATGATGTACAATCTGTCTTTCTATTCGTTAGATCAATGGTTCAAGAAAGTAGAAGGAGACCAGTCTAACCGTACTTATATTGTCAAGGCGACCGATGGTACCATCGTGCATTCCCTCGTTCCGGCGGAAAGGGGCGAATCCCTGCTTAGTCCCGCAGATCTGAAATCCGTCAAGAAAGCGAAAGGCGGACACTTCTATTCAAAAAGGGATTTTGGATCGGCTTTGGTCCTATACGAGAAATTGGAGCGTTCCGACTGGATGCTCGTGACGATGATGCCGGTGAAGCTGCTCATTAAACCGGTGAACGATTTTACGAAGAGTACCCTGTTATTCGGATCCTTAAGCTTGCTTTTCTCCATGCTGTTAGCCGGGGTGTTCTATTCTCGGACGATTACGCCTCTTAAAGAATTAAGCAAAGGCATGAAGGCGATCGAAGTCGGAAATTACAAGGTTAGCCTCCCGGTTAGAAGCTATGACGAGTTGGGATACATCACGTCGTCGTTCAACCGAATGGCCAAGGAAATCAACCGTCTGATTATGAAGGTATACGAATCTGAAATCATCAAGAAAAACGCGGAAATCAAAAGCTTGCAATCCCAGATCAATCCACATTTTCTTTATAATACGCTCGGCATCATCGATAGTTTATCCGCCATCGACGGAGATGCCAGAATATCGTTTATCAGCAGATCGCTCGCCAAAATGTTTCGTTACAACATCAGCGGCGAAGATATCTCGACGATGGGGGGCGGAAATTCAACAAATCCGTTTGTATTTGTCTATTCAGAAGATCCGGTTCGACGAGAAATTCGATTATTCGGTTTACGTCGAACCGGGGTTGGAGCAAGCGCCGATTCCGAAGATGCTTCTGCAGCCGATCGTGGAGAACAGCATTCTCCATGGCGTAAGCCGAAGCCGTCAATCCGGAATCGTCAGAATCGAAGCGACAAGAGAAGACGGAGATCGCGTGCAGGTGAAAATTTGGAACAACGGCATGCCGATCGATTCGGAAAGACAGGAATGGCTCCTTGCAAGATTGGCCGGAACGCCTAAAAACGGAGCGACGGTCGAAAACCGTTCTTCCATCGGCTTGCTGAACGTTCAGTCGAGGATCAGACTGCTATATGGCGACGATTGCGGCGTTTCTTTCGAAAGCACCAGCGCGTACGGGACGACGTTTACATTGACGTTAAGGAACAAGGTGCATAAGGGAGGAAACGAAGAATGAGATACATCGTTCTTGACGACGAGCCGATCATACGCCAGGGCGTTATCCATAAAATTCGGCAGACGGGATTGCCGCTGCTATTCGCGGGCGAGGCCGACGACGGCGTATCGGGGCTTGAATTGGTTCGATCGGCGAAGCCGGATATCGTGTTGACGGATATCCAGATGCCGGAAATGAACGGCTTGGAGTTCATTCGCAACGCCAAGACCTTGTACCCGCGGATGGAATATATCATTCTGAGCGGATTCGACGATTTCGAATACGCCAAGAAGGCGATCGGCTACGGCGTGAGCCATTATCTCTTAAAACCGGTGGAGGACGATGAACTATACGAGGCCTTGAGCGGCTTGATCGAACGGCTGCAGGCGGAGAACTACCGCGACAAAATGGTCTTAAAGCTGCAGCAGCAAGCGGAGACGGGGCAGGAAGCGGCGCGAAGACAATCGCTCACGCGGCTATTGAACGAAGAGGAAACGAACATCGCGGATCCGTATTTGGACGAACTGTCCGTCGGCTGCGTTGCTTTTTCATCGGTCGTCTTGCAGGTGGAGCCGGTCAAATTGCCCCATTATTCGTTCGCTGAGGACGAAGAGGACCTGATTTGGTTCTCGGTAAAAAACATCATTACGGAAGGGTTTAAGGCCGGAGGCGTCGCGGGCTTGCTCGTTCATAGCTCGCTCAACCGCTGCGAATTCGTCTATGTGTTCGGTCTCAAAGCGGGCCAGGATCGCTCAATCGTCCTTTCCGCAGCCGACACGGTCGCTTACGGCGTTCGCAAGTATTTGAAAATCAACGCGGTGGTCGGGATCGGTCCGTTCGCGGATAAGCTTGACCGCATCCAGGAGATTTACCGCGAAGCGAAGCAATCGGCTCGGAACGCAGTGCTCCATGGCGGCAACAGGGTGTCGCATTGGACCGCGCAGCTCCCCTATAAGGCAAACAGGCAATCCCTCATCGGCAGCGAGGACGGCAAATTGCTCGCGGAATGGCTGGAACGTCTGGATGCGGATCAAATCATTCGATGGACGAAACGGCGCCTGGGCGCGATCGCGCAGGATTCGAATTCCGTTTTCGTGCAAATCGAATGGTTTTGCGTCGATCTCTATCTGCTGTTCAACAAGTACTTGCTTGCCAATGCCGTAAACGCGGAATGGACGATCGGCGAGTTGGACGATCTGCTGCGCTGGCTGCAGCAGGTCACGCGAATCGGCGAAATCGAAGAACGGATGATCGGTTTGGCTTCGAACGTGATCGGCGTTCTTGCCAGAAGCGGAGACCGGTCGGGCAAAGAGGTGATGGAGGTCGTGCGGGCGTATATCGATCATCACTTCGCCGAGCCTTTATCCCTGCAGTCCATCGGCGAGCGGTTTTCCATTCATCCGAACTACTTCTCCAAACGGTTCAAAGAAAAATACGGCGAAAGCTTCATCGAATATTTAACCTCGCTGCGAATGAAGATGGCCGCCGAGCTGCTAAGCGACACGGATTTAAAAATCCATCAAATCGGGGAAAGAGTCGGCATCGAAGACGCAGCCTACTTCGGAAGCGTCTTTCGCAAGTGTTACGGCGAGACGCCTAAGCAATACCGGGAACGCTTACATTCAACTTAAAAATTTCATATCGAATCGGAATAAAACGTTAAGATATTCGCTTAAACCTTCGAATGGGCGGACCTATAATTTAAACAAGCAAGACGAAACGTACACGAGGGGGAAGCTGGCTAGAATGAAAAAGAAGATACGCATGTCCGCTGCATCCATGTTGTTGCTGACGATCGCTTTAACGACCGCCGCATGCGGAGGGAACAACGGTAACGGCAACGCGTCTGGAAACGCGTCTCCGAGTACGAACGCCGCCCCTGGGAGCAGCGCCGCCGCATCGGCCTCCGAATCTCCGGGCGCTTCCGCGCAAGCGGAGCCCGTAGAGATCGTCGTGTGGGATAAACCGAGCGCGGACGCGGCCGACAAAGCCTTTAAGGAAGAGGCTTTCGCCGCTTTCGAAGCGGAGTACCCGAACATCAAGGTCACTCACGTCGAGCAGACCAAAGAGAAAGAACGCGAGCAATTCATGACCGCGGTAGCCGGCGGGGAGCAGCCCGATCTTTACAAGAACCCGTATCCGGACATGGAATCTTACATCGCGCAGGGCATTGCGGCAGACATTACCGATCTTTGGAACGGCTTCGAAGGGAAGGACGGCTATCTGCCTTCGTCCCTGAACGCCGCAACGGTGGACGGCAAAATCTACGGCGTTCCGAACGATATGTACGTCACGGGACTTTTGTACAACAAGCAGATGTTCGCCGACGCGGGACTCGACCCGGCTGCGGCCTTGAAGGACTGGGACTCGTTCGGAGCGGCCGCGCAGAAGATGACGGACGCCGCCAAGGGGACTTACGGCTACGCGATCCTCGGCATGGATTGGGCGGATTGGTTCTTCGAGTACTACGTATGGCAAGCGGGCGGCGATCTGACCGAGAAGCAGCCGGACGGCACGGCCAAATTGACGTTCACGTCCGACGCGACGATCAAAGCCCTGCAATACTACAAAGACTTAAAATTCAAGTATAAAGCGACGCAGAAGAACGTCGTACAGAGCCTTGACGACAATCAGAAGGACTTCTATACGGGACGCGCGGCTTCCATGATCGCGGGATCCGACTGGATCGGGGGCCTCGTAGCCAAAGGCATGGACCTGAACAACATCGGCTTCTCCGCCTTGCCGGTCGGTCCTTCCGGCAAAGCGCCGGCGCAGGTCGGCGGAAGCTACTGGATCCTCAATCCGAAGTCTTCTCCCGAAAAGCAGCAGGCGGCCTTTACGTATGCGACCTATGTGACATCGAAAGCATACCTCGAATCGTTGCTGCAATACAACAAGGACAACGGCATGTTCCCGAACCTGCTATCCGTCCGGACCGACGTCGACGTGACGGATTTCGTCGACGGACTCCCGGCGGAGGTCGTGAGCGGCGTTCAATCGGCTGCGAAAGACACGCATCTGGAATATTTCCTTAAAGCGCGCCTGAGCCCTTATATCGTCAAGCCGATCCAACAGGCGCTCCTGGACGAGAAGACCGATCTGTCGGCCGTGCTGCAGACGGCGCAGGATCTCGCGCAGAAGGAAGTCATCGACAAGTATAACGAGGAAGTCAAAAAAATAAGGGGGATCGGGATTCTCTCGAAGAGGGAATCCCGATGCTGTTCCAGGGGTGAACGAACCGTATGACCAGAATAACGAACATCCGTTGGATGCCCGTCTTGTTTCTGTTGCCGTCCGTGCTGTGCTATTTGTTGTTTAAATACTATCCGTTGTTCAGCATGATCCGCGTCAGCTTCTTTCGCTACAGCATCGTCAATCCCCAGGGGCGTTCATCGGCCTGGCCAACTATACGGAGTTTCTTTCCTCGTCGACCTTCTGGCAAGCCGTATCCAACACGTTCGTGTTTTTTGCGCTTTATCTGGGTCTTACCTTCTGGATACCGATCGTGCAAGCGCTGCTGCTCAGCGATATTCGCAAGGCGAACGCGTTCTTTCGCTTCATGTACCAATTGCCGACGATCATGCCGGCGGTCGCGGGCGTACTCGTCTGGAAATGGATGTACAACCCCGACTACGGCTTGCTGAATTATTGGCTCCAATTTTTCGGCCTTGGCCCGTATATGTGGCTCAACGACTTGAATATAACGAAGCTGGCCATCGTATTGCCCGCGGTGTTCGCGGGCAACGGCATCTCGCTTCTGCTTTATTATTCGGCGATCAAATCGATTCCGACGGAAATCTTGGAGGCGGCGAAAGTAGACGGAGCCAGTCCTTGGAGAAGAATGTGGACGATGCTGCTGCCGAACATCCGCTTCATAATCGTGATCCAGTTCATCGCCTTCATGTCCGGCGTCCTGCTGGCTTACGACAATATTTACGTCATGACGCAAGGCGGCCCTGCGGGAAGCACGACCGTCGTATCGATGCTGGTCGTGAACACGGCGTTCCAGCAATCGCGCTTCGGGATTTCGGGCGCCATGTCCTTGTTCATGTTCTTCGTGATCGCTTTATTGACCGTTCTGCAAAACAAAATCTCCGCTGAAAAGGATTGAGCGATATGAAACGAACGCGCATGGCGGAGAAAGGGCAGCGGTCTCTTACCTTTACGGCTTACGCGGTGACGATTCTCTTTACGGTTTTTTCCCTTGTTCCCGTGCTATGGATGGTTTCTTCGGCGTTCAAATCGGATAAGGACATCGACGCCTATCCGCCCAAGTGGATCCCTCAGATTCCCCAATCGATCCGGGTCACGCTCGATTATTCGGGACTTGGACCGATGGAGCGGGCGGATTACGAAAAGGATGCCATGGAAGCGACCTGGTTTCCCTGGATGAAGAATATACGGGAGAATATCGGCGAAGTCAGAATTACCGGCATCCGGGACGGCAAGAGGATCTTCCAAGCCTTTACGGCTTCGTCCTCGTTTCGGGCCGGACAGCCCTCGATCGTTCCTTCCACGTTGTTTACCGATCAGTTGATGGATCGCAAGCTTCCGATGATTCGCGAGAAAAAGCTGTCCAAGTTTACTTGGTACGGGGACGGAGGAGGCGACGTTTCGGACAGGAAGGGCGTGGCGGAGAGCGAGCTTTCGTCGCGGTTCGCGGATTTTTACGGTTCTTCGGAGATCGTTCAGGGAAAAGTCGCGACGATCGAGGAGAAACAAGCCTGGATCCGCATGTTCGACAGCTTTATTTCGGTGAACAAGATCGCGATGAATGCGGCCGGTCCGCTTGGATTCACGAAATATTTCATCAACAGCGCGATCGTGACGCTGTCCTCGGTGGCGATACAGCTGCTGCTCGGGGGATTGGCCGGTTATACGCTCGCTCATCTGATTCCGAACAAAAAAGTGGCAGTTCTTTTTGGATCATGTTCTTCCTGGCGACGATTATGATACCGGATATTTCGCTGCTATTGCCGCTGTATTTGCTCATGAAGGATTTGCATCTGGTCAATTCGCTTTGGGCGATCATTTTGCCTCATTCCGCCTGGGGCATCGTTATATTCCTGTTCAAAGGCTTCTTCGACCAAATCTCGAAGGAGCTCCTGCAAGCGGCGAGGGTCGACGGAGCCTCCGAATTTCGCACGTTCCTTCAGATCGTCGTTCCGCTATCCGTGCCGATCTTCGCGGCCGTCGGCGTATTGACGTTCATCCCCGTTTGGAACGAATTCGTCTGGCCGCTTGTCGTGAACAACCTGCCTCAATATTGGACGTTTACCGTCGCGCTGAACGATCTGCAAAATCAGAGCAACGTCCAACAGAACATGATTATGGCCAGCTCGTTTATTTCGATGATTCCTTTGCTCGTCATTTTCGTCTTCGCTCAGAAGTATATCGAGAAGGGCGTCGCGTTCTCGGGCGTCAAAGGATAGCAGAAAAGGTCGGATGATCGACGCAAGGAGGAGGCGATTCACATTCTTTCGGTGCATCTGCTTTGCGAATACTTGCCGAACCCCGTAGCGATCCAGACGGAATCGCCTTGCTTCAGCTGGCAATTAAGCGCCGACGGTCGCAATCGGTCGCAAACCGCGTATCGGGTCACGGTTGCCGACGATCCGGGGAAGCTGAGCGCGCAGCGCGATTTGCACTGGGATTCGGGCAAAGTCATTTCGAATAACAGCTTTCACGTCGTCTACGAGGGAATTCGGTTGGAGAGCGATACCCGCTATTATTGGCGCGTCGTCGCCTGGGACGAAACGGATCGCGAGGGGGGAGCCCAGCGAAACGGCCTCCTTCCATATCGGGCTGCTGCATGAAGCGGATTGGTCCGGACAATGGATCGGCGCGCCGGATATCGCGGGCTCTCCGTTATTCCGCGGAACGTTCTCGGTCGGCAAGCCGTGCGAGCGCGCCGTGGTTTACTTCGCTTGCCTCGGATATGGGGAGCTCTACTTGGACGGCGGCAAAGTCGGCGATCATGTGCTCGATCCCAACTGGAGCGACTACGACGATCGGACGATCGAAGGATTGCTTTACCCTTATGACGATAACGGAAAAAAGTCGGTCTATTACGTGGCCTACGACATCACTGCCGAATTGACCGTGGGAAAGCATCGTTTCGGCGCGATGTTAGGCAACGGATTTTACAATCAAACCGCCCGTACGGTCGAAGGCCGAATGTCTTACGGGACTCCCCGTTTCCTGCTTCAATTAAATATTCAATACGCGGATGGCAGCGCGGAGCGTTTCGTAAGCGACGGCAGCTGGCGCTGCGAATGCGGGCCGATCCTGTACGACAATGTTTTCGTAGGCGAGGTTTATGACGCCAGGCGCGAGATCGAAGGATGGAGCGAGCCGGGCTTCGACGAATCGGATTGGCAATCGGTCCGAATCATGACGGCGCCCAGCGGTGTGTTAAGGGCGCAGCAGTCTCCGGCGGATAAAGTCATGGGCACGATTCGGCCGATAAGCCGAACGCAGCTCGGAGACGGTTGTTACGTCTACGACATGGGTCAAAACTTCTCGGGATGGGTCAGATTGCGGGTGAGATCGTCGCCCGCCGGCTCCCGCTATATCCTCAGGTTTGCGGAAGAGCTGCACCCGGACGGCACGCTCGACTTTACGAGCGCGGGCGGAACGGACCAAATTCAGCATGACGTCTATATTGCGAAAGGCGACGCGATTGAAGATTACGAGCCAAGATTCGTTTGGCACGGGTTTCGTTACGTTGAAATATCGGGATTTCCCGGCGAGCCGGCGGACGACGCCGCGATCGGCGTTATCGTACACGCTTCGGTCGATTCCGGCGGTTCTTTCGAATGCTCGGACGAGACGCTTAACCGTATTCAGCGTATGTACCGTTGGTCCCAACTGAGCAACCTGCACGGCGGCGTTCCGAGCGATTGCCCGCATCGCGAGCGATTGGGATACACGGGGGACGGCCATATTACGGCCAAGGCCGCCATGTATAACTTCGGAATGGCCTCCTTTTACCGGAAGTGGGTTCAAGACATCGGCGACGCGCAGAACGTTCGGACCGGCTTCGTTCCCCATACCGCTCCCTTTAACGGCGGCGGAGGCGGACCGGGTTGGGGAAGCGCCTATGTCATCGTGCCTTGGCTTGCATACCGGGCTTACGGCGATTTGAGCCTGCTTCGGGACCACTATGAGGGCATGAAGAGATGGGTCGACTATCTCCATGGCTGCACGGATGACGGATGCATCGTCGAGCGAGAGGAGCCGGGGAGCTGGTGCCTGGGCGATTGGTGCATCCCGGGTTCGATCGAACTTCCGGAACGCGTCGTGAACACTTATTTTCATGCTTATGTCACGCAATTGCTCGGACGCATTGCGCAGGTGCTGGGCAGTGGAGAAGATCAGCGACGCTACGAGGCACGATACGCCGATATTTGCTTGGCGTTTAATGCGCGGTTTCTGGACCCGGATCGGAATCGCTATTCGATCGGCAGGCAGGGAGCGGATCTTTTCGCTTACGCGCTCGGCTGCGTTCCGCCCGAACGGGAACCGGTCATCCGAAACCGGCTGCTGATGCAGTACGCGGAGGAACAAGGGGGGCTGCGTGGATACGGGCATTTTCGGAACCGGTCTGCTGTTCGACGCGCTGGCCGATTGGGGCGAGACGGATACCGCGATCGCGCTGGCCGTCCGAGACGAATATCCCGGATACGGCTTCATGATCAAAAACGGCGCTACGACCCTCTGGGAGAGATGGGACGGGCTGGAATCCCGCAATCATCCGATGTTCGGGAGCATCAGCGCCTGGATGTTCGAGCATGTGGCGGGCTTGCGCATGTGCGAACAATCCGTCGCTTTCGCGCGAATGGTCGTGAAGCCGCCGGTTACTTCGAAGCTCGCATTCGCCAAGGCGGAGATCTCGACGATCAGAGGAACGTATGCCGCCGGCTGGAAGCGGGACGGGGATTTATTGATGCTGGAAGCCGCCGTGCCGGTCAACGGGTCGATCGTCATCGAGCTGCCGGATCGCTTGCGGGAGTCGATCTCGCTCTTCGAAAGCGGGCAGCCGCTGTTCGAGGGCGTCGATTATGTAAGGGAGGACAACCGAATCGTTCTGGGGTCCGGCAAATATCGAGCGAGCTGGTCAGCTCGTTCCTAACCCAAGTAAATTAATGGAAAGGAGGTGACGATGATCGAGCAAGTCGCCTTATGTTGAAATCGCTTTCATAAAACGAAGGAGTGAATTCAATGAACCAGGCTAACGGGAAGAACAGTTTGTTCAAGGGCGTGAATGGGAATAAGCGGATCTCGCTGGCGCTAATTGCGATCATGACCATGACGATTCTCTTGTCCTTTCCGCAGGTCGGCTTCGCGGCGACGTCCGCGACGATTCAATTCAATCAGAGCCAGGGTCAACGCAGCCCGAACGTCTTCGGAGGCGCGATCAACCAGCTGGACGGCGCATCCGACGTGGATTCCCTTCGCTCCGTAGGCATTAGCTTCGCCCGCCGCGACGTCTATTTATCCCAAATCCTGCCCAATACGACCGTCGCGCAATATTTGGCGGACATGTCCGTCGCGGGCGGCGTGGACGACCCGAACAATTGGGATTGGAGCCAGTACGGATGGGTGGATACCTACCATAACAAAGGGCTCAAGACCATGATCATCCTGTCCTATAACGTGGTTTGGTTGTCTTCTAACAACGCGAATAACGGCGTTCCGAAGAACTGGACCGTCTACGAGGACATCGTTAAGAAAATCGCGCAGCGATTCCAAGGGAAGATCGATTTCATCGAGGTTTGGAACGAACCGGATCTCGCCCAATTCCTCGATATTTCGAATAGCGGTTACGCCAACAGCTTGGCGGCTTACAAGGCGATCTACACGCATGCGGCCAACGCGGTCCGCAGCGTCAACGCCACGATTCCGATCGGCGGGCCTTCGTTGTCGACGACGGACACGAGCTGGGCGAATGCCTTGCTTCAGGACGCGAACATTAAGCCGAACGTCAACTTCCTGTCCTATCACCAATATCAGATGGTCCCTAACGGCGAGCCGAATATTCAGGCTTTAAGGAACGTGGCCGCCGCGAACGGCGTCTCCAATATGCCGATCTATATCACCGAATGGAATTGGGATTGGCAGTACATCGGCTCTTCGATGAACAATGATTCGATTCATGCCATTCCTTACGTCGCCCAAAGATTGAACGATATGATATGGAACAACGCTGCGGGAACCGGCTACTTTGCCTTCAACAAGCAAACGACGCATCCGGATTTCTATTCGATCTATTCGAACGGAAGCCTGACGCCGAAGATGAACACCTATCGCGTATTGGCCAAACAATTGGGACTCGGGGCCGGCGCTTTCACCTTGAGAGGCAGCTCTTGGGTCAACGGAGCATCGACGATCGTGGCGGGCGGCGCGACCAACGCGAGCGGGAATCCGGTCGCTTGGGTCGTCAATACATCCACCTCGGGCGGGGATAACCTGAACTTTAATTTTAACGGATTAAAAGCGAACACGTCGTATGTAGCCGCGGCTTACGAGGCGAGCCTGTGGCAGAACGGAACGGCGGTAAGCTTCACGACCTCGTTCACGACGAACGCGAGCGGGAACGCGACCCTATCCTTTTGGACGCCGTACGAATCGGTTATCGGCATTAAACTGACTGAGCAAACCCCGAGCCCCGGCGTCGTGTCGAACGGAAGCTTTGAATCGCCGACCACCACGAACTTCGCTTACAGGCCATTAGGCGCGACTTGGACGTTTACGGGCGATGCGGGCATTCAGCGCAACGGCGGCGACTTCGGCGCTTCGGCCGCTCCGCTGGGGGTGCAGACCGCATTCGTTCAGAATAGCGGGACGATGTCCCAACTCGTCAGTCTGGCGGCGGGTACGTACAAAGTCACCTTTAAGGCGGCCAAACGAACGAGTTACGGCGGTACGCAAACCTTCAAGGTCATGTTCGATTCGACCTTGATCGGCACTTATACGCCTTCGACGGGTACGTTCGCGGCCCTTACGACGAGCAATTTCACGGCAACGGCGGGCACCCATACGATTAGCTTCGTCGGTACGACAACCGGAGACAACACCGACTTCATCGACGACGTCGTGCTATCAGCTGTGTAAAAAAAGAAGCTTTTAAACAGCTCGGCCAGTTTTTCAATCTGAAGGCGAGAGGTGTATATTCGTGAAAAAGTTCGTCGTTCTGCTGTCTATCTTTGGGATGCTGTTTGGCGTGCCTTCCGCGTATGCCCAATATGGATATGGGGATACGGTAAGTACGGCTGTTAATGTCAGTCTCGGATCCGGCTACGGAACGTTTCTGCAAGGCGGCGAAGCCGATATTTTCGTATTCAAAAATAACACTGCTCAATCGATCACGACGACGGCAAATCTACTTTCCCCTTCAGACGTTAATTATAACTATTGGGTAGAGGTACACAATCCGGGCGGCTCTGTCACTTACCTTAATCCATGGGATAACGGCATCGGCGGTTTAGATTCGATTCAAATAACGGTTGGTCCGGGAAGCAAAGCATACTTTATCGTGTCCGACACCGGAACGTTATCCAGCGCAAGCTATAGCTTCTGGCTGAATTAAGCCATTTCATCAGAGGAGAGGCCGCTGAATCCAGGCGGCCTTTTAATTTGCAGCGGCAAATGGGGGAATAACTGGCATATACATCCGGGATGGCGGTCGGCATGCTGCCTTTACTTCGATTTGCAGAGATTTGGTCACGTCCTATCCACGTTTGGCGATTCGTTCGTCGTAATGGTCAAGCTTCATGTTTAAGAGTTCAAGCAGTTCTTGAAGTTCTTGGATCTTGTCTTCGACCTGAGTTTTCTGCTCTTGAATGATCCGGCGCTTATCCGGGAGCGTATCCTCGCCGAGCAGGTCAAGCCTATTAAAAGCTTTGATCGAGTCGACTGACATCCCCGCTTCGCGCATGCAAATAATCATACGAATTCTCGCCAGGTCGGACTCCCGGTAAATCCGTCTTCCGTTGTCCAACCGCTCAATGGCAGGCAGCAAGCCCTCCTTTTCGTAATATCGAAATGTGTGTTGGGGTAAATTAAACATCTTCGAGACTTCCTTTACGGAATATGCCATTTTACATCTCACGTTCTTTCTCGAAAAAGACTTTGGTATTGACTTAAAGTTCACTTTAAATTATAGACTAGTCCCATCTTCCAAGAAAGGCAGTGAGTGATATGAGCAAAAATGTAAATCAATCGCCGATCCATTCTGGTTTCGGCTCTCGGACAACCGCGAAGGAGGTCTTGGGAACTGTAAGCTTGCAGGGAAAGGTTGCGATCGTGACCGGCGGATATTCAGGGATCGGTTTGGAGACGACGCGGGTTCTAGCAAATGCCGGCGCGACTGTTCTTGTCCCAGTACGAAGCTTTGAGAAAGGGGTGACCGCACTAAAGGACATCCCGAGTGCAGAATTAATACCGATGGATTTAATGGATCCTGACTCGATTGACAGGTTCGCCGAGCGTTTTTTGGCTACGGACAGGCCGCTTCACATCCTTATCAATAGTGCCGGCGTGATGGCGACTCCTCTTCGGCGCGATCGTCGAGGATATGAATCACAGCTTGCCACGAATCATCTCGGCCATTTTCAACTAGCCGCAAGGCTCTGGCCGGCTCTGAAACGTGCTAATGGCGCACGAGTCGTTTCGATTTCGTCGAGAGGGCATCGGCTGGGGGGTGTCGACTTTGACGATCCGAATTTCGAGCGGAAAGCGTATGACAAATGGAAAGCTTACGCCCAGTCCAAAAGCGCGAACATCTTGTTTGCCTTGGAAATGGATAAACGGGGCAGGGCGCATGGCGTCCGAGCGTTCTCAGTCCATCCGGGCCTGATCCCCGAAACGAATCTTGGGCGGGACTTGACTGAAGAAGAGCGGGGCCCGAAGCCGATCAAAGACGAGCGGGGACACTCCGTTTCCAACGAACAATATGCCGTGTTCAAGACTGCGGAACAGGGTGCAGCGACGAGCGTATGGTGCGCGGTCAGCCCGCAACTTGAAGGCTTGGGCGGCGTTTATTGCGAAGACGCGGATATTGCGGAAGCCGTACCCGCCGACAGCCCCCGTCCGGACGGTGTTCGTCCATGGGCGATCGATCCGGAATTGGCGGCTCGGTTATGGAAACTGAGCGAGGGTCTGATTAAAATCCCGTTTGCTGTGGAATGAGTGCAAGAGAACCCGCAACCGTTAACGGCTTCGCAAAGCTCTCAACGAAAGCAAGCGAACACTGAATAGGCTTCCCGCCCAACCGGCGGAGGGCCTATTTTTTTTCTCTCCAAGTACACCAATACTTTAATAAAACCTAAAGTTAAAACTGGATTTTTAAATACAAATATCGTCATATTCTTACAGATGGAAGAGTTATAAAGGGAGGAATGAACACATATATGCATAAACCGTGTCATAATAATAGGGGATTTGGTGAAATTAACAGGAAAATAGATTTTATATAAATATTGACAGAAAGGCAGGATTGTAATTATCATGAAAACGTAAACAGTTTTAGGTTTTATTAAAATAAACATCAAGGTCAGTCTGCTGATGCAGCTCTAACTTGGGTCTTGCTTGACCCAGGCGCACAAACCTTATTCAAAGGGAGAGGGGGAAAGGCGTATACGATCAGAGCAATGTAGCTGACCATCGTTAATCCATAGCGGATGGCGCGTATTCAAGCCACCGCAAACCCAAAATTCGAATGAACGCCTTTGCTGCGCGGAAAGTAAAAATCTAAACGCAGAGGATGATAATCCAATCATGAACTTCTTATTCAAGAACCCCATTTCCATCAAGCTCACGGTGATGGCACTCGCTTTGGCGATGGTATTGGGGATGCCGTTGACGGCACTGGCCGACCAGAATCCGGCTGGGAAGACGAATGCGGTTGCGGCTCAAGAGCAGCTTGTCGAAGGACCGACCGTGATCAAGGATTCAGCATCGCCGACCGGCTATACCGTCCGGTTCGTGTATAAAAATGAAAGCGCTACCCGTGTAACGTTCGCGGGCGATATGCTGCTCCGAAACTGGGCGGATCCAAGCGATACGAAAGTCTACACGCCGTTCGAGTATAAGCACGGGCTGATGCGAGGAGGCGGCGCATACGAAGTTGAGATGGAAAAGCGCGAAGGCGGCTATTGGGTGACGGAGGTGCCGCTCGCGGCCGGGGCCAATCAATACTGGTTCTACGTGGACGGCAACCGCAACTTCTGGGCGCCGGACCCCGCGAATCCGCCGAAGTTCGCGCCGGACGGCCTGACGGGCAACGCCAGGCGCGCCTTCAACGCGGTATATGTGCCGAACGATCCGGACAAACAGGACGCGCTCATGGGGGCGCGCGAGATTGAAAACCCGAGAACCGACGGCAAAAAAAGGCACGTGGGATTATGTAGCCATCCCGACGCAGATCAACGACAGGACAAGGTATCTTGGCGTGTATCTGCCGTACGGCTACGACGCGAACCGGGCAAAGCCTTACAAAACGATCTACATGCAGCATGGCAGCGGCCAGGACGCGTCCGACTGGATGACGATCGGCAGCGTGCCGAACATCATGGATAACCTGCTCGCGCAGGGTCTGACAGAGCCCGCGGTCGTCGTCACGACGGACTCCACGTATCTTGGCAACGCGAACGCCGGCTTTCCGAATCTGTTCAACATCATCCTGCCGTTCGTGGAACAAACCTATAATGTGTCGAAGCAGGCGGCCGACCGGTCGTTCGCCGGTCTGTCGATGGGCGGCGGCATCACGGCGAACATCATCAACTTCGACGCTTCGAAGTTCGGCTACTATGGCGTGTGGAGCGGCGGCACGGTTCGTGCCAACGCGGCGAACCTGGATAAACCTTATATTCTGTTCGCCGGGGGCAGATATGATTTTGGATTGCCGAATCCGACCCAATTAGCCACGTTGGACGGCATCGCGAAGTATAAGAATGTCGTGGTAGCCGGCGGTCACGACTTCAATACCTGGAACCAGCTGTTCGCGATGTATGCCAGAGACTATCTGTGGAAGCCCAAGGCATTTACGGGCGAGGAGCAGCTGGTAGAAGGACCGACCGTGATCAAGGATGCCGAGTCGCCGACCGGCTACACCGTGCGGTTCGTCTATAAGAACGAAAATGCGACCAGCGTAACGTTCGCGGGCGACATGCTGCTGCGGAATTGGGCGGACCCCTCCGACACGAAGGTGTACCAGCCTAGCGAATACAAGCACGGGCTGATGCGCGGGGGCGGCGCGTACGAGGTTGCGATGGAAAAGCGCGAAGGCGGCTATTGGGTGACGGAGGTGCCGCTCGCGGCCGGGGCCAATCAATACTGGTTCTACATCGACGGCAACCGCAACTTCTGGGCGCCGGATCCGGCGAATCCGCCGAAGTTCGCGCCGGATGGCCTGACGGGCAACGCCAGACGCGCCTTCAACGCGGTGTATGTGCCGAACGATCCGGACAAACAGGACGCGCTCATGGGGGCGCGCGAGATTGAAAACCCGAGAACCGACGGCAAGAAAGGCACGTGGGATTATGTAGCTATCCCGACGCAGATCAACGACAGAACGCGGTATCTGGGCGTGTACCTGCCGCACGGCTATGACCCCGACCGGGCGGAGCCTTACAAAACGATCTACATGCAGCATGGCAGCGGCCAGGACGCGTCCGACTGGATGACGATCGGCAGCGTGCCGAACATCATGGATAACCTGCTCGCGCAGGGTCTGACAGAGCCCGCAGTCGTCGTCACGACGGACTCCACGTATCTTGGCAACGCGAACGCCGGCTATCCGAATTTGTTCAACATCATCCTGCCGTTCGTGGAAGAAACCTATAACGTGTCCAAGAAAGCGGAAGATCGGTCGTTCGCCGGTCTGTCGGCAGGCGGGATCGCGACGGCCAACATCATTAACTTCGACGCGACGAAGTTCGGCTACTATGGCGTATGGAGCGGCGGCGTCGGCGTACGCGCCACCTCGCAGCATCTGGATGTGCCGTATATTCTCTTTGCGGGCGGCCGCTATGATTTCGGTCTGCCGAATCCGACCCAAGTCGCCGCATTGGACAATATCGCGAATTATAAAAATATCGTGGTCGCCGGCGGACACGATTTTAACACCTGGAATCAGATGTTCGCGATTTACGCGAGAGATTATTTGTGGAAGCCGAGCGCGTTTACGAGCGTGCTGAAGATCAACGATCCCGAGGCGGGCGGCGCACTGCCTGCAGGTCAAGTCGGGACCGTCTATGAGCAATCGCTCGCACTGGCGGCGACCGGCGGCACCGAGCCCTACGTTTGGAGCGCGTCCGGATTGCCGGAAGGTCTGAGCTTCGACGCATCGGCGAAGAAAATCTCAGGCACGCCCGCTGAAGGCGCGGATTCGTCCAGTCCGTATACGGTCGCCATCACGGTGACGGATGCCGCTGGCAGAACCGCTTCCGTGACCCATACGCTGGCGATCTCGCCGGCATCCACGACCGCGGAGGTTGCTGCGTCTCTCGCCGGCGTCGGCAGCGTGAGTCCGGGAGCGGCGTTCTCGCTGACATTCTCCCTGTCCGGCGTTACGAAGACGGTCTATGCCCAGGACGTACGGATCGAATACGACCCGGCCCTGTTCGAATTCGTCGGAGCCGACTCCCTGATCGACGGCGTCGCCATCGTCGGGACGAAGTCCGACACGCCGGGCTCGGTTCGGATCCTCCTGGCGAGCGAAGGGAAGCAGCATGCGGTCACCGCGGACGGCGATATGCTGCGCTTGAACTGGAAAGCGAAGTCCCTGACGGAAACGAAGAGCGGTGAATTTAAGATCGCGAGCGCGCTTTTGTCGGACGGCGCCGCGGAGGAATCGGCGGTGCCCGGGGCTCCGCATGCCGTACAGATCACCTACACGGTACCGACGGTCCCTGGCGACGTGAACGGCGACGGCCGCGTCAGCTTGAGCGATCTCGCGCTTCTCGCCGCAGGCTACGGTACGTCGAACGCGAAGCTCGACGTGAATGGCGACGGCGTCGTCGATATTCAAGATCTGGTATTCGTCGCACGTCTTATTCTGGGAGATTAACGCAGGCGGGAGGAAGGGGAGTCTCTCTTCCTCCTTCCATTTGTGGAGGTTGACGCGATGACGAACAAATGGACGCTGCTCTGCTTGGCTGCGCTGCTGACCATCATGGGTTTTCCGTCTCCTTCGGCGAATGCGGCCGCTACCGCGTTCGGACTGGACGCCGACCGGTCGGAGGTCGCCGCGGGAGATACGGTTCGTCTCACGGTCAGCGGCAAGGGGCTTAGCGACGTATACGGATATGAAGCGGTCGTAACCTTCGACACGGATCAATTCACCTTCGTCTCGGCGCGGAACGCCTTGCCGAAAGGCAGCGCCGGCGAATCGAACGGCTTCTCCATCACGCCCGTAATCTCCGGCAACGAGGTGACCTTTGCCCATACCAAGGTCGGGCGAATCTCCGGCGTCAGCGGCGATCAGCCGCTCGCGGTATTCGTTTTCCAGGCGAAAAAGGCGGGGGAGCGGATCCATCTCGCTGTCCGAAGTGAAAGTCGTGCATGCCGATGTCTCGGCGGACAAGTACGCGCCATCCCGTCTGGCCAGCATCTCGATCCGCCCCGGCAGCGGGGGCGGCGGGCTGCCCGCGTTGGGCCAGACGAACGCAGGAGGGACGCTTAAAATCGAGCTGCAATCCGCCGATCTGCAGCGGGCGATTGAGGCATCGGCGAACGGACAACTGCGTATAGACGTGCGGGAGGAGGGCGGACAGCCTTACCGAAACGTAGAGATCGCCATGCCCGTCGAACTTGTGCTTAAGGAAGCTGCGCGGATCCGCGAGATCGTCATCGATACCGGACTGGCCGTCGTCGCGATCCCGGTCGACCCGGCGCGCGGCGTGTTGGCGGCCGGATCGCGCAGGATCACGCTGACGGTCCATACGCTGGATCCGGCGACTATACCGGCCGGCCCGAGGAGCCTGATCGGTTCATCGGCCGCGCTTGAATTCAAGCTGTCGGTCGACGGCGTGCCTGTCGACGGTCTTGATGGCCTGCCGATCCGACTGGAGCTGCCTTATCGCCTGAAGCAGGGAGAAGCGCCCGGGAGGGTGGTCGCCTACTATATTGGCGACGACGGTCATGCGGAGGTCGTTAAAAATTCCCGTTACGACTCATCCATCGCATCGGTCGTCCTGCATCCCAAACGCTTAGGTCGCTTTGCCGCGGCGTACGCGAATGTCTCCTTCAAGGACTTGACCGGCTTCGCGTGGGCGCAGGAGAGCATCGCGTCCCTGGCCGCCCGGGACATCGCTGCCGGAACGGGAGGCGGCGCGTTCGAGCCGAGCCGTCCGGTCACCCGCGCCGAATTCATCCGGCTCCTCATGGGCGCGTTCGACCTGGTCGACGAAGGCGCGGCGGTCACCTTCCGCGACGTCGAGGCGGGCGCATGGTACGCAAGCGCGGTCGCGTCCGCGCAGAAGCTGGGCATCGTGAAGGGCAGGACGGACGGTACCTTCGGCCCGAACGATCCCATCGCGAGGCAGGATATGGCCGTCATGATCTTCCAGGCGGCCGAGGCGCTCGGGGAGGATCTGGTGGCAGGCGCGTCCGCAGTTCCTTTCACCGATCAATCGGCCGTGTCCGCTTACGCTTCGGAAGCCGTCAAGGCCATGCAGAAGAGCGGATTGATCCTGGGGACGGGGAACGGAAAATTCCAGCCTAAAGCGCATGCCAATCGGGCGCAGGCCGCAGTGATTCTATACCGGCTATACCAGCGGATGTAAACTAAAATCCCGCTCGCCAGGCGAGCGGGATCTCCTTTAACGCGTGCCGTTATTTCGGAATGCCGGCGAGCTTCGGACAAGCCGGCGAACGTCTGCCGACATGGACATCTCACTCGATTACGTCATAAAGCACCCTGGCGATCAAATCCTGCTTATAGTTCCCGAAGTGGGCGCCGTAGATCGTAAGCCCGCCGATCTTCCCGGTCTCGCAGACGCCGATCCGGAACCGAATGTCGGAGTTCTGATGCAGCTCGATGTCGTTAATCGTGGTCTGGGATAACCGGATGCCGTCAATGAAGGTGCCGTTTTCATTGATGCGGATCATTTTGAGCAGTCCGTATTGATTCAGGTGAGGCGGCCACCATTTGGGCGCGACCTTGCCCTTCTCGCCGCCAAAGTCGCCCGGCGACGTCCATATGCCGACTTCCTTGTTGTTCACGGAATAGACGATGTCGGAAGGGTAGTCGTTATTGTAGCTCGGCGCTTCGGATCCGATCTCGAAGATGAACTGCAGCTCGCTGAAGCGCTGCCGAGGCTTCAGATAGTTGGGAATCCGGTATTCCAGGTAGCCCCGCGTCAGCCAGACGATGCCGGCGTTGATCCGCTCGGGATGGGCGAAGTAGCTGGGATTGTCGAATTCGCCGATAATGCTGTCTTTTGTCGCCAGCCCGCATGTCGGTTCCACCCTGTAATCCGTATAATGCCCGACCTTAATTTCGACTTCGTACAAATTGCGGCTTGCGCCTTCGCGATGCAGCTCGACGGTGAGCATGTCATCGTTCAGGTAACAGATCTTCTGGAGCCCGTGCTTGCCGACCGCCGTCGTGATGTCGATGAGTCCGCTTTCTTCGAGCTTTTTGATGTGCATCGTGATGGCGCCGTTGGTCAGCCCGAGCTTCTCCGCGATCTCGTTCAGATTAAGGCTGTTGTGCGTGGCCAGGAGCTCCAGGATTTCAATTCTGATCTCGGAGCTCAAGGCTTTGAAGATGTTCAATCCGGATCGCAGGTCTTTGATATGGATCAACCGGAAGGCCTCCCGTACCTATCATTTCATTCATTATAAACTTAAAGCGAAATGATGAGAATAGCGGGACTTGCGATGATGCGAAAAATGGCGAAAAATAGCACAAAAGTTATTAGAAAGCGTTTTAATTTAAATATTGACAAGATTAAACGCCTCTATTTATGATGAAAGGGTAAACAGTTTTAGGTTTTATTAAAACAAACATCCGGGTCAGTCTGATGCATCAATCGGCTCCGGCTTGGTTCCCGTTCCGGGAAGCAAGCGTACCAACCTAATTTTGAGGGGGATACGATGTGAAAAGACATGTGCTATCGGTGTTGTCTCTGATGGTCGCGCTCGTCGTGGTACTCGCCGCCTGTTCAAGCGGCAACAAGCCGGATAGCTCGGCTTCGGCTTCGTCGTCGGCTTCCGCATCCGGCGGATCGCCGGCCGGGGAAGCCAAGCTGGAGATGTGGACGTTTAACGAGCTCCACAAGACGTTCTACGACGACATGGCCAAACGCTGGAACGAGGCCAATCCAGACAAGAAAATCCAGCTCAGCGTCAGCGTCTTTCCGTACGAAGACATGCACAACAAGCTGCTCGTCGCCCTGCAGTCAGGCACCGGGGCGCCAGACCTGGCCGATATCGAGCTCAACAAGTTTCCGAATTTCCTCAAGGGCGAACCCCAGCTCATTCCTCTCAACGATATCGTAGAACCGGAGATCACCAATCTCGTCAAATCCCGCTTGGACATCTACGCCAAGGACGGCCAATACTACGGCATCGACTTCCACGTCGGCGCGGCCGTCATCTACTACAACAAAGAAATTCTGGACAAAGCGGGCGTGAATCCCGACGAGATCGTAACCTGGGCCGATTACGAAGCGGCGGGCAAAAAAGGTGCTGGACGCCACCGGCGTCCCGATGACGACGCTCGAGACGTCCGACATTTGGTCGCTGATGCCGCAGGTCGCGCAGGCTCCGGGCAAAGACGACTTGCAAACCGCCGACGGGCAGCTGAATATCACGAGCGCGGTCGTAGCCGGACCGCTTAAATGGCAGCAAAATTTGATCAAATCCAAAGTCGCGATTCTGACGCCGGGCGGCAACCATCACGCGGAAGAATATTACGGCATGATGAACGGCGGCGGAGCCGCTTCGGTCTGGATGCCGATGTGGTACATGGGTCGCTTTACGGACTACATGCCGGACCTCAAAGGCAAGATCGTCATTAAGCCGATGCCGGTCTGGAATCAAGGCGAGCCTCGCTCCGCAGGCATGGGGGGGCACCGGCACGGCGGTGACGAAGACGTCCAAAAATCAGGAGGCGGCCAAGGCCTTTCTCGCCTACGCCAAGCTCTCCAAAGAAGGCAACATCGAGATCTGGAGGCAGCTGGGCTTCGACCCGCTCCGTTCGGATGTATGGGATGCGCCCGAACTGAAGGAATCGAACAAATTCACGGATTACTTCGGCCCCAACATCTTCGACGTCTTGACGGAAGTCAAGAATGAGATCGAAGGCGTCGTCGTCAACGAAAAAACGCCGGCGATCTCGGATGCCTTCAAGACGAGCGTCATCACGCGCATACTCCTCGACAACGAGGACGTCGACAAGGTATTGGCCGAAGCCGCAAATCAGCTGAAATAGGATAACGTCCGGCACCGCCCGGCCCGTTTTATGGGGCAGGCGGTGCCGGCATACGAAAGGCGGGTCTTTGATGCAGAGCACCTCCCCGGCTACGGCAAAGCAACCGGTTCCCTTCAAAGAACGCAGACTGACCGGATTTCTGTATTCGCAGCGAGTCGCCCCGTGGTTTTTTTATTCTTCCTTTTCTGATCTCGTTTGCCTTGTTTTTCGTTTACCCGGTAATTTCCGCGGTCAATATGAGCTTTCAGCAGGTCTTGCCCGGTCAGGTGGAATACATAGGCTTCGAAAACTACGACAAGCTGTGGAACCCGACCTTCCTCAAGTCCATCGTCAATAGCAGCAAGTATACGTTATATACGCTGCTTATTCTGATCCCCTTGCCACTTGTGCTGGCCGTCTTCCTCAACTCGAAAGCGATGGTGCTCCGAAACTTCTTCCGGTCCGCGCTGTTCATTCCCGCGCTCACTTCGGTCGTGGTGGCCGGCACGGTTTTTCGTCTGGCCTTCGGCGAACTGGACGGTTCGCTCATGAATTCCTTTATCGGCTGGCTCGGGTTCGAGCCGCAGCGCTGGCTTCGGCGGGAAGGGCTCGCCATGTTCGCGCTCGTGCTGCTGGCCAGCTGGCGGTGGATCGGCGTCAACCTGCTGTACTTCATGGCGGGGCTCCAGAACATTCCAAAGGAGCTATACGAGTCCGCGGAGATCGACGGCGCCAACAACTGGAACAAGTTCATGCGCATTACGCTGCCCTTGCTGAAGCCGATCAGCATCTATGTATTTACGATCAGCATTTACGGTGGTTATTCCATGTTCACCGAGAGCTACATGCTGTGGGCGGGAAACCGCTCGCCGAACGATATCGGACTCACGATCGTCGGTTACTTGTACCGCAACGGGCTCGAGCAGAACAATCTGGGTCTCGGCTCGGCGGTCGGCATCGTGCTGCTCTTGCTCACTTTCGTCGTCACCATTGTGCAGCTGAAGCTGTTCGGCATGTTCCGGAAGGAGGAATGAACGGTGCATACCGCCGGAAAACGCAAATGGTCGGTCGCTGCCGTGCTCCTGGTGCTGCTGTTTACCCTGTTCGGCGCATTCGCGGTATTTCCGATCGTCACGCTGATCATCGCTTCCTTCAAGCCCGCCCGGGAATTGATGCGCTACGGACTGAATCTGAAGATCGACCCCGAACTGTTCTCGTTCAAAAATTATACCTACTTGTTCTCCGGCGAATCGCTCTATCTGACCTGGTACGGCAACAGCCTGCTGATCACGGCAATATTCACCGTGCTGTGCCTCTTGCTGTCGTCGATGGTCGGCTACGCGCTCGCCGTCTATCGGTTCAGGCTCCGCAACCTGGTATTCGTCCTCGTGCTCGTGATGATGATGATCCCCATCGAGATCATCATTCTTCCGCTGTATAAGCTGTCGATCTCGCTCAAGCTCATCAACAGCATGTGGGGCATTATTCTTCCGTTTGCCGTCGCCCCGCTGCCGATCTTTTTCTTTCGGCAATACGCATCCGGTCTGCCGCGGGACTTTCTGGATGCGGGACGCGTGGACGGATGTACAGAGCTCGGCATGTTTTTCCGGATCATGATGCCCTTGATGGCGCCGGCATTCTCGTCGATGGCCATTTTGCAGGCACTGTTCAGCTGGAACAACTTCCTGTGGCCTCTCATCGTTCTCCGCACCAACGAGCAGTTGACGATACCAATCGGACTGTCCACGCTGCTGACGCCGTACGGCAATAACTTCGACATGCTGATCTCCGGCGCGGTGCTCGCGATTCTTCCCATTCTGGCCGTATTCCTATTCTTTCAAAAGTATTTTATCGAAGGCATGACGGCGGGCGGGGTTAAAGGCTAATCCAGCCGCAGCCGGTCATCGAGTAAACAGGAGGTAGGGCAGGCGACATGCTGAATGCGAAAATGACCCTGGAAAAAGAATTCACGATCGCGGAGATCGACCCTCGCATCTACGGCTCGTTTATCGAGCATCTCGGAAGGGCAGTCTACGGCGGGATCTATGAGCCCGGCCATCCGGATGCCGACGAGAAAGGTTACCGGAGGGACGTGAGCAAGCTGATCGCGGATCTGCGGGTGCCCATCGTCCGGTACCCGGGCGGGAACTTCGTGTCCGGATACAACTGGGAGGATGGCATAGGACCGAGAGAGAATCGGCCGAGAAAACTGGAGCTCGCTTGGCGCACGATCGAGACGAACGAATTCGGTACGAACGAATTCGTCGATTGGGCCCGAAGCGTCGGCGCGCAGGTGATGATGGCGGTGAACCTGGGCACCCGCGGCATAGACGAGGCGCGAAGCCTCATTGAATACTGCAATCATCCCGGCGGCACGTATTGGAGCGACCTGCGCAAGCAGCACGGTTACGCCCGGCCGCACGCGATCAAGACGTGGTGTCTCGGCAACGAGATGGACGGTCCCTGGCAGATCGGCCACAAAACCGCAGAGGAATACGGGCGTCTTTCCCTCGAGACGGCGAAGGTCATGAAGTGGGTAGATCCGACGATCGAAGTCGTCTCCTGCGGCAGCTCCAACACGAATATGCCGACTTTTCCGGAATATGAAGCAACGTCGCTGGACCTGAACTACGAAGCCGTCGATTACGTATCGCTGCATCAATATTACGGCAACCGAACCAATGACACGGCCAGCTTCCTCGCTTATTCGATGGATCTGGACCATTTTATCCGGACGATCAAGTCGACGTGCGATTATATCCAGGCGAAAAAAAGAAGCAAGAAGACGATGTATCTCAGCTTCGACGAATGGAATGTCTGGTTCCACTCCAACGAGGCGGACAAACAAATCGAGCCGTGGACGATCGCGCCTCCGCAGCTGGAGGATATTTATACCTTCGAAGACGCGCTGCTGGTCGGCTCCATGCTGATCACGCTTCTGAAGCACGCGGATCGCGTGAAGATCGCATGTCTGGCGCAGCTCGTCAATGTCATCGCCCCGATCATGACCGTGAACGGCGGAGGCTCGTGGCGGCAGACCATTTACTACCCTTATCTGCATGCGTCCGTCTATGGACGCGGGATCGCGCTGCAGCCGGTCGTATCCTCCCCGAAGTACGATTCCAAGGCGTTCACCGATGTTCCGTACCTGGACAGCGTAGCGGTTTTTAATCCGGAACTGGAGGAGATCGCGGTCTTCGCGGTTAACCGCAGTCTGAACGATTCCCTCGCGCTCGAGTGCGACATCCGGAGCTTCGGCGACTACCGCGTAGCCGAGCATATCGTGCTGGAGCACGATGATCTGAAGGCCGTCAATACGCTGCAAGAAGAACGCGTGCGTCCGCATGCCAACGGCCGATCGTCGGCCAGCGAGGGCAGGGTAACGGCCGTGCTGCCGAAGCATTCGTGGCATGTCATCAGGCTCGCGAAGAGCCGGAGCTGATGCTTGTCGACATTACCACCCGACTTGAAGAGAGCAAGGAGGCCATGCTGGATTTGAGCAGTCCCATAATGCAATAGTTTAGCGCAATCGTATAAAGACATTGATGATAAAATGGACTTAAAACAGATAAAGGACTGAATGATATGAACAGTAAAACTTTTCTCATATCAATGGCGACAATCGATGATCTTGATGAATTAACAATTTTGTTTAATGAATATCGTATGTTTTACAATCAGGAATCAAATATCACAGCTGCAAAGACGTTCTTATTTGAACGATTTGAACACAGAGAATCCATTATCTTCGTTGCTAAAGATCTGAATCACAATAAAATAATCGGGTTTACTCAACTGTACCCTTCATTTTCTTCAGTTTCTATGAAAAGATCTTTGATTTTAAATGATCTATATGTACTTTCAGATTTTAGAGGTGCAGGAACTGCGCGGGCATTATTAGAAGCTGCAAAAGATTATGCAAGAAGTATCAAAGCCAAGGGATTAACACTCTCAACAGCGATTGATAATGTAAGAGCACAAGGGGTTTATGAAAAAAGTGGCTATGTAAGAGATGAAGAATGTTATCATTATTTTCTAAAGGCCTAGAGAGCCAATAAATTCAGTGCCAAAGTCATAGTATTTTCTACAAGGATTAAAGTAACGGATAAGCCCGGAAGCAGGTAAGCCGCTGCCGGGTTTATTTCCCGTTTCACTGAACACAACAAAAATCAAGTGCAAAACCGGAGAGACCGTTGTATAATGGAGGAAATATCCTGCATAAAAATAAATTATGGAGTTTATGTCCTACAAATCGACTTAAGGGCACAGTGTATTCTTGATTCTCTTAAGGTAGATTGATGTTGTTCTATCAGGGATATCTCGGCGATTCCTTGTATGAAAGCGGCATCATGGCAGGCGTTTGCGTCAAGGACGGCGGGTTGTTGGAATTTTCTCAAAATCACTGGAAGGATTTACAAAAGTTATGGAAAGGAGGTATGGATGTTGGGCTATTTTATTCATGCTCTAAATTCATCGTAATTAGCTGCCAGAGGACACGCGAGATTTTTTGAGATTAAAATGTGAAGTTTGATAACGGATTATTTATGAGGAGGTAAAGAGGTATGGAGAAAAAGGTAAAGTTAAAGGTATTTATGACTTTGGCAGCCGGGGTTATAGGCGCGTTAGGTTTTTCGGCTCCGCAGGCTTCGGCTTCTATTGATCGGTTTATCATAGGCGCATACGGTAATCCCGAGGGAGCGAATATAAACGCAACGCAATTTCAGTATCTCAATAACGCTCATGTCAATGAAATACAGCTTTCTTGGGGGTATGATCAATCCAATACTGCAACCCCTGTACAGCAAATACTGGGACTGGCTAATCAATACGGCATTAAAGTCCAGGTTTCCGATATCAGAATGAGACCCTGGTGGTATGAGGATTTAACCCATGCACAGATCGATTCCATTATAGGCGACGTAACCTCCAGTTATAGCAGCTATCCTGCCACGGATGGATATGTCGCTTTCGATGAACCGGGAAATACAACGAAAGATATCGATCGGGCCGGATATGCGAATAAAAAGTTTCTATCCTTCATGCCGAATGCAAATAACAGCTTAAATTTACTGCCGATATATGCCTATGGCGGTATGGGATATACAGGGTATAGAGATTACGTGAGTCGCGTAATTAATACGGCAGGTGCGCAAAATCTAAAGAGCTTGAGTTACGACTTCTATCCCTTCCCGGCCGGAGGTGGAACAGCCTCAGATTATTTCCAGAATGCGGAAATATTTAGAGAGATAGCTTTAAAGTACGGTATCAAGAATACAATGGCTTATTTACAAACCGGCAATTTTCCCGGCGTTCGTTTGCCGAATCAGAATGAAGTGAGATGGAATATTTATACGAATGTAGCGTATGGAGTTAAAGGGTATTTTACATTTGTTTGGTGGTTGCCGCAATCCAACACGGATATGCCTTATGCCGTTATTGCGAAGGACGGGACTCAATCGCCCGTATATTTATACTTGCAGAATGTAAATGCGGAGATTGAAAAGTTGGGACCGACGCTTATCGGTTTGGATTCGCTCGAGGTATACCATGCAGGTTCGTGGTTGCCCCTCGGGACCAATCCCGTTCCAAGCGGCTATTTCTGGCAGCCTACGAATAACGTTAACAACCATATCATCTCGCATTTTAAAAATGCGGCCGGCAGGAACTATGTAATGGTCGTTAATGATGATTATTCAAGCAGCCAGACGCTAAGCTTCAATATTCCATCTAAGCCATCCGGTATTACCGAGGTTTCCAAAACGACGGGACTTGAGGCGGCTACGAACTACAACAGTTCGACAGGTAATATCTCTGCCACGTTCCTACCTGGAGAAGGTAAACTGTATGCGATAACCGGGTCGATCACGAATGACTTCATGGTAAACGATACCGACACGAATATCATATATACCGGTTCCAGTTGGGTCTATGGCAATAATAGCGGAAGCGGTCAATACAACAACGATGTACATTACATGAGCGGTAATGACGATTATTTCGAATACACGTTTAACGGAACCGGCGTGCAATTTATTGGAGATCTGCAGGCTACCCACGGAACGGCGGATGTTTATATTGACGACGTTTTCCAGCAGACCGTGGACTGTTATCGCGTATCTACCCTTGCTCAACAGGTGCTGTTCAGCAAATCGGGATTAACATCGGGCACGCATACCATAAAAGTCGTAAAGAAAAGCGGAAGCTATATCAATGTGGATGCCATCAAAGTCTTTACATCGGCGGTTCCGACTTCCGAGTTAGTACCGGTTGCGACCACTTTCAAACACAACGATACCGACGGAAAAATTTTATATAGCGGCTTAAGCTGGGGCTATGACCGGGATAGAGGCGTTGGAGAGTTTAAGGATGATATCCATTTTATGACCGAAAACAACGATTATTTTGAATTTACGTTTACCGGTACAGGCGTAAGTTATATCACGGACAAAAGGAGTAATTCCGGAACCGTAGATATTTATATCGACGGCGTTTTCCAGCAAACGGTAAATTGTTTCAATACATCGACTCTCGTGCAACAGTCCGTTTACACGAAAACCGGGTTAACCGCGGGCACGCATACCATAAAGGGTATAAAGAAAAGCGGAACCTATGTAGATGTTGATGCTTTTGTGGTAACTGAAGCCAATCCTTCTACGCTCATCAAAATGTCGGCCGGGAAATCCTATACGAAATCCATTCAACCAAGTTCATCGTATCCGGATACTGACAATGCCGAATCAACCAACGGAATTATTGCAGGTCCCTTCAGCGACGGGAAATCTTACGGTTACAATATTTCAAGCGGTCAAACGATTAATGTTGATTTCACAATGGATTTAAGCGCGAATAAAACATTAAGACTTGTCAAATTTTTAAAACAAAGCGGCAACATCCAAAACTATGCGCCGGACAGCATAACTGTATACACTAGCACGGACGGAATCAATTTCACTCAAAAAGGTCAGTCCACTTCAGCCGTAAATGGCTGGTACGAAGTAAAGTTTGCTGATACCACTGCCAGATATGTCAAGGTAAAGGCGACCAAGACCTATGGAAGCAATGCAGATTGGCTGTTCGTGGATGAGATTGAAGCATACGGAATATAGTAAGCACGAAAGAAATAGTCTTGAAGTTAAAGGAAATTGACAGACCGTACGGAAGGAAATCGACAATCGAAAAAAGGAGCATCCGAGACCGAGTCTCCGATGTTCCTTTTTTTTTGCGGTTGTGGTGCGAATCCGATTCTGGCGTGTACCGTTCGTTGAGTCACTAGTGGCCAATGAAAGGGCAAGGGAATCTGGAGAATCGAGTCAGCCAAAATCATTGCCGTTCTAGCGAGTTTGGTAAGGGAGGGAATTAATATTGAAATAATACAGAAGAAAGAATACCATAATATAAACAACCATAAAAGGAAGGATTGCCCAAAAATGAAACGAATGAATGCCTTACTGGCCTCGCTATTGGCAGCAGCTATAGCGTTACCAGCCACAGCATCAGCACAAGGGAGCAATTCTTCCACGCAAGGACAAATTCAGGTATATATGGATCAACAGAAGTTAAATTTTGATGTTCCACCCGTAAATCAAGAAGGAACAACGCTTGTTCAGTTTCGAACAATTTTTGAGAAATTAGGATACTCAGTGAAGTGGAATCAGAGCAATAGGTCTGTTACTGCATTTAAAGAAGGAACTACAATTGTGCTCTATATTAATGTGAAAAAGGCATATATAAACAATGTAGAAGTATCGTTGGAGAAAGCTCCAGCCATCATAAATGGTAGTACATTAGTTCCACTTCGGTTTGTGAGTGAAACCAGCGGAAGAACGGTTATGTGGTATGGTAACACACGGACGATTGCAATAGGCAACGCAGTGATAACACCATCAGGGTCTCCAACTCCAAGCCCGACTCCAGTGCCGACAGCTACACAAACAATAACGCCAACACCATCGGCAACACCAAGTCCGACGCCCACGCCCACAGCAACCCCGACACCTATAGTAACACCGATACCTACACCGATGAAAAGAGCAACAGAGGTAGGAGACGGATATAGAGGTTATGTTAGTAAAGATGGGAAGATGGATTCGGGCACAATTCTTATTGATAGGACTGAAATATTAGGTGGACTAATGTCAATATACTACGATCTTTTACCCATTAAAACGACAGAATGGCCTAATGTTGATGGCTTCATCGAAGTTAGATCGGCGTTTGATTATACTTCAGTAAGAGATGAAATTCGAAGCGAAACTGATTGGGATTCTTTTGTTATTATCCATAATTTAGATAACACTAAACAATATGAATATAGCTCCAAATCTAAAAAAAGGTTTTGTCGTTGTCGGGGATCGGGCGTTTCTTCCGATAAATTTAATATTGCAACAACTGGGTATGAATATTGCTATGCAAATTGATGATGTGAATAAGAAAATTATCTATACGATGTGAACAATGAAACAAAAACCAAACAAAAAAGCCTACAATAAAGTAGGTTTTTTTTATTTAAACTGATGTCAGAGGACAAGTGTCGGAGGTCAAGAACATTGTCCCAGTAAAGCCGCATTAGTCCGGCTTTTTTTTTAAGGGATCTCGTCGTGAAGGAGAATCAGTCCAACGTAACTGGTATCGAAGATCAAAATCCAATAAGGATTTTGGGCTAGTTTCAAGCGAGGAGAATAACACTAATAAACAAACTTGATGTCAATCCCGACGGTAACATACGATGCCTGCATACTTGGCTGACTTCTTGGCCGATAATGATAGCGTGTTCTTTATCCGTAAATCGCCACTGTACGAAATTGAGGAATTGTGTTTACAATTAGACTATGAGGTGGGGAAATGAGCAAAAGAAATGATATTATGATGGCTACGCTCGATCTAATTCACGAAGAGGGCTTACAGTCGGTCACTTTCGCCAAAATATTCAAGCAAGCGAATGTAGGGTCGGGCACGATCTATAACTATTTCGCGAATAAAGAAGAATTGGTAAATGAAGTTTATAAAGAGTCGCGTGAAAAAATGGGGGGAATACCTGCTACATGATTACGATGTGAACGCTAGTATGTATGAAAGATTCAAGTGCCTGCAATCAAATCGGTTGCGGTTCGGCATACATTTTCCGAAGATGTTTTTATTTATCGATAGTTACTCTTTTTCGCCATATATATCGCCGGAGTTGCGAAATAAAGATGATGGTCACAATTCAAGTGAAATCGTGAGGGACTTGATTGTCGAAGGTCAGAGGCAAGGGATCATTAAAGAAATGGATTCGCATCTGTGCCATCAGCTCATCCATGGCATCATTTCATCAATTTTGAAAGGGTATTATGTAAATAAATATCCTTTAAACGAAGTACAAATTCAACAAATAATCGAGGCATCATGGAAAGCAATACTCGTATAAAAAGAGCTCTGAGAACGTATTTAAACTTTGACCCACAAGAAGGTACTTTGAAAAAAGTGTCCTATCTTGTGGGTCATTTATGTTTCATTCCAAGGGAAGAGACGGAGAGCGAGATTTATTCGTTCGATTTGATCTTGGTTTGCAGGGCGATTTTGGGCCTTAGCATCGGTATAATTTCGCCGACTCTCAACTCGTTGATCGCTGAAAACCTCCAGGGTGAGGCTCGGGCGCGAATGAACGGCATTCAAACTTCCATCAATGCATCGGCGGCGCTCTGTTCTTGTCTATCGGTGGATTCATTGCCTCGCCAGGGTGGAGAGACGTCTTCATGACTTTGCATATCTTGAGCATAAAGTGGATAACTTATAATTACTTGCATAACGAGGAGGAGACATTATGACACAAATTAAAGCGAACGAACCCATACTGACGTTTATTAACGTGTTCAAAGTTGAGCCAGAAAACCAACAGCGTGTCGTCGAACTGCTGACCCAGGCGACTGAAGTATCGGTTAAATATGCCCCTGGATTCATTTCTTGCGCGCTACACAAAAGCACGGATGGAACGAAAGTTACGATGTACGCGCAATGGAGAAGCAAGGAGCATTATGATGCAATGCGCGATGATCCGAAGCCGCTGCCTTTCTTTAAAGAAGCCCTGACAATCGCTACTTTTGAATCGGGTATGTATGAGGTCGTAAAAACATTTGAATATACGAAAGAATAATGATGAAGTGAAACAAGTTCCCGCGATATGAGCACTCCGGCGAGTACTTTAACGGAGCTTTGCAGGAAAAAACGCGACTTGTTACGGCACTCGGCAGAGCAGGGGGAAGCCGACGATATCGGAGGCGTCGTCGCCGCACTTTGCTCTCCGGAGATGGGCTGGGTCATCACGCAAAGAATCGAGGCATCGGGCGGCATGCTTCTGTAAGCCGCATACGTCTTTAGTTGCAAGAAAGACCGATTCCATAGCGAATCGGTCTTTCTTGCAACTAAAGACGATCGGGAATGCAAAAAATAAACCGTAATGTCCGAAACCTAATTTATTGGAATTTATGTTCCGATATGATGTTGGACTCTCAAATTTGAACGTGTTTAAGTATTATGTTGAACGGCCGATGTTCACTGTTTATAAAATCAAATGGAACGTTCATTCCATAATTGCTTGACTAACATCCGGCGGAGAGGTATACTAGGTCTCGTGGAACAAACATTCCATATTAATGCGGTACAGAGGAGGCGAACGGTATACAGCGAAGACGAATAATCGAAAGACTCGTCACTCTGCCGCCATGCCATAGAGTCAAAAACTATACGTTCCTAAAGGAGAAACGAAAATGAAAATATACGACAAACTCTTTATCGGCGGGCAATGGAAAGCGCCAATCAACCAAGAAGTCATCGAAATTCGTTCCCCGCATGACCAATCCGTTGTAGGCAAAGCGGCTCAAGCTTCTCCGGCTGATATCGATTTGGCCGTTGCCGCGGCCAGAAAAGCGTTCGATAACGGTCCTTGGCCGAAAATGACGCCGGGCGAACGCCAAGATCTCGTCGCTCGCTTCAATGAATTGCATGCCGCACGCGCGGACGAAATCGCGGCTCTAATCAGTTCTGAGAACGGCACGCCTAGCTGGTTCACGAACGGACTGCAGCACTCTCTGTCCGAGCAAACGAACGCTTATCTTCGCGCCGCAAAATCGTACGCTTGGGAAGAAACGCTGAACGACGGCAAAGGTCCGATGATTCGCCGCGAAGCTGTCGGCGTCGTCGCCGCGATCATTCCTTGGAACGCGCCGCACCAATCCGCTCTTGCCAAAATGATTCCTGCATTGCTTGCCGGCAATACGGTCATCCTTAAAGCATCGCCGGAAACGTCCATTAACGCGCTCTTGCTGGGCGAAATCTTCGCCGAAGCCGGATTTCCCGAAGGCGTCGTAAGCATCGTGCCGGCTGGCCGCGAAACAAGCGAATATCTCGTCTCCCATCCAGGCGTCGACAAAATCGCATTTACGGGTTCGACCGGAGCCGGTCGACGAATCGCTTCGATCGCGGGCGAGCAGCTCAAGCGTGTAAGCTTGGAGCTCGGAGGCAAATCAGCGACGATCATTCTCGACGATGCGGATCTCGAATCCGCCGTTCAAGGCCTGAAATATACGTCTTTCGTGAACAACGGAGAAAGCTGCGTCGCGCATACCCGCGTGCTTGTCTCCAAAAAACGTTATGAAGAAGCAGTCGCCTTGATCAGAACGATGACCGAAAGCCTCGTCGTGGGCAATCCCGCGGAACCTGCGACCTTCATCGGTCCAATGGTACGGGAAGATCAACAAAAACGCGTTCAATCCTATATCGAACTGGGAATTAAAGAAGGTGCGCGTCTCGTTACAGGCGGAACGGAAGTTCCCGCGGGCTTGGAAGGCGGCTTCTATGTCAAACCGACCATCTTCGCGGACGTCGACAACAGCATGCGCATTGCGCAAGAAGAAATCTTCGGTCCTGTGCTCGTCGTTATTCCTTACGAAGACGAAGCCGATGCCGTGCGTATCGCGAACGATTCACCTTACGGCCTTGGCGGTGGCGTCTGGTCGGGCACGAAGGAACACGGTGTGGAAATCGCTCGTCAAATCCGCACGGGTAACTTCGTCGTCAACGGCGCGACTGCGTCATACGAAGGTCCGTTCGGAGGCTATAAAGCGAGCGGCATCGGCCGCGAATTCGGCGTCATCGGCTTAGGCGCGTTCGTCGAGTATAAGGCGATCAACATCTAATTAAAGGATACGGGCGAATGGCGTAAATCCCGGCCGCTCAGCAAACCCATTTGCCCTTAGTCGTTCCGGCAGGAGCGATTAAGGGCATTCATTTTAAGGAGAGGTGGAGAGAATGGGCAAGAGACAAGATATTATGGATGCCACGCTCGACTTGATTCACGAGGAAGGGCTGCAGTCGGTGACCTTCTCGAAAATATTTAAGAAAGCGGACGTCGGATCAGGCACGATTTATAATTATTTTTCGAACAAAGAAGAATTGGTCAACGCCGTCTATAAGGAAGCGCGAATGCTAATGGGGGGAATATATGCTACAAGGTTACGATCCGACGGCAAGCCTTTACGAGCGGTTTAAATGCCTTCAGTTGAACAGGCTGCGCTTCGGCATTCATTATCCGAAGGAATTTCTGTTTATCGACAGCTTTTCCTTCTCGCCGTATATATCACCCGAGCTCCGCAACATGGACGATTCCCGGAATTCGGTCGAAGTCGTGCTTTCCCTGATCGTCGAAGGCCAAAAGCAAGGCCTATTCAAAGAAATGGATACCCATCTGTGCCATCAATTCATTCACGGCATTGTGTCTTCGATTCTGAAAGGCTATTACGTGCGGAAATATCCGTTAAACGAGAGCCAAACGCAGCAAGTCCTGGAGTCGTCCTGGAAAGCGTTGCTTGTTTGAATTGCCATGATATCCCAAATACTTTGCGGAATATAAATTCCACCTATCGCACTTGATTGAAAAGATTAATTTGACGCTTGCAATGTAATAAACGATCAAACTCCTCATAAATGCATGAGAAAATCGCGGGAAGTATAATTTTTACCGGATTAATTGGAATATATATTCCATTTTTCATTGACTCATGAGAGGGTGAAGAGCTATACTTTCTTTGGAACAAACATTCCGAACATCGGCGCAAAGGAGATCATGAATATGCAAAAGGTATGGTTGATTACGGGCAGCTCGCGCGGGTTCGGCCGCAGTCTCGCCGAAGCGGTTCTCGCGAAAGGCGACCGCCTCGTCGCAACGGCTCGGAAAACGGAGCTGCTCGCCGATTTGGCGGAGCGCTACGGAGACCTGGTTCGCCTCGTTACGCTGGACGTTAATGAGTACGATCAAGCTCAGGCGGCTATCAAAGCCGCGTTCGAAGCGTTCGGTCGTCTGGACGTGCTCGTGAACAACGCGGGTTACGGCAACGTCTCCTCCATCGAGGAAACGTCGATGGAAGATTTCCGCGCTCAAGTGGAAACGAACCTGTGGGGCGTCGTCAACGTGACGAAGGCCGCATTGCCTTTGCTGAGAGAACAGAGACACGGCCACATCGTTCAGTTCTCCTCCATCGGCGGCCGTATCGGAGTGCCGGGCCTTGCGCCTTACCAAGCCGCGAAATGGGCGGTCGAAGGCTTCTCCGAAGTATTGGCCAAAGAAGTCGGATCGCTTGGAATCAAAGTGACGTTGGTCGAGCCAGGCGGATTCCGTACCGACTGGGCAGGCTCCTCGATGCAACAAGTCCAGCCTCGCGCCGAGTATCAAAACACGGTCGGCTACATGATGAAGCACTTCCGCGAAAATACCGGCAAGGAAAAAGGCGATCCGGCTAAAGCCGCGCAAGCGATCATCACGATCGTGAACGAAGATAACCCGCCGCTTCGCTTGCTGCTCGGAAGCGAAGCCGTCGAGCTCGCGAACGCGATGGACAACGGAAAGCTGGAAGAAACGAAACGATGGGAAGCGATCAGCCGCTCGACCGATTTCTGATTTCTAAAACAATCCCTAAGGGCGAAAGAAGGTTTCGTCATTGAAAGCAAGCGCAAGAATCGCATTATTGTCGTTGGTCGTTACGACTACCTTCGGAACGATGATGGCCGCACCGGCGCTTAAACCGCTGGCCGTGGCGTTCCCGAATACGGACGCTCTATTGGTACAATGGGTCGTTACAATATCTTCTTTATTCATATTGCCGACTTTATTTTTATCTGGAACGCTGGGCAGAAGATTCAATCGTAAATCGATTCTGATCACGGGTCTGGTCCTGTATTTGATCGGAGGCGTCGGCCCGGCTTTTATGCATTCGTTCGATTTAATCTTGGTTTGCAGGGCGATCTTGGGCCTTAGCATCGGCTTAATCTCGCCGACCTTCAATTCGTTGATCGCGGAAAACTTCCAGGGAGAAGCGCGGTCGCGGATGAACGGCATTCAAACGTCGATTAACGGTATCGGCGGCGCCATTTTCCTTTCGATCGGCGGTTTCATCGCATCGCTGGGGTGGAGAGACGTCTTCATGACGTATTTCTACGCTGTCGTGCTGCTGATCTTGGTAATCGCGTTTCTTCCTAAATTTCCACCGCTTCAAACCGGTCAATCGGCGAAGTCTTCCGCCAAGCTGCCGAAGTTTTTCATCGCGGTCGCGATCGCGGGCGGCTTGCATACGATGATGTTTGCGTTGATTCCGACGAATCTTTCGCTGTTCATCGCGAATAATGGAATCGGCAGCGTATCGTCGGCGGGTTACTTGATTGCCTTTTCGTTAGTCGGCGTTTTTATCGGCGGACTTTCCGTAACGAGAGTAACCAAAGCATTCAAAAAAATGCTCGTTCCGCTCGTTTTAATTTTGATGGGCGGAGGTTTCATGCTCCTTTCTTCGACCCACGCGGTATGGACGGTCGCCTTGGCGGTGTTCATGATCGGTTTGGCCGAAGGGGTGCTCTTCCCGTTATCCTTCATTAAAACGTCGGAAGTCGTTCCGACGATAATCGTTACGACGGGCATTTCCTTGCTGCTCGCGTGCGTATATACTTGTCAATTCCTGAGCCCGTTATTCGTAAAAGGCGTCGAAGCGCTGCTTCGTTCGGATTCGACCCGCGACGTGTTCACGGCCGTAGCCGTCGGTTTGGCCGCGGTTGCCGTCGGATTCCTGCTTTTTTCCCGCAACAAGATGCGCGCAACGTTGCTATCCGCAACAAATAACTAATAACAGGCGGTGCTTCCTAATGAGACACATTGACAAAATATATATTAACGGCGAATTCGTAACCCCGCGCGGCACGGAGCGCCAAGAATTGGTGAATCCTTCGACGAGGGAAGTATTCGCGACATTGGCGCTCGGCAACGAGGAAGATGCTAAGCTTGCGATCGCGGCTGCCAAAGCTGCATTCCCCGCTTTCTCCAGAACGACCGTGCAAGAAAGAGCGGATATGCTGCAACGTCTGAACGATGCCATCTTGGCGAGAACCGACGAACTGGCGGAAGCCAACATTCTCGAATACGGTGCTCCCAGAATGCTCTCCGTTCCTCGCGTGCAACTGGCCGCGATGAACTTGATGATCAGCAAAGAAGCGCTCGAGGAATTCGAATTCGTTCATTATATCGGCAAAGCCAAAGTCGTATCCGAGCCTGTCGGCGTCATGGGGATCATCACGCCATGGAACGCGAGCTATTCGCAAATTACGGCGAAGCTTGGTGCCGCTATCGCCGCGGGCTGCACGGTCGTCATTAAACCGAGCGAAATGAGCGGCTTGCAAACCCAGCTGTTGACCGAATGCTTCGATGCGGCCGGTATTCCTGCAGGCATCATTAACGTCGTTAACGGTCTTGGCGCAACGGTCGGGGCGGAATTGACTCGTAATAAGGACGTCGCGATGGTCAACTTCACCGGCTCGACTCGGGTCGGCAAAGAAATCCGCAGAGCGACGGTAGACTCGATGAAACGCGTGACTTTGGAGCTGGGCGGAAAATCGCCTTATATCGTGTTCGACGACGCGGATTTCTCCAAAGCGATTCCGGCCGCCGTCAAATCGTGCTTCTCGAACAACGGCCAAGCTTGCGTTGCCGGCACGAGATTGCTCGTTCCCGAACATCGCTTGGAAGAAGTAAAACAGTTGGCACGCGCAATGGTGGAATCGATGAAAGTCGGCTTGCCGACCGAAGCCGATACGAATCTCGGTCCGATCGTGTCGGAGAAGCAATACAATCAAGTTCAGCACTATATTAACGTCGGCCTTCAAGAAGGTGCGGAGCTCGTGGTCGGCGGCGCAGGCCACCCAGCAGGACTGGAGCAAGGTAATTTCGTAAAACCGACCGTATTCGCCAACGTTAGGGAAGACATGACGATCGGGAAGGAAGAAATTTTCGGACCGGTACTTTCGATCCTGACCTTCAAAACCGAAGAAGAAGCCATCGAAATGGCGAATAACACGGACTATGGCCTTGGCGCGTATATCAACTCGAGCAACCTGGAGAAAGCGAACGAGCTGGCTACCCGGATTCAAGCCGGTTCGGTGCTCATCAACGGCGCCGGCTTCGAGATGAAAGCTCCGTTCGGCGGCTACAAGCATTCCGGTATTGGTCGCGAGTACGGCGTTCACGGTCTGAAAGACTGCTTGGAAACGAAGACGATCACTGGCTACGATTTGCCGATGTAACTCGCGGCTGCTCTTTGAAAACCAAGTTCTAAGTCAAGAACTTGTTCGCAAGTGCAATTGAGGGAATACTGCACACAAGTTCCGCTCGAGAATTGTTTTCGGCTATAGCCGGTCACTAACTTTGAGTAAAGATACTTTTGAAAGTTTTTCAGCAGGATAAACTAAAATATCTCATCTTAAGGGAGAAGTGATTAGATATGTCTAAAGTTTGGCTCATTACCGGCAGCTCTCGAGGTTTAGGTCGTCAATTGGCGGAAGAGGTACTGGCTAGCGGCGATAAATTAATCGCTACGGCACGCAAAGCCGACCAACTTCAAGATCTCGTTGTACGGTACGGATCTCAAGTTCATCCTGTATCGATGGACGTAACCAAGCCGGAAGAAGTAAAGAAGGCAATCTCAACCGCGATCGAAGTATTTGGAAAGTTGGACGTGATTGTGAATAATGCGGGGTACGGTAATATTTCCGCGATCGAAGAAACTTCAGATGAAGATTTCAGAGCGCAGATCGAAACCAATATGTGGGGCGTCATCAACGTTTCCAAAGCCGTTCTTCCTTATATGATCAAACAAGGATCTGGGCACATCATTCAAATATCTTCCGTGGGCGGTCGGACGGGAGCTCCAGGCCTCGGGGCTTATCAAACGGCTAAATGGGCAGTAGAAGGATTTTCCGAAGTGTTAACCAAAGAAGTCGCGCCTCTTGGAATAAAAGTGACGATCGTTGAACCGGGCGGATTCCGTACGGATTGGGCCGGCTCCTCCATGCAACACGTTGAACCGGGCGATAATTATAAATCCACCGTTGGGCTGATGCTTCAACGCACCCGTGAATCGAGCGGCAAACAACCTGGGGACCCTGTAAAAGGCGCAAAAGCGATCGTAACCGTCGCAAATGCCGAAAATCCTCCTCTTCGGTTGCTAATGGGTAGCGACGCGGTGAAAATTGCGAATATAGTGGATCAGGCTAAACTTGATGAAACGAAACGATGGGAACAATTGAGCGTATCGACGGACTTCTAAATAGGGGAGAGTGGATCGAATTGGAAGGACAAGCAGGTCGTAAAACGGCGTTGATAACGGGAGCAGAAACCGGCATCGGAGCTGCTACCGCAGTCGAATTAGCCAAACGGGGAATAAATGTCGCGTTGGTCTGGCGAAGAATCGCGCCCCCCTCTGGATGCATGGAACTATGTCATGAACGTGAACCTGAATTCCGTATTCTACAGTATGAAGTATAAAATACCGGCTATTCTAAACGCTGGAGGCGGCGCGATCGTAAACGTGGCCTCCGTATTTTCCTCTAAGGCGCTTCCTCAGCGCGCTGCCTATACGGCAAGCAAGCACGGGGTAATCGCAACTCCGATGGTCGATGCCGGCGGTGAAGAAGCAGTTCATATCGCGAAATCCATTCCGCTAGGCAGAATGGGGCAACCGTGCGAAGTAGCTAAAGTGATCGCGATGTGCATGTCGTCGTAGACGGCGGTTTCTTGATCTAACGGCTCCTTCTCCTTTAAGCAAACGGTGTATATAGCGTCGTATTGGCGAGAACAATGCAAGAAGAGTGGAATAAGCAGGCAAAAACGCCGGTTCCTTTAAGCAAATTGAAAGTCGCCGTCAAATGCGGAGGATCCGGCGCGACTTCCGGTATGGCCTCCAATCCTGCGCTCGGTCAGGCGGCCAACGAGATGATCGCGAACGGAGGGACGGTCGTAATCGGAGAAACAACCGAAATTATCGGCGCCGAGCATGTGTTGGCCGAACGTTGCGAAGATCCCGCCATCGAAGCCAAGCTTTACGAGATTGTAAACCGTTTCGAGCAGGAGGTGGCTCGGATGGACGAGGACATGTGCGGAGGGAATCCGAGCCCAGGTAACATTGCTGGCGGATTGTCTACGATCGAGGAGAATCGCTGGGCTGCATCAGTAAATGCGGGCGTCATCGAATACGCGGAGTCCGGTGCCCAAGGGCGGCCTTTATTTCATGGATTCGCCGGGCAATGATATCGAGTGCGTATCCGGAATGGCTGCGGGAGGTGTCCATAAAAAGCTGAGAGATCAAGCTTTTTTTTATTATCGTCTGCTTCACGACAGGATGAGCCGCAACACAACGAGAAATAAGTTCTAGTAGATATAGCTAGGGTTCCAGGTTGCGCCACCATGTTCCTTATTGAAGCTGGAATTCATTTCCCTGAGAGCAGATCCGCTGGAAAAAAAAGAACGGATATGTGTTTCGGCATAAAAGCGTTCTGACGTACATATGTGCAAAATACGGGTTTTGTGAAAAAGATAGTAACAATTTGAATCTTAAATGGTTAAAGTCACTGATCGCCTTAGTTCCTGAAATAAACTTTTTTGATATCACCGTTTTCAGATTCTCCTGTTCCGTTATGAATCCATTTTGACTGAACAATATAAACGTTACCTCTTGATTTTTTTTCAAAATAAATACCATTATCCATCAACCAGATTTGAGTTACATGAATGATACTCACGTAGTTCAGTACTTTTTTTGTAAGATAAACTCTTAAGATTTGCAATCCATCCAGTAAGTACTCTGGCAGATCTGACTTCTCCATCATGATGCTTATAATCTCATCTTTCGAAGTCTTCGACATTTTAATATACCTCAGATAATCAAACACTTTCTTTTGCGGGCTGTCAAATACCCCGTCCTCTGGCTCATCGAATTCATAACCTTCAACCTCAAACTCTTGTCTACGACGTTCATATTCATCCGGGTCTTTCTCGTCTCTGCCAATGTACATTATTGATAAAATTATTGCAGTATCGTCATGTGTCAAACCGTTAAAATACTCATAAAATTCTTTATTAACTTTCTTCAGATGAGGATCTTTGAGAATGTTTTTGGCCCCGGCAATGAACCCGCTCTTATATTCATTGGGCTCACGGACATCGATGACTGTGCCTCGCGTCGCCAATTCCGTTTGAAAAGCTTGGGCGTTCAGATTGCGGAGACCTTTAGCCGGTTTAAACCTCGTATACGCAAACCAAACGACAAGCACGATGAATACCAGATTAAGGATCGTACCCTTGTCCAAAATCCCCACGTCCTTTCGCTCTGAATCCTTCTAAAGCTTTGCAGCAGCCGATCGATGACACAGCTGCTGCAGTGCGCCTAATTCTGCTGGATTAACGGCTCTTCACTAACAACTCGACGGCTTCCTGTACCATTCTACCGGTATCGTGATTACCCGCGGATTGTTCCGCTAATATGCACTTTTGCAGATTCTCCGCTACGATCTGCGCAATCGCCTTGTCCGAGGCATTGCGTACGGCGGACAGCTGCGCAACGACGTCCTTACACGACTGCCCTTCCTCCATCAACCGTAATACGCCTCGGATCTGCCCTTCGATTCGGCGAAGACGCGTTTTCATTGAATCCGTGTAGTTATATTCCATCTTGTTTTGCTCCTCTCGTCATACCGGTATAGGTATAGTATAGAGCAAAAAAAAAGCAAATCAACACCGATTAAATAAACAAATTGACCTTGGCGTCCGACGCATCCCCCAGATATGCGGCTACGCCGGCATAGGCAAGTCCATCGATTAACTCCTCTTGCTGAAGGCCAAGCAGATCCATCGTCATCGTGCAAGCGACGAGTTTTACGCCTTGCTCTTGCGCCAGCTCTATTAGTTGCGGCAGCGTCAGCGCATTGTGCTTTTTCATGACATGCTTGATCATTTGCGGTCCAAGCCCGCCGAATTGCATTTTTGACAAACCCAGCTTCCTGGCGCCGCGCGGCATCATCCAGCCAAACGCCTTCTCCAGCAAGCCTTTTTTTGGTTTTAACGACCTCGTCCTTCCGAAGAACGTTGAGCCCCCAGAAGGTGAAAAAAATCGTCACTTCATGATCGTAGGCTGCCGCGCCGTTCGCAATAATAAATGCGGCGATTGCTTTATCAAGATCGCCGCTGAAGAGCACGATCGTCGATTTATCTGCCATTTTACAATATCGCCTCTTTCTTATATACCATTACCCCTATGGGTATAACATAAGGCCTAAAAAAATGCACAACGCCTTATCGATTGTGCTTTACAGGATGGACATCCAAACCTTTACCGCAGTGATGACGATCAACACGACTAAACCGTATCTCAGCGCCTTCGTATTGATTTTCGCGCTCAGTTTCGAACCAAGCGGCGCTCCGATCAGACTCCCGATAACGGTAAACACGGTTGGCCAAAGCGGAATTTCGCCGACGGCGATTTTTCCGACGATGCCGCCGACCGCCGATATAAAAACGATGGCTAGCGAAGAAGCGATGGTCGTGCGGGTCGGGACCTTTAGCACCGTCAGCATGATCGGGATTAGAATAAACGCGCCGCCGGCTCCCACGATCCCCGACACGATACCTACCGCAAAGGCGGCAGCTACCGCAATCCATTTATTAAATCGAAGTTGATTCGAAACCGCGTCTTTCTTACTCCTCTGCGGAACGAGCATGAGAATAACCGCGAGCACGGCAAGGATACCATAGATCAAATTAATGCCATTGCCGTTTAACGTGCCGGATAGGAATCCGCCGATCAGGCTTCCTGACAGGATACTGCCGCCCATATACATAACGAGCCCCTTGTGTATGACGGAAAGGTCGTTATTGCTTTTTTTCCGAAAAGCCAGCACGCCTGCAAGAGAAGCGAAAAAGACTTGAAACATACTGATCGAAGAAACTTCATGCGCAGAGAAATGAGCGACTCCGAACAGCGACGGAATATATAACAGCAATGGATAGTTGATGATCGCTCCGCCGATCCCAAGCATGCCGGAAAAGAAGGAACCAACTAGACCGAGCATCACCATGACGATATATAGCAAAACGGCCATCAGCCTCCTCTCTTCTACGCATATCCATTGTCTTAGACGAGTTGAAACTTTAACGATCGTGGACGGCGCAGCGATTCGGACCGATCTCCATCTCGCGCTGCTCGTCTTCGCTTGGCGTCATTTTGCCCATATTCGTTTGACGGATCTCCTGGTAGGCGTTAGGCTGCGGAGGCAGGTTCTCGGTTACCGTCCGGCGGAATAGCGCTTCTTCCTTCATATTTAAGCCAGGGTTATTGCGATATAGATCGGACAGCTTCGCCATCACCCTGCCGCCTTCGTCTAGTTCGGTTATTTTTCCAAAGTGCGCCGGCAGCACAAGCAGATCCTGGGATAGCGACTTGTACCGGCGGTACAAGGTCTCACGCAGATCGCTCACCCAATCGTCGGCTTTGCCGGCGAGATCGGGACGGCCGATCGAGTCGATAAACAAGATGTCCCCTGTCAGCAGGTACCGGTCGTCAACGATAAACGACGTGCTTCCGATCGTATGGCCCGGAGAGTAGACCGGCTGAATCCGAATCGTCGTGCTGCCTACCGTAATGTCTCGTCCTTCCTCCAGCCTTTCATAATCGAACGTCACTTCGTCTGCATCCTTCGGCGGCAGCCAATAGGTTGCGCCGGTTTGCGCGGCCAATCTTCGTCCGCCAGAAATATGGTCGGCGTGCAGGTGCGTATCGAGCGCATGCTTGATATGAGCGCCTTGCGCTTTGGCGAATCGCTCTAACACCTCCGTCATGCGCAGCGCGTCGATCACGGCCGCCTCTCCGTTCGAGACCGCCATATAGGAGAGGCATCCCTTACCGATTCGGACAAACTGGTAGAGCGTTCCGCCGCCGTTGAGATCCCCGACCTTCACGGGCTCCAGGTGCTCGCTCCACGACTTCATGCCGCCTTCGAGATAATGCACTTGGGTACGGCCCGCTTCGACGATTTGCTCCGCAACGAACTTCGAGGAGCCTTCCTTCGCGCATACGACGAGCAGTTTTTTTGCCGTCCGGAATTTGACCTAGCGCAGCATCAACGCCGTCCAGCAGGTCAAAGTAGGGAATATTGATGGTATCGATCCGTTCGCCTTCGATTTTCCAGTCGATAAAGTCATTTTCGTTGCGTACGTCGAGAATGAACAGTTCTTCCTTGGCCAGAACGATTCGGGCGAGTTCCTTGGCCGTCATGGGGCTCAATCCGGTTGAAGCTTCCATCTTGCGGTTCCCCCCTTCGTATTTAAAGGTTATTGGTTATTTTCCGTAGGTCCGTTCCATTCGGACATTCCCGGCTCAACATTTTCCACGTTTTTGAAGCCTTTCTCGGTCAGCAGCCGGCAGGCCATATCGCTACGTGTGCCGGTGCGGCAGACGACATAAATAGGGTCCTCAGGCTTCAGCTCATTCAGACGGCCCTCGAGTTCGCCCAGCGGAATGGACAGGGCGCCCGGAATACGGTTAAAGGCATGTTCCGCCGGCTCCCGCACATCGAGAACCATCGCGTTTTCGCCATTTGTCAGCTTGATTTGCAATTGTTCATTGGTGATCACGCGGGGATGTTTTTTCTCTTGCTTTGTTTCTGCCGGTATGGATTTGCGAAGGAAATGCTTCAGTACCACTCCCTCCACGACAGTTCCGAGATACTGATGGCCTGTGTTGTTCGCCCAGCTTTGAATATCCGCCAGCGATCCTTTATCCGTTGCTTGAACTTCAAGCACCTGACCGGCTTCAAGCTGATCCATCGCCTTCTTCGTTTTTACGATCGGCATCGGACAGGCCAGACCTTTGCAATCCAGCGTTTGGTTCGACATCATATTGGACAATGAAAAAAACCTCCTTGATGATTTACTAAATTTTATTCTAATACGCATACCCCTATAGGTATATTAACGGCGCATCTTCTCTTTGTCAACCTCATCTGATCCATTTAAACGGCGACTAATTTTCACAAAAAAAGCGACTCGAAGTCGCTTTATAAAAAAATGAACTTCCAAACTGAATAAACCGTGAAAGTTACAGGAACCTTAAAAACCAGGCTACGACTTCATCCATCATCTTATTGGGATTTTTACTGTTTTCGATTTGTATCTCGTGCCCTTGACCTTCGTATTCGAGATACCGATATCGCTCGGGCCTATCTTTATACAGCTGCTTCAAAATGCTATCCAGCTTTCTAACGCCGCCGACCGGCACGATCCTGTCCGCATTGCCGTTTTGGACGAGCAAAGCCGCTGGCGGGATGAAATGCGAGTTTCGCAAAGGGCTGTGCCGGACGATATCCGCTTTCAAGTCCTCATCCAACGACTCGAACGCCGGACTGTGCCCCCATGTATCTTCAAGATCCGGAGACGCGATTAATGGCGCAGCCGCTTTAATTCGTTTATCCCGGGTAATGGCAACGAAAGACACGAACCCGCCCTGCGAGATGCCCGAAATGCCGACGCGTTGCGAATCGGCTCTGCCGTCGACGGCGAGATGATCGATCATTGCAGAGATGTCGTCGGCTGTTTCCAGCAGCATTTTTAAGTACATTCCTTTATAAGTGCTGCGGTTTGAAAATGTTTCATTAAATCGCGCCATCCGGCGGCGGCCGTGAAGCCTGGCGTCTACGAGCACGGCGAAAAAGCCGGCCTGCGCCAGCGCGATGCCCTTCGACAATATCCCGAGCGCCTCTCCGCTGGAACCATGATTAAAAAACACGACGGGCAGCTTCTCCGCGTTTTTGGGATAACAATAAAGCACGGGAACTTGCCGCTCGGTCACGATGTGACTTTCAATCGCAACTTGCGGTCCGTACTTGGAAAATGCCCATGATTGGAGCATAATCTCCGCTCCAAGCCGTCTGAAATAGGAATCCGACTCAACGGTCGTTTCAAAATACGCGCGATCCTCTTCCCCATTTTCGCCGCTGCAAACAAGCGAACCGCCGGAAGCGAAGCCGTTATAAGACAGTTTAAACGTTGGAACCCCCCATGCTGGCTCACTCCCCCTGGACGATTTGCGATACTCGTTTGGCGTCATATCCATGAATCTTTTGAACACCTTTATAAAATAATGGTCGTTGCCGAATCCGACCAGCAAACCGATATCATTGATCGTGAAATCCGTCGCTTCCAAATATCGAAGCGATTTTTTCACTCGAACGTGCTGAAGATACTGAATAAGCGATTCGCCTGTTTTCTTGCGGAACAAGCTGCTCAAATAGTTCTCGTTCATATTTACGTATTCGGCCATCGTTCGCAATCCGATCTCGTTCTCCGCATAATGCTCGTGAATATAAGACAAAATTTTTCTGACCTCGGGGTGATCCGTTACAGGCGCCGCCCTATAATCCTTGCGCTTCATATCGTCTACGATGGCGACGATCGTCGCCGCGCGCAGTTGTTCATGCGAGATCGAGGATTCAATATCAGAGGCGGCAGATTGTTCGAAAGCCGTATGGGTGACGCGATAATATTGACTCATGAAATGCGAGGCCATAAGCTTTACTTTATGCAGCGGAAGCCGCAGCAGCTTCATCTCGTCCCATACTTTTCGGATCATTTCCTCCGTTTCCTCGGACAGCCCCCGTTCCATCGCATCGGTCAAACGCCGTTCCGTCTCCCAAAGGACCCCTCCCGCTTCTCCGCTGCGATCTGCGATGTTCGCCGTATCTTGATCGCCATACCAGCGATCGGTTAGTTTGTCGAGCAACAGCGCCCATAAATCGGGAATCTGTTCCAGGCTTTGGACATCGGCATAGACATAACGGCATGGAAATGCCTGGTTCAACAAATGCTTCAGATCGCCGGAATGCTGCGTCCAGGTCATGATCGTCGAGATTCCCAGATCCGTATAGATCCGGGCTTCCCCCGAAGCTTCGATCCAGTCAAATAATGCAGAAGGAAGCGGGTTAGCGCCATGCAGCACGACCAGCAAGCCGCTCAAACGAATGTCCGCCTTAAGCAGTCCATCTTCGATCGCATTCAAATCCAAGCGAAAAGCGTTCGCAGATGCGGACGCAATCGTCCTCCAGATTCGCTCAAACGCCGCAGATAAGCGCATAAGCTGGGTTTCTCTGTATTGGAGATCGGTCGATTTCTCAAGCTCCCGCTTCACTTTGATCAACGAATCTTCTAACGTGCGAATGTTCATGGACAGCTTCAAGATGTATCCGGATGCGCCGAATTCCAACGCTTCTCTGGCATATTCGAAGTCGTTCATGCAAGTAAGCATAATAAAACGCGTATCGAGACCTTGCTCGCGCACCCGCTTCAGCAGCGTCACTCCGTCCATCTCGGGCATGACAATATCCGAGATGACGAGATCGGGGTCGAGGCTGTCGATCAGCTCGATGGCCTCCGTTCCGTCACCCGCTTCGCCAACCAGAGAAAAGCCTAAAGAGGACCACGAAACAAGCTGCTTGATCGAGTCCCTCACAAAAATTTCGTCTTCAACGAGAATGACTTTCCACAAGCGGGTCCACTCCTTCCGTATAGGGATTCGAGACAAGCAGCGGAATCGTCAACCGAGCGATCGTCCCACGGGACTGTTCTTCGAGCGTAAAGCGCGCCTCCCCCCTTGTACAAAAGACGCAGCCTTTCGCGCAAGTTGTTCAAGCCGATACCGTCTCGCTTGCGTTTGCTGAGCCGCTTCATTTCTTCCGCGCGCTTCAATCCGACTCCATTATCCCGGATCTCGATACAAAGCTCGCGTCCGACGATACGCATCCTGATCTCGATTCGCCCTTGATCCGTAAGCTTGGAAAAGCCATGGTGGATACAGTTTTCTACCAGCAGCTGCAGGCTAAGTTTAGGAACGAGGACATAGGTTAAAGCAGGCTCCAACTCATAAATCACGTCAAACGGATAGCGCCATCTCTTTTGCATGATTTGAACGTAAGCGCGGACGAGCTCCAGTTCGTCTTTGGCAAAGATTAAATCGACATTCGTATTCAAGCTGTTTTCCAGCAGCTTTCCTAGGTTTAAACAGGTTTCCGCGATATCGTCCTGCCCGCTTCGGACCGCTTGCCACTTCACCATATTGAGCGTATTCAGCAAAAAGTGAGGATTCATCTGCGTGAGCAGCATTTGAAAATGCATCGCTTCCTTTTGCTTCTCTTCGAGCTTCAATTTGGCGATCAACGCTTGAATATCGCTTGCCATTCGATTGAAGCTCATGGCCAAAGCCAGCACTTCCCCGTCCATCCGATTCAACTGAATGCGATCTCGAAAGTGACTGCTTACGCTTTTCTCCATTTTCCGCTGAAGCAGTTGAAGCGGTCGTGTCATGCGAGACAAAATAACGAACGTAACTACGACGAACAGGCCGATCAGAAGCGTGAACGTCGTCAAGTACCGCCGATTCATTTCATTAATATCTCCGATATACGAATCGAAAGGAAATTGACTGACCAACTTCCAATTCATATCCGTTAACTGCTGTACGTTCAACAACGTATTGGAGCCACGATCGAAGTAATCTTTCAATTGACCGCGCTGCTGCCGGAGCCGTTCGATCCATTCGGGATCCAGAACCGCGCTGCTGCGGGTTCGCGACAATACATTCCCTTCGGCGTCGAGAATAAAATAGTTTTGCAGTACCGAGAAATCCCGCACGATCGACTTCAACCAGCTGTCGTAATCGAAGCTGATGCGCAGAAAACCGAAGGGCTCGTCCGATCCGTTGCGCAAGACGGATAACAAAGCAAGCTGTCGCTCGCTATGCGAAGAAACGCCGATATCGCCCATTTCTTCATCCAGCCAAATGAAGGACTCTCCGTTCTCCGCCATCATCGCAAATCCCGGATCCTTTGTTACGCTGGCAGCTTGGAGCGGTTGTAGCGGATTGTAGGAGGTATACACGCGACCGCTTAGGTCGACTAACGCAAAATAGACAAAAACGCTGTTCGGCATGCTGCGGCTATTGATGTAGGCCAATTCGGTTTCGATCTCTCTTTTCTTTGTGTCCCCTTCGGTTTCGTCATTTACGGGTTCGGTTAGCCAATCGTAAAATTGGTGATTGTTCTCGATTTCAAAGGCAGCTCTCAACAGATTCGTATGCAAGAGGTTAAAATTCTCTTTCACCTGCTCCACTTGCAGCCCGGTTTGCGCGTTTATTTTTTGACGTATGATCGACTCGATTTGGCTGTAGTTGCGAATTTGAAGCATAAAGAGAGGCACGAATACGAATAAAAGAATGGCGAAAAAAAGCTTGTATTTGATTTTGGAAGGAAGCAACCATCGCAAACCGAACAATCGTATCCCCCCCGCTAGACCGCGCTTCGTGATTGTTTATTATAGCACGCTTTCAAACAGACAGGCGTACATCGCATGTACGCCCTGCCTTTAACCGATTTGATCCTTTATTGAATGTAACCGAGCTCTTTGAGCTGCTTGTTCGCCTGATCCGTATACAATTTATAGTTGAATTTGCCGTTCAAGTCGTCGACCAGTCGATCGAAGATATCGATCGGCTTTTTTCCGTATATGATTTGCAGCGCTACGTCATTGGCATACCGGAAAGAGTCGGCCGAATTAAATTCGCCTGGCAAATCGATAAAACCATTATAAAGACGCAATCGATTCAGCTTGGAGCTTTTTTCGATATCCGAAGCCGCGTAGCCAAACTTAGTGGCTAAATACTGCGCTTCGGGACGCCCGGTAAATTGGTACAACCAAATGTAGCCCGCTTCTTTGGCTCCAAGCTCCGTGATCTGGATCTTGTCGCCTTCAACCGTAAAATGCTTGTCCTTTAAGCCATATTGCACCAATAAGGAGCCTTCCTGGGAAGAAACGTAATTAAGCAGGTCGAACACTTTCTGCAGTTTGTTTTTATCCTTTTCAAGCTTGGCAGGCAAAGCGATTAAGCCTGCGGTAGAACCGATATCGTACGGGCTATCGAACTGGCCGGCCGGCCCCGCAATGGTCGGCATCATCACCCACTCTGCATTCGGATTGGCTGCCTTCACCTTGTCGGCGCCTTCTTTGCGGATAAATGCATTCCAGTCCGTATAAACGATGCCGACCTGCCCTTTAATTCCCTTGTCGATATGCGCCGTACCTTTGTTGCTGAACACTTCGGGATCGACTACGCCTACATCGAAAAATTTCTTGATCTCGCCGAGCGCGGCTTTCATTTGAGGATCTTCGGCGGAAGTGATGGCTTTTCCATCTTTCATATAAACGCCGTTCCCGACGCCGGACGGTACGCCGAAGGACCCGAAGACGGGAGAGAACGCCGCCCAATCCAGTCCGGTGATGCCAAACGTATCTTTTTTATGGTTGCCGTCCGGATCTTGCTCCGTAAATGCTTTGGCTACGTTCAATAGCTCCTCGCTAGTCGTCGGCATTTCTAGATCAAGCTTGTCGAGCCAATCCTTCCGGATATAATACGCTGACGTGACAAGCTGCGGGGTTTTGGCGATCGCGTATATTTTGCCGCCGACGACGCCTTTTTTTGAATCCGTCATCTCCGACCATCGTCTTGATTCCGCTTAATTGATCGACATAGGGCGTCAGATCGAGCAAGGCGCCTTTTTCAGCTAAAGACTGCAAGGTGTTCCGGTTGTCCAGTTCCATGATATCGGGGTAATCTCCGGCCGCGATTCGCGTATTCAGCTGATTTTTAAAATCATCCTGCGAAGCCGGCGTAGTGAGCGTAATATCGATATTCAGTTTTTCATCCAGCGCTTTTTTTGATGAAGTCGTCGCCTTTGTCCGGCAATTTCGATCCCCAACCGATTTTAATCACTTCAAGCTTCATGGGCGCTGTCGACGTTTCGTTTGTCGCATTCTTTTGGTCATTCGCTCCGCAGCCTGCCACCACAAGCGTCAACATCGTGACGGGGATAAGTAAGCTTGTTGCCCCTTTTTTGCATGTTCATCTCACAACGACCTCTCTATATTTTGATATTATTGAAAATTGGCTCCCCAATGATCAACCTTTAATCGCGCCGATCAGCATTCCTTTCGTAAAATGCTTCTGTACAAACGGATAGACGAGGATGATCGGCAAGCTGGCAAAAATAACGGCAGCCATCTGCATCGTCACCGTCGGCAGTACGACGTCGGTATTTTGTTGTAAATTCGCGCTCTCAAGCAATATGTTGCGCACGATAACCTGAAGCGGATATAGATCCCTGTTCGTGATATAAAGCACGGCCGAAAAAAAAATCGTTCCAATGTCCGACCACATAAAAAAAGGCCAACGGTCATGATGGAAGGGATAGATAGCGGAAGCACGATGCTGGCCAACACCCGGGTCTCTCCTGCGCCGTCGATTCTGGCGGAATCGTGCAATTCCTCCGGCAGATTTTCGAAAAAGCTTTTCATGATCAACAGATTAAACGTCCAGATCGCGCCCGGTATGATCATCGACCAAAGCGTATTGGTCAGTCCCGTCTCCCTTACGATCAAATAGGTAGGAATGAGGCCTCCGTTGAAAAGCATGGTGAAAACGACGGCCATCAGAAAAAACGTGCGCCCTCGCAATTTCTTGCGGCTTAATGGATAGGCCATCAGCAACGTTAACGCCAAGTTAATGATCGAACCGACAACGGTCACGAAGATCGTCACGCCGAAAGCCTTCGGAATCGCCGCATCGGCGAACAGTTCCTTATAAGCCTCAAACGTAATGGACTTTGGAAAAAGAATGAATCCCCCGTTTTTTAACACTTCGGTGTACGGCGTAAGAGAGATCGACAACACATAAAGCAAAGGAAGAACGGCCGTTAACGCCACCGCCAACAAAACGGCATAAACCAAAACATCGAATATCCGGTCCGAACGTCCCCTTACCATATGGACTCCCCCCCATCGCTTGGCGATTCGATTGGACAATACGATAAGCGTGATGCCGATCAGCGACTTAAATAATCCCACTGCGGATCCCAAGCTGAAATTCATCTGCTGCAGTCCCGTCCGATATACCCAAGTATCGATGATGTCGGCTACCTCATAAACCTGCGGATTGTACATGACGTAAATTTGGTCGAAGCCGGCGTCCATGACGTAGCCGATCTTCAGAATGAGCAAAAGCACGATCGTACTGCGAATGCCGGGTAAGGTAATATTCCAGATCATCCGAAAACGCCCGCCGCCGTCCACCCGGCAAGCCTCGTAAAGCGAAGTGTCGATCGACGCCATGGCCGCCATATATATAATGGCTCCCCATCCAATGTTCTGCCAAATGTCGCTGCCGACCAGCAAGGTTCGAAACCATTCCGTAGAAGTGATGAAAGGAATGGCTTTCCACCCGCTGTCGACAAGCCAACGATTCACGACGCCGGACGTTTCCGATAACAAAGCGATGGCTATGCCGTAAATGATGACCCACGACAAGAAATGAGGCATAAAGCTGAGCGTCTGAACCCACTTTCGCAGCCAACGATTTTTGCACTCGTTGAATAAAAGGGCTAACAAAATGGGCGGTATCGTTCCGAAAACCAGCTTATAAAAGCTTATCAGCACCGTGTTCATTAAGATTTGCGAAAAATAAGGAGAGTGGAAAAACTGCAGAAAATATTTGTTCCACGGATCCGCCCACGGACTGGACCACAGACCGCCTACGATACTATAGTCTTTAAACGCGATCGTCAGCCCGTACATGGGCAAGTATTTATATACGGCATACCAGATCAGACCCGGCAGCAGCATGAAATACAAAGCTCTGCTCTGCCATATTTCGCGCCATAACGCGCGCCGCTCAAACGCGGCTTTCTTTTCTCTCCGAGCGGATGCCTGTACGGACGAGGTGACATGATTCACGGCGATTCCCTTCTTTCGATTGATTACATCTCTTGTAATTAAGATAACGCGCCTGCCGGCGCGATGTAATCAATAAAACTAGGCATCGCGTTACACAAAATTATGCATTGGACCTCCACGGCAAGAGACGAAGGCGCCTATACAACGAATTTCAGTTTTTTTATCGTTCTAATTTCACTTTCGGTACCGGCTGCCGCGCGTTCTGGCGCAAATTAAAAAGACACGCCTTATGTCGGCGTGCCTCCCGTGTATCTCCCCGCTAAGATCAGCCTAGCTCCATATGCTCCTGGAACTGAACGACCGGTTCGCTCACCGCGTGCAGCTCCAGCACGATGATTTCGTTTTGTCCCTCTTTAAGCAGCGGCCCCGGAACGTATAGCGTCTTTTGCGGACCGATGTTCCAGTACCGTCCCAGATTAAATCCGTTGATAAAGACATTTCCCTTGCCCCATCCCTCTAGCTTTAAGAAGGTATCGGCGGGCGCCGTAATTTCGAACGAGCCTCTATAGAAAATCGGAGAAGCGAGGTCGGACTGACATTCGCGATCCGAAGGGACGGGCTCGAAGGTTAGCGCGCTCAAGTCGTCCATCGGCAGGGTGAAGATATCCCATCCGAACAAGAATTGCCCGCCCAGTCTTACCCCTTCGGTAATTCCTTTGGCATCCTTAAGCATCCAACCGTAATTAACCCGGCCCTGATTTTCAACCAGTATGCCCAGGCTTGAACCTTCGGAAGGCGTCGTTACGACGATATCGCGCTCGCCGATATCCAAGCCGATGTCATGCTCGTTTCTGTCGATGACCCCTTTGTATTCGCCGTCCAGGTATACCAAAGCCCGGTCTCTCACTTCCTGAATGACGAGCTTGCTCTTGGTTCTGGGACCCGATACTTTCGTTCGATAGTAAATAAAACCGTAATTTTGCCCCAGTCTCTCCATGGTCTCGGGGTAGACGCTGTATATCGGTTGGGTCAGCGACTCCAACTGTTCAAGCAGCTTCGCTTGCTCGGTTAATCGGATAACGCCAAAGGATTTCTTCTTGATCGGTTCGGGCAGCAGATTTTCGGGTATTTCGACGTGTTTGGCAATCACCTCGCGGATCGCCAAGTATTTTTCCGTCACTTCTCCCGCTTCATTGAGCAAGGCATTGTAATCGTAGCTTGTAACCGTAGGTTCGTATCGATTGAAGTAATTGGCGCCATTATAAAAACCGAAGTTCGTTCCTCCGTGGAACATGTAGAAGTTGACCGACGCTCCCGCACTTAACATGCTGTCCAATTCGGCGGCTACGTCTTCGAATTCCCTGACGTGATGCGCTTCCCCCCCAATGGTCGAACCATCCGTTCCAATACTCCATGCACATCATCGGCCGATCGGGCTGATATTGCGCCAATTTCTCGAAGGACGCATCCGGCTTGGAACCGAAATTAATCGTCGCAAGCACTTGCGGGAACAAGGCGCCGCCTTGAAGCATGCCGTCCTCCGCACCGTCGGACGTAAACAATAAAACATCGATCCCTCGGTGGATCAATCCTTCTCTTAAATATTGTAAATAGGCTTTGTCGTTGCCATAGCTGCCGTATTCATTCTCGATCTGCGCGGCGATGATCGGACCGCCGTTCGTACAGAGCAAAGGTCTCAGCAACGGCAGCAGCACATCGTAATAAGCATCCACTTTATCCAAAAAAAGGCCGGTGCATGCAGCGAAGCCGGATGTTGGCGTCCGCAAGCAGCCAAGCCGGCAGTCCTCCGAACTCCCATTCCGCGCAAATGTAAGGACTTGGCCGCACGATAACGAACAAGTCCAGGCCGTGCGCCAGCTCGACGAATCGCCGAATGTCCGCCATCCCCTCGAAGTTGAAGCAGCCTTCCTTCGGCTCGTGCAGATTCCAAGGGATATAGGTTTCTACCGCGTTGAATCCGCATGCCTTCAGCTTGCGCAGTCTGTCTTCCCAATAATCCGGCACGATCCGAAAATAATGCATCGCGCCGCTGATCAACCGGATTCTCTGTCCGTTGTAGACAAAATGTCCGGCTTCAATGCCAAATGTCGCTTTGTTCATCGCGACCGTCCTTTCTACTATTTTTTATCAATCAATTGTAGCGATAAGTGATCATTGTTCTAAACCTATACCAAAAACTGAGTAGATGTTAAGATGTATTAAGTTATAATTTTCAATTTTATATGACTTGAGGGGGATTTTAATTGAATTTTACATTCCGAACACTCGAACCAGATGATCACCCGATAATTTGTAAGTTCCCACAAAATGAACTGGAATTGTTTTCAATGTTTCCCGCCGGGAAATATCCTCTGACACCAGAACAAATAGTAGAGTCTGTCAAAAGCAGGCTGAATCCAACGGTCGTTTTGCAAGACAAAACGGTAGTCGGCTATGCAAACTTTTATGGACTCGAAGAGAATGCAAAATGCTTCCTAGGCAATGTTATAGTAAACCCGGCAAATAGAGGAAAGGGAGCTTCTGTTGCACTGGTTCATGAGATGATTCGGCAAGCAAAAGTGGAGTTAAAAGTGGGAAGGCTACAACTGATCTGTCACAATACCAATATTACAGGATTACTCTTTTACAAAAAAAATGGGATTTAAACCTTTCGATCTTTTTCTACTAAAAAAACCAACTTGGTGAAGCAATCGTAGGTATCGCGATGGAAATCGTTTTTCAAAACAATCCAACCTGATTGACTCCTTTCATCCCCCCCGGTTCGATTTAAAAAGCCGAGAGCCCCCTGTCGCTCGGGACTCTCGGCCTGGCCTTACTGTTGCGTCCTAGACGACAAATCCATGTATATCTTGTTGTAGATGTTGTAAAGCAGCACCGCAGCTTCCGCGCGGGAGGTGTCGGCAAGCGGGTTCAGCTTGCCGCCCGAGCCCTTGACGAGCTGTTCGGCCGCCAGCGCCGAAAGGCTGTCGAGCGCGTAGGGAGCGACGTCCGACTTGTCCGAAAACGCGCCCAGCGCATCGCCCGCTCCGTTTGCCATGGTAATGCCGGCAGCCTGCAATGCCCGGTATGCGAGCACCATCATATCCTGTCTGCTGATGCCGGCCTTCGGGTTAAAGCTGCCGTCGGCGGCGCCCTTCGCGATGCCGAGGCTTTTGGCGATCGCGATCTCCCGGGCATAATAATCTCCCGATTGGACATCGTCGAAGTTTTGAGCCGCTTCGGCGTTCAGGCCCAGCGCCCGAACCAGGAGGGTCACGAAGTCCCCTCTGCGGATGGTCGCCGAAGGCGCGAACGCATCAGCCGATACGCCGTTAACGATGCCCTTGGATGCAAGAATCTCCACGGCATGCTTGGCCCAGTCGGCGCTCGCCATATCTTTGAAGCTTTTATAGCCGTCCGTTATCCGATAGGTGCCCGGCGCATCCGCTTCGAAGACGATCGCGCCTGCCGCAGCATCGTAGAAGGCGCTAGGAACGACGATCGCGCTGCCTTGGCTGCCGGATCGCCACACCGCGATGGTCTCGGGGTGCTTGCGCTGTTCGGCGGTCGGCGTATATGGCAGTTCGACCTTAACCTTGTCGGCACGGGTATTCCCCGTCGACTGCGAGACGGGCTTGCCGTCTTGCGTCAAGGCAAGCGTCACCTCGGCCGTCAGGAGGCCGGACGACGATGACGGCGAACCGATGACTAGCGTCAAGCGGCCGGCACCGGCGGCATTCAGGACTTTGCCGGGAATCGTGACCGTACCCGAAGACGTGTTCACGACCAGCTGCACGGAACCTGTCGCAAAGGAGACAGGGTTGGGCAGCTCGACGGAATATGCGCTTGCGCCTTGCGTCCGGGGCAGCTTGATTTGAATCGACGTTCCGCCGTTCGCGCCCGTCGAAGCCGTCTTCAGCGCCGCTTCCATCTCCAGATCGCTCATTCGCGCATAGGCGATGCCCGTTTTGACATCCAGCGATGGATTGGCGATCGTGCCGATGACGGGACCCGAACCTTCGTTGCCGCTAGAATTTCCGTTGTTGTCATTGTTGCCATTGTTGCCATTGTTGCCGTTGTTGCCGTTGTTATCGCTTCCGCCGTTCGGATTCTCGTACGCGCCCAGATCCGGCAAGCCTGCCCGGTCGCGTCCCAAGATGTCCTTAACGGGCGCGAATTCCGTCACGCCTTCGTCGATCGCGTCGCTGTCGTCCTTCAGGTCCAACACATGTTCGAAAATTCGTTGGGCCGCCTCGTAATCGTCCGCGGCGCCGGCGGTCGAACCCTTGAAGCTTGCTTCTCCGGCGAACATCCTGCTATAGCGATTGTTCGTTTCCGCCGCGTTCTCGGCCGATAGGAATTCGGCGATCGGCATGACGTCGGAGCGGAATTGCGCATTCGGAGAGAACGTTTTGTAATCGTACATATTATTGCGGAACGTATTGTTCACGACCATGTCGGTCGTCGATTGGTCCGGGTTCGTTCGAACGACATTGTACTGGTATCCGACGATGACCGGCTTCACCAGGCCGTCGACCGAATCGTACGGCTCCGTGCGATCGTTGTAAAAAATATTGTTCTGGAACAGATTGCCCCGCACGTTCCAGTCCAGGTACAGATCGTTGGACCAGCTATTGTAAAACGTGTTGTTCGTAATCGTGAACCCCTGAATCCCGACGAGTATGAGACCGTACTTGGATCCGGCGAACACGCTGTTTTTGATGACGACATCCTCCGCTTGAATATCGTAGTTGTCCCCCGCATAGAACTGCATGCCGCCGCCCGGCGAATCCGATACCATCATGCCGTCGAAAACGAGCGCCGAGCTGTGGCCGATATAGGCGCCGTGATCGGCTTGGCTCTTGCGGGTCTGGCCGATATCCCAGACACGGATATTTTGGAACAGCGAATTCGTCGTATAGTTGATCAGCAGCCCTTGCACCCCGGACGTAATATCCTGCGGCGTATCGATATCCCAAATGTTCAGATCGCGAAGCGTCAGGTGGTCGCTGTTCATCGTCCAGATGCCTGCGCCGCGGTATCCGGTCACGTACAGGCCTTCGATCGTCAGGTAAGAGCTGTCGGCGATCTGCGACATCGTTTCGGCCGACGCTTCTTCGTCTCGATCCTGATAGTTCGCCTTGCTCGTGAAGACCGGTCCCGGCAGCGAAGCGTTCGGCAGGTCCAACGGATCGTTCGGATCCGTGCTGGCCCTGATCACGATCGGCGCATCGGCGACCCCGTGCTTGTCTACGATGTCGTATCGTCCATTATAGATGCCTTTATGGACGATGATCGTGTCTCCGGAATCCGCCGCGCCGATCGCTTGGGCGAACGTACGGAACGGATGCTCGGCCGAGCCGTCTCCGGTCAGCGAGCCGACGTTGTCGCCGGCAAGGTGGATCGTCTTCATGCTGTAAGGCGAATAGTAGGCGCCGATGTCCTGGCCGAGCGCGCTATAAGGCGTCCCCTCCAGATCCGCGGCGGGAGCCGTCTGTCCGTTGATCGACTTAACGCCGTTTCTCGACGCGGCGCTGCCCTTCCCCGGCTTGTAATTGCCGTTTGCCGCATCCTTGAACGCCGGATTTCCGATTTTGCCATGCTGCTCCGCGCCGCTGCCCGCGAATGCCGCCAGCGTCAGCTCGTTGCCGTCCAAGCGGACGATCTTCTCGTCCTCCGCTGCGTCGTACAGGTTATAGTCTGAAACGAGCTCCGCAATATTGGATAAGGAGACCAAAGCGCCCTGGTCTTTTTCGCTTCTGGCGAAAATGTTGTTGGCGAGCTGGAGGCGATTCGCGCCTGCAGCGGAAAGGCTGTACCCGATATTGTTATAGAAGGTATTGTTGTACAGGAACAGTTCGGCGGCGTTCGTGCCGACCGCGCCTTCGCCCGAATTGGCGATTACGCTCGTATCTACCGTCAACGAGACGCCGTCGTTCGCTTCGATCGCGCGTACGCTTGCCCCGTCGATGATCGATTGCGTCACCGAGGCCTTCATCGCGGCGTCGCCGCCTTCGAGTACGATTCCCTTTTCCGCTTGCCGCACGCGTACGCCGCCGACGCTCAGCTCAGGGCTTCCCGTCGCATCGATGCCGTACTTCGCGCCGGCGATCGCAAGACGGTTCAGCGTCGTTTTCGGAGAATCGACGATCGTGACCGCGGATTCATCGCTGCCGGGATGCACCGTGAAGCCTTCCAGCGTCACGCCGGTTGCGTTGTTCAACGAGATGCTGCCGTTAAGCACGACATCGCCTTCCGCTTGGATCGCATAATCGCCGGCATTTTGCCCCGTCCTGTCGGCAAGGACGATATCCTCGTCATAGGTGCCGGCTCTGACGAGCACCTTCTCGCCGTTCCGGAGGACGCCGAGCGCTGCGGCGATCGTCGCGAACGGCGCCGATTGCGTGCCCGCATCGTTATCGTTGCCCGCGGCACGATCGACGTAATACGTCACTTGCACCGCCGCCGCCGCATAGGCTCCGATGTCCACGGGCGTTTTTCTCGCGATGCCGTTGATGTCCTTCGAAGGCGTATTCGCATCCATGACGCCCGCGCCGACGGCCGGACTTCCTTTATAAATGCGAAAGTCCTTCGCCTTGGCGTTGATGAATTCGGCCGGGGCCTTGACGGCATGCGCTTCCGAGATAGCGCTCAGATCGGCTTGCCCGATCGTGTCCGCATTGTACAGATTGTAATCGAACGAATTGTTCGCGAAGCCGTCCGGCAGCGTCGAGAAGACGTTGTTTTTGAACGCGTTCCCCGTCGAGTCTTGGCTCAGGGCGACATCCTCGTCGTTTTCGTAAAAGGTATTGTTGTAAAACTGATTGTGCAACGAGCCGGAGGTCAGCCGCAGGGCCGACTGTCTATCGTAAATGACGTTATTCGCCACGTAAGCGTTGACCGTGCCGACGAGCGTTATCGCGGCCGAAGCTGCCGGAGCGAAGACATTGTTCGTCACCGCCGCCTCGTCCGCCTGATTCAAGGTCACGGCCCCCTTGATCCGATTGCCGTCCAGACTAACCTTCTGACCGCTCACGGCGACGTTCCCGGCCAGCGTAAGTCCGCGCAGCGTGATCGCCTTATCCGCCGACCCGACAATGTCTACCGCTCCGTTCAGAATGACGTCGCCATTGTAAGGCTCGACGGTCACGTCTCCTTCTCCGGTCGATTCGCTCATATCGAGCTGCTCGGCGCCTGCATACGTTCCCGCCATCACCTGGATGCTTTTGGCGCCCGCATGCAGCGCGGCTTCGATCGAAGGATACGGATGCAGCGGAGAGCCGTCGGCTTCTCCCGCGTTTTTTCCGACGAAAGCAAAGGTTTGGTCGAACGCGAAGGCGCCCGCTTCATTTTGCGTCCGCGGTTTGCCGTTTATATCGGTCGCCGGCGCTTCGACGCCGGGTACGATCTCGGCGACGGCCGCTCCGATCGCGGGGTTCGTGCCGAAGATGATCCGGGCGTCGCTCGCCGTATCGACGAATCTGACCTCGCCCGTCCTTCCCCCCCGTCTCAAGCGGCCTTCCCTGATTGGCCCATGCGGTGCCGCTCTGCAATTCGGGCAGCGTCAGATTCGGGCCTTCGCCGCCATAATTGAAGGTGACGCGCGAAGTGCCTGCGATCGAATAGACGTTATGGTCGAACGCGACGTTTTGCGACGCGTCGATGATCGCTTTTCCGCCCTCCAGCTGCGTGCGAATCGGCTTCGTGAATATATTGTTTTTGAATACCAGATCCTTCGAGATGTTGATGGGATTCGCGACCGCGTCGTACGTACCCTGTACCGGGTAAATATCGAACCGGCCGCTCCCGCCGACGGGATCGTACGAATCGGCGAACGTATTGTTGTAAAAGAGCAGATTGGCGCTTTTTCCCCATAAATTCAGGCTGCGGGATGCGCCGTAGATGACGTTGTTGAATATTTTGCCGTAGCTGCCGGCCTTGACTCTAACCTCTTGGAAGTAAAAGCCCCAGCTGTCGTTCGAATAAACCGTATTGTTCGAAAATTCGAAATCGCCATAGCCGACGTTGGCCAGGTCGCGCGTCGCGACGGCCGTGCCGCAATTCTCGAAGCGATTGCCGGTCACGACGATGCCGGAGCTCTGCTTGCCGCCCGCCGAATGGTTGTCGATACGAACCGCTACGCCGCGCGAGCCGTTTTGCGAGGCGTTCGGGGCGAACGTCAACCCTTCGATGCGAATATGCTGGCTGTGGCCCAGGTAGATGATGTAGTCCGCGTGATCGGACGTTAAGACGGCTTTCTCGTTTTGATAGCTTTTGAAGGTGATCGGCTTGTCCGCCGTACCGGATATCGACTGCAGAACGATGATGCCGTTATACGCGCCTTCCCGGAAATAGACCGTATCCCCTGCCTTCAGTTTGGCGATCAAGCCTGTCGACACGTTTTTTTTCGGACTGTCGATCGTCCCCAGATTGGCGTCGCTGCCGTTCGGGGAAATGAAATATTCGTTCATAATAAAAGCTTCGGTGCCGAAATTCCAAGACACGTCTGCCGGGAGATAATTGCCGTTCTCGCTCATCAGATCCTTTTTAATCTTGACGGTATACGTCGAATCGTAATTCAGCGGAACGCTAGGCGTAAACGTGATCTTGGTGCCGGTCCCCTCGTCAGCCGCGCCGAAGCTGCCGGGCACGGCCATGGCAATGCCGTCTACGACCGTCGATATTTCAATGTTGCCCGCGATATTTCCGTTGTCGTCGTTCGTCTTCTCGGACAACACGATATCGATCTTGGATTGGACGCTGTTCCCGGTTCCTTGAGGCGTTTGGGCGATCACATAAAAAAGCCGAGGTATCGCCCGCGTATTCATAGGCTCCGATATCCGTCGCGCCGAACCGAACGTTGCCGTCCCGGTCCTGCGGCGGCGCATTCGCGCTCGTCCCTCTGTTGATGGCAGCGCTTCCCATTTGCAGATGGAAGTCCGTATCGCTGACGAACGACGGATCGCCGTACACGCTGTTCGCTTCGTTCGCGGGCTTGCCGCCCGTCAGACCCGCGCCGGTGCTGTCGTACAAATTGTAGTCGACCGAATTGCCGGATTCCGCTTCGAAAAAGGAAGCGGGCGCCTGAACGGCAACGGGCCCTTCCGCCCTGAAAATATTGTTCGCGATCGTATTGCCTGTATTCGTTCCCTTCAGAATGACGTTGGCGCCGTCGCCGTAATGAGAGATAAAAACGTTGTTCATGATTCGGGTATTTGTGAAACTGCCGCCTTCGTTCAAAATATTTTTGTAGTTATCGAAGACATTGTTGTAGATTTGATTGTTGGAGGAGTCCTTGAGCAGGATGCCCTTCTGATCGGTCTGCTTAAAGGTGTTGCCGTGGAAACGGGAGCCGCTGGTTTGGCCCGTTATCTCCATCCCGTGTACCGCCGTCGTAAACGTCGAGTTCGAGATATCGCCGTTAACGAGGCCGTCCGCCAGCAGCGCGGAATTGCCGTCGCTCGCCAGCGACAAGCCGTCGATGCTGACATTGGCGATATCGGTCAGGGCAATGGCCGGACCGGAGCCGCCATTGATTTGAACCGTTCCTTCGCCCAGCTTGCGGATCGCGATCGGCTTCGAATCCGAGGCGCCCGTGCCCGCGATCGAGAGACTGCCGGCATAGGTTCCCGGCTTGATGAGGAGCGTCGCGCCGGGTACGACCGCTGCGTTCGCTTCCGCCAGTTGGTTAAAGGCGGTGGCCTCGCTTCGTCCGTCTCCGCCCGAAGCGGCGTTGCCGTCTAAGTAGTAGACTTGCCCGTAGGTGTATGCGCCGATGTCCGGAGCGCCGTAGCGAACGCTGCCGTCGTTGTCGGCTGCCGGCAAGCCCGTCCCGGTTCCCGCGTCGATGCCGGGGCTTCCGTCCTTCAGATGATAATCGGAGGCCGATACGAACAGCTCTTCGGCCGTGGCCACGACATCGGATTCGGAAGTTTTATCGCTTTCGCCGGTCACGCTGTTCCAACCGATCGTATTGCCGTCGCCTTGCGACAAGGATGGATTCCCTAAGAAAATGTTGTTCGTGATGATGCTGTTCTCGTAGGTTCCGCCGTAAAAATGCTCTCCGGTACCCGCGAACACATTGTTGCTGACGATATTGTTCGCCGAAGTGCCGGATTCAAAGTGAAAGGTCCACCATTGCGTAAAAATGTTGTTCGTGACGGTCGTATGCTCGAGTCCGTAGCCGTAGAAAGCATTATCCGAGCCTTCGACGTAATTGGAATCAAGCACAAGCGATTCGTTGTTGGTATTCAGATAAAACACCGCGTAGGCCGGGCCGTCGGCGACCAGGCGGTTGTTCTGCAGCGTCACATGCTTCGCGTTGCTGATGCCTGCCGTGTAGCTGTCCCCGGTAGACGGCGTGCCGCCGAACGTCAGGTTCAGATTGCTGATCCGGACATATTCGCTGTTCGTCACGCTTAACGCGAAGTTTTTCCAAAATGGCGCGTTCACGTAGGCGCTCGCCGTTATGTTGGCGCCTTCCTCTCCGCGGATCGTAATCGGAGCTTGCGCCGTGCCCGTCAACCCGTCCAGCACCAGCGCCTCCGAATAGGAACCCGCTCGAATAACCAGCGTATCCCCGGGCTGCAGCTGCGCGACGCCTTTGGCGAACGATTGAAACGGCGCTTCCGCGCTTCCCGCATTCGCATCGTCCCCATCGTTGGCGACGTAGTACGTCTCTCCTTCCCCCCGTTCCGCCCGCGAGCGCCGGCTTCTGCGGCAGCAGCGTACAGACAAGCAGGATGGCCAGCAGAGCCGCGATCGCTCTGTTGAACTTCGGCTTCATCTTTGTTCCTCCCAACATATTTTTGTAGGATAGGTTTGGAACCTATTCTAGTAATCTAATCCAGAAAAACAACCTTGTCAATCGGGTTCATGAAGCTTGAAATGCAGGATCGGCAGCGGCGTTTGGCGAGTTCTTACAATGTCAAGCCGCCCATCGCTTCTTTTGCGGGGTTTCCCTGGCTCCGACTCCGAAGAGGCGCAAGGATGCTCACAAAAATTCGTTTCGCTTGTTTTTTTTTCTGACCCGAAAAAACCGGAGCAGCGCAAAAAAGCCCGCCCTTGACGGCAGGCTCATGAAAAACAAAACGAATCAGAATGAGATCGAACGATGCTCGCCGGCGCCGAATCGGTAGGTATCGACGCGCGATTGCCCGAAGTTCACCGTCACGATATCAAAGGCCGATTCGCTCAAAGTCCCGACCTTACGTTCGGGCGCTTCCGGGAAATCCTGATTCGTGCATGCGTTCAGCGTCGATATCATCGGGATTCCATCCCGATACACGGTTTGGTCGAAGTGAACGTGACCGAACAAGCAGCCGATAACCGTACGTTTACCTTGTTGCCCAAAGTCGGCCGCCACCCGGCGCACGCGTTCCCCCCTCGCCGACTTCCGCGTCATACGAACCTCCGTCACGGAATGCGCATACAATCCCCCCATAGCGCTTCGCCGTTTCTCACCGGGAAATCCGCTCCGAATACCTCATCCTGCAAAATTGCCACATGGGAAACGATCAGCACCCGCCAGTCCGGCTTGCCTCGCAAATGCAATGCTTCGTTCGCAAGCCAGTTCAGCTGCTCCGGAGAGAACGCGTATTCCCACTGTCCGAAATGCTCCATTGTGCCGCTATCCGGATCCGCGTATGGAATATCGATCGTATCGAGTACGATCACTCTTGTTTTTTTTAGCTTCGACGTCCGCGAAATAATAAAGACCGTCGGAACGCGTCGTATCCCACCTCGCCGCATCGAGAACGCCGTCTTGAATCAAGCGTCTCGTCTCCGAAGGAAAAATGACATGCCGGCCTCGGAGTTCCTCCCGGTCATGGCCATATATCGAATTGTCGTCATGGTTGCCCTTGACGCTCAGGACCGGCACGCCCGGCGTTCGAAGCGCATGGCAAATCTCCGTTTGCGAAGCCAATGTCCGATCCTTCGTCTCATTCGCGGCGCTGTCCCCTCCGTTCACGACCAGATCCAACGGGAGGCGCAAAGTCAATTCGCGTATGGCCCGAGCGGCTCTGAGCTGGTTGCCGCCGCAGGTATGATGCAAGTCCGTGACGAAAATCAAATTCAACGTCTCGTTCGTTTGCTTGTCCGTTAACGCTTCTACAGCCAGGTCTACCGCATGGCCATATCGTTCATCGATGTCTTCCAAGCGCTCATCTCCTTCATACCGAATCGATGCAGAATAGCTAGCGCCCGCCAATTCCGAGCAGCAAGATGCCCGCAAAAATGACGCAGGCGGATACGATGCGCGCGGCTTCCTTGCGCTCCTTCAGCCAATAGATGCCCGCGAACGCGCCGAACACCGTCCCGATCTCTCGAAGAGGCGCGATATAAGCCAGCTTCGAAGCATTCATGGCCAACAAAAACAATAAATAAGAGCCCGGAGACAGCACCGAGCCGATCGCCAGCTCACGCAGGCGTTGCTTGTCCTTCAAGCACCTTCGGATTTCCCTTAATCGGACAAATGGAATAAGACCGAGCAAAAATCCGATATTGGACACCTCCAGCAGACTGAGCGGCGTATAGTGCTGCAGGTTCAGCTTGTCGATCAATATGTAAGACAACGTGCAAAGGCTTACCGCTACCGTGTAAAGAACGGCGTTCAATGGAACGGCTTGCCGGTTCCTCCGGGCGCCGATGCCGCTGGACAGAAAGAACCCGGCCGCAATGCATAGCAGACCGATCCACCCCCACCCCGTCAACGTCTCATGCAAAAAAAAAGATTCCGATGAGTGGAAGCAATAATGCGTTCATTCCCCGCATCATCGGATAAACCTGGGAGACGTCTCCTTGCTCCAGCGATTTGGACAAAAAAATACCCATATCCGGCTTGCGCAGCCATGGATAGCGTCAACAACAATCCGCTTTGGCCGGCGATCCCTCTGCTGATCAATTCGGCAACCAGAACCGGCAATAAAAGCAGCGTACTCGGCAAAAGGACGAGCAGCAAAAATACTTGTTTATGACCGCTGCGCTTGGCGAGCAAATTCCACGTCGCATGCGCCGCTCCCGAGGCCAATACGAACCATATCGACAATTAACCACCCCAATACGCAATTTATTACACACAAACACAACATTTCACACAACACGATGAATATTATCATCGTACGAGATCAGCGTCAACCCTGAATGTCTCGCTCCCTTTAATCGCGAACTTGGGTGTCGGAAGGTCGGTCGAGACATAATAAAGCCGCTGCAATCAGATGCAGCGGCTTCTACGCGCAAGCTCAGGAACAGACGATTTCGATTCCTTTATCCTTATATAATCGAACGAGATCCGGCGCTACCCTGGAATCCGTGACGATTTTGTCGATATCGCGAAGCGCGCAAACCGGATATAGCGAGACGACTTCGAATTTGCTGCTGTCCGCAAGCGCGATGACTTTTTTTGGAGCGTTGCAGCATTTTCGCCTTTAGCTGAATTTCCCCGATACCGTAATCCGTGATTCCTTCCGACAGAGAGATACCGCTTGCGCTCATAAAAAAACGTATCCGCATGGAACTGCGCGACAAACGATTCCGCAAAATCCCCTACGACGCTTTGCTCTGAATTGCGTACGACGCCGCCTACGAAAATAATCGTAAACGACGGCTTGTTCATCAACAGATTGGCAATGGGAAATGAGTTCGTCATGACCGTGAGCCGTTCGAACTTCTCGCACAACACCTTGGCAAATTCCGTATTGGTCGTGCTGACATCGAGAATGAGAGATTGGCCTTCCTTAACGAAGCGGGATGCCGTCGTCGCCAGTTCTCTCTTTTCCTGCTTCTGCTCTTGTTCCCGAACCGTGAAGGGCAGCTCGTTTCGATATTCATTGTCCGGCAGCGTTGCTCCGCCGTGCACTCTGACCAAATATCTTTCCTTTTCCAGACGCTCCAGATCTCTTCTTATCGTCTCGAAGGAAACGCCGAATGCCTTCATCAAATCGTTCGCTTTGACGAATTGCTGACGATGCAGCATTTGAACGATTTTATTATGCCTTTCGCGAGCCAGCATGCCGAGCCTCCTACGCATTCTCGTTTACCTGGTGTCAGTTTAACATATCCGATAGATTGTATAAACGTCGGCCGCACGGCGAATACTTGGAACATATCTGCCAGGAAATGGAGTTCTCGCATGCAAGATTCGGAAAAGATCGACGGCACGCAGCTCGGTTTTTTAATTTTTACGTTTATCATATCGACGAATTTGTTGACCGTCCCTTCGCTCTCGGTCATGTTCGCGATGCAGGATGCCTGGATCTCGGAGCTGCTCGCGTCCGCGACCGGATTCGTCGGCATTTGGGTCATGTGCGAGCTGTCCAGGCGGTACCCCGGACTGTCCGTCGAACAATACAGCGCCCGCATCGTCGGGAAATGGCTCGGTAAATTAACGTCGGCGAACTACGCCTATTATTGGTTTATATCGATAACGACCATTACGATGCAGCATACGGGGTTTATCAGCACGCTTTTGCTTCCGGAAAGTCCCTTCCTCGTGATCAGCCTGACCTTTCTTGCCTTGAGCGGCGCGGCCGCCTGGCTTGGCATCGAAGTGATCTCGAGATCCAACGAATTTCTTACGCTGCTGCTGCTGGGACTCTTTATTCCGCTGTTGGTGCTAACGATCGCGGAAGCCGATGCCCATCTGCTCAAGCCGGTTCTTGAAAACGGATGGCTGCCGGTTCTGCAAGGCGCGGTTAATCCCGGAGGCGGCTTTATGAACCAGGTGTTTATTCTAGGGTGGCTCCTCCCTTACTTCCGGTCCTCGGTCGCCAAGGCGCGCCAAGCTTCGCTGCTTGCGCTGTCCGGCGTAACGCTGATGTCCGTCAGCCTGATCATGCTTACGCTTATGATCCTCGGTCCTCTAACCGGAAAATTGACTTATTCGTTCTTGAGCGTGGTGCAGTATATCGGAATCGAAGGTTCGTTCGAACGTCTGGAAGCGATCGCGGTGTCCACATGGGTGATCGGCTGCTTCATTAAAGTCGCGGTATCCCTGTTTATTTTTAGCGTATGCGTCAGCCACCTGTTCGAAATCCGGAATTACCGGGACCTCGTATTTCCGCTCACCTTGCTTTCGTTGATCGGAACGGTTTGGGTATTCCCCAACGCCGCCGCGCTGCTCGATTATCTCGTCTTTACGTTCCCCGTCCTGGCCTTTCTGAATCAGAGTCTCATTCCGCTCGCGCTTCTGATCGTGGACGGCGTCAAACGAATGGCCGCCCCTTCATTGCCGTAACAAAAAGTGCCCGACGGGGGCAAGCAGCCATTGCGCGGCCATCGCAAAGCTCGGCAGCTTCACTCGGGCAAGCAGCAAGGAACCGATGACGAGAGAGATGACCATCGTCCCGCCATACACGGCCGCTTCTTTGTTTTTTCGGCCCTCCAGCAGCGCTGTCAAACGCACGATCGTCCAGATCGTTCCGATTAATGCGTATGCTGCGATGTAAGCGATCATTTTCGGATCTCCTTTGGGTTCCATTGCAACGGCGGGCCCGCCATGCCCGCGCCGCTGATGTCCAGGCGGACATCGACCGCGATCTCCGCCTCGACGAATTTGCGGTTCCACTCGCTTTGGATCGCTTTCCATCGCTTCGGCTTGTTCTGATGGAGCAGCCGTCCGAAGCCGACGACATCCGCGCCGTATTCCTTCTGCAGCTTGAGCAAGACGTCCGCCACTTGCTTCCGCGCGGATTTTTCCAGCGCCGCCTTCGCGATGGCGATATTTTTCGGCCGCGTGACGTCCAGACGGGTATTGTTTTCGAACAAAGCGCCCTTTCCTTGCAGCAGAATCTTGAAGCGGATGCGGTCCCCGCTTGCGTCGGCCGCGATTTTTCGCTCGGCGTGCGTGACAAGCATGCCCACGTTCCCTTGTCCGCCCGGCAGCGCCGCATTGATTCTTTTGTCCTTCATATGGTTGGTCGCCCAGTTCAAACCGTCCGTCTCGCGTTCGTCCAGCTTTCCGACCATTTTCGTCTTTTTAAAAACGGCGGAACCCGCCAGCTTGAACATGCCGTTCTTCGCCGGATCGTTTCCCTCAGGCTCAACCTCGATGGCGCCCATGACGGGGTCGATACCTTCGCTTGAAGACGCTATGAAAAAATCTCTCAGGTTAACCGCGATCTCGCTGCGCTGTCCTTCCATTTCCTTGACCGCCTCCATCGGTACCTGGTCGAAGGGATACTTCGTCTGCAGCAATTGCTTCGCTTGTCCCCCCTTTACGACCATGATGTACGTGCGCAACCGTTGGCGAGGATCGTGCGCAAACACGTCGATCACGCCTTCGATTCCGCGCCGGCCCAGCGCTTCGCCGATGAGGATCACGCTGCGATGAGCCGTAAATAGCTTGCGCGAGCTTTTTTTCTGCAGCTTTTCGAAGGCTTCGTTCGCGTTTTTGCCGGCGGCCGATACGACGAAAAATTTTTGCTGCGGCCCGCCGCCAGCGCCGCCGGGCGTCGAAGAAGGTATGGCGATCTGAAGCGACAGCAAATAGTCGCCGTTGTCCGTCAGATCGAACGCGCTGCCGGTTATAAAAGCCAGATCGTTGATCTCCGTACGGTCCCAGCAGCCGCTCAGCAAACATGCGGACAACAGACAGCTAGCCTGCAACGCGCGTCTCACGACCGGTTCCCCCCGATACGGATTCGGCTGCTGTCCTGCCGGCTCGCGAACCCGATCGGCCGTCGCCGTCGCTTGCGGACGATGTCTTTTCGCCCAGATCGGAGCCCGTATGAGGATGTCCTTCAAGCTCTTCGACTGAATCGGACCGAGCGGCGCCAGATAGGGAACGCCGAAGGAGCGCAAAGAAACCAGGTGCAGGACAATGCATAAAAATCCGAGCACGATACCGTACAAGCCGAGCGTCCCTGCCAGGAATAGCATCGGAAACCGGAGCAGCCGTACGCCGCTGGCGAAGCTGTACCGCGGTATCGTAAACGTAGCGATGCCCGTGATCGATACGATGATGACGACCGGCGCGGAGATGATGCCGGCCTGCACGGCCGCCTGGCCGATGACGAGCGCGCCGACGATGCTGATCGCTTGTCCGATTTGTTTGGGGAGCCGGATGCCTGCCTCTCTCAACGCCTCGAAGACGATCTCCATCAACAGCGCCTCGAACAAAGCCGGGAAAGGGACGGCCTCTCTGGCGGATGCGATGCTCAGCACCAGGTTCGTCGGGATCATTTCCTGATGAAAAGTGGTGATTGCCACATACAAGGAAGGCGCGAAAATGGCGATAAAGATGAACAAGAAGCGAACCCAGCGCACGAAGGTGGCGACGGGCCAGCGCGTATAATAGTCCTCGCTCGCCTGCAGGCCGGTCCAAAACGTCATGGGTACGATCAGCGCGAACGGCGAGTTGTCGACCAATATCGCGACCTTGCCCTCCAGCAGCTCGGCGGCGACGACGTCGGGCCGTTCGGTGCTGTGCGTCTGGGGAAACGGGGAGTACGGCAAGTCCTCGATGAACTCCTCGAGGTAACCGGAATCCATCACGCCGTCGATCCGAATGCGTCTTACTCTCTCTCGCACCTCTCCGACCAGCGAATCCGCCGCGATTCCCGCGATATAAGCGAGCACGACGTCCGTGCGGGACAGCTCCCCGATCGCGACCGACTCCAGCTTCAGCCGGGGCGTCTTCAGCCGGTTGCGCAGCAAGCCCATGTTCGTGGAAATACGCTCGATAAATCCGTCTCTCGGTCCTCGGATGACCGGTTCGGATGAGGGCTCTTCAAGACTCCGCTGCTTGACGCCGTCCGCCTTCGCCAGCAAACCCTCGCAGTCGCCGTCTTGAAGCACGAGCGCCTGGCCGTTCAACAGCTGACGCACGATCTCGCCCACGTCCGAGGACAGCTTCGCGGAACCCGCCGTGATCAGCTGAATCCCGAGCGGCTCCGCGCCGACGGTCTCGCGGCCGGCTGCCGGAAAGGCGCCGCGCGCCGTCAGCGGCCTTAAAATATGTTCGTCGACGATCGTCTCATCAACAAGACTGGAAATATAAATAACCGCAAGCCGCGCCTCTCCGGTACGCGCGAGGCTGCGGAAGACCATATCCGAGCAGTCCTTGAATATATCCCGTAACGACGCCTCGTTTTGCTCCAGCGACTCCGTCAGCTTCCCGCCCGCTGCGCCTTCGGTTCCCATGACGACGAGCGGCTTCGGTTTCCCACGCATCCATTTTCTCAGTCGTTTCAAACCGAGAGGCCCTCCCCAAAGAAAACCGCGATAGCTATACTTTCCCAACCGCCGCGTGAAAATATGCGATGCGCAAAAAAGCGAAATCCCCCTGACGCGAACGAACGATCTCGTTTGCGCCAAGGGATTTCATTCAGAAGGGTTCGTATCAGACGATCACGCGATAGTGGAGCTGAACGACGCCGCATCGGAAGCGGCGCTCACCGAGCAACTCGAGCCGCACGCGGAGGTTGTCCGGCAATGCTCGCTTGCCTCCGCCCAAGACGATCGGATTAAGAAGCAGATGACATTCGTCGATCAGTCCCGCGCTCATCGCTTGCCCGGCAAGCTCGGGGCCGCCGATCGTCAAGTCGGCTTCTGACGACGCCTTCAGTCTGCGGATCGCGTCGGGATCGAATTCGCGCTCAATCCTCGTGCTGGCGCTGGAAACCGACTCAAGCGTCCGGGAATAAACGATCTTCCCGGCGGCTCGCCAAATCTGCGCGAAGTCGCGCATCATATCGGGTTGATCGCCGGTGGAAGGGTTCAATTTGACGTTCGCCGTCTCCCAGTACACCATCGACTCGTACATGCGACGCCCGTACAGGTAAGTTCCGATCGGCCGCTGGAAGTCCGTCCAGAACGCAAATACCTCGTCATCCGAGATCGACCAATCCAGATTGCCGCGTTCGTCCTCCATGTAGCCGTCCAAAGATACATTAGCAACGTAGATCAGTTTAGCCATTTCGAAAACGCCCTCCAATCGCTGTTCTTATACGATATTTTAAGATATTTCCGTTCGGCTTGTTTCTTATGGATTGCTAATATGACCTGCGCGTATGTCGAGCGTAAAAATGACCCCGCGGCGTCAAGGCGCATACCGTATAGATGTCACAACACCTAAATCGGCCAATTTAAGGGGGGGGGCTACACGTTGACAGACCCATATGGCGTCCCACGGACAAGATCCTTTCAACGGGGATTGTTGGATTCGCTTCGAGAAGGAGGCTACATTTTCTATTCCAGGCATGGGGAAGCGACCGAAGGCTCGGACCAGGCGAATTTAAGCTTTCAAGATTGTACGACCCAACGCAATCTCTCCGCATTGGGAAGAATGCAGGCTGTGTTGTATGGAGATATCTTTAAGAGGCGAAGGATTCCCGTATCGCTTCCCATTGTGGTCAGTCCGTTTTGCAGAGCAATCGAAACCGCTGCGCTGGCCTTCCGAACGGATAATATGAAAGTCGATCCGTTAGGTTACGATATCTATCGTTTGAGCGGCAATTTGGATCAGATGGAACGATCGCGCATATTAAACGACCTTGGCAAGACGTTGGAAGCGCAGCCGCCTGAGGGGAGCAACACAGTAATCATTTCGCATAGCTTCCCGGCAGGCGTGGGACTCGGTCCAATCCCCGACATGGGAACGGTTGTCGTGAGACCCCATGGCCGCGGAAAGGGGTTCGATGTGGTCGCAAGGCTATCCCTGGAGGAATTTAACCGTCTCGGCGGCTAAGGATACAACGCAAAGGGAGCAGGAATCGCCCTGCTCCCTGCTTCTATCTTGCGATGCTGCGGCGCGATTCCGGCTGCCTTTGCCTTATCGTCCTTCTTTATAGACGGGATATCCGGTAAATTTAAAGTCCTTCCCCAGCTTCTCTACGCCAAGGTCGTTAATCTCGACGGCATCGTTCATCTTGTCAATGCCTGTTCCTTCCAAAAACGTTGGCGCATCGCGGCCGCCGATCAACTTGGGCGCGATATAGATCACGACTTTATCGACGAGCCGGCTTTCGAAAAAGGAAGCGTTGATCTCGCTGCCGCCCTCGATCAAAAGCGAAGACAACATCCGTTCGCCCAGCGTGCGGACGACTTCCGAGGGATCGACTCTGCCGCTTTGCGAGGTTACGAAGACGGCTACCCCCGCCGCTTCCAGCGCCTTCTTTTTTTCGCGATCGTACGCGGGCGTCGTGAACACCCAGGTCGGCGCCTCCCCGTCCGTGACGACCCGCGCGTCCAGCGGCAGCCGCAAGGTGGAATCCAGGATGACGCGGACCGGATTTCTTCCGTTCGGCAGCCGGGTCGTCAACTGGGAGTCGTCCTTGATGATCGTCGTGACGCCGACGAGTATCGCGGCGTTCTGATTGCGAAGCAGATGAACGTCTTCGCGCGCAGCCTCCGAAGTGATCCATTTGCTGTCGGAGACGCGGCTTGCGGTCTTGCCGTCCATCGTGATCGCGGACTTGAGCGTGACGAAGGGAAGTCCGCTGACGATGAATTTGTTGAATACCTCGTTCATCCGCCGCGACGCCTCCTCGCAGACGCCGACGATGACCTCGATGCCCGCTTCCCGCAATATGGCGACGCCCCGGCCCGACACTAAGGGATTCGGGTCGAGCGTAGCGACGACGACCCGCCGAATGCCCGCTTCCACGATCGCCACCGCGCAAGGTCCCGTCCTGCCGTGGTGCGAACAGGGCTCGAGCGTGACGTAGATCGTCGCTCCGCGCGCATGCTCGCCCGCCATCCGAATCGCATGAATCTCGGCGTGAGGCTCCCCGGCTTTCATATGGACCCCGACCCCGACGATCCGGTTGTCGTTCACGATGACGGAGCCGACGAGCGGATTCGGGTCCGTCTGACCCTTCATAGCCGACGCATTTTGCAAGGCGAGCTGCATGTAAAATTCGTGGCTGGTCATGTTAGTCATTGTTGCAGCAGCCTTCGCCTTCGTTCAAGTGTCCTGCGCGTTCGATCTTCGTTTTGAGATATTTCTCGTTGTACTCGGAGACGTCTCCCCACAGTTGTACGCGATCCTCCACGTCAAGACCGGCCTGGCGAAGCGCTTCGAGCTTCTTGGGATTGTTCGTGATCAGCGTGACCGGCTTGGCGCGAAGCGCCTTTAACACCTTGATCGCATCGCCGTAATCGCGCGAATCGTCCACGAAGCCGAGCTGCAGATTGGCGTCGACCGTGTCGTATCCGTTTTCCTGAAGGATATAGGCGAGCGCCTTGCTGAACAGGCCGATTCCGCGGCCTTCATGATTCGCCAAATAAAAAATCGCGCCGCTGCCGTGCTCGGCGACATGCTTCATCGACTGCTTGAGTTGGTAGCCGCAGTCGCAGCGCTTGCTGCCGAATATATCGCCGGTATGGCAGATGGAGTGGAACCGGATGAGCGCGTGTTCGGCATTTTCGAAATCGCCGTGCACGAGCACGCTCGACTGCTGCATTTCCGCCAGATTGACGGAAGACAGCTTGGCGATGATGCGTTCGAAGTCGTCCGCCACTTCCTCGCAGTTCAGCCAGCAATACCATTTGAATTCGACCGTTTCCCCGAACAGATTGACGGGAAGCTTGATGGGCCCGACCAAATAAATGGCGCCTTTATCGGTGTGGATCAGCTTCACTTTGCCTTGCAGAAGGGACAGAACTTGGGAATCGAAATGCTGCGCGACCGGCATGTCAAGGACTCCTTTGAATGGTTTTCCGATGAAGCTTCGATTTATGTTGCGCGAAATGTCGGCTTTTTTAATTTGGATGTCCGGCGCGCCAGCGCGAGGCTGCCGGTCTACGCCATTTTGATGGACGAAAACGGACTTGTCAATAAAGCCTGGCGCTTGCGCGAAGCGGGCCAAGTCGAGCGAACCGGCCGCCGTGAAGCGATGAGGCATGCACCTGGATCCCGGCTATCATCGGTTTTATAAATATTCGCAAAACACAAGACGATTGCCAAAAGGATCCGTGACCGTGCATTCTTCGGTATTCCACGGCTTTTTTTTCCAAGCCGGGCCTGGCGTATGCGTACTGTTTGCCGACGAGTTCCTTTTGCAGCTCCCTCACGCCGTTCATATTGATGCGAATGCCTGCGCCGGGACAGCAGTCTCCATGATGCTCGCTCAGATGAAGCTGAATGCCGCCTTTGGATATCTGCATATACAGCGGCATTTCCGGCTCGAACCGATGCTCCCAGTCCACCGAGAACCCGAGAAAGTCGATGTAAAACGTCCTTGCTTTGGCTTCGTCGAAAATACGCAGAATCGGAATGACATGCGAAAATTGCATCATGGACCGGCCTCCGTACGTGTCGAATTGGCTTGCTCACCTTCGAGTAATTCGCCGCCGTCTCCGTTTTTTCCTGTGCGATCAGCTTGCCGCTCACGCAAGCGGAAGCAAAACGCTGGCGCAGACGGTCCCCTGCCTGCTCATGACCGCATCGGTCGGCGACGGGAACGGCCGGCTTGCGCGCGTTCGGTCAGCGTCGCCGAGCCGTAACGGATGCGCGAACCGCAGCCGCGCAGCACCTCGTCTACGATGACGCGCGAAGCGTCCGCATGCGCATTCGGGCAAGCAGGTTTGCTTGCGGCGCTTTGGAGCGCGCTGTCGACGGCAGCGCGCAGGGACGACGCATTCGTCGCCATGCGCAGCGCGCTTCTTCGTTGCCAATATTCCGCATTGCCTTGCTCCTGCCCAGGTATCGGTCTGTATACGACGACGGGCACGCCCAGCGAGAGGGCCTCGGTCAGCGTCACCGCCCCTGCCTTCGTCACGATGCAGGACGCGACGGACATATACGCTTCGATGTGATCAGCGAATCCGATCACGCGCACGCGCGTTTGGCGTTCATAGCGTTTGGCCAGCCTGCGGCAGAGCTTATCGTCGCGACCGGCGACGAGCAGCAGCGTGGCTGACTGCGCCTGCGCGAACAGCGACGCAACGAGACGATCCGGCTCCGCCAGCGCGCCGAGCATGACGAGGATGTAGGTCCGGTCGGGATCGAGACCCTTTTCCTCGCAAATGTCGCGCCTGGAGCGGCGCTGGTCCAGAAATTGCCCGCGGATCGGAATACCCGTGACGTGAATGCGATCTTCGCGGATGCCCATGCCCGCAAGCTGCGTCTTCAACTCGTCCGCGGCCACGAAGTAGCCGTCCGTACGGGGATGAACCCAGCGGGTATGGAGCTCGTAATCCGTTATAACGGTGTAGGTTGGAATCGAGATGCCGGCGGACGCCATCGCCGCGTACGTCGCGAGGAAGGGAAACGTATGGATGACTGCGTCGGGCCTGATCGTTCGCAGAAGCGAAGTCATCTTGCCTTGGCCGAGGGCGTGCAGCCATCTGCCGAGCGGGCGATCGTGGGTCATGCCGTTGGTGACGCGGTAGCTCCAGCCGTACGTTTTCGGGAACCACGTCATGCTTCTCGCATACGCGAAACGCACGATCGCGTCCATCGCGGGATGCGCCTCGCCGAACAGATCGACGAGATGTACCTCGAATCGCGCATCGGGATGCGAGGCGAACTGCTGCTCCAAAGCTTTGGACACCTGGTAATGCCCGTCACCGAATCTGGCGTATACGATGACTATTTTCCATGCCCGCTCCTTCATCGCCGTTCCCCCCTCCGGCCAAGCGTATCGCGGCAGGCGCGAAGCGCTCGCTCTCACCTCAATATAAGGCGCGATCCTAATCGGCGGATAAAGCGTCGTTTAACGGGATGTAAACATTAAATTTTTGCGGGCAATCGCTGAATGCAAGTCACGCAGGGGACATCGGACTCAGGAGCCGTTATTACATAAAAAACCGGTCACATCGCGATTGTTTCGGACCGGAGGGACGTTATTTAACCGAATTTAGCCTAAAACAGGCAGGCGGTCCCTCAATAACGGTCCCTGAGTCCGCAAGCAGGCCGCCAATCGCGAGTTGAACAAAAATAACGGCCCCTCAGTCCTTTCGCGATGCGCGATGCACGCCCAAAAGGCCTCATCGGCGTTTTTCTAACCCCGATCACGATGCCGATCGTATCTGCGGTACGCCCAAATCGTGGACGTCAGCCAAAATCCGCTGGCCAGATATCCGCCGATCACGTCGCTCGGGTAGTGGACGCCCAAGTAAATCCGGCTTGCGCCGATGGCGAGTACGAGCGCCGAGCAAGCTGCGACGAGGATCGCTCTTCCCCCCCCGGCCGGGGATATGCGTCCACAGCAAGTAAGCCGATATGCCGTATAGGCTGAACGCGCCCATCGAATGCCCGCTCGGGAAGCTGTAACCGGCTGCCTGAACGATCCGGTGCAGGTCGGGACGCTCGCGGTGGAACGCCAGCTTAAGCACCACGTTGAGCAATTGGGATCCGGCGAGCGCGAAGACGAACAGCAGCAGCTCCCGCCGGTGCCGCAGCACGAAAAACAAGACCAGCCCGATCGCCACAGCGATCGCCGTTACCGGCAGTCCCGCCCCGATCGCGGTGAACAACTTCATGACCTGCGAAAGCGCCGGCGACTCGGCCCCTTGCACGAAACGAATGACCGCACGATCGAATGCATTCAAGCGATGGTATCCGACCAGCAGCGCAATGAGGCCGAACCCCGCCGCGAACAAGATGCTGAGCAGAAGCGCCGCGCCCAGCCTAAGCGTAAGCTTCATCGAAGAGAACTCCCCCCATCTTCATACGGTTGGCGCGGCGAAATCTTCGGCCGGCGTAAGCGTTGCGCAGCTCATTTAACTGCATTAACAATAGAAATATATCCCATAGACGGCACATTGTCGAATCCCGTGCGACAGTGCGGCATCGGCGGTCGAAGCTCGGTTGCTTCATTCTTCATCTTCGACAATTACGGCTACGTCGATTCCCTTGAAAACAGATCATTAATCGCCTTAATTAACGACATAAACGTTTAATATTCATCATGATCCGACAGGGCCATCGCACGAAAATGTACGCTGAAAATGTCTCCGGGCGTCGCTGCGTCTCGGCAGTCCCATGTAGGAACAAATCCGCTCGCTCCAGGCGTCGCTGCGTCTCAATAGTCCCATGTAGGAACAAATCCGCTCACTCCGGGCATCGCTGCGTCTCGGTAGTCCCATATAGGAACAAATCCGCTCGCTCCAAGCGTCGCTGCGTCTCGGCAGTCTCATATAGGAACAAATCCGCTCAGGCCAAGCGTCGCTGTGTCTCAATAGTCCCATGTAGGAACAAATCCGCTCGCTCCAGGCGTCGCTGCGTCTCGGTAGTCCCATGTAGGAACAAATCCGCTCGCTCCGGGCGTCGCTGCGTCTCGGCAGTCCCATTTAGGAATCCGCTCGCTCCAGGCGTCGCTGCGTCTCGGTAGTCCCATGTAGGAACAAACCCGCTCGCTCCGGGCGTCGCTGCGTCTCGGCAGTCCCATAGCAGTCTCATATAGGAACAAATCCGCTCACTCCGGGCATCGCTGTGTCTCAATAGTCCCTGTAGGAACAACTCTGCTCGCTCCGGGCGTCGCTGCGTCTCGGCAGTCCCATGTAATTAAGAAAAGGGTGAATTCTGAGCTTCACCCCGAAAGTTATACCTTCTGATATGTTAAAAAGACGCACGTTTGCTGTGCGCCTTTTCCCTCATTTTGTTTCTTTGCTCATTTCGCTTTTCGCTTATTTGTACAAGGGCCCGTAAGCCGCGCACGCCCGATAATCCGCGCCTTCCGGATCCTTCGTGCCGAACGCGCTCCAAGCGCTTGGCCGCAGCAGCCGCTTCGCGTCCACGTTGTGCATGTTGACGGGGATGCGCAGGATGCTTGCCAGCGTGATCAGATCTTCGCCGATGTGACCGCAGCTGACGACGCAGTGGTTGGAGCCCCAATGCGCCATGACCGTATAAGCGTCTTCGAAGACCGGATCGCCCGGTACCAGGTTAGGCGCAAACCACGTCGTCGGCCAGGTCGGCGTCGTCCGCTCGTCGAGCGCGGCGTGCACGTCTGCCGGCAGATCGACCGTATAGCCTTCGGCCAGCTGCAGGACCGGACCGACGCCTTCGACCAGATTGAGTCTGGCCATCGTGACGGGCATGCCGCCCCGCGTCAGGAAGTCGGTCGAGTGGCCGCCGCCCGCGAACTGATCCATATAGGTCGGGCGCCAGGATGTCGCAGCCAAACAGCGTTCGACCTCTTCCTCGGAGATTTCCCAGTGCGGCTTCATGGCGGGCAGCCCGTCCCTCGTCATCTCCCCTGTGCCGTCGAGCGCCGCCGGCCCCGAGTTGATCAGGTGCAGCACGCCATCGGCCGCGCGTCCCTCCAGCCGATGACCGGTCACGCGCTCCACTGCCTCGGGACTCCAGTACGCGCGCACGTCGGCGAAGATTTGCGCCGTGTTCGTCAGGTAATGCTGGAACAGCATCGTCACCGCGTTCAAGTTATCGTTTTCCGTCGCGACGATGTACGGCTCGCGCGTGCCGTTCCAATCGAACGAGCTGTTCAGCACCGCCTCGAGGAAGTCCGCGCTCGGCAGATGATCCGTCCACTCCCGCTGTCCCTGGAAGCCGGATGCGATCGCGTTATAGCCGTATGCCTCCTCCTCGAATCCCCGCTCGGCAAGCCGCGGATTGCCGATCATCAGATCGCGGACGATAAGCGCCATTTTGACGACCGTCTCCCAGTTTTGCGCCTTTTGCGCTTCGGGAATGATCAACGCCTCGGGGTTCGGATCGGTGCCTTCGATGCATTTCTCCTTCACCCATGCAAGTGCGCGCACGAACTCCTCCTCGTCGTAGATGCCCCGTTCGATGCGGCGGCTCACCTCCGTCATGTCGACATAGGCGTTTTTCATCCCGAGATACCGCTGATAAAAATCGTCGTCGACGATGCAGCCAGCGATGCCCATCGACACCGAGCCGATCGACAAATACGATTTGCCGCGCAGCATCGCCGCCGCAAGCCCCGCGCGGGCGAAGCGCAGCAGCTTGTCGGCCGCGTCCGCCGGAATCGTCCGCTCGCCGATGTCCTGGATGTGCCGGCCGTAGATTTTGAAGACCGGCAGTCCCTTTTGGTTGTGCGCCGCATGAAGCGCGCCCATATATACCGCGCCCGGACGCTCCGTGCCGTTAAAGCCCCATACCGCATGCGGCAGCCGGGAGTCCGTCTCCATCGTCTCCAGCGGATAACACCAGCCGGAGGCAACGGTGAGCAGCACGCCGACGTTTTCCTTCGCGAACTTGTCCGCGCAGTCCGCCGCTTCCTTGAGGCCGGAGATGCAAACGTCGTTCACGACGCAGGCGACCGGCGTGCCGTCCGGATATCGCAAATTCGCCGACAGCAGTCTGGCGGCTTCTAGCGCCAGCTCCATCGTCATTTCCTGGGTCGCCGCCTTCACGAGCTTGCGGCGGTCGATGATCGGCCTTATGCCGATCTTCGGAAAGCCGCGCTCGTAGCGATGTGCCAAATCCGCCATATGCTTCGCTCCTCGCTCATTTCGCTCTAAGCTTGTTTACTCGTAGGCTCGTAGGGCCGACTCTCAGGCTCGTATGCTCGTAGGCCCGTATGCTCTCAGGCTCTCAGGCTCTCAGGCGCAGCTCGCCGCTGCGCGCATGAACTCAAGCCAGCCCGTATTCCGCCATTTTCCCGCGAATGAACCGCACGCCTTCCTCGACCAGCGCGTCGCCGCTCGGCGCGAGCTGGCGCCATACCCAGGTGTTCATGTTGTCCGTCACGTCGACGAACGACTCCAGCGCGGCGTAGCCCGTATAGCCGATCTCGGACAGCGCCCGGAAGATCGCGTCCCAGTCGACGAGGCCCGTGCCCGGGATGCCCCGGTCGTTCTCGCAAATATGATAGTGAATCAGCTCGGAGCCTGCCGCCTTCGTCGCCTCGTAAAAGCTCTTTTCCTCGATGTTCATGTGGTAAGTGTCCAGATGAATCTTGATGTTCGGCTCGCCGATCCGCTCCTTAAGCGCAAGCGCCTGCCCGCACGTGTTGACCAGATTCGACTCGTACCTGTTGACCGGCTCGAGACCGATCTGAACGCCGTATTCCTGCGCATAGACGGCCGCCTCGCGCAGCCCCTCCGCCGCCCAGTCCCATTCCTGCTCCGTCGGCCGGGCGTTCGTCTCCTTGACGTGCTGCGAATAAACGACGCCCGACAGGTTCGTCTTGCCGATGGCGGCGGTCGCGCGCACGCAGTCCTTCAAATAAGCAATGCCGGCGGCGCGTACCGCGGGATCGGCGCTCGTGATGTCCGTGCCGCGCAGCAGCACCGTGGACGTCACCGCGTCAAGCCCGGCGTCCGCGAGCCGCCGCTTCACGGCGGCGGCGTCGAACGTATCGAGCGTCATGAGCGGAATCTCGATGAAGTCGAGACCGAGTCCTTTGACGCGATCGATGAGGCCGAGCGTCTCGTTGCTCCACTGAGAGCACCAGGCGTAGGCGTGAATGCCGAGCTTCATGATACGGACACCTCCAGGTGCTTGATCAAATTTTGCGTCGCAAAAAAGTCCCATGTTGCGCACCGCGCCCTGCGTCGACGCCGCGCAATGCGAGCCCGCGATCAGGTTGCCGAGCGCGAGCAGCTCCGGATTGTCCGGCGGCTCCTTCTCGAACACGTCGATGCCGGCGCCCCAGATGCGGTTCGCACGCAGCGCGTCCAGCAGTGCCGCTTCGTCGACGAGCCCGCCGCGCGCCGTATTCACGAGCACCGCGGTCGGCTTCATCAACGCGAACCGCTCGCGTCCGATGATGCCGGCCGTCTTGTCGTCAAGCGGCAGGTGCAGGCTGATAAAGTCGGCCTCGCGAACGATCTCGTCCACCGTGTCGCGATAGGCAATGCCATGCGCCGCCGCGACGGCTTCGTCGCGGAACAGATCGTAGGCGAGCACCTTCATCCCGAAGCCGGCCGCCCTTCGGGCGACCGCCTTGCCGATCGCGCCGAGTCCGAGCAAGCCCAGCGTCTTGCCGTAAATGTCGATCGCGGCTTCGGCCTTCCACACGCCGTCCCGGCAGGCCCGGTCGATGACGTTCACTCGCCGGGCAACCGCCATCATCAGCGCAAACGCAAAATCCGCCACCGCCTCGGTGTTCGACCCCGCCGCCGTCGCGACACGAATCCCCCGCTCCTCGGCGTATTTCAAATCGATGTTGTCCGTCCCGACCCCGTACTTGGAGATGATTCTGAGCCGGGGCGCTTGCGCCAGCACGTCGCGATCGAGCGGATCGACGCCGACGATGACGCCGTCGGCATCGGCAAGCAGCTCCTTCATCTCGTCCTTCGTCAGAATGCGGCCGTACGGGTTATACACGACGTCGTACCCCTGCGATGCGAGCAGATCGATCGGTGCCGGATCCGACTTGCCGAACGAACGGGGCGTCACGACGATTTTCAGCTTTGGTGCCATGACGGCAGCCCTCCTTTGCGCGGCGCTCTGCTCATTTCCACTTCGGATTGTCGAGCACGGCGGGTACTCCGTCGCGTTCGACGACGATTTTCCGATAGCCCTTCGTCTCGATCGAGCCGTAGTCGTGCCCGGCGTCCGCCCGGAAGACGTAGAAGGTAATCAGCGGTTCATGCCCGGTGTTGATGCTGCGGTGCGCGTACCGGCCCGGCACATAGACGGCCTTGCCCGGCGCGAATTCCTGCACGACCCAGTCGCCCTCCGGATTTTCCATGAGCATCATCCCTTTGCCCCCGATGCAGTAGTACACTTCGGCCGTGTCGAGGATCGTATGGAAATGCCCCTTGGTCATGTAATATTCGTCGCCGACCTTTCCCGGATAGACGATGCTCGTGCCGAACGCCAGATTGCCCTCGGATTCGGGAATGCCGAGCTCATGGAATTCGTAGACGAGCGGGTCGGCTCCGCCCTCGAGCAGGCGGCCTAGCGCCGCGTCGTCGGCGTACATGCCCTTCATTTTCGATAAATGCCGCTTCAGCGAAGGCGCCGCGTCGGACAAACCGTTGTTCAGGCTGAAATAAAGCGCAAACGGGGTTAACGGGTTTGACAGCTTCGTACCGGTAGCGTGCGTATGCGTCATGTCTTTGCAGCTCCTTTCGTTTCGCCGCTGCCGCGCAGCTCCATCGCGATCCGCTCCAGCCGGTCGAACGTCTCGCCCTCGATCGGCACGTGGAACACCTCGGAGATGACCTGCGTCCAGCCGTGAATGAAATAAATCCAGCCGTCCTCCACGTGGAGCCGCCGCTGCTCCCGCTGACGAAGCGCCTGATGCATAAAGTCGAGCGCGCCGCGGTAGTTCAGCTCCCATACGAGTCCCTCTTCCGGAAAAATGGCATCGTCCGTAAGCGGAGAGCCCGGGCGGTCCTTGCCGAGCCCCGTCGCATTGACGACAAGCGAGCCGGCGGGCATCTCCGCCAGCACCGCGTCATTGTCCGCCGGCTCCGGACACAGCCTGTATTCGAACCGCACAGGCGTATCGATCCGGCCGAGCAGCTCGCGCGCCGACGCGAGACGCTCCGGACTGCGATTCGTGATCACGATCGTGCCCGGCACATCGTCTTCCCGCTCCGGCGCCGTCAAATAGCTGCAGATGGCGAGCGCGCTGCCGCCCGCGCCCATGATCATCGCATGGCCGCCGGTCCGCTTCCAGTGTCCCGGCGGCACAAACGCCTCGAGCGACAGCCCGCTTGAGATCGGGTCCTTGGCGTGTCCGGCGAGCCGGCCGTCCGCCTTGGAGATCGACGAGATCTCCTCGAACGTGACGGCGAACGGGTCCAGCGTGTCGAACAGATCGCGTGCGGCGTTGAACAGATCGATCTTGTGCGTCGTGACGAGCGCGCCCAGGGAGAGCGGGTCCTCTTTGATAAAACGGACGCATTCCCGGTAAACCTCGGGCTCCGCGTGAATGGCGATATCGATGCCGACCATCTTCGGTCCGCCGAGGCCGAGCGCTTTGGCCCACAGCGGGAACAGCTTCATAATGGACGATTGTCCGGTCGTCACGCCAACGAAGTACATCGTCGGCGACGCCGCGCTTGGCGGCAGTTTCATAGGTTCGCGCTCCTCTCATTGCCACCGGACATCGCGCCTCGGGGCATCTGTGTATATGCTGGTTTCCTTATCGTTCGAACGTTTCGACCGGTTCCTCGTTCTCGTTCAGACTCGCATACAACGCCTGCATGCCGTCCACCGCTCGGCGGTACCGGCTTGCGGCAGCCGCGTACAGACGATGCCTACCGGCATCCGGCTCGATCGCATCTCCCGGCGCCGCGAAGCGCTCCGCCGCTCCCGCCAGATCCGGGAAAAGCCCGACACCGTGCCCTGCGACGAGCGCCGCGCCGATCAGCGCCGTATCCTCCGCCTGGAGCGGCCGGTACGCAATGCCGAGCGTGTCCGCCTTGATGCGGTTGAACAGCGCGCTGCGCGCGCCGCCGCCCGCGACGTGCACCGCTTCGTACGAGGCGCTGCCGACGAGCCGCTCGAGTGTGCCAAGGTAATGTTTGTATTCGTAGGCGACCGATTCGAGGATCGCCCGGAACAGCGCGCCGCTCTCGTGGGACCAGGCCATGCCGGTCCAGCTGCCGCGCAGACCCGGCGTGTTCGGACAGACGCGTCCGCCGAAATGCGGTACGAACGTCAGCCCCCCGCAGCCGGGTTCGACCGCCTCGGCCAGCGCGTTGAGCTCGTCGTAGCTCGCGCCGGCGAGCCGCTTGAACCAGGCGAGGCATTGACCGCCGCCGTTGATATACGCGAGCGGCGTCCAAAGTTCGGGCAGCGCCGAGCGGGCGTAGATCAGCGTCTTGCCTTCGGTATCCGGCCGATACTCGGCCGTGCAGCAGGACAAGACCGACGCCGTGCCCGCCACGTCGAACAGCAAGCCCGGCCGCGCGATGCCCGCGCCGAGCGTCGCCGCTGCGGTATCGCCGAGGCCCGCCGCGATCGGCGTGCCCGGCCGCAGTCCTGCCGCGGCCGCGTATCGATCCGTCAGCCCGCCGACGATGTCCCACGGACGAACGATGGCGGGCATCTTGGCGCCGTCGACGCCGAACGCCCGCAGCAGTTCGTCCGACCAGGCCATCCGCTGAATGTCGGCGAAGCCGGCAAAGTGAAGATGCGTATGATCGATGAACGCATCCTGCGCGCGCAGGCCGGCAAGCCTGCCGGCGACGAAGGCGCTGGGTACGAGGAATTTGGCGATCGCACGATAGACCTCCGGCCGCTCGCGCCGCCACCACAGAATTTTCGGTCCGTGCGCATAGGTGACCGGACTGCCCGTGATGCCAATAAAAGCGTCCTCGCCCCAATCCCGAATGATCGGCATGGCCGCTTCGCAGCGGCTGTCGAGCCAGGAGTCGTAAGGCGTCACGGCCTGCCAGTCCGCGTCGATGCCCAGCACGCCGGCCATTTGGCCGCCGATCCCGACGGCGGCTACGCGCGCGGGAGAGATGCCCGTGCGGTCCATGACCGACCGGATGGCGGAGACGACCGATCCGAACATCTCGTCCGGGTCCTGCTCCACCTGTCCGGGCGCGGGACGTATGAGGTTCGAGGGCACGAACGCGCTGCCAAGCAGTTGGCCGTCCGCGGAGACGAGCGCGGCTTTTGTCCCCTGCGTGCCGAGGTCCACGGCGACCGTGAAGTCTGGGCGGCTATTGTCGGATGGCAAGTGGTCCCTCTCCCCCTCTAATCGAACGCGATGACCGTCTTGATGCCCTGCGAGCTGCCGGCATGGCGCAGCGCCTCGTCGAAGCGGTCGATCGCATAACGCGCGGATACGAGCTTGCCGACGTCGAGAATGCCGCTCGCGATAAAATGAAGCGTCTTGCGGAAATGCGCGTTGTTCGCCTTCGTGCTGCCCGTCACCAGCAGCTGTTTGTAATGAATGATGTTTGTGTCCAGCGCGACGGGGACGCTGTCCTTCGGCAGGCCGCCGAAAAAGTTGATTCGGCCGCCCATCGCGGCAAGCTCGACCGCGAGCTGCTGCGCTTCGGGCGACGGATTGGCCGTCACGATGACGTCCGCGCCCCGGCCGCCGGTTTGCGTTAGCAAGCTTTCCTTCAGCCCGTCGGCCGGCAGCGCGATAAACGAAGGATCGATGCGGCACGCCAGCTCCAGCCGGCCGGTCGATCGGTTGCTGAGGAACACCCTGCCGGCGCCCGACATTTTGGCGAGCTGAGCGTACATGATGCCGATCGGACCGGCGCCGATGATGAGCACGTCGTCTCCGGCGCGGATCGGGCACTGCTCGATCCCGTTGTACACGCACGACAGCGGCTCGTTGACTGCCGCATGGTCGAACGTCACCTGCGCCGGCAGCTCGACGACGTTGCCGAAGCGCAGCGCCTGCTCCGGCACGCGCACGTACTCGGCGAAGCCGCCGTCCGTCTGGACGCCGAGCGCCTCGTAGCTCGCGCACAGATGCTGGTTGCCGCGGATGCATTCTCCGCAGATGCCGCAGCCCATATTGGGCGCGATCCCGACGCGCATGCCGACCCGATAGCCGGTCACCTGCGCGCCGACCTCGGCGATCTCGCCGCTCAGCTCGTGGCCGAGCGTCCGCGGCGACGCTTCGGAGATGCCCGGAAAGCCGTTTTTAATCATCCGCATATCCGTCCCGCAGATGCCCGCGCTTCTGACCTTGACGAGAATCTCCCGGTCCGTGATGACCGGTACAGGCACCTCGTCCAGCCTGATGTCGCCGGGTCCGTACAATCTGGCCGCTAACATTTTCGCTTCTCCTCCTTAAAGCCTGACCGGCGCGCCGCTCTTGATCGACGCGTTGCCGGCCTCGACGACGCGCACGGCCATCTTGCCGTCATGCCCCGTCACGCGGGGCGGACGGCCTTCCAATATCGCGGCGACGAAGTCGGTATCCTCGGCGAGATATGCTTCCTTGAAAAGCGAACGCCAGCTGTTCATGAACGGCCGTCGAAGCAGCCGGTCCGGCCCTGCGACGATCGTCGTCTTCTCGTGCGTCTGACCGAGGAAGATGACGCCCTCGGTGCCGAGAATCTCGACGCGGCTGTCGTAGCCGTAGCGGACGGCGACCGCGCCGTCGATGCTGGCCTGCGCGCCGCTCGCGAAGCGGGCCGTGAGCGAGACGTTGTCGTAAAAGTCCGGGTAGTCGGCCGCGACATGCCGGTTGCGATAATTGCCGCCGATCGCGTACACCTCCGACACCTCCGAGCCCGAGAACCAGCGGATCGTGTCGATGTCATGGCTGTTGACCTCGGCGAGCGGACCGTTGCTCTTGGCGAGGTCGTACATCCAGGGCATCGGCTGGCTCGGTCCGCGCGTCAGCGACTTGACGAGCACGACCTCGCCGATCGCGCCTTCGTCGATCGCCCGCTTCGCTTCGACGAAGCTTTCGTCGAAGCGTCTCATGAAGGCGACCTGCAGCGTGACGCCGGCCGTCTCGCATGCCGCGATCATGTCGTCGCATTCGCGAACGCTGATCGCCATCGGTTTTTCGCAGAGCACATGTTTACCCGCCTGCGCGGCAGCTACGACGATATCGCGGTGATAAATCGTCGGCGTCACGACGACGACGGCGTCGATCTCCGCATCTAAGAGCGCTTGCCTGTAGTCCGTGTAGTACCGGTCGATTCCGAGCTCCTTTGCCGCCGAAGCGGCCGTTTCTTCGATCGGATCGACGACGGCGACGAGCCTGGCGAACGGCACGTTTTTACGGAAGTTGGCGGCGTGGATCATGCCCGCTCTCCCCGCCCCGATCACGCAGACGCCGATTTCCCTTTTTTTCATAATCCCATTCACCCGCTTTGAGGAATCAATTAATATTCAGATTGCGAATCATTGTCCTTCATTGCCGTTCATTGTCGTTTTCTTTGAAAATGAAAAGGTTCAACACAGAATTCAACTAAATAACAATCGTTTTCTGTTATATAGTATAATTGAGAACAACCGCTTGCTTGATTGATCATTTTTGCGATCGGGCGCCGATATTTGCGAGAATCATTCAACCTCGAAGGAAGATGGCCATGAACGAAGGAAATACGGACGTCCTGTTCGCGGAAGAGCGGCAGGCGGCAATCGCCAAAATGGTGCAGGAGCTGGGGAAAGTACGCGTACCCGACCTCGTGGCCTTCTTCAAGATGTCGCCGGCTACGATCCGGGGCGACCTGCGGGATCTTGAAGCCAAAGGGTTGATCAAGCGCACGCACGGCGGCGCGATACCGGGCGACGCCCCGCCAGTCGGGTTCGAGCCTGACAATACGGACAAGACGGCAAAAGCGCTGCCTTTGAAGCAGGCGATTGCCAAAAGGGCTGCAGGCCTGGTCGAGGACGGCGATATTATCCTCTTGGACGCCGGCATTACGACCAAAGCGATGTGCGAATACCTGCAGGAAAAACAGAACCTGACCGTCCTCGTCAACGACATCGAGATCGCCTCGATGCTCGAGCATTTCGACAACGTGTCCGTCGTCCTCATCGGCGGCCTGCTGCGCCGCGGTTTTCATTGCACGGTCGGCCCTTTTGCCGTCAAGCTGCTCTCCGAACTGAACGTGGACAAGACGTTCCTCGGCACGAACGCTTTCAGCGTACGCAAGGGCTGCACGACGCCGGACATGAATCAGGCCGAGGTCAAGCGAACGATGATCCGTATTGCGACGCAGGTCGTCCTTCTGTGCGACAGCGCCAAGATCGGCAAAAATTCGTTCGTGCAATTCGCCGACCCCGGCGAGATCGATCTGGTGATCACCGACAGCCGGATCTCCGCACAGCACCTGCGAGAAATGACCGAAGCGGGCTTGGAGGTGATGGTTGAGCACGTCGGCTGAAGATGGCTGCCGCGCGCAAGACCAAAAGTGCTATTTGGAGTTCTCACACAGTCCGGTAAAAAGGTGCTGCAAAGGGCAAAAAACCGCCGGGGCAATCGCCCTGACGGTCTACTTTAACCTTTATCTGCGCTTTCCGCTTTCCGCTTTCCGCTTCCTGCGTCTATTTGCGTTTGCCCTGCCGGCTAGTTAAGGACCTCTTCTACTGCAAGCGGCGTCAGCGCGGTCGTCCGATCGAGGAATATAAAAGCGTCGTACCGCTCCGCCAGCTTGGTTGGCACATAATTGCCCCGCTCGAATTCGGGATCATAAACGACGCCGATGGCGCGATGTCCCACCGGCGCTTCGCGCAGAACTTGCTCGGCATCGTCGAGCATGAGCAGCTTGTCGGAAGGCTCGATCCGGTGGAGCAGCTCTTCGAGGCTTCCCGGCTGCGCAGGAGGAACCTTCATCGCCTCCTGCGGACGTCCCCAGGCGCGCCCTGCGATCACGGTGCCTTCATAGGTGCCGAACCCGACCGCATAAACCTCCGTGCCGTAAGATTCGCGGAGCAGCTGTCCCACGTTCACCATGCCTTCTTCGCTCATGTCCGTCGCGCGCGCGTCGCCTATATGGGTATTGTGCGCCCACACGATGGCCCGCGCCGCAGGTCCGTGAAAGGCCAGGAGACGTTCAAGCGCCGCAACCATGTGCCGATCGCGCACGTTCCAGGATTGCGCATCGTTACGGATCATCGTTCTGTAGTAATCCTCCGCGCCCTTGACCGCGAGCGCGTTCAACTCGGCGGCAAGCTCTTCCTCGCGATCTCCCGGGTCGGCGGTCCGCCATCTGTCCTGGAGCTTGCGAAGCAGCTCGACGACTTCGTCCTCGCAGCCCTCGCCGTAGAAGTTGGCCGCGAGGCCGTACTGCTGCGCCTCTTGCCCGTGAGGCTCGAAGCACGCGAAGGCGCGTCTGGCCGCTTGCAGATCCGCGCCGTCCTTTTGCCCGAGGTACTTCAGGATCTCCTCCATCGACTCCCACAAGCTGTACAGATCGATGCCGTAAAAACCGACCTTGTCTTCCGCGGCTTTGCCGTCGTTGAACACGCGCAGCCAATCGGCGAAAGCGGCGACCTCGCGATTCGCCCACATCCAGCTCGGCCAGCGCGCGAAGTGCCGCAGGGCTTCGGCCGCGATCGTCCCTGCCGCCTCGTCCCCTTTTACATAACGGTTCAGCACGTAACAGGACGGCCAATCCCCTTCGACCGCGACGAACTTGAAGCCTTTCTCCACGATCAGGCGCTTGGACAGCTCCGCCCGCTCGGCGTAAAACGCAGACGTACCGTGCGATGCTTCGCCGATCAATGCGAATCTCGCTTCGCCGGCGCGATCCACGAGCGCCTCCGCGTACGCGGCGCCGGTAAAGGGCGTCGCATGCCGCTCCAGCGCCTGAAGCGTTTCGAATTCATTTTTGCGCATACCGGTCTCCCTCGCTTAGAAACGATCGGCAATCCCGTTTAGCATGCGCGTTGTCATTAAGCCCGATACCCGCCTTCCTTCAGCTTATGCCCAAGCAGCGAGAAAGCAGAGCGCAGCCGATCCTCGGGCACGGCCGCATAGCGGTCGCCGATGGTCGCTTCAAAGCCGCTGCCCCCGTCGTCAAGCGCCTTGACCCAGGCGGACAGGCCTACGCCGGTCTCCTCGGCGACGCCGGCCAAGATCGATTCCAGCGCTTCCTTGGACACGTCCGCATGGACGTGGAACATGTTGGACGCCGGCACCGCCGGAACGGTGCGTATCGTATCGGCGCAGCCGTTGTACATTTCCGCCAGCGCCATCGCTTCCTCGTAGTATTGCGCCATTTTGCCGATGCGCTTGTCGAAGTAGTAATCCGAGCTGATGACGTACGGATACAGACTGATCAGGTCCCCGCCATGCCGCCGTTTCCAAACTTTAGAACGCTCGGTCAGCGCCGGTTCTCCCGCCAGTATCGCGCCGGCGACGCCGCCGAGCCCTTTATAAAACGACACGTACGCGCTGTCGAACAGCGCGCAGATTTCGGCGGCCGACTTTTCGTAATGAGGCAAAATCTCGAACAAACGCGCGCCGTCCAGATGAAGCCTGATCCCGCGGCTGCGGCAGTAGGCCGAGATTTCCTCAAGCTCCGCATACGGCGGCAGCTGGCCGCCGATCTCCCGCTGGGGCAGCTCGAGCAGCAGGCAGGCCGCGTCATCCTCCAAGTCCCGAACGTCTTCGGGACGGATGAGCCGATCCCGATCGGCCAGCAGCACGGTCTCGATCCGATGCAGCGCCTTCAGGCCGTCCTCCTCGTAGAGCTCCAGATGACTAAGCGGGTGGTAAGCGACCTTGCGCTTCCCCGTCTCGTCGCAATGAATCCGCAGCGCGATCTGCTGCGCCATCGTTCCGCTCGGGAAGAAGACGGCCTCCGGCTTGCCCAGATAGGCGGCCATTTTCGCCTCAAATCGCTCGATCGTATCCCCTTTTCCGTACATATCGCTTGCCGTATCCCCGTCCGTTCCTTCCAGCGATTCCAGCAAAACCCGAACGTTGCGCTTGCCGTGGCCGACGACCGGATACTTGCAGTTTTGGAATGCATCCGCCAAAGTCATGCTGTCTTTCATGTCGATGCCTCCCTGATTTTCGATTATCCTAGTATATCATGCAATTTATCGTTGACACTTCCTCCCAGACTCATGTATGAATAGACTGTACGTATAAACGCATAGATGCGGATGATGGCAACGGGAGAGATCGCCCACGACGTATTTGGAGGCGGCGCCGAAGGAGTAACCCTTTAACCAGGAGAATCTCTCAGGCAAAAGGACCTTTGCCGGACGCGACTCTGGAGAGCATTCCGCGGCGAGATGCGGGATCACCCACGGGGAAACTTAGCGTCGGGCCGAACGTCAAGCCGGAACTAAGGTAACTCTCAGGTACAAAGGACAGAGCGAAAAGAGGACGCAGGCAGCTTCGGCTGGGGGCGCGCTTTCTTTTTGCGGCTGTCCTTTTTTTGCGTCCATGCAAGTCCGGGCAAGTTAAGACGAATTCAGGCAAGTCTTACCGACACTTCGATCAAGGAGGCGAACGACGACAATGACCGATTTGAAAAGGACACCGCTCTACCCGCATTATGCCGAGCTTCCCGGCGTGCGTTGCATCGATTTCGGCGGCTGGGAGCTTCCCGTGCAATTTTCGGGCATTCAGAGGGAGCACGACGCGGTACGGCAGCACGCCGGTCTGTTCGATGTCTCCCATATGGGAGAGTTTATCGTGACGGGCGGGGCCGCGGAGCGCTTTTTACAGCGGCTGACGACGAACGACGTCTCGAAGCTCGCCGACGGCCAGGCGCAGTATACGCTCATGTGCAATCCGGAAGGCGGCGTCGTGGACGACCTGCTCGTTTATCGGATCGCGGCGGATCGCTATATGGCCGTCGTCAACGCGTCCAACATCGACAAGGACTTCGAATGGATGCGCGCCCAGCTGCCCGAAGGCGCCATGCTCGAAAACGCATCGGACCGTCTCGCCCTGCTCGCCCTTCAGGGCCCTCGCGCCGCAGACATTCTCCAGGCAGCCGGCGCCTCGCAGGACGTGCTGGCGCTTCCCGCCTTCCGCTTCAAGGACGACACCCCGATCGCCGGCGCCGGCGCGTTGGTCTCCAGGACCGGTTATACCGGCGAGGACGGCTTCGAGATCTACGTGTCCGCCGACCGGGCGGGAGACGTCTGGCAAGCGCTGATGGCGGCCGGCGAGCCGTTCGGTCTCGTGCCCGCCGGACTTGGCGCCCGCGATACGCTCCGCTTCGAAGCGCGTCTGCCGCTTTACGGGCAGGAGCTTTCGGACGCGATCAGCCCGCTGGAAGCGGGCGTCGGCATTTTCGTCAAGCTGGACAAGGACGACTTCATCGGCAAGGACGCGCTGGTCAGACAGAAGGAAGCGGGTTTGCCCCGCAAGCTAGTCGGCATCGAGATGATCGATAGAGGCATCCCCCGCTCCCACTATCCCGTCTTCGCGGGAGAGACGCGAATCGGCGAAGTCACGACGGGAACCCAATCCCCGACGCTGAAGCGCAGCCTGGGTCTCGCGCTGATCGATTCGGCGCACGCGGCGCCCGGAACCGCGGTCGAAGTCGAGATTCGCGGCAAAAGGCTGAAGGCGGAAGTGATCAAGACACCTTTTTACAAACGAACGCACAAGGAGCGCTAAAGGACCATGACGAATCTCCATCGATACATCCCGATGACCGAGCAGGATCAGACCGACATGCTGGCGACGATCGGCGTCTCGTCCGTTGACGCGCTCTTCCGCGACATTCCGGAGGCGATCCGGTACCGCGGGACGCTGCCGATGTCCGGCGCGCTCGACGAGTTTTCGCTGCTCGAGCACATGAAGGCGCTGGCCGGACGCAACGCGGATACCGACCGCTACAAGAGCTTCCTCGGCGCCGGCATTTACGACCATCACGTTCCCGTCGTTATTAACCACATGATCTCGCGCTCCGAATTTTATACCGCCTACACCCCCCTATCAGCCGGAAATCAGCCAGGGCGAGCTGCAAGCGATATTCGAGTTTCAATCGTACATTTGCGAGCTGACCGGCATGAAGGTCGCCAACGCCAGCATGTACGACGGCGTCACCGCGCTGTCCGAAGCGGGCGCGCTCGCCGCCGGCGCCACCCGGCGCAAGCAGCTGCTGGTCTCCCGCGCCGTCCACCCGGAAGCGCGCGAAGCGCTTCGCACGATGGCTCGCGGGCTCAACCTGGACATCGCCGAGATCGGCTTCGCGAACGGCGTCACCGACCTCGACGCGCTGCGCGAAGCGATCACGGACGATACGGCCGCCGTGCTCGTGCAATCGCCGAACTTCTTCGGCGCGATCGAGGACCTGGCCGCCATCGAGCCGATCGTCCACGGCGCCAAGGCACTGTTCGTCGTCAGCGCCAATCCGATGGCGCTCGGCCTGCTCGAGACGCCCGGCAAGCTCGGCGCGGACATCTGCGTCGGCGACGCGCAGCCGCTCGGCATCTCGCAATCGCTCGGCGGCCCGACCTGCGGCTTCTTCGCCGTCGCGGAGCCGCTCATGCGCCGCATGCCTGGCCGGATCGTCGGCCAGACGACCGACATCGACGGCAAGCGCGGCTTCGTGCTGACGCTCCAGGCCCGCGAGCAGCATATTCGCCGCGAGAAGGCGACGTCCAACATCTGCTCCAACCAGGCGCTGCTCGCGCTTTGCGCCTCGATCTATTTGTCGACGATGGGCAAGCAAGGACTGATCGATGCCGCCAACTTGAATTTGCAGAAGGCGCACTACGCGGCGGGCGAGCTGGCGAAGCGCGGCTTCGCGCTGCCGTTCGGCGCACCGTTCTTTAACGAGTTCGTCGTAAAGCTGCCGGCAGGCGTCTCCGTTCAAGCGACGAATCTCAAGCTGCTGGAAGCCGGCTTCCTCGGCGGGTATGATCTCGGCATCGCGTATCCGGAGCTATCGGGTCATATGTTGGTTGCCGTTACCGAAAAACGAACGCGCCAGGAGATCGACAGCTTCGCAGCCAAATTGGAGGAGGTGGCCGTATGACCGCATCGACGAGTGCAAGTCCGAATGCAGCACCGACTGAAAAAGCGTTGATCTTTGAACTGAGCAAGCCGGGCCGCGTCGCTTATTCGCTGCCGCCGTGCGACGTGCCGGAGGTGCCGGCCGCCGAGTTGATTCCCGCTTCCCTGCTGCGCGAGACGCCGGCCGCGCTGCCCGAAGTGTACGAAGTCGACGTCATCCGCCACTACACCGCACTGTCCCGCCGCAACTTCGGCGTCGACAACGGCTTCTACCCGCTCGGCTCCTGCACGATGAAGTACAACCCGAAGATCAACGAAGATACCGCCCGCTTCCCCGGTTTCGCGAAGATCCATCCTTATCAGCCGGAGGAGAGCATCCAGGGCGCGCTGGAGCTGCTGTACACGCTGCAATGCGATCTCGCCGCCCTCACCGGCATGGATCAGGTGACGCTCCAGCCTGCCGCAGGCGCCCACGGCGAGTGGACCGGACTCATGATGATCCGCGCCTACCACGAGAGCCGCGGCGAGCATCGCACGAAGGTCATCGTGCCCGATTCCTCGCACGGCACGAACCCGGCGAGCGCCACGGTCGCCGGGTTCGAGACGGTCACGATCAAATCCGACGAACGCGGGATGGTCGATCTGGAGGCGCTGCGCGCGGCCGTCGGGGCCGACACCGCGGCGCTCATGCTGACCAATCCGAGCACGCTCGGCCTGTTCGAGGAGCAGATCGTCGAGATCGCCGCGATCGTCCACGAGGCGGGCGGTCTGCTGTACTACGACGGCGCGAACGCCAATGCCATCATGGGCATCGCGCGGCCGGGGGATATGGGCTTCGACGTCGTGCACTTGAACCTGCACAAGACGATGAGCACGCCGCACGGCGGCGGCGGGCCGGGCGCCGGTCCGGTCGGCGTGAAAAGCAGGCTGATGCCCTTTCTCCCGAAGCCGCTCGTCGCACGCCGCGATGACGGCACGTATTTCTTCGACTACGATCTTCCTCGATCGATCGGTCGCGTGAAGGCGTATTACGGCAATTTCGGCATCCTTGTCCGCGCCTACACCTACATTCGGACGTACGGACCGGAAGGCTTGCGCCGCGTGTCCGAATGCGCGGTGCTGAACGCCAACTATATGATGGCCCGCCTCGCGCCGCACTACGAGATGCCCTACCCGGGCGTGTGCAAGCACGAGTTCGTCATGTCGGGCCGCGGTTTGAAGCCATTCGGCGTACGCACGCTCGACGTCGCCAAGCGGCTGCTCGACTTCGGCTACCATCCGCCGACGATCTACTTCCCGCTTAACGTCGAGGAATGCATCATGATCGAGCCGACCGAGACCGAGAGCAAGGAGACGCTGGACGGCTTCATCGATACGATGATCCGGATCGCCGAGGAAGCCCGCACGAACCCGGAGCTCCTTCTGAACGCGCCTTACGGCACCGTCGTCCGCCGTCTCGACGAGACGACCGCCGCCCGCAAGCCCGTGCTCAACTGCGCTTGCAGCTAAAGCCTGCGTCTCAGTCTTTAGTCTATAAGTCTGTCTGACATCCAGTCCGTCTGCCTGCGCGCAGCCCCTCCCTTTGCGGAGCGGCTGCGCGTTTGATTTATTTGGCATTGGACGACGCGCTGGAGGCGTTTTATGATGAGGGAAATGAGTCGACCGGTCGAACGAATCGCTTTTGAAGGAGGCAAATGGCAGGCATGTCTTTATTAATCGGCTCGCACGTATCGATGTCCGGCCCCCGCATGCTGCTGCAGGCCAGCGAGGAAGCGGCCTCATATGGCGCGAATACGTTTTTGATCTATACCGGCGCGCCGCACAACTCTCGCCGCAAGCCGATCGAAGCGCTCCAGATCGAACCGGGCGCCGCCCACATGCGCGAGCACGGCATCTCCAACATCGTCGTTCACGCGCCGTTTATTATCAACCTTGCGAACACCTTCTCGCCGCGCACGTTCGAATTCGGCATCGAGATGCTTCGCGAGGAGCTCGCGCGCACGGAAGCGCTTGGCAGCCGGCAGCTGGTCCTGCATCCCGGCTCGCATGTCGGCGCAGGCGCCGAAGCGGGAATCGCCCGCATCGTCGAAGGACTTAACGAAGCGCTGTCCGAACGCCGTGGCGTACAGGTATCGCTCGAGACGATGGCGGGGAAAGGTACGGAGTGCGGCCGAAGCTTCGAGGAACTGGCGCGGATCATCGACGGTGTCGCGCACAACGAGCGTTTGTCCGTCTGTCTCGACACCTGCCATATCCACGATGCGGGCTATGACGTCGCGGCCGACTTCGACGGCGTTCTGGACGAATTCGACCGCATCGTCGGCCTGGATCGGCTGAAGGTGCTGCATATCAACGATTCGAAGCACGATCGAGGCTCGCGCAAGGACAGGCACGAAAATATCGGTCATGGCCGAATCGGATTAAAAGCGCTTCGATATGTCGTCCGTCACCCCCCAGCTTCAGGGGCTGCCCATGCTGCTCGAGACGCCGTCGATCGGCGCGAAGAAGTACGTTAACCCGCCTTACAAGCATGAGATCGCGCTGCTTCGCGGCGAAGTGGACGAGCCCGTCGTGAAGACGTCTGCAGTGTCTTGAATCAATCACAATACCTGCAAATATACATCCTTTTTTAGAAGAGACCGACCTATTCAGAAAAAAAGATGCGAATATGCATTTATTTTCCTCTTTCGGCGGCATAATCGGCATGTACTTTAAAATTACCTGCGCATTTGCAGGAATTTCATCCAGTGTCGCTAGGTAAGCAGAAAATACATGTACGAATGCAGGTTTTTCGACTCACCAAACCTCCGAAAAGCGCCGACGCACCAAATGCGCGCTCACCAGTCTTTCAGTTTGCCGCCGCCCAAGCCAGAATGTTAAAAAAACGGTGAAGCCGCGTGCGCTTCACCGTTCATTGCTCTGCCTGCTGCTTTACTGACCTTACTTAACTTTCTTCACCTTGCGATTGCCACTACTTCACCACATTGTTCAAAAATTGCTCGATCGGTGCCGTATCCGTGATGTTGCCGTTGCAGACGACGCTGTCCGCGCACATATAATTGCCGATCGCCTTGTAATAGTCCGGCGAAGCGTTCGCGGGCCTGGACTTCGTAAGCGCAGTGAACAGGCCGACTTCCGTCTGCCGGTTGCAGACGAAGCAGGTCCCCTTCTTGTTCGTGGCCGTGAACCGGCCTTCGATGCCGACGAGCCGTCCGTCCAGCGGGTACACGATAAACAGCTTGTTCGCGGCGATGTCCGACCAACCCAGATAGCTGATCGCCTTCCTGTCGAGCGCGGCCAGATCCGGAAGCTTCAGCTTCTTGATCTTCGGGAACAACTTTTTCAGCTGCTGCTCCGTCCCCGTCTCGAACGGTATCCGGCAGGTCTCCAGAGAAGCCAGATACAGCTGAAATTCCGGCGCCGTTCCCAGCTCTATACCCCGCAGCACAATCTGAAGCGCCTCTATGCTCGCTTCCGGAAATGCCTCAGTGAGCTTGAACTGCATATTCGAACGGACCGATTCGACGATCTTCGGGTCCGCGACGGTCGCGCAGGCTTGCTGCAGAAGACCGACTTGTTTTTTGATCAGGTTATATTGGTGGTTTCTAATGAATGGTTGCATGCTTTCAGCCCCTTAATTAGTATAGTTCGCTAATTAGGTGCAAAGCCCACGATTAGAAACGATAACGCTGGTACGGGCGATCGATTAAAGCTGAAAGTCCGGCCCCATGCAAAGTATCGCCCTGTTCGCAGGCTTTGCATGAGTTAAGCGCATTCCGGCAAAGTGATTTGCCATCAACTAACGCCCCCCTCTCCACTTGCATTATACCGAACGTCGTAGTCAGGGACAAATATTTCTCTGAACTGTCCGGCCCATGGCTCCAGCATTGGAGGCAACAGCTCGTAAAGCTCGTTCGCTTTGTCTTTATAAAGCGCCTGCACGACCTTGCAATATTCGATGCAGCCCGAATCCCGCGCGTACTGCACGAATTCGCGCTGTCTCTCGGCGAACTGCTCGCGCGACAGCGTACCCGCATAATATTCGTTCAGCGCCGGGAATTCTGCATGGCTGTCTTCGAGCATGAAAAGGACGGGCAGCGTACGCTTTTTATGCAAAAGATCGTTCTTGAAGTCAAGCCTCAGTACGTCTCTTGCGTCATTCTCGATCTGGGACACGATGCCCCCGCATACCGCCAGCTGGTTCAGCGTCTCCTGCACATTGGAGTCGACCCCGTCGACAAGCGCAGATCCCATATAGACGGCCAGCTGCAATAGAGTGCCGGATTTATCGGCAACCATGTGAAAATAATCTTCTTCTGACAGCACCTTATCGGTGATGTCCGCCTGCTGTCCTTGAATCGACCTAGCCAGCAGACTGCCGACGGCGCTGCCGATCCCTGACTGGCCGCATTGGCCGAGGATCGCCGCGAACATCGCCAGCACCGCGTTGAGCGTAACCGCCGGCTCGCATGTCATCCAAGGCCTGTTCGGGCTATCCCGATCCTGCAGGTCGTCCACGATGTCCAGCAGCAGGATGATCAGCTCCGTCAGCGCTGCGTGCCGCTCCAAGTCTGGCGACCGTCCACCCAGCATCCGATGCGTACAGCGGGTCATTTCTGCCCAGGACGTCTTTTCGGAGGCCTTCTCCGCAATAAAGCTCCGCAGCGTCGCGTTCAGCGTAGGCTCCAGCGCGTATTCGTCAACCATGCGGTGAAGCTCCAACAGAATGCTCTCGTCCATGTCCGTCTCCCTCTCAGCCCTGATATTGCGGGCTCTGCACGAATCTCTCAATCGCCTGCGCACGCGTCTGAACGCCCAGCTTCTCGTAGATGCGCCGCAAATAATTGTCGACCGAACGTTTGCTGATATACATTTGCTCGGCGATCTTCTCGTACGTATCGCCCTTGATGATCAGCGTCATCAACAGCACCTCTTCGTCCGTCAACAGCTGGTTGACGGCGTCTTTGCCCGTTACGTTCTTGAGCTGCGGCAGCATGCTCTGCGGCAGGACGATGTGATCGTCCAGCACGCAAGCGACGATATGCTTCATCGTCGACTCGGTGACGCCTTTGGAGATGATGCCTCCGATGAGGCCGGACAACAGAAAAGGCAGCAAATCCGATACATCGACGCCCGTGAAAATAATGATTTTGAGGTTGGGATGCGCCGCCTTTAATTGCTCCGCGACCTGCGTGCCGCTCAGATCGGGCAACTGATAATCCAACAGCACCAGATCGGGACGCACGGCAGCGGCTAGCTGAAGGGCATCCTCACCGCTCTTTGCAAACCCAGCTGTCTCGATTCTGTCCATCTGGCTAACAAGCTGCAGCGTCGCCTGCGCCATCAGCGGATGGTCGTCCACGACGATCGTTTTATATTTTCGCTTCATGCCGTCATCCCTTCTTTAAGCGGGATTGCGGCGCTGAACGACATGCCGCTGCCTTGGCCGGACTTGATCTCGAATACGCCGCGCATCGATAAAATTCTGCTCTTCAACTGCTCCAAACCGATATGCGAGCCTCCGATCTCGCGTACGGCGTCCTTTCCGGACATGAAGCCCATTCCGTCGTCGCGGTACTGAACAATCAGTTTGCCGCTGGAAGCGCTAAGGCTAAAATTCACTTTGGTTGCGTTCGAATGCTTCTTGGCATTATTGATCAGTTCCTGGAAGACGCGGAAGAGATGACGCTTCATCTCGATATCGCAGGATTCGATCATGTCGATCCCCCCCGTACCTGAACTCAATTTCAAAAGGAAGAGTGGTTTGCTCGAGCTCGATCAGCTTATCGATCGTTCGAACCAATCCCAGCTCCTGAAGCAAATACGGATGCAGCTCGAAGCAGCTCTGGCGCAAATTCATATTGATAATGTCGATATAATCCAGCAAGCTCTTCGCCTGCTCCGAATCCTGCCAATCATCCGCATACTTATCAAGCAATGCAGCCAGCTTTCTTTTTAAAAAGAACAAATCCTGCATCGTCGTATCGTGAAGATCGGTTGCGATCCGAAATCTTTCTTTTTCTTGAAGTTCGAACATGAGTTTGCGAAACCAAGCGATGTCGTTTGCGGTTTCCTCGCTAGGGACTTGCGATGCCAAATGCTCAAGGCGTTCAGACATTTTACGAATTAAATATAAGTTTTCCAAACTTACAGATAAATACGAAATAATTAAATTGAGCCATTGAAGTTCTTCATTACCGAGTTGCGTGTTGGTTTTCTTTTGAGTTAAAACAAGGTAGCTTGCATAATCTTGATTTCGAGTCAACTCAAACAATAATAAGTCTGAGTCATATTGAGAATTTGATGATACTTGAATTTCAATCTGACTATGGTCGATCTCACCTACACTAATGATTTCTGTAGAATTGTTATGTTTAAATATAACGGCTCCTCCGGACACGTTTAGACTCTCAAGAATGTCTACAAGAATCATTTCTTTCAGCTCTTTAAAGCTGGATATAAAACTCAACTTCTTTGCGATTTTTTTTTAATGAATTTTGCAAAAAATGTCTTCTCGGAAAAATAACGCGCTCCCAACGAGAGGATAAATATTCTAATGAGAATAGAGTTCCTGATAAAATTACTAACGTAAAAATAAAAGTCAAAAGCAAGGTATCAAACTTCAGGTTTGTAGGAAATAGCACAAATATAATGCTGACCATTAAAAGACTTGGGACAACTGACACAGTAGTGGTTAGAATTAATCTCCGCACTACAAGGTCAATATCATAGATTTTTTTTGGCTAATAAAAGATATGTAAATGATATTGGAAATAAAAGAATAAACCAGGTCGTGTAAACGGTATGGACCCAAACTTCACCCAAAATTATTTTTGAAAAAAAAAGAAAGAAATACAATTGGAAATACTGATATGGAAAAAAATACTCCAACGGATTTAAGGAGAGTAGATACATATGGATTACTATTTTTATTTGTTCTGTAAATGTAAAATAAAAAAACAATATCAAATAATACGCCTAATGAAAAAAATACCAACTCGAAAATAGCCTGAACATCATGCAATTTATAATTAAACTTTAGATCAAATAAGTACAAAATTTCAATTAATGATGTACCTAAGATTATTCTATAAATCCAACTAAAAAAACCGTGTACTTAAACGAATCTTACTCTTTTCATGCAAGAAAACAAAAATAAAATGCAGCAAAACAACCGGTATCAACTTCATGCAAATACCGATTGTAAATTTCCCCAGAAAATCCCCTCTTATAGAAGCTCCTAAACTAAAAAAAAGTTAAAGATATACTTATAAATACGAACGATAAATAACGAGCTGACAAGGACTTCCTCACATTAGAAATCAAGAGAAACGATAACAAGAAACTGAACAAACCTTCGATCAATGAAGCTGTATCAGCTTTCGTAAGTTTAGGATAATTCTCAAAATTGATCGTTTGAATTTTATTATCCTGAAATATTTCTATAAATTTCGCTTTATTAATTGTTCTCCATTTTTGCACGGAACGATTTGATAAAACTTCCTTTCCATCAATGCTTAAAATCTCAGTGCCAACTTTTAAACTTGTTTTAAAAGCCTGACTTTTTGGATCAATTCCAGTTACGTACCACTTACCGTTGCTATATGCAACTTCAATATCAATATATGGATATTTCTCTATCACACTAATAAACCAAATTAAGACTGCCAATAAAACTAAATAGAGAATCGGATACATTTTTTTATTCGACATTATTCTCCCCACTCGTCGTTTTTATGGTATATTTTTACTTAGGTTTATACTACTAAAGGAGGTAATACTTATGCTTTTGACCTATTCCGCAATTGAAATTAAGAAGGAAATTAAATCCTTTAAATCATTACAAAAGGATTTACAAGAGAATGAAATTCGAAATGCACCCACTAAACATTGTTCGACTTTGAATGGCAAAGAAGTTTCAGCGCTAAATAAAGTGGTCTTTAAATCTGATGGTGTAACTACGGCGGGTTATTGGAATTAACCTGAATTTTTATGTCTACGAACCACCCCTTTTTTCTCTACAAAGAGAAGAAAGGGTTTTTTTAATGTTACTTAAATTATAAACATGCGTCTTTAGATTTTTATTGATATAGATGCATTGTTTATTGCATCTTCACGCACTCACATTGCACTGACAACACCAATAAATTACAGGTAAACTTTAACATATAAGCGCGATCCATTCAAAAGATTTCTATTCCTTTCAAACTAAAAGTAAACGAGGTTTAGCAGGTGATCACGATGAAAGTGCTTAAGGAAAGCGACGATGCGCGGTACGTCTCCCTCGCGGTTCAGACGGTACTGCAGGAGCAAATGGTCAGGGCAAGGCTTAACCGCCATGAAATATTGAATATCGCCGAAGAAGTACAGCTGGAGACGCTGCGATTCAAGGAAGCAGCCGAGCTCGTGAAGACCCCATCCGGCAAGGTGATTCCTCAAATGAGATTCATTTTGGCGCATCTGCAGGACGAACATCTGGCAAGCAGCTATTTCGAGGCGAGATCGCTTGGTTTGGATGCAGAGTTCGTTCAAATGCTTCGTTGCGAGATCATACGGAGAGATATTAAAGATCTGGTTTGCGAGGATTTAGAGCATTAATTTATCGAATTCAATATGTTTGTGTCATTAATTGTCGAAATGCGTCTCTCGCTCTTTTAACTGCTTTTAGAAGCAGTTATTGAAAATTGTTTACATAATATTTATTACGACGCCTTATATAAAGAGCTCGAAGCGCACTTCCATCCATGCGTCTGGTATAATAACCCTAAATAAAATCCGCATGGAGCGCGAAACCTATGAATCTGCAAAAAATAAAAGACCGCGAGCAGTTGGATCAGCGCGTGCCCGGCATGCCCTGGTACGTCGAGAAGTTTATTAACTACAAGCTGCCGGACCTCTCCCCTTCTTCCCTGTTGGAGTACGTGAGAGATTACGAGGCGTTTTTTTAGCTGGTTGATGCGCGAAGGATTGACGACGGCGGAAAAGATATCGGACATTCCGATCGAAGCGTTGGAGAAGCTGAAAATGGACGAGATCGACAGCTTCCGAATGGAGCTGTCCACCCGGCGCGAGCACGCCAATTCGCGTACGACGATCTCGCGCAAGCTCTCCTCCCTTCGCTCGCTGTTCCACTATCTCAGCCAGATCGCGGAGGACGACGACTTCTATCCGTTGCTCAAGCGCAATGTGATGGCCAAGGTGTCGATCAAGCGCACGCACAAGCCGAAGGATACGGCGGCCAAGCTGGAAGGCAAGCTACTTCAGGAGGAGGAAATTTCGGAATTTATCGCGTATATCAACGAACATTATGCAACGGACGTCGCGGACAACAAGCAGGCTCTTTATGCGCACGAGCTTAACCATACGCGAGACGCCAGTATCGTAAGCCTCATTTTGAATTCGGGCTTGCGCGTATCGGAGCTCGTGAACTTGAACCTCGAAGATTTGGATCTTAAAAAAGAAGCTTGTGTACGTCTATCGCAAGGGGAGCAACGACGACACCTTCAAGACGCCGGTTTTTTTCCGACAAGATGCGCTTGCCAACCTGGAGTCCTACCTGCAACAGCGCGAGCTCCGCTATCGTGCGCCTAAACGCGAAAAAGCCCTCTTTCTTGCGCTGGCGAACGGCAAGAAAGAAGGCTCGCGCATGACCAAGCGCGCGGTGCAGGAAATGGTCATCAAATACGCGAAGCGGTTCGGCAAGCCTTATCTGTCGGTTCACAAGCTCCGCCATTCATTCGCGACCGACTATTACCTGTCCAACGATCTGTACAAGACGCAGGAGCAGCTTGGCCACGCGTCGCCCGAGACGACGCAGATTTACGCGCATCTGACGGACAAAACGATGGAGGAAGCGATCGACAAGCGCCGTACACCGGATGCTTAATCGAAGGCGCGGCAAAAGGGACGATACGGAATCGTCCCTTTTTTAATCGATCACAAAGTTACGCGACAGCATCGCTAACCGCAAAGGTATTGTAGGTAAAGGCAAAAAGTTACTCTACAAGCCCACGGAACGGTTTTCAAGGTGCTCTAAGCGCAAAAAGTTACTCTACAGCCTCACGAAACGGTCCAAAAGATGCTGTAAGCGCAAAAAGTTACGCTACAGCCTCACGAAACGGTCCAAAAGGTGCTATAAGCGCAAAAAGTTACTCTACAGCCTCACGAAACGGTCCAAAAGGTGCTATAAGCGCAAAAAGTTACTCTACAGCCTCACGAAACGGTCCAAAAGGTGCTATAAGCGCAAAAAGTTACTCTACAGCCTCACGAAACGGTCCAAAAGGTGCTGTAAGCGCGAAAAGTTACTCTACAGCCTCGCGGGCTGGCCCATTCGCGAATGCGAACAAATGGCCAACAAGCGGCTTATTATTCCGACTGCTGCCGCAGCTTGTCCGCCACGGCCTCCATTTTTTGCGCCATCGTCCCGTGCTTGTCCCTGCGATCGTCGATCGTGATCGACGTCGATACCCGCCGTGCCCCATGATTAAACGGCGTCTCGTGCATGCGTCTGACGACAGCCAGCACATCCTCGAGCTCTCCTTCGATAATCGTGCTCATCGGCGTCATCTCGTGTTTGATTCGCTCCGGGGCCATGCGCAGGACACGCTCGACCTCTGCGACGTACGCGCTCACGCTCGTCGATCCGGTACCGATCGGCACGATCGTCACTTGTGCGATTGCCATCGTTTTCCGCTCGCTTTCTTTGTCATCGTCTCCTTGCACATCGACCGTACGGCAGCTTCATGCCGATCCAATAACGTCAGCCCGGCTGCTGTCTCCTTCGTCTGTTGGCGAAGGACGTCTGCGCTGTCCACTTCGCTCAAATAGCGCCCCAGAAAATGGACGAACACGTCCAGCCTCCGCAATCGCATCAGCAAGGGCAACGCATCGATCTCTTCTTCGCTCAATGGCGCGATGCTGCCGAAGCCGCTTAAAAACGAAGCGGCAGCTTCAAGACTCCCCGCCTCGCCGATTAACCCTGCCAACGTAACCGCCGGCTCCATCGCCCTAAGTTCCATCGTGCAAAATTCAAAATCCAGTATCGCCGCGATCTGCGTGCGATCATGCATGCCGACCAGCAGATTGGAATCGTTAATATCGCCGTGCACGAGTTGATGCGGCAGGGTACGCACCGTCTTCAGCGCCGCCTGAAAGGCTCGCATCGCATCGCTGATCAGACGAAGCTCGTCCTTCAGATCGAGAAAAGCAGCCTGCGGGGCCTCGCAAAAAGCCGCGATGACGTGTCCCGGACAGGACGGGTGCGTCCGCTCAAGTTCATAACACGGCAAATAGGCGGGAGCCGCAGCCGGTTGAAGCGTCCGCAGCGCCAGCGACAAGCGACCGACGGCTTCGCCGATCGACGCAGCGACGGCGGGCTCCGATCCGTCCGGCCTGACGCCCGCCGTATACGTAAACAACGCGGCATAACGCCCCGTCCCGTCCCCCAGCGCCGTAAAGGTCGCCCCGTCGGGCAGCGCGAGCGGCCGCGGTACGGCAAACGGCAAAGCCCTCTCGCTCAGCTTCAGCAGCACATCGTGTTCGAACGCGATCTTGTCGGCATCCTTGTGCGTCTCGTAGATGCGCAGCACGCGCTTGTCGCCGCGATCGTTTTCCGCGATTCGCGTCGTGTTGTTCCAGCCGCTCTCTCCCTCGGAGACCGTCCAGCGCGTAGCCGGATCGTAGCGGTACAATAAAGCGGCAAACGGCATGCCTATCCTCCGATCTTCTTCACCGAACGATCGATCGCGGTCCGCTCGGCGTCCGTAAATATCCCCAATCTCCAGAACGCTGCGCCGCCAAGGCCGTAGCGCTTCGCAAGACCGAGCTTGTCGTCGACCGTAGTCTCGTTTTCCGCGTCCAAATTAATCGCGAGCAGCAGCTTGGACTTAGGCGCGCCCGTCGCGATCGCCTTGCCGATCGCCTCTTCGACCTTCGCGTTCGGCTGCGGCTTTTTGTTGTCTCCGTAGTCATAGGCCATAATGACGAGCTCGTTTGCCCATTTGGCCAACGCCGCATAATCGTACCCCTTGTATTCGCCGTTCAGCGGCGGCACCGCAAGCGATACCTTGATGCCGTCCGGCTTGACGGCCGAGACGAGCTGCTTGACATAGGCGTTCAACGCCGATTGGGCCATGACGGGATCGTCTTGCCAGCCAAGCCCTTCGAAGTCGAGCATGATACCGCCGAACGCATTGTCCTTGGCAAGCGCATGCAGACGATCGATCGAAGCGTCCCGAAGGGCCTTGTCCGTCAACATCTTCATGAGCTGTCCCTGACCGTCCTTGCCCAGCACGGCCAGATAGCTGCCGGAACCTTTCGCGTTCACCTGCGCGACGATCGATTCCGGCGTCACTTCGCCTGCCGGCTTGGGCCATAGCCACTTGCTGCCGGTCGCGTCCGTCAGCGAGATCGCCCCGTCGTAGCCCACTTGCGCCCAGCCGAACGCGACATCGTTCAGACGGTCGGCAAGCGGCAGCTGGTCGAACGAGGAGATCGCGTAAAAGCCCAGCAAGCGCATCTCGCGCTGCGGCGACACGACGCGCACCGTCTTCGCCGGTCCGTCCCATGCGGCCTTCGCCCCGAAGGCTTGACTGAAAAAAGCGAGCGGCACGAGTACCGAATCGCGAGACATGACCGGCGCGGCGTTTAATGCATATTTAACCCCGTTAATTGTCGCCGTTTTCCGGCCGAGCGTCAAATGCACCTCAACCGCCCTTCCGGCCGCGTCTTTGCCCTTCGCGACGACCGACTTGGTCGCAGGCACCCAAACCGCGTTCACGCCAAGCGCTTCGGATAGCGACCGGAATGGCAGCAGTATCGTTCCTTGGCTGTTGATCGGCGGCACGGACACGGGCAGCTTCACGTCGTCCAGCACGATCGTGACCGCAGGCGCGGCTGCAGCCGCGGCGCCTTGCGCGCCGACCGGCAGCAGCATGGCCGTAGCCAGAATGGCCGGAAGCCACTTTTGAACGGGGATTGGCAACTTCATGAGAGCAACGCTTCCTTCCTTCGAGCAATCTATGAATCTCTTCATTAGACGCTTTGAAAGATTAGGAGTTGCAATCATCGGCCAAAAAATCCCTCGCGAGGTGCAAAATAGATCGACGATGCGATAGGATGGACGACATTCGTTCAAATCGCCTTTAAACGAATTTGAGGCACATGTGATGCATAACGGATGGATCTGCCGAATAAAGTTTACATAATATATTTTATGACGTAGCTTTTATTCCGTCCATTCCGACCTCAATAATCCCATTTGAATGACGTCCGCATAACGCCCGTTGCGATACAGCTTCTGTCGCAGTCTGCCTTCTTCGACAAAACCGCACTTCAGATAGCTGCGATAGGCCCGTTCGTTGAAGTCGTATACCTCCAGCTCCAGCCGATTCAGATTCAGCTCCTTGAACGCATATTCGCACAGCAGCCGCATCGCTTCGGTACCAAGCCCTTGCCCGCAGCGCTCGAGCTTGCCGATGACGATACCGATCCGCCCGCAGCGGTTTTTCCAGTCGATCGCATCCAGGCCGATCTGACCGATATACAGCTCCGTATCAACCTCCGCGATGACGAAGCCGCGGGTGTCAGGCCGCTGTTCCATCATGTCCGCGAGGAAAGCCTCGGTCGATTCCAAGCCGTGTGGAAACAAAAAAAATATCCGACAAAAATCCTGTAATCGCTTCGTCATTCACCCATTGGCGGATCGGCACGAGATCTTCGTGGCGATATTCGCGCAAGCGAACGCGCTTGCCGACGATATGCGGCATCTTAACATGTCTCCTTCCGCTAAAATATAAGGCGCGCATTTTCCCTGCCGGTCAGCAGGTCGATCCAGTTGTCCGGCAGCGTCACCGATCGCCTGCGAACGGACGAGAGGTCAAAGGCGGCGACCCAATCCGCAGCCTTCGTCTCTTCGATTCGGTCGCACAGCCCGGCGAGCCATGCCAAAAAAACCGAGAAGCCGCTCCGGGCGTACGCCAAACCGATCCCTGAGCTCCGTTAGCGATACCGCCCCGTGCCGCTTCGACAGCCTGCTGCCGTCCCCGCCGAGCAGCAGCGGCGAATGCGCGAAGCGCGGCGGCGGGCTGCCGAGCGCTTCGTAAAGCGCCAGCTGCCTTGGCGTCGAATCGAGCAGATCCCAGCCGCGCAGCACGTCGGTTATCTCCATCTCGATATCGTCCGCGACGACCGCGAGCTGATAGGCCACGATGCCGTCCGCGCGCCTTACGACGAAGTCCCCGCCGCTCGCTCCGGCAAACGTCGTCTCGCCCGCGATGCCGTCATGGAACCGATAGGTCGCTTCCTCGTTCATCGCGAAGCGCAGCGAAGGCGTCTTGCGGAGCGCCCGCTCCGTCCGCTCGAGAGCGGTCAGCTTCCGGCAGGTGCCCGGATAAGCCGGTCCTTCGGCGTCAAGTCCGTGCGGCGCGCTGGCCGCGGCCTGCAGGTCGGCGCGGCTGCAGTAACACGGATACAAACGGCCCTGCCGCTGCAGCTCGTCCAGTATCCGTTCGTATTGTGCCGTACGTCTGCTCTGCTCGTATGGCGCATGCGGTCCGCCGACGTCCGGTCCCTCGTCCCAGTCCAGTCCCAGCCACTTCAGCTCTCCGGGAAGTTGGCTGGCGAGCTCGGGCTTGCAGCGCTGCCGGTCGAGGTCTTCCAGCCGCAGGACGATCTCCCCGCCCGCCGAACGAATCTGCAGCCAAGCCAGCAGCGCCGTCATCGCGTTGCCCAGATGCAGCCTGCCGGACGGCGTAGGCGCGAACCTGCCGCGAATGGCTTTCCCGCTTGAAGCCATCTCCCTCCCCCCTTTCTCCGAAGCTCCATCTTGTCGCATAATAGGATTCATATTCAGTTCACATACGAGCGTCAAAATAAGTTCTATTCCAATAGGCTGCGCAACCTGCGTGAGCCCCAATCCTAACGCAAAGGTGGCCGATGCTTGTGGCGCGCATTCTTATTGTAGACGATGATCCGCATATCCGCGAGTTGCTCGGACACTTCCTGGCGGCCGAGGCCTTCGAGATTCAGGAAGCGACGGACGGCGCTGAAGCGCTGGCCTTGCTGGCCGATTCGCCGTTCGACCTGGTCGTGCTCGACATCATGATGCCGAACATGGACGGCTGGGAGCTGTGCCGCGAGCTGCGGACGCACTACGAGCTGCCGATCCTCATGCTCACCGCGATGGGCGAGACCGCCCAGAAGGTCAAAGGCTTCCAGCTCGGCACCGACGACTATATGGTGAAGCCGTTCGAGCCTGCGGAGCTGGTCGTTCGCGTCAAGGCGCTCATGCGCAGGTACAAGATCGCCGTCTCCCATCAGACGCAGATCGGCCGCGTCGTCATGAACCGGCAGACGTTCGAGCTTCGGCTGGACGGCGAACCGCTCACGCTGCCGCTCAAAGAGTTCGAGCTCTTGTTCAAGCTGGCCAGCCATCCCGGCCAGACGTTCTCCCGGGACCAGCTCATCGAACAGATTTGGGGCTTCGACTATGAAGGCGACGAGCGTACGGTCGACGTGCATATCAAACGGCTGCGCGAGCGCTTTCCCGACGATTGCGGCTTCCGGATCACGACGATACGGGGACTCGGCTACCGGCTGGAGGTGCTTGCTTGAACATCGGCGGTTCGAGGCTGACCCGATTGTGGCGCAAATTCGCGCAAAGCCACAAGGAATATCGCAAGCTGCAAAAGGAATTCGAGACTCGCATGCGCGAACAGCGCAGAAGCGAAGCGCTTGCGGCCGGCGGGACGCGGGCGTGGTTCGAACGGCTTGCCGCCCCTGCTTCACTTTTTGACCGGCGTCTCCGTATTCCTGATCTGCTACTCCGTTCTTTGGACCGCGGCGCACTTGTTGCTTCGTGTCGTTAATCGTTTTTTTGCCGATGCCCGGCACGCTGCGCGAGTATTTGACATTAATATTGACGTTTTTTCTGTTCGGCCTGTCCATCGTGGTCATCCGCTACCTGTTCAGGCCTGAAGCGAGGGCGATGCAGCTCGTGAACGCGCTGACCGACGCGATGTCCCGCATGGGCAAAGGCGACTTCAACGTAAATCTGGAGGTCAACCCGAGGTACGCCGGACAATATTACGAGGTCGTCAAAAACTTCAAGCAGATGGCGGCGGATCTCGGACAAATCGAAAATATGCGACAGCAATTCGTCGCCAACGTCTCCCATGAAATTCAATCGCCGCTCACGTCGATCAAAGGCTTCGCGCAGGCGCTCAAGTCGGATCGGCTGTCCGAGACGCAGCGCAAGCACTACCTCGACATTATCGAAGCGGAGAGCGAACGGCTGTCCCGGCTCAGCGACAACCTGCTGAAGCTTACGACGCTCGAATCCAAGCGCCCGCCCTACCAGCCCCGCACGTACAGGCTGGACAAGCAGCTGCGCCAGGTCGTGCTCGCCGCGGAACCACAATGGCAGGCCAAAGGGCTGGAGCTCGATATCCGGCTCGCCGAATGCGAATTGAACGCCGACGAAGAGCTGCTGAGACAGGTGTGGGTGAACCTGCTGCACAACGCGATCAAATTCACGCCCGAGGGCGGTTCGCTCGGCCTTTCTTTGTCCGTAACGGGCAGCAGCGCCGTCGTACACGTCGAAGATACGGGACCCGGCGTTTCGCCCGAGCATCTCCCACGGCTGTTCGAGCGATTTTACAAAGCGGATAAGTCGCGCAACCGGGCGGCCGGCGGCAGCGGCCTCGGTCTCTCGATCGTCCAGCGAATCGTGCAGATGCATCGCGGGGAGGTGACGATCGCCAACCGGCTCGTCGCCGGAACGCGGGCCACGGTCGAGCTTCCGCTCTCGCAGATCGACGCCCCTCCCTGATAGCGACAAAAGCCGCCTTCGCAAATGCGCGAGGACGGCTTTTTCGTGTCTTCGATTCTAAAGCTTGAAGGCGCTCACGGCGTTCTTGAATTCCGCGGCGATGCCGGACAGCGTGCGGGACGAGGAAGACAGCTCCTCGCTGAATGCGAGCTGCTCTTCCGCCGATGCCGCCGCCTCCTGCGTCATTGAAGCGGTCATGGACGCCATATGGCCGATATTCGACACCGATGCGGACACTTCCTCCGAGCTCGCAGCCAATTGTTCGGCTGCAGCGGCAGCCTCCTGCACGCGCGTGGACACCTCGTACGAAGCGTTCGCGATCTGCGTGAAGGCGGAAGCCGCTTCGTTCACGGCCGCGCTGCCGGCCTGAACCTCTTCGATGCTCGCGCTCATGAGCGAGGACATCGATTCGACTTGCTCGCGCACCTCGGTGATAAGCGTGTACACGTTGCCGACGGACTCGTTGGTCTGGGTGGCAAGCTTGCGCACTTCGCCCGCGACGACCGCGAACCCTGCGCCGTGCTCGCCTGCGCGCGCCGCTTCGATCGCCGCGTTGAGCGCGAGCAGGTTGGTGCGGGAGGCGATCTCGCCGATGATGCCCGTTACTTCGCCGATCTGTTGAGATTTCGCGACCAGACTCGTGATCTGCTTGCCGGCCTGCGCAACGGTCCGCTCGAGCGACGCCATTCGCTCCGTCACGTTGACGATGCGATTCGTCCCGGTCGTCGCCGCGGATGCCGCGCCGGCGGACAACTCCGCCACCTCGGAGGTCGTCTCGGCGATTCTGCCGACGCCCTCGGCCATCTCTTCCATGACCCTGTCGCACTCGGCAGCCGACTTGGCCTGGCTCTCCGAATTAAAAGCGATGCGCGAGACGGACTCCGCGATCCTTCCGGATGCGCCTTTGCTCTGCTCGGACCCGTCCGACAGCTGGACCGAGGAAGTCGCGAGCACGGAAGCGCTGTCCTGCATCTGACGGACCGAACCCCTCAGCTTGGCGACCGTATCGTTGAGCTTCATGAGCAGCGTGCCGAACTCGTCGGTACGTTTCGTATTAAAAACGGATATCTGCAGATCGCCCGCAGCCACTCGTCCGAGCGCTTCCGTCGTCTGCTTCAGCGGCACCGTAATGTTGCGAATCAGCAGCCAAGACAGCGCGATGGCGAGCAGGACGATCGCGATGCCAAGATAGAAAACGAGCGTTGCGCTGCTTTTGAACAATTTATCGTTATCCTTTTACGCTGCTGGCGGCGCCTTCGTGATTAAAGTCGATCAACTGGTCCACGTCATTTTCGAGCTTTTTAAAGGCCTCGCCCGCCTTGCTCGCGCCGTCCGCATCTCCGGCGTTTTTCGCAGAAGCCGCATAGGTAGCCTTGAACTGCTCCCAATCCTGCTCCAACGACGCGTACAGCTTTTGATCCTTTTCGTTCGCTACGGAGCCTTTATATTCGTTCACGTGGTTCTCGATCTCCGGAAACAATGCGTTCATTTGATCGACAGCCTTCTTTTTGGCTGCTGCGTCCGCGGCCATCAACGACTGATAATATAAATTCGTGATCTCCTGAAGATCGATTTTGATGCTGCTCATCGTTTCCACGCCGTTCAGCCAATCGGTGCCGATCTCCTGAGACTGCTTGTTCATCAAACTCATGTTGACCAGACTGATAAAACCCAGCGCCGCAAGCGCGACGACGATGGCGCTAAACGCCCCTACCATTTTTTTGCCGACCGTCCAATTCATCCGTTGACTGCCTCCCGCCGCACGTCCGGCCTCATAATGTTGCTTTCCTCTTAATCATATCGGTGCGAAGTTAAAAAAAAACTTAACAGCAAACCAGAAAATCGAGGAAGAATTTGATGAAACATAAACAATTAAGTCGCATTATGTCGTTTTATGTCGTAAAAATCGAAAGCACGCAACGTAAAGAACCCGCTTTTCCCAGTGGGAAGCAGCGGGTTTCTGATGCGTATTTCATCGTCTAATTTGGACGGAAGCTAAGCTTTAGAAGCAGCGCTCAGCGCCAGAAACCGTCCGTATGCGGCTTCCCACGCCTCCCTATCGTCAGGCTCGTAGCGATCGGCCGGGAACGAATCCGACACGAGACGTCTCGCTTCGGCGAGATCCGCGATCTCGCCCTGCGCGACGAACTGCAGCAGCAAATTGCCGATCGCGCTCGCCTCTGCCGGTCCCGCGAAGACCGGGCGGCCGATCGCGCCGGCCGAGAGCCGGCAGAGCAGCTTGTTCTGGATGCCGCCGCCGACCATGTGGAGCCCGGCGAACTTCCGCCCGGCGAGCGTCTCCGCCTGCTCGAACGCCTGGCGATAACGAAGCGCGAGACTCTCGAGAATGCAGCGGGCGAATTCGCCCCGGTCACGCGGCTCCGGCTGTCCGGTCTCCCGGCAGAAAGCGCGGATCTTGGACGTCATGTCGGAAGGCCCGTAAAAGCGCGCGTCGTCGGGGTCGATCAAGCTTCGCAGCGGCTCGGCCGCTTCAGCGCGTTCGACCAGCTCCGGATAGCCGATCGGGGATCCGTCATCGTCCCATTCCCGCTTGCATTCCTGCAAGATCCACAAGCCCATGATGTTTTCAAGCAGCTGATACTTGCCGCCGACGCCGCCTTCGTTGGAAAAGGACAGCGCGAGCGTCTCCGGCTTCAGAACCGGCTCCGCCAGCTCTGTGCCGAGCAGCGACCAGGTGCCGCAGACGAGATAGGCGAACGGTTCGTCTCCCGCCGGCACGGCCGCAATCGCGGATGCCGTATCGTGGGAGCCGACCGCCACCGCCTCGACCGGGGGAATTCGCAGCTCCTCGAGCACTTCCTCCGACAGCGGGCCGATCCGCGTGCCCGGCGCGACGGGCTCCAGAAAGAGCGTCTCCGGGATTCCCAGCTCTCTCATCAACGTCTTGTTCCAGCTCCGCGTGCGCGGATCGAACAGCTGCGTCGTCGTCGCCATCGTGAATTCGCAGGCCGGCACGCCCGTCAGCAGATAGGTGAGCAGATCGGGCGTCAGCAGCAGCGTCCTGGCCGCGGCGAGCTTCGCCGAACCGGTCCGGCTCATCGCGTATAGCTGATAAATCGTGTTGAAGGGCATGAATTGAAGCCCGCTCGACGCGAACAGCGCGTCCGCGCCGAAGCGCGCGCTCAGCTCCTCGATCAACCCTTCGGTCTGCGGATCGCGGTAATGATACGGATTGCCGAGCAGCTCGCCGCCGCCGTCGATGAGTCCGAAGTCGACGCCCCACGTATCGATGCCGAGCGTCCGCGGATCGTAGCCGGCCTGGAACGTCTTGCGGATGCCCCGCTTGATCTCCTGCAGCAGGCGCAGAATATCCCAGTGCAAATGCTTGCCCACGCGGACGGCTTCGTTTTCGAAGCGGTGCATCTCGGCCACTTTAAGCTTGCGGGTGCCGTCCGCTTCCGCGGCAAGCTCGCCGACATAGGCGCGTCCCGAGCTTGCGCCCATATCGAACGCCAGCGCGATCGCGCGGCGAGATTCGCCAACTACAGCCGTTGTCTCGCTCATGTCCCGTCCCCCGCCTATTTCATTTTTTGCAGCAGCTCGATCCGGTAGGCTTCGCTCTCCAGCGAAGCGATCTCTTTGTATTCCGCGTCCGTCAACGCCTTGGGCGTCTTGATCGCGCTTGCGATCAGCCAGATCTTCGCGCTCTCCTCGACCACCTCGGTGCGGTAGTAGGCTTCGCGAAGATTGCGTCCCGTCGTGACGAGGCCGTGATTGCCTAGCAGGATCGTGCTATAGTCGTTCACCTTGGCGACGACGGCGTCGGCGAGGCGGTCGGTCGTGGGCAGTACGTAGGGGACGTAGGTCGTCGTGCCGACGAGTGCCGCCTGGTCGGGGAACATGACCGGCAGGTTCTGCTCGACCAGCGTAAAGGCGATGCAATACGGCGGATGCGTATGCACGATCGCCCCGATGGACGGGTTGGCCCGGTAGGCGTACAAGTGCATCAGCACCTCGGACGACGGCCGCAGGCCGATGTCGGTGATATCGCCGCTCTCGATGTCCACCTCGACCCACTGCTCGGGCGCGATCTCGTCCAGCGCGAATCCGCTCGGAGACAGATACATCTTGCCCTCGTGACGGGCGCTCAGATTGCCGCCGGGTCCGACGACCAGCTTGTTCGATACCGTCTTGCGCGCGTACTTGCACAGCTCATTGCGAATATCGGTGGCGCTCATGCGTGAATGACCTCCAAGGTTAAAATGTTACGATGGGAAGATGCCGACAACAGGAAGATGCCGACGAAAACGTATCGGATCGAAAGGATAGCGTCGACGCGTTCATGCCAAACGGAAAAAACGGGACGAAGGCCGCCCGGTGCGGACGGCTTCGCCGGTTGACCCTTTATTTGTAAAGCGGTCCGAAGTTCGCGCACGCTCTGAAGTCGGCGCCCTCGATGCCGTCCGTGCCGAACAGCCCCCAGGCCCGCGGGCGGAAGACGCGCTCCTCGGCGACATTGTGCATGCTGACCGGAATCCGGAGCATCGACGCGAGCGTGATCAGGTCCGCGCCGATATGGCCGTAGCTGATCGAGCCGTGGTTCGCGCCCCAATTGTCCATGACGTCGTATACGGTGCGGAACGCGCCCTTGCCCGTGACGACCGGGGCGAACCACGTCGTCGGCCAGGTCGGGTCCGTGCGCTTGTCGAGCGCGTCGTGCACTTCCGGCGGAAGGTCCACCGAATAGCCTTCGGCGATCTGCAGCGTCGGCCCGATGCCCTTGACGAAGTTCAGGCGGGACATCGTCATCGGCATGCCGCCCTTCGTCAGGAAGTCGGACGAATAGCCGCCCCCCCGGAAGTATTCCGCGGACGCCGGACGCCAGCTCGTCGCGTCCAGACATTTTTGCGCCTCATCGGCGGAGATGTCCCAGAACGGCTTCATCGCCGGCTTGCCGTCTTTCGATTGTTCGCCGGTGCCGTCCATCGTCGCGGAGCCGGAGTTGATGAGGTGAAGCAAGCCGCCCGCCGCCGCGCCCGTCAATTTGTGACCGGTAACTCTCTCGACCGAATCGGGTCCCCAGTATGTCCGGACGTCGGCGAAAATTTGCGCGGTGTTGGTGAGCAGGTAGCCCATCAGCATCGGGATGCCGTTCAGGCTGTCATTCTCCGTGGCGACGATATAAGGCGCGCGGATGCCGTTCCAGTCGAACGAAGAATTCAGGATCGTCTCCAGGAAGTCGCCGTTCGGGAAGTGGTCGGTCCAGGCGCGCTGTCCCTGGAAGCCGGAGACGAGCGCATTGTGGCCCTGCGCTTCTTCGCCGAAGCCGAGCTCGGCCAGACGCGGATTGCCGATCATCAGGTCGCGGGCGATCTGGGTCATTTTGACGACGGTCTCCCAATCCTTGTCCTTGTCCGCGCGGCTCTTCTGCAAGCGCTCCGGATTGTTGTCGGGCCCCTCCTTGCAGTTTTCCTTCACCCAGGCAAGCGCCTTCTCGAACTCAGCCGGGTCGTAGATCTCTTCTTCGATGCGGCGCACGAACTCGGACATGTCCACGTATTCCGTGCGCATGCCGAGGTACTCCTGAAACAGCCCGTCGTTCACGATCGAGCCCGCGATGCCCATCGACACCGAGCCCATCGACAAATACGATTTGCCGCGCATGATCGCGACCGCAAGACCCGCGCGGGCGAAACCGATCAGCTTTTCGCGGACGTCCTCGGGAACGGTCGTGTCGCCCGAATCCTGCACCTGCTCGCCGTAGATGCCGAACGCCGGCAGGCCCTTTTTGCGCGTAGCCGGACAATACCGCCGCCAGATAGACCGCGCCAGGACGCTCCGTGCCGTTGAAGCCCCAGACCGCCTTCGGAAGCGTCGGGTCCATGTCCATCGTCTCCGTGCCGTAGCACCAGCAAGGCGTGACGGTGAGCGAGACGCCGACGCCCGCCTTGGCGAACTTGTCCGCCGACGCGGCCGCTTCGGCGACGCCGCCGATGCAGGTGTCCGAGATGACGCACTCGACAGGCTCGCCGTTCGGATAGCGAAGCGAGCCGCTGAGCAGCTCGGCCACCGCCTTGGCCATGTTCATCGTCTGGTCTTCGAGCGATTCGCGCACGCCCTTGCGCCGGCCGTCGATCGTCGGACGAATGCCGATCTTGGGAAATCCGCTTTGGTACCGGTATGCATGGTCAGTCATCAATGAAGCCTCCTTGAAAGCGATTAATATGTTATCGATAACTCTAAGTTAACAACGAAACGTATTGCTGTCAATCCATTAGTTTTGTAAGATAGATGTTAAGTATGAGCCGGATTTATGAGAGGATTGGACGCGTATGGTCACCATCTACGATATCGCGGAAAAAGCCGGCGTCTCGGCGATGACGGTATCTAGAGTTATCAATAACACGGGGCGAATCAGCGAGAAAACGCGGGCGAAGGTCAAGCGCGTCATGGACGAGCTCGGTTACGTGCCGAACCAAATGGCGCGCAGCCTCGTCCTTCAGGAGACGCGGCTGCTGTTTCTGATGATTACCGATATTACGAATCCTTTTTTATACGACGCTTGCGCGCGGCGCCGAGGATGCGGCGAAAAAGCATGGCTACCGGCTGCTGTTCGGCAACACGGACGAGGATCTGGAAAAAGAAAACGACTATATCGACGCCGTTCTGAAAACGCGGGCGGACGGCGTGCTGCTCGCCCCGGCCGGGGATGCGTCCCTCCCTCACCTCGAGATGCTGCGGCGTCACCGCGTGCCGTTCGTATTGCTCGACCGCGAAGTGCCCGGCATGGATAGCGACGTCGTGCTCGGCGACAGCAAAGAAGGCGCGCGCCAACTGGTCAAGCAGCTCGTCGGCGGCGGCCATCGCCGCATCGCGCTGATCAACGGCTCGCGCACCATCTCGAGCGCCAGGGATCGGCTCGACGGCTACCGGGAAGCGCTCAAGCTGAACGATCTCGAATACGACGAAGCGCTCGTGTTGGAAACGAGCTTCGGTCCGCGCAGCGATCTGACGGGCATCGAAGCGTGGCTCGACCGCATGCGCCCCCCTTCCTACCGCCGTCGTCGCGGGCAACAACGTGCTTGCCGTCGAGCTCATGCGTTCGCTTCGTTCGCGCGGGCTTCGCGTGCCGGAAGACGTGTCGATCGTCTGCTTCGACGAATTGGCCTCTTACGCCGAGATGGACCCCTTTTTCACGGTCATCTCCCAGCAAGCTTACCAGTTCGGCCATCTCGGCATGCAGATGCTGCTCGACCGGATTCAATCGCGCGACGGACAGGCGCCGGGCTGGCGCAAGATCGTGCTGCCCGCTGAGCTGATCGTGAGGCGTTCGGTTCGCCAGCTGTGACGGTGGCGTCACATGAAATGGCGCCGCGGAATATTTTCCGCGGCGCCATTGGCGAACCCCTTGCCCGCTATCGTCCGAGCCGAATATGCCCGGCTTTCGTTCGGAGCCGGTCCCATGCCCGCTTGATCGGACTCCGGCGATCCGGCGCGAGCGCGAGTCCGGACAGCTCTGCGATGCGGTCAACGACTTGATCTGCGTTCATGCCGTCCGTTTGAATATGGACCTCGAATGCGGGCTTCGACAAACCGTCCAGACATCGGTCGATCTGCATGGCCGCCCAGGACCGCTCGCCCTCCCACCGGCTTCGAAGGCGTCGCATTAGCGTTTCCCGCGATGCCGTCAACGCGTAGTGGTCGACCCGGATGCCAGAGCCGCGCAGCGCGCCGACCATTTCGTTCATGTAATCTTCGTTCACGACCGTCATCGGCACGATGATCGGCCCGTCATGCTTCGCGGCGAGGTAGGCCAGCATGTCGCGGTTGATCGACCGCCACATCGGATAGTCCTGGAAGTCGCTGCCGCGAAGCGGCTTCGGCAGCCTCGCTCGGATGTAGAAGCCGGCCTCCTCCGGATCGAACACAAGCGAGCCGGCCAGCCTTCGGCGCAGCTCGTACGCGGCCGTCGTCTTGCCTGCGCCGAACGCGCCGTTGATCCATATGATCACAGGCTTGGCCCGTCGATTCGCTTCGTCTTGCGCCGCCAAATGACGAAAGCGGCGATCGCGGCGGCGGCAATAAGCAGCGACCATAGCCAGTCCAGACGCGCCAGCGCTTGTCTTGTGCTGTTTAGGCTGCTGTCCTTGTACGACTCCAGATAGATCGCTTTAACATAGGCGCCGCCTCCTGCGTCGATGGCGATCGCATCCTGCACGTCGATGCCCAGAATGCCTTTGAATTCGGTGCCCTTCGGCAGCGCGTTGGAGAAGTTGCCCTTGTAAGCGCCTTCGCTCTCGGCATAGAGAGAAACTTTGCCCAGCTTCATGCCGAGCCGGTCGGCGGGCACGGCTTCATCCGTTATCTTGTACAAATTGTCGTAATAAACGACAAACGGCGTGTCCCAGCCGGCCGCGGCGCCAACGGACGGAACAAGCAGCATCAGCGCCGCGAACAACAGCAGAAGCTTACGTGACATGGTCAGGCTCCTTTGGATCGAATGATTCACACAAGGAAAAAACATGCTTGGTTCACATTTTAAAGCAAAACAAACGCTGCGAAAAGTCCTCCCTAGAGCACCATCGGACCGGGTCGCGAGCCCGTAGAGCAACTTTTTGACTTTACAGCATCATGTTTCCGAATCGCGACACCGTAGCGTAACTTTTTTCCTTTACAGCACCTTTTAGACCGGTTCGCGGGCCTGTAGCGTAACTTTTTTCCTCTACAGCTCCATTTAGCCCGGTTAGCAAGCCTGTAGCGTAACTTTTTTCCTTTACAGCCCCATTCAGACCCGTTCGCGAGCCTGTAGCGTAACTTTTTCCCTCTACAGCTCCATTTAGCCCGGTTAGCGAGCCTGTAGCGTAACTTTTTTCCTTTACAGCCCCATTCAGACCCGTTCGCGAGCCTGTAGCGTAACTTTTTTCCTCTACAGCTCCATTTAGCCCGGTTAGCAAGTCTGTAGCGTAACTTTTTCCTGTTAGCCTCCGAAGAGCGCGTCGAGCAGGGTGCCCAGCATACCCGGCTTGCGGCCGAGCAGCACCTCCGGGTCGTAAATTTCGACGTTGCCGCAGCGTTCGCAGGACACAAATAAATAGTGGCGATGCTGCACGTCCAGCAGCTTGCTGAGTCCGGCGCCGGTCATCGCCACCTCTTTGGCAATGCCCCCATGGTTGCCGCATCGGCGGCAGACGAATCGGGATTCGAGCGTCTCCGCCAGCTCGCGAATACCGGTAGGCTCCTCGCCGTCCGCACCGATCGGAGCTCCGTCATCCTCCGACGCGCTGCCAGCGCTTAACGCCGATTCCTCGAAGTCCTCTTCGGTTACCTCGTACAGCTTGCGACCGCAGTTCGGACATCTGCCAGCGACACGCGCCAGCGCGGCCTGGCAATAAGGACATTCCACCGCTTTTCACGCTCCTCCGCTGAAGGTGACGGACAAGTGCACGATCTCGCTGCGGCTCGCCAGACGGACCGGCGGCCCCCAGGTGCCGTAGCCGGACGAGACGACGGCGTGCATCCTGCCTTTTCGCAAATAACCCCAGTCCAGCTCGAACAGTCTTCCCGTCACCCAGTGGTTCGGCGCGAACTGGCCCCGATGCGTGTGTCCCGAAACGACGATGTCGACGCCGGCCTCCTCGTCCGCCGCATAGCCGTATGGCTGATGGTCCATCAATATAATCGGCAGCGAGCGATCGACGCCTTTAAGCAGCTCCGCCACCGGCTTGCGGCCTTGCGGGTCCATCGACTCCGCCGCCTTGTCCTTGCGGCCCACGACGTTCAAGATGCCGCCCGGCGTCGCGCGCTCGTCGCGCAGGACGGGGATGCCGAGCGCCGCCATCCGTTCGACGTATTCCTCGATATGGCCGCCGTAATATTCGTGGTTGCCGAGCACGGCATAGACGCCAAGCGGCGCCGCGAGCCGGCCGAGCCGCTCGGCCATCCGGTTGCGGATGAACGGCTCGATGACGTCGTCGAGCACGTCGCCCGCCAGCAGGATAAGATCGGGCTTGATCCGCTCCACGCGGGGGAGCAGACGGTCCAAGTGGCGATTGCCGACGATATTGCCCAGATGCAGATCGCTGACGAGCACGATATCCATGCGGCGTCGGCCCCCGGCCGCCTTTTCGACGTCGATCTCGTACTTGCGCACGATCGGCGTCCAGGCGTTCCAGGTTCCCCAGGCGAACAGGAGCAGCAGCAGGACGGCCACGACGAAGCCGATCGATTCTACCGTATCTTTATAATCCGATCCCGCTTCGTAGAACAGCCATACCGCCAAATCCGCGATCGGCAGCAGCAGCACCGCGTATTCGAACAGCCCGATATAATAAGCGCCGAACACCTTCAGCCCGCGCCCGACCGGCTTCGGCAGAAAACGGAGACGTCCGATCAAATAGCCGAGCGCGGCCAAAGCGAGCAATGTCCACAGCGCCGCGCCGGGAAAGCCGGGCAGCCAGGCGTTCAGCCAGGTTTGTGCGTTCCAGCCGATAAAGAAGTTCAGACCGAGATACGCGGCAATGACTAGCGCGAACGTCAAGACAGCCCGCAATCCTCCTCTTCTCATCGGCTCGCCTCCTCCGGCACGCCGTCCCGCTCGGCGATGAGCGGCGTCGGCGCGTCCGCATACAGCAGCTTGAGCCTGTGCAGCGCGCGCGTGCAGCCGACGTAGAGCAGCTTGGCGTCCTCCGCCCCGTAGTCCGCCGCGTCCGCATCGGGTATGAGCACGGCATCGAATTCGAGTCCCTTGGACAAATACACCGGCGCGACCGTGATCCCGCCCTCGTAATTCTGCTGCTTCGCCTCGAGCAGCGAAGCTTGGATGCCGCGGGCCGTCAGCCCGGCATGAATGCGCGCGCAGGCCACGGCCGTCCGTCCCAGCACCGCGATGCTTTGCAGCTCGGATTCCCGCCCCCACGCTTCGACGATCGAAGCGATCGCGGCGACGTCCGGCGACTCGGCGGCGGTCCGCTCGACCTCCACCGGCCAGCCGCTGCGGAAGACGGGCCGCGCCGGCTTGACGCCCCCGCCCATGCCCTTCAAAATGCGGTTGGCGAATTCGATGATCTCCAGCGTGGAACGATAACTCCGGTCGAGCTCGTAATACGACGTTTCATCCGCGGGAAACAAGCCTTTGAGCTCCGCCCAGTCGGTAACGCCCGCATAGTCGTGAATCCCCTGCTGCAGGTCCCCGAGCACCGTCATGGACGTGATCCGCTGATGCTGCCTCAGCACGTGCAACTGCGCTGGCGAATAATCCTGCGCTTCGTCGATCACGATATGGTCGTAGGCCGGCACGGTCGGACCAAGCAGCTTTAGATGAATATGAACGAGCGCGGCCAGATCTTCTCTGGCGAAAACGGCGGAAGCCTTGCTTTTCCCCTTTGATCTGGAAGACGCGCCAGCGCGCTTCGTCCCTTCCGCCTCGTCCGCCAGCCAGCCGCACGCTTTGTAAAAAAGAAGCGGCTGTATGCTGCGGCAGTTTGCCGGCGTATGCCTTCCAGCGGGCGTTCGCCTTTTTTGCGCACCTCGGCTTCGCTCCATCTGGCTTTGCCGAGCTCGATCTCCATCCAGCGCTTGATCCGGTTCAATACCCGTTCGCGCTTTTTCATGAGCGGATCGAGCGGATTTTCCTCCGCGAACCAGGCGCGAACTTGCTCGGCCGTCAGCATGCGGCGATCGTCGGGCGAGAACGGCTCGTCCGGCACCATCGTCCGCGCAAGCTCCGCGATCGCTTCGTCGATCTCGGCCAAGAAGCCCAGACTGCCCTTGCGCTTCGCCGGCGTATCCGAACGCCCGCCTGCGGCGGCATCGCCCTCGAACCACCGGGCCAGCTCTTCCGCCGGATCCCGGAGCCGTAGCTCTTCGCCGATCTGCTCGAGCGCCCAGTCCTCGAACGTCTGCTGGCCGATATCCCCGACACCAAGCTCGGGCAGCACCCCGGAGATGTAATTCAGGAACATTTTGCTCGGCGCAAGAATCATCATGCGGTCGGCGCGGACGCGATCCTGATAGCGATAGAGCAGGTAGGCGAGCCGATGAAGCGCGACGGTCGTCTTGCCGCTTCCCGCGACGCCCTGGATGAACACGGCTTTGTTTTTCTCGGTACGGATAATCGCGTCCTGCTCCTGCTGAATCGTCGACACGATATCCCGTAGCTTGTTGTCCTTGCTCTCTCCTAGCTTGTGCAGCAAAAACTCGTCGCCGGCCGAGCCGCCCTGCTCGCCGTCTTCGGCGTAGCTGTCCACGACGCGCTGCAGCTCGCCTTCGCGCACGAGCAAATTGCGCTTCAAATGTACGGTGCCCGACACCGGTCCTTCAGGCGAGTCGTAGACGACCTCCGGATCGCCGCCCGAGAACGCGTAAAACAAGCTTGACACCGGCGCCCGCCAATCCACGACGAGCAGACGGTGTCCGTTCTCTTCGCCCACGCCCGACTTGCCGATATACAGCGGCAACGTCTCGCCCTTTCCCGCTTCGCGGAAGTCGAGCCTGCCAAAATACGGTTCCTTCTCGGACGCGGTCAGTCGAATCTTGCGTTCCTGACGGATGGCATCGAGCGTCTGTTCGGTATAATCGTTGCCAGTGTACCGCGGGCCGATGCCCGCGATCTGCGTTCGGATCGCTTCCTTCGTGCGCTCCAGCTTCACCGTTTCTTCACGGAATCTTTGGTCTTCCGACACGATCGCGTCCTCCTTCAAATTGATTACGGCAGATTAAGTATGGTTAAATAAAGGAAGATACATGGCCTATGCAACTTACATAATTCGGCGAGGAGGGCATTACGATGAGCTACAACAACATTTTGGTGGCGTTCGACGGTTCTAAATTGTCGCGCAAGGCGATCTCCCAAGCCGCCGCGCTGGCGGAAAGCTACGGCGCCGCATTGACGGTCATTCACGTCTACCAGGTGCCGCTCGTCAACAACGGCGACTTCATGGTCACCCTGCCTGCCGACTGGTCCCAGCAATACATGGACCACTCGTTCAAGGTGCTCGAGGAAGCGAAGTCGCTCGTGCCGTCCACGGTCAACGCGTCGTTCAAGCTGATCGACGGCGATCCGGCCAACACGATCCTCGACTATGCCGGCGAAAATGGCGCGGACCTGATCGTGCTCGGCAGCCGCGGGCTCGGCGGCATCCGCGAGTTCGTGCTCGGCAGCGTCAGCCACAACGTCATGCAGCATGCCAAAACGCCGGTGCTGATCGTCAAATAATCGGGGCAGCAAGCTTCCGGCGCTTGCCGGGTCCAACGACAAAAATCGGTCTCTTCCCGCAAGGGAAGGGACCGATGTCTGTTATTCAAGGCTTATGCAGGCTGACTGTGCAGGTCTGCCCTATAATATATCGTATATCGTTAGCCAAGTAAAATACATAGGAAGACCGCGTCAGATCCGTATCGCCGCGATCAACAGATCGGCATTCGTCTCGGGAAGCGCCACGAGCGCGCCGTCCGGACAAGCCCGCACGTCAAGGACGATCGGCAGCCGGCGCTCCAGGTCGAACGCCTCGAAGCGGTAACGCTCCGGCTCGACGCGAAGCGCGAGCTTGCGGCTGTAAGGGACATAGGCGAAAATGGCGCTGTCGTCCGGCCAGGCCGCCACGCGGATATCCGGACAATCGAAGGCAAGCTTGTCCTGGGCGGCGGGAATGCCGCACAAGCCGTACTTTTCGACGAGCCAGCCGCCAAGCGAGACGTCCGCCGCGCCGGACAGCCGCAGCGCTTCCGACCAGACGAACGGCGTCAAGTAAAAGTCTTCGCTGTTGAACGCCGTCTCCTTGCGGTGCCAGGACCATAAGCCGTGCGCACCGTAGGCGAAGCCCGCCGATGCGCCGGACAGCACGCTCCACCAGAACGCCTTGCGCACGTCGAACGCCTGGAATCGTCCGTATTTGCCGAAATGCCCGATCCCTTCGTAGCACGGCTCCGCGTTCAGCACCGGCCGGCGGACGCTTTTCGCCATAAACTTCTCCGGCAGCGAATAAGCGCCGTTCTGGCTTGCCGGGTCGTGGCTCGATTGATATACGTAGAAGTCGAGCTCCCGCTCGAGATCGGCCGGAATCTCGTATGCGCCGCCGTTCATGTGCAGCGAGGCGATCGCATCTGGATCGACCGCCTTGATGCCCCGCAGCGCCTCCAGATAATGGCCGGCCGCTGCCTCCTCCGACTCGAAGTTCGTATCGCCGCTGATGAAGTACATCGGGGAATAGGGCAGGAACGTGCGGGCCACGAGCTCCGCGTACGGCCGCACCGTCTCGATCGGCATGACATGCGAGCCCTCCGACTGCCGGCTCATCCAGTTGCCCGGCGCATAGTTGCCCCACAGCACGACCAGACACGGCAAAATGCCGCGCTCGCTCGCCATCCGCGCCATCGTCCCCGCCCGCTCGAAAAATCCGTCGTTCGGCCGCGCATAATCCCAGCCTCCGTCCTCCCGCGCCTGAAAAGGCTCGATGCCGAGCACCGATTCGCTGGCGTCGTGAATGATCGGCAAAATCGAGATTTGCACCGCGTTAAAGCCCTGCCCCCGCCGGTAATCGAGATACTGCGCCCACTCTTCGAGGGTGGCGTTGGAAAATACGCTCCACACCGTATCGGCGATATAAAAAAAACGGCTTGCCCGCTCGCTCCAAATAGGAGCCGTCCTTCGAAATTTGAATCCGGTCTTTCACGGTTGGTTCCCCTTTCTTCGTTGCCACGCGTTTATTTGGGCTTTCGTAACCTCCCGCGCCTGCATGCCCGTATCTCTCGGCAGCCGCTTAGGCGAAAAGTGATGCTGCCGGCCCGAGCAAAATTCAGAAAGCAGCTGAAAGTGAAAATGTTAGCCTACAGCCTCGCGGTACGGTATAAAGGGGGTTCGCGTAGACGCTTGAAGCGCAGGTCGCGTCGCGCTTCAGCCGGTGAGCACCTTTTTGCCGAAATCGAGATGCGCCCGCATCCGATCGGCCGCATCCTCCGCCGCGCCAGCCGCCAGCAGGTCGACGATCTCCGCGTGATCATCGATCGCCGCGCGCATCCGGTCCGGAACTCGCCGAAGCACGCCGAGCGTGAAGCGGTACAGATGCGACTGATAATTTTGCATGAGCGTCTCGAACTCGGCGTTGCCCGCGCTCGCGCACAGCAGCGTGTGAAACGCGATGTCTTCCCGGGTAAAGGCGATCTCGTCGCCCGCCGCGGCCGCTTCGCGCTGCCGCGCCAGCGAGCCGCGCAGCGCATCCAGCGCCTGCGGCCGCAAGCGGCCGGCGACGCGCGCGCATACGAAGCACTCGATCGCCTCGCGCAGCTCGAACATATCCCGCGCCTTGGCGACGGACAGCTCGCGAATGAGCACGCCCTGCTTCGGCGAGACGGTCACGAACCCCTCGGATTCAAGCCGGTCTAGCGCCGACTTGATCGGCGTCTTGCTCATGCCGAGGAAATCGATCAGCTTTTTTTCGGACAGGAAGCCTCCCGGCGGGAACACCTCGTCCATAATCGCCTGCCTGATGGCCGCATAGGCCTTTTCCTTCAACAACGGCGCGCTTTGGGCGCCACCCGGATTGACGTTCAACGCGTCTCACTCCCCCCCGGCATAATGTGTCATTATAGCATGTCCGCGGGCGAGACTGGCAGATGGGTACGAGCGCTCTCGTATGCCGCGAACATGAGAGCCAGCGTGCGCAAGTTGTCCGCGCCATCCGTCTCGAAAGGCGCCCCGTCGTTCAGCCGGTCGATAAAATGCGTCTGAAGACGCAAGTGGCTCGCGGCGTGGTCGAGCGTCGTTCGCTCCCTCACGGTTCGCTCCGCGCCGTCGTCGCCGATCAAGGCGAGTCTGCCGCTGCGGTAGAGCTTGATCGTAGCGAGATCGCCCTCGACGATCAGCTGCTCGCGATGCGCGGGCCCGACGGGATCGCCGACGGGACCTTCCAGCGCCCCGCGGGTCGCCCAGCTCATGTCCATCAGCCCTGCGAAGCCGCCCCCCGACAGGGTGACGATGCCGCTGTCTTCGCCGGCGATATGGGGACTCACGCGCAGCATCTGCGCATACAGCCGATCGGATTCGCCGAACAGAAAGCGCCACGTATCGAACCAATGGGCGCCCATCTCGTAGAACAGCAATCGCGGCATCTCGCGAAAAAACGGCTGAGGCAGCGCCTTGCCCGGCGCCATGCGCGGCGTATAAAAGTCCGTATGCGTATAGCGCGCCATCCGGACCTGTCCGACGGCGCCATCGTCCAGCAGCCGCTTGATCAGCCGGTTCGGCTCCAGCCAGCGCCAGTTTTCGGTGACCATCAGTCGCACGCCTGCCTTCTCGGCGGCCGCGACCATCGCCTTCGCTTCAACCATCGAAGACGCGAACGGCTTCTGGCACATGATATGCTTGCCTGCCTCGGCCGCCTTGACGACCAGTTCAAGATGCGTCTCGGGTCCCGTGACGATGTCGACGACGTCGATCTCGTCCGCGGCCAGCATGTCGTCCAGCGACGCGTAGGTCCGCTCGGCCGGCACGCCGAACTGCGCCGCCCGCGCAGCCAGCTTGCCGGGGCTGCGGTTGCAAAGCGCGGAGACGCGCGCGCCGGGGATGGCGCTCCACGCGTTCAGATGATGCTCGCTCCAGTAGCCGGTACCCAGGACGCCGACCCGCCAGATTTTGCTCGCGCTCATGCCCCCGATCTCCCGATGCGATCCTGCAAGCCATAGACGCGGAGCGCGGAGCGATACAGCAGCCATTCCTGCTCCTCCGCCGTCAGATCGCTCGTCCGCACCTTGGCGAGCTCCGTGCCGCAGTTGTCCGCATGATCGGTGCCGAACATGAAGCGCTCCGCGCCCAGCTCGCGTACCCAGTGCCGGATGAGAAAGCCGCCCGTCCAGGTGATGTCGGCATACAGGTTCGGGCAGGCTTGCATCGCGATGTGCGTCTCGCCCGCGAGCACCATCATGCCGCAATGCGCGATGACGATGTTCACGTCCGGATACGACTGCGCGACCGGGATCAGATGGCTCGGGTTCGCGAACGGAATGCCCGCGCCGGTATGCACCATGACCGGTACGCCGAGCCTGCGGCCCCATTCGAACACTTTGCGTCCGTCACGGCTCGTCGGATTGACCGCATGCGCGGACGTATGAAGCTTGATGCCGACGAAGCCGAGCTTTTCGATGCAGCGCCGGACTTCGGACGCATAGACGTCGTCCGGCAAATGCGGATTCGGGTTCGCCATGCCGGCGAACCGGTCCGGATGACTGCGCGCGAGCGTCGCGATGACGTCGTGCTGCGCCCTAACCTCCTCTATCGTGTGCACGAGCGCAGGCTGCAAGATCGTGAAGTCGATGCCGAACTTCTCGATCTTGTCCCATTGCTCCCGTTCGGTGAATGCCTCGTCGAATACGCGGTCCGTCCCCAGATGCGCATGTACGTCGATAATCACTGGCGCTTCCCCCTCGAGATTCTAATCAAACCGCGCCGCCGCGCGGCGCCAGCATGATATCCACCTGTTCGCGCACGCTTTGGGGCGTAAGCAGCCGTTCCCACCCGGGCTTCAGCCAGGCTTCGCGGCCGTACGCCATCGCGACCTGGCAGGCGTCGGAGAACGGATTGCCGGCTTCGCCGAAGGCGATGGCAAGCTCGATATGGATATGTCCGAGCATAAAGTCCCGGGCGGCTTCGGCAGGCACGCCACGCTTGATCGCCTCGTCCATGGCGCCGCGCAGGAACATCGCCGCGCTCGCGCCGATCGTCTCCGCCATGCCGGGCTCGAGCGTCGCCATCTGCTCGACCGTCATGCGGTGGCTTCGCATGACCGGCGCGTATATCTCGCGGCCGAGCGCTTCGCCGCGCGCATAGTCGGCCTCCGCGCCCTGCATGAGCGCGCAGACGATCGCCTGCTTCGCCTTGATGCCGCCGAAGAAGTCGCGGCGCGCCTCCGGGTCGTCCTCGTCGCCGAATACCGGCGGATGGCACGGATGCGCCACGAAATAGGCGACGTCGTCGCGTGCCGGCAGATGACCGGCGTACGCCGCCGCCGGGTCGAGCAGCATGAGCATGGCGCCGCTTTTCATGAGCGGCACGACCTGCGCGGCCACGCCGCGGATCGCCGTATCCGGCACCGCGAGCACGACCGCGTCCGCGCTTGATGCGGCTTCGTCCAGTCTGCTTGGCGCAAGGCCGCGCGCGTTCATATTCGCCCTGCCGCGCTCCCCGTTTTCTACATAATAAACTTGGTGGCTGCCGTGAGACAAACGGTCGGAGATTCTTCCGCCCATTTTGCCCCCGGCGCCGATTAGCGCGATAATCGCCATGTTGCGTTCCTTCTTTCCGATATGATGTCTGAAGCGTGGCTATCGCCCCAGTCTGACGCGTTCGAAATAGTCGGCTTGTCCGACCTGGCCGCCCTTCAGCGCAAGCTCAAGGCCATCGACGCCGGCTTCGGCGCCGTGCGCAAGGCAAAGCGGACCGCCCGGCGCGATCGGCGTCAGGCATTCGAGACCAAGGATCCCGAGCGCTCGGGCGACGTAGCCCGACGTGTCTCCGCCGGCGACGATCATCCGCCTAGGGCGGCAGCGCTCGACGAAGGCGCGGGCGACTTTGCCCAGTTGTTCCCCGATCAGTCGTCCCGTATCTGGCGATGCGACGCCCGCTTCGCGCATGAGCCGCTTGAGTTCGCCGACGTTAAGTCCCTCGCCGCCGAGCGCCGTGTATACAAGCGGACTGCCGCCCGCTCGCCAGACGGCTTCCGCTTGCGACAGAATCGTCGCGCGGGCGCCTTCGGCATCCGACAGAAAAAACTCGGGATGGACGCGAATGCCCGTGAAGCCGCGTGAGCGCGCATGTCTGATCTGCGATTCGGTAACGGGCGAGCAGCTTCCGGAGACGACGAGGATCTGCTCGACGGGCGAGGAAGGCCGGAGCAGCGACGCGGCGGCTCCAAGCTCGCCCGACTCCTTCCAATGGGCCGCAAGCGCATACTGCACGCTCGAGGAGCCGGCGACGAACCTTACGCCTCGCTTCGCCTCCCGGGCGAGCAGCCTGCCGGCCGCGCGCAGCCTCGCCTCGTCCAGCACGTCGAACAGCACGATGCCGGGATCGCCCGCCAGCGTCTCGTCGAACGTCCGCGCGACGCGCTCAGGCGAGCCGTCCTGGTCCAGAATGCTGAAGAGCGCGATCCGCTTGTCCGTCTGCTTGGCCAGATGCAGGCGAAGGTCGGCCTCGTCCATCGGCGTCGCCGGATGCGCGGACATCGTCGGATGACGGTCGAGCCGCGCGACGTCCGCGCCGAACGCGGCGAAGTGCTGGCCGAACACCGTGTACCTGCGCAGCTGCGGCACGCCGACGAGCAGCGGCGCGTAGCGCTGCCCGCCGAACGTCTCGAGCGCCAGATCGATCGCTTTGCCGATGCTGCCGAGCTGCGGCGACGAATCGAACGTCGAGCAGAGCTTGTAGTGCACGACCGGGGCGCCGCTTCGGCTTAATGCCTCGAACGTCGGCGGGAGCTCCCGCGCCATCTCCGCCGGCGACAGGGAACGGCCGACGCCGGCCACGCCGAAAGCGCGAATATGCGGGAATCGCTCCCGAAGCAAGCTTGCGGCGGGCGGCTCGAGGAACATCGCCGCCGGGATTCCCGCGGTCGTCAGCGCTTCGAGCGAATCCGTCGTCCCCGTAAAATCGTCGCCGTAGTAGGCCATCAACAGGGGCGCGGCGGTCGGCGGCCCTTCGGCCGCGCCGCCGTTCACGGGCGTCTCCCGAACGCATCCAGCGCGCGCCGCAGCTCGGGCCGGGTCTCGGCGTACCGCTCCGCGGGCATCCCCGCAAGCGCCGCTTCCCACGCTTGATGCATGCTGGCTACGCCTGCCGCCGCCCCGTCCGGATGCGCGAGAATGCCGCCGCCCGCGATGTTCATCAGATCGACGGTGCCAAGCTCCCGGTACGTGGTTCCCGCCGTCGCGGCCGATTGGCCCGAGGAGAGGACCGGCATGCAGCTTTCGGTGCCGGAGAGCGGCGTACGGAGCGCCTGTACGGAGGCGATGACGGATTCGTTGCTCTCGTAAAACTTGCTGTCGAGCGCATTGACATGCAGATGATCGGCGCCGGCGAGCCGAGCCAGTTTCTGATAGGCCGCGAACGACATGCCCAGCATCGGATGGCGCGTCAGCATGCCCCACCCGTTGCGATGGGCGTGAATGGGCACCTCGCAAAACGAACGCAGGTATGCCAGTCCCGCGAAGCCTACGCTTTGCACGCTCGCCATGACGCAGGTGCCGCCGTGAGAGACCACCAGCTCGTGCCTGCGATTCAGTTCCTCGATATCGCCGGTGATGTTGAAGGCGTACATCACTTTCCGGCCGGCGCGGTCGGCGGCCCGCTCGATGACCGGCATCACCGCCTTGACCTTTTGCTCCAGCGTGGCGAACGGCGGATCCGCGTTCAATTCGTCGTCCTTGATAAAGTCGAGGCCCGCTTCGCACAGCCTTCCGACAAGCGACGCCAGCTCCTCGGGACTTAGGCCGATGCTGGGCTTCACGATCGTGCCGACGATCGGCCTGCCGTATACGCCCGTCAAGGCGCGCGTGCCCGGTACGCCGAACCGCGGTCCTCCGTAGCGCCGCGCGAAGTCGTCCGGCAGCTCCAGATCGAGCAGCCGGAGCCCGGACACTTCCTGCAGCTCGTAAAGATTGCCGGCGACCGTCGCCAGCAGATTCGGAATCGACGGTCCGAAGTTCGCCAGCGGAAATTCCAGCGTCACCTTGCCGCGATTGAATACCGCGCCATCGCCTGCGGGCGTCTTCGCGCCAGGCAGCGACGGCGCGGCCGCGGGCTCTTCCGCTTCGATGGAACAGATGCGCGCCGCGTGCAACGCCTTAAGCCTGTCGCTCTCGCCAGGCACGGCGACGAAGGTGCCGGTCGATTGCTCGCCGGCGATGACGGCCGCCGCCCGATCGAGCGGATACGGCGTTTCGATGCGGTAGGTCGCGCGTACAACTGCGGAACTCATAGAACGTTTTCACCTCGATAGTATCTATCTTAGATCTAAGTTGTATTTTGAAGACTTTCCTAGCATAAAAGCTTGCCTCCCGCCTGTCAATCGCAAATCAGCGAATCCTGCATTTCATAGGTTGCCCTGTACTCCTCTTCGATTCGCTGCACCCTCCGTCGAACCCGATATCCGCCGAAGCGCTTCGCCCTAGCACAAAAAAAGACCGAACGCCAGAGCTGTTCGGGCTCTGCTGTCGGCCTTCCTTTATCTCGCTTCATGCGTCTTATCCCTGTCGAACGGCAGGCAGCGTTAATCCAGCGCGTCTACCGCCGCATCGACCAACCGTTCATAAAGCTCGTCGTTCGACTCGATCTCCGCGTCGACGGCGTCGATTTGCGCCTCGCTGCCCGACTTGCCCGCGAAAAGCAGCGAATAGCTCCACTCCCTGCCCTTGTCGCTCTGCAGCGCCATCTCGTAGGCCGCATCGTGTCCTTCGACCTCGAACACGACTTTTCCGACGTAACCGTTGACCTCGTCCTTCGTCATTGACGCCTCGCGTATCGTTACGTTCATGCCGATTCTCCTTTTTTGCCGTTTCTAATCGCGGTCTGCCGCGGCTTCTTGCCCCATTTTAACGGTTTCAAAACCAATTTTGCAAAAAATGCGCACTTTGGGCGTTTGTCCAGTTGTCTATAATTAATATTTTCTTAGCTGTTTTTCATATAAAAGAAAAAACCGCCACGCATCAAGCTTTCGGCCGCTTAGAGGGAAATGGAGGGAAAATATGATCTGTTATATTGATTCTAGCAGCAAGCGCAGCACAACTACAACATCATTGGAGGAATCACATCCATGGCAGCATCCTATACCTTTAAAAAATTAATGGCATCCGCCGTCGCATTAACCGTCCTGTTCGGAGGCGCGGCAACGACGCTCCCGGTTAAGCCGGTCAGCGCGGCGGAAGCGACCGTGACCGCCAGCTCCAAAGCATCCAGCATTATCGCCCTCGGCAAAAGATATATGGGCGTTAAATATAAGTTCGGCGCAAAAACCGGCAATACCAGCTCGTTCGATTGCTCTTCCTTTACGCAATACTTGTACGGCAAGTACGGCGTGCATCTGCCCCGCGAATCCAAGGCGCAATCCAAATCGGGCAGGTACGTATCCAAGTCCAACCTGCAGCCCGGCGATCTCGTGTTCTTCTATTCCCCGATTCATCATGTCGGCATCTACATCGGCGGCGGCAAAGTGATCCATACCTACGGCAGTCCCGGCGTCACGATCTCGAGCATCAACTCCGGCTGGTGGAAAGACCATTACACGACCGCACGCCGCGTCCTCTAATCGCGCATCGTTCCTTCTGGCCGCCCCTTCGCAAGGGACGGCTTTTCTTGTTTCTTCGCAAGCCGCTCTTCGTTTAAAGCTTATGCTTCCCCGAATTGGTCACCTTGACGTCTACGACGACATCGATCGGGAGCGACGTTGCTTCGATTCCGTCTTTCTTCAGCTTTTTCCAAGTCGCGAGATGGTGGCGGTACAGTTCGTCCTCCAAACCGATCAGGTCGATTCGTTGCGCGCGCCCCGCGGCTAAAGATTGCTGAAACTTTTCCCGTACGCCATTTTCCGCCCAAGCTTCCAGCTGCACCTCCCGGGCCTTGTCATGCAGCTCGTAAATATAAGCTTTTATGGAAACGACGGCCTTGAAGGCGCCATGTTCGCCGCGCTGACGATCATAGGTCAAACGCGCCTTGCCGCTCGTCACGGCGAAGATGGCTACGAATTCGTCATTGTCGTCTCTGACCTCCAAAAACGCGCCCGTCTGATCCGAATGGAACCATTTTACCCCCTGTACGAGCGGCTCTCCCAACGCCGCACGCTGTTTTTGCCCGACGAGCGCATGCGCGCCATCGAAATAAATGTAATTTTTCGATTTTCCCCCTTGCTTCCAGCTGGTGCGGTCCAATTTGAGAACCGGTAGCATGGTCGTATGGCTTTTCTCATAGAATTGGCGAACGAAGGTTTGCAAACTCGACATCTGAACGGCGGGCACGGCGGGACCGTGAACGCGATGGGTGTACAAAAACGTATACATCGGCGAATTAAAAAAAGGTATCGGATGCCAGCAGTTCGTCGAGCGGCTCTGCCGTCGCGGCTATGGAAATGTTGTAACGCACGGTTCGGCTTCTGTTGAAGCTGTCCAAAATGTCGGGAATTCGCGACAGCGCGTTTTCCTTGACGACGATCGTCATGAGATGATCGAGGGACGGCCGGAGCTGCGTGCTGCGATACAAGGCCTTAAGCGCAAGCTGAGTGGACTCGCCTTCTCCATGCCCGATATAGGAGGGGAACGCCCTGCCGCTGGCTCCTTCCGTCTTGGCGACGTCGGACATCGTGATGAGCGTCCCGTATACGGAGTAAAGTTTCTCCTTTTCGTCATAATCGATTCCCAGGCTCGTAATATAGCTGGTCTCCTGGATCGAGCGCTGATCCCAGCACGCCGTCAGCACGACGGTCATCATGACAAGCGCCAGTATTCGGATCGCAGCATGCATCGCACTCACCTCCTCATCCGCCGCGTTTGGGGCTCCCCTTGCTCCTTCGGTCGGTGTACGGGAATTTGAGGAACGCTCCGCGCGCGCGCCGCGCTTCGTAAGGGGCAGCCGGCTTCAAGTACGGTTCTCCGAACGAGCGGAGCGACACCATGTACAGCAAGATCGAAAATACGCCGATAAAAAATCCGAACATGCCGAGCGCGGTCGAAAACAGCAGCACGACAAAGCGCAGCAGATTGACGGAACCGAGCAGCGTCTGGTTGACGAGCGTGAACGAGGTGACGTACGTCACCGCGCTGACGACGAGCATCGTAGGCGAAGTAAGCCCCGCCCGGATCGCCGCATCCCCGACGATAATGCCGCCGACGACCGCGACGGTCTGCCCTACGGCCCTCGGCAGCCGTACGCCCGCTTCGCGGAACAGCTCGAACATGAACAGCATGAGGAACATCTCGATCGCGGTCGAGATCGGAAGGCCGATCCGCGAGACGACGATCGTCGCCATGAGCGGGAACGGGATCTGATCGACGTTAAACGTCGACACCGCGACCCAGAATCCCGGCAGCGTTAGCGTGATGAACAAGCCGACCAAGCGAAGCAAGCCGCTCCATGCTCACGAAATAATACGAGTTGTGGACGTCCTCCGGAGACTTGAGCAGCTCGAACATGTTGGTCGGCGCCGTATACACGAGCGGGAGACCGTCGACGATGATGGCGATCCGGCCGAGTCCCAGGCACTCGACGATATAATCCGGCCGGCCGGTATAGTTGACGAGGGGAAAAAGCGCCCGCGACCTGTCGGACAACATTTCTTCGACTTGCCCGGAGCCGACCACGATATCGGGCGACAGCTTCCCGATCCTTTTGCGCGCTTCTTCGACGAGCGAGCGGCTTGCGGCCGATTTCAGATAGAGCAGGTTGATTTCCGTCTGGCTGTCCGTACCGACGCAGAACGACTCGATTTTCAAATCCGAAGACTTCAATCGCTTGCGCACCAGCGTCCGGTTAATTGGCAAGCTCTCGACGAAGCCGTCCCGCGGCCCTTTGACCGAAATTTCGGAGGACGATTCTTCCGGCGAGCGTTCCGGCTGGCGGGGAATCGGATAGGCGAGCACCCTCCCGTCGTTCACGATCAGCACGCTGCCGGAGAACAGCCGCGCCAGGACGCGCGCACGCTCTTCGTCGTTCGATGCGGCCAACGCAAACGCGCCGGGAAAGCCTTCGGTAAGGTTCTTTCCCTCCAGCCATTCGCCCAAGGCGGGCAGCAGCCGGTCTTTATAAATGGCGTTGTCGATCATGCCCGTCGCCGATACGAGCGCGGCCTGCCGCTTTCCAACCGACAGCCTTTCGACGTTCACATCCGCGCAGCCGGCGATCTCGCCGTCCAGCCATTCAAGCCCGGTTTGCACGCAGCTCGCCCCTCCCACCGCGCTTGCGAAGCGCCAGCACCCATACGTAGAACAGAAGGCCGATCTGCAGCGCGAAGATAAACGGCCGGATCGCCTTATAGAAAATGTATTGATTGTTGTCCCCGAACGGATAGACGGTCAGTCCGATCATGGCGAATCCGATGAAGATCAAGGCGATCAATTTGCCCTTGCGCTTTTGAATGCCGGACAGCTCGAGCAGGAGGCTAAGCGCAAGCGAGATGCGAATGAGCGCACCGCTGATCCATTGGTAGATGGCAAAAAAATCGAGATGCTCGATATAGCGGCCGACGCTCAATATCCGCCACTGCGAAAAGGCGGGAAAACGCATGCTGCTGGACTCGAACACGCCGAATTCGCAAATGGCGGCTATGGTCGGGCCGACGGACAGCACAATGACGAACAGGCCGGTGGCATACAGATGAATCGCGCGAAAAGGCTTGTTGGCGTACATTTGCAGCAGGACGAACAATATCATTTCCGTCAGCCCGCTGCAGGATACGACGGCCCCCCCTTAATACCGGTTCCACCCCGTGCTCCATCAGGGGAAGCAGCTGGGAATAGTCCTTGCGATCCGAATTGCCGGATGCGACGAAGATGCCCAGCGCCGTAACGACCGGGAGAGCGATACAAGACATATAGACGATCGCCTGCATGCCGACCAGTACGGCAGCGACGCAGAGGAGCACGAAAACCGTCGCGGTGACGATCGGCGGCGTCTCGGGCAGGTACGTGCTGTTGGTCCAGGTCAGCATGTCGACGGTCGTAATGATCGCCTCCAGCAGCAAGTAGCCGACGACGACCGTCAGAATGAGCACCCGCGAGAAATGTCCGCCCTTTTCCTTCAGCCATCCGGAAAAAGGCTGCAGTCCCATATCGCGAAGCACCGCGGCCAACGGCAGGAGCAGGATCAGCATCAGGGAACCGGCCAGCAGCACGGATATCCATGCGTCTCTGCCGGCCGTCCCGAGCACGATCGGCAGTATAATGACATGATTGACCAATCCGACGGATAAGATCAAACTCGTGATGACCGACAGGCGGCCTGCTTCAAATCCCCTCATTTGCCGGAGCCTCCCTTCCCGGCTTAAGTTTCCCTGTGCCGGTCCGGTTTATGTGCAGCGGCAAACGCGCTAATCCGTTCTCTCTTCCAAGCCGGCAAGCCGCTCGCGCAGGTCCGACGCGCTGAAGTCTTCGCCGATCAGAACGATCACGTCGGGAGAAGGCTTACGGTTAGGGGACGCGACCGGCATGAAGTCGGATTCCCGGTAGGCGAACTGGAACAAGTAGCGCGCGGCCGTATCCGTAAACGTAACGATCCCCTTCGCGCGGTACACCGATGCCGGGAGCTCGCGCAGGAAGCGCTCGAATTTTTCGCTCGAAAACGGGCCGGACGGATAATGCGTAAGCACGTGAACATGGTCGTGCATTCGCGAAGCGCCGTGATGGTGACCCTGGTTGTCGTGATCGTGTCCCTGGCCGTCGCGATCGTGTCCCGCGTGATCGTGTCCCTGGCCGTCGCGATCGTGTCCCGCGTGATCGTGTCCCTGGCCGTCGCGATCGTGTCCTTGGAGATCGTGATCGTGACCAGGGCGGGCTTGAGTACGGACCTCTAAGCCGACGGCTCCCGGCAGCAGCGCGATCAGATCCGTGCCGGTCTCCCCCCTTCAGCGCATCCGCGATCGCGGCGGAAGGATTCCATTCGCGCAGCTGCGCGCGCACCTCCTCCGCCTCCCCCGGACCGACGAGGTCCGTCTTGCTGAGCAGAAGCAGCGATGCGCCGCGGATCTGCTCCCGCATCAGCCGCAGCGTCTTGCCGGCGCCGAGCCGAAGCCGGTCGAGCAGGTGCCTGGCGTCAACGACGGTAATCAGTCCGCGCAGCTCGAGCCTGGCGTGCATGGACACCTCCGTTACGGCGTCCATCATCTCGAGCGGCTGCGCCACGCCGGTGGACTCGATCCAGATGACGTCCGGCCGATGCTCCCGAGCGAGCTGCAGCAGCGAGACGCCGAGATCGTTCTTGACCGAGCAGCAGATGCAGCCGCCCAGCAGCTCCGCCATCGGCACGTCCTTCGCCAGCAGCTCGCCGTCGAGATTGACGTCGCCCGCTTCGTTCATAAGCACCGCGGTCTTCCAATCTCGCGCCTTGGCGCCTTCGAGCAGCTTTTGCAGCACGGTCGTCTTGCCGCTTCCGAGATAGCCTGACAGCACGTACACTTGTATCGGCCGATCGCCGTTATCTTTCGTCTGATTCGCGCACATCGCGTCATCTCCCCTGCAACATGAATCGACCCTCCGACGCGGCTGCGCGGAGGGCCCTCTGGCACTTTCGTTATGCTACTCCCGAATCGCGGAGTAGAAGTTGCGGATCGGCTCGACGCATTCCGGCGTCTCCCGCTCCCGCTCGTTCACGTAAGCCCCGACCGGGTACATCATCATCTCATCCGCCGAGATCCCGCGGATGGCGCCCAGCACGCCGCGATATTCCGTATTCGTCTCATTGAGCCAAGCGTCGATGCCTTCATCGTCCAGGATGGCCGGCATCCGATTCGAATACGGACCGACCAGCTCGTTGGACGGCGTCGTCAACATCGTATACGCGCGGATGTCGCCGCCTTCGACGCGCGGCCACACTTCGTAAAATCCGGGAACCGCGAACGTCCCGCGCCCTTTGAGGACGAAATGGATCGGCTGGCGGGCTCTCCCCCTTCGTCTCCCAGCCGTAAAATCCGCTGACGGGGATGACGCAGCGCTGCTTGTTCGTCATGCGCTTGAAAATCGGCCGGTCGCCGATGCCGGGGCCGTCGGCATTGACGGCGTCGCGGGACCAATAAGGCATGAGGCCCCAACGCAGCGACTCGAGCTTGCGTTCGCGCCGCTCCTCGACGATGACGGCGGCGTATTGGGTCGGCGCGACATTGTATCTGGGCCTGTACGAACCGACGACCTGATCGATCCGGTAACGTTCGGTGAGCTCGGGCAAATCCGCGGCAAGCGAAAATCTTTGGCACATGGGGGGCACCGCCTTCTTGGGTTTCCCCCCAGTATTTGCTTCAGGGCGCCGCTTCTATTCGCGCGGCCAATATAAGGCCGCCGATCGAACGATCGGCTAGGCGTCCTGCGGATGCCCCGCAGGGACCAGCGCGACGGCCGCCGCGTTCGCTTCGACCTGCGCGACGTCCTTGCAGCCGGGGATAACGGCGGTGACCGCCGGATGCCGCAGGCACCAGGCCAGCGCCCACGACGCCATGTCGACGCCTTCCGGCACCTCCGTGCGCTTGATCTCCTCCGCTTCGCGAAGCAGCCGGTCCGCATCGTCGCGATCGCGCTTCGAGCGAACGTCGTCGCTCGGGAACGTCGCGCCGGGCTTGTACTTGCCGCTCAGGAAGCCGCTTGCGAGCGGCACCCGCGCGAGCACCCCGAGCTCCTGCGCCTCGCAGGACGGAAATACCTCTTCCTCCGGCGCGCGATCGAGCCGGTTGTATACGACCTGAATCGCCTGCGCGCCGACCTCGCTCGCCTTGGACGTCTGATAGACGTTGCGATTCGATCCGATCGAAATGCCCAGATGCCTGATCTTGCCCGCTTCGACCTGACGGGCGAGCGCCTCCCATAGTCCGTCCCGATCGAACTCGGCGTCCGGTCCGGAATGGAATTGATAGAGGTCGATATAATCGGTCTGGAGCGCCTTCAGGGAAGCTTCCAACTGACGCACGACGTCCTGCGGATCGTAGACGTCGGTCCGGCTGAACGGGCCGTGGAAATGATGCCCGAACTTCGTCGCGAGCACCCAGTCGGAGCGGCGTCCGCGGATCGCCGGACCGATCAGCGATTCGGACAGGTGGTCGCCGTAGCATTCGGCGGTATCGATGAGGTTGATGCCGAGCTCGGACGCTCTTCCTAGAATGGCGTCCGCTTCGCTTTGTTCGTAGCTTCTGCCCCATTCGCCGCCGAATTGCCAGGTGCCGACGCCTACTGCGGATATTTTCAAACCGGTCGAACCCAGCTTGCGATACAGCATGCGGTTAACCTCCATTAGTCAGTGGGTGTATGGTCGGATTAAATCAAGCTTCGACGGTTACGGCCGTGCCGCTCACCGCCACCATCAGCATGCCTTCCCGCACGACCTCGTAGTCGACGTCGACGCCGACGATCGCGTTGGCGCCCATCCGCCGCGCTTGCTCCATCATTTCCGAGACGGCGATGTCGCGCGCCTGCTTCAGCTTGTTCTCGTAGGAGCCGGATCTGCCGCCGACGACGTCCGTGATCGAAGCCATGAAGTCGCGGAATATATTCGCGCCCATGATCGTCTCTCCGTTCACCAGTCCGTAATAGGACGCGATTCTGTATCCTTCTACATTGGGGGTAGTCGTCACGAGCATGATGATAGCCTCCTTGAAGATGTTGGGAACGCCCTCATTCTATCATACCGGTCCCCCGAACAACAACGAGAGCCGCCGGCGTCCGCCGGCAGCTCTCAAGGGTTGAATTCGGTCGGCGTCGGGTTTTCCTCCACCGCGAATTCGTAATCGTCGATGTCGAACACCTGAACCGGGATCGCGTTCTGTACGACTTTGTCCTGGAATTCGATATGGTCGGTCAGGATCGGGCTTTGCGCGCGGAGCGACGTCAGCACGATCTCCGTCTCGATCGGGTCGAGCAGCTCGCCGTACTGCATGTTCTCGGCCGCGTTGACGACGACGAGGGTCACCTTGTCGTTGATCGGCAGCGGCGGGCTCTCGCGCCACGGGGCGAGCAGCGAGCGTTCGAGCTTCTTTTTTATTGAACGGGTCCTCGAAGTACGCGATCATCTCCCCCGATCTTGCCCTTGACGTGACGGTCGTCGTCCGGGTCGGGCATGACGGGCTCGTCGCTCTCCTTCATATCGTACAATTCCATTACTGTCGAATACGGAATCCGGTATTCCACAGGCCGTTTCGGCAGAAGCAGCTGACCATATATGGCGATCATGACCGCCTCGATGACAAAACGCCTTTCCATTGTAGCCAGTCCCCCCCTAGTAGCGACAAAAAAAGCCTTAAGCGCATTGCTGTACATTATATCATAAATTCGCTTCAGAGATGCCGGCGCCGGGTATAATAGGCCGACTTAAGGAGGCGATCGCGACGGCTACGGCAGCATCGCAGTCGCGCGGGGCGAATTCCTGCCGTTGGATAGGCCGCTCGCCGGCTTTCCGCCTCGCATCCCGGCTTCGCTCGGACGCATCCGACTCCACCTGCCGCGGATGATATCGTCGTTTCGTCGTCAGCGATTTATACCGCGAACCTTTAAGGCCATTAAAGATTTTCTCGCGTTATTTTACGGGCGTTCCTTACTGCTCGTAAATCATTTTGCGCGTCATGCCGCCGTCCACGACGAGATTCGCCCCCGTGACGAAGCCGCCCTCGGGGTCGGTCAAATAAAAACAAGCTTTGACGACATCCGACGGCTTGCCGACCCGGCCGGCGGGATGCTGCTCGTGATCGGCGGGACGAAGCGCGTCATAATCGCCGTTCTCGATCCAACCCGGGCTGATCGCGTTCACGGCGATGCCGTCGGGGCCTAGCGATACGGCAAGCGCGTGCGTAAGCGCCAAAATGCCGCCCTTGGACGCCGCGTACGCTTCCGAGTTCGGCTCGGACTGGAGCGCGCGCGTCGACGCGATGTTGACGATGGCGCCGCCGCCCGTTCGCTTCATCGCTTTGGCGGCTTCGCGGCCGCACAGAAACGCGCCGCGCAGATTGATATTCATGACGCGGTCCCATTCCTCAAGCGACAGCTCGAGCGGGGACTTCCAGACGCCGATGCCCGCGTTGTGCACGAGCACGTCGACGCGCCCCGTCCAGGCGAGCGTTCGCTCGACGATGCTTGCGGCAGCCGCGGCGTCGGTCAGATCGGCCGGGATGAAGCGGGCGGAGCGCCCTTCGTCCGCCAATTGCGCGGCAAGCGCTTCGCCGTTCGACCCCGGCGCGTCGCTTAGCGCGACCGATGCGCCCGCCTCGGCATAGGCGCGCGACAGATGGGTGCCGATGCCGCCTGCGGCGCCCGTCACGATGACCGTGCGGCCCGCGTGCTTGCCCGGCATCAGGCCTGCGCGAGACGCGACAGCCTCGCCGTCAGCGTCTCCCTCCAGGCATCCGCCAGCGCGTCGACCGCGTGCAAGCGCAGCATGCCCGCGCGATCCGCTTTTCCCCGGTGCATCACTGCGTTCGCTTCCTCGACCGTGACGCCGGCGGGATCTCGCGACACGAGGACGAGCTCGCCCGGCTCGACTTCGCCCGGCGTCAGCACGCGGAAATAAAAGCCGGTTTTCCCCGTATCCCGGACCAGCGCCGGCAATTCGTCGACGCCCCACTTCATCGCGAGCTTCCAGCAAGGGACGCGCGGCTGGCTGATCTGAAGCGCGACTTCCCCGATTTTGAAGATGTCGCCGACGCATACCTCCGACTCGTCGATTTCGTCGATCGTAAAGTTTTCGCCGAATGCGCCGAACGCCAGCGGACTGCCGAGCCGCTCTTCCCAAAACGCATAATGACGGTACGGATACGCGCAAACCGCTTTGTCCGGGCCGCCGTGATTGACGGTGTCCGCCTGTTCGTCCCCCGACAGTCCTTCAAGACGTACGGTGACGGCGCCAAGCGCTTTTTCCTTATAGATGCCGGACTTTGCCGGTTTGCCTTTAAACGCCGCCTCGCGCGCGGCGCCCACGTTCACCGACAATAGCGGATAAGACCGTTCTAACGCGGCCCGAGGGGCCGATGAATTCGACATGACGAGAACCTCCTTGAACGTCGGCGGCGAACTCGGCGATCGGGCAGCCTAACGCGCCGTCGCTGCCATATGGATAAGCGACAACCGACCTTGCCATGCTAATTCCGGCGGGCCGAAGCGCCCGGGATTGGAGCTGACTACAGATGACGACGTCGAAGCGCAGAAAAGAAAGCGCCTGGAAAAGCCGCAAAGAGCGCTCCCAAATTCGCCCGGCCAAAGCGCCTGAAGGCGAACCGGAAGCGCCGAATCAACCTTAACCGCCGCAAGACGTAAAGCGTATGCCGCATGGCGGCGCATCTAGCCGTGCGGGAAGACGGTCTCAGGAGATCTGGTTCTTTTCGGCCGCCGTCAGCCGTCTTCCCCGCACGGTCAGCACCGCCCTGCCGTCATGCAGGCCCCAGATCTCGTCCGCGAACTTCTCCGCGAGCTCCAGGCGATGCAGCGCCACGACGACGATCATGTTCTTATCCTTCGCCTGCTGCTTCAGCATGCCCATGATGCTCTCCTGCGAATGCGGATCGAGACCGGTCACCGGCTCGTCCGCGAGCAGTACCTCGGCGCCGTGCGCGATCGCTCTGGCGATCGCCACGCGCTGACGTTCGCCGCCGCTCAGCTTCTCGGCGGGCTGGTGCGCCCTGTCGATCAAGCCGACGTTCTCCAGCGTCTCCATGGCGTCCATGTAGTCGTCGCTTCTGACCATCCCGGTCATCCGGCGAAACCAGGACACCTGGCCGACCGCGCCGATGATGACGTTTTTAAGCGCCGTCTTTTTCTCGTACATCAGCGCCTTCTGTTCGAGGTATGCGATTTTGCGCTTTAAGCGAAGCCTGGCCAGCGCGCCGCCGGCGATCGCGTCCTTGCCGTCGATGCGCAGCTCCCCCGCTCGTCCACGGCTCCTTGAGGCCGAGACAGCGCAGAAGCATCGACTTGCCGCTGCCGCTCGCGCCGACGACCGCATACAGCTTGCCCGGCTCCAGATGCCCGTGGATGCCGTCGAGTACCTTTTTGCCTGTCGGCAGCTTGCGCGTGAGACCGATGATATGTATCATTCCCGTCCGATTGCCCCCTGACTTTCGTTCCTGCCGTTTTTTTCTAGTGTAATTCTTTACGGAACGGCTTTCCATACGAACAAACGTTTGGTATACTATAAACAAGAACATGCGTTCTATCTATTCCAGTCAAAGGTGGGATGATGGGTGGAGAACTGCGAACATCTCCGTTATTTGGAGCCTTCAAGGGGATCCCGGCCGTCACGAGATCTGACTTTCAAATTTTACGACAGCGGCCGTCTCGTGATCGTCGACAATGACAGCGGCAATACGATGAACCCCCCGCGAGTTAAGCGGGGGCAGCTACGACTTTTATGTGCGTCAACGGCTCGCCTTCATCAAGCGCGACCTGAAGTCGAAGATCGAGAAGTACGCATGACCTTGACGCGCGGTCGCGCGGGGGGCGTCAAGTCCCTGCGCGACCGCGCGCGCAAGCGCTAAGGCAGGTTTTTGTCGATTCCGTTCAAGCTGGGCGGCAGGCGGGACATTTTGTCCAGCTTCGTCGTCTGGCTTTTTCCGCGTCCGCCGGCCGTGATGCTCTTCGCTCCCGCTTTAGGACCTTGATAGGGCGGCATATGCGACTCACCTCCATGGAATGCTTCAATATAGGTTCGGGACAGGGTCGGCGCGACTTCACGTTTAGGTTGCCCGCCGCGATCATTTACAAACGTCCTCCGGTTAGACATAATAAATTCATGTCCGCCGCCCCGGGGGGGCGACTTACTGTGCGGCAAGCCAACGAAGGAGCAACCAAAGATGCAGCAGAACATCCTGTTCGACCTGGACGATACGCTGATCCATTGCAATAAATACTTCCATTTCGTGCAAGCGCAGTTCGCCGACCTGATGACCACCTGGTTCGCGCCGTTCGGCCTGACCAAGCAGGCCGCGCTGGCCAAGCACAGCGAGATCGACATCGCCGGCGTGCAGATCGTCGGCTTCAAGAGCGAGCACTTCCCTCAATCCTTCGTCGATACGTATCGCTATTACAGCGCCCTCCACGGACGCACCGAATCCGCCGACGAGGAGGCGCTTTTGTGGAAGCTGGGCCTAAGCGTGTTCGAGCAGGAGACGGAGCCTTACCCTTACATGAACGAGACGCTCGAATCGCTCGCGGCCGCAGGTCACCGGCTTCATTTATATACGGGCGGCGACCCGGACATTCAGAAGCGCAAGATCGAAGCAGCCGGCCTTCAGCGTTATTTTCGCGACCGCATCTATATTCGTCTGCACAAAAACGTCGAGGCGCTCAAGGAGATCGTACGTGCGCAAAAGCTGCGAATCGACCGGACCTGGATGGTGGGCAATTCGGTCCGCACGGACGTCCTGCCCGCGCTGTCCTGCGGCCTCCATGCGATCTATTTGAAGCAGGAGCTTGAATGGGACTACAACGTGCTGCCGATCGCGGACGCGAAGCCGAGCGGCGCCTTTCTCACGCTGTCCTCGCTGCGTCAGATTCCTTCCGCGATCGACGCCTATTTGACGCAGGGCTGACCGGGGGGGCCGCGACGTCTCGTCGTCAGGATCCGACGATGCGCCTGAATCGATCGTATGCCGCGGCGTCCGCGCCGCCAGCGCGGGCTGCAAGATGGTAGAAGCTGTAAGGAAACTTGAACGCATGTCCAAAATCCCAGGCCGCTTTGCTTCGGTCCCGCTCCCAGAAGGCCGCTTCGGTCGGCAGCGAAGCCGCCGCTGGCGCCGGCGCCAGCGGCTCCCGGTCGACCGGCGAGTTGAGTTGAATCGAGGCGCCGGAACGAAGCTCCCGGCTGGCGCGCAGAACGTGAACGAGCTTGAAGAGCGGCACGAGCCCTCTTTTGAACAATTCCGGATAACCCAGTTCTTCGAGCGTGACGAGCGCATGCGAAAAGGTGAGCATATGGCCGATCAGGTCGTGATGGGCTTCCGCTCTATAGACGTTCTCGAAGGACGCCAACTCGCGCAGCATCGCGCGCGACAGCGCGGCTCCGTCTTCGATGCCCGCGCCTCCTTCCTCCTCTCCAAGCGTCAGCGCCTTCACTTCAGACGTCTTATAGCCGATCCAGGAGCGTCCCGGAATTTTCCCTTTGAACGCGCGAATCAGCGCCGCGATCGCCGCCATCTCCGACGCCTCGCCCCAGCCGTCCAACTCGCGGATCGCCTTCATGCTCGCCGCCGCGTAGATCGCGTTGTGACCGACCCAGTGCAGGCCGTCGATCGTCTCCTCCAGCGCCTCCGCGATCGTCCGCTCGTCGGCGCTTGCGCCGCGCTTGGGCATCGTCTCCAAAGTACCGCGATCCGGCGGCATGGATGCTGTCGGCGTTTCAAGGCGGTCGGACACCATTCGATTCGCTTCGTTCGCGATTTTCCGCGCGACGCCGTCATCCAGACGATTTTCGGCGATAAAAAAAATAAGCGGCGATCGCCGCCGCGCCAAAATGCGCCTCCCAAATATCGCCGGTCCGCCTCATGCACGAGGCGATAACCGTCAATCCTTTTTCCAAAAGCGCGCGATCCGTCATGAAGCGCTCTCCTCCTTCGCCCTTCCGATCGATACGAGTTTGCCGTAAATGGCGCGAACGCCGTCCGACCAATGCGGGTCCTCCGCATAGGTCCGATTCATCCAGGCAAACGGCTCTTCCCCGTCCGGCACGCCGGAAACCAGCTTGGCGAGCAGCTTCGCGGCGATGCCCGACGAATCGCGAATGTTCGTATTGTACGTCTCCCAGCTATGGAAAACGTTAAACGGATTGTTCGCGATCTGCGTCGCTTTTTTTGGCGGACTTCGGGACAAAGCCTTGCTCCTGACCGGCCACCGCAAAGAGCAGCAGCGGATCGACGCCGCGTTCGCGCGCGCTCTCGACGATCGCCTCGAAGTAAGGCCGCTCGGCGAGAAGCGAATCCCGTCCGGACAGGTAGTTCTTCACCGCCGCCGCATCGAATGCCGAATAGGCGAATCTGGCGGACGCATCGGCTAGCTCGGCGACCGGCCGCGCGGCGGAGCGATCCAAGACCGCTTCGCGCGCAGTAGGATTCGGTTCGCTCCCTTGCTGCGAAAATGATGCATGCAGCGTAGCCGTCATGGCGAACAGCAGCACGGCCGCCAGAACGAGCGGCCGCATGGCGGCCGGCGAGCGCCGGTACGCGCCTGGAGAGCCGGCAGCCGCGTGGCAGGCTTGACCTTCGTCAAGGGCAAAACGCAAGGCGCCGCCTGAAACAAAACCATCGTTCGCTGCGCCTGATCCGCCGGCGACAAGCGCCTGCTGCGTCGTTGTAGCGCTGCCGAACGGGAGCTTGCCGGAAGGCGTTGCTTCTGCAAGACCGGATTTTAGTACGTATCCGTTTTCAGTCCGCTCAGCGATCCGCTCCAGCGTCCATTCGGCCGCCGTTCGCTCGTTCAGCCAGCTAAGCAGGCTCGCCGCGTGCGCTTCCTCCGCGAGCGCCAAATCGGCGCAAACGCGCAGCACGTCCTGCGGATACACCTCGCGCCGCTCGCCAACGACGCATGACGCCACGAGACGGCCGGCCGCTTCGTCTTTTAGCGCTTCCGGCCAATCCGGCAGCCGCTTGCGGATCGTGCGCACGACCGCGTCGGCGACGATCTCCGCCTGTCGGCTTGCTGGCATCGGCGCGTATTTTGTCCTGACGTACCGTCTGATGACCGACACGTCGCCCGGCGTCAACAATGCGTCCTCCGTCATCGCCGCCATGCCCCCCTCCGTCCGCCAGATGCCTGTCCGATTCCGAATATGCTTTTCATAGTTTAGCATACCTGCGAACCTTGACAAAGCCAAGCGCCGCAAGGAACTTGCAGCGCCAAACCGAAGACTTGAACAGTGCCCCCCGATCTAGCCCTTCCGCGCGGCTTCCGCGATCCGCGCCTGCATCTCGTCGCTGCGAATATAGCGTTCGATCTGCTCCTTTTCGAATATCGTGAACTGGTATTCGCAGTCGATTCCTTCGTCGAGCGCCTCGATCTGGATCGGATGTCCGGCATGCGTGCACACGGCTAGCGCCGTCAGGTCGATAACATCGTCCGGCAGCGGCGTCGACGCGTCCAAGCGAAGCCGCAGCTCCGCATCGATCCATTGCGCGTCGCGCCGTTCGACGCTCGCTTCGAATCCGGTAAATTTGAGTTCCTTCGGCCGATCTTCGCCATATCGAAACATTGCCTTTTCCTCCGTCCGCAACAAAGGGCCGCCACCCGACGTCTTCGCTTCGAAGACGTCTCGGGTGCGACCCTGATTTATCAATCCGCTTGCGCGTCCATCGACGAGTCTTGATTAAGGCAGCATCGTCGAACCCATCAGATAGCGGTCGACTTCGCGCGCAGCCTCGCGGCCCTCGTTGATCGCCCATACGATGAGGCTCTGGCCGCGGCGCATGTCGCCTGCCGCGAACACCTTTTCGACGCTCGTCTTATACTTGCCGTAAGCGGCCTTTACGTTCGTCCTGCGGTCCGTCTCAAGACCAAGCTGCTCGACGAGCGTCGACTCGGGACCTTCGAAGCCGACGGCGACGAGCACGAGGTCAGCCGGCCAAACTTTCTCGGTACCGGGAATCTCTTCGTACACCTTGCGTCCCGTCTCGTCGACGTAGCGGCGAATCTGAACGGTGTGCAGCTCTTTGACGTTGCCGTCTTCGTCGCCGACGAACTTCTTCGTCAATACGGAAAACGCGCGCGGATCTTCGCCGTACAGCACCTTCGCCTCTTCGTGCGCGTAATCGAGCGTGTAGACGTTCGGATACTCCGGCCAGGGGTTGTTGATCTGGTCGCGCGTGAGCGGGGCCTTGGCATGCGTGCCGAATTGGGAAACGCTCGTGCAGCCGTGTCGCAGCGCCGTCGCGACGCAGTCCGTGCCGGTGTCGCCGCCGCCGATAACGATGACATGCTTGTCCTTGCCCGAGATATAGTTGCCGTCCTCAAGGTTGGAGTCGAGATAGCTCTTGATCGTGCCGTTCAGATAATCCATCGCGGGATGGATTCCCTTCAGGTCGGCGCCTTCGACGGGACCGAGTCCGCGCGCCTTGGTCGCGCCGCCGCACAGGACGATCGCGTCATACTCTTCGGCGAGCTGCTTGGCGGAAATGTCCTTGCCGATCTCGGTGTTCGTCACGAACGCGATGCCCTCTTCGGCGAGCAGGTCCACGCGGCGCTTGACGATATGCTTCTCGAGCTTCATCGTCGGGATGCCGTAGGTGAGCAAGCCGCCCGCACGGTCGGCGCGCTCGAACACCGTCACGCTGTGACCCGCCTTGTTCAGTTGGGCGGCGGCGGCAAGTCCCGCAGGTCCGGAGCCGACGACGGCGACGCGCTTGCCGGTCCGATGCTTCGGCGGCTGCGGCACCACCCAGCCCTCTTCGAAGGCGCGGTCGATGATCGCCTGTTCGATCGTCTTGATCGTGACCGGGTCGCCGATGAGGCCGACGGTGCAGGAGCCTTCGCAAGGCGCGGGACAGACGCGGCCCGTGAACTCGGGGAAGTTGTTCGTCTTGGCGAGCCGTTCGTATGCCTCTCTCCACAGTCCGCGGTAGATGAGGTTGTTCCATTCGGGTATCAGGTTGTTGACCGGGCAGCCCGAAGCGCCTCCGGACAATTCCATGCCGGTATGGCAATAAGGCGTGCCGCAGTCCATGCAGCGCGCGCCCTGGGTGCGCAGCTGTTCTTCGGAGAACATGCGGTGGAACTCGTTCCAGTCCTTGATCCGTTCAAGGGGGTCGCGATCGCTTGGCAGCTCGCGTTGATATTCCATAAATCCCGTAGGCGTCGACATCCCATTTCCTCCATCTGTCGGTAATTCGCGTGTCTGGCCGCGTTCGCCGCAGGGTCAGAGCACCGTTATATATGATAGACCATCTTACCTGACGACCCGTGTCATCAGAATGGATTATCCCCTCTATTGTTTGCACTTTCCGCTGTGCGGCGCTCGTAGACGCACATATCGAAGGCGATCGGATTGCGCTCGTCCGCCGCCTGCGACTTTTTGGACGCAAGCAGCCAATCCGAACGTTCGAACGGCGGGAATACGGCGTCCCCTTCCACGGCTTCGGAAAGCTCCGAAAGCAGCAACCGGTCCGCATGCGGCAGCAAGCTGCGCATAAACGTCCGCGCCGCCCGCAACCATCAGCTCTTCGCCGCCGTAGCGCGCGAGCGCCTCCTCTACGGAGCGGACGATGACGCAGCCCTCCGGAGCTTCGGCCATCGTCCTGGACAAAATGACGTTCGTCCGCCCGGCCAGCGGCTTCGGCAGCGAGCGGAACGTCTTGCTTCCCATCAATACGGGCTTGCCCATCGTCCGGGCTTTAAAATAGGCCATCTCGTCCTTCAGACGCCAAGGCAGGGCGTTATCCGCCCCGATGACGCCGTTCTTCGCGACGGCGGCGATCAACGTGACGGACATGCGCCACCGCCTCCCTGCTATCGTTCATTTGTGTAACTATCATAACATACGAGGCTTCCCGGCGACTATCAGCCAAAAAACGACTGTTTATCGACAACGACGCGACGTCCTACACCGCTACCGGCGCCTTGATCGCCGGATGGTGCTCGTAGCCCTCGAACACGAAATCTTCGAACTTGTAATCGAAAATGGAATCGGGCTTGCGCAAAATGGAAAGCCTGGGCAGCGGCAAAGGCTCGCGCGTAAGCTGCAGCTTCACTTGCTCGAGATGGTTCGCGTAAATGTGAACGTCCCCGCCGGACCAGATGAACTCGCCGACATCGAGGCCGCATTGCTGGGCGACCATGTGGGTGAGCAGCGCGTAGGAGGCGATATTGAATGGCAATCCGAGGAACGTATCGACGGAACGCATCGTCAGCATGCACGAGAGCTTGCCGTCGGCGACGTAAAATTGAAAAACGAAGTGGCACGGCGGCAGCTTCATTTTGTCGATCTCCGCGACGTTCCAGGCGCTGACGATATGACGGCGCGATTCGGGATTGCGCTTGATGGCGTCCACGACCTGCGCGATCTGATCGATCGTGCGCCCGTCCGGCGTCTCCCAGGCGCGCCACTGCGAGCCGTAGACCGGACCGAGATCGCCGTTGCCGTCCGCCCATTCGTCCCAGATCGAGACGCCGTTTTCCTTGAGGTACCGAATGTTCGTCTCTCCGCTCAGGAACCAGAGCAGCTCGTGCACGACGCTTTTCAAATGGATGCGCTTCGTCGTGACGAGGGGAAAGCCGTCCTGCAGATCGAAGCGCAGCTGCCTGCCGAATACGCTGATCGTGCCGGTGCCCGTCCGGTCCTCTTTCTTCGTGCCATGGTCCAAAATATCCTGTAAAAGGTCCAAATAATTACGCAAGCGCCGTCTCACCTTTTCATCGTAACGTTATTTCCCGATTGTATCATTTGTCCCGTCCATCTGTCGACGAATACCGCTGTCCCCGCCGCAGCTGGCGCTGCTCGTAGCGGGCGGGCGCGCTCTCGTGCAACAGCCGCTCCTCCTCGGTCTCCGGATATACGCCGGGCACGGGCGCGGACTTGCCGTCAGGCCCAAGCGCGACGAACGTGCTGAACGCGGTAACGGTAAGCCGCCGGTCGCCCGTGAACAGATCCTCCGCGCGGACGACGCAGTAAATCTCCATGGAGCTGCGATGCGTCCAGGTGACGCACGCCTCGAGCTCGAACGCCTCGCCGACGCGGATCGGCGACAGAAAATCGAGGCTGTCCTGGGAGACGGTCACGACGGGCATATGACAGTGCCGCATCGCGGCGATCGTCGCGATCTTGTCGATATACTGCATGAGCGTGCCGCCGAACATCGTGCCGTGGTAATTCGTATCGCCTGGAAAGAGCATCTCGGTCAGCACGGAACGGGACGCCGAGATCGGTCTGGATGGAGCGTTCATCGTATGCGTTTCCTCTTTTCTAATGCAGCGCGCCGTTCGATTCGCCGCGACTCGCGGGGTTTGTGTCTCTACATTATAGCGCAAGATCGCCCGCGGCGCGCTTGCATCGCCCCGATAAAAAAAAGACAGCCGGCCAAGGCTGTCTTACCTTCCGATCAAAGCGACAACCATCGCAAGCAGCGATTGGCGGATGCGCCCGGGCCTGCCGCCTAGCGAATTCGCGTCGATGCGTCCGTCTGCGTCGAAATGACCGAGCTCCCGGTATTCGGCCAGCTTTTCGAGCGTGTATTGAATATCCAGCATGGGGATTCCTCCTTCGCGCGCCGCATGACCGCTTTGCCGCCGGCGCGTCTTTGTTGTCTCCATTATGCGTTGTTCAAAAGAGGATAAAAAGCGTATAATGCATTCAATGAATTTCCCCTTTTAATAAGAGACATGCTGCGAAACAACGAGGAGGCGACGGAAATGCTGACGGCGGAACGGTATTTGACGCTATTCGAACGCTTCGAGAACGGACGCGGTTTGAAGGAGCCAATCGAGGCCACGCTGGAGGAACTCGCCGAGACGCTGTATTGTACGCCCCGCAACGCCAAGCTCGTGCTCAAAAAGCTCGAGGAAGACGGCCTGATCGGCTGGCTGCCCGGCCGCGGACGCGGCCATCGCTCCCATATTGCCTTCAAAGCGGACAAGGAGGCCTTTTTTATTCGGGCTGGTCACGGGCAAGGCGGAGCACGGCGACTACCGGATGTCGTTCGAGCTGATCTCGCGCTTCGGCGAAGGCACCGATGTCAAGGCCAGGTTCATCGATTGGCTGAACGTCAGATTCGGCTATCAAAAGGAGACCGTCGGCGGGCGCCCGGAGTGCGACACGCTGCGGATTCCCGTCTACAGGCAGGTGCAGACGCTCGATCCCGGCTGCGCGAACTTCGCGTTCGACGGCCACCTGATGTATCACATTTACGACCGTCTCGTCACCTTCGACGAGACGCTCGGACGAATCGTGCCGGGCGTCGCGCATGCCTGGATCTCCGATCAGGCGGGCACGGAGTGGACGTTTTACCTGCGAAAAGGCGTATGCTTCCACGACGGTGGCGAGCTGACGAGCGACGACGTCGTCTTTACGTTCGAACGGCTACGACAGCCGGACGTGCCGAACAGCTGGATGATGCGAAGCCTGGCGCGGGTCGAGGCGCTTGGCCCGCGCACCGTGCGCTTTTCGCTCTCCAAGCCGAATCGCATCTTCGACCGTTTCCTGTGCGCTGCCGCGGCCTCCATCCTGCCGCTCGACCTGCGCGGCTTGGGCGAAGCCTACTGGCAGTTGCCGGTCGGGACCGGCGCCTTCCGGCTCGTTACGCTGTCTCCCCATCGGATCGAACTGAGCGCCAATACGGCGTATTACTCGGGACGTCCATTTCTCGACGTCGTGGACATCGTCATCATGCCCGAGGATTGCCGCGAGCGGTCCACGATCGGGATGCCCTCCGTCATGCGCGCGCCGGGCGACGCGGACGAGCACGACGGCCTGGATCCGGCCATGGACTGGCAGGCGCTGGCGCGCCTATGCAACGGCTGTACGATGCTGACCTGGAACACGAACAAACCAGGCTGGCAGCAGCGGGAAGCGTTCCGCAGCGCCGTCCGCCAAATGCTCGATCCGGTGGCGATGCAGGCCGATCTCGGCGGCGAACGCGCGCTGCCCGCCTATTGTATTCGGCCGGAAGACAGCTTGAAGTACATCGCCAAGCCAGCGGGCGAGGCGCAGATTCGCGAGACGCTGCACGCTTCCGGTTATGACGGCGAGACGCTGCGGCTGCTCGTGCACGAAAAATACGAGCTGGACGGGAAATGGATCGCGGCGCGGCTCGAACGCTACGGCGTGCGCGTCGATCTTTTCGCGGCCGACTGGCGGCAAGCGGTCGATCCGGACATCATCGCAAGCGGTGACTTAACGGTATCCGGCATCATCCTCGCCGAGGACGAAGTATGCGAGATCGATATGTACGAGCACGAGGCCTGCATGACAAGCGCCTATTTGAACGCGGAGCTCAAAAAGTGGATTTCCGAGCGGATCGACCGCGCGCTGGCCGCGTACAGCGCAGAGGAGCGCCGCGGCCACATGCGCGAGATCGAGGACCGGCTTCGCGAGGAATGCTATCTCGTCTTTCTGCACCATCGCCGCCTGAGCACGCAGATGCACCCCTCCGTCAGAGGCGCCAGCTTCAGCCCGCAGGGTTGGATCGATTTCAAGCACATTTGGCTGGAAAAGGTCGTTTGATCCGTTCGATCGAACGCCGAACGAAAAAAGAGGAAAGCGGCCGAAAAATCACTCGGCGCTTTCCTCTTTTATGTTCGCAAAGCTTATTTTTTTGGCGCGATCGTATGGATCGGATGACCCATCGCGAGCTCTGCCGCGTCCATCGTAATCTCGCCCAGCGTCGGGTGAGCGTGGATCGTCAGGGCGATATCCTCGATCGTGGCGCCCATCTCGATCGCGAGACCCAGCTCGGCGATCATGTTGGACGCTTCGACGCCGGCGATCTGCGCGCCGACGACAAGGCCCGTGTCGACTTCGGAGATCAGCTTCAGGAAGCCGTCCGCGCCGTTCAGCGTGACCGCGCGTCCGTTGCCGCCGAACGGGAACTTGCTCGACTTGACGTTCAGGCCCTTATCCTTCGCTTCCTTCTCCGTGTAGCCGACGCTTGCGCATTCCGGATCGGAAAACGCGACGGCGGGAATGCACTTGTAGTCGACCTTGGACGGCAGGCCCGCGATCGCTTCGGCGGCGACCTTCGCTTCGTACGAAGCTTTGTGAGCCAGCGCTGCGCCCGGCACGATGTCGCCGATCGCGAAAATGTGCTTGATGTTCGTGCGGCATTGCTCGTCGACTTCGATCAGGCCGCGGTCGGTCGTCTTGATGCCGATCAGGTCGAGGCCCAGCTCGCCGTCGGTGTTCGGACGGCGTCCGACGGTGACGAGCAGGTAGTCCGCGGTGACGGTCTTCTGTTCGCCGCCGACTTCGTACGTCACGGTGACGTCCTTGTCGCTTTGCTCGGCGCCCTTGGCGAGCGCGCCGTTGACGATGTCGACCTTGTTTTTCTTCAGCTTCTTGACGACGAGGTTGCTCATGTCCTTGTCGAAGCCCGGCATGATCGTGTCCGCGCCCTCGAGAATCGTGATCTCGGTGCCGAATTTGGCGTACATCTGGCCGAGCTCGATGCCGATGTAGCCGCCGCCGATGATGACCATGCTCTTCGGCACTTCAGGCAGCGACAGCGCCTCGGTCGAAGACAGGATGCGTCCGCCGAACGGGAAGGGCTTCAGCTCGATCGGGCGGGAGCCCGTCGCGATGATGCAATTTTTAAAGCGATAGCGAGGCGCCTCCTGGTCGTTGAACAGGCGCGCTTCGTTTTCGTTGATGAACATGACTTCGCCCTGGAACATTTGAACCTTGTTCGCCTTGAGCAGCATCTCGACGCCGCTCGTCATCTTGTTAACGACGGAATCCTTGTAAGTTTGCACTTTGCCGAAGTCGACCTTGACGTTCTCGGCCGACAGGCCGTAGTCCTCGGCATGCAGCATCGATTCGTAGTGGTGCGCGGAGTTGATCAGCGCCTTGGACGGAATACAGCCGACGTTAAGACATACGCCGCCGAACTTGCCCTTGTCCGCGATGATAACCTTCTGGCCGAGCTGTGCCGCGCGGATGGCCGCGACGTATCCGCCGGGGCCCGCGCCGATTACTAATGTGTCGATGTCCAGAGAAGCGTCTCCTACTACCATCGATTACACCTCCATGACGAGCAGCTCAGGATCGCTAAGCAGCTGTTTAATGTAGTTAACGAATTGTTGTGCGGTCGCGCCGTCGACGATGCGGTGGTCGAAGCTCAAGCTGAGCGCCATGACCGAAGCGGGTACGATCTCGCCGTTTTTGATGACCGGCTTCTGATCGATGCGGCCTACGCCGAGGATCGCGGATTCAGGGAAGTTGATGACAGGCGTGAAGAACAGGCCGCCGGCCGAACCGATGTTGGTGATCGAGATCGTGCTGCCTCTCAGCTCGCCCGCGCCCAGCTTGCCGTCGCGGCCGCGGGTCGCCAGATCCTTGATTTCCTTGGCGATGTTCCAGATGTTCTTGCGATCGGCGTCGAAGACGACCGGCACGAGCAAGCCATTGTCCGTGTCGGTGGCGATGCCGATGTTGTAATACTTCTTGAACACGATCTCGTTCGCGGCTTCGTCGATCATCGCGTTCATGACCGGGAACTCGCGTACGGCTGCGACCAGCGCCTTGACGATGAAAGGCAGGTAAGTCAGCTTGACGCCCTTCTTCTCCGCGAACGCTTTGGAACGGTTGCGCAGCGCGACGAGCGCGGTGACGTCCACTTCGTCCATCAGCGTGACGTGCGGCGCCGTGTAGACGGACTTGACCATCGCGTTCGCGATTGCCTTGCGAATGCCCTTGAACGGCACGCGTTCTTCGACGCCAGGGCCGGATTGCGCGGCGCGCGCTGCAGGCGCTGCGGCTTGCGCGGCAGCAGGCGCGGCATCCGCGGACGAAGCTTCGCTCTTCGCAGGCGCTCCGCCTTCGGCGAAGCCGGCAACGTCCTCGCGGGTGATGCGGCCGTTCTTGCCGGTGCCGGCGACGTCTGCGATGGCAACGCCCTTCTCGCGGGCGAACTTGCGCACGCTCGGCGTAGCGAGCACGAGCGCGGCGTCCTTGGCGGCCGGCGCGGGTGCCGCGGCTTCGGCTGGCTTCGCCGCCTCTCCTGCCGTCTCTTGGGCCGGCGCCTGGGCCGGCTGCCCCTTCAGGTCGGCTCCGCCTTGCGCGGAAGCGGCTTCGCCGCTGTGGCCGGAAGGTTCGGCGCCATGGTCGCCGCCCGCTTGCTCGGGCAGTTCGCCTTCGGCATCGATGATGGCGACGACTTCGCCGACGCGCATCGTCTGGCCGTCTTTGCCGAACACTTCAAGCACCTTGCCGTTGACCGGGCAAGGCACTTCCATGATGGCCTTGTCGTTCTGCACTTCCATCAAAATATCTTCGTCGGTCACGGCTTGTCCGGCGGCGATGTGCATTTTGACGATCTCGCCTTCGTGCAGACCTTCGCCGAGCTCCGGGAACCGGTATTCGAATCTAGCCATGCGCTATTCCCTCCTTCACTTTAGAACTGAAGCGTTTGGTTGGCAGCCTTCACGATGCGAGCGGGCGTCGGCAGCCAGGCATCCTCGATCAGCGCGAACGGATACACCGTATCAGGACCAGCGACGCGGAGCACCGGAGCCTCCAGGTGAAGAATCGCTTTTTCGTTGATCTGCGCGATGATCTCGGCGGCGGCGCCGGAAGTCTTCTGCGCTTCTTGAACGACGATCGCGCGATTCGTCTTCTGGATCGATGCGACGATCGTGTCGATATCGAGCGGCACGAGCGTGCGCAGGTCGATGACTTCGGCGGATACGCCGTTCTTGGCGAGCTCGTCGGCGGCCTTGATCGCGGTGTGGACCATCAACCCATAGGCGATGATCGTAATATCTTTGCCCTCGCGGACGACGTTCGCCTTGCCGAGGGGTACCGTGTACTCGCCTTCAGGCACCTCGTCCTTGAACGCGCGGTACAAGTTCAGGTGCTCCATGAAAAACACCGGATCGTTGTCGCGGATCGCGGAGATCATGAGACCCTTGGCATCCGCCGGGTTCGAAGGCACGACGACCTTGATGCCCGGCGTCTGGATAGCCAGGCCTTCGAGCGAGTCGGTGTGCAGCTCGGCAGCCTTGACGCCGCCGCCGAACGGCGTGCGGAAGACGATCGGCGCGTTGTAGCGTCCGCCGGAACGGTAGCGCAGGCGAGCGGCCTGCACGAACATTTGGTCGAGCGCCTCATAAATAAAGCCTACGAATTGAATCTCTGCGATCGGACGGAAGCCTTGGGTGGCAAGTCCGACAGCGAGCCCGCCGATCGCGGACTCGGCCAGCGGCGTATCGAATACGCGCTGCTCGCCGAACTCCGCCTGCAAACCCTCGGTCGCGCGGAAGACGCCGCCGACTTTGCCGACGTCTTCGCCGAAGAGCAGGACGCCGGGATCGCGCTTCAGTTCGACGCGCAACGCGTCCTTGATCGCTTCAATCATGTTCATTTGCGCCATTGGATGTTGTTCTCTCCCATCTAGAGGATGACGGCCGCGATAGATGCGGCTGTACCGTATATATTGAGCGGGCCGGCACAACGCGGGCCCGTGTCGGGCGCGCCGGATGCATCGGCATTCCGCGCGCGTCCTCGGTTAGCGATCAGAAATCGGCTTTTTGCTCTTCGAGGTGCGGCGGCGTCGTCTCGAACATCGAGTCGATCAGCCCCGCGACCGTCATCTTCTCGGTCTGCTCGGCCTTTTTTGATGTGTTCGTTCACCGCCGCCTTGGCTTCTTCCTTGACGCGAGCCGTGTCCTCTTCCGACCACAGACCCTTCGATTCAAGATATTTGCCGAAACGTACGAGCGGATCGCGGAGCAGCCATTCCTGCTCCTCTTCCTTCGTGCGGTACTTGGTCGCGTCGTCGGACATCGAGTGCGGTCGGAAGCGGTACGTGACGGCTTCGATCAGCGTCGCGCCTCCGCCTTCGCGGGCGATCTCGGCGGCTTCCTGCACGGCGGAGATGACCGCCAGCACGTCCATGCCGTCGATCTTGACGCCGCGAATGCCGGCGGCGAGCGCCTTGTGGGCGATCGACTGGGCGGCGGTCTGCTTGGCGAACGGCGTCGTGATGGCATAGCCGTTGTTTTGCACGAAGTAGATGACCGGCAGCTTGAACGAGCCTGCAAAGTTCATGCCCTCGTAGAAGTCGCCCTCGGAGGAGCCGCCGTCGCCCGTATACGTGATCGCGACGCGCTTCTCGTTCTTCAGCTTGAAACCCATGGCGACGCCCGTCGCGTGCAAAATCTGCGCGCCGATGATGATCTGCGGCATCAGCACGTTGACGCCTTCGGGAATCTGGCCGCCGTGCTGGTGGCCGCGCGAATACAAAAACGCCTGATACAGCGGCAGACCGTGCCAGACGAGCTGCGGCATGTCGCGGTAGCCCGGGCAGACGAAATCTTCCTTGGTCAGCGCGTATTCGCTGCCGACCATCGTGCCTTCCTGGCCGGATACCGGCGCATAGAAGCCCAGGCGTCCTTGACGTCCCAGATTCACCGCGCGGTCGTCCCAGGTACGGGTAAATACCATTCGGTACATGATTTCCTTTAATTGCTCGTCGGACAGGTTCGGCATCGCTGCCGCGTTGACGACTTCGCCTTCTGGGGACAATACCTGAAGCGGCGTGACGTCTTCCGAATGCACAATATGCGCTGCTTGCTGTCCCGGCTTGGCCGGCGTATCCAAAGATCCTTTGCTCATCGTTACATCTCCTCGTCATGAATTGTGGAAGAGGGGTTTCTGTTATAGAATTATTATATAGCTGCCATAGTGGTTTGGTCAAAGTAAAAAAAGGCATATTTATTGAATTCTTCCCCGTTGAAAGCGCAATATGTTTATAGTACAGTTTCAATTATGTTGTATAACACATTAATACAAATCCCGAACAGCCGCCCTTAAAATGGCAGGCGCGGCAACGAACATTCCTATGTTTTGCCCATGCCGGGGCGCTGCCATACCCGATTCGGGTCACGAGAAAGGAACGATGTCCAATGTCCGATTCCCCTGTCCGCAGAACCGTCGTCAAACACACGATTCCCAGCAATTACCTCCAAGCCGGCGAACGCGCCGTCCGCTTCTATTTACCTCCAGGGTATCAGGAGTGGCTCAGCTATCCGGTCGTTTATTGCCAGGACGGAGAAGATTTTTTTAATTTCGGCAGAATCGCCACGATCTCCCACGGTCTCATTCTCGAAGAGAACTGGGAACCGTTCATCATCGCGGCCGTCGACGTCGACAAATCGGTGCGCACCGAGGAATATTTGCCCGGCAGCGAACGGCACGAAGCTTATTTGAATTTCTGGCTGCGCGAGCTCGTTCCCTTCGTCGAAAAAACGTTCGCCGCCCGCGCCTCCGCGGAAGCGCGATTGCTTGCCGGCGACTCGCTCGGGGCTACCGTCTCCTTGTCCATCGCCCTGCGGCGCCCGGACATGTTTAACCGTCTCCTGTCGTTGTCCGGGGCGTACTACGGCGCATCGATCGCGCAAATGAAGGAAGCCGGCGATTTGTCCTGGCTATCCGCCTGGATGACGGTCGGTCTGCAGGAGACCGCGTACGAGACCGAGCGCGGCGTACACAACTTCGTTGAACTGAACCGCGCGGCAAAGCGAATCCTCGAAGACAAGGGCGCTTACGTCGATTACCGGGAAAAAGACGGCGAGCATAAATGGGGATTTTGGCAAAAGGAGCTGCCGGAGGCGCTGGGCGCGTTCCTTGGGCCGAAGGCGCATATGTAACAAAAGGCAGTCGTTGAAGTCATGGATCACATGACTTCAACGACTGCCTTTTTTGAATGCGCAATTGATTTATGTATTGACTCTTGGGTTTGACTGCATTGGTTGCGATCGTCCTCGTTACAGTATTGTTCTATGGTCTTTCTTACTTGAATAACCGAACGCATACAGATCAGGATGAAGCTATAGCAACCAATATTGAAGTGGCAATTTCAAATGCGCCTCTCGTTATTACCGGAAAGGTAATAGACTGCAAAGGAGAACCGCGAAATCTGAGACGAAACGTGTCTGATCCGACTAAAGAAAATCAAGAGGTTGTTGTCCCGGGAACAGACTATCGTGTCCTCGTATCTAAAGTGTTAAAGGGAGATTTAGTCGCTGGAGATGAGATTAAGATCGCAATAGGCGGAGGAAATTACAGAAATGCGAAAGCCCCCCTTGCGAGCAACTTTGGTTGCAGGCGAGGAATACATTTTTACAATCGCGTAAAGCGGCGCAGACGGTCCGAATTACTATGGAATTATCGAACCCTTTATCTACCAGTTAAAAGAAGGACGCATGATTGCCGTGAGCAACATCGAGAAGTACAAAAATGCTTTTCAAGAATCCGCGATGAGTGAAGAGGAGTTTTACAGTAAATTCAAGTGAATGAAGGAAGCCGAGACGATGCGCCTCGGCTTTCTTCATTCTTTTTTAAGGTACAGTCACTCTCTTACTTTGCGGCCGCGCTCACTTCGCCGGTCTCCAACAAATGTGCAAGCAGTCTCTCGCTCGCTTCGCTAATCAACTCGTATGTCTCTTCAAAATTCCCGGTATAGTAAGGGTCCGGCACATCGGCCAGACGCGAGCCCGGCACGAACGACAGGAAGCGAACGACCTCTGCTTTCGTCTCGTTCCCGAGCGCTTCGCGGATCGCCTTCACATTGCTCTCGTCCATGGCGACGAGCAGATCGAAACGCTCCCCGTCTTCCGCCCGAATGCCGCGCGCCACCATGCCTTCGTAGGAAATGCCTTGACCTTCTAAAATTCGGCGCGTGCCTTCGTGCGGCGGCTTGCCCAAGTGCCAATCGCCGGTGCCGCAGGAGTCGATCTCGATCGATTCCGCGAGCCCCGCCTTCTCTACCCGGTCCCGGAACACGGCCTCGGCCATCGGCGAGCGGCAGATGTTGCCCAGACAGACGAACAATACGCGATACATGTTCATATTCCCTTCCCCTTCTTCTGCGGCCGATGCATCGAAGCTGCCGTAAGCATGCAGCTTTCTGCGCGGCAGGCGCCACTTGTAATGAACCGACAGCATCCGCATCGTCACGGTGGCGGCGAAAAGCGCGAGCAGCGCCCAGGCGGCCCGCATCGGCCCGATCCCCACGGCCATTCCCGCGAGCAGCGCCCATACCGCGTAAATCTCATCGCGGAGCACGAGCGGCTTGCGTCCCGCCATAATATCGCGGATCATGCCGCCGCCGATCCCCGTCATCATCGCGGCGACCATGACGGCGCTGACCGGCAGCCCCGCCTCTACGGCGTACAGCGCGCCTTGAATCGCGAACGCGGCCAACCCGATGGCGTCGAAAAACGCTTCGCTTTTTTTCCAATGATAAATCCACGCGTTCGGGAGCACGAATACGATCACGATCGAAATTACCGCCGTCTTGAGCAGAAGGCCTTGGCTCCAAAGCGTCGTGACGGGCACGCCGATAAGCAAATTGCGCACGACCCCGCCCCCGAAGGCGGTCACGAGTCCGAGCACGAATACCCCCAGCATATCGTAATGCTCCTCCATCGCGACGATCGCGCCGCTCACGGCGAAGGCGATGGTGCCGATAATGCTGAACCATTCAAATACGTCCAAAGTCAAAACGAATACCCCCGGGCATTTCTCGATTCGAGGCGGCGCTGTTTTGATTCGACCCCGCAAACCGCCTCATCTATTTTATCGGCTACCGCGTGGCGGCTGCAACGGAGAAATTGAACCAAAACCGTCGGACCTGCCGTCGCATCCAGGCGCGTCTGCCGTTATACTGTATAGATACATATGGAATATGCGGCTATGACCGCAATCGACTGGCAGGAGGAACAGCCCTTGTCTCACCAACCATCCGCACCGCGCGCCGTCATCTATACGGGAGGCAACCTCGGTCCATGGAGCCTCTCCCTTGCCCGGCGCGGCGACTATCTCATCGGCGCCGACAAAGGCGCCTACTATCTCGTTCAGAACGGCATCGCGCCGCATCTGGCGCTCGGCGACTTCGACTCGGTCGATGCGGACGCCCTTGCGCGAATCCGTGCGGAAGCGCTTGAAACGGCCGCGTTCGACGCGGTGGACAAGGACTGGTCCGACACCGAGCTCGCGCTCCGGGAAGCGCTGGCGCGCGGCTATCGGGACATCGTCATCGCAGGCGGACTCGGCTCCCGGTTCGACCACAGCCTTGCTAACGTACAGTTGCTGGCCGTCGCCGCGCAAGCCGGCGCGACGGCCATGCTCGTGGACGAACACAACGAGATCCGTCTGTTGACCGAATCGGGCAGGCTGAACGCGGACGAACGTTACCCTTACGTATCCCTGCTCCCGTTGACGCCGGAGGTGACAGGCGTCACGCTGACGGGCTTCGCTTATCCGCTTAACGAAGCGACGCTGCGCCACGGCATGTCGCTCGGCGTCAGCAACCTGCTGACTGCCGAAGAAGGCCTCATCTCGCTGCGCAGCGGATCGTTGCTCGTCATTCGCAGCAGAGATTGACTCGCCATGCGAGCGAGCGGCCCGACTCTGCCGCTTGCTCGCATGGCGAGACGTCCGCTGACAAGTTTGGTTTACGAATCGATTCGCATCAGCATTTCCTCCAGCAGCCGCACGCGGGCGAGCGAAGCCCGAAGCAGCCCAAGCCCGATGTCCGGATACAAGCGGACAAGACGGGTAAGCGCCTCCCGCTGCAAGCCGAGCGCCCGCACGTCGCCCAGCAGCGCGTGCGCCGAAACCGTCGAAGCCGATTCGTCCAGCGCCGAGGTGGCGCCGCACACTTCGCCCGCCCCCAGCACGCCGAGCGTCGCCTCGAGGCCGGCCGCGGTGACGCTCGTCAATTCCACGTTCCCGTGCACGATCACATAGAGCGCATCGCTGATCTCCCCCCCGAAGCAGCAGCGCTTCGCCGTCCTCGAACAAGCGCTCCGACGCGATGCCGGCGATCAAACCAAGCTCCTCGAGCGTCAAATCCGCAAAAAAAGGTACGTTTTTCAAATAGATGACTTTGCCGAGCCTGCCGAGCGCTCCCTGCGCTTCCATTTGGCCATCATGCTCCCTTCCCGCTTCCGCAGCCATCTCCGGCCACCAATCGTCCGTCGAGCTTGAAGCATGGGCGAGCGCCAGACGCGCCTCCTCCATCGTCGCCGGCTGCCGCCCCAATTCCTCGTAGTCGGTCTGAAGCACGACGGAGAGGCGCTGCGCAAGCCGTCGTTCTCCCGCGCCTTCGGCGAGTACCTCCAACCCGCTGCTCCGCGTCTCGTCGTCCGGATCCGCGAGCGCGCGGCGGATCGAAGCGACGACCTGCTCGTCGGTCAGCCGCACGAGCAAAGACCAGACGCCTTCGAGCACCCGTTGGCGTTGGCCGTCGAAGCGAAGCGCAGCAAGCTCGGCCAGCTCTTCTCTGCCGACTTGGCGAAAGGCGGACGCGTAACGGGCAACATGGTCGAGCTCGCCCATTCGCCGCAGCGCCTCGTCCGTCAGCCTCCCTCGAATGTCCGTCTCCGGCAGCAGCGCGACAAGCGCGCCGACCGCGACGCGCCACGTCTGCGCGTGCGCCCCGGGCAATGCCTCGAGCAGCGGCTGAATCGACCGGTCGCCCATGTCGATCAGCGCTCGCTCGGTGACGAGCAGCAGCTCTTGGTCGCCAGCCGGCAGTCGCTCGAGCAGTTGAGGGACGACGTGCGCCGAGCCGAGCTTGCCCAGGCAAGACGTCGCCGCGAGTCGAACGGACGGATGCGTATCGAGCAGCAATCGTTCGACCTGCCCCTCGAAGCGCGTCAGCCGAAGCGCCGCCACGACGCCGCAAACGTGGGCGGCGGGCTCTCCGCCCTGCCCGAGCAGACGCTCGATCGCCTCGAAGCACGCTTCGTAGCTCGATTCGCTCTCCAGCGCATACATCGCCTTGACCGCCTCGGCGACGACCGCCGGATGCGAATCGAGAAGCTTGACCCGCAAAAAGAAAAAAGCTTGCGAAGACAGATGCTTCATCATCGCCATCCGTTTGACGCCCTCCGCCCGCACGGCGGGCTCCTCGTCCTCCAGGACGGCGCCGATCCGCACGAGCGCCTGAAGATCGGCGCCGCTCAGCTTCATCGCCCTAAGCGCCGCCGTCCGCACGCCAGGGCTGGCATCGCCAAGCAGATCGAGCAGCTCCGGCAAATATCGTTCGTCCTGCGTCCGTCCGACAATGTCGGCGGCGATCTGTCTCACGCCTTCCTGTTCGTGCCGAAGCATCGCCAGCACGGCGCCCATCGCTTTCGCATTGCTGAAAAATTCCCGGTAAGAGTCCACCAGCTCAAGATCGTTCAGCCCGAGCGTCTGGACGCCTTTGACGAGCTCGCGCATATATAGGCGCCGCACCGTCCAGGCGAGCGCCGTGAGCAGCAGAGCCCCGCCCGCGCCGATCGCCGCCAAGGCAGGAAAGCCAAGGCCCGCCGCCTTGTGCAGCGACTGCAGCCCGGCGCCGAGCAAAATGCCGAAAAAGGAAGCCAGCCCCTGCGCCGCATACCGGTATCCGTCCCGATGCTGAATCGGCAGCGTCTTGTAATACAGCTGGAAGGAAGGTTCCGCCGAATAAAAAATCAACACGTTCGTGAGCATGTAAGCGCCGGCGGCGGCCGTGACGGCCGCCGCCCCGCTGCCGAGGAACAGTACGGACAAGCCGAACGCCGCCGCGTACGCCGCCGCGATCGCGACGAGCATGCCGCTCGCGCCGAACCAGGAGACGAGCTTGCCCGATACGAGCTGGACGGCAAACGCCAGCAAGAAAAGCAGCGTCGATACGATGCCGAACATGCGGCCGAACTGCTGCTCGTCCGGATACGACGCATGGGCCGTATTCAAAAACAAAAACTCCGCCAAATAGTATAACGCGGGCATGAGCGTCATCAGCCCCATGACCCCGAGCAGGAACGGGGAGCGAAACGTGCGTTTCATATAATCGAAAGAAGACGCACCCGACTCTTCGGCGGCCTGCGCCTTTAACGCGAGCGGCACCAAGTATTGCGCGATCGCCCTCCGATAGTTGAATGACGCCGCGATCAGAAGCAATGGGCCGAGGCCGTAAACCAGCTCGGCGCCAAGCGGACTAAGCGCTTGCGTGAGGAGGCCGCCGGCCGCGCCGCCGAGCGTCGCGCCCGAGACGAACAGCGGCATGAGCCGCTTCGCCTGCTGCGTCGGGCATACGTCGACGGCCAGGCTCCACAGCAGCACCGTCTGCTGGCGCACGACGAAGCTCGAGGCGAGAAACAAAACCGGATAAAACCAGCGCGCGTCCAGATCCGCCAGCTTCAGCGCCGCCAGAACGCCCGAGGCCGCAAGCAATATCGCCGTCATGACGGCGTACATCGTTTTCATCAGCGCCGGCTTGGACAACTTCATGGCCAGCCAGCTCATGAACCACGCCTCGAGCGGCAATATGAACGCTTCTCCCGTGTACAAGTACGGCAAGTATTCGCTGCCGAACCGTTGGCTGAACAAGGTAATGAAGCCGTTGTAAGTAAGCGCCTCGGCGATGCCGCATATTAAAAAAAATCGGGGCCATCAACCGCAGCTTGCGCCGGTCCTCCGCACGAACGCCCAATCTGCCGAGGGCTTGCGCCATGTTCATGACTGTCACTTCTTTCTACTGTTGCGTCTCCGATCGGCCTGACGTTCGCAGATCCAAATAATAGATCAGCCGGTCCTCGCCTTCGAAGTAATAATCCGGCAGGCGGCCGTTCATGGAAAATCCCAGGCGATCGAACAGTCGCCTTACGCCCGCATATACCGGCAAATCGCAAGTATAGGTCACCAAATATCTCGCGCCTTGACCGCGCAAATAGTCGAGCATGGCGCCCGCGAGGCGCAGCGCGGCGCCTCCGCGCCGATAGTCTCTTCGCACGACGAGATAGTCCCACGTATAGCCGCCCGTCCGCTGTTCGTTCGGGGCGACGCCCGTGACCGCGACGACCTCGCCGGCGCCGTCCGTCATGTACCAATAGATCGTCTTGCCCTCGAGCGCTAAATAAGGAAGCGTGCGGAAGTGCTCTTCCTCGCCCGGCGTCGGACGCTCGTCGTCGAACGCCTGCGGCGAAACGAGGAACGCGACGACCGCATCCGCGGCTTCCCGCGTATCGATCCGGCGCACGGCCAATTCAACTATAGCCAATATTGACCCTCCGCTTCTAGGCTCCGGCATCGCTCTTCCAGGCAGGTCTGCGCGCCGCCCGGTCCAAACATCGCGTCAGACGGCAAGCGTGCCGTTCCAACCGGCCCCGGCGCCCTTCTGATAATATTCGTCGCATAGGTAGAAATAGAGTTTGGCGGCTCTGTCCATCCGATTCTGCTTGATCACTTCGACGAACGTCTCGCGGGCGTCGTAGAATCGGCCGGCCTGGCAGAGCGCCAGCCCGCGCTCGAAGAGCGCCTTCGTCCGCTCTTTGGCAGCACGCTGCTGCTCGGGGTCGCCCTCGAACACGTCGATCAGCTCCATCGCCTCGTCGCTGCTCTCCAGCCTGATGCGGCCGAGCGAGCGATGCATGAACCGCTCCGGCGACCGCAGCTGCTCATAATAGTCGCGCGTGACGATGATGCAACAGCCTACGATATCCGAGATCTGCTCGAGCATCGTCGTGCGCTGCACGTCGTCGGAAATGACATTGCCTTCCCAGCGGCGCTCCTCGCCGATGATGCCGAGCATAAGCGGACCTTTGTGAATCGCGATGCCGACATCCACGATCGGGTAGCCGGAGCTGCGCCGGTGCTGATTGTATACCGACAGCTCGCGGCGGATCGCCACGGCCGCCCGGATCGCTTCTTCCGCGTAGCCGGGAAACAGGGCCATGAAGCCCGCGCCCAAATATTTGCTGATGAGACCGTCCTCCTGCCTCACGATCGGTCCGAAGCGGCGGAGAAACGAATTCATGAAATCGAAATTCTCCTTCGGGCTCAGCGTCTTGGAAAGCTGCCGGAAATCGCGCAGGTTCGCGACCATGACCGCCATGTTTTTTTGTATCTGGTCCCCGAGCCGGATGTCGAGTATGCCCTTTTTTGCCGAGCGAGTGGAAAAACTGCTGCGGCACGAACCGGTACGACGCTTCGCTGAACGACGTGATGTCGGCAATATGCTGCCTTATGTAACGGGCCATCCGGTTGAACTGCACGCCGAGATCGCCGACCTCGTCGCGATTGCGCAGCTTGACCTCGACGTCCCAGTCGCCGTCGGCCATCGCCATGACGCTCCGCCTCAGCTTGCGGATCGGCGACAGCAGCACGAACGTGACGATCACGACAAGGACGACCAGGCCTGCCGTTATCATTAAAATATTCTGGATGATGTTGTTATAAATTTTGCGGTTCTCGCGGTGAAGCACGCTAAGATCGCGTCCGGTCTCGTACACGCCGACGATCGTGCCTGCGCTGTCATAGACCGGACCGATGGCGAACAGCCATTTGCCGTCCGCGTCCTCCCACTGGCCCGTGCGGACGACGCCCTGGGACAACACGGCTTCGTTATCCTCGCTTTTTTTCGAACGGCTTAAACATGTTGACGCCGTCGTCGTCGTCCATGACGATATAAATCTGTCCATCCTCATATTTGTAGAGCGTGCTGTACAAGCCTTGCCGCTGCTCGCTGTTCTCGCCCTCGAACAGGAAGTTCATTTTGGCGCGGATGGCATTGTAATCTTCATTGCGATAATCGGAGGGCGACTGCAGTCTCGCGAGCCGGTCGCCGTCGATCAGATTCTGGCCGTTGCGCGCAAGCAGCGCGAGCTCGCGCTGCATCTGCGTCTCCATCCGCGCGGAGAAACTGTTGTAAATGAAGTTTGAAAGGACGATCATCGCGATTAAAATGGCGGGAACGGTAGCGAGCACCTGCTTAAGAAAAAGAGACGTGCGCCGTTCGAGGACGTGAATATGGAAAAATCGGATCGAAAACGCAAGCAGCAGCAAACCGAGCCAGAAAACGCCCCACAGCAGGCGCCGATCCCACAGCGTACGGCTGTCGAGGACCGCCTTAGAGACCTGTCCCGCCGGAGAAAGGTCGGCCGAAAGCAGCAAAATGCGGTCGTTCAGTACGACGGCAAAGCCCGAAGGCGTCTGCTTGACATCCATAATCTCATAGCTGTCCAGGCCGGGCGCGATGCGCTGCAGCTCTGCATCGTCCAGCAGCGTCTTGGTCGTATCGGGTGCGAGCGGGTCCAGCGTCGCGACCGCGTTGACAAGACGGTCGACGAACATGAGCGAGCCGTCCGCGCGGAGCGTCGGCAGCTCGGGGGAAATTTTTGGAATGGATCGACTGGGCGCTGCCCGGAAACAGCTTGGCGCTCACGCCGTCCGGGGATACCTGATAAATGCTGCCCCTGCGCGTCGTATAGTAGATCTGGCCGGGCGCCGTACCCGTTATCTCGGACAAATAGCGATCCTTCGGGAGCGTGAACGTAAAGACGGACGCCGGCGCGCCATCCGGCAACGCGATCCGCATCAACTGAACCTTGTCGGCTACCGCTTCATAAAAATATAACGCTCCGCCCGACAGCTGCAAGCCCTTGATCTGTCCGATCCGTTTGCTCTTGCCGTCCCCTTTGCGCTCGTAGAGCACCTGGCCGCCGCTGCCGCTGCGGTCGTAACGGACGATGCGCTCGCTCTGTACGTAGAGGCCGTACGAATCGAGCACGGTCACCAGCGCGTATGTGCGGCCGTCCGAATCCGCGACCGCTTCGTTGAAGTCGACGCGCAAGCCGCGTTCGGAAGCCGCATAGGTCATCTGTCCAAGGAGCGTGCCGTCCGCGCCGAGTCGATCGATCTTTTGCTTCGAATCGCTCACTACGGCAAGCGTGCCGTCCGCGCCGGGAGCGGCACGCGATAAATTGCGCAGGCTCTCGGACGTCTTCCAGGGCGTCCCGCTCCGGTCTCCGCGCTCCGCGAGCGCGTAGCCCGACCAGCCGGACATGACTAGCGAAGCCAACAATAGCAGTAATGCAAGTTTTTTCATCGAAAATCGGCGCCCGCCTTTGTGTTCGACTGTTCTCGTTCAATCGGAACGTACAAAATGATTCCATCTATTTTTTATCGTACTACAAGTTCTTCCTTAATTCATCCCCTTATAACTCAAAATGACAGATTTCGAGAATTGAGTTACTATAAATATAGCTTTGACAGCTTCCACCAATTTCGCAAAAGTGAGCGTGAACCAGGCGTGGGACAACTCGTGTGCGGCGGAGCGACGATGCAATGTTCGTTCGGGGCCGCCCCTTCCGTATTCAATGTGCTGCCGGTCAACCGGACGACGACCGCCATGCCGATCGCCAACATTATGGACAATAAACCGTTCGTGAACATCATGCCGTTCGGCATGTGCAATTCGCTGGCCAACCCGCTCGTCGCTTCGGCGACCGCCGCCGCGTTCGGCGCCTTGACCCCGATGCCCTGCACGCCGGTGACGGCAGCGCCGTGGGCGCCGGGCTCGCCGACCGTGATGGTCGGCAATATGCCCGCGCTGAACAATTCTTCCAAGTGCATGTGCAACTTCGGCGGCATCATCCAGTTCAACGCGCCAGGCCAATTTACGATACAGGTGCCCTAATTATGATCGAGACGATACTTAAACCATTTATCAAGCCGATCCAACGAAAAATCATGCGGCCGCTCAAGCAGTCCGCGAAACTGCCTAAAATCCTGCTCCGATGGCTCATCCAATGGGCGCGAACCGTGCTCGGGAGCGGACTGCGGTCGCTTGACAACTATTGGAGGATCGGCAGCTATTATATCGCCAAAAAGCTCATCGTGCTGATCGTGCTCATCGGCCTTGCGATCGCCTACTTCGGCTTCATCAATCCGCCGGCGTTCGTCGACCGGTGGTTCTCGCGAACGCCTTCGATGCAAGCGTCGGCCGCGCTGGAGAAGGGCTACACCGGCAATGCCAAAATCGTGGACGGCGCCGGAAGCCTCGTCTATGCCGGCCCGCTCGCGAGCGGCCAGTTCAGCGGCGTCGGCAAGCTTTACGGCGACGGCGGCAAGCTTATCTATTTCGGCGACTTCGAAAAAGGCGCGCGGGCGGGTTCGGGCGAAGCTTACGCCGCCGACGGATCGCTGCTGTATCGCGGCGAGTTCGCCGCGGACGCTTACAACGGCGCCGGCACGCTCTATGCGCCGGACGGCAGCGTACTGTACGAAGGCGGATTCGCCGCCGGGAAGTACGAAGGCGAAGGCACCCTATACGCCGCCAAAGACAAGCCGCTTTACGCCGGCGCCTTCGTCAAAGGATTATACGAAGGGGCGGGCAAGCTATACGGCGACGACGGCAAGCTCGTCTACGAAGGCGCCTTCGCCGGCGGACTTTACGAAGGCGCCGGCAAGCAGTACAAAGGCGGCAAGCTGTTGTACGAAGGCGTGTTCGCGGGCGGACTGCTGACCGGCGAAGGAACCGAGTACGCAGCTTCCGGAGCGCCGATCTATAAGGGCGGCTTCGAACGGGGCCGCTACCAGGGAACCGGCTCGCTCTTGAACGAGCAAGGCGTCGCGATCTATGCCGGCAGCTTCGTGGCCGGTTTTCGCGACGGCGAAGGCGAAGCGTTTAACGCGGACGGCACGCCGCTCTACAAGGGCACGTTCCGCGAGGGGCAATACCAGGGCTTCGGCGCGCTGCTCGACGCGAACGGCACGGTCGTGTACAAAGGCCTGTTCAGCGCGGGACAAGCGGATCCGGCCGGCTTCCTCGCGATGGCCGCGGCCACGCTGCAGGAGAAGCTTGGCGCACCGGACGCGCCGGCGGCGGGGACGGATGCCGGGACAGACGCCGGCACCGACGAAGGGGCCGCAGCGCCCGATACGACCGGCGGCGCCGGAGCCGGCACGGATGCAGGTGCCGCTGGAGAAGCGGCCTCAGGCGCCAACGCCGGCACGGCGGCCGGCGCCGGGAGCGGCGACAGCGGCGCGGCGGCAGGTGCGAACGGCGGCGCAAGCGGCGGCGCGACGACCGGCAATGGCACCGGGAGCGGCGGAGCCGCTTCGGGCGCAAGCCAAAGCAGCGGCGGCAGCTCGGCGGCCGGCGCGAGCGGCGGAGCCGGTTCGGGCGCGGACAACGGCGGAAGCGGCGCAGCCGCGGGCGCAAGCGCAGGTGCCGGGACAGGCGCGGATACCGGAACAGGCAAAGACAGCGGCGCCGGAACGGGAACGGACGCCGCAACAGGCACGGGTAAAGACACCGGAGCCGGCGAAGACAGCTCGACCAACGCCGGAGCAAGCGGCGGACAGCCGGAAGCCGCGACGAATTCAGGATCGTACGGCAAAGAAAATGCAGTCCCGGGCGCAAACGCAGCCGTCGCGGCGAATAAAATCGCGGCGCTGTCCCCTTCCCGCGCGGGTACCGCCATCGTTAACGCAAACGCCGTCTCCATCGTCAAAGCTGCCGGGAACTCGAATGCCAAAGCGGCCGTTACGAACGTCGTCCTCCCTGCGACCGACGGCGTGAGCGAAGACCCGACAGCCGATGCGTCGTCGCTCGCGGCGCCGATCGAATTGGTATACAGCGGCGTGCAATTCAGCTTCAAGCTCGAGTCCGATCCCGACAATCCCGAGGCGTATGCCGTCACGCTCGTACGTACATGGAACAAATACGTCATGACGGCGCTTCTCGACCGCCTGCAAAAGGCGGCGATCAAAGGCGTCAAGACCGAGAGCAACGGCAAGCTGTATACGATGGCGTATGAATGGAACGGCTGCCTGTATAGCTTCAATTACAACAACGACAAACCCGTCCGGCTGACGATAGGCCCTTTCCAGATCTAAATCCGCTATATCGGCTATTTCGTCACCCTTATCCCCTTGGCTCAGGATCGATCCCCTTTCCTGTGCCAAGGGGATATTTACATGACGTTGACTTGAACGCTTTCGCACAGGATGAGGCACGCTTTGGCGGTCTTGTGCAGCAGTCTTGTGCAGCGGTCTTATGCAGCAGTCTCGTGTAAAATCTGCGGACAGCCTTTCTCTCCCGACCGTCTTGCATGATGACAACCCGCGACTAACGCTCGGATCGGCCCGACTTAGACGTTCAATTGGACGGCGCCGCCTATCAAATAACGGTTGAAACGCAGTTATTACGCGTGCTCGCGACGTCCTTTGGCAAATAAGTGTCGTAACGCAATTAATTTCTCGCATTTGCACGTTTCGATCCGATTCTGAACAAAATAATTGCGGTTGAACACTTATTTCCTCCAAAGCACGGATCATTATGCCAATTAACTGCTTTTCAACCATTATCGCTTCTACCTGATCGCTTCTACCTGAAGTTGCGATCTTCCTCCAAAATCTACTCCGCGAAAATAATAACCGCCGCTATTAAACGTTCTGAAAGGGTAGTAACACGTCTGCGGTCCTTTTGCTGGCGCACTGTCACATGGCGGACGGACCGAGAAGCCCTTATTCTCGTTTCTATGGCGATTCGCGGCCAAGCTTCGGACACAGCGGCCGTTATTGCGGGATGACAGGCCTTTTTTTTGCCTTGATCCGGATCCATAACGTCCCTCCAGTCCGATACGATCGCAATGATGACCGCTTTTAAGAAATACCGTTCCCTGGGTCCGATGCCCCCGCCTGACCGACATCTAACTGCTGCCCGCAGTTCTCTATTGCACCGATGCGCTTCCCCTAACCGTTACATTCCAGGCTATCGTCCTGCTTACTTTCCGACGCTCTTCCTGCTTGACCTCCCGCCGATCCCGCCATAAGGCTAGCAAAGCGAAGCCGGGATTTGATCCGTATTTGCATGCGTTCCGCGATGTTAATTAAAAACGTATCGCCGTCCTTGTAGACGGCGATACGTTTTTATCGGCGACGATTCAAAATAGTATCGGTAAGGTCGCTTTCTGAATCGTTAAATAGGCCTACGCACTGGGGCAACGTCCCCCCTGTGAGACAGCCTAACCTGCAAACGTGTATCATTCAAAACCGGAATGACGGGTTTGGCGAGCTAGCGCACAATAGCGCACGATAGCTCGCCTCCTAACCGGCTTCCACCTGTTTAAGGTGAAAGATCATGGTCAAACGGCGGAAATAAGCGAATCCCTACTCCTTGCCCGGCGCCGCTTCGCGATAGAGGGCCCGCTCGGCAGACGTTTCACCCGTCCCCTCCGCACCCTCCTGCAGCTTTTTGAACGCCCACCAGCGAATGTGCAGCCTGTCCGCTTCCGCGGAGCCGTTAAGGCGCATTCCGATGCGGAAGCTGCCCTGCTCGGGGTATACGATCGTGCCAAAATCGACGTTCGGCACGTCTGATTCGTACTCTGTCCCCTTGAACACGTCCTGGACGCCGTAATAGATCGAAGCCTTCAGCGTCTCCTGAGGCGCCAGGCCGACGAGGATCGTCACCTGTCCCGCCCCGAGCCCGTGCTTGATCTCGTCCGTTACATAGTTGCGCCTGCCGCGCGAGAAAACTTCAATCCCGTCTTGGCGTTCAATTCGAGCGGCACCTCGATCGTCCCCGTGGCGATCTCGTCTTGAATCGCCTGCGGACGCGGAATCCCAAGCTTGAAGTCGAACGTGTTTCTTTCCGGATGGTAGTGGACGTCAAGCTTCGGCTTCGCGTCGTATTCGAGGTCGTAAGCGCTCGACTCGGCGAAAAAACGGTGAAGCGCGCCTGCCCGGTCCGCATGGGACAGCCGCTGAAGCAGGGAGGCGTTCGGCACGTACTCGCCGAAGGGAACGCGCTCGACCTGCTCGATCATATAGGTGGATCCAAGCTGAAGCAATCCGATTTTCGCCAGACAGAGTTCCTGATCGGACGCCCCCCTCGGCCGCCTGATCCAGCGAGCGTTCGTACCAGGTTTTCAGAATTCGTTCCATGACCGGCTGCGAAATGATGTCCACCTTGTGCACGGCGGCATGATCGATCGGCACCCGCTGATCGCCGATGGTCAGCGTCACCGACTGCGGCGGCAAAGAGAGCGTGGCGACCGTGTCCGGACGATCCTTGACCTTGACGCTGTAGGTCAGCCGATACTCGGTATCCTGACCGTCTCCGGGCTCCAAAAATTCGACATGCCGGCCGTCCCCGCCGACCGGATCGAAACCGTCGGACTCGTAATCGAAGCTGACCGCGACCCTGGCCGTCTGCAGCGTTTTTTCCACGACCAGCGTGACGTCGACGACGTCGTCGGGATTGACGTATTTGGGCATGCGCTGCGAGACGCGCACGTGCGCGTCCTGATAAAGCACGGCGACGTCCTCGAGCAAGCGCACATGCTCGAAGCTGGTCGCGGCGGGCGCTTCCTCCTTGACGAACAGCCGGTACGATTCCAGCACGCGATTGTACTCGCTGACTTCTTCGCCGCGAATCGACGAGTTGCCGACGGAATGGACGGGTTCGCGGCCCTTTTCGTCGTAAGCGACGTACAAATAAACGTTTTTCTTATACTCGTTGTTCGTGAAGCCTTCGATCATGGACAGCTTCAGCGTGACCGGCGACGGGATGACGACCTCCCGTCCGGAATAGTCGATGGCCAGTCCCATCTCCACCGTTACCGTCTTGTCGTCGACGGCGACGACTTGCATGCCTGCGACGACGCCGCTTCCGAACAGCAGCCGGTTCAGAAGCCTGCGCTTGTCGTTCAAATACTTCTGCTCCGACTCGAAGTCCCGAACCGTCAGCAGCTTGCCGTAAAAATACCGATTGCGCTCGAACGGGTACATCCTCGCTTTTCTCATCCGTCAAGTCCCTCCTCATCATCGGTCCGCGCGGCGGCTCCGCTGTCGTCATTCCATCTCCGAATCCATGCCGAGTCGCATGTGCGCGTCGAGGCGCCGATTCATGTTCGCATCCACGATCAACGTGTCGTTCGGCATCGAGCGATCCATACCCAGCGTGAAAATCGACGGCTCCGCCAGCACCGTATTGACGCCCAGATACGTATGCAGGTCCAGATACATCCACGGCTGCAGCCATTCGAGCTTCGCCTCCGTATGGGCCGGCTTCATGTCGTCCACCAGTTGCCTGAGCAGCACCTTCTCCATATCGCTGCGCGCCTGATCCGGATGCAGCAGCACAGAGAAGGTGAATGGATCGTCGCCGTACAACCGGTCGACCACCGCGCGCCAATCCCCGCGTTCGCGCAGCGCCTTGTATTGCGCCGGTTCGACGATGATCGGCTTCATCCCGGTCATCGTCTCGATCGCGCGCTCGATGCCGCGTCGCGTTCCCCGGTAGCGGTACATCTCGGGCGCGGCGCGGATGAGCCGCCGGATGGCATCGTCGCTCCAGTATTCGTTGGCGTCGAGACCGAGCCAGGAAGCCAGCCATCGCAATTGCCCGCCGCCGACCGTCTCCCGGTCGAACTGCCGGGCCATGCCGTCGATGCGCTCCTCCAGCTCGTCGAACAACGTACCGAACAAGGCCAAATATCGCTCCAGAAAGCCGCGTCCGCCCGATTCCTGCTGGTAAACCGCGGGCAAGTACGAGAGCAGCGTTTGCCTTGGAAAATAGACGCGCAACCGATCGAGCGCCGGCGTACTGCGTTCGCTGCCGATCCATTCGATCAGCAACCACAAATAGCGTCCCTTTGCCCCGAAAAACAAAGCGTCGGCCGGATTGACGACCGGTTCCGACCATAATTCGCGCAAGCCTCGCAGCTTATCCGACGGGCCGAGATCGGTACGCGCGATCCATTCGTCGATCCGCCAAAGGTTGCCCTCGATCGTCCTGACGCCCGTATCGTCCGCGAAGTATCGCACGCGAAGCTGCGTCCCGTCCGGAATGTCGGCAGCAAGCGTGAACTTGTGCCAAACCGTCTCCCTGTCCGCGCTGTCGAACGCCGAAGAAAGCCAAAAGCCTTCGAGCGCGCCGCCGCCCGGCATCGCGAGCGTCTGGGGCTGCAAATCGAGCACCGCGAGCGTCTGCTGCTCGCCGTTCAGGATATACATCCGGTCTTTGCCGTCGATCAGTATGGCGTCCGCTTTTCCGCGGAAACCCCCCACCTTGCCGATCAGCTCGCCCGACTCCTCGAACTGCAAAATAAACCGGTCGTCCTCGCCTTCGGACGCCATGCTTCGCGAATCGCCCACGTAAATCTGCCGGTTCGAGTCGACGGCAAGACCGGCGAACGAAAGGGGGAGGCAGCATCATCCGGGTCAGCAGCTCTCCTGCGGCCGAGAAAGCGAAAAGCGCACGGCCCAGGCTGTCGTATACGTACATGTCGCCAAGCGGCGAAACGGTCAAAAACGGTTGACCGTGCTTGCCGCCGTCCGCGGGCAGCTTCAACGCGAAGCGATCGTCCTCGATCGCCGCGATCAGCCCGCCCGACAGTCCGAGCCTTAAAATGCGCAAGGCCACCTTGCCGGACAACGGCGCCCGTCCTTCCTCTTCCTCCTCCTCCTCCGAAGGCTGATCGGCGAAGGTGAGGACATAGACGCCGCGGCCGTCGGCATAAAGCGCCAACGGCCGGCAATAGACCCCGTCCATCCAGTCTCCCGCGCGGCTCCATCGCGTCTGTCCGCTGTTCACGTCATACGCGGCCAACGTCCGTTCGCCCTCCGGATCGGCGACGAACAGCGTGTCCCCGGTCGCCGCAAGCATCGCGGAAGCGGAAAACAAGCCGTGCCTCGAAACGAACAACCGCTCGTGATGCCGGCTGTGCCGGTCGTAGGTCCACAGGTCGCCGGCTTCGTCGAGCAGGATCAGACGGCCGAACACGCCGACGGCGAACGCGCGTACCGCGCCCACGCCCTCGAGCTCCCCGAAAGACGCCGTGTCGAGCACGCCGTACCGCGCGTCGCTGCGCAGCCGCACCGTTTCGCCGACGTCCAGGTTCTCGGCCAGGCCGCGGCGGCTCCAGTGCTCTGGTCTATTGATCGAAAAATATAAAGCCTCGTCGTCCATCCGCTCGCCTCCTTTCCGGTTCCGATCGGACCGCTACAATTGAGTTCGGCTGAGCAGCTCGATCCGGTGCTCGCCCGAATAGACGAGACCGTTCGGCGGCAGCAATACGTCCCCGCCCTGGCTTTTGGACGCATACCGGCCTTCGCCGTCCAGCCACAGATCCTGCACATAAGCCACGCCGTCGACGCGGCTGATCGCGGCGAAGACGTCGCCGCGGTAGACCGGCCTTCCGAAGGGCCAGCCCGACGCGGACTTCAGGCTCCCCGAAGGGCTGAGCAGCTCGTTCAAAACGGCTGCGATCCGTCTCGTCTCATGGGCGAATTGAGGTTCGACCACGATGACGGCGTGTACGGTCACCTTCACGTATTCGGGCGCGATGACATGAACCTCGGTCCCGATCAGCCTGCGTTCGTCCAAATGGCGGGCGACGGTCTGCAAAAAACCGCGGCTCGGCGCAGGCGTCGGCCGGCGGCTAAAGGGCATCGCGACGACCGTGACCGCATGCGGCACCGGATCGGCGCGGCCCGGGGCATAGCCGGCGATCACATGGACTCTCGCGACGCGAAGACCCGGCGTCGACTTCGCCAGCGCGGCGAAGTCTTCGTCCGTCACGGCGCGGAAGGGCTCGTGCCATCGCCGCTGCAGGCGCGCGATGCACTCGCCTACGCTCTCGCGCTCGGCGCCGCCGTAGCCGTAGCCCGCGTTGGTCACGGTCACGCCGTATGCCCGCTGCTCCTCCGACACCCAGCCGGTCAGCAGATTCGGCTTGATATTGCCCCGCTCGCCGCCCCCGATCACGCAGACGACCAGGCATAGATTAGGCTCGTCGCAGGCGGCCGGAATCGCGCCGCGTTCGTCGTTGCCGAAGCGAACCTCGCAGGTGTCCGGATCGAACGTATAATGGCGATCGAGCGGTCCCGAGCGGTCGAAGTTCTCGACAGGCAGCCAATCTTCCCACAGCCACTCGCCGGCGCGTTCGCCGGGGACGCCGACCTGAAGCAGGAAGTGCTCCCGCCTGCGGCAAGCCAGATCGTAGACGGTAAATCGCTGCATCGGCAAGCCGTTGCTGCGTCCGATGAAGCGTTTTTCCGCAAACGTCTTGTCCGCATGGATGCGCCGGACCGTGCCGCTCCCGCCCGGCGGACGCATCCCGCGCGTCCCGTCTCCGAAAGCGACGACCGCTCCGCCTTCGGCAGGCAAGCGCACCGAATATACGCGATCTGTCGGCCCGGCCGCCTCGGTGTCCGGCACCTCCCGCCACTCCCGCCAATTGCCGTCCGGCTCCCGCACCTGGACGCGCAGCAGGCCGTACCGCGATAAGTAAGTGTCCGCTGGAAGCGAGACTTCCCCTTCTTCCGGCACGTCGCAGTCGATCTTCTCGCTGAGCGTATCGCGCTGAACGACAAGCGCCGTATGAAGCAAAATCCGGTCGATGCGCGGCGGCTCTTCATAGCCTTCCTCTTCGAGCGAGCAGCAGATCCACCACCGCGGCCGGTCGTTCGCCGGGTGGACGAGGACCGGGCGAAGCGGCGCGTTCAAGCGGATCGCGACGCGTCCGCTGAAGCTCAAATGAAGCGTCTCGTCGCCGACCGTCTCCAGGGGCAGCCATCCGGAAACGCCGGTCTGCTCGTCGAACGCGTAGCCCTTCCAGGCGACGCGCGCGGACGGCACGATGGCGGGAGGCGCGTACCCTTCCGCCGCCGAAGCGTCGAAAGGCAGCGCGCGCCAGGCGTCCTGGCTGCCTTGCGCCCCTTCTTCCGCGAGCAGGATCGTCAGTTCGATCGTCTCCCCGACCGGCGGCTCCCTGTCGAACGACACGTACAGACGACTGCCTGCACTTGCCTCCGCGCCGAACGCGTAAAAAAGCGACGTCTCCCTGCGTATTGGAAGCCGTACGGTCGCTGGCTTCCCGTTCGGTGCGCGTGACGACGCGGTCGACGGCGAGCGGCCTGAGCGTCGACGGCGCCGCGGTCTCGAACGTCTGATCCTCGGCGAGCAGCTTCGTGCCCCGCGGCAGTCTTACCGTCTCCCGGATGCCGCCGAACGAAGCGAGCGCAGCCGCCTGCGTCGCCTGCCGGGGGAGATTCGCCGAGCAGTTCAAGAAACTTGCGGCGGTTGCGATCCGGCACCCGGCTCAAATAAAACTGCTGCATCTCGCTGATCCAGGCGAACAGCTCCAGCATCGTCATGCCGGGGTCGTGCGCGTTCTCGTCGGTCCACTCCGGCAGGCGCCGCTGTATCCCTTGGCGTGCTTCCTGCAGGATGCTCTCGTACGTGCGATCGTCAAGCGGCAGCTTGGGCAGCATCGGCGCCTTGCCTCCTTTGTAAGCATTTAGTCTTGCGCAGCGGATTTAATCCGATCGTTCTCCGCTCATCCGATACTCGCGGTCACCTCATGAGTGCCGGAGACGACGATGCCGTGAGGCAGGTCGCGCAGCGCGGCTTCGGACACTTCCCGCGCTTCGCCGCGCTCGATGACGACGACGGTCATATGAAGCAGTTCGACCTCGAGCACCGTCCTTACCGATTGAAGCAATCCGTAAAGCGCCGAAGCATGGACCGACTCCCCGATTTGCCAGCCGCGCCCGCCGATCTGTCCGCGGCGCGTGTCGAGATACCGTTCCAGCGCCTTCAGACAGGCGGTTTCGGTCGGTACGATGTCGTCGGCCGCACTCGTCCGCACGACGGCTTTGACGGATATTTCGAGCAGCGCCGGCGGCATGATCGCCAGCCGACCGCCCTGCAGCAGCAGATTGGGGGGCCTTGTCCCGCAGCGCGGACTCGATTTTCTTTTTTGATCTCGGGGAAAAAGGCGACGCCTTCGCGGCCGCCGAGCGGCAGCGCCACGACGACGACCTTGCCGGGCGCGCGCCGCAGGCGGGCGTCCCTTCCCGGCAGACAGCGGACCTGCGCGATCGAAGGGTCCGCTTCCCGCACGATCCATTCCATATCGGAAGCGGATACCGCTCTTCCCCGGTGCCGCGCGTGCTGCGGACCGCGTTCCATCGCGCGCGCGAGCGTCTCCGCGTCGCCGCCGCCGACGGCAGCCGACGGGTTGACGACGCTGTCGACGAAGGCGAGCGGCTGCAGCAGTCCGCGGATCGCGCGGGCGGGCACGTTGCCCCTCGTCCCTTCGGTGACCTGGTACGTCACGCGCACTTTATCGGTACCCGCGAGCGGAAGGCCCATGCCGTTCTTCCCGTCGCCGAAGCGCAGCCGTCCGGAAGCCTCGTCGATCGTGTAATGACGATCGTGCGGCAGCGAGCCGGCGAGCGTCGCTGCCGCCTGCCAGCGAATCCAGACCCGCGTCTGGCGTCCTTCGCTGTCCCGGTGCGCCTCGTAGCGGTCTTCGTCCATCTCGGCCAGCGTCTGTTCATTCACGAAGCCCGTCTCTTCGACCCACACCTCCTGGGAGACGACCGGAGCGGCGGAGAGCTGCCACCCGTCGCTCGTCTGCTCGGGATATTCGTCCCGCAGCGTCCGCCGCTGCACGACGGAGACGGCGTTGCGGTCGACGCGAAGCAGCGTCGGCACGGACGCCCCTTTGACGCCGAAGCGGCCGTCGCGGTTCAGCGCGCGCAGCCATACCCTGTCGGCGCCGAACAGTCGGACGGGCTCCATCCCCGGCGGACCCGCAAATTGAAAGGCCCCGGACGCGGTGAACCCGTTCGTCGTGTCCATCCCCTTTAGCGGAATCCAAGCAAGCCGCAAGCCGTCGCGCACGAGCGCCTCCCATTCGATCCAGGGCGGGCCATCGCTGGCGGACACTTGACGGACAAGCTCAAACGACAGCCGGATCGGTCCCTTCAGCGGCGCCTGATCGAAGCCCAGGTATACGGCCGGCGAAGGGCAATCGATCGGCACGAACGGCCGGAAAGCCTCTCCGCCCTGGCGCAGCTGCGCCGTCTTGTCCGTCCATTCCGCGTTGTTGAGGGTATAAGCGCCGTCCGGTGCAAGCTGGACTTCGGAGGAATAGGCGTATGTCAACGACATCCGCGACAGATGCGGCGTCATATACTCGACGACCGGCTGATTGACCGTGTCCATCGAGGCGACCCGCACCCGAAGCCACCAGTCCCAGGTGCCGTTGACGAACGTCCGCTCCCAGTCGTCCGGGCAGTCCAGCTCGAGCGCGAAGCTGCGGGCATCCGATTCGGGCAAGTCCGCGAACAGTTCCTCGTAGCGGCCGCTGCCGGGAAGGCGCATCCAGCTCTCGCCGTTCCAATACTCCCACAGCACGCGCCGGACGAAAAGACGCTGAGGCGGCTTGCGCGCAAAGTCGGCCGTACGCATGACCATCCGCCAGCGGACTTCCGGATCGGGCGCCATGCGGAGCTCCCAAGGATCGAAACGGGCGTCGAACCGCAGCGTCAGGCGGCTGCCCTCTTTGCTGAAAGCTTCGGGACAAGCGAGATGAAACAACGAGTACTGGAAAAACTGCTGCCCGAACGGGAAAAAGCCTTCGGCATCCAGCTCCAGGTCGCCGGAATATAGCAGCGCCGGCGGAATGCCGGCGGAATCCGACGCCAGATCGTGCTCTCCCCGCAGCGACAGCCGTTCGACCTCCGGCAGTCCGGCGAGCGCCGGGGAGACCGCGAGACCGTCGGGATCGGGTTTTACACGCGCGCGTATCCATCGCCCTTCCGTGTCACCGACGGCGGCTGTGCCGACGCGTCCCGGCGACGTCTTCCAAAGCGTCACTTCGTTGCGAACGCTCGTCACCCGGTCGAACAGCCGCCAATCGCCGGCAGACGCGTCGTACCAGGACCATTCGAGCCAATCCGTGTCGGCCAAGCCGCGCGCCAGCTCGGGCTCGGCGTATCGCTTGGCGGCGTTGAACCAGGACAGCGTCAGCCGCGCCGGATGATTCAGCTCGAACATCCGGTCGTGACGGATATAAAGCTCGTGCCGCTGAAGATCGTCCCCTTCCGATCCGAATATCGCGATCTCCGGCGCGGCGCCTGCCGCCGTCTCGTCCTCGTAAGCGCCGGAAGCGCGCACGATAAGGTCCCGCTGGGGATGGACGTTGATCCACTCGACGAGTCTGGCCGGCGTCACGAGTAGCGCATGCTCCGTCTCGAACGAGATGTCCTCGCCGCCGTCGGGCGCTTCGGCCGTCAACTGCGTCCCTTGCGGAACGTAAACGGGCTCGTAGGCTCCGTCCGCCAATCGAAAAACGGCCGTCGCGCGAGCCGCGCGAGCGGGTTGAAGCTTGACGCCAAGCAGGTCGAGGAAGGCTATGAAGTTGTTCAGCGGCGCGCGGTTCAAGCGCTTGACGTTCTCCTCCAGCATCTCCGCCGCCAGGAAAAACAAGGCGGTGCCCGCGTCGGGATCGTCCGGCGAGAACCGCCATTCCGGCGTGTAATGAGGCGCCATCGTCCTGAAGCGCTCCGCGAACGCGGCGACGTCGCTGCCGTCGATCGGGGGGAGGCAGGCGCATGCCCGTCCTCTCCGTTGCATCTGGCTTCATGCCCTTTCTTCCTCCCGCTGCGCTTTCACGTTATTTGGTGCCTTCATCGAGATAGAACGGGTATACCTGGTTGAACAGATTGTTCGTCGACCGGACGACATAGTCCACGGACAACCGGATGCGGCCGGGCTCGGACGGATCCGTCTCGGCGCGCACCTCCACGTCCTTGACGCGCGGCTCCCAGACGACGATCGCCTCGCGCGCGTCGCTCTCCAGCAGACGCAGCGTCGTCTCGTCGAGTCCGGAAAAGGCGTATCCCGACAGACCGCTGCCGAAGCCGGGACGCATGACGCGCTCGCCGCGCGACGTCATGAGCACGATGCGGATCGCCTCCGCGATATCGTCCTCGCCCTCCGACATGAGCATGCGTCCGGTCGTCGCGTCGACGCCTACGGGAAAACGCCAGCCTTTGCCTAGAAATGAAGCGGTCATGACCGTTCCTCCTTGCCGGGAATCGCCGGCGATCGCCGGAAGGGTTGCTAATTGATCTTGACGAGCGAGCCCTTGATATTGATGATGCCGTCGCTTTTCATATCGATGCTTGCCGATGCTTTCAAGCTGAGCTGGGCCGAAGCCTCGATTTTTATCTGCGTACCCTTGATCTCGACGGCATTCGGCGCTTCGATCGTAATCTTGCCGCTCTTGTCGAGCGTGATCTTGGCGCCCGACGACTTGACGACGACCGTGCCCGTCCCGCCCCCGGTCAGCACGACCGATTGAACGCCGTCGTTCGTCGCCACCTCGACTTTGTTTTCTTTTTCGGAGATATCGACTTTAAAGCCTTTGGCGGTCTTCAGCGTGATCTTGCCGTCGCCGTCGGTATCTTGAAAAAGCATTTCGTGCCCGCCGCGGGACCGGATCTTGCGGATGTCGTTTTTATCGTGCTTGGCAGGCGGCAGGGCGTTTTTGGTCCACAGGCTGCCGATGACGTAAGGAAGCTTGAGGCTGCCCATCTCGAAAGCGACGAGCACCTCGTCCCCTACCTCCGGAACGAACATGGTCCCCCGGTCGTTGCCTCCCATAAGCGAAGCGATCGGCACCCAGTCGGTTTCGTTATCGTTTTCCCGCACCGCGAACTTGAGCTTGACGCGATTGCGCTTCTCCGGATCGCTGTTGTTCGTGACGGTGGCGACCATGACGCCGTTGACGCTGCCCGCATTAGGCCGCGAACCCGAGTAATCTTGCCCCATCATATCGCGTTCCCCTCCACGTTGAAGCTGGTGACGTAACCGTTCGTATCGATGGCGTGCACGACGTTGTTCAGCAGCATCGGCTGGTTGAACTGGCGACCGACGTTTTGCAGTTTGATGAACCGGCCGGCGCGAAGCTCGGGAATTCCGACGCAAGTGCCCGCCCCGGTCACCAATTCCATCGCCTTGTCGTGCATGATCGAATCCGCCAGCTTCTGCGCGGCCGCGACGGTCGTATCTTCCATGAATTCGGTCTCTATCAAGTAGGAAGAGAGCGCGCCCATGATGTTCGGGCCGGAGCGACCGTTCGTACCGATAATGTCGACCGCCTTCGACTTCGCTTCGATCGGTTCGTGCGTCTCCGGATTGATCCCGCGTACGACGACCTGCGTCACCTGGTTCGAGATGTCCACCTCCGCGGAATAGCTCAGCAAGCTCTTCCCGTACGTTAACGTGAGCACCTCGGCGGCCGACGGATTGCGCTTTTTAAAGTACAGCTTCGATCCGACGACCATGAAGTCCCGTTCGTTTTCGAACGCCAGCGCGTGCAAAAAAGTGAAAATCGCTCGCCCGGTGCTGCTCGATGCGCGGGATCGGCGTCATCGTATCGTCGACGTCGGGCGTCAGTCCGTACTTCGAGGCGATCTGACGGGCGACGTCGCTCGCCTTCTTGTCCTTCCACTGGTTCGATTGTTTGCTTCGCATCATCAGCATCGATTTGTCCATGCCCTTGACGCTCACGACCGGCAGCCCGCCCGTCGGATAGTCGACGCCGACGCCGGTCACAAGGCCTTCAAAAACCGTCTCGAAGCGGTCGGTATACCCCATCTTGATCGTGATCGACTTGCCGACGTCCACCAGCGAGCCGAGCCACTTAAGCGACCGGGCGACCGGATCGAAGGCATTCGAGATGCGGAAGCTGAAGTGATCCGAAAACATGCCGGTACGCGACGTCACGCGCAGGCCTTGAACGGCCGCGCCGATCCGCACAAGGTTCTGACCGTCGATGAGAATCTCGAACGCCGGAGCGAAAAAAGAACGGTACTTGCTCTCAAGCTGCGACATCTCGTACGTCGTCGTATCGAACTTGACCGTCAATCTTCTTCACTCCAATCTCGGGATGATCAGCTTGCGACCCGCGGGCAGGCGCCGCGGATTGTCGATGCCGTTGGCCTCCGCGATGGCCCGCCATCTGCCCGGGTCCTCGTATTCCTCGGCGGCGAGCATCCACAGCTGCTCGTCCTGCTTCAGCGTCTTCTGCTTCGTGCGGTCGGCGGACTGGCGCGGCACCTGCTGGTACTGCTCCGTCATGCTGAGCACCGCGCGCAGCGTGACGTTCAGCGTCGCCCGCACCGGAATGCCGGTGTCGAGAAACATCGTGAACCGCTGCGACACCTTCTCCGCGACGCCCTTGAAGTTGAGCGAGCCCCACACGAACCTGCACAAGGGCGGCGCATGAAGGTCGCTGTCGACCTGCAGCAGCCCGCTGATCTTCGCCGTATGCGCGCGCACGTCGGTGCCTTTTTCGTACGTGTCGAAAAAAAAGATCCATCGTCAGCGTCGTCGCCTCGCCGCTTACGAACTGGGCGATCGGCGATTGCAGGCCGGGCACGGCATGCCACGAATAGCTGTTGCCGGCTTGCAGCATATATTCGCCCGGATTGAACAGCACGTCGACCGTCTCCTGCGAATTGCTCTTGATGATGACGATTTTGGCTTTGGACAAGGCCATCGTGAATTCCTCCGTCAATATCCGCTAAGACGCTGTTCGAACTTCATCCGGCGCATCAGCGCCGTGTACACCGTGTCGGCGAGCCGCTCGGGATCGAGCTCCGGCAGCTCGCGCACCGCCTGCTGAAGCTGCTCGGCGCTGACCCGCGCAGGCTCCTGCGCGGCGGGCTGCGCCTGCTGCGGCTGATTAGGCGCGCTAGCCTTGGGCGTTCGGCGCAGCTCCAGCTCCGCAGCCGGCGCGGGCTCGGGACGCGCTCCCGCTGCACCGGCTTGGTGCGCGCGGCGCAGCCGCAGTTCTGCGGCAGGCTCGCGCCCTGGCTGCGCGAGCGGGGCGCCTGACGACTGCTCGCCGCGCAGCCGCAGTTCTGCGGCAAGCTCGCGCCCTGGCTGCGCGAGCGGGGCCCCTGACGACTGCTCGCCGCGCAGCCGCAGTTCTGCGGCAGGCTCGCGTCCTGGCTGCGCGAGCGGGGCCCCTGACGACTGCTCGCCGCGCAGACGCAGCGCGGCTGCAAGCGCCGAAGCAGGCCGCGCAGCGTTCCCGGAAGCCGCGCGGTTCGTCTGCGCGACAACCGAGCCTGACGAGCCCGCGGCCCCATTCGCGCTTGTCGAACGAGCGGAAGTCGGCGAATGCGGAGCGGCGTTCCGACGCGCATGGAACGGCGGCCCCGCCCCTGGACGGTCTGGCGTCAACATGCCTTGCAGCGACATCGAGCGAGGAGACGCGAGCTCAGCGGACGACGCTTGCGAAGCGATACGATGACTCCGCGCCGCAAGAGCGATCCGCGGTATCGCATGCTCCCTCTGCTCCCCCCGGCGACAGCACCCGCTGCGCATTCGGGAAACGCATCGCGAACGTCGTCCTTGCCGCAGACGCCCCCGGCATCGTCCGTTTGCGATCATGCTTCTGAGCGACAGGCGCGTTGGATACGAGCCTAGCATTTCTCGTTCTATTTCCGATCGTCGCGGCTTCGGACTTTCCGGAGCCGTTTTCTTGCCGACCCGCTTGCTCCCGTCTTACTTGCCAATTCTTTGCCTTGCCATACGCGATTTGCATGTTCGCCGCTCGTTGCGCCGGACGCAGTTCCCGTGCAGCCTTCGCCGTCGCATTCACAAGTTCGCCGTTCGACCCTCGATCGCCCTGCCGAGCATCGACGACGCTCGCAGATGCTGGCGCTGCGCCGAGCTCGACGTCGCCGGGACCTCGCGGAAGCGCAGTCCCTTTCACCGGCGGAATGCCGGCGGGCTCTGCCGAAAGGTAGACGGGTTCTACCGAAAGGTAGGCGGCTTCGACCGCTGGTTTGCCGGTAGCTGAGACCGATGGTTTGCCGGTATCTAAGACCGATGGTTTGCCGGCATCTTCGGCGTATCGGCCGGCGGTTTGAATCGTTGGCTTCGCTGCAATGTTCCGCGAAGAGCCTATGCTTTGTGCCGCATACGCCCCCGGCCGCGGTTCAGCCGGCCTCGACCGATCACGCAGCACGAGCCTGGCTGCAGGCACGTCTGTCGCAGATTCGCCAGGTTGATCGCGATGCAACGCACGCGGCCGCAAGGCTGCAGATCGTTGCATCGGGGCGTTACGCAATTGCCGCTGAATGGACGGTAAAATCGACGCGCGCGTAACCCTCGCTGCCGAACCCGCTTTTTCAGCCGGCATCGCGTTCGTGTGCAGCTTGTCGCGTAAGCTTGCTTCGCGGCTTACTCCTGTCCGCATGCGCTGGCGTTCTTCGATGCCGTCTCTAAAAAGCAGCGCGCCGGCTCGCATGCCGCCGCCGCGACGCCGGGTCGGCAGATCCGTAAGCCGAGAGCCCGACCAAGATGGGTCGACTTCGTTTCGCATCGCTATTGCGGCGGCGTGGCTTAAGGATCGGTCTTTGACTATCGGCGCACTTGTCTGTGCGCGACGTTCGAGGCTTGTCCGCGCTTCGCTTGGCGGTTTGGACGGCAGGCTGCGGACTGCGCCGAGCTTTAAAACGAGCATCGGAGTACCGGCAGTCAACGTTCCTTTACTATTAGCCGGCAACGCTCGGACGGCAGCGCCTTTTTCCGTCGGCGTACGCGCTTCCTCCGGACTCGGATTTCGACTGGTTGGCGAAGCGCCGCCGTTCGTCTTGGGCGCGTTAGACGCTTGCATTCGCTGCGGCCCGCCTTGCCGTCTGACATCGATCGATCGGCCTTCGGCGGGCAGTCCCCGTTTTGCATGGCGTTTAAGCACCAGCGCGGGGGCCGAGCCACTTTGGCCTTTTAAGTTAAAGTCCAAGCCACGGCTGCCTGCCGTCCTTAGAAGGATGCGGCTGCCGCCAGGCAGCGTCGTCGTTCTGGCATTCGATGGTCGCACGGCCGCTTCAGCCGGCAATCGCCCCGAAAAACGGGGAGAAAGCCGTGACCGCTTAGGCGATATCGTATCCGACGCTCGCCCCTCGATGCCGTCATTTGCTTGATGACGGCGGGCGCCGATGACGTCCCCGCGGCGGCTGCTTGCCGTTCGATCGCCGGCATTCTCGTAAACGACAGCGCGCTCGTTAGCGCGAATCGCGGAAGGCTCCCGCGAATGCGTCACGGCACCGGCATGATCTGACCGCCGGACATTGTCCGCATCCTTCCCAGCCGTCGAAACGTCCGTTCGAAAAGCGGGCGCACTCGCCTCCGGCTGCTGCCATCGGGAGCCGTACGCACGATTCAAGCGGTTCGATGGCGCTCCCGGCACGAATGCCCGGCGCGCGACATTGTGCACCAACACGCCGACCCGAGGCTCCGCCTCCCCCTTAAGCGCATCTTTCCCAATGATTCTGGCGGACAGCGACAGGCGTAGCGGCCATACGCTTGCTCGTTCCTCAAATCTAGCATCGTCAAGTCCAGTGCCGCCAGACAAAAGCGCCATTTGGGATGCCGCCGCTTCATTTTCCAGCGCGCGCGCCGTTTGGCCGAAAGTCTTCAGCCTAACCCGATGATCGGTCGTCGCGTCCATTGCCCGGTTGTCGGCTTCTTCGTTGATCCCGGCATCGATGTCGCCGCGCTCGCTAGGGCCTGGCTTCGAATCTTCGCGCGTCGCTCCGTCGAGTCTGGCTCCGCCGTTGGGCGATCTAAGGTCGATACGCGCTTTGGCATTCGACCGTTGTATGAAATGAGGCGCCTTGCTTCCAGGCTCTCCCCGCGATTCCAGCTGCGTGCGCTCGGCGTTGTCGTTCTTTAAATGCCCCGTGAAATACGGCGCGCCTTGCGCATCAGGCCCGGTCGCTCCGCTTCCGGCATCTATCGATTGCGAGCCCTCCGCCGCGTTAATTGCATGATCGGCGCCAAGAAAAGCTTCGTTTCGTTGCCCGACACCCTCAGCGTTAGGTGCCGTGCCGGCATCCGTTCCGGATAAGTCGCTCGCCGTCGAGACTGAACGTGGCAGGTCGCTTCGACGGCCGTTTTGCGGAGTGATCGACTCCCGACCGGCGACAGACGATGACTCTGAAGACCGATGGACGTCCGATAGAGAGGGCTGCGTATCGGGACGATTCTCCGTCTCCTTCTCCTTATCGATGCCGGGAGCCGGATGGGCCGCGTGCGCGGTGTTCGCATTCGCCGACCTCGCGCTTGCGCTCGCATGCGACCGCAATGCGCTAGCCTGAGGAGCTATAGTGTTCGCCTCGTCGCGTCGCTGCCGGCGCACGCGCGCATGCACAAATCCCGGAGAAGACAATGTCCATTGTCTGACGGCGGAAAATGCCTTGCCCGCCTGGGCGGCGACCAGACGTGTCAGCAACTGGCGAATGGCCGGCGCCGACAATGCGATCCCTTTTTTAATATGCTTCGGCTTTAGAAGTTCCGTGCCGGGCAAGCTTCCATCGTTAATGGTAGGTCGATGCAGAACTCGCGCTCGCCATCTCCGGGAATCGGCGCCAGCTTGTGCTGACCCCCGCACCTCCTGCCGCTTCGCGCGCGGATGGGTCGATGCGTTCCCCGAAAGGGTTGGCTTGGAAGCTTCAACCGCCGCCCCTTGGCGCAGCGAATCGGCCGAAGCCGGCTTCAAGTCGGCAAGACGCGCTTCGACGGGACGGCCGCCGTTTAACTTCAGCGCAGGCTGAACGCCGCTGCGCTCAGGTTCGGTTAATCCGACTTCTTGCCGCGGATTGAGAATAGACGAGCGTTCCGATTGCGACAGCGTCGCCTCGTCCGCACCCGATCGGTTCTGTACGGCGCTCCCGCCAGCCGATCGTTCCTCCGCTCCGACGCCGCGCTGCCCGTCGCCCGTTTCCGTTCGTTCGGGATCTGGCCGATCCGGCGGGGATTTTCGAAGCGGCTGAAGGGACGACGAATGGTCGCGAGCATAAGGTCGACCCTCTTGTTGTCCGCGTCCACGCATGTCCGCATTCGGCAGGCGCGCTTGTCGTCCCCGCTCGCGGTCTGCGTCCTTCGCCTTGCGCTCCTGCGCGATGCGCGCGCTCGTTTCCGATTGGCGATTTTGGCGCTCGTTTTCGCGGCTGCTGTTGTATGGCGCCTTGCGTTCGCTTCCGTCAATGCGATGCTGCCGCGAAGCGGGGCCATCAGCGCCGTGCGCCGCGTCCGTCGCTTCGAGGCCGCGATCTCGCCGACCGGCTTCAGTTCCGGGATGCGCTGGGATATATGGCGATTGAATCGCCTGCTCCCTTACGATCCGCTGCTCTCTCACGATGCGCTCGACTTCGCGTACGACGACGGTCTGCCGTTCGACGACGCGCTCCTTGACGATGATGCGAACCTCGCTTCGCATCGGTGAGACGATCGGCATTAATGGAGACGGAGCGGAGCGGGGCAGCTTGCGTTCATGCGGCGCATTCGCCGCTTGCGCGCGTTTGGCCGAAGTCGGAACCGCGCGGAACACGAGCGCGGGCCGGGACGATCGCCCCTGACCGCGAAGCGACGCGTATTTGCGCTTGATCGCTTCGGCGAAGGCGCCGTTCCCCGGCTTCGCGCCGGCTGCCGACGGACGGCGCAGACCTTCTGTCAATCGCTTCATGCTCCCCCCTCCTTCCGCGCGGAACGCCTGCGGTCGGCACGGCCGCAATTCCATACCGCCTTTCTATTTTTTGGAGAATATCGCCTTGATGCCGTTATGCACCAGCTCGACCGATTCGATCGCGACGTCGCTCGACCTTGCATCGAGCGAGGGCCCCGTCCATTTGACCGGATAAGCCTCGAAAAAATTCCAACGGCAAAGCTCTTCTCCGTCCTGACGGTATAAAATGATCGATCCGCTCTTGCGCGAGACCGCGCCGCGGGCGGTCTGATCGTACCAGTCCCACAAGGCCGAGGATGAGGAAAAACCCCGCCGGAGCACGATCTGGGCGAAACGCGTTCCTTTCGGAAACCGATGCGTATAGCCGTTCACGCCGCCTTCGCGATATTCCTCGTATTCCGTCTGCGACTCGAGCCCCTGCACGTCGGAAAAGCCGGCTACCAGCATTCCGTCCAGCTCGACGTCGAAACGGAAGCTGCCGAGCACGTCGCGGGTATTCCCGTTTGCCCCCATAACGCCCGTCACCTCCTGCCGAATACGTCGAACGGATTGCTTTTATCGGGCTCGTCGTTCAGCTTCTTGTTGATCTTCGAGATCTCGTCGCACCATCGCCTGCGCTCGCGATGCTCCATGTTCATGATGTCGTCGTGCGGCCAATGGAAGTAATAAGCGATAAAGCCGACCTCCTCGTACAGCCGCTCAGCGGCATACGTTACGAGAGGCCCTCCGCTACGGACAAAAAATCCACTTCCACCTCGAACTCGTGGTCGCATTTCGGACATGCGGTTTGCAGTTTGGGTGTTTCAAGGTCGTTGATCTGACGGTATATATTTTGAAGATAGGACAGGTCTGCCGTAAACAGCTTTTCGATCACCTTCGTATCGACGTGCTTCAGCTCACCGAGACGCGTCACGACGCGCGCGAGCAGGATGACGGTCAAATAGCTGGCATTCTGCTGAACGCGAGGATCGCGCATGGGCAAAATCTCGTCGGCGGCCGTCGCCAGCCGCATGACGCCGCGCTTGTGCAAATTGCCGGCATCGTCGACATACCCGCGGGGAAGCTCGAATTCATATTCGGTTTGAAAGGCCATGATGCTCCTCCGATCTGAAAATAAAAATCGCGATCAGCCATGCGGACTTCCTGTCCGCGCAAGCCGGCTGGCGTCTGGATGTAACGTCGGACTGCTAGAAATGCGGGTCGGTCGTAGCGACCTGCGCTTCTGGCAACCGGTTACTTCAGAGATTTGCCGAAGATTCATCGAACGCTCCTACATAAGGCTAGCATCGGAACGAGTGATATCCTCTTCGTTCGGAACAATGCCGGAAGCTGCCGACAGGCGAATCGCGTCCTGCCGGTCAGCTCTCCAGCCGCCCCGAGGGGCTTAAGGATATGAATTATTGCGTGCGGGTCATGCCTTCATGCGCCAGTTCGAGCAGCTCGATCGCCGCTTCGGAGCCTTGGCCGTTGAAGTTCGGCGCGGTGTAGCGCACCGGCCAGGCTTCGATGACCTGCCAGGTCGCCACGTCCGTGCCTTCCTCGTCGATGGCGATGATCGTGACCGTCTTGCGTTCAACGGTGCCGTTGACGCAGTCCTGGATCCACTCCCACAGCTCCAGGGAGTCGGTAGCGCCCCATTTGAGGCTGATATTGCCGTAACGCGCCAGCCCCGGGAGCTTGCGCGGCGTGATGACTTCGTTGCCTTCGCGGTACTGGATGACGTCGAACGAAGCGTCGAAGCCCGACACTTCGCTGAAGCCGGCTTGCTGCAAGCCTTCGAGCTCAACGCGGAATCTAAAATTGCGGTACGGATCTGTACGTTCTCCTGTCATGGGTATCCCCTTCCGTGAATATCGTGCGGCGCCTCCGGCCGGCGGACGGCGCTAAGCTGACTTGCCGTCCTTTATTCGGAGCCGGTCTTCTGCGTGATGCGGAAGATGACGAACTCGGCCGGCTTGACCGGCGCGACGCCGATAACGCAGATGAGGCGTCCGTTGTCGATATCGTCCTGGGTCATCGTGGAGCGGCCGATATCGATGAAAAACGCTTCGGACGGGCTGGAGCCGACGAGCGCCCCGTCTCGCCATACGCGCGTCAGGAAGGCGTCGATCGTGCGCTGCACGCGAGCCCAAAGCTGATCGTTGTTCGGCTCGAATACGACCCAGTTCGTGCCTGCCTTGATCGAACCTTCCAGGAAAATGAACAGACGGCGCACGTTGATGTATTTCCATAGCGAATTGGAAGACGCGGTACGGGCGCCCCATACGCGAATGCCCTGGCCGGTGAACGAGCGGATCAGGTTGACGCCGGCCGGATTCAGGATGTCTTGTTCGCCGGTGTTGTACTGCACGTCGAGTCCGACGACCCCGCGGAGCACTTCGTTGGCCGGCGCCTTCTGAACGCCGCGCGTCGTATCGGAGCGCGAATAGATGCCAGCCATCGTGCCGGACGGCGGCACGAAAATGTTGCGCTTGTCGAGCGGATCGAATACCGACAGCCACGGATTGTAAAGCGCCGCGTAGCTGGAGTCGAACAGGTCGCGGTGCGTAAGCACGTCCGCTACCTTCGTCTTTTCTCGCGGAATGTCGAGAATCGCGAAGCGGCTGCCGAGATTCTCGCAGTGCGCGACGAGCGACAGCTGGACGTTCGGATCGGTCACGCCGGGAATGGCCATGATGCTGACCACGTCGTTGTCGATGAACGACTGGATGCCCGTGCGTCGGCCCGGTCCGCGGTCTTCGCCGATAAAATCGGCGGCGGAAAGATTGCCCACGGTGCCGTCGCTGCCGCCCGTCAGAACGAACTCGAGCACGCCTTCGGCGTCGCCCGTCAGCTGCTCGAAGGGCGCGGTCGCCGCAGTCGAAGTGACGAGCGCGGTTACGTCCACCAGGTTGGAGCGGCTGGCCACCTTGTCCAAGTAAGAAGGCGCTTCGGGATTCAGCGATACCTTCTCGAAAATCTCGACTTCGTCGCCGAACGCGACGGTCAGCGTAAATTCGCTCGTCGACAAGACCTTGGACGGCAGCAGCGCCGTATCGACGACGTCGCCGTCCAGCGGCTCGGCCAGCTCGACGATATTGTCCTGAACGCTGACGATGCGGGCAAGTTGAACCTCGCCGCCGGCCGCGAACGAGACGACGTCTCCCGCGTAAAAGCCGTTGGCGTTTTTGACGCGGTAGCGCTTGTCGGTCACTTCGTAAATCTGCGTCTTCGCCTTGCTCGCCGGCGCGAGCGATACGCTGACGAGATTGCCCCATGCGCCGGGATTTTTGGCGGAGATGGAGAGCGCGTCCGCCAACCGGTCGCCGTTCGTAGCGGGCTTCGCGTCGGAAGGCGCTACCCGCATCACGTAGCAGCGAGAGCCGCCGTTCATGAAAAACTGCTCGACCGCGTAAGCCAAATAACGATAACTGCCGAAGGCGCTCTCGGACAAATAAGAACCGAACGCGCGCTGGAAATCGGCGGGACCGGTCACGAGCAAGGGCAGCCCCTCTACCGCGCCGCGTTGGGCAAGACCGATAAAACCGGCCGTGCTGGTGCTGACGCCCTCAAGCGGTCTGGACCCGCTCTCGAATTCCTCTACATATACCCCAGGCGACAAATAATCTGCCATACTCCCCGGCTCCCTCACGGATGCATCCTGATGTCGACCTTGATGCGGCATCCGTAAGCGGCCAGTTCCTCCTCTCTGCTGGTGGGTTGATCGCCGCGGTACAGGCGGGCTGCCCGGGCTGCCGGTCCGAATCGATAGAGCCCGATTGCGATTCCGGCGTCCGAGGCACGCCCTCCTGACCGCGGCCTTTCGATAATCTATAACAATCGCCGCCGCGCCCGCAGCCAACCGCCGCGGGCGCGACATCGTCATGCCCATTGTCCGCGCGGCCGCCGCTCCTCAAGCGGTCGGCCGCTTATGCGCCGCCGTCAGCCGGCGGGCCATTCGATGCGCGCTTGCGGGGTCACCGTCCCGCCGCTTGCGGTCCATTCGGCGCGCGTCCGCTTCTTGCCGAGCGCCAGCTCCGCGTGAACGCGGAACCGCTGCGGATAAGCGCCGCGCAGCGCGAGCGTCGCCGCCCCTTCGCGGTCGGTGCGCGCCTCGGCCGCAGGCAGCAGCAATGCGCCGCGACGCCAGTCCCGCATCGCAGGCGCCTCAAGCGACAGCAGTCCCGGCTGGCCCGTGTCCGGGCCGGCCCTGCAGCGCTCCTTCGCCTTTCCGCCGCGCTCCATGAGGATGAAGTGATCGCCCGGCAGCAGCCGGCCGCCTTCCGAAGCGCAGCGAAGCTTGTCCGAGCCGGCCGGCAGTTCGTCGGCCAGCCTGCCCCGGACGCAGCTCTCCTCTTCGATCCATGCGTAAATATCGAGGTCCGGCACCGGTTTGCCGTCCGCGCCGACCGCCAGCAGGGCAAGCCCCGTCGCGCCCGGCGGCGCCGCGAGCCTGGAACCGGGCAGCAGCGGCGCGACGACGACAGGCGACCGCGCCGGGAGCGCAGTCAAATCGACGTCCCTCCGCGAGGCGAGCCGCATCGGCGCGGATACCGTCAAACTACAAGCGGCAGCCTGCACGTCCATGAACGCAAATCCGCCGTCCGCCGTGCGCAGCGGCTTGTGGGGCAGTCCCTCCAGCCGCACGACCACGTCGGCCCCGGCGAGCGCCCGCCCCGTCCAGGCGTCGATCGGATATACGACCAGGGAGCATCGTGAGACGAAGGTCGATGCGGCGCTCATCGCGGCTCTCCTTCGCCGATGTCGCGCAGCGTGATGCGTCGCTCGACGACGCGCGGTCCCGGCTTCACGCGGTTCGACTCCAGCAGGATCGGGCCCACCCGGTAGACGAGCGACAGTTTGTAAGGCAGATCGCCGAACTGCCACAGCCGGACCAGTTGATCCGTATCCATGTTCTCCGACGTGATGCGCAGTTCCTCGCCGGACATCGCGAGCGAGCCTTCTAGATAAGGCGCCCGAAGCACGGCGTTGTCGTACAGCGTCTGCATCACCTTGCCCAGCATCAGATGCTCGTCCAGCGTTCGGGCGAGCGGCTCCGCGGCCGAATGCGCGGTGATGAGATATGTAAGATCCAGCGCCAGCGGCGGAAAGCGGAGCTGGCCGCCCTGCGCCTGCATCGCGTTTCTTCTGGCTTCCCCCGCTCTCGCGGACGCCGACGAGATACAGAGACAAGCTAAGGTCTCCTTTGTCCGCCGGCGAAGCCAGGCCGATCAAGTCGGGACGGACGATCGGATCGGGCGACAGCTGTTCGCGAAGCAGCTTCAGCAGGCTGGAACCGACCTCCGCGATCGCGGTGTAGGAGCCGATGGATGACACCCCTCTCGCAGGCGATAGTAATGATAACCTTGGTCGAAAAGCAGATTGCTACATTTTTCGCCAATAAATTCATTATATCGGCATTTTCGCACAGTGGCTATCCAAAACTTGCATCGGTTTCGCCGTCATAGGGCGCAAAATGGTCTTTGACCCAGATTTTCCCCATCTTGCGCAATTCCTGGGCCGACGCGCGCACCAGATGCGGCATGCCGATCGGCCGATCTTCGCCCGCCGCCAAAAAAGCGGCGGTCAGCACGATATTTTTGATATGCCCGCCGGCGACGTCGAGTCTTGCGGCCAGAAATGCGAGATCCAGATCGTCCCCGGTCGGCACGGACGGCGGCAGATGCGTCTTGAAAATGCGCTCGCGGTCCGCGGCGTCGGGCGCCGGAAACTTGATCACCGCGCTCATCCGCCGCAAAAGCGCTTCGTCCATATTTTGCAACAGGTTCGTCGCCAGAATCGTCACCCCGTCGTACGCCTCGATCCGCTGCAGCAAATAAGCCGCTTCCATGTTGGCATATTTATCGTGGGCGTCTTTGACTTCGGTCCGCTTCCCGAACAGGGCGTCGCCCTCGTCGAAAAACAAGATGGCCCCGCTCTGCTCCGCTTCGGCGAACAGCTCTCTTAGCCGCTGCTCCGTTTCGCCGATGTATTTGCTCACGATGCGGGACAGGTCGATCCGGTACATGTCGAGTCCGAGCTCGCCGGCGACGATCTCGGCGGACATCGTCTTCCCCGTTCCGGGCGGCCCCGCAAGCAGCAGATGGAGTCCGGTGCCGTACGGCAGCTTGTCGCGGAATCCCCACTCCTCGAGCACGCGCCCGCGATGCGCGAATCGCCCGCAAGCCTCGCGCAGCAGCGCGAGCGGCTCCGGCGGAAGCACCAGGTCGCTCCAGCTCCGCTTGGGCACGATCCGCTCCGCCATCTCCGCCAGCCGGTGGCGAAACTGGCCGCGCGCGGCTTCCTCGAGCTCCGCGGCGGCGGGCCACGCATGTCCTGACCCTGCGGCGAGCGTCCGCGCCTGGCGCCAGGCCTGCTCGGTCTGACCGGGCGACAGCCGGTATTTGTCGGCGATCTCTTTGAACAGGCCTCCCTCGTACCGTTGAGGCATCGGCCCGGAGATGCCTTCGCGTCCCGCCGACGCCGAAGCCATCCATAGCGTCTCGCGCCGCGCCGCATCCGGCAGGCCGACCTCCGCCTGCCAGAACATGCGCCCTTCTGCCGCAGGCAGGCTGTGCGGCGTACGCCGTTCGCGGCTGCACCAGCAGACGAGCGGATGCGCGGCGCAAGCCGCATAGCCGGCGAGGGCATCGCCGTATACGCCAAGCAGCGCCGGGTCCGGCGCCTTCGCGCCCTCCCCTTCGGCAAAGCACAGCGCCGCGCCGCCGAGCAGCGCTTCCCTGACGAGCTGCGCGAGCGCGGCGGCGAGCTTGGCGGGCTCCGCCGGCAGCCGCTCGACCTGCGCGCAGAGCAGCGCCTGTCCACGCGCCGCCGCCAGCCGACGGACGCGAAGCCGCTTGCCCGCGCCCGCCGGCCCCCACAGCTGCGCCATCGGCCAGTGCGAATGCGCCCGCGCTTCCCGCGCTTCGGCCAGCGGCGCGAGCACGCGCCACGCCTCGTCGTTCGCGGGCAGCGCCGGCAATTCCGCGTCGTCCGGGCCGTAGCGGCTCGCGATACCGTCGAGCCGCGCATCCAGCGGCTCCGCCTCCAACACGAAGCTGACGATGCGCGGATCCAGCCGCAGCGGCTCGCGGAAGCCGGGCGTTCGCGCGCGAGCCTCCTCGCCGGCATCGAGCAGCAGGCGGCGCAGCCGCGTCCCCGCGAGCGCGCGGCGCCCTTCGGCCCGCTCGTCCGCCGAGTCGCACAGCAGCCGCAGCGCCAGATCCGGCGTCGCCGCCTTGAGCGTCACGTCGTCGTTCAGGTAGCCGAACCACTTTTCGTACCGCCGGCTGCATTCTCCGGCGATCGCCAGCACGACGAGCCGCCTTTCCCATCGCGACAGCCCGAGCCGCTCCGTCAGAAGCGTCAGCGGCAGCGCGTTCCCCGAAGCGGCTGCTTGCCGCTCGCTTTCCGCCATTCGCGACTCCGCCTCTTGCCGCCGGGCGGCGAAGGCGCGCCAACGCTCGGAAGCCGTCTCGTCCTCCGGCGCCGCGCGCAGCAGCTCCTCGGGCGTCACGACGAGGCCCCGCAGCGCGGCCAGCGGGTCGGCGAAAGGGTCCTCGCCCGACGGGCCGAGGAGCGACCGCATGCCTTCCTCCAGCAGCAGCAGCTCGTCCTCGAGCAGCTGCGCGCCGTTCCTATACATTCGGATGCCGCTCAATCGCGCCCCTCCTTCACGATCGCCTCATCAGGCTCAGCACCGCGATGTCGTCCGACTGCGGCGCGCCGTCGGCGAACATGAACACGTCCATGAGCAGCGCGTCGATCACCTCGGCGCTCGACATCCCCGGCGTCATCCCCAAAAACCGCTGCAGCCGCCCGCCGCCGTACTGCTCCTGCGAGACGTTTTCGGCCTCGGTAATGCCGTCCGTATACAGCACGAGCCGGTCGCCTTCGGACAGCGTCACGACCGTATCGTAGTAGCTCGACTCGGGCATCGCCGCAAGCGGAAGGCTTTTTCTGAGCTTAAGCGGCTGCACCTCGCCCGTTGCCCGCACGAGATACGGCGTGCAGTGTCCGCCTTCGCTGAGCGTCGTCTCGCCGGTCTCGGCGTCGAACACGCCGCACACGATCGTCGCGAACAGCATCGGATCGTCGGCGGCCAGCTCGTCGTTGACCATGCGCAGCAGCTCGCCTGGCGACAGGTCGGGCTTCATCTTGCCCTTGAGCAGCGTCAGCGCGACCGCCATGAACAGCGCCGCCGGGATGCCCTTGTCCGACACGTCGCCAAGCGTGAAGAACAATCGGTTCTGGTCGATCTTGTAAAAATTGTAGAAGTCGCCTCCGACTTCCTTGGCCGACTTGAGCAGCGCGCAAACGTCGTAAGGCTCTTGGGCGGAAGGCATCGTGCGCGGCAGAAAGCTCATCTGTATGCCGCCCGCGATCTGCAGCTCGCTCTCGAGCCGATCCTTGATCTTGGTCGTCGCGGCCAGCGCGTGCATTGAGCCCTCGAGCTGCTCGTACAGCCTGGCGTTCTCGAGCGCGACCGCCATCGGCTGGGCGACCGCTTCGAGCAGCTGCCGGTCGCGATCGGTGAACGGCCGGCGGCCCCGCTTGTTGACGACCTGCAGGACGCCCTCCACCTGGCCGCCTTTGACGATCGGCACGGTGAGCAGGTTGCGCGTCTTGAAGCCGGTCGCGCTCGCCACCCGGCTCGACCAGCGCGGATCGGCGCCCGGATCGTTGACGACGATGCTGTCGCCCGTCTGCGCCACAAGTCCCGCGATCCCTTCGCCGACCGGGAGGCGGATGCGCTTGACCTCCTCCCCTTTACCGCCTGTGGCGACCTCGAAAAACAGCTCCTGGCTGTCCCGGTCAAGCAGCAGCACGGAAGCCGCCTCGACCGGCAATATCGTCTTCGCCCGCTCGATAATCAGCTCGATCTGCTCGCCGCGTCTTAGCGTCGAGTTCAGCTGAAGGCTGATATCGAGCAGCGTGCGGGCTTGCCGCACGCGGGAACGGCATGCCAAATATACGGCCGCGCCGCCTGCCAGTCCTCCCGCGACCAGCGCCGGGGCAACCGCCGCCCACAGCATGTCCATCGTCTCCATCCCCCCTCCGCTTCCGCGGCCCTTCGATTGCCTGCGAACGCCGTTCGCCGCGCCCTGCGTCAGCGGGCCGCGAGCGCCGCCGTCGCTTGCGCCGCCGTATCCGCCGTCTCGAGAATGCCGAGCAGTCCCGACATCTCGAACACTTCGCGCACCGCTTCGCTCATGCCTGCGCAGATCAAGCTCCCTTTGAGCGCCTTCGTCTTTTTGGCGGCGACGAGCACGACCCGCAGCCCCGCGCTGCTAATGTATTGTAGCGCGGAAAAATCCAGCACGTACCGGGTGTGACCTTCGCCGGCCAAGCGAACGAACGCCGCTTCGGCCTCCGATGCGTTTTGTCCGTCGAGACGGCCCTCTATCGACAGGACGGCGACGCCGTCCTTTACCGCTGATTTCAATTCCATCGCTGGCACCTCGTCTATTCGTATTTGATCATCGTCAGTCTGTTGCCCGAAGGGAGCCGCTCGTATTCGAGTTCGTCCATCAGCCGCTTGACGAAATAAACGCCGAGCCCGCCGATCGGGCGGCTGTCCAGGTCCTGCGTCAGATCGGGGTCGGCTTTGGCCAGCGGATCGAAGGCCGCCGCATTGTCCTCCAGCACAAGACGCGCGCCGCCCGCGACCTTGGCCACGGTCAGCAGTATCCGGGGCTCGCCGCCGTCCGGATAGCCGTAAGTCGCGATATTCGTCAGCAATTCCTCGCAGGCGAGCGTCAATTGAAGCGCCGTTCGCGGCGACCAGCCCAAGCGTTCGCCGGTCGATTCCATGAATCGATGAAGCGCCCCGATCGCGGACAAGCCTTCGTCCAGCGCGATCGCGCAGCTCCCGTCCGCGCCCGGTCCCTCGTCCACTCTGTCGTTCCTAGCGGTCAATGGCTTCCCTCCGTCCGCCGTCAGGCGATGCCAAGACGTTTTTATTCACGCGTATCATACCATAATCCGACAAAAAAAATAGCCGTTTACGGCAAACGAAATCGTATTTATACGGGAAAATATAAGCTATAATAGAAAACAAATCTATGAACGGAAAAGAGGTCGCGACTTTGAGCCGCCTATACGCCCACAACCGCAAGCCCGCCGCCTCCCGCGCCGGGCAAGCCGACAAGCCGCAGCAGGGCAAGCCGATACAGATGCTCGCGATGCAGCGGGCCGTCGGCAACCGGGCCGTACTGCAGATGATGCGCGCGGACGAGCTGTCGCCGGAAGAGACGGCCGCCCCCCGCGCAGCGCAAGGAGGAACGTCCAGGCGCGCTGCCGCTCGACGTCCAGGCCAAGATGGAAAATGTGATGGGCGCCGACTTTTCCAACGTCAACGTCCACGCCAACTCCTCGGAGGCTTCGAGCGTAGGCGCGCTCGCCTACGCGCAGGGCAACGACATCCATTTCGCGCCCGGCCAGTACAGTCCCGACACGCAGAGCGGCCAGAAGATCATCGGCCACGAGCTTGCCCACGTCGTTCAGCAGCGGCAAGGGCGCGTGCTGCCGACCGCCCAGTTGAAGAGCGGCATGCGCCTGAACGACGACCCCGCGCTTGAAAAAGAAGCGGACGAGCTTGGCGAGCGCGCGGCGGCTACGCCGGATCAAGCCGCGCCGACGATCCAGCGGATGGCCGATCGCCCTACGCCCGGATTGCCCGAACATGTCGCCCCTTTCACGCCGATACAACATTCGTGACCGCCGCCCTTCTTCCCGGGACTGACCGGGGCTGCCGCTTCAATCCTTTATCGCCACTCGCCCATCGCCAAGGAGTCGTGCATTCATGAGCTCATTTCAAGCCGCGTCCCGCTCCGCGGGACCCGCATCCTCGCAGGCCGCGCAGGCCAAGTCCGTTCCCTCGCGGTCGTCCGCCGTTCCGGCCGCCGCGACGCTGCAGCGCATGCAATCGCCCGCGGGCATTTTGCAGCTCCAGCGCGCCCTCGGCAACGCCGCCCTGGTCCAGTTGCTGACCGATCCGGCCAAGCTTCCCGCTTCGATGCCGTCCCCGAACGCCTCGAAACAGACTTCGCTCGCCGGCGCGCACCTGCGCAGCTTCAAAAAGGAGCTTGACGCCGGCGGCGGCGAGTCGTTCGAAGTCGACGAAAGCACGATGGTCGGCGGCAAGATCAAGTATCGCGGAGAGCTTGACGTATTCGAGGTTTACGACAAGACGGGCGGCTGGAAGCTCGCGAAGTTCGGCTCCGATTACGGCTTCATCCGCAAGGAAAAGGTGAAGGCGCTCGGCGGCATCGCCGGCGCGCGCGACAAGCTGGCCGACATCAAGGCGCAGCAATCCGGCGCCGCGCTATCCTCGGTCGGTTCCAATCCCCAGGCGGAGGAAGGAACGGAAGAACGCGTCGAGACGGCGGATAGTCTCAAAGAGCTGGGCACCCTCGTGCCCGGCACCAAGTCCGAGCAGCTCGAGGACGCGATCGACAACCTGAAGGGCGTCGAGGGCGCCGAGGACCAGAAGGAAGCGCTCGAGAACCAGAAGAGCCACCTGGACGTCGGCACCAATCCGCTCGAATTCGCCATGTCCGGCGTAGGCGGCCTCATCGCCATGAAAAAAACGATCGGCGCGATCAAAGACCCCGAGCAATCCAAGATGGATGTGGCGGAAGGCGTCATCGACACGGCCGCTTCCGGGACGAAGATGGTCGAAAGCGGCTCGGGGCTCATCAACGACGCGGGCGTCGTCCACGGTACGGGCGACATCGGCGATGCGGGCGCGGTCAGCGACTGGGCCGGCTCGGTCGGAGAGGCGATCGCCGCCATCAAGAGCGCGTTCAGCGTCGTCAAGGGCATCTACGACATGTTCAAAAAAAGGCATGAGCGACGAAGGTCTCAGCAAGGACGAAGCGGTGGCCGGCACGCTCGACGCGCTGGAAAACAGCCTGCAAGCGGCCCAAGGCGTCCTGAAGACCGTCAAGGCGATCAAGGATATACTGGATATGGGTACCGCGGGTCTCGCCGCGGCCATTCCGGCCGTCGGCATCGCCATCAGCGGCATTGCCATTACGATCAAGACGTACAATGCGGTCAAGGCGACCGTATCCGCCATGAAGATGACGACGGCCAAGCGGGAGTTCAAGTCCGCCTACGGCGCAGGCGGCAAAAACAAGGATTATGTCACGGCGGGCAAAAAGCGCACGCTCGGCGGCGTACATCTGTGGACGACGAACGCGGGCACCGACCCGGCCAAGCTCAAGCAGCGCAAGGACGAGCTGACCGCGCTGGGAACGACCGCCTCGGCGGAGGAAGCGCAGGAACTGAAGGATATCGTGGACTACGAGCTCGCCAAGGAAATGAAGTACATCAACCGCAAACGACAGATTCGCGGTACGATCGAGATCGGTCTGGAGATGACCAACATCGCCGGCGATATCGCGACGCTTACCGGCGTCGGCGCGCAGGTCGGCATCCCGCTCAAGGCGGCGGCCGGAGGCGCCGGCGCGACGATGAAGGTGGCGCGAACGGTCAAGCAGATGGGCCGCGACCGCGCCGCCAAGCCGGGCGCCTGGAGCGTCACCAAAGCCGTTTTCAACGCGGAAAAGTCTTCTTCCGCCAAGTTGGCCAAGCGAATCCAGCACAGCAACCTGATCTTGGAAATGGTCGCCGCGCTGCCTGAATACCGCCCGGGCGACGAGAGCATCCTCAAGCAATACAAACGCGTCGAAAACTTCATCTCGGCCAGCGGCGTTTCCACCGCCGAGCTGTACCGCTTGAACGGCAACGTCGAAAAGCAGCGCGAGCTGCTCGTTAATGGCATGAAGCAGCGCTGACCCGGCTGTGAAGGCCGCAGCCGGCCGCTTCAACCAGGTTTGTACTCCGATTGAGAGGGTGAGCTAATGGACAACTATACGAATGCGCGCGACTTGGCGGAGCTCGGCTTTTTGCAGCAGGCGCTGGAGGAAGCCGGCCTGCCGTGCCAACTTCTCGAACCGTCCCCGGACGTGCCGATTCCCGCCCTGCTCGCCTCGCCCGACGCCGACGAAGATGACGGCGAACGGTTTTTGACTTTTACGTTCGTGCCGCTGGGCGACGAGGATATCGGCGATATTCGCTTGCTGCAAATTTACACCGTCGTCGCGCCCGCCGTCGCTTCGGCAGCGCGCGCCGGACTTACCGAACTGCTCATGGCTGTCAACAGCCGGCTCCCGCTCGGCCACTTCAGCTTGAACGACGCCGGGGAGCTGTATTACCGCTACGTGTGGGCCGTCGGCGCCGCGCAGAAGCTGCCGCAGCCGGACGCGCTGCATGTCATCGATCTGTTCATGATGACGCTCGGCATGTTCGGACAGGCGGTCGGCGAAGTGGCAGCCGGCAGACGTCCCGCCGCGCAAGCGATCTCGGGCCTGACTTCTTAAGCCCGGCCGGGTTATCGTTCAGGCTGCATCAAAAAAGAGGGGCTAGCCGCTTTGGACTAGACCCCTCTTTTTGCTGCGGGTACCCGCAGCTCCATTCCTTCGGCGGCGAAGCGCGCCCATGCCGGCAGCCCGTAATCGCGTCTGACGTCGATATCGTGCGACAGATGCGTAAAGACGACGGAAGGCGCGCCGACCTCCTCGGTCAAACGCAGTCCTTCCTTGACGTCGTACAGGGAACGCGTCGACATCGGATAAGGCTCCTCGTAGAAGCTCGTCCCCAGGATAAGCAGCGACAAACCGCGCAGGGGCGCCTTCTGCTCGTCCGACAAATCGATCGAATCGGGACAGTAGGCGAACGATCCGCCATCCCGGTGATCGAAGCGGTACGCGTACGAATAGCCGTTTTTGCCGTGGTTCACCTTCCATGCGCGAATCGACCAGCCGCCGTAGGCCAGATCGCCGCCCTGTTCGAGCGGCCGGTGGAGAAGACGTCCGCCGATCCAGGGATAGCGGATGGAGACGTCCTGGAGTACCTCGGCAGGGGCGTGCAGCTCGGCCGTCATTTCCAGCCAGCGGCACGCGTCCGCCCATTCGGCCAGGCCGCCGATATGGTCCACATGCGCGTGCGTCAGCAGCGCCCGTTCCACCCGCCTCGCCCCGAGCCGCTCCATCTGATTGCGCCAGTCCGGCCCGCAATCGACGAGCAGCGGCGCTTCGTCCGCCGTTCGCAGCCATATGGAGGAACGCCGCCTGACGTTCAGCCCGGCGCCGCGCGCCTCTTCGCATACCGCGCATTCGCAATACACGCGCGGCGTGCCCAGGGAATCGCCGTTCCCCAGCACCTTGACGATCAAATCCTGATGATGTGTCGCGGACAACGCGCTACCCTTCCTTCCGTTGGTCCCGAATGACCTTGCTGCATCATGCTATCTTTAAACTGCATCATCCAGCTTCGGTATGGCTGAGATTTGAATTGTATCACAAGATGTTTGCTAAGCATGCGCAACTTCAGCTGTTGTAAGCGACCGATGCGGTAGATCGGCACTGTCCGGAGCGTCCCGGACGCCCGTTAGTGCCTTTTTTGCGCTTATCGGCCCTGCCTGGAGCGTCCCGGATGCGGAGTTAGTGCCTTTTTTGCGCTTATCGGCCCTGCCTGGAGCGGTCCGGATGCCGCGTTAGCGCCTTTTTTGCGCTTATCGGCCCTGCCTGGAGCGTCCCGGAGGCGGAGTTAGTGCCTTTTTGCACTTATCGGCCCCGCCTGAAGCGGTCCGGATGCCGCGTTAGTGCCTTTTTTGCGCTTATCGGCCCCGCCTGAAGCGGTCCGGAGGCCGCGTTAGTGCCTTTTTGCACTTATCGGCCCTGCCTGGAGCGGTCCGGAGGCGGAGTTAGCGTCTTTTTGCACTTATCGGCCCCGCCTGAAGCGGTCCGGAGGCGGAGTTAGCGTCTTTTTGCGCTTATCGGCCCCGCCTGAAGCGGTCCGGAGGCGGAGTTAGTGCCTTTTTTGCGCTTATCGGCCCCGCCTGAAGCGGTCCGGATGCCGCGTTAGCGCCTTTTTTGCGCTTATCGGCCCCGCCTGAAGCGGTCCGGACGCCGCGTTAGCGCCTTTTTTGCGCTTACCGGCCCCGCCTGAAGCGGTCCGGAGGTGACGTTAGCGCCTTTTTGCGCTTATCGGCCCCGCCTGAAGCGGTCCGGAGGTGACGTTAGCGCCCGTTTGCGCTTATCGCCATGGAATTACACCGGTTTTTCCGGTAACTCCGCGCTCCGGTTACGCATTCCATGGGAGTTGCACGTTTGTTCCGTGCAACTTCGCCCCGCTCCCCCCGGCGATGCTATCGCGCTATACGGACGCTTGATTCCAAGAAAAGCAAGTGCCGATTGTGATCGCCTATTTACGCCATAGCAGGTTCCCGTCGATGGATAGGGTCAAAACGCCGGACGGCCGAGCCTAGATCGGCAGCAGCTCTACGCTGTCCAGCGCTTCGAGCCTTGCGACCATCGTCTCCCAGGCTTCGGGCTTGTTCGGCAGGGCGGCGTAATACCAGCGAAGAAAACCGGCGGCCAGCGACGTCGGCAGCTTGGCGACCGCATCGTCCGCAGGCTTGAAGCAAAGGTCGAGGCCTTCGACCGCCTTGCCTTCGTGATCCCACGACGGATGGACGTACGCGAGATCGAGGCGCTTAAAGCCTAGATGCGACAGCACCTCGCGCCTGACGGCGGGATGCATCGGACCGACCGGACCGGCGGCCTCCCGCTCGTCCAGCTGCGCAGGATCGTAAATCTCGGCGAGCATGCCGAGCATCGGCACGCCGCTCTCCGCCTCCAGCCGCTTCAAATGCGCTTCGCGCTGCACGAGCAAAAACCGGCCGATGCCGAGTCCAGGACGGCCGACGATCGTAAAGTCGGTCATCGCCACGGCGAATTCGGGCCGGTAGCGGTATTCGGTCGCGCCGACGACTTCACCGTCCAGCACGGCGACGAACACCTGGATCGTCGGATCCAGCAGCGGCTCCCGCCACAGCTCGAACGCCAGTACCTCCTCCGGCGGGAATACGCGCCCCATCAATTCATGCATTTTCAAAAAGTACGGATCTTCGATCGATTCGACCTTGCGATATTCCAGCGCCATATCGGTCCCCTCCCTATCCGGCTAAAATGAAGAAAGACGGGGCGGCATGCATCCCCGTCTTCCCGTGCGATAGCCAGCTCTTGCATTCAAGCGTAAAGGAATCGAATCGTCTTGTAAAGTTTAATCTAGCGCCGCGGCTCCGGTTGCGACGACAAAGGCATGCCGCCCCGGACCGACGATGCGCTCATCGACCGCAGTCTCGCCCCGATCGGGCCGCGGCAGCACGATCGCCGCCGTCGCGCCCTCCGGAACCTCGACGTTAAGCTTAAAGGCGTTCCCTTCCTTTCTCCATTCCGAGACGATCTCCCCCCTTTACCGTCCTTAGCCGGGTCCGCACCCAGTCCAGGCTCGCAGGCGCGCGCGGACGGATCCGGATCGTCTCGTAGCCGGGCGAGAGCGGCTCTATGCCGCCCAGCCGGGTGTAAAAGGACGCGCCGACGCCGCCGAACATCGCATGGTCGTGCGAGTGCATGCCGCCCTTTTCGCTCCACTGCTCCCAAAGCGTCGTCGCGCCCTGGCCGATCTGATAGCCGAAGCCGGGATATTCCGGCTGCGTCAGCAGCGCAAGCGCCAGATCGATATGGCCGTGATCCGCGAGCACGTCCATCAAATAGCGCGTGCCGTAAATGCCGGTATCCAGACGCCGGCCTTTCCTCTCGATCGCGGCCAACAATCCTTCGACCGCCTTCCCGACGAAGCCATCCGGCACCATGCCGAACGCGAGCGGCATGAGCTGCGCCGTCTGCGAGCCGCTGCCGTAAATGCCGTTGCCGTCGTGAAAGCGCGCGTCGAACGCCGCGCCGATCCGATCCGCAAGCGCCGCGAAGCGCGCCGCATCGTCCGAAAAGCCGCAAACCTCCGCCGCCTGGGAGGCGATGCGCGCGAACCGCCAATACAAGGACGAGTTTACGATCGCAACTTCGTTGAAGTAATTTTCCCAGCCGTCCTCGTTAGGTACGCACCAGTCGCCGAAGCCCTCCTCGACAATGCCGGAAGGCCATTTTGCGGCGAGCGCATCGACGTAGGCGGACATGTCGGGAAAGTACGTCTCAAGCGTCCCGCGATCGCCGTAATACAGGTACAAGTACCAAGGCAGCGTCACTTTGTCCCCGCTCCAGTCGGGATTGCCGCTGTCGTGGCGAATATCGCCGAGCCATTTGCGGTAATACGCCTGCATCCCGAAGTTGTGGATGGCGGCTTCCTCGACGACCGCGGAATCCATGAGACACGGCGTCCGCTCGTCCCGCTGGCAGCAATCGGTCGGAATGCTGTACAGGTTGTTGAGAATGGACCAGCGAAGGTTGCTTTGTATTCGGACAAGCGTCTCGTCCGAACAGCTGAATTCCCCCCGCCTCCGCGACGTCCGCGTGCACCGGTACCGCGAGCAGCTCCAACAGCTCCGCGTCGCCCGTTACTTCGACATAGCGAAAGCCGTGATAGGTGAATCTGGGCTCGTAGGTCTCTCGTTCTTCACGGCCGCTTGAAATATAGATATCGGTCGCTTTGGCGTTGCGGTTCGTCCACGGGTCGATCGCGCCCTCCCCGTCGATGAGCTCGCTGTAGCGCAGCGCGATCCGGGAGCCCGCCGCGCCGCGAATCGAAGCGGTCGCCCAGCCGGCGATGTTTTGCCCGAAGTCGTATACGGCGGTTCCGTCCCGCGGGCGCAGCACGCGAACCGGCGGCAGCGGAGCGAAAGGCCGGACCGGCGGCTGCTCGCCGCGGACAAGCTCGCCTTCCGGCGGCTCGGCAAGCACAACCCGTTCCCAAGCTTCGGCCGAAAATCCGGGTAGATCCCAGCCCGGCTCCGCCAGCCGGGCGTCGAACGTCTCGCCGTCGTAAATGTCGTTCGCGAGCAGCGGACTCGGCTTGGTCAGCCAGCTGTCATCCGTCGCCAAAGTCAGCGTCGAACCGTCTTCGAGCGTCGCCGTCAGCGCCAGGACGACCGCCTTGCCGCGCTTCCACTTCCAGCCCCATCGCGAATAATTCATATTGTAGCCGTTGCCGAGCCAGAGACCGATGGCGTTGGCCCCGCGCTTCAACGAATCCGTCACGTCGTAAACGTCGAACAGCAGCCTGCGGTCGTACGGGGAGTTCGCGGGCGCCAGTACGCGAGCGTCGGGCTTGGCGCCGTTGACGGTAACCTCGTACCAGCCGAGCGCGTATACGCAAAGCTCGGCCCGAACGACCGGCGACGGCAGCTCGAAGTCCCTGCGAAACAGCGGGCTGTCGGGCGATATCGGGGTCTCGCAAATGGCCAGGACGTTCTCGTCCAGCCGCAAACCGCTGCCCGAGCCGTCGATGCGTCCGCCGCCGAACTGGATCGCGGCGGGATCGTAGAACCGGTTCACGTACACGGCGCGTCCGTCCGGCGCGAAAACGCGCAGATCCCGGCAGACGGCGGCGCTCCCGCTGGCGGTGCGAAAACCGATCGTGCCGGGCTCGCGACCGGCTTCGCGCGCGGATAAAACCGTGCGCCCGCCGACGATCAAGGTCGCTTCCTCCGCCTTCCGCTCGAGCCTGATTTGCAAGGAAGCCGGCGCGTTCGCGAGCTCGGGCGCTTCCGCGCGCGCCAGCTCCCGCCGTTCGCCGTCCGCGACCGCAAACAGCGACGCGCTGCCGGAAGCCGCGTCCAGCGCGAAGCCGCTGCAGCGGTTTTCGGACCGAACGCCGAACAAGAGCGCCAGCGTGCCGGCTTCCAGAACGACGCTAAGTTCGATCGCGTATTCGTCCCATGCGAGATGATCGGTCACGGGGGCGGCGATCCATGCCGCCGTTGCGAACGCGCCTCGGGTTGTTAGATTAGTCATGGCTGAGTCCTCCCAGGCTGAGTCCATTTGAAAAATAAGGCGTTTGCTCGCCCAACCTATCTTCGGACGCAACCACCGGCGCGTTCCACGCGCTCGCCGTCAGCCCCTCAAGCGCCGTCCCTTCCGGGGCTTCAAAGCAAATGTGCCGTTCCTCGCCGGGACGCAGCCCGATCTCGTTGTCGGATAGGTAGCAGTCCCAGTTGGGCGGAAATCCGCCGAACGTAACGCGGATCGCGGGTAAGAGCCCCGTGTTGCGGACGCGGATGCGCCCGCCGCCGGCCGAACGTTCGACCGACAGCGCCAGCGACGTCCGCGGCAGATGTCTCAGCGGCGCATCCGGCAGCCCTGCGTACAGCGCGAACGCCTGCTCCGCGACCGCCCCCGGATATTCGTTGCCGTCATGCAGATGCGCCTGCTCGAACGCGATCAGTTCCTTCGTTTTCGGCTGCGCATTGAACTCGTACCACTGATCGGAGATGACGGCGCCAGAGTGATCCTGAAGCCTCACCGCCAGCAAAAACGGCGTCACCCGCTCGGCCTCGCCGGGAAGCGCGACAACGATCCGGCCCAGCTTCACCCTGTCGTTCGCCTCAAGCTCGACGTCGCGTCGATCGGTCCAAAGCTCGCTTAACCCGCTGTCGTACACGGTCGCGATCGCTGCCGCGCCGCGCAGCGCCTCGCCGGTATCGTTGGCGGCGTGGAGCGCCGCCTCGAACGTCTCGCCCGCTTGCCAGCCGTCGATCCGGTCGAAGGTCGCGAATGCGGAGCGCGGACTGCACGCCCGTTTCGCCAGATAGTAGGACAGCTTGGGGGGTACCGTAAAAATCGACGACGCCCCAGGAATGCCCCGGAAACAAATCCGTGAATTTGTAATACCAGAACCCGGTTTTCCCATCGGCCGCCCCGGCGCGCTGAATGTCCGCGACGAAACGGATCGACTCGCCCTGCGCGGCCTGGGAGTAGGCGATATACGTCTCCCAGTCCCGGATCGGCCCGTATGCGCCGTAGCGCATGACCTTGATGACGTCCTTCAGCGAAAATTGGTGGAAATGCGCCAGCCAGCCGCGGCTCTCCTCCGTCGGCGGCCAGGCGGCCAGCGCTTCCTCGGGCACGAACCGAACGCAGCTTGAACGCGCCGGCATGCTCGGCACCCCGTATTCTCCGTAAAAAACGGACGGCATCGCCAGCGTCGCCGCGTCGAGCGGTTCCCCGCCGTGGTACACGTTCCAATTGTGCGCGCTGCCGCCCCACGGATCGGTGCGGTGGAACGGCCTCGACGGATCAAGGCCGCGGCAGCGGCGGCCGACCAGATGCAGCGCCTCGTCCGTGCCGCCATGCTCGCCGTTTTCGTTGCCCCCGCCCCACATGACGAGCGACGGATGATTGCGAAGCCGTTTGACCGAACGCGTCGCCTGCCTGTCCAGCACGCCCAGATCGGTATGCGGCGCGTCCATCGGCCCCCAGCATAGCGGGAACTCCTGATAAACCAGGATGCCCGCTTCGTCGCATAGCCGGTAAAAGACGTCCTCCTCGACGATGCCCCCGCCCCAGGCGCGAAGCATCTGTACATTTCCGCGTCGCGCCAAGCCGATCAGCCGCGCGTACAGCTCTTCGCGCTGCGCCAGCATCGGGTCCGGCCAGCACCAGTTGGCGCCTTTGATGAACATCGGCACGCCGTTGACGACGAACTGCCAGCGGTAATCGGCTTCCGGCCGCGCGCCCGGCGCCGCGCGCATCTCGACCGTGCGCACGCCGAACGTCGTCTCCGTGCCGGCGAACGAGATCGCGGCGCAGGAGCTATCTCCTTTGCGATCCTTCTCCGTCCGGGGTCCGGGATCGTCCACGACCGCCGAACCGGCGAGCTTGACGTCAAGCTTCAAGCGATAAAGCGACTGCCCGCCGTATCCGGCCGGCCACCAAAGGGACGCTTCGCGCAGCGTCACCTCGGCGACATATCGGCTGCGACCGTACGGCGCTTCGAGCTTGCATAGAAATTTAACGGCATGAACCTTTTCCGGTTCATCCGTCAGCAGCCGAATTTCACCTTCAACCATCAGCGGGACAGACTCGGTCAGCGCGCTGTCAACGCTGTACGAGATCTCCAGCACGGCGCCATCCGGCCCGATGGACCGCGTGACGATATACGGCTCGCAGACCGCGACGTCGGATTCGGCTGCGAGCCATACGTCCTTCCAGATGCCGAGCGAGATCAAATGCCCGTAATGCCAGCCAAATCCGGGGCTTCCTTTCAGGAGGCCGTTCCACGATTGCGGCGCCTGATCGATGCGGACGACCAGTTCGTTGGGACCGTCGAAGTCGACGAGCCACGTCACGTCGAGCTCGGGACCGCCGAACATGCCCGCATGATGGCCAAGCGATATCCCGTTCAAGAACATGGTGCCCGAATAGTCGATCCCGTCGAACCGCAGCGCGAGACGGCGTCCCCGCCACTCGGCCGGCGCCTCGAAGGTACGCGCGAACCACCAGTCGCTGCGTTCCGCGCGCGTCCTTCGGAACCAAAGCGGCGTCTCCTTCGGCTCGCCGTGCGTCTCCAGCTCGTCGATCGTATTCGTATCCCAATACGGATCGGCCAGCTCGCCGAGCCCGACGAGCGCGCGCTGCACCGTCGTCGGCACCGTCACCTCGCGCCAGCCGCTTCGATCGAAGCCGCGCGCGTACCATTTTTCCGTCATGCCCCTGCTTGTCTTCGCCTTGCGTCCGAACCAGCCGGTATTCGGCGCAGGATCGCCCGGGTCAACGGGCTCGCTGTCCTGCATGCGCCAGTTGCCGGACAAGGACAGGCGCTCCGCCCCACGAACGACGTTCCCGTTTTCTCCGTCACCGTAGCCGCCGACCAGCAGGGCAGCCGTCTTTCGCGCGGGCAGTGACGCTTCCGCTTCGCAGGCCGCGTCTCCGTATAGCGAAGATTTGCGGTACGCCTCGTCTTGCACATCGTCCAAATATCGTTCTGTCATGCAGCCGCACTTCCTATCCGTTTCATTTCTACAACGCATCCGTCCACTGCTCCGATTGGCCCCACGTCCGTCGCTCGCGGTGCGCTCTAGCCGTAAAGCCTGCAATTATACATCTCTTTCAGCCGATGCCGGCCCTTTTAAGCACAATGCCTGCAAATGCGCATTTATTTTCCTTCGTCGGCCCCATTTTCGGTTTGTGATTCGAATGTACCTGTATATTTGCAGGCTTTCATCTCGTGCCGCGGTTCCGAAAGAAAATTCCTGTAAAAATGCAGGCTTTTCGACCTGCCAAACCTCTCCCGAATCGCCGCCAAACCTAAGGGAGCCGAAGCCTCCTCGGCTCCGGCTCCCCTGTCCAGGCGGCTAAGCCGCGGCGGCGGCCTTTATTGCAGGCCGTGCTCCGCTCTCAATCTTTGGACTTCGTCGTTGTAGTATTTCGTGAAGTCGTCGGCGCCCGCTTTCTTGAAGGCGTCGAGCGCTTCGGCTTTCGCTTTGTTGTAGGCTGCCTCGTCCTTCGCCAAAATGATCTTGGCGGCTTGACGCGTGGCGAGCTCCTTGAGCGAAGCCTCTTTCTTTTTCCAGTCGTCCGTCAGCGTGACGCCCGGCACCGTATTTTCCTTAAGCACTTGATCTTCGCTCATATTGTCCATCCAGGTCGTGGCGGACACGAGCTTGCCTTCCTTGATGAGCTTGCCGAATACTTCGCCGGAATACGATGCGCCGTAATGCTGCGCAAAGTCTTTTTCGAGCGGCGTCGCGGCCTTGACGAGCGCCTCTTCGGTATTGAACAGGTTGAGCGGCTGGCCGTCCTGCGGATTGGCGACGTCGCCGCCGAGGCCGATGATGTTCAGGTCGAGCGACATGCCGGACGACTCGAGCGGAATGCCGCCCGTCGCCTTGAGCGCCAGCGAATCCTCGGTCAGCGTCGGCTTGCCGTCCGTCAGGTTCCAGTTCTGGCCTTCGACGCCGCTGTACATCGTTCTCGCGCCTTCGTAGGAATAAATGTAGTTCAGGAACTCCATCGCCTTCTCCGGATTTTTGGAGCTCTTGGAGATGCTGTACGATTTGTCCTGCCAGCCGAGCGGGCGAATCTCGCCCGTCCAGGCGTACTTGCCCGCCGGGATGACGATGAAGCCCTTGCCGTCGTTCGTATGCTGCGCGTTGAAGTCGCCCATCGCCCAGGTCGCCGGTCCGACGACGATTTGGCCGGAGGTCGCTTTGGCCATATAATCGTTGTTTTTCATCGTCAGGCTGTCCGGATCGAGCAGGCCGCGCTGGTTGGCGTCGAAGTAGAACTTCATCGCGGTCCAGAAGTTGGACGTCTCGTCGGTCAGCGTGCTGATAAACTTGGTGCTGCCGGTCTCGTGCATCGTCAAGTCGCTCGTCACGCCGGCGATGTTGGTGAAAATGATCGGCGGAATCGTATACGGCCACAGGCCCCAGTCCTGCCACATCGAGACGCCGTACACCTTTTTTGCCGTCGTCGGTCTTCGGATGCTTCTGCACGATCTGATCGACGACGTTCAGCAGGTCGTCCATCGTCTTGACTTCAGGCGCGCCGACCTCCTTGTACCAGTCCCAGCGAATCGTCGGGCCGATCGTGATCGGACGAACGAATTTGCCCGACTTCGCCTGAACCTGCGGCGGCAGGAAGTAGAGCTTGCCCGTGCCGTTGCTCCAGTTTTTCTTGCTGAACTCCACGACGGTCGGAATGTTCGCGGTAATGTCCTTGCCGTGCTCGGCGAGCAGATCGTCCATCGGGACGACCAGGTTGCCTTCGATCAGCTGCTTCTGGTATTTGTTGACGTCCGAGCGGACGATATCGGGCAGGTCGCCGCTGGCGAGCATGACGTTGAATTTATTTTCGTCTGCCTCGACGTACTCGATCTTGACGCCGATCTTGTCGGCGATCGCTTTGGCGACCGGGCTTTCGTTGTACTTGTTCCACTTGGTGCCCGGCTCCATGACCAGCACGCGGAGCGTGACCAGGTCCTTGGGGGGCTTCGCTCGAAGCGCTCGGGCTGGCCGCGGCCGAGCTTGCGCCTGCGCTTGCCGGAGCCGTCGCGGACGGCGAAGCGTTGTTGCCGTTGTTGCCGCCGGAACAGGCGGACAGCAGCAGCGAAGTCGTCGCCAGCATCATGGCCCCCAGCTTAAGGGTAGCTTTCTTTCTCATTGTAACCCTCCTATGAGTTGTCGAGATTTATAATTATCGGCGATAACGCCGGATAATCCAAGCTTGTCGGATAAAAATCGGACGTATGCGCCGACCGGTCAACCTTTGACCGCGCCCATCATGATCCCTTTGACGAAATAGCGCTGCAGCATCGGGTAGACGAGCACGATCGGCAGCGTCACGAGCATGGTGATGGCCATGCGGATCGACTGCGGCGTCAGCGTGCGGACGAGATCGCCGCGGTTGAGCTGCTCGGTCGTCGCGTTGGACAGGTTGCTCGATTGGTTCAGGAAGTTGTAGAGCACGAGCTGAAGCGTTTGCAATTTCGGACTTTCGACAAGGAAGTAGTTATCGAACCACGTATTCCACTGGCCGACGGCGGCGAACACGGCGATCGTCGCGATGATCGGCATCGACAGCGGGAAGATGATGCTCGTATAAATCTTGAAGTAACCCGCGCCGTCGATCTTGGCCGATTCCTCGAGCGAAGCCGGCAGCTGTTCGATAAACGTCTTGATCAGGATGACGTTGAAGCCCGCCAAGGCTGTCGGCAGCACGTACAGCAGAAAGCTGTTTTGCAGCCCGTACGTTTTCATCGTCAGGTACCAGGGAATAAAGCCGGCGTTGAAGTACATCGTGACGAGGACGAACCGGTAGATCGCTTTGCGAAAAGGCAGCTCTTCCTTCGTGATCAAATAGGCGAAGAACGAGCAGCAGAAAACGGTAATGAGCGTGCCGACGACCGTCCGCGACAGCGATACGATGGCGGCGTCCATAATGCCCGGCAGCTTCACCGTGGTCTGGTAAGCCTCCAGGGAGAAGCCCGCCGGCCAGAAGGTGACGCCCTTCTGCGCCTGGATCGAGTCGCTGATCGAATAGATGAAGATGTAGTAAAAGGGATAAATGGTGGCAAGCACGAGCAGCGCGAGAATCAAGTAGTTGAAAAAGTTGAACGTCCAGTCCTTGTAGTCGATCGGCCGCTTGCGCCGCTCCGGCTTCGAAGCGACGGCCGCCGGCTTGGATGCGGTAGTCGAATTCATGGGAAAGCTCCTTTCCGGGGGAGACGGTCAGACGATGCCTTGGCCGCGGAATTTTTTGGACAGCAGGTTGACGGTGAACAGCAGCACGATGCTGATGATCGACTTGAACATCCCGACGGCGGTCGAATACGAGTAGTCGCCGGTGACCAGACCCAGCCGGTAAACGTACAGGTCGAGCACCTCGATGCGATCCGCGACCATCACGTTGCTGAATACGAGATATTGCTCGAAGCCGGCGGACAGCAGATTGCTGATGGAGAGCAGCAGCAGCACGATAAACGTCGGCATGATGCTCGGCAGCGTAATGTGCCAGATCGTGCGCCGTCTGCCCGCGCCGTCGACCTTGGCGGCGTCGTACTGCTCGCTGTCGATGCTGACGATGGCGGCGAGATAGATGATCGCGCTCCAGCCGACCGATTTCCACAGGAGGAGCAGCGTCTGCACCGTCCACACGCGTTCGTAGTTGCCGAGCACGTCGACCGGCGCGCCGCCGAGTCCGAGTTTCATCAGAAACGCGTTGACCGCCCCTTCCGTGCTGAACATGCTGAACGCAAGCGCGTAGACGATGATCCAGCTGATATAGTGCGGCAGCGTGGACACGGTCTGCACGAGTCGCTTGAACCAGCCGCTGCGCACCTCGGATACCATAATGGCGAACAGCATCGGAATCGGCGCGGTCAGAATCGACAGGAAGCTCAGCGCCAGCGTATTCATCAGCACGGGCCCCATCCGGGGATCGCTGAACATCTCCCGGAACCGGTCGAGACCGGAAAATGGCGTCTTGGACAACGGGATGCCGGGGTGGTAGTCGAAAAAGGCGTAAATCCAGCCGAACAGCGGCACGTAGCTGAAGGCGAAGGCGATGAGGACGAACGGCAGCGCCGCAAGCAGCAGTTTGTACCCGTCCTTTCGCCGGTGGCTCGATTTGAAGCGCCGCTTTTTGCCGGCCTGGCTCGCAGTCGTGGTTTCCATAGCGGTTCTCCTTTGCTCCTGTAGTCTCTCTCTTTCGATGTCCTCATTATAGGAGGCTTTGGAACCGTGTCGAATGAAGGATCTCTCGATCTCGTTGAAATATATAGAGGCATGCGGGCGGGCGGATTGAACGATTTTGCGGCAGGTTGAACAAAAGCGCGGGAGCCCGAGGCTGGATTCGGAACGTAAAAAAGCCGCCTTGGCCTCCGGTTTTGCCGGCGCGCCAAAGCGGCTCGTTTAAATAATCTGATCACTTGCTTATCATGACCTACTTCGTCACTTGCACGATCAGCGTATCGCTTGTCGTCGCGCCGGCCGCGTTCGCCAGCTCGGCGCGGTACTCATAGGTGCCTGGCGTTCTGCCCGAGACCGCCGTCGTCGCAGCTTGGGCTGACGGCGTACCCGGGGTTAACGGCTTCGTATCGATCAGCACGCCGTTTTCGAACAACCGATACGCGCTTCCGTTCGTTCCCCACCACAGGTTCATCGCCACGTCGTAGCTCCCGTCGCCGTCCCAATTGTTCGCGGACAGGACCGGCTTGCCCGGTTTCGCGTCTTTGACGGTAACGGTCAGGACTTCGCTCGACGTCGCCCCTTTCGCATTGATCAGCTCGGCCCGGTAAAGATAGGTGCCGTCGGCCCTCCCCGAGATTGATGTAAATGCCGTTTGCGCGGCCGGAGAAGCGCTTGCGAGCCGCTGCGTATCGATCAGCATGTCGTTCTCGTACAGCTTAAAAATCGTTGCGTTTTCGCCATACCAGAGGTTCATCGAAATTTTATAATCGCCGTCGAGCAATCCGGTGTCGTAGCCGTTGTCGCTCGACAGCACCGGTACGCCGGGTTTGGCGGCAGCCGGCGGTTCGGCGACGAGGCCCGCCCGCGCCGCCGTCAGCGCGGACAGCGCGGCATCGACTTGCTTCTGCGTCGACGCCTCGTCGGCGAGCGCCGCGGCCGCCGAGTTTAGAGCCGTCTGCAGCGCGGACCAGCTGCCTGCCGTATAGGCGGCTTCGTTCAAGCCCTCGGCCGCAATCGCATCATACTTGACCTGCAGCTGCGTCCGGTCCGCCGGCGGCATGGCCTGCTGCACGACGATGCCGTCCAAAAACGCCGTATTGTCGCCCGATGCGTTCGTCGTGACGAAGCGTATCGTATGATTGCCCGCGGCTGCGGTAAAAATCGGCGTCTCGAAGGCCGCGAAGGCCGTCTTGTTCGACGGGGAGAAAGAAGCGAGCAGCGTCGTGTCGTAATAGACGTCGAAAGCGACCTGTCCGCCGAAATCCCGGCGGGCCGCCTGGAACGCGACCTTGTAAGCGCCCTCCGCGAAGCGGATCGTCTGCGACAGCTCGCCTTGCGAGCCGTTTTTGGACGTGATCAGCGCCGTCTGCGTTCCCTCCGGCGCCGCCGGCGCGCCGAACACGGAGCCGTTCTTCTGTACGCCGGAGAGGCCGTTAAACATCCAGTCGTACGTCATGGGCCCGACCCGGTAGCTCGTGACGGCCGGCGACTCGAAGCCGCCGTTCGCGAGCGCCGGCACGAACGCCGCCAGCCCTTCGCGCGCCGCCGTCAACGCGGCCAAGGCCGCATCCGTCTCGGCTTGCGTCGCGTACGCATCCGAGAGAACGGCGTTCGCCGCCGTCAGCGCGCTTTGCAGCGCCGCCCAGGTTGCGTCCGTGAAGTCGGCCGCCTGCAGACTTTCCGCGACGATCTCGCTCTTCTTGCTTGCGAGCGCGGTCTGATTCGCGACTTCCTCGATCAGGATCAGCCTGACGTCGTCGATAAACGCCGTGTTGTCGCCGCTCGTCGTCGTCGCGGCGAACTTGATCGTATGGCTGCCGGTCGTCGCCACCTCGAAGCCGCCGGTCTTGAAGGCCTTGAAGTCCTGCGAGGTCGGCGAATAGGAGCCGATGACGGTATTGTCGTAGTATACGTTGAAGCTTTGCTGGCCGCCGAAGCCGCGCCGCGCCGCCTGGAACGACAGCTTGTAACGTCCCGCGGGGGAAGCCGAGCGTCTGCTTGATCTCGCCCGCAAGTCCGCCGTTGGTCTGAATCAGCGCGGTCTGAACGCCTTCGGGCGCGTCCTTCGCGCCGAACGCCGAGCCGTTCTTCTGAATGCCGGCGCGGTTGTTAAACGACCAGCCGTCCGCGAAGGCGCCCGCCTTCACGCCGCTCGTCGCCGTGACCGCAGGCGATTCGAAGCCGGCGTTGAGCAATGCGGCCGGCTCCGGCGGCTTCGGCAGGCCGATCTCGACCGCGTCGATAAAGGCGGTATTGTCGCCCGTATGCGAGGTGGCCTGGAACTTGATCGTATGCTTGCCGCCTGCGGTCTCGAAGCTGTCGGTGCGGAACGTCGTGTACGAGCCCGAAGGCGCGAAGCTGCCGATCAATTCTTCGTCGAAGTAGACGTCAAACGTCTGCTGCCCGCCGAAGCTCGTCCGGTTGGCGGCTTTGAAGGAAACCTGGTATTCGCCGGGCTTGAAGTTGATCTCCTGGTAGAAGCTGCCGTCGATGCCGCCGTCGGTTTTCAGGTACATGCTTTGCACCCCTTGCGGCGCGGGCGGCGGCGCGAACGCGCTCGTATTGCTGTGCACGCCCGTATGGTCGCTGAACACCCAGCCGTTCGTGAACGGCCCGTTCCGGTAGCTCGCGACCGCCGGCTTTTCAAAGCCCGCATTGTAAAACGTAACGAGAGGCAATTCTTCCGGTACGTCCGCGCTGTAGTAGCAGCGCTTGGCCGCGCCCGGGTTCGGGTCGCCGAAGACGGCGGCCGTGCAGTCCGATCCGTCCGTCGCGATCTTGTAGTTGAACAGGCCGTCCGCGCCGTAGGCGACGATGCCTTCGCCTTCGAAGTAGCATGCTCCGCCCTCGTAAGCGCAAAACTGATAGCCGTCCGGCGCGACGCTGACGTCGAGCACGCGGTAAAACGCGGACGTCGTGCCGGACGGATCCAGACCGTCTTTGAAGGCGCGGGCCTTGAACAGCTGCGTCGTGGACGTCTTTAGAATGACCGGCCGCTCGTAGAGCGGCGAAGCCGCTGTCGGCGCGCTGCCGTCGAGCGTATACCGAATCTCCGCGCCCGGGGTTCCCGTCGTGATCGTCACCGCCTCCGACGAATCGTATACGCCGTAAGGCAGGCTCAGCTCTGGCGCATCGACGCGCGTCGGCACGGATCGCGGCGTCACCGTAATGCTGGCGATGTTATAGCCGTCCGGATCGGCCTGGCTGACCGCCTTGATCGCCACCTGGCGTTCCGTATCCACGTCCGGCGCCGTATACAGGCCGTTCGCGTCGATCGTGCCGTTGCCCGTCCCGACGACGCTCCAGGTTACGCCGTCCGTATTGTCGACGACTTCCGCGGATAGCTGAAGCGTATCGCCGCCCGTCACCTTCGCTTCGACCGGCGTCAGCGCGACCTGCGTCTGCGAAGCTTCGGTCGTATAAATCGCGAAGTTGTAGTCGGCGCCGACATGGGCGTCGCGGAAAGAATCCGTCGCGGCAAAGCTGCCGGAAGCCGGCGGAAGAATCGCGTTGCCGTCTCTTGCGACCGCGTCGCTGTACGCGTGCTTCACGAACGTCTTGCCGATCGATGCGCCGCCGAAGTCGAACGTCATATCCTTCGGCGCGCCCGCCTTGCTCTCGACGAGTATCGCGTAGTCGCCGCCGTCCGTCTTGAAGGCGGTCGCTCGAACGTTCGGCGAGCTCGACTGTACGTCGACGACGTCGCTGTGGGCGGGCACGTACCGGTTCAGCAGTCCGGCCGAATAATACGTCCGCTTCGCCGTCAGGCCCTGCACGGCCGAATCCCACATCGTATAATTGCCGTTGACGTCGCCGAGCGGGTCGGTGCTCCAGACGCCGTTCAGCTGCCAGACGAGCGCCGATTGAAGCCCTTCGTTCGCGCCGCGAATGACGTAGTTGGCGAATCCGGAGTTCCAGCCGCTGGCGTCGTCCGCCGACCAGCCGAACTCCGTCATCTGAACCTTCTTCGGTCCGACCGCCGCCTTTCGGGCCGCGATCTCGGCGCCCAGACTTTCGTACGACGCGCCGTACATGTGGAAGCTGTAGCCGTCGATATGCGCGTCCGCCAGCGCATGCAGCGCGGTCGTCCAGTCCGTCGCGCTCGTCTCCTCCGGCGCCCAGATGCCGATCCGGTCCCGCAAGCCGTCCGCGGCGAGCCGCTGGCTCACCTTCGTGACGATGTTGGCATAGTACTGTTGCTGGTTCGCCTTGTCGCCGCCCGTCTCGAAGTCCCAGCTGCCGTTCGGCTCGTTGTAGAACGTCAGATATTTGATATTGACGTAGCCGCGCTCGTCGATAAGTTCCTGGAGCGTGTTCGATGCCGATTCGGCGAAGTCGTCGACGTCCGCCGGCGCGCTCGTCCAAGGATCGACGCCCGGCAGGCCGAACCAATCGTGGATCTCCTCCCCGTTTTTCCAGCCGAAGTTGAGTTCGATCTCGGTGCCCGCTGCCTTGAGCGCGTCCAAGTACGGATACACCGCCTCCATTTCCTCGCTGTCGAAGTCGTAGACGCCCTTTTCTTTTTCCACCCAATCGACCTGGAACCAAAGCCTCGCGACCTTCGGCTTGATCGTGCCGATCCGCTTCTTGTCGATCTCCCATTCCGGTCCGTCGTAGCCGTAGCTTGCCGACTTCGGCATGCGCGCGAGCGGCATGACGTTGACGCCGACGCCGAGAAAGTCTTCGTTCACGACGTTGTCCGTATCGATGCTGATTGTAACGTTCTCGGCCGCCGTCGCCGCCGCGACGCCGCTTCCCGATCCCGCGCCGGCCGGCAGCAGGGCGGACAGCAGCAGCGTCGCGACCCCAAGCGCGCCGAACCTCGATTTCCTGATCATCATCCTCTGGATCTCTCCTTCATCAAGGGTTTGGATTCGGTAACCGCTTACAATTCGTTCTGGCCGCTCACCTCCGATACGCGATGCAAGCCCGCGGGCGCCGATCGGCCTCCCGTCCCTCCTACCATAAGCGCTTCGAACAAAGGTTCGAATGAACGATCTCGCGATCCGCTTGAAAAATCATCCAGCGCTGCGAAAGCGCCGGTTGAACGATTTCAAACGCCGTTCAAGTCGCCCCCGCACGTCAAAGCCCCCCGTCGCGGAGACGGGGGCTTCATTTCCTCGTTTATTGCTGTTCTTGATCGCGTTTGTCCGCTTGCAGCGACGGCATGCGTACGACGACCTCCGCACCCTTGTCGCGCGGAACGAACCGCAGGCCGTATTGATCGCCGAAGTAAAGGCGGATCCGCTTGTTCACGTTGCGCAGCCCGATGCCGCTGCCGCCGCCCGCCGATTCATACGCCTCGCCCGTTTCGAACCTGCGGTTCAGCTCCTCGAGCAGGTTCTGCGGAACGCCGGTGCCCGAATCGCTGACGACGATCCGCAGCTCGCCGTCGTCCGACTTGGCGTGAATCGATATGAAAATCTCCTGCTCCTCCTCGCGCTGCCCGGACGCGATCGAATTTTCGACGAGCGGCTGCAGGATGAACCGGGGTACGAGGCACGAAGCGGTCGTCTCGTCGACGTCGATGTCGAACAGGACGCTGTCGTTGAACCGCATGTTGATAATGCCGATATAATGCGTCAAGTAAGCCAGCTCGTCCCGCAGCTCGCACATCGGATCCTTGCTCGAGAACACCGGGCGGAGCAGGTTGCCGAGCGCCACGATGCTTCGTTCGATATCGTCGGTCTTCTTCATGTTCGCCATCCAGCGCACCATGTTCAGCGTATTGTACAGAAAATGCGGATTGATCTGATATTGCAGCGATTCGATCTCCGTCTCCCGCTTCTGCTCCTGCATGCTGTTGTTTTTGTCGATCAGCTCCACGATGCTGAGCGACATCTCGTTGAACCGCCGGATCACCGTCCCGAGCTCGTTGTCCGGCACGCGGTCGAAGGTGACGCCGAGCTCGCCGCGGCTCATATCCTTCATCTTGCCCGAGAGCACCTGCAGCGGGTTCATGATCTTGCGCAGCCACAAATAGGAGAGCGCGAACATGATGAGCAGGCTGAAAATAAAAAAAGAGGGCGACGACGCGCTGCATCTTGTAGATCTGGTCCGTGTACAGCTTGAGCGGGACCTCCTTGATGATGTACCAGTCGGCGTCCTGCAGCTTGTAATAGACCGTCTGCACGCGCCCGTTTTTCTCGTCGCGGCTGCCGTATGCCGGCGCTCCTTCTTTTTTGCGGCACGAACGGACTGATCGTTCCGATCTTTTCTTTGCTGCTGCTCGAGACGACGACGCCGTCCTTGTCCACGATATACATTTCCCCGTCCTCGGGCTTCAGATCGGAGGCATAGACGGACGCCAGATACCGCTCGTCGATGTTGAAGATCAGCGTGCCGCTCGTCCTCGGCTCGTAAATGCTGCGCACGCCGCGCAGCATGCTGACGAGCGTCGCATCGTTCGGTCCGGTTTTGTACGGGTTGTAATAGGACTCCTTCACGTTGCCCTGCACGATCAGCTTGGGAAAATCGCGCTGGGATCTCAGGTAGGCGTCCGATTTGAAAAAAAGACGCACCCACTCTTCCTCCGTCTGCACGAGCGTCTGCACCGCGTTGCCGCCGACGACGCCCTGGCGCTCGGCGGTCAAATAGATGGAGTGAATGTACGTGTAGTTAAAAATAAACGTCTCGATCCGGTTTTGCAGCAGGTTCTGATAGTTCACGAAGTCGACGTTCGCCTTGTCCGATATCGTCTGTAGCAAGTATTGAATCTGCTCGTCGACCCAGAACAGGTTGGACAGCCGATCCACCTCGCTGACGACGCCGTGAACGTTGTGATCGACCTGCTGGAACTGTTGAAGCAGCAAGCCGTTCGTTTTGCGTCCGGATCTGGCCGAGCATAAACGTATAAACGTAGTACGTACCGGCGGAAAGCACGAGCACGCTGATGAGCATATACGACAGGATGAGCTGCGAACGAAGGCTGCGGAAGGCGTGCGGCAGCTTCATTCGGAGGCCGCCTGGCCGTTCGTCCGCTGCCTGCGGTAATCGTTGGGGTTTAAGCCCGTCACTTTTTTTAAACACCTTGCTGAAGTACGTATATTCCGGCGAAAAGCCCACTTCGACCGCGATGTCGTACGACTTCATCTGCGTCGCGGCCATCAGCTCCTTCGCGCGTTCGATCCGGTATCGGTTCAAATAATCGATGAACGTAATCTGCAGCTCCTTTTTTAAACAAAAAGCTCAAGTAACTGAAGCTGAGGTTCACGTGGTCGGCGACGGCCTGCAGGCTGATGTTTTCCTTGTAATGCCGCTTGATGTATTGAATCGCCTTCGTGATATCGCTGCTCATATGAAGGCGGTTGCGCGTTTCCTCGACGATCTCGGCGAAATAAACCGATACGCAATCGAGCATCTCGACGAGCGTATCCGCCGCCTCGAGCTGTCCCGTGACGTTCATGAGCAGCGTTTTTTCGTTTTGACCGTCGTCGTAAAGACTCGTGCCCACCCATTGAAGAAAATGGAAGAGCTGCGCTTCGATCGCTTTTCTGTCCTCGGTCAAGGACGCTTCGATCGATTGGAGATAGGACTCGTATTCCTTCTGTTTGATCGGCGACAGCAGCGCGCGCAGCGGCTCGGCTTCGCGCAGACGCGCGATGCGGGAGCGCGCGCCGGACAAGTCCGCAAGCTGGCCGGGACGGTGAAGCTGACCGATATCGCTCAGAAATTTGCGTCTCAGCGCCTTGCCCGCGTCGGCATACAGCGCAGGCAGGTTTTTGTAGCCGCTCCGAATGCCGCTCACGCCGAAGGAAGCCGACGCGCTGAAATACGTCGAGATCGCTTCCTGGATGCGGCCGAGCATCGCATGCGTTTCCTGCTGGATGGCCTGCTCGGACGGCATGTCCTCGAACGACAGCAATATCAGGTAATGCTTGTCGTCGATGCAGAACGCTTCCCCCCCGTCGCGCGGCCGACGCGATCTCCCCGAGCATGTTGAGCAGCGTCATCTTGATCAAATGCCCATGCTCGTCCTTGAACTTCTCCTGGATTCGCGCGAAGCGGTCGAGCTCCATCTTGCAGGCGACCAGCCGGACCGGCTGGAGACGCAAGCCGTGCCGGACGACGAAGCGCTCGAATTCGTCGGCGGTGAAAATGTTGTAGAAAAGAAAATCCTTGAGCATCTTTTCCTTCACGAGGTCAAGGTTGGACGGATGCGGCTTGCCGTCGGCCGGCTGGCTCCGCGCGCCCTGCTCTTCCAGGCTGCCGCGCACGTCCTCGAGCACGCCCCCGATTTCCGCTTCGGTCATCGTGAGCTTCAATATATAGTGCGAGACGCCTAGCGACATGGCACGGCGCGCCAGATCGAACTCCTCGAGACAGGAGAGTACGACGATGCGCGTCTCCTTGTCGGCCTCGCGGATTTTTCCGATCAGCTCCATGCCGTCCATCCGCGGCATCCGAATATCGGTAATGACGATGTCGGGTTTTTCTTTAAGGTAGTAGTCCCATGCCGCCTGACCGTCGGGCAGGTCGGCCGCGACCTCCATGCCGTATTTGCTCCAGTCGACGGAGCTCCTAAGTCCGACGCGGACGAGCATCTCGTCCTCGACGATCATCACCTTGTACATCGCGGCATCCTCCGTTCATGCGGCTATCCCTCGTACGACCTCGAATATAACCGATTCGCATTCCGCGGGCAAGCCGGCGGGAAGCGGCGCGAAGACGTTCGCGTTCTTACATCATAAGCCGAAGGAAGCGTCCGGAGGTTGAACGATTTTACGATTTGCTTGCTTCCGCGGCCAACGGCAAACAAGCCCGCGCATGCCGCGCGGGCCTGAAGGTCCCTTTAGACGAGTGAATAGATCCAATAATAAAATTCGTTCCAAACTCTGTTTTCGCCCTCTTGCTCGAAGACGAGCCGGATCGTAATATCGGTCTTTCCGGACGTGTATTTGGCCGGAATGTCGAATTCGTCCTCCAGCCAGCGCTTGTACGGATTGCGATCCGCGAAGTACCAGCTGCGCGCCTCGACGCGCTCCCCGTCGACGTAGACGTGCGCGCGCTGACGTCCCGTAATCTGGTCGGATCTGCGGCGAACCCTGACGCCCGCGTTGCGCGGATCGATCGCGACGGTGAATTCGCTGCTGCCTTCGGTTTCCCTGCCCGTATCCGCCAACCTTCGATGCGTGCCGTCCTCGTAGCCGCTCTCGACCGTGTAGCTGCCGCGCCCTCCGATCGACGCGTAGCCATGCGCTTCCTCGGAGCCGCGGTCGCCGACGTCCAGCTCGTCGGTAAGTCGCATGCCGGGCGCATCGACGCCGTAGTAGAACAATATGCCCGAATGCCGCAAATACTGGTTGTTATAATCGCCCGACTCGATGCCGAAAACGAGACGCTCCCGGAATGGATAGCAATCGCCAGCGCACAACCGCACCATCGACCACGGATTGTCCGGCAGCCCGTCGTACCCGCTCGACGGATTCGTCTGCGGCGGCGTCGGGAACCCCCAGCCGTAGCAAACATAGCTTTCCGAGCCGTCGCTCTCGATCTGCGGCGTGGCGATACCGTCGATGTACACGCGGACGTCGCCTTCGCAGCTAACCGTGCCGGGCTTGCGGGCAAACGCGGTGACTTGCGCGGCCACCATATGCCCGTTACCCGCGATTTCCCCGATGACGGCATCCGAGCCTAGCGTTGCTCTGGATTCGCGGTACGACGAGGAGCGGAAATAGCCTGCGCGGCCTTCCCGATATTGCGCGAGCGCGGAAGCTTCGAACGTGCAGCGGATGTCCCATTCGGGGACGCGGATCGTTTTATCGCTCTTGTTGACGAGCTCGACCCGCGCGCCGCGCCAGAACGGCATCGGGAAATAGTTGTAAGAGATCCCGTCCGTGCGCGTGCCGTGGGAGAGTACGCCGATCGCGTTAAAGCCGAGCTCGTTGCCGAAAAATGCGCCGAGCGGACTGTAAACGTCCGGCGCCCCATGCCCGTCCCACGTCGCGCGGATCCAAAGCTCGTTCGCGCCGATCCCCGGCGTCCGTGCCAGCATGGAGACGATGCAGCCCGCTCCCTTCGCCTCGAAAACGACGACAGCGTCGCCCGGCGCTATCGAAAGCTCGCGCCGGACGGTCGCGTCCGACGGAAGATCCGGCTTCGGATCTTCGCCGACGCGCGACCATAGTTCCCGGACGCGTTCGTACGATTCGTTTCCGGTAAACGTCGCGAGCCCTTCGTCGGCCTCGGCGTACGCGTGATAGACGACATGTCCCCATCCGCCGTCGCCTTTGTTCGCGCCCTTCAACCGGATGTCCGTCGTGATCTTGCACGAACGCGCATACGGCATCGGCACGAAGCTGCGCACGACGCGGATCGGGCCGCGCCCGCCTTCCTCCGGTCCGAGATAGGCGTCCGCGAGGGGCTTGACGAACGGCGCTTTGGCGCCGAATTCGGCATGCTTCAGCTCGAATCTGGGCTCGGCTTCGCCGTCGAAGTAAAAACGAAACGTCGGCTCGGGACTGTCCGGATACCGGTGCTGCACGAAATTGTAAATGCAGCCCGGACCGTCGACGTCGAAGATGACGAATTCTGCGCCGTCCTTGTACAGCAGCCAATCCCAATCCGCATTGAAGCCTTGCTTGTCGATGCTCCCTTCATAGCGCGCCTGCACGCCGTCCCGCAGCAGGGGCAGCAGGTCGAATCGCTCCAGACTGGCAAGCCCCTTCGGCGGCTTCGGGTCGTCGTTCATGGATCGGTTACCTCCGTTCAATCCTTCATGTAGACGCGAGATATAGCGGCCCCGAGTCATCTTTCCCTATGATAGTGATTTTCGCGCCGGGGCGGCTTGAAGGATTTTCGGATTTTGTTGCAATCTTGCGCATGTAAATTACGAGTATATGGCAGCTTGATGCGGCTCATGCGCTTTTTGAGGGCAACACTTGGCGGCTTGGAAGGTTCGCTGCGCCTCATGTGCTTTCCGTGGGCAGCACTTGACGGCTTGGAAGGTTCACTGCGCCTCATGTGCTTTCCATGGACAGCACATGGCGGCTTGTGCGGTGCGATGCGCCTCATGTGCTTTCCGTGGGCAGCACTTGACGGCTTGGAAGGTTCACTGCGCCTCATGTGCTTTCCGTGGGCAGCACTTGCGGCTTGGAAGGTTCACTGCGCCTCATGTCCTTTCCATGGGCAGCACTTGCGGCTTGTGCGGTGCGATGCGCCTCATGTGCTTTCCGTGGGCAGCACTTGACGGCTTGGAAGGTTCACTGCGCCTCATGTGCTTTCCATGGGCAGCACTTGGCGGCTTGGAAGGTTCGCTGCGCCTCATGTGCTTTCCGTGGGCAACACTTGCGTCTTGTGCGGTGCGATGCGCCTCATGTGCTTTCCGTGGGAGGCACAAGCGGCTTGGAAGGATCGCTGCGGCTCTTTTGTTTTCCGTAGGCAGCACCTTGGTGGGACGAAAAAAAACACCCTCCGGCGGGAAGGTGCGTCATGTATATGCAGTCTCCATTAACTATAAAAAAAACGGGTTGCGCCACTCCATAAGCGCCGCGTTGCCGAGGGATTCGTCGTCGTCGAGGTAGCCGCGCGCGATGCCGACCGGCATGCGTCCGCAACGGATCAGGAAGGATACGACCGGATCGCGAAGCCGTCCCGCCGTCACTTCCGCCAGATACTGCTCCGGCGTCAGTCGATCCGCGTGCTTGTGATAGCCTGGCATCCGTCCGCCGCTTAGCAGCCTGCGGCACCCGAGATGAACGGCCGTCTCGTGCATCGACTGGATGAGCCATTTGCCGAGACCGAGCGAGCGGTAGGCCGGCCTCACGCAAAGATCGACGACATAAAGCGTATCCCCGTCCGGCTCATGGTTGCGGATGTAGCCCTCGTCCGTCGCATCGGCCCAGCTGTGTCCGTCGCCGTCCGCGAGCGTGCGCCTGAGCGCCGTCATGGACCCTGCGATTATTCCGTCTACGACGACGCAAAGCGCGCCGGCGGGGAATCGCGTCACATGCGCCTCGAGCTGCGCTTCGTTCCACCACAATTCGGACGGGTACGGCGGCGGGAAGCTCTCCGCTTGCACCTCGATCAGCGCCCTGAAGTCTTCACGCGCATAGCGTCGGATCAGCGCCTCGGCCGTGCGGCTCCCGTCCGACACGATCATCGTTTTGCGCAAGTCGATTCTCCCTTCCTACTGCCAATCCGTATACAGATCGACTCTGCGGTCGCGCCAGGTCGTGACGGAGCCCGCTTCGCGGACCTGGTCCAGCAGGGACAGATCGAGATCCGCCGTGATCAGCATATCCGCGTTCGTATCCCCTTCGCTCAGGATGCCGCCCGGCGGAAACGGAATGTCGTTCGGCGCGATAACGGCGGCCTGCCCATAATTCGCGCGCATGAAGTCGACGTTTGTAAGCGAGCCGACCGTTCCCGTCGTCACGACGTAAATCTGATTCTCGACCGTTCTGGCATGGCAGCAGTACCGTACCCGATGAAAACCGTGCCGGTCGTCCGTGCAGGACGGGCAAAATATAACGTTCGCGCCCTTGGCGCGCACCATGCGCACGATCTCCGGAAATTCGATGTCGTAGCAAGTGAGCAGACCGACCTTGCCGTAAGGCGTGTCGATCACCTCGACGCCGTCGCCGGGCTGCACGTTCCAGGATTCGACCTCCGTCGGCGTAATATGAAGCTTGTCCTGCGTATGCCAGGTGCCGTCCGGCTTGAACAGGAACGCCGTATTGCGGAGGGCGTCCCCGCGCTTTGTCACGTGCGTCCCCGCGAACAAATACATGCCGTACTGCCGCGCGAGGCCGGAGAACAGGCTCGTATACAGCTCCGTGTAATCGGGGGAGCGTGGCGATCGGACGGCCCGCGCCGCCCGCCTCCTCCCCGATGCCGAGCAGCGGCGTCGTGATAAACTCGGGGAACAGCACGAACTGCGAGCCGTATTCCGCCGCATTGCGCACATAGTGCTTAACCTGGGCGCTCCACGCCTCCGCGCTCCCAACGTCCTTCAATGCGAACTGAACGGCCGAAACTCTCATTTTCATCGATTGCATCCCTCGCTTTCTTACCACTCATTATATCTGGCGCGCGATTGCGCGCAAACGGGTTGCGCGAATGAGAGAATTCTCATTTCGTTCTAAGAAATCGACGGCAACCGCTTTAATATGCGACTCTTGTTCTTTTTTGGGAAATTATAGGTTGTTTGGCATCTGTTATAGTTGGGTCAAACAAATAGGCCCTAGCGAGCCGCACCATTCGGACGGAGGATCGCCACACAACATGAGCGCCAATATTCGCAGCCGCACGATCCGCAAATTCGCCAGCCTGGGACTTTGCGTCGCCATTGCCGTTTCCGGTACGTTATTCGTTTCAGCACCCAGAGCGGCCGCGGCCGCATCGAAGACCGCCAAAGCCGACAAGATCATTACGCTCGGCAAACAATATTTAGGCGTCAAATACCGCCTTGGCGCGCCTTCGGGCTCGACCAAAGTGTTCGACTGCTCCAGCTTCACGCAGTATATTTTCGGCAAATACGGGGTCAAGCTCCCGCGCGTCTCCAGCGCGCAGGCGACCAAGGGCAAGACGGTGGCCAAAGCCCAGCTAAAAAAAGGCGACCTCGTCTTCTTCAAATCCAGCAACAGCTCCAAAATCGGACATGTCGCCGTCTATATCGGCAACAACAAAATCCTTCATACGTACGGCAAGCCGGGCGTCACGGTCACCAGCCTGAGCGCCTCCTACTGGAAGTCCCATTACAAGACCGCTAGGCGCGTACTTTAACAGCACGCGCTTCGCGCTCAGATCAAAAGCCTTCGTCCCCGCCAGCGGCGGCGCGACGAAGGCTTTTTCGCGCGATTCGGCAAGCCTCGGCATGACCGGCATTCACTTGTAAGGCAGCGCGATCGCGATCGTCGTGCCGCTGCCGGGCTTGCTGAAAACTTCGACCGTACCGCCGTGCAGATCGATGATCCGTTTGGCGATGGACAGCCCCAGGCCGCTGCCGCCGGTCGCGCGATGCCGCGCCTCGTCCACGCGGTAAAACCGCTCGAATAGATAAGGAATCTCGTTCTCCGATATGCCGATGCCGTAGTCGGTCACTTCGATGCGAACCGTATTTTTCTCCGAACGGATGCGAACGTCGATCGGTTCTTTGCTGTACTTGATCGCGTTGTCCAGGAAGATCAGAATCATCTGCCGGATCTTGTCCTTGTCCCCGACCATCTGTACCGTGCCGGAGCCGGCATGCACCCGCACATGCCGAAGAAAGGTCGCCCTCAGCACGCCGGACAGATCATTGACGATGGCCACGATGTCGAAACGGCTCTTGCTTAGCCAGTCGTCCTGCTCCGCCTCCGCCAGCGTCAGCATCGAGAGCGTCAGCTTCTTGAGACGCTCCGTCTCTCGCGCGATCGCCTCGATCGCCTCGTCCCGAACGGTCACGTCGTCCCGGCCCCAGCGCTTGAGCATGTCCGCGTAGCTGCCGATGACGGTCAGCGGGGTCTTCAGCTCGTGCGAGGCGTCCGCCACGAACTGCTTTTGCCGCTCGATCGTTCGGTCCAGCCGGTCGATCATCTGGTTGAACGCGCGAATCAGCTGCTGCAGCTCGACCGATTCCTCGCGTCCCATTTTCACCCGCTGGAGCTTGCCGCTCCGGTCGATCTCCCGCATCGTCTGGACCATCTGCCCGATCGGTCCCGTCAGCCTGGAGGTGAACCAGTACGTCCCGAGAATGGCGAATATGATCGCGCCGACGCTCGTGACGCTAAGCGCGCCGAGCAAAATCTGCAAATAGCCGTCGAGCGCGGTCAAATACCGCGCGCTGTCGATCTGCCCGATCAGCCTGTGGTTGTCGTAGATCGGCACGGACCAGGTGAGCACCCGGTGTCCGTCCACCTTGATCGTGTCCGAGTGCGACATCGTCCGGACTTCCTTGGGCAGGGCGAGCAGCTGCTTGTCCACGCCGACCGAATTCACCACGCGCGAATCCGGCGTGACGATGCGCATCATCTCGTTGACGTTGTACATGTCCTTCAGCAGCGCCGCGTCGTCGATGCCCGCCATCTCGTTTTTGCGGAGCGTCTCCATTACGAGATCGGCTTTGCTCGAGAGCAATTGCAGCTCGCCGCGCGTCGTCACCTTGATGACGAAGTAATAAACGAACACATTGTACAAAATCAAAATAAAAATCAACCAAAATACGGTGAAAAGCGTGAAGCGAAGCCTTAGCGTCATACTTCGGGCTCCTTGAGCATATAGCCGACGCCGCGAACGGTGTGAAGCAGCTTATGACGGTATCCCTTGTCCATCTTTTGGCGCAAATAACGGATGTATACGTCGACGACGTTCGTATCTCCGATATATTCGTAGCCCCACACGTCGGACAAAATCTCGTCCCGCGTCTTCTCCGTTCCCTTGTGCCGCGCCAAATAAAGAAGCAGCTCGAACTCGCGGGGGGGGTCAGGTCGATGCCGTGATCCTTGCGGAATACCTTGCGCGTGATGAGCTCGATCGTCAGGTCCCCGATCTTGAGCGCGTCTTCGCTCTCGCCCTCGCGGGAGGCCTTGAATATGCGCAGCAGGTTCCGCACGCGCGCGAGCAGCTCCTCCATCGCGAAGGGCTTGGTCACGTAATCGTTGGCGCCGTGCTCGAAACCGCTGACCTTGTCAGGAACGGTATCCCTGGCCGTCAGCAAGATGACCGGCACCGCATTGTCGTTCTGCCTGAACCGGCGCAGCACCTCGACGCCGTTCAGCCCGGGGAGCATCACGTCCAGCAGCAGCAGATCCCACTCGCCGCTAAGCGCCATCTCCAGGCCCGTGCGGCCGTCGGCCGCGCGGCCGACCTCGTAGCCTTCGTGCTTCAGCTCGAGCTCGAGTATGCGGGCGATGCCGTCTTCGTCCTCTATAATCAATATCCGTTCGCTCATGATCGTCCACCTCTGTCTGTACGTACTTCGGAATCTCGCGAAAATCGTCTGAATCCGCTGACATCTATTGTACCATGACCACTTGGCGAGATCGAATGGATGAACCATACATTCCTGAAAGACGCTGGCCCCCGCTTGGCGTAGCGAAGATTGATCGGCCGCGTCGGCGGCGGCTTTACCGGAGCAGACGCGCGCAAAAAGCGTCCGCATCGGCCGCCGCGCGCTTCGGCAACGCCACGCTGCCGCCCCGCCACAGCCAGGAGGCGGCCTCGCCCGGCGCCAAGTGCGGGACCGCGAGCTTGGGCCGCTCCGGGAACAGGCGCAGCCATTCGCCGCGTCCGGCGAAGTCGGCGTCCCGGTTCGCGATCCACCCCGTGTCCGCGCCGGCGCGCGCCGATGCCGCGAGCAGCTCCGCGCAGTCCCGCTGCCTGCGCTCCGTCCACTTGACCGGCAGCGGATCCGCCACCGCGTATACCGCATCGGCATGCGACGCGAGCCAGTCCGACACCCTTGCATCCTGCCAGGCGCTTGATACGTCGAGCAGGACGACCGGCGCGCCGATCCCGACCAGCCAGGCGGCGAAGCCCGGCGCAGGCGCGCCTTCGGGCGCAGCGTCCGGATGAAGCGGATAATAATCGGCTTGTCCGTCCCGCCATGCGGGAGATACGGCTCCGGCGCCCGACGGATCCGCGAACACCGCGCGGCCCGGCATGCGACGCGCGCCGTCCAGCCAGCGGTAGAGCTCGGGCTCGACGCCGGGACATTCCGCCAGCGCGTGCGGGATGCCGAGCCGATTCAGACGGTCGGACAGCAAGCGCGCCGCGAAGGTCGCGCCCGCGCCCGGATAGGCGGACAAGATCGCCGCGATTCGGATACCGCTGCCTAGGCGGCCGAACGGCGCCCCAAGCTCCGATCGCGCCGGCCGGACGGCCGACTTCGGGATGGGCCCGCCCTGCCCGATAGCTTCAACGTCAAGAGCGTATCGCTGCCAGTCGCGTACGACGTCGGCTGCGCTGTCCGGCCTGTCTGCGGGCCGCTCGGAAAGCAATCGCTCCACGGAAGCGACGAATCCGGGCGGCACGTCGCGCTGCCAGGCCGGCCTGCAGGCCGAACCGGCGCGACCGTAAAAGCCGCCGCCCGTCATCAAGTAATAGGCCAGGGCGCCTAAGCCGTACAGATCGGTTCTGGCGTCGCTCTGCTCGCCGCGAAGCTGCTCCGGCGCGGCGAAGGCCGGCGTGCCGAGCATCAGCGTATCCTTCGCGGCGCCCGGCTTGAACTCTCTGGCGATGCCGAAGTCGATCAGAATCGCGTCGTCCCTGCCGTCGATCATGACGTTGGCCGGCTTGATGTCCCGGAAGACGACAAGCGGCCGCTGCGCATGCAAATACTGCAACGTCCGCGCCAGCTGGAGCAAGTATCTTAGCGCCTTGGCGAACGGCAGCCGCATCCCGTGCCTCCGCATCCGTTCGGCGAGCGTCTCGCCCTCGACATAGCTCATGACGATCAGGGCAAGCCCTTGTTCGTCCGGCGGCTCGTAATCGAAGATCTCCGGCAGGCCGGGATGGCGAAGGGCGCTGAGCAGTCTCGCTTCGTCGATAAACCGTTCGGCGCCGTCGTACGTCCGCGTCAGCTTGAGCGCGAGCAGCCGTCCGCCCAGCTTCATGTCCTCGGCCAAGTAAACGCGCGCCATCCCGCCCCGGCCCAGCCCGCCCGCGATTCTGTACCGGTTCGACACGAGCTGTCCGGCCGCAAGCGTCGGCAGAGGCTTGCGTTCTTCCCTGTTCATAGACGTTCCTCCCGCTGCGATTGCTGCACAAAGGATGCACAAAAAAGCGCCATGAAAACAAAAAACCGCGCCAAAACCTTTTCCCCCGGAGGGATTCGGTTCGGCGCGGGATGCTTTCCCGTGCAAGTATCGTTCATCTTGCATCCATTGTAACAGCTGAAGCGCGAAAGGGAAAGACCCGATTCTGCCTGCGTCCGACTTCGCAAAGGACCGCAGCAACAGCGCCGCTACTTGCGCATCCAGACCGTCGCTTCGTCCCGATTGTGGAACAGCTGCTTGACCCTGCGGATGTCGAACGATTCTTCATAGGAACCGAGCAGATCCGCGATCGTCTGCATCGGCTTTTTGTACATCAGCTTCAGCGTGACGATGACGGATGCGCCAGCCGACAGCGCCGGCGCCAGCTGCTTCACGATCCGGGCCGTATGATGCGGATCCCAGCTCATGTCGCAGACAAGCAGGTCGAACGTTCCCGGAGCGAAGTTCAGGTCGGCCGCATTCTGGCGCAGATGCCGCAGTCTCGGCTGCCCGGCCAGCGATTCGTCCATCTCCGCGGGATCGACCGCAGTCACGCGAAGTCCGCGCTCCAGCAGCACGGACGTCCAGCCGCCGGGCGCCGCCCCGAGATCGAGCGCGTTCGTGAACCGTTCGAACGGCAGGTCGAACGTCTGCTCCGCTTCGAGCAGCTTGAATGCCGCGCGCGAGATGAGTCCTTCCTCGCGGCGGAACCGCACGGCGCCGCCCGGCCAGTCGGACAGATTGTCCGCGGGGGCGGACAAGCCAAGATAAAGGGTGCGCTTCGCCGCGTACACCGACACGATCCGCTTGGCGCCGCGAGACACCGTTTCCGCGCCCGCCTCAAGCAGCGCCGGCACCATCAGATCGCGCGCTTCGGCGGAAGAAAAGGGAAACGGGCTGTCCTGGGACTTGCGCACCTGAACCGCGACCTTGGCGTCTTTGACCTCATCGGCCAGCGAGCCCGCGAAGCGGACGAGCGCCGACGCGACCTCCTCCGCCTGCTGCGGTATTTCCAGCTCCTCCCGCACCGGGAACAGATGGCGCAAAAAGATCGGCTCGTCCTTGCGAAGCTGGACGGCGAGCTCGCGATCGTCCGCGCCCGATACGACGAATTTGAACGTCTCGCCCGGCGCGAGGCCGGACAGAGAGACGTCCGGCCAGCGTCTGCGAAGCTCCTCCATCGCAAACGGGGCGAATCCGGGGTTGCTCGTTCCGATGAATGCCGACACGCTACCCCTCCTTTTCAACCGTAATCCATGGTCTGTCCTGGGACCAGCGCACGTTGACCGGCACGTCGTAGGCGTCGCGCAGCAGCTCGGCCGTCAGCACCTCGCGCTTGGGACCGGCCGCGATGATCCTTCCCTCGGCCATGAGCGCCACGTGCGTGAACAAGGGCACGATCTCTTCGATATGATGGGTCACGTATAACATACCGTCGACGCGCCTTGACAGCGTTTCGAGCGAAGCCAAAAACTTTTCCCGTTCGAACAGATCGAGTCCGGCGCAAGGCTCGTCCATGATGAGCAGCTGCGGATCGGCCATCATCGTACGCGCCAGCAGCGCTTTTTTGCGTTCGCCCTGGGACAGCGTCCCGAACGGCTGCTCGGACAGCGCGGCAAGGCCGACGCGATCGAGCTCGGCCAGCGCTTTGTCCTTGATATCGTCGGAGATTTCTTCGTAAATGCGCAAGTAGGCGTTCATGCCGCCGACGACGATCTCCCAGACAGGATCGCGGGGAATGAGCTTTTCGATGAGCGACGGGCCGATGTTCCCGATTTTTTTTGCGCACCTCGCGCACGTCTACGCGCCCGAAGCGATTGCCGAGGATGTCAACCGTGCCGCTCGTCGGAAACAAATAGCCCGTAATCATCTCCAAAAGCGTGGATTTGCCGCACCCGTTGCGGCCGAGAAGCACCCAGCGTTCTCCGGCCTTGACAGACAGATCGACGCCGCGCAGAATCTCCCGTTCCTCGCGACGCCAAACGATATTTTTAAGTTCGATCATGTTTTTCTTCCTCTCCCCTGAACGATTCGGCGAGCCGCGCCCTGACCTCCACGACCGATCCGAACCGGTATACCTTATTCCATGAACCGCCCGACTCCCGCAGCAGCAGACAGGGAACGCTCTCGATCTGAAATGCCTCCGCGAGTCCGGGCATCAGGTTGATGTTGGCCGACGCGATTCGAACGTCCGCAAGCGACGCTTCGGCGACTTCCAGCATACGTCTTGCGAGCGCGCAGGTGCCGCACAGCGGCGTATAGACAAAAAGCGCAAGCGCGCCTTCGGACGCCTCAATCTCCTGCCGCCACTTTCTGGCTTCCCATTCGTTCACGGCGCTTCGTCCTTCCCCGATCCGGCGGCGCTTGACGCAGCCGCTTCCAGCACCGCCGGCGGCATCGGTCCGTCGTGCACGATCAAGCCGGCGATGCCGGCATCGCGCAAACCTTTGACCATCTGGGCGCGGCCCATCATGCTGGAGGAATGCACGTAAACCTCTCTCGGATGCGTACCGGCCGCGATGAGTCCGGCAACGACGGCGAAGCCGCTGGGCTGACCGTATCCGAGCTCGTAATCGAGCGACAAAACGTTCACTTCGTATTCGCGAAGGAGCAGCAGGCATTCCTCGGCCGTGCGCGCCGCCACAAAGCCCGCCGGGCAAGGCCGTACGTCGTCCAAATAAACGTTAATCACGTTAATCGTCCTCCTCGCTCATCAGCTTGCGGACGCGGGCGATCTGCTTTTCGTGCGTGCCGTCCGCTTCCGGCGGCGTCTCCATGACGATAGGCACCCGGCGAATCTCCGTCGAAGCGAGCAGCTCGCGAAAACTCGCGTCGCCGATATGGCCTTCTCCGATCGGCGCATGGCGGTCTCTGCGCGAACCCGAGGGATAACGCGAGTCGTTCAAATGAACGGCGGCGAGATGCTCCCAAAACCTAAGCTTCGAGCCGCGCTTCAGAAAATCGGCCCAATCGGCGCCGTTCCATTCGCCGCTGGCAAACAAATGGCAGGTGTCCAGGCAAAAGCCGATCTTGTCCGGATAGGCGGAAAGGGAGCGAATCTGAACCATTTCCTCCGGCGTCTTGCCGGCGTCGCCGTGGTTGCCGGCCTGGTTCTCGAGCAGCAGCTTCGCCTTGCCTTGCCAGCGGTCCAGCGTCCGGTCGAGCCAGGCGATCATGTCGCGGTAGCCTTGCAGCGGGTCGTCGCCGCGGATGACGCCGAAGTGAATGACCGTGCCGATCGATCCGCAAGCCTCGGCGATCGCAAGGTCGCCCAACACGCACCGCTCCATCTGCGCAGCCGCGTCGCCAGTCGCAGCCGGATTGATCGCGTAGGCGGAATGGCCGAGCGAGCTAATGTTTTCTTCTTTGCAAAACGCCGCGCAGCGGGAAGCGTCCCCCCTCGTCGACCGGCTTGGAAAACAGCGTGCGCGGATTCGACGGAAAGTATTGGAAGGCGTCGCCGCCCATGCGGCTCGCGGCGCGGGCCGCCTCGTAGAAGCCGCGCCGCGTGCTGACATGGCTGCCTACGGCCGGCATGCTAGGCTTCCTTCTGGCAAGCCGGACAATAAAACATTTTTCGTCCCGCCAGCGTTTCCAGCACGATGTCGTCTCCCGTGCGGGGGCATGGCTCGCCGCCTCGATCGTAAACGAGCAGCTTGTCCAAAAATCCGCCCGTCGTCTGGTCCGCCGCCGTCAACGGATGCTCCATGTATCCGCCGCCGTCGGCCGCTTGCTTGAGCACCTTGCGCATGGACGCGTACAGCGCCGAAATCTGCTCCTCCTTCAGCGCCGAGATTGGCGATGCCGGGTGGATCATCGCGTCGAAGCAGATCTCGTCCGAATAGCAGTTGCCGATGCCGGCCAGGAACTTCTGATCGGTCAATACGGGCTTGAGCCGCCCTCTTCGCTTCTTCAGCCGGGCGGCGAAAGCGGCTTCGGTCAGACGCGGGTCCATCGGATCCGGCCCAAGGTCGTGCAGCCGCTCCAGCACCGCCTTCGCGCTAAGCCGATGGAGAAATCCGAGCCGCAAGCCCGCGAAAAACAGCCGGTTGCCGTCGTCCAGCGTGAGGATGACTTGATAATGGTCGTCGCTCTTCGGTCCGTGCTGGCCGTAGAACATCCAGCCGCCGAGCATTAAATGCAGCAGCAGCCGGCTCCCGTCGTCCAGATGAAAGAGCAGGTGTTTGCCGCGCCGTTCGACGAACAAAATTCGCTTGCCCTTCAGTGCGTCGGTAAACGCCTCGGGAGGTTCGCCTATCGTCTTCTCTCGGTTCACGACGACCTCCCGGATCATCTGCCCGCATACGAGCGGAGACAGCAATCTTCGGTAGGTGTCCATTTCCGGCCATTCCGGCATGATCGTTCATCCCTTCTTCGGCCATCCTGCGGATGGCTCCCTATCGTCTATCTTCCTTCTTGTCATTTTCGTTTCCGAATTCTCATCGATCGTATGTAACGAACGGCCAGTCAGCCGTTCCCGGACCTCGCAGCGAGCTCGCCCACTTCCGCCGGTCCCGCGCACACCGCATCCGGCATCGCGCCCGCGCGTTCGCAGCGCTCGCGCCAATCGTCCGGCCCGCATACGCCGGTCAGGACGAGCACCGTCGGACAGCCGGCCGCAAGACCGGCGGCGAGATCGGTATGCGGGTTGTCGCCGACGACCCAGGCCTCCGAAGCTTCGACGCCGGCCAAGTCCAGCGCGTACCGCATCATTATGCCGGACGGCTTGCCGATGACGACGGGCGCGACGTCGCTGGCCGTCTCCAGCAGGGCCGCCAGACTCCCCGCGCCGGGCAGGAAGCCGGCGCCGACGGGCAGCCGGCGATCCGGATTGGTCAGCAGATAGTCGGCGCCCGACAGCAAATAACCGAGCGCCGCCGTCAACTGACCGTAGTTCAGGCCGCGATCCAGTCCCTGCACGACAAGGTCCACCTTCGCGCCGGCGGCAAGCTCTGATTCGTCCGGCATCGCGATGCCCGCCTCGGCGAGCGCGCTGCGAAGTCCGTGCTCGCCGATGACGAACGCGATCGCGTCCGGATGGCGCTGCTTGGCGTAATGCGCTGCGGCGGCCGCGGACGTAATGACGCGTCCGGCCCCGGCCGGGATGCCGAAGCCGCGCAGATGCGCCGCCACCTGCTCCGGCGTGCGCGTCGAATTGTTCGTTAAGTACCAGCAGGCGATGCCCGCGCTTTCGAGCGCCTCGACGAGCGCCGAAGCGCCTTCGATCGGCGTCTCTCCTCTGTACAGCGTGCCGTCGAGGTCGAGCAGCACCGCCTTCGGCCGCCTGACGAAGCGTTCTTCGCGAAGCGGCGCGATTGGTTGCGACATGGATGTTTAGCTCCTTCGACGCTGTCTTGCGCTTTCATTTGCTGCCAGCATTTATATGAATCACAATACCCTTTTGTGGAGTACTCTGCAACCATTCGACATGAAAAGAAGCGACAGCCGGGCGCGGCAAAAATCAACCGGGCCTTCCTGCCGCCTCGAGCTTGCGTCGAAGCCGCGCCATCCGGTGCCTGATCGCGTCGAGCTCCGCCCGCGCGCGGTCGCTCTGCCTAAGCGTCGTCCGTCGCTGCAGGAGCTCAAGCGCGCGCGACGCGTATTCGAGCGCCGCGGCCGGCTCCCTACGGCGGTGCTCGTAATGCATCGACAGCTCGATATGCGCTTCCGCGGAAGGCAGCAGCCGCGATTCGGCGAGGCTCGCGGCCCGTTCCCACAGCTCGGCCGCCTCTTCGTGCCGGCCGAGCCGCTTCAGGCGCGCGGCGGCCGGCAGCAGCCAACGGCCGCCGGGCGTGCCTTCCGCGCACAGTGCCGCGAACAGACGCTCAGCGTGCCGCTCTCCCCCGTGCTCGGCGAGCCAGGCAGCCGTCCGAAACAGCTCCTCGGGCTCCTTGGGCAGCGCCCAATCGGCGCCGAGCCGTCCCTCGAGCACGCCGCCGAAATGGACGGCCAGGCTGGCGAGCGTCAAAATATCCCGCTCGTTGTGAATGTAGACGCCCCGGAGATGGGAGGCGTCGCCGTCGCTCAAATATTTCATGTACAGTTCCGGCGCGAGCGAACCGGGCACGTCCTCGCCGCGCAAGATGCCGAGCCGATCTTCCTCGATCCGGCTCAGCCGGCAGGACGGCAGCGTGTTTTTCCATAGTGCGCGGGAGGGGTGCAAAAAGTCGAGATGTCCCGGCTCCACGCCGCTCGGCCGCCAGCCGTTCAGCACGAAGCGGCTCGTCAGCACCGGCCAGTCGAAAGACCTGCCGTTATAAGTGACCAGGTGCGTGACGCCGGCGAACTTGCCGAGCAGATAAGCCAGCATCGCCCGCTCCTCGCCCGGATGCCGGATGAGCAGCTGCTCCACCGTAAACGTCCCCGCGGCGCCGTCCGCGTACCCGAACCCGATCATAAATGGCAAATTGCCCGTGCCGACGCCGAGTCCCGTCGTCTCGGTGTCGAGAAAGAGCAGCCGCTGCGCTTCGATGTCCGGCGATTCGGATGAAACGTCCGCCGCTTGACGGCCTCGCTTCCTGTTCTGCCGCGCCGCGATCGGCTTCAGCTTAACGGCGCAGGACATCAGCTCGGTCAGCACGTAATGCCCGTGCCGATGCTCGAGCGGATATACCGCGCGGCGGCGCAAAAAGCGGCCGAACTCGCCGGCAATCTCCTCGACGTTAAGCGCGGTTAGCGCGGGATGAAGTCCGCGAAAAGGTCCGCCTTTCTCTCCGGATCCTGATCCGGTTCCAGCGCCCTCGCTGCCGTCGGACGCATGGATGCCGGCCCGATCGCCCGCCCGGACAGCTTCCGCCCGATCGCATCCCTTTGCAGCCGTGGCGTCCTCCGAGCCTGCCGGCTCGGCCGCAGCGCCCGGGGACAACGCTTCTTCCGTCGTCCTGGCCGAAGCCGAATGGGCTCGCAGCCGGGTCAACCGGTCGCGAAGGCTGCTCATCCTGCCGCACCTGCCGTTCTTTGCAGCAGCCCGAGCGCCAGGTCTTTGCCGAGCAGTCCGACTTCCTCGATCGGTCCGACGCAGGCGGGACAGCCGCTCAGGCAGCCGCATCCTTCGATGAGCCGCCCGGCTTCGGCGAGCAGCTCGTCGTGCTTCTCGTACAAGCGCTGACTGAGGCCGATGCCGCCCGGATACCTGTCGTAAAAGTAGATCGTCGGCTGCTTCGTGTGCACGGCCTTCACCTGCGGCACGACGCAGATGTCCATCGGATCGCACATCAGATGCAGCGGCGCCAGATGGACGAGCACGTTGGCGAGCCCGAGCAGGGCGGACTGCATATCGTTCGCGCTGCGGGCCGCTGCGGCCTCCTCGGAAAAGGAGAACCAGTAGCCGCTCGTGTGCAGCTCCTCTTCCGGCAGGTGGATCGGACCGGAACCGATGTTCTCGTGCGTCCGAAGCCGCATCTTTTTTGAAAATCGTCGGCTTGGCCGTCACCATCAGCTCGCCGTATTGCCGAACGATGGCCCCGCCCGGCGATTCGCGCTCCTTGTCCACGTGCAACACCTTCAGCTCGACCGCAAGACTCGCATCCGTGAAGTAGTCCACGTTCACTTCGCGCACATAAGCTTTTTTTTCCGGATAATCAAGCTTCTCGACCTGGTATTGGACGCCCTCGTGCAAATAGATCGCTTCCTCGTGGATGAGCGTCGGCGCGCCGAAGCGGTCGACCTCGCCGAGCACGCGATGGCCCTCCGTCATGTCGATGATGACGAAGTTCTCCTGCGCCGCGGAGCGCAGCGAGATGCCGTGCGCCGGGAACGCCTGCTCCATCCAGTACCAGCGGCCTGCATTTTCGTGGAGCACCTTCTCCTCCGCGAGAAACTCGAGCAGGTCGACGAGCTTCTCCCCGCCGAACGTATCTCCCGCCTCGAACGGCAATTCATAGGCGGCGCACTTGATGTGGTCGAGCAAAATAAGCAGATTGTCCGGGTGGATGCGCGCTTCCTCCGGCGGACGTCCGAGAAAATAATCCGGATGCTGGATCAGGTACTGGTCGAGCGGATTGCTGCTGGCGACGAGAAACGTCACCGAGCTGCCGTGCCGCCGTCCCGCCCGTCCGGACTGCTGCCAGGTGCTTGCGATCGAGCCGGGATACCCGTTCAGCACGCAGGCTTGCAGTTGGCCGATGTCGATGCCGAGCTCAAGCGCGTTCGTGCTGACGACGCCGCGAATCTCGCCGCTGCGGAGCCCCTTCTCGATCTCCCGCCGCAGCTTCGGCAAGTAGCCGCCCCGGTAGCCGCGAATCGATTTGGGCCCGAACTCCCGCTTAGTCAGCTCCTGAAGGTAGGTGAGCAAGATCTCGACGCGGACCCGGCTGCGCGCGAACACGATCGTCTGAATGCCGCTTCTAAGCAGCAGCGCCGCCAGCTTCTGCGACTCCAGCACGCTCGATCGGCGAATGCCGAGCTGCCGGTTGACGACGGGCGGATTGTAAAAAACGAGGTGCTTCTCCCCGGCCGGCGCGCCGTTGTCGTCGACGAGCGCGAACGGCTCCTCGATGAGCCGCTCGGCGTGCTCGCGGGGGATTGGCGATCGTCGCGGACGCGCACAAAAACTGCGGCGCGCTGCCGTAAAAACGGCAAATCCGCTTCAGTCTGCGAATGACGTTGGCCACATGGCTGCCGAAGACGCCGCGATAGGCGTGCAGCTCGTCGATGACGATGTATTTCAAATTTTCGAACAGCTTGACCCACTTCGTATGATGCGGCAGGATGGCCGAATGGAGCATATCCGGGTTCGTCACGACGATATGGCCGGCGTTGCGAATGACCTGTCGGACGGTCGGCGGCGTATCGCCGTCGTACGTATGCGTCTTGATGTCGACGTCCATCGCGTCGGCCAGCTCCTGCAGCTCGGCCACCTGGTCCTGGGCGAGCGCCTTCGTCGGGAACAAATAAAGCGCCCTCGCGCTCGGATCGGTCAACAGCCGCTGCAGCACCGGCAGATTGTAGCAGAGCGTCTTGCCCGACGCCGTCGGCGTGACGGTCACGACGTGGCGGCCTGCGCGGACCGCTTCGAAAGCGGCCGATTGATGGGTGTAAAGCGATGCGACGCCCCTTGCGCCGAGCGCGCCGGACAGCCTCGGATCGAGCTCGGGCGGAAAGGGCGCGGTTCGCGCGGGTCGGGCAGCCTGCGTATGCCAGTAGGTCACGTTTTCCATGATCTCCCGGTTCAGCTTCAAATGCGCCAGCCATTCCTCCATCGTCGCCGCTTTTCCCGTCAAAGGGTTCATGCCGCATCGCTCCATTCTTAATCCGTATCGTTGCATTCTGTATTCTTCATTGTACAGAATGTACGTTCGTACGGCAACGGCTTGATCGTCGATGCGAGAATTACATGTCCGGTCTCGTGCGATCGGGAAATGACCGGAGCGTGGAAACAGCATTTATTTATTTGAATTGTCGCGCAATTGCGATAATACTGTCGAATGAAAGCGCCATCAGCTGAGTGCGGTCGAAAAACCGGCGATCGAACGGGCGATTGGCGTTACTCATTGTCGCATCCTGCGCTTTCCGGGGAAATGATCATCTTCATTTCCCGCCTTTGCGGGCGCGGCAAAGAGCCGCCCGGTCGCTTGCGCGAAAGGACGGCCTTCTGTGCAGCCTGTATCGTTAATGCCTCACGCCTTATCCACGTTAAAGTACCTGGCGTCCGGATGCGCGAACACCATCGCGGACACCGACGCTTCCGGCTCCATCATGAAGCCTTCCGTCAGCTGAACGCCGATGTCCTCCGGCTTCATCAGTTCGAACAGCGGACCCTGATCTTCGAGATCCGGGCAAGCCGGATAGCCGAACGACACGCGGATACCCTGGTACCTGGCGCCGAACCGCTGCTTCATCGTCATGTCGGCCGGGTCCGGGAAGCCCCAGTTGTCGCGCATGATCTGGTGCACCCGCTCCGCCATGCCTTCAGCCACCTCGAGCGCGGTCGCGAGCAGCGCATGCGAGCGCAGGTAGTCGCCGCTCTCCTTCCACTTCTCGGCCTGCTCGCGCGTACCGTTGCCCGCCGTCACGACGAGGAAGCCTACCGTATCCATGATGCCGCTGTCCACGGGCTTCAGGAAGTCCGCCAGACACAGGAACGGCTCCACCGCCTGCCGCGGAAACGTGAACTTCTTGATCACCGTCTTGCGATCTGCCGGATCGTAAATCAAAATGTCGTTGCCGTCTCCCTGCGCCGGGAAAAAGCGGTACATCGCCTGCGGCTTCAGCCAGCCGTTCGTCTGCGCGTCGGCCATAATGCCGTCGATCGTCTCTTTCAGCTTGCGTCGTGCGCTCGTCCCCCGCCTTGAGCAGCTCCTCGACGTTGCCTTTGAGACCGAGATGGTGACCCATCAGCATTTGCAGGTTCACGTAAGGCAGCACGTGCGCGAGCGGATAATCGCGCAGCACGTGGCGATCGTAGTCCGGCGGCGCGAACGCGGGCGCGTCCGGCGACACGCTGGCGCTGCGGGCGCGCGTCGGCGCGGGCATCGCAGGCTTCTCCTCCTCGCGCTCGAGCGTGGCGAGCGCGGTCCGGTGCTCTTGCTCGATCGCGGCGCGCTGCGCGGGATCGCTCAGCTTGTTGGCGATGTCGAGGCCGTCCATCGCATCCTTGGCGTACAGCACGACGCCGTCGTATTCGGGCGCGATCCGCGTCTTCGTGAACTTGCGCGTCAGCGCCGCGCCGCCGACGAGGATCGGGGCGTCGATGCCTGCGCTTTTCAAGTCCTGCGCGGTCAGCACCATCTGCTGGGCGCTCTTGACGAGCAGGCCCGACAGCCCGATCGCGTCCGGCTTCTCTTCGCGGTAAGCGGCGATCAGCTGATCCGGCGGCACCTTGATGCCGAGGTTGACGATCTTGTAGCCGTTGTTCGATAAAATGATCTCGACGAGATTTTTGCCGATATCGTGAACGTCGCCCTTGACTGTCGCAAGCATGATCTTACCCTTCACGGCCGAGTCGGCTTTTTCCATGTGCGGCTCCAGATGCGCCACCGACGCCTTCATGACCTCCGCGCTCTGCAGCACCTCCGCGACGATCAGCTCGTTGTTGTTGAACAGGCGCCCGACCTCGGACATGCCTGCCATAAGCGGACCGTTGATGATGTCGAGCGGCGCGTACTTCGTCAGCGCTTCGTCGAGATCGGCGTGCAGGCCTTCCTTGCTGCCTTCGACGACATAGCCGGCGAGACGGTCCTCGAGCGGCAGGTTTTCGGCCTTGACCTTTTTCTCCACCTTCTTGTCCCGGAAAGCGGCGACGAATTCGGCAAGCGTCTCGTCGTTCGTGTTGTAGAGCAGCTCCTCGGCGAGACGGCGTTCGTGCTCGGGGATGGACGCGTAGCGCTCGAGCTTTTCCGTGTTGACGATCGCGTAGTCGAGCCCGGCCTTCGTGCACTCGTAGAGGAACACGGAGTTCAGCACCTCGCGGCCCGCTTCGGGAAGCCCGAACGAGATGTTGCTGACGCCAAGAATTGTCTGGCACTTCGGCAGCCGTTCCTTGATGAGCCGGATACCTTCGATCGTCTCCTTGGCGGAGCCGATATACTGTTCGTCCCCGGTCCCGACGGGAAAGACAAGCGCGTCGAAAATGAGATCCTCGGCCTGCAAGCCGTACTTGTTCACCAGCAGGTCGTGCGAACGGATCGCCACCTCGAGCTTGTCTTCCCGGGTGATCGCCTGTCCGCGCTCGTCGATCGTGCCAACGACGACGGCCGCGCCGTATTTGTGAAGAATCGGCACGACCTTTTCGAATTTCTCCTCGCCGTCCTCAAGATTAATGGAGTTAATTAATGTTTTGCCCTGGATATACTTCAGCGACATGTCGATGACGGCCGGATCGGTCGTGTCGACCATGAGCGGCGCCTTGACCTTTTTCGTGACGAAGTCGAGAAACTTCTTCATGTCCTCGGTCTCGTCGCGATCGGGGTCCTGGAGGCAGACGTCGATGACATGCGCGCCGCTCTTCACCTGGGCGCGCGCGATCTCCGACGCTTCCTCGTACTTGCCTTCCGCGATGAGCCGCTTGAACTTGCGGGAACCGAGCACATTCGTACGCTCGCCTACCATGTAAGGACGGTTTTCGCTCTCGATGTAGACGGTCTCGATACCGGATACGGCAGGCGGATGCTCCCCGTTCTGTGCGCGCGGCGCGACGCCCGTCATCGCCTCCGAGATCGCCTTGATGTGAGCCGGCGTCGTCCCGCAGCAGCCGCCCGCGATGTTGATCCAGCCCTGTTCGGCGAAGGCGCGCAGTTTGCGCGCCAGCGATTCGGGCGATTCGTGATAATGTCCGTTCTCGTCCGGCAGACCGGCATTCGGGTAGCAGCTCACCCCGGACTTTGCGATCGCGGATAGCGTACGGATATGATCGCGCATGAACTCGGGCCCCGTCGCGCAATTCAGTCCGAACGAGACCGGATTCAAGTGCTCCAGCGAGACGTAAAACGATTCGATGTTCTGCCCGGCCAGCGTCGTGCCCATCGGCTCGATCGTGCCGCTGATCATGATCGGCAGCGTCCGTCCCATCCGCTCGAAAGCCGCCCGGACGCCGATACTCGCCGCCTTGACGTTAAGCGTGTCCTGGCAAGTCTCGATCAGAATGGCGTCCACGCCGCCTTCCATGAGCGCGACGACCTGTTCGCGGTAATCCTCGACAAGCTGATCGAACGTCACGCCGCCCGTGACCGACAGCGTCTTGGTCGTCGGACCCAGCGCGCCGGCCGCATAACGCGGCTTGTCCGGCGTCGAATACTTGTCGCAAGCTTCGCGGGCGAGCTTCGCCGCGGCCAGATTGATCTCTCTCGCTTTTTCAGGGATGTCGTATTCGGCCAGCACGACGGACGTCGAGCCGAACGTATTCGTCTCGATGATGTCGGATCCCGCCGCGAGATACTGTTCGTGAATGTCGCGAATGACGTCGGGACGGGTCAGCACGAGCATTTCGTTGCAGCCCTCGAGCTCCTCGCCTCCGAAATCTTCCGCCGTCAGGTTCGCCTGCTGGATCATCGTGCCCATCGCGCCGTCGAGAATGAGAATCCGCTTCTTCAGTTGCTCTTGCAAAGGGGCTTTCTTATCGGTTAAAGTCATATTTAGACGTATCATCCTTTTCCGGGTAACTTCATAGGTAAAATCATTAACCTCTATAGTAGCAGAATGTTTTATTCACGAAAAGATCAGGTTGGATATGTCGACAAAAGGCATGGCAGCGATTATAATTTAATCAACAAATACTTAAATTCATAGTGGGAAAGAAGGAATAAAGAATGGCAAAAGTTCGCGTCCGCAATACGAACGAACTGATCGAAGGCGAAGACAACGTCAGGTCCTTTCTCGACAAGCAAGGCGTGCTTTACGAGCACTGGAACCCGTCCAAGCTGCCTGAGCGTCTGCAAGAGAACTTCGACCTGAGCGCCGAGGACAAAGCCGAGATTCTGTCGACCTTCGACGCCGAGATTCGCGACCTGGCCGGCCGCCGCGGCTACAAGACCTGGGACATCGTCGTATTGTCCGAGTCTACGCCGAACATCGAAGAGCTGCTGAAGAAGTTCGAGCAGATCCATACGCATACCGAGGACGAAGTCCGGGCGATCACGGCGGGCGAAGGCATCTTCATCATCCGCGGCGACGAAGCGACCGGATACTTCGACGTTATCCTGAGCGCCGGCGACGTAATCTCCGTACCGGAAGGCAGCGTTCACTTCTTTACGCTCACCGAGTCCAAGAAGGTCGTCGCCGTCCGCCTGTTCATCGAGACCGAAGGCTGGATCGCGCATCCTTACGAGGACCCTGCGTTCGTCAAGTAATTCGTTTCTATCGGAATAAAAAAAGCGCCGTATCCCATTCCCGGGGATACGGCGTTTTTGTCATACCGCGGCCAGCTTGTTCAGCAGCGGCTCCAGTTCGGCGAGGCTTGCGATCTCGTAGCTCGGCACGATCTCGTCGCCGCGCACGGCGCCGTGCCGGTTGATCCAGATCGAGATCATCCCGACGCCGTTGGCGCCCTTGATGTCGGTCGTGAGCTTGTCGCCGACCATGACGCTATCGCTCGCCTCAAGACCGAGGCGTTCGAGCGCATGCGCGAACAGTCTCGGCGACGGCTTGCCTTCTCCGAACTGCCCCGAGATGACGATCTCGTCGAAGTAAGGGATAAGCTCTGGCGTCATCGCGAGCTTCTCCTCCTGCAGATCGGGAGACCCGTTCGTCAATAGCAGCAGCTTGTACTTCCCCCTTGAGCGCGTCCAGCACCTCGAACGTCTCCTCGTAGGCAAGCGGCAGCTTGCGGCGATGGGCCGGGAATTGCTCCGCAAGCCTGGCGCCGAGCGCCGGATCGTCCACGCCGAGCGCCTTGAGTCCGCGCGTCCAGGCTTCCCGCCGGTAATCGGGCACGATAGCCTCCATCCTTCTGAACATCGGATGGTCTCCGGCCTTGAAGTTTCCCCACAGCCCTTCAAAGGGGTTGATCCCGATCATTTGCGTGAAAGAATACGTCTCGTAAGTCTCGTAAAGCGCGCGCGCTTCGCGTCGTACGGCTTCTTCCAAAGCAGACGGATCGATGCCGGCTTCCTTCGACGCCAGCTCGCAGGTCGCTTCAAAAGCTTGCTTCACGCTGCGGTCGTCCCATAGCAGCGTATCGTCCAAATCGAACATAACCGCCTGAATCTTCATTCCCGTCCATCTCTCCCGTATGCAATCGTTCTTTATTTAAGTTAAATCCTTTTTATTTGGCGCGCGTCTCCCATTCGATCTGATGCTGGCTCGCATACGCCTTGAGACGCACGGACATCGCGTCCAGCGGGTACCGGTTCATCAGCTTGGAGAATACCCAGTTTCCGCCCTTGACCGGCTCGATGACGATATAGCCGGGCATCTGAACGATTTTCCGCACCTCAAGCGGCTTAAGCGTCTTGTAGCCCGCGAATTTGCGCGTCTCCAGCCTGTCCTTCGCGACGGACAAATACGGCCTCCGCAGGAAATAGAAAACGGCGAGGAGCACGTAACAGCCGACCGTCGCCCAAAACATGCCCGCGCTCTGCTTGAAGTCCGCGGACCATGGCTGGAACAGCAAAATATAAAACACGATCAATAACACGAGCGTAAACGGCATAATAAAGCTCCGCCCTTTAAAACGGTCGATCTGGGCAGCGGGCGCGGAGAAACCCTGTTTACCCTCTTTTTTGCGGCGTTTGTTGATTTCCTTCGTATTGCGCTGTACGGCGCGTTCCCATGAACGTGACACTGCAAACCCTCCTATGTATAGGCAAAGCCGGCGGTTAGGCCGGCCTCTGCCCCGATGCCGCATGGATTAGACCGTTCGATCAACGAAGACCGATATTCGCATTCGATGTCGGCGGCTTGGCCGCGTCAATGCTTGATCGAATCCGCCGGAGGTTCGTCCGTCCATTCGATCTGATCGAGCTGCTGCCTAAAATTACGCTTGAAGTTGTCCAAATATACCTGACGCAGCTTCTGCCGCTCGACGGACTCTTCTTCGGTTAATCCGGTCGTTTTGTGTTTATGTGCCAACTCGTTGATTCGAGCGATCAGCTTGTCGAATTCCATAGGGTCACCTCCCGCGTTGCCTCTTCTCATTTGACAATATCGCAAGGGGAATGTCAAGGCGAGGGTAAAGCAAAAAGGCCGATCTGCATCGGCCGATTAACATCGCATATTCAAGATTAGATGCTATAGCGAACCCATTAAATGAGCCTTTTCATTGTCGCTCGCGCAAATCGGAAAGCTTGACCGGGAGAACCAAACGTTGGCCGGAGACGATGGACGATGAGGTCAACCCGTTGCGCTTCATAATCAAGTGAACGGCGGCTACCGTCTTCATGCCTTCAGGCTTGACAGCTTCGGCAATCGACCACAGGGTATCACCGCTGTCGACGGTCACGGTCGCTTCGGAAGCCGCGGCCGGACGCACGGATTCGGGCTCGGCGGACGCGCTCATCATGGACAGTCCTGCGTAAATCAATAATGCGAGCAGCGGGATTAAAATCAGACGCAGTCCTTTGAAGGAAGCGAAAGATTGAATCATTCGCGCCGTAGCGCGCTTGGTTCGCGAGGCGGCTAGCGTGTCCCGGCCTGCCGCTCTCTTCCCGTTCGTATATGTAAATTCATTCGACTTCAGCGATTCCGAACCGAGCAATTGTACTTGTACCATGTCATCCACCCCAAACGTTTGTTCTGATACGAGATTATCACGAACATATGTTTGAGTCAAGCGTTTTGCGAACACAAGTTCCCTAAGAACGAATGTTTGTACGAACTCCGGTTCTGTGTTATAATTTGTCATATGAATTTTGCAGCCAGTAGGAGGGCTTCGTGGTGTCTAAGATGTCCAACCGTCAATCCGCCATATTGGAATTTATTAAGAACGAAGTGAAGGACAAGGGCTATCCCCCTTCCGTGCGCGAGATCGGCGAAGCCGTAGGGCTCGCGTCGAGCTCTACCGTGCACGGCCATCTCGACCGTCTTGAAAAGAAAGGCCTCATTCGCCGCGATCCGACCAAACCGCGCGCGATCGAGATTACGGACGGCGAACAAGATCCGGTCGTCCAATTCGCGCAGTCCGTTCGTTCCGTTCCGCTCGTCGGCAAGGTCACGGCGGGCGTGCCGATCACCGCGACGGAGAACATCGAGGAGTATTTCCCGCTTCCCGCGCAGATGGTCGGCGAGCAGACGGTATTCATGCTTTCGGTCAGAGGGGACAGCATGATCGACGCCGGCATCCACAGCGGCGACTATGTCATCGTGCGCCAGCAGCAGACCGCTACGAACGGCGATATCGTCGTCGCCATGACCGAAGAGGACGAGGCGACGGTCAAGACGTTCTACAAGGAGCGCGACCACATCCGTCTGCAGCCGGAGAACAGCACGATGGAGCCGCTGCGATTGAACAACGTGAGCATTTTGGGCAAGGTCATCGGTTTAATCCGCAGCATTCGTTAATCAACCTTAAGTTACTTGACAAAGACACGGCACCCGCTGCAAGGCGGATGCCGTGTCTTCGCATTTGTCATCGTTCCTTCGTTTACTCGTAGATCTGTTGCGTATAGGCCGTGATCTCGACGATCAAACGCATCATTTTTTGCCGGCTTCTCAAGATAGAACTCTCCTGCCAGCCTTCTTAGCCGTTACGACCCAAGCTCCCGGGCAATGAAAAGATAAAAAGCCGATCTCGTAAAAGATCGGCTGAAGTGCTCGGTTGGCACTATCCTGTCAATAGGTCGTCAAATATTGATCCCGCTCCCATTGGTGAACCTGGGTGCGATAAATGTCGTATTCGATTTCCTTCATCTCGTAGAAATGCGTGAGCGCGTGATCGCCGAGCGCTTCGCAAACCACTTCGTCGCGCAGCATCTCGGAGAGCGCTTCGCGCAGGTTAAGCGGCAGGCTCGGGATGCCGGCGTCGATTCGCTCCTCGTCGCTCATGACGTAGATGTTGCGGTCGACAGGCGCCGGAAGCGCGGTTTTGTTGCGAATGCCGTCGAGTCCCGCCTTCAGCATGACCGCGAGCGCCAAGTACGGGTTGGCTGCCGGATCCGGATTGCGCACTTCGACGCGCGTGCTAAGTCCGCGCGATGCCGGGATGCGGATCATCGGGCTGCGATTGCTCGCCGACCAGGCGACATAGCAAGGCGCTTCGTAGCCGGGTACGAGACGCTTGAACGAATTGACGGTCGGGTTCGTAATGGCGGCCATGCCCCGCGCATGCTGCAAAATGCCGGCCATGTAGTGGCGCGCCACCGTGCTGAGGCCCAGACGATCGTTCGCGTCGTAGAATGCGTTTTCCGAGCCTTTGAACAGCGATTGATGGCAGTGCATGCCCGAGCCGTTCATGCCGTACAGCGGCTTCGGCATGAACGTCGCGTGCAGGCCGTGCTTGCGCGCGATCGTCTTGACGACGAGCTTGAACGTCTGAATCTGATCGGCCGCCTTGATGGCGTGGGCGTATTTGAAGTCGATCTCATGCTGGCCGGGCGCGACCTCGTGGTGAGAGGCTTCGATCTCGAAGCCCATCTCCTCGAGCATGAGCACGATGTCGCGGCGGCAATTCTCGCCGAGATCGGTCGGGGCGAGATCGAAATAGCCGCCCTGGTCGTTGAGCTCGGTCGTCGGATTGCCCTTTTCGTCGGTCTGGAAAAGGAAAAACTCGGGTTCCGGTCCGACGTTGAACGACGTATAGCCAAGCTCCTCCGCCTCTTCAAGCGCACGCTTTAAAATGCCGCGCGGATCGCCTGCGAACGGCGTACCGTCAGGCATATAGATGTCGCAGATCAGTCGCGCGACGCGGTCTTCCGTCACCCAAGGGAAGACGACCCAGGTATCGAGGTCCGGATAGAGGTACATGTCGGATTCTTCGATCCGTACATAGCCTTCGATGGAGGAACCGTCGAACATCATTTTGTTGTCCAACGCTTTCGGGAGCTGGCTTACGGGAATTTCCACGTTTTTGATGATGCCCATCAGATCGGTAAACTGAAGGCGGATGAAGCGAACGTTTTCTTCCTTGGCGATCCGAATGATATCCTCGCGCGAGTAGCTCATGACAGCCTCCTAGAATTGGTCGTTGTGTGTCGTGCTTCTACCATGCTACTTGTTCTTGTAAAACCGGGACAGCTCTCCTTGAATGAGCGATACTTGGCCCGGACGCTTGTTGCCGGACATGATCTGCTGCTTGAGCATGCGGTGAAGCTGGGATTCGGTCATCTCGCGGCGCTTGACCTCGGAAAACTCGTTGATGATCGTCGCGTCGTCCGCGCTCTCGCCGACCGGATTCATCACCTGCTTGATGCCTGCGATGTTGACGCCCTTCTCGATCAGCGCCTTGATCTCGAGCAGACGTTCGACGTCGTTGAACGAGAACAGACGCTGATTACCCGCCGTTCGGGCAGGTTGAATCAATTCATGTTGTTCGTAGTATCGTATTTGCCGGGCGGTCAGATCGGTCAGCTTCATGACAATGCCAATCGGGAACAGCGCCATATTTCTGCGTATTTCGTCGCCAGCCATATCGTATCAACCTTCCATCTCGGCGCGGAATTTTGCAACCACTTCCATTGTAGCCCGGGCCGCAAAACGTGTCAAGGAATGTAAGGTTTAATTCCAATGAGCATACGTGGCAGCAAGGCTGGCCCGGCTATTGATCTCGCCGAACTGACATCCCGTCCAGCATGCCGCGAGCCCGCAGCGTCTCCCAGGCTTCCCGCACCGCCAGCTTGACGTGCGCATAGGTCAAGCCGCCCTGCATATAGGCGATGTAGGGCTCGCGAATCGGCGCGTCCGCGGACAGCTCCAGACTCCCGCCTTGAATGAAGGTTCCAGCCGCCATAATGACCGGATGCTCGTAGCCGGGCATGTCCCACGGCTCGGGGACGACATGGGCGTCCACCGCGGCCGCGCGTTGCACCGCTTGAACGAAGGCGACGAGCGGCGCCTCCGAACCGAAGGCGATCGCTTGAATGAGGTCGGTACGGGGCTCGTCCCAGCCGGGCTTCGTCTCGAAGCCGAGCTCCGCGAACACGGCCGCGGCGAAGATGCTGCCTCGAACCGCCTGCGAGACGAGCAGCGGCGCGAGGAACAATCCCTGGTAGATCGACCGCGTCGTGCCGAGCATCGCGCCGACTTCGGCGCCGATGCCCGGCGCGGTCATGCGGAAGGCCGCCTGTTCGACGAGCTCCTGCTTGCCCGCGATATAGCCGCCGCTGGCGGCGAGTCCGCCGCCCGGATTTTTAATGAGCGAGCCGGCGATCAGGTCGACGCCGACCTCGCAGGGCTCCCGCTCCTCCGTGAATTCGCCGTAGCAGTTGTCGGCGAAAATGACGGCGTCGGGCTTGATCTGCCGCAATCGCCGCACCATTTCCGCGATCCGGTCGATCGTAAAGGAAGACCGCCACTCGTAGCCCCGGGATCGCTGGATCGCAAACACGCGCGTGCGCGGCGTGACCGCCGCTGCGACCGCTTCGAAGTCTACGCCGCCGTCCGCCAGCAGCGGGATCGACTTGGCGCCGATGCCCCAATCGGCCAGCGAGCCGATGCCGTCTCCCGGTTTGCCTACGACTTTGCGCAGCGTGTCGTATGGCTCGCCGGTCACGAAGAGCAGCTCGTCGCCCGGGCGCAGCACGCCGAACAACGCCGTCGATATCGTATGCGTGCCCGACGCGAAATGAGGCCGCACCAGTGCGGCCTCCGCTCCGAAAACGTCCGCGTACACGAGATCCAGCACTTCGCGTCCTCTGTCGTTGTAGCCGTAGCCCGTCGACGAAGCGAAATGGTAATCGCTCACTTTATGTTTGCGGAAGGCACGGATGACCTTCCAGTTGTTCCGTTCCGCTACGCGGTCCGTCTCCGCGAACCGACCGGCCGCCAGCGTCTCCGCTTTGTCGGCCAGCCGCCGCCATTCCAGCTCGGATAGCTGATCGTCGTTGCCTTCGTTAGCTTTCATGTTTCCCTGCTCCCATTTCCGAACCGGTTTGCGTTTTCGATCAGACCGAATTCATGTTTTCGTTTTCTACGAAATAATTTTCGAGCGGCCTTCCGAACTTCTCCAGGTCCGCCGGATTGATGCGAAGCTTAAGTAAAAGACGATCCTCGTCCGTGCCTTGCTCCAGCACCTCGCCGACCCGATAGGCAAGCGCGGCCAGCTCGCCGCGTTCCGCGGGCAGCGACAGCGTTCGGACGTCGCCGAGCAGCTTGTCCTCGATTCGGCGCAGAAGCGTCTCCATATCCCGCGCGCTGAACGCGCTGACGCGCATCGCGTCCGGTCCGCCGGCGAGCAGTCCGATCGCCGCCGGCGGACATTCGTCGATTTTGTTGTACACGAGCAGCGTCGGCTGGCCGCCGGCCCCGAGCTCCGACAGCACTTCGTCCACGACGGCGCGCTGCCGGTCCCGCATCGGGGAAGAGGCGTCCACGACATGCAGCAGCAGGTCCGCCTCGTTGACCTCTTCGAGCGTCGCCCGGAACGCCGCCACGAGATCGTGCGGCAGGTTCTGGATGAAGCCGACCGTATCGGTGAGCAGTACTTCCTTGCCGCTGGGCAGCGCGAGCGCCCGGGAAGTCGGATCGAGCGTCGCGAACAGCTTGTTTTCCGCGAGCACGTCGGCGCTCGTGAGCTGGCGCAGCAGCGTCGATTTTCCGGCGTTCGTGTAGCCGACGAGCGCGACCTGGACGACGCCGTTCTTTTTGCGCCGTTCGCGATGGAGCTTGCGGTGCGCGGTTACGCCCTCGAGCTGACGCTTCAGCTCGGAGATTCGGTTGCGAATATGGCGGCGGTCGGTCTCGAGCTTCGTCTCGCCCGGCCCCCGCGTCCCGATGCCGCCGCCGAGCCGTGACAGATTTTTGCCCTGTCCGGACAGTCTAGGCAGCAGGTACGACAGCTGTGCCAGCTCGACCTGCAAAATGCCCTCTCGCGTCTTCGCTCTGCCGGCGAAAATGTCGAGGATGAGCTGGGTGCGATCGATAATCTTGACGTCCAGCTCCTCCTCGAGATTGCGAACCTGAACGCCGGACAGCTCCTGATCGAAGATTGCCGTCGTCGCCCCTTCTTCGGCGATTTTATCCTTGAGCTCCTGCGCTTTGCCCTTGCCGACGAACCATCGCGTATCCGGTACGTCCCGATTCTGCATCATTCGGCCGACGACTTCGACGCCCGCCGTGTCGGCCAAGTTCGCGAGTTCATCCATCGAATGCGCCGGATCGGCGCCAGATTGACGAACGGCGTCGGTCACCAAACTAACGAGTAGCGCGCGCTCGCCTTGATCGGCACCGGTATCGTAAGAATTAGGCTTCATCTTTATCGGCTGCCTCCCATGCTTGGAATCGTCATCCTATACTATACCCGCAATACGAAGCGCTAGGCACGTTAATTAAAGCCCCAGCCGAACGCCGGTCCCGCCTGCGTCCCCGCCGCGGGCAGCGGCTTCAGATCCTCCGGTCGAATGCCGACCAGCTCCTGCCTGGAAGGCGATGCGGACGGGTATTGCTGAAGAAGACGCACCGCCTGGTTGCGAATGGCGCGTTCGAGCATATTGCGCACATATCGGGCGTTGCTGAACGGATGCCCGGCCGCCTCTTTTTCCTGAAGCACGTTCTGCTTGAGCTTGGCGACGGCTTGCGGCATGAGCACATAGTCGCGCTCCCGGGCCATTCCCTCGGCAATCTGAAGCAGCTGGTCGACGGTGAAGTCGGGAAAATCCATCTGAATCGGAAATCGGGACGGCAATCCCGGGTTCGTCATCATGAACATGTCGATCTCCAGCGGGTACCCCGCCAAAATGAGCACGAACTGATTGCGATGGTCTTCCATCGCCTTGACGAGCGTATCGATCGCTTCTTTGCCGAAGTCCTTTTCTCCGCCCCGGGCAAGCGAATAGGCCTCGTCGACGAACAGGACGCCGCCGAGCGCCTTTTTCACAAGGTCCCGCGTCTTCTGCGCGGTATGTCCGATATATTCGCCGACCAGGTCCGCGCGTTCGACCTCGACCAGATGACCTTTGGAGAGCAAGCCCATACTCTGGAAGAGTTTGGCGAGCAGTCTGGCGACCGTCGTCTTGCCCGTGCCCGGATTGCCTCTGAAAATCATATGGTATACGTGCGCCTGGCTATGAAGCCCCGCATCGCCTCGGTACTGGGCAATCTGAAGCAGCGCGTATATCTCGTAAACGAGCTCCTTGACGTTGTCGAGTCCGACCATGCGCTCCAGCTCCTGCTGCCACAAAGCCCAGGGACCCGAGGACGGCAGGCCGCGGCCGGCAGCCAGCGCCTCTGAGCCGGATGCGGCGGCGCCGGAAGCGGCGTCCTGACTGCGGAGCACGACGTTGATCTGCCTGGCGGGTCTCGCCGCGGCGGCGCTATCCCGCTCGCCCTGCGCTCTTGCATTCATGACTGGCACACCCCGCAGACGAAAAAGTCGGCGCGAACGCCGCACTATGAGTCTATTCGGACCTTGCAGCCATCATGCAGACGTCACGGGATCAAAGCCACTTCTGAAGCAGCCACTTGGTGTAGGCCAGCACTTCGCGCGTCCGATGGTAAGCCATGTTCATCACCTTCGAGTCCGTCACGCTTACCTGTGGCCGCTCGTACCCGAGCGCTTCGGCAATGTCGAGCGACCTGGCGCCATGGTACTGGTGGGTGACGATTACCGCGGTACGCCACCCTTGCGCATCCATGATCGCCTTCGAATATTTCAGGTTTTCGTACGTGCTGGTCGCCCTCGGTTCGATAACGATCGCGGAAGCGGGAACGCCACGCTCCCGCAAATAATCGCGCATGCCTTCCGCTTCGGTCAACACGGCGCCTCCGGCGTCCAATCCGCCGGTGACGATCAATCGGCGAAAGACGTTCGCTTTATAAAGCGACAATGCTTGATCCAGACGCTCGCGCAAGCCCGGGCTCGGCTTGTTGTCCCACAGGGACGCGCCAAGCACGATGCCGACGTCAGATGTTGCCGGCAGCCCGTCGGCCGGTTCGCCGCCAAATCGCCCGATGACGAAAAATAGACCGCCGCACCAAACAAAAAGCGCCAGCAAGCCGGCGCTTATCACATAGACGACCGCCCGAAGACGCTTGCGGCGCGGCCGAAAGACCGGCGCGGCCGCGAACGGCGCGCCATTCGCCGCCCTCTTCACGGATTGCCGCCCTCCCAGCCGAGACGCTCCAGAAAAAGCTTGCGGTGCTTCAGGCTCATATCGAAGTAAGGGAACTTCTTCTGACGGATAAGAGACAGCAGCCGCTGCGCCGTCCGGTGGGCCATCGCCGAATCGCGCGGCGTAATATGCCCGTCGTCGAGCGCCTCTTCGAGCTCGTCCTCGTCCAGCAGCAACGTCTCGCCGGTCGGGAGTACGACGATGTCGAGATACAGGTCGTCGAACCATGGAACCTGCTGATCGGTCAAGCCCTGCGTCTTGCAAATATCGATGTACCACTGCACGACCTGGCCGCGATGGTCGAACATCGTCGTCACGACGAAATGCTCGCCGCGCGGGTAATGCTGCGTCCAAAGATACCCTTTGTCCGCCAGGCACATTCGCTTGCCGTTGTACTCCTTCCAGAGCGGATCGCGCAGGTCTTGAATCCGGTACAGCGTCACAAACCCGCGGAAATAAGGCTCGTCCATGGGAATGCATGCATAATTTTTTTTCAAGATGCGGCGCCAGTTGGCCCGGTCGGAAAATTTTCGCTTCATAAATCCTCTCTCGTTCACGATAATCAGGTTTACACAAAGCTTACCACAACTTGCCTTCTTGAACCAGTTTAGCTCGATTCGCCATGGCAAGCGTCTGTTGCGTACCGACCTTTTGAAAAATTAACGCAGCGCCTTGCTCATCCTGACATGGAGAATGCCCGCGTCGTAAAAGGGCTCCGCCGAGATCGTGGCGTAACCCAGCTTCGCGTAGAACGGCTCCGCGCTGCACTGCGCGTCCAAAATGACGCGCGCGAACCCGCAAGCCGCCGCATCCCGCTCCATGGCCGACACGATCAGTCGTCCGATCGAACGGCCGCGGTAAAGGCGCCTGACGGCGATCCGCTGCAGCTTCGCCACGCCGGGTTCATAAGTCTTCCAGCGAGCCGCGGCGACGGCTCTGCCGCCTTCCGTCACTAAAAAAGTGCCTGCAAGCGGACGGAGACGCGTCGTATTCGTCGACCTCCTCTTCGGGCGAAACGCCTTGCTCCTGCACGAAAACTTCCATTCGTACGGCGAGGGCTTGCTTCAGCTCGCTTTGTTCGGTAATCGCTTTGCATTCCACGCGCTTGTTTCCTCCTGCCTTTTTTCTCTCTCCGCAATGAACCTATTTTGTACAATAAACGAAAAAAAGACAAGCGCGTTCGCGCCTGTCTCTGCTGTGCTTCGTCGTACCGGCTAAGGAGCGACCGGATCCGCGGCATCGGTCGCCGCGCCGGCCGATACCTCGGTATCGTTCTTGTTCTTTTTTATCCTTTTTTGCCCTTTTGTTCGCCCGCCGTCGTATTCGTCGGCAGTGCGTCCGGCGAAGCTGTCGCGCGGGCGACCGGCCCAGTCGACTCCGTCGGCTGACCGGAAGGCGTCGGCGTCGGCATAGCGGAAGGCGTCGACGTCTCCGTCGGCGTCGGTTGTCCGCCTTCCGGCGTAGGCTCGCCCTGGTTGCCTTCATCCGGACCTTCCGTACCTTCAGAAGGCGGCTGAGTCTGCGCGTCCGGCGTCGGCGTCGGGGTAGGCGTCGGCGTCGGTTCCAGCTCGCTCGTCACCTCGACGGCGACGCGATTCGATTCGGCGCCCTCCTTGCCGGTGCTCGGGTCGTACGGTTTCACGTAATACGTGTACGTCGTATCCGGCAGGATGGACAGATCTTCGGCCGACGGCGTAACCGACTCGACGAGCAGCTTGAACGCACTTTCGCCGCTTGCTTGGCGATAGATCTTGTACGTGATCTCGTCGCCCGGCACTGCGGTCCAATTCAAAGACACGGAAACCTGCTCGGAATCATACGCGCCGGTCAAATCCGTGATCGCCTGATCCGCGGTAGGCGTCGGGGTCGGCTGCTCCTGCGCCTGATCCGGCACGGGAAACGACTGCTTCGGCTTGCCTTCCAGCGCCTTCTTCATGACCTTGGAGAACAAGGCCGCAGCTTGGCCGCTGCTTTTTTTAACGTAATGGTCTTTGTCGGTCTTGTCGTAGCCCATCCAGACGGCCGCCGTATACTCAGGCGTGTAGCCGACGAACCAGACGTCGCGATTGCCGCTTGAGCTCGCGCCCTTGAGCCCGAGCTGCGTCGTGCCGGTCTTGCCTGCGACGGTCCGGCCGCCGATCTGCGCCTTCGTGCCCGTGCCGCCGCTGACGACGCCTTTCATGATCTCGGTCACGTAGTAGGCGGTCATCGGCTTGATCACCTGGTTGTCGCCAGGCGCCTTGAAGGTATATACGGACTTGCCGGAAGCATCGGTAATCTTGAGCACGGCGTGCGCATCCTGCAGCTGTCCGCCGTTGGCGAACGTCCCGTAGGCGCGGACCATCTGGACCGGGGTCACGCCGTTCGTCAATCCGCCGAGCGCGATGGCGAGGTTGTGCTTGTCTTCGTCGCCGAGTTCGATGCCGAGCTTGCCTGCGAACTTGACGCCCGTGGACAGGCCGATCTCGTTCAGCAGCCAGACGGCGGGCTGATTGCGCGATTCGCGGATCGCTTCCTTCATCGAGACGGCGCCGATGTACTTCTTCCCGTTCGAGTCCGTCGGACAGTACGTCCCGTTGCCGTAACAGATCTTGTCGTCCCGGAGCGTCGAATCGGGCGTATAATCGCCCGTCTCGAGCGCCGGGCCGTACGAGACGATCGGCTTGAAAGAGGAGCCCGGCTGGCGTCTGCTTTCCACGCGGTTCAAGCCGCTCTTTTGGTAATCGCGGCCGCCGACCATCGCCTTTAGCGATCCGTCGTGCTGGTCCATGATGACCATCGCGCCCTGGATCGGCGTGTCGTCCTCGCTTTTCTCGAAGTTGGCGTCCTTGGAAAATTCGCTCTCCATCGCGCTTTGGGCGGCCGTATCGATCGTCGTGTAAATCGTATAGCCGCCCGACAGCAGCTCTTCCTCCGTCAAGTTCAGCTTCTCCAGCGCTTCGTCGATCGCAAAGTCCGTGTAGCTGGCGAACTTGCTCGTGCTCGTCATCGCCATCGTCGGCTTGTAGACGATCGCCGCGGCTTCCGCTCTCTGTTGCTCCGTTATGAGACCTTGATCCGTCATCAGGCGCAGAACGACTGCGCGGCGCTCCATCGAGTTGTCCGGGTGCTTGTAGGGATTGTATATGCTCGGACCTTTCGGAATCGCGGCCAGCGTAGCGATCTGCCACGTCTTCAGTTGATCGAGATCGCCGACGCCGAAGTAAAACTTCGCGGCCGTCTTGATGCCGTATTGTCCGTTGCCGAAATAGATCCGGTTCAAGTACAGCTCAAGAATTTCTTCCTTCGTCTTGTGCCGCTCGAGCGCAAGGGCGATCGACGCCTCCGTGCCTTTGCGGAACCACGTCTTGTCCGCGTTCAGGAACAGGTTCCGGGCGAGCTGCTGGGTAATCGTGCTGGCGCCTTCGACCATGCTGCGGGCGACGACGTCCTTGGCGAGCGCCCGTCCGATGCCGAACAGGTCGACGCCGCCGTGCTCGTAAAACCGTTTATCCTCGACCGCCACGAACGCATCGCGCACGGCTTGCGGAATATCCTTGTATTGCACGTATTCGCGGTTGCCGCCCGCAATCGAGATTTTGGCGATTTGGGTGCCGTTCGCATCGGCGACGATCGTCGAGCGGTCGAGATCGAGCTTGTTAAGATTGGCCGACAAGATGCGTTCGCCGTTCAAGATGACGAGCAGATACGCGACCGCCGCCGCCAGCACGGCCAGCACGGCGAAGCAGATGATCCAGATAAGAGCGACTTTGCGGCCTCCGCTTTTGCGGGGCGGCCTGGCGCCTTTCCCGCTGCGGGATTGTTTTGGTGCGGACTGAGCCAATGGTTTTTCTCCCCTTTTCACAGTACGTTTTCTCTGTCTATACCATACCCGCTCAAAAAGAAGAACAACCCAAGTGTTGGGTTGCCCTGTGGCCTGGCTATTCAATTAGACGCTGACGGGGGGGTGAAAGGTTTCGTTCGGAGCTTCGCGCGGTAGCGTCAGGCGTTGGCCCCGCTGTCCTGCTGCTGCAAGGATATGTTGCGCTGCGGCATGAACGTGCTGATGGCATGCTTGTACACCATCTGCTGCCGGCCGTCGCTGTCGATGACGATCGTGAAGTTGTCGAAGGCGCGGACGACGCCGCGAATCTGAAAGCCGTTAGTCAAGTAAACGGTGACGGGCACGCTATCCTTGCGCAATTGATTCAGAAACGTATCCTGGATGTTTATGGACTTGTTCATTACCGGTATCCCCCATCGCCATTGATTTCATGTGTAAGATTATATTCAAAGCTCATTTTAACTTTCCTGCTATTATAGCATAGATCGTTGGATAAAGATCGGAGATTTTTGCTGCGCCGTCCGTATCGATCCAAACCAGGTCCTGCATGTGGCGAAACCACGAGAGCTGCCGTTTCGCGAAATGCCGCGTGTCCCGCTTGAGCATCGATACCGCTTCGTCGTAAGACGAACGACCTTCGAGGTAGGCGACCATCTCCTTGTAGCCGAGCGCTTGCATGGAAACGGAAGAAGCGGACAGGCCTGCCGCCAGCAAGCTCCGCACCTCTTCCTCAAGGCCTTGCGCGAGCATGTCCTCGACCCGCGCGTCGATGCGGGAATAAAGCTTGGCCCGGTCCATATGAAGACCGATCAGCGCGAGGTTGTAAGGCGACTCCTTGCGGTCTCCGCGCGCTTCGCCGAGCTGCTCCGATGCCGGTCGTCCCGTCGCCCGCTGAATCTCCAGCGCGCGGATGACGCGCCGCACGTCGTTCGGATGGAGCTTCGCCGCGGAAGCCGGATCGACCGCGGCCAGCTTCGCGTGCAGCTCTTCGCTCCCTTGCGAATCTGCGATCGCCTGCATCGCGGCGCGGAAGGCGGGATCGCTGCCCGAAGGCTGGAACCCGAACCCGTAGCAGACCGACTCGACGTACAGTCCCGTGCCGCCGACGATGAAGGGAATGCTTCCGCGGCTCTGAATGTCCCGGATCGCCTCTCCGCAGGCCGCCTGGAAGTCCGCCGCCGAGAACGGTTCGGCCGGATCCTTGATGTCGATCAGATGGTGCGGCACGCCCTCGCGCTCCGCAAGCGGCAGCTTGGCCGTGCCGATATCCATCCCTCTGTATACCTGCATCGAATCGCCGCTGATAATCTCGCAACCGAACGTCTTGGCGATCGCGAGGCTCGCCGCCGTCTTGCCTACGGCCGTCGGCCCGACGAGCGCGATCAACGGGGGCTTGTTGTTTGTCATTGAAACGCGATCACTCCATAGTCCACGGCCGAATAGGAAGTCCGGACCCGCCGGAATCCGTGCCGTTCGAATTCGCCGCTCGTCCTGTGGTCCTTCAGCACGACGGCGCGGCGGGCAACCCGCCGCGCCTCCGCGATCGCTTCGGCGGCGAGGGACCGATCCTCCGCATAGGCCCGTAGCGGTCTCAAGGAGGCCGAACCGAGGACGGGCTTCGCGAACATCGGGTCGAAATAGACGATGTCCGCGCTGCGGTCATGCATGCCGCGCAGCGCCTGCAAGTGCTCGCCATGCAGCACGTTGACCCTGCGCATCGCCTCGTCGAGTTCGGACATGCCGCTGCGGTACGCCTTCATGCCTTCTCTGACGACGACGTACAAAATGCGCGATGCCTCGACGGCCGTCACGCTGCCGCCTTCGCCCGCGGCGAAGGACAGGACGAGCGCGTCTGCGCCTAGGCCCGCGGTGCAGTCGACGACGACGTCGCCCCGCCTCACGCCCGACGCTTCGACGAGCGCGTCGCCTTCGCCCTCGAGCAGACGCTTCACTCTGATCTGCGCCATGCTCGGATGGTAGAAGAGCGGCTCCGCACCGTCAGCGGCGTACCGCAAACCTTTCGGCCCGGCGACCAGGATCCCGTCGGCGGCTTCGGCGTATTTGCGGGCGAGGCCCGCCAGCGTTTCGCGGCGCCGCTCGGCGAAACGGCAGCCGAGTTCGTCCGCCAGCCCCCCTGGCGTAGTCGATCAGCGACGCGTCCGGCTTTTCGGCGGTCGTCACGATCAAGACATCACCCGCTTGAACATTTTCTCGAGCTCGTACGTCGTGAAGCTGACGACGATGGGCCGGCCGTGCGGACACGTATACGGCTGCTTGCAGGCGGCGAGCCGGCGCAGCAGCGTCTCGCCGGCTTCGCGCGTCAGCGCCTGGTTGGCCTTGATCGATGCTTTGCAGGAGCAAAGGATCGCGGCTTTCTCGCGGATCTTGTGCAGATCGATGCCCCGCTCCTTCAGAATCCACTCGGCCATCTCCCGCACGATGTCGGCTTCGTCCCCTTCGGGAAGCCAGTGCGGGACCGCCCGCACGATAAAGGTATTGCCCCCGAAGTCCTCGAGATATACGCCCGCCAGCTCGAACCACGGCAGCTTGCCGCGGATGGCCGCGTATTCGTCCGGCGCGAAGGACAGCGTGACCGGGAGGAGCAGCTCCTGGCTCGCGGCGGCCGGATCGCCGAATTTCTCGTAATAGATCTCATAATGGATGCGCTCGTGGGCGGCATGCTGATCGATCAGATAGAGGCCGCCGTCGTTTTGGGCGACGATGTACGTACCGTGCAGCTGGCCGATCCAGTAGAGCTCCGGGAATTCGGGCTTCGTCTCCGCGGCCGCTGCGCCGAACGCCGCCCGCCACACTTGATCCGGAACCTTGCCCGTCTCCTGGGCCCTGGTTCCGGCGCTCCAGGGATCGCGCGCCGGCGCGGCGTAGCCGCCGCCGGAAGGACGCGCTTCGCGGACAGCGTCCCGCGCGCCGCCCGCGGAAGTTCCGCCGAAAGGCGCGGTATATGAAGGCCGGACGGCGGCGGCGTCCCGTTTTCTTTCCCCCAATCGGTTGATTTTGAATCCGTCTCACCGGAAGAGGCGGGCGTCTGACCTGGCACCCGGTCCGCCGGAGACCGCCGGGGCATGGGCTCGGATGCTTCGGATATTTTGGCTGCTTCGGCCGATTCGGCGCTTGGCGCAGCCTCCCGAAGGCTGGCCGCCTGCTGCTCGTTATTCGCGCGCTGTCCGTCCTCCATCGACGTACGCGCCGGCTGGACCGGCGGCGGAAGCTGAAACCGGATCTGCTCCTGCTGCCAGGTCTCGGGCTTCGGCTTGCGCACGGCCGTGCCGGACGGAATATAGGCATAGGCTTCGAGCGCCTCTTTGACGGCCGCCTCGACGAACGCGCGCAGCTCGGTTTCTTTGCTGAACCTCACCTCGAGCTTGGCAGGGTGAACGTTCACGTCCAGCAGCGACGGATGCATGCGCAGATGAAGCACGGACAGCGGATAGCGATTGATCGGCAGCAGCGTATGATACGCCTGAAGCAGCGGCTGCATGACGGCCGGGCTGCGCACGAACCGGCCGTTGACGATGATCGTCACCGCGGATCGGCTCGCGCGGGTCTCGATCGGCATCGCGGTCAGCCCGGACAGCGAAAAGTCGGGACCGTCCGCCTGCACTTCGAGCATCGCCTTCGCGGGGCCCGAACCGTAGATGGCGGCGACGACCTGTCTCAGGTCGCCGTTGCCCGGCGTCCGAAGCAGCGCGGAGCCGTTGTGGGAAAACGCGAACGCGACGTCGGGTCGCGCGAGCGCCTGCCGGTATACGACGTCGGACAGATGCGACAGCTCGGTCTGGATCGTACGCATGTATTTGAGGCGCGCGGGCGTGTTGTAAAAGAGCTCCTTGACGGACATGTCCGTGCCCTTCGGCGAAGCTGCGTCCTCGTGGCGCTTGACGGTGCCGCCTTCGATCTCGAGCAGCCGGCCGAGGCCCCCCGGATTCGGAGGCGCTCAGGCAGCGCACCTTGGCGACGGACGCGATGCTCGGCAGCGCCTCGCCCCGAAAGCCGAGCGTCGAGATCTGGAACAGGTCGCGATTGCTGGCGATCTTGCTCGTCGCGTGTCGCTGGAAGGCGACGAGCAGGTCGTCCGCCTGAATGCCCGCGCCGTCGTCCACGACCCGAATGAGCGACAAGCCGCCCTCTTCGGCGGTGATGTCGACATGCTTCGCGCCGGCGTCCACCGCGTTCTCGATCAGTTCCTTCAGCACGGAAGCCGGACGCTCCACGACTTCGCCCGCCGCGATCTGGTTCGATAGATGCTCGTCCAGCTGAATGATGATTCCCATATTCGTCCCTCCTTCCTGGCGCCTTCGGCGTCAGGCCGCCGATTCGTAAAGCCTGACCGTGCCGTCGCCCGCCGCCGCCCAGGTCAAGTTGCTGAACCATTTGGACAGCAGGCGGACGTCGACGTAGCTGACGCCGTTCTTAACGATGACGTGGGCGTCCGAGGCGGCAAGCCGATGCGTCGTCCCGTCCTTCGCCAGCACGATCTGACGGTTTTTGGCGTCGTAGCTCAGCGTCGACTCGGTCGCGATGGCACCCAGCCTCGAGCTGACGTACCAGACGCCGTTTTTCTTGACGACGGAGCCGGCGTCCGGCGAGCGAATCCCGTTCACCACGAGCGCGCCTCGCCCGACGGTGAGCCGGACGTCCCCGCCTCCGGCAAGCCGGTAAGCCTTCAGCAGCTGCTGCAGGCCGCCCGCGACGGCGACGTCCGGCGTCAGACCGACCTTGTCCACTTTTTTTCCGCCAGGCGTCTTGTACTCCTGCACGGTCACTTTGAGCGTCCCGCCGGATGCGACGGGAATAAGCTGTTGGATGACGCCTTTACCGTACGTTTTCGAGCCGACCAGCTTCGCGACGCCGTATTCCTGGAGCGCGCCGGACAACAGCTCCGTCGCGCTTGCGCTTCCGCCGTCGACGAGTATATAAACGGGATAATCGCGCTTCTCTCCGTGCAGCTCGATCGGCGTGTCCTTGCCGTTGCGATCGGCCACGTGAGCCAAAATGCCGTCCGCGACGAAAAGCGCGCCGATCTGCTGGGCCTGGTCCACGTAACCGCCGCCGTTGCCGCGAAGATCGACGACAAGGGACGCCATCCCCTGTCCTTCGAGCGACAGCAGCTGGGATTTGAACTTGGCCGCGGCGTCCGCCGAGAACGAGTCCAAGCGAAGATAACCGACGCCGTTGCCCATGAGGCGCGACGTGGCGACCGGCAGCTGCATCGCCGTCCGCGCGACGAGAAACTGCAGCTTGATCGTTCCCCGCTTGACGCCGACGTTGACGGTGGTGCCCGCTTTGCCGGCGGCCAAGACCTGGATCGCGTCGATCGTCTTGCCGGCGGTCGGCTCGCCGTCGATCGAGACGAGGGCGTCGCCGGGCAAGAGGCCTGCCTTGAAGGCGGGGCTGTCCGGCACGACGTCCTCGAGATATGTGATCCCGTCGTCCTGCGACATGACGATGCCGATGCCGACGAACGACTGGTTGATCGCATTGGAAAAGCTTTGCAGCTCTTCAGGCGAAAAATATTGGGTGTACGGATCGCCGAGCGAATCGATCATCGAGTCGATTTCGGATTCGCTCAGCTTGTCGTCCGTCGGCTTGCTGATGTGGTATTCTTCCAGCAGCTTGCGCACTTCGTTGACCTGGTCCTGGGTAGCGGCGCCCGCGACGGCCGGCAGCCACAGAACGGACAGCGTCAAGCATAGCGCCGCCTTGATCAGCATGCCCGCCTTTCCTTTTTTGTTTCCTCAAATTCAGTCCCCTTTTCCGATCAGTTGATTGCGCGCGTCGTTCAGCCATTCCAGCGCCTGCAGCGGCGTCATGCGCATGACGTCGAGCTTGCGCATCTTGTCGAGCAGCTTGTCCGCCTCCGTCGTCCGCGCCTTCGCGGACTTCGCGTCGGCGGCGGCCGCCGCTTCCTCGAACATGGACAGCTGCTGCACGCCGTCCGGCAAGCGACCCGGGGCAAGTTCGCGCACGGCTGCCGGCTGCGGCGCATCCGGCGTCGGCGAAGGCGTTGACGCGTAAGACTGCGAAGATGCGGGCGAAGCGGCGCTTATGGCTTGCCCGGCTTCCGTCGGGTTCGGCGCCGCCCCTGCGGCTTCGAGCAAGCCGTAAGCGCGCTGCACGATCGAATCGGGCAAGCCGGCAAGCTGCGCGCAGTAAATGCCGTAGCTCGAATCGGCGGCCCCGGCGACGAGCTTGCGAAGGAAGGTGACGCCGTCCGCGCTTTCTTTGACGGCCATGCAGCCGTTGCGCAATCCGACGAGCGTCTCCTCCAGATGGGCCAGCTCGTGATAATGCGTCGAGACGAGCGCCTTGCACCCGATCCGGTCGTGCACGTATTCGATGACGGCTTGGGCGATCGCCATCCCTTCGTCCGTGGACGTGCCGCGTCCGAGCTCGTCGATGATGACCAGGCTTCGTTCCGTCGCCTGCTCGGTCATGATCTGGATGTCTTTCATCTCGACCATGAACGTGCTTTGTCCGCCGACGAGATCGTCGGCTGCGCCGATCCGGGTGAAGATGCGGTCGACCATCGGCAGCTCGGCGCGCGCCGCCGGCACGAAGCAGCCGATCTGGGCCATGATGCAAATCATCGCGACCTGCCGCATGTACGTGCTCTTGCCCGCCATGTTCGGTCCGGTGATGAGCAGGATCGGACCGCCTGCGCGCGTGAGCGCGGCGTCGTTCGAGATGAAGGCGCTCCCCTCGGTGACGGCTTCGACGACGGGATGCCTGCCGCCCGTCACGTTCAGGTCGTAGCCGTCGCTCCAGGTCGGCCGCACATAACGCCGCTCCGCGCTCACCTCTGCCAGCGACTGCAGGACGTCCAGACTCGCGACGCGCTCGGCCAACCGCTGCAGCCTGGGGATATGGAGGGCGATCTCGTCGCGCAGGGCGGCGAACAGCTCGTACTCCAGGTCCACCATGCGCTCCTCGGCCTCGAGGATGAGCGCTTCCTTCTCCTTCAGCTCCGGCGTAACGTAGCGTTCGGCGTTGGCCAGCGTCTGCTTGCGCTCGTAGCGGCCTTCGGGCAGCGTGCCGAGATTGGCCCGCGTCACCTCCAGATAGTAGCCGAACACTTTGTTGAAGCCGATCTTCAGCGACTTGATGCCCGTCGCCTCGCGTTCCTGCCGCTCCAGCTCCGCGATCCAGGTCTTGCCGTTCTTGCTCGCTTCGCGCAGCTCGTCCAGCCGCTCGTGAAAGCCGGGGCGGATCAGTCCGCCCTCCCGCACCGACACCGGCGGCTCCGCCGCGATGGCGTCGGCGATCGCCAGCGCCAAATCCTCGCAGGCGTCGAGCGATTGCGCCATCGCGGACAGCGGCCCGGAGCCGAGCTCCGCGCAAATGTCCTTCAGCGCCGGAATGCGCGAGAGCGACGCCCCGAGCGCGTTCAGGTCGCGCGCGTTGGCCGTGCCGTAGGCGATCCGCCCGACCAGCCGCTCCAGGTCGTAGATCTCCGACAGCGCGGCGCGCAAATCCTCGCGCAGCATCCAGTTGCCGTGCAGCGCCTCGACCGCGTCGAGACGCTCGTCCGCCGCCGTCTTGTCGAGCAGCGGTTGGTCGATCCAACGCTTCAGCTGGCGCGCGCCCATCGCCGTGCGCGTGCGATCGAGCAGCCACAGCAGCGAGCCCTTCCGGGCGCGGTCGCGCACCGTCTCGGTCAGCTCGAGGTTGCGCCGCGTGAAGGCGTCGAGCGCCATGAACTGCTGCGGATCGTAGCTCTTGACCGCGCGCAAGTGGGCGAGCGAACGCTTCTGCGTCTCGCCGAGATATTCCGCGAGGCGGGCGACCGCAAGCTTTCTTACCGCCTCGTGCCTGTCCCACCGCTCCTCGGGGAATTGCGCGGCCAGCCGCTCGTCCGGTTCCCCGGTCTGCGACCTCACCGTCGCGACCAACGCTCTGCCGGACGACCGGGACGCCTCTGCCAGTATGGCAAGCGCCCGCTCGTCGCCGACCGCTTCCGCCGGCCGGTAAACGTTCAGCTCGTTTTTAACGGATTCGGCGGATGCGGCAAACGAAGTCACGTACATCTCCCCGGTCGTCAGATCGCACGCGGCAAGCCCGAAGCGGCCGCCCTGTTCGGCTGCGCCGACGATAAAGTTGTTCGCGCCGCCCGCCAGCGACTTCGTCTCCATGACCGTGCCCGGCGTGACGATGCGCACGATCTCGCGCCGCACGACGCCTTTGGCAGCCTTCGGATCCTCCACCTGCTCGCAGATCGCGACCTTGTAGCCTTTGTCCACCAGCCTCGCTATGTAACCTTCCGCGGCGTGATAAGGAACGCCGCACATCGGAATGCGCTCTTCCTGCCCCGCCCCTCTGCCCGTCAGCGTAATCTCGAGCTCGCGGGACGCCGTAATCGCGTCATCGAAAAACATTTCATAGAAATCGCCGAGACGGAAGAACAATAGCGCGTCCTTCGCCTCTTCCTTCACGGACAAATACTGCTGCATCATCGGGGTATAGCCGGCCATAGCATCCTCCAGTTATCGCTCTGAACTCATCCATCTATTATACCAAGCTTTGCGAGGTTCGTCGTGGTCGGCTGGGAAACTGGCATAAACTAGAGCCGTGCGTACGCTGGAGTACGGAGTAAAAACGGTCAGGGAAGATCCAAAACCCACTTGACAGTCTCATTAGATTGGCGGATATTCTAAAAGCTCCGCGCGGAACGCCTATCGTCGGCTCGTGCGACAATTGTTCCACCGGCCGGCCAATCGTCGACCACATCGTGTTATTGCGAAATTCCTTCAAATATACATCTATTTCGACGATATCGCCCCAGTGGAGAAGAAAAGATGCAAATGTACAGGTATTTTCCTCCATCAAAATGGCTCACGGCCTGCGCGTAGAATTTACCTGCACATTTGCAGGTATTTCATCAAGCAGCGCCGGGTCGGCAGAAAATACATGTATAAAAAGTCAATTTCATAATTCAAACCCCTTGCTACGACTGACTTTTTTTGGCGCACCAAAGAGGAGTACCTCCCCACATTCTCGAAATTAAGGTTAGCCACCCAAAACGAGAAAGAAAGGAAGTACTCCTACGATACCAATTCGACAGGAAGAGCTCTTTTCCTTTGAGACCCTTCTAAAAATGTCCCCGGCGTCAAAAGACGACCTCATTTTGGAAGAAGTTCCTATTGCGAAAATCTTGTACGCCATCAGTAGCTTCAAACGACGTGGTCGGCCCGAAAGCTTGAACACCAGAGCGATGATCTTTTCGCTTATCCTTTGCAAAATCGAGCATATTCGCTTCATCAAGGACCTGGTCAACCGTCTGAAAAGCAGTGCAGAATTCAGATTGCGCTGTCACTTTACAGGCTCTGATCGGGTACCGAGCCAAGCCGCCTATTCCAGGCTTTTCACCAAACTTCAGCAGTCCGGTATCCTGCATGAGGTCATCGATATTACGGTGGATGCAGCGATTACAGAAGGCTTCCTGAAAGGTGAAAGCATGGCGGTGGACTCTTCGCATGTGGAAGCCTTTGACCGAAACCCCAAAATTGACGCGTCTAAACCGGCCCCGTCCATTCTCCCCAAGGAGGTAGAAGACAGCGAAGAGCCTGCTTTTCTGGACGCCGTCAGCCATGTCCCGCAGCCAGCCCCCAAGCCCGAGAAACCCAAGCGTGTCAAACGCGGGCGCGTCCCCAAAGCCGAGGAGGCCGCGTGGCGTGCGCAAGTCGAGGCCTATGAAGCTTCGTTAACACACTTCGAAAAGGAAGTTGCGGGGATGTTGTCTTGCAGCTACGAGGAACTCATCGCGGACATGCCGACCTATCCAAGTGTAGGAGCAAAAGGCGATCCCCGCGGAAGCGGACGCGTAAAATATTGGTACGGCTACAAGCTCAATTTGTTAGTGGATTGCCAGAGTCAGTATATTGTGACTGGCGTAAACTGCTCGGCTCATGTAAACGACCAACGTCCGGCGATCGTGCTGCTTAAACGATTAAAAGAGCGGTTCCCAACACTCCAGCCTAAGTACGTGTTAGGCGACAAAGGTTACGATAGCGAGCCCGTTTACCAGCAAGTTAGAGATGTAGGTGCATGTTCGCTTATTCCGCTTGTTCATCGCACCAAACTGCCGGATGGTGTAGATAAGCACTTGCGCCCAACGTGCAAACAAGGTCATTCGTACCGCTACGATAGCTATGATGCGACTCGGGATACTGTTAAATTTGTAGCACCCAAAGAATGCGCAGCCTGTCCGTTTCAAGCCGACGGCTGCCAAAAGGTGATAAAAAAACAAGTAAAAGAGGATGTTCGTAGATATACTGCACCTGGGCGAGGCAGTGAAAAGTTCCATCAATTATTTAAACAGCGGACCGCGGTTGAGCGTGTCTTTGCCTATTTAAAACTTTATCTGGAATTAGGCACGACGCGAAAGCTTAAAAGACGTGCATTCGTAGATATGGACTTAAGTTGTCTCACATACAATGTATGCAAACTTGCAATAGATAAATTAAACAAGCGCATCCGCGAAGCAAAACCAGCCGCTTAACCTCAAAAAAAAAGGACTTCCCCAACATTGGCCTCATGCTTGGCTCCATCACCAAATGAATTCTGAAATTGACTTTAAATGCAGCTTTCCGACCCGTCAAGCATCGGAATTTGTACGGCATACCACAAGCCCGCGTGAAAGTCCACGAAAAAGCGGCTTCGCGTATGCCGCTAGCCGCCTTCCGCTATTCCGCCTTCCGCTACAGCACTTTTCGCTGCTACACTTTCCGCTGCTGTATTCTTCGCTGCTGCACTTTTCGCTACAGCACTTTCCGCTGCTGCACTTTCCGCTGCTGCACTTTCCGCTGCTGCACTTTCCGCTGCTGTATTCTTCGCTGCTGCACTTTTCGCTACAGCACCTTCCGCGACTACACTTTCCGCTATTCCGCCGTCCGCTTCTGCAGTCCCGCTGCTGCAAGCTCCGCGATGGAACCATCCGCTTCCCCGTCGTCACTCCGGAATCCGCCAACCGCGCCGGATATCGGCGCTTTCGTTCCATACCTTGCCCGCTTCGATCGCATCGAACAGATATCCGGTCGCTTCGCCGTATCTCGCGTAAGCCGGCAGCGCTTCGAGCGCCCCGCGCACCGACGCGGCCGCCCGCCGCAGCGGCGCCAGGCGTCCTTCGTAGAAGGCGTCGCGCAGCGCGTCGTCGTCCAGCGGGCGGCATCCTGCCAGTTCGCGGGCATGCTCCGCGGCCAGCTTCGCCAGCGACAATACGCCGAGCGCGAGCCGCGGAGACACGAGCCAGCTCGGCGGCGTCCGGTATTCGAAGCCGCCGTGCGACTTCGTCCGGAAGTCGCCGAGCGCGCCGTAGCGCGGACGGCGGCGTCCGGCGCCGTCCGGCTCGAGCAGCCGCAGCGGCAGCGCGAGCGCGTTGTCGAGCGCCCGCAGACGCTCCGCCGTCAGGGCGACGCCGCTGAAATGCAGGTGTCCGCCAAGCGGCAATCCCTTGACCGGCGCCGCGCCCGCGCGCCAGCGCAGCTTCGCGCCCGCCGTTCGCGCGGACGCGTCCAGCAGCAGCCGCCGGATCCGCTCCGCCAGGACGGCGGGCTCCCGAGACGGCTGCGGCCTTAGCTCGGCGAGCGGCCAGCGCTGCACGCCCCGCACGACGACCGAGTCGCTGCCGGCGCGCTCCCCCCGGACCGAAATACCGGGACGCCGGCACGATCGTGCCGGCGTCCGTAAGCATGACGAATTCCGGATCCGCCCCGATGAGCGCCTCCGGCTCTCCAACTTCCGCCTCCTCCGTCCAACGGGCCGCGAACGCCGCGGCCGCCTCGGACAGGCTGCGCGCCCCCGCCTCGTCGGGTTCGGGGATGGCCGCTTCCAGGCCGACGATAACGCCCCGCCGACCGGCCCCGTCCACCTGCCAGGTCACCGTGCCGAGCTCGAGACCGAGGGCATAGATCGCGCGCGCGGAAGCTCTCGCCAACCGGCGCGCGAGCTCGCGCCCGGCGATATGCGCGCCCGGCTCCGGACGAACGATCGGCGCCTCCAGGCCGAATACGGTGACGACGAACGAACGCGACGGCGACCGAAGCGTTCCCGGCGCGCCGTCTCCAGGGCGCCAGCCTGCGTAACCGGCGACGCTCCCGCTTTTTCGGATCGCCGACGCCAGTCCCTCCCGCGCGAGCCGCCGGTCGAGCTCCGCCGCCGGCAGCGATCCGACTTCTGCGGCCATCGCGTTCCAGGTCCAAACTCCGGCATGTCCGCCTGCGGACGCCGAGCCCGCCGGCACGCCGCTCGCCTTTTCGCCCGACAAGCGTACGACGACGTCCGAAGGACCCGGACGGACGTTGGCGCCAGGCCGCTTGAAGCCTGCCGACGCAAGCAGCTCGCACACCGCTCCTTCTCCTTCGATCCAGACCGTCCCGGGCGCCGCCTGTCCGATCTCACCGCGCTTCTCGTACGCTGTCCGCGAACCGGCGCCGAAGGCGCTTGCCGTCCCCAGGCCGCGATTCAAGCCGGATTGTCTCACCGCCATCCCCCCCGAACAACACGGGAAGGGCCGTCCCGCCGACGGTTGTACGTCGAAGCCGGATGACCCTTCCCTGATTCTGTCCCTGCCCCGGCGCCGGAACCGCAGGCGGCTTCGCGTACGGGCCTAGACCCAAGCGTTCCGCGCGATTTGGCCGACGACAAAGCGATTTTACCGAACGAAGCAGGCATCCGCCCTCGACACTTCCATCGCTTCTGCATAGACATAAGTATCGGCCGCGGCGGGCCGCTTACAGATCGTCTTCAAGCAGGTCGGCGTCGAGGTCTTCGTAATCGCCGTCGTCCATCGCAAAGTCCGCGTCCTTGCCGTCTTCGAAATAGTTCGGATCCACGACCACGCAAACTTTGGTCTCCGCGACCATCTCGACCGCGTATTCGCGCTCCACGCGAATAAGCACGGAAGTACCGCCTCCGCCGATCAAAGCTTCCACGCAGTTCGGTTCCTGCGTCGCATCCGCAGACACCTCTTCCGTGGAGCTCCGGTGGCGGGGGGTCTACATACGAGAGCGGCACGAGCTCGGAATACGAGACCGTCTCCTTGGCGACGTCGGTCTGGGAGTTCTTGTCGTACGAATACCAGATGTTGATATCGTAAGACCCGACCACCTCGATGCCGTCACCCGAACGAACCGCTTCGTACTGGTGATTGATGATCCATGCCCCTAGAATGCTGGTGGGATGGTGCGGCGGCGTGACCGAATGGGTAATCGTCGAGAATTTGCGGCCTTTGCCGCAGACTGCCTTCGTGATGATTTCCCTTCGCTGCAGCCGTTTATCCGCGAGCGTCATGCAATGACCTCCTCCATACAATCAATTCAATTAAAGTCTATGCAGGACATTCGTCTAGAGTGACAAAAACGTATCCTTGCATTGACGCTTCGTCTCTATGATTGTATGCCGGTCCTTGTTCATGAAGACCTGCGCATTTTGCCTCTTCTGCCGACGGTCAAATACCGGCGAAGCTCCCTGCAAAGATGCAGCAGCGCCGCCCGGATCTCGAACTCCTCCCGCGTCGCAGGCAGCGGCATCGCCTTGAATTCACGCTCGAGCGCGTCCAGCTCGCGTTCGGTCTTCCCCTCGTAAAATTCCGAACGCACGTCCCGGGTCAGCCGGTCGAGCAGCGACGCGATCGCTTCGGATTGCGGCACGCTCGACGAGACGAACGCGATGTTTTCCATCATGAGCTGGATCATGTCGAGCTGCTCGCGCCGCATGCCGAAGTAGAGAAGCCAAGGCTCGTCCTGCCGGCTGAGCCTGTTTTCCTGCGAGCGCTTCGCGGCCTGCAGGCCTTCCTCGATCGCGGCTTCCGCCCGGAGCAGCTCGTCGCCGTTCCATACGGTCGCGGGGTCGCGCAGAAACTTGGCCAGCTCGCCGAGCGTCGCGACGAACATATCCTCGGTCGTCCGGCGCAGCGACTCGAGCGACTTGCGCTGCTTCGGCATATAGGCGAGGTTGAACGCCGTCGCCGAACCGAGTCCGATCGCGAGCAGCGCCAGTTCCGTGCCGATCGTATGCCAGGATACGACCCCGTTGTGGAAAAGATGGAAGACGATGACCGCCCCGGTCACGATGCCTTCCTTCATCTTAATGCGCGTGAGGAGCGGGAACGCGATCAGTATGTACAGCGCGAGCGTCCAGACGTGGAAGCCCGCCAGCAGGAACACGGCCGATGCGACGGCCAATCCGATGACGGACGCCGTGAATCGCGCGTATACCGTCATAATGCCGCGCCACCGGGTCGTATCGACGCCCAAAATGGCGAGAATGCCCGCTGCCTGCGGGTTGTCCACGTGCAGCAGCATCGCGACGTAGATCGCCGCTACCGTAGCCAGCGCCGTCTTCAAGGTGCGCAAGCCGACAACGCGTTTGAGCGCGCTCGCCCCGTTCGTCACGTTCATGCCTGTTTCCTCCGATGCTCGCGCAGGTTCTTGATCCCTCCATCCTACCTTTTTTTATGCGCATAAAAACAGACCCTCCGCCGCATTTAACGGCTTCAGGTCCGATGAATCGCTTTCTTATCGAGTCGCATCCGACACCCCTGATACAGATGCGCTATTTTAATTGATACTCCGGCTGATAAGCCTTATAGACCGGATTTTCCCCGCAAACCATGAGCCCCTGCCCCCAGTTCACGTGCACGTCTTCGGTCGGCAGGTCCATCGGATCGCGATACTGGAACAGGACGTTGCGCCGGTTGCGCGTACTGCGGTTCACGTCGGAGCCGTGGATCGTCAAATAGTTGAAGAACAGCACGTCGCCCGCAGCTGCCGGACAAGGCGTCGCCGCGGAGAGCGGATATTCCCGATGGTCCAGATAGTAGCGCCCGACGTGCGGCAGCAGCCCTTGCTTGTGGGAGCCCGGGATGACGCACAGGCAGCCGTTTTCCATGTCCGAGTCGTCGAGATGGACGCTGGCCGCGAGCATCGTATGGTCGGCATGCGGGAAATATGGCGTGTCCTGATGCAGCGGGAAGGCGGCGCCTTTCTCGGGCGGCTTAACCAGCATCTTGCTGTGGTGAAGCTGGACGTTCGGTCCGATGAGCTGCGACAAGACGGCCGTCATGTTCGGATGCACGGCTGCGCGGGTGAACGAGGCGTCGTGATAATGGACGTCGTGAAAGCCTTTGAGTACGAGCTTCTTCAATTCCTCCGGCGGCAAATAGTCCCCTTGCCAGGTCGCGTTGCCGTCGAATTTCGACTTGGCGGCGCGATCGATGATGCCGGTCACGGCGTTTCGCATCTCTTCCACTTCCGCGGGCGAGAATACGCCGCGGACGAGCAAATACCCGTTATCCTTGTAAAATTGTACGTCGTCTGCTTTAATCAGCTTATTCATTTAAAATCTCCTCCTTCGATGTAAACGCTTGGAATACGATCAGTATAGGAAATTTTAAACCGCCTTGTATTTGCAGCAGACGGACGCTCGTTTGCAAAATCGCGCCATGAGGTGATTTGGGTGACGGAAGACAACTTTATATTCGCGACCCGGATTTTGAACGACTACAACCGAAGATTGGGCGAAGAGGACAGCGATGCCGTCGCCTTCCGAATTTACAATTGGGGACTCGTTTGGCAGCATTACGACAATCCCGTCCACCGACATTCTTTTTATGAAATTTGCTACGTGCTGGACGGCGATGGCGAATACGAGGACGACGAGATCACTTACAAGTTGGAAAGCGGCTCCCTCTTCGCTTCGCTGCCCGGGCATTGGCACCAAATTCGCAGCCGTACCGGCCTGCAGCTGTTTTTTTGTCGCCTTCGAAGTCGTCGCGGCGCAGACGTCGCCCGAGTCAAGGCAGTATGAGGACGAAATGCTCGGTTGCCGCTCGCCGGTCGTCGTCGATCCGGAAGGCGTGACCGCGCTGCTGTGGCGGGCGCTGTATCGGCATGTCCTGCTGCACCGTGAGGATGACGAGACGCAAACCAAAATCATGTGCGCGATGCTGCTTCGGTCCTTTCCGGGAACGTTCGGCAGGCGGGACGAAGCGCCAGCAGTCAAGTCGAGATCGACTACCCGCTCCCGCACGCATCTCGTCCAGCTGGCCAAGCGCTATATTCGCGACAACCTTGCGAGCTCGCTTCGCCTGGAGGAGGTGTCGGCTTATTTGAACATATCCGCGCGCCATCTGTCCCGCATCTTCAAGGAAGAGCTCGGCCAATCGCTCGTGGACTACGTCACCGAGGAACGAATGCGCACTGCGGAAGGCCTGCTCAAGACGACGATCTGCAGCGTCAAGGAAGTCGCAGATGTAACGGGGTACCAGTCCGTGCATTATTTCACCCGCGTCTTCTCCGATCGCCACGGCCTGCCGCCCGCCGAGTATCGCAAGGCCGCCTCATACGCAGTCCGCGCATAAGCGCGCACGCCAAAAAGGGATGAACGGAAAACCCGTTCATCCCTTCGGCCGAAACGTTCTTCGTTAACGAAGCCGGTAGATTTCTTTGTATTTCTCTTCCAAGTAATCGCACAAATAATCCGACCGCAGCGCTTCTCCGGTGATCCGCTCGATGATCTCGCGCGGTTCGAGCATCTTGCCGTGGCGGTACACCTTCTCCGTGAGCCATTCCTTGAGCGGCAGCAGGTGGCCGGACGCGATGTCCTCGCGCAGCGTCGGCAGCTCCCGCTCGGCCGTCTTCAGCATTTGCGCGGCGTACATATTGCCGAGCGAATACGAAGGGAAGTAGCCGAACATGCCGCCCGACCAGTGAACGTCCTGCAGGACGCCTTCGCCCGCGTTCGCAGGCTCGATGCCGAGCGCCTCTTTATACTTCGCATTCCACACTTCTTCGAGCCGTTCGGGATCGAGGTCTTCGTTGAACAGCATCTTCTCGATCTCATAACGAATCATGATATGGAGGTTGTACGTCAATTCGTCCGCCTCGATACGGATAAGCGAAGGCTCGACGACGTTAATGCCGCGGTAGAACGCCTCCGCCTCCACGCCTTCGAGCTGGACGGGAAATTCCTTTTTTGAGCTCCGGCAAATAGCGTTGCCAGAAGCCGCGGCTGCGTCCGATCATATTTTCCCACAGGCGCGACTGAGATTCGTGAATGCCCATCGAGGTGCCGCCGCAAAGCGGCGTGCCGTTCAGCTTCGGATCCACGTTCTGTTCGTACAAGGCATGGCCGCATTCGTGAATCGTGCCGAACAGCGCGCTCGTCAGGTCGTCCTCCAGATAACGCGTCGTGATCCGGACGTCGCCGGTGCTGAGCCCGGTCGCGAACGGATGCACGCTCTCGTCGAGCCTGCCCGCGTCGAAGTCGTAGCCCATCTGGCCGAGCGTATACAGGCTAAAGCGCTTTTGCGCAGCCTTGTCGAACGTGCCCCTCAAAAACGCCGTATCCGGCTTGTCTCCGCGCCGCGCGATGTCCGCCGCGAGCGGCACGAGTCGCTCGCGCAGCTCGCCGAACAGCCGGTCCAGATCCGCCGTCGTCGTGCCCGGCTCGTACATGTCCAGGAGCGTGTCGTACGGCGTGCCCTTCACGCCCCACAGGGCGATGAATCGGCGATTATAGTCGATGATTCGCTTTAAATAGGGAAGGAAGCCTTGGAAGTCGCTCTTGGCCTTCGCCTCTTCCCATTCGGTCTCGGCCTGGGATGTCAGCACGACGTATTCGCGGTACAGCTCCGGCGGAATTTTAAGATTCCGCTCGTATTCCTTGCGCGTTTCCTTAATCAGCTTGCGGTCGACGTCGGTCAGTTCGCCTTCCGAAGCCCCGCCGTCAAGCGCGTCGAGCAGCTCGCCCATCTCCGCCGACGTGGACAGCCTGAACATCTCCGAGGACAGCGTGCCGACGGCCTCCGAGCGCTGGGCGATGCCCTTGCGCGGCGCGCCGGTCCGCATGTCCCAGTAGACGACGCCGAGCAGCTCCTCGTAATGCTTGATCTGGGTCGTCAGCGCACGAAACCGGGCGATCGCCGAATGCTTCGCTGCGGCATTTTCGCTCATTCCGATCTCATCCTTCCATTTCCGATTGAATAGCAGACCCCTTGATCATACCTGCCCCGATCTCTATAATCAACATAACGGTCTAATAACGCTAGCCAAAGGGAGCGATGAGCGATGAGAATCGAATGGACGCGCGAGGCGGCCGCCGCGCTGCAAGCGAAGTTCGACCCGCCGGTCCGCGTCTGGAAGCTGGTATCGGACAACGAGGGCTGCGGCTGCGCCGTCAACGGGGTGCCGTTCTTATGGGCGGTCGACGCGCCTGCCGAAGGCGACCTGCGGGCGGACAGCGAGCCGGTCGAGGTCTGGTACGAGCCGCGCCACGCGGTTTATTTCGACGATGCGCTGCGCGTCTCCTACGACGGCGCGAACCGCAGCTTCAAACTTTCCAGCGACGGCCAGATCTACACGAACGCGCTGGGCACGGTCGATCTACGAACGTCCGCAAGCACTCATTCTCGCTGATAGGAGCCAACTACAATGTCCAAATTGGAAGAGGTACTTAGCCACAACCGCGAATTCGTCGCGAACAAAGAATTCGAAAAGTACGCGAACAACAACGCGCAGGACCGGCGACTCGTCGTCGTCACTTGCATGGATACGCGTCTGACGGAGCTGCTCCCCAAGGCGCTTAACATCCGCAACGGCGACGCCAAGATCATTAAAAACGCGGGGGCCATCATCACCGCGCCGTTCGGCAACATTATGCGAAGCGTCATCGTCGCGCTCTACGAGCTGAAGGGCGACGAAGTCATGATCATCGGCCACAAGGACTGCGGCATGACGGGGATCGATCCGAAGGTCGTCGTCGGCCACATGATGAAGCGCGGCATTCGTCAGGACACGATCCGCATGCTGCACAACTCCGGCGTCGACTTCAACCGCTGGCTGACCGGCTTCGAGAACGTCAAGAGCAGCGTGGAAAACAGCGTCGACATCGTTCGCAACCACCCTTTGCTGCCGCCGGGAACGCCGGTTCACGGATTGATCATCGATCCGGTGACCGGCGAGCTCGAGCTCGTCACGGACGGTTACGCCTACCTGTCGGCGCAGAACGACGTCAGCGCGCTGATCGACTAATCGGCATTGCCGAGGGTTCGATCGCGCTGCCGGCTGCGAATCGCGGCCTCCCTCGCCTGGACGACGTCGGTCCGATCTCTCGCGAGGTGGCGATGGACGACGCGCTCCTCCGCCCGGTCTCCGGGGGACAACCAGGCCGCGCCGAGCGCCTCGCTCTTGCGAACGGCGGCGTCTAGCAGATCGCGGTCGACGATCGGCAAGTTGAAGTCGTCGTACGCGACGCCGCTCGCATCGGCCCATCGCGCCTTTCTTAGGCCAAGCATTCGCTTTAATTGGCGGCCGTCGAGGCCCAGCTCGTCCATACGCTCCGTATCGAGCTCCGAATCGGCTTTCGCGAGCAGCTTCAAAGCACCGCTGCCGTTGCCCCTGCGCGCATGGTACTGCATGACGGCGATCCGAATCAGCACCAGCCAGCTGCCTTCATAGGCGGCTTCTTTTTTTTGCTTCCAATATTCCTCCATTATCTCGTGACACTCGAAATAATCGCGGGTTCCGTGATATTCCGCCAAATAATGTACGAACGCATCGGGAATCGGGAATAATGACATCATGGCGATTGCGCGCTCCTTCCATCCATAAGGCTTCCGTTAGCAACTAGCATACGAAAAAACGCGAAAAAATGAAACCGCGCGCGTTTTTCGCCGTATTACCGAACGCATCTCATATACACAGGAGGAATCGCAGCGTATGTGGAAAAAATGTTGCTCGTGTTCACGCTGTTCGCCTTCACGGCGGCCGTCGTCATTCCGGCGGACGCAGCGGACGCGGCGCGCAAGGGGTTCAGCTCCAGCAAGCGTTCTTACACCAAGACGCCGGCCAAGGCGCAGGACAACGTATCCAGCAGCACGACCAAGAAACCAGGAACGACGGCGGGGGCCGGCGCAACGACGCAAAAGCGCGGATTCATGAGCGGCGGCAGCTTTATGAAAGGTCTGATGATCGGCGGCATCGCCGGCATGCTGTTCGGCGGCATGTTTGGCGGCATGGGTTTCTTCGGCGATATCCTCGGCCTGCTCATCAATCTCGCCGCCATCTTCTTCGTCGTCGTCCTGATCATGGGCATCGTGAATTCCTTGCGCCGTCGCAGACAGCATCAGCCGCAAGGACCGAACGATTCCCATCGCCGCTGGTAATCCGACATGCGGCTGACGACGGACGAGATCGTAAACGCCGTATGCCTGCATACGGCAGAGCGGCAGCAGGTGCCTGTCACCGCCGTTGAAGTCGAGCTCTCGTGGGACGACGAGCAAGGCTTCACCGCCGAGGTGTGGGTCGAAGGACGAAGCCGCTACCTGGTGGAAGCCAATCTTAAGGAATCGATCGTTCGATATATGCTGACCGAGTACGATCGGCGCGTCTACCCTTCATCCATCACGATGGTGGCGGACGAAGAACTTGAAGAAATATTCGCGGACGTCATCGAAGAGTAGCGGACGATAAAGGAAGGGCCGGCGGTCATTGACCGCCGGCCCTTCTGTCTTATGCGTCAAGCTCTTAGCTTGCCTTCGCGGAGCGGCTCGAAAAAGGTACGTTCGATCTCGCCCGCCGGAATCGGCTTGCTGAAGTAGTAGCCTTGAATCTCCCTGCACGATTGCTCGCGCAAGATATCGAGCTGTTCCTTGGTCTCGATACCCTCCGCGATAATGTCGAGCTTCAGATGCTCGGCCATCGAGATGATCGTCGCGACGATCGCCCGGTCGCTCTCGCTGACGGTGATGTCCCGGATGAAGGATCGGTCGATCTTGAGCTTGTGGATCGGAAAATGCTTCAGGTAGCTGAGCGAGCTGTACCCCGTTCCGAAATCGTCCAGGCTGATGCGGACGCCGAGCGCGCTGAGCCGGTTCAAGATGGCCGTCGACACTTCCACGTCCATCATCATGCTCTCGGTAATCTCCAGATCGAGATACTGAGGTTCGAGCCCCGACTCGGACAGGATATTCGCGATGTGCTCGTCCAGATTCGATTGATAAAATTGCTGCGAGGACAGGTTGACCGACACCGGAACGAGCGGCCCGCCGGCCAAATGCCATTCGCGCATCTGGCGGCATGCCTCGCGCAGCACCCAATCGCCCAGCGGGCCGACAAGCGCGATCTCCTCCGCAAGGGGTATGAAGACGCCAGGAGAGATCATGCCCTTGCGGGGATGATTCCAGCGGACGAGCGCCTCCACGCCGATCATCACGCCGTCCGAAGAACGCACCTGGGGCTGGTAAAAGAGCTCGAGCTCGTTGCGCGGCAGCGCCTGTCTGAAGTCGCGCTCGAGTTCGAGCTTCTCGTTCAGCTTGTCGTTGAGCTCGGGCTGGTAGAAACGGAATCCGTTCTTCCCCTGCTTTTTGATCTCGTACATGGCCAGGTCCGCATGCCGTAGAAGCTGGTCAGGCTCTTCGCCATGCTCCGGGCAGACGGCGATGCCGATGCTCGCCGTCACGTAGTAGTCCTGGTGGTGCAGCGGGTAAGGGCGCTGGATCTGATGCACGATCTCCTCCGCAAGCGCCGAGAGCTCCTCTCTGCTGCACGCGTTCATGACGAGAATCGCGAACTCGTCGCCGCCCAGGCGCGCGAGCTCGGCGCCGCTCCCCTCGAGCGCCTGCAAGATCCGTTCCGACACGTCCTTCAGAAATTGGTCGCCGTATTGATGGCCGAGCGAATCGTTGATCAGCTTGAAACGATCGATATCGAGCACCATGACGGCGAAGCAGCTGTCGCTTTTGCCCAGCTCGGACGCGATCGCGGCCAGTCGTTCCTGCCACATGCGGCGATTCGGCAACCCCGTCAGATCGTCCTCGTACGCCATTTTCCGAATATGCTCTTCCTTGGACTTGTCCTCCGTAATGTCCCGCAGCTTCATGTACATCCCGACGGCCCCGTCGCCCGAGCGGACGGTCGCGATCGAGACTCGGAGGCTCAATCGTTCTCCCTTGGCGTTCACGACTGTCGATTCGTACTGCTGGTGCTTGCCTTCATGGACCAGGGCCAATATCTGCTCCAGATCCCTGGAACGTTCGGAGACCGCCAAGCGCAAAAATTCCTGCAGCGGCATGCCGATCAGCGCGGATTGCGCCGCTCCCACGATGCGTTCCGCCGACGGATTGAGTCCTGTGATTTTCAGTTCGAGATCGAGCGTGATGATGCCGTCGGTCATGCTGTCGTAGATCGCCTTGTACCAATTCTGGCTCTCTTCGATACGCCGCTGCTTGGCCGCGAACCGTTTGGCGATGACGATGCCCGCCAGCGACAAGCCGAGCGTCAGCAGCGTGCCGACGACGACGCCGTACGCCATTACCCGCTGGTTCGAAAACATGCCCATGCTGCCATGCATCGCGGAATGATCCATCTCGAATGCGGCAGCGCTCATGCCCGTATAGTGCATGCCGGCCACTGCAGCGCCCATGATCAGTCCGCTCGCCAGCTTCTTGCGGACCGCGTACCGCTGCCGCTGGCGGTGATAGACGAACGCGAGCCAAAGCGCGGCGACCGAAGCCAGCAGCGCGATGACGACGGACAGTGTCACGATCAGCGGCGAATAGATAATTTGCATTTTCATGGCGTCCATGCCGATATAGTGCATCGCGCAAATGCCCGCGGCAAGAAAAACGCCGGCCAGCAACAGCCGGCGGTAGCCCAATTGAGGCTTGGCCGCGAGCTGGAGCGCGGCGAAGCAGCCGGCGATCGCGGCGGCGGCGGATATGAAAACGAGCGTGCCGTCGTATTTGACGACCATCGGCAAGCGCAGAGCCAGCATGCCGACGAAGTGCATCGACCAGATGCCCATGCCCATAATAGCCGAGCTGAAGCCGATCCAGAGCGTTCTGTTGCCGGATCTCGCTTTGCCGATGCGACCGGCGAGATCGAGTGTCGTGTATGAAGCGAGCACGGCGATCAGATAGGAGAGCAAGACGAGAGAGAGATCGTAGGATCCGTGGGTATGCATCATGAAGGGCCTCCCTGACAAATCTTGCGCCGCAATAAGGCCGCGCTTTTACCCATTATACGTGGAATCGAACCATATTACACCCAAATGTTGGCGCAATTCATCATAATTCATCGATTTTTGTCGATCAAGTATACCCTTTTATACTCCTATTCCATAAAAAAAAGTCAGGGACAAGTTCGCTCCCTGACGGTCCTTTGCGTTGCTGCGGACAAAAGCTTAGTTCACGGTCAACACCGGTTTATTGGCTGTGTTTTCTTTGCTGTTCAAGCTGATGCTTGCGCCGTTGCTGTTCTCGACCTGCAGCTTGAAGGTCGCTTTTTTTGTCTCCGCCAAACTGGCTGTTCACATAACTTGAGGCATCGATCGTGTACCAGCCTGCCGCCGATACATTAAGCGTACCGATCAGTACCGCGTTCGTACTGCTGGGCTGATTGTTCCAGGTGATCCCGCCAGTGCCCGATTCGATCCAGCTGTCGTTGCCTGCAAGTCCGTATACCTTGACAGGCGTCGATGCGGAGGCGGCGTTAACGTACACCTTCAGGAGCGCGGAAGCAACGGATGTGCCGGAGCGTCCGGTGAGATCGAATTTGACGAACCCTTTCCGGTTATAGCCCGCATCCGGATCTCCTTTTAGATCGATCGTCGATGCGGTTCCATAGTTTGTCGTCGCATAGGTGCCGTCTCTGACGTAGGCGTCGCCGTTCGTCGCGTAGTCGGTCGAAGCGCTCGAAGACGTGGCGGCGCTCGTCGCAGCGCTCCATGCGCTTGTGCCTGCGCTGTTTTTAGCGCGCACTTTATAGGTATGCGTCGATCCTGTCGACAAGCCGGTGTGCGCGTAGGGAGATGCGACGCTGCTCACGACAGCTCCATCCACTTCAAGATCGTAGCCCGTGGCTCCGGATGCGGTATTCCAGGTCACGTTGATCTGAGCCGAACCGGCCGCGGTCGCCGTCAACCCCGTAGGCACGCCAGGCGCGGAAGACGCTGCGCCGCCGCCCATGAACGCCACCATCGCCATGCCCGCCGCATTGCCCGATATGGTCACTTCATTCGTGGCATAGTCTCTGCGGTTGTCGTGCCAGATCATTCGATTGTCATTGAACTGCACGATAGCAGGGTCTTCCTGGCCCGCCAGCAAGGGGTCCTGCTGATCGACGGCATATTGCGCGCTGGTCTCGAAGCCCTCGCTCCAGGATCCGCGAAGCTGATAGTTCGGATTGGTCATCCGGTTCAAGGTCGTGACGCGATGGCGAGGATTTTTAAACCAGGTCGTGCCCGCCCCGTTCAGCATGCTTACGCCCCAGGGGTTTTTGCCCAGCATAAAATCGATTTGCTGCTGAGCCAGCGCGGCATACGTGGTATTGCCGGTCAACTCCTGATACATCATCGCTTCAACCGCATTGTTGCTCATCGCTTCGTACGTTCCCCATTTGGGATCGCTGCTCGTATTCCAGAATTGTCCGTTCGCGTAGTTCTTCTTTAAGTTTAAATGGTTGTTGATACGGCCGGCAGCCGTATTTTTATAGGTCGGGTCCAGGGACGCGATCTCATAGTTGGCCCAATGATAGGCCCTCGACCAGTTGAGGCTCGTATCGCTTTTGTTGTACCATTCCCCCGCGCTGTCGCTGTACGCTTTAGCCTCCGTCAAGTATGAGGCCGTTCCTGTCGCCCGGTAGAGCTCGGCTGCCGCCCAGGCCATATCGTCTTTATAATCCGTATCCACGTAAAATTCGTCAGCGTCCCCTGCGATCCCCGTCCTTGTCTTGCCCCAGGTGTAGATCTGCTGGGCGGCGGTCAGATAGCTGCTGGACAATGCGGCGTTATAGCTGGGTCCGTTCGGATCTCCCCAGATTTTGGCGCCCAGCGCCAGTGCGGCGGCTGCCTTGCCGGCCAGATTGGCGCCCGTACCTGCAGGAGACGGGTGCACCGGGCGCGCCGCGCCGTAGATGGTGTTGTCGTTCTGCGGCCAGGTCTTGCTGCGCGAATCCAGGTCGTCATTGTCCACGTCATGGTCCAATCCGTCCGCGACTTCCATGTACAGCATCTGGTTCGTGTTGTCCCACATCTTCCGGATAAAATCGAGACCGACCTTGGCTTCCGTCAGTACGCCGTTGATGCTGCCGGGCTCGGGAAAAACTTCCGGATGATGGACATAGGTGGTCAGCATCACATCCGCGACATGACCGATGGTGCTCATGAATTTGATATAATCCGAAGCATCGTGCCAGCCGCCGGTGAAGTCTTTCGTGCCGGACGCGCCGTCTGGCTTGCCGTCCACGGATGAATTCGATCCCGGGACATGGCATACCAGATGACCGTCCGGATTCGTATCGCCGCATCGCTGCACCTTGAAAAACTTCATGGACAGGTCGGCAAGGCTGCTGTATACCGCAGGGTCGATATTAAAGGCCGGAGATTTGTAAGTGTTGATTTTAATATAATAGCCGCTGCCGACCGTATTCAGCGAGCTGAAATCCAAAGCATAGGAATAAGGAATATTAGCGCCGCCCGCATCTCCCCAGCTCCCTTTGCTGGCGTTGGAGATGGTGCCGTTCAATACCGAAGTATTGCTTGAATTGAACACATCGTATCGGACGCCGCTCAAATTCGTACTCGATAAGACCGTGCCTATTTTACTCGCGCCCGGACTGTACCCGACCTGATTCACGCGGATAAAAATGCCGCTTGCGCCAGCCTGCACCGACTTATCCTCCTTCATTCCGCAGGCGGATAATATCGCGGTCGTCAGGATCGCGATTGTCAGCAGAACCGTGTACGGTTTCAGAACCTTAAACATGACGCTCAGCTCCTTTTCGTTCGCTTGGGTATACTTGCCCGACATAGGCGATGGCTCAGCTTAGACGAAGTTCAGCCCTCCGGCGTAAGGCAGCGGCACGGGGAACAGTCCTGGCATCGCAGCCCGCGCTTCGAGCGCCGCAGGCTGCGCCGGCACGGGATCGAACATCAGCGAGACGAGCGTCTCGGCATCCAGCTCGAACGTCCCGCCATCGGGCGCTGCCAGCGCATACCGGTGATGCGCCAGCGTGCGGATGCGAGGTACATCGCTCGCCGCGGCTGCATGCCAGTAAGGCGCCAGCGATTCGAACAGCCGCTCCGCGTCGGCGATATGGACCGTGCCGAGATTGCGGTCCTTGGCGGACGGCACGCCCGAGAGCGCCTGCAGCAGCCCGGTCTCGTGCCAGGCGACCGGCACGTCCAGCCGCGGCAATCCGTATGCGACGACGGCATGACCGAATAAGGCGGCCAGCGCGCCGGCTTCGCCTGCCCATTCGACTGCGAACGGCTCCTGCTCGCTGCCGCGCTCGTCCGGCATCGCCAACACGGCGAACGCGGCAATGCGGTCGCCTTCGGTCGCGACAAGCGTGCGATGCCGCAGCTTGAAGCAGCTCGCATACGCTTCGCTGGCGATCAGCTCCGCCAGCTCGCGCACGGTCTGCGCGTAGGCGACATGGCGCGAAGCAGCGAGCGCGTGCAAGTGGAGCCAGTCGGTCCGCGACAGCTCGCGAACCGCGATGCCGGCATGGGTTCCCAGCAGCTCCTCCCCCTGAACCGGCCCGATCGCAAAGCGCGTTGTCTCGCCGTAAGAATGGCATTGATTGCGCAAATACAACGAGCGGGTGCCCGAGACCAAGATAAGCGCACCGCCGGACGCCCGAACATGCGACTTCGCCGCCTGCAGCAGGCGGCCGGCATGACCGCGGCCGCGATCGTCCGGCCCTGTGAATACCGAACCGATCGAGAATATCGGCACATGGGCGGCCCCAATGCGCAAGGTGCCGGGGACTAGCCCCATGAACGACACGAGCCTGCCGTCTTCAAAGGCGCCGAGCGATTGCGACAAAGCCGCCGAAAAAACGGATGAAAAAGCGAGCCCCATCGAAGTTTGCTCCGCATCCCGGAAAACGGCGTCGGAACCGCGGATCGCTTGCGCCATTTCCCCCGGCGACAACGCTCGAATGTCCGTCATGCCCGAAGCCCCTTCCTCATCCACATTCCTTCCCTCCCGTGTCAACGTCGACTTTCCGTTTACTTGGTGTCCAGTTTGATGCTTTGAACCCGCTTGTAAGCTTCTCTGTACGTATCGAGCAGCTTGTCGACGCCGAGGTTGTTCATTTCCTTCACGTACTGATCCCATTCGTCCAAGCTTCTCGATCCGGTGACGAACTTGGCGATGCTCTCGTCCCGATGCTTGGTGACCGCCTGGCCGGTCAAGGCGACGATCTCCGTCTCTTGTTCCGTGAGGGCGGGACGCGGCTGCATGGCAGGCGGATCGTATTTGGCCGCTTCCTTGAACGCATATTTGAGATCATCGGACGATAGCGATAGATCCGAATCGAAATCGATCCATGTATAAGTGCCGCTCGTCTTCAGCCCGGTCGCCTTGCGCAGCTCGATGATGTCCGTGTATTCCGGCTTGAATTTAAGCTTGTCGCCGTCTTTTTCGTACGTTTCGCCTTCTTTTCCCCAGCTGACAAGCGTTCGTCCTTCCTCCGAGTAGAAGAAATCCATATATTTCATCATGTCTTTAATGTGCTTGGAGGTAGAAGCAACCGTCAGCCCGCTCTCGAGATAATGGAGATACGGATTGTGCTGCTTGCCCCCGGCTATGCCGGCCGGCGGCGACATGAACTGCATGTTGTAGGCCGGATTCTCCTTCTGCATGGCCTTGTTGAAGAAGTCGATGCGGCTGATGTAATCGATCGTGATGAACGATTTGCCGGTGGACAGCATGTCTTGCCATTGCTTCGTCTGAAGCGACAGGAAATCCGGCGGAATAAGCCCGTCGTCATAAAACTTTTTCCACATCGCAACCATCGATTTGTAATTAGCCTCCGTGGGACCGAATCGCCACTCCTGCTTGTCGAAGTCGTAATAGCCGTCTTCGCCGGTCTCGAAGTCCACCGTCATATTCGCCAGCATCTCGTCCTGGTTTTCGCCGTAGCGGAGCGTCAGCGGGTAGGAGTCCGGGTACTTGGCTTTCAGCGTTTTCAGCGTTTCGTACAGCTCGTCGAAGGTCGAAGGGGCTTTAAGTCCTTCCTTGTCGAACACGTCTTTTCGATACATCCAGATCGTACGGTTCGTCTCGCCGAAGCCTTGATTCGGGAACATGTACATTTTTCCGTCCGCCGACAATGCCGCCTTCGCTTCTTCCGGATACTTCTCCATCCAGGCCTTCAGATTCGGCATATCGTCGATATACGTCAAAATATCCACAAGCGCACCCTGCTGACCGAACTTGTTCGACTCCTCGCGATTGGGCATATACATGAGGTCGGGCATTTCCTTGGAGGCGACAGCCAGGTTCAGCGATTCCCCCAAATTGCCCGATGGGGTTTGCACCTCCAACGTGACGCCCGTTTTCTCCTTGATCCATTGCCAGATCGGCCAATCCTTCGAATAGGGAAAGGTGGGGTTGTTGTCGAGCAGCGCCGTCAATTTCAAGCTTGGCTTGTCCGGCGCTTCCCCGCCTGCGGAGGAAGCCGAGGCGCTTGCGCCTGCTGACGCGCCGCCGTCTTTCGAATCGTTACTTGCACAGGCAGCAAGCATCGTTGCCGTCACGGCGGCGCTCGCCAACAGAATAGCGGACTTTTTTGAAGACGTTTGACAAATTCGTTCAGCTCCTAAGCGTTCGTATGTGCAGCAGCATCAGTTTGAATCCCTTCCGGGAACCTTTCGTATAGACCGGATCGCGCTTCCCGTCCGATCCAGTTCAGCCCTTGATCGCTCCGATCATGGCCCCTTTGACGAAGTACTTTTGCACGAAAGGGTACACCACCAGGATCGGAAGCGTAGACACCATAATCGTGGCGTACTTCAAGGATTCTTCGACGATGAGGTTATCACCTCCTATTCGCGTCACATCGCCCGAGCTTGCGGTACCGGCGAGGATGAGGTTGCGCAGCAGCACTTGCAGCGGGAACGTGTCCGGCGTACGCAAGTACAGGAGCGGCAGTTGAAAGTTGTTCCATAAACCTACTGCGTAGAAAAGCGCAATGGTGGCAAACGACGCGGTTGACAGCGGTACCATAATCCGCAGGAAAATGCCGATGTCGTTCAGGCCGTCCAGACGGCCTGACTCCTCCAGCTCCTTGGGGATGCCGGAAAAAAGGTGCGCATCAGAATGAGGTTCCAGGTGCTGACCGCGCCGGGAAGCACCATGCCCCAGATCGTGTCCACAAGCCCAAGGGACCGAACGACCAGATAAGTCGGAATCATGCCTCCGCCGAAAAACATCGTAAAAACGATTAACATCGTTAACGATTTTCGAAATGCCATCTGCGTCCGCGACAGCGCGTAAGCCCCCATCGAAGTGAGCGCCAGCGAGATGGCGGTTCCGAGCGCCGTATAGACGATCGTATTTTGAAATGCGGTCCAGATCTTGGGGTCTCCGAGCACTAGCTCGTACATTTTGACGTTAAAGCCTTTCGGCCAAACGGTAATTTCGTTCTGCATGACGTAGATGTCGCCGCTGAACGAGACGGCAAGCATATGAACGAACGGATACAGCGTCACGACGACGACGATCGTCAAAACGACGGCGCTGACGATCGGGAAAATGCCCGGCCGTTGCGAGTTAATCATACATCGGCTCCTCTCACCATAAGCTGGTCTCGCTGACGCGCCGACTGATCCAGTTAGCGCCATAGATGAAGATCAAACTGATGATGCCCATGAAAAGATCGATCGCCGAACCGTAACTGAAGTTGCCCTGCACCAGTCCGATCCGGTAAACGTAAGTGCTGATAATATCGGCCGTATCGTAGATGGCCGGATTCTGCATCAAGTACACCTTTTCGAAGCCGATCTCCAGCACCTGGCCAATATTCAAAATGAGCGTGATGACGAGCGCCGAGGAAATGCCGGGAAGCGTGACATGCCACATTTTGCGCATACGGCTGGCGCCGTCGATACTGGCCGCTTCGTACAGTTGGGGATCCACTGCGGTGAGCGCCGCCAGATAGATGATCGTTTCCCAGCCGATATGCTGCCAGATTTCCGAGAGCACGTAGATCCCCCCTGAACATCTCCGGCTTGTTCATAAAATTGATCGGCTCGAAACCGAGACCCGTCAGCAGGTTGTTGACAAGCCCGCCGGTCGGCGACAGGAACATGATGACCATACTCGCGACGATAACGTTGGAAATAAAATGAGGCAGGTAACTGACCGTCTGCACGAACCGCTTGACCGCCGCTTTTCTCAGCTCGTTCAGCAGCAGCGCAAGTACAATCGGCGCGGGAAAGCCAAAGATCAGCCTGTACAGGCCAAGAAGAAACGTGTTTTTCATCAGCGGCCAAAAATCCGGATTGTTCAAAAACAATCGGTAATACTTGAGGCCGACCCAATCGCTGGCCCAGATCCCTTTGAACAGATTATAGTTTTTGAACGTAATCACCAGCCCGAACATGGGCGCATAGCGGAACACGAGATAATAGATCAGACAGGGCAGAAAGAGCAGCCATAAATATTTGTTGTTCTGCCAGAGCCTCTTGAACCTGGACGCCTTCGGCTCGCGTATCGGCTTCTCCTTTCCGATCGGTCGTGTCGTCGCGCTTGCTTGAGCCATACGCATTTCCCCTTCTGTCAGTTAAAAGTCCGGAAGCAGCCATGGTGACTGGGATCGGTGTATTCGCATCATATCCCGCTTTGTTCAGGTAAATATATCTCCACGTATTCCTGCCGATCGTCACGATTGCGGAAAGCGGAGGAACTGAATACAAAAAAGTAAAAATGCATATTGTTGCTGTCAGATTTAAATCGGTATGATGAGGTTATCGAAAGGCAAATACCGAGATATCGAGGCTGCTTACCGAAGGGGGGAATTCGAAGATGATCAAACGTGCCGGGCTCAAGCTCGCTTTTAACACGCTGTTCGTCAAGCTGATGGTCAGCTTCCTGTGCGTGATCGTGCTGCTCGCTTCCTGCAATCTGTTCGCATACCTCTATCTGAGCCGCAAGCTGTACAAAGAGATCGTCCGCTACAACGAGCTCGGCATGAAGCAGACCGTCGACAGCTACGAGAATCAGTTTCGGATGACGCAGACGATGCTGATCTCCCTGATGCGCTCCGACAGATGGACCGTCAATCTCGAAATTCTTAACCGCGTTAAAGATAACAAACGCTATGACATCATCCCCGAAGTCAAAGAGAATCTGGCCGCCTTGTACACGAATCCGTTCCTTCATTTGGATAACTTCATCCTTATCTTTCGAAAGGCCGGCTTCGTGCTGGAAAAGGAAGGCACCAGCAGCATCGCAGACATGTTCGGCAGGTATTACGCAAGCAAGGATTACCCGCCCGAATATTGGGCACAGTCAACGGCCGGCAGCACCTTTATGCAAGTATTGCCGGTGTCCGAATTTCAGGAGCATACGATGGGTCAAACGCGTCCGAAGGGTCCCTTGATGCCGATCTTGTTCAAGGCCGCATCGTATGGAGACGTCTACGGGCTCCTTCTGGTGAATCCGCAGCGGTTGTATGCCGCCTACGGCCAATCGGGCGATTCGACTTTTTCGATCTGGGATCGGGAAGGAACGATGCTGTTTGCTTCCTCTCCCTCCGACGACATGCGTTCCCCCTTGCCGCTGCAGCACGATACGTATCATGAACGGAACGGCAACTTCTTTTATTTCTATAAAAAAAGGGGCGGACACCGGCTTCACTTATGAGCGCGTCGTTCCGATCGCCAGCATCGCCGCCGAGATGATGAGGCTGAACGTGCTGCTCGTCTCTCTGCTGTCCGCCGCCGTCGCGGTCGCCATCGTCACCTCCGTCCTGTTCAGCCTGCGGCTTAACCATCCGCTTCGCCGGCTCATCGCCATGCTCGAACGCAAGTCCTCCGCAGCGGAGCCGATCAGCAACATCCGGGAGTATGCCATCCTGAGCGACCGGATGAGCAGCATCCTGCAGACCAACGAACGGATACGCACCGATCTCGACCGCAAAAACACGCTCGTTCAGCAGTACGCTTATACCAACAAGGTGAAAAATATACCGATGGCGCCGAATCTCGCCGATATCGAACAGCTCGTTCAATCGGACAGACCTTTTGCCGCCGTTCTATATGAAATTGTGTTCAAAAATCCGGAACGGGCCTACGAAAGCGAGATGTTGATGCTCCGCAAGCTCATTCACAACCTTTTTTTCACCAAGAGATGGCGTTACGCTGCCGATCGAGCAGAATCGCTTAATGTCGATCATTTTCGATCCTGACTCCCAAAGCGACCTCCTGCATACGCTTGAGACCTTGAAGCAGTTGCTGCATGCGGACGATTACTTATACTTGACGATAGCCGTCAGCCCTGTTTATCCGGCTCACACTTCATTTACAGAAGCCTACGGTCAATTGGACGAGCTGCTGAGCGAACGAAAATTAAACGGAGATACCCAGATCATCACAGGTCCGAGGGCGTCGCTGCCGAACGCATCCCGCCTGAAGCTGACAGCCGGAGAGGACCTGCATACGCTGCTTATGAACGGCAACGAAAATGCCGTTTTCGAGTGGATCGACCGGCAGCTCGATGTACTGAAACGAAAAGATGCGGCCGTGAGCGAATATCAGGCATTTGCAAGGGGGGCGGCGGATCAAGTAGAGATAACGCTCGCGAAGCTGAACATCCGCGCGCGGACGGAAATGCTGCTCGATATCGAGAAAATTGGCCGATTGTATAACGTGAAGCACTATCAAGACTGGTTCCGGGAGTTGATTCGCCCGGCCCTGGCCGCCATCGCCGAAAAGAGCGTAACGAAGGATCCGATCGCCTCCTTCGTCCTCGATTATATGGAGAACCATTACTGCGAGGATATCAATCTCGATGCCATCGCAGACAAGCTCAATCTCACGCCGGGTTACTTGTCGGGGTATTTCAAGGAGAAAGTCGGAATCAACTTCAGCGATCATCTGAACGAGCTCAGAATCAACAGAGCCAAAGCGCTTCTCACGAATCTGGAGCTACGCATTGCGGATGTGGCCGGTTATGTCGGCTATCAGAACGTCAACTCTTTTATCCGTATGTTCAAGCGCTGCTCGGGCGTTACGCCGGGCGAATATCGCAAAGCGCTGCCGCCCCGGGCACAGCGGTCGGATGCAAGCAATCTATAAACCGGGCATGGGTGAAACTTGTCCTTTCCGCTTCGCCAAAAAGCCGCTCGCGGTCGCGAGCGGCTTCCATCCGTTTATGCCGATTACCAGGCGTAGGCGCGCGGCGCTTCGCCGGGTCCCGGGAAGATCTCGTCCAGGCGCTTCAGCGTCGCCTCGTCAAGCGCGATGTCGACGACGCGCAGCGCGCCTTCGAGCTGCTCCATCGTGCGAGGCCCGATGATCGGCGCGGTCATCGCGGGATGCGCCAGCGTCCAGGCCAGTGCCAGATTCGCTTCGGATTCGCCGAGCTCCGCGGCGAGCTTGGCGAACGCTTCGAGCTGCGGACGATACTTCTCTACGCGCGTCTGGTCGCTGGCCCGCTTCGAGCCCGGCGCCGGATTGAGCGCGTGACCGCTCAGCAGCCCGCCGTCCAAAGGACTCCAGGCGATGACGCCGATGCCGTGCTCGTGCGCGGCCGGCAGCACTTCGAGCTCGGGCAGGCGCGTGATCAGGCTGTACTTGTGCTGCTCGGATACGAGCCCGAGCATGCCCTTCGACTTGGCCTCGTACTGGGCCTTGACCAGGTCGCGTCCGGCGAAGTTGCTCGAGCCCACGTAACCGATCTTGCCCTGGTATTGCGCGATGCGGAAAGCCTCCCACAGCTCGTCCCAAGAGACGTTGCGGTCGACGTGATGCATCTGGTAAAGCTCGATATGATCCGTCTGCAGGCGGCGCAGCGAGCCTTCGAGATGGCGGCGCAGCTTGTAAGACGACAAGCCCGCTTCGCCGTTGGGACCGTCATGCGCGTCGCTCATATCGCCATAGAACTTGGTCGCGAGCACGACGCGCTCTCTCCGTCCTCCGCCCTGCGCGAACCAGCGTCCGATAATCTCCTCGGTGCGGCCCGCATTTTCGCCCCAACCGTAAACATTCGCCGTATCGAAGAAGTTGATGCCAGCGTCGAGCGCGGCGTCCATCATTCGGAACGCGTCCTTCTCGTCCGTGTCCACCCCGAAATTCATCGTTCCGAGGCACAGCTTGCTGACCTTAAGGCCCGATTTTCCCAGTTGACTGAATTTCACTAGCGAATCTCCTCCTCGAAATGAATTCTTCTCTATTGTAACCGATCGAATAACAGTTAGGCCAATGCCGCTGCTTTTGAATGCGCCGTCATCGGGACACAGCTGCATAACGGAAAACAGCCCTTGCCTGGCCGAAGCTGCCGCTTCGCCCGCGAGGGCTGTATTCGTTCGTATAGACGACTTCGGTCGCTCGCCTTCAGGAGACGGCTTTGCTCGCCTTTTTGCATCCTTCGCGCTGGCAGCTCGCGTAGGTGCCCGTGAATTCAAGACGATGATCGGTCACTTGAAAGCCGTATTCCCTCGCAAGACGCTGTTCGAGCTCTCCAAGCCAATCTTCCTTGATTTCCTTCAGCCGCCCGCAGACGGTGCAGATCAAATGGTGATGCATATGCGCGCTCTCGTCGCTCCGCAGATCGAACCGGGCGACGCCGTCGCCGAAGTTCATTTTTTCGACGATGTGAAGCTCGGTCAAAAGCTCCAGGGTGCGATAAACGGTCGCAAGACCGATATCCGGATGCACTTCCCGCACGAGCATGAACACTTCCTCCGCGCTGAGGTGATCCTGTTCGTATTCGAGCAGCACGCGCACCGTCGCCTCGCGCTGCGAGGTCAGCTTGTAGCCTTTGCTGAGCAGCTGCTTGTTTATTTTAATAAGTTGGTCTTCGAACGTCGCCATCGGGATTGCCCCCTTCGTCCGCAGGACGTAATAACGCCTTGCAGATTATAATGATTCTAAACTATTATAACTGAAGGTTCCCATAAAAGAAATCGCCGCGTTTGAATGAAAACGCTTGACATGATACATTTTGTATCATACAGTTATAAACAAATAGTCCACTTAATATATCAAGGAGCTACGCGCTATGAGCATGGGAGATCGCCTTCGGCAGCTTCGCCTCGAACGCCACCTGTCCCAAGAGGAAGTGGCGCGTCAGGTCGGCATTACGAGATCCGCTTACAGTCATTATGAAATCAACAACCGCCATCCCGTATACGAAACGCTCATCAAGCTGGCGCATTACTTTAACGTCTCGCTCGATTACATCATCGGCGGCGCCGGCGTCAAGCGCCCGGAACATCCGACCGAGCCGCAGGAGCACAAGATTCTCGAGCTGTTCAAGTCCATGGACCAGGAACAGCGCAAGCAATCGATCGGCCTTCTGCTCGGCATCGTCGAAGGCGAGCGCAAGAAATCCGTCAGGTCCGTCGCCAAAAGCAAATCGTAGCGGCGCAAAGCGCGCAAAGGCCGCCGACGCAAAAACCGGCGCATACGTCCGACAGATAGTGGACGCTGAAGTAAATCCGGCTCCAGCCCGTCGCCGCAATAAGCGCGATCGCGATCGCGACGACGACGATTCGCCCGACGCGTCCGCGCAAAGCGAGCCATCCCAGCAGGAGCCACCAGCCGTAGAGCGCGGCCGCGATCGTCGCGTTGCCGCTCGGATAGCCGAAGCCGTCATGGGCGATGCCCCAGGCACCGTCCGGACGTTCAAAGCCGAATGCGGATTTAAGCGCCGCTTGGAGGACGTATGCGGCCAATACGACGCCTACGAACGAGACGCCGATCTTCCGGGAGCGCAGCAGCCACCAGCATGCCGCGGACAATAGCGTAATCGCCGCGACGATCGTCGTAGAGCCCATGTCGTTCATCGTTCGCCACAAGCTTGTCCATCCCGCCGCGCGGGCGTTCGATGCCGCGTCCGCAGCCGCTTCGTCCCACGCGGCATAACCGCCCACCCTTAAGGACGTGATCGTCGCGAACAGCAGCACCGCCAAAACGGCCGCGATGATGATCGTTCTTTTTTTGCGCGTTCGTCAATGTCATTGCTTCTCCTCCCCGTTCATTCGTCGGACGATCGGCAGCGAGACGATAAAGGCGCTTCCGCCTTCCGGGCGGATGCGCGCCTCGATGCGGCCGCCGTGCGTCTCCACGATCTCCCGCGCGATCGCAAGGCCCAGACCGCCGCCGCCGGACGAATAATTCCTGGCTTTGTCGTTTTTGTAAAATCGCTCGAATAGCTTCGGCAAATCTTCCGGCAACAGGCCAGCGCCGTTGTCGAGCACCGCGATCTCCGCCTCGAAAGGCCTTGCGCCTCGCTGCGCTTCGATGCGAATCTCGCCGCCGCCAGGCGTCGCCTGAATGGCGTTGTAGATCAAATTGGACATCACCCGGTCCATCCGCCGCTCGTCGAGCTCCAGGCAGGCGTTCTCGATTGCCGGTTCAACGATCCGGCAATCGAATGCGATGCCTTTGGTGCGCATTTCCATGCGATAGTTGTCCGCGAGGCGATCGAGCCAGTCGGGCAGCCGCACGAGCTCGTAGGTCATTTGCGCCTGCCGCGCCTCCAGCATGGACAGGTCGAACAAATCCCCGACCAGCTCGTTCAGTCCTTCCGCCTTTTTCAGCATGGCGCCGATGACCGCCTCCCGCTGCTCCGCATCGGCGATGACGCCGTCCCGCAGCGCCTCGAGATATCCTTGGATCAGCGTCATCGGGGTGCGAAGGTCGTGGGAAATGTTGCTGACGAGCCGCCTTCGCGACTGCTCCGCGGCGTGAAGGGCTTCCGTCCGTTCCGCGATGCGTTCTTCAAGCTGGTCGTTCCATTTGCGAAGCTCGGCCGACAGCTTTTCGGCTTTGGCGAACGTCCGCGAGAATCGAAGCGAGATCAGGAAGGCATTCATGACGACGAGAAAGAGCAGCCCGAACGGAACCATGTCCGGCGCGCGCCACCAGCCATTGTAAAAAATGATGTCGCTGAGCACCGTGCCCACGAGACCGGCCACGCCGATCAGGGAAAGGGCGGCGCCTTCCCGCCCCCGGATAAGCGCCACGACGATCAGGTACAGCGATGCGGCGCTCAGGACGATGACGTACGCCTGATAGAGAAGGATAAGCGAGCTCGACGCGAGCAGCGGCAGTCCCCAGGTCAACGCCAGCAAGACGACCGCCGCCGCGCATGCGGCGATCGTCCACCGGCGCGTGATCTCCTTGCTGTACGATCGGCGAAAATAGGCGAATCCGCAGAACGCGCTCAGCACGAAAAAGCTGTATTCGAGCCGCCCCGCCGCCGTCCAAGTCAGTTCCGGGACGAGCCTCGGCAGCAACCCTTCCCCGATGACGCTCATCCGAAGCGCAACGCAGATGCAGAGCAGGGCGAACCATAGATTGTCCAGCTCTTTTCTGCGAAGCGCGTACAGCCCGATATGATAGATGCCGATCATCAGCAGGCAGCCCATCACGACGAACTCCCTGGCTTCGTGTCTGAAAGCGATCCCTTTCACCTGATCTGGCGTGCCCAGGATAAGCGCGCTGCGGATGCCTCCTGTCCGATGATGGAAATTCGCCAATTCCAGCTCTAGCGCGACCGAATCGCCGGAGGGCTGAAAAAACACGGTGTCCGGCATCTGGTAAGGCGTCGTCGACGCCTTGGCGTCGCCGGGCACGCCCTTCGAGCCGACGAGCTCGCCGTCGACGTAAAGCGCGTAGGCTGTCGACAGGTTCGGCAGACGGATGCCGAGCATGCCGGAATCGGACGGCAGATGGCGCAGCTCCAGGCGGTACGTGCCGTAGCCTCGGTTCGGCAGCCGACCGCCTTGCCCGTCCGGCACCCCGTTCCAAATGGCCGGGACGCGAATCGTCCGTTCGTAATCGGCCCCTTGTCGGAGCGAGCGCCAAGCAAAGCGCCATTCTCCTTCCAGCGGCAGGGTCCCGTCCTTTTTTGAACGAATAGCCGTTCAGATCGAGGACGCCGTTTATGGACGCCGGCTGGCCCCGATGTCCGCTCTCGCTGAGGGCGAAGCCGCCCGAGACGCCCGCAAGCGCCATGACGAAGACGAAGACAAGCAGCGCGCCCCGTCTCCGCCTTGTTTGAATCGCACGCATTTCCGATCGCTCCCGTTAATGAAACGCTGTCCTCATCGTAAACGCGCATTGCTTATGCGTCAACGCTTTAAGTATAATAAGGTACAGTCGAACGTTGACATGGCATGGGAGGGAATTACCTTGAGCAAACCGATTGGCACCGTTCTCGTCGTCGACGACGAGCGCGAGATCACCGAACTGATCGGGTTGTTCCTGACTAGAGAAGGCTTCGCGGTTCATGCCGCCGCGTGCGGGCAGGACGCGCTGCGGATCGCGGACGCGCTGCGGCCGGATCTTGTCATCCTGGACGTATCGCTGGGCGACATGGACGGCATCGAAGTATGCAGGCGGCTGCGCGAGGGCGGCTGCGCGGATGCGCCGATCCTCTTCCTCAGCTGCAAGAGCGAGGACGCGGACATCGTTCTGGGGCTCGCCGAGGGCGGCGACGACTATATTACGAAGCCGTTCAGTCCGAGGCAGCTCGTCGCGCGCGTGCAGGCCCATATTCGGCGAAGGCGCCAGCGCGAGCGGTCCCAAGCGGAAGATCGGGAGAGCATGATGGCGTTCGGCAGCCTCGAGATCGATCCCGAACGGTTCGAGGTCAGGCGGGACGGCGAGCAGGTCGCGCTGTCTGCCAAGGAGTTCGAGCTGCTGTGCGTGCTCGCGCGTCAGCCCAACCGGATTTTCGCGATGAACGAACTATACCGGCTCGTCTGGCATACGGACAGCATGGGCGACACCCGGACGCTGATGGTGCATATCAGCAATCTCCGCAAAAAAAATCGAGCCCGACCCGTCGAATCCGGTGTATATTCATACGGTGCGCGGATTCGGATATCGCTTCTTGACGGCGTGCGAATCGCTTCAGGGTGCGCGCTGAACGTTTAATATGAACAGTAAAGGAAGTTTAAACGGCACATGAGAATGGCAACCGACTGGCAAGACTACGAGCTCATCGATACCGGCGCGGGCGACAAGCTGGAGCGCTGGGGCGACGTGATCCTGAGACGTCCCGACCCGCAGATCATTTGGCCGCTCGCCAAGGAATCCGCCGACTGGCAGCGGCCGGACGGCCACTATTTCCGCAGCTCGTCCGGGGGCGGCCAGTGGCAATTCAACAAGCAGCTGCCCGAACGCTGGACGATCTCTTACGGCCCGCTGCGCTTTCACATCAAGCCGACCAGCTTCAAGCACACGGGCCTATTTCCCGAGCAGGCCGTCAACTGGAGCTGGATGATGAAGCGGATCAAGGAGGCGGGCAGACCGATTCGCGTGCTCAATCTGTTCGCGTATACCGGCGGGGCGACCGTCGCGGCTGCCGCGGCAGGCGCCGAAGTGTGCCACGTCGACGCAGCCAAGGGCATGGTCCAGTGGGCCAAGGAAAACGCGGCGCTCTCCGGACTTGAATCCGCGCCCGTCCGCTACATTACGGACGACGTATTCAAATTCGTGCAGCGCGAGCAGCGCCGGGGCAAGCAGTACGATGCCATCATCATGGATCCTCCCTCCTACGGCCGCGGTCCCGGGGGCGAGACCTGGAAGCTCGAGGACAGCCTGTACCCGTTTCTCGAAGAGTGCAAGAGCATCCTCTCCGACAACCCGCTGTTCGTGCTCGTCAACTCCTACACGACCGGCCTGTCGCCGACCGTGCTCCACAATCTGCTGCACATGTCGATCGGCCGCCGTCACGGAGGCAAGATCGATTGCGGCGAGATCGGCCTGCCGATTACGCGCAGCGGGTTGACGCTTCCGTGCGGCATTTACGGCCGGTGGGAAAGCAACGAATAAACGAAATGAACAAAAAAACCGCTCCTGCGCTGCGGCCAGGTGCGGTTTCTTCTTTTTTATCGGCTGGACTCCTCGGCAGGCCACAGCTTCGTTCGACCGTGCTCCAGCGTCCACAGCCTGTCTGGCGGAAGTCCCCGCCGTTCCCACTCGGCATTCAAACGGTCCAGCGCTTCCTTGGGCGTATCGTCGGCCAATCGGAATGCGCCGTAGTGCATCGGCACGAAATAACGCGCGCCGATGTCCTCGAACGTTTGTACTGCTTCCTCGGGCGTCATATGCGAGCCTCCCATGAACCATTCCGGTTCGTAAGCCCCGATCGGAATCAGCGCCACGCGAATGTCTCCGTACTTCTTGCCGATCCGGCGGAAGGTATCGTCGTAGCCGCTGTCGCCGGCGAAATACAAACCGTCAGAATCGTGGCGCATCACCCAGCCGCCCCAATGCGAAGAATTGGTATCCCACGGCGTTCGCCGCGTCCAATGCCTGGCCGGCACGAAGCCGAACGTCACGTTGCCGACGCGCGTCTCGGACCACCAGGAGAGCTCTTCGACGCGCTCGAAGCCCTTGCGTCTGAACCATCCGGCCAACCCGACAGGCACGAGCGCGACAAAATCGCCGGGCAAGCGTCGCAGGCTGCCTAAATGAAGATGGTCGTAATGGGCATGGGACAGGACGACGACGTCGATCGGCGGCAGCGCTTCGATCGGCAATCCCGGAGGCGCCAGCCTCGGTGCGAAGCCCATCCGCGAAGCCCAAACGGGGTCCGTGACGATATTGAGTCCGCCGAGCTGAACGAGAAAGGTCGAATGACCGACGAACGTCACGGTCGGTTCGGTGCGGTTCGCGCTCAGCAAGGCGATTTCGGGATCTGCGCGGGACACGACAAAAGACAGGTCTTTCTTTTTCGATCGGCGTTCCTTCTGCCACTGCCGCAGCTCCGAAAACGATTTGATGTTTGAAGAACCGTCGGCATTTTCGTACTTTTTCGCCATCGTCGTTCGATGCTCCTTTTTTGACGCCGTCCTTTTCCTTCCATTGTAACAAGTCCGGCGTCAACGTGCACGGCCCCGAAAAACGATCCCCCGTCCGCGCGATAAAGACGGCGCCCGGTCGGCGCCGTCCCGATTCGCAGCAGCGGACTGATTCCGGCGCCGAGAACGCCTTCAGCTTTTCGCTTGCTTCACACGGTCGGCCAGCTGGAGCAGGTCAATCCCTTTCAGCGCTCCTTCGATCAGCTCCGGCAGTTTGTCCGGGGAGCAAGCCGAAGCAAGGGATCCCGAGCTGGGCGAGCTTGCGGGCGACTTCCTCGTCGTAGGCCGGCGCGCCGTCGTCCGATAGCGCGAGCAGGCACATCGTCCGCACGCCCGATTCGTGCAGGTCGCGCAGCCTGCGGATCATCTCCGTCCGGTTGCCGCCCTCGTACAGATCCGAGATGAGCAAAAACAACGTTTTTTTCGGCTCTGTCACGAACGATTCGCAGTAGGCGACCGATTTGTTGATGTCGGTTCCGCCGCCGAGCTGAATGCCGAACAGCAGATCGACGGGATCGTTCGCGCACGCCTCGCTCAGATCGACGACTTCGGTGTCGAACGCGACGACGCGCGTCTCGAGCGCGGGCATGCTGGCGAAGATGGATCCCGCGATCGACGCATAGATGACCGAATTCGCCATCGAGCCGCTTTGGTCGATATCGAGGATGACCGTCCATTCCTTGCTTTTGCGCGCACGGTCGAAAAAGTAAACTTTTTCGGGAATGAGCAGTCGCCGTTCGACGTCGTAATGCTTCAGATTGCTGCGGATCGTCTTGTCCCAATCGAGTCCCGTCAGCGAGGGCAGCGGGGAATGGCGCCTTTTGTTCAGCGATCCGGTCACCGCGCGGGTCAACTCCTGGGCGAGCCGCCTGACGATCTCGTCCACGACCTCGCGCACGAGCGTCCGCGCCGTCTCCTTCGTGCGCTCGGGTATTTGGCCGCGCAGCGACATGAGCGTCGCCACCATCCCGATGTCCGGCTTCACCTTGGCGAGCAGCTCGGGCTCGAACAGCAGCTTGGTCAGTCCTTTGCGATGCACGGCGTCCGCTTGAATGACCGAGACGATGTCCGACGGAAAAAAAAGACCGAACGTCGCCGAGCCACTTCGCCAGCCTTGGCGCGGAAGCGCCCAAGCCGGCCGTTTTCGAACCGCCTCCGGCCGCGCCGGCACCCGGCCCGGAACCGTCGGCTCCGCCGGACGTTCCGTCATAGATGGCGGCAAGCGCTTCGTCCATCAACAGGCTTTCTTCGTCCAGGCGGGCGCCGGCACCCGCCGAGCCGCCTGCGGCCGCCAGCTTTTCCTCCGCCGCGGCGCCCAAGATGAGTCGCCACCGTTTCGTTTGTTCCGCGTCCATCGACGTCATCGGCTACAGGTCCCCGAAGTCGAATTCGTTAATCTCATCCAATCGCTCCTTTTCTTCCTCGTCAAGCGGACGCTGCAATGCTTCGCCGGACTGCTCGGCCCCCGTCCCCCAGATCTCGCCGAGCAGTTCGGCGATCGCCGCCTTCTCCCGCGGCTCGAAGGCGCCGAAAGCGCGCCGGAGATAGACGAGCGAGCGCTTGAACGGTTCGGGCTCCAGTCCGCCGATATAATCATCCAGATGTCGCCATAAGTAGTCGCGCGACAGCAGCGCGTAACGATTGCGCATCGACAAGCCTTCAAACCAGCCGGCGCCGAGATCGACTTCCATGCCCGGCGACAACCGGCGGGCGACCTCGCTCGAAAACGTCTCTTCGCCCGCTTCGTTTCGCTCGAGCAAAATGGAAAACGCGTAGCCGGACAGCCTCGGATTGCGGTCGTCTCGGACGGCAAGCGCTTTAAGCTTCTCCAGCCAGAGCGGCTCGTCGACCTCCGCGTAATGCTCCTGCGCGACCGCGTTCACGGCGCCCACGGCCGCCATCATCTCCGTCGCCGCGTCGTCGTTGCAGCCCGAAGCGTCCAGCAGCATCAAGCAGCCGCGCAAAAACAGCTGACGCAAAATCGGGAGCAGCGGCTCGGTATCGATGCGCCGTACCGACCCGTATTGGATAAGCACCGACAGCTCGCGCTGCGTTTGCGCGATTTGCGCGAAGCTGCCCGCATCGACGGCTAGCCGCTGCAGCGCCGCCACCGCCTGGCCCGCGACTTGCGGCAGGCCGCATTCGCCCGCCTGCCGGATGAGCCTCGCAGCGTCCGCGATATCTTCGCAGGCGAGCAATTGCTCGTGGATCGCGTAAGCCGCCGCCATTTCCACCGTTTCGCCTTTGATCGTCGCTTCGACGATCTCGATCTCCGCTTCGGGCGACCATTGCAGCACCCAATGCTCGGCCCAGGTCGCATCCGCCTGGCGCCGATGCTGCTTGCGGGCGAAGCGAATGCCGAGCAGCGCCAGACGGTGGAAAAGGACGGATCGATGGAGGTCGAGAAAAGCGGATTCCGCGGACTTGACGCTGCGGTTCTCGCGAAGATCGAGCTCCAGGTCGGTCGCGACCAGCGTCTTGTATTTGCCCAGCTTCAGCCTGGATAGCTCGCGGTTCAGATCGTCCTGAATCGGCGTCTGGCTGACGCCCTCCGGCAAGCTGCCGATCGCCGTGCCGATATCCGTTCTCGCCAGCGCTTCGGCGACGACGGACAGCTCGCCGTGCCCGAACAGGATCGTGGCCGCGTCCCGCAAATCCTTCCAGGCCGGCAGCTCGCCGTCATGCATCGAGGACAGCGCGCCGGCCAGCCGCACGCCTTCGATGACCGAAGCCGTCGAACGGTACGTGCCCCCCCTCCCGCAATCTCGCCGCGACGGAAGATAAGTACAAGGCCTGAAGGCGATCCAGCTCGCGCTGCCGCATGCATCGCCACATCAGTTCGAAATAAGCGGGCGCAGCGTTGCCCGCGCCGTAGCCCGAATGCGAGGAGAGCTTGTAATAGGAATACGGCATGAGCGTCATTTTGGTCGGCACGCGCGGCAAAAGCGCAAGCTCGTCGTCGGTCATCGCCGGCAGCGACGCTGCCAGCGCCGATGTATGGTAGGCGCCCGTCAGAACGACGACCCGGCCGGGATCGTGTCCGCCGACCAGCGTATCGCTGATTTTGCGCCGCATGTAGGCTTCCCTGATCTCGTTGTATGCCGCTTCATGCGGAGCGCGTCGCCTTTCTTCGCCTGCCGTCCATGCCCTCATTTCTTCGGAAAATCGCGAAATCGACTGCCGGTATGCGCCGTGACGAAGCCGATGCTCGAAATTTCGCTCCCAGTACGACTCGAAATCGGGTTCGCCCGAGCGCTCGGCGACGCGCGCGTAGAAGTCTTTCTGCGCGGCACCCGCTTCCGGTTCGTTCGGCATGCCGTCGGCGGTATGCGCGGTCGAAGAAGATTCGATCCCGCCTCCTTCGTCGGTCGCTTGGAGCGGGTCGCCCTCCGCCGACCGTTCGTGACGAAGCGCGTTCAGCGCCAGCGACACGCCGGTCGGCAGATCGATGAATTCAGCCTGGCTGCCGTTCCGTTCGGCCCACCGCAGCGCTTGGTATTCGGGCGAATATTCGGCGAAAGGGTACAGCAGCGTCCGTACGGGCAATTGGACCGTATAGGCAAGCAGCGCGACCGGGGGCACGACGCCGCGGGCGACGAGCTGGCTGGCCAGAGCGCCGGCGTCGCTCGGACCTTCGATCAGCACCGCCGTAGGCCTCACCTCGTCCAGCAGCGCGAGCAAATGATAAGAACCGGCCGGCGACAGATGCCGTATGCCGAAAAAATGCGGTTCCCGAGCCCCGTTCACCGGTTCATCTCCGAACAGGCGCCGTACAGGCTCCGCCAGGAGGCGCCGCGCTTTTTCATGACGTTTTCCAAATACTCCTTCCAGGCGAGACGATCTTTCTCCTCATCCTTTACGATCGCGCCCTGCAAGCCTGCGGCCACGTCCTCGTCGCTGATCTTGCCGTCACCGAAGCTGCCCGCCAGCGCCATGCTGCCGGTCAGCAGCGAGATCGCCTCCGCCGTAGAGATGACGCCCGTCGGCGGCTTCACTTTCTCCTTGCCCTCGAGCGTCGTCCCGCTCCGCAGCTCCCGGAAAATCGTAACGACCTTTGTAATCGTATCGTCGTCCGGCTGCGCCGCCCTGAGCTCGTAGTTCGACGAGATCTCGCTTACGCGCCTGCGCACGATGTCGATCTCCGTTTCGAGGCTCGACGGCGCGGGCAGCACGACGATATTGAAGCGGCGCTTAAGCGCCGCCGACATCTCGTTCACCCCGCGGTCGCGCGTATTGGCCGTCGCGATGATCGAAAAGCCGCGCTCGGCCGCCGCCTCCCGGTTCAACTCGGGAATCGCGATCGTCTTTTCCGACAAAATGGAGATCAGTGCGTCCTGCACCTCGGAGGCGCAGCGGGAGATTTCTTCGAAGCGGGCGATGCCGCCGCATTCCATCGCGCGGAAAATCGGGCTGCGGACGAGCGCCTGATCCGACGGTCCTTGCGCAAGAAGCATCGCATAGTTCCAGGAATAACGGACATGCTCCTCGGTGGTGCCCGCCGTTCCCTGTATGACCTTGGACGAATCGCCGTGAATCGCCGCGGCCAGATTTTCCGACAGCCAGGACTTGGCGGTGCCGGGCTCCCCGATCAGCAGCAGCGCCCGGTCGGTGAGCAGGGTCGCGATCGCCATCTCGACCAGTCGTTTGTTCCCGATATATTTTGGCGCGATCGTTCTGGCGCCCGCCTGTCCGCCCGTTATGAACGTGAGGACGGATTTGGGAGACAGCTGCCACCCCGCGGGTTTGGCCTCCTTGTCCGCCTCCTTGAGCGCTTCAAGTTCCTCCGCATACAATCGCTCCGCCGGCAATCTCAGGACATCTTGCTTTTGAGCCATCCCCATAAACCCCTTCCGTTCTCCTCTTCGGCCGTATCCGGCGCTTGTTCGATCTCTTCGATCAGCGTCATCCACTCGCTTCGCAGCGATTCGTACGTTAACTGCTCCCCGAACGCGCGCAGGCGCGGCGCATACGATTTGGGCATGCTGGCGACGATCCGCCGCAGTTGAACGTGCATATAATACATATTTCTCGCGGCTTCCCGTTCGAGCAGCTCCATGAAGCGCTCCGGCGCTTCCTTGTCCCCGATCCGGAACAACGTCGCCAACATATCGAAGACGTCCTTGCCGCCCCATTTGGCTTCCCGCAGCTTGCCCGTCAAATAGGCGACGATCGCTTTGTCCGCCCGCAGGGCGAACATGCATACGAGCGCCGGCTGATCGAGCTTGATCCATAACGGTAACCATCGCGAATCCCAGGCTCCGTCGCGCACGGCCGGTTCGCCATACCTTTCCTCGTCATCATCGCTGCCGTCGCTGTATACGACTTCGCGCACGGCGGCGAGCAGCTCCTTGGCTGCCCTGGACTTCGCGCCGGTCAAACGGCCGGCATAAAGATCGTACAGCTCGGCGGGGGGATAACGTGCGAAACGCCGCCCGGAAGCCGTATCGGACGAACGGGCTTTGGCCGCCGTTCCCGAGCTGGATGGCGAGCCGGTCCGCTTCGGGAAGCGCCATCTCGAGCAGCAGTTCGGCGGCCGCTTCCTGCGCGCTTTCCGTCTCGGGGACGATGTACGCAGGCGTTGTCAGGAGCTTTTGCACGAACGGAAAAGCAACGGACGCCATCTTCTTGCCCGCTCCATCCAGGGATTGCAGAACGATCAGCAGCTGCCCGGCAGCTTCCGTTTTTTGTTTGGCTTCGCCGTCTGAATACTGCTTCAACGCTTGCTCGCCATACTGGATCAGACGCCCCAGCAGTTGCGGCGAACCGCAACGTCTGATCGGCTCGACGACCAGCTCCCCATCCTTGGTGACGGCGGCTTCGTACAATCGGTCCAGCGCCGGACCCGTACCGATCCTCGCGAGCGATGCGAATGCGGCAGCGCGAACGTCCTTCCGTTTATCGCGGCTTAGCGCCAGCAGCAGCGGCTCCTGCTCGGGATAGGCGCCTAATATCGAAATCGCCGCCACCTTGACCTCGGGCGATCCTGACGATGCGCCCTCCGCGACGAGCTCAAGCATCGCGGCGCCAAGCTGCCGGTGCAGGAGCAGAAGCCTGCGACCGTCGCCTTTTCCGCCTTGCAGGTCTAGCCGGCTTTGCAGCACGGGGACGGCGTTTGCGCCAAAGGCGGGTATCAGCTTTTCTTGCGCAAAATCGGCGATTTCGGAATAGCTGTCCTCGAGCGCCGCGCAAACCGCAGGCAGCGCGCGCAAATCCAGGAAGCTGCCGTCTTCGTAGGCCGTGCGGATTTGCTCCAGCCGGCCTTGTCCCTTGGTCGTCAGCGCTTCGATAAACGGATGGAGCTTGCGGTAAGGGATGTTCGTCGCGAGAGCGATTCCCGCGCCCCGGACCGGTTGCGGCTCCCCGTTCGCATCCGTCTTGCCCTGCGTATAAAGAACCGCGACGAGCAGCGTCGACAGCTCCAGCAGCTTCGCGGCGCTGTCTTCCCTGCTTGCGGCGAGCAGCTCTTCCGCCGCGGTCGCCAGCCGACCGAACACCGGGGCGGTTTCGCCCAGCTTTTTAAGCCCGGGCAGGAGCTTGTTGATCCGCAGATCGTTGGCCGCCATGGCGCTGCCCGCGATAAACAAGCGGCGCGCCTCATGCTGCAATTCGAATAAAATGTCTATGCTCATGTCCGTTTCACCTCTAGTAAAGGAGCCGAATGATTCGGTTGTCCGTGACGATGCTCATCAACTGCACGCTCAGACGGTTGTCGTCCAGCCCGTGACTGAACATGACGAGCGCCGCTTGATCGCTCAGATCCTTTTCGCCGAGCCATTCAATCAAGGAAGCGGTCTCTCTGCCGTTCGGCATTCTGTCCATGATCGGCAGCAGCCTTCCCTGCGCATCGCGTAGGCAAAGTCCGTCCGATGTTCTGTCGATCGACCGATAAGCGACGAGCAGGACGGGCGTTTTATCCGCCAGCGGATTTTTAATGATGTTTTTGACCTGCTTGACGACGTCCGCGTAGGACGAGGCTGCCGTTGCCTTGACCTTGGAGAAGTCCCCCTCTTCCGCATCCCGCTGCGTCGACGATTCCCAACGCACTCTGGCATTGACCTCGCCCGGATAGACGTACAGCGTCTCCGTACGAACGACCGCATGCACGGTATCTTCTTCCTTGAGCGCCCGGGCAGCCCGGAAGGGACGCAAGTGCCGCGTGCTGCGTATCGCGCCGTCGTCAAGGTCGGCCCACCAGCCCGCATCGACGAACTCGCCGCGGGCCGCATCCGAGTATGACAAAAAGGAGAGCTGAAGCAGCTCGGCATTCGGCCTTGCGCGGCCGTATTCGCGAAGCTCCGCAAGCTGCCAGGCATGGCCGAGCTGCTCCTCCAAGGATGAATCCGTCTCCATCGGCAGTTCCGGATCTTCCATTCTTTTTGGTCAAGTAGGAGACGCCCTTCTTGGCCAGCGAATGCAAAAACAGCAGCTGCTCCATCGCCCGCGAGTAAACCGCTTCGCGCGCTCCTTCCGTCTGCATCGTATGTACGAACTCCCTAAGCTTGGCCTGCACGCCGGGGATATAATTGTTGCCGAGCTGCTTGGCCTGTTCTTCGATCATCCGGACCGTCTTTTTGTCCACGCTGCCGAGACCCGACTGAACGATCTGCTGGACGAGCTTTTCAAGCAAACGAAGTCCTTCGAGCTGGCTGGCGATTTTTTTTGACGAGCGCGGACTTGTTTACTTTGCGCTTCGCCGCAGGCGCCTTCCCTTCGGAATCCGCCGCGTCCTTCTTTTTCTCTTCGCGCTTCTCCGCCTTGTCTCTTTTGTCTGCGATGTCGGCCGGAATATCCGCCGACGCGAAGTCGCTCCCCATCGCGCGCGCATAGAGCAATCCGAGCGCATGCTTGCACGGAAATTGTCTGCTCGGGCATGAACATCGAAATACCGGACTCGCCTCGTTGACGAAATCGACAGAGCATCGGTAGGGCTCTTTGCCGCTGCCCTTGCATTCTCCGAAGAGCAACGTCGCATCCGGGCTTTCGTTCAGTACCGGAAAGCTGTTTTTTTTGACCAGATCTCTGCCGTTTTTAATCGCGCCTGCGTTCGGCGCCAAACTGTCGACGTAGGCTTCCGTGATCTTGAGCATCGTTAACCTCGCAATTCGGATGATGGACTGTACTTTTTAATGATACGCCAAAATTGGATATATGGCGCTTTAACTTTTTCTATTACCCACTTAATTGGAAAAATAATCAGGCTGCGAGCTTCTGCGTACGGCAAAATAGCGTATCGCGATTCCGCGTATCGATAAGCTTTCGCATGACGCTTGCATGACCCGTTTCGAACAAAAAAAACAAGCCGAAGTCTCGGCTTGAAAAATGCAATATTCTAAAAAAAGCGTTCGCGTTAATTCATGCTCCATGCCCTTCATCGACCTCAGGAGGTCGCTTGAATGGCGGTCGCTTCTTCGCCGGACGCGGCTCGCTTCTTGTCTCTTGTGCCCGACACCTTGCCGATCAAATAAACGAGCAGCTGGCGGTTGTGGGCCGATAGCCGGTCGAGCGAGCGGTTCACGATGTCGCTGCGGATGCGAAGACCGCGTTCGCGCTCGGTATGGCCGAAGTCGGTCGTGCTGATCCACACGATTCGGCGATCGCTCTCGTCACGCGTGCGCTTGACGAGGCCATTGCGTTCCATTCGGTCGAGCAGCGTCGTCACCGCCGCCGGGGTCGTCTCCAGATGCGGCAGCAGCTCGGAGGGCTTCATCGGTTCGTTCGCCTGCAGCAGCTCCAATACTTGAAGCTGTCCTCCGGTCAGGTGGGGGGACATTTCCGCCTCCATCTGCGATTGCCAATCCTTCGAAAGCTTCATCCAGCTTTTCACGAACTCTGCAGCCGGTTCCACCTTTGGATCACCTCTCCTCTTCGAATTGATGCCGACGAAACTCTACTCCTTTAATTATATGCAAACCCGATGTCGAAAGATAGATTAAGCGCATTAATGATTTACGTCATAAATCCGCACGTTGTGGTACGGGACGACAGCCTATGACATATAATGCTGACAGTTGGCGGTATTCGGCCGCCTGCGCGCGGTTGAAAAGAAGGAGAGGTCTTCATGGCTGTAGAGGACGAACGCATTAGAATGATCGGCATCATGGCGCGCGAAGCCGGTATTATAGATGATCCGGGGTGGCTGAACCGGCTGACCGAGCCGGTCCCCCTCTGGTTCGTGTTGGAAATGATGCTGAAGTGGATCGACCGTTACGATCCGCAGGACGGCCCGTTCGATTGAGGCAGCGCGAAAAAAGAAGCACCGTCCGAGAACCGGACCGGTGCTTCTTTTTTGGGTTCGCTCGCCATCGCCGTCAGCTTGGTGCCGCAGTGCACGGTTTTACCGGCTAACTCGTCACTCACGGGAATGACCGGGATCTGCGCTTTATTGCATCTGCGGCGGCAGGGGCTTGAGGAACGTCTCCGCCAGCGGATCGTTCCGATCGATCGCGCCTACGATTTTGCCGGTGCCTCTGCGATCCTCGAGCGGCGTGCTGTCGGAGCGGAACTCGCCGTACGTGCCGCCGGCCGTCGCCGTCACGATGCCCGCGTCGTCCTTGACGTAATAGGCGGAGACGAGACGCGTGCCGTTCGGACGCACGCGCTTGCCTTCCTTGATCTCGAACGTCTGGATGCCTTTGCCTCCACGGCCTTGCGGCGGATAGTCGAGCAGCAGCGAGCGCTTGGCAAATCCGTAATCCGAGATCACGAGTATCTCGCCTTCGTCGCCAGATACGTGGAGCCCGTCGGTAACGGCATCGCCCTCGCGCAGCTGGATGCCTCGCACCCCGCCCGCTACGCGGCCCTGCAGGCTCACGTCCGCTTCCTGGATCCGGATGCTGAGCCCTTGTTCCGTCACGAGCAGAATCTCCTGCGGCGTATCGCTGCGGAACGCCGAACGGACCTCGTCCCCGTCCGCGACCTTGACGGCCGCGATCGCCGCGCTACGGTTGGTCGCGTATTCGGCCATGAGCGTGCGCTTGACCTGGCCGCGCTTGGTCACGAACACGAGCGCGGGGCCCTGCTCGCCCAGATCGGCGAGCGTCTTCCACTCGCCGGCCTTGACCGGGATGACGGCCATGATCCGGTCGTCCTTCGGCAGGGCGATCAGGTTGACGATCGCCGTTCCGTTTTCCTTCCACTTGAACTCGGAGATCTGATGCACGGGCAACTGGTAGTACATGCCCTTCTGCGTGAACAGCAGCAGCGAATCCAGCGTGTTGAGCTGCAGGCTCCAGCGCAGGTGGTCGCCTTCCCTTAGTCCCGTGCTGCCCAGATCGCCGCCGGACCGCGTGAACGACAGCATGCTCGTGCGCTTCACGTAGCCGTGGCGCGAGAGCGTCACGAGCACCTCCTCGGCCGGCACGGTCACTTCGAGGTTGACCTTGAGTTCCTCGACCTCGCCTTGGATGACGGAGCGGCGGTCGATGCCGAACTTGCCCCGGATCTCGCCGAGCTCGTCCTTGATGACGCCCATCAGCTTTTTCGGATTGTTCAATATGCCGCGAAGCTGATTGATTTTTTTCATCGTTTCGGCATGTTCTTTTTTGGAGCGAGTTGATCTCCAGATTGGTCAGCCGATACAGCTGCAGCGTCAGAATCGCGTCGGCCTGGCGTTCGGAAAAATCGAACTTCGCGACCAGATTGTTTTGCGCGTCCTGGCGGTTTTTGGATGCCTTGATCGTCTCGATGACGGCGTCGAGCAGGTTTAATGCTTTGACGAGTCCTTCGAGCACGTGGGCGCGGTCTTCCGCCTTTTCGAGATCGTACTGCGTACGGTGCGTGACGACCTCGCGCTGGTGCGCGACGTACGCGTCCAGCATCGCTTTGACGCCGAGCTGGCGCGGCGCCTTGTTGACGATGGCGACCATGTTGAAATTGTAAGCGACCTGCAGGTCGGTTTTTTTTGAGCAGATAGGCGAGAATGCCCTCGGCGTCCGCGTCCTTCTTAAGTTCGATCACGATGCGCATGCCGGCTCTTCCGCTCTCGTCGCGAACCTCGGCGATGCCTTCGACCTTCTTTTCCAGCCGAAGCTGGTCGATGCTGTTCACGAGCTTGGACTTGACGACCTGATACGGAATCTCGGTCACGACGATCTGCTGCTTGCCGCCGCGCATGTCCTCGATCGCCGTCTTGGACCGTACGTAAATGCGCCCTTTGCCGGTCTCGTAAGCTTCGCGGATGCCGTCCTCGCCCATGATGCGGCCGCCGGTCGGAAAGTCCGGTCCGCGCATGATCTGCATCAGATCGGCGACCGTCATATCGGGATTGTCGATAAGCGCGGTGCAAGCGTCGATGACCTCGCGCAGGTTGTGCGGCGGAATCTCGGTGGCGAAGCCGGAGGAGATGCCGCTGACGCCGTTGACGAGCAGGTTCGGATACCGCGCGGGCAGCACGACCGGCTCCTTGGTCGTATTGTCGAAGTTGTCCTTGAAAAGGACGGTGCGTTTGTCGATATCCCGCAGCAGCTCCATCGCGATCGCAGACAGACGCGCCTCGGTATAACGCATGGCCGCCGGCGGATCGTCGTCCATCGAGCCCCAGTTGCCGTGGCCGTCGACGAGCGTATGCCCCATCTTCCAAGGCTGCGCCATGCGCACCATGCCCTCGTAGATCGACGAGTCGCCGTGCGGGTGATAGTTGCCCATGACGTCGCCGACCGTCTTCGCCGATTTGCGGTACGGTTTGTCCGGCGTATTGCCGGAGTCGAACATCGCGTACAAAATCCGGCGCTGCACCGGCTTTAGGCCGTCCCTTACGTCGGGAATCGCACGGTCTTGAATAATGTATTTGGAATAGCGTCCGAAGCGGTCGCCAACGACCTCCTCCAGAAACGCGGGCAAGAAGTTCTCGAGCAAGCTCATAAAAGTCTCTCCGTTCTTATTCCTCGTATTCCGTGAAGTCGACGTTGTCGATGATCCAGCGCTTGCGCGGATCGACCTTGTCGCCCATCAGCGTGGACACGCGGCGCTCCGCCTTCGCGGCGTCCTCGATCTGCACCTGCAGCAGCGTGCGCGACTCCGGATTCATCGTCGTCTCCCACAGCTGCTCGGGGTTCATCTCTCCGAGTCCCTTGTACCGCTGCAGCTCGGCGCCTTTGCCGATTTCCTTGAGATAGTTCTGCAGCTGCTCGTCGGTCCAGGCATACCGGACGGTCTCGAGCTTGCCGGACTTGCGCGTGAGCTTGTACAGCGGCGGCTGGGCGATGAACACCTTGCCGGCGTCGATGAGCGGCTTCATGTACCGATAGAAAAACGTCAGGAGCAGCACCTGGATATGCGCGCCGTCCGTATCGGCATCCGTCATGATGATGATCTTGGAATAGTTGCATTCCTCGACGTCGAATTCGGGTCCGACGCCGGCGCCCGTCGCCGCGATGATCGCCTTGTACTCCTCGTTCTTGAGGATATCGATCAGCTTGGCTTTCTCCGGGTTCATCGGCTTGCCCTTGAGCGGCAGGATCGCCTGATATTTGGAATCCCGTCCCTGCTTGGCCGAACCGCCGGCCGAGTCGCCCTCGACGATGAACAACTCGTTGCGGGTATAGTCCTTGGATTGGGCTGGAGACAGCTTGCCGCCGAGGCTCGCGCTCTCGCTGCGCTTCTTGCCGCTTCGAATCTCCTCGCGCGCCTTGCGCGCCGCTTCGCGCGCCTTGGATGCCTGCACCGACTTGCGGACGAGCTGCTGGCCGACCTGCGGATTCTCCTCGAGAAACACGGCCATCTTCTCCGCGACGACGGCGTCGACCGCGCTGCGCGCCGAGGCGCTGCCGAGCTGATCCTTGGTCTGGCCGACGAATTCGACGTCGGACATCTTGATGTTGATGACGGCCATCATGCCTTCGCGCAGATCGCTGCCTTCGAGGTTCTTTTCCTTTTCCTTGAGCTGGCCGATCTTGCGGGCGTATTCGTTCATGACGCGCGTATACGCCGTCTTGAAGCCCGTCTCGTGCGTGCCGCCGCCCCGCGTCGGAATGGCGTTGACGAACGAGGCGATCGTCTCGGTGTAGCCGTCGTTGTACTGCAGCGCCACCTCGACTTCGATCTCGTCGCGCTCCGCGGTGAAGTGGACGACGTCGTGGAGGACCGTCTTTTCCTCGTTCAAAAACTGCACGAACTGCTTGGCGCCGCCCTCGTAGTGGAACACGTCCTCTTTGCCCGAGCGCTGGTCCTTGACCGTCACCTTGAGGCCCGAATTCAGGAACGCAATCTCTTGCAGGCGTTCCGACAGCGTATCGTAATTAATCGAGACATTGCCGTGAAATACCTTCGGATCCGGCTTGAACGTCACCTTCGTGCCGGTCTTGTTCGTATTGCCGAGCAGCTCGAGGCCCGTGACGGGCTCGCCTACTCGCTCTTTGCCGGTCTTGTCGATCCAGGTCTCGAAGCGCATCCGATGCGTCTTGCCTTCGCGATAAATCTCGACCTCGAGCCATTCCGACAACGCATTCGTGACGGAGGCGCCTACGCCGTGCAGGCCGCCCGACTTCTTGTAGCCGCCGCCGCCGAACTTGCCTCCTGCGTGCAAAATCGTAAAGACGACCTGCGGCGTCGGCACGCCAGTCTTGTGAAGGCCGGTCGGTATGCCGCGCCCGTTGTCCTGCACGGTAACGGAGTTGTCGCCGTGAATGGTCACGTCGATCCGCGAGCAATGCTTGGCCAGATGCTCGTCGACCGCGTTGTCCACGATCTCCCAGACGAGATGGTGCAAGCCCGAAGAGGTCGTGCTGCCGATGTACATGCCGGGCCGCTTGCGGACTGCGGTCAGCCCTTCGAGCACCTGTATGTCGTCCGCTCCGTATGTCGTACCCGCCTGCGCCGCGCTCTCCGCATACAGGTCTGTTTGTTCGGTCACGAATGATCCCCCCTTGCTGCTTCTAGCGTCCGTCGAGGACGCGCCTTCCGTTCATTTTAAGCTAAAAGGCAGAAAATGCACAAGGCGTCCGTAATGTAATGATGCCCCGCAAATAAAAATAACCGCCTGCGCGATGCAGAAACGGTCATGTATGATGACGTTTAGAGTGTAACCCGACTCGCGTTAACTGGCAACGACGATTTTTTTGAGCAGCCGGATATCCGTCGCGTGCTCCGCCACCGTGGAAGCAAGATCGTTGAACGCGGCTTCGTGCTCGGTGTTCTTGGCGACTTGCTCGAAGGCGGCGTCGAGCTTCGTATCGATACGGTCAACCTTCCGATCGACGCGATCCAATCGCAGTTCGACCTGATCCACCTTCTGCTCGACGCGGTCCAACCGCAGTTCGACCTGATCCACCTTTTGCTCGACGCGTGCCAATCGGAGGTCCATCTGATCCATCTTCTGCTCGAATTGGTCCTGCTTGCTTTCCATCCGATCTAGCCGACTCACAACATCTCCAAGCTTCTCCGCGATCTGCATCAACAATTCGTCGCTCATCATGGCCCACCGTCCTTGTAGCGATTATAACATGGACGAGAACGATGTCGAACACACGCTTAAAAATCCCAATTTCCCTTGACAAATGGGAATGACAACCAAACGTTAAGCCAGGATATCCTGTCTCGTGAATACCGCGAACGATACCGCGATCGCAGCCAGCGACCAGATGGCCAGCACGACCAGGGAAAAACCGAGCGTCATCCCTTCGATCGGCGGCGGGGGAGCCCTGCAAATAGACGGACAGGTCGAGATTGACGTTAAACAAATATTTGGCGCTGTGCCAGGACGAAGCCATGTTCGCGAGGATCGAGCCCGAGATGACGGCGGCCATCATCGTGACGAGGCTCGCGGCCGTGCTGCGGACGAGCACCGACACCATAAAAGCGATGACCGCTACCGTCATCGCGGAAAACCACACGAGGCCGAGCTGCATCAGCATGTAGCTCCCCTGCGCGATCGCATGGACGCCCGTCGTATCCATGTCCGAGCCGTTTAGCCTGAAGCCGACGAATACCGGCTCGCGCCAGCCGCCGTAGCCGAAGACGAGTCCCGATACAAGAAAGCTTACGGCTGCCGTCGTCACGAGGATCAACGAGACGTACATCGTGAGCGTGACCAGCTTGGCGGCCAGAATTCGCCATCGCCGGACCGGCCGGGTGAGCAGCATCTTGATCGTGCCGCCCGCGCGTTCGGAGGAGACGATATCCGACGCGACGGCGAGCACCATAAGCGGTATGAACAGGCCGACGGCGTTTTGCAGAAACGTATTGGTGAAACGCACCGCGTTCGGCGTGTTCGGATTGACGTCCCGGTCGAGGTAATACTGCAGCTTGCTGCACGAGCGCGACCCGCCACTTTTTCCACTCCTCGGGAATCCGGTCGCTCGTGAGCGCGTTCGTATTGTCGGCGATGCGCTGCCGCAGCTCCGCCCGCCAGTCCGCGTACTTGCCCTGGCTGCTTTGCGCGATTTTCATTTGCGCGTACACGAATATCGGCACGAGCGCGAGCAAAATAAGTACGATCACGGCAAACCGCTTTTTTTTCCACACTTTGATCGTTTCGTTGCGGATCAGCTCAAGATCCCTGCCCATCGCGCTCGCCTCCCGTCAACGTCAGAAATAAGGACTCGAGCGTCGGCACGACGCGCTGCACCGCAAGCACGCCGACGCCGGCCGCCGCGCAGCGGGCGACGACGTCCGGAATGTCTTTCTGGCGCACGCGGGTCGGCACGGCGCCAGGAAGCGCGAGCAGGACGGACTCGTCCAGCAGCGCGCGATCCCGATCCGCGACGTCGACGCGCGGATCGTCCGCCAACAGCCGCCGACCCGCCTCCGGATTTTCGAACAGCCACAACGTGTGCGCTTCCGCCTGGGCGATCATCTCGCCTACATCGCCTACCGCGATCACGCTTCCGCCGTCGATGATCGCTACGCGGTCGCACAGCAGCTGGATTTCGCTCAGCAAATGGCTGGACACGAACACGCTCATCCCTTCGGCGGCGAGCTCGGCGATAAACGCCCGCAGCTCCTTGATGCCCTTCGGGTCGAGACCGTTGGTCGGCTCGTCCAGAATGAGCAGCTTGGGCGCGCCGAGCAGCGCCTGCGCAATGCCGAGACGCTGCCGCATGCCGAGCGAATACGTCTTGACCTTGTCGTGGATGCGTTCGTCGAGCCTCACGATGCGCGCCACCTCCTCGATTCGCGCCTCGCCGATGCCTTCCTGCATGCGGGCGAACAGATCGAGATTTTCCCAGCCGGTCAGGTAGCCGTACATTTCCGGATTTTCCACGATGCAGCCGACGTGCCGAAGCGCCCGCTCCGGATGCTTGTTCACGTCCTCGCCGCAGACGAGCACGCGGCCCGACGTGGGCTTGATGAGATCGACGAGCATGCGGATCGTCGTCGTTTTGCCCGAGCCGTTGGGACCGAGGAAGCCGTAGATCTCCCCTGCGCGGACGTCGAAGGAAATATCGTCGATGATCTTGCGGCCCCGAATCGTCTTGGACAGATGCTCCACGGAGAGCACGGGCGGCTCTTGCCGGGCGCGAGTTTCGCGTTCCCGTTCGGTTCCGGACGGATTTGCGTTTATCGCGCTAATGTTGCCTGCCGTCAAATTCGTCTGCATCCCGTCGCCTCCTTTCCGTCAATCAATGGCCTGCGCCACGCGAAGCGCGATGCGGGCATAACCCGCTCCGTTCGGGTGGAAATGGTCCGAGGACAAGTAGCGCGCTGACTGCGACTTGAACAAATCGACCGTCGGCACGACGACGATGTTGCCGTCCGCTTCGGCCAGTTTGGCTGCATAGCCGTTCCATTCCGTTAAAATGGACGCGATCGGCGCCCGCAGCTGCGCAAGCTCGTAAAAAAGGATTGTACAACGCGATATAAGCGATTTTTACGGACGGATTGATCGCGCGAAGCTTCGTAAAGACGGCTTCGAGCCGTGCCAACGTGTCCGGCAGCCGTCGCTTCGCCAGCTCGGGATCGATGCCGCCGCCTTCCGAGATCGATCCGCCCGTTTGCTGCGAGGAGCGGAACAGATCGTTGCCTCCGATCGTGAGCAGCACGAGGTCCGCGCCGGCCACCGCATCCCGCATCGCTTTGCCGTCCAGCATTTCGTCCAGCCCGGCTGCCTCGAGGCCGCTCACCGCGAGGTTGCCGCTTAGCTTCGCCGGCTTGCCCATCGACTTGGAGAGCTGCGCAAGACTGTCCGCCACGTAGCCTTTGCCCGCGACGTCGCCGACGCCGCGCGTGAGCGAATCGCCGATCGCGATCGCCTTGATCTCCGGCAGGCTCGCCCATTCGCCGCTCTGCTGCTGCGGCGCCTGCGTCGGCGAAGGGAGCGCCAATCCGGAGGACGGCGCCCACGTATCCTTCAGCGCCCAGCCGAATCCCAGCAGCAGCAGCGCCGTGCACAGCAGGCATGCCGTTCCCAATATCGGCCATAGCCGATCTTTTTTCTTCTCACGCCGCCCCCCTCCTCTCCTAAAACGCCTAAGCTTCCTGCGGCTTTCGGCGGTTTTTCCGTTTCCCTCAATTTACCGAATCGGGACCGCTTTTTCAAATCGGCACGCGATTCGGCCTGAGCCCTTCTATCGTCGCCCGCGTCGTTCTATTGCCGAAGCGCCTGCACATCTACATCGTTGATTGCCGAGAACGCAGGTATTCCGAAAGCGCGCTCACCTGAAAAAGCTCCCGCCCGATTCCCGGGCGGGAGCGCTGTTGCTACTGTCGCTAAGCAGACAAAAACCGGTACTGCGCTTCGATCAGATTGCGGTAATGCCCCGGCCTGCGCATGAGCTCGTCGTGCGTTCCCCGATCCACGATGACGCCGTGATCGAGCACGAGGATCAGGTCCGCATGGCGGATCGTCGACAGCCGGTGGGCGACGATAAAAGACGTGCGGTGCTCCAGCAGCGTGCCCAGCGCCTCCTGTATGCGCACTTCGGTCTCGGTATCGATGCTGGCGGTCGCCTCGTCCATGATCAGAATGCGCGGGTCAGCCAGCAGCGCCCGGGCGAACGACAGGAGCTGCCGCTGTCCCATCGACAGCGCCGTTCCGCGCTCCTGGACCTGGGTATCGTAGCCGTCCGGCAGCTTGACGATGAACTCGTGCGCGCGCACCGAACGCGCGGCGGCTTCGACCTCGGCGTTCGTCGCGTCCGGCCGGCCGTAGCGGATGTTGTCCCGAATCGAGCCGGAGAAGATGAACGTATCTTGCATGACGATGCCGATCTGCCTTCGGAGGCTGTCCAGCGTGGCGTCGCGGACGTCCATGCCGTCGATGAGCACGCGTCCCGAAGTGACGTCGTAAAAGCGGCAGAGCAGGTTCACGATCGTGCTCTTGCCCGAACCGGTATGGCCGACGAGCGCGACCGTCATGCCAGGTTTGATGTCGAAGCTGACGTCCTTCAGCGCCAGGCGATCCGGATCGTAGCCGAAAACGACATGGTCGAACTGGACGCGTCCGCGAACGTCCGGCATCGGCTTCGCGTCCTCCTTTTCGGCGACGATCGGTTTCTCGTCCATATACTCGAAGATCCGCTCCGCCGAAGACATCGAGATGAGCAGTTGGGAGTACATCTGTCCGAGACGGTTGATCGGCTCCCAGAAGTTGCTGACGTACGTGATGAACGCGACGAGCACCCCGACGGTCAATTCGTCCTGCTGGATGAGATGCGTGCCGTACAGCAGCAAGATCAGCGTCCCGACCGCGGAGGTGACCTCGATCACGGGTCCGAACAGCTGATTGAGCGAGGACGCGAGATTCCACGAGCGAATGCTGCTGCCGTTCAGGTTTTCGAAGAAGCGCTGATTCTCCTTCTCCTGCGCGAACGCTTGCGTGACCCGCATGCCCTGGATCGCCTCGTTCAGATGCGAGTTGATCCGGGATTGCTTGATGCGCACGGTCTGCCAGGCCATCCGCGTTCGCTTGCGAAGCGAGGAAGACACGAGGATCAGCAAAGGGACGGTAATCATGACGGCCAGCGCCAGCTTCGGCTGAAGCACGAGCAGGATGACGACGATGCCCGCAAGCTGGGCGATGTCGATCACCGAGTTCACGACGCCGTTGGACAGCAGTTCCTGCAGCGCGTTGACGTCGTTCGTGATCCGCACGAGGACGGAGCCCGCCGGGCGCTTGTCGAAAAAGCGAAACGAGAGCGTCTGCACGTGCTTGAACAACGCCGACCGCAGGTCGTAAATAACGTGCTGCCCGATGTCGTTCGTATGCCGGATCGTATAGTTTTGCGCCCACCAGCGAAGGCCGTACATGGCGGCCATCACGCCGAATACGATCGACAGGTAGCCCATGCTGCCGCTGCCGCCGTCCGGATCGATGACTTTGTCGATCGCCAGACTGATCAGATAAGGCACCGCGAGCCGCGTCAGCATGCCGAACACCAGCATGACGAACACGACGCGCGTCACCGCGCCCTTGTAAGGCTTTAAGTAGTCGAAAAGCCTGCCCATCTGCTTCCAGTTGAACGACTTTTCGATCAGGACGTCGTCCTGGTATTGAAACTGCCTGCTCATCCGCTCACCCTCCTGCCGCCGGCGGCGTCTTCGCCGAGTTCGTCCGGCCGGTCCGCGTATTGCGTGCGGTACGTCTCCCGGTACAGACCCGGCAGCCGCACCAGTTCCTCGTGCCTGCCGCGCTGAACGACATGCCCTTTATCCAGTACGAGAATCTCGTCGGCATGGCGTAGCGAGGAGATCCGGTGGGCGATGATAAACACCGTCCGCCCTTCCATCACCTGTCGCAGGGCCAGCTGAATGCGGTGCTCCGTCTCCATGTCGAGCGCGCTCGTGGAATCGTCGAGAATGAGCACTTGCGGACGGATCAGGAAGGCGCGGGCAAGCGCGATCCGCTGCTTCTGTCCGCCGGACAAGCCCATGCCGCGTTCCCCCACGATCGTATCGTAGCCGCCCGGCAGCTCCATGATAAATCCGTGCGCGTCCGCCAGCTTGGCGGCCTCCTCGATCTGCTCCGGCGTCGCTTCGGCACAGCCGTAGCTGATGTTCTCCCGGATCGTCGTCGAGAACAGGAAGGACTCCTGGAACACGATCGCGGTCCGGCTGCGCAGCGCGTTCAAATCGAGCTGGCGAATGTCGGTGCCGTCGAGCGTGATCGACCCGCTCGTCACGTCGTAAGCCCGCAGCAGCAGCTGAACGACGGTCGATTTGCCCGAGCCCGTGCCGCCCAGGAGGCCGATGACCGAGCCGGGGCCTGCGGTCAGGTCGAAATCGACGAGCGCGGAAGGCTGGTGCTCGTGATTCGGATAGCGGAAATTCACGTCGTTGTATCGAATGAGACCCGTGACGCCAGGCTTCGGCAAATGCGGGTGCGCCGGCGGCTGCACGTCGACATGGCGGTTGAGCAGCTCGAGCAGCCGTTCTCCCGAAGCCTTGGACATCGTATAGTTGTTAATTTGGAAACCCAGCGTCCATAGCGGCGCGACGATCATGCCGAGCATGCTGTTCAGCGATACGAGATCGCCGAGGCTCATATGGTGGTGGATGACGCGCCAGCCTCCCGCGAGCAGCAGGAGGGCGATGCTGAAGCTGGCTACGAATTCGATGATCGGAAAATAGGTCGCCCATACCGCGGCGATGGAAAGATTGTTTTGTTTGTATTGGCTGTTGCCTTCGTCGAACTTCTTGTATTCGTGCTCCGCGCTGTCGTAAGACTTGACGGTTCTTACGCCCATGATGTTCTCCTGGACGCTGATCGTAAGCTTGCTGATCGCGATACGAATGGCGCGGAAGACCGGATGGATCTGAAGCTCGAAGCGGATGGCGAAATAGCCGATAACCGGGATGATCGCAAGCGTCATAAGGCCCATCGTCCAGTCGATGTAAAACATCATGCCGAACCCGAACACGACCAGAAACAGCGTGTTGAGCAACTGGGCGAAGCCGAACCCGACGAAGTTGCGGATGCCTTCGATGTCGGCGGTCAGACGCGACATCAGGTCGCCTGTCCTTGCTTGGTCGTAAAACGAAAACGATAGTTTCTGAAGCTTGTCGTAGCTGGCGTTGCGCATGCGGTAAGCGAGCCTGTTGCCCAGCCGTCCCCCGCAAAAGCCGTGCACGTACTGAAATGCGGCTTTGACGACGATCAGCGCGACCGCAAGCAGCGCGAGCCCCATGATGCCGTCGAACTTCTTCGGCGTGATCACGTCGTCGATCAACGCCCTGAGGAGCAGCGGATACACGAGACCGATCGCCGTAGCGATGGCGAGTCCGAGCACCGAGCCCATCAAAAAACCTTTGTCCGGCCAGAAAAATTGCTTGAGGCCTTTGAAAATATCCAAGCGACAGTCCTCCCCTGTGAGCATCCCCACGGAAGTGTAACAGGATTGTCACAACCGTTCAAACGCCGTATGCCGGAAGGAGAAACGCTGAGTACGTGCGAGAGCGATTAAGCATGGCAAGGGGACCGCTATCTCTTAAATCATCCTGTTTAAGCCCTTACATCCCGATATGCAGCAGTAAAACGGGGGAATCCGGAGCATATGCAAGCAAAGGCCCCTCCCGCATCGCGTGGCGATGCGAGAAGGGCCGATATGCGAAGATTATAAGCTGGCTAAAAATCGTCTTAAATGCCCGATTTCAAGCCTTCCCATTCGCTTTGCAAACGCCGCAAGGCGTCGTCCGAACCTGGCGTCTCGAGCGCGCGCCTTACGCCCTCGGCGTAGGCCGCCAGTTCTGCCGAAAGACGGACCGCGACTTCCTGAAGTTCGCTTTCGAAGGCGGCCGCGATTCGGCTCGCCCAGTCTTCCCGAATGCCGGCGAGCCAGGCGTCCGCCGCCTGGAACAGCGCGGCCTCGGCCTCGTTTTTCAACGCGGCGGCGCCCTCGCGCTCGAAAAAGTGCTTCGGGCTCCGGAACGCCTGCCAGAGCTTGCGTCCGTCCCAATCCGGTCCGGCGCCGAAGGGCTCCGGCACCGGAAGGCCGAGCGAAGGCGCCGCGGGCGAATCGGTCTCGAAGCCGCCAAGACCCGCTCTCGCGATCCCGTCCTCGACCTGCCGGCCGACGACGCGGCCGAGCGCCGTCTCCATGCGCAGGCCTGCGGACCGCAGCTCCTGCTGCAGGTCCTCGCCGACGCCGCGCTTCAAATCCAGCCAGCACGATAAGATCAGCTTGCGCAGGTCGCGTCCGTCGTCTTGAAGCACGGACGGGTGGAACGCGGTCATGAAGTGCTCGCCGAAACGGTATTGCACCCTGCGGCGCAAATGATAAAGCTGCTCGCCCAGCTCTTCGACGAGCGGCTGAACGGCCGCTTCGGGCGGCCCGGCCATCCAGGCTGCCCGAAGCGATTCGGCAGCCTGAAGCATGGCTGCGGCGGACGCCTGGCGGCTCGCAGCATCCTCGCTCGCGGCGCCGAGCAGGCCGTCGATGCGCGCGCCGATGCGCGTCAGCTGCTTGCGCGCGGAAGCGAGCGCCAGGCTGCCGAGCTCCTCGTCGGCGAATCGGCGGAAGGCCGCCTCGAAGTCGGCCAGGCCGGACTGCCTGCGTCCCGCAGCGTCGCCCGCCAGTTTGGCTTCGAGGCCGTACAGGCTCGAGACGGGATAAATGCGGGGCTGCCGGATCCCGTGCTTCAGCAGCTGCGATTCGACGTGCGCGGCGACGCCCGCCAGTTCTTCGGCCGAGGCGGCGAGGTCCGCGGCATTCAGCACGAAAAACATTTTGTCGAGCTCGAAGGCGTCCTTGACGCTGCCAAGCTGGTGCAGGAAGCTTCGGTCCGCTTCGGTGAAGGCATGGTTGTAATACGTGACGAACAGCACCGCGTCCGCATTTTTAATGTACTCGAAGGCGACGCCCGTATGGCGGGCGTTGATCGAATCCGCGCCAGGCGTATCGACCAGCACCGCCCCGCTTCGCGTGAGCGGCGAGTCGACGTGAAGGTCGGCCGAAGCGACGAAGCAGGACGCTTCTTCGTCCGCCACGTAGCGGCGGTAATCGGCTCCTTCCGCCGTGAACGAAGTGCCGAGCAGCGGGCCGTAGCGCTCCCAGCCGCGGGCCGCCGCGCGCAGGAAGGCCAGGTGCGGCCGTCCGCGCGGATGGATGTCGTCGGGCGACATGCGCGCCGCCAGGGCGAACAGCTCCGCCGGGCCGTCCGCGGCTTCGATGTCGCGCTCGCGAACGCCCAGGCGCGCGAGCGAATGCGCGAGGTCGCTCCGCATATCGTCCGCTTCCTTCATGTAGATGCGGGCCGTGCCATGCGGCGCGTCCGCGCCGGGCGCAACGATCCGGTTGATCGTCGCCGTCGTCGGATTCGGCGACACGGGAAGCGCGGGCTGCCCGACGAGCGCGTTGGCGAAGGACGACTTGCCCGCGCTGAAGGCGCCGAACAGCGCGATCGTGAATCGGCTGTCCCGCAGCTGCGCCGCCTTGGCGGACAGCGATTCGCGGTGCCGCGCGAGCTCGGGGAACGGCGCCAGCAGCGCTGCGCCCCGCTCGAGCATATCCGCTGCGCTTGCCGAAGCGCCGTAAGATTCGCGCTCTCCGGCCCGGGCCGCCTCATCCGCCGATGTCTCGCCTCCGGCGATCGACAGGCTGACGGCCGGCGCCGCGTCCGCCGGCAGCGGCCTGGACGCGGTCTGCGCGCCGAGCGGCGCGGGCGCCGGCAGGTTCAGCTCGGCGATGTCGGCCGCGCCCGCCTCCGGAAGCATCCCGACCAGCCTGCGCGCGGCATCGTCCGCCTCCGCGTCAAGCGCGCGAAGACGGTCCGCGGCGGCTTGCCTTTCGCTCAGCTCGCCGAGCGAGCTTGCGAGCGTCGCGACCGCCGCGTCGCGCTCCGGCTGCCGGCTCGCGACGATTGCCTCGAAGCGACCGAGCGCCGTTTTGCGCACCTTCTTTTTCCACTCGGATCCGAGCTCGGACGCATACTGAAGCGTCGCATCGCCGCCGGCCCCCGCTCCCGGCTTGACGAGCGACGCGAGCCACACGGCGCCCGGCGCCGTGAAGTCGGCTTCGAGCGCCGCCTCCCAGGCCGCATCGCCGAGGCCGGCATCGCGGGCTTCGCGGCGCAGCATCGCCCGCACGTGAACGTGCAGGTTCGCCTCCGCCTGCGCGGCGAAGTCCGCCGCGAGCTCGGCGAGCCTGCGCTCCCGCTCCGCTTCGGTCTTGGCCGCGCTGCCGAGCCAGCCGACCTTGAAGCCCGCCTGCCGGCTCTCCAGCACGGCCCGCGCCTTTTCGCGCGTCTCCGCAGGCGTGAGTCCGGCGTTGCCCAGCAGCTGATCGAGCTCGCGCTTCAAGCCGTCCAGCTGCCGCTCGCCCGCCGTCCTCGCCGATTCCATTTCGGCGGTCAGCGCCTCGCGCAGCTGCGCCAGCTCCGCGAGGCCGCTCTCTCCGCCCGCTTGCGCGAGAAGCCTCTCGCGCAGCTTGCGTCTCGCGCTGCAGCAGCCCTTCCTTGAACGCGCCGGCCAAATGCCGCGCCGACCGGTCCGCGCTGTGGATCAGCAGCTTCTCCTTTTCGCCCTTCAGCGCCTCGATGACGCGCAGCAGCTCGCCCATCTGCGACAGCGGATGATCGGGCGAGCGCATCGACAGGAACAACAGGCCCGCGAGCTCGATGCGCCAAGCCTCGAGCGCGCTCTCGAGTCCCTCGCGGAACGCTTCGAAGCTTACTTCGCGCTCCCGGTGCTTGTCGATCTGGTTCACGATCAAGTACGTCGGCTTCCCCCCATTGATGCAGCATCCGGAGAAAGCGGAAGTTGACGTCGGACAATACGTGATTGTAATCCGTCACGTAAAATACGACGTCGGCCAGATGCAGCGCGGACTCCGTCGCCGCGCGATGCGCACCGTCGGTGCTGTCGACTCCCGGCGTATCGACGAGCGCAAGCGAATCGCCGAGCAGCGGGATCGGATAACGGACGTCGATCGCCGATACGCCCTCGCCGTCCACGGCCAAATCGCCGAGCCGCTCGACGGACACGTCCGGTATTTCCTTCACCGAGCCGTCCTTGCCGACGAACTCGACCTTTACCGCCGGCTCGCCGTTCGCGATCGTGACGACGTTCGCGCTCGTCGGGATCGGCGACGAAGGCAGCAGCTGCGCGCCGCACAATCCGTTCACGAGCGTCGACTTGCCCGCGGAGAAGTGTCCGCAAAACGCCAGCGTCGCGATGTCCAGCGCCAGCTTGCCCGCCAGTTCATCCAGCTTGACGCCTGTCGAGGCGTCGCCCGCTTCGGCGGCGGCCCGGGACATGCGCCGCAGCGCGTCGCTATAGCCGCTCATTTTGTCGTGCTTCGACGCGACGGGTCTTTCCGTCACGGTTTCCATTTTCCCCGCCGTCATGATACTGCTCCCCCCCCGCTTGCGTGCGGCCGCAGGCTTCATTCTTCGCTTGCCCTCCGGACAAACGTCGAGCAGCGGGCAAACGTCGCATTTCGGATTTTGCGCCTTGCAATGATAGCGACCGAAGAAAATAAGACGGTGATGCGTCAGCGTCCATTCTTCGCGCGGCACGAGCTTCATCAATTTCTTTTCGACCTCAAGGACGGAATCGTCCGGCTTCGCGACGGCGAGCCGCTTGGACACCCGCTCGACATGCGTATCGACAGCGATGGCGGGCACGTCGAAGGCGTTGGACATGACGACGTTGGCCGTCTTCCGTCCGACGCCGGGCAGCTCGGTCAATCCCTCGTGGCTGGCCGGTACTTCGCCGTCGTATTTGTCGATCAAGATTCGGCTAAGCTTTTGAATGTTGGCCGCCTTGTTGCGGAACAGGCCGATGCGCCGAATATCGTTTTCAAGCTCCTCGAGCGGAACGTCCAAGTAATCCTGCGGCTTATTATATTTCTCGAACAGCGTCGCCGTGACGCGATTCACCGTCTCGTCCGTACACTGCGCAGACAGCAGCACGGCGATCGTCAGCTCGAACGGGTTGCGGTGGTTCAGCTCGCAGTGCGCGTCCGGAAACATTTTGGCGATCTCGTCCAAAATATATCGCATCTTCGTTTTATTCATCGCGTGCATCCATCTCCCATGCCTTGTTTCCCTGTTTAAGCATTAACTTTCAGTGTAGCGGAAGTGCGGCGATTCGACAAGAAAAACGGCCCCGCTTGTGAGCGGAGCCGTCGTTCGTGCAGCGAGGATGGCGCGATAAAACGAAGCTTTAAGGCTTTACGATTTCGATCGCCTTGCCGCGCAGGACGTAGACGTTGATCGGATCGCCGAAGTTCAGGCTGTCGGTCGTGATAAGCGTGTCGCCCTGGTGAATGTAAACTTGCGGCGACAGCGCGACCGAGTAGTTGTCGTCGCTCAGCGATTCCTTCTGATAATAGAAGGTGTTCGTCGTCTTGTCCGTGCGCCAATAGGTTTTGCTGACCGGCGTCACGACGTTCAGAATCGTGCGGTCGTTCTCGTCCTTGCGGAGCTCGATGCGATCGTCCAGCTGGACCGCGGACAGCGTGTTGGACGATACGCCATTGCGAACGACGAGCGGCGTCGCGCCGACCGTCTGCTTCACGGCGGCGCCGGTGCCGGTGCGAAGGTCGATCGTGCCCGCGGCCGTATCGATCGCGACGACGCGTCCGAACGTCGACGGCACGATCTTGGCGAGCGTCGGCGTCGCGCCCTGCAGCGTCACGTTCAACAGCGTGCCCGGGACCAGGCCGGACAGCTGCGCGGCGTTGCCGCTCGCGTCCTGAAGCGAGAAGCCCGTTCCCACCGTCCACTCGGCGACCGAGCCGTCGGTTGCCTTGGCCTTTAGCTTGGCCGCGGCCGCGTCGACCGACACGACATCGAATTGAACGGTCTTCACGACCTGCAGCGCAACCGCATAGTTCTGCCCGCCGTCGAGCAGCGCGACGATCTTGTCGCCCGTCTTGATGTCCGCGTAGGTACGGTTCGTCTGTCCGAAAATCTCGACGGTCGGAGAGGTGTAAGGTACCGTCACGTTCGAGTTGTTGTCCAGCAGAAGCTGGAGCGTCTTCGTCGTCGTATTGTTCGACGTCACCGTCCCCTTGTACTGGGCGACGAAAGAGATGGACACGATGTTGCTGCCCGAATAGCCGATGTCCACTTTGCGGCCTTTATAGAGCATGCTCGTGCCGGCGTCCGCCGAGATCGTCGTGCCGTTCAGATCGTACCTCACGCCGGCGCCGAGCGTAAAGGTTTTTACGTTTCCTGCCGCATCCTTCAAGATGAGCACCTTCGCATCGAAATCGTAGGACGATACGACCAGTCCGTTCTGAACCTGGACGCTCCGCCCCGTCGCTTCGACCGCGGTAACCTTGCCCTCCGCGTTCAGCGTCAGCGTGACCGCGTCCCCCGGGTACAAATCCGCAAGCGTCGCGCCGTTCAGTCCGGAGATTTTGACCGCAACGCCGGCGACGTATTCCTTGCCGATGATGTCGCTCGCGCCGCCGACCCTGTACTGGATCGTCTGCGCCGCCGTATCGATCTTGAACAGCGTGCCCGTCGCGCTCGCCGCGACGGCGCTCTTCGTGACCGTCACCGCCGTATAAAGCCCGCCTTTGATCTCGTAGGCGACCGTGTCGCCGACCTTGATGTCGCCGATCGCGGCCGGCACGCCGCTGACCGTACGCAGTACCGCGTTGGGGTCGAGCGCCCGCGTATCGGCGATCGAAGAGGCGTTGTCCTTGACCTGGAGCTTGCGCCCCGCCGCGTCGACGCTCAGCACCGTGCCGGTGCCTGACCGCGAGACGGCCGATTGTCCGGTCTTGACCGCGATGACTTTGCCGGATTGCGTGTACGTATCGATCGTCAGCGTAAGATCCGCGTTTTCCGGCAGATCGGCAAGCGCAACCTTGTTGTTCTCCGCGTCCGTCACGGCCGGCATCCGGGCCGGATCGTACGAATAAGACTGAACGTCCTCCCCGCTAAGCAGCGTGATGGCAGACTTCGACGCGCTCACGACGACGAGCTTGCCCTGAACCGTCTTGACCATCGGCGTGTCGCTCGCCTGCTCGACGTAAGCCGCGGAGCCGTCCGCTGCGGCGATGACGTTGACCGTGCCGTAAACTTTAAGCGCGTCCTGCGCCGTCAACGCTTCGCTGTCGAGACGCGAATAGAGCGTGCCCGCGCCGACGGCGTACGCGGTCGCCGTCCCGTTCGCCTGCAGCACGGTGACGGCGCTCGCGTCGGCGGCAAGCAGCATGCCGGACGTTTGCTTCGGATATGCGACCTGCTTCGCCGCTTCCGCGCGGCTGAACAGCGTCGCCGCCGTCGCGCGGGTTACGACGCCCTTGGGCGCGAACGTATTGCCGCTGAGTCCCTTCACGAGATCCAGATCGACGGCGGCCTTGACGTAGCCGACCAGGTCTTTGTCGATCGAGGCGTTATCGGCGAAGGCGGTCGTACCAGCGGCCGCCTTCTCGCCGATCGTGCGAACGAGCAGGCGCGCGATCCATTCGCGCGTCGCAGGCGCCTCTCCCCAATTGACCTTGGGCTGCGCTTCGGCGAGCGCGAACTCTTCGGTGCGGTCGAGCAGCCCTTCCTTCAACGCATAGCTGACGTACAGATTGGCATAAGCGCTGACGCTGAACGTACTCGGAAAAGCCGCTACGCCGGAGTCCAGCGCCTTCTGCTCGAGGCCGAGAAAGCGAATCGCGATGATGACCGCGTCCTGTCTCTTGACGCTGTCGTTCGGCGCGAAGAGATTCGCGCCCTTGCCCGCGATCAGGCCTTGAAGCGCCAGCTTGGCGATATGCTTTTCCGCCCAGTGGCCGGCCACGACGTCCGTGAACGGCGTCTTGGAGGCCGCGGAAGCGTTCTGCGCCGGGCCAGCGACAGCCGCGCCGGTCCAGACCAACGCGATCATGAGAATGGATAATAGCCAGTTTCGTGGTTTAAGCGACATCGTGTGATCTCCCCGATCGTGCGCTAGACCGGATTCGCCGGACGTTACGCTAATTTAAGGTAAGCTTTGACCGCCGCGGCGAGGCCTGCGGCCGTGCGGTTCTGAAAGTCTTCGGTAAACAGCTTCTTTTCTTCCGCCGCGTTCGATAGATAACCTGCTTCGAACAGCACGGCGGGCATCTTCGTCTCCCGCGTAACGGCGAGACTCTTCTGGATGACGCCGCGATCGGCAAGCCCCGTAGCCGGCGTCGCGTATTGCTTGACGACATTGGCGAAGGCGAGGCTTTCAGCGCGCGTGTAGTAGACCTCGGTACCGCTGACCGTGCTCTTCGTATTGCTGTTCGCGTGTACGGACAGGAACAGGTCGGCATTCAGCGAATTCGCCAAATTGTACCTGTCGCTAAGCGACGGGAACGTATCCCCGGACCGGGTCATGACGAGCTTGATCCGAGGGTCCGTCGCGAGCAGCGCCTGCACCTTCAGAATGACGGCCAGATTGAAGTTTTTCTCGTACTTGCCGCTCACGCCGATCGCCCCGGAGTCCGATCCGCCATGGCCGGCGTCGAGCACGACCGTATAGACCTTGTCTTGCGGCGCTTCGGTAACCGGCGGCACCGCGTCCGCGCTCAGCCTAATCTTGAGTTCGCCTGCCGAGGCGTCGTTTTGAACCTCGTAACCGTAAGCGGTGCTTAGATCAAGCACGAAGCGAAGCGCGTTCGGGTTGCTCTGGAACAGCGAATAGCGAACCTGCGTAAGCACGGGGTGTCCGGCTACCGGGTATGTACCGCTCTTCGCCGTCGCGCCGTTCACGACCAGATTCTGTCCGAAGTCCGAAGCGAAGTCGGACTTGGGAACGTCGACGACGATTCGGTCCGGGCCCGTCAGCGAAGTGACGACGGGTTCGATCGTCCCTTCGTAGCTGAGGATGACCGTATCGTTCTCGAAGCGAATGCCGTGAATGGAGGCCAGGCTCGTATACGGATCGGTGCCGATCGAGCCGCTGCCCGGGTCAGCCGAGCCGTGGCCCCCGCCGGTCGAGCCGTCCGTCGCGGGCGGCTCCTCGTCGACGACGCCGATCATGCCGCCGCCGGACGTGGAATCGCCGCCCCCTGCGCCGCCGTTCGTACCGCCGGAAGTCCCGCCCGCGTCCGACTTCGACGTGTAAATAAACGCGGACTTCGTCTTGTTGTCCCATACGATATCCGCGCCGAAATTGTCCTTCACGAAGATGAGCGGTACCATCGTCGTGGCCGTCTGGGGCGTCGTCTGCTTGATGATGGGCGCCGCCTCGAGCACGCTCTCGATGCCGTTGATGGTCGCCTTTTTTGCTGCCTACGGTCATGGCGATGACCGAATTGCCGTTCGTCACCGTGACCGTCTTGGTCGCGTTGTCGAACTTGACGGTGAACCCCAGGTTCTCCGTGACGGTGCGAATCGGCAGCATGACGCGGCTGTCGATCAGGGCGGGCGGCTCCTTCGGCGTCAGTACGACGCCGTCCAGAATCAACTGGGGCGTGACGGTCGACGCTGAAGCGAGACCGGCGGCCGTTAGCAGCATCGATACGACAAACATCAGGGAAATCCAGTACCTCATGCTTCACCTCGGTGTCAATGATTGGGCCGTTCCAAAAGCGGCGCTTCCGCTAAAAAAAGTCCTAAGCAGACCTTTCTATCGGAAGGGGCGCTTTTTTGGCTTGTCCACCCTAATTTAGACGCCGGGCAATGTCAAAAGTTGCGAGTAAAAGCGGAAAAAAAGGCCTTCCTTCCCGAAAAGTGTCGACCCGGGAAAGAAGACCCATATTGCTTGCAAGATCGGCGATTAAAATACGTTCGCCAGTCTCTTTTCGTTCTTCGCCTCGTATGCTGCGATCTCGTCCGCATGCTGCAGCGTAAGGCCGATGTCGTCCAGCCCCTGAAGCAGGAATTGGCGGCGGTGCTCGTCGAGCTCGAACGGGATGCGCAGGCCTTGATCGTCGGCGATGACCTTGTTCTCCAGGTCAACGGTCAGCTTGTAGCCCTCGTTCGCCTCGGTGCGCTTGAACAGGTCGTCGACCTGCTCCTCGCTCAGCTTGATCGGCAGGATGCCGTTCTTGAAGCAGTTGTTGTAGAAAATGTCCGCGAAGGACGGTGCGATAACGACGTTGAAGCCGTAGTCGAGAATCGCCCAAGGCGCGTGCTCGCGCGAGGACCCGCAGCCGAAGTTGGCGCGCGACAGCAGGACGGTGGAGCCCTGGTAGCGCGGCTTGTTCAGGTTGAACTCGGGGATGACGGCCCCCTGCTCGTCGAATCTCCATTCGAAGAACAGGAACTGGCCGAAGCCGCTGCGCTCGATGCGCTTCAGGAATTGCTTAGGGATAATGGCGTCGGTATCGACGTTCACGCGGTCGACCGGCGCGACGAGACCCGTGGATTTGATAAATGGTTGCATATGCGTATGTCTCCCCTCTTAAGCCGTCACTTCGGACTTGAATTCCCAATTGCGGACGTCTGTGAACTTGCCCTTGATCGCCGCTGCGGCAGCCATCTCCGGCGACACGAGATGCGTGCGTCCGCCGCGGCCCTGACGGCCTTCGAAGTTGCGGTTGGACGTCGACGCGCAGCGCTGTCCGGGCTGCAGGACGTCGGGGTTCATCGCGAGGCACATCGAGCAGCCCGCTTCGCGCCATTCGAATCCGGCGGCGGTGAAAATCTTGTCCAGGCCTTCTTTTTCCGCCTGGATCTTGACGCGGCCGGAACCCGGCACGACGATGGCGGTGACGTTCGGGCTCACGCTATGGCCCTTGGCTACGGAAGCCGCGGCGCGCAGATCCTCGATCCGGCCGTTCGTGCAGGAGCCGATGAACACGTAGTCGATCGGAATCTCCGACATCGGGGTGCCCGGCGCCAGATCCATGTATTCGAGCGCCTTTTCGGCGGCTTTGCGTTCGTTCTCGGTCGGCAGCTGCTCCGGATACGGCACGATCGACGTGATGCCGGTGCCCATGCCCGGGCTCGTGCCCCAGGTGACTTGCGGCACGAGCGAAGCGACGTCAAGGTCGACTTCGGCGTCGTAGACGGCGCCTTCGTCCGTCGCCAGCGCCTTCCATTGCTCGACGGCGCGGTCGAAGTCGTCGCCCTGCGGCGCGTATTCGCGGCCGCGCAAGTAATTGAACGTCGTCTCGTCCGGCGCGATCAGGCCGGCGCGCGCGCCGCCTTCGATGGACATGTTGCAGACGGTCATGCGCTCTTCCATCGTCAGCCCCGTGATCGCTTCGCCGGTGTACTCGATGACGTAGCCGGTCGCGAAGTCGGTGCCGTACTTGGCGATCAGGCCGAGGATGAGATCCTTCGCCGTGATGCCGGCCGGACGCTTGCCGATGAAGTTGACCTTCATCGTCTTCGCCTTCGATTGCTGCAGGCACTGCGTCGCGAGCACGTGCTCGACCTCGCTCGTGCCGATGCCGAACGCCAGCGCGCCGAACGCGCCGTGCGTCGAGGTATGGCTGTCGCCGCACACGATCGTCTTGCCCGGGTGCGTCAGGCCGAGCTCGGGGCCCATGACGTGAACGACGCCCTGGTCGATCGTGTTCAGATCGTACAGCTTGACGCCGAACTCATTCGCGTTGGCCGTGAGCGTGTCGATCTGCTGCTTGGAGATCGGATCGGAAATGTTGAAGCGATCCTTGGTCGGCACGTTGTGGTCCATCGTCGCGAACGTCAGGTCGGGACGACGAACCTTGCGGCCGGTCATGCGAAGGCCTTCGAACGCCTGCGGGGACGTAACCTCGTGAACGAGGTGCAGATCGATATACAAAATGCTGGGCTTGCCCGCTTCCGAATGAATCACGTGATTGTTCCAAATTTTCTCGAACATCGTTTGTTTGCTCATTTTAAATTCACCCCGTGTAAATATCCTCGTCTAGAATGATTCTATAATAACATTGGTTCTATCATTGTTCCAAGATATAATATCTATAAAGTTGATAGTTCAGCCGAATAAGGAGAAGCGCCCATGGAATTCAGATTGCTGCAATACGTCATTCAGATCGCCGCCGAGCGGAACTTCTCGCGCGCCGCCGAAAAGCTGCATATCGCGCAGCCGTCGCTCAGCCAGCAGCTGTCCAAGCTCGAAAAGGAGCTCGGCGTGCTGCTGTTCAAGCGCACGACCAACAGCGTCGAGTTGACCCACGCCGGAACGGTTTTCGTCGAAAAGGCGCAGCGGATCGTCGATATGACCGAGCAGCTGCGGCGGGAAATGGAAGATATCGCCGATCTGCGCAAAGGACGCGTCGTCGTCGGCACGCTGCCGATCACGGGCTCGCATATTTTGCCGCATGTGCTGCCCGCGTTCCGCGAGGCGTACCCCGACATCGAGATCGCGCTCGTCGAGGAAGCGTCGGCCACGCTGGAGTCGCTGACCGCGAGCGGCGGCACGGACGTCAGTCTGCTCACGCTCCCTTTGGTCGAACCGGCGCTTGCGTACGATCCGATTCTCGAGGAAGAGATCTGCCTGGCCGTCCCCCGCGACCACCCCTTGGCGGCGGCAGGCGCGGCCGAAGCGGACGTCGGCGCGCTTGCGAACGAGGCTTTCGTCATGCTGAAAAAGGGACAGGGCTTCCGCGCGATCGCGGTCGGCCTATGCCGCCAGGCCGGCTTCGATCCGAGCGTCGCCGTGGAGAGCACGAATATCGAGACGGTGCAGTCGCTCGTCGCGGCCGGCATGGGCATCGCCTTCGTCCCGCAGATGATCACCCGCCGGGAGCACGACGGCTTGCAGCCGGTCTACCTGCCGCTGAAGGGAAGGCCGACGCGGACGCTGGTCATCGCCTACCGCAAAGGCAGATATTTGTCCAACGCGGCCGAGGCGTTCATCGCGACGTTCCGGGAAACGATGCGGAAGCTCGATCCGTCGTGAGACGCATAGTCGACGCCGTTTAATAAAGCGAAGGCCTGCGGTCCTCGAATACGGGAATCCTCCCCCCGAACCTCGTCCGTCAGCGACAGATCGATGTCCGCGCGCAGGATCGTCTCCGCCTCGCCCGCTTCGGCGACGATCTCGCCCCAGGGGTCCACGACCATCGAATGTCCGAAAAACCGCGTCTCTCCGCTCGCGCCGCTGCGATTGCAGGCGACGACGTACATCTGGTTCTCGATGGCGCGCGCCTGGAGCAGCGTACGCCAGTGATGCAGGCGCGGATGCGGCCATTCGGCCGGCACGAACAGCACCTTCGCGCCGTCCAGCGCGAGCTTGCGCGCAAGCTCGGGAAAGCGGATGTCGTAGCAGATCATCGCGCCCGCCGGTACCCCTTCGAGCTCGAACCGTCCGGGCCGCTGCCCCGCTTCGAGATGGAGATGCTCGTCCATCAGCTTGAACAGATGGATCTTGGCGTACTCCGCGATCGTGCGGCCTTCGCGATCGAAGGCGAACAGCGTATTGGCGACCCCGCCGCCTAGCGAGGCGCGGCTGGCCGCGACCGATCCCGCCACGACGTTGACGCCGCGCTTGCGGCAGAACGCGGAAATAAATTCGATCGTCCGCGCGCCCTCCGCATCGGCAATCTCCCGAATGCGCGCGAGCTCGTACCCGGTATTCCACATCTCGGGCACGACGATGACGTCGGGCTTGTCTCCTTCGCCCGCCGCGCGCTCGAGCAGCGCCGCCAAGCGTTCGAAGTTGTCGTCCGGTTGTCCGGCGCGGATATCCATTTGAATGAGAGCCAGCTTCAGCTTGTTGTTCATCGTTAGGTCGCTCCTTTGCTAGAGCGGCTCAAGGCGCGCCCGAGCCTGCAAGTAGCCTCATCGTAACCGATTCGCGGCACACCGACAAGACGCGGCATCTCCCCCCTTTTCCGATTGTCCTACTTGACGCCTTGTGCTATTGTTTTCCGTAGACCGTATATTCAACCTATTGCCTTTTGAAAAGCACTTCAATGAAAGCAACGGAGCGTGAAGCTGCAACATGTCCATCTCCATTCAACCCGCGGACCGCATGGCCGGACTGCCCGAGCAATTTTTCGCCGCGCTCGTCGGCAAGGCGAACGCCCGCGCCGCGACCGGACGCGACGTCATCAACCTCGGCCAGGGCAATCCGGACCTGCCCACCCCTTCGCATATCGTCGACAAACTGAAGGAAGCGGCGGAAAATCCGCTGTACCACAAATATCCGCCGTTCCGCGGATTCCCGTTTTTGAAGGAAGCCGTCGCGAAGCGATATAAGGAAGATTACGGCGTCGACCTTGATCCCGCGACCGAGGTCGCGATCCTGTTCGGCGGCAAGACCGGCCTCGTAGAAATCAGCCAGTGCCTGCTCAACCCCGGCGACGTCTGTCTCGTACCCGACCCCGGCTATCCCGACTATTGGTCCGGCGTGGCGCTCGCAGGCGCGCGGATGAGCCAAATGCCGCTGCTCGCGAAAAACGGCTTCCTCCCCGACTACGAGGCGATACCGGCCGAGGATCTTGCCCGCGCGAAGCTGATGTTCCTCAACTATCCGAACAATCCGACCTCCGCCGTAGCGACGCCCGAATTTTACGCGGACACCGTTCGCTTCGCAGAGAAGAACGGCGTCGTCGTGGCAAGCGACTTCGCTTACGGAGCGATCGGGTTCGACGGCCGCCGGCCCGTGAGCTTCCTCGAGACGCCGGGCGCCAAGGAGGTCGGCGTCGAATTTTATACGTTGTCCAAAACGTACAATATGGCCGGCTGGCGCGTCGGGTTCGCGCTCGGCAACCGCAAGATCGTCGAGCTGCTCAACCTGATCCAGGATCACTACTATTGCAGCCTGTTCGGCGGCATCCAGGAAGCGGCCGCGCTGGCGCTGAGCGGCCCGCAGCGGGCGGTGGCCGATCTCGTCTCCGTCTACGAGCGCCGGCGCAACGCGCTTTACGACGCCTTGGCGTCGCACGGCTGGCACGCGCCCAAGCCGGACGGTTCCTTTTTCTGCTGGCTGCCCGTGCCCGAAGGATACGACTCCGCATCCTTCGCCAATCTTCTGCTTGAGGAAGCGGACATCGTCGTCGCGCCGGGCATCGGCTTCGGCACGCACGGCGAAGGGTATGTACGCCTCGGACTGCTGGCTCCGGAGGAGCGGCTCCGCGAAGCCGCCGGCCGCATCGGACGGCTCGGCTTGTTCCGCTAAAGCCGGCGCGCCTGGCGGGCGTTCGCTTTCTTTACAAGCCGGCGGGGCCGTGCTATTCTTAAACCAATCGGCATCGCCAGCCAAGGCGGCGCCTCCGTCCTTATTTTTAAACGCGACGACGGGAACCGAAGGACATTCGCGCCGAACAGAGAGCAAATTCCATGGGCTGGAAGAATTTGCGCGGTCGCACGCCTTCCCCCCATCCCCGAGCGGCCGGCGAAGAGCCGGACGAAGCCCGCCGTTACCGGGCGTTCAAGCGGACGTTCTTCGCCTCGCGGCAAGGAGCGTCAACGAAGGTGGTACCGCGGGAGCCAGGCTCTCGTCCTTTGAACAGGACGGGGGCCTTTTTTGTTTGCGCTTCTGCGCGATTGTCATCGAGGTTCTATTTTGCAAACGAAAGGAAGCGGTCAAGATGCGTCGCATCGTCGTCAAGATCGGCAGCAGCTCGCTCGCCGGCGAAGCCGGGGGGGCTTAACCGGGACAGCTTCGGCTACTTTGCCGCCGAGATCGCAGCGCTGCATCGCCAGGGCGTTCAGACCTTGCTTGTCAGTTCCGGCGCCATCGCGGCCGGCTACCGCACGGTCGGGTACGAGACAAGGCCGAAGCTCGTTCACGAAAAACAGGCCGCCGCCGCCGTCGGCCAGGCGCTGCTCATGCAAGCCTATCAGGAAGCGTTCGCGCCATACGGAATCGCGGCCGCGCAAATCCTGCTCACGCGCCCCGACTTCAGCCAGCGCCAGCGCGCGTTAAACGCGCAGCGCACGATCGAGGAGCTGCTGCGCCAAGGGGTCGTGCCGATCATCAACGAGAACGACACCGTCGCCGTAGACGAGATCAAGTTCGGGGAAAACGACTCCCTCTCCGCCCTCGTCGCGAACCTTGTGAAGGCGTCCGGCCTCTATATTTTGACGGACATCGAGGGACTTTTCACGGCGGACCCGCGCAAGGACGCCTCCGCCGTTCGCATCGACCGCGTCGAGGTCATTTCGGAGGAGCTGTACCGGATCGCGGGCGGCGCCGGATCGTCGGTCGGCACGGGCGGCATGCGCTCCAAGATCGAAGCGGCGCGGATCGCCATGGGCGGCGGCGTGCCGACGTTCGTCGGACGCTCGACCGAGGCCGGCGATCTGATTGCTGCCGTCGAAGGACGCGGCAAAGGCACGTACTTCGCGGCATCGCTCCACTCGCTGCCTGCGAAAAAGCAGTGGATCGGCTTTTTGTCGGTGCCCCAGGGGCGCGTCTTCGTCGACCCGGGCGCCGAAGCTGCGCTGCTGAACGGCGGGCGCAGCCTGCTGCCCGCCGGCGTCACGCACGTCGAAGGCGAATTCCACCCCGGCGACGTGGTCGAGGTTGTAGGCGGCGGACGGACGCTGGGCCGGGGCGTATCGAATTACGACGCCTGGCAGGTTACTGCGGTGGCCGGGCTGTCGAGCGAAGAAGCCGCCCGACGCGTAGAGGTCGGACGCATCGAGATCATACACAGAGACGAATGGGTCACCACTTACGTGCCCAAGGAGGCGAAGGGATCATGAGCGAAGCGAGAAACAAAGCGATCGCGGCCGGTACCGCGACGGCTGCGCTTAACAATCTGACGACGGCGCAAAAAAAACGAAGCGCTCGCCCTGATGGCGGATGCGCTCGTCGCAAGCCGCGACGACATTATCGCAGGCAACGACATCGATATCGAACGCGGACGCGCCGGCGGCACGTCCGAGTCCCTCCTCGACCGGCTGCGCCTCGACGGCAAGCGCATCGAGGCGATCGCGCAGGGGCTGCGCGAGGTCATCGCCCTGCCCGATCCGGTCGGCGAGAAGATCGCCGAGTTCGATCGGCCGAACGGCCTGCATATCGAGCAGTACCGCGTACCGATCGGCGTCGTGGGCATCATTTATGAAGCGAGGCCTAACGTCACCGTGGACGCCGCCGGACTGTGCCTGAAGACGGGTAATGCGGTCGTGCTTCGCGGCGGGTCCGCCGCCCTCGAGTCGAACAAGCGCATCGTGGCCGCCCTGCGCGGCGCGCTGCGCCAAAGCGCTGTGCCCGAGGACGCGCTGCAGCTCGTCGAGGACGCGAGCCGCGCTTCGGCCAACGAAATGCTGAAGCTGAACGGCCTGCTCGACGTTATCATTCCGCGCGGGGGCGCCTCGCTCATCCGCAACGTCGTCGAAAACGCGACCGTGCCGGTCATCGAGACCGGCGCCGGCATCTGCCACACGTACGTAGACGCTACGGCCGACTACGAGATGGCCGAAGCGATCGCGTTGAACGCCAAGGTGCAGCGTCCCTCCGTCTGCAACTCGATGGAGACGCTGCTCGTCCACGCGGACTTCGCGGGCCGACACCTCGAGCGGCTGGCGGAGAGCTTCCGCCGGGCAAGCGTCGAGCTGCGCGCGGATGCTGCGGCCAGGTCCCGCGTTGTCTGGGCGCTCGAAGCGACGGACGAAGATTACGCGACCGAGTACAACGACTATATATTGAACGTTCGCGTCGTCGGCGGTCTCGACGAGGCGCTGGCGCATATCGCGCGGTTCGGCACGAAGCATTCCGAATGCATCGTGACCGAAGACCGGGCGAACGCCGACCGCTTCCTGCAAGAGGTCGACGCGGCGGCCGTCTACCACAACGCCTCTACCCGGTTTACGGACGGCTTCGAGTTCGGCTTCGGCGCGGAGATCGGCATCAGCACGCAGAAGCTTCACGCGCGTGGGCCGATGGGTCTGCCCGCCCTGACTTCGACCAAGTATCGCATTTGGGGCAACGGACAAACGCGCGGATAATCATTCGCGCCCTTAAACGTTAAGGACGTTAATTACATGACGGGAGACGAACAGCGATGCATGAAACGACAGGTACGCTCGCTCATTCTAAAATATGCTTTTACGGCGCCGGCTCGATGGCGGAGGCCATCGTCCGCGGACTCGTGGACACCGGCGCCGCGCCGGCCGGCAACATCACGGTGTTCAACCGCTCGAACGCCGGGCGGCTGGCCGAGCTTCGCGCGCGCTACGGCGTCCTTGCGGCGGACAGCGAGGCCGCAAGACAAGATGCGCTGCTCACCGCGGACGTCATCGTGCTGGCCATGAAGCCGAAGGACGCCGCATCGGCGCTTGAGGCGCTCGCGCCGGCGCTGCGCGCGGAGCAGCTGCTCGTGTCCGTCATCGCGGGCTTGTCGATCGATACGATCCGCGGATTGACGAGCGAGAAGCAGCCCGTCGTACGCACGATGCCCAATACGTCGAGCAGCATCGGCCTTGGCGCGACCGGCATCTCCTTTTCCGAGGGCCTGGGCGACGATGCGCAGCGTCTTGCGCTCGATATGTTCGGCGCGGTGGGGATCGCGCAAGTCGTCGAGGAGCGCTTGCTGGAGGCGGTGACCGCCGTATCGGGCAGCGGACCGGCCTACATTTACTTCGTAATGGAGGCGATGATCGCCTCCGGCGTCGCGCAGGGCTTGACGCCCGAAGCGGCGCGCGAGCTGACCGTGCAGACGGTGCGCGGCGCGGCGGATATGGTCCGGCTGACCGGCGAGCAGCCGTCGGAGCTGCGCCGCAAAGTCACTTCGCCGAACGGCACGACTCAAGCGGCGATCGAGACGCTGCAGCGGCATGGCGTCGACGAGGCGTTCGAGGCAGCCATGCGCCGCTGCGCGGAGCGTGCCGGCGAACTGGGACGCGCGATCGCCGAAGAGGCGCTGCAAGGCTGACCTTCGCTTTACGCCCCCGCCATGGGGTCTGCGCTGCGCTACCCCAGACGCCATCGATTTTTAACACAAAGTTTTAACAGAAAGAAGGTAATGCCAAATGAGCGCCAACAAAAGCCAGGCGACCTATCGCCTGTTCGACGACAAGGCGGACTTCGCCAAAAAGGCGGAAGGCATCGCCGTCGGCCTGACGGTCGGAAGCTGGACCGAGCTGCCGGAAGTCGCGAAGCAAAAAATGGAAAAGCATCTGGGCCGCGTCGTCTCCGTCGAGACGTATGAGCCGGCGGGCGCCGGACCGGGCGAGCGCTACGCCGACATTACGATCGAATATCCCGACGTCAACTTCAGCAGGGACATCCCCGCGCTGCTCGTGACCGTGTTCGGCAAGCTGTCGATGGACGGCCGCATCAAGCTGACCGGTCTCGCGCCGTCGGCTGAATTCCTGTCCGCCTTCCCCGGTCCCAAGCTGGGACTTGCGGGCGTCCGGGACTATCTCGGCGTCCACGACCGCCCGCTTCTCATGAGTATTTTCAAATCCGTCATCGGCTACGACCTGGAGGGCCTTCGCGAGCAGTTCCTCCAACAGGCGCTCGGCGGCGTCGATCTGATCAAGGACGACGAGATTTTGTTCGAAAATCCGCTCACGCCGCTCGAGCGCCGCGTCGAAGCCTGCATGTCCGCCGCCCGCGAGGCGGAAAGCGTCACCGGACAGAAGCTGATCTACTTCGCCAACCTGACTGGACCGACGTCCAAGCTGCGCGAAAACGCGCTGCGCGCCATCGACGCAGGCGTGAACGGCCTGCTGTTCAACGTGCTGGCCTACGGCTTCGACGCGCTCGCCGAGCTCGCAGCCGACCCCGCCGTCAGCGTGCCGATCGCGGCGCATCCGGCGATGGCCGGCGCCTACTATCCGTCGCCGCATCACGGCATCTCCGCGTCCGTTCTGCTCGGGACGCTCATCCGCATGTCCGGCGCGGATCTGTCCCTCTTCCCTTCGCCTTACGGCTCCGTCGTTATGCCGAAGGCCGAGAACCTTGCGGTTCAGGATGCGCTGGTGAACGCGGCGCTGCCCCAGAAGGCCGTCCTGCCGGTACCGTCCGCAGGCATCCACCCCGGCCTCGTCCCGCTCATCGTCCACGACTTCGGACGCGATGTCGTCGTCAACGCAGGCGGCGGCGTCCACGGACACCCGCTGGGCGCGGCCGCGGGCGGACAAGCGTTCCGCCAGGCGATCGACGCCGTGCTTGCCGGCGAGGACCTCGAAGCCTATGCGTCCGCCGGCGGCGGCCGCGAGCAGCTGAAGCTCGCGATCGAGCGCTGGGGGGGTGCGCCGGCCGTGAGCAAGCGCGTCTTCAACAAGCCGCCGGTGCTGTTCTGCGACTTCGACGGCACGATCACGCTCAGCGACAACATCGTCGCCGTCATGAAGCAGTTCGACCCGCCCGGCTGGCGGCCGATCGTCGACGACATCGTCGCGCTGCGCAAGTCCGTGCGCCAGGGCGTCGGCGAGATGTTCGCCTTGATCCCTTCCGCCCGCAAGCAGGAGATCACGGACTATATCCTGTCCACCGCCGGCATCCGGCCCGGCTTTCAATCGCTGCTCGACTGGTGTAAAGCGAACGGCGTCGAGTTTTACGTGACGAGCGGCGGCATCGACTTTTTCGTCTATCCGATGCTGGCGCCGTTCGACATTCCGCTCGATCACATTTATTGCAACGGCAGCAGCTTCGAGGGAGACCGCATCGAGATTCTGTGGCCGCACGCCTGCGACGACGAATGCGACAACGACTGCGGCATGTGCAAGACGACGGTCATCCGGCGCTTCCCGAAGGACCGGTATACGCGGATTCTAATCGGCGACAGCGTGACGGACTTTGCGGGGGCGAAGCTGGCCGACCTTGTGTTCTCCCGCTCCCACCTGACGGAGCGCTGCGTCGAGCTCGGTCTTCCGCACGTTCCGTTCGAGACGTTCCACGACGTCGTCAGACATCTGGATGAAGGAGATTGGTAAACGTATGAGCGATCTATTACTTGAGGACAAGCAGCGGGTCTACCGCGAGCTGGACGCGGTCAAATCGGACTTCGCCGCCCGCGGCTGGTTCCCCGGCACGAGCGGCAATCTGTCGATGCGGGTAGGCGGCTTCGAGCCGGACCGCTTCGCGTTCGCCGTGACGGCAAGCGGGAAGGACAAAGCCGCATCGACGCCGGAGGACTTTCTGCTCGTCGATCAGACAGGCAAGCCCATCGAGGCTACGGGGCTGAAGCCCTCGGCCGAAACGCTGATTCATTGCGAGATTTATCGGCAGACGGGCTGCGGCGCCATTTTCCACATTCACTCCGTATACAACAGCATCGTGTCCGACCTCTTCTGGGAGCGCCGCGCCGTCCCCGTCGAAGGCGTCGAGCTGATCAAAGCCTTCAACATTTGGGACGAGGAAGCCGTCATCGACGTGCCGATCGTCTCCAACTTTGCCGACATTCCGCGCATCGTGCCGGAGGTCAAGGAACGTCTGGACAGACGAATTCCCGGCATTTTGCTGCGCAAGCACGGCATTTACGCGTGGGGCCGCGACGCGTTCGAGGCCCGCAAGCATTTGGAGGCGTTCGAATTTTTGTTCGAATACGTCTACCGGATGGCGCTGCTGAAGCGCTGAGCCGTTCCCCGTCGTTTCACAAGCAGAAAATGCAAAAGCCCGCCTTCCTCGACGGAAGAACGGGCTTTTTTTAACGAATGAAGTCGCTCAAGATCTGCCCACGAGCCGCAAGCCCCTGTCTTTTTCCCGCTCGAAGCCATAGAAACGCGACCCTTGATACGTCAGCATGCCGGCATCCTGCTCCGCCAGCAGTCCGTACTCGCCGCCGCTCAGCTTGAATTCGATGCGGGCGCCGTCCGCGAGTTCGAACGTCGCGTAATAGTACGTATCCGACTGGTGATGCGAGATACCGTCGTCGTGATGATGGCGGTAATGGACGAGCGAACGCTTGGAGACGACGCGGGAAGCGACGGACAGCAGCGGCTGCTTGTTGTTGCGGCTCCACTCTCCGATGCTACGGACGCCGAAGATCGCGATGATGCCGAGTACTGCGCAGAACAGAACCGGAAGAATGACCTGCAGTTCGCCCAAAATGTCCAAATCGATCCGCTCCTCTCAGTTCCTGTCGCCGGCCTAGCCGCTTATACCTATATGTACGCGGCTCGGTCCGAAAACTTAACCGAAAAAAACGGATTTGCGTCTCGGGTCGGGATCGATGAGATTCAGGGCTTCGCGGATTTGACCTTGCTGACGTGGCGGAAGCGGAGCGCCGACCAGACGGCGTCGATCGCGACATTGCTGACCACGCGGTAATCGGTGCGGGTCTCCATGATCCGCCACAGCAGATCGCGGTTCAGATCGGTCTGCACCTTGGCGGATTGCTTCGGGTAAGAGATCCAGCAGACGGCGTCCGGCTGCAGCAGCGGAATGATTTTCGGCAGCGTCTTCAGCGCGTCTTCGGTGTTTTTGACGAACACGAGCACGAAGTCGAATCTTCCCTCCGCTTCGGTCTCGGCGTCGACGCCTAGGTCGAAGCCCTCCGGCGCCCCGTATACGAGCGCTCGCCCGGTTTTGTAATACAGTTTTTGATATAGCGGCTTTTCCATCGTCGCATGCTCCTTCATGTCATCTGGCCGAAAGGCCGTTCAGCCTTCAGCGTCCGGTACGGAAGCGCTGGGCGTGCGCCCTGGCGTCTTCTACGCTGCGGACCCGATTGCGGCTCCATTCAAGCAATATTCTGTCCATGTACCGAAAAGAGAGCTTGCCCGCGAACACCGATTCCTTAAGCGCGAACAAGATCAATTCTTCCGCGTACTTGTCCTGGTCGAGCCAGCCGGCGATCGTCTCCGCTTCCATCGGCGAGATCGGGCGTCCGAACTCCCGCTCGAATACGGCGAACAGGCTCACCGTCTCGGCATCCGGACCGTCCTCCCGCGCGAATCTGTCCCCGCCCGCGAAGTCCGCGGCTCCCTGCGCGACCGACGACGCCTGCGAGCCGGCGGCCCGAACGGGCGCCTCGCCCGATGCAAGCAGCTGGGCGATCGCCTGGTACAAGCCGGCCAGGTTGTAGCGCTCCGCTCTGATGCCGCTCGCCGGGTCGCTCACCTCGTCGATCGCGATCAAGCCGCGGCGAATGAGCTTTTGAAGCGATTCGCCGATGACCGCGCCAGACGCGCCGAGCCGCTGCTGCAGCTGCTCCATCGTCGGAAAATCGTTTTGCTCCAGCTGTCTGAAGGCGACGACCTGGATGAGCAGCATGCAGTCGGTGTCGGTCAGCCCCAGCATCCGATAGACGCGGAGCAGCGCGTACGGAATGCTGACCGCGCCGTCCATGTACGCTTCGGCCAGGATGGCCGCCGTGCCGCCGGCTTCATTCATCGGCTGCCGCCTCCTTGGACGTCCTGACGAGCCTGTACGTGTCGCGCGCGATGAGCAGCTCTTCGTTCGTCGGCACGACGAGCACCTCGACCCTGGAGGCGTCCGTCGAGATGCGCCGGGAATCGCCGGATCGGACGCGGTTGCGCGCTTCGTCGAGCTCGATGCCGAGGAAGGTCAGCCCTTCGCAGACCGCCTTGCGCAGCACGTCCGAATTCTCGCCGACGCCCGCGGTGAACAGCAGCACATCGATGCCGTTCATCGCGGCCGCATAGGCGCCGACGTACTTGCGGATCCGGTAGACGTACATCTCGAACGCGGTCCGCGCAGGCTCGCTGCCTTCGTTCATCGCCTGCACGACCTCGCGCATGTCGCTGCTGATGCCGGAGATCGCGATCAAGCCGCTGTGTTTGTTCAGCATGGAGTTGACCTCCGACAGCGTCAGCTCCTCCTTGTTCATCGCATAAGGGACGATCGCGGGATCCAGATCCCCGCTGCGCGTCCCCATCATGAGCCCTTCGAGCGGCGTCATGCCCATGCTCGTATCGAACGACTTGCCGCCAAGGATCGCCGTGCAGCTCGCGCCGTTGCCGATATGGCAACTGACGATTTTGAGCTCCTCCAACGGTTTGCCCAAATACTCGGCGGCCCGCTTGCTCACGTAATCGTGCGATGTGCCGTGGAAGCCGTATCGCCGGATCTGATGCTTGCGGTAGAGCACCATCGGAATCGCGTACAAGTAAGAGGTCTTGGGCATCGTCTGATGAAAGGCCGTATCGAATACGACCGCCTGCGGAACGTTCGGCAGGTTCGTCTCCACGGCGAGAATGCCCATCATATGGGCCGGGTTGTGCAAGGGGGGCCAGGTCGAACAGCTTGCGAACCTCCAGCTTCACGTCCGCGTCGATGAGCACCGATTCGCTGAACGTCTCTCCCCCGTGGACGATCCGGTGGCCGACGGCCTGGACCTCGTCGATGTTGCGAAGCACGCCGAAGCGCCTGTGGGTCAGCATGTCGAGCACCTTGCGCACGGCCGTCGTATGCTCGAGTATTTCGCTCACCTCGCGCACCTCCGGCTGCCCCTCGACTTCGTGCGTCAAAATCGACGACTCCATGCCGATTCGTTCCACGCGGCCTTTGGCGAGCACGTTTTCCGTCTTCATATCGTACAGCTGGTACTTCAGCGAGGAGCTCCCCGCGTTGATGACTAGCACGTTCATGGCTGGCGCTCACCGTCCTTCGTATACTTGAAGAAGCCCTGTCCCGTCTTCACGCCGAGCTGGCCTGCGCGCACCTTCTTCTTCAACAGGATCGACGGCCGGTACTTGAGCTCGCCGTACTCCCTGAACATGCGGTCGAGCGCCGCCCATACCGAGTCCAGGCCGAACCGGTCCGCCATCTCGAGCGGTCCGTATTGAAACTGATAGCCGATGCGCATCGCGGCGTCGATATCCTCCGGCGAGGCTACGCCTTCCTGCAGCACGTTCAGCGATTCGTTAATGAGCAGGCAGATGAGCCGCGTCGTGACGAAGCCGGGAGATTCGAAAACCATGACGCCTTTTTTTGGACAGGTCGCGCTCGATGAACTCCTTCGTCCGCTCGAACGTGTCGTCCGACGTCTGCAAGCCCCGGACGATCTCCACGACGTCGATCCGGAACGCCGGATAAACGAAGTGCATGCCGATCACCCGCTCGGGATGCCTGGTCACGCTGGCCAGCTCGGTGAGGCTGAGCGTCGATGTATTGCTCGCCAGCACGCGGTCCTCGGGAATTATGTCGTCCAGTTGCTGAAACACCGTTTTTTTGCTTTCCAGGTCTTCGCTGATCGTCTCGATGATCAAGTCGCACTCGGCCAGATGCTCGAGCGAAGGTTCGGCGTGGATCCGGTTCAATATCAATTTTTTCTCCGCTTGGGTAATGGCCCAGCGCTCGATCTGACGGTCCAAGTTTTTCTCGAGCGCGGCCTGCGCCTGCTTCAGGCGCGAACCGGAGCTGTCGGTCATATGCACGTCCAGCCCTTTGGCGGCCAGCATCTCCGCGATGCTCTGGCCCATCGTCCCCGCTCCTACTACGCCGATCGTCCGAAACATACGCCGTTCCCCTTCCCGGTTGCACGTTCTGCATCCAACCTGACTTTCCCATATTAACATACCCGCCGACCGACATAAACCGACGACGACCGCGGAATCCGGGAATGGTTTGCGTCGGTTTTGCGTCGGGACTGTGACAAGCGCGAATGGACGCCGCCAGGATGCCCCGGAAGACCGGTTTGGCCGATCGAACGGCGCTTTTAGGCTCGCCGCGCGCCTAATCCGCCGATCGCAAAACATCGGTCAGGCAAGCGAGCAGCAGGTCGATCTCCTCCGCGGTCCCGACCGAGACGCGCAGCCATTCGGGCAGCCCCCAACCCGCAGCGTCGCGAACGATGACGCCCCGTCGAAGCAACTGCTCGTAAACAAATGACGCCCTTGCGCCGAAGTGTGCGAGCATAAAGTTGGACTGCGACTTGACGGACCGCACGCCAAGACGATCGAGGCCTTCGCGCAAGCGGTCTCGTCCAACGGCGTTCGTGCGCAATGTCGCCTTCAGGTGAGCCTCGTCGTCCAGCGCCGCTCTGGCAGCGACTTGGGCGAGCGCGTTCACGTTAAAAGGTTCTTTGACGGCGAGCAAATGTGCGACGACGTCAGCCGGACCCGCGGCGAAGCCCGCCCGGATGCCCGCAAGCCCGTAGGCTTTGGAAAAGGTTTGCAGCACGACGAGCCGGGCTCCCGCCCGCAGCAGCTCGAATCCGTCCGCATAATCCTGCGCGTCCGCGAAATGCGAGTAAGCGGCGTCCAGCACGAGCAGGCATCCGTTCGGCAATCGGGAGAGCAGGTATTCAAGCTCCGCCTTCGGCAAGTACGTGCCGGTCGGATTGTTCGGCGAGCAGACGAAAACGAGCTTCGTGCGGGCGTCCACCGCGGCGAGCAGGTCGTCCGCCCGCAGCGCGAACGAATCCGCGAGCGGCACCGCGACAATTTCCGCGTTCATGAGCCGGGCGCCGAAGCCATACTCGCTGAACGTCGGCGCGAACGTCGCGATCCGGTCGCCCGGCTCGAGATAAGCTTCGCAGATCAGCGTGATGAGCTCGTCGGCGCCGTTCGCTACGATGAACTGGCAAGCTTGCAAAGATAACTTCTCCGCCAGCCTGCTTCGAAGCGGCACGGCGCGGTCGTCGGGATACCGGTGCATGTCGGGCAGCGCGTCTCGTACGGCTTGAAGCGCCAGCGGCGACGGACCGAGCGGATTTTCGTTGGATGCCAGCTTGACCACACGCTCGAGTCCGAATTCCGCCCGGATATCCGAGATCGAGCGTCCGGGCGCGTAAGGCTGCATGCCTGCGAGCGCGGCGCGGGGGGACGGGCCGGACGCGGCGCGGACACCGGGCAAGTGAAAGGCTTGTCGTGAAAACGATTGACGGTTTTCCACGTTGAAGGTCAGCTCCTTTATGTCGAATTAGCCATATAATACATCACCGCGTTAATACAGTAAAGTATCGTTGCAAAATAAAACTGCAATTCCCGCAGCGGCGACGAATTGCAGCCTTTGATGAGGCAGCTATTTCACGCTTGATGCAATCGAATCGTCGTCCAGCACCGTAGCGAGCTGTTTTTTCCAGCTGTCCAGGTATTTGTCTTCTTTGGCCCATTGGGCCATGATCAGCGATTCGTTCGAACGAAGCGGAATACGGAGCGGGTCCTGGTCTCCACCCTGCAAATGGTAAGGGTAAACGACGAGCTCGTCGTCCAGGACGATAACGAGCATGTCCTCGTTAGGCGACGAAAACGCGTCCTTGGCGCCCGGTTCGATCTCAAGAATCTGCGACCAGGTCGGATAAAGCGTGTCGAACTTGTTGATCGATTCGGGAAGCGGCGTGGGCAGCTCGGCCAGCGTCCTGTTCGCGAGCGGCGCGAAAGGCTGACCGGCCGTATCGGCCGCCGCCGCGACCCAACTGCCGGTGCGTCGGATAATGGACCATTGCTCGGTGCGCTGCTCGGATGCGGCCGGATCTTTTTTGCGCGACCGGCGTCTCGGTGGCGGTTTCCGCCGTTTTCATCGCTTCTTCCAGCGAGACGTGCGGCTCCGATTCGGGCTCGAACACCCTGCGCTGGGCGCCGGCCGCCAGTTGATCCATGTCCTTCACCCATCGGTAAACGCGGTTGGGGGGCATCGGACGGATTTTGTTCGACCGAGACGTATTTGTTGCCGACGAACAGCAGCCGTTCGGCCAGCGGCGCAGCGGACGTCTCGCGAAGCGCGCCCACGTCGGTCTTGGCCGCTTCCTTGCCGGTCACCGGGTAGGCGATCAGCTTCTGGGCCGGAGCTGGACTGCCCGCATCGGAAGATACCGCTTCGATCTTCCAAAAGTTCTGGCCGTACGGCATGACGATGCCGTCGCCCTGGGCCGACAGCTCGAACTGCCCGTCCTCCGGCGCGATAAAAAGCGTGCGGTAGCTGCTGACGACGCTGCCGTCCTCGCTCTTCGGATCCGCGCGAAGGCCGAGCAGCAGGGCGGAATGCAGTTCGGCGTCGGCGTCGGCGAATAACGGCGCGTCGGTGCCGGCGGTCTGTCCGGCCCGCTGCAGGTTGATCGTGCCGGCCGGTCCGCCCGAGCCGAACGACCAATGCCACAGGCCTGCGAATAAAAGCAGTACGGCCATCGCCGCGAGACCCGCGCCGTGCCAGCCGAACCGAAGGAGCGGGTGGCGTCGCCGGTCGGGACGCTCGATCGCCTCTTCGATGCGGGCGACGAGACGCGCGTCGAAACCGTGTTTGATGAGCGGGCCGCGCGATAGCTGCTGCTTGAGGTCTTTATCATTCGGTTCCATGGCCGTTGCGCTCCTTCATTTTCGCGATTTTGCGACGAGCGTGAAACATCCGCGACTTGACGGTTCCCTCGGTCACGCCCAGCACGTCCGCGATCTCCTTCAGCGACAGCTGATGGTGGGCGTACAGGATAAGTACCTCGCGGGATTTGACCGGCAGCTTGAGCACCTGCTTCCAGAGCTCGTTGACGGCGTACTGTTCGATGACATCGTCCTCGACGGAACGCCGCTCCCCCGTCTCCAGACTCCAGTCCGTCAGCGACACGCGCCGGACGAAAGCGGAGCGCTGGTGATCGATCACCGTGTTGCGCGTGATCGTCAGGAGCCAGGTGCGGATGGACGAGTCGCTCCGGAACGTGTCCAGGTTTTTGAAAACCTTGACGAAAACGTCCTGCGTAACGTCGTCCGCCACATCCCACTTGCGCGTCAGGCTGTAGGCGAAGTTCCACACCTCTTTGCCGTAAGCGGTCATCAGTTCGTGGAGCACCGTTTTTTTGTCGTCGGAATCGCTCATGTATTTTAGATATTCGAAATTGGCGTCGGAGTTCTGCAAACAACCACCTCATTATTGGACGAAGACAAATGACTTCCGGTTCAAATTATTATGTTACCACAATTATTTGGTTCGGTCATTTCCTGTCGCTCCTATGCGTTGCAGGCAACTTTTTGCAGGAACCAGCGCCGTCAACATAAACGAGGCCGTCCCGCAGCCTTGCTCGGCTAAGCGGAACGGCCTCTTCGATTGGATCAGGCGGCAGCGGCGTTCAAATGCGCGCGCAGCTCCTCGCCCGACAACGTCTCTTCGCGGATCAAAATGTCGAGCAGCTTCGCAAAAGTATCCATTTGACCGGACAGCAGCTTGCGGGTCGCATCCGTCAAGGCGTCCAGAATTCGGCCGTTTTCCTTGGACCACTGCTCGGCGGTAAGCGCCTCGGGATGGATGATCCCGAGATCCGTCATGCCCGACTCGATCAATGTTTTGACGATGTTGGTCGCCTGGTCGAAGTCGCCGCGCGAACCGGTGCTGCGGCCGCCGTAATGCAGCTCTTCGGCAACCGCGCCGCCGAGCGCGATCTGGATCTGCGCCTCGAGATACGTCTTCGTGTACAGATAGCTGTCCTTGCGCGGATGATGCCGCACGTACCCGAGCGCTTGCCCGCGCGGCGTGAGCGACACCTGCGCGACGCTGCCCGGCCGCACGCTCTCGGCGACGATCGCATGGCCCAGCTCGTGAAGCGCGACGCGCTCCCGCTCCTCGCTCGTCGTCTCGCGGTCCATCCGCTCGCCCATCATGACTTTGTCGATCGCCTGGGCCAGATGCGCGGGACGCAGCACTTCGCTCTCCTCGCGCATCGCGTAGATCGCGGCTTCGTTCATGACGCTCTCGAGCTGCGCCCCCGAGAAGCCGAACGTTTCCTCGGCAACCTTGTCCAAGGACACCTCTTCGGACAGCGGTTTGTTCCTGGCGTGCAGGCGAAGAATGTGCTCGCGGCCGTGCCGGTCCGGCATATCGACCTGGATGTGCCTGTCGAATCGGCCGGGGCGGGTGAGCGCGTTATCCAGCAGCTCTTTGCGGTTGGTCGCGGCGATGATCAGCACGCGGACCGACTCGTCGCCTTGAATGCCGTCCATTTCGGTCAACAGCTGGTTGAGCGTCTGGTCGTACTCTTTGTTCTGGCTGCCGTCGCGCTTGCCGCCGATCGCATCGATCTCGTCGATGAAGATGATCGCGCTGTCGCGCTTCTGCTTGGCGGCCAGCGTGCGCGCCTGACGGAAAATGTCGCGGATGCGGCCGGCGCCCACGCCGACGTACATCTCGACGAACTCGCTGCCGGACGCCGCCACGAACGCCGAATTCGTATGCTTCGCCGCAGCTTTGGCCAGCAGCGTCTTGCCCGTTCCCGGAGGGCCGGTAAGCAGAATGCCCTTCAACGGACGTATGCCGAGCTTCGCGATGCGCTCGCGCTGTACGAGAAAGTCGAGCGCCTCGACGAGCTCGCGCTTCGCCTGCTCCTGCCCGCCGATATCCTCGAAGGTCAAATACGCGGGCGGACGCGACGGACCCTTGCGCGCCGCGCCGCCGAACGCCATGCCGCTGCGCGATTTGGCCATGAACAACAGACCGCCGACGAGCCCTGCGCCAAGCAGCAGCGGAAGCGCGGGCACGCCGACGAAGATCATGAACGCGATAAACACGGGCACGAAGCCGATCGCCATCTCTTTACCGTAGGATCTCCAGTTACGCATTCGGCCACACCCCCATCTGCTCGCCCTGGCGAGGAAGAATCACGTACTTGGCGCTGCCGGAGAGACGCAGGCTGATATATACGTTTTCTTCGTCGATCTCCGTGGATGCGCTAAGCCCCGGCGTCTGCGACTGCAGCTTGGCCATCGCGTCGCGGATCGCGGTATATTCTTTGCGGTCCATCGCCTGGGCGACGTCGAACAGCGCCGAACGCCACACTTTTTCAAGCGCTTCGTTATCGGGATTCTCGGCGACGAGCGTCAGGCTCTTCGAGCCGATCGCGCGGGCGCCCTCTTCCTTCACCGTTCTATATACATCGGCAAGATCAGCGGTGTCGCTAAGCTTGACCTTGATCGTGACGCCGTCCGCGTTCATGTCCGAGCTGGCCGATTCGACGCCCGGTACGTTCGCCGCAGCGCGGTCGAGCGGCTGCTCCACGCCATAATGACGATAAGCAAACCAACCGCCGAACAACAGCGCCGCGGATATAACGGCCGTCGTCGCTATAGGCAGGATTCGCAATTTCATTTAGGCATTGGCCTCCTTTAATCTGTTGTAAAATCGTTCGCAACGTCCTCTGCATCAACAATACATCAGCTAGTATATCATAATTTGATAGACTAAATATATATCATCGCTTAAAAAAGTTGTGTCAAATATTTGCGCGCGGGGTAAATGGTAGGTTGCTCGCGAAAAGACGACAGCATAACGACGTACATACATAACTGCCGTTTGCGATATGCGGATCCCCCCCTCGATTCCCGATCCCCAGTTACTGGAACGATCGCAAAAAAAGACCTGCGCAGCAAAGGCGCAGGTCGGCGATGCAATCGGATGCCGACGAGATTTGTACGGCAACCGAACTATGAAACCAAATTATACGTCCTCAGCTGGCTCCCGTCCTTGAAGGAATAAAAAACGATCGCTTGCCGCTTCGTGCCTGGATCGTCCGTATAACGCAGCTCCCAGGCGGGCTGTCCCGAAAACCACCCGGGCAGCAGACGCACGATCTTTTTGCCCGGATGCTCGGCATTGAATCGGCTGCGGATGCTGTCTTCGCCGTAGCCGTCCGAAGCTTTCTCCTTGACCGCGCCGTCCTCGCGAAGCCATACGAACCAAGCCGTGCCGGCGGCATCCTTGCCTTCGACGACCCAGATCGAATCGTCCCATACATGCTTGGACACCTTGTCGATTCCGGTCAGCCCCGCTTCCTGCTTGGCCTTTGCCGCCGCGGCCCGCTCCTCGCCGCGGTATTCGGCATCCGCGCTTCGAATGTAAACGACGAATACGACAGCGAGAAAGACGAGGAAGCCGAGCGCGATGAGCGTCAGCCGCCAGCCCGTCCATACCGACTGGCGCCTTCGTTCGGCGATGCGGCTCGGCGTCATCCCCGCAGCCTCTCGAAGCAGCGCTGCGCTTCGTGGCGGATGCGCTCGACGTCAAGCGTCAGCAGCTCGCGATCGCGCATGATGCGGCGGCCGTCGACCCATACATGCGCGACGTCCGCGCCGCTGGCCGAATACACGAGGTGGGAAATATAATCGGTGCGCGGCATAAAATGCGGCTTGTCGATCGAGACGGCGGTAATATCCGCTTTGAAGCCGGGACGCAGGCTGCCGGTCACGTCTCCTAGCCCGATCGAACGGGCGCCGTAAAGCGTGCCCATGCGCAGCGCCTCGCCAGCCGGAACGGCCGTGGGATCGCCCGATACGCCCTTGTGCAGCAAGGCAGCAAGACGTATCTCTTCGAACAGGTCGAGATTATTGTTGCTCGCCGCGCTGTCCGTGCCGAGCGAGACCGTCACGCCGGCGCGAAGCAGCTCGGGCACTCTCGCCACCCCGCTGGCCAGCTTCAGATTGCTGACCGGGTTGTGCGAGACGGCGACGCGGCGCTCGGCGAGCAGCGCGATCTCCTCGTCGTTCAGATGTACGGCATGGGCGACGAGCGAAGGCCGGGAGAACAGTCCGAGCTTGTCCAGGTGCTCGACCGGACGCGCGCCGTATTGGTTCACGTTCAGCGCCACTTCCGCCGCGGTCTCGGACATATGCGTATGAAGCGGCAAGTTCAATTCGTGGGCGGCCGCGACGATCCGTTCGATATAGTCGGGCGGACACGTATACGGCGAATGCGGGGACATCATCACCTGAATGCGGCCGTCCGCCGCGCCTTGCCAGGTCTTGGCGAACTGAATGGCGTCGTTCAGCTTCGCCGTCTGGACGTCGGGCGGACAAAGACCGATGACGCCGCGCGTCAGCGTTGCCCGAAGACCCGCTTGGACGGCGACTTCGGCGACCTTGTCCATGTGGTCGTACATATCGACGAACGTCGTCGTCCCGCTCAATATCATCTCCGCCGCCGCGAGGGACGTGCCCCAGTAGACGTCGTCTCCCGTAAATTTCGCTTCCATCGGCCACATATGATTCTCCAGCCAATCCTGCAGCACGAGATCGTCCGCCAGCCCGCGCAGCAGCGACATCGCGGCATGACCGTGCGTGTTGATCAATCCCGGCATGAACAGCAGCCCTTTGCCGTTTACGATCTCCTCGGCGCCGTCGCGCACCTCAGGCGGCGCCGCGCCCTCGCCGGAAGCGGCGATATAACCGTCCACGACGCTGAGCCACCCTTCGAAAATTTGCCGTTCCGCGGACGGCTCCGCGAAAATACCGTTCTCGATCAGCCAACGTTTCATTGTTCCGCTCCTTCTGCATCGTCGGTCGGGACGGGCTGTTGCGCGCCGTCCGAATCCGAATCGTGATCCATATAATAGGCCAGGCTCAGCAGGTCGCTCGTGAAGTCCGCGTGGTGAATGCGGATGCCAGCCGGTATTTTGAGCACCGTCGGCGCGAAGTTCAATATCGCCCGGATGCCCGCTTCCACGAAGCGGTCAGCGACTTTTTTGCGCCTCGCTGGCCGGCACGGTGATGATGCCGATCGAGATGTCCTTGTCCTTCACCTCGTCCGGCAGCATCTGAATCGGGTTGACGGTCAAATGGCCGATCGCCACCCCTTTTTTGGCGGGGTCGTCGTCGAATACCGAGACGATTTTCATATTGTCTTTCAGGTACATGTTGTAGTTGCACAGCGCTCTCCCGAGATTGCCCGCGCCAACGAGCGCCACGTGAATCGGACGGTCGAGGTTCAGAATATGGCGGATCTTCTCGATCAGATATCCGACGTTGTAGCCGACGCCTTTCCGGCCGAATTCGCCGAAGTAGGCGAGATCCTTGCGGATTTGGGCGGGATTGAGATCGAGCTTGTCTCCCAGGTCCTGCGAAGACACGGTCTGGACGTCGCTGATGCTGAGCTCGTTCAAGTAGCGCAGATAGATCGGAAGGCGTCTGACGACCGCTTCAGATATTTTGATTTGCTTCAACTGGAGACTTCTCCTTCCGTTGCGTCGGTTTCCTGCTTCGATTTTTTCGCTCTCGCCCGCTTTGGCTTCGCCTGTGCCGGAGCCTGCTCGGGCTCGTACCGGGAAGCATCGGCTTCGGCGGCCGGTACGGTCGATTGCTTGCCCGGCCGCGCGGCCGGCGCGCCGACCGCCGGCGGCGACGCATGCGGACGCTCGGCATCCGCGGCGGTTTCGGCGGAAGCGGGCTCGGACGGATGCAGCCATTCGCGCACGCGCGGCACGAGGCCCGCCAGCGGCAGATGCTCCATCTTGGGTCCGGGCAGCGAATACAAAAAGTATTTGCCGTAGCTCGTGTCGATGACGCGCGTGTCGTACAGGACGACGATGCCCTTGTCCGAAGCGGTGCGCACGAGCCGGCCGAAACCTTGCTTGAACTTGATGACCGCCTGGGGCAGCGACAGCTTCATGAACGGGTTTTTGCGCTGCGCGGTCAGGCGTTCGCTCTTGGCCTCCGTGACCGGATGGTTCGGCGGCTGGAAAGGCAACCGGACGATCGCAAGACAGGTCAGCGCGTCTCCCGGCAGATCCACGCCCTCCCAGAAGCTGCTCGTACCGAGCAGTACCGAGCGAGGCTGCTCCATGAACTGGCTCGTCAGCCGGCTGCGGCTTGCTGCCGTCCATCCCCTGCCCGAGCACTTGAATGTCGACCGGGGCTAGCGCGGACTTGAGCGGCTCGTATACCGACTTCAGCATCTTGTGCGAGGTGAACAGCACGAGCATGCGGCCCCGGGTCTCGGTCGCGACCTCGGCCAGCGAGGTCGTGAGCGCCTGCAAAAACGCGGCTTCGCCGTCCCGGCCTTTGATCGACGGGAAGTCCCTGGGAATGAGCAGCAGCGCTTGCTGCCGGTAGTTAAATGGCGAAGGAAGCTGCGCGGTTCGCAGTTTGCCCTGCTGCTCCGCTTCGTCCAGGCCGAGCTGCTCCTTGACATATTGGAACGACTTGTCCACCGTCAGCGTCGCCGACGTCAGAACGATGCTGTCCTTTTGTCCGAACAAGCCTTCCTTCAGCAGGCCGCTGACGTCCGCCGGCACGATATACATCCATAAAGAACGGCTCTTGTATTGGGTATGCCCTTCGATCCAATAGACGCACTCCGTCTCGGACATCGAAACGAACGATTGCAGGTCGCCGCGCACGGTCGACAGCTCCTTCACCGAGCCGTTCATGTCGGTCAAGAGGCTCTGCAGGGCGAGATCCTCGCTTCGGTCCCGAATCTCCGCGAGCAGTCTCTCCAGCGGCCGCACGAGGTCGGAAAGGCGCAGCACGACGTTGTCCCCGTCTACGCGGATCGATTCCCAATCCCTCGGCATGGCATCGGGCTTCAGCCGGTAGCTCAGACCGCCCGTCTCGTCCGCGGCCGCGCCGGACGCCAACAGGGCGTAGAGCCTGTCCGTCCATTGTTCCCATGATTCCCGCAGCTCCTGCACGCGCGGCAGCAGCTCCTCCAGCTTCTCCGCCCAAGTGCCGCTCGCGCTCTCGGCCGTGCCTGTCAGCTGGGAGATCAGGCTCGGCAGCTGTCCCGTCCGGGCGTCCTTCGCGAGTCTCGCCAAGGCGGCAGGAAGCGCGCCGTATCCGATCCTGCGCCCGAGATGATTGCTCGCCACCTCTTCCATATGATGGGCCTCGTCGACGATGAGCCGGTCGTATGCGGGAAGGAGCCGATGCTCCGCGCGCATGTCGGTGAATACCATGGCATGATTCGTAATGACCAGATCCGCCTTGAGCGCATCCTGCCGCGCGCGATGATAGAAGCATTTGCGGAACCACGGACACTGCCGGTTCAAGCAGGAATCCGCGTCGCTCGCGACGGCGTTCCACTCCTCCTTGGCGCGGCTGCCGAGGTTCAGCTCCTCCGCTTCTCCCCGCTCGGTCTCCGACAGCCAGACGGCGAGCTGCCCGCGCGCCACGGCTTCCTCCCGCGACAGCGCGAACGCCGGCGTCTGCATCTGCTGCTCGAACTTGCGGAGGCACATATAGTTGCTTCTTCCTTTGAACACCGCCGCCTTGAACGGCACCGGGAGCACGTCCTGCAGCAGCGGAAGGTCGCGTTGTCGCAGCTGCTCCTGCAGCTGGATCGTATGCGTCGTCACGACGATTTTTTTTATTTTCTTTTAATCCATAATAAAGGGAGGGCAGCAAATAGCCGAGCGACTTGCCCGTTCCGGTGCCTGCTTCGACCAGCAGGTGGGCGTCTTCGCTCAACGCCCCGTGCACCTCGTCGTACATGATGCGCTGTCCTTCTCTGGGCTCGTAGCCCGGAAACAGCGTCTTCATGCGACCTTCGACGGCGTCGAGATACGATTCGAACGGCATGTCCGCCAGCTCGCGCTCGGCTTGAAGCCGCTGCGCCTCGCGGCCTTCGTCGTCGTCCGTCCAGTCGGCGATCCGCATCGCGAACTGGCGGTAGTACTGGTAGCCGTCCGGCTCTTCGAACCAAGTCGTGTCCCGCTCCGCGCGAAGCGACGACAGAAGCCAGCCGAGGTCGCTGCGCTCGCCGTCCGTCAGCTCGCAGAGCCGTTCGAGCGTGAGCGTCGGCAGCGACCTTAGCCTGCCGATGCAGGCCGTCAGCACTTCGGCGGTGGCGAGCGCGTCGCTGTCGGCCTGGTGCGGCCGGTCGTGCGCGATGCCGAGCCCGTGCGTGATCGCCGTCAGCCGGTACGAAGGCAAAAACGGAAAGACCAGCCTCGCCAGATCGACCGTGTCCAGCACCCTGCCCGAAAACGGCAAATAACCGCTCTTGTCGAGAGCGGCCTGCAAAAAGGCGGCGTCGAAGCCGGCGTTGTGCGCGACGAGCACGGCATCCGAAAGCAGCGGCACCATTTCGGCAACCGCATCTTCGATGGCGGGCGCGCCGGCGACGTCCGCGTCCCCGATTCCCGTCAAGGTCGTAATGAAAGCCGGGATCGAACGCGACGGCTTCACGAGCGATTGATATACGGAAGACACCGCGCCCGTGTCGTCCACGACCGCGATGCCGATTTGGATGATTTCATCGTGCTGGGACGACGTTCCCGTCGTCTCGAAGTCGAGTACCGCGAATTTCATGAATTGACTTCCTTTCTTGCACTTCGCCTTCGTCGCGGCCTGTCGAGATTAGATAGGCGCGAGCGCCGTCAGTTCGGCGCTGCCGAAGGAGAGCTGTACGCTGTCCGAATCGCAAAGACAAGCGTCCAAATTGTGCTTCGCGTCCGCGAAGCCGGGATCGAGCTCCATCGCTTTCCGAAAAAAGTGCTGGGCCTGCGCCAAATTCGCTTGTACCGCCTGCACGCAGCCCATCGCGTTGAAGGCGATCGCCTGAAGTCTGGGCTCGTCGGCCGTCCCCGCGACGAGTTGAAAATGACGGTGCGCTTCGGCGAATTCGCCGAGATGCATTCTGCTCATCGCGAGGTACAGCCGCGCAAGCGACCATTCCGCGTGCCGGGAGAGCAGCTGCTCGAACTGGCATGCGCACTCGCGGAACATGTGCAGCTTGAAGTATCCTTGGCCTTTCACGAACGGAACGGGCCATTCGGCGGGCATCGCGGCGACCGCGGGCTTGGCCTTGCAGCCACCCGCATCGTCCGCCTGGCGGCGGCGCCTGTAATCGCCCATTTTTTCCTCGAGCGCGAGCCATGACTCAATGATATCATCACTCATCGATTTTAACACGTTCCATTGCTCTTCCAGCGCCAACTTTTCGTCCGGCGTCGAATTCGGATAGCGTTCGATCATCTCGTCCAACACGTCGTTCATGGCGGAGAAAAAAGGCTGAATCACGGATGAAGGCCCCCAGTCGCAGACGAATTGTAATGCTCATTCTGCGTTTGCCGGAGGCCTTTCATACGCTTCAGACGACGGTCGAATGAGGTTCCTGCGCCATCATTTGAACGACGCGGTTGCCTTCGTCCAATATGGCGACCTTCGGCTTGTGCCGTTTCGCTTCTTCGTTTTCCATGTAGCCATAAGCGATAATGATTACCTTGTCTCCCGGCTGCACGAGCCGCGCCGCGGCGCCGTTCAGGCAGACGACGCCGGAGCCCCGCGGTCCGGGAATCGTATAGGTTTCGAACCTCGCGCCGTTGTTGTTGTTTACGATTTGCACCTTTTCATCCGGCAAAATATCGACCAGATCCAACAGATCTTCGTCGATCGTAATGCTGCCGACATAATTCAGGTTGGCTTCGGTCACCGTCGCCCTATGAAGCTTGGACTTCATCATTTGTCTCATCATAGCGTCTCAGGCCTCCGGAGTGGTGATCAGAATATTGTCGATAAGGCGCGTGCGTCCGAACCGGACCGCCGCCGCGACGATGATCCGCTCGCCGGAGGCGGAGAGCGGCGCCTCGGGGGCGGGCGGCTGCAGCCCGGGATAGGTCAGCGTTTCGACGTAGTCGATATCGGCCAAAGGCGATGCCGAAATGCCATCCTTCACGGCGGCCGTCAATTGCGCGGCGTCCTTGCCCGCACCGATCCATGCGGGAACGTTGGCCAGCGTGCGGGAGATGACGAGCGCTTCGCGCCGTTCGTCTTCCGACAAGTATACATTGCGCGAGCTCATGGCCAGGCCGTCCGATTCCCGAACGATCGGGCAGGGCACGATCTCGACCGGTTGATTGAGATCGGCGACCATCCGTTCGATGACGGCGACCTGCTGAGCGTCCTTCAAGCCGAAGTACGCGCGATCGGGCTGCACGATGTTCAGCAGCTTCGTCACGACGATGCCGACGCCGTCGAAGTGTCCGGGCCGGCTCGCCCCGCACAGGCGCTCCGTGACGCCGGAGACGGCGATCTGCGTCGCGGCCGGCGTCGGATACATCTCGGCGACGCTCGGCATAAAGACGATGTCCGCGCCGGCGCGGGCGGCTACTTCAAGGTCTCTCGCTTCGTCCCGCGGATAACGTTCGAAATCTTCGTTCGGACCGAACTGCAGCGGATTGACGAAAATGCTGAGCACGGTCAGCCCGTTTTCCCGGGCGGATCTGCCGATCAGGCTCGCATGGCCGTCGTGCAAAAAGCCCATCGTCGGCACGAAGCCGACGGAAGCGGTCGCGCCTGCCGCCGCCCGATGGGTGCGGATCGCTTCGCGCATTTCCGGGATCGTGCGGACGACCAGGGGCGTCGATGTCAAAGTTGCCGTCATTGGGCTTCGCCTCCGTACAGTTTGGTGGTCGGCGCTTCCGTGGTCTGTACCTGCATCGGGAACGCATGGCTTTCTTCCGGGAACCGGCCGGTTTTCACTTCGTTAACGTATTGGGAAACGGCGCCGCGAATCGTCTCGCCGACGTCCGCGTAGGCTTTTACGAAACGTTTGTCGCGGATGCCCGAGCCGTACCGGATGAGGTCGTGGTAGACGAGCACTTGCCCGTCGCACCCGCGTCCGGCGCCAATGCCGATCGTCGGAATCGACAGCGCGCGCGATACCGCCGCTGCGGCGGGCTCGACGACCAGCTCGAGCACGACGGCGGCGGCGCCGGCCTGCTCGAGCGCCTTCGCGTCGGCCAGCAGCCGCGCGGCTTCGGATTCGTCGCGGCCTTGCACCTTGTAGCCCCCGATCTGCAGCACCGATTGGGGGGGTGAGTCCCAAATGCCCGATCACGGGAATGCCTGCGGACACGAGCAGCGCGATCTCGTCGGCAAGCTCCGCTCCGCCTTCGAGCTTGACCGCGTGGGCGCCGCCCTCCTGCATGAGCCGCGCGGCGTTGCGGAGGGTCCGCTCCTTGCTCCCGCGGTACGTCGCGAACGGCATGTCCGTCACGATCATCGTACTGGGAGCGCCACGGACGACGGCTCTCGTATGGTAGATCATATCCTCGAGCGTGACCGGGACGGTCGTCTCGTAGCCGAGCACGACGTTGCCGAGCGAGTCTCCGACGAGAATGACATCTACGCCGGCCTCCTCGGCCAGTCTTGCGGACGGGTAATCGTAGGCGGTCACCATGGCGATCGGCGAGCCTTGGGCTTTCATCGATTTTAATTTTGGCGGCGTTAACGGTTGACTCATACGTTCGGGCTCCCTTCTGTGGGCGGCCAGCCATCCGAGCGCGCAAAAAAAACCTTCGTTTGCCCATGAGCAAAGAAGGTGTCCATTCAGCAGGAACGCTTCACGTCCTTCTGTCTCGGTCCCTTGGGCTCAGAGCAGAATCCGCCGCGAATCATCACGGGTATTCGGTTCTTCAGGCAAAGCGCGTCATTGGTTAGCATGTCTCCCGGTGCGGTTCGTCATGATACCGCCCGAGAGCTATATTATAACAGAGCGGACTCCGCGCGTAAACGGTGCGGTTCGCCCATGCGGCGCCGTCTACGACCCTTCTAGCCCTTGGCGTTCGGCAGCGGCGCAGCGTCGCCGATCTCCGCCGAATAGATCGTGCGGAAGCCGCCGTCCGGCAGTTCGACGCGAAGTCCTCCGCTGTCGTCCAAGCCGCGCGGCACGCCTTCGAAAAATCCATGACCCGCGTTCAAGGAGACGGTCCGGTTCAACGTGACCGAATAGGTCTCCCACAGGATGCGGATCGGCTCGAAGCCTTGTTCCTTATACAAAGCGTATAGCTGTTCGAATTCGAGCAGCGCGGCGGCGATCAGCGCCGCCCTGTCGAAGGCGCGTCCGGCCGCCATTTTAAGAGACACCGCGCGCGCGAGGAGCGCCTCCGGATAATCGCCCGGGTCCAGGTTCACCGCGATGCCCAGGCCGACGGCGACATAGCGGAGCCGCTCGTCTTCGGTAGCGGACTCCAGCAAAATGCCGCTGATCTTGCGGCCGTCCACGAGCAGGTCGTTCGGCCACTTGATTCCGATCTGCAGGCCGGTCTCCCGGCCCAAACTCCTGCAGAGGGCGACCGCGGCGAGCAGCGTAAGCTGCGGCGCCAGCTGCAGCGGAACGTCGGGGCGCAGCAGCAGGCTCATCGACACGCCGCGTCCGGGCGGCGACACCCATGAACGGCCCATTCGCCCCCGCCCGTTGTCCTGGCGTTCGGCGATGACGAGCGTGCCTTCCGGCGCGCCTTTCTCCGCGAGCTCGCGCAGCACGTCCTGCGTGGAAGCGACGACTTCGCGAATGTGCAAGTGCCTGCCGAACGCCGTCGTCCCGAGCTTGCTCTGAAGCTCCGCGGCATTCAGGCGGGAAGGCCTGCCGGTCAGACGGTAGCCTTTGCGCGGCACGGCTTCGATCGCGAAGCCTTCGGCCTCGAGCTTGCGGATCTGCTTCCAGACGGCGGTTCGGCTCACGCCGAGCAGCCGGCTGATTTCCTCGCCGGAGACGAACAAGTCCCGTTTTTCTTCAAGCAGCGTCAACAGCTGAGATTGTTCCATGGTTGCTCCCCTTTCTGTTCGGACTGCCGAGGCCCGGCGTCGTAACATGCCGCACCTTTTCTATCCGTTGGCGACTGCTGCATTCGGATCCGCGGCCTTCCTGCGCGCGCGGTACGACTTGCCATCCATTTCCGGTTTACGGCCTCGTCCGCGCAAGGCGGTTACGGCGCTTTTACTTTAAACGTTTCCGGTGCGCGTTCAGAAAAGCGCTCTTCAGCGTTTCTTTATCGTTGTCCAACTCACCCAGCGCGACCTGTTCGAGCAGCCTCCGCAGCGCGATTGCGATCCAGGGGCCCGGAGGATTGTCCGCGGCAGAAGCAAGCTCGTCGCCCCTGATCGCAAGATCCGCGATCCTGACCGCCGGCATGTCAGCCGTCCAGCCGGCCGCCGCCGCATGCAGCTCGGCCGGCACGTCGAACGCTGCGCGGAGCGCCTGCGCACCGAATAGCGTCCGCCAATCCGCCGCGGCCTCGAGACCGCGGTCCAGCACGCCGATCGTCCAGCCGCCGCGCCAATCCGCCGGATCCGTTAAAGCGGCAATGCTTAAATGCAAGCGAACGATGTCGCTGATTCGCCTGATTCTTTTCCCCGCGAAGTGTAGCCGCTTCATGACCGCTTCCGCTTCCTCGGGCGCAGCCGCGCCTGCGAGAATCAGCGCCGCCCAGCGCAGATCGGCATCCGCGGTTTCGGGGAGATACCGGGATAGCCCTGACCGAGATGAGCTTGCCGTCCGGGTCGTCGTTTCCCCGGCGCCGGCCGACGACGCCTCGATGCGCCGCAACTGCGCCAGCCAGCCCTCAGGCAGCGGCAGCTTAAAGCGCTCCGGCAGCGACGCCGCCAGCAGCAGCCCGAAAGCGCGTCCCGGATCGCCGGCGGCCATCATCTTGTCCAGCTCCGCGCCGATACGCTCCATCGCGACGAGCCGAAGCTTGTCACGGCATGCGAGCACGCCCGCCCAGGTCGGCGCGTCGATGGCGAGACCGTATCGCGCCGCAAAACGCACGCAGCGGACGATCCGCAGCGCGTCCTCGTCGAACCGCCGGGCCGGCTCCCCGACTGCGCGAAGTCTGCGCGCCTGCAAGTCGTCCATGCCGCCGAACGGATCGACGATCTTCCCGTCGGCGCCCGCGGCCATGGCATTGATCGTAAAATCGCGCCGCGCCAGATCTTCCCGAACGTCTCGCACGAAAAAGACGTCGTCCGGCCGTCGGCCGTCGCTGTAGCCGGCTTCCTGGCGAAACGTCGTCACTTCAAAAAAAAAAGCCGGAACGGCGAACCGTCACCGTGCCGTGCTTGAGGCCCGTCGGCAGCGCGTCCGGAAACAAGCGGAGCACCTCGCCGGGATCGGCCGAAGCCGCGATATCGATATCGCTCGCTTCGATCCCGAGCAAGGCGTCTCGGACGCAGCCGCCGACGAAATAAGCCTCGCCGCCCGCTTCGTTTAAAGCATGGAGCACCTCGAGCCCCGCTTCCCATTGCGCCCCTTCGTAACGCATCATGCCTCTCGCCCCCCTCTTCCCCGGCCGGGCTTCGCCGTCCGGCGAAGCCGACGCCGGTCAGCGGCGTTCGCAGACCGGTTCGGTGATCGGGGCGGGCATGCCCAGCACGTTATAATAGATTTTTTTCGTACTGCGCGGTTATCAGATCGTTGCAAAATTGCGTGCGCGATCTTATCAGGCAAGCTTCCCTGAACTGCGCGTACAACGCTTCGTCCGATAGCAGCCGCACGGCGTGCGCCGCCATCTCGGACGTATGGCCGATCGGGGCAAGAAAACCGGTCTCCCCGCTCACGACGAGTTCGGGAATGCCGCCGGCGGTCGAGCCGATCGTCGGTACGCCGCAGGCCATCGCTTCGAGCGCGACGAGGCCGAAGCTTTCCTTTTCGGAAGGAAGCAGCACGAGATCGGCCAGCGACAGCACCTCGGCGACGTCGTCCTGCTTGCCGAGATAGTGGACGCGGTGTTCGAGTCCCATCGACCGGATTTTCGACTGGATCTTCGGCAGATCCGGACCTTCGCCGACGAGTAGCAGCTTGGCGGGCAGCTCCGCGTTGACCTTCGCGAAAATATCCACCACATCCGCCGTTCGCTTTACCGGACGGAAGTTGGAAATGTGCATGAGCACCTTTTCGTGGGGCTCCGCAAAATCCTTGCGCATCTCCGACACTTCGCGCGGATAATACACGCGTTTGTCGACGAAATTGTACGTCAGTTCGATCGGCGTCCGAATGTCGAGCAGCTCCTGCGTCTCGCAGATCAGGTCGCGGCTGACGGCCGTGACCGCGTCGCTCTCCCCGATGCCGAGCCGGATGATGTCCTTGAGCGTCTCGTCTTGCGCAAGCACCGTGATGTCCGTGCCGTGCAGCGTCGTGACGATCTTAAGCTTGCCGCCGGACATCTGCTTGGCCAGGAAGGCGCAGATGGCATGCGGCACCGCGTAGTGGACGTGCAGCAGATCGAGCTCCTGCAGCTTCGCGACCTGGTGCATTTTGCTCGCGAGCGACAGGTCGTACGGCGGGTATCGGAACACGTAATAGTCCGACACCTCCACCTCGTGATAATAGATGTTGCGCTGAAACTTGCCTAAGCGAAAAGGCATGCTCTGCGTAATGAAATGAATCTCGTGTCCCTTCTCGGCCAGCAGCTTGCCCAGCTCGGTGGCCACGACGCCGGAACCGCCGAGCGAAGGATAGCAAGTAATGCCGATCTTAAGCGGTCTGTTCAATGCGAATCCCTTCTTCCAGAGGGTGAGCGGCGGGCTTGCCCTCGCATGAATGTCTAACAACGAGGTATCCGTGCAAAGGGAGCCGCCGGCGTTCGTGATGCTTTCGTCGGCCAATCATCGGACTGGGGAACCGGCGAAGTTAAAACATATCCAGCTTCAGCGGTCCTTTGGAAATGAAGCCTTCGGCATAGGCGACGCGATGAGGCGCGCCGAACAGCCGGTCCCGCGCGGTTACATGGTCCAGATAGCCCGCCGTGAGCGGCGTAGGCACCCAGTCCTTCGTCTCCTCCATCGGAGCGAATTGAGACCGGTAAGCGGCCAGCGCTTCCATTTTGACCGCCTGGTATTCTGTAATATCGACGACCAGCTGGGGCGTATGCATATCGTTGATGAAATAGTAACAAAAAGCATCCGGCGTCCAGGCGTCCCATTCGGGCCTGTAGCGGCGCAGCTTCGCGTTGAATACCGCTTCTTCGGCCAGCCGGCTGCATGCCGTATGGTCCGGATGCCTATCCTCGAAGTACGGCGCGAACACGATGCGCGGACGATGCCGGCGAATGACCTCGACCAGCTTGTCCACCTGCTCCGAGCCCGCCTTCAACCCGCGGTCGGGCAGCCCGAGATTGCCCCTGACGGCAAGTCCCAACAGCTCGCTTGCCCTGGCGGCCTCCCGCTGTCGCGTCTTCGGATCGCCGTTGGACGACATCTCGGCGAAGGTCAAATCGTAAAGGCCGACGCGGCTTCCCGCACGCGTTGCCTTGGCGATCGTGCCGCCCATCCCGATCTCCGCGTCGTCCGGATGCGCCGCGAATACGAGCAAGTCAAGCTGCGCGGCGTCGCTCATTCGTCGATCCCCGGCTTGTACTTGTGGACGAGCTCGCGCCAGGCGAAGTCCCCGCGCTCGAGACATTTGACCAGCAGTTCCGCCGTCGCGACGTTGGTCGCCACCGGTATGCCCTGGACGTCGGACAGACGCAGCAGCGCGATGATGTCCGGCTCGTGCGGCTGGGCCATAAGCGGATCCCGAAGAAATATAATGAGGTCCATCTCGTTGGTCGCGACCATCGCGCCGATTTGCTGGTCGCCGCCAAGCGGCCCCGACGCGAAGCGGTGCACGTTAAGCGACGTATTTTCCATGATCCGGGCGCCTGTCGTGCCTGTCGCGTACAGCTTGTGCGGCTTGAATACGTGCTCGTAGGCGATGGCGAAGTTGACCATTTCTTCTTTTTTTGCGATCGTGAGCGATCAGTGCGATATTCAGCATCGTTAAACCGCGTCTCCTCTCCCGGGAGCGGGATATTAAGTGTGTCGTTCGTTAGTCAGTCGAGCAAATGTTCGAAGCCGTATACCAATCCGGTTACGTCCACGATCTTCTTGACGGCCGTCGCCACGCCGGGCATATAGCCCGCGCGGTCGTAGCTGTCGTGCCGGATCTTGAGCGTCTGGCCATGGCCGCCGAAGATGACCTCCTGCTGGGCGAATACGCCCGGAAGCCGCACGCTATGTATCCGAAAGCCGCCGAAATAACCGCCGCGCGCCCCTTCGATGACCTCTTCTTCGTTCGGATTGCCCTGTCGCAGCTCGCGCCGCGTCTCGACGATCCGCTCCGCGGTCTTAATCGAGGTGCCGGACGGCGCGTCCAGTTTTTGATCGCCGTGGTATTCGATGATCTCGACATGCGGCATATATTTGGCCGCTTCGGCGGCGAACTTCATCATCAACAAGGCGCCGATCGAAAAATTCGGGGCGATCAGGCAGCCGATGCCGCGTTCGCGGCATTCGCGGTCGATCTCGTCCATCTGCTCCTGCGTGAATCCGGTCGTCCCGACGACAGGCCTGACGCCGAGCTTGACCGCGGTCATCGTATTGGGCATCGCGGACTTCGGATTCGTAAAGTCCACGAGCACGTCCGGACGGCTGTCGCGAAGCGCTCTCTCCAGATTGTCGGTCAATGCGACGCCCGCTTCGGGCAGCCCGACGAGCCGGCCCGCATCCTCGCCGGACGCGGACCGGCCGATGGCGGCCACCAGCGCGAGCGTCGGGTCCTCCAGCACCGTTTTGACGACTTCGCGCCCCATTCTTCCCGCTGCGCCGGCTACGGCGACTTTGATTTGCTGCGACATCCGCGATCACCTGTTCCTTCGTCTAGTATAATAGGTATAAATGAGCCGCCAGCGCCTCGCGCGCTCCATCTTCGTCTCCCGGAGCAGCCTGCCCGCCTCAAGCATCATCGGATTCATCTCCTTGGCGGTTCGCAGCGCTTCGATCGCACGGTCGTATTCGCCGGCAAGCCTGCAGGCGATGCCGAGCAGCAAATAAGCGCCCGCGTCGAGCGGATCGAGCTCGACCGCTTCCTGCAAAAGCTCGATCGCCGTGTTCGGCTCGGGCTGCGGCTTTGCCAGCAGCGCCTTGGCCTGCCGGGCGAGCTGACGCCCTTCGACCAGTCTGAGATGCAGACGGTAGTCGGCCTCGCCGGGCGCGAGCCGCACGGCGTTTCGCGCATAATCGAGCGCCAAGTCGAGCTTCCCGCTCCTCGCGAGGCTGATGGAGCCTTTATAATAGTAAGAGGCATTGTCCGGCTCCCGCTCGACCGCACGCCTGAACCAAACGACCGCCGCTTCGAAGTCCGAGGCCAGGATGGCTTCGTAAGCGCGGCGCAAGCAAATTTCCCCGTCCGTCACATGTACCATCCTCCTCGAATTGGGGATGATACAGCATATGTATCTACGGGGTATCCGTGTGCTTCTTCGTCCATCTGTCCGCGTCGCGCGTGCCGAACTTGTGAAGGACGCGTTCGATGGCCCGGGTGAGATCGATCCCTTCCCGGTTTGCGAAGCAGAGGACGATGAACAGGACGTCGCCGAGCTCCATCTCGATGGAATTGTCGGCCTCGTCCGCCTTTTTCGGCTTTTCGCCGTATTTGTGATTGACTTCCCGCGCCAGCTCGCCAGCTTCTTCGGTCAATCTGGCCAGCATCGCCAGCGGAGAGAAGTAACCTTCCTTGAACTGCGAAATATAGGCGTCGACGTCTCGCTGTATGTCCGACAGGTATCGTTCGGCGAGAACAAGGTCCGCGATTTTGGATTCAGCCACGTGTACGGTCCTTTCCAACGGTTTCTTCTTATGTTAGCGTAAGATGTCTGCAAAAATCAAATGAATTTCAGCATGGAGGTTGTGCGCATGACTCGGCAAAAGCTGTGGGCTTCGGTCCGTACATGGAGCATTTTGCTGCTCGGCACCGCGCTTTACGGATTCGGGATCGTTTATTTTATCGTGCCGAACCGGCTCATGGAGGGCGGCGTGACAGGCATCGGCATTCTGCTGCTTTACGCGACAGGCTTACCCGCTTCGCTGACGACGCTCCTACTCAACCTGCCGTTATTTTGGCTCGGCTGGCGCAAGCTCGGCTTCCGGGCGATGATCTATACGTTCGGCGGCACGGTTTCGCTGTCCTTGTTTTTATGGCTTTGGCAGGCGATGGTCGATCGAGGCTGGCTGACGCCTTTTACGACGCAGCAGGACTTTATTCTTGTGGTGCTCTATGCGGGCGTGACGCTGGGCGCGGGTCTCGGACTCGTCTTCTATTCCGGCGGCACGACGGGCGGCGTCGATATTATCGCGCGGATCGCCAACCGCCGCGGCGGGATCAGCATGGGTCAGTTCATTTTGCTCATGGATGTCGTCATTCTCGGCACGTCGCTCATCTTCATTCCGAAAGAAAAGGTGCTCTATACGCTTGTCAGCGTGTTTATCTCGGCGCGCGTCATCGACTTCGTGCAGGAGGGCGCTTATGCGGCCAAAGCGTTTACGATATTGTGCCGGGAGCCCGAGAAGCTGGCCGCGCAAATTACGAGCGAGCTCGAACGCGGGGTCACGCTCCTGAACGCGGTCGGCGCCTATTCGGGCGAAGCGCGGATGGCCGTCTATTGCGTCGTCAGCCGCTTTGAAGTGCGCAAATTAAAAAAGCCTCGTCCGTCAGCACGACAGACAGGCTTTTATCGTCATTGCCGACGTGCACGACGTGTTGGGCGAAGGCTTCAAGGAGGAATAGCGTTTTTCTTATTTTTTTCCGCTGTTCCCCGCGGTATTTTCGCCAGCCGGAATAGGTCAGCGCCGTCAAAATAAACGCGCCGATCGCCGAGAAAAAGCCGGCCGGCGGCGCCGTCGAGAGCGGCCCCGATGCGGGAGCTTCGGCGGACGGCGGGTACAGCGCCTCTACCGCCGCGCCGATCCGGGGCGCGAGCTCCGCCGTCAGCGACGGATCCGGCGAGGCGGCGGAGAGGACTCTGCCCGCATAGCGGATGACGGCGTCCGCGCGTTCGGCTTGATCCGCCCTTCCGGCGGCGACGGCGGCAGCCCGAATAAGGCCATAGTGGCCGCTAAGCGACCGAAGCCGCTCCACGGCCTCCTGCCCCGTTCTGCCTTCCGCGTTCGCGATCGCGGTTCGCAGCGCGTCTGCATCTTCGCGCAATAGTCTGCGATATTCGAGCCACAGCCCTTGCCCCCGCGAACACACCGCGTCCGCGGCAAGCCTTAGCGAGGCGGATGCGGCATATACCTCTGCCGCATCCGGGGACAGCGCGGACACCGCTCGCCGCATCCTTTCCATCGCCGCAGCAAGCGCAGCCGCGCTTTGCGGCGCGGGCAAGCTTGCGGACGGTACCGCCTTTAACGCCTGTTCGGCTCGCGTCACGTTGCGCAGCACATCGAGCGGTTCGCCGTCGCTGACGGATCTATAGACGCGCTCCGCCGCCAAGCGGAACGCATCGACGGGATCCCGCGGGGGCCCGTCCGCTGCGGCGACGGCCTGGCCGCCCAGCAAGGCTTCCAGCCACAAGATCAATACCGCAGCCGCTATCACGCGGCGCGACATACGTATGCGTACACCGATCGTCGACATGGACATCCCTCCAATACAAGCTATGAAGGGATGTCCGGCTTTAGACCTCGCCTCGAACCGCGCTCGCACTGTCCGCGCGCCGGTTCGCCTGCGATACGATCGCGGCTGCGCCGACGCTGAACACCGTCAGCGCAAAGGTGAATATCGCGACGCCGACCAGACGCTCGTCGAGCGACTGCGGCAGGCTCGGATACACGCCGAAGCTGTAATCGACGATATCGTTAAGCAGCGTCCAAGCGGCCGCAAGCCCTACCGCAACCATGCCGTACAGAAAAAAGCGACCGTACAAAACGGCGCATACCGCCATCGATAGATGGGATACGATCAGCATCCAGTCCTGCCAGACGATCGGGCTGCCATAGGCGGCGCTCGCAAAAATAATGACCGTCGCCCACACGCCGTATTTAATCGAAGTGACGACCGCCAGCGCCTCGACGACGCCCCTTACGCCGCTTGCCATTTTGCTTTGTCCCTTTCCGAAAGGAGACAGCCACAGCCATAACGCCGCCAACGTAAAAAAAAAGCGAAGCCGTCGGGCTGTCCGGCACGAAAGGAAGCTGCCAGGCGGGCTGGGTCCGCATCGTTTCGACCAGCTGATTTTTGTACCAGTAATAACCGTAAACCGTTCCGAATACATAAAAGATCATAAGCAGCGTCATCATCCAATTTTGCGTCAAAAATCGGCGCGACAGCAAAACGTTCGGATCCATCCAAGCACCTCGGCCATCTCAAATATATCGAAAGGGCCTGACCGTCCCGGTCAGGCCCTTTGATCGTATGTCTTATTCCGCGGCAACCTTCTGCTTCGCCAGCCAGGTCGCGACCTTGTCGATCTCTTCGTCGGACAGCGTGCCCTTGAAGGATGGCATGCCATCGCCCTTGCCGTTGGTGACGATCTCTTTGATCTCATCGTGGCTAAGCGTGTCGCCGATCCCCGCCAGCATCGGACCGACTTGCCCTTGGAGCTCGGTACCGTGGCAAGCGATGCACTGCGCCTTCATCGTGACCGAGAACGCTTCGTCCTCAGGCGCGACCAAAGCCGGCACTTTTTCCTTGCCGTAAATGAAGCGGCCCTTGCCTTCGGCGATTTGCTCTTCGGACTTCATCTCCCGCTCGATATGCTCGGGGATGGTGCCGTTCGCTTCAAGCTCCTTGGTGTAGTGATGCCACGACACCCAGGTCAGATATACGCTTGCGATCAACGTGACGAACATGAGCGCAGAGGCGATCGGCCGCCGATAGAAGCGGCGTTCCTTGCCCGTATCGAGGAACGGAGCGAGGAACAGCGCGCCGAACATGATCGCCGGGATGCCGATCGTTCCGAGGACGATGTAGTTCTCGGAAGTGTACGGATACTTCAGTAGCTGATAAATGAAAAGGAAGTACCAGTCCGGCATCGGAATAAACGCGCCGTTGAGCGGGTTCGCCGGATAACCGAGCGGAGCGGGCTCCGCGATCGTCAGCGTCAGGAAGCCGACAAGCACGACGACGCCCGCCATCCATTCCTTCAGCAGGAAGTTCGGAATAAACGCCTCGGACTTGCCTGGGAACGCCGTGTAGTCCGGCGGCGCCGGCTTGTCCGGATGCGGCTTGCGAATGCGCGAGTCGCCTACGAATACGATCTTCTCGTTCGAATTGCCTTTACCATGTGCCAATGCTTGCCACTCCTCTCTCTTACAGCGGCCCGGAGATGCCCTGTTTGCGAATCATGAAGAAGTGTGCGGCAAGCAGCGTGAGCAGCACGCCGGGCAGGAAAAACACGTGAATCGCGAAGAATCGAGTCAGCGTCTGCGCGCCGACGATCGTACCGCCGGCCAGCAACTCCTTGATATATCCGCCGATCCACGGGACCGAACCCGCAATCTCCATGCCTACCTTGGTTGCAAAGTATGCTTTGTTGTCCCACGGAAGCAGGTAACCGGTGAAACCGAGTCCCAGCATGACGAAGAAAATAAGCATTCCCACGACCCAGTTCATCTCGCGCGGCGCCTTGTAGGAGCCGGTAAAGAAGACCCGAAGCGTATGTAGGAACATCATGACGATAACGAGGCTCGCGCCCCAGTGGTGCATGCCCCGGACGATTACGCCGAAGGCGACTTGGTGCTGCAGATAGTCGACGCTGTAATACGCGTTGATGATATCCGGCACGTAATACATCGTAAGAAACATCCCCGAAAGGATCTGGATGACGGTAATAAAGAACGTCAGTCCGCCGAAGCAATATACGAACGCGGAGAAATGGTGAGCCGGGTTAACGTGCTCAGGCACCTCATGGTCCGCGATATCTCTCCACATCGGCGTAACGTCGAGACGTTCGTCAATCCAGTTATACATGCCTTTAAACATGGACGAGACGCCCTCCTTCTATACCCGTGTGTTCGATTCCAGCGGTCCGAGATATACCCAGCCGTTCTCGACCTTGACTTGATATTCGTCAAGCGGCTTCGGCGCCACCTTGAGATTTTTGCCGTCTTTCGTATATCTTGCACCGTGGCAAGGGCAGTGATACAGATTCGGCGCTTCGTCGCCGCTCCAGCTGATCGTGCAGCCCAAGTGCTTGCACACCGGGGACAGCGCGAAAATCTTGCCGCTGTCGTCCTTCGCTACGAAAGCCTGGAGCTTCGGGTCGCTCTCGTACCACCCGTCGACCTGGTGAACCTTGAAGTCGATGCTCTTCGGCTCCTTGGTCACGTCCTTCTCCTCGATCGCCTTGACGAAAGCGGTCTCAGCCTTCTTCTGCAAAAGCGGGTCTACGGCGAAGCGCAGCATCGGGATGATCGCGCCGCCCGCCATGAATGCAGTAGCTCCGCCGAGCGTATAAGATAGAAATTGACGTCTTGTCATTTCGTTGCGCTTGATCGGCTTATGCGAGGTTTCGTGCTGCTTGTTGTGGTCCATTTTTTCTACCCCCTTTGCCCACCAAAATCGCGTCCGATACGGACTTTCACCTTTTGTTCACAAGGACATACCTATAATATCCCACGTGTCAAAGAGCGTCAAGAATACCTGTTCCCGATTTGGACACATCTCGGAATTACGCGAACTAAAATGTTGTCATTTTGTCACATTTAACCGCAGGCGAACATGCTTTTGTTATGCCCCGTTCCATCGATCCTATACAGGCAGCGAAGCCGTCTCCCGTCAGGCCGTTGCCGAACGCTTCCACATGTCCGACACGCGCCGCCGCAGCGCTTCCGGATCCGGCGCGCCTTCTTCGTCCGCCGGACTCGCGAACAGATCCGCCGATGGCACTCGCGTCTCGTCCCAGCCCGGCTTGCCCGACACGACGACGACGAATTTGAATCCCCCCCGCCTTGATTCGGCCGCAGAGCGCGTCGAGCGACGCTTCGTCGCCGGGCCCTATGTAGTGATGTGCGGGATAGGTGACCGTCCTCCCCCCTGAACGCCGATTCGAGCGGCGCAAGCCAGTCTCCCGCCGAGCCGACGAGCTCGGCCGCCGCCGGAGGCGCCTCGCCGCCAAGCAAGCCGGTCACGGGCAGCAGCGCCGTGTCCAGGTACGGCTGCAGGTCGCCCCAATTGTTTTCGTCAAACTCGCTGAATTTCATCGTTTCGACTCCCATCCTTTGCGCATGCTTCCTTTATCCTACCCGAATCGGACGCGCTTGCAAGCCATTTTTTGTCTCCGTTCCGGTTCAGCAAAAACAGACTCGTCCCTCGGCGCGGGCGAGTCTGCCTCATTGCGGTGCGGCCGTCTTAATGCAAAATGGCTTTGAGCTCTTCGGTCAACCGCAGGAACGATTCGGAATCTCCTTCTTCGAGCGCGTGGTCGATCTCGCCGTACAGCTGCTCCTTGCGGAATTTGCGCAGCGCCTCGTCAAGCGTCATTTCGGCCGCGAGGCCGAGCATCGTCTCGTATGCGATTCTAATGTCCATCGGTTGCCCTCCTGATCTTTCGCGAGGCAATCGGTGCAAAACGAGTGCCTCGCGCTTATTTGCGGTCGCTGCCGCACGGTAACTGATACGACTTCCAAACGTAAAACGACCTTCTCGTCCGCCCAGGCGCGCTCCGCCGCTGCATCTGGACCGCGTTCACATCACGCCGTACGACCACGGCAGCGCGTCTTCGAATCCGATCTCGCTCCCGGCCACGAGCAGGACGCCCTGCGGCGTCATCGTCACGACCGCCTCTCCCTCCGCCGTCTCCCCGAGCCTCAGCAGCCCGAGGTGAAGCATCATCGCCAACGTACGCTGCTCGAACACGCTTTTTTCCGAATCGTAATAGTAGGGCTTCACGAGCGGGAGCAGCGTGGCGCCCAGCGAATCGACGGTGACCCACGCGTGCCTGGACAGCCGCATGATCCACTGCGCCAACGCCTGCAAATTCGGCACCGGCAGCTTATAGAGCCGCAGCCAGAACCGGTACAAATCCGCAGGATCGCAGGTTTCCTTTCCATCCGCCATCTCCCGCCCGCGGTCCGAAAGCCTGAGCTCGCCTTCCTGTTCAAGGAGCAAGCCGCAGCAATAGGCATAGTCGTAGAGCAAAGAGAAGCGTTCCGGGTATTCTTTGAACCGCCGGCCGTACCCGAAGCGGAACGCGGTTTTCGCCGGCGCTTGCTCCATCACCGAGAACACGTCGAGCAGCTGCTGCAGCTGCCGCTTATACAGGTAGCCCTCTGCGGTGAGCGGCATGTCGTGATCTCTGACGAACTTGAGCATCCGCTCCAGGTCTTTGGCCATCAGGCCCCGCTCGTCGCGATACGCAGGAGGTTCGTCCCGGAATTCGACGCCGCCGCGGAACTGCGCTTCGATCGCGTCGCACAGCCTTTTTTTCACGTCCTCCGGTACATGGAACAAATACCGTGTCTGCTGCGTGATGCCCCCGAACAGCCAGCCGTAACGTTTGAACCGTGCGATCGCGCTTCTTCGTTCGTCAGCCGGGCTTGCCGGTTCCGCCGGCTGCTTGGCTTTTTTCCGCCCGCCCGCCGGCGTTTTTTTTGCGCCGATGCCCTTGTCGGCGGCGGCGCCGTTCGTTTTGGATGCGCCGCTCTGCGCCCGCTGCCCGGTCTCGCCGGCCTGCGCAGGGGCATGATCCGCCGCAAGCGCGGCTCTTGCCGTCAAGTCCTCCAGACTGTAAGAAGCCCTTTTTTCGAATAGCAGGGAGTTCAAAAACCGGAGATCGCCAACGCTCATCTCTTCGACGCGCCGCGCCAGCACCTCGCGCCGCTGCACGGCGCTCAGGATCGATTGAATCAGCTCGTTTTTGGAATGACTGCTGCACTCGCATTGATAGACTTCCGCGATGCCGGACAACTGCGCGATGTCCGCATAGCTGAGCATGTCCGCCAGATTCATCGGGGATCCCTCCTAAAACCGCTGATAGGAGCAGTATCGTCGCGTTGGCGCGCATTTAAACGTAATCGGGTTCATCGCGGCGCATGCAAAAAACCGACCGGCTTGAGCCGGTCGGCTTCCAACGATGCGTTGCAGGCTTGCGCCGGCATCTTCCCCGGCACGCTTGAAACGCAAGTCTTTTATCGGAATCTAGCAAGGGGTTAACGAACGAATATCGATATGAACTTCGCTTGCGTCAGGCCAGATGCGCCGTACAATTGTGAAGCGTGGGCACCCAATCGCCGCCCTCGCGCTCCATAATCGTCAACGACAAGTTGGCGATCCGGCTGTCGACCAGGCCGCTGTCCAGCGCCTGCAGCAGCTGCGCCAAAAAGCTGCCGTGCGTCACGACAAGCCAACTCTCGCCCGGATGGCTCGAGGTGAACGCCTCGACGAATGCCAGACCTCTGGCTCTCACTTGCGCATCGGACTCCTGGCCGGGTACGCGCCCCCGCCAATCAGTCCCCCAACGCGCCACGCGTTCGTCCTCCGTCGTGCCCTCCGCTTCGCCGAAGCTGCGTTCGCGAAGCTGCGCATCGCTCAAGAGCGGCAACATCAGCCGCTCCGCCATCAATTCGGCCGTTCGTCTCGCGCGCATGAGATCGCTGCTGACGACGCCGTCCCACGTCGCCGGTTCCCGGCGCAGCCTGTCCGCCAGCAGCAGCGCCTGCCGTTCGCCCTCCGCGCTTAGCGGAATGTCCGTCGCGCCTTGAATCCGGCCCGCGACATTCCAAGCGGTAACGCCGTGCCTGACCAATCCCAATTTCATTCTGCCGCTCATACCTTTTTCAACCTCGAATACCAGTTTACGATCAACAGCGCGGCCAATATGCCGAGCACCGACATCACGATCCAATACCCCGGCATCGCCGGCGACGAATTCAATACGAACGGGTCGCTCATGCGGGATACGGGCATGTCGATCTGCAGCGCGCCGTGCATATCGCCCGTGCCGGCCGCATCCATGATGCTCGCCGATTGCGCGCGATCCGCGTGCATCCGGTCGTACAGCGTGAGCAGAATGCCGCTGCCGCATAACGCGAGCAGGCAGGCGACGATCGTGACGACCCTCCGGCGGAACGGCCCGGTGAACGTGTAAGCCCTGCGCGCCGGCGGCAGCAGCCAGCCGTCCTCCGCATAAATACGGCTCATGACGCTGGCGTTAACCGCCTGGACTGCCTGCGCGGGAACCGATTCGGACTCCTCGAGCGCGACTTCGCGGATCAGCGCCGCGCTTTCCTCCCACCATCGGAACTCGGCAGCGCACGACGGGCAACCTGCCACGTGGGCGTCAACCTCGCGCCGCAACGGGTCGCCCTCTTCGAGGTCCCAATACGCTTCCATCTGCTGCTGAACGTGTCCGCACGTCAGGGTCATCTTGACTTCAACTCCTCGTAAACCTTCATCAAGGCCGGCTCGGGCTCGTGAAAATACTTTTCCAATTGAATCTTCACGCTGGCTCTCGCGCGAAAAAGCAGCGACTTGACCGCGCTCACCGTCTGCCCGAGTATGCCTGCGATCTCCTGGTAATCGAGCCCTTCGTACTCTCTTAGTACCAGCGCGGACCGCTGCTTTTCCGGCAGATTGTTGATCGCTTCGCGCACCAGCGCCACTTTTTCGTTGCGGAGCAGCGTCTGCTCAGGCGCCGCCTCGTAAGGCGCGAGCGGCACGTACGTCGTGTCGTCAAGCGACAAATGCGCCGCCTTTTGCTTGCGAAGCTCGCTCAGCACCGTATTGCGCGATATCGTATACAGCCAGGTGGAGAACGAAGCGTCGACTTCGCGAAACGAATGCAGACTCCGGAAAGCTTTGTAAAAAGTTTCCGAACATAAGTCCTCGGCCATCATCTCCAGCTTGGCGCCTCGCAGCATATGATAAATAAAAGATAAAATCTTCTTCTGATACTTGGCCATCAACTCGGAATACAATTCCGTGTTGCCTTCCTTGATTTCCCGAATCAGTTGAGAATCGGTCATCATTTTAACGCGACCTCCACCTTCCGGGGGGGACGTCTTCCGCCTGTATAGCGTTATACCGGCATTCGGACGTAAAGTTGCGATTGCAGCCAAAAAAAGATATGGCATCCCCAGTTTTTTACATAAGCTATCGTCATTGTATCATAGGAAGTCTGCTTAAAGAATTAAATTCCCCTTAAAAATTTCTCAATATTGGTACGATTCAACCCGGAACAACAACCAAAACAGAAAAACTCAGTATTCGATCGCGCCCGGTCGACCTAAAAACGGCAAAAAAAAACACCGCCACGAAGGGCGGTGCCGAATGCATGAAGCATTCAGGATTAGGATAGGAGTGGAGAGAAACCATACTGTACTTTTATTATATGTATCCGTTTTCAATCTGTCAATAAGCGTTTTCATTTTTTATCGCCGAGCAGACGCGCAATAGGATTATCCATTATATTTGAATTTGATATTTCCGTGCATTTCCCCAAAATCTTCGATTTCTTTTATCGTTTGCGTCCCGATCAGAATATCGGCCATCATGCCGTTGGAGCGGAACCAGCCTAATCTGCGCTCGCTTTCGTTATAAAAAAAGCGCGCAAAACGGATGATAATACGTGTCCAATGCCCGGAAAAAATCGCTAAACTGTTGTTCCGCAAGCTTTCTCGCTTGCAACGAGGATACCAACTTGCCCTTTAATCGACCTTTAGCGGAATGCTTCAAATGACTGATGGCAAAGATCGCAGCCGTTATCATGACGTTTTCACAGAAAGATTCCATATGGGGTTCCCAGTACCATGCTCCATCGTCCATGAACATGATTTGTCTCCTATCCGTCGATAACGCAAAAAGCTCTTTTTTTCTCATCCGGTAGACGATATTTCCATCCGAAACATGAAGCTCGTCAAGCGGCAAGTAACGGTCCTTCTTCTTCGAATTTCCGTCGGTCGTCAGCAATGGATCGTTGCCTGCAATACGATAAAATGTGCGCAATTCGGCCGGCAATGAAACGCCTAGCCTCCCTTCAGCCGCTTCGATTTGTTCTTCCGTGCAGCCAACAGAAATATCGCCGCCATGAACGATGTATCTTAAGGATTTCAACCATTGTTCCATATTCCGGATTTCTTCGTCGGATGCTCCATGATTTTGAACCAATTTCGGAGCTTGGCCGTCCTTGCCTTCACTTAAAACTTCGGATGAATAATACGTGCCGTAAAATTCCTTTCTGCCGCAATTATCTACTGTGTATGTATCGGTTAGCTTAACAGCTTCCACGCCGATTCCTCCCCGTCGTCTCTCTATATCGATTGTATTAAAATTACGCTTGCCTTAAAGTGTGCTTTAAGCCTTAAGCTTAGCTAGACCTGGCCGGCCTTTCAAAAAAAGGGAGAGTGTCCAAATGTCATTTACGATCAAAGAGGCATCGGAACGGCTCGGTTGCCCGGCGCATACCATTCGGTTTTATGAGAAGGAGGGATTGCTTCCTTACATTAAGCGAGATCGGCACGGCAATCGTCTGTTCGAGCAGGATCACCTGGACTGGATCCGTTTAATGACGTGTTTTCGAGCCACAGGGATGAAAATTTCCTTGTTGAAGCAGATGGTAAACCTCGCATTAGACGGCGATGCCACCATTCCGCAGAGAAAAGCGATCTTAAATCAGTATAAAGAAGAATTGTTCCGACGTCAGAACGAACTGGCTGAAGCCCTTGATGCCGTCAATAACAAGCTTGCTATCTACGAAGAAATTGAGGAAGGAAGGCTTCCTTCCGAGAGCAGATTGTTGAATCAAATGGAAGACCGACACAACCAGCCAACTAAACGAGAATGAGGGATGTAAGCATGAAACAAAGCGTTTTGGGCAATAGCGACATTACGTTATCTGCGATCGGTCTTGGCATTATGGGCATGTCTCCGGGCATGTACGGCGAGACGAACGATGAACTTTCGATAAAGACGATCCGGCGCGCTCTGGATCTAGGCGTCACGATGTTCGATACAGCCGACGTTTACGGGAACGGTCACAACGAAGCGCTGCTTGGAAAAGCAATCGAGGGCCGTCGCGAGCAAGCCGTTATTGCGACCAAGTTCGCTTACACTCCCAATTACGAGAGCCTCAGCGGCCGTCCTAAATACGTGAAAAAGGCTGTGGAAGCCAGCCTGCGCCGCTTAAAGACAGATTATATCGATCTGTATTACCAGCATCGGGTCGATCCTCAAGTTCCGATCGAAGAGACTGTCGGGGCAATGGCCGATCTGGTCAAAGAGGGTAAAGTCCGGGCACTGGGTCTGTCCGAAGCTTCTGCCTCCACCCTTCGCCGGGCACATGCCGTGCATCCGATTTCCGCGTTGGAGAGCGAATATTCGTTATGGAGCCGCGACATCGAAGATGAGATTCTACCGGTTGCCAGAGAACTGGGGATCACGCATGTTGCATACAGTCCGCTCAGCAGAGGCTTTATCTCCGGCGAACTTCGTACGTTCGAGGATTTGGCTGCCGACGATCTTCGCAGATGGATGCCTCGGTTCCAGGGAGAGAACTTCCGCAAGAACGTAGAGATCGTCGATAAGATCAAGGAGATCGCGATAGAGAAAAACTGTTCGCCGTCTCAACTGGCCATCGCCTGGACGATCGCCAATGGAGCGCTGCCGATTCCAGGTACGAAGCGAATCAAGTATTTGGAGGAAAACGCCGCTGCTGCGGATATCGTCCTCTCGAAAGAAGACCTTCTGCGCATCGAGAACGCGAGTCCTAAGAACGCTGCCCAGGGCAATCGATACATGGAAGAACAAATGACGTTGCTTGACGGTTAAGCCATTATACGGAATTTCTTCAGTCCCTCGTCCAGCAGAATACTGAAATAAAAAAAAGGCTGTTCTTCGTCGACGCAAGCGACCGGGAACAGCCTTGTTTTTTTGTTCAGAACGCGTCGTCGTTAAATGTTAAAAATAAACCGAGTATTGAAGCGCCCGAAGAAGCTCTACCGCGCGTTCGAGATCTTCGCCGTGGCGGAAAGACAGGCGCAGCACGCCGGGCACGTCTTCCCTGCTCTCGATAATGTGCAGGTTGCTCAGGTTGATGCGGGCCTGCCCGAGCTCCGTCGCGATCCGGCCGACGATGCCCGGCTGATCGGGCACGTCGACGTAGCACTCGTGCAGCGAAGTGATCATGCCCTTGCGCCGCTCGGGCAAATTGTCGCGGAATCGGCCGGCGTCGCTGAACCGTTCGACGATGCCCGCGCCTTCCCGCTCCTCGAGCAGCCGTTCGAACGCCGCGATCTCTCCGCGCCAGTCGGCCAGAAGCTTCAGCAGCACGTCGCGGTTGCCGAGCAAAATATCGCGCCATATGTACGGATCGCTGGAAGCGATTCGCGTAATGTCGCGGAATCCGCCTGCGGCCAGACGCCGGTACAAGTCGTTCGATTCGTTGTAGCCCGCGATCTGGTTGACCAGCGCGACCGCGATAATATGCGGCAGATGGCTGATCGCGCCGACGATGTCGTCGTGCAGACCCGCCTCGATCTTGACGATGTTGGCGCGCGTCCAGCGCAGCAGCTCCTCGAGCCGTTCGATCGCCTCCGGCGGCGTGCCCTTGGAGGGCGTCAGCACATAGAACGCATTTTCGTACAAGTCCGGGGTGGCGGCTTCGACGCCGGAGCGCTCCGAACCGGCCATCGGGTGGCCGCCGATGAACACGGCGCCGCTGAGCTTCAGGCTCTCCGCGTAGTTCACGACGGAAGCCTTCGTGCTGCCGACGTCCGTGATGATGCATCCGGGCTTCAGCGGCAGCTCGGACAGACGCTGCAAATAGTCGTCGAGCATCCCTACCGGGACGCACAGTACGATGACGTCCGCGCCGGCCGCCGCCTCTTCCATCGACGTCGTCGCCTCATCAACGACGCCAAGCGCCAAATACTTGTCCACCGATGCCGCGTTCACCGAATGGCCGACGACGGTAAGCCCCGGCTTGCCCTTCCAGCACAGCGCCAGCGAGCCGCCGATCAATCCGACGCCGAAGATGGCGATCCGGAGCGATGGCTTTTCGTTAGGTATCGATTGCGACTTTTCGTGAACGGCTTTGCCTTCGATCATACCTTACGCCTGCACCCCGTTTTCCTGCAAAACGGCTTCAAGCGCTTCCGCGACCTTCGCATTTTGCTCGGCGCTGCCTACCGTAATGCGGATGCGCGTCGGATAGCCGCGCTGACCGGCCCGGATGATGACGCCCTTGCGAAGCAGCGCCTCGAACACCTCAAGAGAAGGACGCTTCACGTCGACCATAATAAAGTTGCCGTGCGCGGGGGAAGTAATCGAGCCCGAGCCTGTCGAACGCTGCGCGAAGAAAGGCAAGGCCCTCGCGGTTCGCCGTGCGGCACTTGTCTAAAAATTCGTCGTCGTTCAGCGATGCCAGCGCGGCAGCCTGGCCGAATCTGGACGTGTTGAACGGCTCACGCACCTGGTTGATCGACCGGATCAGGCTCGGGGCTCCGATGCCGTAGCCGATGCGAAGCGACGCCAGCCCGTAAATCTTCGAAAACGTGCGCAGCAAAATCAGATTCGGATAGCGCTTCAGCAGCGCCAGGCCATCCGAATAGGACGGGTCCTCCACATATTCGCAATAAGCCTCGTCCAACACGACAAGGACGCGGTCCGGCACCTGGTCGAGGAATGCGGTGAGCTCCTCGTCGCTGACGATCGTGCCCGTCGGATTGTTCGGATTGCAAATCCAGACGATCTTCGTCTTGTCGTTCACTTTAGCCAGCATCGCCGGCAGGTCGTGCTTGCCGTCCTTGAGCGGCACTTCGACGCTGACGCCGTTTTCGATCGTCACATTGTGCTTGTACTGCGGGAACGTCTCGACGGCCATCACCGTCTCGTCGCCCGGCTGCAAATAGGCGCGTGCGATCATCAGTATAATTTCGTCGGAGCCGGCGCCGAAAATGATCTGGTCGGCGTTAACGCCCGTGCGCTTCGCGATCGCGTTCGTCAGCTCGACGGCCGCGCCGTCGGGATAAATGCTGATTTGATCGAGCTCGCGGCGAATCGCCTCCGCCGCCTTCGGGGGAGCTGCCGAACGGATTTTCGTTGGAAGCCAGCTTGATGACCTCGTCGAGGCCAAGCTCGCGCTTTACTGCTTCAATCGGCTTGCCGGGCTGATAGACGGGCAAATCGACGATATTCGGTTTGGGCTGCATCGGATATGTTCCTCCCTGGCTTCATCATAAAGGACGGAGCGATTGTCCGCTCCGTCCCAAGAACAACGTGCCTCTATTGTGACATATCTCTATGTCGCTGTACAGATGCAAAGCATTTAAGCAAACCTAGGCCGTTCAAACAAGCGCCCTATTTGCCTAATATCCGTTGCCGCGGGCTGCCGGCAAGGCGCTGACGCCCGCTCGCCTCCCGGTTAAGCCGTCTCGGATTTGCGCGGCTTCAAGTCCGCGATAAACGCCTGAACTTCGGCCAGTCCCGCCTTCGTCCGCTCCGCATCCGCGAGCGCTTCCGGCGGCAGCGACGTCTCGACCTGGCGCACGATCGCGCTGCCGACGATGACGCCGTCGGCCACGCCTGCGAACCGCTCGGCCTGCTCGCGCGAGGAGATGCCGAAGCCGACGCAGATCGGCACGCTGGACGCGCGGCGGACCGTCGCCAGAAATTGGTCGATGCCCGCGTGGAAATCGGCGCGAACGCCGGTCACGCCGAGCGAGGACACGCAGTAGACGAAGCCCTTCGCCTGCGAAGCGATTCGCTCGACGCGCGCTTCGGACGTCGGCGCAACGAGCGGAATGAGGTGGACGCCCGTCCGCTCCGCGATTCCGCGCACCTCCGCGTCCTCCTCGAGCGGCAAGTCGGGAATGATGACGCCGCTGAAGCCGTGCTCCTGCAGCAAGGCGAAAAACCGCTCGAGTCCGAGCTGCAGCGCAGGGTTAAAGTAAGTGAACAAGATGAAAGGCATCCGCACGCCGGCGGCGCGCGCCTTGGACGCGACGCCGATGCAGTCGGTCAGCGAGATCCGGTGGCGCAGCGCCCGCTCGGAAGCGCGCTGGATGACCGGTCCGTCGGCCAGCGGGTCCGAATACGGCACGCCGAGCTCGATCATATGCGCGCCTGCCGCTTCGGCTGCGGCGATCAGCTTGACCGACGTATCGAGGTCGGGATCGCCCATTGTCAAAAAGGGAATGAGCGCCGTCTCTCCCTTTGCGCCAAGCTCCGCGAATACGGTATCGATAGCGTTCGCAGTGACCGTGCTCATGGCAGATCCCCTCCCAAATATCCGATGATCGACTCGACGTCCTTATCCCCGCGCCCGGACAGATTGATGACGATCGTCTGATCCTTCGGCAGCGTCGGCGCCAGCTTCAACGTATGCGCCACGGCATGCGCCGACTCGAGCGCAGGGATAATGCCCTCCTTGCGAGAGAGCAACTGAAGCGCGTCGAGCGCCTCCGCGTCCGTGATCGGCACGTATTCTGCGCGCTTGATGTCCTTCAGGTAGGCGTGCTCGGGACCGATGCCCGGGTAATCGAGACCCGCCGAGATCGAATGCGCCTCCTGTACCTGCCCGCCTTCGTCCTGAAGGACGTAGCTCATCGAGCCTTGGAAAACGCCGGGCGTTCCCTTGGTCATCGTCGCTGCGTGCTTATCCGTATCGACGCCGCGGCCGGCCGCTTCGACGCCGATCAAGCGGACGGACGTATCTCCCACGAACGGGTGGAAAATGCCCATCGCATTGCTGCCGCCGCCGACCGCCGCGACGATGACGTCGGGCAGCCGGCCTTCCGCTTCGATAATCTGGTCCTTCGTCTCAAGACCGATGACGCGCTGGAAGTCCCGCACCATCATCGGGTAAGGATGCGGACCCGTGACCGAACCGAGAATGTAGTACGTATCGTCGACGTGGCTGACCCAATAACGCAGCGTCTCGTTGCAGGCATCTTTCAGCGTGCGGGTGCCGGAGGTGACGGGCACGACCTCCGCGCCGAGCAGCTTCATGCGGAATACGTTCAGCGCCTGGCGCTTCGTGTCCTCCTCGCCCATGAACACCTTGCATTCGAGGCCGAGCAGCGCCGCGACCGTCGCGGAAGCGACGCCGTGCTGGCCGGCGCCCGTTTCGGCGATGATTTTCTTTTTGCCCATCCGCTTCGCGAGCACCGCCTGCCCGATCGTGTTGTTGATCTTGTGGGCGCCGGTATGGTTCAGATCCTCCCGCTTTAGGTAGATCTTCGCGCCGCCGAGATGCTCGGTGAGGCGTTCCGCATAATACAGCGGCGTCGGCCGGCCCGAATATTGCTTGAGCAAATAACGAACCTCCGCCAGAAAATCGGGATCGTCCTTATAACGGTTGTAAGCTTCCTCCAGCTCGTACAGCGCGTTCATCAGCGTCTCTGGAACGTAGCGTCCGCCGAAGCTGCCGAATCTGCCGTACGTATCCGGCACTTGTGTCGTGGTCATGATTGCTGCTTCACCCTTTCCGCGAATGCGGCGATTTTGGTCGCGTCCTTGACGCCGTCCGTCTCGACGCCGCTCGATATATCGACGCCGTCGGGCTTGTAGGCCGACAGCAATTCAATTACGTTGTCCGGATCGAGGCCGCCCGCGACGAACAGTCGAATGCCGGTCTCCGAGGCCGCTCGTTCGTAAGCCGGAATGACTTCCCATGGAAAAGCGCGTCCCGTGCCGCCGCCCGCGGTATCGATCAGCACCGCGGATACGGCGCCGGCGTATGCGGCGAGCCGCGCGGGTCCGGCATCGGGGACTTCGGCGTCGTCCGCCGACCCGTCCGATGCTTGTTCTTCGCCGCCGGCGGACAGCGCGCGCCATACTTCAACTTTAAACCGGCGGGCAACCTCTCTGCAAAAATCCGGCGTTTCGCCTTTGCCGTGCAGCTGCACGACGTCCAGGGGCGCTGCTGTGAGCGTGGCCTCAAGCGTTTCGAGCGACGGGTCGACGAACACGCCGACGGCGAGCGGCGGCCGGCCGCCCGCCATTCGGGATTCGCGCGACGCGCGGATCAGCTCTCCCGCCAGCTCCGGCGCCACGTAGCGCCGGCTTTTCGGCGCGAAGATGAAGCCGATATATTCGACGGGCATGCCGTCCATCGACTTCAGCGTCTCGGCCCGCATGATACCGCAGATTTTTACCGCCGGACGCGCGGACGGAGCTGCCGCCCCCGGCAGTGTCAGGTCCATTTCGCTTGAACCGCTCATCCTGCGGCTCCCGTCTTAACGACCGGGCCGAGCAAGCCTTCGATCGCGGCGCCGACGTCCGGCTGCCGCATGAAGTGTTCGCCGACGAGCACTGCTTGCGCGCCTGCCTTTTCGACGAACGCGATGTCTTCCGTCGAAGCGATCGCGCTCTCGCTGACCGCCGTGACGCCCTCCGGCATAAGCGCGATCAGCTGCTCGGTCACCGAGAGATCGGTCTCGAACGTGTGCAGGTTGCGATTGTTGACGCCGATGAGCGTCGCGCGCCCGACTTCGAGCACCGCTTCGAGCTCCGGACGGTTGTGAACTTCGACAAGCACGTCCAGCCCGATATCCCGCGCAAGCCGATGATACGCGTCCAGCTGGCGCTTGTCCAGGATGGCCGCGATGAGCAGGATCGCGTCGGCGCCGATCAGACGCGCTTCGTAGATCTGCCGCTCGTCGATCGTGAAGTCCTTGCGGAGCAGCGGAACGTTCACGCCCTCGCGGACGCCGCGCAAATAATCGTTGCTGCCTTGAAAATACTGCACGTCGGTCAGCACCGAGATGCAATCCGCGCCTGCGGCCTCGTAGGCTTTAGCAAGCTGAACCGGATGGAAGTCCGGCCGGATGAGCCCCTTGGACGGGCTTGCCTTCTTCACCTCGGCGATGAGGCCCACGGGCCGGCGGCGCCGGCCCGCCTGAAGCGCGGCTTCGAAGCCCAGACATGCCGGCAGGCCGGCGATCTCGCGCTCCGCCGCGTTCAAGTTCATCGACGCCTTCAGCGCCGCCGCTTCTTCTTTTTTTGTCGCTACGATCCGTTCAAGAAACATGTCCGAGCTCCTCCGTCCGCTTGATCCACTGCGACAGCTTCGCCGCCGCCGCCCCCGAGTCGATCGTCTCCGCCGCAAGCTTGACGCCGCCGGCGAGGCTGTCCGCCCGTCCGGCGACATAGATGCACGCGCCGGCGTTCGCCAGCACGACGTCGCGGTAGGCGCCGCGCTCCCCGGCCAGAATGCGGCGCACGATCTCGGCGTTCTCGGTCGCGTCGCCGCCGATCAGTGCGCCGAGCGGCAGCGTCGCAAGCCCCAGGTCTTCCGGCGTGATGTCGTACGTCGTGACGACGCCGTCCTTCAGCTCGGACACCTGCGTCGGCGCGGACAGGCTGATCTCGTCGAGTCCGTCATGGCTGCCAACGACCATCGCGCGCTTCAGCCCGAGCCGGCCGAGCACGGCTGCGACCACGTCGGTCTTGGTCCTGTCGTACAGGCCCATCAGCTGACGATCTGCGCCGGCGGGATTCGCGAGCGGTCCGAGCATATTAAAAATCGTGCGAATGCCAAGCTCTTTGCGAGGGCCCGCAGCGTGCTTCAGCGCCGGATGGTACAGCTGGGCGAACATGAACGTGATGCCCGTATCGCGCAAGCAAGCGGCAGCTTGCTCCGCCGTCAGCTGGATGTTGACGCCGAGCGCCTCGAGCACGTCCGCGCTGCCCGCTTTGCCGCTCATCGCGCGGTTGCCGTGCTTCGCGACTCTCGCGCCGGCCGCCGCGGCGACGATCGCCGACGAGGTGGAAATGTTGAATTTATGGATGCCCGAACCGCCCGTGCCGCAAGTGTCCAGCAAATCGTCGTGAGGCGCCGCCACCTTGTTGCCGAAATCCCGCAGCGCCTCCGCGAAGCCGGTAATTTCCTCGATGCTCTCGCCCTTGAGCCGGAGCGCGACCATCGCCGCGCCGATCTGAGCGGGCGTCGCTTCTCCCCGCATGATGAGGCTCATCACGCCATGCGCCTCTTCCTTGAGCAGATCGTGGCCCGCCATCAGCTTCGCCATCGCTTGCGGCATCGTAATATTCGCGTCTATTACCGTCATCGTCATACCCTCCCAAGTTTAAGTACGGAGCCGATCAATCGTAGTCCAGATTCGTGCTGCGGTCGCCCGCCATGACGATCAGCCTGCCTTGCTTGGGCTTCGCCGCCTGCGGGAACATCGCTTCCGCCGCGCGAATCGCCTTGAGGCAGCCTTTGGCTTTGTTGACCGTCTCCTCGTACTCGCTCTCGGGCACGGAATCCCAGACGATGCCCGCGCCGGCTTGCACGTAAGCTTTGCCGCCCTTGAACACGATCGTGCGGATCGTAATGCACGTATCCATATTGCCGGAGAAGCCGAAGTAGCCGATCGCGCCAGCGTAAGCGCCGCGCGCCTCCCGCTCCAGCTCGGAGACGATCTCCATCGCCCGCAGCTTCGGCGCGCCGGACACGGTGCCCGCCGGCAGGCACGACAGGAACGCATCGAAAAACGTCTTGTCCTTGGCCAGCTTGCCCGTGACGTTGGATACGATGTGCATGACGTGGGAGTAACGCTCGATCTCCATGTACGAATCGCAGCGCACCGTGCCGAATTCGGAGACGCGGCCCAGGTCGTTGCGGCCCAGATCGACGAGCATGACATGCTCCGCGCGTTCCTTCTCGTCCGCCAGCAGCTCCCGGGCGAGCGCGGCGTCCTCTTCGTCCGTGCGGCCCCGCGGACGCGTGCCGGCGATCGGCCGGGTCTCGACGCGGTCGCCGTCGACCTTGACGAGCAGCTCGGGCGAAGCGCCCACGATCACCTCGTCGCCCAGCTTCAGCATGTACATGTACGGAGACGGGTTCATCGTCCGCAACATCCGGTACACCTGCAGCGGATCGACCTCGGTCTCGATGTGGAAGCGCTGGGAGAGCACGACCTGGAAAATGTCGCCCGCCCGAATGTATTCCTTGGCCTGGTTCACGTTCGCGATGAACTGCGCCTTGGTCAGATTGGAGCGAACGTCCCCGAGATCGGGATCGACGGGCGGCGTGCCGACGGCGGGCGCCGAAGGCGGCAGCGGCTGGCGCATGCGGTCGATCGTCTCGTCCATGCTGGCGGATACCCTCGCGTATTCGCGCTCGATCGCTTCTTCGGTTGCGCCGTCCGGCACATGCACGTTGCCGATGACGAGCACCTGCTGTTTGAAGTGGTCGAACGCGACGATGCGGTCGCAGAACATGAAGTGCATGTCGTCCATGTTCAGGTCGTCCTCGCGATGGGCGGGCAGCCGGCGTTCGTAATATTGCAGCAGGTCGTAGCCGAAAAATCCGATCGCGCCGCCCGTAAACGGCGGGAGCTCAGGCAGCGCGGGACTGCGATAGCCCCGGAGTCGCTCGCGCAGCAGCTTCAGCGGATCCGTCGTTTCGTACGTTTCCTCGCGTCCCCCTTGCTCGATCGATACGTTGTTTTTTTTCAGCCGCAGCACCATGAACGGATCCGTGCCGATAAACGAATACCTCGCCCACTTGATGCCGCCCTCCACGCTCTCGAGCAAAAAGGCGCGGCTCCCCTGGCCGAGCTGCTGGAAAACGCGAATCGGCGTCTCCGTGTCCGCCATCAATCTTCTGACGACCGGAATCACATTATAGGCGGCCGACAGCCGGATAACCTCCTGAAGCTCTTTCCCGCGCTGCTGTTCCATCTCTTGTATCTCCCCCTCTCCGGGACCGCACCCGATGCGGCCCCGCCGATGCGCCGGACGCTGTCGGCCGGCGCTTGAAACACGAGCCATCAAAAACGAAAAAATCGCCTCCGCAAACGCAGAGGCGATCTCATAGATAAGGGATCATGCAGACGCGCAATCGCCCGGCCATTCGCGCCGGTCCGTTCGCCGCCCATGCCGACTTCGCGCTCCGCAAGGAACCGTACTCGGCCGCTCCGCTCATCTCATCTCTGCTCGTCTCACCCGCGCGTAAGTCATCGTCCCTCCGGCCGACGGTTCTGCGCCAAGTAATGTGTCTACTATAGCATCGCCGGCGGGCGGGCGTCAACGGGCGGACGACAGATCCGGCCGGAGCTTGACCGCTTCGCCGAGGTAGACGTGGCGAATCTCGGCCTGCGTCGCCTCCGTATTCACGTGCACCATCAGCCGAATGCAGCGTTCGAGTCCGCCCTTGACGGGAATCTCGACCGAGCACATCAACGGCACCAGCTCCCAGCCCGCCATTCTGCGAATCGCGCTCGCGGGGAACGTCGCGTCCAGATCCGGCGTCACCGTGATGAACACGCTGCAAATGTCTTCGGGACGCGTGCCGTTCTCTTCGACGATCGCGCCCAGCAGCTCGATCGTCGCTTCTAATATAGGCGCCGCTTCATTGGCGTCCACCGTAATGGCGCCTCGAATGCCTCTCATGCTCATGCGCTTCAAGCCTCCTCTGTCAACCCTTCGACGATCTCTCTCACCCATGACGCGCTCACGTCGCGCCTGATCTCGACGCTGCCGATCGACGTCGGCACGACGAATACCATGCTGCCTTCGCTGAACTTCTTGTCGTGCTGCATCGCCTTCATGATCTCGTCCGCGGCGAGATGCGCCGGAATGCGAACCGGCAATCCGAATTTGCGGAAAATCGCTTCCGTGCGGATCGCGATATCGTCTCCGTAGCCGAACCGCGCGGCGAGCCGGGCCGAGCCGACCATGCCGATCGCGATCGCTTCGCCGTGCAGCAGCTCCCCGTACCCGGCCGCCGCCTCGAGCGCATGCCCAATCGTATGGCCGAGATTAAGTATCGCGCGCAGGTCATTCTCCCGCTCGTCCCTGGAGACGACGATCGACTTGACCTTGCAGCCTTCGTACAGCGCATATCCGAGCGCATCGGGGTCGAGCGCAAGCAGCCGCTCCGCGTTCTCCTCGCACCAATCGACGAACGCGGCGTCCCAGATCAGGCCGTGCTTGATCACCTCGGACAGGCCGGAACGCACCTCACGCATAGGCAGGCTGACGAGCGCGTCCAGATCGTACAGTACCGCTTCGGGCTGGTGAAAGGCGCCGATAATGTTCTTCGCGAGGCTGTGGTTGACAGCCGTCTTGCCGCCGACGCTGCTGTCGTGCGCGAGGATCGTCGTCGGCATCTGCACGAAGCGGACGCCGCGCATGTAGACGGCGGCGAGAAAGCCGGCCAGGTCGCCTACGACGCCGCCGCCGAGCGCGACGACCGTCGATTTGCGGTCGAGACCGCCCGTCAGGGCATCGGCGACGAGCGCGTCAAGCTGCGTGAGCGACTTGGACGATTCGCCGGAAGGCACGACGGACACGGCGACTTGGTACCCTGCGTCCTGGAGCGATTGCTTGATCCGATCCGCGTACAAGCCATGGACGGACGCGTCTGTGACGAGCAGCAGCGGCGAGCCTGCAGGCAAGCCCAGCCGCTTGAAATACTCGCCCGACTTCGCATGCAGGCCGGACCCGATGTAAATCGGATACGAGCGATCGCCGAGATCGACGGTCAGCTCGCGGATTTCTCCTGCCGCAGCCATTTAGTAGTCCCTCGTCTGCTTCATATAATTGTCGTAGTTCGCGCGGATCTCTTCCATCGAATCTCCGCCGAACTTTTCAAGAAACGCCTTGGCGACTTCCCAGACGACGACGTTCTCCATCACGACGCTCGCCGCCGGCACCGCGCAGGCGTCCGAACGCTCGACCTGGGCCGTAAAAGGCTCGCGCGTATCGATATCGACGCTCTTGAGCGGCTTGTACAACGTGGGGATCGGCTTCATGACCCCGCGCACGACGATCGGCTCGCCGTTCGTCATGCCGCCCTCGAAGCCGCCAAGACGATTGCTCGCCCGGTGATAGCCCTTCTCCTCGGTATACAAAATCTCGTCGTGAACCTGCGAGCCCGGACGGTCCGCCGCCTCGAAGCCGATGCCGATCTCGACGCCCTTAAAGGCGTTGATCGACACGACCGCCTGCGCGATCCGGCCGTCGAGCTTGCGGTCCCATTGCACGTGGCTGCCGAGACCGATCGGCAATCCCGTCACGATGCACTCGACGACGCCGCCGATGGAATCTCCGTCCGCCTTCGTCTTGTCGATCAGCTCGATCATGCGCTGCTCCGTCTCCGCGTCGATGACGCGAACGGAGGAAGCCTCCGTGCGCTCGATCAGCTCGTCCACGCCGATGTCCGCGGGAAGCGGCGGCGCCTTGATGCCGCCGATCGAGACGACATGGCCGGCCACGCGAATGCCGAAATCGGCCAGCAGCTGCCTGGCGACGGCGCCGACCGCCACTCTCGCGGCCGTCTCCCTCGCGCTGGAACGCTCCAAAATGTTGCGAAGGTCCTTCTGCTCGTACTTGATGCCGCCGTTCAGGTCGGCATGGCCCGGACGCGGGCGATGCACGCGGCGCTTGGCCTCGTCGCCCCCTTCGATCGGTTCCACGTTCATGACGGAGGTCCAGTGCTTCCAGTCGTTGTTGGCGACGACGAGCGCGACCGGGGCGCCGGTCGTGCGGCCATGGCGCACGCCGCCCACGATCTGGGCCGTATCCTGTTCGATCTGCATCCGCCGACCGCGTCCGTGTCCCTTTTGTCTGCGCTGAAGCTGGAAGTTAAGCGCTTCGAAATCCAGCTCAAGATTGCTTGGCAAGCCTTCGATAATAGCGGTAAGCTGCGGACCGTGCGTCTCGCCCGCGGTTAAGTAACGTAGTGTCAAGTGAGTTCCTCCCCGAGTCTTGCGGCAACCCGAATACTTTCGTTTATTATAGTACAGCGTTAAAGCTTTTGACAAGAAAAGAGCCCGCCCATACGGACGGACCGGAACAAGGTACGGCGGCACTCGACGCCGCTTCAGTCGCGGGAGCCGGCCAAATCCCGGCTGCCTTCGCCGGGGACGGCATCATCCATCGCCGATAGACGGGCTTGTACGGCTTCCGGCACCAGACCGAGCAGCGACGGATGCTCGAGCCCCAGTATTTGCGCGCATTCCTGCGCCGTGACGAGCCCGCTTCGGTAGGCTTCGATCGCTTTGCGCTTGTCCATGACACCCTCCGCTGCCTCAGGATCGCTCCTAGTATCGCGCAGCGGAGGCCGCTTCATACGATGCGGCGATAGAAAAACGTATCGGCCGTCTCGAGTCCGTATTGGCCGGGGGAGAAGATCTGTTCGGTGCTCCCGACGAAGAGGATGCCGCCCGGCTTCAGCGCTTTGGCGAACTTTTCGTACAACTGCTGCTTCGCTTCCTCGGTGAAATAAATCATGACGTTGCGGCAGACGATCAGGTCGAACCCGTCCTGGAACGTATCGAACAGCAGGTTCTGCTTCTGGAATCGGACGGCGCGCTTCAGACGTTCGTCGATCTGGAAGACGTCTCCGCCGCCTTTTAAATAAATCTCCGCCATGTCTTTGGGCACTTCCCGAATCGAGCGTTCCGGATAGACGCCGGTCTTGGCTTTGGCGAGCACGCCGTCGTCGATGTCGGTCGCGAGCAGCGTCGCCTGCCCCAGGGCGCCGAGCCGGTCGAGAATCATCGCGATCGTATAAGGCTCTTCGCCCGTCGAGCATGCGGCGCTCCACACTTTGAGCTTCGGCGAACGCTTGATCATGTCCGGCAGGAAGCGGTCCATGAGCATGGTCCAGCGGTTCGGGTTGCGCCAAAATTCGGAGACGTTGATCGTCATGCGGTCCAAAAATTCATTGCGGAGACGCGGCTCGTCCATAATGGCTTTAAAGTAGGAATGAAAATCGGCAAATCCGTTCTTGACGCGCAGCGTCGTCAGCCGCCTGCGCATTTGCGTTTCTTTGTACTGCGAGAGATCGATGGAAGTCGCCTTGCGGACGTTCGCGATGAAGTTGGCGAAATCCTCGTCCTCCGGCGTCATCCGCGCTGAATGTTCGCTCATGCCCATGCTCCCCGTCGGTTCGTAACCCTTGCCTAGTCGCTAGATCCACACCTGAATGACTTTTTCGTAGTCGAGCAGTTCATCTTCGGCAAAAAAAGATGCCGATCTCGCGAACCGCGCTGTCGTGCGAATCCGAGCCGTGAATCAAGTTGTAATTCGTATGTATCGCGTAATCTCCGCGAATCGTGCCCGGCGCCGCCTCGATCCCGCTCGTCTTGCCGATCAAGTGCCGGGCTGCGGCGACGGCGTCGTCTCCCTCCCATACCATGGCGAACACGGGACCGGCGGTGATAAAAGCAATGAGCCGGTCGTAGAAATCCTTGCCTTTGTGTTCCGCGTAATGGCGTTCGGCCAGCTCCGGCGTTACCCGCATAAGCTTGGCGGCGATGAGCTTCAATCCCTTGCGCTCGAATCGGCCGACGATCTCCCCGATCAATCCGCGCTCGATGCCGTCAGGCTTTACCATGAGATACGTGCGTTCCATCGTTCAACCCCCTGTCATACGAAAGGCCTGTCCGGCGCCTCCGCGGCATTTCCACCATTTTACCACAACCGTGTCGATTAATAGCTTCTTTGCGCCACAAATCTCGCGATATCGGACAAATTTTTGCGCGCGGGGATGGCAGGCAAGCCTTCAAGCAGCTTGAGCGCCTTGGCCATGTATCGTTCCGCCAGCGCTTCGGCCTGCCGGATGCCCGCGCTGCCCCGCACGAGCTTGACCGCCGCGCTCGAGTCGGCATTGCCGCCCGCGGCCTGAATGCGGGCGATCTCGCCCAGCAGCTTGTCCCGAAGCGCCGGCTCCTGCAGCGCAAAGAGTACGGGCAGCGTAATGTTCCCTTGACGCAGATCGCTGCCCGGCGGCTTGCCGATCGCTTTTTCCGTGCCGCACAGATCGAGCAGGTCGTCCGTGATTTGAAAAAGCATGCCGACGTTGTAGCCGTACCGGTACAGGATGTCGCACTGCTTTTTCGGCGCGCCCGCCGCCATCGCGCCGAGCTGGCAGCTAATGGCGATGAGCAGCGCCGTCTTGCGGCGAATGCGGAGCAAATAATTGCGGACGCTCTGCTCCGTGTTGAAAAAATCGCGAATCTGCTCCATCTCGCCGATACACATCTGGACGATCGCCCCGGACAAAATCTGATGGATGCGCGGATGCGCGAGCTCCGTCGCGATGACGAGCGATTTGCCGTGCAGGTAATCGCCGGTAAACATCGCGATGCGGTTGTCCCACTTTGCCTTGACCGTCGGCTGTCCGCGGCGCGTATCCGCGTCGTCGATCACGTCGTCGTGCACGAGCGACGCCATATGAATGAGCTCGAGCGGCACGGCGACCCGCTTGAGCTGATCGAGCGAATATTCGCCGAACTTGCCCGACAGCAGCACGAAAACCGGACGCAGCCGCTTGCCGCCCGCCTTGAGCAGGTGCAGCGCAGAATCGTTCAGCAGCGGCAGGTCGCTGGCGACGCTGCTCGCCAGCGCGTCCTCGATCGCCTGCAGATCGGATTTGAGTGAAGCGTAGAGCTGCATCAACTTCATATAGTCACCTTCGGTTCATTGTGGTGGTGCCGCCGGCGCCGCGACCGGACCGGCCGAGCGCCATTCTTCGATCGAGACATCCTTGTCCATATAGCCGAGCTCGCGCGCATATTTGAAAAACAGGGATAGCCCTTCGCGTTGACCCGCGCCGAAATCATGGTTCAGTCCGCCGAAATAGCCTTCCCAATAAGCCTCGGTCCCGCCGACGGTGCGCAGCGCGTGCGCGATCACCGGTCGCATGTCGCCGTACGATATCCGCTTCGAAGCGACCAGCGCCTCGTAGATCTCCATGATGTCCGCAGGCTTCGCGGCCGCAGCCTCGCGCCTGACCGCCCATACCGCGAACGTCATCCACATGCCGGTAAACCGATACCAGCTGTCCGACAAATCGACAACCTCGTACCCCCGGCTTTTCCAGGAGGCCCGAATGGCGTGATCGCCGATAAGCAGCGCGGCGTCCGCTTGCTTCAGCATCGCTTCGAGATCCGGTTCGGCGGATTCGTACACCGGATGTCCCCCGTGGAATTTTTCCATCAAAATTTTCAAGAGGTTCACCGAGGTCGCGGAAGTGGTCGTCATGGCGATCCTGCCGCCGTCCAGCACCTTTTCGAGCGGCGACTTCAGGAACAGCAGGATCGACTGCACCGGGCCGCGGGCGCTCACCGACAGATTCGGAAGCAGCACGTAGTCTTCGCTGTTGAGGCCGTAAGCGAACGAAGAAATGCCGGCCATGTCGATCTCGCCTTCGCGCAGCCGGCGGTTGAGCTCGGCGGGCATCGCCCGCACCAGCTCCGGCGCGCACCGGAGGCGCGCCGGCTCAAAGTGATGAAAGATCGGCCAAACGTTCGTATAGTCGATTCTGCCGATCCGGATCGGCTCCGTTCGGTCACGATTCATTGCTTTCGCCCCATCTGCTGAATAAATGATGATCCAGACCCATGACGTCCATGATCTTGCCGGTCATGAACCTGACGACGTCTTTCAGCGATTGCGGCCCCTGGTAAAAGGCGGGCATCGCCGGAATGATGCGCACGCCGATGCGCGCCAGCTTCAACATGTTTTCCAAATGCACGGCGTTCAGGGGCGTCTCGCGCGGCACCAGCAGCAGCGGACGGCCTTCCTTCATCGTGACGTCGGCCGCCCGCGTCATCAGGTTATCCGAGCTGCCGTGAGCGATCGCGGACAGCGTCCCCATCGAGCAAGGTACGACGACCATCCCCTCGCTGCGGAACGAACCGCTCGCGATCGCCGCGCCGATGTCGCCTGGCGGATAATAGACCAGTTCGCCGCCTTCGATTCCGGAAAAGGCATCGGCCACGGAAGCGGCGCGCTTGGCTGCGTTCCAGCCCAGCTCCTCCTTGAGCACGCGCCACCCGGCTTCGGAAATGACCAGATGGACGTCGATGCCCGCTTGAAGCAGCTCCCTGCACAAGCTGATGCCGTATACGGCGCCGCTCGCGCCGGTAATGCCGACCGTCCAGCGGCGAGGACGTTCTCCGCGCCTCACCATGCGCGCACCAGCACGAGATCGATAAAGGTGAATACGAACAGTACCGTGCTGAGCACGCCGTTCATCGTAAAGAAAGCGGCGTTCAGCTTGCTCAAATCGTTCGGCTTGACGAGCTGATGCTCGTAATACAGCAGCACGGCCGCAACCAGCGTACCGGCCAAATACCACCAGCTGAGGTCCGTCATCGCGAGCAGCAAAACGAAACCGGCGAGCGTGACGACATGCATGATTCTGGCCGTCGTCAAGGCCGTGGCGATGCCGAAGCGCGCCGGGTACGAATACAGGCCTTCTTTGCGGTCGAAGTCGACGTCCTGGCAGGCGTATATAATATCGAAGCCGGTAGACCAAAGCGCGACCGCCGCGAACAGCACGACGGCCGGCCATGTGATCGTCCCGGTAACGGCGACCCAGCCGCCGAGCGGCGCGAGTCCGAGCGTCAGTCCGAGCACCAGATGGCAAGCCCAGGTGAAGCGTTTGGTGTAGGAATAAATGACCGTCATGAATACCGCGATCGGCATCAGTTTGAGCGCCAGCGGATTGAGCTGCGAAGCCGCCCAGAACAGCAACGCGAAAGATACGACGACGAACAGCACCGCCTCGGATGACTTCAGCAATCCCGCGGGGATCGCCCGGCCGGCCGTTCGCGGATTGCGCGCGTCTATGGCTTTGTCGATGATGCGGTTCAGACTCATCGCGGCCGTCCGAGCGCCGACCATGGCGAGCAGGATCCACCCGCACTGCGCCCAGGAGGGCAGCTCGCGGTTGACGGTGACGGAACCGAGAATCGTGCCGACATAGGCGAACGGAAGCGCGAATATCGTATGTTCGAACTTAATCATTTCAAGGAAAATCTTTAACTTCCGAATCATGCCCGTTCATTCCCTTTCTTCCCCATATGCAGCGCGGCTACGCCGCCGGCCAGCGGATACGCGCGCACTTCCTGCAGGCCCGCCTCTCCGAACATCTCGGCAAGCCTCGGCAGGTCGGGAAAATCGGCCAGCGACTCTGGCAGCCAGCGGTACTGGTCGTACTTGCGCGCCACGAGCTTGCCGAGCAGGGGCATCAGCTTTTTGAAGTAAAAATAGTAGATGGCTTTAAAAGGCTGCCAGCCAGGCTTGGACATCTCGAGGCAGACGACCTGGCCGCCAGGCTTGACGACGCGTCGCATCTCGGCGAGCACTCTGGCGTAATCCGGCACGTTGCGCAATCCGAAGCCGATCGTGACGTAATCGAACGTATTGTCCGCAAAGGGAAGCTCCATCGCATTGCCCTGCACGAGTTCGATTTGGTTGTCCAGCCCTTTTTGCTTGACCTTCTCCTTGCCTACCGCCAGCATGCCGGCACTGAAGTCCAGGCCGACGGTTCGGCCTGTGCCGCTCGCCTCCGCCAGCGCGATCGTCCAATCGCACGTGCCGCAGCACAGATCCAGCGAGGTCCCGCCGCTCTTAACGTTCATCTTGCGCATGGTGAACTTCCGCCAAGCCTTGTGGCGGCGGAAGCTGATAATGTCGTTCATCATATCGTACTTCGGCGCGATGCTCTCGAAGACGGAATGAACGTGATTCTGCTTGGACTTCGCATCCATTCTGGTCATCCCAACTCCTTGATCGCCGCGGCCGGCACCCACGCCGGTCCGTGCAGAAACGGTTCGATTAAATTCGCCAGCTCCGCCGCCAGCTTGTCGGACGGAAGCTTGGGCAGCATCGCCTGAAGCTGTCCCGCCGACTGCCTGAGCAGCGCAACCAGCTTGTCCGCCACGCCGTACTTGTCCATCAGCTGGCGCAGCAGGCCGTGATCGTCCGACCGCTCCTCGAGCGCTCTCCGGTCTTCGGCGCTGCCTTCGCCCATCACATGCCAAACGCCCCAGCTCCCACTCAATTCATCCGGACGCTGAAGACGCAGCAGCTCTTGAAGCAGCAGCTCGCACCTCGAAAAGCGTTCGACGAGCTCGGGCCAAAGCTTGGCGTACATGCCGCTCATCAGATGGCCGAACGACATGAAAAGAACGCCACGGATCGCTGAACCGTAGCTGACGTATTCTTCCGCGTTCACGCGCATCTGCTTCATTTTGCCGTACAACGACATTTTGATCCGATTCACTTCGCATACCGCTTCGCTCAGCCGCTTGACCGTCTCGATCTGACCGGCCTGCGATAGCAGATGATAAAAGCGACCGCTGAAATAGTCGCCTGCCAGCACCTTCATCTGCCGGGCTCGCATTTGCTTCGTTTGCGCCTTCGCGCCGCTCTCCTCGTTCTCGACGAGATCGTGCGTGTCGAGCCCCAACTGAACCAACGAGGTCGCGAGCGGATACAGCTCAGCCTGCCCGCCCAGCTCCTGCAGGTCCGCAAGCACGGCTTGAAGCAGACGAACGCGTCCTTCCGGGAACTCGGGCAGGTCCGTATGCCTGGCGATCATATCGTATTCTGTATATTTGCGGGCTAATTGCGCGATCGGTTTTCGTGTCATGTTCAGCCTCCGGAGTTGCAAAACGCGGGTGTCGTCGCTTTTTTAATTGATTAATTATAACATAACCGTTTGCGCGCCGCATGAGACGCGTCAACCGTTCATGAAAATGCTAAATTTGCGAGCCAGGATCGCCCGGCCGCGGTCCAGTTCAGGCGAAGCTTGTCATCCTGGGCGCCTTCGGACAAAATGGATGCGTTCAGCGCCGTCCAGTCCGAAGCCTTGAGATCGGCCGAAGCGAGCAATACCCTGCGCTCCCCTTCGGTCGAATAAATACGGATCAACAACCGCCTGACATTGTTCACGCGTTCGAACGAAGCCCTGGACAATTCGTAAATATCCCCCCGCAATCGATTCCTTGCCGCCTGCGCCGGGCGAGACCTTGAGATCCACGTTCAAGATGCCGGGCTCCCATCTGACGCGGCTGAGCGCATTGGCCAGCGGCAACGGGTCGATGAGGTCGACGATGCCTTCGTCCACGAGCCGCTCGCTGCGAATCGGAGCGAACAGCCCTTCTTGGCCCGATCGGGAACGATCCGTTCGCGCAGGCTGGATCAGGCTAAGCAGCACGATGACGCAAACGCCCGCGGCAATCAGCGCGAACCCGCTCCACCAATGACGCATCGTTATCCCTCCCGTGACCTTCCCGGCCTTCGCTCCTTCCATTGTATAAATAAAAAAGGGCAGGCTATGCCTGCTCTTCGAGACATGCTTTTAGTTGTCCGTCTCGACGATGCCGTACTTGGTCAAGACCGTCGCTTTGCCGCGGATCTTGATGGCGGAAGTATGATCCGTAAATTGAGCGATCAGAACTTCGCCTTTGTCCAGCTTCTCCGTGTGATGGAATCGCGTGTCCTGTCCGCGCGTCAATCCGATCACGTTCACGCCGCTCTCTTTGGCCTTGACGACGATATAATCCGCTTGGTTCGGTAGCTCCATATCGGCCTGCCTCCCTTGTGATCGCTAGCTGAAAGATTCAAAATCAGAATGCGCTTCTACTAATAAAAACGGCTCCCCGGGTATAGCCGCGGGAAGCAGTCCTTGTTCACTTATGTAATGGTCGGAACGGCGGGATTCGAACCCACGACCTCACCCACCCCAAGGGTGCGCGCTACCAGACTGTGCTACGTCCCGGAATAATAGCGAACGTATGTGATTATAGCATGCGATATGCTGCGCTTGCAAGCTTAACGCCATCGTTCGACCAATAAATTTGAAAGCAACCGTTCCGAAGCAGCCGGCGGCGTTCGGATGCCGCCGGCCATTGCTCTTAAGCTTTGAAAGGCTTGAGATTCAATCGGTAAGCAGGCGCCTCGGAACCTTCCCGCAGGAAGGAAACCAGGTCCTTGTGATGGGCCCGGGATACCGGCGCGCTGATGCCGCCTTCAAAAAACACGCGACCGAGATCTCCGTCGTACCGCTGGATTTTGTCCGTTTGCACCAAATAGCCGCGCTCGACTTTTCGGAAGCCTTCGCCGGATAAATAGCGGTCGAATTCTTCAAGAGAGCTCAGATGGCTGAAAACGCCGTACGCCGTTTGAAACTTGATAACCCCGTTCTCGATGAACTGGAACAGCACATCTTCGAGCGGAATCTCGATCACTTCAACCTCTTTGCCGCGACGAATGGAAACCGGAATCAATTTACTCATCTGCGGAGCTCCTTCGGCATTGTAGGTTTGTTCAGGAAGACGTAGCAGCCCGTAAATGCGAACAAGGAAGCGACGGCAACAAGCAGGGACCCTACCACGCTGTATGCGCGTTTTTTCATTTTTCCTCACCTCCTTCCTTAAAGGGGAGCAGCAGCGTCTGAACCGCAAACGTCAAGGCGAGCAGGTCGGAACGAATCCACAAGTTCGAAGCGACGATCGCAAGCCCGATCGCCTTGAGGATCGGATAGTGCCTCGGCTTGATCCAAGCGTACTTGTCGAAGTTGGAAGGCGCAAAAATCGCGACCATCGCGAAAGCGAAAATCGTGAGCCCGAGCGACCAGGCGTCGGAAAAATGGATATGAGGAATCCATGTCAGAACGATCGTAGAGCCGACGATGCAACCGACGTTCGAGTGAAGGTGATAGCCCCCCCGTCGCGAGCCGCAGCACGGCAAAAGATACGATCACCGCCAGCGTCGCCGCCGGCTCGCCCGTCACCAGACCGAGCACGAGCGTCGCCGTCGCGATAAACACCGTATTGACGATAATTTTCAGCGCGTACTCGATGACGTCCGCCGAAGGCGCCTGAACGCCGGCTTCGGTCATCCTGAAGTTGAGTCCTTCCGAATATTTACGCAGCATCCTCATTATCCTTCCTTAACGCGATATAAAGAAACGGCGGCAAGGTCAATATGAATACGAGACTCGCATAAACGACGTAATCTTCGAACTCGTTGCGGAATACGTACGCCAGCACCATAAAAGCGACGATCGCCGAAATGATGACCGCGATCAAAGTCGCGTTGGTGCCTTTGAATTCCAAATCGTGTCTGCGAGAGGTCGGCACGAAGTCGAACCCCCAATTGAAACGCTTGATGATCCGCGCGACGACGAACATGAGAATGAACGTGAGCAGCTGCGCGGAAACGCTGATGGCCTCGTCGTCCTTGATCGTCTCGACGGATATGGAGTTGTATTGGCCCAACGCGAGAATCGTGATGCCCTGGACGACGATAAGGAGCGACAGGCCCGCGAAATTCATGATGATCGAATAAAAAATCGGGACCCTGAACAATATCCACAAAATCATGATGTATAGAAAAAACTGTATATATGTCGAAAGGTTCACCGTCTCGGGATTCAATCGCGTGAAGTAGGAAACCTGGCTCATCATGAACGCAACGATCGATACGGTGATGAAAGCCTTCCTGTTGAGACGAAATCGAAAAAGGGAAAACATGACCAGAAATACGCCAAAGCATTCGATGGCGGCTCCGATTACGAATGGTGCATAATGCATTGGCTTTGAGCCCCTTTTATCTAAAATACTATAAAACGATAAAATCATCCACTGCTGGAAGATATTATTTTACAAAATCCACCTCAATACCTATTCTGATAAAATACTAACATTCGTGTCGATGCGTGTAAATCGCTTTATCGCAAAATATGAATCGCTCGCGCGAGGAACGCGCGCGCATAGAAAAAGCCATCTTCGCCCTGGATTCAGGCTAAGATGGCTTTCCCGTGCGCAGCGTAACCGGCACGCGGTATGTATCGCTAGCGCCGACGCTTAGGTCTTATTATTTAATTCCGTCCTTGAGCGCCTTCCCCGGCTTGAACGCGGGGATCTTGCCTGCCGGAATCTCGATCTCGTCGCCTGTCTGCGGGTTCCGGCCTTTGCGGGCGGAGCGTTCGCGGACTTCGAAGTTGCCGAAGCCGACGAGCTGTACCTTGTCGCCGGATTGGAGCGCTTCGGAGATGACGTCGAAAACGGCGTCCACCGCGGAGGTCGCGTCCTTCTTGGAAAGGTCGGCAAGCTCGGAAACTTTCGCGATCAGTTCGGTCTTGTTCAATGCATTCACCTCCCATACGGACAACTGGCGTAGTATCTGTTTATCCGTTTCAACGAAAATTATACACATGAAAACGGCGGCGCCGCAAGCGGCAAGCGGCGCGAGCCTCACATTTACGCCCTGCGGCGGCTTAAATGCACGAACGTGACGGTCAGCGCAAGCACCAGCACGGCCCCTTTTATGATGTCGGTCGTGTAATACTGGACGTGCAGCATCGTCAAGCCGTTGATCAGAATGCCCGTCAAAACGGCCCCGACGAAAGTCCCGATAATGTTCGGGCGCCCGGCGCCGAATACGGAGTAGCCCACGAATACTGCCGCGACTGCGTCCATCAGCATCGGCGCGCCTGCGTCGATCTGCCCGGAGCCGACGCGCGCGGTATACAGGATTCCGCCGATGGCGGCGAAGACGCCCGAAGCGACGTACGCCCAGGCGCGGACGCGGCGCACGCGGACGCCGGACAAGCGCGCGGCTTCCTCGTTGCCGCCGGTCATTGTCGTCCGGCGGCCGAAACGCGTGTACTTCATGAACACGTGCGCGCCGATCACCGCCAGAACCATCAGGATGACCGGGAACGGTACGCCGAGCAGCTTGCCTTGGCCGATCCACAGAAAATCGGGATTCATGACGCCGGGCGCTTTGGTGCCGTCCTGGAACTGCATATTGTTGTAGATCGAATACCCCTTCGTATAAGTCTTGTGGATGCCGCTCACGATGTACATGACCGCCAGGGTGGCGAGCAGGTCGGGAATCCGGACCTTGACGATCAGGAAGGCGTTGAGCAGGCCCACGACGGCGCCGATGAGCAGCGGCACGATCAGCACGACCGCCAGCGGCAGCTCGTACCAGATCATCATCGTCGCCGTCGCGACCGTCGTCAGGGACACCGTCGAGCCGACGGACAAGTCGAAGCCGTCGACCGTAAGCGAGATCGTCACGCCGATCGCCACGAAGGTGAGAATCGAGATCGAACGCAAAATGTCCACGAGATTCGAATACGTGAAGAAGTACTCGTTGCGAAGCGAAAAAAACAAGATGACGAGCCCGATAAAAATAAGCGCGCCGTATTTGTAAGAAAACTGCAGCAACCGATTGTTCACGCCATATCCTCCTTGCCTGCGCTCGCGTAATAAAGAAGCTCTTCCATGGTGACGCCGCCGCGGTCGAACTGCTTGACGATGGCGCCGTCGCACATGACGAGGATGCGGTCCGCGAGCCCCAGCGCCTCTGCGAATTCGCAGGTCAAGTAAAGAACGCCCTTGCCCGCCGCCGCCAGCTCGCCGATGATGCGGAAAATGTCGCGTTTCGCCCCGATGTCCACGCCTTTGGTCGGCTCGTCGAACATAAACACTTCGGCGTCGGTCGACATCCATTTGCCGATCGCGACTTTTTGCTGGTTACCGCCGCTTAAATAGCCGACGAGTTGGCCCGTCGAAGCCGTGCGGATGCCTAGCCTTCCGATCGTGCCTTCCGCGTGCCGGCGTTCAGACAGTCTTGAGAGAAAGCCGAGCGCGCCGCTGAGCTGCTTCAGAATCGGCAGGCTCAAGTTATGAAGGACCGAGGAACCGACGAGGATGCCCTCTTTGCGGCGTTCCTCCGGCACGAGCGCGATGCCCGAGCGGAGCGCGTCCGCAGGCGATGCGATGTTCGCCGTTCCGCCCCCGACCTTGACCGCGCCACGATCGGCGGGATCCGCTCCGAACAGCAGCCGCGACAGCTCCGTCTTGCCCGCGCCGACGAGGCCGACGACGGCGACGATCTCGCCGCGGCGAACGTTCAGGCTCACGCCTCGCACGCGGTGTCCCGCGGCGATGTCCTCGACCTCGAGCAGCGTCTCGCCGATCGGCACGGCCGCCTTCGGATATTCCTCTTCGAAGCTGCGGCCGAGCATCGCGCGGACGATGTCGCCCGGTTCCACCGCCCCGGCCGGTTCGGACAGCACGACCTTGCCGTCGCGCATGACCGTGATCCGGTCGCTGACCTGTTTGACTTCGGGCAGCCTGTGGGAAATGAATACGATGCCGATGCCCTGTTTTTTCAGCTCGTCCATAATGCCGAACAGGCGGTCCGCCTCCTCCAGACTAAGCGGGGCCGTGGGCTCGTCGAGAATGACGAACTTCGCCTCCTGCACGAGAAGCCTGGCGATCAGCACGATCTGCTTTTCCGCCAGCGTAAGCTCGTCTGCCCTCCGCGTAACCGGGATGCGCGATCCGATCCGGGCGAGCACCGCCTCCGCTTCCCGGCCGATCGCGGACCAGTTCATCCACATCGAACCCTTGCCGGCGGCGATCCGGTCGAGCATCATGTTCTCGGCTACGGTGAGATGCGGCACGAGCGAAGTATCGACTTCCTGGTAGACGCAGTGAATGCCCTCCGCCTTGGCGTCCGCCGGGGAGGCGATCGACAGCTCGCGAGCTCCGATCCGGATCGTGCCCCCGTCCGCCGCGTAAGCGCCCGACAGGATTTTCATCAGCGTGCTTTTGCCGGCGCCGTTCGCGCCGAGCAGCGCGTGCACTTCTCCCGGCCGCAGCGTAAAATCGACGCCGCCGAGCGCGCTGACGCCGGCGAACGACTTCGAAATATCGTTCATCGCTAATTGTAAGGCGACGCTCATAGCCGCTCCCCCCCTCGCGCATTTCCTTCCGATCGCAATACAGGACGGCGCGGTCAGAATCCCGCGCCGTCCTCGTCCATGACTTATTTTACTTGGCGCCGACGGATTGCTCAAGCGCCTTGAGGTATTCCGTATTGCCGGTGTCGCTCTCGCCCCATCCGTCCACGTATTGGGACAGATCGGCGGTCGTTACTTTTTTTGTCCGTTGGCAGCGCGTCGCGGCTTACGTATACGGAGTCAAGCTGAACCGTCGGCGGCGTGTCGTCGCCATGGAGCTTCTGGTACAGGTAACGGACTTGGACTTGACCGATCGAAGACGGATCGACGGCCGCCGAAGCGACCCAAGGGCTCGTCGGATCCTGGATGAGCGCGAGATCCTCGTCGCTCAGGTCGATGCCGTAAATCTTGATCTCGTCGCGTCCGGCTTGCTTGACGGCGTTCGCGGCGCCTTTGGCGAATTCATCCCAGGCCGCCCAGATGGCGGTGATGCTGCCCTTTTCCGGATATTGCTTGAGAATCGCTTCGGTCTTCGTCTGCGCGTCCAGCTGCGCGCCGTCCGCGGTGCCGTAGGACGTGAGTTCCTTAATGTCCGGGTTGGCGTCCAGGAATGCCTTGTAGGCGATCTGGCGGGACTCCATCGGCGGGAAGCCGGCGACCCAGATTTTCACGATGCTGCCCTTGCCGCCCGAATCCTTCGCGAGCGCCGCAAGCGTCTGCTCGGCCATCTTCTGGTCGTTCTGCGCGATGCTCGTGACGCCGGCGTTGGTGAGGCCGGAGTCGAACGCCACGACCGGAATGCCCGCCGCGATCGCCTTGTCGACGCCGCCGGTCAACGCGCTTGCGTCGCCGTGATCGATCAGAATGCCGTCGTACTTCTGGGTGACGGCGGCATCGAGGTTCGTCGCCATGACGTCGAGCTTGTTGTCGGAAGGAATGACCGTCAATTTGCCGCCGAATTTTTCGACTTGCTTTTTTGACGCCGTCGACGTATTGGGCGGAAAAGGTGCCCGTGTTAAGGCGCATGATAAGCGCGATCTTCTTGCCCTTCAGCGCGTCGGCTTCTCCGCCCGCCTCGGAAGCGGAAGGCGATGCCGATACGGATGCGGACGGCGATGCCGACGCCGAGCCGCCGGACGCCGCGTTGTTGTTGTTTTTGTTGCCGCAAGCGGCCAGGAGCAGCACAAGCGCCAACGTCAGCGCGAGCCAGGTCCCAAAACGAAATTGCTTTTTCACTAGAATGGCCTCCCTAATCTATTAGATCCTTCTGATAAATTAATATAAGGACTATTTCCAAGTATGTCAATTGGTATTTAAGATTATTAATGACACTTATGCGAAAACATACACAAGAATCTATTTTAGGCGAACGATGTCGATTTAACAAGAATAAAATAAGAATCTGTCAAAACCCGAACGGGTTGGATCCTCGCCATGCAAAAAGCCCGCGCGCCTTAACCGGCGCGCGGGCTTTTTGCATTTAAAGGATAATGGCGATAAGTCCGCCCGAGCCTTCGTTGATAATCCGGCCGAGCGTTTCCTGAAGCTTGTAGCGGGCATTGTCCGGCATCATGGCGATCTTGCCCTGGATGCCTTCCCGCACGATCGAATGCAGCGAGCGACCGAAGATGTCGGAATCCCAGATCTTGATCGGATCCTTCTCGAAGTCCTGCATGAGGTAGCGCACGAGCTCCTCGCTCTGTTTTTCCGTGCCGATGATCGGCGCGAACTCGGACTCCACGTCGACGCGGATGAGGTGGATCGAAGGCGCCGTCGCCTTGAGCCGTACGCCGAAGCGCGAGCCCTGCCTGATCAGCTCCGGCTCGTCGAGCTGCATCTCCGCCAGCGTCGGCGCGGCGATACCGTAGCCGGTCGTCTTCACCATCTCGAGCGCCTCCGCGAATCGGTCGTACTCCCGCTTGGCGTGAGAGAATTCCTGCATCAGCTGGAGCAGATGGTCTTTGCCGCGAATTTCCGTGCCGACGACTTCCTGGAGGATGCGGTCGTACAATTCGTCCGGTGCGTACAGGTCGATCTCCGCGACGCCTTGCCCCATATTAAGCCCGCTCAGGCCGGCGCGATCGACGAAGTCGTACTCGAGGAATTGCGAGACGACCCGGTCTACATCGCGCAGCCTGCGAATGTCGCGGACGGTGTCGCGAACCGAATTTTCATAGCTCGAACGCAGCCAGTGCTGCTCCTGCAGCACCATGACCCAGCTCGGCAGGTTGACGTTGACTTCGTGAACGGGGGAACTCGTAAAGCACCTCGCGCAAAACGCCGAGCACTTCGTCTTCTCCCATCGACGCCACGCTCAGCGTGATGGCGGGAATATCGTACTTGGCGGCAAGCTCCGCGCGAAGCGCCAGCGCTTCCTCGCTCTTCGGCCTCGTCGAGTTGACGATCAGCACGAACGGCTTGCCAACCTCCTTAAGCTCTGCGATGACGCGCTCCTCCGCCTCGACGTACGAGCTGCGCGGAATTTCCGCGATCGTGCCGTCGGTCGTCACGACGACGCCCAGCGTCGAATGCTCCTGGATGACCTTGCGCGTGCCGATCTCGGCCGCTTCCTGGAAAGGAATCGCTTCCTCGAACCAAGGCGTCGTAATCATGCGAGGACCGTTCTCGTCCTCGTAGCCTTTGGCGCCCTCGACTGCGTAGCCGACGCAGTCCACAAGCCGGACGTTGACCTCGAGGCCCTCGCCCACCTTGATCTGTACGGCGTTGTTCGGCACGAACTTGGGCTCCGTCGTCATGATCGTACGACCCGCCGCGCTCTGCGGCAGCTCGTCGACCGCCCTGACGCGATCCGCTTCATGTGCGATGTTCGGCAGCACGACCGTTTCCACGAATCGTTTGATAAAGGTCGATTTGCCTGTCCGGACGGCGCCGACGACCCCGAGGTAGATGTCGCCGCCCGTACGCTCGGCGATATCTTTGAAAATATCCACTTTTTCCACTTAGATTCCCTCCCCCTTCGTAATCGCGAAGCCTGCGGTTCCGTCAGCGCGACGGACTCGTACATGAACTTGGACTAGTATCATTGTATGTGCCATGCCCGCGAATATGACGACGGGTATTAATTTTTAAAGCGCCCCGCCCGCCGTTCGCTCATCCAAATGATCTTATGTCGGGAAAAGGTCGCCTATGTCCGAAGAAGCAACAAAAAAAACCGTTCCGCCGGCGGAACGGTTCGGCTTGACATCAAGGCTGCCGACGCCTATTTGAGAAATGCCCGCGGCTCTCCGCCGGCTAACCGGTATATCGGCGATTTGACGGGCACGTAAAACGATTCGTCCGCCAGCAGCGCGCGTAAATCGTCGGACCCGTCCGGCTTGGTCTCGGACTTTTCCAGCGCTTTGACGATGTCGATGCCGTAATCCGCATAAACGGTGCTGCCCGGGTCGATCATGAGTTCAAGCACCCGGCCCGTATACATACTGCGTATCGCTGGATCATCGATGCCGAGCGCCTTGTAATCGATGGCGCGAAAGTCCGGATAACGCTCGTCCGATACGGGCTGTTTCCCTTTATGCTTGAGCACGTAAGCGTTCACCTTCGACTGGACCGTGCCGATCGCCTGATAGACCGCAACATCCAGAAGCTTCACTTTCGGATCTTTTTCCTCGTCGATGATGAGAAATTGGTTCGAGCCTCCGCTCTCGAAAGCTTCCTTCGGAATATCCGTTACGTAGCCCATCCGCTTCAGCTTGGCAAAATCCAGTCGGAACTTCTCGTATTGCGGCGTTCCCTCCGACGCATTCTCGATCGGCAGCAGCCCCGTATCCTTGCGGTAGCTGTCCACCGCGGCCTGGACGGCGTTCACCGCTTCTTTGGCGGACAACTGATTCGAAGGCGTGTATTCGTCCGGATACAGGCAGCCTGCCAGCGGCAGCAGCGCCAGCGCGACCGCGAGCATCGCTGCGCGCTTGGCCGCCAACCGTGCGTTAATGATCCATTGCGATCTGTTCAAATCTAAAAGCCCCCCCGTGTTCGCCTTCTGTATCGGCTTTTCGTTTACCAGAGATCGTCCGAGCGCTGTCGCTCGAGCTGCCGCCGGACGGCCGCTTTAAGCGGGTCCTCGGGAACCTCGACCCGAATCGAGCGACGGACCCGCGCCTGGCAGGACAGCCTGACGCCTTGCTCCAGCAGCGGCCCGAGCTTGCGCCGCTCGGCCTCCGTCGGCGGCGCGAGGGCGTCCGCATACGCCGGCGGCACCTCCACCTTGCACATGAGGCAGCCCGCCACGCCGCCGCACCGCGTGCGCACCGGCGCCCTCGCCCGCCTCGCCGCTTCGAGCAGCGTCGTGCCTGACCAGACGCTCGCGACCTGCCCTTCCGGTCCGAATTCGACCTCGCAGCCGCCTTTATCGCCCATCTTGCGCGCCCTCCTCCTGCTTCGGGTCCGTCAGCCGCGCCAGCTCGTCCATGATGCGTTCGGACAGCGATTGCCTCGCGGCAAGCCGCCGAAGCGCAAGCAGTTGGTCCCCACGATCTTCCCGGAGCAGTCTTGCGGCCTCGGTCGCCCGGTCCCGGCGTTCGCGGAGCAGGTTAAATATCAGTTCGTGTCCAAGCGGCATCAGACGGATCGGTCGGGCGCTTCCCGCGGGCGTCCAATCGTCGCCATGATCGTAAAGGAAAGCGTCGACTTCCGTCCGATATCGAGAGCCGGGCGCTCGAATCTCGAAGTCGCCGACAAGCTCGATCGCGACGCCGCCGTACCGGTAGCGGGACAGCAGCGACCGGTATCGCCCCGTCTCGTCCCACGCCGGCGTCTCTACGACCCACCCGGCGACCCGATCATGCAAAGCGGCGACCGAGGCCGCGTCCGCATAAATGTCCAAGTCTCTTGGCGCCGCGGCAAGCCGCGCTCCGCGAAGCGCGAGACCGGCGCTGCCGCCGACGAGCCATCGCGCGCCGCAGCCTTCCGTCGATGCCGCAAACGCAGACAGCGCTTGCAGGATGCCCTCTCCCGCTCCTACGATCGGCATGGTCGTCAGCTCCTTAGAAGTACGTCCGATTGACGGCGGAGATCGCGCCGCCGGCGTTCGCGACGCGCGCCTGGCAGCCGAGCCGATATCCCGCGTCCAGCTCGTCCGGACCGAGGCGGTCCCATTCGGCATCGGTCGATTCCGCCAGGTGCTCGCCGCCTTCCGTGACGAGGCAACGGCAGCGCGCGCAAGTCCCTCTCGAACAGTTGAACTGCCAATCGGCACCGGCCGCGAGCGCAAGCTCGAGCAGCGTAGCGCCGACGCGCGGCTCGGTTTGCCTTTCGATCGTCCTACCTTTTAATGTCAGCATCGCCAATCCTCCGGCCCGATTCTTCGTTGTCAAACGATCGATATAAGTCCGCATACCATGCCCACGAGCAGCATGACAAAAGAGACAAAAGAAATGGCGAAGCGCAGCGCGCCCTTCGTTTTTGCCCTCGCGAGCATGATCAGCACCGCAGACAGCACCATCAGTCCGATGCCGACGAACGACACCCACATTTTCATCATCGGATCCATTGCGCGCAAACAGTCCCTTCCCTTACCCTGCAGCTATATGTATGACGATGGTCGTTGCGCGCCTGGACGCGATCGACCGATTTTCGATGCTATAAAACGGAACATATTATACCACAATATCGGTCGACAATCGCGTATGCCGGCAAAAATGAACAAAACCGCCATGGCTTGGCCTTGGCGGACTGTCGTTGCTATTTGAAAATCTTGACTCTTTCGTCGAGCGGCTTGTACGTTTTCTCCCCCGGCTGCGCGACCGGTTTGCCGAACGGCATCTGCGCAATGAGCAGCCAGCTGTCCGGCAGCCCCCACGTTCGCTTCACCTCTTCGTCGACGAGCGGATTGTAATGCTGCAAGGAAGCGCCGTACCCTTCGGTCTCGAGCGCCGTCCACACGACGAACTGATGCATGCCGGAGGAATGCGCCGACCATTTCGGAAAATTGTCTTTGTACGATGCGAATTGCCGCTGCAGATCCTCGATGACCGTCTGATCCTCGAAAAACAGCACGGTGCCGTAGCCTGCGGCGAACGCGTTCATTTTGTCCTGCGTCGCCTTGAATTGCTCGGGATCGGCGACGACTTTGCGAAGCGTCTCCGCCGTGATATTCCAAAACTTTCTGTGCTCCTTTTTCAACAGCAGCACGACTCTGGCGCTCTGGGAGTTGAACGAAGACGGCGTATGCTTCACCGCTTCCATGATGATCTCCTCGATTCGCTCGTCCGGAACGATCGCTTCGTCGTTGATGCCGTAAAAGCTCCGACGCTGTCTGACGGCTGTCAGAAAGTGGTCGCGGACGTTCGCGTCCGTTATCATGGCAGTTAGCATCCCCTTCCGGCCATAGGTTGTGAATTGTTTCTGCTTCAGGTTGCCCGATTGCGCGAATTCAATGAATGGGATGCTTCGCCAGTCCGACGCCGCGAGAGCAGATGCGCCAAACGCCGCAAAAGCCCCGCTTCCTTTGAAAGGAAAGGGGCTCTTGCGGGTTCGGTCCTTATTTTTTGAGCATCATTTTCATGAGTCCTTCGAGATTGCCGATGTTAAATCCGCTCTTTTTTTACGGCGCCTACGATCTCCTTGATCGTGTCTTCCGACACCGGCACGCCCGCCGCGCTCGATACCTGCTTGATCAGCTGACGGATTTGCGCTTCGTTCTGCATGATGTCCGGGGACACCTTTTGCGCGATTTTTTTGAGCGAAGCTTCCGATACGGGCTTGCCCGTCTTCTTGCTTACCGAGTTCAGAACATCCTTGGAAATCTTCTTGTCCATGCTTCCCCCTCCTCCGCAGCTCATGCTTTGTATCCTATGAGGTACGGGGGAAGGCGGTGTGGGCGGGCTCGCAGACAATTGCGTATAGCTTGCAAGGCTCGTTATGTACGGTTAAAAAGAACGGTCTCTTCGATCTCGTGCGTGCGCACTCTTCCCATGAGCGCTTCGACCGCTTGCAGCGGAGGCTTGCCTTCGAACAGCACGGCGTGAAGCTGTGCCGTGATCGGCATTTCGACGCCGTACTGGACCGCGAGCTTGGACGCAGCCTGCGTCGTACGGACGCCCTCTACGACCATCCCGATTCGCTCTTGAACCTCCTCGTGGCCGAGCCCCTGCGCCAGCAGCTCGCCCGCGCGATAGTTCCGGCTGTGCCTGCTCGTGCACGTCGCGATCAAGTCGCCGACGCCCGCAAGACCGGCAAAGGTGAGCATATGGGCGCCCATGGCCGAACCCAGACGTCCGATCTCGGCCAGACCGCGGGTGACGAGCGCGGATTTGGCGTTGACGCCGAAGCCGAGACCGTCCGACAGTCCCGCGCCGAGGCCGATGATGTTCTTGATGGCGCCGGCGGTCTCGGCGCCGATATAATCGGGGTTCGTGTAAACGCGGAAATAGGCGTCGTTGATAAACAGGTCCTGGGCGGCTTCCGCTTGACCCAGCTCGCTCGCGGCAACGACGACGGTCGTCGGCAAGCGGAGAACGACCTCTTCGGCATGGCTCGGCCCGGACAGCACGACGATGGAGCCTTCGGGGCGTCCCAGCTCCTCGGAGAGCACCTGGGACATCCGTTTTAAGCTGCCCGTCTCGAAGCCTTTGGTCGCATGGACGATGAGCGCCTCCGGTTTGAGATGCGGCATGGCCGCCTTCGCCACCTCGCGCATGGCCGACGACGGCGCCACGAACACGACGGCGTCCGCATCGCGGCACGCCTCGGCCATGTCCATCGTCGCGCGCAGCGTCTTCGGCAGCTCGGCCTCCTTCAAGTACTTCCGATTCGTACGGGATTCGTTGATCTCTGCCGCTTGGGCGGCGCCGCGCGTCCATACTGTCACTTGGTGACCGTTGTCCGCGAGCACGCAAGCCAGCGCCGTGCCCCAGCTGCCGGCTACCAGGACGGTAACTTGGCTAGATGCCATGCGAATCCTCCTTCTTTTTGGCGCCGATTTTGTTCTCGGTGCCGTTCATCAGCTTGACGATGTTTTTGCGGTGGCGGAGGATGGCAAGCAGCGCCAGCACGAGCGCGCCCCAAAAAACGGGGCCGATCTCGCCGGCCAAGCCGAGTATGACCGGCACGAGCGCGGCGAACACCATCGATCCTAGCGAAACGTATCGGGTAATGACGATAAGGACGATCGCAACGACGCCCGCGGCGACGACCGGCAGCGGCGCCAGATAGATGAGCGCGCCGACGGTCGTCGCGATTCCCTTCCCGCCTTTGAAGCGGAAATAAAGCGGCCAGTTGTGACCGGCGATCGAAGCCAGGCCGCAAGCGACCGCGAGCCAGGATCCTTGCTCGCCCGCGATCGCCTGGCCGACGGCGACGGCGACGAGTCCTTTGGCGATGTCCAGCAGAAACACGGCGATCGCCGGCCCTTTGCCGAGCACGCGAAGCGTATTCGTCGCGCCGGCATTGCCGCTTCCGTGCTGGCGGATATCGATCTTGCGGAGCCAGCGGGCGAATAAAATGCTGAAGGAGACGGAACCGAGCAAATAACTGACGACAACGGCGATGACGGCTGGCAGCAAAACGGTTCTCTCCTATTCCTGATCGGACTTGCGACGTGTAAAGAGGCGCAGCGGCGTGCCCTCGAAGTCGAACGCGGCCCGAATCTTGTTTTCCAAATATCGCTCGTACGAGAAATGCATCAGTTCCGGATCGTTCACGAAAATAAGAATCGTCGGCGGCTTGACCGATACTTGCGTGGCATAGTTCACGCGCAGCCTCCGACCCTTGTCGGTCGGCGGCGGGGTGATCGCCACCGCGTCCGCGACGATGTCGTTAAGCAGGTGCGTGGGCACCCGCATCGCATGCTGCTCGGCGACGCGGTCGATGACGGGCAGCAGCCGATGCAGCCTCGACTTCGTCAGCGCGGACAGAAATACGATCGGCGCATACGACATGAAGAGGAAGTGATCGCGGATCGAATTGGTAAAGTGTTGCATCGTCTTATCGTCTTTATCGACGACGTCCCACTTGTTGACGACGAAGACGGACGCCTTGCCCATTTCGTGCGCGTATCCGGCAATGTGCTTGTCCTGCTCGATGATCCCCTCTTCGCCGTTAATGACGACGAGCACGACGTCCGCGCGCTCGATCGCCTTCATCGAACGCATGACGCTGTATTTCTCGGTCGTCTCGTAAACCTTGCCCCGCTTGCGCATGCCCGCGGTATCGATCAAGACGTAGCGCTGGTCGTCCTTGGCGAACGGCGTATCGATCGCGTCGCGGGTCGTGCCCGCGATCTCGCTGACGATGACGCGCTCCTCGCCCAGAATGGCGTTCACGAGCGAGGACTTGCCGACGTTCGGGCGCCCGATCAGGGCGACCTTGATAACGTCGTCGTCGTATTCCTGATCTTCGCCGGCGGGCAGACGATCCACGCAAGCTTCCAGCAGGTCTCCGATGCCGATGCCGTGCGAGCCGGACAGCGCGATGGGATCGCCGAAGCCGAGGCTGTAAAACTCGTAAATATCGTCCATCCGCTGAAGGTTGTCCACCTTGTTCACGGCAACGACGACCGGCTTGCCCGAACGGAACAAAATTTGCGCGACTTCCTCGTCCGCGTTCGTGACGCCGGACTTGGCGTCGGCCATGAACACGATTAGATCGGCTTCTTCGATCGCGAGCTCGGCCTGCATCCGCACCAGGCGCAGCATGCCGTCTTCGCCGTCGATCTCGATGCCGCCCGTATCGATCACGCTGAAGCTGCGGCCGCTCCATTCGCCGGTGCCGTAAATGCGGTCGCGCGTAATGCCCGGCTTATCTTCGACGATGGCCAGGCGGTCACCGATTATGCGATTAAAAATCGTCGACTTCCCTACGTTGGGTCGTCCCACGATGGCAATGACAGGTCTTGCCATGCTTTCACTCCTTAAAGGATTGCTCTGAATCATACAAAGAGTATCATAACAAAAATACCCCGCCTTGGCTAACGGTACCTGCGCCGGCGCTCTTCTGCGCGATCTTTTTAGTGCCTGTCGACGATCATATACAGGCCCTCCTTCAGTTTGTGCGCGGCGCAGTCCAAAATTTTTTCCAGCAAATTCGTCAAGTTTTGCAGCTCTTCCTCCGACTTCGCGATCAGTGCGGCCGAGCCTTCCGATACATTCGCCGGGTCCGTCGTGAGGAACATGACGATCTTAGCCATGGGCCGGTTCTCCCTTCGTTTTGTTCGCCTTCGTCGGTCTGCGGACGGCCGATTCGAGCAGCGGCACGTCGCGCATCGCTTTGAGCGCTTTCTGCTTGTCTTGTTCCCTTGGAAGCAGCAGCACGCCGAGCGCCCCTGTCTCCAGGTCGAGCTTCGCGATGGGCATAAGCGCCGGTTCGCCGTCGTCCCGATATACGCCGAGCCTTGTCGACAAATCGTGGAGAATCGCCTGCCTGAGCCCCAGGTTGGAGAGCGTAACTTTGGCGTCGTCGCTCACGGGCGAGAGCAAGAAGCCGATTGCCTGCTTGCGTACGAGGGCAAGATCGGCTTCGAGCCCCACGTTCATCATATAGATCGTTCCGACCGAGACGCTTGCGTTTTCCGCGATGACCGGGGCGAACGATACCTCCGCGATGTCTTTGATCGTTTTTCCTTTCATGAACCTCCATACGATCGCGATGCAAACGATGCCGAGCGGCACGCCCCAGATCCAGTCGAAAATCGTCGCCGCGAAGCTGACGAGCAGGGCAGTCGCGATCGACAAATAATTGCGTCCTTCGAAAACGACGGCAATGCCTTCGATATAGGTGGCGCCCCTGGGCACGAGCTCCTGGTGATCGATCGCGGTCAGCGTCCCCCGTTCCATGTTGCGCACTTCCCTGAACTGCTGTGCAGCGAGCGACAAAAACGTAATCGCCGTATAATCTTTGCTCATGAGCGCAGGAACGGCGACCGCGCCGAGCGCGCCGGCGATCAACCCCAGCGCGAGGTGAATGATTTTGCCGTGCGGATAGGCCGGATACTGCCTGTAATCGCTGCGAAGCATGAACACCCGAGCCAGAAAACCAAAAAGCGTTCCAAGCGTTACGCCGATCAGTTCGTGGTGGCCGGCCAGCCATTTTGCCGTAATCATGCCTTTCCCCTCCTCGCATAGAATCCCGTTCCATGCGTTAGTATGCGCAGCTTGAACGTCTTAAAAATATAAGCGACGGGACGCAAAAAAAGCGCTGCAGGATACTCCTGCAGCGCCTAGCGTTCTTATAGATCGAACTTACTTGAACTTGCTCAGCTTGTCGCCGAACTTCTCGGCAAGCGTAAAGCTCATGCTCTCCGGAGCCGGGATGTTCGCTTCTTCGCGTCTGCCTCTCGATTCGCGCGGCGCGCGCTCAGGTTGAGCAGGCGCTTCTTCGGTCTCTTTGATGGAGAGCGATACGCGTTTCTCGGCCGGGTTGAAGTCCAAAATTTTCGCTTGAACTTCCTGACCTTCCTTCAGCACTTCATGAGGCGTAGCGACGTGGCGGTGCGCGATCTGGGAGATGTGCACGAGGCCTTCGACGCCAGGCGCGATCTCGACGAATGCGCCGAAGCTCACGAGACGCTTCACGACGCCCGTCACGATATCGCCGGCATTGAATTTGCCGTTGACCGATTCCCAAGGACCCGGTTGAGCGGCCTTGATGCTCAGCTTGATCTTGCCGATCGACGAGTCGACGCTCAGCACCTTGACGTTAACCTTTTGGCCTTCGGAGACGACGTCGGCCGGATGCGCGACGTGCGTCCAGGCGATCTCGGATACGTGAACCAAGCCGTCTACGCCGCCGATGTCGACGAACGCGCCGAACGGAGTCAGGCGTTGAACCGTACCTTCGAGCACTTGACCCGGCTGCAAGGCAGCCATGACCGTTTGCTTTTGCGCTTCGTACTCGGCTTCGAGCACTTCCTTGGCCGATAGAATCACTTTATTGTTTTCGCGGTCGATTTCCTTCACCTTGACGCGAAGGGTGCGGCCCTTGTAGTCGGAAAAGTCTTCGACGAACGTGCGCGCGACCATCGACGCGGGGATAAAACCGCGAGCGCCTACGTCGGCGACAAGACCGCCCTTGACGACGTCGGCGACCGTAACTTCGAATGCTTCGCCGCTGTCGAATTTGCTTTGGAGATCATCCCATGCCTTCGCGCCGTCGATTTGACGCTTGGAGAGGACGAGGCTGGCCTTTTCGTCGTTGATGCTGACGACCTTGGCTTCGACTTCCTGACCGATTTGCACGGCATCGGAAGCATTCTCCAAATTGACGTTGGAGAGCTCGCGGAGCGGGATGACACCGTCGTATTTATATCCAAGGCTTACATAAGCTTGGTTGTCTTCGATTTTAACGATGGTTCCCTTCACCGTATCGCCCTTCTTCAGCGATACGACGTTCTCCAGCGCGTCTTGCGTAACCGTCTCTGCGGCATTGTCGGCAGCGACAGGCTCCTGCGCGGCGGATTCCTGGACATTGATTTCTTCAGACATGGAAATAACCTCCTCAGTTCTACCACAACTTTATTTAAACCCGCAACGCGGGGTTTAAATCACTTAAGTATAAAAATAGGACGAACGACCGTAGTATGCGCCGGAAGAATTAAATTATTGCGCGGGCTTGCCAGTGACCAGCATTTCTTTGATCTTCGACATCATCAGCTCGGTGGCGGCTTCCTGCGCCTCCGGCGAACCGTCTCCCGCCAGCTTCTCCATATCGAGCGGCGCGCCGTACACGGCCTTCATTTTAGTAAAAGGACGATAGCTGCCGACAAGCGCAACGGGCACCACGGCCGATCCCGCGCGAAGCGCCATGCTCATCGCGCCGCGCTTGCCCATGAGGCCGACGTCCTTGCGCGTCCCTTCGGGGAAGATCCCCATCACCTTGCCCTCGCGCAGAATGCCGATCGCCGTACGGATCGCCTCCTTGCTGACGCCGCCGCGCTTGACCGGAAACGCGCCAAGGTTCGTGATCATCGCGCCGAAGCCGGGAATGTTGAACAGTTCCGCCTTGGCCATATAGTGAACCTTGCGTTCGACGCCGATCCCGAGCGCGATCGGATCGAGGAGGCTCGTATGGTTGCTCGCCAGGATCACGCCGCCCTCGGCGGGAATCCGACCCGCGCCGATCGCTTCAAAGCGATATAGAAGCTTGAACAGGACTCTGAGCAGCATTCTCGCAAATCGGTAAAGCATCGGTCAATTCTCCCTTGCGCCGACCGTTTGCGCGGCCGCGAGGCCGAGCGATACGATCTCGTCCACGATCTCGGCGATCGAACGCCCCGTCGAATCGATCAGCAAGGCGTCCGGGGCTTGGCGCAACGGCGCGATATCGCGCTCGCTGTCCATCCGGTCCCGCAATGCGATCTCTTCTTCGAGCTGATCGAGCGTCACGCCGGGCTTATCCCCGAGCTCCAAAAACCTGCGCGTCGCGCGTTCCCTCGGAGACGCGGTCAAAAACACCTTGAGCTCGGCGTCCGGAAGCACGTGAGTCCCGATGTCGCGGCCGTCCATGACGACGCCTTTGGCGGCAGCCATCAGGCGCTGAAGCTCGGACATGCGCGACCGCACGCCGGCATTCGCGGAAACGAGAGAAACGGAAGCCGTGACCTCTCGCGTGCGGATCTGCCCTGTGACGTCGTCTCCGTCCGCCAATACGATCTGGCCTTCTTCGCCGGGAAGGAGCGAGATGTCCAGTCCCGTCGCGAGCGACGCAAGACCTTCCTCGTCGTTCGGACGAATGCCGCGAGCGATCGCGACATAGGTGACGGCGCGGTACATGGCGCCGGTGTCCACGTATACGTATCGAAGCGTACTTGCGACCAGCCTGGCGACCGTGCTCTTGCCCGCTCCGGCCGGTCCGTCGATCGCGATGTTGATGCGGTGCGGATAACGTTCATTCATGAAGTCGCAACAAGCCTCCTAGCGCGCACAAACGTTGATGCATCCGGTCGATAAGACAGGAGGTCCATCGGCCTGCGCCAAGGCGGAGACGAAGCTGTTCGGCAACGCCTGCATAAGCTTAAAACCAGCCGGCGACCGCCTGCACACGAATGAACAAATTATACCACAGCCTATATTCAGATGCAAAAAAAGCAAGCCGGACGGACAAGCGTCTATCCGGCTTCGTAGCGTATTCCTTCGGCGCGTTCGCCCGGGACGATCCACGCCCTGATCTCGGGTACGCGCAGGAGCAGCTGCGCGACAACGAGCAAGACGGCGCCGACGAGAACCGCCGCGCGCAGGAATCCGTCGAAGCGTTCCGCCGCCTGCCCCGCCTCCGTTTCCCGACGGCGTCTATTGCCGCTCATCGCGCCATCGCCCCGCTTTCGCTTAATCCTTCCTTCGTTCGAGCTGCTTTTCGAAGCAGTAACGGATGATCTTCTGCTGATCGGTATCCTGGATGTCCTGGAACCGCATCATGACCAGGTTGTGATGCGGTTCGACGGGCACGATCCGAACGATCTCGGCTTCGAACTGCGCATGCGAGACCGCGCCGGATCTATAGTTCAGCAGCAGCCAGCAGCTCGCTTTGACGTTCGGCGTAATCGGCCACTTGCGGTCGCATCTGAACGACACCCCGCCGCCGCCGACATCGTCCGTAAGCGCCGTAAAACGCAGCTTCTCCCCGAGCCGGACGGCGATCTCGAGCTGCGCCTCGACCCGAAGGAAGCTTCTGCGCTGTTCTCTCGTAATTTGATCGGGGTCAGGCTTCGGAACGACGAGTTGGCTGACGGCTTCGCGGCGAATCGAATGAACATGGGCGACGAACTGGTGCTTGACGCCCTCGGACGTAAAGTATGTAAGCCTGAGCTCGTCTCCGGGCTGGGTACGATGCAGTCTGCGCGTTTGTTCGTCCATCGGGATATCGACATACAAATAGCGGTCGTCCGCGTCCGTGACGCGCGATCTGAGCATGCCGGGGGCCTCGCCGTCGTTCGTCGCCGCATGGGGCTGAATGTAGAGCATTTGACCTATCTTGGGAAGCACGCTGCACCTCCTTGCGACTGCTGTATAATGCCGAATGACGCGAACTTCGCACTCGGTTCGCATTATCCTTTGCATTATAGCACGATCGCTTGTCCGGCGGCAGATGCTTGACGGTCAAAATATAGAAATCCGCCGGACCGGATTCCGGTCCGGCGGTTCAGGCAACGAGGTTACAAAATGGCTCTTGCCGAATCGGGAATCTGCTCCACCTTCTCTTCGATGCCCGTGCCGGCATTCACGAATATGCGATATTGCGAGCCGTTGATTTTGCCCGTATATTCATGGCACAGCACCTCTTTGTCCTCGTCGTTCTCGATGACGGCCAGACGATGGCCGCTCACCTCAAGCTTCGGATGAAGCGCGGACTTCGCTTTGGCTTCGTCGACGGTCGCTTGGCCGACGGCGATGCCGGCTTCGCGGTACACATGATCGGCCGCCTGGAGACCGACGGCCTCTCCGTTGTCCAGCGCGATGCGCACCGTCACTTTGTCCGGGTAGATCAATACGCCGTTTTGCTCGGCCACGAACGTAAAGACGGCGACATGATCGTATTCGTCGTACGTGACCGGCGTCATGGAGGGATAACCCTTGTCTTTCAAAAACGCGATCGCTTTTTCTTTTGCGGCCCCCACGCTCAGGCTCCGGCTTTTGACGACGCGCGGATTCATGTACCAGAGCAGCTTGCCGCCCTTGGCCGTAAAGTCCATGACGATACGCGACTTCTCGGACTTGGATGCGCCCTTGTCCGCGCTGACCGTAGCCGTATACGTCGGATGATCGGTTTTGGCCCCGTTTTCGGCGATGTGGATCTGGCGGCCGGCGGCTTGCGCGGAGATGCCCAGAAAATCGAGCGCATTGCGGCGCGCTTCCTCCGCGGTGATCCTCGGTCCGGAGACGTTGGCGCGCGCGCGCTGAATATGCTGGGAGGCGGACGAAGGTCCCCAGTCGTTCTCCGGATAGGCGGACACCTTCTTGTCTACGGTCTTGAAGCCGTCGATAATCGAGTTGTCGGCCGTCTGGTCGGCGCTGGCGATCGCGACTTCGACGTCCATCCACCTTAAATGGTCGGACAGGACCGCGTCCTGGACTTTGCCCAGCTCTTTGTTAATGTCGGCCGCTTTCGCGTAAAGGGACTGCATCGTCTGCGTTTCTTTCTCGGACAGCGGCTCCTTCGTCAAGTCCCTGACCGATGTCCGGTAAGCGAAATCGGAAATGCGGGCCAAAAAGTTTTCCGCCTGATTGAAAGGCAACAGCGCGAGAGGGAGCTGGTTCACTTCGTTTTGCGCCTGGCTCGTCAGCCGCCAGACGTTCACCAGACCCTTGCGCTGCATCCGATAGGAGGCGCTGTTGACCGCAAGCGTCTTGCCGAGCTGCTCCTGCAAGCTCCCCATATGATTCGTCAAATCGTGGAAGGCGCGCTGGTATTGGTTTTCCGCCTTGATCAGCACCGCGTTTTTCTCCTGATGCTCCTGGTATCCCCAAAAAACGGCCCCTGCGAACAGCAGCGCGCAAAGCGGAAACATGACTGCGCTCAAACGTTTGTACATGAAAAACGGCCCCTTTCATTCCCAGACTACGGATTGCCGTTAGTTTGGGTATGAGGAGCCGGCTTTATGCATGCGTTTCTTCGATGTCGAACCGGTCAGCGTTGCCGCAGACGCACTGTCTGAATCCTGTATCGACCTTCCCGCGTTCGCGCTTGCCTCTTAATACGAACTTGTCGCCGCAGGACCTGCACCTGATCGTCACTTTGACGCGCGCGCCGTTCAATGGTTTCCCTCGCTCTCGCCTCTATTCGAAACCATTATAGCCACAATCCGGACGCCTTAACCGCCTTCTTCGCGATGCACGAGCCTGAAAGGCGACACATCGTTGGCGTTTTGGACGTAGCGAATGCCGCGCAGCCATAGCAGGAGCATAAATGGCACGATGATCCACATCCAGGTCTTGGGGAGCGACTGCATCAGAAAATCGTATATGCCATGCCAGCCGACGGGCAGCACGAAAGCCATCGAATGGAACAAGCGGGCTTGTTTGCCTGTCGAAAACTTCGCCTTGCCCATGAAATAACCCATGACGACGCCGAACAGCGCATGTCCGGATACAGGCAGCAGCGCGCGAACGAGCAGCGATCCGAACGTGGCCGGCTCGGCGAACGCGTACAACACGTTCTCGATCGTGGCGAACCCCAGCGACACCGCCGTTGCGTACACGATGCCGTCGTAAGGCTCGTCGAACTCGGTGTGGTTGAAGACGATATGGTATAACACGAACCATTTGAAAAATTCCTCGACGCCGGCCGATATGACGAACGAGAAGGCGAATGGCGATTCGCCGAACCAGATCAGCAGTCCGCGCTGCACGATCATGATCGGGAGCACGATGAGCGCGCCGGTCACGAACATTTTGGATACCATCGACAGCGGCTCGGTATCGTAGCGGTCCTTCCAGTAGAAATAGGCGAGCAAGGCGAGACCGGGCGCGATAGCCGCGGCCATCACGGAGAAGATCAGCACGGCGAATCCCCTCCTTTCATAGGGCATAGGCGTTCATAAGGGTGTCGCAAGCGCAAAAAAAGGACAGCCGCATTAAAAACGATCGCCGTTTTAATGCAGCATGTCCGTCTGAGAGCGCCGATTCAGGCGAAATGCTCCGTCAGCACTTGCACGGCATGGGCCGGAATAACCAGCTGACCGTATTCTTCAAGCACGGCCGGCGTGACGGAAGTCGCGTCCCCGTATTCCGCAAGAATCGCGATCAGCGCGTTGTCGTTCGCGTTTTCGCCGGAGGAAGGATCGAAGCACAAAATCCAATGATTCTGATATTTGTACATCCGGCCTTCGTCCGTGATCTGGGACTTCAGCATCTTGGCGGCGCCGATGGCGTCTTCGATGTCCCGGAACCGATATATAATGGCTTCGCTTTGTTCAAGCGTGACTTCCATTTCGTACACTTCTTCGTCGAGCTCTTCCTCGGCGCCCGCCTCGGAATCCCTCTCCATTTTGCCTCTCGTGACGATGACGACCATGCCTTGCGCGGGCATCGCGAACACCTCGACCGCCAGCGGCCCGGAAGCGTCGAAGCCAAGCTCGCTGTAAGCCTGATCCATCATTTCGCTGAATAGCTCGTGTACCTTCGGAATTTCCCGCCACATGTCTTCCTTCTGGATCCCGCGTTCCGATAGATCGTCAAAGGTAAGGAAAATCCTAATCTTGTCTTGGCTAAGCCGCTCCATCCTCATGACAGGATCCTCCCTTCTGCACACGATGGGTGTTAACAGCGTATGACGCGGCAGGCGATACGTGTGTATTTTGTGCTTTAACATATGTTATCACTTCTACCCTCGAATTGCACTAGCCAAAACCCACAATTTTTAAGTATGGCACGAACCGCGGACGCGACTTTTTGCGCGTTTACGGCCGGTACGGGCAAAAAGAAACGGCGTCAGGCACCTTCCGAAAAGGAAGTTAGCCGCGACGCCGCTGGCCGATCAGATGCGATGCTGTCCGCTCTCCGCAAGAATCTCGTTGACGTCTTCGCGGACGCCCGGATCCTTCGCGACGATGCCGGCGAGCTCCCCGAGACTGTCGGAGCCGGATTTTTTTGGAAGCCGGCTGCATGAACCCTTCGCGATCCGAATCGTCTCTGCGTTCAGAATGATTGGCGTTAAAACGCATGTCGAACATTTTGCCCAGCGCGCCTTCTTTCATGCCGAAGGAGCGGTTTTTGAGCTCGCGACCGAGCATGCCGGCAGCGACGGACCATTTCGGGCTGCGGCGAATCGCGACAGTCAATGCCGCCCCCACGATACCGCCCATGACGAACGCAGACATTTTCATGCTGTCGCCTCCTCTTCACGTATTTTTGACCGCCAAAAAAAGCGTGCGGCGAATCCACGCTTAGTTTGGCTTCTGCCGTCTTCGTCATCCCGCTTAAATTCAGGAAGAAGATTGGACGCCGGGGCCGACGGGTATGGTACAATCGATGAAAGCTTCAGCTCAGCAGAAAGGAAGTCATGCACATGCCTAATATCGCCAAGGGCTGGTACGCCGCCGGCGTGCTGGCCGTCGCTTTGTCCGCCTGCGGCGGCAACGGGAACGAGCAGTCGTCTCCCTCCGCGGCCGCACCTACCGCCATGTCCACGTCGTCGCCCGCCGCGCCTTCGTCTTCGGCTGCGCCTTCCGCAACCGCTTCTCCGACGCCGTCCCCGTCGCCTGCGCCTTCGACGTCGCCTACCGCGCCGCCATCCGCATCCAAAACGTACAAAATGAACAAAAATTACGATATCGTTCCGATCGACAAATCCGCGAACGAGGCCAAGGTCGTGCTGCTCACGTTCGATGACGGCCCCAAGGACGAAAAAACGCTGAAGCCGATTCTCGACATTTTGGATAAGCACCATGCCAAGGCCATTTTTTTCGTCAACGGCTATCGCGTCAAGGCGCATCCCGAATTGCTTAAGGAAATCGACGATCGCGGACATACGGTCGGCAATCATTCGTACGATCACATCCAGCTCGGCAAAGAGAATGCCGCTTCGATCAAAGCGCAGATCGGGAAAACGCAGGACATCGTCGAATCGACGATCGGCAAGCGCCCCGTCTTTTTCCGGCCTCCCAACGCCTCCGCGAACGACGATGTACATAAGATTGCGGCCGACAACGGCCTTCTCTTTATGACCTGGTCGAACGGTTCTCTGGATTGGACGATGTCCGGCACGAAAATAAAAGACAAAACGAAAGCCATCATCGATAACGTAACGGAACAGCTCCATGCGGGCAGCAACATTTTGATGCACGAGCTGTCCTGGACGGCTGACGCGCTCGATCGACTGCTGACCACGCTGGAGGGCAAAGGCTACACGTTCGTCGATCCTTCGGCGATCCGGACAAACTCGTAACGCGACGAAGCGACGCTTACGGATCCGCTCGCGCGAATTCGGAGGCGTCGCTTCGATGTTTGCGTCGTTTCGAATTTTACGTCGTTTCGATGTTCAAACCGTTGAATAATGTTCGTATCCCCACCAGAGCAAAAAGCCGACCAATGCCGAGAAAAGGACGAGCAGCAAGCGGTAAAACCATTTGCTGTAGCTTTTGCGGATCGACGGATGAACGATCGCCCGGGGAGGCATGCCTGTCTCCGGCAATCCCGAAGCGGCCGCGGCTTCCGCGATCGCAAGTTCAAGCTGCTCGATCGACGCGGGCTCTTGGACGGCGGCTTCCTTTTCGACCGGCGACAGCGCATGTCGCTTGGCTTCTAAGTATTTGTCCCATGCTGTCGGAAGACGCTCCTCGCTCATTACTCCTCTTCCCTCCGGTACCTTATAATGATCCCCATCGTAAGATCGACTAAAAAGTGCGTTAAAATGGGCGCCCAAATCGTCCCCGTGTACGACATCAGCCATCCGAGGCCGTAGCTGATGGCGAATACCATGCCGGTCGGAATCCAATGGCGAAGGTACCTGACGTGTATCGCGGCGAAAATGATGCTCGTCCAGTACGGACCGATCGCGTGCTGGATCGCTCCCCGGAACAACAATTCCTCGCAAACGCTGACGACCGCGCATATGAGCGCGATATGCCACAGCGGCCGGTTGCGGAAGATTCGTTCGTTGACGCCTCCGTCGTCCTTCGCTTCGTCGGGAATCCATCTGGATATGCCGATGTCGAACGCGACGACGAGCGCGGCCAGCCCGGCCCCCCAGTACACAAACGAACTCAAGCTTTGAAATCGGAAGGTTTCCAATATATTCTGCCCCTGTAAAAACGCCCAAGCCAATCCGATAATGAAAGTAAGCGCCTGCGTAGCATACAGATTGACCAGCAGCATCTTGTCGCTGAGCTCGTCAACGGTCACTTTTCTTAATTTAATGTTTTTAATGTCGAATTTAGGCATGTTACCTCGTCTGATGTAAATTTTTGTTATGTACGGATGCTAATCATTTCCTTATACTTAATCTATTCATGTCGATCTACACGAGGAGTCTGCAATGGAAAAACGTCTCTCACGAACGGACCTGATCTTCGCCCTGGGCTTTTTGTTTTTTCTGATCGTCGCGATCGCCGCCTTCTTCAGCGGCGTCAAAGTCGGCACCGACCGCACGGAAGCGCTGTATGCGAAGCCGGCCGGCGCCCAGGCGTCCAAAGCGTCCGAATCTCCCAAAGCGTATGCCCAGCAGGATCTCGTATCCTTCTATCATAACGTATTTCAGCCGCATCGGGAATGGATGGCCGAGTGGTCCTCCGCCCGCATCCGCTGGCAGACCGACGATACGGTAGATCGCGCCTCTTCGCTGAAGGAGCTGGCGAAGCTGGCGGCGAGCAAGTACAACGAGTCCAAAGTGACGACCGTGTCCAGCCTGACGCCCGGCCTCATGAACGCGCAGAACAATTATTTGAAAAGCCTGAAGCTGTACGAGAGCAGCTTCGGTCAGCTCGCGGCGCAAGCCAACGAAGGCTCGGCGGCGGAGGCGCTCGCGCGCGTCTCCAAAAACGCGTATTTTACGGAAGCGGTCCGGCTCGGTCTGCTTGCGCAAAGCCAATATTACGATTCGATGCTCAAATGGGGCTCCACGGTCAATCTGTCCATGCCCGACGCGTACGAGCTGCCGAACGTGCTGGCGAATTCGGAATGGTCGAAGCTCCCGCTGCTGGTCAAAAATTCGGTGTCCGCGCAGTATATGTTCCTGAACCGGGCCGAGTACGATTACCTCCCGCAGGATTTGACCGCAAGGATCGATCAATTCATCATTTCGGGCCAGGCCGCCAAAATGAAGCAAAAAACGATCCGTTCGATCGTAGATATGCTGAACAGCACGGACGCGATTCGCAGCGGGGACTATTTGTCCCTTAAATCCAGGTATTACGCGAAGGAGCTCGTGCCGCTCCTGCCCTTCTTCTCCTCGGACACGTAATATTACGTCGAACGGGCGCGGATTGTTCCACATTTTCCATTGCATTTTCAAGGCGCGTTGCTTTACAATAAGAATCGCCGCTTTTACGAGATCACCCTCAAAACGCTGTTGGTCCGGTAGGGCCGCGGGGGTTTTAGGGTGTTTTCTATATATTCATCACTTCGTAGTACAGGGGGGATTACTATGTTTAAAGTGTTGGTATCGGATCCGATCAGCGATCTCGGCATCTCGCTCCTCGTCGAGGCAAGCGACATTTCCATCGATAAGAAAACCGGATTGTCCGAAGACGAACTCGTCGCCATCATCGGCGAATACGACGCGCTGCTCGTGCGCAGCCAGACGCGCGTCACCGAACGGATCATGACCGCCGGCAAATCGCTTAAGGTCATCGGCCGCGCTGGCGTCGGCGTTGACAATATCGACCTGGACGCCGCCACGAAGCGCGGCATCGTCGTCATCAACGCGCCGGACGGCAATACGATCACGACCTGCGAGCATACGTTCGCGATGATGATGGCGCTCGCCCGCCACATTCCTCAAGCCTATGCCAAGACGATCGGCGGCGAATGGGACCGCAAGTCGTTCGTCGGCGTCGAGCTTCGCAACAAGACGCTTGGCGTACTCGGCATGGGCCGCATCGGCAGCGAGGTCGCAGCCCGCGCCAAGGCGTTCGGCATGAAGGTGCTCGGCTACGATCCGTTCCTGACCGAAGAACGCGCAGACAAGCTGGGCGTGACGCTGGCTACCGTCGACGATGTCGTGCGCGGAGCCGACTTCATCACCGTCCACACGCCGCTGACGCCGGAAACTCGCCATATGATCGGCAAAGCCCAGTTCGAGGTCATTAAGCCCGGCGTTCGCATCGTCAACTGCGCGCGCGGCGGCATCATCGACGAACAGGCGCTGATCGAGGCGATCGATGCCGGACGCGTTGCCGGCGCCGCTTTCGACGTGTTCGAGGAAGAGCCGCCCGCGGCCGACCATCCGTTCCTGAAGCATCCGAAGGTGATCGTCACCCCCCATCTCGGCGCTTCGACGGTCGAAGCGCAGGAGAATGTCGCGATCGACGTTTCCGAGCAGCTGCTGCACATTTTGCGGAACGAGCCTTACAAAAACGCCGTCAACATGCCCCCCTGTACCCGGCGACCTGCTCGCGAAGCTTGAGCCCTTCTTCACGCTCGCGCGAAAGCTCGGAAGCTTTGCGGCGCAAATTACCGAAGGTCCGGTCAAGGAAATCAGCGTGTCCTATGCGGGCGAGCTGGCCGACGTGGATACGCAGCCTCTGACGCGCCAAGTCGTTCAAGGCGTGCTTGCGCATCATCTCGGCTCGGACCAGGTGAACGCGGTCAATGCCATGCACCTGGCCAAGATGCGCGAAGTGAACATCGTTACCACCAAGTCCCAGGCTGCCAAGGGCTTCACCAACCTGGTGACGGTCACGCTCAAGACCGGTCGTGAAGAACGTTCCGCCGCCGGCGCCCTGCTTAACGGCTTCGGTCCGCGCATCACGCAGATCGACAAGTATCCGGTCGACGTCGAATCGCAGGGCCACCTGTTGCTGATCTCCCACCACGACAAGCCGGGTATCATCGGACGCGTCGGCACGCTGCTCGGCACGAACGACGTCAACATCGCGACGATGCAGGTCGGGCGCAAGATCGTCGGCGGCGCCGCGATCATGGTGCTCGGCGTCGACAAAGCGGTTCCGAAGAACGTGCTGTCCCAGCTGGAAGAACTGCCCGACCTCAACTCGGCGAAGGAAATTCAGCTTATATAAAGCTTCTCACGACAAAAAGAGAAGACCGCCAGGCGCTTTCGCTTGGCGGTCTTCTCTTTTGTTTTCGGTCGACCACTTATGCGAATACGCCTTGAAAATATCGTTTGTAAGGCACCGTTTTTTCCGTAAACCGGAAAACGGTCCTTGATTCACGATTCAAAACATATAAAAGCAACACTTATGAGATGCGCGGAGCTGCTTTTGGAGGTAGAGCGCAACGAATATGATTTTGACTTGGTTGAAAGGCTGGAGACAAGTGTTGAAAAGTTGAAAAGCAATTAATCGGCGCGCTGATCCCGACTTCGAGGGAATAAGTGTTCAACACTTATTTGCCCAAGGACGTCGCGATCATGGGAAATAACTGCTTTTCAACCGTTATTTGATCGGCGTTGTCGTGCCCTCGAACCGCTCAGCCGGACCGCTCCTGAGCGTTTGTCGCGATTTGTCGTACATGCCAGGTAGTCGGAGGAGAGTGGCTCGTCCGCAGATTTTACACGAGATTGCTGCAAAAGACCGTCAGGACGTGCCTTTTCACTGGTTTTTCTTGATTTCCTCTTTCTTAACCTGCCGGCAGCAGCAGCTTAAACTCGGTTCCTTCGCCAAGCGCGCTGGACACGCGTATGGCGCCTTCGTGCGCCTCGACGAGATTGCGTACGATCGCGAGGCCAAGTCCCGTTCCCACCTTGGAATCGCGTTTGCGCGCCTTGTCGGCCTTGTAGAAGCGCTCGAAGATGTAGGGGGAGGTCCTCTGTCGGGATGCCTTCGCCTTCGTCCTTGACGACGATCTCGATCTGCCTTACGCCTTTGTCGCTTGTCTTCATGCACGCGCCGAGCGTAATGGAGGCGCCGGACGACGTGTGACGCAGCGCATTGTCGAGCAGATTCGTCAGCACCTGCTCCAACCGGTCGGGATCGGCGCGCCGCAGCAGCAGCCCGCTGTCTTCGCCCGACCGGACCAGTTCGATGCCCCGTTCCTTCGCAAGCGCGGAAAACTTCCGGTGCACGCGCTGCAGCAGCGCATTTACGTCGACTTCCTGCATCGTCATGTCCAAATATCCCGCTTCCAGGCGGGCAAGGTCGAGCAGATCCTTGACCAGCCTGCCCATGCGCAGCGACTCGTCGTGGATGACCTGCACCAATTCGTGCCGTTCCTCCGGCGTCTGCGCGATATCGTCGAGCAGCGCCTCGCTGTAGCCCTGCACCATCGCGACCGGCGTGCGGATCTCATGCGACACGTTGGCCACGAAGTCTTTGCGCATCTTGTCGACTCTGAATTCCTCCGTGACGTCGCGCAGTACCGCAACTACGCCGCCCGCGCTACCTTCGCCGGATGCGACCGGAGTCATGACGACCGACCATACGCCGCTTTGCACGTGGATTTTGCCGGTATGGGTCGTCCCTTTGGCGATAAGCGTATCGTAAATGTCGCGCAGCGGATCCGGCACGGTCTCCCGCTCGTTCGCCTCGCCATCGTCTTCCCATTTCAGGTCGCGCCAAATATCGAGCAGATGCTGTCCCTCCGGATTGGTCAGCTTGACCCTGCCGTTGGCGTCGAACAGCAGAACCGCGTCGCTCATGCTGCGCAGCACGCCGTCAAGCTGATCGCGCTCGTGTTGGATATCGCGAATGAGCGTATTGAGCTCGGAGGCCATCTGATTGAAGCTGTTGGCGAGCTCGCCGATCTCATCCCACGAGCGCACGACGAGGCGCGTCGAATACTCGCCCTGCGCCACCCGGTTCGCGGCCTGCTTCATCTCCCGAAGCGGCTGCGTGATTTTCGTGAGCAAAAAAAACGCGAAGAACGTCGTAAGCAAGAAGCCTACGGCGCCCGAATAAATGAACAGATGCTTGATCTCGGCGAGCGAGTCCGCGCTGACCGTCACGTCGACGATCTTCAGAAGGAAGAGGCCGACGGTCGAGATGACGACGGCGACCAGCAGGATGATCGTCAGCCACAGCTTGCCGACTACGGTTCTCCAGATCGCCATCGCTTATTTCGCCACCTCGAGTTTGTAGCCGACGCCCCATACGGTCGTGATCATCGCGGCGGCTTCGGTCGAGACGCGGTTCAGCTTTTCGCGGAGCCGCTTGACATGCGTGTCGACCGTACGCAGATCTCCGAAGAAGTCATAGTTCCAGACGTCCTTAAGCAAATCTTCGCGGGAGAACACTTTATCCGGCGAGCTTGCCAAATAGTGCAGCAGCTCGTACTCCTTCGGCGTCAGGTTCACTTCCTGTCCGCCTGCGGTGACGCGGTGCGCGTCATGCTCGATGACCAGATGCGGGAAGACGATGTTGTTGCTCGTGTTCAGCTCTTTGGACAAAAATGCCGTCGCGGAAGATCTCCGCAAAATCGCCTTGATGCGGAAGATCACTTCGCGCGGGCTGAACGGCTTGACGACGTAATCGTCTGCGCCTGCTTCAAAGCCCTGGACGCGGTTCACTTCCTCGCCCTTGGCCGTCAACATGATGACCGGCGTCGCCTTGGATTGACGCAAGCGCGCGCAAACCTCCATGCCGTCGATGCCGGGCAGCATCAAGTCGAGTACGATCAAGTCGTATTCTTCCTGAAGCGCCAGCTTCAGCGCCGTCTCTCCGTCTTCGGCTTCCTCGATCACATAGCCTTCTTTTTCCAAATACATGCGCAGCAGGCGACGGATGCGCTCCTCGTCGTCCACGACCAATATGCGATTGCCGGCGTTCATGATAGGGTTCGGCCCCTTTCTTCACTAAAATCCGCTTGTCTTATTATAACGGTTAAACGCCGGCGTAGGAATGCAGGCCCGCGATGACGAGGTTGACGCCGATCAGCGTGAACAACACCACGATAAAGCCGATGACCGCAAGCCATGCGGATCGGGTGCCCTGCCAGCCTCTCGACAGCCGCAGATGCAGATAAGCGCTGTAGAACAGCCAGGTGATAAGCGCCCATACTTCCTTCGGATCCCAGCCCCAGAATCTCGACCAGGCGATCTGCGCCCAGATCATGGCGAAGATGAGCGCGCCGAGCGTAAATATCGGGAACCCGATCGCGATCGCCCGGTAACTGATCTCGTCGAGATCCTCCGGATCGATATCGGACAGATGCGGATGGATGACGGCGGCGATCGGCTTGCGCGCGATCAGCCGCAGGAGGCCGTACAGGACCGCGCCCGACAGCAGCGACCAGATGACGGTATTCAGCTTGCGGCCCGCATTGACGCCGTTCATCCACGACGGCGCTTCGAACAGCGGATCTTTGATGCCGAGGTAAGGCTGCATGGACAGCTTTTCGCTATTGTACGGCGCCACGATCGGCGGCAGGCCGTATTCGACCGTTTGCGTGACGCTTTGCTGGACGCCTTGCTGGTCGATGCTCACTTTCTCCTGCTGGAACTTGGCTTCATAGCCGCCGCCGCGGAAGGCGAACACGGACACGAGGAAGCCAATGATCACCACCATGAAAAACAGGACGAACTCCACCCATTTCTGCTCGCGGCGGCCCGCTTTGTCGGTACGCGCGAAGTCGATGACGCGGAGCAGCTGCACGAGCGCGGCGGCGAAGCCGACCGCGAAGAACGCTTCGCCCGTAGCGGCCGTCGTCACGTGAATCTTCAGCCAGTAGTTATTGAGCGCTGGGATAAGCGGCTGCACTTCCGACGGGAACACGGCCGCATACGCGATAATGATGACGACGAGCGGGATGGCGAACGCGCCGAGCAGGTTGTTGCGGTAGATCAGGTGCACGATGATGAAGGCGAAGACGATGGCCATCGCCAGAAACGTCATGAACTCGTACATATTGCTCGTCGGGATATGGCCGCCGCCTTTCCAGCGCGTAAAAAAGAAGGTCAGGTGGCACGCCCAGCCGGCAACCGCCAGAATGAAGCCAAAGCGGCCCCAGCGGCGATTGTGGTCCTCGGGCTTGCGGTTGCTCCAGCGCTTGCCGCCCACCGCGATCGCATAACAAATGAACGACGCGCAGTAAAGGTAAAAGGCGGCCTGGAATGCGGTGCTGCTGATATCAAGCCAGTTCAACGTGAATTCCTCCTGTTATCGAGCGCCTTCGGATCGACGACGATGCCGCATTTGGCGAGCGCCGACGCCGTTTCGCTTCGAATGCCGTACGTATTTTTGTTCGTATGCGCGCCAAGCGTGAGCTTGCCCTCGTCGATGCGCAGCCAGATACGCCTGTGATGCCAGTAGAAGCCCATCACGAGGCCGATCATCGAGATCGCCGCTCCTACCCATACGTATGGCATCGCCCGGTCGACCCGAACGTTCAGAAAAGTCGTATACTGCGAAAACGTCACGTTTTCCATTTTGCCGACCTCGAAATTGAAGCGGCCCGTATTGCTCCCGAGCTTTTTAAAGCTGTCGTTGATCTGCTGTTGAACGCCTTTGTCGGCCGCGCTCGGCATCGGGAAGTAGATGTACAGCTCTCCCTTTTCGTCGAGATCCGGGCCGGTGATCCGAAAGACGAAAGCGGGATTGTTGAAGTCTCGGGACTTGGTCATCGGACGGCCTTCCTCGTCGAGACCGAAGTCGGGATAGACGTCGTTCAGCGTCAGCGTATACGGACCAGCCTGCGATTTTTCCGCGGGGTCGTTCATTTTCAGGTCGAACGGCCCGTAGGATTGGTCGCCCTGGGCATCGAGCAGCATCGGCTTGACTTCGATGAGCCGGATCTTTTGCTCGAAGTTGTATTGGTACAGCTTCAGTCCCTTGTATTCGAGCGGCGAATTCACTTCGATGTCGTGCGATTGGACCTTCTCCAGCACGGGATCGTGCAGCGGGTCGTCGTCGCAGTATTGCGTACACGCATAAAGCGTCGCCTGCGTCTGGTACAACTTGGCGCGGAGCGTTCCCTTCAATTGCTCGGGCAGCTCTTCGTCCTTGTAGTAGTCGACGGTGAATTTGTCGTTGCCGACATAATAGTTCGTACCGGGAATCTGCTTGACCTGATGCTCGTCGATGCTCACGTATTGATCCATATGCCAGGCCGGTACGCTTCGGCCGAGCACCGCCAGCAGGAAAAGAATCAATCCGATGTGGTTGATGTAAGGCCCCCAGCGGCTGAACCGATTTTTCTCGGCGAGCAGCGCGGTGCCCTCGGTCCATACGCGATAGCGCTTGCGCTTCAGCTGTGCCCCGAAGTCCGCGATCCACTTTTCGGCGTCTCCGGGAATATCGGTCTCGAGCACGGTCTGCTGGCGGGAGAGGAACGTCAGATGCTTGCGAACCTGCTGTTTGGACAGCGCCTTGTAGAGCGGCAGCACGCGGTCCAGGCTGCAGACGACGAGCGATGTGCCGATCATGACGAGCAGGCCGATGAACCACCAGGATTCGTACGTGCGGGACAAGCCTAACGTCTGGTAGATCGCGCCCCATGTGCCATACGTTTCTTTGTAAAACGCGGCCGGATCGTCGAGGTTGATAAAAGTGCTCTCTTGCGGGTAAATCGTGCCGATCGCCGCGCCGACCAAGGTGAGAATGATGAGCCAGATGGCGATCTTGACCGACGAAAAGAAGTTCCAGACGCGGTCGATGACGTCCGGATTCTGCTTCTGCGAACGCCTGGCCGCGCCGTCGTAGCGCATCTCCAGCGGCGAATCCAGCGGAAGGTCGTCCACCAGCGGCTTGCCGCAGGATTCGCAGAGCACGGTCCCCGTCGGATTCTGGTGACCGCACTCGCATTTGGTATTCTGTATCAACTCTTGCTGCCTCCTGTCAGAGCCCTAATCCTTGCCGAGCAGCAGCGCGATGCGGGATTCGATCGTCTCCTCGCTCATCGGACCGCCGATGACGATATCCTGAATCTTGCCGTCGGCCGAAATAAAAAAAGTGGTCGGATACTGCTTCAGGCCGTATTTGCGTTCGGTCTTTTTGTTTTTGTCGAGCAGAACGGGAAAATCGATATCGTAAGACCTGAGGAAGCTGCCGACGCTGACGCGGTCCTCGCTCAGATTGATGCCGACCAGCTGGACGCCCTGCGCCTTCCATTTGTCGTACTGGGCTTGAAGCGCCGGCATCTCATTGCGGCACGGCGGGCAGAACGTGCCCCAGAAGTTGACCACGAGCGGCTTGCCCCGGTACGATTCGAGACTGTGCGTCTGGCCGTCGAGGCCGAGCAAATCGAACGCGGGCGCAGCGCTTCCGGGTTTAAGCGCTTTATTGGGCGTCAGAAATGACTGGCCGATCGCGTATCCGCCGACAAGCAGCACGACGGCCAGGATGATGTATTGAATCGGTTTGCGATAACGCTTCACTTTGTCACCACCGGCGTCTTTTGTTCCATTATAGCGAAAATACCGGATTCGCAGGCAGGCGCCCGGAGCTCCGGTTTTGAACATTGTGTGACACGCGATGACATGTTTGTGTCCCGCGCTTGAAGTGCCGCCTTACCCTCCGCGTTCCGCTTTTTTCGCGGCGTCGCGCAGCGACTGGACCTCGGCCTCCGACAGCTTGCGGTATTTGCCGCGCTGCAGGTTGTCCAGCGTGAGTCCGCCGAACGATACCCGCTTCAGCCGGATGACCGGATGATGGATCGCCTCGAACATCCGCCTCACCTGGCGGTTGCGCCCTTCGCGGATCGTGATCGAGATCGTCGCTTGGTTGCTTTCCGGATCGACGTCGTGATATTCGATCTCGGCAGGCGCCGTCATGCCGTCCTCAAGCTTGATCCCCTTCTGGAGCTTGTCCAGCGCGTCGCCGTGCGGCACCCGCTCGACGGTCGCCAGGTACGTCTTCGCCACGTGATGTCTCGGATGGGTGAGCAGGTTGGCGAGTTCGCCGTCGTTCGTTAGCAACAGCAGACCCTCGGTATCGTAGTCGAGCCTGCCGACGGGGTAGACGCGTTCCTTGACCCCTTTAAGAAAGTCGGTCACGACCGTGCGGCCCTTTTCGTCGTGCATGCTCGTGATGACGCCTTTGGGCTTATTGAACAGCAAGTAAAGCTTGCTCTCGGATTTGATCTTTTTTCCGTTCACCGCGATCGCGTCCTTGACCGGATCGGCCTTGACGCCGAGCGCCTTGACCACTTCGCCGTTAACCGTCACCTTGCCGGCCGCGATGAGCTCCTCGCATTTGCGTCTGGATGCGACGCCTGCGTTCGCGAGTATTTTCTGCAATCGTTCTTCCACTGATGGTTCACCTCACCCCCCATCATACTCCGATGGCGGGAATTGCACAACTTGGGCGGAGAATCCTGAAGGAGGGCGCGTTAAAAAAAGGAGCCAGCATGCGAACACGGCCGCGAAAAAGCCGACCGCGTCGGAAAACAGGCCGACCTTGAGCGCGTACCGGGCGTTGCGGATGCCGACGGCGCCGAAGTACACCGTTACGACGTACAGCGTCGTGTCGGTGCTGCCCTGGACGACGGAAGCGATCCGGCCGATCAAAGAGTCCGGACCGTAGGTTTTGATGAGGTCGGTCGCAAAAGCGAGCGAGCCCGCGCCCGTAATCGGACGAAGCAGCCCGAGCGGAAGCACTTCGGCGGGGATGCCGAGCGAACTGAACAAAGGGGCGATCCAGCCGATCAGCAAATCCATCGCGCCGGAGGCGCGAAACATGCTGATGGCGGTCATCATGCCGACGAGGTGGGGAATGATGGCGACGGCCGTCTGGAAGCCGTCCTTGGCGCCGTCGACGAACGTTTCGTACACAGGCACCTTGCGGAATGCGGCGACGAGCGGGATCAGGACGATAAACATGGGGATCGCCCAGGCGGAGAGCGCGTGCAAGGCGGCAACCATAGCGAACGCTCCTTTCTCCCTCGAATCTGGAAACTTGACGCGCTAAAACGATGCCGGCGGCCCGGCCGCATGACGGCCCGGCGCCGCTGTCGACGGCGGTTGCACCGGCGGCGCCCCGCGCTTTTCACGGCGGCGGTACCAGCGATCGGCTAAGATGGCGGCTCCGGTCGAGATGGCCGTCGCGAGCAACGTCGGTCCGATGATATCGGCAGGGTGCGCCGAGCCGAAGTTCATGCGGATCGCGATCAGCGTCGTCGGCACGATCGTGATGCTCGCCGTGTTGAGCGCCAGCAGCGTGCACATCGCCGGCGTCGCCACCGCCGGATTCGAATTGAGCTTCTGGAGCTCCTGCATGGCGCGGATGCCCATCGGGGTGGCGGCATTGCCGAGCCCGAGCAGGTTGGCGCTCATGTTGGACAATATGTAGCCGAGCGCGGGATGATCCTTCGGCACGTCGGGGAACAACCAACGTACGACGGGCGCCATCAGCAGCGACAAGCGCCGCACGATGCCGGAAGCTTCGGCGATTTTCATCAGTCCCATCCAGAATACGAGAATGCTGATCAAGCCGAAGCATACGGTGACGCCCGTCTGCGCGCCTGAAAAAGCGGCTTCGGTCACCTGCTGGACGCGGCCGTTGACAGCGCCGAAGAGGACGCTGAGCCCGATCATCCCGAGCCAGATCCAGTTGACCATAAGACCGCCTCCTTCATGAGGGTTGTCGCTTACGGCGACGGCGTAAGCGGCAGCAGCTCGACGGCGCCGATCGGCGCTCCGTTTAACCGATACGTCAGCCTTCCCCCGGTAGCCGAGCTTGTAATCGGTCGTATCGGGGCCATACAGATCGACGCGCCGATCGACCTTTTCCCGCTCGCCTGCCGCGAACGGATAACACAGCGTCGATGCGGCTGCGAACGGATAATCGAGCACCGCGTCGCCCTTGGCGACCAGTTGCTCCGTCCGGTACGCGGCAAAGCCGTAGTCGAGCAGCTTGGCATGGTCGTTCCAGTCGTTCCCGTCGTTCAGCGTCACGGCCGCCAGCTGCCTGCCGCCCCGCGTCGCGGAGCTGACGAGCGTTCGCAGCGCCTGCTTCGTATAACCCGTCTTGACGCCGTCAGCGCCTTCGTATAATTGAAGCATTTTATTTTTGTTGACCCATTTATAATCCCAATCCTCGCCTGGATTCGGCGCCGTCTTCACCTTCGTGCCGACGATCTCCCTGAAGGTCGGGTCGTGCAGCGCGTAGGCCGCGAGCTTCGCCATATCGTTCGCGCTGGCGTAATGGCCTTTTTTGATCCAGTCCGCTCGGATTGGCGAAGCGGCTGTTCGTCATGCCGATCTCCTCGGCTTTGGCATTCATTAAAAACACGAAGCCGTCCTGCGAGCCGCCGACATGCTCGGCGATCGCCGTCGCGGCGTCGTTGCCCGAACGCAGCATAAGCCCGTACAGCATGTCCTTCAGCTTCATTTTTTCGCCGACCTTCAAATAGATCGACGAACCTTCCTTGCCCGCCGCCCGGCTGCTGACCGTCACGATGCCGTCCAGATCGCCGCGCTCGATCGCGATGATCGCGGTCATGATCTTGGTCGTGCTCGCGATCAGCATCGGCTCGTCGCCGCGGCTGCTGTAGAGCAGCCGGCCGCTCGTCACGTCGATCAGCGCGGCAGCCTTCGCATGGGTCGCGGGCTTGCCGGGCTCCGACTGCGCCGGCACGGCAGGCGATGGCAGCGCGCCGTTCATCGCTGCCAATGAAGCGGCTGCCGTCGACAGATTCGGCGTTAGGAACAAAGTCAGCGCGGCTGTCGCCACGGTCGCGATCGTCCTGAGGCGCGAGCGGCCGCGAATTTTCGTTTGAGCTTGCATCAACGGTTTCCTCCCTGCGGGCTTGCTTGTCTGCCAACCGTCTCTCCATTGTATGCGGGCATGTCCGCGCTTATGCGGCCGCCCCAATGCTTGTTCGCATAGAAAGAAGCGCAAGGCGGACGCCCGGTTCGGGCAAGCCTTGCGCTCATTTTCGCCGCTTGCGCGCGCGCAGGGGGCTCAGTGCGAGTTGCGATCGGGATCGGTCGGCATCGGTGCGATGCGGCGATCCTCGATCAGCTCGTCCTTTTCGCCGCGGAACATGCGCTGCAGCTTGTCGACCCATGTCGGCGCGGCATCGATCAGCCGTTCGAACAGATGCGTCTGATTGTCAAGCGGCACGACCTTGACGCCTTGCGCGCCGACGACGAGAAACGCGATCGGACTGATCGATACGCCGCCCCCGCTGCCGCCGCCGAACGGCATTTGCACGCTTGCGTTGTGGCCGCCTTCCTGCTGATTTTGACCTTGCTTGCGCTTGCCTTGCTCGTCCATGCCCTGAAATTCGGAGCCGCCGGCCGCGAATCCGAAGCCGACTTTGCTGATCGGCAGGATGACGCTTCCGTCCGGCGTCTGAACGGGCTCGCCGACGATCGTGTTGACGTCGACCATTTCCTTGATGTTTTCCATTGCGGTCTGCATCAAGCCCTGAATCGGATGTTCGGACATGCGCTTGCTCGCCTCCTATGCGTTATGCTGCGCGGCATTCGGATAAATGAAGCCTTCCGCCAGCTATAGGTTAACCTTCGCCGGCGCGGAATATGTAATCCGGAAACCTGGTTTCGCGTCCAAACCATGCAGCGTTCCACTACGTCCGGGTCGCTTGCGTCGGCACCGAACGCCAATCCCGGTATGCTTTGCGAAGCGCGGAACCGTAATGCAGACGCGGCAGCAGCCTCAGCGCGTGCGCGAGAACGGCACCAGCCCGTATGCGAAAATCCGCTTCCCAGACGACAGACAATTCGACGCCGGCGTAAACGGGCTTCACCTGGCCGTGCGGACGCGTTTTCAGCCGGAAGAAGCGGTCCAGCGCGCCGGTCGCGATGCCCATGAACGTCCAGCAGAGCCCCGTCGCTACCGCGGTCGATGCCGCGTCTCCCGTCCCGATCCGGATATCCATCCGATAGCGCGTGCATTCGATTTTCCGAAGCCCGTCGAACATCCAGCCCTTCAGCTCCCGCACGGAGACGAGCATTTCCCTCACGGCGAGCCTTAGTCTTTGCAAGCCTCTCAGATTGATCAGCCGCTTCCCCGTCTTGGGAGCCGTTTGCCCCGCGCCCGTCGCTTCCGTCTGCTCCTTCACATGATAGGACAGTCCGGTTTTCGAAATTTGGATCGTTGGGACTTCGACGTGAATCCGGAACAGTCCGAACAGGGCGTGCACGATCACGATGAGCTGGTCCAGCTTGCCGCTGCGGGAATACCTGATCCGGAAGCGGACGAAGGACGAGCATGCGGCGACGACGGCGGACAGGAGACATGCCGCCGCGGCCCAATACCAAAAAACCATACGCTCCCCGCCTTTCGCATGGGGATAGTATGGCCTTGGCGCATGGGATCATGCGCATCGTACGTTTAGAATTCCCAGTCGTCGGACTTCGGCGCAGGCGCCGTCGTACGCGCTTCCTCATCGTCTTCGTCCGCGCGGATTCGATCCGCCGTCGGCGCTTCGTCGTCTTCGTCGGACGGCAATCCTTCAAGCAGCGCGCGATCCAGGTCGTCGAGCGACAACTGTCGGCCTTCGATGCGCTCGAACAGCATCCGCGTGCGCTCCTCCATGTCTTCGTCCGCATCGGCCGAGACGACGGGATCGGGCAGATCTTCGATGCCCGACAAGCCGAAGTAGTCGAGAAACGCTTTGGTCGTGCCGTACAGGATCGGACGGCCGATCTGCTCCGCGCGGCCGACCTCTTCGATCAAATCTTTGGCGACCAGCGTCTGCAGGGGTCTCTCGGCCTTGACGCCCCGGATCTCTTCGATCTCGACGCGCGTGATCGGTTGGCGGTAAGCGACGATGGACAGCGTCTCGAGCGCCGCCTGCGAGAGCGGCGTGCGCGCCGGCGAATAGGCGAGCTTTTCGAAGTAAGCCGTATGCTCGGGCGCGGTCGTGAGCCGGTACGTGCCCGCGATTTCCGCGATGCGTATGCCGCGTTTGCGCCGGGTAAGATCTTTCTGAAGATCTTTGACGATGTCGGTGACGACGTCGCCGTCCACCTCGACGATTTCCGCGATCGTTTTTTCGTGAGCCCGTCTTCTCCCGCGACGAACAGCAGCCCTTCAAGTACCGATTTCAAGGTCGAATAATCCATCGTCGTCGGCCTCCCTTCCCGTCCACGTCAGCACGATCTCGTCGAACAGTCCGCTCTGGTGGCAGCTGACCCAGCGACGCTTCATAAGCTCCAGCACAGCCAAAAACGTGGCTACGATCTCCTCGCGCACCGGCGAATCGCCGATGAGCTGGGAAAACATCACCTTCGCTTGTCCGGCTTCGCCGCGCGATTTGAGCACCGACATGATGTCGCGGATTCGATCCTTCACGGAGATCTCGTCCCGTTGAATGGCCGATATCCGGTTTCTGCCGGCCGCCCGCCTCAGCGCCTTGCGAAACGCGCGGACCAAATCGTCGACGTGCAGCCCTTCGACCGGATTGCGCTTCACGGAAGGCTCGAACGGCGACAGGTCGTAAGGCTCGCGCGTGAAAACCAGGCTGCGTTCGAGCTCGTGCTCGCGCAGCTGGCCGGCGATCGCCTTGTATTTGCGGTATTCGATCAGCTTGCGGATGAGCTCCTCGCGCGGATCCTCGCCGAAGTCGTCGGATTCCGTCAGCCAAGGCTCGTCCGTAACCGGCGGCTTGGGCAGCAGTTGCCTGCTTTTCATCGACAGCAGCGTGGCGGCCATCACGAGAAATTCGCTCGTCACGTCCAGCTCCAGCTCGGTCATCGCCTCGAGATAGGACATATATTGATCGGTAATGTCGCTGATCGAGATATCTTCGATGGCGATCTCCGCTTTGTCGATCAGATGGAGCAGCAGATCGAGCGGGCCTTCGAACGATTCAAGCTTGTATAACACGGTCGTGCCGATGTTCAATCACCCTTCCCAGCGTTCAAGCGATGCCCCGGACAGCGTCGAAGACGGCGTATCGCCACGCCGCCTTCATCGGCTTCCGGCCTTCGGGACCGAGCGATCAGCCTTGCAGCGCCCGGGTCAGGTTGGCCATTTCGATCGCCGTCGCCGCCGCTTCCCAGCCCTTGTTGCCCGCTTTGGTGCCTGCGCGTTCGATCGCTTGCTCGATGCTGTCGACGGTCAGCACGCCAAATACCGTCGGGACGCCCGTCTTCAGTCCGACCGCGGCGACGCCCTTGGCGGCTTCGTTGCACACATAATCGAAATGCGGCGTCGAGCCGCGGATGACGGCGCCGAGCGTGATGACCGCGTCATACTTCCCGCTCTCGGCCATTTTTTGCGCGATCAGCGGAATCTCGAATGCGCCCGGCACCCAGGCGACCTCGACCTCGTGATCCTCCGCGCCGTGGCGCTTGAACGCGTCGAGCGCGCCGCTCAGCAGCTTGGAAGAGATAAACTCGTTGAAGCGCCCTACGACGACGCCGTATTTTAACCCCTGGGAGATGAGATTGCCTTCATATACGAATGCCATATACTTTCATCCTCTCTTCGGCGCAAGGCCGGTCTGTTCGTTTTGTTCGATCGTCGGCATCGGGGCGAGCGGTTCCACTTGGTCCTCGGCGAACGAGAGCAGGTGACCCAGCTTGGAACGCTTCGTCCGAAGATACGATTTGTTGTCCTCGTTCTCGTTCATCTGGATCGGCACGCGCTCCACGATTTCCAGGCCGTAGCCTTCGAGGCCGCGGACCTTGCGCGGATTGTTCGTCAGGAGCCGGATGCGCCGGACGCCGAGATCCTTGAGAATTTGCGCGCCGATGCCGTAGTCCCGGAGATCCGGCGCGAACCCCAATTTTATATTCGCCTCGACCGTGTCCAATCCCTCTTCTTGGAGCTGGTAGGCGCGAAGTTTGTTGAGCAATCCGATGCCGCGGCCTTCCTGCCGCATGTAGAGGAGAATGCCGCGCCCTTCTCGTGCGATCTGTCGCATCGCGGCCTCAAGCTGCGGACCGCAATCGCAGCGGTGCGAATGGAAGATATCGCCGGTCAGGCATTCCGAGTGCACCCGCAGCAGCACGGGCTCGCTGTCGTCGATGACGCCTTTGACGAGGGCGACGTGTTCCTTGTTGTCTACCTCGTTCGTGTAGGCGACCATATCGAAATCGCCGAAGTCGGTCGGCATGCGGACGGAAACCTCGCGCTTCACGAGCTTTTCCTTGTCGTTGCGGTAGCGAATCAGCTCTTGGATCGAGATCAGCTTCAGGTCGTGCTCCTTGGCGAAAAGCTGCAGATCGGGCAGCCGCGCCATCGTCCCGTCTTCCTTGATGACCTCGCAGATGACGGCTGCCGGAGCGGAATCGCACAATATGGCGAGGTCGATCGCGGCTTCCGTATGCCCGGAACGGCGCAGCACGCCGCCTTTTTTCGCGATCAGCGGAAAAATATGCCCCGGCTTGCGAAAATCGCCCGGCTTGGCCTCCGGATCGATTAGGCCCTTCACGGTCATGGCCCGTTCATAAGCGGAAATGCCCGTCGTCGTCGAGACATGGTCGACCGACACCGTGAACGCGGTGCCGTGATAATCCGTGTTGTGGCTTACCATAGGCGGCAGCTCGAGCTGCTCCGCCCGTTCCTGCGTGATCGGCGCGCAGACGAGCCCGCGCGCTTTCGTGATCATGAAGTTGATCACTTCAGGCGTCGCCATTTCGGCGAGCGCGATGAGATCGCCTTCGTTTTCCCGGTCTTCGTCGTCCACGACGAGCACCATTTTGCCCTGCTTCAAATCCGCCAGCGCCGACTCGATCGTATCGAAAGTTCCGAATTCCATTTCCCTTTTCCCCCTTGTGCCGTCCAAGTCAGAAGCCGAACTCTCTCAGCTTCGCTTCCGTGAGCCCGGAGGCGTATGCGGCCTGCGGTGCGGGCACCGGACCTCCGTGTCTCTCATGCAGCAGATGATCGATATATTTGCCCAAAATGTCGTTTTCTACGTTGACCGAAGCGCCGGGCTGCTTATGCGCGAGCGCCGTCTCCGCCAACGTATGCGGAATGATCGAGACGGCCAGCGTCCCGGACGTCCGGTCCGCATCGACGACGGTCAGGCTGATGCCGTCCAGCGTGATCGAGCCCTGCGGCAAGACGAGCCGCAGCAGATGCGCCTGTTCGGGCCGAAGCCTGAATACGACGGCGTTCGCTTCATGCGTCCGTGACACGATCACCGCCGTGCCGTCTACATGCCCTTGCACGATATGGCCGCCGAAGCGGCCGCCGGCGAGCATCGCCCGTTCGAGATTGACGGGTTCGCCAGGCTTTAGATGCTTGAGATTGGTGTGCCGGTACGTCTCCGGCATGACGTCCGCACCGAAGCCGCTGCCGTTGAAGGCGACGACCGTCAGGCATACGCCGTTCACGGCGATGCTGTCGCCGAGCTTCACGTCCTCCAGCACCTTGCGCGCGGACACCGTCACCACCAGCGCTTCGCCGCGGCTCTCGATCCGCTGCAGCTTGCCGACTTCTTCAATGAGTCCCGTGAACATCCGCTATCCTCCTTCTTCGCGCCGCCCGGGATGACACGGTCTCGCGCGACGATTCGTCGCACGACGTTCTCATTTTCATAACCGGCTCGGCAGCTTGCTTGATGACGCAAAAAAACCCGGAGAGCCTCCCCCCGGGTCGAATAGTCGCACAGCATCAAATAGACCAGCGGCATGTATAAAGAAGTCGTCCGGCTTGAAATGCAAAAAATCGTCGCATCGATTGTGAAATGCAGCACAAACACAACCGTCGCTGACCACGATTACCTGCATCTCCTGCCGCACTTCCAGCTTCATAAACGCATTCGGCCGTGCTGCGCTTCCTTCTCCCATCCAGACTGTCACTGTCGGTCCCGGATTCTCACCGGATCCACCGCCTCGCGCCGTCATCGGAATGAAAGGCGCTACTGCGGGTCACGGACTGACGGCTGTCCTCTCGATCGTATCGCAAGGAGGCCGATCACCGCCGGTGGGGAATTGCACCCCGCCCCGAAGGTAAGCATCAAAAATCGTTCGTCGAACCTCGCATCGTCTGCAGTGATCTGTATGACAAGCTATATCCGACTCGCAAAATCGGAATGAACGATTTATAGGCATGTTAGCACCATCATTGAAAAAAAAGCAAGGATTTTCATCGGCAGCTTATGATCGCAGGCCGAACGCAAAAAAAAAGACCCGCTGCAGGAGCGGGTCTCCATAAAAAGTTACTCGGCAACGGAAATCGACTCGAACTTATCGCCGCCGCGCAGCGCATCGACGTGCTCCATGCCGGACACGACCTTGCCGAAAACGGTGTGGACGCCGTCCAGGTGCGGCTGCGGCGCGTAAACGATATAAAACTGGCTGCCGCCCGTGTTCTTGCCGCGGTGAGCCATCGCTAGCGCGCCGCGCTCATGCTTGTTCGGGTTGATCTCGCAGTCGATCTCGTAGCCCGGACCGCCCGTGCCGTTGCCGTTGGGGCATCCGCCCTGGGCGACGAAGCCCGGAATGACGCGATGAAAGCTCAGGTTATTATAGAAGCCCGTGTTGGCCAGCTTCTCGAAGTTGGCGACCGTATTCGGGGCGTCCTTGTCGAACAGTTCGATGACGACCTCGTTGCCGTTGGCCAGTTTGATGGTGGCTTGCTTGGACATTGCAGATCAACGCTCCTTCTCATTCGCTGTTTTTGACTTGTCCCATCATACTACATTTTGAGAAAAAGGAAAAAGGCCGTCGCGAGCGGCGGCCTTGGTCGCAGGCTCGCGATACCGGTGCGCGAACCTCGGTCTCTATCAGCCTCGAACCGTTTCCTTGCGGAGGCGTTCGGGCAGCAGATCGTTGCGGGCGATATCCTCGAACGATTCGCGCGCGACGACAAGGTCTGCTTGTCCGTCCTTCACGAAGACGACCGCGGGACGGCGAATGCGGTTGTAATTGCTCGCCATCGCATAGTTGTAAGCGCCCGTGCAGAACACAGCGAGCACGTCGCCGGACTGCACCGCGGGCAGCTTGAGGTCCCAGATGAGCATGTCGCCGCTCTCGCAGCACTTGCCCGCGACCGATACGAGCTCGGTCGCTTCGTCTTCGGGACGGTTGGCGAGCACCGCTTCGTACTTGGATTCGTAAAGCGCCGGACGCGGATTGTCCGTCATGCCGCCGTCGACGGCGATATACTTGCGGACGCCGGGAATATCCTTGCTCGTGCCGACGGTATACAGCGTCGTGCCCGCATCGCCGACGATGCTGCGGCCCGGTTCGACCCAGATCTCGGGAAGCGGGTAGTCCGCGGCCGTGAACGAAGCGATGATCGCGCCCGTGATCGCCTCGACGTAGGTCGCCACAGGCAGAGGCGCGTCGCCTTCGACGTAACGGATGCCGAAGCCGCCGCCCAGGTTGATGACGGTAAACGTCTTGTCCAGCTTGGCGCGCACTTCGAGGGAGAAAGCGGCGACTTTTTCGACTGCCATGCGGAAACCTTCGACCTCGAAAATTTGCGAGCCGATATGCGAGTGCACGCCGAGCAGGTTAAGCTGCGGCTGACGGAGCGCCTCTTCGACGGCGCGAAGCGCCGTGCCGTTGCCGATATCGAAGCCGAACTTGGAGTCCTGCTGACCGGTGGAGATGTAGTCGTGGGTGTGCGCCTCGACGCCCGGCGTCACGCGAAGCAGAATGTTGACCTTCTGGCCGCGCTCCGCGGCGATGGCGTTCAAAAGCGCGAGCTCGGTGAAGTTGTCGACGACAAAGCAGCCGATGCCGGCGTTCAGCGCCATCTCGATCTCGTCCGGCGTCTTGTTGTTGCCGTGGAAGTGGATGCGCTCCGCCGGGAATCCCGCCTGCAGCGCCGTATACAGCTCGCCGTCGGAGACGACGTCGAGACTCATGCCCTCTTCTTCGGCGACGCGGCACATGGCCATGACGCAAAAAGCCTTCGATGCGTAAGCGACCTGGAACTTCAGCCCCGTCGCCTTGAACGCTTCGACGTACTCGCGGGCGCGCTGGCGAACGAGCGCCTCGTCCACGACGTACAGCGGCGTGCCGAACTTCGCGGCCAGGTCGAGCGCATCGACGCCCCCGATCTCGAGATGTCCCTTGTCGTTGATGCGGCTGGTACCGTGAAAGTACATGTATGATTTCCCCTTTTCGGACTGGAATTCGATCGCGGCGTACGATTGGACAGGGCGCTGCCCCGTCTTTATACGCGATAATCTGAGTATATCCCAGGATACGATTCGGGGAAATGGAGGAATTGGCGCATCATTTGCATTCCTTCGCGCCGGCGCCGCGCGCCTCATTCCGAAGGCTGTTTGCCGCTTTGCTTCGGCCTGTATATCGACGGTCGCATTTTGATCTTCGGCAGCGGCCTGCGCAATAGCACGTTTAACAGCGCCGGACCGTTAAAAGGAATGAACGGCCACATATAGGGCGTGTTGTACGACCGGATCATGACCAGGGCGACGAGCATCATCGCCGAGCCGGCGACAAACCCCGGCAGTTGAAACAGGAACACGGCGAACAACAGTACCAGTCGGACGATTCGGTTGGCCAGTCCAAGCTCATAGCTGGGCGTGGCAAAGGTCCCGATCGCGGCCACCGCCATGTACAAGATGACTTCGTTGATAAAAAAGCCCCGTCTTGACGGCGATGTCCCCGATCAGAATCGCCGATACGAGCGACATCGCGGTGACGAGCGGCGTCGGCGTATGAACGGCCGCGAGCCGCATCAGGTCGACGCCGATCTCGACCAGAAGGAACTGGACGATGAGCGGCAGGTCGCCGGTCTTGTCCGCGCCGAGAAACCAGAGCCACGACGGACGCAGCTGCGGCGACTCCGCGTACATGTACCACAACGGCATAAGAAACATGGACGCCAGTAGGCCGAAGAACCGGATCCACCGCAAATACGTTCCGATAAAGGGGCTTTGCCGGTTCTCCTCGGCATGCTGGATCAAGTCGAAATAAGTGGTCGGAAGCATCATCACGCTGGGCGAGGTGTCCACGAGGACGGTCACGCTGCCCTCCAGCAAATGAGAGGCGACGACATCCGGCCTTTCGGAGTAGCGGACGAGCGGAAAAGGATTCCAGCCCGTCTTGACCGTGATTTCTTCAAGCTGTTTGTCCGCTAGCGGAATGCCGTCGATTTTGACCGCTTTGATCTTGTCCCGCACCGATTCGACGAGCTTCGTATCGGCCACGTCGTCGATGTACACGATCGCGACGTCCGTCTTCGTGCGCTCGCCGACCTTCGTAATTTCGAAGCGCAGCTTCGGATCCCGCAGACGGCGGCGAATCAATCCGACGTTGGTCAACAAGCTCTCGGTGAAGCCGTCTTTGCTGCCCCGAACGACTTTTTCGAGCTCGGGCTGATCCGGCTGGCGTCCCGGATACTGCCGGACGTCCATGAGCAGCGCACGCTGCTCGCCGTCCACGTAAAAAAGCGGCATTGCCCACGAGCACGTCGTCCACCATTTGCGCAAACGAGTCGACTTCGCGGATCTGAATGGAGGGCATGTAATATTTCAGAAAGCTCTCCAAGGCGTCGTGTCCGACGCTGTCCGGAGACAGATAGGATAAACGCTTCAACAATTCGGTCAGCGCGGTGTCCTTCGCGAAGCTGCTCAAAAACAACAGTCCCGTGCGCTGTCCGCTGAAAGTCATTTCTCTGATCTGGACGTCGAAGGAGGCCGACATCCCGAGCGCCTGCTTGACCTTTTCCAGCCATTCGTCGATATCGGCCGGGATCATAACTTCCGTATTTTTGGCGTCCGCGGATCGCCGCGTCCGCTTATCGTGTCGTTCATCGTCATGCCGTGCGAACTTCTCCTTGCCCGTGCGTTTCTTCTTGTCCGGATCCGTCGGAATCAACGGCCGAATCGGCGGCGTTTCATCCGCGGGCTGATCCGGGCGAGCCGCGCCCTCCTTGCTGAGCTCCATGCTGCCGTGTTCGGTCATATCCATCCCAGCTTGCCCCTCCTGTCATTCATGCATCGGTTGGAACAACAGCCAATCCGCCAGCGAGCCCGCGACCTTGCCCAGCACCATCGCGATCAGCAATGCGAACAGATAAGGCCCGAGCTTCAGCCGCTTGGCGACGATCGGTATGACGTTCAGCACCTCGGTTAGCGCGGCAGCCAGCATGCCGACGAAGATGCCCTGGAAAACAGCCGGCGCGAGCAGCCATCCTTCTCCGAGCGACAGCCGCCAGTCGAATTGGTCCGCGCAGTTGAACCCGATGACGCCGAAGATCAGCGCAGACTCGAAAATCGCCGAACGCCGGTACGCCCGCGTCAGTTGAACGAGTCTCAGGCACGAGATCCAGTACGATGAGCAGCGCGACGAACGCGCTTCCGACCGCGAACCCGCCGGACAGGCCGACGATCGCCACGAGCGCTTCGCCGCCAAGCTCACGCATCCGGTCCCGCCTCCCTCTCCCGGGCTTTTGCGTACTCTTCCGTGATGACGTAGTGGTTCACGTTTTCCTGGTACATGAACATCTCCACCTCCAACGGGTTCGGTTCGTCGTTCAGCCTTTTGCGGAAGACGCGGTTAAAAAAGATGAGCATGCCCAGTCCGACGCCGATCGAATACGGAATTTCGAACAACCAGGCATGGCGATCCGGGCGACCCGTCAGCAATTCGATGATTCGCCGTTGGACGACCGGCATATCCACGTCCGCATGGAAGTTCATGATGGCCATGCCCGAACCGAAAAAAAAGCAGCAAGCCAAGCGGCGACGAGGAGCGCGTATCTCGGTTTTACCTTTCCGCTTTGCGTCATTTCAAGCAGCACATGCGGCTCTCCGAACGTTTCGACCGTGAGTTCGGGGTCGAAGCGACGGATCAGCCGTACGATTTGGAGCATGTCGATCATCAGCAGGTTCCCGTCATCCGGACGCATCTTCCAGACGGTCAAATCGCGAATGCGATCGGCATAACGGCGATCGGTCTCGATCGACGCAATATCGCCAAGCTTGATGACGGCGCCGGGCAGCACGTCGACGCGTCTTCGCAAACGTAAATATACGATACCGGCTTTCAACCGCCGCACCTCCAGCGATCGTTTCCATGTAGTATGAAGCAAGGCCTGTCATCCCATCCGCTCCCAAAGCAAAAAAAAGACCGCGCCCCCCGCTAAAAAGGGCGTACGGTCTTGTCTCTTGCACTCCTCGCGCGTATGGAATCGCGCGTTTATTGGGCGATTTGCTCCTTGATGCTTTGCAATATTTTTTCTCCAGCCTGCTCACCTGCACTTGCGAGATGCCGAGCCGTCCGGCGACCTCCGACTGCGTCTGATCTCGGAAATACCGCAGGTAAACGATCAACCGCTCTCTTTCCGACAGCGCTTGGATGGCTTGCGTCAGCGCGAGCTTGTCGAACCACTTTTCCTGCGCGTCGTCGGAGATTTGGTCCATCAGCGTGATGGGGTCGCCGTCATTTTCGAAAACCGTCTCGTGAATCGAAGTCGGCGGCTTATTGGCTTCCTGGGCGAACACGATTTCTTCGGGCGTGACGCCGAGACGTTCGGCGACCTCGCCGATCGTCGGCTGCCTGCCGAGCACCTTGGACAGCTCGTCCTTCGTCTTTCGCACCTTGCCCGCCATTTCCTTGAGAGACCGACTGACCTTGAGCGTTCCGTCGTCTCTCAAAAATCTTTGAATCTCGCCGATGATCATCGGCACCGCATAAGTAGAAAATTTGACCTCGTAAGAGAGATCGAACTTGTCCACCGACTTCAGCAGCCCGATGCAACCGATCTGGAACAAATCGTCAGGATCGTAGCCGCGACCGGCAAAACGCTGCACGACGGACCAGACGAGCCTGATGTTGCTCGACACCAACGTGTCGCGGGCCGAACTGTCGCCCGATTGACTTAGCGCGATGAGCCTTTTGACCTCCGCATCTTCAAGATAACCCGGCGGCGAAGATCGCTTCCATTCGATATCCATGCCCCCAACCCCTGCCGCGGTATTAGTTGAACAATGCTTTTTTTGGACTCGATGCGCTTCTTCATCCTGAGGCTCGTCCCTTGCCGAGGCGCGCTCGTCGCTTCGAATTCGTCCATGAAGTTTTCCATGATCGTGAAGCCCATGCCCGAGCGCTCGAGCTCGGGTCTCGACGTGAACAACGGTTGACGCGCGATATCGAGATCTTCGATGCCCCGCCCTTCGTCGCGAATCAGGATCGAGATCGTATCTCCCGCGATCTCGACCTCGAGATGAACGATTCCGGAAGGATCGTTGTCGTAGCCGTGAATAATGGAATTGGTGACCGCCTCGGATACGACCGTTTTGATATCGTTGATCTGTTCCAGCGTCGGATCGAGCTGCGACACAAAAGCCGCGACAGCGACTCGCGCGAAGGCTTCGTTTTCCGACCTTGCGGCAAAGGAGAGTTTCATATGGTTGTCGATGCTCATGATACGACCTCCAGACCGGCCAGCGCCGAACGTTCATTGTCATAGAAAGATAGAATCTTGAACAAGCCGGACAGCTCGAACAGCCGTTTGACGTTGTCGTGCGCATCGCAGACGACCATGCGGCCGCCGCGCCCTTTCACGAGCTTGTAGCGCCCCAGTACGACGCCGAGTCCCGAGCTGTCCATGAATTGCAGGTCCCTCAGGCTAAGCACGACGTGGTCGCACCTGCCGCGCAGTATCGCATCCTCCATCTTGAAGCGAACGATATCCGCCGTATGATGGTCCAATTCCCCTCTCAAGCGAACGATGAGCACGTTGCGCTGCTGCTCCAGTTCCACCTGCAAGCTCATTTTACGATTCTCCTCTCATGCGCCTTCAAGTTTATGGTAGATGCATACCTTTCTACGAATCGCTTCCTCATTCCTGCCCTCCGACAAAACTAGAAGAAGCCTTCGAAAAGGCGACAAAATACGCAAAGCAGCGGAGACGATTTTTCGTCCCGCCGCCTTGCGTCCGTTCATTTCCCGCCTAAAAACAGTTTGCCGGCGGAACGTTTGAGCAGTGTCCAATAGCCCGCCTTGTCTACATGCTCGGGCGCTTCGATCGGGAACTCCGCGAGCACCTCGTTGCCCCGATACACGATCAGCTTCCCGACCTGCTGACCCGCCTTTATCGGCGCCGTAACTTTATCCTGCAGCGCCAGCTCGTGACGGATCTCCTTGCCGCCCTCGCCTTTGCGCACAAGCACGCTGTACGAATGCTTCGCCGTCAAGGGCAGCTCAGCGGATTCGCCTTTTTCGATTTTTAGCTTGCCAATCGCATCCCCGGCTTTATAGATCTGCACGTTCGAATATTGCGAAAACGCATAATCCAGCAGCTTCGAGACTTCCGCATTGCGCGTTTTCGTGTTGGGCTCTCCCATCACCACGACGATCATGCGGAGATTGTCCCGCTTTGCGGTCGCCGACAAGCAAAATTTCGCTTCGCTTGTAAACCCGGTTTTCAGCCCGTCCGCGCCTGGATAAAAGCGCACCAGCTTATTCGTGTTGACGAGCCAAAACGGTTTTTCCTTGTCTTTGCGAAGATAGTCCTGATAGGCTCCGGTGTACTTGGTGATCTCCGGATGCTTCAGGAGCTCTCTCGACATGACCGCGATATCGTGCGCGGACGATACGTGCCCCGCAGCCGGAAGCCCGTTGCAGTTCGCGAATCTCGTGTCCTTCATGCCAAGCTCTTCCGCGCGTTTGTTCATCATCTTGACGAACTCTTCCTCGCTGCCCGCCAGCTTTTCGGCAAGCGCCACCGAAGCATCATTGCCGGAAGCCATCGCCACGCCCTTCAGCATGTCGTTGACCGTCATTTGCTCTCCGGGCTCCAGAAAAATTTGCGACCCGCCCATCGAAGCGGCGTATTCGCTGGTCGACACCTGATCCGTCAGCTTGAGCCGATCGTCGTCGATCGCCTCCATCACGAGCAGCATCGTCATAATCTTGGTGATGCTCGCCGGCGGCAATGCCGAGTGGCTGTTCTTCTCGTAGACGACGGTGCCGCTGTCGGCATCCATCAACACGGCCGATCGGGCGTTGGCGGCCAGGTCCGTCTGAGGACCGCCGGATGGCGGTGCGGCGCTTTCCTTCGCCCAAGCCGATGCGGGGATCAGCAGCGAAGCCGCGAGACTAAGCGTCAGTGCCTTTGCCCAAGGACGTCTGTGAAGTTTAAGTTGCTGGTGGCTCAAGAATGATGTCCCTCCTGCCGGGTCGGCCAAGTCGCCGTCCTGGATTCGTCTTGAGACCTAGTGTGCCCGCAGCATCTGCATCATATTCCAAGTTGTGGGGCGAATTCTAAAGACGCGGAACAAGATGCATTTGGAAGACGACTCTGCGATACGTTTCAAGGCTTATCCCCTTCGCTCAATGTTGGCACGCGTTTGCGCTTGATTGTTAGGGGATACGCGAAGAAAATTCACAAAAAGTATCGACTTTTTTTGCCGGGCAGTATAACTGTGCGAGAGAACGAAGGCCGTTCCGCTTGAAATGATCGTTTGCTCAAAATCATGCACGATAAGTCCGTCAATACACGTACGGTATCAGACTTTAAGCCGCGCGGCGGTCATACGCATAACCAAACTTCTTCCGCGTCAATTCTTTATAGGTAATCGATCGAACAGAACTCGACAAACGCAAGATATGGCTCTGCATTCGCATTCGGCTGTGGGAGAAATTATGAACGAACGATTGATGATTCAAATAAGCCTGCAAATGCTTCGGTCCAAGACCTTGAAGCGTATGGTCGAACCAATTCATGGCGTGCATTAAGACGGCCGATAGAGGCTTCAGGCTGCGCATCCCGCGATAGGGGGAAGGTTTTCACCATTTTAAACGCCGTTTGGACATGCAGCTCGGAATAAACATCGTATACGTATCGGGTCAACAAACGCGAATTGCCCGCTAAACGAAGATCCATTTGAACAAGCTTGACGAACAGAACGGACTCGCCATTCATCTCTGCGCCGATCACGATCGGTTGATCCGTCGGCTCCGGTATCAGACTCGAATAACAACGCCATCCGTATACGCCTCCCGTCACTGCAACGTCGCCGGAAAGTTTCTTGGCATCGGCCTCCAAAGTCAATGCGTCTCTCAGCTTCTGTCCGATCAACCAGGCGGTTTTGTACGTCACGCCTAAAATCCTGGCAAGCTCCACCGACGTCGATTCGTCCCCGAGCCACTGCATGGCCCTGAACCAATGGCGCAACGGCGTACGCGTACCGTGCATCGCCGTGCCTGCCGTAACCGAAGTCTGGTGGCGGCAGGACGAACAAACATAGAGCGGATGTCTGCGAGTCCGAATAACGGAGCAATGCGGATATTGACAAACAGGACAGCGAAAGCCGTCGGGCCAGCGGGCCTGACGAAGCGCCTCTATGCATTGCTCTTCCGTCCATGATTCCCAGGGTCCTGCCGGAAAAGAAATCGACATTTGGTTTTCGCCCCTCAAACAAATACGAACTTATGTTCCTATTTTATTATGGATATAAATGGGTTGTCAAGACCTTTTAAAACTTCTGCTGAGCGAACGGTATAAGCCCGGAAACGCGTCGGAGGTTGTTGTTCCATATCCGAATTCCATTTTATACCATAAATTATTCAACACAAAAAACCCTTTCGAGACGAAAGGGTCGAAAACGTGTTTCGTGATACGCTTTGTTTTTTATTGCACGATCCCGTGAAGCAGCGGTCTATCCGGGCCTCGCTCCGCGCCAAGCCGATAGGCGGTGCGTACGGCTTCGGCGGAGCTAACCGCCCGCTCGTCGTCGGCGCGAACGTAGAGCAGGGCGAGCAAGTCGCCTTCGCGCACGAAATCGCCCGGCTTGGCCGCTAGCTCGATGCCGACCGCGTAGTCGATCGCGTCGTCCTTGGCCGCGCGGCCGGCGCCTAGCGTCATGGCGGCCAAGCCGACGGCTTCGGCCTCGATTCCCAGCACGACCCCCCTCCTTCACGGAAGTTACGGGCAAACGAAGGGGGGCTTGGGGGGAGTCGCGACAAATCGTCGACGATGCCGGGATCGCCTCCCTGCGCCGCCACGAAGGCGGCGAACTTCCGCAGCGCCTCTCCGGAGGAGATGGCTGTTTCAAGGCGTTTTCTTGCGGATTCCGTATCTTCGGCGACGCCGCCGAGCACAAGCATGTGACTGGCGAGCACGAGCGACACTTCTCGCAGGTCCTCGGGACCTTCGCCGCGCAGCACTTCGACCGCCTCGCGGACTTCGAGGGCATTGCCGATCGTGCGGCCGAGCGGCTGATCCATGTCGCTAATGACAGCCACGGTACGACGGCCGACCTGGCTGCCGATCGCAACCATGGCCGAAGCCAGCTTGGCGGCGTCCTCCGGCGTCTTCATGAACGCGCCGTCCCCGGTTTTGACGTCCAGCAAAATCGCGTCCGCGCCGGCCGCGATTTTTTTGCTCATGACCGAGCTCGCGATGAGCGGGATGGATTCGACCGTGGCTGTCACGTCCCGCAGGGCGTACAGCTTCTTGTCGGCAGGCGCGATATTGCCGCTTTGTCCGATGACCGCGACGCCGATGCCGTCGACCTGCGCGAAAAAATCGTCGCGAACGAGCTCCGTTCGAAAGCCCGGTATCGATTCGAGCTTGTCGATCGTGCCGCCCGTATGGCCGAGCCCTCTGCCGCTCATTTTGGCCACCGGCACGCCGCAGGCCGCGACGAGCGGCGCGACGATCAGCGTCGTTTTGTCGCCCACGCCGCCCGTGCTGTGCTTGTCCACCTTGATCCCAGCGATCGGCGACAGGTCCACGGTATCGCCCGAGTTGGCCATGGCCATCGTCAAAGCGGCCGTTTCCTTATCCGTCATGCCCATGTAGCAGACGGCCATGGCCCACGCGGAGATTTGGTAATCGGGTATCGTTCCGTTTACGAGGCCCGCGATCAAAAAGCCGATCTCGCTCTCGGTCAGTTCGCCGCCGAACCGTTTTTTGCGTATGATGTCTACGGCTCTCATCGTCGCAGCGACCTCCTTCGCATGTTTGCCTTCGAATTAAAGCTCGTGGCACAAGTTAAAGTTTGGGTAAAAGCGCCAGAACCAATCGAATAAATTGCTGCTTGACGCGTTCCGTCGTCTCCATCACTTCTTCGTGGGACAGCGGCTGATCGAGAATGCCGGCCGCCATGTTGCTGATGCAGGAAATGCCGATCACTTCGAGACCGGAGTGCCGGGCGACGAGCACCTCCGATACGGTGGACATGCCGACGGCGTCGGCGCCGACGGCCCGCAGCATGCGGATCTCCGCCGGCGTCTCGTAGTTCGGGCCGAGCAGTCCTGCGTAAACTCCTTCTCGCACAGGAATGCCGAGTTCGGCAGCCGTCTCCTTGGCGATCTGGCGCAATCTGCGAGTATACGCGTCGGACATATCCGGGAAACGGACGCCGAGGGCGTTGTCGTTCGGACCGACGAGGGGATTGCGCCCCGTCAAGTTAAGATGATCGGAAATGATCATCAGATTGCCCGGCTCGTACGATAAATTAACGCCGCCGGCCGCGTTCGTCACGAACAGCGTCTTGATGCCGAGCAGCTTCATGACGCGAACGGGAAGCGCCGTGCGCTCGGGCTCATAACCTTCGTACATATGGAAACGGCCGCGCATCAGCGCGACGGGGCGCCCTTGGAGCCTGCCTACGACGAGCTCTCCCGCGTGTCCTTCGACCGTCGATACCGGGAAGTGCGGAATATCCGCGTAGGGAATCGTCACAGCCTGCTCCATATCGTCGCCGATGACGCCAAGGCCGGATCCGAGAATAAGACCGACCTCCGGCCGCAAGTTCGTGCGCTCCGCGATGTAGGCCGCAGCTTCTTCGATAATTTGAATGGTAGGATAGTTCAATGGATTTCGCTCCTTTTCCGGTTGAGTGTAAGCTAAATCAGCTTGTCGAGAAAGCTGGTCCCGTGCGCCGTCTTCGGCACGCCGAAATTGTCGGCGATCGTGGCCGCAAGATCGGCGTAGGTCGAAAGCGTGCCCAAATCGCCGGGCTGCCGGAGCGAAGGACCGTACGCAAGGAGCGGCACGTATTCTCGCGTGTGGTCGGTACCCGCATGAACGGGATCGTTGCCATGGTCGGCGGTAATAACGAGCAGGTCGTCGGGGCCTAGCCGCTCGAGCAACCCGGGCAGGGCTTCGTCGAACGCTTCGAGCGCGCGGGCGTAACCGTCTACGTCGCGCCGGTGCCCGTACAAGGAATCGAAGTCGACCAGATTCGTGAACAGCAATCCTTCAAAGTCGCCCTCAAGCTGGCGAATCGTCGAATCGACGCCTTCCCGATTGCTTTTGGTCGGAATCGCCTTGACGATGCCTTCCCCGCAAAAAATATCGTTGATCTTGCCTACGGCGATCACCTGCTTGCCCGCCTTTTTGAGGGCGCTCAGCACGGTGGGCTCCGGCGGCTTGACGGCATAATCGTGCCGGTTCGGCGTGCGCTGGAAGCTGCCCGGCTTGCCGACGAAAGGCCTGGCGATGACCCGTCCGACGGAATATTCGTCTTTGTTGGTCAGCCGCCGGGCGATCCGGCAGGCTTCGTACAGCTCTTCGAGCGGGATGACGTCCTCGTGCGCGGCGATCTGGAACACGCTGTCCGCCGACGTGTATACGATCCACGATCCGCTGCGCATTTGCTCCGCGCCGAGCTCGTCCAAAATTTCCGTGCCCGATGCGGGCTTGTTGCCGATGACGCTGCGTCCCGTCTCCTTCTCGAACGCCTCGATCAGCCCTCTCGGAAACCCGTTCGGAAACGTCCGAAACGGCTTTTCTACCTTAAGGCCCATGAGCTCCCAATGACCGGTCATCGTGTCTTTGCCGGCCGATACCTCCGCCATTTTGCCGAAGTACGCCGCCGGGGCTTCAACCGGCTGCCATTCGCCCAACGGAGCGATATTGCCGAGGCCGAGCCGCCTCAAATTCGGCAGCGAAAGACCTGTTGGCCCGGACGCGATATGGCCCAATGTATGGGCGCCCGCGTCCCCGTATTCGGCCGCGTCGGGAAGCTCGCCGATGCCGACGCTGTCGAGCACGATGACGGCTATTCTTTTAAACGGCATGCTGTCGTCCTCCCTCGTATCCGTGAACCGCTCATTTTTCCGCTTCGTCCCGCCCGCCGCGATCGCGGGGATGAAAGCTGTCGTACACGTCTCTAAGCTTAGCCTTGCTGGAAGGCTGGTACACCTGCGTCGCCGTCAAATCCGCGTGCCCGAGCATCTCCTGGACCGAACGAAGATCGGCGCCGTTGTCGACGAGATGGTACGCGAAGGAATGCCGGAGCGTATGCGGCGTCACCTCGGTGCTGACGCCGGCCGAAGCCGCGTGTTTCTTGATAAGCTTCCAGAAGCCTTGCCTGGTCATTCGGCCGCCCAGATGGTTGATGAACAAAGCATTTTCAACGGCTCCGTCGCGCAGCAGCCTCGGCCTGGCTTCCTGCAAGTATTTTAGCATCCAATCGCGGCACATGGAACTGATCGGGATCATTCGTTCCCGTCCGCCCGTTCCGCGGCAGGCCAACAGCCGCAGATCCGTCCGCACGTCCGACACGTTGAGGTTCGTCAGCTCGGTGACGCGCATTCCCGTCGCGTACAGCGTCTCCAGCATCGCGCGGTCCCGTACGCCCGCCTCGTCGGCGAGATCCGGCGCCTCCAGCAGCCGTTCGACGTCGGATAAGGACAGCGCGCGCGGGGGAGCGTCGTTCGGCCTTTGGCGCGGAGAGCCGCAGCGCGGGATTGGCTGCCGTCAGGCCGGTCTCGAGCGCAAACTGAAAAAAGGCTTTGAAGGAAACGATTCTGCGCGAAATCGTGGCGTTCGTTCTCCCCTGCTCCTTCAGCCGGTTCATATAAGACGATAGGTGAAAGGGCTTGATATCCGCCGTGCGAACGATATCGTGATGCGCCTGCAGCTCGCGCGCGAGATCCTCAAGATCGCGCCGGTAACCGTCCAGCGAGTTGGCGGCCAGATGTCTCGTCGACTTCAGGTAAGACAGAAACGGATGGATGTCTTGGTTCATGGGGTCGTATATTCCTTCCTCATTTGCCTTTAACGGTTAATTCCACGCCGGCAGCCGCGATTCCTCCCCGTACCGCTATTCGCCCAGCCAGTAAAAGAGCCGAAGCCGGTCCGCCTGGGACGCCGGACCCGCGTTCGTGCCGTCCGCGCCGAATACCTTTTCGGCGCGTCCCTCCGGCACGCGGTACGGATCCAGCGGCGACAACGCGGTTTGCAGCCAGCCGTACGCGTAGTGGGCGACCACGGTCAGCGTCAAAAAGAGCAGCGTAAATTGCAGACGGTCCCACCATTTTCCGATCGATCGCTCCATACGGCTACCTCCCCGATTCGCTCGTCCCTATCTACAATCACCGTATGTGCGTACGGGTCAGATCATGACCGGGCCAACGACCCGGCCGCTGCACCAATCGCCCCCGCCGGCCGTAAACTGCTCGCGTACGATAAAGGCGGCAATGCCGATCCGGGGAGCGATGGTCATGAAGGAGACGATCCGCAAGATTGCCCGGCAGTTAAAAGCGGGCCGCAAGTCGAATCGGACGGCGAGAAATATCATCGTGCTCAAGAGCAAGCAGGGCTACGACGACTGCATAAAGCAATTGAAAGCGGCGGGCATCCGTCCCGTTAAAACCGTGCGGCGCTGCCGCATGATCAGCTGCGTGGCGCCGCGGGGCGTCGACTGGACGGCTTTAAAGCGCCACCCGAGCGTTGCTTATATCGAGAGGGACCGGCACGTCAAGGCACATGTCCGGTCGGTTCGTTCCGGCCGAGGCCGAGCAGCGCGATTAAAAGACGAATGCCGCATCGATCCCGCCAAGATCCCCTGGAACATCGCACGCATCGAGGCGCCTCCGGTTTGGAAGCGGACGAAGGGCGGATGCGCGAAGCTCGCCGTCGTCGATACCGGCATTGGACCGAATGCAGACCTCACGGTCGCCGGAGGGGTCAATACGATCGACGGCGGATCGTTCAAGGACGACAACGGACACGGCACCCATGTCGCGGGCATCGCCGCGGCGACCGGGCGCAGACGGATTTACGGCGCGGCGCCGAAGGTTAGGCTATTTGCGGTCAAAGCGCTCGACCGATTCGGCGTCGGCTTCGTCTCCGACATTGCCGAAGGCATCGACTGGTGCGTCAAAAACCGCATGGACGTCATTAACATGAGCTTCGGCTTGTCGGGAGAAAGCCGCGTGCTGCGCGAAGCCGTCGCCCGCGCAAGACGCAAAGGCATCGTCATGACCGCGTCCGTCGGCAACGACGGTCCCCGCAATGCGCGTATCGACGCGCCGGCGAGATATCCCGGCGTGCTCGGCATCGCGGCCACGACCAGAGGCAACCGCGTCGCGACGTTCTCGAGCCGCGGAAAAGGGATCGCGCTGGCCGCGCCCGGCGTCAACATTCTGTCGACCGCGCCAGGCGGCGGCTACGTTCGCATGAGCGGCACGTCGATGTCCTCGCCGCATGCCGCCGGCGGCGCGGCGCTGCTGCGCTCGCTGGCGCCTCGCGCGACCGCCGCATGCATCTCGCGCAAGCTCGTCGCGGCCGCCAAACCGCTGCCCGGCGGCCGCAGGGCGGTCGGCGCCGGCCTGCTCCAGGTGGCGCCCGCCGCTGCCGCGCTCGGCGCGAAGCACGCAGGTCGCGCCGGCGGCGGAAGCGGCGCGCGCAACAAGCGCAGCCGGCCTTGACGCTGAGCTGAAAGTCGCGCATAAGCGCACCGCAAAGCAACGCGGCGAGACAGCCCTCAGGCGTTAGAAAAGCCGCTTGCGGCCTTTGTTTGCGCGGTGTCGCTCAGCGGACGGACTGAGGAGCCCTTATTTTTGTTCCTATCGCGACTTGCGGTCCGCTCGCGGACCCAGGAGCCTTTATCTCGGGTTTGGAGAGCTATTGTAGCCTTGATCTGAGCGAATAACGCCCCTTCAGTCCGAAAGGATCGCAATTGCGCCGTTTTGTAGACAATAGCGTCATCTGAGTCCGGTATCTTCGTTCGGCTTGCCTTCCGTTGCTCCCGCCCAAATCTCATTCGCATCTCACGCGTACCATGTCGCCCATTGTCACAGCAAGGTTAGCTTGCGAAGCCAGCAGGGGCGATGGGACGCCGCCGCTCCTGTTCGGCATCTGCCCGCGCGAGGGTTGACCCACGAATGCCGGCAGAGGATGGCAGGCATTTCCTTCTCGGCTCGTCCAATCGGCTAAAAGCCTGCGTGATCCAGCGTGCTCCCCTTTCTCGCCTCGCGCGACGATACGAGAGGGGGCTCAAGGCGCTATTCAATGTTACCTGATCGCAACCGCGCTGCGGCGCATTCCTGGCCAAGAGGCGCCGAAGGGCGCTACCTGTCGATTTTATGCTTTCTATTATTTCCAAAAAATCCCCACGCCTTCAATTGCGGCGTGGGGATTTTTGGGATTTATTGCGCCGATCGGCTTAAAGCAGCGACTCGATGTCCGCAGCCATCGTCTCCGGCGTTTCCTTCGGCTCGAAACGCTTCGCGACGCGGCCATCGCGGTCGATGACGAACTTCGTGAAGTTCCAAGCGATATCGGCTCCGCCCGTCTCGCCCTTCAAATATTTGAACAGCGGCAAAGCCTCGTCGCCGTTCACGTCGGCCTTGGCGAACAGCGGGAACGTCACGCCGTAGTTCAGCTTGCAAAAGCTCTCTACCTCGGCCTCCGTACCGGGCTCCTGCTCCGCGAACTGGTTGCACGGAAAGCCCAGAACGACCAGGCCTTGATCTTTATATTTTTCGTAAAGCGCCTGCAGACCTTCGTATTGCGGCGTCAGGCCGCACTTGCTGGCCGTGTTGGCGATGACGAGCACTTTGCCCCGATATTCCGACAGATCGACTTGATCTCCGCGGATGGATGGCGCCTTGAATTCGTATACGGACATGGTTTAATCCCCTCTCTGATCGGCGGCCGCGACCGGCTGCAGCGCGGTCATCAGCTCGCCCATTTGACTGCGGATTTTGAGCAGCATCTCGATATTCACGCCCGACTGGCAAAACACTTTTTCCGGCACCTCAAGCGCCTTTTCCCGCAGCGCCCTGCCCGCCTCCGATAAACGGATCAGCAGTTGCCGTTCATCCCCCGCGTCCCGCGCTCGGGTGAGCAGGCCCTGCGCCTCGAGCTTCTTAAGAAGCGGCGTCAGCGTGCCCGAATCGAGGTACAGCCGCTCGCCAAGCTCCTTCACGCTGACGGCGTCCCGCTCCCACAGCGCGAGCATCGCGATATACTGCGTATAGGTCAAGCCCAGCTCCCTGAGCACGGGCTGATACAGCCTCGTGATCTCCTTGGCGCAGGCGTAGACGGCAAAGCACGTTTGATTCTCCAGCTTTAACGCTTCTTCGTAAGACATGGAACCTCCTCTCCTCTCTGTTCGTTGACTGTTGCCGAACAATTTCAGATCGCACAATTAAATTGCCTGCAATCGAATCAAACCCAATTCTATATTTCGCGAGGTCCGATGTCAAACGCTTGACTTTTTATTTTAATTGCATACAATTTAATTTGACGAGATTAAAGAAAGAACCCAAATCAGAGCGAAAAAAAACAGAGGAGGAATTCAAATGTCGATCTACGATATTGAAGTGTCCGACGCCCGCGGCGCCGCGCATCCGCTGTCCGAATACAAGGGCCAGGTATTGCTGATCGTGAATACGGCGACCAAGTGCGGCTTTGCCCCTCAGTTCAAGGGCTTGCAGAAGCTGTACGACAAATACAAGGACGAGGGCTTCGCCGTGCTCGGATTCCCGAGCAATCAATTCGCGAACCAGGAGCCGCTGGACGGCGAGGCGATCGCGGAGGCGTGCGAGCTGAATCACGGCGTGAACTTTCCGCTTTACGCCAAGGTCGACGTCAAGGGCAAGGACGCGCACCCACTGTTCAAGCACCTGACGCGCGAAGCGCCGGGATTGCTGGGCACGAGAAAAATCAAATGGAACTTCACCAAGTTCCTCATCGGGCGCGACGGCAAGGTCGTCAAGCGCTACGCGCCGACGGATACGCCCGAGAAAATCGAAGGCAGAATCCGCGACCTGCTCTGAATTCCAAAGTCATGGCGCGAAGCCCCGGCAGCAGTCTGCCGGGGCTTCGCGTTTGCTATTTCGCATGAAATCTCTGTTCGTCTATTCGTCAAATGCCGGATGCCGCCGCTTCTTCGGCGCTCTTCGACGCAGCTTCGTTCTTCGCCTGGCACTTGGCGCAAATGCCCTGGAAATCGAGACGGTGATCCAGCACGTTGAAGCCGTATTCCCGCTCCAGCCGCTCTTCGAGGGGCGTGAGCCAGTCCTCCAGGATCTCGGTCATCGTGCCGCACTGCACGCAGATCAAATGATGATGATGGTGCTTGTTCGAATCGGTGCGAAGATCGTAGCGCGCGACGCCGTCTCCGAAGTTCATCTTCTCGACGATATGCATCTCGCTGAGCAATTCGAGCGTACGGTACACCGTGGCAAGGCCGATCTCCGGCGCTTTGTCCTTCACGAGCATAAAAACGTCTTCGGCGCTCAGGTGGTCCTCTTCGTTTTCCAAAAGTACCCGGACCGTAGCCTCCCGCTGCGGGGGTCAGCTTGTAGCCCTGCGATTGCAGCTGCTGCTTCACTTTGTCAATACGGGCTTCCATGTCCTTCCCCCTCCGCCCCAAAACACACTTGATTTCATTATAGGGGGGAGCTTCTTCAGGAAGTCAAACCCGCGCCTGCGGCGTATGCCTGGATCCGGCAAATTCCGCTTCGCGGATCGCGTCACAGCCATCCCGACAGACCGGCTACGAGGTGCGGCACGACGAACGCTTCCCACATCGACGCAATGCCGAGCACAATAAAAAAGCGCTGCGGACGTGCCCGTATGCGATGCCAAAGGCGGCAGCAGATTGCCTCTGCCGAGGAAGAGCCGCTCGCGTCCGACATAATAGGCAAAACGGATCGCGGAAACGCTCGCGATCGCAAGCGCGGGCAGGATGACCAAATTTTGAGGGGCTACGACGGCTAAGGAAACGACCACGCCCTTCCAAGCCAGGTGCCGAACGGTCAAACCGACCGCGAAGCCGATCAGCACGCCTTTTAAAAAATCGAGCGCCAGCACGAATGGGCTGCCGACGACGGAAATGCCCAGAAACCAGATCAGCCCCAGCCATTTTAAATGAAAAAAAGAGACGATCGCGAAACACGTCGATCGGCGCCTCGGCGCCGGCTGCCGTCCCGCCGAGATACGCGCCGAGCTCGTCCGACAGGCTCTGCTGCTGCTCGAGCGACAGCGCGTTCACGACGAGCGCCCCGAAAACCGCCCCGACGGCGATCAGCACGCCGACGAACAAATACAGGTTCAACTTGCCGCCAAGCGGCTTCCCCATCTTGCCGCGACTCATCGGTCGATCGCCTCCCGCCGCACAGGCTTGTTCCAACGCCTATACGTATGCCGCAATCGAGGCCGTTATGCGCGATCGTCCATCCCGGTCTCCTCGCGACCGCCGATGCGGCCGTAAGTCCCTCCGCTCCCGGCGGTCAGCGCAAGAAGTCCGGCGCGCGCGTCAAGGATCGCCGCCGCGATCCGATCGCCGGCCGCGTCCGCGATCCGGTCCCGGCCGATCCGGTGCAGGACATCCATCTCCGTGCCAACTTCGCGGAGCAACCGCTCTCTCATCTTGGGTCCGACGCCCGGGAAAAAGCTGAGCGGCACCTGATGCCGGTAAGGCGGCCGGCCGGGCGGCCAAAGCGGCGCCTCCCGGTCCGCGAGACGCGAAATGCGCGCGTCGACGCCGGTTATGAGGCGCGCGCTGCCGCAGGACGGGCAGATGTCGCCTGCCTCGCCGTCAGGCAGCGGGGGAACGGCAGGAGGGGCAATAGCTGGCATGATACTTGCCCAGCTTCGGATGCAGACCGAGGTTCGCGGTCACCCGTCTGCCGTCTTGTCCGCGCAGCGCCATGGCGAACTCGTCGAAAGAGGGCTCGCCGATGAGCAGCTCGTTGCATTCGCGGCCGATCATGCCCGTCGAATGGGCGTCGGAGTTCGTCAGCACCGGATAACGATCCAGCAGCGACAGCCGGCCGGCCATCGCGCTGTCCGCGCTGAGGCCGAGCTCGACCGCCGCGATGCCGTCCGGATCGAGCCTGTCGGACAGGCGATCCGCCGAACAGCCGAGCAGGCCGCGGTGAGGCGTGAACACGTGGGCGGGCACGAGCAAGCCGCCCCGGTCGAGCAGCTCCCGCTGCAGCTCGCGTCCCGTCGCGCGGATGCGCTGCGAGCTGAGCGCCACGTTTTTCATGCGCGGCGACATCCAATCCGTCCATTCCTTCATGGCGGCAAGCGTAGGCAAATACGCCAGCAAGTGATAGGGGCCGCCGCCCCAGCCCGGCTCGCGGACTTCGATCTCCGCCCCCGGCACGATGACCGTATCCCGATAACGAATGCCGCCGCCCGTCGCCTCCGCCATCTCGCCTGACGCCAGCAGGCCGTCGATGTCGGCCTGCACCGCCGGCGAATGGCAGTCGATGACGCCGAGCAGGGAGATCCCTTTCCGCTCGGACGCTTCCTCCGCGATCGCCTGGAACGTAAGTCCGCGGCTCGCGCTTATTTTTACCGGGCGCCCGTCCCCGCTGCTGCCGATATGCACGTGCATGTCCGCAAAGCACGGACGCAGTCCGCTCACGCTCCGAATTCTCCCGTTTGCCGCCAGTGGCGCCAGACGAGCACGCCGATCAGCGTCTTGGCGTCGCAGATGCGGCCGCTCGCGATATATTCGTCCGCCTGCTCGGGCGTCAGCGCCTCGCCGTTCAAAAACTCGTCCTCGTCCGGCTTCATCTCTCCCGCTTCGAGGTCGTCGGTAAAATACAGATGGATCAGCTCGTCGGCGAAGCCGGGCGACGTCGCGAACGACCGTACGAACCGGATGCTTCTCGCGCGATAGCCCGTCTCCTCCTCGAGCTCGCGGATCGCCGCGGCTTCCGGCGCTTCGCCCGCATCCAGCTTGCCGGCCGGGATCTCCACCTGCATGCGCTCGAGCGGCTTGCGGAACTGGTCGACGACCAGCAGCTTGCCCTCGTGCACCGCGATGACGGCGACGGCGCCCGGATGCCTCACGATCTCGCGCGTCGCCGTGCCGCCTCCCGGCAGGCGGACGGTGTCCAGCTGCAACGAAATGATCTTCCCTTCGAACCGTTTGTCCGTCGATAGGGTTTCTTCGTAAAACGGGTGCTTGCCGCCGCCCCCGCCTTGATGTTCGACGCTCATCTTTTTCGGCCCCCTGCTCCTCAATCAAATAAATGTCATCTGCCGGATCTCCGGCGCATAGATCAACCATATAGGCTTGTCCGGCCAAATGCAAGATCGCGGCGAGTGCCTGCGGCCCGCATGCCGAAGGGGGGAAATATGATGCTAAAACGATACGCGGAGCCGGACCGTATCCGGTGGACGGGAAAAGCTTGGGAGATCAAACGCGCGCTTCGCGTTCTCGAACGCCAAAAAAGGCGGGGACGCCCGCCTGAAGGATTTGCTGACGGAGATGGCGCCTCCCGCGCCGCGTCTCGCTGGGACGAGCGGAAAACGATAACGGCGCGCGGCGTAACGTGACAGATACGTTACTTGTACCGTTCTAGCAAGTCCGCAAGCTTGCCGCGGATCGCTTCCCGCAGCGCCTCGGGCGCTTCGACGGCCGCCTCCCGGCCCAAGCCGGCAAAAAAGTCGGCATAAAAAGGAAGGTCGCTCGAGGGGATGTCCCGGTCGATGGCGCCGCTGCCGTCCTCCCTTGCATCGAGCATCGGCGCGAGCCAAAGTTCGGCTTCGCAGCGCCTTACGCCGGCCCGGGTCAGCACGGCGCGCAGCCTGACAGGCGCGATCGGCTCGGCAACCTGCGGCCGGCCAAGCGCCGCATTTCCCAGGTCGCGCGGCTGCGTCCCCGCCGGGTCGGGCACGGCCTCCCGAATCCGATCGCAGCGGAAGACGCGGAAGCCCTCGCGGAGAAAACAGTAAGCCTTGCAGTACCAAAGCCCGTTGTTCGCATAAATGCCGACAGGTTGTATACGCCTGTCGCGCTTTTCTTTGCCCCCGGACATATAGACGATCGACAGCACCTGCTGACGAACGGCCGCATCGAGCAGCGCGGAGAGGCAGGGCGCATCGCCGCTGCGCGCGGGCGTCACGAAGTCGACCCGATGCTTCATGCCGTCGATCCGGTCTCTGACGTCGCCCGGCATATGGAGATAAAATTTGTTCAATGCAGAAGCCGACTCGGCTTGGAATGGCAGCGAACCGTAATGACGCAGCGCATGCACCGCGAAAAACATCGCCACGGCCTCTTCTTCGGTAAAGGCGATCGGCGGCAGCACGCGCTCCCGGACGACCTGGTAGCCGCCATGCGGACCGACCTCCGAATAAAGCGGCACGCCGAGCTCGCCTAGTTCCTGCAGATCCCTTAAAATCGTTCGCTTCGACACGCCGAATTCGTCCGCCAGCTCCTGTACCTTGAACCGCCGCTTGCGGTTGACGGTCATCATCAGCTCCATCAGCCGCTTGGATTTGGGCATCGGACGATCCTCCTCGCCTATGAAAAGCTTGCCGGGTTCATGACAAATGCTGTCACCATTATGACTTATGATGGGAACCGCAAGCAACCTATTCCCGGGAGTGATCGACCGATGTTCAAGTATGCCCTGCTCTTTTTTCTCGTCATGTTCATGATCGGAACGGATACGTTCCTCATCTCGCCCCTGCTGCCCGAGCTGCAGGCCGCATTCGGGGTCCGGACCGAATGGGCGGGCTGGATGCTCGGCGCCTATACGCTGGGCTCCGCCTTCTTCGCCCTGATCGCCGGTCCCCTGTCCGACGGCTGGAATCGGCGGACCGTCCTGCTATGCGGCCTGATCGCCTTCTCCGCGTCAACGTTCCTCTGCGGATACGCCGACAGCTTCTGGACAATGTGCTTGTTCCGGCTGGCGGCCGGCATCAGCGCCGCTTTCACGGCACCGCAAATCTGGGCCTCCATTCCCTCCGTCATGCCCCCGTCCAAGATCGCCAAGACGATGGGCGTCGCCTATGCCGGACTCGCCGCTTCCCAGGCGTTCGGCGTGCCGATCGGCAGCTGGCTCGCGTCCGGCGGATGGCCGGTTCCTTTCTGGACGATCGGCATTGCTTCGCTTGCGCTGGCCGGCTTCGTTTTCTGGCAGCTGCCGGACATCAAGCCTGTGGAGTCGGTCAGGCGCATCGCCATATCAACCCGCTATCGGCCGTTGATTCGCAGCGCCAAGGCCCGCGGCGGATTTGCCGCCTACCTGCTCTTGCACCTCGGCGGAGGCACTGCGTTCGCCTTCGCCGGCAAATGGTTGTCCGACCGCTTCGGCCTGTCGGTCGGCCAAATCGGCATCGCCATGCTGTTCCTAGGGCTGGGCAATATGCTCGGGAGCACGGTGAGCGCGTCTGCTTCCCGCCGCTTCGGCGCGGCGGGCACGGTGTACGCGGGCATGACGCTGCTGGTCGCGCTGTACATGCTCTTGCCCCGGCTCCCGCATCTATCCCTGGCGACCGTTTGCTACGTGATCATATTCGTCCTGCTCGGCATTCTTTTCCCGATCGTCATGGGCGCGCTCACGTCGCTCGACGCCGCGCTGCGCGGCACGATATCAAGTCTCGCCAACGCCACCATGAACGGCGCGAATACGCTCGGCGCTTGGGTTGCCGGCCTGCTGTACGTCCAGCTCGGCGGTTATGTGCCGATCGGCGTTTTCGCATCGGTCAGTCTCGCGCTCTCGCTCGCCGCCTTTGCGGCAAGCGGCGTCTTCGTTCGCCGTCCGGCGCGCGGCCGCGAGCAAGCTTGACGCCGAGCGTCGATGAGGCCCTTCGACGGGTATTGGCGAGCAGAATCTGATTACGGCATCTGATCGTTCGTCCGATTCCCATGTCTCATTGCGTCGCCTCGCGAAGCGGAATCGATACGGTCTCGGGCCTGGTCGGCATCGGACTGCCGCCTTTGGGCTCGATGGTGAGCAGCACGCATTCCCACGCCTCGGGGCGGACGTTCGAGGCATACAGATGCGCGCGGCTGTCGTGAAAGCGCAGCAGGCCCAGACTGGCGTTCGTCTCGCCTGACCTCGCCCATGCTTGAACGTCGGTGCGGGCCGAAGGGAGCAACCCTTCCATCAGCAAAAAAAAGCTCATGCGTGCGGGCGTTCAGCCAGAGCGTTTCTTTGGCCCCTCCGGGCAATCCGATCGCCGTCCCCGAGCGACCATTCTCTCCGTATTTGTAGACGACCGTGTCCGGTTCGCCGATGACCGTCGCGCCTTCCGGCTCATGCAGGCGCGCATATCCCGCGGGGCTCAGTTCGCTCCCCGCATGCCTTCCGCTCTTGCTTGCCAGCGGGTGCAGCAGCAGAAGCAAGGCGGCGACGGCAACGCCAAGTCCGCAAGCCGCGGCACGCGCCGGCCGCTTCGCAGTCGCAACCAACGCGCGCCCCGCGCGCCTGGCAAAAGCGTAGACGCCCGCGTGCAGCAGCAAGCTGCGTCGCCGCCTTGCGGACAGCACCTGCGCAGCGCCGGATTGCGCTGCGGCATCCGCTTGCGTAGCCACCTGACACGGTCCGGCCTGCCTGACTGGCAGCCCCGCGGCGCTAAGCCCGCCGCCCAGCAGCTTTGCCCACTGCGCGTGCGTATCGCGGCATTCGCGGCATTCGGCCTTATGCGCGATAAGCGCCTTAACTTCCCGTTCGTATAGCCGGCCGCCCAGCAGGTCGATCCAGCGCTCCTCGGGAACGCCGCAAGATCGCTCACGCATGGCCGTCGCCCCCTTCCCCGGCGCCCCAGCCCATGCGGTCGAGCGCTTTGCGCAGGTGTCCCAAGCCGTAGCGAACGCGGGATTTGACCGTGCCGAGCGGCACCTGCCACGCATCTGCCAGTTCTTTATGGCTGCGCGGCGTGAAGTACGCGGCCGCCAGCGCCTCGCGCTGCACGCCCGGAAGCTGGCGCAGCGCGCTGCGAACCGCTTCGCGCTCCATGCGCGCCAGCACCTCCGTCTCCGGCTGCGCGGCTGGCGCGTAGACGGCGGGCGCCTCTTCGCTCTCGCCGCGCAGCACCGTCCGATTGCGCTTGCGCAGCCGGTCGAGGCATCTGCTCTTCACCTGCACGGCGAGCCATGCTTGCGCGGAGCCGCGCGAGGGGTCGTAGCGGCCCGGGCTACGAATCACGCCGAGCAGCACGTCGTGAACGACGTCCTCCGCCTCCATCCGGTCCCCGAGCATATGGCAGGCCAGCGGCAAGAGGCAGGGTACGGCCTGTTCGTACAGCTTTTCGAAGGCCCGCGGATCCCCTTCCTCCATTTTTTCAGCCATTCGGCCATCTCCAGGACGGTCTCCGCCGAAGTCCCGTTCATGTCCCTTGCTCCCCTCCGTCGACAAACCGATTTACTATATTCATAGCAGATCAAGGCCCGTTCGCGTACGGTGCAAATGCGTTTTTTATCTGATTTTAAGCTTGTTTTAAGCGTTTTTTTTATGTAAAAAAACCGGCCGAACGCTAAATCCGCAGCGACCTCTCCCGCGTACACCAGGTGAAAAAAACATATCGCCGGGAGGTCTTGAAAGTCATGTTCAAGCCAAGATTGGGAAAATGGGCAAGCATCGCGATGACACTGTTGATGGCGCTGGGCGTACTAGGACTGTCCGCGCCCGCTTCCGCCGCGGGAACCGCCAAGCTGTACACGCCTTATGTCAGCCTGTCGGCCGCCCCGGGCGAATCGATCACGTACGATATCGACCTGATCAACGACGGCGACGCCATTCAGACGGCTGCGCTCAGCTTTACGGCCCCCCTCCAAGGATTGGAAAACCGATCTGACGGCGGGCGGCCATCCGATCTCCGAAGTCGCGGTCAAGCCGCGCGAGACGCAGACGGCGTCGCTTAGCGTGCTCGTGCCGTTCGAGGTCGCCAAAGGCACCTACGCGCTTCAACTGAACGCGGGCGCCTTCGGCAGCCTGACGCTCAAGATCAACGTAACCGAGCAGGGCACCTACAAGACCGAGCTCAGCGCCGAGCAGCCGAACATGGAAGGCCACAGCGATTCCACCTTCACGTATAATTTGACGCTAGCCAACCGGACCGCCAGCAAGCAGCAGTACGCGCTGACCGCCGAGCCGCCGGCCGGCTGGGACGCGCGGTTCAGCTCGGGCGGCAACAACGTGACGGCCGTCGACATCGAGCCGAACGCAACCTCCTCGATCACGCTGACGCTGACGCCTTCCGAAAAAGCCGAAGCGCAAACGTACAAAATTCCCGTTCATGCCTCCAACAGCAGCACCGCCGCGGACGTCACGATGGAAGCGGTCATCACGGGCACCTACGGCATCGACCTTTCGACGAGCAACCAGGTGCTCAGCGCGAACGTCACGGCCGGCGGCAAACGGACGCTCGAGCTGTCCGTGAAAAACACGGGAACCGCCGAGCTGACTAACGTCAGCCTTACGAACACCGCGCCGACCGATTGGGAGGTCACGTTCGAACCGAAGACGATACCGTCCATCAAGGCGGGCGAGTCGGTGCCCGTCACGGCCACGATCCGCAGCTCGGACAAATCGCTGTCGGGCGACTATGTCGTCGGCCTGACCGCGCAGGCCGCCGAAAAGTCGGCCGACGCCGCGATCCGCGTAACGGTGAAAACCTCGGTGCTATGGGGCTGGATCGGCGTGCTCATCATCGTGGCCGTGCTGGGCGGCGTCTACTGGCTGTTCCGCAAGTACGGGAGGCGCTGAGCCATGGAGGATACGGTAATCGCGCTTAGCCGATTGACCAAGCGCTACGGCGAATTCACCGCCGTGTCCGGGCTGGATCTGACCATCCGCCGGGGGGGAAATCTTCGGCCTGCTCGGTCCGAACGGCGCGGGAAAAACGACGACGATCCTCATGATGCTCGGGCTCGCCGAGCCCACGAGCGGTCAAGCGAGCGTATGCGGCATCGACGCCACGCGCAATCCGATCGAGGTGAAGCGCAGAGTCGGCTACATGCCAGACGATATCGGCTTCTACGAGGATCGGACCGGTCTAGACAACTTGATGTATACGGCCATGCTGAACCGGGTGCCGGAAGCCGAAGCGCGGCGACGGGCGATCGAGCTGCTGGACAAAGTGGGACTCGGCGACGCATCCGGCAAAAAAACGGGCGCCTATTCAAGGGGCATGCGGCAGCGGCTCGGTCTCGCGGACGTGCTGATCAAGCGGCCCGAAGTCGTCATCCTCGACGAGCCGACGCTCGGCATCGACCCCGAAGGGGTACGGGAGCTGCTCGCGCTCATTCGGGAGCTCAGCCGCGACGAAGGGCTGACCGTGCTGCTGTCCTCGCATCACCTCCACCAGGTGCAGCAAATTTGCGACCGCGTCGGCCTCTTCGTCGGCGGCCGGCTCATCGCGTCCGGCGACCTTGCCGCGTTGTCGCAGCTGCTGGACGGCAGCTCGTCCTATGCCGTCGAGCTGGACGTCGGCGGCTGGTCCGATGCGCTGGCATCCGCGCTGCGCGGCCTTGCGCGCGTAACCGCCGTCGACCTGCAAGAGACGGATGCGCTGAGGGCGTCGGACCGGTCGGGCGGCTTCGCGACCGTTCGCGTCACCGGCACGGACGACATCGCCGCAGAGCTTGCCGCCGCGGTCGTGAGCAGCGGAGCCTCGCTCCTCGGCCTGCGCCCGCTCCGTTACGGGCTCGACGAAATCTATCATCGTTATTTCGAAGGAGGGAACTCCGTTGGCCAACTTCATTGACAGGCTGAAGCCCGCGTTTGCCGGTTCAAGGGAAAGGCGGACGACGGTCGCCGCGAGCCGCGGTCCCTCCCCCTTTCTGGGTCATGGTCCGTAAGGAATTCGGCGATCATATTCGCAGCTGGCGGTTCGTCATCCTGCTCGCCATCGTCGTTCTGGCCTGCGCCGGCTCGCTGTATGCGTCCGTCTCCGCCTTGAAGGACGGGCAATCGGCGAGCGCCGCGTCGGGCGAAGGGAGCTCCAGCTTTCTATTTCTGAAAATGTTCACCGAAACGGACGGCTCGCTGCCGGGCTTCCTGACCTTCTTGTCCTTCCTGGCGCCGCTGATCGGCATCGCGCTCGGCTTCGATTCCGTCAACACCGAGCGCAACAAGGGGACGCTCAGCAGACTGCTGTCCCAACCCTTGTACAGAGACGACTTTCTGAACGCCAAGTTCGTCTCCGGGCTGCTGCTTATCGCGGTCGTCGTCTTTTCCCTGGGCTTCCTCGTCATGGGCATGGGGCTGTTCACGATCGGCTATCCGCCGACGCCGGAGGAATTCTGGCGCGTCGTCGTCATGCTGCTGATCACGGTCGTGTACGTCGGCTTGTGGCTGAATCTGTCGCTGCTGTTTTCCGTCCGGTTCCGCCAGGCGGCGACCTCGGCGCTGTGCGGCATCGCGCTGTGGATTTTTTTTCCTTGTCTTCTACGGCATGATCGTCAGCCTCGTAGGCAACGCGACGTCGCCTGCCGACACGGCCGCCGCCGGCACCGTCATCCGCCATCAGGATTGGATGATGATGCTCTCGCGGCTGTCGCCGGCCTATTTGTTCCAGGAAGCGGCCTCCACGCTGATGCTGCCTGACACGCGGACGCTCAATCCGTTCATCACCCAGGATCAAGCCTATCTGGCCATCAACGCGCCGCTCTCGTTCGGCCAGAGTTTGCTGCTCGTATGGCCGCAGGTCGTGGCGATCGTCGCGGAGACGACCGTCTCGTTCGCCGCCGCGTACGTCGCGTTTATGCGCCAGGAAATCAGGTCGCGCTCCTAAGCGGAGGCGGCGCGGGTCAATAGGCATCTCCGGGTGCCGGACGGGTCTCATCCCCTTCGATCAACGGACCTGCTTCATTGAGCGAAAGGGATAAGCCCTCCCCGGCGCAAGAAAACAGGGACAAATCGCTGCCAAGCGACTTGTTCCTGTTTTTTATTATATTGACACGATATATATCGGATCGATATAATGACCATGCCAACATAAGATTCGGGAAAGGAAGATTCGCCGCATGAACAGCCAAGACGTCATCTTAGGCCTGCTGCACCGAGGTCCGCTATCCGGCTACGAGATCAAGCAAAAGCTTGAGATGCCGCTCTCGTTTTTTTCGACGCCAGCTTCGGGACGATCTATCCGACGCTCGCGAAGATGGAGGCGATGGGCTATATCGCCAAGGAGAGCGTCGTGCAGGAAGCGCGTCCGAACAAAAACGTGTACTCGCTGACCGCGGAGGGCAAGACGCAATTCGAGCATTATTTGCATTCCCCCGTCGAGAAGGACAGCTATCGCTCCGACTTCCTCGTTCGGATGTTCTTCGGGGGAGTATTCGGACGAAGAGACGCTCGCCGACTGGATTCGCGACGAGATCCGCAAGGCGGCGGCGGCCGCAGGTCAATTGCAGCAGATGAAGGCGGACTGGGCCGAAGGCATGCCGGCATCGAAAACGTTGTGCCTGGATATCGGCATCGAGTTGAATGCTTCCAAATCGCAAACGCTGCGCGAGACGCTCAAGCGATTGACGGGCTCTGACGCCTGAGGCCGGACGCCCGAAGCTTAATCCCGACTGAAGAGAGGAGAATGGCCGGCCATGTCAACCGTATCCAAAAAAACGGGACTGATCGTTTTATCGATGGCGCTCGGCTTGTTGATGGCCTCGCTGGACAATACGATCGTATCCGCCAGCATGAACAAGGTGATCGAAAATATCGGCGGTTTCGAAAAAGTGTCCTGGGTATTTACCGCCTACATGCTCGCTTCCACAAGTACGATGCTCATTTTCGGCAAGTTGTCCGACATGTTCGGACGCAAACGATTTTATTTGATCGGCATCGGCTTGTTTCTTCTCGGCTCCGCGCTTTGCGGCATGGCGCAGACGATCGACCAGCTGATCTGGTTTCGCGTCGTCCAGGGCGTCGGCTCCGGCTCGGTGTTCCCGATTTCCTTTTCGATCATCTTCACCCTGTTCGCCGATCCGAAGCAGGCCGCGAAGCTGTCCGGCGTGATGGGCGCCGTATTCGGCCTGTCCTCCGTGGCGGGCCCGCAGCTCGGCACGTTGATCTCCGAGCAGATGAGCTGGCGCTGGTGTTTTTACGTGAACGTGCCGATCGGCATCGCCTCGATGCTTATCTTGGTCTTCTCGCTGCGCGAATCGAGAGCGGAAAAAAAGCCGCGCATCGACTACTGGGGCGCGCTCTTGCTCGTCTGCGCCACGGTCTCCGCGCTTATGGCGCTCGAGCTCGGAGGCAAAGATTATGCCTGGGGATCCTGGCAGATCCTCGGCTTGTTCGCGCTCGGCGCGATCGCGGGCGCGTCGTTCGTCGCCGTGGAGCTTAAGGCGGAGGAGCCCGTGCTCCCTTTAACCATTTTCAAAAACCGGCTCGTGCTCGGCGTCAGCCTGCTCTGCTTCTGCCAAGGCGTCATCATGTTTTCCGCCATCGCCTATCTTCCGCTGTACGCGACGGCCGTCCTCGGCAAAGCCAACTCCAACGGCATTCTGACGCCGATGATGGCTTCCCTGATCGCCGGCGCGATCGTCTCCGGATTTTTCGTCGCCCGGCTTCGTTTTCGAACGGTGCTGTTCGTCAACATGGCGCTCGGCGTCGTGGCGGCCGTCCTCCTCATGAACCTTTCTCCCGACATGGCCTATTGGCAGGTCATCGCCATTATGATCCTGCTCGGCCTCGGGGTGATCGGCCCGCTCATGAGCCTGGGCCAGAGCGCGGTCGCGATGTCCGTTCACCCGCGATATATCGGCATTTCTTCTTCGGTCGTCGGCTTCTGGCGCAATATCGGCGGCGTCATCGGCGCATCCGTCATGGCCGTGCTCGTCAATGCGAGCCTGAAGGACAGCTCGCGCGAAGCGATCGCCAAGTTCAGCATCCCTTCCGACCAAGCCGGCACGCTCGCCAATCCCGAGACCGTCATCAAAGGCGCTTCCCGCTTGCCCGCGGATCTGCTCGCTTTCATGCGCGGGGCGATCGGAGATGCGATCTCGCATGGCTTTATTCTGTCCCTGTTCGTCATGATCGCGGGCGCGATCGTGGCGCTTTCGGTAGGCAATGCGCGGTACCGGAGACAGGCCGAAGCGAAGGAAGCCTATGATCCGGAAGCTTCCCCAGGCGCTTCGATTGTCGGGTAAAAGGATTATTTTCTCAGCTTCGACGCCCCTCATTCGGAGCGAGTTTGAATTTGACGTTAAAGGCATGTCTGACGTTAAAGCCATATCTAATGAGGCGAAATCGGGTAGAATAGAGCGAAAGCAAGACGCGCGAGGTGGTCGCCTTTGGATTTGGACATATTACGTGCGGCGATCGCGCCGTATTCGCTCAACAGCTGTCTGGTCAGCCGGCAGGACCGGCTTGTTTTCGAGCACTACCGCGAGCCCGACAGGGCGCTTGCGCCGGCCAAGATCAATTCCTGCACGAAAAGCGTCCTGTCCATGCTGCTCTGCATCGCGATCGATCGCGGACTGCTGCCTGCCCCCGGCGACGCGCCCGTCTCCATGTTTTTTCCGCAGTTGGCCCGGGATCCGGATACGCGAAAAAGGGAAATGACGCTGCTGCACCTGCTGACGATGACGTCCGGCATCCGATGGCAGGAGTTCGGAGGCCTGAACAGCTTTCCGCGCATGACGCGCACGCCCGATTGGGTTAGTCATGTCCTGGCACAGCCGCTCTCCGAACCGCCTGGGCGAAAAATGACGTACAATTCGGGCGTCTCGCAGCTTTTGTCCGCGATTCTGTCCCAGGCGACGGGCATGACCGTCGCGGCGTTCGCTGAACGCTCGCTGTTCGGCCCGCTCGGCATCGAGGCCTACGATTGGGAGACAGATCCGCAGGGCTTCCATACGGGCGGCTTCGGACTTCGTCTGCGTCCCGCGGACCTGCTCAAGCTGGGTCAGCTTCAGTTGCGGCGCGGCAGCTGGGAAGGACATCGGCTCTATTCCTCCGCGCTCGCCGAAGTCGCCGTAGCGCCCGTCGTAAGAGCCAGTCCGCCCTATGACGGCGCTTACGCCTGGCACTGGTGGTGCGGGTCCTACGAGCCGGGCGATTCCCCCCGACAAGCGCGAGACGAACGTTGAGCCCTGGGATGTTAGCTCGGATGACCCCGGCCGTGCGGTCGCTGACAGCCCCGCGTCCCCCTTCGCCATCGGCGACACCGGCGGTTTGTCGGCTTCCCTTCCGCATATGCCGCCGGGATCGGTCCCTTACTATTACGCGCGCGGATTCGGCGGTCAGTATATCTTTGTCGTTCCCCGGGCCGAGCTCGTCGCGGTATTGACGCAGGACAGCCGCAAACGAAAACAGCCGGATTGGTTCGCCGAGGCGATTGCGCCCCTCCTCCCGTCCCGGTGACCGATCTGCTTCGCACCATGGGCGGAGGGGCGGCTATCGATCGCGTACTTATCGCGATAGCCCCATGAATGCTTTTCACTCGATGAATGATGTGCGCTATGACGGACAAAGTTTAAAAAAGCCGGATCTCCCGGCGGCGCGAGCCGCCGGGAGATCCGGCTTCTTGTATCGTTTGCGCTTGAATCAATGACGCTTCGCTTCTTCGACGATCGCAAGGACGAGTTCCGTCACCTTCACGATGTCGTCGGCCTTGATCCGTTCCTTCGTCGTATGAATGTCCTCGTAGCCGACGGCCAGGTTGACGGTCGGCACGCCGTTGCCGTTAAACATGTTGGCATCGGAGCCGCCGCCGGAGGCGAACAGGCTGGGCGCGAGGCCGATGCCGCGGATCGCGGCGCTCGCGATCTGGATGACTTCGTCCGCTTCGGTATAGCTGTAGGCCGGGTAGATGACTTCGCTGACGAATTCGAACGAGGCGCCCGTCTCTTCGCAAGCGCTCGCCACCGCCTGGCGCATCAACTCGGCCTGCGCTTCGAGCTTCTCGTTCGAACGGCTGCGCACTTCGGCATAAATCTTGATTTTGTCGACGACGACGTTCACTTCCCCGCCGCCCTCGAAACGTCCGATGTTCGCGGTCGTCTCTTTGTCGATTCGTCCAAGCTTCATTTTCGAGACCGCTTTGGAGGCGACCTGGATGGCGCTGATGCCGTCCTCCGGATTGACGCCGGCATGCGCGGCCTTGCCCTGAATCGTGATGTACTGACGCGAATTCGTGATCGCCGCCGCCGCGATCTCCCCGACCTTGCCGTTGGAGTCGAGCGCGAAGCCGAACTTCGCCTTAAGACGCGAACCGTCCATCGCGCGGGAGCCGAGCAGGCCGGACTCTTCGCCGACGGTGATGACGAACTGAACGGCCCCGTGCGAAGCGCCGGTCTCCTTCAGCACGCGGAGCGCTTCGAAGATCGCGGCGAGTCCGGCTTTGTCGTCGGCGCCGAGGATCGTCGTGCCGTCGCTGCGGATGTAGCCGTCGGCGTCCAGCCTGGGCTGGATGCCAAGTCCCGGCGCGACCGTATCCATATGCGAGGTGAACAGCAGCACGGGCGCGGACTCGGACCCCGGCGACGCCGGCAGCCAGGCGAACAGGTTGCCAGAGCCGTGGCCGATTTTTTCCGCGACGTCGTCCTCCTCCACCGTAAGGCCGAGCGCCTCGAACTTCGCGATAAGCGCCTTGCGAATCGCTTGTTCATGCTTCGTTTCGCTGTCGATCTGCACTAATTCCATGAATTCTTCGATCAGCCGTTCTTTTTTGACCATGCGGATCCTCCTCGTAAGCGTGCGTCAAATCGGTTAAAATAACAATGATGCTTTTTCAATTCTTATTTTGCCGCAAAGGATGGTTCCGATGAACAACACGCGCTGGTTTAAAATCGTCGTATACGTCATGCTGATCGCCATGATCGCTTCTACCGTGCTGCTGTCGATCGGATCGCTGCTTCAGTGACGGTCCGCAAGCTCCCGTAACCGAATACGTCCCGGAAATGCGGGAGCACCCGCTCCGCGATCTCTTCAACCTCAAGCGTAAGGCCCGTCTCGGCTTCGAGCGAGGTGACCCCGTATTCCTGGATGCCGCACGGCACGATGCCGCCGAACCCCTCTTGCTCTACGCCCCGCTTCACGTTGAAGGCGAAGCCGTGGCTCGTCACGAAGCCGCGTCTTGCGCGCGCGCGGTTGAATTTGACGCCGATCGCGGCCACCTTGCGGTCGCCGATCCAGACGCCCGTATATTCGGGCTTCCTGCCGCCGACGAGTCCGAACTCCGCGAGCAGCCGAATCAGCGATTCTTCGAGATCGCGCAAGTACTTGTGCAGATCAAGCCCCTCGGCGTCCAAGTAAAGCAGCGGATATCCGACGAGCTGCCCCGGGCCGTGATACGTAATATCTCCGCCGCGGTCGATCTCGAATACCGAGATGCCCCGTCGCTTAAGCTCGTCCGGCGACATCAGCAGATGCTCGGGATGACGGTCCGTGCCGATCGTATAGGTCGGCGGATGCTCCAGCAGCAGCAGCGTATCCTCGCGCTCCCCCGCGCCGATGTCCCGAATCAGCGCCTTTTGCAAGTCCCACGCTTCTCCGTACTCGATACGGCCCAGCTTGGCCGTGTCCAGCATGCCCATGTCCATCTCGCCTCCCGTTAACCTCCCTATTGTAGCGCAAGCCCGAAGCGCCCGCAAACCGCGGGGAAGCGGGTCACGGCTGCGGCAAAAGGCCGCCCGCGGCCGCGCCTTGCGCGCCTGCGGGCGACCTCTCGCCGTTCGGAAGAAGCCACTTATCAATATAGCTTGGTGTCCAGGCTGTAGCTCTCCAGATTCTCCTTCACCCGCTGCAGGAACCGTCCGCAAATGACGCCGTCCAGGATGCGGTGGTCGAGCGACAGGCACAAATTAACCATCGAACGCACGCCGATCATGTCGTTGATGACGACGGGGCGCTTGACGATCGATTCGAACGTCAGGATCGCGGCCTGCGGATAGTTGATGATCGGCTGCGACAGGATCGAACCGAACGAGCCCGTGTTGTTGACCGTGAACGTGCCGCCCTGCATATGCTCGAGCTTCAGCTTGCCGTGACGCGCGCGGTTCGCCAGATCGTCGATCTCGTGCGCGATGCCGGCGATGTTTTTCTGGTCGGCGTTCTTGATGACCGGGGTCACGACCGAATCCTCGGTTCCGACCGCCAGCGCCATGTTGATGTCGCGCTTGACGATGATCTTGTCCGTCGCCCACACCGAATTCATGATCGGATAATCCTTGATCGCGCCGACGGCGGCCTTGACGAGGAACGGCATGTACGTCAGGTTGATGCCTTCCGTCCGTTTGAATTCGTCCTTCAGCTTGCTGCGAAGCACGACGAGATTGGTCACGTCCACCTCGATCATCGTCCAGGCGTGCGGAATCTCGGTCACGCTTTGGCGCATGCGCGTCGCGATCGTATTGCGGATCGGGGTGACGTCGATGAAATATTCGCCGCGGCCGGGCACTTCGTGGCCCTCGATCTCGATCGTCGGAATGCGCGGCGATTCGGACAAGTGGAGTCCGCCCGATCGCACCTGCACGCGGGGATCCATCGGTTCGATCGGCTTCGAGGACGAAGACGCCGCGCTCGCGGATGCCGTCGCGGCCGACGGCGCCGGCGCAGCCTGCGGAGCGGCCTGCTGCACGGCTGCGGCGGGCGCGGCCGCAGCCGCCTTCGGCTGCGCGCCGGCCGAGCCGCCGGCAGCGGCGGCCGCCAGCACGTCGGCGCGCGTAATGCGACCGCCCATGCCGGAGCCGGCCAAGCGGGCAAGATCGATGCCGTGCTCGGCGGCCAGCTTCAGCACGGCCGGGGAATAGCGCTGGCGCATCTCCTGACCCGCGGCCGCAGCGGCAGGCGCCGAAGCCGGTCCCGGCGCCGTCGGAACGGCGTTCGCCTCGCGTTCCGCCGCGCGCACCGCCTCGTCGGTCGGCTGGAGGCCGGCCGCAAGCGCGCCGCCCGGAATTTCCGCATAGGCGTCGGCTTCCTCTTCCTCGATCAGGCAGATCGCGCTGCCGACGTTAACCGTCTCCCCGTCGCCTGCCAGCACCTTGACCAGCACGCCCCGGGCCGTCGACGGCAGCTCTGCGCTCACCTTTTCCGTGATCAGCTCGCAGAGGGGCTCGTACATTTCGACGTAGTCGCCCGGCTTTTTCAACCAACGGTCGACGGTCGCCGTCTCCAGCGATTCCGCCAGCTTCGGCATGATGATTTCGGTAATCTTTTTGCTCAAGTCCGATCAGCTCCTTCCCGTGACGGTTCTAGTATCGCGCCAGCTCCAGCATGGCCGCCTTCAGCTTTTCCTTGTTCAGCATGAATTGCTTTTCGCCAACCGGATTGTAAGGCATGGCAGGCGCGTCGGGACCGCAAAGACGGCGGATGGGAGCGTCGAGGTCGTAGAGCATCTCCTCGGCGATGATCGCGGCGACTTCGCCGCCGACGCCGCCGGTCTTGTTGTCCTCGTGAACGATCAGCACCTTGCCGGTACGCGCGGCCGCTTCGAGGATGCCCTCGCGATCGAGCGGCTGGATCGTGCGCAGGTCGAGAATGTGCGCCTCGATGCCTTCCTCGCGCGACAGCTCCTCGGCGGCTTGCATCGCAAAATGGAGCGGCATGCTGTAGCTGATCACCGTGATGTCGCTGCCCTCGCGCAGCACGTTCGCCTTGCCGATCGGTACCGTGTATTCGCCCTCGGGCACCTCGTCGCTAACGAGACGGTAGCATTTTTTATTTTCGAAAAAAAGGACGGGATCCGGGTCGCGAATCGCGGCGATGAGCAGGCCCTTGGCGTCATAGGCGGTCGCGGGCGCGACGATCTTGAGGCCCGGCGTGCCGAAAAACACCGATTCGGTGCACTGCGAATGGTACAGGCCGCCGAACACGCCGCCGCCGATCGGCGCGCGGATGACGACGGGGCAGCTCCAGTCGTTGTTCGAACGATAGCGGATCTTCGCCGCCTCGCTGATGATCTGGTTGGCCGCCGGAAACATGAAGTCGGAGTACTGCATCTCGGCGATCGGCCTCATGCCCGCCATCGCGGCGCCGATCGCGACGCCGGCGATCGCGGATTCCGCCAGCGGCGTGTCGATGGCCCGATCCTCGCCGAACTGCTGCTGCAGTCCCCGGGTCGTACCGAAAACGCCGCCTTTTAGACCGACGTCCTCGCCCAGCACGAACACGCTGTCGTCCCGTTCCATCTCTTCCTTCATCGCCAATCGGATGGCGTCGATATATTCGATTACCGGCATGCGTTAGCGCACCTCCCCGTCGTCTTCGGCGTACACGTAGCGGAAGGCGTCCTCCGCCGACTGGTACGGCGCTTGCTCGGCATAGGCCGTCGCCTCGTCGAGTTCCTTGCGGATGCGCTGCTGAAGCGCCTGCTCCCGATCTTCCGACCATAGCCCGAGCTGCTCCAGATACGCGCGGAATGCCGGCAGCGCGTCCTTCGCCCGGTTCGCGTCGACCTCTTCCTTCGTGCGGTAGGCCATGTCGTTGTCCGACGTCGAGTGCGGCGTCACGCGGTACGTCATAATCTCCACCAGCGTCGGTCCTTCGCCGGCCAGCGCGCGCTCGTGCGCCTCGCGGAAGACGCGGTACACCTCAAGCGGATCGTGGCCGTCGACCCGGATGCCGGGGAAGCCGTAGCCGAGCGCGCGGTCGCTGATGCGGCCGGCCGTCTGCTTGGACAGCGGCACCGAGATCGCGTACCCGTTGTTCTCGCAGACGAAGATGACGGGCAGCTTCTGCACGCCCGCGAAGTTGCAGCCTTCGTGAAAATCGCCCTGGTTGCTCGAGCCCTCGCCGAACGACACGATCGCGACGGACGATTCGCCGCGAATTTTCGAGGCGAGCGCGAAGCCGACCGCGTGCGGCACCTGCGTCGTAACCGGACTCGAGCCCGTCGCGATGCGCAGCCTGCGGCAGCCGAAGTGCGCGGACATCTGGCGTCCGGCGCTGTTCGGGTCTTCGCCCTTGCCGTAAAGCGCCAGCATCAGCTCTTTGACGGTCATGCCGACCGACAGCACCAGGCCGTAGTCGCGGTAATAAGGGAGAAACCAGTCTTTGTCGCGGTCCATGGCAAAGCCCATCGCCACCTGCGACGGCTCCTGCGTAATGCCCGATATGTGGAAGTTCACCTTCCCGGCGCGCTGCAGCACCTGGCCGCGCTCGTCGAATTTGCGCGCGAGCATCATCGTCTCGTACATGGCGACGGCCCGCTCGTCCGTCAAGCCCAGCGCGATATGCCGCGCTTGTCGTTCTACGCTGCCTTTCTGGGTCATGAAGCGTCCCTCCCGGCTTTTCGTTTTCGGATTCGTTTTTAGAAGTTGTCGTTAGTGCTATAACCTGGTCTTAATACTTGAACCTAGAACCTATTATACAGCGGTACGTTCGAAAAAGAAACCGCGGGCGGAGGTGTCGGGCTAATCGCCTCGCCTCGGTCGCGATCCGCTCAAGCGTGCGCATCGACTTCGGCCGTCTAACGCAAAACGGTCTCGCCTGAGTCGCTGGCGAAACCGCATGCGCGAAGCGCCGGCGGCAAAAGCCGGGCGCTGCTTCCCTTATGAACCGTGCGCCGCGGAGCCGGAGACGGCCTGCATCACTTCCTGCATCGCTTCGGACAACGTCGGATGCGGATGAATGGCGCGGCCGATCTCCCACGGCACCGCGTCGAGCAGCTTCGCGAGCGAGGCTTCGGCGATCAGATCGGTCGCGCGGGGACCGACGATATGGACGCCGAGCAGGTCGCCGGTCTTGCGGTCCGCGATCGCCTTCGCGAAGCCTTCGGGCTCGCCGTGCACGAGCGCCTTGCCGAAGATGCGCATCGGCAGCTTCACCGCGCGCGTCTCGAAGCCCGCGGCCTTGGCCGCCGCTTCGGTCCAGCCGATGGCGGCCGCCTCCGGCCGGCTGTAGATGGCCCGGGGCACGTCCCGGTCGGGCGTGCGGGCGATCGGCTGCCCGAGGATATGGGCGACCGCGACTTCCGCCTCGTGCATCGCCGCGTGCGCCAGCTGGACGCCGCCGATGACGTCGCCGACGGCGTAGATGTGCGGCTCTCCGGTCTGCAGCGTCGCCGGATTGACCGACACGAAGCCCCCGCTCGCCTTGACGTCCGTATTTTCGAAGCCGAGGTTGTCGACGTTGCCGACGCGGCCGACGGATACGAGCATGCGCGCCGCCGCTAGCGTCTCGGCGCCGCCGGCGGCCGTTCCGATCGTTGCCGATACGCGTCCCTCCGACACCGTGCAGGACGAAGCGTCCAGCTTCGCGCCCAGAAGCAGCTTTACGCCTCGCTTCTCAAGCTGGCGCGCCAGCTCCGTCGAGATATCCTTGTCTTCGCCGGGCAGCAGGCGATCCGCCGTCTCGACGAGCGTGACCGCCGTGCCGAAGTCTCCGAGCATCGAAGCCCATTCGATCCCGATGACGCCGCCCCCTACGATGATCGCGCTGGCCGGGAGCGACGCCCAGGAGAGCGCTTCGTCGCTCGTCACGACGTTCGTTCCGTCGTACGGCAGTCCTTCGATTCTGCGCGGTCGCGAACCCGTCGCCAGGATGAGGTGGCGGGGCACGACGGTCTCGGACTCGCCGTCCTCGAGCTCGACGGCGATGGCGCCGCCGCGCGGCGAGAAGATCGACGGGCCGGTCAGACGGCCAGCGCCTTTAATGACCTGAATGCGATTTTGCTTCATGAGCGCTTCTACGCCTTTGTGAAGCTGGGCCACGACGCCATCCTTGCGGTTCATGACGGCGCTCCAGTCCACGCTTGCGTCCTGCGCGCCGGCCAGCCGGATGCCGTAAGCTTCCGCGTCCCGGACGGTAGCGTACACTTCGGCGCTGCGAAGCAGCGCCTTGCTCGGGATGCAGCCGCGATGCAGGCAGGTGCCGCCTAGCTTGTCCTTTTCGATTATGGCCACGCTTCGTCCGGCCTGGGCGGCGCGCACGGCGGCGGTATACCCGCCGGGACCGCCGCCAAGAATAGCGACATCGACTTCGATTGGCATGAGTGTTCCTCCGGAAAATTAGGCTATTAGGCTTTGGAGACGCATGAAATATGTATATAGAGCCTGGCGTCGTCGAAAAATACGAGGCATTCCTGAATTCTGCCGACCCTACCATTATAACGTCTCGAGACGCAACAAAAAAGTTCGCGGCGGCAGCGCATTCCGATCGGCCCAGTTACAACCATTTTTGTTAAAGCCGAACGATACCCGAGACGCTTGCGTTTTACGTTCTCATTTACAATAGACATATTCTCGATAAATCGCTATCATTAGAGCATAGAACAGGAAGGTGGACATGACCGTTGAAGCTCGTCATCTCGCGCTTGATCGCCATTCTCATGCTCGTCGTGCCCGGCATCGCCGCCGCATACGGCTTCCTGCTGATGAAGGACGCCTTGTTCGATTATTTCGCGCAGTTCGGGAACGTGAGCCTGCCCGATCCCCATTTTGACCTATGGCGATTTTTGCTTGGATTCGTCCTCTTTCTCGCCGGCGTCGGCTTCATCGGCGGCTGGATTTTTTTCCGCGATCGCAAGCACAATTACGTGTCGCCGCGCTTTCGCGCCAAGCGTCCGCCGCGGCCTCCGCGCGACGGCAGCAAGTCTGGCGGCCAATAAAAGGCTTTAAAAAAGGAATGGCGTCTTCGCGGCGCTATTCCTTTTTTCATATCCCGCGACTCCCGCGACGACGCGGACAGTCCCCTGTCCGGCACGCCGGCCGTCCGGTAAGCGCTCGGCGTACAGCCGTATATGCCGCGGAACAGCTTGATAAAATAGCTGAAGTTATCGAACCCCGCCTCCAGCGCCACCTCGGAGATCGTCGAATCGGACGCGGACAGCCTTCCGGCCGCATATCGGATTCGGTACCGGTTGAGATATTCGACCGGCGTCCTGCGCATATACGCCTTGAACATGCGGCTGAAGTGCCCCTCGCTCATGCCCGCCACGCCGGCCAGCTCCCGCAGGCTCAGCTTGCGCGCGAAATTCGTCTCCATGTAAACCAACGCCTCTTTCAACCGTTCCGCCGCATGGCTCTCGCCTTCGTCCGCTTGCGATCGCGGTTGCCATTGGCCCGCGTCGATCAGGTCCGCGATCAGATTCAGCAAGCCGGCTTTAACCCTCAGCTCTCTGGCCGGTTCGGCGGCATGCTCGAGCGCTTGCAGCTCGGCGATCCTCGCGACCGCCGACTTGCCCCAGGGCGTATCCCGCGTCCAATGATGCGGCGGTCCCGAACGCCCGCGCTGCAGCGGACGCAGGTAGCGCGCGGAAATCGCGTCGTCGGGGCCTCCGTCCAGCCAGCCGAGATCGCACACGAGCGCTTCGTACGCACAGTCCGAAGCGTCGAGCGGATATCCGCCGTGCAGCAAGCCGCCGGGTATGAACAAAGCCTCTCCTGCGGACACTTCGTAAGCGGACAATCCGATCTGGAAAATGGCGCGGCCGGACGTCACCCTTAGAAACTCGATCTCCTCATGCCAATGAAAATCGAGAATGCCTTCTTGAGGCGTGCGCGCCTGCTGATAGAAGCCGACCGGGAAGCCCGGCGTGCCGTGGCGGCGGTCCTCTTTTAACAATTTATTGTCCACATAAAACCTCTCGTCTCATAATCGTGTTATTTATAAGCATAATATTGCAAGAAAATCGATAAATCAATCGGTATTATGTTAATTATAGAGAGCGTTTACTTGGCACCCCAACAGGAGGTTCGATTGTATGAAATTCAGCAACGGCTATTGGATGACCCGCGAAGGCTTCGAAGTATTGACGCCTTACGAGGTTCACAGCATCGACATCGCGCCGAACAAACTGACCGTATTCGCGCCGCACCGACATCTGGAGCATCGCGGCAATACGCTGAACGAGGCGCTCACGACGCTCGAATTCGATTCTCCGATTCCCGACGTCATACGCGTGAAGCTGTATCATCATAAAGGGCGCCGAAGATTGACGCCGGGCTCGTTCCCGCTCGTCGGCGGCGAAGCGGGCGCCGACGTGTCGATCGAGGACGGCGATGACCGCGTTACGTTGACCAGCGGCGATACGAGCGTCATGGTCTCGAAGGCGCATCCGCTCCGCATTACGTATACGTACAAGGACCGCAAGCTGACCGGGAGCGGATTCCGTCAGACCGGCTTCGTCAAAGGCGCGGACGGCGTCCACTATTTTCGCGAGCAGCTCGATCTGGCCGTCGGCGAGACGGTATACGGACTCGGCGAACGCTTCTCCGCTTTCGTCAAAAACGGCCAAAGCGTCGATATCTGGAACCAGGACGGCGGTACGGCTTCCGAGCAAGCTTACAAAAACGTGCCGTTCTACGTAACGAACCGCGGCTACGGCGTGTTCGTCAATCATCCCGAACTCGTCTCGTTCGAGGTTGCATCGGAGAAAGTATCCAAAACGCAGTTCAGCGTGCAAGGCGAACAACTCGAGTACATGATCGTCGGCGGCGAATCGTTGAAGGACGTGCTGGCCAACTATACGTCGCTCACCGGCAAGCCCGCGCTCCCTCCTTCCTGGACGTTCGGCTTGTGGCTGACGACGTCGTTCACCACGAATTACGACGAAGAGACCGTGAACAGCTTCGTTGACGGCATGGCGCAGCGCGATCTCCCGCTGTCCGTTTTTCACTTCGACTGCTTCTGGATGAAGGAGTACCAGTGGTGCGACTTCGAATGGGACGAGCGCGTATTCCCTGATCCGAAGGGCATGCTCGATCGCCTGAAGGCAAAGGGGCTCAAGATTTGCGTCTGGATCAACTCTTATATCGCGCAGCGCTCCAAGCTGTTCGACGAAGGCATGGCGAACGGCTATCTGCTCAAGCGGAAGGACGGCAGCGTCTGGCAGACGGACCTGTGGCAGTACGGCATGGGCATCGTGGACTTCACGAATCCGGACGCCTGCCGCTGGTTCGGCGACAAGCTGCGCGCGCTCGTCGATATGGGCGTCGATTGCTTCAAGACCGACTTCGGCGAGCGAATCCCGACCGAGGACGTCGTCTATTTCGACGGTTCCGATCCCGAGCAGATGCACAACTATTACACGCAGCTGTACAACAAAGTCGTATTCGACGTGCTCGAGGAGAAAAAGGGCCGCGGGGAAGCGGCGCTGTTCGCCCGCTCGGCGACGGCGGGCGGCCAGCAGTTCCCGGTGCACTGGGGCGGGGATTGCGAGGCGACGTTCGAATCGATGGCGGAAAGCCTGCGCGGCGGCCTGTCGCTCGGTCTCTCGGGTTTCGGCTTCTGGAGCCACGACATCGGCGGCTTCGAGCAGAGCGCGACGCCCGACCTGTACAAGCGCTGGGTCGCCTTCGGACTGCTGTCCAGCCACAGCCGGCTGCACGGCAGCACCTCCTACCGGGTGCCATGGCTGTTCGACGAAGAAGCGGTCGACGTGCTCCGCCGCTTCACCAAGCTGAAGGCGAGCCTCATGCCTTACCTGTTCGCCCAGGCGGCCGCGTCCAGCCGCTTCGGTCTTCCGATGATGCGGGCGATGCTGCTCGAGTTCGGCGAGGACCCGGCATGCGACTACCTGGATCGCCAGTTCATGCTCGGCGACGCCCTGCTCGTCTCGCCGATCTTCAACAGCGAAGGCGAATCGGCCTATTACCTGCCGAAAGGCAGATGGACACACTTCCTGTCCGGCGAAGTCGTCGAGGGCGGGTCGTGGCATCGCGAGACATACGATTACATGAGTCTGCCGCTGTACGCCCGCGAAGGATCGCTGATCGCGGTCGGCGCAACCGAAGATCGTCCCGACTACGACTATACGGACGGCGTGACGCTTCACCTGTTCGAGCTCGGCGACGGCACGTCGGCCTCGGCCGATATCGTCGGCGAAGACGGTGCCGTTCGGCTTACCGTCACGGTCGAGCGCAGCGGCGGCACGATCTCGGCGACGGCTTCCGGCGCAGCCGCCGATACCGCCGACTGGTCGATCCAGCTGCGCGGGATCGAAGCGGTCCGCGCCGTCTCCGGCGGCGAGGCGTCCAAGGCGGACGGGCTCGGACTGAAGGTTCGCCGCTTGGCAGGCGACAACCGCATCGTCATCGCGCTTTAAAATTGTCTTAGTAAGCAGAAAGGAGCCGCCCCGATCGTCATGAAATTGACGATTGGGGCGGCTCCTTTCTATTGTTGACGGACCTAAGCGATAGCATGGACGTACGTCGTGCTATTACCTGGCCCTCGCCAGCAAATAAATAAAATACGGCGCGCCGATGATCGCGACGATGATGCCCGTCGGGGTGTCGGAGACGCGGCTGATCGTATCGGCCGCGATCAGCAGCACGCTGCCGGACAACGCCGATGCGGCCAGCAAAATCTCGTGCTTCGAGCCGACGAGGCGCCTGGCGAGATGCGGACCGATCAGCCCGATGAAGCTGATCGCGCCGCCGACCGCGACGCAAGCTGCCCGCCAGCGCGACCGCCGCGAGGAGCAATAGCAGCCGCTCGCGCTGCAGTCTGGCCCCCAGTCCCACGGACAGCTGGTCGCCCAGGCTGAGCACGTTCAGCGTCCGGGCCTTGGACATGACGAACGGGATCAGCACCGCCATCCACGGCAGCAGCGTCAGGACGAACTTCCAGTTGGCGCCCCACAGGCTGCCTGCGAGCCAGGTCGCGGCGAACTGATATTGCTCCGGGTTGAGACGCTGCGTCAGGACGATGATCGCCGCGCTGATGCCCGCCTGCACCGCGATGCCCACGAGCACGAGGCGGAGCACGGAGATGCCGTCCGACTTTTTTGTAAGCGAGGAAGTAGACCGCCGCGCCCGCCGCCGCCGCGCCGAAAAACGCCAGAAACGGCAGCGTATAGGGCGGAGAGGCGCCGATGGAAGGGCGCAGGGCGACGAACAGGATGACCATCAAGCTCGCGCCCGCGTTGACGCCGATAAGACCGGGATCGGCCAGCGGATTGCGCGTAATGCCCTGCAAGATACAGCCGGCCAGCGCGAAGCCGGCGCCGACGAGCACCGAGATGACGATGCGGGGCAGCCGGAACTGGAACAAAATGAGCGACTGCTTGTCCGTCCCGTAGCCGAGCAGCGTCCTGCCGACATCCAGCGGACTGAGCCGAATAAAGCCGGTATTCATGCTGACGACGAACACGACGACGACGAGCAGCGCCAGGCCGACGACCGCAGACCAGGCCTTCGCCCTGCGCTTCGTGTCCGAGGCCGCGTATATCGACTTCGCTGCCATTACAGCTCCCTCCCTTCGCGCCTGGCCAGATACAGAAGGAACGGAACGCCAAGGATGGCGATAAGCGCGCCCACCGGCGTCTCCGAGCCGGGACGCACCATTCTCGCGCCGAGATCGGCGAGGACGAACAACAGCGCGCCTAATATCGCCGAGCACGGCACGATCCACCGGTAGCTGACGCCGACGAGATAGCGGGTAATATGCGGCACCATCAGGCCGATAAAGCTGACGAAGCCGACGACCGACACCGATGCGCCGGCCAGAATCAGGACGACGACGGCCCCGATCAGCTTGATCCACCCGACCCGCACCCCGATGCCCGCGGCCGTCTCGTCGCCCAGGCTTAACAGCGTGATATAACGCGCCAGCAACATGGCCGCGAGCAGCCCGCCGCCGATCCACCACAGGATGACGTCCACCTGCGCCCAGCGCACGCCGGCGGCGCCGCCGAACAACCAGAAGTCCAGGCTTTGGCCAATCCGGTACTTCAAAGCGATGCCTTCGCTGATCGCGAGCAGCAGCGCCGATACGGCCGAGCCTGCGAGCGCCAGCCGGACCGGCGTGAGCCCGCCCCTGGACAGGCTGCCGAGCCCGTAGATCAGCGCCGTGGCGCCGGCAGCGCCGGCGAACGACATCCAGATGAGCTGGCCGAACAGCAGGTGGGGAATAAAAGCAAAGCAGATCGCCAGCATGAAGCCGGCGCCCGCGTTGATTCCGAGCAGCCCGGGATCGGCCAGCGGATTGCGCGTCATGCCCTGCATGACGGCGCCCGCGACCGCGAACGCTGCTCCGGTGAGCGCGCAAGCGAGCGTTCGGGGCATCCGAAGCGAGCGAATGATCTGATGATCCGTCAGATCGCGGTTAAAATGCCAAATGGCGTCCCAAACGGCGGACAAGCCGATGGCCTTGGCCCCGATCGAGATCGATAATGCCATGCTGAATGCGAGCAGCGCCAAGCCGCCGATCAAGATAACGGACGCTGCCAGGGGTCTTGTTCGCGGCTTCTTCGCCGAAGCCTGCGTCGCCTCCCCGTTCGAATGCGTAGCCATAAATGCAATACCTGCCTCGACTGTAACGTTAAGCGGCTAGCGCGCCGCGCTGAACTGCGCCTGGTGCAGACGACTGTAGATGCCGCCTGTCCGTACGAGCTCCTCGTGCCTGCCTTGCTCCGCGATGCCGTCCTCGGTAACGACGACGATGCGGTCGGCATCCTTGATCGTCGCGAGCCGGTGCGCGATGATAAGCGTCGTACGGCCCGCGGACAGCTCCGCAAGCGATTGCTGGATCGCGGCTTCGGTCTCCGTATCGAGCGCCGAGGTCGCTTCGTCCAAAATGAGAATCGGCGGATTTTTCAAAAACATGCGCGCGATCGCGAGTCTCTGCTTCTGTCCGCCTGACAGCTTCACGCCTCGCTCGCCGATGACCGTATCCAGGCCGAGCGGCTGCGCGCGAATGAAATCTTCCAGCTTCGCTCTGCGCGCGGCCGTCCATAGCTCCTCTTCAGACGCTCCCAGCTTGCCGTAGGCGATATTTTCTCTCATCGTTCCGGCGAACAGAAAGACATCCTGTTGCACGACGCCGATCTGACGCCGCAGCGAAGCGAGCTTCATCCGGCGAATGTCGATGCCGTCGATCGTGATGGCGCCGCCCGACACCTCGTAAAAGCGCGGCAGCAAACTGCACAGCGTCGTTTTCCCCGCGCCCGAAGGCCCGACGAACGCGACGGTCTCGCCCGCCCGGATGGACAGATCGATGCCGTTCAGCGCCTTCGTATGCGACTCGTAGCCGAACGATACGTCCCGATAACGAATGTCGCCGGTCAGTTTGTCGACTTCGATCGCATCTTCCGCGTCCGACACGTCGGGCTCGGTATCCATGAGCTCGACATAACGTTTGAAGCCGGCGATTCCCTTCGGATAAAGCTCGATGACCGCGTTGATTTTCTCGATCGGCCTGAACAGGACGTTGGTCAGCAAAATAAACGCCAGAAATTCGCCGTACTTAAGCTCGCCCCGAATCACGTACCAGGCGCCCGCGACCAATACGATCAGCGATACGAGCCGCATCAGCATATAGCTTGCCGTCGAGCTGCGCGCAAGAATCTTGTAGCCGAGCAGCTTCGCCTTGCGGAACATTTGATTGTTGACGCTGAACAACGACATCTCGTGGGCCTCGTTGGCGAACGCCTGTACCACGCGAATGCCGCCGATATTGTCCTCGACCCTGGCATTGTACTCGCCCATGCTGCCGAACATTTTGTTCATGGCGCCCGTCATTTTGCCGTTAAAGTAGATCGACAGCACGATCAACACGGGTACGGTGACAAAGGTGATAATCGCCATCCCCGGATGGATGTACAGCATGAGACCGAACGCGCCGGCCAGCGTCATGACGGCGATGAACACATCCTCCGGTCCGTGGTGGGCGACTTCGCCGATGTCCATCAAATCGGTGGACATGCGGGACATGAGATGCCCGGTTTTCGTATTGTCGTAAAACTTGAACGAAAGCTTCTGGAGATGCGCGAACAGGTTGCGGCGCATGTCGGTCTCAATGTTGATGCCGAGCATATGCCCCCAGTACGTTACGACGAACTGCATGAAGGCGTTCAGCACGTAGACGGCGAGCAGGCCTCCGCAAGCCCAAAGGATCAGCTCCCAATCCTTGCCCGGCAGCAGCTTGTCGACGACCTGGTTCAGCGCCAGCGGGAATCCGAGCTCCAGCAGCGCGGCAAAAATGGCACAGCAGAAGTCGAGATAAAACAGACCTTTGTACGGCTTGTAAAAAAGACATAAAACGGCGAATCAAGTCCAGGCTCCTCCCATGCGGAAGCGGTCGCGTACGTCGGACCCGCTTCTGTGCGTCTGCGTTGTCGATTGACGAAACGCGATGTGACCAGCATACCCCGCCAGCTTCGGATGAGACAAGGGGAATGCTCGTTTCTTAATGATAATGAATATCATTATTAATTTCAACGGTTTTAACGATTGTACGACGAAATGAAAAACCGCCGCCTTCTCCGAAGAGAAAGCGGCGGCAGGCCGTTCCTGTTTGAAGCGTTTATTCGCCGGCGCTGGCGGAAGGCGACGCGGCTGCAGACGCTGCAGGGGAAGCCCCCGCAGATGCGGCCGGCTCTTCCGCCTTCGTCAACAGATTTTCGTAGCCTGCATCTTTTTTGGCAGTTTTGATCCATTCGGATGCGCCTTCGTTCACCTTTTCGTCCAGATACGCGGACTTGACCTTTTCCTTGGCCGAATCGTAGGTAGACGTCACCGCTTCCTTGCGATCCGTGACGAGGATGATGTGGAAGCCGTTCGGCGACTCGACGACGCCGCTCATTTCGTTTTTCTTCAGCTTGAAGGCGGCCGTCTCGAACTGTTCGTTCATGACGCCTTTGCCGAAGAAGCCAAGATCGCCGCCGTTTGCCTGGGAGCCGGTGTCGGTCGACTTTTCCTTGGCGACCGTCGCGAAGTCGGCGCCGCCCTTCAACTGCTTGAGTACGGCTTCGGCTTCGGCTTTGGTCGCCAGCAGGATGTGCGATGCACGAACCTGTTCGGCCGTGTCGAAGGTCGCTTTGTTGGCGTCGTAATACGCTTTGAGATCCTCTTCCTTCGGCGCAAGCTTCTTCTCGAAAATCGCGCGAAGCTCGACCTGCGGCAAAATCTGGTTTTTCTTGTAAGCTTCGAGCGTCGTGCCGCTCGACGACAGCGCGTTCTCGAAGTCGGCGTCCGTCGCGAAGTTATACTGCTGCTTGATCTTGACGACTTCCTGCGCCACCGCAGCCTCGGCGTCCGCTTCGGTCAATCCGGCTTTTTCGGCTTCGCTGTCGATCAGTTTCAGCGTCATGTAGTTGTCGAGCATGGAGCCTGCCTGGTCCTTGCCGACTTGATCGTACATGACCGTATAAAATTCGGACTTCGTAATGTCTTTCCCGTTCAGCGTGCCGACCGCGCCCTTCAGATTGCCCCCTCCGCCGTCGTTCTGGCGAATCAGGACGACCGCAAGCGCGATGACGGCGATGACGGCGACGACCCAGGGAACGATGACCGAAGCTTTAGCACCCGATGCCGCAGTCGTGTTAGACGCCGGTTCCGACGGAACTTCGGCTTCCGGCGCAATGTCTTCTTTGTCGAACGCGACAGGTCCGACCGGTCCGGTCGCCGGATCGTTCGCATCCGCGAACGTTCTTTCGTTATTTTCGTCCGACGCGCCGTTCTCTCGAACCGGGTTGTTCGGGTCCTTTTCCAAATCGCTCATTTCTATTTATCCTCCTTAAGTTTGAACGGATCATTCATCCACTATATCAAATTATGGACAAGTTACCTTAAAGCCAGCTAAAAATTGAAGCGCGTACGCATAAACTCGAGCGCCTTCCGGTTCTGATCGCCGCCGACCGCATGTCCCTGGAACGGGTAAACCTCGATCCGCTTGTCCGATTCGATCCGGTTGTAGGCTGCGTATATCGTCTCCGGCATCGTGACGGGATCCTTCAATCCGACGGAGACGAGCACCGGAATGCGGATGCGATGCGCCAGATTGATCATGTCGAAGTAGCTGAGCGTACGCAGCACGTCGTCAAGCTTGTCCGGAAAGCGGTTCAGAAAATCGGCGGCTTCCGTCAGCGAGCTTGAGGAGTTTAAAATGCCGAAATCCATGTGACACATGTTCGGAATGTGGGCGACGGCGATCGACGGCACTTCGGACATTGCCGCCGCCAGCAGCGCGAGACCGCCGCCCTGGCTGCCGCCCATCGCGCATATGCGGCCGGCATCGACTTCCGGCTGGGCTGCCGCCCACTCGAGCGCCTTCAACGCGTCAAGCGAGATCGCCTTGTAGTAACATTCGTTTTTATTCAAAATGTTTTGCGTCAGCCATCCGCGCGTCATCCCGTGCCGCTGCGCGAGCAGATTGCCCGTATCTCCGCCCTGTCCGCGTACGTCTACGGCAAAGGCGGCGATCCCCATCATCGCATATTGCGCGAAGTCTTCGGGATATCCTTTGCTGCCGGTATAGCCGTGGTAAAGCACGACGCAAGGAAGCTTGGCATCGGCGGAACGGTTTTTCGGCAAAATGAACCAGCCGTGAATGCGCGTGCTGTCAAATCCTTCGTATTCCACCCGATAGGCTTCCATGCCGCCGAGCGGCGTTTCCGTCAGCTGCCGCGTGCCGTTAAGCGGCTTGTCTTTCGCGAAAGCCAGCGTTTCGTTCCAAAATGCGTCGAGATCGGGCTCCGCGGTCAACGCCGGCAGATACTGCTCCAGATCGGCGATTCGTCTTTGTATCGCATTGTTCAACTTGTTTCCCCCAGTTCTGCTCAAGGCTCGCGTTCACTAAATGGACACAACAGGCCTATCTTACCATCGTATACCAACACTGTCGATCATAAAAAAAACGCCGCATCAACGTCGGCAGCAAGCATCCGACGATGAAGCGGCGTTTCCCGAACAACGCGAACCATTCGATTCGCTCTATTGCGCTGCCTTTGCTAGCTGACCTTGTGCTCGATCCGCAGCTTGTCCGCGACCATCGCGATGAACTCGGAGTTGGTCGGCTTCGACTTGGCGATATTGATCGTGTAGCCGAACAGATGGCTGATGCTGTCGATGTTGCCGCGCGTCCAGGCGACTTCGATGGCGTGTCGGATGGCGCGTTCGACGCGGCTAGGCGTGGTCTTGAACTTTTCGGCGATGGCCGGATACAGCGTTTTCGTGATCGCGCCGAGAATTTCGATGTTGTTGTACACCATCGTAATGGCTTCGCGCAGATACTGGTAGCCTTTGATGTGCGCAGGCACGCCGATCTCGTGAATGATGCTGGTGATGTTGGCGTCCAGGTTTTTCGGCTTGCCGATCGGCACGATATTCGACCGCGAGCCCCCGCTGAAGGAAGAGCTTGCCGACGAAGAAACGGATACCGGGATCTGCGAAGGCGTGCCCGCCAGTTGGCGAATCCGGTTTGCGAGCACATCCATGTCGAAGGGCTTCAAAATATAATAGGAGGCGCCCAGCTGTACCGCGCGTTGTGTGATGTTCTCCTGTCCGAACGCGGTGAGCATAATGATCTTCGGCATCGGGGACAGGTTCATGTCCCGCAGCTTCTCCAACACGCCGAGCCCGTCCAGGTGAGGCATAATAATATCCAGAATCATCACATCCGGAATATTCCGGGTTTCTTCCAGCTGACGGATGACCTCTTCTCCGTTGTACGCCACGCCGATGACGGTCATGTCCTCCTGCTCTTCGATGTACTCGGACAGCAGGTTGGTGAATTCTCGGTTATCGTCTGCAAGAAATACTTCAATCCGCGGCAATGTTGTATCCTCCCTCACAAGCTTAAGATAATGTTAGAAACGCTCACCGTTCCCTGCTTATCCGAATTCGACAAAGCGATTGCAATTCCTTCTTGTCGTAATTTTTTTCTTTATTTTTTTTATCCGCATAACATATAATAAAGAATTTACGTCATTTGACGATCTATTTCGTTTTTTTTCGACAAAGCGTTGTCGTAAAGGAAAGCCAAGGTAAAGCCAAAAATCCAAGGCGTCAAACCGCCTTGGATTTCGTTTGGCCGGGCTTCAGCATAATGCCCGCATCCTGAAGCATCCACTCGATATAGCAGCCGTACCCCGATGCCGGATCGTTCACGAATACATGCGTGACTGCGCCGACCAGCTTACCGTCTTGCAAAATGGGGCTGCCGCTCATGCCTTGAACGATCCCGCCGGTCCGCTTGATCAGGTCCGGATCGGTAACGCGAATGACCATCCCCTTCGTCGCCGGGGAAGACTGTCTAGACACGTGCACGATCTCGATCTTGAAGCGCTCGACCTTCTGTCCGCCGACGACCGTCCAGATCTCCGCCGGACCTTCCTTCACTTCTTCGGCAAAGGCGACCGGCACGGGCTCGGCCTGATACGCATGCCCCGGCATTTCTCCCATTTGGCCGAATATGCCGAACGGCGTGTTGCGTTCCACGTTGCCTAGGGTTTTGCTGCCGGGTACGAACTCCGCCCGCTTCTCGCCCGGATCTCCGTTTTCGCTTTTGGCGATCGACGTGACGTTCGACTGCAAAATTTGCCCGCTGCCTACCGTGATCGGCGTTTGCGTATCCATATCGGTAATGACATGGCCCAGAGCGCCATATACGCCCTGATCCGGCGCGTAGAAGGTCAACGTGCCGACACCGGCCGCGGAATCGCGGATATAGAGGCCGATGCGCCATGCTTTGTCCTCGTGGTCGTAAACCGGCTTAAGCGTCGTTCGAAATTGGGATTTGCCGCGCTGAACGACCAGTTGGAGCGGCTGCCCCGACGTTCCTGCCTGCTTCGCGAACGGAGCGACGCGCTTGACGTCGTTAACCGGTTCTCCGTTAATCGAAACGATCAGGTCGCCCATGCGCAGTTTGGCTTCTTCGCCCGGCGAAACCCGCGACTGTTCGCCCGTTTGAACGAGATGGTGGCCGACCACCATGATGCCCGCCGATTTGACCTTCACGCCGATAGTTTGGCCGCCGGGAATGACTTTGAGATCCGGAACGACCTGCAGCTTGACGGTTTTGAACGGAATTCGGCCGAATAGCTTCAGCTTCAGTTCTGTCTGACCGCTGCGCTTGGAATGAATGGACACCGGATGATTGAGATCGATCCGCACGTTCGCGCTTGCCGAGCCGTTGACTTCAGCTACGTTCGAATCCAGCGATCCCTGCGCATGCACGGGCATCGCGTAATGAAGATGCTTGTCTTGTCCCTCGAACAACCGAAGCTCATTCGGGAATGCGGCATAATGACGCATCGGTGCGGAACAGACGGCAAATCCTAGAATAAGCGCTAGGAATAGACCAAAAACGCGACGCCAGGAGGACTTCCCGTTCAAGTTCTCACCACTTCCCTACAGACTACACCGGCGAACCGTGACACTGCCCGGCGACGTAACTATAAGGTAACCGCGGCCTCCCCCTTTTATGTTGCCGAAAACCTTCCTTGGATCACGAATTTACGCGTCCTGACGCGATTTTTGAGCTTCCGCCAGCGTTAACATTTCTTGCGCGTGATGGCGGGTCCGATCTGTGACTTCCACGCCGCCCAGCATGCGGGCGAGCTCCTCAACGCGTTCGTCGGCGTTCAGCATCCGCACGCGGGTCGACGTCCGGCCGTCGTCGGTGACGCGCTTGGCAATCTCGAATTGGTCGTCCGCCATGCAGGCCACCTGCGGCAGATGGGTAATGCAGAACACCTGGCAGTGCGCCGCCAGCCTGGACAGCTTGTCGGCGACGGATTGGGCCGCGCGGCCGCTGACGCCCGTATCCACTTCGTCGAAAACGAGGACCGGGATCTGATCGATTCGGGCAAAAATCGCCTTTAAAGCAAGCATGACCCGGGACATTTCGCCTCCCGAAGCGATCCGCGCGAGCGGCTTCGGGGGCTCGCCCGGATTGGTGGAGAGCAAGAATTCCGCCGCATCCGTTCCGGTAGGCGTCAAATGCTCGGTGCTCAACAACCTTACCTCGAAAGCCGCACGCTCCATCTGCAGCCCCTTAAGCTCCTGCTCGATCTCCGAAGCGAGCAGCGCGGCGGTTTCCCTGCGGATCGCGCCGAGACGCCCGGCTAAGGCTCTGAGCTCGGCTTCGAGCCGCACTTCTCGTTCGTTGAGCTCCTTGAGGAGTTCGTCGCGATTTTCGAGCCGCTGCGTATCTTCCTGAATTCGGGCATAATAGTGCAGGATGTCCTCCACGCTCTCGCCGTACTTGCGGCGAAGTCCGAACAGAAGATCCATCCGCGTCTCGATTTCGGAAAGCCGTTCCGGATTGAATTCGATGCTTTCCTTGTAATCGCGCAGCTGATAAGCGACGTCTTCGGCGGCATAATAAGCCGACTGCAGCTGTTCGACTAAAGGTCCCAGTTTGGCCGGATCGACCTTGACGATGTCCTCGAGCTTCGCGATGGCTTTGGACATAATGCTTAGCCCCTTGTTGCCGTAAAGCAAGTCGTAAGCTTCGGTCGCGGACTCCGCCAGCTTCTCGGCGTGCGCGAGCTTGCGCCTTTCGTCGGCGAGCGACTCGTCTTCGCCCGGCTTCAGGCGAGCCTCGGCGATTTCCTCGAGCTGATAGCGATACAAATCGAGCATCTGCATCTGCTGGCGGGTGAGCTCGTCAAGCTCTCGTCGTTCGCGGCTGACCGTCGCGTACTCCCTGTACCGGTTCTGGTATTCGGATTTGAGTTCGGCGACGGCATCTCCGGCAAAGGAGTCGAGCCATTCCAGGTGGCGATCGGTTCGGAGCAGCGATTGATGCTCGTGCTGTCCGTGGATATTCACAAGATTTTCGCCGATCTCGCGCAGCATCGTCAGCGTCACATGCTGCCCGTTTACGCGCGCGGACGATTTGCCTTGCGCCTGCAGCTCGCGCCGCACGAGCAGCGCTTCGTGCGGATCTGCGTTCACCCCGTGGCGGTCGAGCACGCCCCATACAGGATGCGCAGGATCAAGATCGAATACCGCTTCGATCTCCGCTTTGTCGCAGCCGTGGCGGATCATCTCGGCGGACCCGCGTCCGCCCGCGATGAGACCCAGCGCATCGATAATGATCGATTTGCCCGCCCCGGTCTCGCCTGTCAGCACCTCGAACCCTCGCCTGAACGATACCCGAATGTTTTCGATGACCGCCAAGTGGCGAATAGACAGCTCTTGCAGCATATGCCGCTCATCCTCCCCAGCCTGCGCAGATCGTCAGGCTTTTAACGAATAATGTCCAATATGCGGTTGACGATCTCTTCTCCCTGCGGCTTCGTGCGGCAAATGAGCAAGGTCGTATCGTCTCCCCCGATCGTCCCGACGATCTCGGGCCAATCCATGCCGTCCAGCAGCGAGGCGATCGTGCCGGCCGTACCGGGCAGACACTTTAAGACGACCAGATTTTCGGCGGCTTCCGCATGAATAAAGTGGTCCATCATCGCCCGCTTCAGCTTCATCGTAGGATTGAAACGTTGATCCTGCGCGATCGCGTATTTATATCTGCCGTCCCCGAGCGGTACCTTGATGAGCTGCAGCTCCTTGATATCCCGGGAGACGGTCGCTTGCGTCACGTTAAAGCTCTGGGCGCGGAGGGCTTCAACCAGGTCTTCCTGCGTCTCGATATCGCTCGCGCCGATCAGTTCGCGAATTTTCCTTTGTCGCTGACCTTTCATTCTTTGCCCTCCTCTATTTTGAATCTTACCGTTCGGAGCGTCCTGTCGCGCATATCCGCGACGATCACGCCTTCGCATTCGGGAAACAATAGCGCATACACGAGCAGCCGCTCCCGAATCCCGCTCGCCGTCCAATCCATCGGCTGTCTGGGCCGTTCGAGCTTAACGAGATAGTAACGCTCTTCCTTGGAAGCAATGTAGTCGAAATACAAGCGTGTCGCTTCGTACGGCCCGTCGTCGACCGAAACGCCTAAAGGAATCCGATGCTTGCCGGAGAGCGCCTCGTAACCATGTTCGCGCAACAGTGCCGCCGCTTCGTCTTCGTCGTCGGGCGCGCCGTCCCGCGCCAGCCTGCGCAGACGGGAGCTGGGCGGCTCGTGCAGCCAATGCCTGAACCTGCGCCAGACCCACCATATAATCGCCGCTACCGCGGCTGCAAATATGAGACCGTCTCCGAACCGAGCCATCGTCCCGCCTCCTCCGCTTCCTGTTTCATTCGCGGCGGCTTGCAGGGTTTCCTCTTTTGGAGCAAGCAAAAAAACCGGTGCGGTCGGCGCTTGCGCGCCAACCGGCCGGCCGTGCTTCGGCGGACGCGGAATCGCTCGGTCGTCTCGCGGCCTGACGGCCTGACGGCCCGGACCGATTGCCGATGCCGGATATCTCTTCTGAATCGACGGAACGTCATCAATGCCGTTATGAACGACTCTTGAACCTGGCCGACGCTTCTTCGACGACGCTCACAAGCAGGCTGTCGTCGTAGTCGCCGTCCGGCGGCTGTTCGCCGGTCGGACCGAACGAAGGATCTTGCACCTGCCAATACGCGAGAAATTCGATATTCCCCCTCGCCGCCGGTAATCGGGGAATACGTCAGGCCGCGCAGCGCGAAGCCCAGCGTCCCGGCCGCCGACAACACTTCGCGCAGCACGCCGAGATGGACAACCGGATCGCGAACGACGCCGGACTTGCCAACCTGGTCGCGTCCGGCCTCGAATTGAGGCTTGACGAGCGCCACGATGCCGGCTCCGGGTTCAAGCAGCGGGCGCAACGCGGGCAATATGAGCTTTAGGGAAATAAAGGACACGTCGATCGAAGCGAAAGCCGGCGACGGCCCCGTCAATTGATCGGACGTCATGTGTCTGAAATTGCAGCGCTCCATCACGCAAACCCGCGGATTTTGCCGCAGGCTCCAGTCGAGCTGGTTGTAGCCGACGTCGATCGCGTAAACGAACGAAGCGCCATGCTGCAGGGCGCAGTCCGTGAACCCGCCGGTCGAAGCGCCGATATCGATCATGACCGTATCCTTCAAATCGATGCCGAATTCGCGAATGGCCTTTTCCAGCTTGAGGCCGCCGCGGCTCACGTAAGGGTGGACGGCGCCTTTGACGGTCAATGCCGACTCGCGCGGAATCTTGGTTCCCGGCTTATCCACTTGCTCGGTGCCGACGAGGACAAGTCCGGCCATAATGGCAGACTGTGCCTTCGAACGGCTCTCGAAAAAGCCTTGTTCGACGAGCAGCGTGTCGATTCGCTCCTTGGGGATCGTCGACATCGCCTTAATTCGCCGTCTGCCGCTGACGCTTGAGCAGCGCGAACGAGCGAAGGTGCTTGACGACCTCTTCCGCGGTCAAGCCGACTTCGGCGCGCTGCTCCTTGATCGTCGCATGCTCGATGAAGCGGTCCGGAATGCCCGCGAGCTGTACGGTCGGCTGCAGACCATGCTGGGCGTAGTGTTCGAGAATCGCGCTGCCGAGCCCCCCCGACACCGCGGTCTCTTCGAGCACGAGCATCGGCAGGCGGTCCTTGGCGAGCTGCGCGAGCATGGCCTCGTCGAGCGGCTTGACGAAGCGCGCATTGACGACGCGAACGCTTAAGCCTTCGCGCTTCAGCAACTCCGCCGCTTCTTCGGCCACTTGAACCATCGGGCCGATCGCGAGGATCGCCGCGTAGTCGCCTTCCCTAACGACCTCCCAAGATCCGATCGGGATCGGCGCGAGTTGCTCGTCCATCGCCACGCCTCTTCCTTGCTCCCGCGGGTAGCGGATCGCGATCGGGCCTTCGTCGTAAGCGACCGCCGTCGCCATCATGCGGCGAAGCTCGTTTTCGTCCTTCGGCATCATCAGGACAAGGTTCGGAATGTGACGAAGATAAGCGATATCGTATACCCCTTGGTGCGTCTCGCCGTCGCCGCCGACGAAGCCGGCGCGGTCGATGGCGAAGATCACGTTGGCGTTGTGCCGGCAAATATCGTGAACCACCTGATCGTACGCGCGCTGCAAGAAGGTCGAATAAACCGCGTAAACCGGCTTCATGCCCTCCATCGCGAGCGCAGCGGACATCGTGGCCGCGTGCTGCTCCGCGATACCGACGTCGAACATGCGCCCCGGGAATCGCTGCGCGAAGCCGAGCAAGCCGGAGCCCCCAGGCATCGCGGGCGTGATCGCGACGATCCGTTCGTCCTTTTCGGCCAGCTCGATCAGCGTATTGCCGAACACCTCGGTATACATCGGCGGGCCGACGGGCTTAAGCACCTGGCCGGACTCGATCTTGTAGGAGCCGGTGATTCCGTGCCACTTGTGGGAGTCCGCTTCCGCCGGAGAATATCCCTTGCCCTTGACCGTCAGGATGTGGATAAGGACGGGGCCTTCGCATTTGTCCGCCTGGCGGAAAGCCTCGATCAGCTTTTCGGTATCGTGGCCGTCGACCGGTCCGAGATACTTGAGGCCGAACTCCTCGAAGAGCATGCCCGGCACGACCAGATACTTCAGGCTGTCCTTGAGCCGCTCGGCCGTCTTCGCGAGCTTGCCGCCGATCGCCGGCACCTTTCGCAGCAGCCACTCGAACTCGTCCTTCGCTTTGCGGTAGGTCTTGTCGCTGCGAACCTTGCCCAGGTAATTGTGCAGGGCGCCAACGTTGGGCGCGATCGACATCTCGTTGTCGTTCAGAACGACGGTAAGCTTCCGCTTTTCATGGCCGATATGGTTGAGCGCCTCGAGCGCCATCCCCCCGGTAAGCGCGCCGTCGCCGATGACCGCGATCACCTTGTTGGCGCGCCCTTGCATATCGCGTGCGAGCGCCATGCCCATCGCGCCGGACAAGGATGTGCTGCTATGGCCGGCCTCCCAGACGTCGTGCTCGCTTTCCGTGCGCTTGACGAAGCCGCACAGTCCGTCCTTCTGGCGAAGCGTGTCGAACCGGTCCATGCGTCCGGTCAGCATCTTGTGGACATATGCCTGATGACCCACGTCGAATAAAAACTTGTCGGACGGGCTGTCGTACAGGTAATGCATCGCCAGCGTCAACTCGACGACGCCGAGGTTGGGCGCCAGGTGTCCGCCGGTCGCGGACAGCTTTTCAATTAGAAATTGTCTGATCTCTTGGGCCAACTGAGGAAGCTCTGACATGGACAGCCGCTTCAGGTCGGTTGGACTATGGATGCTGTCGAGCAGCAATAGGAATTCCCCGCTTTCCACAAACGATTGCTATGTTGAATTGAGTCAACGCATCACGATTCGTCGATTTTAGTCTAAACGTATTATAGCATAATGGCCGTTTAAAAACTCACCCGGTTCCCCTAATCCCTCCCATTGCATACGAGTCTGCAACCCGTCCGGTGTCAAAGCCATCATCGCACTTTTCAAATCAAGTATGTACAAAAAAGACGGCGCGCCAAAATACAGCGTACACTGCCCATGCTCAATTACCCATTCGTCCGATTGGCGAAACAATCGAAAAAAGCATCCTCGCCTCGGTTCCCGGTTTGACGGAAGCCGATCGAAAATGCTTCTTTGTGCTGATCCGAAGCCCGAACCGCAGGTTAATGTTCTCTGGAAATCAATCGCATCGCGATCTGCTCCAGCCGGCCGCAGTCGGCAAGCTCTGCCGACCGGACGGCCGAGATCGCTTGCTCCGTCAAGTCCGCGACGCGCCTGCGGCTCTCCTCGAGTCCGATCAAAAAAGGATAAGTGACCTTGCCTTGGCGCTCGTCGCTGCCGACAGGCTTGCCCAGCTTGTCCTGATCGCCCGTAATATCGAGGATGTCGTCCTGGATCTGAAAAGCCAAGCCTACGTTCGTGCCGAAGCGACCGAGCGCGTCCAATTGCCGCACGCTGGCGCCAGCCGCGTGTCCGCCAGCCCGCAACGAGAACGCGATAAGATCGCTCGTCTTGTGCAAGTGGATATGCTCGAGCTGATCGATAGACGTAATCCCTTGCTCGCCTTCCATATCGTCGGCCTGTCCGCCTACCATGCCGGGGAAGCCCGCCAGACGGGCCAGATCGCGGACGACGGCCAACGTCCGTTCGGCGGAGACGCCGAGCGCGGCGGCCTCGGAGGCGACATAAAAGGCGTGCGTCAGCAGTCCGTCGCCCGCCAAGATCGCGGTCGCCTCGCCGAAAACCTTGTGGTTGGTCGGAATGCCTCGCCTGTAGTCGTCGTTATCCATCGCGGGAAGATCGTCGTGAATCAGCGAGTACGTGTGCACCATTTCCACGGCGACGGCGAACGGCATCGCGACGCTCGCGGCCTGCTCATCGCCCCGAACGGCCTCCGCCGCAGCCAGCACGAAGATCGGCCGAAGGCGCTTGCCGCCTGCGGCCAGCGAATACATGGCGGCTTCCTTCAGCCTGCCGTTGACCCGCCAATCTCCGGGTATCGCCTGCTCGAGCGCTCGCTCGACCATCGCTTTCCGGGATGCCAGATAGTCCGATATAGCTTCCTTCTGCACCTTTTCGACTACTCTCCTTTGCCGCCTGCCTCGCCTTGCTGCGGCGCGAACGGCCTGCGCTGCAAGCCGTCTCCGTCTTCCATCAGCATCTCGATCCGGCGCTCCACCTGCTCCAGCTTCTGGCCGCACAGCCTCGACAGCGCCATGCCTTCCTGATAAAGCTCGATCGCCGCCTCAAGCGGCACGTCTCCGCTCTCCAGCTTCGATACGATGCCCTCAAGCCGCTCCATCGCCTGTTCGAAGGACAGCGCCGTTTCCGATTCATTCGTCATCCCTGTTCGCCTCCCCATGCACAGCCGCTACGCTGCAAGACAGCTTGCCGTCCGCCAGCCGCACGACGAGTCTGTCGCCGGCCTTCGTTTCGCGAACGGATCTCAACAGTTTTTTTTCATCTTCATCGTAGGCCAGACTATACCCGCGGGCCATGACCTTAAGCGGACTGAGCGCATCGAGCTGACGGAGCGCGGAGCCGAAGGCGCTCCGGCCGTCCCGCGAAATGCCGCGCATCGCCGCGGTCAATGCCTTCTCCGCAACCTCTTTGCGCTTGCGCGCGTATACCGCCTGCTCGGTCGGGCTCGCTGCGGCCAGCCGGCCGGTCAATCGGGCCAGACGCTCCCTGCTGCGATCCGCGAGCGCGCCGGCCTTGTAGCCGAGCCTGTCCCGCAGCCGATCGAGCCGCTCGGCCGAAGCGAGCAGCGATCGCCTGGGCTGCGTAAATAAGGCGACCTGGCGGCGTGACGATATCGTTCGCGCGCGCGGCCGAGCTGGTTGCCGAGCGAGCGCGCCATTCGCTGTTCCAGGTGACCCAGCCGCTCTTGCAGCTCGGCGATGTGAGGCACGGCCAGCTCCGCGGCGGCCGTCGGCGTAGCGGCTCTGAGATCCGCCGCGAAGTCGGCGATCGTAAAATCCGTCTCGTGACCGACGGCCGAGATGACGGGGATCTCCGACGCGCGAATGGCGCGCGCGACCGCTTCCTCGTTGAACGCCCACAACTCCTCGAGCGAGCCGCCGCCGCGACCGACGATGAGCACGTCCGTTTCCGCCAGCCGGTTCATCGCCTGTATCGCTTTAACGATCGAGGGTGCCGCGCCGGTCCCTTGGACCGATACCGGATACAGAATGATCGCCACGGAAGGATGTCTGCGCTGCAGCGTAATAATAATATCCCGCACGGCCGCTCCCGTCGGGGACGTAATGATGCCGATGGCCTTCGGATATTTAGGAATCGGCCGCTTGGCCGCCTCGTCGAACAGCCCTTCCCCCGTGAAGCTTCTTTTTCAGCTGCTCGTAGGCGAGAAACAGGCTGCCGATGCCGTCGGGCTGCATGGCCGTCACGTAAAATTGGTACTGTCCATCCCGTTCGTAAACGGACACGCCGCCCCGCGCGATGACCTTCATGCCGTCCTTCGGCCGAAAGGGCAAGCGCTGATTGTGAGACGCGAACATAATGCTCTTGAGGCGCCCGCTCTCGTCCTTCAGCGTAAAATACATATGACCGCTGGAATGATGAGTAAAATTCGAAATCTCGCCGCGCAGCCAAATATCCTGAAGCTTGGGATCTCCCTCGAGCTTCATCTTGATGTAGCGGTTGACGTCCCGGATGCTGAGGACGCGGGCCGGTTGATCGTTCATGGCCTCGGCCCCCGTCCTATGCGATGCCGTGCGCGGCTTTCGCCGAGTTTAGCGTGTTCAGCATGAGCATCGTGATCGTCATCGGTCCGACGCCGCCCGGCACGGGCGTAATCCAGCCGGCGACCGGAGCTACGTCTTCGTAATCGACGTCCCCGCACAGCTTGCCGTCGGGCAGGCGATTGACGCCTACGTCTATGACGACTGCGCCCGGCTTCACCCAGTCGCCCTTGACGAGCTTCGGCACGCCTACCGCAGCCACGACGATATCCGCGCCGCGAACGACCGCAGGCAGGTCAGGCGTGCGAGAATGACAGATCGTCACCGTCGCGTGCTCCCGAAGAAGCAGAATCGACACCGGCTTGCCTACGATATTGCTGCGGCCGATGACCACGGCATGCTTGCCCGCGGGCGCGTTGCCCGTGCGCTTCAGCAGCTCGATGACGCCGGAAGGCGTGCACGGCTGGAGCGCGTCGTCGCCAATCAGCAGATTGCCCACGCTGACGGGATGGAAGCCGTCTACGTCCTTCTCCACCGCAATCGCGTCGATGACGGCCTTTTCCTCGATATGCTTCGGCAGCGGCAGCTGCACCAATATACCGTTAATGTCCGCCTGTGCATTGAGGCGCGCGATCAGCGACAGCAGCTCCTCCTGCGTCGTTTCGGCGGACAGGCGATGCACCTCGGAGTAAAACCCGAGCTCCTCGCAAGCCTTAGCCTTGTTACGTACGTACACCTGGGAAGCCGGGTCTTCCCCGACCAGCACGACGGCAAGGCCAGGGCGTACGCCTTTGGCCGCAAAGGATTCGGTCTCGCGCTTGATCTCCTCGCGAATCTCGGCCGCGATGCGCTTGCCGTCTATAATCTGCGCGCTCATGCTTGTTCCTCTCCTTCGACCGCAGTTTCTGTTTCCGATGCTACGCCTGCGGCGTCTTTGCTATTCGTCTGGCCGCGCTCGCGAATCAACCGTCCGAGCACGCCGTTGACGAATTTGCCGGATTCGTCCGTGCCGAAGTGCTTGGCCAGCTCGATCGCTTCGTTGACCGCGACTTTGGCGGGGACATCCTCGCGGTGATTCATCTCGTAGGCGGCCAATCTTAAAATTTGCCTGTCCACTCTGGACAGCCTGTCGACCTGCCAGCCGGTCAAATATCCCGCCAACTGGGCGTCCAACGCATCCTGGTTCGACTTCACGCCAAGCACGAGCTCGCGCGTGAAGCCGTCGACGGCCGCAAGCTCCCCGACCTCCGTCTCCATTTCGTTGTCGCCCTTCGCTTCCTCCATGACGGCATCGACGGCTTCCTGCGCCGACACGCCGTTCATCTCCATCTGGTACAGGCTTTGTACCGCAATCTCTCTCGCCAATCTGCGCTTCATGAATCCTCCCGAATTAAGTCTTAACTACGTCCGCCGGGCCACCTGTCCGACAGCCATTCCGTCAGTCTGCCCCAGTGAAAAAGCGGGCCTCGCCGCTCGTCCCGCTGCTTGCCGACGGCAAAACCGATGGCGACGAGCAATGCGCAAAACAGCATATCCCAAAACCCCGCGATTAAATAGATGAGGCCGCAAAGCATCCCCGCGGCGACCCCGAGCGTACGGCCGCCGTAATTGTCCCACCATATTCTCCACATGGATGGCAAGGCCCCCTATTCCACGCGGCTTTTGAACGTCGTCGGCGCCTGCGTCACGTTGGCGATATACACGGTCACATCCGACACGGGAATGCCGGTCGTCTCTTCGATCTGCTGGGACACCGTGCGCTGCATGTCTTCGGACAACGTCGGAATCGAGCCTTCTCCGTCCACGAAAGCGCGAATCGTAATGTGCAATCCGGCTTCAGCGATGCGCACGCGCGCACGAAGATCCTTCACGCCCTTCGAGCGGGATGCCGCCTTCAGCGCCAGATTCTCGACCGTCTCGATGGAAATCTGGATATCCCCGTGCTCCGTTCGCTGGTTGATCGTCGGAGCCGTCGTGTTCAAACGTCCGACGGACAGCACGAGAAAACGGAGACTGATCAGGATCAGAACGGCCGCCGCCACGATGACGCCGACCTGCAAAGGCCGATAGTCGCCGGTCGTCTGACGGACGACCTCGGTCAGCCATTCCATCGAAAAAGCGCCGAGCGCTACCGCGACGGCAAAAGCAGCGGCGACGACGATCGCCAAGGAATAAATGAATAGCAGCAGCCTGTCCCATACTTTGAACACGTACCGACTCCTCCTGTCATGGACCTATCCTGAACGCCGAACCGCCTATATGGTCGAAAAAGCGCCCGATGCGCCTTCCCTCGTAAGGTCAGGCCATCAAGGCGCCGTCACCCGCAAACCCAAGAGAGACGACTGCCATGTCCGGCAGCGCCGGCGTCATCTCACGCGCAGTTGCGCATCTTCTTCTTCGATCTTTTCAGCAGGCTTGAACAGCACGTCGTGGACATGGACGTTCACTTCGACGACGTTCAATCCGGTCATCGTCTCGATCGAGCGCTTGACGCCGTGCTGAACCTCCGAAGCGATATCCGTAATCCGCTTGCCGTACTCGACGATGATCGATACGTCGATCGCCGCTTCTCTTTGACCCACTTCCACCTTGACGCCTTTGGACAAATTCTTGCGCCCCAGCAGCTCGGCGATGCCCGAGGAGATGCCGCCGCTCATTCCCGCGACGCCTTCCACTTCGACCGTTGCCAGTCCCGCGATGATCTCGATGACTTCGGGCGCGATCTGGATGGTCCCCATGTCGGTTTTCTCGTAATCAGACACCAATGCTTCCATTCGCTGGTCCACCTCCTCGCGTCTTGTCGTCGGCCAGGCCTTCATTATTAATACTATAGCAAAGGCCAAGAATTATGACAAACCTCCGTACCCGCGCCGAGAGGGAGCCTGACTCCCCCCCGCCTCGCGGGCGGCCAAAGGCGCTATGCCTCTTCGCGGTAAGGCGCGTCGACGTCATACTCCTCGAGGAACTTGATATCGAACGTGCCTTTGTTGAAAACCGGATGATTCAAAAGCTTCAAATGGAACGGTATCGTCGTCTTGACGCCTTCGATCATGAATTCGCCCAGCGCCCTGCGCGCTCTCGCGATCGCTTCTTCCCGCGTCGGCCCCCATACGATAAGCTTCGCGATCATCGAATCGTAGTGAGGAGAGATCATGTAACCGGGATAAGCGCCGCTATCGACGCGCACGCCGGGACCGCCGGGCGGCAGGTAGAAGCCGATCCTGCCCGGAGAAGGCATGAAGTTGCGGTCCGGATCTTCGGCGTTGATGCGGCATTCGATGCTCCAGCCGTCGAAGCGAACCTCTTCTTGCGCGAAGCTGAGCGGGCGGCCTTCGGCAATCGAGATCATTTCCTTGATCAGGTCGATGCCCGTGATGAGCTCCGTGACGGGATGCTCGACCTGGATCCGGGTGTTCATCTCCATGAAGTAAAAGTTGCCGTCCGGGCCGAGCAGGAACTCGATCGTCCCCGCGCCCGAATAGTTGACGGCGCGCGCCGCGCGGACGGCCGCTTGGCCCATGCGCTCGCGCAGTTCGGGGGGTCATGACCGGGCAAGGCGCTTCTTCGACCAGCTTCTGGCGCCGGCGCTGCACGGAGCAATCGCGCTCGCCGAGATGGCAAACGTTGCCGTGCTTGTCGGCGATGATCTGGATCTCGACATGCTTCATGCCCGTCAAATACTTCTCGAGATAGACGCCGGAGTTGCCGAACGCTTTTTGCGCTTCCTGCTGAGCGGTCGAGATCTCGCGAACGAGCATCTCCTCGTCGTCGGCAAGGCGAATGCCGCGGCCGCCGCCCCCCGCCGTCGCCTTGATGATGACCGGATACCCGATCTCCCTCGCGACGCGAACGGCTTCGTCGATATCCTCGACCAGCCCGTCGGAGCCCGGAATGACCGGCACGTCGGCGTCCTTCATCGTCTGCTTGGCGACGGACTTGTCGCCCATCCGGCTAATCGCCTCGGCGGAAGGTCCGATAAATACAATATTGCACGTCTCGCAAATGTCCGCGAAATCGGCGTTTTCGGAAAGGAACCCGTAGCCCGGGTGAATCGCGTCGCATTCGGTAAGCGTGGCGACGCTCATAATGTTCGTCAGATTCAGATAGCTGTCCTTGGAAGCGATCGGACCGATGCAGTAGGCTTCGTCCGCGAGCTTCAGGTGAAGGGACTCGCGGTCTCCTTCGGAGTATACGGCCACCGTGGAGATGCCGAGCTCGCGGCAAGCGCGGATGATGCGCACGGCGATCTCGCCCCGGTTGGCCACCAGAATCTTATGGATATTCAAAGCACAGGTCCCCCCTTCGTAGTTCCGGCCGCCGAGGAGGAGGCCGGAAAAAGCGCGCGTTATTCCGGTTTGACGAGGAACAGCGGCTGCCCGAACTCGACGAGCTGGCCGTTCTGCGCCAGCACTTCGACGATCTCGCCCTTCACTTCGGCTTCGAGAGGGTTCATCAGCTTCATCGCTTCGAGGATGCACACGACCGTCTTGTCGTGGACCTTGTCGCCCTCGTTCACGAACGACGGCGCGTCCGGCGACGGCGCCCGGTAGAACGTGCCGACCATCGGCGACACGATCTGATGCAGACCGGACAAGTCGCGTCCGGCAGATTGCGGCGCTTCGGCCGGCGCCGGCGCGGCGGCTGCGGGAACCGGCGCCGCCTGTGCGTATGTATGGTGGGCCGGCGCGGCGGTCTGCACGTTCACGACCTCCGTCCGTCCCGGCTTGCGGATGGACAGTCTTGCGCCTTCGTTTTCGATCTCGAGCTCGTGCACGGTGGTTTGATCCACGAGTTTGATTAATTCTTTGATTTCGCTAAGTTTGAACATATTCGCCCTACGCTCCTTGGCTGTCTCATTTGCCGTATGAAATCCAAGCGGCCTCGCCGCCCTCGTTCAAAGGGCAATTAAGGCAAGCCGCCGTCCATACTCGGCCGCGGTACGGCCCGGTTCGATCTTCGTATGAATAGCAAAGCCTGTACGTACCCATAACGGACTCATTATAACATAATCGAAAGAAATGGAAAGAGCCGGCCCGCCGGCCGGCTCCAGGCCGGTTGCCCGGCGCGCTTCGTTCGGATTACTGGATAAACTGCACGGATACGGCGTCCGGCTTGACGCTAAGCTCTTTGGTCGCGAGCTTGACGATCTTGACCGCCTGCTTCGAGTCGAGCGCGTCCGCCTGCACGATAATCTCGAACTTGTCGCCGTCTTGCTTGACGACGGCGTTCTCGTAGTCGGACACCAGTTTGTCCTGCAGGCTGGCGATGCGCTCTTCGGTCGCGGTGATGCGGCCTTGCTCTTCGACCGCGGCGGCCGCTTCCTCCTGCGTCTTGGAGCTGTCGGCGACGATCTTGTCCAGATCTTCGTACGCCTTGGAGGCCGCCCGTTCGCGCTCGAGCTGAATCTGGTCGAACTGTTCGCGTGCGGAAAGATTGTTCATGCCCTTCAATACTTCCTGATCCGCGGGCGACACCCCGGATTGGCCGTCTTTGCCCGCCTCCGGAGAAGCGGCGGCTCCCTTGTCCGCCACTGCCGGCGCTCCCGTCGAGGCGGCCGCATCCTTGCTCGGCGCCGAACCGCCGTCCGTCGAAGCCGACTTGTCGCTGCCGCCCGCGGCTGCGGCGCCTTCGTCGCTCAGCCCCCCCGGCGCCGTCGACGGAAGTGATCTCGATGCCGTCGTCCGCCGCCTCGCCGGTCACGCCGGTCGCGTCCGTGCCGATCTGCTGCTCCTGCGCCGTGCGGTCGGGCTGCGTGACGTCTTCCGTGAACAGATAATAGGCGGATAGGATGACCATGAGCGAGAGCATCGAGACGAGCCAGATCGTTTGCCGTTTGTTGTTCATTTGGATTTAACCTCCTGCGAATTGGGAAATGGAATTGCCCGGCATTCTCTTTTACTCGGCCGTGCGCGGCATGACCGATACGCGATGGATCGGCACGTCCAGGCCCGAGGCGACCGCCTCCGAGATCATTCGGCGGACGGTCGCGTTCCCCGCCCCTTTGGCGACGATCAGCACGCCCCTCAGCCGCGGCTTGATCTTTTTGACGACGATGGGCGATTTGCCGCCCGACACCTCGTACAGTACGACCTGTCCGTCCTGCGTGACTTCGGTGATATGTCGCTTTGCGCCGTTTTTGTCCGTTTCGTCGGTAATTTGCTGGGTTTTCTTTTCATTAAGCTGTACGACCGTCTCCTCCGTCGAATCGACCGTCACCATGACGTCGGCCGTGCCGACGCCGGCGATTTTCTCCAGCATTTCCTTGAGCCGGAGATCGAGCTGGGTCTCGATCTCCGCGAAGGGGTCGTCCTTGCCTTCCCCCGCGCCGAGAAACGTCTCCTGCTGCGCCTGCTTCTCTCCGTCACCCGGCGGTACGGCGCCGTCTCCGTCCGGCGGCGTCACGGGCTTCATTTTGATGAACGAGGAAGCCAGAATAAGCGCGGCGCCGACAAGCCCGATCAAGATGAGCCAGCGAAACGTTTTCACCCGCTTCGGTCCGCCCGGCCCGCCTCCGATATAGGTTTCCAGCTTGTGAAGCCACTTGGCCATATTTTCCGCTCCCTCCCGTCATCCGCCCGAAGCGCCGTATACGTCGACTTTGGATGTGCCGATTCCGAACCGTCCGGCCACAAGCGCGGCGATTCGCCCTTCGCGACCGTCGTCCGCTTGACCCGCAGCGTTCTGCGCTGCCGCGGGTACCGCCCGGTCGCCGCCTTCGCCCTTGTCGGTATCCGCACCGATATCGATGTCGACGACGACCGGGGAGACGGGATCCACTTCGGCGATCGGCTCGTCGCTTTCCGCCGCAATGACGGTGTTGGAATCGGCGAGCCGAACCTTAACGCGCTCCACCGTCAAGGCGCCGTCCGCAGCCGGAGTCGCCGTTACTTCGACCGCCTCGACTACGACGCCTTCCTCTTGTTCAACGACCGTCTTGATCCCGGCCTCGAGACCCGCGACGGCAAGCTTGGCCGCTTGTTCGTCCCTGCCCGCTCCGATCCGCTTCGCTTCAGCCAAGATGGCTTCGAGCTGGCTGCCGTCATCGCCGCCTGCCGGCTCCCGCTCCGCCCATTCGATGCCGGCTGTGAGCTTGGCTTCCATGTCTCCCTTGATCCAGGAGAGCAGCGGTCCTGCCAGCGTCAGCAAAATGAACAGTCCGGCCACGAGCCGCACGTAGCGCTGCATCGTCCGGTTCGGAAGCAGCAGATCGATCAGCGCGGCCAACAGCACAGCGGCCACGACCTGGCGGAGCCAGCCGCCGAGCGCTTCCATCAAGACGCTCGCCCTCCCTTCCGAACCGCCGTCCGGCTCATCTCATCAGAATGGACGCATTGCCCGCCGTGAGCACGATCGTCACCGCCAGGAAAAACATCAGGCCGACCGAAGCGAGCGCGGCGAAAACGTATACGAGCGTTTTACCGATAACCTGGAGGCACTGCACGATCGGCGTGTCGCCGAGCGGCTGGAGCACCGCCGCGGACAACCGGTAAATCAATGCCAGCGTCAATATTTTGACCGCCGGGAAGGCGCACAAGAAGATCAGGATGACGACGCCCGCGAGGCCCACCGCGTTTTTGACCAACAAGCTTGCCGATAGCACGGTATCGGCTTGCGTCGGAAAACATGCGTCCGACGACCGGTACGAAGTTCCCCGTGACGAACTTCGCCGTCCGGAGCGCGACGCCGTCCGCGATCGCCCCGGTGGCGCCCTGAATGGACAGCACGCCGAGAAACAAGGTGAGCATCGCGCCGAGAAGGCCGACGGCTGCCGTGCGAAGCAGATTGGCCAACTGCGTTACCTTGAAACGCTCCGATACCGTGCTGGCCAGATGCAGGACCGCCGAGAAAAACAAGAGCGGAAACACGACCAGATGGATAACGGTGCCGATCGAATGAACCATGAACACGATGACCGGATGCAGGACGGCGACCGTCGTCACGCCGCCTGTACTGGCGAGCAGCGTTAGCAGCAGCGGCACCATCGCCAGCATGAACTGAACCATTCCGGCGATCGCGTCCGCCGCGTAGCCGGCTCCCGTGCGAAAGCTGTTCACTGCGATGATCAGCAGGACCATATACGCGACGGCATAGGCGACCTGGCTGACGGCCTGACGCTCGAAAGCGCTCTGCATCGTCTCCAGAAGCATCGTGAAGATGGCCAGCAGGACGATCGTGACGATCAGCTTGCCGCTGTACAACACCTCGTGGAGGAAAAAACGCGCCAGCGCGAGCAGCACGTCTTTGACGCTCCAGCCTTCGCCTTCCTTCGGGAACATGAGCGCCTTCAGCGAAGGCGCTTCGCCTTCCGGAAAAAAGCCGCCGTAGTCGTTTTTGAGCTTGTTCCAAAACTGCTCGATCTGCCCCAAGCTGAGATCCTCTGCCTGCGATTCGGCCAGCTCGCCGGAAAGCCTTCCCGGTTCGGTGCCGTAAGTGCCGTACGTACCGTCCGGATCCGGCGCGATGACGGCCTCCGTCCGGGGCGCGCCTTCCGCACCGCGGCGATCGGCGTCTCCCGCCGCTGCGGCCGGGCGCGGCCAGAACGAGAGCAGCAGCGCGCACATGAGCAGCGCGAACGGGAGCCACCCCGTCCGTCGCTCGAGCAGTCCGGGTCGACTCATCTCTAGGCTCCTCCCCCCGCCGGCAGCAGTCCGAGCACCGTCTCGATGATGATGCTGATGATCGGCACCGCCATGACGAGGATCAGCATTTTCCCCGCGAATTCGATCTTCGAAGCGATGCTGTCGAGGCCCGCGTCGCGGACGATCTGGGCGCCGAACTCGGCGATGTAAGCAATGCCGATGATCTTGAGCATCGTCTTGAGGTACACGGACTGGATGCCCGAACGGTCGGCAAGCTCCTCGATCATCGAGACGACGCCGCCGATCTTGCCGATCAGCGCGAGAAACACCGCGATGCCGAAAAAGGTTGCCAGCAGAAAGGCGAACATCGGCTTCTGTTCGCGAATGACGAGGATCAGAACGGCCGTCAACAACCCGATCCCGACGATCTGCAAAATATCCATAAGCGACCGCCTATTGGAACAGGAAGATCGTCTTGATCTCCTGGAACAGATCGTTCAGCAGCCGGACGACCATGAACAGTACGACGACGAATCCGATGACCGTGACCCAGTGCGCCATGTCTTCCTTGTTCATCTGCTTCAGCACGGTATGAATCATCGCGACGATGATCCCGATGCCCGCGATCTGGAAAATCGTGCTCACGTCGATATTCATGATTACGGCCCCCTACTACATCATGAGAATGACGACCAGGGCGGCCGTGAGCACTCCCAAACTTCGGCACAGCTTCTCGTATTTCTGCTGGTCGTCGCGCGCCGCCTGTTCTTCCGCCTGAAGCTGATGCATCGCCAGTTTCAGGTGCTTCAACTGATCTTCCGCCCCGCTTCCGCCGAGCGTCTCGCCGAGCCGCAGCATCGTATCCCGCTCCGGCGGGCGCATCGAGGTAGCTTGCCAGCCAGCCTTGAACGCTTGCTCCCAGCAGACCGACACCGTCTCTCCGTTGCCTGAAGCAAGCTTCGCCGACGCCTCGGCGAACAAGGTCGACACGGGCGCCGTCAGCGCGGCCGCAATCCGGGCCAGCGCCTCCGGCAGCGGCGTTTGGCCGTAGCCGATCTCGGTGTCCAGCCGCTGAAGCGCATGGATCAGCTGCCTGATCTGCCGCGGCCGCTGCGCGAACTTCGCGGCCTGCATGAAGCCGATCATCGTGCCCGCGAACAGGACGAGCGCAGCGCCAGCCAGCTTAAGCATGGCGCACCCCGTCCGCGTTCGGCGACCGGATGACCGGCACGGACCGGCAGCCCGACGACTTGCGCGCCTCCGCCTCCGCCTCGTCGGCGCCTACGACGCGATGCCTCACGACGCCGCCCGAGCGGGACAGCAGGACGTAGGCGCCGAACATGCCTTCGGAGGCGAGCTCCGCCAGCACGGGCCTGGCGAAGACGTCGCGCAAATCAAGGGCGTGCGCGGTCGCTACGACACGTACGCCGGCATGAAGCGCCTCCTTGAGCGCGTAAGCGTCCTCCGGCCGGCCGATCTCGTCGGCCACGACGACCTCGGGCGACATCGAGCGAACGAGCATCATGAGCCCTTCGGCCTTCGGACAGGCGTCGAGCACGTCGGTGCGCGGACCGAGGTCGAACGCGGGCACGCCGCGGTCGCAGGCCGCGATCTCCGAGCGCTCGTCCACGACGCCGACCTTGCGACCGCCCCAGCGCTGCGCCTGTGGGTGATACCACTGCCCGGCGCTGATCGCGCGGGCCAGATCTCGAAGCAGCGTCGTCTTGCCCTGCTGCGGCGCGGATACGATCAATGTATGCTTGACGGTGCGCGCGACCGGGTCCAGCAGCTCGGGCAGCAGGCTCGCCGCGCAGCCGGTTCGCGCCCTCGCGATCCGAATATTGAAGCTCGCGACGTCCCGCAGATGGCGAACATGTCCGCCCTCGAGCACCGTGCGGCCCGCCAGGCCGATCCGGTGGCCGCCGGCGACGGTTACGTAGCCGCGCCTCAGCTCCTCCTCAACCGCGTACAGCGAGTGATTCGTTACGCGTTCCAGCAATGCCCTGCAATCTTCGCGGGTCGGGCGGTAGGCGTCCGCGCTGTCCGTCACGGCTTTCCCTTGCGGACAAACGAATGCCGAGCCGCCCCCGAAGCCGATCTCGAGCGGCCGGCCTTCCCTGACGCGAATCTCCTCGAGCGACAGCAGCAGCGTCTGCGGCAGCTTTTCGAGCCGTCCGCGCAGACCGGCCGGGAACAATTCCAGCAACGGCAGCGACAAGCTTCCTCCCCCCTTTCCGTCTTGCACAAGTTGTCCTTCTCTCTTCATGCATATGCTTGGACGCTTCTCTTTTATGCGTGGGAAGTCTCTTTTTTCCGTTGATAGATTGGAACGTTCAAGCCGCTTATTTCTTGAGAATGCCGATCAGCAAGCATGCGACGCCTGCGCCGATCCAGACGAGTTTGACGGGAGAAAGCTTGTCCGACATGCCGACCAGACCGATCGTCGTCGTGGAGATCAAAATCAGCGGACCGACCAGCGCCAGCATGGCGTTCACGCTTAGCGCCTTGGTGACGTCGTTGAGCTTCAGCATGACCAATGCGGCCGTCAATTCGATGCTTCCGGACAAAATCCGGAGCAGCGCCATGCTGAATACGGATTTATCCAAGCCGCTCTCACCTCCTTTCGCCAACTCGAATCATGGCCGTGGTATACGCTATGCGACGAAGTCGGACAACTTGCCAAGATGATGGAAATATAAGAGATTCGCAAAAAAAAAGACCCGTCCGGTATCGGACGAGCCTGCTAAACGTTCGGTTACTTTGCTCTTTTTAACGCTCTGATCTCTGTATCGTGCTCCAGCACGCGGAACGCGAGCGCTTCGATCGCCTTTCCTTGCCTTGACTGCTCGGTCTGAAGCGAATCGATGGCGATGGCTTGCTCCTCCTGAACGTCCATGACCTTCGTCAAGCGCTCGTTCGTGTCTATGACGGCGGTCGCCACTTGGTTCAGCGTCGTTTCGATGACATCGAATCGCCGATCCATGCCCTCCAGCCGTTGATCGATGCCGTCCAATCGCTGGTCGATGGCATCGAATCGTCGATCCATTCCATCCAGCCGACTGTCGATGCCGTCAAACCGCTGGGACATTCCCTTCAACTCTACCAAAATGGCGTCCAATACCTGCTCGTTCATTTGTTCTTCCTCCTTAGGATCGATATACCGCCGACGACAAAAATACTTGTAATTCGACAGGTATGACCTCCATAGGGTCGGAAGGAGGCAGGGACCTTTGCTAAAATAAACTTAGCAAAAGCGCTAGAAATATCCAATATAAACTTAAAACGTTAAAAGATGCTTGACAACCGTATTAGCGCCGATCTTGAGGCCCGCCGACGAACGCCGCGTCCGCCGTATCCAGTCCGTATGCGGTATGAAGCGCGCGAACGACTTCTTGCAGCGGCTCGGCCGCGATGACGCAGGAGCATTTGATCTCGGACGTGCTGACCATCTTGATGCTTACGCCGGCTCGCGAGATCACGTCGAACATTTTGGCGGCGACGCCTGGATTCGATACCATGCCGGCGCCGACGATGGACACTTTGACGAGGTTTTCTTCGAAGGTCGCCTCGTCGTAAGGAACTTCGCCGCGAACGCGCTCGATCACGCCGAGCGCGCGCGCCCGGTCGGCCAATGATACGGTAAAGGAAAAGTCCGCCTTGCCGTTCGAAATGCCGCTTTGTACGATGATGTCGACGTCGATCGACTCTTCGGCGAGCGCGCCGAAAATTTTCGCCAATACCCCCGGAATATCCGCCACCCCGACGATACTGATGCGGGCTACATTTTTATCAAAAGCGATGCCGCTTACGACGACGCCTTGTTCCATTGCCGCTTCCTCCCTCACGAGCGTTCCTTCATTCTGGGTAAAGCTCGAACGCACCACGAGACGAACGTTGTAGTGCTTCGCATATTCGACCGCGCGGGGGTGCAGCACCGCTGCGCCAAGATGGGCAAGCTCGAGCATCTCGTCGTACGAAATGACGTCCAGCTTGCGCGCGTTTTTCACGACGCGGGGATCGGTCGAATAGATGCCGTCCACGTCGGTGTATATTTCGCACACGTCCGCTTTGATCGCGGCCGCGAGCGCGACAGCCGTCGTATCGGAGCCGCCGCGGCCGAGCGTCGTAATCTCGCCGTCTTCGGTCATGCCCTGGAAGCCGGCGACGATCGCAATCGCGCCGCCGTCCAGCGCCGCCAGCAGTCGGGTCGGCGTAATGTCGGATATTCTTGCCTTTCCGTGCATCGCTTCCGTCACGATGCCGGCTTGCCAGCCCGTGAACGACTTGGCATCGTGGCCGAGTTTATGAATCGTCATCGCGAGCAGCGCGACGGAGATCTGCTCGCCGGTCGTCAGCAGCATATCCATCTCCCGTGCCGGGGGGATTGTCGGTTAATTCCTTGGACTTGTCGATCAGATCGTCGGTCGTATCGCCCATGGCGGACACGACGACGACGACGCGATGGCCCTGCAGCTTTTTGTCGATAATCCGCCGGGCCACGCGCTGCATCCGCTCCGTGGTCCCGACGGAGCTGCCGCCGAATTTCATCACGATTAAGGACAACGCGGTTCCACTCCTCATCTTCACATTGCATACAGCAATATATTATAGCATAAGGCCGACGGCCCAGAAACGAAAAAAAAATCCTCCGGGCCCTGGAAGGACGCGGAGGATTCGACGAAGCTTAGGCGCGGGAAATATATTTGCCTTCGGTCGTATTGATGAGGAGCACGTCGCCCTCGTTAATGAAAAGCGGCACTTGAACGTTGAGCCCGGTCTCGAGCTTCGCGTTCTTCGTGGCGCCGGTCGCCGTATTGCCCTTGATGCCCGGCTCGGTCTCCACGACCTTCAGGTCGACGTTGTTCGGCAGGTTGATGCCGAGAATCTCGCCCTGGTAGCTCGTGATGTTAACCGTCATGTTTTCCTTCAGGAAGTTGACTTCCCACTCGAGCTGCTTCTTGTCCAGGTTGAACTGGTCGTAGGTCTCGTTGTCCATGAACGTGTACTCGCTGCCGGAGTTGTACAGGTACTGCACGGCGCGGTTCTCGATATGGGCGCGAACGACGTTCTCGCCGGCACGGAACGTTTTTTCGATGACGTTGCCGTTGCGCAGATTCTTCAGCTTGGAGCGTACGAACGCGGCGCCTTTGCCCGGCTTGACGTGCTGGAAGTCGATAACGGTGCACAGATCGTTGTCCACTTCAATGGTAAGGCCTGTCTTAAAATCGTTAACGGAAATCACTGCTAAATTCCCTCCTGTAGGAACGTGGCTCCCTATTCCAGAACGATCAGTTCCTTCGGGGAACGCGTAAGTATTTTAATCCCGTCATCCGTCAGAACGACGTCGTCTTCGATCCGTACGCCGCCGAAGCCCGGTACGTAAATACCCGGCTCGACCGTGACGACATGACCCGGGAGTAAAATCGTATCCGGCGCCGAATAGCTGAGCCGCGGCTCCTCGTGAATATCGAGACCGATCCCGTGACCGGTGCTATGGCCGTATTGATCTCCATAACCATACCGCGTGATGATATCTCTCGTCAAGGCGTCGCCTTCCCGTCCGGTCAATCCCGGCTTCAGATGCGCGAGCGCGTGCAGTTGGGCTTCGAGCACGATGCCGTAGATCTCCTTGTGACGGTCCGTCGCCGGACCGACGACGACCGTGCGGGTCAAGTCCGAGCAGTAGCCTTTGTAGGATGCGCCAAAATCCAGCGTGACGAATTCGCCTGGCCCGATCACCCGGTCGCTCGCCACCCCGTGCGGCATCGCGGAGCGCTCGCCCGAAGCGACGATCGTATCGAACGACGTGCCCGAGGCGCCGAGCTTCCTCATATAAAACTCCATCTCCAGCGCGATGTCCGACTCTTTCGCGCCGGGCTTCAGAAAACCGAGAATATGCGAAAAGGTCCGGTCGGCGATATCCGCGGCCTCTTGGAGGACGGCAAGCTCCGCCTCATCCTTGACGGCCCGAAGCTTCTCGAGCGCCTTGCCGGCAGGCACGAGTTCAACCGGCGCCAGCCGCTCCTTAAGAAGCGCATAGGCGGCATAGCTCACCGTAGCGTCCTCGAATAGCAGACGCCGGACGCCCGCTTCGCGCAACCGCTCCGCGACGCGATCATAATAGCCCGCCGGCGGATGCTCCGCGACTTCGACGCCGGAGGCTTGGACGTTCGCTTGCTCCGTATAGCGGAAATCGGTGAACAGCACGGCGGCCTTGGCCGTCACCAGCACGACGCCCGCCGTGCCCGTGAACCCCGTCAAATATCGCCGGTTGTGTCCGCTGGTCACCAGCATGGCGTCGCCGCCGAGTCCCGCCATCTCGCCTCTCAATCTTGCGATTCTAGCTTCGGTCATCGATCGCGTCTCCTTTCTCTGCTTGCCATTTACGAGCGAGCCGGCTGCCGCAAGTGACGCAGCAGCGCAAGCAGGCCAAGCTCGTAGCCGTATGCGCCGAAACCGGCGATCTGGCCGACGCACACCGGCGCGAGCATCGACGTATGCCGGAAAGACTCGCGCTTATGGATGTTCGACAAGTGAACTTCGACGGTAGGCAGTCCGACGGCTGCGATGCCGTCGCGAAGCGCGATGCTCGTATGCGTATAGGCGCCGGGATTGATCAAAATGCCGTCGTGCCGGCCGAACGCGGCATGCATCTCGTCCAGCAGCCCGCCCTCGTGATTCGATTGATAAAAGAAAAGAGAAGCGCCTTCGCGCTCGGCGGTCTCCGTCAGGTTCCGCTCGATCTCGGGCAGCGTGGCGGTCCCGTACACGCCCGGCTCTCTGACGCCGAGCATGTTCAGGTTCGGTCCGTTCAGAACCAGGATACTGGGCAATTCCGGCACTCCTTCCTTGATTTCCGCTATAAATTCATCAGTCATTGTAACATAACGATCCACGGCGGTGCTATACGCCTCGCCCAGCGATAAGCACTCGTTCACGCAGGCTCCGGATCGCCGGCGCGGCCGTTTTCCTGCCCGTTCGCCTGCTTCGGCTCGCGCGCGGATTCGTTGTGAAATTCGAAGGCGAACGAATATCCGATAAAGAGCCCCCATAGCACGTAGACTGCGCATTCCGTAAACATGCTGCCAAGACCGATCTCTTTGTAAGCGGGAATGGCGCCGGTCGCAGGCCCGATCCAGAAAAAGAGCAGCACCCACCAAACTGCGCCGTAAAACAAACCCGGCCAAGGACCGCGAAGCTTGCCCAATATGAGCCAGTATAAATATGCGGCGACGATCGACATGACGACAAACAGCGCCAGCCCGACGCAGTGCCAGCCGACCGTATCCAGGCGCTCCCGCTTCATGAAGGGATCGATCAAAAAAGGCTTGCGGCACTTTGGTGAGGTTCAACGCGACCGACAGCCACCGTAGCGAGCCCCAGATGAGACCGGCGAACAGGCCGAGCGTCAAGCAATAGACCGCAGGGTACTTCGTTTTTCCCGTCGAAGCGCTTTTGTTTTCCGTTTGTTCCATCTTTTCGATTCACCCTTTCCGAATATCCCCCCGATCGGCATAGTATGGGCCGCGTGCGCGTGCGCTAATCGCCGCGCGGCCGGAGGCTGTAGCTTTGCTCGCCCTTATCCTGTAAAATAAGAGGGTACCCGAAGCTTCCAGCTTCAAGAGATTCGTCGAGAGATGGTGAATGGTTTGGCAGAACAACCGACCTCCATATACGGAGGACAAGCCGTGATCGAAGGCGTCATGTTCGCCGGACGGAACGTCCACGTGACCGCGGTGCGGCGCAAGAATCAGGAGATCGCATTTTTCGAAGTCCCCCCGCAAACAGCAGCAGAGCCGGGCGCTCGCGGTGCTGAAGCGGATTCCTTTTATCCGTGGCATCGTCGGCATCGTCGAGTCTTCGGCCAAAGGCTCGCAGCACTTGAACTTCTCGGCCGAGGCGTACGCGGAAGACGAGACGCAGCCGGACGCGGCGGAGAAGCCGAAGGAAAAAGAAAAATGGAGCCTGTCCATGGTGCTCGGCGTGGCCGTCGTAGGCGTTTTGTCGTTCGTTTTCGGCAAGCTCGTCTTTACGACCGTGCCTGCGCTGCTCGAAGGCTTTCTGTTCGAAAACGTATTTAACAGCATGATCCTGCATAACCTGTTGGAAGGCGTCATCAAGATCGCGCTTTTGCTCTTTTATCTCTGGTTTATTTCCAAGACGCCGTTGATCAAGCGACTGTTCCAGTATCACGGCGCCGAGCACAAGGTGATCAGCGCTTACGAAGCCGGCGTCGAACTGACGGTCGAAAACGTTCAACGCTTCACTCGCCTGCACTATCGCTGCGGCAGCAGCTTTCTCGTGTTTACGGTCATCGTCGGCGTTATCCTGTACTCGTTCCCGATCTTCCATTGGGATACGATATGGGAGCGCGTATGGATCCGGATCGCCCTGCTTCCGGTCGTCATCGGCATCTCTTACGAGGTGCTTCGCTGGACGAACGCGGCTCGCGACATTCCGGGGCTGCGCATCCTCGGTTATCCCGGGCTGTGGCTTCAACTGCTGACCACCAAGGAACCGAACGACGACCAGGTCGCGGTATCGATCGCATCGTTTAATCGCATGCGGGAGCTCGACCGGGAGATACGGCCCGTATAAATCAAATGCAACGGGAGGGACGCTCCATGCGCAAACGCAACCGAATGCCAACTTGGTTCGCCGTATTTCTGGCGCTCATCGCCATCGGGATCGCGTCCTCTATCCTGAACGGCGGCCAGGCGCTTATCATCCCCGTCGTTCTCGTCGCGATCGTCTGGATCTTGTACAAATTCCCGCCGAATCGCTGGGCTCGCGGCGGTACGGCCCGGTCCGATTACCAGCGCGCGGCCGCGCAAAGCAAAAAGCGTCAGCAGGCCAAGGATGCCGGAGCCAAACCGCGACGCGGTCCCTCGCCTTTCCGGGTCATCGAAGGCAGCAAAGGACGCGACGACGAGCCGCCGACCTATCATTAAAGAAACGCTCCGGCGTCCGACGCGCAAAAGGATTGAGGCTACCGCCTCAATCCTTTTTTATTTGGATGCTCGATGGGCTTGGCATACCCGAATCGAACTTTGGCCGGACTTGGCGCAGGGTTCGGATTCGGACGTATGCCCGGCAGGTCGGGGGGGCACATTCCGGTTCTGTAATCGTACAGATTAAAAAAACGCGGTACCCGCGCTTAAACCCGACGTATACAAGCTCTCGCTTTGCGCTTCGGACAAATGAAAATCCGTCGTACGTACGCCGAGCGTCGGAATTTTAATCGTCCGCACGCGATTGTTTTTTTCGATATAACGCTCGTCGTGGGCGCTCAGCATCGTTTCGAACATGGCATAGAACATCGTGAACGGACCGGTGATCCGGTGTCCTTTCGGATTCGGCCTGCCGACCATTTGAAATCCGACCACGGGCAGCAGCGGTCCCTTTGCCTCGGGCTCTTCGAACAACCATAACGGAAAATTGCTGAGCAGCCCGCCGTCAACGACATAGGAACCGTGCGCGATCAGGCTTTTTTTCATGTCGCTTGGCGCGTTTGAAAGGCCGGTAAGCGGATGGGCCGCGCACGATGACCGGATCGAAAAAATAAGGAATGCTCACGCTCATGCGAATCGCCTGAGCCACGCCCAGTTCCCGTGGATTCATCCCGTAATCGGCGATGTCGTCCGGCAAAACGAGCAGTTTGCCGTTCGTAATATCCGAAGCGACGATGCGCAGACGGCCCGGAGGCAGGTCTCCGAACGTCCTTATCCCGCGTGCCGCCAGCAGCTTCTCGGCCCAAGCTTCGAGCGCGTCGCCGCTGTACAGACCTTTAAAAATCAGCAGGCGAGCGGCCGGGCCGATCAGTTTGACGTTAAAAACAGGCGCCCGCTTCAAAAAATCCGAGAACGGCGTGCCATCGATGATCGCTTTCATTTCCGACGCATTGTACCCGGCTGCGATCAGCGCAGCCACGATGCTTCCGGCGGAAGTGCCGGCCACTTGATGGAAGCCGTAACCGTTCAGCTCCGCAGCCCGCACGGCGCCCGCGAGCGAGATCCCCTTGACCCCGCCGCCTTCGAAAACCGCATTGATCATCTTCAGGTTCATGAGGCTGCCTCCGTCCGCATATAAGCCGATTACTGCAAGCTTATGCGGCCTTACTGAAGCGCAGACCCGAAGCTGCGTACGATTCCTCGATGTGATCCCTCCTGTTTTCGACCGGCAAGCAAAAGAGGACGCGTACGCGTCCTCTCCCCCTTATTCCGTATCCAATTCGGCGCGGATGCGCATCAATTCCGAGCGGCGCGCATCGTCACGATTAAAATATTCGACCAGCGTTTCGATGCAGGTAATGGAATCCCAACTCAAATGATGCTCGATTCCTTCCACGTCGCGGTAAATATTTTCATGCTGCACGCCGATCACGCTCAGGAAGGATTCGAGCAAATGATGCCGGTCGACGAGCCGCTTTCCGATTTTTTTCCCTTTGCTCGTGAGGATCAACCCTCTGTACTTTTCGTAAATCAAATATTGATCCTTGTCCAGCTTCTGAATCATCTTGGTCACGGACGAGGGGTGCACTTCAAGTCCTTCGGCGATATCGGATACGCGGGCGTATCCCTTCTCGTCGATCAGCCTGTAAATGCGTTCGAGATAATCTTCCATGCTTGGCGTCGGCACCGAACTGTCCCCTTTCCCGACGGTTAATAACTCTTTGTATCATACAACGCGCGTTCGACGAGGGCAAGCTACCGCTTTAACCTGAACGGATCGATATCCAAAAGTTAAGCCGTGTCCGCCGTCTTCGGCCGAAGCATACTACAGAAACAAAGGGGGCGAGTGAACGATGAGCGTAGGCGTCACCGAACTTACGCGCAAATCCGTATCGACCAAGCCGTTCGTACCCGAGCTCGTCTTCTTCGAGCCCGAGGCGCTCAACTATCCGATGGGCATTCGAATTCGCGATTGGGCGCTGCGGGAAGGCATTCCCCACAGGATGACCACTTCGCACAACCGGATCACGAATCTTCCCGGAGAGACCGAGACGGAGCAATACAAAATCGCGAAAAGAACGCTTGTCGTCGGCCTGCGCAAAACGCTTAAATTCGATACGTCGAAGCCTTCGGCCGAGTATGCCATACCGCTTGCGACGGGCTGCATGGGACACTGCCATTATTGCTACCTGCAAACGACGCTCGGCGCGAAGCCGTACATTCGCGTATATGTCAATATCGAGGAGATCCTGGCTGCCGCCAAGGCTTATATCGACGCACGCAATCCCGAAATCACGCGCTTCGAAGCGGCTTGTACCTCGGATCCGCTCGGTCTCGAGCATATTACCGGCTCCCTCGCCGAGACGATCGCCTTTATGGCCAAGCAGCCGCTCGGCCGATTGAGATTCGTATCCAAATTCCACCACGTCGACTCCCTGCTCGGCATCGCGCATGGCGGCCATACGCGCGTTCGGTTCAGCATTAACGCCGATTATGTCATCCGAAGCTTCGAGCCCGCCACATCGCGGTTCGCCGAACGCATCGAGGCAGCCGGAAAAATCGCAAGCGCAGGTTACCCGCTGGGCTTCATTATCGCTCCGATCATATGGTTCGACGGCTGGGAAAAGGGCTACGCCGAATTGCTGGACCGCCTGGCGGCCGCGCTGCCGTCCGATGCCGGTCGGGACTTGACCTTCGAGCTGATCCAGCACCGCTTTACGAAAACGGCCAAGACGACGATCGAAAAGCGTTATCCCAAAACAAAGCTTGAAATGGACGAAGCGAAGCGGAAAAAGAAATGGGGACGCTGGGGTCAACATAAATACGTTTATCCCGACGAACAGGCCGATGCGCTGCGCGTTTTCATTACCGAACGCATCTTCGAAGCTTTTCCAAGCGCCAAAATCGAATACTTCACGTAAAAGCACTTCAAGAAGCACCTTAGAACAATAGCCAATCCGGCGTAATCCGGTTCAGCCAAATCGTAATCTCGGTCATGCGATCGGTAAACAGGAGAATGCCCATCAATATCATGAGCGCGCCGCCGATTTTCATCAGCTTGTCGGAATATTTCAAGATCCATCTGGCCGATCCGATGAAAAAAAGCGAGTACGAAAAAAGGTACGCCGAATCCTAACGAATAGGCCGCGGTCATGCTTGCCCAAGTCCCCGGCTCGCTGGCAGCCAAAGCCAATATCGCCGTGAGAATCGGACCTACGCACGGAGACCAGCCGGCGGAAAAGCCGATTCCGAAAATAAAGGAGCCGATATAGCCGGCCGGACGCCAGCCAACGTTCATCTTGCGCTCCTTGAGCAGCAACTGCGGCTGAAAGACGCCCAGCAAAAACAAGCCCATCAGCACGATCAAAATCGCCGAGATCTGACGGATCAAGTCTTGGTATTCCCGAAACGTGTAGGCAAAGGTGTTGGCCGTGTAGCTAAGGGTAAAGAATACGGCAGAAAAACCCAAAATGAAAAAGAACGTGTGCGCCATCGTCTTGGCGCGTATTTCTTTGCTGGACTCGGTCTTCAAGCGCGTGACCGATATACCGGTTATGTAGGACAAGTACGACGGATATAACGGAAGGCAGCAAGGAGAAATGAACGAAGCGAGTCCCCCCGCAAATGCGATTCCGATGTTCAGCTGACTCATAGGTACCTCCTTACGGATATGAAGGTGGGGCCGGAAAACCGGCCCCACCTCCTCAAGCTTCTACCTTCATCTGAGCGACCATGATGGATATGAGCTGCTGCACCTGAACCGGCTTGCTGATATAAGCGTTCGCTCCGGCCTCCAGGCATTTGTCCCGGTCTTCCTTCATCGCCTTGGCCGTTACCGCGATGATCGGCGTGTGAAGCCGAAGCGTATGGCGGATCTCGCGAATCGCCTGGAAGCCGTCCATATCCGGCATCATAATGTCCATCAGAATACAATCGTAAGTGTCGCCGACGCGCAGCCGCTCCATACACTCGATGCCGTCGTGGGCGATCGTGAACGTCATCTCGAGCGATTCGAGCACATGGGACAGCGCGAACAGGTTGCGTGCGTCGTCGTCGACCAGCAGGACGTTGCGTCCCTTCAGCTCCGCGGTGCTCAGCGGCATCTCGGATACGGCGATGGACACCGGATCGGCGGCGGACAGCGACGAGCCGGAAGTCGCCAACTGCCTCGATGCGACCGCATCGTCCAATTCGCCGAGCGAACGCTGCGCCGGCAAATACAAGGTGAATTCGCTCCCCTTGCCTTCTTCGCTCTGGACCTCGATTCGTCCGCCGAGCATATTCGCGAGCGAAGACGAGATGGTTAGTCCAAGACCGGTCCCCCCGTACTTGCGGGCCGTCCCGCTGTCCGCCTGGGTGAACGCCTCGAAGATCAGGCTCAGCTTGTCTCTGGCGATGCCTCTGCCCGTGTCCGTGACGGTGAACGCGACCTCCTGCTGTCCCCAGGAATTGTTCGCTTGGACGCCGATCGTCAGATCGACTTTGCCGGCTTCGGTAAACTTAAATGCGTTGGACAGCAAGTTTTTCAAGATCTGCTGAAGCCGGAATCCGTCGGTTTCGAGCCATGCCGGCGTTTCCGGCGCGATCCGGACGGCGAAGTCCAGTTTTTTCTTGGCGGCGACTTCCTGGAAGTTGTTCTGGATCGTGAGCTGCAGATCCGCCAGAACGATGTTGCCCATCTCGATGTCGAGCTTGCCTGCCTCTACCTTGGACAGGTCGAGGATATCGTTGATCAGATTCAGCAGATCGTTGCCGGCGCTGTAGATGGTATTGACGTAGCTGATATCGTCCTCGTTCAGATGGCCGTGCCGGTTCTCGGCCAGCATCTGGGACAAGATCAGCATGCTGTTGAGCGGCGTACGCAGCTCGTGCGACATGTTCGCGAGAAATTCGCTTTTAAAGTTGGAGCTGCGCTTAAGCTCGTCGTTCATCGTAAGCAGCTCGAGCGACTGGGCGTTGAGCTCTTCGGATTGGACCTGAAGCTCTTCGTTCGCCGCTTGGGCCTCCGTATACAGCTGCTCCATCTCCATGCGGCTCTTCACGGACTGGATCGTCACGCCCAACATGCCCGCGAGCTGTTCGAGCAGTTCGATATCCGCCTTTTTGAAAGGCTTGAACGCGCCGACCTCCAGCACGCCGACGACGGATTTTTCGAACGATACCGGCAGCAGGACGATCTGTTTGGGCGCGGATTGGCCGATGCCGGATTGAATGTTCACGTACCCGTCCGGAATCTGATTGACGATCATCGTACGCGATCCTGCCGCGCATTGACCGACCAACCCTTCGCCCAACTGGAACTCCTTGCGGCCGAAGTTTTCGGATGCTTCCGCATATGCGGCGTTTTTGACGAGATGGTTCGCCTGATCGCGAACGTACAAGACGCCGAACGGAATATCGAAAACGCGGACCATCTGATTCATGAACAGCCGGCCGACGGCATTGATATCGTTTTGCTCCTGAAGCAGCGTGGCGATCTCCGCGATCTGGTCCTTGCGGAGATTCTGGCGCTCGATCGAATCCAGCAGGGCATTGGTCGAGTCCCCAAGTTCCATCATCTCGTCCCGGGTGTTGATCTCGATCCGTTTGTCCAGATTCCCGTCCTGCGAGGCGATCTGCCGGATCGTCGTACTGACCTTGCGGATCGTCTTGATGACGGAGCCGGAGATGAACCAAGCGATGGCGATCGCGATGATGGCCACGAACAGCCAGAGAAGATAGAGGAAAAAGATCAAAGAGGCGTTTCTTTGTTTAAGATCCGTCACCCGCTGGTTCGTCAGGCTCATTTCCGTATCCTTAAAGCTTTGCAGTTGCTGCCGGAGCGCGTCCGTCTTCGTCTTGCCTGTTTTCTCCCGAAAAAAACGGTCGAGGCTCTCCGTATCTCCGCTTCGTTTGAACCCGATCGCGTTCTCGCTCGCCGTATCCGTCCAGGACTGAATGTTCGATTTGATGCTGTCCAGGTTGCGCAGCTGCGCGGGATTGTCGATGACGAGCGCCGACAAGGCGTTCAGATCCGCTTCCCACCTGGCCTTGCCCGTGTTGTAAGGCTCCAGGTAGGCTTCGTCGCCGCTGATGACATACCCTCTCATCCCGGTCTCCATGTCCAGCACGTCTTTTTGAATCTGGTCGACCGTCTCGTGCACCTGGATGTCATGCGTGCTGATGAATTCCACTTCATTTTGCAAGGACGCGATCCGTACGGTCAGGGCGACGATCGCGATGCCCAAAAAGACCATCACGATAACGTTGCCGAACAGAATCTTGGTCCGAATGGATATTTTTCTCCTTCGCTCCGGGACGCTGTACACGAATTGCTCCTCCTCGATGCCGCTAATCTATTAGTACTACTATACCTGAAACTAACGTCCATTTAAAACAAAAAAACCTGCGAAATGCGGGAATTCGCAGGTTTTTTTATCCGATATTATTTGACCAGCGCGCCGTTAGGCATGTCTTCCGGCACGGACGCGAGCGTTAATCGTCCGCCCTCCGACGCCGCCAGAATCATGCCGTGGGACCACTCGCCGCGCAGCTTGACCGGCTTCAGGTTGGCGACGCAGATGACCTTTGCGCCGACAAGCTCGTCGGGCTTGTAGTGCTGGGCGATGCCGGATACGACCTGACGCGATTCGCCGCCGAGGTCGAGCTGAAGCTTCAGCAGCTTGTCGGCCTTGGGGATCGGCTCGCAAGCGGTGACTTGCGCGACGCGCAGCTCGATCTTGGCGAAGTCGTCGATGGATATTTCTTCCTTGGCGTCGCGCTTCGGCTCCTCTCGCCCGCCATCGGCAGGCGCGCTTGACGTCTGCTTTTCCTGCGTCGCTTCCGTTTTGGCGCCGCCGCCCATCATGTCCACGATCCAGGCGACCTCGCTTTCGAGGTCGAGCCGCGGGAACAACGCATCGCCCTTTTCCACCTTCGCGCCGGTCGCGAGCGAGCTCCAAGCGCCGATGCTGTCCCAAGCGGTCGCCCGGCCCTCGGCGATGCCGAGCTGGGCCCATATGCGGGCCGGCGCATGCGTCATGAACGGCTGCAGCATGATTGATACGATGCGCAGGCTCTCCGCCAAATGGGCCATGACCGAAGCCAATGCGCCGCGGTCGGCCTCGTCCTTGGCGAGCACCCACGGCTGCGTCTCGTCGATATACTTGTTCGTCCGGCTGACGAGCGTCCAAATCGCCGTAAGCGCCACGGAAAATTCCATCGCTTCGACCGCTTCCTCGGTCTTGCGCACCGCCGCCGCCGCCGCGGATTCCAGGTCCGCGTCGAACGCCGTCGAGCCGGCAGCCTCCGGCACGACGCCGTCGAAGTACTTGCCGATCATGGCGACGGTGCGGCTGAGCAGATTGCCCAGATCGTTGGCCAGGTCGTAGTTCAGTCGCTCCGCGAAGTTCTCGGGCGTGAACGTGCCGTCGGAGCCAAACGGCACCTCGCGCAGCAGGTAGTAGCGGACGGGATCGAGACCGTAGCGGTCGATCAGCTTGACCGGGTCCACCACGTTGCCCTTGGACTTGGACATTTTGCCGTCCTTCATGAGCAGCCAGCCGTGCGCGAACACCTTTTTCGGCAGCGGCAGTTCGAGCGCCATCAGCATGATCGGCCAGTAGATCGTATGGAAGCGAACGATCTCCTTGCTCATCAGATGCACGTCCGCCGGCCAGAACTTGCCCATGAGCGCGTCGTCAGGCGTGCCGTAGCCGAGCGCCGTAATATAGTTGCAGAGCGCGTCGATCCAGACGTAGATGACATGCTTCGGATCGGAGCGGACCGGAATGCCCCAATTGTAGGTCGTCCGGGACACCGCCAGATCCTCGAGACCCGGCTTGATGAAGTTGTTGATCATCTCGGTCTTGCGCGACTCGGGCTGGATGAAGTCGGGATGCGCCTCGTAATGCGCGAGCAGCCGATCCACGTAGTTGCTCATTTTGAAAAAGTAGGATTCTTCCTTGACCAGCTCCACGGGGTGTCCGCTGTCGGGGCTTTTGCCGCCGATAACGTTGCCCTGTTCGTCCTTGACGACGTCGACCAACTGCGTCTCGGTGTAAAACGTCTCGTCGGGGATGCTGTACCAGCCTTCGTACTCCCCTTTATAAATGTCGCCCTTAGCCAGCAGCTTCTCGAAAATGTCCTCCACGACCCGCGTATGGCGCGGCTCGGTCGTCCGGATGAAGTCGTCGTTCGATATCTCGAGCTTTTTCCACAGCTCCTTGATGCCCACGACGATGTCGTCGACGAATTGCTGCGGCGTCTTGCCCGCGTCCTGCGCCTTGCGTTCGATTTTCTGGCCGTGCTCGTCCGTGCCGGTCAAATACCGCACCTCGAAGCCGCGGAGGCGCTTGTATCGGGAAATAGCGTCGCCGGCGACGGTCGTGTAGGCATGCCCGATATGCAGCTTGTCGCTCGGGTAGTAGATCGGCGTCGTAATATAAAAGGTTTTGCCCGCTTCGTTCATCTTCTTCAGCTCCTGTAGGGATTGTGGCGCAGATCTCGGCCGGAAAACGCAAAAAAGACTCCCGTCCGTCATGGGACGAGAGTCTGCGCTCACGTGGTACCACCCAAATTCCCTCCGCCGCTTGCGCGCCGCGAAGGCTCATTCGCGCCGGTCGTCTTCGGACCGGCAGCTCCGTTAACGCCGGAACGCGCGTCATGCTCTCGTCGACGGCCTGCGGCGGCAGCGGCGCTCGAGCACGAATCCTCCAGGACCATCTTCCAAAGTCGATCTATGCCGGCTCGCAGCGTCCCCGGCTCTCTGAGATAGATCGCGAACTTTGTACTCATCGCTTCATCGGATCGGTATACGGTTGTGTTGGCCAAAATATAACGCAGAGCGGGGGGCCGTGTCAAGCGGACGGATGCCCGCCCGCCCGCTTGCCTTTAGGCGACGGGACCGGGTCGAAGCCGCCGGGATGGAAAGGATGGCATTTGCAGATGCGCACCGCGGCCAAGCCCGCGCCCTTGAGCGGTCCGTGCACCTCGATCGCTTCGAGCGCGTATGCCGAGCAGGTCGGCGCGAACCGGCAGGTGGGCGGCTTGAGCGGCGAGATAAACCGGCGGTAAAACACGATCGGCAGCCGCATCGCCGCCACGGCGGCTTTCCTCATCGGTCCCGTCCCCTTTCACAAATAAAGCGTATCCCCATCATGCAGAAAGCCCGCAGCCCGAGTCAAATCGGGAACTTCCTAGGCGAACCACTCGTTGACGACAAAAATGAACGCAGCGAGCGAAACGATCGAGCCGATCATATAGGTCCAGCCTTGTCCCCTTTTCAACTGAAAAAAACGGAGTATGCCCATGCTGAGCAACCCCCCCGACCAACAAAATGAAAATGACGCCAACGATAAACAATCCAGCGGAAACTTCAGATACGTCGACCAGTTCCAAGCGCGTGTCCTCCCTGTTTCTTAACGCACCCTCGCGGTATTCGCAAAAGTGCCGATGCTAGCATTATAGCGAATTCAGGTACGATTGAACACGCTTGCCGCGCTCATTCTCCGATAAACAGCTCGACTTCGCCTTGCCTGGGCGGCTTGCGACTGAATACGACGACCCATTTCCCGTTTTTCCAGACCACCCTTCCCGTCTTAGGCAAGACGAGGCAGGGCAGCTTCAGCGAAGCGGTCGCCTCGCCGGGCAGGCCGGATACGCGCAGCCTGTCGGCCGTCGCGTACATGCGGATGGCGCCGCGGTCCGTGCCCGGCGGCGGCTTGATCGTCGCAACGACGCGCTTTTGCTCCTTTCGCGCCTCCATTTGCGGACTGGCTGTGACGTAGGCTTCAGGCCCGACGCCCGCGGAAGCGGCCGTCTTTTCCCCCGAATTGCCGAATCCGAGCTTTCGTATATAATCGTTAAGCCACGAATGATCTTGATGTTCCCATTGCTTGACCAAGTCCCACGGCAGATCCTTGCCGAGCAGTTGGCGGATCGCGCGCCAATCGGGAAGCGGCCCTTCATCGAAAAATGACATGGATTGCGCCCTCCCTCCCAGGTAAAACGTTGCTGCGGCCATCGCGCGCGGCGCGGCGCACCGACGTTTGTCAATCAACATCAGCTTATGCGGGCCTGGGCGAGGGCGTGCGGAAACCCTGCGAACGGGAACATCTGGGCTCCTGCCTTCATACAATACGACATGACCATTCAAAAGGGAGTCGTTGCCGCATGCCCAGCATCGTAGGAGCTGTCAAAATCGTCAGCATCGGCTCCAGCGGCGTCGTTCAATTCGGCGACTGTTTGCAGATCACGCCTACGAGCACGACAAAAACGTTCGCAGGCGCAGGCTCCTTCGTTACCGGAGACTTTCCAAGAACGAATAGCATCAGCTCGACCAATACGAACGATCAAGATCTTGCCGACTCTTCGGAAGCGCAAGTCGGCGGCAACTCGGGGGTCGTCTAAATGTCCTTGACCATTTATCAGCACATCGCGATCGGGCAACTGCGCGTCGACGCCGTTTCCAATTCATCCGTCTTGCAAATCGGCAGCGCCGGAAATATACAATCGCTATCCCAGCTTTACAATACCGGCGGATTCACCGAGCCTGCCGCCCAGCTGACGGAAGAGACCGTCGCGAACGCCGATTCGCCGCTGGCGCTCGTTCCTTTGCCGAATCCGACCTGATCGGCCGCCGAATCGCCTCGGCTCCGCTCTCGTATCCTGCACCCCAAAGGAGGAATCGATCATGAACGCCGTGTGGTACTATCCCTCTCAAGGACAGGTGTGCGACGAGATCGCCAAACGGCTGCAGACGCTCGAAGCTCAAATGCAAGCGGCAACCGACCGGATCGGAAGCTATGAGCAGCAGATCGCGACGCTGACGCAACAGCAGACGCAGATGCAAGCCCAAATCGCGGAGCTGCAAACCCGTGTCGAGGACCTGCAGCGCAAGCCGCCCGTACACGTCGAATATCATTTCGACCAGCTCAAGGTCAGCAGACTCGACGGCACGCTGAATATCGGTCTCAGCCCGAACGGCCAATCGGGCGTCGACGCGTTCGACGTGCCTACGCCCGGAATGTGGCAGACGCCCGCAGTCGGCCAGGAAGGGCCCGAGCCGCAAATCCCGGGTCTGCTCAGCGAAGGGGCCGAATTTATGAACGGAGAAGCGCCGGCGAATCTGTCCGCGCTCGCGGCCCAGAACGGTCTCGACTTCCAGCCTTCGGAGCTGCGCGCCGTGACGGAGGACGTGAAGGCGCAGCTAGGGGCGAGAATCCAGTATTATGCGCGGACGATGCCCCTGCCCGAGAAAGCCGGAGATCGGGAGCTCGCGGCGTGGCGGCAAAGCGTGATGGATAAGGTGAAAAAGGATATCCTGACCGCATTCGACAGCTATGTGCGCAGACGAGCCGCCGAAGCCGCCGGACAAAGGAGAAGCTGACATGGCGACGTTCGACCAAATGAACGTATACAACGAACCCGTTCGGATCGGATCCATTCGCATTCTTGGCGTGTCGAGCTCTTCGTCGCTCCTGATCGGCGATACGCAGAGCATGACGCTCTACTCCTATTTCGATACGCCGCCGGAGTCCGTGATCGTCGGTCCGCTGGCGCCGCTGCCGGCGCTGCCCGAGGAAGGAGAATAACCGATGAGAAGCCGCGTATCCGCCGTCGGATTCGTTGACGTCAACACCATCTCCAATGCCGGCGTCCTCGAGATCGGGGACAATCGGGACGGCGCGAAGCTGAATTCCCGCGTATTGGCGGTTCAGCGGTCCCTCGCGACATTCGGCAGCGACGAATTTCGCTTTGAATTTTACGCGCTGTTCGCCAGGCCGCTTCCGGCGGCGCCTCCCCCTTCGGGAACGTCCGCATTCTTTTTTTCCGCCTGCGCGCCGATCGAGATCGGCATCGTGGACGTTACCGGCGTCTCTGCCGCATCCCACGTCCGCATCGGCTGCGGCGGTCCCGAGACCGCCGAGACGCGGATCGTCAATATCCGCAATCGGATCCCGGGTATCCAGCCACAGGCCCAAGCCGAAGCCGATAATAAATAATGCGTTGCCTTCGTAAACGGGCGAACGCACAAGCCGCCCGCCGTCCTCCGCATATGATGACTGTGTGATCGCTCATCACATAAACCATATCGGGAGGTTGTTACTATGGGATACGCAGTAGCAGGCGCAGGTTGCGGACACGGCGGCGGCGCCATGGCAGGTGCAGCGTTCGCGCTGGTACTCTACGTACTGCTCGTCATCATTCTTAAAGCCGGCATTTTCTAATCGACTTGCGGCGAAGCCGCGCCAGATTAGATAGCGTAAAAAAGCCTCCGGTCCGCATTCGCTGCGGCCGGAGGCTTTTGAACGTTCATAAGCGCCGTTATAGGCTGCGGCACCGCGACGTTCATTAGCTGCCTGGCGATATCTGTCCGAGCTTCAGCGACAGCTGGAGCTGGAGCCTGTCTTCGGGATCGTCGAGCGACACGCCCAGAATATTCTGGATTTTGTCGAGCCGATAGACGATCGTATTGTAATGCGCATACAGCTTCTCGGACGTCAGCTTGATATTGCCGTTGCATTTGAAAAACATTTCCAGCGTCTCCGCCAGCCGGCCGCCGCCCTTGCGGTCCGCCTGCTGCAGCGGTGCCATATAACGGCGCAAAAATTGCTCGCGCTCTTCGCCGCCCGGGATCAAGTAGAGCAGCGCGTATACGCCAAGGTTATCGTAGGAAACGACTTCGCCCGCCAGACCGCAAACTTCTGCGACCTGCTTCGCCCTTTTCGCTTGCGACAGACTGGTCGGCAGCAGCTCCGGCGTTTCGACCGGGCGGCCGACGAACAGCCTGAGCGCCGGCAATGCGAGCTCCCCCGCGAAGCTCGCCGAGCAGCCCCCGAAGCTGCGCTTCCGCGCTCGTTTCGTCCCGGTCTCTTTCGCCGCCGTCGGACAAAATCAGGACGAGCTCGCCGCCATAAGCCGCCGCGAGCAGCTCGCTTCCCGGCCGCCGCCCCCCTGTCCGGAGCCGGCGGGCCAGATCCGCAGCCTTGCCGTCCGCTTCATCGCTCCCGGCTTCCGCCAGGCCGACCACCGCGACGGACAGCGGGCCGGCCCGGTTCAACTCGCATCCGCACACCTCCGCTCGCGCCGTCCAATCCCTTTCGGAGACGATTTTACCCGCCAGCCAGTCTTGCAAAAAAAGCTCGAGGTATTTTCCTTCAACCTCTCTCACCGCATCGATATTGGCCATCTCCAAATCCAAAAACGCCGACAGACGCGTCAGCATCAGCATGTCCAAAGCCGTGACCGAACGGTTGAGCTCGAAGAGCGCGATAGCGGTCGGATTCGTCAGGCGATTCGCGATCCAATGGATGTATACGCTTCTTCCGTCGTCAGTGCCGACAAAGCCGGAGGCCGACGATCGCTCCCCTTCGCGCCTCACGTAAGCCGCGGCCTCAGCAACGAGCGGCGCAGCGTCAGGCGCGCCGAGCCCGCGCGACCGCCACTCGCCATCACGGCTTCTGAGCACGGCGATCGGATTGCCCAGCGTTTCTTCGATCGCGTCCAGCGCCTGCTGGAGACTGCCGCCCTCCAACAGCAAACGCGAAACCCTGCCGATCGTCGACCGCAGATCGGCCAACTGATTATAATCGTCGGCCTGCAGTCGGTTCGGAGCCGCGCGTTCTTCTGCCATTGCCGACGACAGCTCTTCCTTGGGTTCGGTGATCGGAAAGCTGACGCGGGTCGGCCTGTTATCGGGATTGGCGTCTTTATGAGACATTGCCGCCATATCGCTCCCCTCCTTTGCCAGAACGGTTTTTCTTCGAATTCATACACCTGCTTCTTTGTGTTATATTTTATAACATATAATATGAATTGTCTGCTTGTTTTCATTATTTTGATTACTATTTTATGAATATCTTAATAATATGTTATTTTTATTAACACAAAATACCCTAAATAATTTCCTTAATTTTTAATTCGTAGAGTAGAGAACTGAAATTTCATCGGAGGGCGCAAGCCCTCCTTTTACTTTTCCAGCTCCCCCCTGCATCAAACCGGACGTGAGGTTTTCCCTCATCCGGCTTTCCGATGTTCTTCGTCCTTCAGCGTTACGGTACTTTCTTTAGCTGGCGAGTTTCTTTAGTCCTGCTAACTGTGCCGCCATGGCGGCTTGCTTGGACTTCGCGTGTTTCTTACGACGGTTGCGCTTCTTGTTCCAGAACAGCGTGAGGCGTTTTCGGATGTACCAGTCGATTTTGTTTAGGAACGGGGCGGCAAAGGAATCAAGCCCGTAGTAGTTCTTCCACCCCTGAATCTTGGGGTTCAGTTCCGCCACCATCTGGTTCATCGTCCAGTACAGGCGGTTTCTCGGCTCGGTCGCTTCTTTCACCTTCTGTCTCATGCTCTTCATGGCCTTCTTGGACGGGTAACTGCGGAGGATAGACACCGTTTTGTTCCCTTTCAGCTTCTTCGGTATTTTCCGGTGATGCATCCCCAGAAAATCGAATCCCTGTTTGTCGTCCCACAGGTTGATGAGCTTCGACTTTTCCCTGTTCATCTCGACTTCCAGCTTTCCGAATACCGCCTTGAGCACGTCAATCGCTCTTAGCGCTTGTTCCTTGGTTCTGCACAGGATCACCAGATCATCGGCGTATCTCACCATCGTTCCCGTCTCTGCGAACTTCTTCTCCCAGATGGTATCCAGGTAGTTCAGATACAGATTTGAAAGTAACGGGGAGATGACGCCCCCCCTGCGGACTTCCCAAGTCGGTTTCGTGAAACTGATCATCCTTCACGAAACCTGCTTTCAGCCACTGCCGAATCAGCTTCAGCACCCTTCGGTCACTGATCCGCTGCTCCACCAGTTGCATCAGTTTGTCATGGGCAATGTTGTCAAAGTAGCCGCGAATATCGATGTCGACCACCCAGTAGACGCCTTTCTTCACCGCTCGGCGGATATGCCGAATCGCCCCATGCTGGCTGCGCTTGGGTCTGAATCCGTACGAGCAGTCTTTGAAGTCGGCTTCGAAGATGGGCTCCACCACGATTTTCGTCGCCATTTGCACGACTCTGTCCCGGATCGCCGGAATGCCCAGCGGCCGCATCTTGCCGTCCGCTTTCGGAATCTCCTTGCGTCTTGCCGGTAGTGGGCGATATTCCCCTTTCCTGAGCGTCGTCTGGATTTCGTCCACAAATCGTTCTTCGCCGATGACTTTCACGATGTGGTCGATGGTCATTCCATCTACCCCACCGCTTCCGCCGTTTCCTTTGACCCTCTTCCATGCTTCCCATAGGATGTCGCTGCGGTGCACCTTGTCGTATAACGCATGAAATCGCCGCCGCGGATTTTCCTTGGCTGCAAGGCTTAGTGCTTGTTGGAGTTGTCGAGCTTTTACTTTGGTGTCGTTAGCAGGTTGAGCTGCATTCACTGACTCTTACCTCCTCCAAGTACATGAACAAAGCAGGGGCCCTTCCCTCCATGAGGTTTTGTTGTCCTCACTTCATCGGTACTATGGCCCCCTCCGACTCCCTTCCCGCAGCTCGCCACTTCGCCTTTCGGGCTTATAGGTCTGCTCCTTACGAAAAAAAAATTTCGTGCGGGGGGGAGGGTCTCCCTAGTTCCAGACACAACTTTCTCGGCATGCCGTTCCCCGTACACCGGAGAGTTCTTCCGCGCTGCGCTTCCAAGGGCTTCACGCGTTCCATGGCCTTCGCCCATGTGTCCGGGGCTCGGCTCTCTCTTGTCCCTTTCGGGTCTTTTTTGACGGTGCGGCAGGATTCACTTCATGTTACGGCCTGTCGATTTGCTCGCACTCCAAGGAGTTACTTTGTCACGGGGCTTCAACCTTAGGATCTCTCCACCAGTTGCCCGTCAGCTACGAGGCGACTTGGCTCTTACCTCGACCGGACTTGCACCGGCTAGTTGTGCCTAGCTTGGCTAGGCGCGCCACACAAAACATTCATGATCCTGCCGGGTCACAGGCTATGATGAATATCTCATCGTAGCCTTTTTTTAGTGATTTCTAAGATACTGAAGTTGACCAGGTCAAGTTCGTGGTTTTTTTGCGGTGGATCTTACCCCGAACACAAAACTGAATGGACAACCTTCGAAGCACAGGCTATTGGACTGCGAGTCCGGATAAAAAATTTTCACGTTTCAGGTTGTCTTCCTGGTTTTCATGATGGAAAGGAGCGCATGGGTATGCTTGAAGCCATTCTAGAGCGTTGTGCTGGACTGGACGTGCACCAGGAATCCGTCGTCGCTTGTGTGCTGTCCGGTCCGCTTGACCAAAAGCCCAAGTGCGAAATTCGCACGTTTGGCACGATGACCGACGAACTGCTGGCCCTTGGCGAGTGGCTGTCGGAACAAGGTTGTAGTCAGGTCGCCATGGAAAGTACCGGCGTGTACTGGAAGCCCGTTTGGAACGTGCTGGAATCCTTCGATTTCGATCTGCTGCTTGCCAATGCACATCATATCAAGAATCTACCCGGCCGTAAGACCGACATCAAGGATGCTGAATGGATTGCCAAGCTGCTTCGCTGCGGTTTGATCGAGAACAGCTTCGTCCCCCCCGGTCGATATTCGCGAATTGCGTGATCTGACACGATACCGCAAGAAGTTGGTCCAGGAAGCGACAGCGGAGAAAAACCGCATTCACAAGCTGCTGCAGGATGCCAATGTGAAGCTGACCTCGCACATGTCCGACATCTTCGGCGTTTCCGGCCGCCTGTTGCTCCAGAAGATTGTGGATCACGAGGTCATCACGATGGATTTTCTGGAGACGCACATGAAGGGTGCGCTAAGGCATAAATCTCCCAAGCTGCTTCAATCGCTTAACAGCCGCCTTCGCGCTCACCATCGCAGCATGATCCGTATGTCCTGGGAGCATTTGCAATACATCGAGTCCTCCATCGCTCAGATGGAAACGCATATTCGCAACTACACCAAAGACAAAGAGGAGAGCTTCAACCTGCTGCTGACCGTACCGGGAATCAACGAAAACGCGGCGGCCGTGATCTTGGCCGAAATCGGAACGGACATGAGTCAATTCAAAAGCGACCACAGTCTGGCAGCTTGGGCAGGTATGAGTCCGGGCAATCACGAGAGTGCGGGTAAAAAAAACGGCAGCGGGCAAGGTCCGGAAACAGTCAACTAAAAGCGATCCTTTGCGAATGTGCTTGGGCGGCCTCGATGACACGAAATACAAGGCTTTCTGCCCGTTATTGGTCGTGGGTAAAACGACTGGGCAAGAAGAAAGCGTTGGTTGCGCTGGGCCATACTTTGCTTCGAATCGTCTATCACCTCCTGCTTCATCGCCGTCCGTATCAAGAGTTGGGACCCGATTACCTGGATCGGCATCGCGCTGAACGTCAGCTTCGCAAGCAGTCTCAAATGATTAAACAGCTTGAAGAAAGCGGCTTTTCCGTCACCAAATTGGCTTAATGAATGCTGACTCTACAACCCCCTAAGAACTTCCAAATCGGCAGTTCTATTTTTGCATGCGCGTCGAAGGCAGTACGTGCATGGCGATATTCATAAAAAAAAAAGCCGTCTTAACGGCACGCGCCGCTAAGACAGCCTCTCGACCCCAGATCGCCATTTCATTCCTGTCAAGGATACATCGGATTGCCGCAATCCTGGCAAAATCTCGCTTCCTCCGGCATTTCGGCCCCGCAAGCCGTACAAACGTGAACGACCGGCAGGACCGGCGCCGGCTCGGGCTCGTTCGCCGCAGGCTCGTCTTCGGGCACGGAGCGGCTTGCGGCCCAAGCTTCTTCGCCGGATTCGGCCTCCGGATAAATATCGATCGCCGACGCGCGAACCGGCTCCGCATCCTCGGACAATACGGACAGCTCGCCGCCGTCGGGCGCTTCCGCCGCCGGAACGGGCGCCGGCTCCGGGAACGGCTTGCCGCAAGCCGGACAAAATCGAGTCTGGAACGGGACGCGCTGACCGCACTCGCATTCCTTTTCATTGCGCAGCTCGCGAATCCGATCCTCCAAAGCGCCGATCTCGCGGTCCTTGTCCGCAATCGACTGGCAGGCCGGGATCACCTCGGTCTCCGCCCTGGACAGATCGCCGGCAAGATAAGCCTTATATACAGCTTCGCCGATATCGTTATATTGACGTTCGATCTCCTTGCGCTTGCCCGCGATTTGCGAGTGAAGCTTGGTGATCTCAACGGTCTGCTGGGCCTTCTCCGTGGCGGTGCTGACCCCTTTGCTGACTGTCTCCGTTAACTTTTTGAAGAAACTCATGAATTCCGCCTCCTAGACTCGAGCAACTGTAACTATGTACTATGATAACCTGCCGGCCCCGTCCCCGGCAACGCCGTCTCGCCCGTACCCGCGATGCATGCCGAGTCCGTAAAGCGACAAGTAAACGATCAGGATAAGCATGCCGAACAAGATCGTCAAGATCGCGCCGTTCGAATTGATGCCGCCGATGACGCTGTTGGCCAGTCTGAACGGACTGAAGACGACGTCCCAGCTGTTGAGCCGGATGACTCTCCCCAAGTAGACGCCGAAGCCGCCGAGAAACGAGACGGCTACGATGAACAGCCATCCCGCCGAATTGCCGAGATGCCCGGAGACGAGACGATGGAACTGCCGCATCGACAGGTAACCGAGCAGCAATCCGCACCAGGCGAAAAGAAAAAAGACGATCAGATCGTACCAGAGTATCAGAGATTCGGTGGACTGACGCCAGCTATAGGCCGGATTCATGATCAGATGGATCAAATCGGTCGTCAAGTACGGCGCGTTCGGGTAAAGCAGCAGCCAGCCGACGCCCAAAACGAGCAGCAGTCCGCCGCGCGCGGCCGGCATCTTCGTCAGCGCGCGATCGGCGCCAGCCGCGGCCATCGACACAAGCAGCGGAAGCCAGGCCAGGAAAAGATTCCAGAGCAGGAACCGATAGCGCGCGTCGCCGACCTGCGCTTCCCTGACGACAAGCATGAATAGACAAAGCAGCGAAGTCCCGCAAAGAATCAAGAAGGCAGGCGTAATCAATGGCTCGGCAGAAGGACGAGGTTGGGTTCGAATCATGAATATGGCACTCCTTTCGCGCTTCGTCACTTACCTATTTACACCGAACGGCCGGAAAAAGTTTCGTTTTCGGTCAAAAACGAAAAAGCCATCCCCCGGCGTCGGAGGATGGCAGTCGATCTTTCTAGCGAACTCGCCGAAGCGCCTTACACGGCGCTCCCCTTCGCAGCGCTCGACGCGAGCTCCTCGTGCTTGCGAACGTAAAGGCACACGGTCTTGATGTAGGTCGCATGCGACCAAGTGAGCGGCGCCACCGAAAGCGGCGTCCCTTGCGTCGGATGGATCTGCTCCGGCATGTTGCCGCCCTCGAGCGTCGAACGGACGATTTTCTCTAAAGTGACGCGCGGCGCCTCGAGATCCGCCAGGCTGGTCGCGGTCTCGATCTGGAAATATGCGACCCACAGCGTGCAAATGATCCAAGGGTTGCCGGGCACGCGCTCCAGATCGTCGGATTGCTGAAAATAGTAATCGTTCGTGTACCTGGCGATGCCGCCGATGTCCGTCTTGATCGACAGACCTTGCTGGATCGCATGCATCGTGCGGACGACGCGGTCGTCGTCCGCGGGCAGAACGCCGAACTCGAACAGACCGAACACGCTGCTCTCGAGCGTCATATCCTTTTCCCATTTGCCGTCCCGAAGCGCGAGCCCCCGCGCGAATCTGCCCGACGCTTCGTCCCACAGATGCGTCAGCATGCCGAGCTTGATTCGCTCCGCCACGTTGCGGTAACGGTCGCTGCGCTCGTAATCTCCGAACAGATCGGCGAAGTACGCGGCTCCCATCAAGCCGCCGTAGACGGAGGACGCGGTGTACGTCCAGATGCCGTAGCGCTCCTCCCACAGATCGTAGCTCGGCAGCGGCAGGCCGAGCGAAGGCTCGATGTAGTCGCACAAGAAAGATGCAGCCTTGCGCACGAGGCTCGGATAGAGCGACTGGGGCAGCTCGATCTCGCCGTGCCGTTCGTAATCCTTCCAGAGCGCGAATAGAACGAGGGCCGTCTCGTCCTCCTGGATCGGCAGCCGGGGAATGCCGTGCACGACGTACGGATGCCAGCTGGAGCCGACCGTGCCGTCCGGGTTGTACTTATGATATAAGTAGCCTTCGGGCGCAAGCGCGTCATTGCAGAAGTGGAAAAACGGCGCGACCGTGCCGTGATAACCGGCCAGCGACATCGCGTCAGCGATCAATGCGCCGTCGCGCGGCCACATGTAGCTGTAGTGGTCGCGGTTGTATTGCAGAATATCGGTATCGTTGGCGGCCATGATGGCGCCGCGTTCGTCGATCTGCGTGCGCACGATGAGCAGGCTGTGCTTGAACAGGCGCACGACTTCGGGCGGCAGATCGCCGAACTGGTACTGCGTGCCGACCTTCGTCAGCCAATGGTTCCAATAGATGACGATGCGGCTCAGCAGCTTCTCCGGATCGCTCTCCAGCACATACTGGTCGAGGCGTTTGACTTCCTCCAGATCGCTGCCGACGGACATCCAGTAATACAGGGAACTCTCGGCGCCGCCCTGCAGCTCCACCCTGAAGCTGATCGTGCTGTCCACGGAGCCTTGGGCGATCGCGTTGCCCATCAGTTCGCCGTCCTCGGCGTCGCGCCAGGTTCCTTCGGCCGAGTGGAATCGCTTGATGCCGGTCGTGAACTGGTAGATGCCCCCGGTTTGGGAGCGGCCGTTGAACATGAAGTAGGAGGAACGCTTGTAATGGAACACGGTACGATTCATCGGATAGTAAGCCGCCGTGTCGCCGACCTCGTTGCCGTCGATCATCAGATCCTGATGGAAGAACACGCGCACGTCCTTCGGTTCCCCCGTCAAATTGCGAACGACGACGCGCTTCATGTAGATGCTCTCCCGCTGGTGAATCCCGTCGTTGACGTACAGCTCGAGGCCGAGTCCGTCGTGTCTTGCGATCACGTTCGTGACGAGCGAATTTTCGATGTAGCCGAGCTCGATGCGCCAGGAAGGATCGTCCAGCCAGACGAAAGCGCCGTTGCACCAGATGCCGAACCGGCATTGCTGACCGCCGATATGGTTGAGCTGACCCACGAACGGGAAATAAAGATCGCGGATGAAGCAATGATCGTCCAGGTTCATGAGCATCTTGCCGTTGCCGATTACGAGATGTCGGGCCATGCCAGCATTCCCCTCTCCTATTGGGCCGCCTTCGCTGCGGACCGCCCTCTATTTAACGAGTTCTCTATATAATAGTTCGTATTGCTTGGCCGAGCTACCCCACCCATAGTCCCGCTTCGCGCCGTTCGTGACGATCCGCTTCCACGCTTCGGGCTCTTCCCGGTAAAACCGGAGCGCGCGCCGCACGGTATAGATCAGATCGTGCGCGCTGGCAGGACCGAAGGTGAAGCCCGTGCCTGTGCCGGCGAATTCGTTGAACGGCTCTACCGTATCCTTGAGCCCGCCCGTCTCCCGCACGATCGGCACGGTCCGGTAGCGCAGCGAGATGAGCTGGCTCAGGCCGCAAGGTTCAAAGCGGGAGGGCATCAGGAACAGGTCGGACGAAGCGTAGATTCGTCTCGCAAGCCCTTCGTTGAAGCCGAACCAGACCGCGAGCCGCCCCGGATACCGGTTAATCGCCTCGCCGAGCATATGCTCGAAGTGCGGATCGCCCGACCCGAGCACGGCGAGCTGGGCGCCTTCGTCCATCAAGGCGGGAAGGCTGTCCAGTATCAGGTCGAAGCCTTTTTGCCCGACCATCCGCGAGACGACGCCGATCAAAGGCGCGTCGGGGTCCTCGGCGAGCCCGAGCTCCCGCTGCAGCGCCGGTTTGTTCTGCCTTTTTTTGGCCAGCGAATCCCTGTACCGTACGTGCAGCGCAGGATCGGTCATCGAATCGTACGATTGCGTGTCGATGCCGTTCAGAATGCCGACCAGATCGCCCGCCCGCTGGCGGAGGACGCCGTCGAGCTTTTCACCGTATTCGGCCGTCTGAATCTCCAGCGCATAGGACGGGCTGACGGTCGTCAGCTTGTCCGCGAAGCGAAGCCCCGCCTTCATGCAGCTCGCCGCGCCGTAAAATTCAAGTCCGTCGCCCGTAAAGGCGTCGTCGCCGACGGAGAGCAGATCCTGCAGCAGCTCGCGCGAAAAGACGCCCTGATACTGCAAATTGTGAATCGTAAACACCGTCCGCACGCGCTGCACGGCCGGCTCGTAGGCGTACCTGGTGCGGAGCAGAAACGGCACGAGTCCGGTCTGCCAGTCGTGGCAATGCACGACGTCGGGCAGCGACGGCTCCCGCAGCATCGCTTCAACGGCCGCAAAGCTGAAAAAAACGAAACGCTCCGCGTCGTCGCCGTACCCGTACGGCGATTCGCGCCTGAAGTAGAACTCGTTGTCGATCAAAAAGGAAACGCACGCCGTCGGCCTTAACCTCGAACAAGCCGCAATATTCTCTGCGCCATCCCATCGTGATATAGTAATAGCCCTTGAACGTCGCGTTTTCCAGATAAGCTTCGGGTATGCTCCCGTATTTGGGGAGGACGACGGTCACGTCGATGCCGCGACCGCCGAGCGCCTTGGGCAGCGCCCCGATGACGTCCGCGAGCCCCCCCCGTCTTGACGAGAGGGACGCCCTCGGACGCCACGAACCAAACGTTCATGGAACACCTCCGATTTAGATGATTTTGCGCTTCAGCGCGATATATGGCAGATCGGAAGCGCCCATCAGCTGCTGGTCGCTGCGGATCTCCACTTCCTTGTCCAGAATGCAGTTCGACAGCAGCCCATGCTCGCCGATAACGCCGTTCTGCATGACGATCGAATTGCGCACGACCGCATCCTTGTGCACCTTGACGCCGCGGAACAGAATGCTGCCTTCCACGCGACCTTCGATATCGCAGCCGTTGGCGATAAGCGAGCCGGTCACCGAGGAGCCGGCGCGATAGCGCGTCGGCGGCTCGTCCTTCACCTTGGTGAAGATCGGACCGGGCTCGAAGAACAGCTCGTTCCACACGTTCGGATCGAGCAGCTCGAGGCTGTGCTTGTAATAGGAGGGGATGTTGTTCACGACGCCCAGGAAACCTTCGTGCATGTAAGCGTCGACCTTCAGCTCGCCGAGCCGCGGCATGACGGCGTGCCGGACGAAGTGGTCTTTGCCCTGCGCGAGCGACGTGTCGACGAGGTCGAGCAGCAGCTCCTTGCGCAGGACGTACATTTCCATCGAGACGACGTCGCTCGCGAGCCTGCCAAAGTGATCCTGCATGTCGACGATCCGGCCGTCGGCGTCCAGCTTCGCCTTGCGCGTCAGACCCGTAGCCGCTTCGGGCCATTCCTTGCATACGACCGTGATGTCCGAGCCGCGGGCGCGGTGCTGGTCGAGAACCTTGGCGAAGTCGATGTTGCATACCATATGGCTGCGCGCGACGACGACGTATTCGAGCGGGCTGCGCGCGAAGTAATCCCGGTGCCGGTAAAATTGATACAGGTCGCCCTTGCCGAAATCGGACTGGTCCTCAATGGACGGCGGCAGGACGAACAGGCCGCTCTGCTTGCTGTGCAGATCCCAGTTGCTGCCCGAGCCCAAATGATCCATCAGCGAGCGGTACTTGGTATGGGCGAACACGGCGACTTTGTTCATGCCCGAATTGACCATGGAGGACAGAACGAAGTCGATCAAACGGTAGCGGGCGCCGAAAGGCACCGTGGCGAGGCAGCGGGCGCTCGTAAGCGGGCCCATATCCTCGGTCTCGTGAATCAAATTGATGACGCCCATAAGCGGCAGTTTCATCAGGACTTCGCCTCCTCGAGTTTGGCTTCGGCTTCGATGCGGTCGCCGCTGCCGACGACCGCGATCTCGGCGGCGTCCGCGCTCCCGATGACGCAGCCGTCGCCGACGAAGGCGCCGTCGCCGACGATCGCGCGCACGATCCGCGCGTTTTTGCCGATCTTCGCGTTCGGCATGATGACCGAATCCTCGATGAAGCTGCCTTCGCCGACGGTGACGCACTGGAACAGCACCGATCGGTTGACGGTGCCTTCGACGACGCAGCCCTCGTTGATGAGCGAGCTCTGGACGCTCGACGTCGGCGACAGGTAGTGCGCCGGCATGTTCGGATTGACGGAATAGATGCGCCAGGAACGGTCGTTCAGGTTAAGCGCAGGTTCGTCTTCCAGCAGATCCATATTGGCCTCCCAGAGCGAATCGATCGTCCCGACGTCCTTCCAGTAGCCGTCGAAGCGATGGGTGAACAGGCGCGCGCCGTCCTCGAGCAGCGTCGGAATGATATCCTTGCCGAAGTCGTTCGAAGAGCCTTGCGTCGCCTCGTCGCGAATCAGCGCCTCCTTCAGTACCTTCCAAGAGAAAATATAGACGCCCATCGACGCGAGGTTGCTATTCGGCTGCTTCGGTTTTTCCGCGAATTCGACCACCCTGTCGTCCTCGTCCACGCTCAGAATGCCGAATCGGCTCGCCTCGGCCCACGGCACGGTGATGACCGCGATCGTCGCGTCGGCGCGATTGCGCTTGTGAGACTCGAGCAATTCGTCGTAGTCCATTTTGTAGATGTGATCGCCGGAAATGATCAGCACGTACTCGGGATCGTAGCCTTCGATGAAGCCCATGTTCTGGTAGATCGCGTTCGCCGTTCCTTTGTACCACGTGCCGCCTTTGGAGCGGACGTACGGCGGCAGGACGTGCATCCCGCCGCCTCTGCGGTCGAGCCCCCACGGGCTGCCGATGCCGAGATATCGATTAAGCACGAGCGGCTGGTATTGGGTCAGGACGCCCACCGTATCGATCCCTGAGTTCACGCAGTTGCTGAGCGTAAAATCGATGATTCTGTACTTGCCGCCGAAGTGCACGGCGGGCTTCGCAAGGTCCTTGGTCAATACGCCGAGCCGGCGGCCTTCGCCGCCCGCCAACAGCATGGCAATGCATTCGCTTTTATGCATCCTGCTCTCCCCGCTCTCCTTGAGAATGTGCCAGACTTGCTAGTCCTCCACGGACGCATCCGGCTCGAAGAGCAGGAACGTCAGCGGAGGCAGTACGACCTCCATGCTGAAGGGCTGGCCGTGCAGCGGACTTCGCTCCGCCTTGAACCTGCGGGGCATCGCCGCGCCGGAGCCGCCGTAGTCGGCGGCGTCGCTGTTCAGCGCCAGACGGTATGACGCGCCCGACGGCACGCCCAGGCGAAAAACCGGATGCGCGGCAGCCGAAAAGTTGCAGACGGCCACGAGATGCGTTTTTCTTTTTTTCCGTACCGGATATAGGAAAGCACGCTTTGAGCGGCATTATCCGCATCGATCCAATTAAAACCGTCGGGCGAGTGATCCTGCTCCCACAGCGCGGCCTCGTTCCGGTACACGGACCCGAGATCGCGCGTGAATCGCCGCATCGAATCGTGCAGCGGGTATCGGAGCACAGGCCAATCGAGCTCGCCCAGGTCCTTCCACTCGTCGTACTGCCCGAACTCGCCGCCCATGAACAGCAGCTTTTTGCCCGGATGGGTCATCCAGTAGCCGTAGAAAAGCCTTAAGTTCGCAAATTTCTCCTCGTAAGCGCCAGGCATTTTGTTCAGCAGCGACCGCTTGCCGTGCACGACTTCGTCGTGGGACAGCGGCAGAACGTAGTTTTCGGCGTAAGCGTACATCATCGAGAAGGTCGCAAGATTGTGCACATGGGGCCGATGCGCCGGCTCGGTTTCCATATACTTCAGCATATCGTTCATCCAGCCCATGTTCCATTTGTAATTAAACCCCAGCCCGCCCAGGTATACGGGAGCCGTCACGCCCGGCCAGGCCGAGGAATCCTCGGCGATGACGAGCGCGTTCGGATAATAACGGAACACGACCTCGTTCAGCTTGCGGATCCAGGCGAGCGCGTCGAGGTTTTCGGCGCCGCCGCGCTTGTTTTTCGTGTGCATCTCGGGCGGCTTGTCGAAATTAAGGTCGATCATGCTGGCTACGGCATCCACGCGGATACCGTCGATATGATACACGTCCATCCAGAAGAGCGCGTTCGAGATCAGGAAGCTCTGAACCTCCGGCCGTCCGAAGTCGAACGCCAGCGTGCCCCAAAGCGGCTTCTCGGCGACCCGCCAATCGCCCGGCTCGTAGAGCGGCTCCCCGTCGAAGCGGCGAAGTCCGTGATCGTCCTTGCAGAAATGGCCGGGCACCCAATCCAGAAGCACCCCGATCCCGCGTTGGTGACACCGGTCCACGAGCTTTTTGAGTCCGTCGGGATGTCCGTATCTGCTGGTCGCCGAATAGTAGCCGGTCGTCTGGTAGCCCCAGGATCGGTCGAACGGGTGCTCGGTGAGCGGCAAAATCTCGATATGCGTATATCCGTTGTCCGCGACATAATCGACGAGTTCGCCCGCGAGCCGCTCGTACGTCCAGAATTGCTCGGGGCCGTCGATTCGCCAGGAGCCCAGATGGACCTCGTAGATGAGCATCGGCCTTTCGTAAGGCTTGCTTCGGCCCCTCCTCTCCTGCCAAAAATGATCTTCCCACGAATAATTATCCAAATTCGCCACGATGGAAGCGGTCCCCGGGCGAAGCTCCGAAAAAAACGCGAAGGGATCGGACTTGAGGAAGCTTCGTCCGGCGGCGTCCACGATCTCGTACTTGTATGCCGCCCCTTCGGCGATGTCCGGAAAAAAAGCCTGCCAGACCCCGGTCGTGCCGGAAGGCGCGAGCGGGTGCGCTTCGCCTCGCCAGCCGTTAAAATCGCCGGCCAGCCTGACTTCGCGGGCGTGCGGGGCCCATACGGCGAATCTCGTGCCGCGTGCGCCTTCCCGTTCGCAAGGATGCGCGCCGAAAGCGCGATAAGCGCGAAACAATTCTCCGTTGTTGTACAAATACAGATCATGCTGCGATACCGATGGCGTACCGGTCGTCATATCGGAACCTCCTTGGCGGACGAGGCGGCGGAATCGCCAATCGCGTCATTTTTTTGTCAATATTCCTCACATAATTAAACGTTATTACGTTTATTATAGAGGAATATCCCTGCCTTTTCATCCGTCTTTTCCAAAAATTTTTCCGAAACGGGCAATAAAATAACCTCCCGCGTCAGTCCCATCCAAAGGATCGGCAGGGGGGAGGCCAAGGAAGAAGCTTGTTTCGACCATCGCATATCGCTTTTCGCCTATCGATTAAAGAAGGAGGCCTTTTCCTTGAGCGTCAGCGACTTCGCCCGCAGCGACTCGGACGAGGCGGCGATCTCCTCCATCACCGCCGTCTGCTCCTGCGACGCGGAAGACACCCGCTCGGCGCCGCCGCGAATCTCGCCCGCCGCCTCGGCCACCCGGCGGGCTTCGCCGAGCGTCCGGCACGCCTGCTCGGCTTGCTCCGACATCCGGCTCGCGATCCGCTCGACGATGGCGCCGACCTCGGCGGCTTCCCTGGCCACGGCGCCGAACGCTTCGGCGGAAGCCTTGCCTTGCTCGGATTCGCGCTCCGCCACCCGGGCTTGAAGCCGGATATGTTCGACGCAAGCGCCGACCTCGGCCTGGATCTGCGCGATCAGCTGCCGTATGTCCTTAACCGCGCTCGCGCTCTGCCCCGCCAGCGTCTTGACGGCCTGGGCGACGACGACGAAGCCTCTGCCTTCCTCGCCCGCTCTCGCCGCCTCGATCGATGCGTTAAGCGCGAGCAGGTTCGTCTGCTCGGCGAAGTCGCCGACGACGTTCGATATCGCGCCGATCTTGTCGGCGTTGTCGCGCAGACGGTGTACGATCGCGAGCGCGGCGCGATTCTGCTCGGCGAGGTGATCCATGCCGGACACCATCGAGCTGAATACCGCTTCGCTCCGCACGACCGTGGCGTTCATGCGCTCGGTCTTTTCTTTCGCCGCCGCGGCGCTCTCGTCGGCGATCCTGGCGGCTTCGGACAGCCGTTCGGCCGACGCCTGCATCGCCTCGGCGGAGGCGAATTGCCGCTCCGTGCCTTCGGTGATCCGCTCGGCATGGCGGGACATCTCTTCGATCTGAAACGCGGCTTGGGAGATGGCGTCCTGCAGCTCCGCGGCATGCTGGTCCGTCTGCGCCGAATTGTCCAGGATGCCGCCCGTGATCGTCTTCAGCCTGTCGAGCATGCCCTGGAAAGCCGCCCCGAGCTGCGCCAGTTCGTCGCCGGATCCGCCTGCATGCACGCGGACGCCGAGATTTCCCCGCTCCGCCTCCTGCGCGCCCGCCGTCAGCGACAGCAGCGGACGCAGCAGCCACTTCGCCGCGAAGAAGCCGAACAACCCGGTCCAAAAAAACGCCGAGCGCAAGCGTCAGAAGAACGAATACCCAAAACGGCAAAAAAATCAAAAGTCCCCTTCATTTCCAGCAGCACGAACGCGCTGGTCGCATAAGTAATGCCGGACACCAAAGTGATCCCGACGACCATTTTCGCGACGATCCCCATCCGTTTGTTCATGTCGAAGCCTCCGTCATTCTGTCTAAAAAAGACTATAAGACAAAATTCGACTTCGACCATCCGCATCCTCTTGTCCATTCGGTGACATTCATGCGCCGAACCGTGTCGAATTCGTGTCTGATATTTGTCCGATTCGTGAACAAGAACCACCAACCTTTGTTAGCGCAATGGTGCGCAGCGGACGGACTGAGGAGCCCTTATTTTTTTCTATCGCGCTTGGCGGCGCGTTCGCGGACCCAGTAGCTTCTATTGCGGGGTTGGCGACCTTTTTTTAGCCTGAACTCGGGTAAATAACGACTCTCCAGTCCGAAATGATCGCAATTGTACCGTTATTTACGAAATAGCGTCATCTGAGTCCATCTAAGTCCGGCATCTTCGCTCGGCTTGTCTTCGGTTAATTCCGCAGTTCTCATTGTATCTCCTTTTTTAGATTGCCGCCTAACCTTATCGTAAGGTGAGAAAGTGAAGCCAGCGGGGGCAATGGGACGCCGCCGCTCCTTTTCGCAATCTGCCTGCGCGAGGGATGACCTGCGAATGCCTGCAAGGAAGGGCAGGCATCTCCGCCTCGGCTCGTCCAATCGGTTAAAAAGTTTGCGTCATCCAGCGCTATCCTCTTTTTTCGCCTCGCGCAACGATACGAGAGGGGGCGTAAGGCGCTGTACAATGTTACCTGTCGATTTTATAGCTTTCTCGCACATCGAAAAAACCGCCGGCCTTCAAAGGGCCCGACGGTTCTGATCGCGCAGTTGGATGATCGGGATTAGCGGCCCCAGGCCGCCTGCCCGAACCGAAGCTCGTTCTTGAGCTGCCTTGCGTTCGTCGACGCGTCGATGACGATCGTCTCTATGCCCGCCAGCTCCGCGAAGTCCAGCAGTTGCTCCGTCGTCACCGCGAACGAATATACGGTATGATGCGCGCCGCCGGCCAAAATCCACGCCTCCGCGCCAGCCGACAACGACGGTTCCGGCTTCCACAGGACGCGGGCGACGGGAAGCTTCGGCATCTCGCGTTCGACAGGAACCCCGTTAACTTCGTTGACGATCAGGCGGAAACGCGTTCCCAGATCCACGATCGAAGCGTTCAGCGCCTTGCCGCCCTTGCCGTCGAAGACGATGCGCGCCGGGTCGGCTTTGCCGCCGATGCCGAGCGGATGAACTTCGATGCGGGGCTTCGAAGCAGCGAGCGTCGGGCATACCTCCAGCATATGGGCGCCCAGCACGAGCTCGTTGCCCGGCTCGAAATGGTACGTGTAATCCTCCATGAAGGAAGTGTCTTTGCCGTCCGCGATGATTTTCATCAGACGCGTAAGCGCCGCCGTTTTCCAGTCTCCTTCGCCGGCGAAGCCGTAGCCTTGCTCCATCAAGCGCTGCACGGCCAAACCCGGCAGTTGCTCGAGACCGTGCAGATCCTCGAACGTCGTCGTAAACGCCGTGAAGCCGCCTTCATCCAAAAATCGCTTCATCGCGATCTCCAGGCGCGCCTGATAAGCGATCGCATCGCGCACGGGTCCGGCGGAGCGGCCCGCCTCGACGATCTCGTAGCGCTCGGCGTAGACGCCGAGAAGCGCTTCGACTTCGGCGTCGGTCACCTTGTTGACGTATTGAACGAGGTCGCCCACGCCATGCGTATTGACCGACCAGCCGAACTTGATCTGCGCTTCGACCTTATCGCCTTCGGTCACCGCGACCTGCCGCATATTGTCGCCGAAGCGGACGACCTTAAGCCGCTTGCTCTCGTTCCAGGCGACGGACGTGCGCTGCCAGGCGCCGACGCGGGCATGAACGTCTCCGCTCGTCCAATGGCCGACGACGACCTTGCGGGCGATGCCGAGCCGCGCGCCGATAAAGCCGTATTCGCGGTCCCCATGCGCGGCTTGATTCGTATTCATGAAGTCCATGTCGATCGAATCCCAGGGAATGTCGCGGTTATACTGCGTATGCAGATGCAGCAGCGGCTTGCGCAGTTCCGTCAAACCCGCGATCCACATTTTCGCCGGAGAGAACGTATGCATCCACGTGATGACGCCCGCGCAATCCTCGTCCGCGTTCGCTTCGTTCAGCACGCGGCGAATCTCCTCCGGCGTCGTCACGACGGGCTTGAACAGGATCGGATACGAAACGCGGGCCGACAGCGCTTCCGCGATCTCGCGGGAGTGCGCGGCTACTTCTTCCAGCGTCTCCGGACCGTACAGATGCTGGCTGCCGGTAATAAACCAAAACGCATAAGGCTTCACTTGAAGCATGACGCAACCTCCTTGGATAAAAACGAATGAATTCGAGAACAACCCTACTTGTACGTACCTTTACTTTTCCATCTTACCGAATTCCAGGCTCTTTTTCAACACTTGTATGTACATGTACAAACTCCTAGCCGAACACGAAAACGCCGCCCGAGCCGCTGAATCAGCGGCATGGCGGCGCTCCGGATCGACCCGGCATTCCTTAGAATTCGGGCAGGTTATCCAGATTGTTGTCTTCCCGTCCGTCCGGGTTCGAGCGCAGATGCTCGTCGCCGTCGCGGCCGCGGAAAACGTTGACGTTTTCGATCTGATCGTTTTTGGCCATCTGCTGCGCTTCCTTGTAGCCTACCACTTGGCCCGAAGACAGCTTCAGCTCCACGATGTCGCCATCGCCGTTTTTGCGAACGCCCACGACCTGTTCACGATCCGTCATGTCTTCCACCTCCTGTCGAGGTTAGCATGCCGCCGAGCGAATCTATTTATTCGCCTCGCCGTTTATGCGCCCAATCTCCGCTCAGCTTTTCCCGGCTACGATCATGACGCCGCGACCGGGCACTTCTACACGCCCTGGCGCGTCGGCGCCGGTCAGCAGTTCGGTGCCGTTCACGTCGAACTTGACGACGGCAGGCTCCGGATTGTGGTTCAACAGGAACAGGAAGCGATCGTCGCCCTTGACGCGCACGGCCGACTCTACGCCCGCCGGCGCGCTGACGAGCGGCAGAATCCCTTTATCCTCGCACAGCTGCCCGAGCAAATCCTCGAGGAAGGAGGCTTCGGGACTCGTCGCAACGTACCAGGCCTCCCCCCTCTCCGAAGCGATTCACCGTTACGGAAGGCATGCCCGCATAAAAGTCGCGGCCGTATTCGGCGACGACCTGCGCGCTCTCGGCATGGATCAAGTCGCACAATATTCCGCATTCGTAACTGCCCGACAAGCGGCCTTGCCCGGCGTCCTTGACGACGATCGCGTTTTTCGTGTCCGGGAACAGCGCGTCGATCTCTTCCGCCCAGATGCCGAGCAGCTTGCGAAGCTCCCCCCGGATAGCCGCCGACCGTGACGATGTCGTTTTCATTCACGATGCCGCTGAAAAACGTCGTCACGAACGTGCCGCCGGCCGCCGTAAACGCTTCGGCCCGCTGCGCGAAGCCCGGCTTGACCATATAAAGCACCGGAGCGATGACGATGTCGTACGCGCCAAGATCGTCCTCTACCCCGATCATATCGACAGGGATGTGCTGCTTGAACAAGGCATCGTAATATTTGTGCACTTCGTCGACGTATTTCAGATGCACGGTCGGTCCGCTAGACAGATCGAGCGCCCAACGGTTTTCCCAGTCGAACAAGATCGCCACGCGCGCGCCGCTTCTGGCATCGAGCAGCTTGTCGCCGAGACGGCCGAGCTCCGCGCCCAGCTCTGCGCATTCGCGGAAGACGCGGGTATGCTCGTGCCCGACGTGCTCGATGACGGCGCCGTGATACTTCTCGCAGGCCCCGACCGAACGGCGAAGCTGGAAAAACATGACGGTATCCGCGCCGCGCGCGACAGCCTGATAGCTCCATAGCCGCATGACGCCGGGACGCTTCAGCGAGTTGACCGGCTGCCAGTTCTGCTGGCTCGGCGTTTGCTCCATCAGCATGAACGGCTGCCCTTGCCGCAATCCGCGCATCAGGTCGTGCGTCATGGCGGTCAGGCTGACCGGCGTATCGAGCGAAGGATAGTTGTCCCAGGAAATGACATCGAGGTACGGCGCCCATTTAAAATAATCCAGCTCCGGATACAAGCCCATCAAGTTGGTCGTGATCGGCAGATGCGGCGTATGCTTCTTGATCTCGTCGTATTCGATGCGATAGCATTCGAGCAAGCTGTCGGACATGAAGCGGCGGAAATCGAGGGAAATGCCCTGGAAATTCGTCCGGTTGCCGTCCCACTCCTCGCTCAGCGCATTCGGCAGCACGATCTCTTCCCAATCGTAAAACGTATGCCCCCAAAACCGGGTGTTCCAGGCTTTGTTAAGGGCGTCAAGGGTGCCGTAGCGCGCCTGCAGCCACGTCCGGAAAGCCGCTTCGGACTGCTCGCTGTAATCGTAGCCGCCGTATTCGTTGGAAATATGCCAGATCAGTACGGCAGGATGATCTTTGTAGCGCTCCGCGAGCTTGCCCGCAAGCGCTTTGGCGAAACGGCGGTAGACCGGACTGTTCGGATTGGAGTTGTGCCGTCCGCCGAACTTCCGCTTGCGGCCATGATAGTCGACCCGGGTCACCTCCGGATACTTGCGGGCCATCCAGGCGGGATGCGCGCCCGTGCCCGTCGCCAGACAGACGTACACGCCGTTGCGATAGAGACGGTCTATCGTCTCGTCCAGCCACGCGAAGTCGTAGGTGTCTTCGTCCGGCTGAATCAATGCCCAGGAAAATACGTTGACGGTCGCGACGTCGATGCCGGCAAGCTTGAACATCCGATCGTCTTCGGCCCACGTCTGCGCGTCCCATTGTTCCGGATTGTAGTCTCCGCCATACCAGATTTTCGGCAGTTTATCGTTGATCATGCGCGCGCACTCCTTTTATCATATAATTATATCTTCATCTTATCCCACTCCGGGGTCCGGCAAAATATAATCATCTCCCGATTCGATATAAGAAATCAACAGGATGTGCGATCATATGCAAACTTACAGAAGATTCGCGATACCGCCCGGGCAGACGGGCCACCTCCCTTTGTTCGTCGAGACGATCGGAACGGTGCGCGAGGAAGGGAAAATCGCCCGCGCGACCGGTTATCCCTATTACCACTGGCTGCAAACGTTGAGCGGCGAAGGCATTTTTGTCGTCGATGGACGCAAATACAGCCTGCCGGCCGGATCGGGCATCCTGGTGCCGCCGGAAACGGCGCATATGTACGAGCCTGCAGCGGAGGCTTGGGAGACGGCTTACTTGACGTTCGGCGGAACAGCGGCAGCCGCGATGCTCATCGCGCTCGGCCTTATCGAGCCCGTGCCGGTTCGTTGGGAAAAGGAATCTCCTCTGGAAGGTTACCTGGAGCGAATGCTGGATCGCATCGAGGCCGACGACGATCCCTTCGGCCTGGAGGCGTCCGCGGACGCCTATCGTTTCCTGCTCACCATGCGGCGTCACGGCCGATCGGGCAGACAGGATTCCGTCGAACGCGCCTCGGAGCGGCTGCGGCCGCTCATCGAATGGATGGATCTGCGCTATGCCGATCCCGATGCCGGCCTGGCCGACATGCGAGCCGTGCTCGGCATGCCCCCGAGCACGATGAACGAACTGTTCCGGCGAGCGTTCGGCCAGTCTCCCTACGAGTACTTCATCGATCTGAGGATCCGCAAGGCGAAGGAGATGCTGATCGGCCGGCCCCAGGAGAAGGTCGCGCGGGTCGCGACGCTCGCGGGCTTCCGCGATACGAGCCACTTCGTCGCCACGTTCAGGCGCAAAACCGGGCTGCCGCCGGACAAGTTCAGGCAGCTGTACAAATAAAACGCGGTATCCCGCCGATCAGGCTGCATAGCCTGGAGCTTGGGGATACCGCGTAAATGGAGATGAAGCCGGTTCTGCGATTTGAAAAGATTGGCGATGTCGCGCATCGTAAGGCATGCCGCGATGCGCTTTGCGGACAGATAACGATGCCGATGCCGATGCCGATGTCGATGTCGATGTCGATGTCGATGTCGTGCATTTTAATTCGCGCGCATCGCCAGTGAGGGAAACGCGCTTTTAACGCGTCACTTCGCTGCCGCCGCTAAGCAAACGCAGCATCTCCTCGCGACGCGGCAAGCCCTCCCAGTCGCCTTTGAACTGCGTCGCCAGCGCGCCGGACAGATTGGCGCGCTCGAGTGCCGACTTGAGATCGGAGCTGTCGCTTTGCCGCTCGTTCTCCAGCCATGCGGACAGGAAGCCCGAGGCGAAGGCGTCCCCTGCGCCGACCGTATCGACGACGCGCTTCACGACGTGCGGCTCCGCCATGACGGCGGCCTGGGCGGAGAAGGCGACGGAGCCCTGCTCGCCCAGCTTCAGCACGACGATCTTCGGCCCCATGCCCATGAAGTCGGCGCCGTATTCGGCTTCGCTCTTGGACCCGAGCAGAAACTCGGCCTCTTCGAGTCCCGGCATGAACACGTCGCAAAGCGGGATGAGCGACAGGAGCGTCTGGCGCGCCTTTTCTTCGGACCACAGCTTGCGCCGCAGATTCGGATCGAACGACACGGACAATCCTTCGCCGCGGGCGGCGATCATCGCCGCGCGAATGGCGTTTTCGGCGCCGTGGCTGAGCGCCGGCGTGATACCCGTCACGTGCAAATGGCCGGCGTTCGCGAACCATTCCGGACGGATATGCTCCTGCGTCAGCATGCTGGCCGCCGAGCCTTTGCGGTAGTAATAGACGTTAGGGTCGCCGTAGCCTTTGAATTCTTTGAAATAAATCGCCGTCGGATGGCTGTCGTCACGTTCGGCCAGACTCGTATCCACGCCTTCGCCCGCCAGCGTCGACAAGATCAGATCGCCGAACGGATCTTTGCCAAGGCGGCTGATCCAGCGCACCTTAAGCCCCATGCGCGCCAAGCCGATCGCCACGTTCGATTCCGCGCCGGCGACGGAACGCGTGAAGAGAGGCGCGTAAGCCAGCGGCCCGTCGTGGATCGGCTGCATAAGCACCATGCTCTCGCCGATCGTGACGACGTCCGCCCAATTCGCGCTCAAGCTCCCGCTCCTTCGCGTACGGCTTCGGCGAACGCGCGGGCGCGCGCCGTCAGCTCCTCGAACCGGCCTTCGGCGATCAGCTGCTTGTCGACGAGGTTGCCGCCCAGCCCGACGGCCACGGCGCCGGCATCGAACACCGATTGTATGTTGCCCAGATTGACGCCGCCGGTAGCGATCATCGGAATATGGTTCAGCGGCGCCCGAATCTCCTTCAAATAGGCGGCTCCGAGCGATGCGAACGGAAAAACTTTGACGGCCGACGCGCCGGCCTTGTACGCCTTGACGATCTCGGTCGGCGTCATCGTGCCCGGCCAAACTTCGATTCCGTTCTCGGCGCCGTAATAGACGATCTCTTCGTCCAGGTTAGGAGAGATCAGGTACTCGGCTCCCGCCGCCACCGCTTCCTTCGCCTGTCCGATGTCCAGCACCGTCCCCGCGCCGATCCGGAGCTTGCCCGCGTACCCTTCGCGAAAACGGGAGATCATCCCAAGCGCGCCGTCCGTATTAAGCGTGACCTCCAGAAATACGATTCCGCCGTCCGCGAGCGCCTTCGCCGTCCGGTCGCCGTTCGCTTCATCGATGCCCCGAATGATCGCCACGATTTTTTCGCGGGACAGCTCCTCAAGCAATTTTTTCATGAATAACCACTCTCCCCATACAATTCAAAACGTCAATGTTCTCAGTTTATCACCATCATCGGACAAGTTAAAGTTAGGAATGCGACATAAATAAACTTAAATAAACGCAAATAAACCGCATCTCTGTCGCAGCGCACAGAGATGCGGTCCGTAAATATCGAATACAAAACCTCGATCAGCCGCCGGCCGGAGCCTGCTGTCCGTTCGTTTGCGCTTGTCCTTGGCCTTGGCTCTGCCCCTGGCCGCCTCGCATGCCGCCGCCAAAGCCGCCTCCGAATCCGCCGAGGCGGATCGATTCGGCCTCTTGCGTCCCCTCCTTCAGCGTCACGGTGATGACGTCGTCCGCCTTCAGATCTCCGATCGCGATCTCGGTCTCGGTTCGCTGGCCGTCCGCCATCTCGGTTTTGAAAATTTTCGTCGCGTCCGTGACGGTAATATCCTCGGTTTCTTCCGTGAACATGTTCGCCATATCCGGACGCTGTCCTCCCTGTCCGCCTTGCCTGCCTTGTCCCGCCTGACCGCCGGCTTGACCGTCAGCGCCCTGCTGCGGCGGATCGCCGCTCGGCTGCTGCGCGTCTCCGTTCGGCGCAGCACCGTCGCCCTCGTTTTGTCCGCCGCCTTGGCGATTGCCGCCCATACGTCCCCCGCCTTGGCCTGACTGGAACGAGGACTTGTAGATCGTGATCGTATTGCCGCTTACGCGCTTGATCTTGCCGAGCGTCCCCATCGCCTGCATGCCGCCGAAGCCGCCGCCTTGACCGGCCGCAGCCTGATCGCCAGCGGTTGCGCCGCCGGACTGATCGCCGGCAGCCGCCTGCGCAGGCGCAGCAGCCCCGCTATCGTCGGCTTTGGAGCCGCACCCTGCCAGCAATGCAACCGTTAACGCCACCCCCGCGAGCATCGTCCATTTATTGTTCATTCGCCCAACAACTCCTCCCATGTCCTATGAGCAAGGTATCACGGGCAAATGAATGGATCATGAACAAAATCTGAAATTTGGATAAAACTTCCCGTCAGCTCGCGTCTTCCGCAAATTTGCCGCCTGAAAATTGGCTATTGTATAGGTCGGCGTAAAAACCGCCGCTGGCAAGCAACGCCTCGTGCGTTCCCTGTTCGATCACGGTGCCCTTGTTCATGACGAGAATCAAATCGGCTTCCCGGATCGTCGACAGCCGGTGCGCGATGACGAAGCTCGTGCGTCCTTGCATGAGCCGGTTCATCGCCGTCTGGATGTTGGCTTCGGTACGCGTGTCGACGCTGCTCGTCGCTTCGTCGAGGATCAGAATCGCGGGATCGGCCAAAATGGCGCGGGCGATCGTGAGCAGCTGCTTTTGCCCTTGCGACAGGTTCGAGGCTTCCTCGTTCAGAACGGTATCGTAGCCTTCAGGCAGCGTGCGGATGAAATGGTCAGCGAACGCCGCCTTCGCGGCATCCACCACCTCGGCTTCGGTCGCGCCGGCCCGGCCGTACGCGATGTTGTCGCGGATCGTGCCGCCGAACAGCCAAGTATCCTGCAGCACCATGCCGAACAGGCTGCGAAGGTTGCCGCGCTTCAGCTTGGCGATGTCGGTTCCGTCGACCGTGATCGTGCCGCCGTTCACCTCGTAGAAACGCATGAGCAGGTTGACGAGCGTCGTCTTGCCCGCGCCGGTCGGACCGACGATCGCCACGGTTTGTCCGGCCTTCACGTCGATGTTCATGTCCGCGATAAGCGGCGCGTCGTCCTTGTAGCTGAAATCCACATGCTTGAAGGAGACGTGTCCCACGACGTGAGCGGGATCGAGCTCCTTGCTCTCTTCGGGCTTCTCCTCGCTCTCGTCAAGCAGCTCGAACACCCGCTCCGCCGACGCGATCGTCGACTGGATGATGTTGGCGATGTTCGCGGTCTGGGTGATCGGCATGGTGAATTGGCGCGCGTATTGAATAAAAGCCTGAATGTCGCCGATATTGATCGACTGCCGCGTGACGAGCACGCCGCCCACGACGCTGATCGCGACGTACCCGATGTTCCCGATGAAGCTCATGAGCGGCATCATGATGCCGGAGACGAACTGCGCGCGCCAGCCGGCGTCGTACAGCCGGTCGTTGATCGCGTCGAACTTTTCGACCGCCTTCTTTTCGTGGCCATATGCCTTGACGACCTGATGGCCGGTGTACATCTCTTCGACGTGGCCGTTCAGCTCGCCAAGATTTTTTTGCTGGCTTATGAAGTAGCCCTGCGACTTGCCGGCGATGGCCTTGATGACCAGAAAGCTGAGCGGCAGCGTCAGAAGCACGATGAGCGTCAGCAGCGGGCTGATCGTCAGCATCATGACGATGACGCCGACGATCGTGACGACAGACGTGATAAGCTGGGTCAAGCTCTGCTGCAGCGTATTGCTGATATTGTCCACGTCGTTGACGACGCGGCTCAAGATCTCGCCGTGCGTGCGCGAGTCGAAAAACTTGAGCGGCAGCCGCGCGAGTTTCTCGTTAACGTCGTTGCGAAGCTTGTAGACGGTGCGCTGGGCGACGCCGGCCATGAGATACTGTTGAATATAGCTGAAGACGGCGCTTAAAATATACAGCCCGATCAGCCAAAAGATGATCATCTCGATGCCGTGCCAGTCGATCTTCGCGTTCGGATCGCCGTTCATTTTTCCCATGATGCCCGCAAAAAGCTTGGTCGTCGCATGACCGAGGATCTTCGGACTCAGAATGGAAAAAATCGTACTGACGATCGCCGCCGCGAACACCGTAATCAACGTGAATCGAAAAGGCATCAAATAGCCGACGAGTCTGCGAAACGTGCCTTTGAAATCCTTCGCCTTCTGCACCGGCATGCCCGGTCTTCCGCCCGGATGTCCGCCGAAAGGGCCCGGTCCGCCCGGCCCGCCGCCTTGTCGCGGAGGCGCCGCTCTTCCCGCTCCTTGTTGCTGACTCATGCGATCTCCTCCTCCGACAGCTGCGAAGAAACGATTTCCTTGTAAATCTCGCTCGATTGCAGCAGCTCCCTGTGCGTGCCTGCGGCGGCGATCTTGCCATCGTCCAGCACGATGATCCGGTCCGCATCCATGACCGTGCTGACGCGCTGCGCGACGATCAGAACGGTCGCCTCGGTCGTCTCGCCCTTCAGCGCGGCCCGGAGCTTCGCGTCCGTCTTGAAGTCGAGCGCCGAGAAGCTGTCGTCGAAAATATAAATGTCCGGCCGCCGCACGAGCGCGCGGGCGATGGAGAGGCGCTGCTTCTGACCGCCGGAGACGTTGGTGCCGCCCTGCGCGATGTGCGCGGCGAACCCGCCTTCCATGCCCGATATGAATTCGGCCGCCTGGGCGACCTCAGCGGCGTGTCTAAGCTCCTCGTCGGTCGCGTCTTCTTTGCCGTAGCGGATGTTGTCCGCGATCGACCCGGTGAAGAGTACCGCCTTCTGGGGCACGAGTCCGATCAGGGATCGAAGCTCCGCTTGCGGACGCTCCCGAACGTCGGTCCCGCCGATCCGGATGCTGCCCGAATCCACATCGTAGAACCGGGGGATCAGATTGACGAGCGTCGACTTGCCGGAGCCCGTGCCGCCGATGATCGCGGTCACTTCGCCCGGCTCCGCCCGGAAGCTGACGTTTTTCAGCGCCGGCTGCTCCGCGCCGGGATAGCTGAACGTGACATCGTCGAACTCGACGACGCCGCGCAGCTCCGCGCGGCCGGCGCGCACATGCGGCGCGTCGTTGACGACGGGCGACATCTCCAGCACCTCGTTGATGCGGACGGCCGAAGCCGAAGCGCGCGGCACCATCACGAACATCATCGACAGCATGAGCATCGAAAACATGATTTGCATCGCGTATTGGAGGAACGCCATCAGGTCCCCGACCTCCATGTGGCCGTGGCTGACCCGGAGACCGCCGAACCAGATGATCGCGACGCTCGAGAAGTTCATGATCAGCATCATGAGCGGCCAAAGCACGGCCATGATCTGGTTGACCTTGACCGAAGTCTCGGTCAGGTCGCGGTTCGCTTCGACGAATCGCGCCTGCTCGTGGCCGATCCGTCCGAATGAACGGATGACGCGGATGCCCGTCAGCCCTTCGCGCAGCACGAGGTTCAGCTTGTCGAGCTTTTTCTGGATGACTCTGAACAACGGAATGCCCTTGCGCGCGACCAGGACGATCGTCAGCACGAGCACGGGCACGGCTACGACGAGCACGAGCGACAGCCGGGCATCCTTGGATACGGCCATGATGATGCCGCCGATGCTCATCATCGGCGCCATGACCATCATCCGCAGCATCATCATGAGCACCTGCTGCACCTGGTTGATGTCGTTGGTCGTGCGGGTGATCAGCGATGCGGTGCCGATCTTGTCGAACTCCTGCAGCGAATACTGTTCGACGCGCGTGAATACGCGGCCGCGGACGAGCCGCCCGAAGCCCGCCGAGATACGCGAAGAATAGTAGCTCGCCAGTATCGATACGCCTGTGCCTGCGAGCGCCACGGCGAGCATGAAGCCGCCGATGCGCAGGATATAAGCGGTGTCTCCGCCGCGCTTGACGATGCCCTCGTCGACGATATCCGCCATCAAGGTCGGCAGATACAGCTCGGACAGCGACTGCAGCAGGATCAGCGCCATGACAAGGACGACGAGAGCCCTGTACGGCGCGAGCAGTCTGAACAGCTTTAACATGGACGTCATCCTCTCCCGGTTCCAAGGTTTGGTGCTTCTGAACAAACGGATACCCCTACCGTATCCTTCAATTATGAATTCAATATGAACCAAAGCGGGTTTGTCCGCAAGTCTCAAATGGCATAAAATAGAGAAGACGCTCATTCGACGGGAGGCAGACGGCATTGCTTTTTATCGACAACGGCGGAGGCAACGATCCCGCCCTTAATCTGGCTCTCGAGGAGTACGCCCTTCGCAAGCTGTCGGGCGACGAGCCGATCCTGCTTTTTTTACATTAACAGGCCTTCCATCATCATCGGCAAAAACCAGAATACCGCAGAAGAGGTGAATTCGGCTTACACCGAAGCGCACGGCATCGACGTCGTCCGCAGGCTGTCGGGCGGAGGCGCCGTCTATCACGATCTCGGCAACTTGAACTTCAGCTTCATTACCCGGGACGACGGCAACTCGTTTCACAACTTCCGGAAGTTCACGGAGCCGGTCGTCAAGGCGCTGCGCCGCATGGGCGTCGAAGCGGAGCTGTCCGGCCGCAACGACATACAAGTCGGCGAGCGCAAAATATCCGGCAACGCGATGTTCGCTACGGGGGGAAGGATGTTCTCCCACGGCACGCTGCTGTTCGATTCCCGCATGGAGGATGTGACCGCCGCGCTGAAGCCGAATCCGCTCAAGTTCGAGTCCAAGGCAACCAAGTCCATCCGCGCGCGCGTCGCCAATATTTCGGAGTTTTTGACGGAACCGATGACGATCGGGCAGTTCAGGAGCCGCATCCTTTCGTCGATTTTCGAAGGCGCGTCCGAGATTCCGCAGCTTCGGCTTACCGAAGCGGATTGGGAAGCCGTCCGCATGCTTGCCGACGAGCGCTATCGCAGCTGGGACTGGAATTACGGGCTATCGCCGGCGTTCAACGTCCAACAGCGCAAGCGGCTGACAGCCGGCACGTTCGACATCCGCATGAACGTGCAGGAAGGCCGCATCGCGGAAGCGGCCGTGTACGGCGACTTCTTCGGCCGGGGCGAGATCGCCGACGTGACCGAGATGCTTCAAGGGCTGCGCTACGATCGGGAGTCGCTCGCGGCCGCGTTCGAAGGCGTGGACCTGACCTTCTACTTCGGCGCGGTCACGCTGGAAGAATGGCTGGACCTGCTGATCTGAAGCCGAACGAGCTTCAAGCCGGAATATACGAACGATCCCTACTTGACAGGAGGCTATCTACGATGACCAACTCTCTTCAATCCTGCACCGTGCTGCATAATGGCGTCCGCATGCCCTGGCTGGGACTCGGCGTCTGGAAAATGGACAACGACGCGCAGGTCGTCTCCGCCGTGCGGGCCGCGCTCGACGCGGGCTATCGCAGCGTCGATACGGCCGCGATTTACAAAAACGAGACGGGCGTCGGGCAGGCGATCCGCGAAAGCGGCGTGCCGCGTTCTGAATTGTTCGTCACGACGAAGGTTTGGAACGACGACCAGGGCTACGACAAGGCGCTGGCCGCCTACGACGCTTCGCTTGGCCGGCTCGGTCTCGACGACGTCGACCTGCTGCTCATCCATTGGCCGGGCACCGACAAATTCGTCGACACCTGGCGCGCGTTCGAGAAGCTGTATGCGGACGGACGGGTAAAAGCCGTCGGCGTCAGCAACTTCAACATCCGTCATCTGGAGGAGCTCAGGAAGCACAGCGATCTCGTCCCGATGGTCAACCAGGTCGAATACCACCCGCTGCTCGCCCAGCGCGAACTGCTCGGCTATTGCCGGGAGAACCGGATCCAGCTGGAAGCTTGGAGCCCGCTTATGCAGGGCAACCTCGATCACGAGTCGCTGCGTTCGATCGGCGCGAAGCACGGCAAAACGCCGGCGCAGGTCGTGCTCCGCTGGGATATCCAGCATGGCGTCGTCACGATTCCGAAGTCGGTGACGCCGGCGCGGATCGCGGAGAACGCGAACGTGTTCGACTTCGAGCTGAGCGCGGACGAGATGGCGCTCATCGACGACCTGAACCGCGATCATCGCTTCGGCGCCGATCCGGACAAGTTTCTGTTTTAACCCGCAAAGAAGCCGTCGCCGCATGTCCGTTGGGACTGGGGAGACGGCTTCTTTTTCGATTGGCGCGCGCCGACCCGGTTATCTCGCAAAGCTCGCGCGCCCCATGAGATTAAGCGCGGGTTGTCAGAACCATGCCGATCTCTCGATAACACAGGACGCCTGGTTGTTCCTGTTTAGGAACAAAGCTTGACTCTCACATACAAACGGCGACGGTCTTCCTCATCAGGAACAATACCGGGCGCTCCCGCGCAAACGGCGCCGTTTGTTCCTCATCAGGAACAATACTGCCTTCTCCTGAGCAAATGTCCTCGGGGCGTTCCTGACCGGGAAATTTGTCGCCCTCTCGCGCGCGGAAGGCACCCGGTTGTTCCTCATCAGGAACAACCCCGCTCCTGCCTGCTGCTATCGTGCAAAAGTGCATCATTCAAGACTGGTTTGTGGGCTTTTGGCGGTATATCGCGCAAAAGTGCACGATAGATCGCCGCTTCATGCAAGAACCAGGACTAATCGAGTAAAAATGGTGCACTTTTGCGCGATAGACGGAACGACGAACAGCGACGGCTGTCGATCGAGCACTTTTGCGCGATAGCCACATCCATGTCTGCCGTTGTCGCTATAATCGATTGATGAGGAGCAGCACCGACCGTGTCACCTCGCATAACTGACGCTTGGCCAAATCCGATCCCAACGCTTGGCCTCGATTCTACGCTCGAAAATGTCGTAGAGTGCCGGATTCGCAGCGAACGCGGGCGTTGGCGCGACCAACATGGCGACGACATCGGCCAGCCCGTGCGGCGCGCCAAGGACGGGCTGGCCGTCCGCGTCGAGCGACAAGGCGAGCGCAGTAGCGGTCTCCGGGTAGTTCGCGACGGCGTCCAGCGATGACCGGTAAGGCGCTCGGCCGCTAACCGCATGCATACGCGCCTGATTTTTGACCGACCAGGGCATGTCCGGCATTCGCAAGCGAAGCTCGGTCTCGTACCGTTTTTCGGTCGCCTCGTCCGGGTCGCCGGCGTCGAAGTAAATCACGTCTATGTCCGGCAGCCGCGTACGCGCGGACATGCCGGACAGAACGTCCCATACCTTGCTTCGAACGAAGCCCGCGGCGATCCACCAGTCTGGCAGGTTCAGCTCACGCGCCGCTTGCAGCGCCGACATCATCGTCTCGTCCGCCTTAACGAGCGTCAGCAGCTCTCGCTCGTCCATCGGATCAGATCCCCTCGAGCCGCAGCTTGTCCGCCGTTCGCTTCAAGATAGGCGGCGCCGGCGCGCGGAATTCGCGACCGTCCGGCAGTATGACGCGCCAGGCGTGCAGCAGCTGATGATTGATGCCTGCGTAAATTTTACCGCCGTACTTCACGTCGCCGAGCAGCGGATGCCCGATGCTCTGGAGGTGCGTGCGGATTTGATGCGTCCGCCCGCTGACGAGTTCGATTTCGACCAGACTGTATCCGTCCCCTTGGGATATCGCCCGGTATCTCGTCGTCGCGGACAGCCGCTTTTCGTCCGCACCGCCGGCAGCGACCCGCGTGCGGTTGCGCTTCTCGTCGCGCACGAGCTCGTCCGTGAGCTCGCCTTCGCCCTCAAGCCTGCCTTCGACGATCGTCACGTAATATTTCTGAAGCTCGTGCTTCTGAATCCATTGATTGAGCTGGTGCAGCATCCCGGCCGTCTTGCCGACGAGCACGAGCCCGCTCGTGTTGCGATCGAGCCGGTTGGCCGTCGCAGGCATGAACATCGGGCTGTCCAGCTCCCCATTGCGGTACAAGTAGGCATGCACCCGATTGATCAGCGTATCCCGTTGATCCGTTTGATCCGGATGCGTGAGCATACCGGCGGGCTTCAGCGCGACGAGCAGCTGATCGTCCTCGTAGACGACGTGAATATCGGCGTTGACGCCCACGTATTTCGTCTTTTGCTGCCCGATGGAAGCTTCCTTGTATTGTTCGTCTTCCATATAGATCGCCAACTCGTCGCCGGCAGCCAGTTCGTAGTCCTGCTTTTTGCGTTTGCCGTTCACCCGAACCTTGCCGGAATCGATCATTTTGTAGATCTGGCCTAGCGGGATGTTCGGCAACAGATTGCGGAGAAAACGGTGCAGACGCTTGCCGCTCTCCGAAGGCGTAACTTTGCGATTGATCATTGGCGTAAACGCTCCTAGCTTCGATTCGAAAATGGTTGAAGACGCTATTGCCGATTATAACTGATATTGGCTTCGGCCGACAAAAAAAAGCCGCCCGATCCGAAAGGATACGAGCGGCTTGAAGCCGTCTGAGACAGCTAACGCTTCGACGGGTCGTACGCCTCTCCGGCCGCCGCCGGTCCGCGAACCGACTTGCCGACCGCGCCCGCCAGCACGATCAAGGTCAGAATGTACGGCAGCATATACAGGAACTCGGTCGGGATCGACTGCGAAAATTCGAAGCGGGTCAGGAAGTTCCGCAGCGCCTGCGCCATCCCGAAGAAAAAGGCGGCGCCGAAAACGCCATAAGGGTTCCAGCGTCCGAAGATGAGCGCAGCGATGGCGATGAAGCCCTGGCCCGAGATCGTGCTGTGCGAAAAGTTGCTCGTCGTCGTGAGCGTGATCGTCGCGCCGCCCAGACCCGCCAGCGCGCCGCTGATCAGCACGCCGATATAGCGGTACTTGGTAACGTTGATTCCCACCGTATCCGCCGCGCCCGGATGCTCGCCGACCGACCGCAGCCGCAGCCCGAACGGCGTCCTGAACAGCATGTACGAGCTGAGCGGCACCAGGATGTAGGCGATATACGTGGTCGGATAGCTGTTGAAAAAAGCTCTACCAACAAACGGAATGTCGGACAGCAGCGGGATCGGCCACTTGGCGAATACGTTCTGCAGCTGCGAGGTGTCGCCTGCGCCGTCGAAAATGATCTTGACGAGATATAACGTAACGGCGACGGCCAAAATATTGATGACGACGCCCACGATCGTCTGATCGGCTTTGAGCGATACGGTCGCATAGGCGTGCAGCAGGGCGAATACGAACCCGCAAAAGACGCCCGCGATCAGTCCGACCCATGGCGAGGAAGTCGTCGCGCCGCCGTCCGTCTCCATATAGTAGCTCGCGATCGCGGCGCCGAACGCGCCGGCGGTCATCATGCCTTCGAGACCGATGTTGAACACGCCAGAGCGCTCGCTGAACACGCCCCCAAGCGCTGCGAAGATGAGCGCGACGGAAAAGACAAGCGTGGAATTGATGAGATCAGCCAACGTTCCCATTCATGTCAGCCCCTTTCCGTTCGCGCGCTTTGCGCTTTTTTGAACATCGGCTGGATCACGGTGCGGATCAAGCCGTGGGAGGCGACGAAGAAGATAATGCTGCCGATGACGATTCGAACGATCTCGGACGGCACGTCGGCTTCGAAGTTCATGCCCGCCGAACCGTAGGTCAGTCCGCCGAACAGGATCGCGCCGAGCAGAATGCCGATCGGATGGTTGCCGCCGAGCAGCGCGACGGCGATGCCGTCGAAGCCGTATCCCGCGGACGCAGCCTGCACGACCTGATAGTGGAATACGCCGAGCACCGAGAAGACGCCGCCGAGTCCGGCGAACGCGCCCGAGATCATCATCGTCTTGATGAAGCTCGCCTTGATGTTGATGCCTGCGGACTTCGCCGCATCGGCATTGTGACCGACGGCGCGCAGCTCGAAGCCCTGCTTCGTGCGCCACAGCAGCACGTAAAAAAATGACGACGCAGAGCAGGCCGACCCAGATGCCCCAGTCCATACGCGCGCCCTCCATGAATTTCTGGAGCCAGCCGATGGACAAAGAGGCGGTCTCGTCGATGTTCGGCGTCTTCTGCTCGCCCTTTTTTGACCAGAAAATCGCGGAGAATGTAGTTGGACAGGTACAGCGCGATCCAGTTCAACATAATGGCCGAGATGACCTCGTTTACGCCGCGATACGCCTTCAGCCAGCCGACGAGCGCGCCCCACAGCGCGCCGCACAGCATGCCGACGAGCAACGCGAGCGGCGCGTGAATGAACGCGGGCAAGTGCACCTTGAGACCGATAAACGTCGCGGCCGTCATGCCGATGATGTACTGGCCGTCCGCGCCGATGTTGAAGATGCCGGCACGGAAGGCGAAGCCGACCGCAAGGCCCGTGAACAAGATCGGCGTGATGGCGACGATCGTCTCGCCGAAGTCGTATTTGGTGCCGAATACCGTCTTCCAGAGCGCGCCGTAGGCTTCGAACGGATTGTAGCCGCCGATCCACATGACGATCCCGCCGCAAAGCAGCCCGAGCACGATCGCGATAAACGGAATATAGGTGGAAGGTTTATTGAAAATTTCAGCCGCTTTGTTCATGCCGACGCTCCTTTGCCAGCCTGCATTTTGCCCGCCATCATCAGCCCGATCTCGTCGTCTCCGGCTTTCAGCGGATCGACCTCGCCCATGATCCGGCCGTCGAAAATGACCTGAATGCGGTCCGACAGCCGGTGAAGCTCGTCCAGCTCGTAGGAGATCAGCAGAACGGCCTTGCCTTCGGCCCTCGCCTGCAGGAGCCGGTCATGGACGAACGAGATCGCCCCGATATCGAGCCCCCGCGTCGGCTGAACGGCGATGAGCAGCTGCGGATCGCGCTCCATCTCGCGCGCGATGATCGCCTTCTGCTGATTGCCGCCGGAGAGCGAACGCGTCTTGTTATGAATATCCGGCGTCCGCACGTCGTAAGCTTCGATCAGCTTCGAGGCGTGCCGGTCGATTTCGGATTTGTTCAGGAAGCCGCCTTTGAAAAACCGGTCTTGCTCGGGCGATCCCAGGATTAAGTTTTCGCTGACGCTGAAGTCGAGCACGAGCCCGTGCTTCTGGCGGTCCTCGGGAATGTTCGCCATCCCGGCCTTGATGCGGTCCTTGATCGAATCGCGCGCGATATCTCTGCCGTTCAGCCGGATGCCGCCGCTCTGCAAGCTCCGCAAACCCGTTAGCGCTTCCACGAGCTCATGCTGCCCGTTGCCGTCGACACCCGCGATGCCGACGATCTCGCCCGCCCGGATGTTGAAGGATACGCCGTCGACGACCGGCTTTCCTTTGTCTGCGCCCGCGACCGTAACGCCCGACAGCTCGAGCACGATCTCGCCCGTCTTGGCGGCTTCCTTCGGTTTGTCGAGCGACACGCGCCGCCCGACCATCTTCTCGGCAAGCTCGCTCTCGTTCGTCTCGGACGTATTCACCGTGCCGACGACCTTGCCTCTGCGGATGATCGTGACGCGGTCGGATACTTCCATGATCTCTTTGAGTTTGTGCGTGATCAAAATAATGGACTTGCCTTCGCTTGCGAGCCGCTTCAAAATTTGCATCAGCTCGTGTATCTCCTGAACGGTCAATACGGCCGTCGGTTCGTCGAAAATGAGGATTTCCGCGCCGCGGTAGAGCGTCTTCAAGATCTCGACGCGCTGCTGCATGCCGACCGTTATATTCTCGACCTTCACCGTCGGGTCGACCATCAGTCCGTAGCGTTCGGACAGCTCCTTGACCTTGGCGTTCGCCTGCCTGTAGTTGATGGACAGGCCCTTGGAAGGCTCGATGCCGAGCACGATGTTCTCGGCGACCGTGAACGGCTGGACCAGCTTGAAGTGCTGATGGACCATGCCGATGCCGAGCTCGATCGCTTTGCCGGGACCGTCGATCGCCTGCGGCTTGCCGTTCACGCGGATCTCGCCCTCGTCAGGCTGATACAGGCCGAATAATATGCTCATCAGCGTCGACTTGCCGGCGCCGTTCTCCCCGAGCAGCGCGTGAATCTCGCCCTTGCGAAGCTCCAGGCTGATCGCGTCGTTCGCGACGATGCCGGGAAAACGCTTCGTGATGCCTCTAAGCTCGACCACCGGTACCGCTTGCCCCATCTGATATCAGCTCCTGTCCCCATATCAAAAGCGTTAAAACGGAAGAAAGGACAAGGCTCGCGAAAGCGGCCTTGCCCTTGCGGAGATTCCGTGCAGCGCCGGAATTATTCCGTCGGAACCGTGATTTCTCCGCTGATGATCTTGTTCTTGTAATCCTCGACCTTGTCGAGAATTTCCTTGGAGACGTTCGGATTTTCGACAGGCAGGCCTACGCCGCCTTCTTTAAGTCCGAGCTCGACCGTCTGGCCGCCGTGGAAGTTGCCGGCGAGCAGGTCGTTGGAGACGCGGTAAACGGCTTCGTCGACCTTCTTGACCATCGAAGTCAGCGTCACGTCGTTGCCGAACTCGATCGATTGGTCTTTGTCGACGCCGATGACCCATACCTTTTTGCCGGCCTTGAAGCGATCCTTCGCTTCGTTGAAGACGCCGTTGCCGGAGCCGCCCGCAGCGTGGAAGATGATGTCCGCGCCGCCGTCGTACATCGTGGCCGCAGCCAGCTTGCCTTGGTCCGGCTTGCTGAAGTCGCCGACATAGTTCACATCGATCTTCGCGTCCGGATTGACGGCCGCAACGCCCGCTTTGAAGCCCGCTTCGAACTTCTTGATGACCGGCAGCTCCATGCCGCCGACGAATCCGATCTTGTTCGTCTTGGTCGTCAAGCCTGCGACGACGCCGACGAGGTAGGAGCCTTCGTTTTCCTTGAACAGGACGGATTCGACGTTGTTCAACGCTTCTGTCGGCGTTGTGTCGATCAGGGCGAGCTTGGACTCGGGGTTCGCTTTGGCGACGGTCGTAGCCGCGTCCGCGAACAGGAAGCCGATGCCCCAGGTCAGGTCGTAGCCGTCTTTGACGAACTTCGTCAGAAGCGGAATGTAGTCGCTGTCCTTTTTTGCTCTCTTGATACTTCGTCTCGGCGCCCGTATCCGTAGCGATTTTCTGCAGGGCTTCCCAGGCTTGCTGGTTAAACGACTTGTCGTTGACGCCGCCGAGGTCGGTAACCATGCCGATCTTCTTGCCCTTGCCGTCGGCCGGAGCCGCGGATTCGCTGGCGGACGCCGAAGGGGAAGCCGAAGGGGAAGCCGAAGGCGACGCGGACGCGCTGGCCGAAGCGCTCGGGCTGGCGGATTCGGAAGCCGATGCGCTGGCGCTCGACCCCGCTCCGCTATTGTTGTTCTTGCTTCCGCAGCCGGACAGCACCAGCAGCATCGCCATCATGGCGACGAGCATCAGGCTAAGCGGCTTCATCGTGCTTTTCTTCATGCTTGATTCTCTCCCCGTCTCTTGAACTTGTATTTGCATCTACGGCGCGGGACCCCAGGGACCGCTGTACGAGCCGGCGAATGGAGGCCGCGAACCGCGGTAGCCATAAATTAGCGTTGCTTCAGCAACTCGGTCATGTAAGCGAAAAATCCGTCGCGGTCGACGTCGTAGATCAGGTTGACCGGCCTGCCTCCGTCCGACAGCTCCGTCCTTCCCTGCGCCGCGCCGTCGGTTCTGACGATGCTGTTCACCGTCTTGACTTTGACCAGATCCGGCTTGCCCACATAAGCGGCGGTCAGCACGTCCCATAAATAATAAGTCGAATTGGTCGCATGGAAAATGAGCGGCGGAACGAGCGCGTAGCACTGGCCGACGAAGTCGATCGCCTCGTGCTTGCGAAGCTTGGCCCAGGCGTCTCTTGCGGCGAGCGTGAGCGGCACCTGGTTCGTGCTCTCCAGCGCGACCATGTCGATCCGTAGTCCGCTCTCCCATACGCGCGCGGTCCCTTCGGGATCCCAGAACGCGTTCCACTCGGCCGTGCCGTCGTGCTCGGGCTCTTCGACGTTGCCCTTCGGCAAGAACGTACCGCCCATCCAGACGACGCGGTCGATTCGCGCTTCGATATCCGGGGCATCGCCCAGCGCGCGGGCAAGATCCGTGAGCGGTCCCGTGAATACGAGCGTCGTCTTGCCTTCGGCCCGACGCACGGCGTCGATCAGGTGAACATGCGCCGGCTTGTCCGAGATCGGCGTCAGAACGGCCTCCGCTTCGTTTAGAATCGGGAAGGCGTCAACATAATAAGACATGATCCGCCATGCCGCGGGGAACGGATTTTTGCCGCGCGAATTCGATCGGGATACGTCGAGACCCGCCCGCGGCGCCCCGCCGAACCGGTCGATAATCTTGCGGCTCGCTTGTACGGAAGGCTCAAGATAGCCGTCTGCGCCGATGACCGAGACGCCCGTCAATTGAATGTCCGGCATGCGGAGCAGCAGGAGCAGCGCGACGAAGTCGTCGCCGCCGCCGTCATGGTTCATATATACGTTCAACGTCCGACCACCCTTTTTGAACCTTTTTGCAATTCGATTTGAACGAATGTCCTGTTATCTTTTATAACTCATTAGTCACACAAACGCCAGACCCAATTGAAAATACCTTTTACCCGTACGTCGGATTTGTGAACCCGGTTGAATTTTTTGCTGAAAAGCCGCAAATGTTGGATAAAACACTTTAATCCGCTTGGCATTTACGTTTTTAAACGCATGCGAATGTCAACTAAATTAACAAAGTCTCGAAAATTCCGGCGAGCCGTTCTTCAATCAAACGTTTAACCCGTGATACAATGTATAATATCACAAGCGAAGGCCGGTGAGCAGATGAATTGGATTGTCTCCATTGCCGAGCAAAAAATACGCGATGCCGAAAAATCGGGACAGCTCGAGGGGCTGCCCGGGCACGGCAAGCCCCTCCCCGATGACGATCTCGCTGGCGTGCCCGAGGAACTGCGACTGTCTTACAAGCTGCTCAAAAACGCCGGCGCCCTTCCCGAAGAGCTGCAGATCCGCAAAGATCTCGTATCGCTATCCGATTTGCTCGAAGCGTGCCGGGATCCGGAGCGGTCGGAAAAACTGAAAGGCGAGCTGACCGAAAAGCGTCTTCGCTATCGGCTTATGATGAACGAGCGGGGCTGGACGCAACAGGACGCATACGAGCAGTATGCGGACGCGGTTTACGCCAAGCTGACGCGCGCAAACGACAAAACGCCTTAAAGCCGAAAAGAGATTTGCGAATTCAACGAGGAGGGGATCGGGATGGACAACTGGCTCGAAGCGCTGCCCAAAGCGGATTTGCACCTGCATCTGGACGGATGCGTGAAGCCCTCCACGCTGCTCGCGCTGGCGGCGGATCGCGCCTACCCGCTGCCCGCGGACAACGCGGAGGATCTGCTGCCCTACATGCAGGTCGACGCGGGCTGCGACAGTCTGACTACTTATTTGGAAAAATTCAGTTTCGTGCTTCCGCTGCTGCAAGACGCCCCCGCGCTTAAGCGCGTTGCGAAAGAGACGGTCGAGCAGGCGGCCACTCGCAATTGCCTTTACATCGAAGTCCGCTTCGCGCCCGCGCTGCATACGAGCGAAGGCTTGACGCCGGAAGATGCCATCGCCGCCGTGCTCGACGGACTGAAGCGCGGTGAAATGGCCTGCGGCATCGTCGCCCGTCTCATCGTCATCTGCATGCGGCACCACGACGACCGGATCAATCTCCCGGTTATACAGGCCGCCGTCGCCCTGCGCGGCCAGGGCGTCGCGGCCGTCGATTTGGCCGGCGACGAGGCCTCGCATCCCGCGGAAAAGTTCCGGGGCACCTTCGCCGCGGCGCGCGAGGCCGGCATCCCGATCACGATTCATGCGGGCGAAGCGGCCGGCCCTTTCAATATTCGCGAGGCCGTGGAAGGGCTGGGCGCGATGCGCATCGGCCATGGCATCCGGCTGCGGGAAGACCCCGGACTGCTCGACTGGATTCGGGAGAGACGCATTCCGCTGGAAATGTGCCCGACGAGCAACATTCAGACGCGAGCGGTAGCGGACTGGGACGATTACCCGATCCGCGCCTATTACGATGCCGGTCTGTACGTCACCGTCAACACGGACAATCCGACCGTCTCGGGAACCGATATGACGCGAGAATGCGAGACGATCGCGTCGCGCTTCGGATTCACGCCCGCCGAGCTGGCAGGGCTGATGCGCGCCGCGCTGCTGGCGTCGTTCGCGGAGCCGCCCGTCAAGCAGCGGCTGCTGGCGCGGTTCGACGAGATCGCCGGACGCCTCATGACCGACGTCTCCCGCGCGGATTAACGCCCCGAACGCCAACAGTCCGGTCCCTGCGGCAGGGGACCGGACTGTTGGCGTTCGCTTCATTCATGGCGACCTTGACGGCGACGCTTTACAGCTACGCAGTTTTGCGCGGCTTGCTCGTACTGGCTTCTGGCTATTCGTCCGTACGGTATTGTTTTACTTCTTCGTTCAGCGCGAACATGCGCTTGTCCAGCGAATTGATCAAGTCCGCCGTATCCTTCAGCTGCAGGCCGATCTCGTGCGGCACCTGCGCGTTGAACTTGTAATAAATCTTGTGCTCGAGGCTTGCCCAGAAATCCATGGCGATCGTGCGGATCTGGATCTCGACGGGCACCTGCTCCATCCGGTCGGTCAGGAACACCGGCACGAGGATGATCAGGTGCAGGCTCTGATAGCCGTTCGGCTTCGGATGGGCCACGTAATCTTTGACTTCGAGCACGGTGACGTCCTGCTGCTTGCTGATCATTTCGTACATTCGATAAATGTCGGTGGAAAAAGAGCAGATGACGCGAATGCCCGATATATCGCGGATATGGTTCACCGCGTTGTCGATCGTCACCGCCAGTCCCTTGCGGATCAGCTTGTCCCGAATGCTCTCGGGAGACTTGATGCGCGTTTTCATATGCTCGATCGGATTGTAGTTCTGAATGAAGTGCAATTCCTCGTTCAAAATGTTCAGCTTCGTGCTGACTTCGTCAAGCGCGAACTTGTATGTGAGCAGCATCTTGCCCCATTCCCGCATGCTGCTTTGATCGATGGCCATCTTCATCTGTCTCCCTTAAACGTGTTCGCCAAGCTCGTAATCAATGTTTGTGCCGCCAGACCCTTCGCGCGCGCCAAAACGACATGGCGCCGTAAGCCAGAAAAAGGACGCCCAGCGCGATCGGCAAAATTTCAGGCAGCGCGGGCGCAGCCTCGTCCAGATAGTCGCCGATCCACGGATCGCCCGCCAGCATCTCGCCCGCGGAGTAACCGAGCAAGCCGGCTCCGATCCAGACGAGCGGCGGAAACCGCGTCATCAGCTTGGTCAGGAACTGGCTGCACCAGATGATCAGCGGTACGCTGATCGCTAGACCGATGACGATTAGCGTGAAATTGCCGTGCGCCGCGCCTGCGACGGCGACGACGTTGTCGAGGCTCATGACGAGATCCGCGATGACGATCGTCCGGATCGCGCCGCCGAGCGTCGTCTTCGCCTCGATCTGTTCTTCGTGCGAATCTTCGTTCAGCAGCTTCCACGCGATAAACAGCAGCAGCAGGCCGCCGCAAGCCTGTACCAGCGGAATCCGAAGCAGCGTCACGGCGGCGAACGTCAGCACGATTCGAAGTCCTACCGCGCCGAACGTCCCCCAAAAGATCGCTTTTCGCTGGTGCGCAGGGTCCAAATTTTTGCTAGCCATCGCGATGACGACCGCGTTGTCGCCGCTCAGGACGATGTTGATGAGGATCATATCCAGCAATGCAAACAGCCAGTCGCTTCCCATGTTGCGCGCTCCTTGTCCGATTCGAGCGTGCCGCAGCCGCCGTGGGCGATCCGCAGCCGGTCGTATTTGCGCCTCAAGTTATCATTTTACCCGAATCAGGGGCACGCGAACAAACCCGCTCCCTTGAGGGACCGGGCTTGTCCGTCTTCTTGCGGTCCGTCGTCGGACCTGAGCTCGCTTAGGGATTACCAGCCCATGCGCTCTCTTAGGCGTTCAATATGCGCCGTATGATGCTTGCCGTGCCATGCGTACATGCCAAGACAGCGATCGAGGCGCGTCGTCTCTCCGCTTCCCGGGTGGTAGAACGCGCGGGCGAACTGCTCGTCCGTGAGCGAACCGAGCAGCGCGGCCCAACGCACGTGCACGGCCGAGATCAGCGCAAGCGAAGGCGCGACCGGCAGGTCGCGGGAGTCGGATAGCTCCGCCCACAGCTGCTCCTCGTAGGGCTTGATCGTCGGCGTGTCCTCGGTAAGCGCCAGCTTAAACCGTGTGAGGCTGTTCATGTGGCTGTCTCCGATATGATGCACGACCTGGCGAACCTTCCATCCACCTTGGCGATACGGCGTGTCCAGCTGCGCGTCGTCAAGTCCGCGCACCGCTTCGGACAGCAGCTCAGGCAACGCCGCGATCTCCTGCATCCACTGCCTGCGCACGTCGGGAGAGATATCGCCTTCATAAGTAAACTTGCCGATCGGGTAACGCAAATCGTCCATTTTTCGTTCGCTCCTGTCCGGCGTCGATCGTTTTCCAGTATAACACATGCGGCTCGCCTTTCCTTCCGGCCAAGTCCCGCCTTAAAGCGTTGACTGCCGCCGTCGCAACGCTTCGCCATCATGCGGCAGCCTTCGACATTTATGCGTTTCATCGCCGTCGAACTTAAGATTCCTGCCGAGCCGACGTGAATTAATCCAAAAAAAACATGTGCGATTTCACAAAATAACGCTAGCCAAGACAAAGTACCATGCGTTATAATGAAAGCGCTACCACCCAAACTTTCGACGACAGGGGGAAACGAAAAGATGGATGCAGCGATGAATTTGTACGATCAGTTCGAACCGCGGAACGATTGCTATTTCTTCCGCATCGGCGCCCAAGGGCAAATTTGCTGTCACGGCCGCAACTATACGATAAAAAAAACGAATGACGGCCGAGCAGGCGGAAGCTTTGACGAGAGACGCGCTATTCGTCCGAATCTCCTCCGACTGCTACGTCAACGTAGCCAAGATCACTTATGTAACGGACAATGCCGTATACTTCGGCGACGGCCCGGCTTTGAACCATATGCTCCCCGTCCCCAAGCGCAAGCAGCATCTCATCCGTCAGGGCATCTCCCAGCTTCAGGGACTTCGCATCAGCGTCTGAAACAAGACAAAAGGCCATCCGCAGAGCGATTCTGCAGCGGAAGGCCTTTTTTTGTATCCACGCGCCCGAATGGATCGACCGTCAAGCGCCGTCCCGATCGTGCGGCTTGCCGCAAATCGACCGGTTCCGAAGCCGAAGTTGCCGGCCGGCTCCTCAGCCTTTTCGTCCGTAATCCGCCCTGACCTCTCCCCATCGCTCCGTCTCCCATTTGAGCACCTTGTTCGGATACGAATTGACGCGCAGCCAGCTAAGCGCGCGGTCGACGAGCGCCCAGATCTCGAAGGTCGAATCGTCCCGGGGCAGCGTCGTCACGACTTCCTTTTGCTTCAGCCATTTAAGCGCCGTGCGCGAGTCGCTGTAGACCGTCTTTGCGCTTCCCCGCTGCTTCAAATAGGCGAGCGCGTGGACGATGGCCAGAAATTCGCCCAGGTTGTTCGTTCCTTTTTTCGATCGGTCCGACCGAAAACAGCACGTCGCCCGTCCGCGTATCGACGCCCCTGTATTCGACCGGACCGGGGTTGCCGCGCGTGCCGACGTCGACAGAGACGCTGTCGAAGTCGATCTCGCCGGCGGCCTGATCCGGCGATAACGGCAGCTTTTCTTGCGTTCCGGCGGACGAACCGGACGATACGCCCGAGGCGCTTTTACCGCCGCCTTGGCCCCAATGTTTTTTCCAGCCTTCGCGATAAGCCCGCTCCGCTTCCGGCTTGCTGCCGTAAGATTTATACTTCGCGTCCTTGCGTCCGGATACTTGCGCCTGGCAGGCCGGCCACGAATCGTAAATGCCCGGCGCCCCGCCTTCCCAGACGACGTAATATTTCCCTGCCATGTCCCATATCCTCCATGCAGCCTGCGCGCCATGCGCGGCCCCGCGTTCAAGCATTGATTGTAACATAATAAAGACGCAAAAAAATCCGTGCCTCGCGACCCATTCGGGAACCCGCATTGGCTGGCGGACTGTGACGGAGCGCTTGACGACCGGATGGCCGTGCGGTTGATCATCCGGCTTCGCCATGAGACAATCAGGTATCGCTGAGCGTTTGATCGAAAATCGGGGAGGTAATTTCTATGCACTATCGTCCACTGGGCCGGAGCGGACTTCGCGTATCGTCGATCGGACTCGGCACCAACGCGTTCGGCAAGCGTTCCGATCGGGAGACGTCGATCCGCATCGTTCACGAGGCGCTGGACAGCGGCGTCAATATGCTGGACACGGCCAACATTTACGCGGGCACGCAGTCGGAGGCGATCATCGGGGGAGGCGCTGGCGGGCAGGCGGCACGAAGCGGTGCTGGCGACCAAGGCCGGACTGCCGACGGGACAAGGTCCGAACGACAAAGGCTCTTCCCGCTTCCATCTTCAGCGGGAACTTGAAGGCAGCCTGAGGCGGCTCAACACGGACTACGTGGACCTGTACCAGATCCATACGTTCGATCCGGCGACGCCGCTGGAGGAGACGCTGCGCGCGCTGGACGACTTCGTCTCGTCGGGCAAGGTGCGCTATATCGGCGCGTCCAACTACGCGGCCTGGGAGCTCATGAAGGCGCTCGGCATCAGCGAGCGGCGCGGGTTCGAGCGCTTCGTCTGCACGCAGGCGAGCTATTCGCTCGCCGATCGCACGCCCGAGGCCGAGCTCATCCCGATGTGCCTCGATCAAGGGGTCGGGCTCATCCCGTACTTCCCGCTCGCCGGCGGCATTTTGACGGGGAAGTACGCCTCCGCCCCGGTAGGCGCGGCGCCGGAAGGCTCGCGGGCCGACACCGATCCGTCGTTCCGCCGGTTCCTGGGCGGCCGTGCGGACGAGCTCGGCCGGCAGGTCGCCGCGCTGGCCGAGACGCTCGGCGTTCAGCCTGCCGTGCTGGCGATCGCCTGGCTGCTCGCTCGTCCCGCCGTCGCCACGGTCATCGCCGGCGCGACTAGGCCGGAGCAGCTTCGGGCCAATCTGGCCGCGGGCGCGCTGCAGCTGTCGGAGGAGACGCTGGAGCGGCTCGACCGGATCAGCGACGATTTCCGGCACGGCAACCCGTTTGCCGTCTATCGGCTGCCTTAGAACCGCTCGTGATGACCCTCGCCCTTCGCCGGCATATCCTGCGCCGGGTCGGGCGAGATTTTGCGCGGGATCTCGCCGGGCGGCAGCGGCCCGTCTTCGCCAAGATAGTAGTGCTTGACGGGTTTCATGTCGTCGCCGAACTCGTAGACGAGCGGGATCGCCGTCGGAATGTTCAGATTGACGACGCCGTCCTCGGGCAGGTCGTCGAGGTACCGGATCAGCGCCCGCAGCGTATTGCCGTGCGCGCAGAGCAGCAGCTTGCGTCCCGCCGACAGCTCGGGCAATATGCGTTTGTTCCAGTAGACGAGCACGCGATCCGCCGTGTCGTCCAGATTTTCCGTCAACGGCACTTCGCCGTCGATGTTCCCGTACCTGGGATCGTCGCCCGCGTACCGTTCGTCGTCCCGCTCGAGCGCCGGCGGCCGCTCGCTCACGGACCTGCGCCAGAGCAGCACCTGGTCGGCCCCGTAGCGATCCGCCGTCTCCGCTTTGTTAAGCCCCTGCAGCGCGCCGTAGTGCCGTTCGTTGAGCCGCCAGCTCTTCGAGACCGGAATCCAGAGCTGGTCCAGCTCGTCCAGAATGAGGCCCATCGTCCGGATCGCCCGCGTCAGCACCGACGAGAAGGCGGCGTCGAAGGCGTAGCCGTTCGCCCGCAGGACGCGCCCCGCCTGCCGCGCTTCCTTCAATCCCTGCTCCGACAGATCCGAATCGGTCCAGCCCGTAAACCGGTTTTCCAGATTGTATTCGCTCTGCCCATGCCGCACGAAAACGATTTTCATGCCCTTCCCTCCCTCACTTTCGCTTCTCGTATTATAACCGCAATCCCTCGCCGAAGACATCGCCCCAGGGTGTTCAAAAAAGGCCGGCAGCAGGTATAATGGACCGGACGACAATCGGCCCCGGCTTTTCCGAGCGTGGAAAGCCTCTAACGCGAATCATCCCTGCAGAGCGGAACGCACCTTGATCGGTACGGCCTTTTCTCACGATCCCGGCGCTTTCGTTTATCATCGAAAGGAGTTTTTTTTGTTGTTGCAAAAATTGAAAAGCCACTGGTTCTTCAACGCGCGCAGAGACATGCTGTCCGGGTTGACGGTCGCATTTGCGCTTATTCCGGAAGCGATCGCCTTCTCCATCCTGGCCGGCGTCGACCCGATGGTCGGCTTGTACGCGTCGTTCTGCATCGCCGTGACGATCTCGATCGCAGGCGGCCGTCCCGGCATGATCTCCGCCGCGACAGGCGCGATGGCCTCCCTGATGGGACCGATCGTCGCCAAATACGGCATCGAATATATTTATGCGGCCGCGCTGCTGACCGGCGTCATTCAATTCGTCATGGGACTGCTGCGGTTCGGAAGGTTCATTACCTTCATCCCCCATTCCGTCGTGACAGGCTTCGTGAACGCGCTCGCCATCATAATCTTCATGGCGCAGCTCCCGAACTTCGAAGGCGCTAACTGGCAGATGTACGCGATGGTGGCGGGCACGCTCGCCATCATCTACTTGTTCCCGCTGCTGACCAAAGCCGTTCCGTCCGCCCTCGTGGCCATCGTCGTCATGACGGCCGTGTCGGTCGGCCTCGGTCTCGACCTGCGGACGGTCGGCGATATGGGTCCGATTACGCAGAAGCTGCCGTTTTTCCACTTTCCGGACATCGAATTCACCTTCGCTGCGATCTGGCGCATCGTGCCCATCTCGCTCGCGCTCGCCGTCGTCGGCTTGACGGAGTCCCTTATGACCGCGACGATCGTGGACGAGATGACCGAGACGAAGAGCGACAAAAACCGGGAGGTTCGCGGTCAAGGCATCGCCAACGTCGTGTCGGGCTTGTTCGGCGGCATGGCCGGCTGCGCCATGATCGGGCAGACGGTCATCAACGTCAAATCCGGCGGGCGCTCGCGGCTCTCGACGTTCGTGGCCGGCGTCTTCCTGCTGTTCCTGATCCTCGTACTGGGCGACGTCGTTCGCGTGATCCCGATGGCCGCGCTCGTCGGCGTCATGATCATGGTGTCGATCGGCACGTTCGACTGGCGCTCGCTCGCGACGCTTGCCCGGATTCCGCGCAGCGACGCGCTGATCATGGTCGTCACCGTCGGCATCGTCGTCGCAACGTCCAATCTCGCGCTCGGCGTGCTCGCGGGCGTCGTGCTTAGCGCCGTTTACTTCGGCTGGCGCTCCGCCCGGATCAAGGCGCTCGCGGATACGACAAAAGACGATCGCAAAGTGTATCGGATTTCCGGTCAGCTCTTTTTCGGCACGATGAACCATTTCGTCAACCTGTTCGATTACAAGGAAGATCCCGCGAAGGTAACGATCGACTTCTCGGCCTCTCACGTCTGGGACCATTCGGCCGTCACCGCGATCGCCAAGACCGTCGACAAGTATGAGCAGTACGGCAAATCGGTGCATATCGTCGGTTTAAACGAGGACAGCCGCCGGCTGCTGGAGCGCTCCGGACTCGCTGAAGCTACGCGGGCAAGCTAGCGCCGGCATCTTTTCCGCTCTCGATCGCTTTCAAACGCAAAAAGACCGCCACTGCGCGGTCTTTTTTGCTTCGTCCGTCCATTGCCGGATGCTTTTGATGTCGCAACGAGAAGCGGCGTCTTATGCGAACGAATCCGCCGGATAAACGATGCCGATCTGCCGTCTCGCCTCGTCCATGACGTCGAGCACCGCGATCATCCGCTCGTGCGTATTGATCTCGGATTCCGTCCTGCCCTCCCGAACGAGGTTCACGAATTCCTGCAGCTCGTATACCATCGTATGCTCGGATTGCGGCGCGGACAGCGCCTCCTCCCGCCCGTCCCGGTATCTGACGCGCACGCGCTCCGGCTGGCTGATCTGATCGATTAGGATGCAGCCCTCTTCTCCCTGGATCTCGCTCGGCGCATACGAATTGGTGATCTTGGAGTACATCGCCACCGCTTCCATGTCCGCATACCGGAGCACCACGCTGCCTTCGCCGTCAGCGCCGGATTCGAGCATGACGCCGCTCGCCTTTACCTCAAGCGGTTTGCCGAACCAATAGATCGCCGGATAGAGGCAGTAGACGCCCAGATCCATTAAAGCCCCGTTCGACAACGACGGGTTAAACGCATTCAGCACCGTGCCCGCGCGGTAAGCGTCGTAGCGCGAGGAATATTGCCCGTAGTTGCCGACATAACGCCTTACTTTGCCGATCGAGGGCAGCGCCCGCCCGATCGCCTCGAAGCTCGGCATGAACGTCGGCTTCATCGCTTCCATGAGCAGCACGCCGCGTCTTTGCGCCTCCTCCACCATATGGCGCGCTTCGGCGCCGTTCGAAGCGACCGGCTTTTCGCAGAGCACGTGTATGCCGCGGCGCATGAACGAGATCGCCTGTTCCGCGTGATAAACGTTGGGCGTCGCGATATACACGGCGTCGATCAGGCCGCTTGACGCCATCGCGTCCATATCGTCGAAGGCGTGCGCGATGCCGTGCTGCCCGGCATAGGCCCGCGCCCGCTCCAGCGAGCGCGAGCATACCGCGGTCGCTTCGAAGCCATCGGCTTCCTTGGCCGCCGCGAGCAGCCTGTCCGTGATCCAATTCGTGCCGACCAATCCGAATCTTACCGTCATGAGTGTATGGCTCCTTGCGCAATGGGTATGGGATAAAGTTTACGTCCTAATTAGATCACAAGCCCTCGCGGAAAAACAAGTTTCGGTAGACGTACTTCGAGCCGTCCGGCTTGAAATCGAGGGCCAGATATCCCGGCGCGCCGTCGACCGCCCGGAGCTCCCCTGCGCGCACGCGGCTGCGGACGAGGGCCGAGACTGCGCGCCGGTCGCCCCGTGCCATCGCCGAGGCGAGCGCGAAGGCATAGCCGCGGCTCCTCGACAGCGCGCCGCAGAACGGCAGCAGCGCTGCCGCGACCGCGCGGTGCGCGCCGGGCGCGAAGTAAAATTGAACGCTGCCCGGCGGAATCGTAATGCCTGTCGCATACACATCCTGCGTTCCCGGCGAAGGGTAATCGATGAAATAGCCGATACCGTTGGTGCCGAGTCCTTGCTCAAGGCGACCGGCCAGCGGCGACGCCTGCCCCAACTGCCGCTTCATGTCGTCCAGCCGCAGCGCGACGACGCTTTGCGACCATCGTTTCGCGAATCGGCCGCTTGCCGCAATCTGCCGGTAAAAAGGCAGCATGGCGCGCGCGGACAGCCGAAGCGCGCCTGCCGCGCTGCGAATCGCCTGCGTTCGATGTCCGGAACGGCACGAAGCGGCGCGCCGCCGGCCGCAGCGCGCTTGTCGCAGCAAAAGCGGGCGGCTTCGTTCATGTCTTCGGGCCCCGGACCCTGCTTCACGGCACGCGCTTATATCCCCGTTTTTCCCCGAAATGACCATCGCAAAAGCTCCTCTCTTCCGAATGCTTATCGCCCTTCTCGAAACAGGATATGAAGCATGCGGCGAACGCGGAAGCGAATGGCCGACGACGATTGACGAAAATGTCGAAACCGCGCTTGTCAAAACGGAATGAACTGTATAGAATCGACAAAGGAATTATACCTATCTCGCATCCTATTGGAGGTTAGCAACAAGTGACGAGGCAAGAAATCGGCATTCACGAACGGCCTCCGCTGGGCCAGAGCCTCATGCTCAGCCTGCAGCATCTGTTCGCCATGTTCGGCTCCACGGTGCTCGTGCCGAACTTGCTCGGCGTCGACCCCGCCATCTGCTTATTGATGAACGGGATCGGCACGCTGCTGTACATTTTCATCTGCCAGGGCAAGATACCCGCCTACCTCGGTTCCAGCTTTGCCTTTATCGCGCCGGCCGGCGCGGTCATCGGCACCTATGCCGATCACGGCGACGGCTATGCGGCTGCGCTAGGCGGATTCCTCGCGGCAGGCGTCGTCTTCGTCGCCGTCGCCCTGATCGTCCAGTTCGCCGGCACGCGCTGGATCGACGTCGTCTTCCCGCCGGCCGCCATGGGCGCGATCGTCGCGGTCATCGGCCTGGAGCTGATCCCGGTCGCGGCCGGCATGGCCGGCTGGATCCCGAAGCCGGGCAGCGCGGACTGGTCGCCGGACGGCACCGTCATCGGCGTCAGCGCGTTCACGCTGCTCGTCACCGTCCTCGGCTCCGTGCTGTTCCGCGGCTTCATGAAGATCATCCCGATCCTGTTCGGCATCGTCGCGGGCTACGTCCTCTCCTGGACGCTCGGACTGACGAACTTCTCCGGCGTGAAGAGCGCCGGCTGGCTGGCATCGCCTGCTTTTACGGCGCCTTCCTTCGAGTGGTCGGCCATGCTCGCGATCGTGCCGGCCGCGCTCGTCGTCGTCGTCGAGCATATCGGCCACTTGATCGTCACCGGCAATATCGTCGGCAAGGACCTGTCCAAGGATCCGGGCCTGCACCGCTCGATGCTGAGCAACGGCATCTCGACGATCCTGTCCGCCTTCGCCGGCTCGACGACCAATACGACGTATGGGGAAAATATCGGCGTACTCGCCATCACGCGCGTATACTCGACGTTCGTCATCGGCGGCGCGGCCGTCATCGCGATCGTTCTCTCCTTTTTCGGCAAGCTGTCCGCGTTGATCGCGGCCATTCCCGAAGCGGTCATGGGCGGCGTGTCGCTGCTGCTGTTCGGCGTCATCGCCGCCTCGGGGCTGCGGATGCTCGTCGAATCGAAGATCGACTACAGCAAGCCGGTCAACCTGTTCCTTACGACGATCGTGCTCGTCACCGGACTTTCCGGCGTCAAGATTACGGCCGGCGACTTTTCGCTTTCGGGCATGGCGCTCGCCACCGTCGTCGCGATCGCGATGAGCCTGTTGTTCAAGCTTTTCGAGAAGCTTGGCTGGTCGAACGAAAAGGAATCCTCGCACTAGAACGAATCTCAAATAAAAAAAGTCTCGCCGTCCTTTAGGGATTGCGAGACTTTTTTTATCGGAGACGAATCGGAAGCGTATAGGCGGAAACCGCGCAACTGGCGGACCGAGGAGCCGTTATGCTCGTTCTTCTCGCGATTAGCCGCCTACTCGCGGACCCAGGCGCCGCTATTGCGGGATTGTTGGCCTTTTTTTGGCCTCGATTCGGATGAATAACGTCCCCCCAGTCCGAAACGATGGCGATTGGGACCGGTTTTTAAGAAATAACAGCTCCCGTGTCCGATTCCCCCCCCTGGCTGACTTGCAAGCCGCGGCTATCCGCAGTTCCGATCGATCACGAGCCTCCGCCAAAAGCTTGCATTGGGCAAATTTTTCCGCATTCAGGTCATGCCGAATCGCGCGAGCTGCTCCCACTGCCCCTCCAGACGCAAAATCTCGGGCTGCTTGTCGCCGATCAGGTCGAAATGCGGGAAGGGCCGGCGCGCGTGAATGTATGCCGGGTTCAGGCCGTGCCGTTCGCACCAGAGCGCCAGCTTGCGCAGATCCGCGCAGCCCACCTTCGTAATCGTCTTGATGCCGGGAAACCGGGGCTCGAACCAATAATGCGTTAAAAAAGGCGATCTCGCCTTGGGCCACGCGCCGCTTCCACGCTTCGAGCTCCTCGCGCTTGACCCCGAACGCCATGCTTTCTTCCTCCTTCTATTATCCGCGAAGCGAGCGTTTCGCCCGAATGTGCGCCGACCATTTGGACAGCAGCTCCTGAACCTCGGCCGGGCGGGTCGGCTTGCTCAGGAAGTCGTTCATGCCCGCGGCCAGGCAAGCCGCCCGGTCCTCCTGGCGCGCGAACGCCGTCAGCGCGACGATGATCGGGCGCCGTCGCTCCGGCAGCAGTTCCTTCAGCTTCGTCGCCGCCTGCAGACCGTTCAACGCCGGCATCTGCACGTCCATCAGCACCAGATCGAACGGCTGCGCGATCGCCGCGTTGACCGCGGCTTGACCGTCCGAAGCGATCGTCGGCTCGTAGCCGAGCTTGTTCAGCATGGCCCGGATGATCTGCTGGTTTACCGCATGATCCTCCGCCACCAGAATCCGCATCGGCCCGAAGCGCGGCTCGTCTTGCCCTTTCGCCGCGTCCGGCCGGTCCGGCGCATGCGTGCCGTCCACCGATTCGACAGCGGCCGCATGCTCGGGCTGCGCATGCGAGGACAGCGTGAACCGGAAGGTCGAGCCCTGGCCCTCGATCGTATCGAACCCGATCGTGCCGCCCATGAGCTCGACCAGCTTTTTGCAGATGGACAGCCCGAGACCGGTTCCGCCATATTTGCGATTGGTGCCCGAATGCAGCTGGGAGAACGCCTGGAACAGCATGTTCTGCTTGTCTTTCGGAATGCCGATCCCGGTGTCCTGCACCGCGAATTCGACCAGCATCGCTTCCTTGTTCCTCGTCGGCATCGCCCGAACGTACAGGCGCACCGAACCCGTCTCCGTAAACTTGACCGCATTGCTCATCAAGTTGATGAGCACCTGTCGCAGACGAACGGGATCGCCGTACATCAGTTCGGGCACGTCCCCTTCGAACCGGAGCCCCAGCTCGAGCTTTTTGTCCGCTGCCTGGGCCTTGAACAGCTCGATCGCTTCGCCCGCCGTATCCCGCACCGAGATCGGCTCGTAGTTCAGCACGAGCTTGCCCGCTTCGATCTTGCTAAAGTCCAGGATCTCGTTCAGGATATGCATCAACGACTCGCCGCTTCGGCCGATGACCTCGGCATAGCTTCGCTGTTCGTCCGTCAGCTCGGTATCGAGGAGCAGGCCCGTCATGCCGATGACGCCGTTCATCGGCGTCCGCAGCTCGTGGCTCATGACCGACAGGAATTCCGACTTGGCGCGATCCGCGCTCTCCGCTCTTTCCTTCGCCTCGATGATCTCCTTCTCGCCGGTCACGTCCCGGAAAACGACGACGGCGCCTTGGGGTACGCCGTCCTCGAAGGCCGGAGAAATTTGATAATCCGCCAAGAAGCTCGTGCCGTCGCTTTTCCAGAACACCGCGTCCTTGTCATGGTAGGCCCGCCCTTCCCGAAGCGCCGCGATCAAAGGGGACTCGTCGTCCCAGTAGCTTTGTCCGTCCATGCCGGTCTGCAGCAGATAACGCAGCGCGGACGCGTCGGGCAGCCGGTCCTCGCGCAATCCGAGCATACGCGCGCCGGACTGATTGATAAATGTAAAGTTCCCTGCCTCGTCCAAGCCGAAGATGCCCTCGGAGACCGAATTCAAAATGCGGGCATGCTCCTCGTTCAGCTTGTGAATACGCTCGGTGTGCCGTTTCGCCTCCGTAATGTCGGTCGCGATGCCGTATAAGCCGACCGTCTCGCCGTTCACGACGATCGGCACGTTCGTGATGCTGAGCGTGCGGACGTCCCCGTCTTTGCGGATCAGGCGCGCTTCGTAAGTCTGCGGCGTGCCTTGCAGCGCCCGTTTGAAGTGATCGGTCAGCTTGTCCAGGTCTTCCGGATAGGTGAGCGGCGCGAACGTCAGCTGGCGAAGCTCATCCTGGTCGTACCCGGTCAGCTGCTCCATCGCGGGATTGATCTTCGTAAATTGGCCCGTCGTATCGAAGGAGCAAATCGGCGTGCTGTTGAGGTCGAACAGGCAACGATACCGGCTCTCGCTTTCCGTAAGTTTCTCTTCGGCCCGCTTGCGTGCCGTGATATCGATCGAGATGCCGTATACGCCGACGACCTCGCCGTCCACGACGATGGGGATATTCGACACGTTCGTCTCGATCTCGCGACCGTCCTTGCGGGTAATCGCCACCTCGTAGTTCTGCGCTTCGCCGCGCGCGGCCAGTGCGAAGTGACGCGCGATTTTCGCCTCGTTTCTTGGCGGGACGAGCGGCCCGTAGTACATCCCGATCAATTCCTCAAGCGTGTACCCGGTCAGCTTTTCAAGGTTCGAATTGGCCGTCAAATACTCGCCCTTGAGATTCATCGAATAGACGGCGGACTGATTGTACTCGAAAAGCGATTTGTAGCGCTGCTCGCTCTCCTGCAGCCGCTGCTCGAATTGCCTGCGCTCGGTAATGTCCTGCACCGTGCCGAGCAGACGCGTCGGCTGCGCCGCATCGGCGTCGAGAACCTCCCAGGTGCCTTCGAGAAAACGCGTCGAACCGTCGGGGAGGACGAGGCGATAAGTGACCGAATCCTTAAGCGTATCGGCGGACACTTGGTCCAGGTGGCTGTGGATGCGCCGACGATCCTCCGCCGGAACGTTCGCCATGGCGGAATCGATGCTGCCCGATTCAAAGCTCTCAGGCAAGCCGAGCACGCGCTTCGCGCCCTTGGACAGCGTGATGACGTCGCGCGCGAGATCGATCTCGTACGTGCCCATCTTGGCGATCCGCTGCGCTTCGTCCAGCTTGTCCTCGTACTGCTTGCGGTCGCTCACGTCGCGCGCGACGGACAACACCCTGTCCGCCTGCTCCGTCTCGTCCCAGATGACTTGGGACCATACCTCGAACCAGAGATAACGGCCGTCTTTGCGGCGAACACGCCGAAGAAAAAACCGATCGTTCGAGAAAAGCCCGCCGGGCTGGCTCATCTCGCGCGCATCGTCCTGATGATAGTATTCTTTGCGCTGTCTGCTGGTCATTTCCTCAGCCGTGTAGCCGAGCACGTTCACGCAGGAAGGGGAAACATAGAGCAGCTCGCCTTCCAGCGAGCTAACCGATACGAGATCGTGCGAATTGCGGGTGAGGAGCATGTATAAGTGGCGGCTGTCCAGGACGGGAATGCGCTCGGTCTTCAAGCTCGTGATGTCCAGCATCTCCGCGCACAAATACATCGCCTCGCCTGTGTCCGGATCTCTGACGGACGACAGGCGCATGCGCACCCAAACGGTGCGGCCTTGCTTATGAAGAAGCCGCTTTTCGATCTCCTCCATATGGCCGCCGCGCGCCTTGCACCTGTCGGCAGCCGCCCGGTAAAAGGACGGACGGTTCGGATCGCGATCGGTAATATCGGGAAAAGGCACCTCGATCAGCTCTTCTTCCCGGTAGCCCAGCAAATCGCATAATGCCGGATTGAGCTTCAGTAGCTTATCGTCGGATGCCGAGATGACGGCAAAGCCGTTGATCGAAAAATTGCTGGCCTGCTGGAAGATGATGCCATAGTCCAAAGGAGATGTCATCCGCGAGCCTCCACATTCTGAGTGAATCGCCTGCCTATGCGTGCCGGAGGGCGAAATTTCGTTAAGATTATACCATGCGCCGACGACGAATACGCAACGTCGTCCATCGCCGCCGGAATCGCGTCTTCTCCAATAATAAACCGAACAGACAGGCGCGAATCATGCCGTTGAACGCGCGAACAGCTCGCGAGCGAGCGCGATCCACGCCTTCGCTGCGAGCGGCAGGTAGCCTTCCCGCCGCCATGCCATGACCAGCCGCCAAGGCAGTCCGGGCGGCGCCAGCTCGACGGCCCGCACGCGCTCCGGACGGAGCTGGGCGCAGATCGTCGCGGGCAGCAGGGCGATGCCGAGCCCTTCCCCAACCATCTGCCCGATGAAGTCCCACTGTGAGCTCTCCGCGACGATATTCGGCTTGTAGCCCGCGGTCCGGCAAGCGTCCATGATCCGTCCGTGCAGCGCGAAGTCCGCGCGGAAGAGGACAAACGGCTCGTCAGCCAGCTCGGCCAGCGCGAGCGACGGCCTGTCGGCCAACCGGTGCCCCGCGGGAAGCACGACCTGCATGCGATCGTCGATGACGGTGAACGAATCGTAAAATCGGTCGTCGGTCGGCGTCAGCAGGACGCCGACGTCCAGCAAGCCGGCGCGCAAATCTCCGTCCAATCGATTGGCGCCCGATTCGGACAGACGGATCGCGACGCCCGGATACTGTCTTTTGTATTCGCCGACGACGGCCGGAAAAAAATGAGACCCTGCCATCGGGGGCAGACCGAGCCGAAGCGTGCCCTGGCGCAGCTCGGACAGGTCCGCCAGCTCCCGATGCAGCGCGTCCATTTGCGAGAGGATCGGTCCCCCGTAGCGAAGGACCGCCTCTCCCGCTTCGGTCAGCTTCGGCCGCTTGCCTTCCCGGCTGAACAGCAGCACGCCGAGCTCCTCCTCCAGTTGAATGACCGTCTTGCTGAGCGTCGGCTGCGCGATATGAAGCGCGTCCGCCGCCAGCGTGAAGCTTCCCCGCTTCGCGATTTCCGCGACGGCCTCCAGATGCCGGATATCCATAATGACACCTCTCTCATAGCCATTTGGAATCATTGCTATTCTAAATATTCATTTTACCTATGATTTCCCCAAACGTATACTGATTTTACGCACAGGACAAGGAGCATTGAAAGATGAGAGTTAATAAGATCGTTAAAACGGCGCTTCAAGTCGGCCTTCTCGTCGCATTGTCCCGCGCATCGGATCTGACGGCCGAAGCGCTCCGGCTGCCGATTCCAGGCAGCATCCTGGGGCTGCTCGCGCTGTTCGCGCTGCTCGAGCTCAACGTCGTGAAGCTCGCCTGGATCGAGCTTGGCGCGGAATGGCTCGTCGCGCAGATGCTGCTCTTTTTTCGTCCCCGCCACGGTCGGGATCGTTCGCTACAAGGCGTTGATCGAGCGCAGCGGCCCCGCGATGCTCGCCACGATTCTGCTGAGCACGGCCGTCGTCATGGCGATCGCGGGCTGGACCGGCGAGCGTTCGGGCAAGGCAAGCCGCCAAGAGGCGTCATCGTGATGGCGCTCGTATGGCCGGCGTTCACCGTCCTCGTCTACTATTGTTCGAAACGATTGTACGCGCGCGCGCGAAAGCTGTATTTGACGCCGCTCGTCGTCACGCCAGCCGTCGTCATCTGCGCGCTGCTGCTGAGCGGCGCCTCTTGCGACGCCTTCGACAGCGGCGCGCACTGGATCGGAGAGATGATCGGTCCGGCGACGATCTCGCTCGCCGTCACGCTGCGCAAGCAGATGCACATCCTGAAAAAGCATGCGCGCGCCATCCTCGCGGGCGTGACCGCAGGCGGACTCGCGGCCGTCGCCGTCTCCGCCGGGCTCGCCCGCCTGTTCGGCTTGGCGGCGCCGATCGCGGACAGCCTGGCGCCCAAGTCGGCGACGACGCCGGTCGCCCTGTCCGTCTCCGACGCGCTCGGAGGGGTGCCGACGATCACCGCAGTCGCCACGCTGGCGACGGGCCTGACGGGCATGCTCGTCGGTCCTCTGCTCGTGCGCCTGATGCGCATCCGCAGCTCCGTCGGACGGGGCATTCTGCTCGGCACCGCCGCGCATTCGGCAGGGATCGCCAAAGCGTTCGAATACGACGCCGATGCCGGCGCCTGCGCGGGCATCGCGATGGTATGCACCGCATTCGTGACGCTTTGCGCCGCGGCTCCGATCGTTTCGCTGTTCGGGTGACCGTTCAGTCGGACGCCCCGGTGCCGGCCTTCGGCGTCCTTGCGGACCCGACGAACCGCATGACGATGTACAGCCCAAGAAAGCCGGCCATGATCAGCGCGGAGTATACGTACATACGGCTATATCCCGTATGGGCGGCGATCGCGCCGAGCAGAACCGCCCCCAGCGCGACGCCGAGGTCGGTCGAATTGTAGAACATGCTATTGGCGAAGCCATGCCGTTCCCGCGGCGTGCTGCGCAGCATCCAGGCCTGCAGCGTCGGCTGGATCGCGCCGAAGCCGAGCCCGTACAGCAGCGCCGCGGCGACGAGCTGCGGCATGCCGGTCGCGCCCGACAGCACGAGCATGCTGGCCAGCACGCAGGCGGCGGCCGGAATCAAGACGGCCGCATGTCCCCTGCGGTCGAAGATGCGTCCCGCGATCGGCCGAACGAGGATAACGGTGATGGCGTTAAACAGGAAAAACAATCCGACCTGCGCGATATGGACGCTCTCCCCGAACAAAGCGATGAAGCTGAGCAGGCCGCTGTACGTAACGGACAGCAGCATATTCAATAGCGCCGGAAAAAATAGCGGCGCGATTCCGTTGCTGGACGCGGCCGCAGCCGAACCGGCGGACGCCGGACGCTTTCCGGCCGCGGTATCGAATTTAGCGGCTGCCCGGGCCCGTTACCGTCTGCCGGCGATTTCTTTTTTCGCCGCGAACGGCCCCGGACAGCACGAGGACGCCCGCGGACAAGGCCGCCGCCGCGGCGCCCGACAGCGTCAGAGCGGGAAATCCGAGTCCTTTCATCAAATTCATGCCGATCATCGGTCCGAACGACATCGCAAGACTCGTGGACAGCCCGAAATAGCCGATGCCTTCGCCGATACGGTCCTGCGGGATGATCCGCGCCACGAGCGTAGGCACGATCGTGCTCGCCGTGCCGAACCCGACGCCGTACAGCACGCGAAAGACGATCAGGGAACCGACCGTGTATGCGTAAGCGCACAGAAACGTCATGATCACGGCAAGCGCGAGCCCTGCGTAAAGCAATGCGGCGCGGCCCATCCTCGGCATGAGCGCCGCCGTCGCGAAGCGGCTCGCGATCGCGGCCAGCGCGAACGTCGCCGTCACGAGGCTGACGGTCAAATCTCCGCCGCCCAGCTCTCCTTTCACATAAACCGGAAGCGAGGACAATAACATTTGCAAATTGAGAAACAATAAAAAAGAAGCCCAGCGTCAGGCCGACAAATGCCTTCGTCCATAGCGGGGCGGTTTTTTCGATCTCGTTCATGGTGCGTTAACTCCTTCGTTGCATGGTCTTGGACGAGCGCCTGGCGACTGCCGCATGCACGCAAGTGTTCGTTAGTCGTTTAACCGGTCCAAATGCTTGCCCAGTCGGTGCAGCAATACGAGCAGCGTCTCATGCTCCTCGTCCGTCAGGCAGGAGGTCACTTCGGCGAGCACCGCCTCTTCGATCGGCTTCGTCTCTTCGATCAACTGACGTCCGGCGTCCGTCGCCTTGATATAGATCGCCCTTCTGTCCGCATGGTCCTGCCGTCTGACGACCCAGCCCTTGCGGACGAGATGATCGACGATACGCGTCGTCGTCGGCTTGTCCTTGCCGGCCCGCTCGCCAAGCTCGCGCTGGATCAGCCCGGCGGACTGCGAAGCGTAGAAAAGCACCGACCATTGTTCGGGCGTGATATCGTAAGCTCTGAGCCGCTGCATCAGCCGATTGGACATGCGCCGGTAGACGAGACCCGTCGTGAAGCCGAGCGAACCTTCCAAACCTTCCCTGGCCATAAGATCACCTCAAATAGTTGTCATGACAACTATATACGTTTATCGCTGTTTCGTCAACGAATTTGTTGCTGCCGCGCATCAGCGCAAAAATAGCAAGGATGGCCTTATAAATCGAGCCGTTCTCCACGCGAACGGCGAGAGAACGGCCCGATACTTACCCGGCGATAATATGGAAGCCGGCATCCACGTGAAGCACTTCGCCCGTGATGCCGCGCGACAGTCCGCTGATCAGGAACATCGTGGCGTCTCCCACTTCCGACTGGTCGACGTTGCGGCGCAGCGGCGCCTTTTCCTCGACCGTATTCAGGATGTCGTTGAAGCCCGAGACGCCCTTGGCGGCAAGCGTGCGAATCGGACCGGCGGACACCGCGTTGACGCGGATGCCGTACTTGCCCAGATCCTCGGCCAAATAGCGGACGCTCGCCTCGAGCGCGGCCTTGGCGACGCCCATGACGTTGTAATTGCGCATGACGCGTTCGGCGCCCAGATACGTCTGGGTAACGATGCTGCCGCCCTCCGTCATCAGAGGCTTGGCGGCCTTCGCCACGGCGACGAGGGAAAACGCGCTCGATTCCTGCGCGAGCAGGTAGCCCTCGCGCGACGTATCGACGTACTCGCCGCCCAGCTCGTCCTTGTCCGCAAACGCGAGCGAGTGCACGACGCCGTGGACGACGCCCGCTTCGGCGCCGATCCTCCCGAACGCCGCCTCGATCGACGCGTCGTCGGACACGTCGCATTGAACCGTAAGCAGCGGTTCGATGCCGCTCTCGGCAAGCAGCTTCGCGAGCTTTTCGTACGATCTCTCCTTGCGGTACGTGAAAATCAGGCGCGCGCCCTGCGCGTGCAGCGACTTGGCGATGCCCCAGCCGATGCTCCGTTCGTTGGCGATTCCCATGACGACGACGTTTTGACCGTTAAGCAATCCAGACACTTCCATCTACCTCCGCTTGCGCGATTCATTTAAGGATGCTTCATTATAGCCTAATGCGTCGGCGAAGGACAGCCACGGCCGCGAGGGGCGCATTTCGATCTCCGCATTATACGGCGCCGGCGGCCGGACCGGACGATGCGTCCGCATCGTCCGGATCGACGCCGCGCGTCTCCCTGCCCCATGCGAGGAGCACGACGACCCCGACGACGATCGCGGCGCAGAAGATCAGGAAGACGCCGGTGATGCCCGTCCCCCCGTTCCAGCAAATAACCGACGAGATAAGGGCCGATCACGCCGCCGATGCGGCCGAACGAAGCGGCCATGCCCGCGCCGGTCGACCGGATGCGCGTCGGATACAGCTCGGGCGTATAGGCATACATCGCCCCCCCAGGCGCCTAGATTAAAGAACGACAGGCATGCGCCGGCGGTCATGAGCATGGCGTCGCTCGTCGCCCAGCCGAACCACCACGCGCAGATCGCCGTTCCGATCAAATATATCGTCAGTACGCGCTTGCGTCCCAGCTTCTCGATAAGCCATGCCGCGCTGAAATAGCCGGGCAGTTGGGCGAGCGTCATGAACAAGACGTATTCGAAGCTTTTGACCAGGCTGAAGCCCTTGAGCACCATCACCTGCGGCAGCCACAGGAACATGCCGTAATAGGAGAAGACGACCGTGAACCAAAGCACCCACAGGGCGATGGTCGACGTCCGGTAACGCGGGGCCCACAGCAACGCGAACCGGTCGCGAAGCTTGATCCGCTCGCGGGATCGCCGCTGCGCCTTGAACCTCGGCGGGTCCTGTACGGCGCGGCGCAAATAAATCGCGTACAGGCAAGGCAGCGCGCCGATAACAAATGCGGCGCGCCAGCCGTAGTCCGGAATGACGAAGTAGCCGATGAGCGCGGCGGCGATCCAGCCGACCGCCCAGAAGCTCTCGAGCAGCACGACGGCGCGGCCACGATCCTCCGCCCGCACCGACTCGGATACAAGCGTCGACGCCACGGGCAGCTCCCCGCCGAGCCCGAAGCCTGCCGCGAACCTCAGCAGGCAGAGCACCGCGAAGCCGGCGGCCAACGCCGACAAGCCGCTGGCGACGCTGAACACGAGCAGCGTCGCCAGCAGCACGGCGCGTCTGCCGTACCGGTCCGCCATCGAACCGGCCACGGCTGCGCCGACCGCCATCCCGACCGAGCCGATCGCGGCCAAAAATCCAAGCTGCTGCTTGCCGAGATCCCAATCGGCGGCCAGCGCGGCCGCCACGAACGAGATCAGTCCGACGTCCATGGCGTCGAACAGCCAGCTCAGACCTGCGCTGACCATCAGCTTGCGCTGTCCCGTCCGCTCCGCCGGATCCGGGGGGTCCGGATCGTTCCGCCGGTCCGGGCGTACGTCTTGCCGCGCCGTTTGCTATCGCTTTTTTCATGCGAGGTCGCCTCCCCTATCCGTGGAATCGCGTTTCTCCTAGTCTTACCCGATTTCGGCCGCTATTTTGTTTGCCGGTCCTTTTTTTTGATACATTTAGAAAATGGGAGAAGGAGGAAACGCGATGGCTTACACGGATTGGGTATGGTTGATCGGCGTAGCGGCTGCGCTGATTGCCTTCTTCTTGGCAGGCGTCATCTACGTTTTTTTCGTCGAACCGTTCAGGCTCGCCTTGACCCGACGCGAGATCGCGTCCGCTTGGCTTCCGGCGGGCTTCGACGGCATCAAGCTCGTCCAGTTCAGCGATACGCATATCGGACCGGATTTTTCCGTGAAGCGGCTCGAACGGCTGATCTCGGTCATCGCCGCGGAAAAACCCGATATCGTCGCGTTCACGGGCGATCTGTTCGATGCCAGAAAGCGCAATCCGGAGCGGGACCGGGACCTGTCGCACTTGCTGTCGCGCATCGAGGCGCCGCTCGGCAAGTTCGCCGTCTACGGGAACCATGACTTCGGCTACGAGCGGAACAGGCGCAGCACGAACCCGACGCTGGCGCATGCGGGCTTCGAATTGCTGTTGAACGAAACGAAAAAAATACGGCTGCAAAGCGGCGAGCAGCTGTCGGTAACGGGGCTCGACGACTATGTGCTCGGCAAGCCGGATCCGACTCGCACGCTTGCGAAGCTTCGTCCGGACGGGTTTAACCTGCTGCTCGTCCACGAGCCCGACGTCGCGTCTTTTCTTGTCCGCTATCCGATCGATTTGCAGCTGTCCGGCCACAGCCACGGCGGTCAAGTCAAGCTGCCGTTCGTCGGCGCGCTCGTCCGCACGCAGCTCGGCAAGCGATATTTGTCCGGCCTGCACGTCGTCGCAGGCGGGAGGCGGCCGCGCAAGCCTTACCTGCTGTACGTCAACCGGGGCATCGGCACGACGCGCCTCCGGGTTCGGCTCGGCAGCGTGCCCGAGCTGTGCGTGTTTACGCTCCGGCGTCAAATCGCGCAGGACGTCTAACTCGCTAACTTGCGGCAACGACGGCATTCATAAAAAAAACGACCTCGGCAGCAAGCGCTCCCGAGGTCTCCGTTTCTATCGCTTTACCCTGTTCCGACCGGCCCGATTATTCGGCGGCCGGCGTGAAGGAACGCTTCGCGAACTCGGCGTCCATCATGAAAAAGGCGTTGCTGTCGTCGGCGATGCGCTTCAGCTTGGAGATGATGCTGTCGAACAATGCCTCTTCTTCCACCTGCTCGTCGATGAACCACTTCAGGAACTGAATGGTGGCATGCTCGCGATCGTTCAGCGCGAGATCGGACAGATGATAGATGCGGCGCGTGACTTCCTGCTCGTGCTCGTAGGCATGCTCGAATACTTCGAGGATGGAACCGTAGTCGTTTTGCGGATCTGGGATGCCCTTCAGCTTCACCTTTTTGCCGCGGTCGTTCAAATACTTATAGATCTTGGACGCGTGGAAGCGCTCCTCTTCGGCCTGGATGACGAAAAAGTTCGCGAAGCCGTCCAGGCTCTCCGCGGAGCAGTAGCCGGCCATCGCCAGGTAGACGTGCGCGGAATGCAGTTCAAAGTTAAGCTGCTCGTTCAGCGCGTCGTGCAGCGTATCGTTCATCATGTGAAGCGCACCTCCATCGATTGTTTTTAGACGCTAATCAGTTTACCACATTTTGCCTCGCTCGCCCATGCGCCATCCGACAATCCCGCCGTCCTCGCTCGCATTTAGCGCTACGGCGGTCTGTCGAATCGGGCAAGAAATCATGGACCGGGCGCCGATGCCGTGGCATAATCGTTTCAGGCACTGGTTATGTATGGAAAGGCATAAAGCGAGGTGAACGAATGGAAACGGAATCTCTGCGCCAGGTCGAACAGCTGGCCGAAAAAAAGATGAAAATTTTCAAGCAAAGCAAGCTCCGCTATCTCGCACGGTCGGCGCTCGCCAGCATGTTCATCGGCTTCGGCGTCATCGTCGCCTTCAAGACCGGCAACTATTTTTACCTGGAGCACTCTCCGCTGACGTACCCGATGGCGGCGATTACGTTCGGGGCGGCGATCATTCTGATCGTCTACGGGGGGCGGCGACCTGTTTACCGGCAACACGTTTTACTACTCCTACTCGGCTCTCCGCAAAAAAATCCGCTGGTCCGACACGATCAAGCTGTGGTGCTGGAGCTATGCCGGCAACATCATCGGCGCCTGCCTGTTCGCGTTCATGATTTTCGCCACCGCCCTGTTCAAGGACGCGAGCGTCAACGGCTTCCTCCTCAGCGTCGTGGACAAAAAAATGAATACGCCGGCCGTCGAACTGTTCTTCCGGGGCATCCTGTGCAACTGGCTCGTCTGCCTCGCTTTTTTCGTCCCGATGTCGATGAAGGAGAACGGCGCCAAAATGTTCGCGATGATGCTGTTCGTGTTCTGCTTCTTCATCTCGGGCTACGAGCATAGCATCGCCAACATGTGCACGTTCGCCATCGCGCTCGTGCTGCACCACCCGGGCACGATCTCGCTAGGCGGCGTCCTCCACAACCTGATTCCGGTCACGCTCGGCAATCTGATCGGAGGCGGCGCGCTCATGGCGTACATGTATTATTATGTCAATAAGCCGTTCATGGACGATCCGTCGCAAGACGAACATTAAACGCGATACAAGGAGAGGATTCGGATGAAAAAATCGAGAATCGTCGTCATCGGCGCGGGAGCCGTCGGCTCTACGACCGCCTACACGCTCATGCTGCGCAACCGGGTGGACGAACTGGTGCTCATCGACGCCAATCACAAGAAAGCCGTCGGCGACGCGCTCGACATGAACCACGGCATGCCCTTCCTCGGCGGCGGCGATCTGTGGGCGGGCGGCTACGAGGACTGCAAGGACGCGGACATCATCGTCATCACGGCCGGCGCCGCGCAGCGCGAGGGAGAATCGCGGGTCGACCTCCTGAAGCGCAACGCCGTCATCATCGACAGCATCGTCGGAGAGGTGCTGAAGCACAATACGACAGGCATCCTGCTCATCGCCTCGAATCCGGTCGACATTATGAGCTATATTACGTGGAAAAAGTCGGGCTGGCCCGTCGAGCGGATCATCGGCTCGGGGACGCTGCTGGACAGCGCGCGCTTCCGCTACCTGATCGGCGAAAAGCTCAAGATCGATCCGCGCAGCGTGCACGGCCACATCGTCGGCGAGCATGGCGACTCCGAGCTGCCGCTCTGGAGCCTTGCCAACGTGGCCGGCGCCGAGCTGTCTTTGAGCGACGCGGACAAAGAAGAGGTATTCGCGAACACGCGCGACGCCGCCTACCAGATCATCAGCGCCAAGGGGGGCGACCTATTATGCGATCGCGCTGGCGCTCGACCGGATCTGTACCGCGATCCTGCGCGACGAAGGCGCGGTGCTGAACGTTTCCACGCTCCTTCGCGATTATCACGGGGTATCGGACGTATTCCTCGGCGTGCCCTGCGTCGTCGATCGCCAGGGCGTGCGCGAGATCATCGATATCAAAATATCCGGCTTCGAGCGCGAGCTGCTCCACCGTTCGGCGGACAAGCTGCGCAATTTGATCGCAAGCATCGGCGTATAAGAGGCGGAGCTCCGTCAGTCGACCGACGGCATGACAACAGCCCCCCACGACGTCCTCTCGGACGATCAGGGGGGGGCTGTTCCAATAACGCGCGCATCGCGCGCTTACTCTTGCGCGATCAGGCCGAGCCGGTTGCGCCATGCGACCGGAACGTCCGTTTCGGAGAATCTGCGTTCTCCAGCAGCCGACTGCAAGCTCGCGAGCTCGCCCGTCAGCTCGCCGAACCATGCCGTATCGCGAATCGCGAGCGACACGTCGATCAGGTTGCGAAGCTGCTCCTCGTTGAACTTCGTCGCCTGCGGCAGCGACCGCAGCGAGCCGACAGGCACCGCGATCTCCGTGCCGATCGCTTCGACGCGATCCGATGCGGTGACGTATATGCCTGCGGCGCCTTGCATCGACAGAATCGAATTGACGAAGCCTTGTATCAGTTCACCTTGACTGGTCCTGCCGGCCACCCATTCTCCCATTTCAAATCGCATGCAAATCACCGCCTGTTCTTAGTTATGAGCCTTCAAGCCGAACGCTGCATCACGCTTTTGCGTATCGGCTCCGGCTATACTGTTATTATAATGATTACAGTTAAATTCGTCAAGCGTTCCCACTTTCCTCCGTCCTAACCACTTCCGTCAGCATGCGCCCAAGATCCGCATAGACGCTGCCGATCAGCTTGAGTCGATCCGGATCCGCGCCGGCCATGCTCCGTCCGAAGCTCTCGAGCTGAACGCCGCGCGCGCCTTCGGTCGCCTCCCGCAGTCTATCGTACGCTTGGGGCGAAGGATCTGTCACCGTGTCCGCGAACCGGTCCACGCATTCCGCCGTCGCCAGGAGCGCCGGGACGAGCCCCGGCGCCCGCATCGCGGCTTCGTCCAGCTCGATCAGACTTCGCGCGATTCCCCGCGCCTGCACGGACAGATGCTCCAGCCGTTCCATCGCCGCAGAGACGCGCGCCACGCGCTCGCGGCGCTTGCGTCCGAGCGGCACGAACTTCAGGCTCTGCCGGGCGAGCGCCGTCGCTTCGTTGCCCCGCTGGATAAGAAGCAGCAGTCCGCGCGCCTCCTCGAGCACCTGCGCGAGGCGCCGATTCCCGCGGACCGCCTCGTCATAATCGCGGAGCACGGCCGCAATCCGCTTGCCGAGGCCCGATGCCGCGTACAGCGCCTCGCGCGTCGTATCGCGCGGCACGAGCGCGATATTAACGGCGACGGCGACCGCCGAGCCGAGCAGCGTCTCCAGGATCCGGTAGGCGGCGTAGCCGTTCGCGTTGCCGAAGGCCAGCACGAGCAGCGCCGACACGCCGATCTGCGCGCCGATCTGGGCGTTCAGGCGCATCCCGTTCGCTATCGCGAGCCCCGCCAGCACGACCAAGGCTACCGTCCATGCGTTAACGCTCAGCCACTGGCCGGCCAGCAGGCTGATCCCGATGCCGACGACGATGCCGACGATGCGGTACAGCCCCTTCTGGATGGAGTCGGCCACCGTCACCTGCAGCGTCAGTATGGCGGCGATCGGCGCGAAGTACGGATAGGAATGCGGCATGACGGCTTCGGCCAGCACCCACGACAACCCGCAAGCCAACGCCGTTTTGATCGTTTGCAAATCGATGCCCAGTTTGCGCAGCGACAGGAACGCGTTGCGAATCATCCCGTTCACTTCCCTTACCCTCATTGCCTCTATTATAACAAGCAAGCGGCATCGATCGGAAACATCTATGAAGGGCTCCCTCGATTTTAATCCGTCTGCCGGATCGCGGGGATCGCTAGTTGCACGGGCGCGGGTTCCGCGCTTCGCTTTTAGCCGACGACGCGTAAAATAGCCGCCCGCGACCTTTTTTCGCGCTAGCGCTAAGCGATCGGACTGAGCTGCCGTTATTTTTGTTCCTATCGCCATTTGCGGCCTACTTGCGGACCCAGGCGCCGTTATTGCGAGATTGTCAGTCACTTTTAGTCATGATCCGGATTCATAACGTCCCTCCGGTCCGAAACGATCCTCATTTGAACCGTTTTATACAAAATAGCGTCCCCTGAGTCCGATCAGCGCTGTACCTTGCCCGCTGTCCCCTCTGCGCAGCCTGCCCTGTCCTTAACTGCTACCCGCTATTTTCATTTACACCAGCCCGCTTACCTTCCCGCCGATCATCGCCGTATGGTATGCAATCGATGCAAAACGAAAAAAGGACGAAGCAGCACGATCTCTCGTGTCGTTTCATCCTACTTTATATCTCGTTACGCCTCTACAGACGCCTTCGCCAATGTATACCGGTTCGCCGGAATCTGCACGCCCAAATTGCCGCGAAGCGTGTCGGCCTCGTATTCCGTGCGGTAGATGCCGCGCTCTTGCAGGATGGGCACCACCAGCTCGACAAAGTCGTTCAAGCCGCTCGGTAATGTCGAGTGGATGATGAAGCCGTCGGCGGCCTCTTCCTCGTGCCACTGCTGGATCTGGTCCGCGATCCGCTCCGGCGTGCCGATGAACTGGCCGCGAGGCGTCGCAGCGCGAAGCGCCACCTGGCGCAGCGTCAGCCCTTGCTCGCGCGCGTCCTTCTTGATCTTGTCCGTGCCGCTGCGGAAGCTGTTGCTGCCGAGGTCGCCGATGTCCGGGAACGGCTCGTCGAGCGGATATTGGGCGAAGTCGTGGTGCTCGAAAAACCGGCCGAGGTAGTCGAGCGCTTTGTCGATCGAGACGAGATTCGCGATCTCTTCGTACTTGCGCTCCGCCTCCTCCTGCGTGCGTCCGATAATCGGCCCGATGCCGGGCAGGATCACGATATCGTCGCGCGAACGGCCGAAGGCGACCGCCCGGTCTTTGACGTCCTTGTAAAACGCCTTCGCCTCCTGCAGATTTTCCTGGCCGGTGAAGACCGCGTCGGCTTCCTTCGCCGCCAGGTTTTTGCCGCTCTCCGAGGAGCCTGCCTGGAAGATAACCGGCTGCCCCTGCCTGGAGCGGCCGACGTTAAGCGGCCCCTCGACGGAGAAGTACTTGCCCTTATGGTTCAGCTTGTGCATTTTAGAAGGATCGAAAAACACGCCGGAAGCCTTGTCGCGCACAAAGGCGTCGTCCTCCCACGAATCCCATAGTCCCTTCGTCACGGCCAGGTACTCCTCGGCGATTTGGTAGCGCTCGTCGTGGCTCGGATGTTCCGTCTTACCGTAGTTGCGGGCGGAGCCTTCGAGCGGGGGAAGTGACGACGTTCCAGCCTGCGCGTCCGCCGCTGATTTGGTCGAGCGAGCCGAACTGGCGCGCTACCGTAAAAGGCTCGCTGTACGAGGAAGACAGCGTGCCGACAAGTCCGATCTTTTTCGTGACGGCCGCGAGCGCGGACAAAATGGTGATCGGCTCGAAGCGGTTCAGAAAATGCGGAATCGACTTTTCGTTGATATAGAGACCGTCTGCGATAAAAACGAGATCGAACAGGCCTTCTTCCGCCTTTTGCGCGGCCTGCACGTAGAACGGAAGGCTGACGCTCGCGTCGGACGGGATTTGCGGATGTCTCCAGGCCGAGATGTTGCCGCCGACGCCGTGGACGAGGGCGCCGAACTTCAGCTTTTTGCGTGCGCTCATTGTGTTGCCTCCTTTAATTGGGGGGTTCGTTCAGATCTTGAGCAGCGCGGCGTCGTTCAGATGGAGCCGGTAGCTCTTGACGAGGATGTCGCCGTTGTAAATGTCTTTGTCGAAGGCGCGCTCGAATCCGAGGCGCTCGTAGAGGCGAACGGCGGATGCCATGAGATCGGAGGTATGCAAATGCAGCGTGTCGCCGCCGTGCGCCTTGGCGCGAATCGCGGATTCGCGGAGCAGCGCGGTGGCGACGCCTTGGCCGCGGGCTTCGGGGCTCACGGCGATCAGGCGGACGATCGGAGATTCGATGCCGAGATCACGACCGTAGGCGACGATCGAGGAGTCGAATAGCGCCGCGCTTCCGACGAGCCTGCCTTCCCATTCGGCCACCAGACGGGCGAACGGTCCGGGCGCGTCGACCGAAGCGGCGATATTGTTTTTGTATTCGATCCAACGTTCCTCGGGCATCGTTCCCTCGTATTGGCCGTATGCCGCGAGCAGCACCTCCCGGATCGCTTCGCGGTCCCGGTCCTCGGCGTCCCGGATCAAGATGTGCGATTGCGCCATCGGTCAGATCCCCTCTCGCGCGGAAGCCGTCGGCCGGCGACCGTTTGCCGCCGATTCGGCCGCTTTGATCCGGTCGATCTGGCCCAGATGATGCTTCGCATGCGCCGCGAAGCCGCGCACGACGTCGGCGAGCGTCACACGGTCGCCCTTGGCGTTAATCGCCTCCTTTTCCCAATCCGCGGACGACAGCCGGCGCAGCAGGCGAGCATTGTACGCGACCAGCGCGCGGAAACCCTCCAGCACGTCGGCGGCCTCCGCCTCGTTTCCGTACTGGCCTTCCACCCACGTATCTTGGCTGAACGCGGGCAATCGCGCCTGCGAGCCGGACAAAATCTCGCGAATGCGGAACGACACGACGATCAGGTGATCGGCAAGATGCACAAGCACTTCGGTCGCGCTCCATTTGCCCGGACCTGGCTTCCAGGTCAGCGCGGCGACGTCCATCCCGCGAACGGCGTCCGTCAGCCCGTCGTAAGTGCCCGTAAACGCTTCGATATCGGCGTTATGATTGCTCATTCAAAACGACCTCCTTATGGGGTTGAAGCTGCGGTAGCCGACGGGAAACGGGAGAGCGAGAACGGCAAAAGGTCTTGCGGGGGGAATGCCGGATTGGGTCCACTCGGAGAGCGCCTCGCCGATCGCGCTGGCGAACTTGAAGCCGTGACCCGAGAAGCCTCCCGCGAGCAGCACGCCAGGGAGCTCCGGATGCGCGTCGATGATGAACTGATCGTCGGGGGACAGCTCGTATTTGCATGCCGCGCCGTGGAGCAGGCGGCCTTCGGCGCCGGGAAGAAATTCGCGAAGCGCCGCCCGCAGGTCGGCTTCGTCCTCCGGATAAGCGCCGAAGGGCTCGAAGCGCTCGCCGGGCTGCCAGGGACGGCCGCCGTCGTGCCGGCCGATCTTGACCCCCGCGCCGCCGATGCTGGGGAACCCGTAGTACCCGCCCGACGGGCCGCCGAACGTGAAGCCAGGCAGATGACCCGCGCCGTAGAGACGTTCGTCGGCCTCGAACCAGCCGACGACCTTGCGGACCGCCCGAATCGGCAGCTTCACGCTAGGCTCCAGCGATTTGAACCAGGCGCCGGCGCTGACGATGACCTTGCCGGCCGCGAATTCGCCGCGGCTCGTCTTCACCGCAAGTCCGCCCTTACGCGCCTCGATGCCGAGGACTGCCGTATCCGTGAGCAGCTCCGCTCCCGCCGCTAGCGCTTCTCGCCGATACGCGGCGACGCAGCGTTCGCTGAACAAATATCCCGCATCAGGCTCGTATAAGCCGCTGAAGTGATCAGGCACCGTCCATCCCGACCACCGCCGCGAGATCTCCTTCGCGTCCAACGTTTCGTAACGTACGCCTTCTTGAGCGGCGTAGGCGAACCTGCCGTCGAACGAATGCACGTCCGGATCGCTCACGTTCAGGACGCCCGACCGCTCGAGCAGCTTTTCGCCCGTCCGGTCCTCCAGCTCCCGCCAAAGCGCGTCGGCCCGAAGCGCAAGCCTGACGTAATGCGCGCCGCCATCATAAACGTGTCGAATCAGCCTGGGCTCTCCATGATGGCTCCCGCCCGTATGCGGCGGATCGAACGCGTCGATCAGGAGCGTGCGCAGTCCGCGGGCGGCCAGATGATAGCCTGCGCTCATCCCGATCGAACCGGCGCCGACGACGATGACGTCGTATAAGCTCGCGCCGCTCATGCGCGCGCACCCGCTTCGGCAGGCGCGATATCCGGCGCGGGGCCGGCCGTTCTTTCTGCTGTCATTTTGGCCGACAGCTCAGACTGCTTCGACTGCTCCGACAGCTCCGTAAGTGCCTCGACCGCCACGGATGCCAGATAGCCGGCGGCAAGCGGGAGCGCGGACTCGTCGACGTCGAAGGCAGGATGATGCCACTCTCGCGGACCGTTCGTGCCGAGGAAGACGAACGCCCCGGGCGCTTCCTTCAGATACAGCGCGAAGTCCTCGCCCGCAGGCGATGGCTTGGGCTCAACGACCGAAAGTCCCGCCCGCTCGGCCGCCTTGGCCGCCGATCGCGCCCACCGGGCATCGTTGACGACCGGCGGGGGGCCGCCGATCCAGCGCGTACGGGCGGTCGTGCCGAAGGCGGCCGCCACGCCGTCCACCACCAGCTCGAAGCGCCTTTGCACCTCGGCGCGGACGCCTTCGTCGAAGGTACGGATCGTCCCGTCGAAGATCGCTTTTTCCGGTATGACGTTCCAGGATGTGCCTGCGCTGAGCCGGGTGACGCTGACGACCGCGCTGTCGAGCGAGCTGACGTTGCGGCTGACGATGCTCTGCAGCGCCGTCAGCATGTGCGCGGCCGTAATGAGCGGATCAAGCCCGGCCTCCGGCACCGCGGCATGCGTCCCCTTTCCGTCGACCTCGACCGCGAAGCCGTCCGCGGCCGCCATGATCGGGCCGGACCGGATGCCGATCGTCCCGACGGGCAGGTCCGGCTTGTTGTGCAGGCCGAACACCGCGGCGACGCCGGCCAACGCGCCGCTTTCAATCACCTGCGCGGAGCCCTTCGCCTTTTCCTCGGCCGGCTGGAACAGCAGCCGCACCGTGCCCGGCAGTTCGGCTTCCCGCCGCTTCAGCAGCGCGGCCGCGCCGATTAACGCCGCCGTATGAAAATCATGGCCGCAGGCATGCATGACGCCCGGCCGCCGCGAGGCGAAGGACAGTCCCGTCTCCTCGCGGATCGGCAGCGCATCGATCTCCGCGCGCAGCGCGACGACCGGACCGCCCCGCGAGCCGCCGATCTCGGCGACGAGACCGGTCTTGAGCGGATAATCCGCAATCCGGACGCCTTCCTGCCCAAGCCATTCGCGAATCGCCGCGGTCGTCTCGTATTCTTCGCCGGACAGCTCCGGATTGGCGTGCAAATGGCGCCGGATATCGATCAACCGCCGTGCGAGCGGTTCCTCTTCTTTTAGGCTCATCTCATGTCCCTCCTTCGCTCCTGCGATCTTGCATAAGTGCGATAGGCGTTAGCGCATTTGCCTCCCGCGCTCAGTCGACGCCGACCGGCAGTTCCTCGAACGCTTCCTTGATCAATCGAATCGAGCGCTCGCGCTTCTCGAAGTCCGCCAAGATCGTCGTGAACAGCAGCTCGTTCACGCCGTACGTCCCGGCCAGCTCCAGCAGGCGCTCGCGCACCTGCTCCTTCGTGCCGCGGGTGATGTCCGCGTCGCGCACCTCCGCGGTGAACGTCTCGCCGGCCTGCCGGGCGAACTCCTCGGCCTGCTCGAGGGTGCCGACGTTGACGGTCTTGCCGCTCGCCAGCGTGACGCGCACGTTCTTGAATTCGCCGGCCAGCTCAGCCGCTTCGGCTTCCGTGTCGGAAGCGATGACCGACAAGGCGAGAATGGCCCTGGGCCGGCGGCCCGTGCCGTAATCGAAGTTCGCGCGGTACGTCTCGAAGGCAAGAGCGGCCGTGGCCGGATCGTTGTTGATAAATAGCGCGAACGCGTACGGATAACCGCGCTTAGCCGCCAGCTCGGCGCTCGCGACGCTCGTGCCGAGCAGATGGATCGCGGCCGGCGCTTCCGGGAGCGGGGTCGCCTGGACCCCGGCGAGCGGATGGGCTTCGCCCGCAGGTCCGATCAGGTATTGATCGAGCTCGCCGAGCTTGCTCTCCAGGTCCGCGGTTTGCCCGACTTCGCCTTGCAGCGCGCGCGTCGACCGCGGGAGGCCGCCCGGCGCTCGGCCGATGCCCAGCTCTACCCGGCCCGGAGCGAGCGTCGCGAGCACGTTGAAGTTCTCGGCGACCTTGTACGGGCTGTAATGCTGCAGCATGACGCCGCCGGAGCCGACGCGGATGCGCGAGGTGCGGGCGAGCAGGTGGGAGATCAGCACTTCCGGCGACGAGCCCGCCACCGTGGGCGAATCGTGATGCTCGGCGACCCAGAACCGGTCGTAGCCGAGCGCCTCGGCGAGCTGCGCCAGCCGGATCGTGCCTTGAAGCGCTTCGGACGGCGTGCGTCCGGGGAAAACAATGCTTTGGTCCAAAATGCCAAGGGATAAGGCCATAGGTCCCAGCTCCGTTCGCGTTAAATGTTATACACGGCCTCGGGCGTCATACGGCGCAAAAATTGTCTCGTGCGCTCCTCCCGCGGCGATCTGAAAAATTCGGACGCCGGGCTCTCTTCGATGACGGCGCCGTCGTCCATGAACACGATGCGGCTCGCCACCTCCTGCGCGAACGCCATCTCGTGCGTGACGATGATCATCGTGATGCCCTCCCGGGCGATCTTCCGGATGACGGCGAGCACCTCGCCGACCAGCTCGGGATCGAGCGCGGACGTCGGCTCGTCGAACAGGATGACGTCCGGATTAAGCGCGAGCGCCCGGGCGATGCCGACCCGCTGCTGTTGGCCGCCGGACAGCTGGCTCGGATAGGCGTCCAGCTTGGCGCCGAGGCCGACCTTCTCCAGCAGCTCCGCGCTACGCTTCCTTGCCTCATCCTTCGGCACGCCTTGCACGACGACGAGTCCTTCCATGACGTTCTGCAGCGCCGTCTTGTGGCGGAATAGATGATATTGCTGAAACACCATGGCCGAACGGCCCCGAAGACGGTGAATGTCTTTTTTTGGACGGGTGGCCGCAATCGACCGCGACGTCGCCGATCTCGATGCGTCCGCCTCCCGGACGCTCCAGGTAGTTGATGCAGCGCAGCAGCGTCGTCTTGCCGGAGCCGCTCGGACCAAGGATAGCGACGACCTCGCCCTTTTCGACCTTCAGATCGATGCCCTTCAGCACCTCGTGACGGCCGAACGACTTGCGGATCTCCTTTAACGCAATCATGCGACCCCCTCCTCTGTCATAGCGGGCGACCCGCTTCTCGAGCAGCGCCGTCAACCGTTCGATGACGATCGTAAGCCCCCAGAAAATCAACGCGGCCGCGATATAAGATTCGAAAAACTTCCAGTTGGTCGACGCGACGATCTGCGCCTTGGCGTTGATCTCGACGACCGAAGCGGTAAACGCGAGCGTCGAGCCGTGCAGCATCCCGATCAACGAATTCGACAGGTTGGGCAAAGCGGCGGCGAACGCCTGCGGAAACACGATCCGGCGCAACGCCTGCCAGGTCGTCATGCCGATCGTATAGGCGGCTTCGAGCTGGCCGCGGTTCACGGCGAGCAGTCCCGAGCGCACGACCTCCGACATGTAAGCGCCGGCCGTGAGCGAAAAAGCGACATAAGCGAATCCGATCATCGGCACTTGGACGGAGCTGAAGGAGAGTCCGAGCGCGCCGGATAGCGCGTCGATGGCGATGGGCAAGCCGAACATGACCATCAGCAGATGCGTCAGCATCGGCGTGCCGCGAATGAACGTGACGTACGCGGAGGAGATCTCCCGGAGGACGGGCACCCGGTAAATGCGGGCCAGCGCGGTAACGACGCCGATAAGAAAGCCGAAGCCGACCGACACGGCGGTGATCTCAAGCGTCGTCGGGATCGCGGCGAGCAGCTTGACGAAGGCTTCCCAGATAAACGCCGGATCGAGCTTCATCGAAGCGCCCCCTCTTCGGCGAGATTCAGCCTGCCGGCGGCATCGCTGCCTTTGACGCGGCGGCGGCGCATTCCGGACGCAGCTGCGCCGTTCGGCGCTTCATGCCGGAGCAGTCGCCGCTCCAGGCGGTACAACAGCTTTTCCAGGACAAAGCTCAGGATGAAGTACAGCAGCGCCAGCGCCAGATACGATTCGAAAAAGCGCTGGGACATCGTCGGCAGCGTCTGCGCCTTGCCCGTCAGCTCCATGATGCCGAGCGAAAATGCAAGCGACGTGTCCTTCAGATTCGCGATGACGAGATTGCCGAACACGGGCATTCCCACGGATATCGCCTGCGGCAGCACGACGCGCCGGAATGCTTGGAAGCCGGTCATGCCGACCGCGTAGCCGGCCTCGACCTGACCGCGATCCACGGCGCCCACGGCCGCCCGGATCGCTTCCGAGATGAAAGCCCCGCTATGGAGGGCATAAGCGGTAACGACGAAGACGAGCACCGGCGTCCGGGAAACGTCTACCGCGGCCAGCTTGAGCAGCTCGGGCAGGCCGTAATAGATCAGGAAAAGCTGGATCAGCAGCGGCGTGCCTCGAAAAAAGGAGACGTAAACCTGCGACAGCCGCTGCAGCACGGGGATCCGGTAAAGCCGGGGAAGGGCGACGAGCATGCCGACCGCCGAACCGATCAGGAGCGAGAGAACCACGATTTTCAGCGTGATCCCCACGGAAGGCAGCAGCCGGACAAAATACTCGAATACGTAGGAGACATCGACGGATGTTCCCATCGGCTTTCACCCTTTCATACGCTACTTGGAGAGATTGGCCGTAAAGTCCTGACCCAGCCATTCTTTGCTGAGACTGCCGAGCGTGCCGTCCGCCTTGAGTTCCTTGATCGCGCCGTCGATGTCGTCGGCGAGCTGCTGCGACGCCGGTTCGTTTTTGCGGAAGACGAACAGGATGTCGGCTTCGCTGAGATCGTCTCCGACCGCCTTCAGCTTGCCTTCGGGATCGATGAGGGAGAGCGTGAAGTCGGCGCCTATAATCGCGTCTACGCGGCCTGTCGCCACTTGGCTGACGGTATCGTTCGCCGCGCCGCTCTGATAGACGATATTGATCTTCTTGTCGTGGTCGCGGTTATAATTTTCGAGGATTTGCGCTTCGGCGCTGGTCGCGCCCGTAAGCACCTTTTTTACCGACAAGATCGTCCAGGGATTTGATCGAATCGTTGTTCTTGGCCACGATGATCTTGTTGCGCCAGTGCGCGTAAGCCTCTTTGTTGAACAGGTATTTTTGTTCGCGCTCCGGATTTTTTTTCCATTTCGTGGGCGACGAAGTCGATTTTTTTTCGTTTCTAGGCTCAACAGCAGATTGCTGAAGTCCATCGTCTGAAGCTCGAATTCATAGCCGGGCAGACGTTCGTCGATCTTTTTTTACGAGTTCGACGTCGAAGCCGGTCAGCTTCCCTTTGTCGTCCAGAAACGCCACCTTCGGGAACTGCGTACCCGTGCCGACGACGATCTTCTTGACTTCGCCGTCCGGCGCCGCGCTTGCGGAAGACGAAGCGGGCGCCGGGGCCGAAGCGGACGCCGATGCTTTCGAAGTCGCCGATGCGCCGTTGTCGTTTTTATTGCCGCAGCCCGCCGTCACCGCTACCGTTGCCGTCAATACCAGACTTGCCGCGCCCGTCCAAAATCTGTTTTTCATATCGAATCCTCCACCCTTTTCTCGTGTTCTGCCGTAAGCTACGACGATCTCCGGATGTCAGGTCGATTCGTCCGTTCGTTAATAGTTTATAATTCTTACTCGTTTAGTAAGGATTATATGTTCAATAATCTACACGCTTGCTTGAAGCGCGTCAATACGGTTTCTAATAGATAAGTTCTATGGTTAAATCACACAATCCGATATGCCGGGTCCGAGCTCGATAGCGCCTGTCCCGCGATCTCCTTCAGCGAGCGCGCGAACGCTTCGTTTTCCCCTTGCCCGTTGATGAGACTCGTCATAAGGCCGATGCCCGCCGTCTCCGGAAAATCGATCGGGACTAGCGTTCCTTCGCTTTCTTCGCGGCGGACGCTCATGCCCGGCAGGAAGCAGACGCCTTCCTGCCGAAGCAGCAGCCGCTTGGCCGTCTCGGCGTTGTCCGTCTGCAGGATGAGATTGGGCAGCAGGCCCTGACTCTCGAACACGCGATGGATGCGGAGCCAGTCGAGCGCGCCGCATTCGAAAAAAAGGAGCGGCTCCCGCGACAGATCCTCGATCCGAGGCTGCGGGTTGGTCGCGAGCGCATGCGCGCTGTGGACGTACAGCCGGATCGGATCCTCATAGAGGAGGACGGAATGCAGGCCGGGATGATTAAATTTGCGAACAAAACCGATGTCGAGCTCCTTGGCCAGCACGCGTGCGCCGATCTCTTCTGACGTCGCCGTCGTCAGCTTCAGCCGGAGTGAAGGGTGGCGCCTCCTGAATGCGGGAAGAACGAGCGGCAGCAAATATTGGGCGGCTGAGACGGTACAGCCGATCCGCACCTCTTCCTTGGCTGCTTGCGTCTGACGCACCTGCTGCTTCCCTTTGCGGTACGTATCGAGCAGCTGCTCGGCGTAGGGTCTGAACAGCTTGCCTTTGTTCGTCAGCAGCACCTGCTTGCCGACGCGGTCGAACAGCTGGCAATCGAGCTCGCGCTCGAGCGATTGGATCCGCGCCGTGACGGAAGGCTGGGACAGAAAAAGCGCTTCCGCCGCTTTGTTAAAGCTGCCGTAGTGAAGGACGTGCACGAACGCTTCGATGTTTTCGATATTCAATTCATTTCCCTCCTTATATTCCGTGTTTGCAGGTAATATTAGTTTGATTTACTGTCGGCTGTCAAGCCTCCTTCTTCGAAAATAGACTTTCGGCGTCTCGCTTATCCCCAGTCGGCCTGTCCGGTTCCGTCATATTGTAAAGGGATGGAAGGAGGTGTAACGTTCATGCTCGCAACGCAGTCTCGGATTTTCCCGAAGCTGACGCTATACAGCCGTAAAAACTACGAGGGTTGCCGGTATGTATGGCGCGGCAATCGGGCGCTTCGCGATCTGAAACGCATGTACAGCCATCTCGGCAGCCTTCGCTTTTATTCTCCGAGCCGGGAAGCGACGCTTGTGCTCTTCAGCCGCGCGAACTTCAAGGGGCGCATCCGCGTTTACCGCGGAACGACGAACATCCCGGACCTGCAAGCCTTGTTCGACGGACGCGGACCGGGCTCGCTGATTATCTCCAGCTACTGTCTGAAGCCTTGGCAGATTAGATTGATCGGCCGCACGGGCTGCTTGCCGAAGGGCTTCTGGGTCGTCTGACAAAGACAGCCCAAATCGAAAAGCGGTCCGCCCCCCCTGCGAGGGGGGCGGACCGCTTCTTCGGTTTATTAAACGCGAATCGCCTGATGCTGAGCGAGCAGACAGAGCTCCGCCGCCTTGAAGGCGTGCGCCTGCGTCATGGCCCGTTCGGTACGATGGATGCAATCGAGGATCAGCTCGCCGAAAAACGGAAAACCGACTTTTCCCCCCACCGCTTCGTGATATTCGCCTTCCCGGTTGACCAGGTACACATGGTCGCCTGACCGGTCGCGCGCGACGTCGACGTATTTGCGCAGCTCGATGTAGCCCTCGGTGCCGAGAATCGTCGTCCGGCCGTCTCCCCAGGTGCCGAGTCCGTCCGGCGTCAGCCAGTCGACGCGGAAATACTGCGTGGCCCCGTTATCCCCGACGAGCGTCGCGTCGCCGAAATCCTCCAGCTCCGGGTATGCCGGATTCGCGTAATTCGACACCTTGCTCTGCAGCACCTTCGCGTCGGCGCAGCCGGTATAGTGCAAAAACTGCTCGATCTGATGGCTGCCGATGTCGCAGAGGATACCGCCGTACTTTTCCTTTTGGAAAAACCATTCCGGCCGGGTCGGCGCGTTCAGCCGATGCGGACCGAGGCCGATGACCTGGACGACGCGTCCGATCGCGCCTTCCCGCACGAGCTGTCCCGCGTAGACGCCCGCTTCCGAGTGGATGCGTTCGCTGTAATAGACCATGTACTTGCGGCCGGTTTCGGCCGCCTTTTGCCGGGCGGACGCCAGCTGCTCGAGCGTCGTGAACGGTGTCTTGTCCGTGAAGTAGTCCTTGCCGGCGTCCATGACGCGAAGGCCCAGCGCGCAACGCTCGGAAGGCACCGCCGCCGCAGCGACGAGCCGGATCTCGGGATCGTCCAAAATGTCGGATTCGCTCGCCGCGATCCGGACGCCGGGGAACGCCTTCGCGAAGCTTTCGGCCCTTTCGGGATCGCGGTCGTATACCCACTTCAGCGTCGCGCCGGCCTCCGTCAGTCCGTTCGCCATGCCGTAAATGTGGCCGTGATCGAGCGCCATCGCCGCGAACGCGAATTCGCCCGGCGAGACGACGGGGCTCGGCTTTCCCTTCGGCGCATAATTCATGCCGTCGCTCTTTTGCGTCTCGCTCATGCCCCGTAGCTCCCTTCCGTTCTGAAGACCGCGCCGGTCCCCGTCTTATGCCGCGATGCGGCCGCGCGCTTGTTCAGCTCCGCGAGGAACAGCTCCTCGTCCGGCGGCATGTCGACCGTGCGCTCGAGCCAGCTGGACAGATGCATCGCGTTGGACAGCTCGAGGCTGCGAATGCCCTCCGCACCTTCCGCCGTGAGCGGCGTGCCGTTGAGGATGCGGCCCGCAAAGGCGGCAATGACGCCGAGATGCTTAGGGTCTTCCCCTTCCGTCTCAATCTCGTGCGCCGCCCAGGACGGCCGTTCAAAGCCGCCGACATTTTTGTCGAAGCAGAACTCGCGCTCGTTGCGGTCGAGCTTGTAGAGCGTAAGCTTGTCGTGCTCGCAGACGAGCTTGCCCCATTCGAGCGTAATCTCGAGCCGGTTCGTCCCCGGGCAATCCGCCGTGCTCGTCACGAATACGCCGGTCGCGCCGTTATCGAATTCGAGATAGGCGGTCACGTCGTCCTCCACCTCGATATCGTGCCATTTGCCGTTATGGCAGAAGGCGCGCACGCGGCTCGGCATGCCGCAAATCCACTGCAGCAGATCCAGGTTGTGCGGACACTGGTTGAGCAGCACCCCGCCTCCTTCGCCGGCCCAGGTCGCCCGCCAGCTCCCCGAATCGTAATACACCTGCGTCCGGTACCAGTCCGTAATGATCCAGTTGACGCGTTTGATCGCGCCGAGTTCGCCGCCGTTTACCAATTCGTGCATTTTGCGGTAAACGGGGTTCGTCCGCTGGTTGAACATCATCGCGAACACGACGCCGCTCGACGCAGCCCGCTCGTTCATCTCCCGCACCTGCTTGGCGTATACGCCCGCCGGCTTTTCGCACAGCACGTGCAGGCCGCGTTCGAACGCCTTGATCGCGAGCGACGGATGCTCGTAGTGCGGCGTCGCGATCAGTACGGCGTCGCATAGTCCGCTATCCATCAGCGCCTCCGGGGTATCGAACAGCGCCGTGTGCGCCGGCAGGTACGCCTTGGTCCGGGCGAGCCGATCCGGTTCGCGTTCGGCCACCGCGGTCAGCCGCACTTCGGGCACGTCGCCCGCCGCTATTTTTTTCGCATGCGAGGATCCCATGTTCCCCATGCCGATGATGCCGAGCTTCAGTTGCTTCATCTTGAACGCTCCCTTATCCGGTATAGTCCGTCAGCGATAGCCGTGTGCCGCGAGGTTGCGGTAGCTGGTGTCCAGGCAATCGAACGGACTGCCCTCGCACGTATCCTGCTCGACCAGCAAATATTCGGTCGTGCCCGCCTTTTCGATCGCTTCAAGGATGGCGGGAAAATTCATGTTGCCGGCCATGACCGGCGCCATGACGGGCTCCATGCCGCGCACGTCCATGTCCTTGAGATGGACGCAATGGATGCGGTCGGCGAGCTTAGCGATCCACTCGCAGACATCGGCGCCGGCGGCTTGCACCCAATACGTATCGAGCGTGATGCCCATTTCCTGCGGCGAGAAGTCTTCGACCAGCCGCTCGATCAGCCGCTTGCAGCCGATCTTTTGCCATTCGAAGTTGTGATTGTGATACATGAACAGCTTGCCGGCGTCGGCGATCGCGGCCGCGGCCTCGCGGAAGTCCCGGGCAAAGTATTCGTACCACTCCGCCGTCCGGTATTTTTCCGCGAGCGCGCCGAGACCGATATATTTGCAACCCAGAATATCGTGCTCCCGAATGAGCGCCTCGGTGTCGTTCAGCAGACGGTCAGCGCTTACATGCGTCAGCGCGATCGTCAGGCCGAGTTCGTCGCAAACGCTTCTCAACGTCTCCGGAGCGATGCTGCCCATCGCCGACACCTGGATCGACGTATACCCGATTTTCGCAATCCGCTCAAGCGATCTGCGAATGTCGGCCTCCGTCTGGAGATAGGATCTTACGGTGTAGAGCTGCGCGCCCAACTTCATGGTTTCGACTTCCTCCTCGTCATTCCCGCCGGATTTGTGCTACCTTTAAGTATAGTGAATCGATGCCCGGCAGCTATTGTGAAAAGCACGACTGAGATTGCGAATATAGCGGTTTTGGAATCCCTTTCGAAAAGGACGGAGCGCAACATGGGAAATTTAACGCAGCTGCACACGCAATTTATGCATTTCCATCACGGCCTGGACAGACGCAAAACCGACGCTTACGCGCTGCATTGCCATCCCCATTACGAGCTCTATTACTTTGTCGAAGGGGAGGCGAGCTACCTCGTCGAAGGCGTCAACTATGTGCCGCAAGCCGAACAGTCTGCTGTTGATTTCTCCCAATGTTTTTCACGGCGCCAAGGTGGAGAGCGACCGTCCCTACGAGCGGTTCGCGGTCCACTTCGAGGCTGCCATTTTGCGGCCCGAAGAACGCGACTTGCTGCTGTCGCCGTTCCACGACGCCGCCGGCCCCGAGGACATTTATTTTACCGATGCCGACCGGTTCGGCCTCAGGAACTACGTCGAGCAGCTCGTCGCCTGCGCCGGGATGAGCGACGACCTCCGGGACTTATCGCTGCGGATCCGGCTCGGCGCGCTGCTGTCGCAGCTGCTCCATATGCGCCGGACGATCCACCGCGCGGAAGGGGAGGAGCGGCCGAGGCAGACCGTCGAACGAATCATCGGCTACCTGAACGCCCATATCGCCGAGGACGTGTCCCTCGACGAACTGTCCGCCCTTTTCTTCGTCAGCAAGCACCATTTGAACAAAATATTCCGCAAAGCGACGGGTACGACCGTGGGCAACTACGTCATCCATAAACGCGTCGCGCTCGCCAGGCAGCTTATGATGCAAGGCGAGACCGCGAGCGCCGCTTCTTTGAGCGCGGGCTTCGGCCATTATTCTTCCTTCTTTCGGGCTTATCGCAATATATACGGCCATGCCCCGACCGAACGCGAAACGATGCCGATGGACGGCGAACGGGTTAACCGGCGTTTCCGCTAAGCAGACCGGGCGCTGCCTGTTCGAAGGGGATATCGTTAGAACGGCCGAGGACCCTATCCGTTCGCAAAGAAGAGCCGCGACCGCTCCCCGATAATCGGGAAGCGATCGCGGCTCTTCTCTTATTCGGACTTCCGGATCAGCACGCGCACGCCGTTTTGCGCCAGGCTCAGCGCGTCGCCAGTCACCGATTCTCCGGTCTCTGCGTCCAGGTAGGCCCGTCCGTCCAGCTTGACGCTTCGGGACTCGCCGCTGTAATTTTGCACGAACACGTAATCGGATTCGCCGTCTGTGCGGACATGCGCCGTCACCCCGCGCGGCAGATCCGCCGCGAGCGCTCTAGGCAGCGCCAACGCGCTCGCAAGCTTGGCGTACAGCTCGTCAAGAAGCGCGGCGTCCGCCCGCGTCGCCAGATAATAGGCGCGGCCCCGGCCGAGCGCGTTGACCGTAAGCGCCGGGCGTCCGGCGTAGAAGTCGTCGCGGTACGTCGCCAGCGCCGTCGCGCCCTCCAGGTGCACGAGCTCGCACAGCTCGCGCGACTCGTACGTCTGCGCGAGACCGAGCGCGTTGCCGGGCACAGGCACGAGCGCGTTGCGCTCGTCGTCGTACAGCGCGTCGATCTCCTCCGCCCAGATGCCGAGCGTCCTGCGCAGCGGCCCGGGGAATCCGCCGAGATGGCACAGGTCGTGCTCGTCGACGACGCCGCTCCAATAGGTGGCGACGAGCGTGCCGCCGCCCGCGACGAAGCGCTCCAGACGTTCGCCCGTTGCGGCGCGGCACAGGTACATCATCGGCGCCGCGATCAGATCGTAGCGGGACAGATCCCGATCCTCCTCGGAGCCGATGATGTCGACCTGGATGCCGAGCGACCACAGCGCCCGGTAGTGCTCCATCAACGTATCCTCGTAATGAACGCCGGCATTGCGCGGGCCCTGCGAGTCTTTGACCGCCCACCGGTTGTCCCAATCGGTCAGAAGCGCGGCTCGCGCGTTCACGGCGGTACCCGCCGCGCCCGCGATGCGCTTCAGCGTCTCGCCCAGCTCCGCCACGTCGGAGAAAACGCGCGTATGCTCGTGACCGGCATGGTCGACGACCGCGCCGTGCAGCTTTTCGCTCGAGCCCCGGCTTTTGCGCCACTGGAAGTATTGCACCGAATCGGAGCCGTGTGCGACGGCCTGCAGGGAAGCCAGCTTGTGCATGCCGGGCTTCTTCAGCTTGCTGATCGGCTGCCAGTTGGTCATGCTCGGCGTGCTCTCCATGAGCAGGAAAGGCTTGTCCTTAAGCGAGCGGTACAGATCGTGATTGTACGCGAACCAAGCCGCGACTTCGATGTCGTCCCGCGCGCCGTGCCACTTCGGATAAGCGTCCCAGGATACGACGTCGAGGATGTCGGCGAACTTGCGGTAGTCGAGCCCTTCGTAGCCCTCCATCAGGTTGGTCGTAACGGGCAGCTCCGGATTGTACGGACGCACCGCCGCGATCTCGTGCTTGCAGAAGTCGACGGTCCGCGCGGTGACGAAGCGCTTCCAGTCGAGATTTTGACCGTGGACCATATTTTCGCCGCGCGGCGACGGCGACTCGACCTGCGACCAGCTCGTATACGTATGCGCCCAGAAAGACGTCCACCAGGCGGCGTTCAGCGCGTCAAGCGTGCCGTATTCGGCCCGCAGCCAATCGCGAAACGCTTCCTGGCAATAATCGCAGTGGCAATCGCCGCCGTACTCGTTGGAGATATGCCAGCCGACGACCGCCGGATGGGTGGCGTACCGCTCCGCCAGCTTGCCGTTCATGATCGCCGTCTTCTCCCGGTAGACGGGAGAGCTGTAGCAATGGTTGTGCCGAAGTCCGTGCAGGTTGCGCATGCGCTGGGCGCCGACGCGCAGCACCTCCGGATAGCGCTCGGACATCCATGCCGGACGGGCGCCGCTCGGCGTCGCGAGCCAGGCATAGATGCCGTTGGCCTCGAACCGCTCCAGCACGCGGTCCAGCCAGCCGAATTCGAACCGGCCCTCTTCCGGCTCGATCGCCGCCCAGGCGAAGATGCCGACCGCCATCACGTTGCAGCCGGCCAGCTTCATAAGCCGAATGTCCTCTTCCAGCACTTGCTCGTCGTGCTGCCATTGGTCCGGATTGTAGTCGGCCCCGTGCATGAATCCTTTAATTTTGCCGCTTACCGGCGCATATCGCTTTGCCATCGCCTTTTCTCCTTCGCGCTTGTGGTTGTGATTGTGATTGTGATTGTGCTTGCACGCTTATTGCTAACGCTTTAAAACTAAACTATAGTCTGATTGTAGTCGCGCAGCAGGTTTAATCGCTAGCACAATGCACGTTAAAATAAGCACAAAATGAAGAAAGAGGCGATCAAGCATGCAGCTCCCGTTCCGCCTGTCCCCGTCCGTTCACCGCGATCGGCTCCCGGTGAGCCTGTACTGCGTAGGCGCGCATGCCCAGCATCCGGTCGCCCGACCGGCCGGCTTTCCGGTCATGCAGTGCTTCGTCTCGTTCGGGGGGCCGCGGCCGCTTTGAATTTTCCGACGGGAACCGGCTGTCGGTCGAAGCGGGCCAGGCGCTGCTGATCCCCGCCGACGAAGGACATCGCTACGAGCCGATTCCCGAACAGCCCTGGCTGCTCGGCTTTGTCGGCTTCGAAGGGCCTTGCGCGGCGGACATCGTCCAAGCCTGCGGACTGCCTCTGAGGAAGGCGTTTTCGCTCAAACAAACCGCTTCGCCCGCGACAAGCATCCGAGCGCTATGGCAGCTCGCGGAGCGCGCCGATCCGGAGGCCGCAACATTGCTGTCGGCGCGTCTTTACGAGCTGCTGCTGCTGCTCGGGTCCCTCGCCGCCGGCCCTGCGGCTCCTGCGGCGCCTCCGCGCGCGCGCCAATCCGACGCCGCGCTCGAACGCGCCGTCCATTACCTGCACGAGCACTTTGCCGAGCCGCTCGTCATGTCCAACGTCGCAAGCGCCGTCGGCTATTCGGTGCAGCATTTCCAGCGCCTGTTCCGCGAAGCGTACGGACAGCCGCCGCTGGCGTATCTTCGGCGCATCCGGCTCCATCAGGCCGCGGTATGGCTGGAGGAGAATCCGCGCGCCTCGGTGTCGGAGCTGGCCGGCAAGATCGGCATGGATCCCAACTTTTTTATCCGCTCGTTCAAGCAAGCCTACGGCGTGCCTCCCGGCCAGTATCGAAAAAATAAAAAGCATTAGCTTCAGGCATCTTCGCGACCATTGCCCGTCAAAAAACGTTCCGTATATTCATTGCGGAACTTGCCCGACGGATCGAGCCTCGCGATCAGCCGCTCGAAATCATCCAGCTTCTCGTAGCGGGAACGCAGCCGCGCCGCCGGCATCACGAACAGCTTGGCCCAGTGCGGACGGGCCCGATAGGGCTCGAGCGCCTCCTCGATCAGGGACAGCACCTTGAATACGGCCGCCTGGTCGGGCTTCCACGTAAAATGAATGCCGACGGAATCCCTGCCCTGGCTGGGACTCATCCACAGCTCGTCCGCTGCGACCGTGCGAATCTCGGATATAAAAAGCAGCGGCGCGATCTGCGTGCGCAGCCGTTCGATCGCGCGCAGCGCCTCGTACGCGTTCGCGCGAGAGACGAAATATTCGCTTTGCAGCTCATCGCCCGCGCTCGGCGTAAAGTTCATGCGAAAATGCGGCAGGCGCTCGTACCATTAGCCGACGATGCCGAGCTGCTCGCTGCAAGGGTCCGCCGGCAGCCCCGGCACCGGATGCTTCCGTTCGGTCGCGCGGGTCGCGCCGTAGAACGACGGCTCCCACGGCGCTTGGGCCGCGTCCGCTTCCGTTCGTTTTATCCAAACCTGATTAAACGACGCCTGGCGCCAATCCGTAAACAAGCTGACGCTGTACCCCGCCGAAAATATCGCCTCGACATGGTCCTCCAGCGCCGCGAGTGGCAGGTTTTCATAGACTGTCTGGCTCATGCGAAACGCAGGTATGACGTCAAGCGTGAGCGCGGTTACGATCCCGAGGCAGCCGAGTCCGACGACAGCGCCGTCCAGCAAACCGTCTCCGTCGTCGCGCGAGATCGCGAGTATCTCCCCGCCGGCCGTCACGATATCCAGCGCGTGCACCGCCGTCGCCAGATTGCCGATGCGATCGCCGGAGCCATGCGTCGCGGTCGCGCAGGCGCCGGCCACCGTAATATGCGGCAGCGAAGCCAAGTTGGGCAGCGCATAGCCCCGCTCGTCGAGGTAAGCGCACAATTCGCCGTACCGGATGCCCCCCTCGACCGTCACCTTGCCGTTCGCGCGGTCGAGCCCGACGACACGGTTCAGTCTTTCCAGCGACAGCATCGTGCCTTCGGTATCCGCGATCCCGTTGAACGAATGGCGCGAGCCGATCGCTTTTACGCGGCGGCTGCCCGCCGCCCGTTCCTGAATCTCCTCGACGGAGGACGGAATGACGAGCTCCGAGGCCCGATACCGATAATTGCCCGCCCAGTTGCGTTCGTATGCCGGCTCGTTTTGCATGCATGGCTTCCACCCTTCGATAAAAATGCGAATAACGCGCTTTCACACCTAACATAACACGAATGAAGCGCTCCACGCTCGGCTTGATACCAGCGCAAAAAAGACGCTTGACGCGGAAAAAGCCGGTTCAAGCGTCTTTTCTCGATCCAAGCCGGTACTCCCGGGCGTACGGGTTCCCGCAGGCGCGATCGACTAAGACGGTCTGCGGCCGGCTCTGCGGGCTTGATGCGCCTTCGCCTTCGGCAGCCGGCTGTACGCCATGATCTTGCGATACATGCGTTTGTCGGACAGCGTATTAAAGATGGATCGGTCCGGACGGGAATTGACCTCGATGATCCAAGGCTTCAGCGACCGGTCGATGCCGATGTCGATGCCATAGGCGCGGAATCGAGGAAAATAGGCGCTTAAATGACGGCTGACCCGCAGCGCGAGCCCTTCGAGCCGTCTTTTGTAACCCGCGCGTTTGCCCGCATGGACGGCAGGCGAGAGCAGCGTATCCGCGGGCAAAGGCTTGCCCCCCGTTATGATAGTTGGTAACGATCTTGTTCGGCATGGCAAGCCTTCCGACAATGCCCGTCGCCTCCCAGTTGCCCTTCGGGTTTCGCTGAACCATGATCCTGAGATCGAACGGACGGCGCTTGTAATGAAGCAGCGGAATCCCCATTTGCACCAGGTATATCCTGTTCGCCCGAGCCTTGACGAAGGCGGCGTAAGCTTGCTCCAGCTTCGGGTAAACGCGGCTTCGCGTGCCGTGCCTGAGCTGGTAACCGCCCTTGATTCTGGCGAGCTTAAAGATACCGTAGCCGCCGGTGCCGTGACTCGGTTTGATATAAACGGCGGCATAGCGACGCAGCATGTCCCGAACGGCGTTCAGGGAGGCGATCGCGGTCGGTGGCAGATGACGGGCCGCCACCCGATCCTTGCGCATCAGCCTGTATTTGCCCATCTTGTTGTTCCCGTGCATGATCGTCCCCCGTCTTTTACGCATTTTACCCCCTTTCCTGTATATGCGGGGGCAGGCCGGTTCACCTATGCGAATGACGGTGTAATTCCCGGCGAATATCCGATCGCTTCTTCAGAAACAAAAACGGCAACGCGCATCCGGGACGGAATCCCGAACGCGCGCTGCCGTTAACAAGCGGTAAAATGGCTATATTAAGAAACGGGCTGTCCTGCCGCTTTTTGATAAGGCTTGACGGCGCTTAATCCGAGCGAGTGCGCGGTCGATGCCTGAATCTCGCGCAGCATCGCCGGATTTTTAAGCAAAGAAACGCCGTAGGACGGAATCATTTCTTTTAGTTTCGGCTCCCAAGCCTGTATTTGCATCGGAAAACACTTATTGATGACGTTCAGCATGACCGAGACGGCGGTGGAAGCGCCGGGAGATGCGCCAAGCAGCGCGGCGACGGAGCCGTCCGCGGCCGTCACGACCTCGGTGCCGAACTGCAGCGTGCCTTTGCCGCCGGCGGCCGTATCCTTGATGACCTGCACGCGCTGGCCGGCTACGACCAGATCCCAATCCTCGCTCTTCGCATCCGGCACGAACTCGCGGAGCTCCTCCATGCGCTGTTCCTTCGACAGCATGACCTGCTGGATCAGGTACTTCGTGAGCGACATGTTCTTGGCGCCGGCAGCCATCATCGTGACGAGATTGTGCGGCTTGACCGACGTGATCAGATCGAACATCGAGCCCGTCTTCAGGAACTTTGGAGAGAAGCCGGCGAACGGTCCGAACAGGAGCGACTTCTTGTTGTCGATGAAGCGGGTATCCAGATGCGGCACCGACATCGGAGGCGCGCCGACCTTGGCCTTGCCGTACACCTTCGCATGATGCTTCGCGACGACGTCCGGATTGTTGCAAGACATGAACAGGCCGCTGACCGGGAATCCGCCGATATGCTTGCCTTCGGGAATGCCCGTCTTTTGCAGCAGGTGCAGGCTGCCGCCGCCGCCGCCGATGAAGACGAACTTCGCGGCGTGGCGCTCGACGCCGCCGCCTTCGGCGCGCACCTTCAGCTCCCAGTCGCCGTCCCGGGTACGCCGGATATCGTCCACTTTATGCTTGTATTTGATCTCGACGCCATTTTTCTTGAGATGCTCGAACAGCATGCGCGTCAACGCGCCGAAGTTGACGTCGGTGCCGGCTTCGAACTTGGTCGCCGCGATCTGCTCGCTTCCGCTCCGGTTTTTCATGATGAGCGGAATCCAGTCTTTGAGCTTGGCGTGGTCCTCCGTGTATTCCATGCCGTGGAACAACGGATTGACGGACAACGCTTCGTACCGTTTTTTCAAGAAAGTCACGTCTTTTTTGGCCGTGCACGAGACTCATATGCGGAAGCGGCATAATAAATTCCTGCGGATTGCGGATCAGCTTGCGCTCGACCAGGTAGGACCAGAACTGCATGGAATCCTGGAACTGCTCGTTGATGCTGATCGCCTTGCTGATATCGATCGAGCCGTCCGGCTTTTCGACGGTGTAGTTAAGCTCGCACAGCGCCGCATGTCCCGTACCGGCGTTGTTCCACTCATTGGAACTCTCTTCGCCCGCGCTGGCCAGCTTCTCAAGAACGGTGATTTTCCAGTTCGGCTGGAGCTCCTTCAGCATGGCGCCGAGCGTCGCGCTCATGATGCCCGCACCGATCAAGATTACGTCTGAACTTGTTTGTCCGTTGCTCATTATGACCATCCTTATATTGTAAAATTTGCTCGAATTATTGTCCGGGTCCGATTAACCTTATCTATTTTAACACTATTGCCACCCGACTTTAATAAATATTTACTATAGAGATGATCGATATAAGTTATTTCACTGCCGCAAGCCATGGCAAGCAAAATAGGTGAATGCTTTTTGGTTGTGCAAAAAAACCGTACTCTTCGCAAATGGGATGAGATACTTCCATTTGACTAAAGAACGGTTATCTTGCGTTAATTCGAAGAGCCATGGAATGGGAGCGTCGCCTCTCGGCCGGACAAGCGCTCTGATGCACAAGATTTGTGCATCTGCGAAGCAAGTGCGCCGCCTTGCGGCCGGACAAGCGCTCTAATGCACAAGATTTGTGCATCTGCGAAGCAAGTGCGTCGCCTCCCGGCCGGACAAGCGCTCTGATGCACAAGATTTGTGCATCTGCGAAGCAAGTGCGCCGCCTCCCGGCCGGACAAGCGCTCTGATGCACAAGATTTGTGCATCTGCGAAGCAAGTGCGCCGCCTCTCGGCCGGACAAGCGCTCTGATGCACAATTTTTGTGCATCTGCGAAGCAACTGCGCCGCTTCTCGGCCGGACAAGCGCCCTGATGCACAAGATTTGTGCATCTGCGAAGCAAGTGCGCCGCCTTGCGGCCGGACAAGCGCCCTGATGCACAAGATTTGTGCATCTGCGAAGCAAGTGCGCCGCCTCGCTAGCGACACTGCCCCCGTTCATGCGGGTCTTCAAGCCAAAGCGAAGGGTAATTCCAGGCATACGATTGAAAAAAGCCGCTGCTCGCATTGCGGTGTCCCTTCACCGGCCGGTAAGGCGCGGCGAAGCGCGCGTAGTCTTCGTCCCGATAGACGATCGCCATCGCCTCGAACAGGTCGACCGGCCACGTATCCGCGCCAAGCGGAGCCGGAACGTTCTGCTTTTCTCCGAAGGGCCAGTCGGCTGCGCGACCGTCCGCATAATGAAGGAACGTATCGAGCGCGCGTTTGATGCCTTTGCCGCCGGGCGAAGTCCAGCGGAACAGGTCCTCGCCGGTCGCGTCCAGCACCAGCTTCGCGGCGGCCGTCATCGGCGCCAGGGCGAAATAATGATACCACATGGCGTTCGCCCCTCTGGCCGCTTCCTCCGGCAGGAAGCCGTCCTCCGCAACCGCGTGTTCGATATGCGACTTCAACGCCTCGGCAGCGGCGCCGAACGCCGCGTCGTCCCCCGTGAACCGATGGAGCGCGAGGCGTGCGTAAAGGCTCCAGTCCCACCAGTTGTTGCGCCCTTCGATCCCTTCCCAGGCGGGAAGGCATACCCTGGTCAGCCAGCCGGCGAAGCGCTCCCTCGCTTCGCGGCTCCATGCCTCGAACGGCTCGAGCCAGATCGCCGCGCGAATGAAGCCGACGCCGAGGTAGGCCGACACGAGCGGCCCGTCGTGGCCGCCGATCTCCCGGTTCACGGTCGCCCAGCCGTCCAGCAACTCGGCCGCCTTGCGCGCATATTCGCGCGCGCCGGCGACCCGGTAAGCCAGCGCGCACGTATAAGCGGCTTGCGCATCGGGCTCCATACGCCGCTTTTCGCTCAAGTGGCCCTCGCGATCGTAATAGAAGCCGGGAATCGACCAGACGGGAACCGCGCTGCACGCCGTCGCAAGGCTGGCCTCCGCTTCGCGGAGCAGCGCATCGAGCGCCGGCTCGGGAGACATTTTCATGACGATCGAACTTCCTTTCCTCCACACCTCTTTGTTGCATCATAGCGTCCCCGTATTCCGAAGAACATGCACGATATATTTTTTGCATATCCTTTATTTCACGCCGCTTGCGAAGCGTTAAGACAAGCTCTTCTTCAAGCGGTATTCGCGGGGCGTCGTGCCGAACTTCTTTTTGAACGAACGAAAAAAGTGGCTCTGGTTGCTGAAGCCGGTCCGCTCCATGATCTCGTTGACCGTGAAGTTGCCTTTCTCGAGCAGCTGCATCGTCTGTTCGAGCCGAACTTCGATAATATAGTCGGCGAGCGAGAGACCCTCGGCTTTTTTTGAACAGCCGCCCGACGTAGACCGACGACATCTTGAGCAGGTCGGCCACGCTTTGCAGGCTCAGATTCAAATCTTTGTAATTCGCGCGGACGATCTCCTTGATCGTCTCGATCATGAAGCTGTTCGAATCCGACTCCAGCGCCTCCTGCCGGAACGTGCACAGCTCGCGAAGCGTACGATGGAACGTGAGCTTGGCATCCTCGAGCGTCTCCTGTTCGAGCACCGCCGCATGGAACCGGTACAGATCGTGGGAGATCGGCTTGAGCTTGTTGGCGTTCGCCTCGGATACCGTTCGTTTGATGACGATGGCTAAGTAAGACAGCGCATGAATGCAATCGTCGTAAGACGCCGCGCCGACGATCTCGAAGATCCGCTCGATCGCCGCCTCGGCGGCATCGGGATTCCCCGCCCGAATCGCTTCGGACAGCTTGCGCTCCAATTCGGAGGGAATCGTCGCGTCGCCCCCCTCCGGCTTGCGCGCCATGTCCGGCACGAGAATCGCTCCCCTGCCGTAAAACCATTTGTAAAGCGAAAGATTCAGCGTCTTCGCGTACGCTGCCGACAGCTCCCGGCAATCGCATGCGGGCTCGCCGACGGCGACCGAGAACGTCAACCGGTAATACTGCTTGACGACCAGCTGCACTTGCTCGAGCAGGGCCGTCAGGCGATCGAAGTCCGCCTCCCTGCGCTGGACGAGTAAAACGAGATGATCGGGCTTCAAATCGACGACTTCGATCGCGAATTCGCGCGAGACGATCTCCTCGGCGATGTTCGAGATCGCGTAATGGAAGAGACGCAGATCGTCGGGTCCGCGCTGCAGGAGCGACGAAGCGTCGTCTACGCGCGCGACGCAGATCGCGTATCCGCCCGAGGCGTCGACCGCGAGGCCGTTGTCCTTCGCTTCTTTGGCCCACTGCTCCGGCGTTCGCAGCGCGCTCTCCTGGACGAGCTGGCGCAGCGTGAACCTTTTTTAAAATCCAGCGGTTCTCCGTCAGATTCGAGTCCGCGCGCTTCACCCGGTCCGCCATATGCCCGTACAAGCCGGACAGAAACGTCATCTCGTCCTGCATCGGCGCCTCGCGCACGATCGCGTCCGGGGTATTCGAGACGACGGAACGGAACAGCTGCTCGACCGGACGGTACAGCCGCTTGGAAACGACGACGGCGACGCACAGCGCCAGCACGAGAAACAGCACCGTGAGCAAGAGCGTCGTGTACCGGAGGCGCTGCACCTGGCCCACGACTTCGGCATAAGGCTGGGCATAGATGAGCGTCCAATCCTGCAGCCCCGCCTGCATATACGTGACGAACTGCTTGCGCCCGTCCGTCTTGATGACGCGATAGCCGCTCGTCGCTTCGTCCGCCGCCTGCCGGCCGAGCCGCTCCGCCAGCCCGGCGACTTCGGGTTCGCGTTCGTCCCCCGCGCCGAGTACGACGCCCGCGCCGTCCATCAGGTACGCCTGGCCCGAAGGTCCGCCGTCCTCCTGCGCGATCAACGACAGATTATCGAAAAGCCATGTCGACTTTACATTCAAAATCAAGGCGTCGTCGAGTCCTTCCCGGGAGCTAGGATCGAACAGAATATAGCTGAAAAAATCGACTTGGCCGCGCCGGGCGCCGGTCTCGTCGAGATCGATCGGCAGCAGGCGCAGCTTGGGCGTTTGCCGGGAGTCGGTCAAGAGCGCCGCGAATTTTTTTTCGTATGGCGCTTTGAGCGCGCGAACGTTGCCGTTGCCGATATAAAACCGGTTCATGTTTCCGTTGTAGACGAAAATGGAATGCAGGAACGACGAGGTGCCGACGAACGTATCGAGCGTCGCGATCCGCTGGTACATGAATTCGTCGTCGGACTTGGCGTAGCGCAGTATTTTCACGTCGTTGTTCTGGTACAGCGTTTGCGCCGTATCGGCGACGATCTCGTTCATTTGCGCGACGTTGTAACGAATCTGGGCGAGCACCTTGGCGTTGGCGCGCTGCTGCACGCGCAGCACGGTCCGCTCGGAGGTGTACATGATCGAAAAAGCCGCCGCCAGAAGAAGCACGACGGTCAGCAGGGTGACGGACAGCCAGATCCGCTGCAAGTACTTTCTGGATCGAATCGCCGGAAACATGGACATCAGCTTCACCCGCATCGTGGATTAATGGCCTTCAAGGACCGCCCCCGGGCGGGAGCGGTCCTGTTAAGGCGCTTATTTTTTGCCGTTCGCTTTGGCCCATTCGTCGATTTGCTTCTGCTTTTCTTTCAGCACCGTTTCCGAGCCGACCTTCTTCATCTTTTCGGTGAATACCGGCAAATATTTGTCCGGATCGATCGTGCCGGTCTCAAGCCCCGGGCTGTACTCCTTAAACAGCGCGTCCATGTTCGCCATCTCGGCCTTGACGTTTTCGCTGTTGAAGTTGAAGCCGCTCAGCGCGGGCACGGTCGCTTCCTCGTTCAGCTTCTTGACCCGCTCCCACGTATCCGCCGGCTGGCCCTCGAGCAGGTAGCCGTTGGTCACGTTGCCGAAGATCCAGCCGGAATTGTTGGCATAGCCGCCCTTGTCGTCGATCTTGATCGTATTGTCGCCGACCTTCGTGTAGTGCTTGCCCTCGATGCCGAACGTGAGCAGGTTGAACAGGTCGGCGTTGGTGTTGAGCAGCTCGAGCAGCATGAGCGCGCGGTCCGCATGCTTCGAATTGTAGTTGATCGCGTTCATCGTCGGCGTGACGCCCGTGAACGTCGGCTCGGCGATCGGCACGTAGACGACTTCGTTGCCGCCGAAGTCCGCCTTGCGTCCGGCTTCGCTGCCCGGCGCGAGCGTGAAGTCCTGGACGACGGCGACGTTGCCCGAAGCGAGCAGCGGCTTCAGGTCGCTGACCGTGGCGGCGTCCGGATTCGTGTACCCTTTATCGTGCCAGCTCTTCATCAGCTTCACGTGCGTCTTGTATTCGTCGGTCTGGAGCAGGTCGATCGCGGTCAACGGGTCGCTCAGGCGATAGTCGACGCCGCCGAGCCACTGCATGCCGTAAGCTTCGCTCAGTCTCGTCTGGTCTTTGCCCATCCCGAACGGAACGATGCCGGGCTCGTTCTGCTTGATCTGCGCGAGCAGCGGTTCGAGGTCGGCATACGTCTTGACCTTGCTCGTATCGAAGTTATACTTGTCGACGAAGCGCTTCTGGATGACGAAGCCCGGCGTCTTCGTGAACGTCTGGAAGTTTGGAATCGCATACAATTTTCCTTTGACCTTCACGTCGTTCCAGGCGACCTGGGAGAAGCTCGCCTTGATCGTCGGCGCGTATTTGTCCAGCATCTCGTCGGTAATTTCCATAAAAGCGCCCTTATTGACGTTATCACCGTACTTGAACAGCCAGCTGGAGGTCCATACGAGGTCGTAGTCGTCGCTAGCGGCCACGATCGTGTTCAGCTTGTTTTCGTAGTCGCCGCCGTCGATCGGCACGAGCTCTACCGTCGTATTGATCAGCTTTTTTGGTCATCTCGTTGAAGGCGTCGGATACCGCCTGCTGGTCCTGCGGAATGCCGAACTGGACGTAGTACCACTTGAGCTTGACGGGCTCGAGCGCCGCGGCTTCCGAGCCGGACGGCGAGGCCGACGACGACGCGCCAGCGGATGCGGACGGCGAAGCCGGCGCGGACGAGGACGCCTCGTTCCCTCCGTTGTTATTGCCGCAGCCGCTTAGCACCAGACCGAGCGACAATGCCGCGGTCAACCCCGTACGCCATCTTTTCATTTTCAAACAACCTCCCTGTTCTTTTTTATTATGTTGGACGGCGGCGGCGAGAACAAGCGTTTTTTGGGCCTGTCCCGCCCCGCGGATTCCCGTTGCGAAAAGTCAGCCTTTGAGCGAGCCGAGCGTCAGGCCGGAGACGAAGTAACGCTGGAAAAACGGAAAGATGCAAAGCATCGGCCCCGCGGCCAGGATGGCCATCGCCATCCGTACGCTGTACTTCGGCAGCTGCCCGACGTCGATGCCGAGCTGCTTGACGAACTCGGTGTTGGCGGTCAAATATTCGATCGTGCTGAGCATCCGGACGAGCAGCAAGCTGCAGCGTCGCGAGATTCGGCTTGTCGATGAACAGCATCGCGTTGAACCATTCGTTCCAGTAATTGAACGCGATCGTCAGCCCCAGCGTCGTGAGCGCCGGCGTCGACAGCGGCAGCACCATCGTGAAGAAGATGCGCATCTCGCTCGACCCGTCGACTTTGGCGGATTCGATCATCTCGAACGGAATCTTCGACAGGAAGCCTTTCATGACCATGATGTGGAACGGACTGAGCAATCCGGGGATAATGACGGCGAGCAGACTGTCCTTCAGGTGCAAATATTGCGTCATCAGAATATAGAAAGGAACGAGTCCGCCGCCGAACAGCATCGTGAAAAACACGTAAAACGTGGCCTGTCGATTGAACCGATAGTCCGAACGCGACAGCACCCAGCCCGTCATCGCCGTCAGCAGCAGACCGGCCGCGGTCCCGACGACCGTGACGAAGGTCGTGACGCCGTAGGCGCGGAGCAGGATCTTGGGCGATTGGAAGACAAGGCGATAGGCGCCGAGCGACCAGCGCTCCGGAATAAACCGGTAGCCGTGACTGAGGATCGAATCCTCGGAAGAGAAGCTGGAGACGACGACGAGCAAAAACGGCACGAAAATGCACGCGGATACAAGGATGAACAGCGTGTTGATCAGCCACCGGTAGACCGGACGGGAGTCGAGCGCCCTGGACCTCGGGACGGCGACTTCGGGCGCGGCGCCGGCGGAAGCTTGAAGCGTGGACATGCGGGCACCTCCCGTTTACCAAAGTGAATTTTCTTCGTTCAGCTTGCGGACGGCCATGTTGGCCGCCAGGACAAGCACGAGGCCGACGACCGATTGGAAAAAGCCGACTGCGGCCGACATGGAGATGTCGCCGATCGTGCGGAGCGCGCGGAAGACGTAGGTGTCGATGATGTCCGTCGTCGAATAGATGAGCCCCGTGTTGTTCGGGATGAAATAGTGCAGGCCGAAGTCGCCGCGGAACATCCCGCCGATGGACAGAATGAGCAAGATCGTGACGAGCGGCGCAAGGAGCGGGATCGTAATTTTAAGCGCCATCTGCAGCTTGTTCGCGCCGTCGATCCTCGCCGCCTCATAGTAGCTCTGGTCGATGCCCATGATGCCCGCGTAATACAGCAGCACGTTAAAGCCGACCGCTTTCCACAAGTGCACGAGATTCAGGATGATCGGCCAATATTGCGCCCCGAAGTACCACTCGACCGGCTGCATCCCTACGCCCTTCAGCAGCGCGTTGAGGAAGCCGTTCTGATGATCGAGGAACGCGTTCGAGATATACGAGACGAGCACCCAGGACAGAAAGTAAGGCAGAAACATGATCGTCTGGTGGATCTTGATCCAGCGCCTCGTCAGCTCGTTCAACAAAATCGCGAGGGCCAGGGAGACGATCAGGGTCAGAACGATATAACTGAAGCTGTACAAAATCGTGTTGCGGGTCACGCGCCAGGCGGTGTCGCTGGCAAAGAAAAATTTGAGGTTGTCGAAGCCGACCCATTCGCTGCCGAAGATTCCCTTGCGCAGGTTATAATCTTTGAACGCGATGACGATGCCGACCATCGGAATGTAAGACATGACGAGAAAAAACAGAAAGCCCGGCAAAAACAATACGCTTAACTCTCCGTTCTTCCCTCGCAGGAAAGACCCTCTTCTTTTCATGGCTGCGGTCACCTCGGTTTGTTGTGCGAAATCGCTGCGCTGCTTGATCTGAGTATGCGAAGGCGACGGCCGTTGCGGATACTGCCGGAACTGAACATAATTGGCCGGCGGGACTGTATAAACTGCACATTGCTTGCAAAAATGCACGTCGCGGCGGACGACAATGCTTAATCCGGCGCGGTCTCCGCCTCGGGCATGGCGATCGGCCAGCGCCGATGGCCGGGGCTGCAGTCGTAGTCGGCCTCGAACCCGGGGAGCCGAAGACGCAGCGTAAACGGCTTGTCGGTGCGCACGTGGAGGTGCCAGCCGTCTTCCTCTTCGACGAGCGTCAGGTCGATCGTCGCCGGGCCGAGCGGGTATCGCTTCGCGCCGACGGCTTTGCGCGGGGGCGGACTCCATGTCAGCTCGCCTGCGATCGCGTCGGGCTCGAGTCCGACGACCGTCTCGAGCAGCAGCGCGATCGGGCCGAGCGCGGACCAACTGTAGTCGGGCGCCGCGGCGCTGCCTTTGGCGAACTTACCGGCGCCGCGCAGCTCGCTGCCGTAGTTCTCCCAGAATAAGCCGGTATCCCGATAGACCGCGTGCATTGCGTTCAAATGCTTCAGGGCGGTGCGCCGGGCGAGCGCCGTCAGGCCCGCCCGCTGGAAGCCGCGAATCGCGGCGTAGTTCGTCGGCGCCCATACCGATCCGCGCCAATAGTCGCCCTCGGGGACGTAATGCGGCGAATCGGCCGCGACGCTCGGAATCGGATGCGGCCGCCAGAAGGTCTGCGGGTCGGTCAAGTGACGCGCAAGGTCGGGCACGCGATCTTCGGGAACGGCGCCCGCGAACAGCGGCCAGAACGCGGTCACGATCTTGTCCGGATTGTGCCCGCCTTCGTCGAGCGACGCGGCGTAGATGCGCGCGTCGGGGTCCCACAGATGGCGGTTGAGCGCTTCCCGCGTCTTCTCGCGCTCCCGCGCCCACCGGGCGGCATCGTCGCCGCGGCCGATCAGCCCGGCGATCCGGCCGAGCAGCTCCGCATCGTGCGCCATCTGAGCGGTCAGGCACGGGTAGCCGCTGCCGTAGGACGGCGAGTTGTCGAGCCCGTTGGCCAGACCGGTCGTCCAGAACGTCCCGTTCGCCTGCAGGCGGTTGCGAACGATCCACAGATGATACGCCTTGAGCGCCGGGTACACCCGCTTCAGCCGCAGGACGTCGCCGGTCAGCATCGCCAGATCCCATTCTGCCAGCGTCAGAATCGGCGGATTCGGTCCGAAGTCGGGCTCGTACAGCACCGGCTGGCGGTCCCTGACGTCCAGCTCGCGATGAATGTAGCCCCCGTCGAACTGGGTGCCGTAGATGACGTCGAGCGACGCATGTACAGGCAGCGCCCTCGCGCCGTACTTCGCTGCGATCGCCGTGAATGCCGTATCCCACAGGAACTGGTTGACGGGGAAGTTGGAGCCGGTGGAGATGTAGCCCCCGGGCAAGCCGCTATCCGGCGCGGGCTCGCGGACGAGCCGCAGCAGCATGCGCCAGGCGTCGGCGTACAGCTCGCCGAGCCCCGTCCATTCGGCCGGCAGCACCGGCTCCGGCGCTGCGGCCAGCAGCGCTTGGGCCGACGGCCAATGCAGCCGTCGGTATTCGCGCTCGGGCGCCAGCCGGCCGAGCGACTCGAACACCGGCAGCGGCACGCGGATGCCTGGCGCGGACGGGGCGGCCGACGCGCCAGACAGCGTGAGCGCGTCCGTGCGGACGATCTCGAGCAGCGGCTCGGCGCGCGTCTCGCTCTCTTCCCCGCGGGCTGGCGGCAGCGGATCGACGGCGTCGGCGACCGGCACGTGCGCGATCAGGAGGTCGGTCGAAGCCTGCTTTGCAGACGCGCTTGGGTGAACAGGCTGCGCGTACTTGGTCTCGTACGGCACGGCCGACGAACGCAGCGCGATCTGCATCGGGGGGCTGCTCGGCCGTCGAGCGTACGTCCGTGCCCGGCGGCTCGAACGGGTCCGATAGCCGCTTCGCCTCGACGCGCTGATACACGATGCCTCCTTCCTGGTGCTGGACCGGATCGAAACGGAGGTGGACCGGCGGTATGCCTGCAATGCCGGGGTGGACGGTTCCGCTTAGGCGAATGATGTCCGGCCGCGCGGCTTGCACCGCGTCGAGCACCTTCTGCCGGTTGCGCGACGGGCAATTGGCCGCGGCGTAAGGCGCGAACGAAGGACGTTCGCCCGTGAACGCGCGGAGGACGGCTTCGCCCTTTCGGCACGGGAGGACGAACGCGCCGCGGATCTCCCGCTGGAACGAGCGCCAGTACAGCGGCTCGTCGACGACAAGCGTGCCTTCAAGCCACAGCCGAAGCGGCCTGGGCGACCGCCACTGGAGAAGGAGGACGCCGGCTTCGGGCAGGTGAACGATTCCTTCGTACGTACGCGGCTCTCCTTCGCAGGGCAGCAGCCATTCTTCTTTTCCCGCTTGACCGGGCGGTCTTCGCCGGACGCATCGTCCGCGGGACGCCATCTACGGACAGCGATTGGAGCGTTTGGCATGGTGCACCTCCGGATTGCTTAAAAATGTATGGCGCCGATAATCTTTGCTTGCGTTCGTTCGCCCGCCTCGCGCTTGCGGCAGCTGACGTCTTGGGGCCAGTATGCGGCGCGGCGGGCCCGGGAGCTACTGTATGAAGTGAACGTCGATACCCGTATCGGAGGCAGCCGACTATACGTTTTGTACATGACTGCCGAAAAGGAAATCGGAGGGTCGGACACTTGACTTGGTTCGATGCAGAACCGTGCCGAGGAATGCGGCTGCGTCGAAAGGCTGTTTGTTTCTATCCGGGACTTTGGCGATGATCGAGGCTTCGGCGCGTGGCTGTTTGTTTCTATCCGGGAGTTTCGCGATGATCGCGGCTTCGGCATGTGGCTGTTTGTTTCTATCCCGGACTTTCGCGTTGATCGCGGCTTCGGCGCGTGGCCGTTTGTTTCTAACCGGGACTTTCGAGATGATCGAGGCTTCGGCATGTGGCTGTTTGTTTCTATCCGGGACTTTCGCGATGATCGCGGCTTCGGCATGTGGCTGTTTGTTTCTATCCGGGACTTTCGCGTTGATCGCGGCTTCGGCGCGTGGCTGTTTGTTTCTATCCGGGACTTTCGCGTTGATCGCGGCTTCGGCGCGTGGCTGTTTGTTTCTATCCCGGACTTTCGCGTTGATCGCGGCTTCGGCGCGTGGCCGTTTGTTTCTAACCGGGACTTTCGAGATGATCGAGGCTTCGGCATGTGGCTGTTTGTTTCTATCCGGGACTTTCGCGATGATCGCGGCTTCGGCATGTGGCTGTTTGTTTCTATCCGGGACTTTCGCGTTGATCGCGGCTTCGGCGCGTGGCTGTTTGTTTCTATCCGGGACTTTCGCGTTGATCGCGGCTTCGGCATGTGGCTGTTTGCTTCTATCCGGGGCTATCTCCCATTGTGCAGAACGACAGGCGGCGTTTGTTTCCGGTCAGCATCTTTTGGAAAGTAAAAAAGGAGGCCTCGCGGCCCCCTTTGACGCACGTGCTTGAATCGCTAATCCATCCTACAGCCGCGTCAGCTTGTCGAAGTCCGGCGCGTACGATCCTGCGTTATGGTAGAACTTGATCGTGTTGCTGCCCGCGTTCAGACTCACCGTCACGTCGACGTAGCCGACCGTCGTCCAGCTGCCCGTCGGTGCGAAGGTCACGGTGACCGCCGTGCCTCCGTTTACGCTCATCAGCCCCGTTCTTGCCGAGGCATCCCCGTTTTTGTAATACACCCTGGCCGTATAGCTGCCCGCCGAAGACGCGGCCACGCCGTTGAACTGGAGCGTGCCGTCGTTGTTGCCGATGTTGTTCACCGAATAGCCGCCCGAGCACGTCGAGCAGGTCGCCCTCCAGGCGCCGCCGGTCAGCGTATTGGCGGTCGCTTCGGACTCGTAGACGCTACCGCCCGAGGAGGCGGCGTTGGTGGTCACGGACAGCGCTGCGCTTGCCGCCGATTCGTTGCCGGCCGCATCCTTCGCCTTGACCGTGAACGTATACGCGGTAGACGCGGCGAGACCGGTCACCGTGTGGCTCGTGCCCGTGATCAGGGACGAATTGACCTTCGTCGTGCCGCGATAGACGTCATAGCCGGCCACGCCGACATTGTCCGTCGATGCCGTCCAGGTCAGGCTGACCGTCGTGTCCGTCTTGGATGGCGAAGCGAGTCCCGTTGGCGCGGTCGGCGCCGTCGTATCCGTGCCGCCGCCGGTCCCGGTCCATTCGTACCGGCCGATATCGGGCGCGGCGCCGCTGTAGGGCAGTCCGACGTTCGTGCCGGCGTTGACGACGAGACTCGACGACGACGAAGGACGGAAGTACGGATCAGGCTTCGCCCCGGATTTGTTCAGCCCCGGATTTCCCGTCAAATTGTTCGTCGTTACCAGGTTGGACGGCGCCGCGCCGAACGGACGCAATACGGCCGGCACGTTGTTCAGCACATTGTAGGTCATCGTCGTATTGGACAAATAATTCGTGTCCGACGCCGTCAGAATGAGCGCGTAGGACATGTCTTCGACGATATTGTTCTGGAACTTCGTGTTCGTGATTGGCGAATTGCCGACGATCTTGTACCAGACGGCCTGCTCGAAATTGTTGAAGTAGTTGTTGTAGATTTTGTTGTTGTCATAGGCATAGCCGACGTTAAGATTTTCGAAAAAGATGCCGGAATTGTAGGCGTCTGCGGGCAGTACGCGATTATAAAACACGTTGTTATAGATCTCGTTGTTGCTAACGTACTTCTCCTGCCACATGCCGACGCCCCACCGGAACTGCTCGAGGTAGTTGTTGTACACCTTGGCGTTGCCCGCCGCCAGCTCGATGCCCGCCACCGGCGTATCGTCGCGCGTGTTGATCACGGTGTTGTCGCGGAAGGTCAACGTCGTCCCCGTACCCAGGAACCGGTTGACCAGCGACACCCAGTTGTTGAGCGTATTGTTGTAAATCTCGCTGCCGTCGTAAATGTTCCAAAATTCGAGAGACGCGTCCGCTCCCCATTTCGTATCGTAGCTGTTCGTATTGATCGTGTTGTCGTATACCTTGAGCCCCTTGAACCAGCCATTGCTCTCGAACTTGATGCCGAAGCCGGCGGTTTCGTTGATCGTGTTGTGATGAAGGAGCGCGCCGTCGACGCCGCCGATCAGGATGGCGCCGGACGTCCAGTTGGCCAGATCCTGAGCCACATTCGTCAGCACGCAATTGTAAACTTGGATGCCCGTCAAATAGAAGGACGGCGGCACCGTGTCCGTCGGGCTCCAGCTGGCGATGATCCGCATCGCCGTATGCTTGGTGTTTTGCACGTTCACGTCGTGGATGACGACGTTGTCGCGTCCCTCGACGTGGAAGCCCGCCTCAAGCGCCTTCGACTGGCCGTCGATCTTGAATCCGCTCAGCGTCTGATTGCCGTTCGCGTGCGACGACGAGATCAGCAGGAACAGCTCGTTGCGTCCGCTGGCGGCCGGAAGCGAACCGGCGGATACCGTCGTCTGCGAGACGCCGGCTCCCGTGACGTTTACGCCAACCGGCAGTTGGATCGGCTGCGTCTCCGTGAACGTTCCCGCCGACAGCACGATCGTGTTGCCCGCGCCGGCCGGCACATGCGCCGCCGCATAGGCGATCGTCTTCCAAGGGCTCGCCGACGTCCCCGTACCGGTCGCGTCGCTCCCCGACGGACTGACGTAGTAGTTCGTCGCCGCGTGCGAACGCTGAACGTACGAGACCATGCCCATGCCGACAATAAATACCGCGACCAACAGCCATACTAAGCTTCTTGACGCTGCGCTCTTGCTCATTACTTGAATCCTCCTCTGCGGTTCGAATGGTGGTGCGCCCCCATTGTTCCACGCAGAGCCTTACCCGCGATACGATATATTTTGAACATTCGTGTCTTTCGCGATATTTTCGACTATACAATACTGTAATCGCTTGCAAACGCAAGCCGATTCCTAATATTTAACATGCCATGTGATAGGATATAGCTAAAAATTGAGGATGTGAACGTGCGAATGGCTATGTTCAATCCGCGTAAATGCGAAAGGGGGCCATGCCGATGATGGATGCTGCGGAGACTCGGTGGGATCGCGGGAAGCAGGAGGTCGTCGAGACGCTGACGCTGTTCTCGACCGCGGACAGGAACGGCAGGATGACGACGCTCCTGCCTGGACGCCGCGTCGGACGCGCGGCTCGCGCATGCGCGTGCTGGCAATTAAAGCCTTGATCCGCACGGTTCATAGGCGTTAAACGCAAGAAATCGTCCTCGTTTCGCGATTCGAATCCATGCTTTGCCGATCATCCTCTAAGCTGTCGGTCCGTCCCGCCATCCATCCGCTTTTCATAAAAAAACGATCTTCATCTTGTCGTTAATAACCTTGCTTCCCTCGGTTAATCTGTACCCCAGTTTTTCGTACAGGTAGCAAAGGCCCGCCTCCTGCCGGATGGTAGCCAGCGCCCACTTCGCTGCATCCGCGTATTGTCGCTCGATCAACGCGAATACGATTTGCGCGATCCCCCGACCTTGATACTCGGGCATTAGAAAGATCGGACTAACACGGTACGTTTTATTTTGTTCGTTAACGATCCGAATCGCCCCGACCGGTAGCGTGGAGAGTACGATCAGGTAGTATTCGGTAAAAGGTTGATTAAGCCGTTCGACGATTCGCGCTACCGTTTCGTTGGCCGGATTCGTATCGAAGTCCTCGTATTTACGCAGCAAAGGCGTAAAAGCGCTTACTTGCATTTCATGAATGAGGGGCGCATCCTGAATGTCCGCTCGTACCAGCCCTACACGAAACGGATCTTGACCGTCGTCGCTGCGACCGAACGATACGATATGCGGCAGCTTCGTATCTTTAAGCCTTTCGTGCGCTTCCGCAATATCCGGTCGAGCGTTCTTCGTGAGGATCCAGCCGCTTATTACGTTTTTAATGATCTCGACTTCGTCATGGCTTCTCTTCGATAAATCGGCTTCGGTCACCGCGATCGGTTCCCCGAAATGCAGCGATAGCGCGGACGTGATTTGAAGCTGCTCCGCTTCCGTGAGCGCCTTGAATGGCGCGAAGAGGCTTCTGTCGTTCGGTTCCAAAGTCAACCCCCCTTTTTTTTCAGCGTCTCCATCTTATTCCATCCGGCGCCTCCCTTATCCTGCTTCCGTGTATAATAAGCGATAGGAACTTCATCCAAAGGCGGTTAGGCTTTGACACTTTCTCCGAATTCCATCCAATACCTTTACACTTGCGCGGCGCATGAAGACGAGCGTTCGCTGTGCCGTCTGGAGCTGCGCGCTTTGTTCGGCATCGACCCGGAATGGCCGGTTTTTAAAAGCAGCGTCGCCATCGACCCCAGCCGAAGTCCGTTTATCCGGGAACGCATTGAAGTATGGTACGAGGGCGACTGCGTCGACGATATCTCGGTTCAAGCGGCGAATATGCCCGCGCTTCATTCGTCGTTTAAGGTGCTGTTCGTGAAGACGAACGATCTGACGGCTGCCGAAAAAATAAATTACGAAGGTAAACGCGGGATCGAGCGTCAAATCGGACTTCGAATCAAGGGTAAAGCGGATATGCGTCATCCGGACCATCTTTTTTGGGGTGGTGACGCTGGGCGGACGCTGGTATTTCGGAGCTTATGTTAAAAATCGCGCCGAATGGCTGAAGCATATGGACAAGCCGCGCCAATACTCGATGGCGCTGCCCGCGCGAGTCGCAAGAGCGGTCGCGAATATCGCGGTTCCGCGCCCTGAAGGCATCGCGGCCATCGATCCATGCTGCGGCATCGGAACCGTCCTCGTCGAGGCGCTGTCGATGGGCATCGACATCGTCGGCCGCGAGATCAATCCGCAGCTGGCGGCCGGCGCGCGCGAAAACCTCGCCTTTTTTCGGTCTGCAAGGCGAGGTCTTCCTCGGTCCGATCGCCGATGCGCGCGCAGGCTACGATGCGGCCATCGTGGATTTGCCGTACAATCACGTTTCGAGGATTACCTCCGGGGGAGCAGCTCTCTATTCTCCGGCACGCCCGCCGGATTGCGGCTCGCGTCGCGGTCGTGTCCATCGAACCGATCGACGGCATGCTGGAGGCTGCCGGGTTCGCCATAGCGGATCGCGGCCTCGTCAAAAAGGGGGCCTTTCGCCGGTACGTGATGCTATGTCATTGAAAAAATCCGCATGCCGTTAAGCATGCGGATCTCGCGGATCTCATCAAGGATCAATAGACAGATACGATGGCGAAGCGATCAGGCTCGCTTCCCGATATACAGCACGTCCGCGTTCGCTTCGGGCAGCTCCAGCACCGTCGCCGCGCCGGCGACGCGCACGCTCGGCACGAGCGGATAACGGGCGCGCAGATCGAACGCTTCCCAGTCGTAGCGCTCCTCGCCGAGCAGCAACGGAAGGCTTCTGGCGTACGGCGCGTAGATCGCGACGCCGCCGCGATCCGCCGAAGCGGCGACGCGAATCTCGGGCTCGTCGATCGCGAGCAGCGTCTGCGCCGACTGCCAGCCGAACAGATCGTAGCGCTCGAACAGCCACTTGCCGAAAGCCGCGTCCCGCGCGCCTTCGAACCGGAGCGACGTGCGCCAGTCGTACGGCGTCATCGAGAAGCCTTCGTTGTTGAACGCCTGACCCCGGCGATGCCAGGACCAGACGCCGTGCGCGCCGTAGCCGAAGCCCGTCGCCGCGCCGGAGAGCACGCTCGTCCAGAACGCCCTGCGGATCATGAACGCGTCGTACCGTCCGTACTTGCCGCCATAGCCGTGACCTTCGTAGCAAGGCTCCACGTTCATGACGGGCCGCTTGACCGGCTTGGCGTTCAGCTTCAGCGCCATGGCGTACGTCTCGTGCTGGCCGTCGATGCTATGGCTCGATTGATACGCGTAAAAGTCGAGCGCCGAATCCTGTTCGAGGCGCGCGGTCAGGTCGACCACGCTTCCGCCGCAGTGCATCGCCGTCAGCGCGCCCGGCTCCAGCCGTTTAAGCGCATGCAGCGCTTCCACGTAATAGTCGTCGGCCTCGCCGGTCTCGAAGTTCGTATCGCCGCTGATGAAGTACATCGGCTCGTACTTGCCGAACGTACGGGATACGTATTCGACGTAAGGCGCGACCGAATCGCGCGGCATGACGTACCGGTTTTCCGTGATCCGGCTCATCCAGTTGCCGGGCGCATAGTCGCCCCAGAGGACGACCAGCACGGGCAGGAATCCCTTGGCGCGCGCGAGCGCCGTCATCTGGCCGGCCCGTTCGAAAAACGGCTCGTCGAAACGCGAGAAATCCCAGCTCCCGTCCTCCCGCACATGAAACGGATACAGGCCAAGGCTGGATTCGCTCCGATCGTGGATAATCGGCAGAATGGAGATCTGTACGGCGTTGAACCCTTGGCCCGCTCTGAAGTCCAGATACGACGCCCACTCCTCCGTCGTGGCGTTGGAGAAGACGCTCCATGCGGTATCCGCCAGATAGAAAAACTTGCTGCCGTCCTTTAAAAAATAAGATTTCGACGGGTCGATCGTCAGACTCATGCGTTGTCCCTCCCGATTTGAATGCGATACAGCGCTTCCGCGCTTTTGCCGAAAATCCATGCCTGATCCTCCGCCGACAGTCCGCACGTGCGCAGCTTGCCGATCTCTGCGCCGGCGTTGTCCGCGTGATCCGATCCGAACAGGAAGCGTCGCGCGCCGAACGTCTCCGCCCAGCGCCGGATCTGGAAGCCCGCCGTCCACGTGATGTCCGCGTACAGATTGTCGTGCCGCTCCATCGCGAGCGCCGTCTCGCCCGCCATGATCATCATGCCGCAGTGAGCCATCACGATGTTCACGTCGGGGAACCGCTCCGCGACCGGCATCAGATTGGCCGGATTCGCGAACGGGATGCCCGCTCCCGTATGCACCATGACGGGAACGTTCCATTTGCGGCCCTGCTCGAACACCTTGCGCCCGTCGCGACTGTCCGGATGGACGGCATGCGCCGATGTGTGCAGCTTGATGCCGACGAAGCCGAGCTCCTCGACGCAGCGCCGAATCTCCTCCGCGTACGCTTCATCTTTAAGATGCGGATTCGGATTAGCCATGCCTAGGAATTGTCCGGGATACCGGCCGGCGAGCGCATAGACGGCGTCGTGCTGCGCCCGCACCGACTCGAGATCGTGACACGAAGCCGGCTGCACGATCGACAGGCCGATCCCGTGCCCGTTATGCTTGTCAATCAGCTCCTCCTCCGTGAACGTCTCGTCGAATACGCAGTCCGCGCCGAGATGGGCGTGTACGTCGATGATCGTCATATCGCTCCCCCGCTCCTCTCGCTTGAAGTAGACCGGCACGTGGCCGGCGGCGCTCTCGTACGTGCCGAATATCATGCGAAGCGTCGTCAGATTGTCTTCGCCGCTCGTCTCGAACGGCCGTCCGTCCGCCAGGCATTGGATAAAATGCGTTTGAAGCCGAAGATGGCTCTCCTCTTGGTCCAGCGGATGCGCCTCGAGCACGGCCGATTCGCCGCCGCCGTCCCGCTGCACGAACCCGATCGCGCCGTCCGCGTACAGCTTGATCGTCCCGTCCTCCCCGTCCACGATCATCTGCTCCAGATGAACCGGACCGACAGCCTCGCCGAGCGGCTCGTCCAGCTTCTGCCTGGTCGCCCAGCTCATGTCCATGTATCCGTATCGGCCGTCGTCGTAGCCGAGCGTGACGATGCCCGCGTCCTCTCCGCGAACGTAGGGACTGACCGTCGACGTCTCTGCGTAGAGCCGGGAAGGCGTACCGAAAAGGAAGCGCCAGGTATCGAACCAATGCGCGCCCATCTCGTAAAAAAGCAGGCGGGGCATCTCGCGAAAAAAGGGCTGCGGCAGCCGGACGCCGGGCCGCATCCGCGGCGTGTAATAGTCCGAATGAATGTAGCGGATCGCATGAAGTCTGCCGCAGCGCCCTTCATCCAGCAACCGTTTGATCTCCCGGAAACGGGAGAGCCAGCGCCAATTTTCCGTGACCATGAGCCTGACGCCCGCCGCGCGCGCCAGTTCGACCATCTCCCCGGCTTCCTCCTCGCTTCGCGCGAACGGCTTCTGGCACAAAATATGCTTGCCCGCCGCAGCCGCCTGCCGCACCAGCTCGACATGCGTATCCGGTCCGGTCACGATATCGACGATATCGAGATCCGCATGCGCGAGCATGGAGCCAAGATCGGCGTAGCGCTCCGCTTCGGGTACGCCGTATCGATCGCCTTTCGCCGCCAGTCTTCCCGGATCCCGGTCGCACAGCGCTTGTATCCTTACGCGCTCGATGCGCTCCCAGGCGTCAAGATGCTTTTGGGACCACCAGCCCGTTCCGACGAGACCGATCTTCCATTTTCGCATGTTCAAACGCTCCTAACCCGCCGAATTCAGCTTTTCCGGATGCAGCATCGCGTCGATCTGCTCGTAGACGGAGGACGGCTCGAACAGGCTTCGCCAGTCCGGCTGGATCATGAACCGCTTTCCGTATTCGATCGCGATCTTGCAGGCGTCGGAGAACGGATTGCCCGCTTCGCCGAACACGATCGCGAGCTGAATGTTGACGTGGCCGAGCATGAAGTCGCGCGCGGCTTCGTAGGGCACGCCGCGGCTCACGGCTTCGTCCATCGCTTCGCGCATAAGCGTCGCCAGCATCGAGCTCACCGTCTCCGCCATCGTCGGCTCGAGGATCGCCATCTGCTCCAGCGTGATCCGGTGCGAACGGAACACCGGCGCGAACATCGCCTTGGCCGTCTCTTCGCCGCGGGCATACTGCGAATCGTCCCCCTGCACGAGCGCGCAGACGATCGCCTGCTTCGCCTTGACGCCCCCAAAGTAATCGCGGCGCGCCTCCGGCGACGTCTCGTCGTTGAACACGGGCGGGTGGCATGGGTGAGAGACGAAGTAGACGATATCGCCGCGCTCGGGCAGCTGCTTCAAATACGCCGCGGCAGGGTCCAGCAGAATCATCATCGCCCCGCTTTTCATAAGCGGCACGACGTTCGCCGACACCGCTCCGATCCGGACATCCGGCACGGCCATAATGACGATATCCGCTTCGGGCACCGCTTCCTCCTGCGCCGAAGGCGCAAGTCCCCGCTGCGCCAGCTGCGCGATGCCGCGCTCGCCCGTTTCCACATACCTCATGTCGTAAAGCGAATCCTTTAAATTATCGGTGATGCGGCAGCCCATTTTGCCGCCTGCGCCGATCAGTGCGACGATGTTGGTCACTGGATACCCCTCCCGGTTCGCGGATCGATTGACGAGTTTCCGCTTCAATTTCAAGCTAAGATTAACACGCCTTACCATTGAATACAATTGGTATACCAAAAAAAATACCGAAAGTATTGTAGGGGCCGAACCGGCATGTTACACTTCTAAAGAACTGAAAATTGATCGCAATGAATTGAAAGCAAATCGCGAAGAATTTGGAAGTTTTATTGCAGCAGCTAAGGGGAGGAATCGCGCATGGGATGGGGAATCGGCAGTTATTCGCTCGCTTGGGCGATCGGCGTGCCGGGATACGAACCGCCGAAGCGTCCGCTTACGGCACGGGAACTGCTGGCCGCAGCCAAAGACGCAGGCGCCGGCGTCGTTCAATACGCCGACAACCTGCCGCTGCACGAGCTGCCCGAAGCGGAGCTTGACGAGCTCGTGCGGCGCGCGCGCGCGTTGGGCATCGCGCTCGAGGTCGGCCTTCGCGGCACCGCGCCAGCGTCGCTAACGCTGTATGCGGACCTCGCGCTCCGGATCGGTTCGCCGCTCGTGCGCACCTTGATTACCGAACCGGATATTCGGTCGGCCTACCGGGATCTCGAGGCTACGCTGCCTATATATGAATCGAAGGGAATCGTCCTCGCGATCGAAAATCACGGGCTGCATACGACGGATCAGCTGGCCGCGCTGTTCGCGCATTTCGACTCGCCCTCCCTCGGCTGCTGCCTCGATACCGTCAATTCGTTCGGCGCGCTCGAGAGTCCGGATGCGGTCATCCGCGCGCTGGCGCCCTATACGGCAAGCCTGCATGTCAAAGACTTCGACATTCAAAGAGTCGACCATCAGATGGGCTTCACGGTGCTGGGCACGCCGACCGGACAAGGCCGTCTGAATTGGAGCCTGCTGCGCGAGGAACTGCAGAAAAGCCGCCGGCGGCCGAATTGGATCATTGAACTATGGACGCCGTTCGCGGGCAGCGTCGAACGGACGATCGAGCTGGAGCGGGAATGGTTCGAAGCCAGCGTAACTTTTGTTCGAGGAGAATGGAAAGCATGAAAACGACGCTTAAAGAAAAAGCCTATGCCGAGCTGAAAAACCTGATCCTGGGCAGCGAATTCGAGCCCGGAGATTATATGACCGAACGCATGCTCGAAGAGAAGCTTTCGATGAGCCGGACGCCGATCCGTTCGGCGCTGGAGCGGCTGGAGAGCGAAGGGCTTGTCCGCTACACCCCGAACAAGGGGCTGTTCGTCGCCGACTTTTCCGTGCAGCGCGCGGTCGACTTCTACGACATCCGCGTCGCGCTGGAGACGCATGTCGTCCGCAAGCTGTCCGCGCGCGCCTGGAGCGAGGACGAACGCGCATGGTTCAGAGACAACCTTGCGCGGCAAAAGGCCTTCATGGAACAGAACGACAATGCCGGCTTCACGGCGGCCGATTCGGCCTTCCACCTTCAGCTCGCGAAATGCCACGAAAACGTCGAGATCATTCAATCGATGGAAAATTTGCAGGACAAGCTGTACCGGATCGCGATTCGCGTCCTGCGCAAGGACACGACGCGCATCCGCTTTTCCTACGAGGATCACGTCCGCATCTTCGAGCTGATCGTCGCCGGACGCCCCGACGAAGCCGCAGCCGCCATGACCGACCATCTGGAATACGGCAAGCGGATTCTGATCCATTAATCAATGGTTGGTTAAAAAGCATACGATTCGAACCGCCTGGCGTTGGCCATGCTCGCCCAGACGTCCGGGCTCTCCCCCGCCCATATACCAGAAGCCGTAGCCGGCTATGCCGTACGATTGGCCGAGTCCGGCTTTAAGCGACAGCGACCGTCCGTCCTCCGCCCAGATCCGATGCCAAGACGCGGCCGCCCCGTAAGAGGCGAAATATTGGCCGGTCTTCTCCTCCCAGCTAACCTTGGCGCGCTTAACCGCCATCCGTTCGTTCTGCTGAAGCAGACTGATCTCCTCGGAGCCGGACGCGCCCGCTTCGGTGCGCCAATCCCGGCTGTAAAGCGGCAGCGCGAGCACCACCCTGCCTGCGGGCACCTGCGCGAGCAGCGCGGTCAAGCCTAGCCGCAGCCAAGGCAGCGAAGATACCGAGCCCGCTTCGCCGCCGGCCCAGTGCTCGTCGTAGCCCATCAGCACGACATAGTCGGCCGTTCTGCCCAGCGCGGCATAATCGAACGCTTCCGTCCAATCGGTGCCGAAGTCGGGCGAGACGTTGACGGACAGAACGGCGGGAATCTTGTCCAGTTCGTCGTTCAATTCAGTCAGGAATGCGGTAAAAGAATTCCGATCGACCGGCGCCACGTTTTCGAAGTCGACGTTAAGCCCGTCGAGTCCGTATCGCCGCACCGAAGCGGCTAATTGCCGTGCGAACGCGCTTCGGCGCGTCGCGTCCGACAGCATCGCATGAGTCGCGTCTTGGTCGAACCGGTTGCCGACCATCGCCCACACCCGCTTGCCTTTTCCGTGCGCCCATGCGACGAGCGAAGCGTCCGCGTTGTCGGCGACGCCGCCCGTTTTGTCGAGAAAAAAGGAACGCGGCGACAACGTATTGATGCCGGAAGCGAGCACCTCCTTTTCATACTGCGCGGTCGACTGCCCGTATTGCCAGCCGAGCAGAATCGGCGTGTCGGGCGTAGCCTCAATCTTCGCCGCCCAGCCCGGGTACGACCATATCCGATCCAGCAGAACGGCCGCCTCCTGCCTCGTCATGGAAGCCCCGGGACGAAAAGTGCCGTCGGCGTCACCCTCCATCACGCCAAGCTGCCGCAGACGGTACACCGCCGCAAGCGACCAGGCCCGGATTCGCGTCTGATCCCGATAGATTTGCGCGGACGGTACAGCGTTCGCCGGCTGTTTCAAAGCGCGCGCGATCAGGACCGCCGCTTCTTCGCGCGTCACCGGGCGATACGGCGCGAACGACGCGCCGGACATCCCCTTGGCCATTCCTAACTGAATCGCAGGCTGCACCCACCGATAAAACCATGCCGACTTCGGCACGTCCGAAAAAGAAGGAATCGCGCTCTCGACGGGCTCGATGCGCAGCAGCCGGTCCAGCATCGTCATGAATTCCGCGCGGGTTACCGGCTTGTCTGGCTCGAAGCGGCGCTCTCCCGTGCCGGTCAGAATATGTAACGCCGCCATGTTCACAATCGCCCGGGCGGCGAAATTGTCGCGCACGTCGTCAAACGGGAGCGTGCTCGAAGCGGCGTCCGCGGACGCCGTTAACCAGGGCGCGCCCGGCCCTCCTGCCAGCGCGGCGGCGAGCGCCGCGACAGCAGTCTTTTTTGCGGACTGAAGCGACTATTTTACACAACATTACGAATCACGCGCTCCGATCGTCGATAGACTTCCGTCTCTATCGTAATCAATCGGCAATCGGTTACCTATCCTCAAATAATGGCAGCGGCGTCAGCCTTGCGCGCTATCGTTTGACGGCGCGTTTTGCGGATGATATATTGTGCATACACGATATACACAATTTTAGCTGGGAGGCTTGTTATGCTGGCGTTGGATGTCCGGAACGTAAATAAGAAATATGACCGCTTTCAGTTGAAGAATGTCTCGTTTCAGCTTGAAAAGGGCTATATCATGGGATTTATCGGCGCGAACGGCGCCGGAAAAACGACGACCATCAAATCGATCCTGAACTTGGCCCGGCTGGACAGCGGCGACGTGCGCATTTTTGGCAAGCGCATGGCGGATCACGAGCTCGAGCTGAAGCAGGACATCGGGTGCGCGTTCGGCGACATCGATTTTTACACGCGGAGCAAGTTAAGCAAGTTGACGGACGTCTTCAAGAAGTTTTACAAAAACTGGGACGACAAGACTTACAATGCCTACTTAAAACGATTCAAACTGGACGAAAACAAAAAAAATCGCCGAATTGTCGACCGGCATGAAGGTGAAGTACAGCTTGGCCCTCGCACTCTCGCATGGCGCGAAGCTGCTCATTCTCGACGAACCGACCAGCGGTCTCGATCCGGTCGCGCGGGACGACCTGCTGGATATTTTCCAGTCGCTCGTGGCGGACGGCGAGATCAGCATCCTTTTCTCCACGCATATTACCTCGGATCTGGAGAAGTGCGCGGACTTCATTACGTACATCGACGACGGGCAAATTATCGACAGCGCCGACAAAGAGGCGTTCAAGGCATCCTATCGTTTGCTTAACGGGAAGGAAAGCGAGCTCGAGCAAGTCAGAAGCAAGCTCATCTCCTGCAGAATCACTTCCTTCGGCTTTACCGGCTTGATTCGCGCCGACGACTTCGACCCCGACACGGGCATCCGGTCCGCCTTGCCGAGCCTGGAGGAAATCATGGTGTATTACGCCAAAAAAGGAGGAAGCGCATGTTGTATAACCTGCTGATCAAGGACTTCAAACTGGGCGTAAATCCGTGGTATTTGGCGATGCCCGTGCTGACAGGCGCTTTGATGCTCGTTCCCGGCTGGATTTATTTCCTCGTCCTGCTGTACTTTTGCTGGATTACGATTCCCAACATGTTTGCCGGCTTTCGCGCGCAGAACGATTTGTTGTTCACGTCCATGATGCCCGTCGCCAAAAAGGATATGGTCAAAGCGAGAATGCTCGTCATCGTCTGTCTGGAGCTGCTCCATATCGCGTTCGCGGTCATTTTCGGCGTCATTCATCGCTTTTTTGTATCCCGATTTCATTTATTACTTTTACGCGCCGACGATCGGTTTTTTTGGGATTGTGCCTGATGATGATGGCGATCTTTAATGTCCTGTTTTTTCCGATTTATTATAAAACGGCGTACAAACACGGGAATGCGGCGATCGCTTCGATCGCGGCCGCGATGCTTTTTGCCGCAGTCGCGCAATGGGCGGGAATCGCAAGCGCCGACGTGTCTGGCGTAATCAACGACACCGGCACCGGCCATCTCGCGGCGCAATCGTTCATTTTGGTCGCGGGGATCGCGATTTTCGCCGCTTTAACGGCGCTGGCCTATCGATTATCGGTCCGACATTTCCGGAAAGTGGAGCTATGATGAACATAGCGATCTCGAGCGCATCCGAAAAACCGATTTACCAGCAGCTGTTCGATCAGATCAGCGCTCAAATATTGAAAGGCGAGCTTCCGAGCGGCTATTGCTTGCCGCCGATACGGCAGGCGGCGCTGGAATTGCAAATCAGCGTCATCACCGTCAAAAAAAGCCTGGGAGGCGCTCGAACGCTCCCGCTTGATTCATACCGTCACGGGAAAAGGGTGTTTTGTGGCCGAATTCACGCCCGGGGACATGCGCCGCCTGCGCAACGACATGGTATCGAAGCAGATGGCGATCGACGTTGCCTACTACAAGTCGTTCGGCCTGGCCTTCGAGGAAGTGGTAGCTTTGATGAAGGACGTTTATGAATGAACGTCATGCTCCCCCCCATTTTATTCCTCTTTTAAGAGAACAAGCAATAACGAGTTGCTGTAAGCCGGGAAAATAAAGCAAAGACGCGATCCGCAGCGCCAACTTCGCGAAGCGGTATCGCGTCTTTGCGTTTAGCAGGCGAGGCTCCCTGCTCGAAGAGACCGATTTAGGCGTACACGCGCACTTCGACGATCTCCGCATACGCGGCGCCGTTGGTCGCTTCGACGACGATGCGCAGCCGATCGGACTGCAACGGCGCCTCGAGGCGATGGACGTTTTTGCGCTTGTAATTGCCGCGTCCTTCGGCGACCGTCACCCACTCGTCGTGCTTAAGGGCCTCGACGCGGTAGTCCTTGACGAGCGTCGGCATCGCCTCGTACGGCGTCATATGATGGTGCAAATTGATCAAGTCGTCGTTGACGTCGTCGTTGAAGACGAGGTGCAGCTCGCGAATCGGGGCCGGCTCGTTCCATGCGAGCTCCAGCCATTCGGAGCGGCCTTCGGTCATTCGCTCGGACGACCACAGATGCGGCCCGCCGTAAGGACGGAGGTAGCCGTCGATGGTCTTATCCGCGGCGAAAGCGGCCGTCTCGGACGTCAGACGGATGCATGGCGCCGCGTGATCGAATTCATGCTTCCTCCACGCGACGAGCGGCTGCCCCGCCTGATGTTCTTCGTTGGGCCGCGATGGGTTCGATAGACCGCTCTTCCGATAAGCGAGCACGCCCGAGCTCGGCCGGTCCGACAGCTGCAGCGAAAGCGCTTCGTTCGCCTTGACGACGAGAAAAGCGTTGCATGCCATCTGCGGCGTCCAGCTTAAGTCAAGCTTCGCCCACTGCATGCCGCCGGCGGACAAGTCGACCGAGGCTTCCGCAAGCTTGGCATGCGGCACGTAATTTTCCGGCCGGCCTGTGTCCCATAGCTCGACGACAAGCGTCGTCTGCGAAGCGGCGTCCACGAGCAGCTCGATACCGTCAAGCTTGGGATCGACCGGCACGGTGATGCCGATGTCGGTCTCGAGCGGGATGGCATACGCCGACTGCTCGATGCCGAAGCGGCTTCGCTCGCTCGATGCCGAGACGCTCGCGCGGCGCGCCAGATCGGCCTCGTCTTCGCCGCGAAGCCCGATGATCGAGGCGTCCTGGCGCAGCAGCGTCTGCTGCAACTCGCGCAGATGATTGCCGTGAAGCTCGCGCGGCGTGATGCCTTTGGCGGCGCAGAGCGCCGCGCCGGCGCCCGCGGCTTCGCCCATGACGGCGCAGGTCGCCATGACGCGCGTCGTGCCGAACGCGACATGCGACGCGCTGATGTCGCGGCCGGCCATCAGCATGTTGTTCACGTTGGCCGAATAGAGCGAACGGAACGGAATGTGATAGACGCCGTCCGCGAACATATGCTTCGATCCCGACTCGGTCGCGTACACGCCCTGCGGCGGGTGCAGGTCGATCGACCAACCGCCGAACGCGACGCGATCGTCGAATTCCCGCTGCGCCAGAATATCGTTCTGGTTCAGCACGTAGTCGCCGACGAAGCGGCGATATTCGCGTTTGCCGGGCAGCGCGCCGACCCATTCCAACGTCATGTTTTCCGCGTCGAACTTCCCGGAATTTTTAATATAATCCCAAATTCCGTAGATGACCGACCACAGCTCGTCGCGAATCCGCTCGTTGTCGTGGACCGTGTCGTGCTCGCCTCCCCATTCGATCCACCAGTACGCGCAGCCGTTGTCCCCGCTCCGAATGATGCGACGCTCGGGTATCGTCGTTTTCGTCACGTCGATCGCCATCCGCGGCGGCGTATACTTGACCGGATGACCGGTGTCTTTCGTATAAAAAAGCAGCGTGCTGCCGAGCGTGATCTCGTCGGCGACCTCGGGCGCCCATTCTTCGCCGAATTCCGCTCTGGCTTCGCGTCCCAGCCGGTACCGTGCGCCGGCCAGAAAACCGACCAGCCCGTCCCCCGTACAGTCGAGATATACCGCGCTCTCGAAACGGATCCGCCGCTCCGAGCCCATCATCCAGCCGATCGCCGCGCGGATCGTACGATCGTCCGCCTCTCCGTCCGCTTCGACCTCGTGCACGTCCGTATTCAGGAACAGCTGGATGTTCGGCTCCGCGCGTACCGCCTCCAGCACGACCATATCCCAGAAATACGGATTGCCTTCCTTATTGCGAAATTGATTTTCCACGAACAGCTCGCCCATGATGCCGGTCTCTCTCGCGTAGCGCTGGGTGCCGTGCGCGGTCGCTCCGCACACCCAGACGCGCACCTCGCTGCTCGAATTGCCGCCGAGCACCGGTCGGTTGTTGACGAGCGCGACGGTCCGCCCCAGCCGCGCAGCCGCGATCGCCGCGTTGACGCCCGCCAGTCCGCCTCCGACCACGGTGATATCGGTTTTTACGGTTTCGTTCCGCATGCCCTGATCTCTCCTCGAATCGAACGTTTATCCTCCATTTCATCTTAATCGTCTCACTTGCCAAATAACATGCAGTCCATTACGATATCCATATCCGTTGTTTCACGCAGATGGGAGCGTAGCATATTTGAAAAACGAATGGTCCCTGCACCCGCTCGCCTTTACGTACTGGGTCAAAAAAGAGCAATTCCTGCTGGCGCAAGATACGGATCCGGCATGGACGATGTTCGCGGTCGAGCGCGGCCGGTTCGCGTACCGGATCGGCGCGCATGCAGGCGAAGCCGGCTTCGGCGACCTCGTCGTATGCCCGCCGGGCATCGCCTTCCATCGCCGTGCGTTGTCGCCGCTGACGTTTCATTTCATCAAGTTCGATTGGGAGGTTGCGCCGGGTCCGGATGAATCGGCGGCGCTTGGCGGAAGGTGGACGGTCCGCGACGCGGAGCGCCTCTTGTCGACCTACCGGTATATGAAGGAGATCGGAGGCGCGATTCGGCAGGAGCCCGCGCTGGGCCGGATGAAGCACATGATGGAGGACTTGTGGCGACTCATGGAGATCGAACGAAGCCATGCCGAGTCGGCGGCTCGTTATTCGTCCGACGCGCCAGCGCCCGATATGGTCGAAGCGCGCAAGTGGCTGCTCGAACGCGCCTATCAGCCGCTCGCCATGCGCGAGCTCTCGGATGCGCTCGGCATCAGCCCCGTGCAGTTGACCCGGCGATTCCGCGCCGCATATCGAACGACGCCGACCGAGTTCGTGACCGGTCTTCGGCTCGAACGGGCATGCCGGCTGCTGGAGGAGACCACGCAGCCGCTCGACTGGATCGCGCAGCAGTGCGGCTACGAGAACGGCTTCTACCTCAGCCGCGTCTTCACCGCCAAGCTCGGGATGACGCCGTCGGCCCATCGGCGACTGCATCGCGTCTGAACGGCGGGTGCACGCCGTTGTGCGGTAAAATCGCGTAATTTCGGGCAAATCGTTGGTTGCGAGCTCAGTTGTGCGGCAGTACCGCACAACCCGGAGCAAAACGTGGGCTGGGGACGCAGTTGTGCGTTGTTACCTTGCAACTCCCGATAAAACGCGGGCCGCTAGACGAGTTGTGCGGCTATACCGCGTAACGCTTGATAAATCGTTGCCTGCGAGACGAATTGTACGATAAAACCTTGCAAATGATAAGACACCTCTATTACAGCCGTCTTATGGCTTCCGAAGAGGTCGTTTGAAACAGGTTCAAATCAGACTTGAATCTTCTAATGCAAGCTCCGTTCGTTCTTCAGCTCTAGGAGGATCATATCTAACCGCTCAATGATCCTTTCCTCGTTTTGTATTTGTTTTTTCAAACAGGTGTGAATCGTACCGAGTCCCACCACGACCAAGATCATAAACAAACTAAAGTATAAAATCATAAATTCACCGCTTTTCTCGTTTATCGACTGACATCGTTTATACATGTTTGGATTCTTGCGTTTCAAATTCCGCGTCTTTAATTTTTGGAAGGGTGCCAGCAATTAGATTAAGATCCCAAATATTTTGTGGATTGCGTTACGTTCCATACGATGCTCGGTGTCAGCGCCTTAAGATGCCGATAATGATTAACTTTGTAGCGAGACTCTTCAACCGCCTCTCTCCCCTTCTACAATTACCAGACCTTAAATTTGTACCTCGCATCCGTCTCATCAATAATCTCCGGCGTGAACCCCTGACTTGATATAAATCGAGAAAAGCGCTCTAAAACTTCAAGATCCTTCAAATATATATCAATGTAATAACAGTCAACGATAAGCACTACCATCTTCGCCGGACTCTTAACGAACTCATTCCAGTCCTTAACCTCAGGTTCGTCTGAAGTACATTCGTAATTTTTGTCGAAAGCGATAAATTCACCGAATATGGCATGCACGTTATGAAAACGAAGTTCCTTTACCAACTTTTCTCCATCCGAGAATTTCACGTTGAACTCGCTGTCTAACTCCTGATCTAACGTATCTAAATTATCGATGTACCAACGATATTTATAAGCATCCAAGGAGGCAAAAATGCTCGCCGTTTGGATATGGTCATCCTGCCCGGTTTGAAATCTTAATCCTCTGATCGACATTTTCGACTCCTAATCGTTGGGAACTAAAGTATTTTTTCTAACGATTTTAAATATTTATTTCTATATTCCTCAGCTTGAATGTTTTTCATGTTTTCCTACGATGTAACCTCTACATTTTACCAGGATTTCTTTGCTAGCTCCTAAGGATAAAACGAATTCCCCATGTAATGCTTCATTTTCCATAATTAATTGATTTCTAGGAGATAATAAACAATTCCTCCCAAGTTTAAAAATAAGTTAGGCATCTCCGGCTTCTTCCAGTCACTAGATAATCAAAAATACCGTAAAATTGTACGCCTGTTGATTATCAAAAAAATGGTAGCAAAAAAGACCGCTCATTCCTGTAAAGTGTTTGTACCCCTACAAACCTTACGGAAGGTGAGACGGTCTCATGAACTATCGTACAATGTTCGCCCCTATTCTTCAATCCTTCATTCCTAACGAAGAGATTCAACCTTTGTTACAGCAGGCCAATTATGTCGATACAGCAAGGAAATTTACAGTCTACGAGCTCTTTATTTTTCTTGCTGAAGCGGCGCTTGGGCAATGGGATGGCTATCGGGACGGAGAAAAGCGGATGGTCGCCTGTGGGCTGCGCCAAGCGGATCACTCTACGATCTCCAAAAAAAGCGAAAGAGGTTCCGTTCAACGTCTTTAAACAATTGCTGCATCTGTTGATTCGTAAATGCAATCGCTCTACGCGCCGGCGTCTTCGGCTTCCGAAAGAGCCGCTGGCGGTCGATTCCACGACCATTTCCGCCGGTCACAATCGACTGCCTTGGGCGCCATCGGCCAAAGGAGAGAAGAGCGGCATTAAGCTGCACGTATCTTTGTTGACAGAGACCGGCGAAATCCATCGTGTAACGGAATCGACGGGAAAACAGCATGATTCGACCTTATGCAGTAGGGTAACAGACCCAGATTTCATTCTGGTTGCGGATCGTGCATACGGAAAGCATAAGCAATTTGATACCTACATGGAGCAGGAGCAACGGCAGTATTTTGTCATCCGGGTGAGATACAACACGTTCCTGCATGAGCCTGTTTATCGCGATCGAAAACGACCCTACAAACATACGATTGAGCAAGATTTGACCTGCCAACTCGGAACAAAGGCGCGCTTGACCCGCCATCGATTTCGGGTCGTGAAGCTAAAGGATCCCCAAGGCAACCCGGTTGTTCTCGTGACCAACTTGCACCGTCCCTCGGCGGAGAAAATTGCAGAAATCTACCGACAACGGTGGCAAATCGAAGTATTTTTTCGATGGATTAAACAGCATTTGAATGTGCCCAAACTATTTGGAAGGACACCGAATGCCGTTTACGGACAATTATATACCGCATTGATCGTATACGTGCTGCTTCAGTACGTGTATGTGCAGGGAAATAGCCAGGTTCACCCCAGCGCACGGTTGTCTTTTGCGGCGTTTGACCGACTAATCAGCTTGGCTGCCTTGCCTCCCGAATGGGTGGTTTATTTGGCTCACCATTTAGCATTGCCATAACCCAGATTCTGGTAAATAAACAGACGTATAAAATTGCGCTATTCTCTTACGAATTCTATCGCCCGCTGCCCCGCATCATGCACGGCACCCAAAATTCGCACAAATTTGCGCTATTCACGTACTCACTGCACCCGCCTTCCCCCCCGAGCAACACATGTTGTGTGCAAAATAGCGCAAAATGGCGCTTTTCTCGTACCCAGGCCGCAAACGCTAATATCCGCTCACCTGAGCCCAGTTCTAACTATTCAGCAGCGGAACGGCAAAAGAGCCGCCCGGTCGTCTCGCGACTTTTGGGACAGCTCCATTCTCAAACATTGCTTATTTAGTTTTCCGTCTCCATCAAAGCTCGACCATCGCCTTGATCACCTTCGATTCGGGCTTCAGCCATTCCTCGAATTGCCCGATCATGTCGTCGAGCGAAGACCGGTGCGTAATATAGCGGTTGACGTCTATCGTCCCGGCGCGGATCACTTCCAGTACGCGTTCGAAGTCCTCTCTTGTCGCGTTGCGGCTGGCCATCAGCGTCAGCTCGCGCTTGTGGAACTCGGGATCGTGGAATGCGATGTCGGCGCTGACCAGTCCGACGTAAATCAGCCTGCCTCCATGCGCCGCGTAGCCGAAGGCCGCTGCCATCGACTGCGCATTGCCCGTCGCGTCGAATACGACGGTCGGCAGCTCGCCGCCGTTGGCTCCCGGCACGGCAGCGAGCTGATCGCGAAGCGCGTTCACCGTCGCATCAACCCCCGCCCACGCCCGGCAAAACGCAAGCCGGTCCTCGTTGACGTCCATGGCGACGACCCGCGCGCCGCGCGACTTGGCGAACGCCATGACGCCGAGTCCGATCGGACCGCCGCCGATGACGAGCGCGGTCTCCCCGGCCGCGAGCCCCGACCGGCGCACCGCATGCGCCCCGATCGCGAACGGCTCCAGCGCCGCGGTCTGATCGAGCGTCAGATCGTTCGCCGCGATCAGATGAGAGACCGGCACGGCCATTCGCTCCCGCATGCCGCCGTCGATATGAACGCCGAGCACCTTCATATCCGTGCAGCAGTTCGTCTTGCCGCCGCGGCAGGCGATACAAGTCCCGCAGTGCATATAGGGAATGACGCTGACGCGATCGCCGACCGCAACCCCCCTCTTCGTTCGGTCCGACCGCTTCGACGACGCCCGCAAGCTCATGCCCCAGGATGCGGGGATAAGCGAAAAACGGCTGCCGGCCTTTGAAGGCGTGCAGATCGGTCCCGCAAATGCCGATTCGTTTCAATGCGATGATGGCGCAGCCGGGCGAAAGCTCGGGTTCCGGCAAATCTTCTACAAACACAAAACGTTCGACCTCCGCGCAGACGACGCCTCTCATGCTTCGTCGCCTCCGATCCCCGCATTGTACTCCTCGCGTCCGCTCACCCAAGTCCGATTGTGCACCGGCTGCAAAATCGCGAGCACCTCGGCCAGCAGTCCTTCGTCGATCGGCTCCTCGGTCCATGCCGCGTTTTTCTGAATATTGGTCGGATTGGCCGTACTCACCAGCGTCGTCGGAATCCGTTCGTCCGATGTGGAAAACTGAATCGCCAGCTTGGCGATATCCGCGCCCTGCGACTCGCAATAGCGCGCCGCTTCGAGACATACAGCCTTGGTCTGCGGCGAAGCCGGATGCCAGTCCGGCGTGCCCCGCGTACCGAGCAGACCCATGGACAGCGGCGAAGCGTTGACGAGTCCCGTGCGACGGGATTCGAGCAGCGGCAGCAAGCCTAACAAACTCGTATCGTTCAGGGCATAATGGCAGTACGAGATGATACAATCCATTTCGACGCGCGGTATGAAGGTCTCGAACAATCCCAAAGGAAGTCCGCAAATCCCGCCGAACCGGATCTTGCCGCGTTCCTTCAGCCGCTGCAGCGCCGGAATCGCTTCATTTAATATGATGTCGGCCGGCACGAACTCGATATCGTGCAAATACAAAATGTCGATCTCGTTCACGTTCAACCGAGCGAGACTTTCATCGACGCTCGCGACGATCCGGTCAAACGAGAAATCGAAGTCATCCACGCCGTACCTGCCGGCCTTCGTCGACAGTACGTACTTGTCGCGCGGAATATTTTTCAGCGCCTTGCCCAGCACGGTCTCCGCTTTGGTCAAGCCGTAATAAGGCGAAACGTCGATATAATTGATTCCGGCATCGATCGCCGCATGCACCGTCCGAACGCTCTCTCCCTCGTCGGTCTGCCGGAAAACGGACCCGAGCGAAGATGCCCCGAAGCTTAATACGGAGACGTCGAGACCCGTTTTCCCCAATTGACGATACTTCATTGATTGCAGTCCTCCCCCCTTTTGAATCGTCCGACCTTACAGACGGTAAAATGCCTGCGCATTCCTTCCGTACAGCTTCTCCCGCTCCGCCGTTCCCCACGTGTCAGGCAAGGCGCGCTCCAGAACGTCGACCACCTCGTCGTACCCGGCCGCCAGCAAGCAGACCGGCCAATCGCTGCCGAACATGACCCGGTCCGGTCCAAAGCAGTCCAGCGCATGACGGACGTAGGGGATAAATTGCTCGGCTTTCCAATCCGCGTGATCGGCTTCGGTGACCATGCCCGACAGCTTGCAGTACAGGTTCGGATGCGAAGCCAACTGCGCGATCTGGCGATCCCAAGGCGTCATCAAGCCTTCGGCGATGCGCGGTTTGGCGATATGATCGATCACGCCGCGCAGCCCCGGCACCTGCTCGACGAGCTCGATCAGCGGCTCCAGCTGATCGGACTTCACGAGCAAATCGACGGCGGCGCCTCGTTGCGCATAGCTCCGCAGCGCTTCGATATAAGAAGGCGCGAGGATGACGCCCGCGTCGGGCATGTCCTGGATCATAAGACGGAATCCGACGAACTTCGGATGCCGGACGAATCGTTCGTAATGCTCGGCATGACGATCGTCCGCCAAGTCCAAATAGCCTACGACGCCTTTGATCGATTCGTCTCGTGCGGCGAGCGCCAGCAGGTAGTCCGTCTCCTCCGGCGTGGGCGCCGCTTGGACGACGACGGAGCCGTCCAGCCGGTGAGCGTCCAAGCGAGGCTTCAGGTCATCCGGCAAAAAGTCTTTATGCAAAACCGGAATGTCCGGCGTCAGCCAGCCATAATCGCCCCGGTCGATCTTCCAGTAATGCTGATGCGCGTCGATTCTCATCGGTATCTCCCTTTCGGCCGTGTTATGTAACCGTTCTCCATCCATTCTAGCATTCAAAATGAATTGTAAAATGGCCTCCGCTTGCAATTTTATATCCTTTTTTTGATATTTTGAAAAGAAATCGCGAGCGCAGGTGCCAATCGTATGAAGCCTATTTTCAAACCGTTCCCCGCTTCGCCGAGCTTCCCCTTTTCGTTCGTATACAGAGACACCAAGTCCCGGCAGCGCGAGCTCCCAGACCATCTGCACGACTGGTGCGAGATCGTGTACGTACACGGCGGCAAGGGAACGTTTTTTATCGATCGGACGTTCTATGACATGCAGGCGGGCAGCTTATACCTGATTCCGGCCAATACGATTCACCGCGCCTTCCCCGATGCGGAAGAGCCGGTTACGTCGACCGCTTTGTTTTTCGATGCGGCATTCGTCCAGACGCCTTCGTACGGCGAACCGTTCTCTTATGCGCAGTGCTTCGATTGGAGCCGACAGCGCAGGAGACATGAGATGAAGTGCAGCATTGCCTTGCAGGAGGCTTTGGAGCGTTGTTTGGCGGAGATTGACTATGAAATGCGGGGTTCGGAGATCGGGGCGCGACATGCCGTATCCTTGCTGGTACAACGCGTTGTGCTATCCGTTCATCGGGAGCTCGGGGTCGCCGGAGCAGGCGATGCCGACGCTCCGCCTGCGATCGGACCGCTCTGGATGCGGGAGACGCTGCTGTACATCGATGCGCATTATTCAAAAGAGATCGGACTGCGCGAGCTGAGCAGGCGGGCAGCCGTCAGTCCCGCGCACTTCAGCCGGGTGTTCAAGCAGATGACCGGCATGAACGTCACCGGCTTCATCGCCGCGAAGCGCATCGTCAAAGCGAAGGAAATGCTGCGCGAGACCGATCGCAGCGTCGCGCAGATCGCGGCCGAATGCGGCTTCGACAGTCTGCCCCACTTCCATCGGCTGTTCAAGCGCTTCTCCGGCGGGACGCCTGCGGCTTACCGGCGAGGTCCGCCGACTTGACGGGCGGCGGGCGCTGCAACGCAAGTAAAAGCGTCTGCGGCCTGGTGATCGCGCTCTGGCACGCAGCGGTCGGACCCGGGAACCCTTATTTTTGTTCCTCTCGCAATTTGCGACCCGCTTGCGGACCCAGGGGCCGCTATTGCGGGATGGACGGCCATTTTCAGCTTTGATCCGAATATATAACGCCCCTCCAGTCCGTCATCTCGCCATGAGGAACGTTTTTTTACGAAATAGCGCCTACTGAGTCCGGTGTCCGGTGTCCGGTGTCCTCCGCCTGAATCCGCCCGACCTTCATCCATCCGCTGCCCGCAACTCTCATTTGGGCCAACCCGCTAACCCTACGCCTATCGTCGCCTTAGGGCTGGCAAGGGAAACCTGTGGCAGAGCCAAGTAAAATAAGCCATGTCGGACGGGAAGTCCATCCGACATGGCTCGCACGTTCTATGCCTGCTTGGCAGACAAGACGACCGATAAAAATCTGCGTTCCGACGCGGGGAGCAAATACTTCTCCAGCGTCGGGGCATAGCCGCAGCTATGGTTGCCGAGTCCGCTCTGCGCGGCATCCAGCTTGAGGATCGTCTCCTGCAGCGGCGTCAGTTCGTGCCTGTGCTTCGCGCTCGCGAGATCCGAAGTCGCGTAATGGTGCGCGCCGAAGTTCATGAGTGCCCCGCCCGCAACGGCCTGGATCCCGAACCCGCCGGCGTCCTCGCAGCGGACCCAGCGAACGTCAGCCTTATTCCCGTTCTCCTGCGGTTTGATGTAAGGGACGTACTGTTCTTCAACCGAGCCGGCGTAAATACCGAGCTTGCCGCTCTCCTTCCGGTCGGCATAGCATTCGTGCGGTCCGCGCCCGAACCAGGTCAGCCGATCGAGCTCGCGCGGCAGGCGCAATTCGAGACCGAAGCGGGGAAGCGGCGGCAGGCCGGACCGCAGCGCCTCGAGCTTGGCTTCGACGAGCAGTTCGCCGGAGCCGCCCACCGTATAGTCCAGGCTTGCCAGGAAAGCCGTCCCCTGTCCCCGCGCGCCAAGCGCGAGCTCGGTTCGGAAGCGGATCGCGCCGCTTCCGTCCAGCCGTTCGATCTCGGCGCGGCGTACATCTTGCGTCAGGCGATCGTAGCCGGCTGCCAGCCACTCCTTTGCCAGGTGGACATCGTTGTCTACCGGCGCGCGCCACAGATTCACCGTCGGTCCGGACAGCAGCAGCTCTTTTCCGCCGTTTTGCCAGCTCCTAAGCTTCCCCCTGGGTCAGGTCGAAGATAAACGCGTCTTCCTTGCACCGAACGACGGCGAGGCGCGCGGCCGTCCCTTCGTCAATCGCGAACTGAAGCTCCGGCGGTTCCGGCGCGAGCGGCGATTCCGGTGCGACGGCGCTTACGCTGCCCAGCGGCAAATCCGACCAGGCGATCTCGAAGCCGCTTGCCGCCCAAGGCGTTCCTTCGCGCAGCAAAAAACGAATCCGCAGCCAATACTCGCCGGGCTCCTCCGGCAGCTCTGCCTTCGAAGGGAGGCCAATCGTCTCCCGCTGTCCGGGCTGCGTTCTGAGCAGGGGCAGCTGCCCGCTCTTCAACGACGCTCCCTCGCGATACAGCGTCCATTCGCCTTTCAAATGCGCCAGCGTCGAGAAATCGTATCGGTTTTCCAGGACGAGCGCTCCGGTACCTTCGTTCCAGGAGATGACTTTGACAGGCTCGATCGCCTTCTTGTATTCCAACAAGGACGCTTTGGGCGTTCGGTCCGGGAAAAGAAGCCCGTCCAGGCAAAACGGTCCGCTGTGCGGCTCGTCGCCGAAATCCCCGCCGTACAAGTAGACTTTGCCGGTGTTCTCTTGCGGCGCGCCCGCAGTCGAAAAGCCCGCTGTCGGATCGCTCCCCTTCCTCGCGGCCGCCGACGTTTCCGGAACTTCGATCGCCATGTCGGCCCATTCCCAGATCAGACCGCCGAGCAGGCGCGGATACGCATAGATCGCGTCCCAATATTCCTTCAGGTTGCCGGTCGAATTGCCCATCGCATGGCCGAACTCGCACATCAGGAACGGCCTCGGATCGTCCTTCTGCCCCTCCTCGACAATCGTCCCGACGGCCGGGTACATGCTGCTGACGATGTCGACGGCCGGCGCGTCGTAGGCGCGCTCGTAGTGAATCGGCCGCGTCCCGTCCCGCTGTCTGACCCATTCCGCCATCGCGTCATGGTTCGGACCGTAACCGGACTCGTTGCCAAGCGACCAGACGATGACGGACGGATGGTTTTTGTCGCGCTCGACGAGCCGTCTCGCCCGCTGCACGAATGCCTCTTTCCACGCAGGCTGCTTGGCCAGATAGCCCTCGTCGCCGACAAAATGAAAGCCGTGCGTCTCCAGATCCGCCTCGTCGATGACGTACAGGCCATATCGGTCGCACAGGTCAAGCCATCTCGGATCGTTCGGATAGTGGGACAGCCGGACCGCGTTGATATGATGCCGCTTCATGAGCAGGATGTCCTCGAGCATCGCTTCCTTCGTCGTCACGCAACCGAAGCGGGCGTCGAATTCGTTGCGGTTGACGCCTTTGACGACGATCGGCCGTCCGTTGACGAGCATGCGGCCGGCCTCGATCCGGATGTCCCGGAAGCCGACCGCGATCCGTTTGACCTCCGCGACGCGGCCGTCCCCGTCGATGACTTTCAGCAATAAAACGTACAGATTCGGCGCTTCGGCCGACCAGGGCTTCGCGGAAGCGACGGGCTTGCGAAGCACAAGCTCGCGGACTTCGCCCGGCAGCAGCGATGGCGCGAGCGGCCATTCCGCGGCAAGCGCCACGTTCCGCTCGGCGTCCGCGAGGAAGGCTTCGATCCGGCCGCCGCCGGACGGAGCGCGCGACAAATTCGAGATTTGGAGGGAAACGTCCAGCTCCGCCGTCTCTCCGTCCGGCAGCCAGCTCGTCTTGACGAAGGCGTCCAGCACCGTGACGGCCGGCAGCGCCAGCAGATAAACGTCGCGAAAAATGCCGCTGAGCCGCCATTTATCCTGGCTCTCCAGGTAGCTGCCGTCCGACCATTGATAGACGCGGACCGCCAGCACATTGAGGCCGGGACGGAGCGCGTCCGTCACGTCGAATTCGAACGTATTGTGGCTGCCCTGTCCGTAACCGAGCAAGCGTCCGTTCACCCATACGTGAAATGCCGAGTCGACGCCTTCGAACAGCAGGCGCACGTTTCTGTCCTTCCATCCATCGGGAACGACGAACGCGACGCGGTAACACCCGACCGGATTGTTCGCCGGCACCTGCGGCGGATCGATCGGAAACGGATACGGACAGCTTGAGTAATGCGGGATGCCGTAGCCGTGCATCTGCCAATTCGACGGGACCGGAAGCAGGTCCCAGCGCTCGTCCGCGAAGTCGGCCTGCTCGCTGCCTTCCGGCACGGCGGACGGCGATTCGCAATAGCGGAACCGCCAGGATCCGTTCAGCAGCCGGAAGTAGGGAGAACGCTCCCGTTCGCCCGCCAGCGCGTCGTCCGTCCCGCCGTAAGGAATGAGGTCGGCCCTCGAAGGCTGGGCGTTGCGCTCCAGCACCGCAAGGTTCGCCCAGTCGGGCGGGCCGGCGGCGGCCCGCTGCTCCGAACAACCGTTATTTTCCGACCTGGAGGGCTCGTACGTTCGGCTAAACATCGGTTCGCTCATCGGCCCATACGCCGCCTCTCCTTACGAGTTCAAAAAACCGCGTTCCCCCGACCTGGCCGCCTTTCAGCACCAGGTCGAGTCCGTCGAGCCGCGCATCGTCCGCATAAGCGCGGCACAGCGGCACGCCGGGCGCCAGCGTCTGGCGGCACTCGAGCGCATAAATGCCCAGCGCCCTCGCGACGTAGCCGGACGTATCGCCGCCCGCGACGAGAATGCGCGTTAGTCCCGTCTCGACGGTCAGCGCGCGGGCGAGTCCGCCGAGCGCCGCGCCGAGCAGCCGGCTGCTGTCCTCCGGCCTTAAACCTTGCGCCGTCAACGCCTGCCGCAGCTCGCCGATGCCCGGATCGTCCGGTCCGGCGGCCGAATACAAGATTACGCTGCGCCCCTCGTCAAGGAGCGCCTTCGCCTCCGCGAGCAGCCGCGTCCTCGCTTCCTCCGCCTGCTCGGGATGAACGAGCGCGACCGCCGGAATGCGGATGGACGCGAAACCGTCTTCTTCGGCTTCGGCGATCTGCTTGGCGGTCGCGGGCGAACAGCTGCCCGACACGACGAGCAGCCGATCGACCGGCTTCGCGGCGCCGAAGCCGGCTTGCCCCGCACCTTCTTCGACCGGACTGCCGTCACCGAGCTCGCTAGTCGCTTGTTCGACCATTTGCCGATTGACATCCGCCGCCTGCCATGCCGCCCCGAGCGCATACTCCACGCCCGACGAGCCGATCGCGAACAAAGGGCTCTCCCGCTGCATCGCCTCCTGCCAGATCAATTGCCCCGCGACGGCCAGCCGCCGCTCGTCGAGCACGTCGAACAGCAACAGATCGGGACCTTCGTCCGCGAGCAGTCGCTCAAGCCGTTCGCCAGCCTCCGCCGCGGCGCCGTCCAGCGCCACGATATCCATTAATCCCGCTTTTAAAGAAGTCTGCTTTGCCAGATGCAGGCGCAGGTCGGACTCGTCCATCGGCGTCGCGGGATGCCGCGACATCGTCGGATGGCGGTCCAGCCGAAAGACCCCCGCGCCCGGCGCCGCCGCGAAGTGATGGCCGAATACGGTATAGCGTCCGAGATAGGGCACGCCGGCAAGCACCGGAACGAAGCGCCCGCCGAAGACGGCCCGTCCAAGCTCCGCGGCTTTGCCGATGCTTCCCGTCTCGGGCGACGAATCGAACGTGGAGCAGATTTTATAATGAACGACGGCCGGACCGGCCTGCTTCAAGCGCTCGAAGATCGGCGGCAGCTCGCGCGCCATCTCTTCCGGCGACAGAGAGCGGCCGACGCCGGCGATGCCGAAGGCGTCGAGCCCGTCGAGCAGCCGGCTCCGCTCCTTGCCCGGCGCTGTCTCTTCGTCCGGCGGATCCAGGAAAAGCATCGTCCGCAGCCCCTGCCGGAACAGCGCCTCCAGTACGTCCGTCGATCCCGTAAAGTCGTCTCCGTAATAACCGATCAGGGGCCGCTTGGCGCGGCCCCCCTGCCTCATCGCTTCGATCCCGCATTTCCATGCAGCATCAACCCTTTCCGTATTTCTCGATCGCGCGGGCCAGCTCGGGATGGGTCGCCGCGTACGTCTCGAGCGGGATACCCGCCGCCGCCGCTTCCCAGCCTTGGCGCATGCTCGCGAAGCCGGCGGCGGGACCGTCCGGATGGGCGAGCATGCCGCCGCCCGCGAGGTGCATCACGTCCACGCTGCGAATGGCCGCGTACGTCGGCGGAGCCGAGCCCGCCCACTGCGCCGAAGAGACGACCGGCACGGTCTCGTAGCCGCCGAACAGCGGGGCCGCGCACGCCCCGATCGACCGCGCGACGGATTCGTTGCTCTCGTAGAACTTGCTGTTCAGCCCGTTCACGTGCAGATGGTCCGCCCCGGCCAGCCGGCACAGCTTCTGGAAGGCCGTGAATTCCATGCCGAGCCCGGGACTGCGGGTGAGCATGCCCCATTGATTGCGGTGCGCGTGGATCGGCACCTCGCTGTAGCCGTTCAGGTGCGCGAGTCCGGCGAAGCCGACGCTCATGACGCTCGCCATGACGCAGTTGCCGCCCGCTTCGACGACGACGTCGTGATGACGGCGCATCTCGTCGATGTCGCCGGTGATGTTGAACGCGTACATCGTCTTCTTGCCCGTCGCGTCCGCCGCGCGCTCGATCGCGTCCATGACCGCGCGGACCTTCTGCTCGAGCGGCAGATACGGCGGATTGGCGTTCAACTCGTCGTCCTTGATAAAATCGAGACCCGCCACGGCCAGCTCGTAGACGAGGCTGCCGAGCTCCTGGGCCGACAAGCCTACGCTCGGCTTGACGATCGAGCCCAGTATCGGCCGACCGTGCACGCCCGTCAGCCGGCGCGTCCCGGCGAGGCCGAACTTCGGCCCCGGGTAACGCGCGGCGAAGGCGTCGGGCAGCTCGATATCGAGCAGACGCAGGCCCGACAGCTCCTGCAGCTCGAACAGATTGCCCGCGATCGCGCTCATCAGGTTCGGAATCGACGGCCCGAAGTTGACGATCGGATACGAGACGGTGATCCTGCCGCGCCGGTAGCGTCCGTCGTGGCCGGCAGGCGGCTTCGCGCCGGGAAGCAGCGGCGCCGCGGCGTCCTCCAGCGGCACGATCTGCTCGATCCGCGCGCCGTGACGGTCCTTAAGCGCCAGGGTCTCTCCCGGCACGGCGGTGAAGGTGCCGGTCGATTGCTCGCCCGCGATGACCTCCGCCGCGCGGGCGAGCGTCCAGGGCGTCTCGACGAAGTACTCCGCGAAGACGCGCTCCGTGCCGGCGGCCGCCTGCTTGCCGTTCGCGCCGCCGCTCATCGCGCGTCCTCCCCCGGCGCGCGCGAGCCCTTCCAGCGTCTCGCGCACCTGCTCGACGCCAAGCCGCGGGCTGGACAGCACCGGCTTGCCCGTCGCTTCGGCCAGCTTCTGCTCCATCCGGGCCATCGAGCCCTGTGCGAGCACGATCGCGTCCGCATCGCCGGCCACCCGCTGCGCCGTTTCCAGAATGAGCCGGTCGTGATCCTCCGGACTGCCGCCGTTTAACGCCTCGAACGCGCCAGCGGCCAGGCCGTTCACCAGGGTGACGGCGCGCCCCGCCGCCGCAGCCTCCTTCTCGATCAGCCGCATCGTCGGCTCGAGCGTCGACGGAAGTGTCGCCAGCACCGCGATCCGGTCATAGCCGGCCGCCGCCTTCGCCGCCATCGCCTGGTCGATCTTGACGATCGGCACGCCGATCAGCTTGCGCGCGTCGTCCGCCACCTCGCCGACAGACGAGCAGGTGTTCAGAATGACGTCCGCCCCCAGCTCTTCGCCGTTGTGATAATATTGCACAAGCCTTCTGGCGACGCCCGGCGGCACGTGTCCTGCCTTCACGACGTCGCCGATCAGGCTGTCGTCGATGATATTGACCAGCCGGACGTCCGGCAGCAGCTCCTGGAATACCTTCTTCAGCGGGTCGGCCAAGCCTTGGCCCGTATATACGGCAACGACCGTTCTCATCGTCCGTCCCCCTCCCTCACCATACGAATTCGTTCTCGAGCCGGCGCAGCTCGCCCTCGCGCATCGGCGCCGCGTCGTACACCTTGCGTCCCGAATAGAACGGATGTCGCTGGCCGCTCGGCGTAATGCCGACGACGTCGTCGCCGCGCCATTCGGTCACGAACGTCTGGCCGATCGCCGTCTCCACCGTCGTGCGCCCGGACAGCGGGAACGTGATCGTGATCGTCTCCCCGGCGAACGCCTCGTTCAGCTGCAGGAACACTTCCTTCAGCCAGCGGCTCGGCTCCGAGCCGCGTCCTTCGGATACTGCGCCGTCCCGCTCCCGGACGATGCGCACCTTGGCGAAGCCCGCCCATTCCGGAATGCGAACCTGCAGCGCCGGCAGATCCTTGTTCACGCGAAGCACGACCTTGCCTTCGTGAGGCAAATGCGATTCGACGTCCAGCCAGGCCGAGCCGCGGTTCAGCAGGAAGTTGACGCTCACCTTGCCGTCCTTGTCGGCCGTCACCGTGTTGCTCCAGCCCATATACAGACCGCGCGTTCCCGAGCCCAGGCAGCAGATTTGCAGGTCGTTCGTATGCCCGCGCCCGTGGTTCACGTCGCAGCAGAAGTCGTTCGGCGCCGAATACCCCGCGAACGCGCCCCGCGTGCTGGACGCCACGTTCGTGTAGCTGATCCGTCCGGCGACATTGCCGGAGCGATCGTCCGTCTCCTTCACCCAGTCGAGGTCGAGCAGCTGCGACTCGGTCAGGTGGTTGCGGATGAAGCGCTCGACGACGCCCCAATACTTCGTATAGCCGCTTTTCGCGAGCGTGATGCCGGTGGCGATCAGGTCGACGAGCGAGCAGGTCTCGTGCTCGTAGGCCTGCTCCTTCATGTCGCCCGGCGTCCAGCCGAAGGCGGTGCATTGGGTGAGCGCCCAGGCATAGCTTTTCTCCACGAACGCGATCAGCGAGGCGTCCCCGGTGAAGGCGCCGAATCTCGCGATCGCGTCGAGCGTGCCGAGACGGGTATGGAAGTGGCCGCTGCGGTAGGCGAGCGCGTCGTTGAAGCTGCCGTCCTTGTTGAACACGCCGCTGCGCTCCACGATGAGCGCGACGAAAAACTGGCACAGCTCGAGCGCGTCGCGGTTCCCCGTGAGCTCGTGGTACTTCAGCAGCGGCATGACGAGCCGGCCGCAAAAAGCCGCAGGATCGGGCGCCAGGCGCAGCAGGATCGCGTTCGCGGACGGCCAGCCGCCCTCTTTGTACTCGGACGCCGGATAATACCAGACCTCGCGCTCCTTGATCGCGATCCGCTTCAGCGCGGCGACGTGGCGATCGGCCGCCTCCTTCACCTTGGCGTCTCCCGTCGCCATGTACCAGGTCGTCAGCGACAGGATGACCGCGCGCTGGTCGATCAGATTGGCGTTCGGCTCCCAGCCGAAGTTCGGGTTTTCCTGACGGTAACTGAGTCCGTCGTCTTTGAAGAAGGTCATGAAGTTGTCGCGGTAGCGCTGCTCCGTCTCCGCGCCGAACGTCTCTCCGGACATATGCCGCGCCAGAATCATCCCGTCGATCATGCGTCCGTGCGAGGAACCGAAGTCCCAGTCGCCGTGCGTCAGGTTGGCGGGATCGTTCATCAGGTTCGCCGCGAAAAACGGAATGCCGCCGTATTCCGGATCGGCCATGCCGGCCATCGCATTCAGCGCATGGCCGGCTCTCTCTCCAGCGTCAGGGTATCGGGTATGAGTCGTCGTGTCATAAGCAGGTTCGCTCCTTTTTTGGATCGCGTTATTTGTTCGCGTTATTTGATCCGTTATTTGTTCGCGAATTCGGACTGGCCCCGGTACTCCCCGATCGTTTTGCCCGTTTTCTTTTTGAAAATCTGGCTGAAGTACCGGTAATCCTCGTAGCCGACCATTTTCGCGATTTCGTAGTTTTTGTAAGCGGGAACCTTCATTAGCTCGATCGCTTTATGAATCCGGTAATCCGTCAGGTAATCGACGAACGTATGGCCCGTCGTCTTCTTGAACAGGCGGCTTAAGTAATCCGGGTTGACGAAACGCGTCTCGGCGATTTGCTGAAGCGAGAGCGGCTGTTCGAAGTGGGCTTCGACCAGTTTGACGATCTCTCCGACGAGACGTTCGCCCTGCTTGCTCCCCGCCTGGCTTCCGATCGACAGGATGGCGGGGATGATCTCCCGCACGAACAGCTCGCTTGCGGAGACGGGATCGTTGCGCTGCCGGAGCATCTCGGAGTAGGCAAGCGGCGTGCGGCCGCTGACCCGCTCGAGACTGGTGCCGGAATATTGCAGCTGCTTTTCGATCGAGTGGACGAGCAGCACGGCGTTCCGCTGCATCTGCTCGACCGTCGTCTCTGCCGTCGCGATGCGAGCGAATACCTGACCGAAAAGCTCGCTTGCCCCCTTCCCGCTTCCCATTTGAAGCGCGAAAAGGAAGGCTTTCTCCGCCTCGTGCGGATAGGAAGGCGTCGCCCTTGAAGCCGCCTCGCTCTCGCCCCCGAGCCGCACCGTCCCCGATTCGCCCAGCTTCCGCCCGCCCAGCGCGTCCCGCGCCGCTCGGCAAGCGTCCTGCAGCTGCCGGGGAAGCAGGCTGCGCGTTGCGCCGGCGCCCAGGCTGAACGTCGCGCCTGCCGCTTCGCTCAGGAAGCCGCGAAGCTCCGTCAGCACGCGGCCCAGCTCTGCGCCGAACGCGCGTCTCGCGCCGATCGCGCCGACGAACTCGGCGCGTCCTTCCGCGCCAGGCGTCAGCGCGAACGTCCAGTCGCCGCCCAGATGGAACGCCCGCGCCTGCTCCAGCCGTCCGCGCGTCGCCTCCGCCACCCTGGCCGCATCCGGCCGTTCCTCGCGATAGGCGTCCGGCTGGGCGACGAATACGACGCATTCGCCTTCCGCCCATCCGGCCGGCGGCGCCGCAGGCGCGTCGGCCGCAGTCTCGCCGCCTCCGCGCCGCGCCAGCGCTTCGCGCAGCCAGACGCCTTCCTTGTCGTTGCCGGCAGCGGAAGCGGCCGCGCGCTGCGCCTCCCGCCGCTCAAGCTCGGCGAGCGCCTTCTCCAGCACGGCGGCGAGCTCCTCCTTCTTCACCGGCTTCAGCAAATAATCGAACGCCCGGTGGCGAATCGCCTCCTGCGTATATTCGAAGTCGGAGTAGCCGCTGACGACGATCGTCAGCAGCTCCGGCAGCTCGGCGTGAAGCTTGCCGAGCAGCTGCTTGCCGTCGAGTCCCGGCATCCGCATGTCGAGGAACATCAAGGCGGGCTTCTCCTCAAGCGCAAGCTCGTAGGCGTCCTGGCCGTCCGCCGCTTCGCCCGCCAGCGTAAGACCGAAGCGTTCCCATGGGATAAGCTGAATGAGTCCGCGCCGTATCCATTTCTCGTCGTCGACCACGAGAACCTTGCGCATGCCGCCATCCCCTTTCGTCGATGCGTCGTGCCGACGTCCATCCGTCGTTTTTTCCGCCGGTATTCGTCAGCCCTTGACCGAGCCCGCCGTCAAACCGTCGATAATGTAGCGCTGCAGCAGCAAGTACACGAGCAGGATCGGGGGAGATGACGATCACCATGAAGGCGAATACGATGCCCCAGTTCGTGTTGTACAGCGAGACGAAGTTAAAAATCTGCAGGACGATCGTCCACTTGGTGCTGTCCGTCATGAGATAGAACGGCCCGAAGAAATCGTTCCACACCGATACCATGACGACGATCGTAACGGTGATGAGCACGGTGACGAGCAGCGGAAGGATAATTCGCCAGTACAGGCGGAAATACCCGCAGCCTTCCAGCAGCGCCGCTTCGTCGAGTTCCCGCGGGATCTGCTTCATGAAGCCGACGAGCAGAAACACCGCGAACGGCAGCAGCACGGCCGTGTAATACATAATGAGGCTGAAATAGGTGCCGCGGATGTGCAGCTCGCCCATCAGCCGGATCGTCGGCACGATCGACACCGGGACGATCAGCCCCATGATGAAGAGGAGATACGTCGATCTCATGAACCGGTCGTCCCGGCGCTGAATGACGAACGCCGCCATCGAAGCGAACAGCGTCACGCAGACGACGACGAGTCCCGAGATGAGGAAGCTGTTTTTGAAGCCTCTCATAATGTTCCCTTTATCGAAAACTTCCTTGTAGTTATCGAAGTTCCACGTTGACGGAAGTCCCATTCCGAACAGGGCGGATTCCCGGATTCCCTTGAAGGAGTTGACGAGGATCATATAGAACGGCACCAGAATGACCAGCGCGCCGAGGAAAACGATGGCGCTGACGAACGCTTTGCGGCCCGGATGCTCCATTACATCTCCACCTCCCGCTTCTTCAAGGCCGCCAGCACCGGCACGCCGACGACGGTCACGAGGACGAACAGCACTAGGTTGATCGCCGTCGAATAGCCCATTTGCCCCATGCTGAACGTACTGCGAATGTAAGTATAGAATACTTCCGTCGTGTAGCCGGGTCCGCCGTCCGTGAGCACCATGACCATCTCGAACACTTTCATCGAGCCGATGACGGACAGGAGGACGTTAACCGTGAACGAAGCGGCCAGCAGCGGAAAGACGATATGCCGGAACCGGCGCCAGTAGCTCGCCCCGTCGATCGAGGCGCTCTCGGTCAGATCCTTCGGAATGAACTGCAAGCCCGCCAGATAGACGACCATCGCGAAGCCGGCCACGCGCCAGATGTCCGTCGCGATTATGGAGAACAGCGCCCACTTCGGATCGTTCAGCCAGTCCTGGCCCAGCGCGCCGAGCCCGATCCAGCCGAGCGCCTCGTTGACGATGCCGTGCTCCGGATGGTAGATCGCGCGGAATACGTAGCCGATGACGATCGGGGCGATGACGTAAGGCATGAAAAAAATCGTGCGGAACAGGTTGCGCATGCGGATCGCTTCGTTCATGAGCAGCGCGAGCCCGAGGCCCACCGCATTTTGAAGCAGCGTGACCGCGGCGGCGAAGATCAGTGTATTGGACAAGGCTTTCCCGAGTCTCGGTTCCCCGAACAGCGCCTTGTAATTGTCGAATCCGATAAACGAAATCGAGTCGGCGTTGACGTTCCAGTCGGTGAAGCTGTAGTAGACGCCGATCAGGGTCGGCGCGATGAAGAACAGCAGAAATACGAACAAGGCGGGAAAGGAAAAATAAAGCGGGTATTTTCTTCTCTCCATGGGTCTCCTCCTTGGCTCCCGGCGGCCGCCCGGGGCATTCGCCCCCGGCATTTTACTGTTTTGCCGGAGGCGGGGGGACGTCTGTCCCCCGCGCGCCGTTATTGCCGCTATGACGACTTAAACTTAGAAGCCCGGGAGCACCTTCGCTTTGCCGTCTTTCTGGTAGTTGTCGCTGAATTCCTTGATTGCCTTGTCGATGTTGCCGTCGAGGAAGAAGTTTTGCAGCGTCTTGGAGAAGTCGACGAAGGAAGGCGTCAGCCGGTTCTGGATATTGACCTTGGATTTGCCGTCGTCGATGTATTTCTTGACGTCCTCCTGAACCGGATACAGCTCGCTGGTCGCGCCCTTGAAGATCGGGATTCCCGGCTTGTTCGCGTAGAACAGGTCGACGTTTTCCGGCTGAAGCATGAACTTCACGAGCTCGATCGCTTCGGCCGCGTGCTTCGCCTTGTCAGGCACCATCAGCTGGTTCGGCGGCGTGATCATCGCCGTGCCGGTATCGGTCGCGGAAGGGAACGGGAAGTAGCCGACGCTCTTTGAGACGAAGTCCTTGCCGAACTTTTTCTCGAGCTGCGCGATGATGCCGTCGAGCATGAACGCCATCCCCACCTTGCCTTCGCCGAACTCGTTTTGCAGCTCGTCGTACGTGCCTGCCATGAAGTTGTCCTGATAGAGGCCGAGCTCTTTAAGCTCCTTTTGCTTCGCGAACAGATCCTTCAGCTCCGCGATGTCGGCCAGCTTCAATTCGTTCGAATTGAGCTTCGCCACGCCTTCGTCGCCGATCGCCGGATCGACCTGCGTCACCCAGCCCGTGAAGTAGAAGATTTGAGGCGGCCATGCATCCTTGACGCCCTCGTAGAACGGCGTCACGCCGGCCCCTTTGATCTTCTTCGCGATCTCGACCAGGTCCGCGTAGTTCTTCGGCGGGGTGACGCCGGCCTTCGCGAAGACGTCCTTGTTGTAGAACACGCCCATCATGCCCGTGGACCCGTAAGGCACGCCGTAAATTTTGTCGTCCTGCACCTGCGCCTGCTTGATGGAGTCGATGACGTTGTCCCACACGCCTGCCTCGTTCGACCATTCGTGCAGCGTCTCGTCCGCGCGCAGCTTCACGTACTGCTTCGTCCCCGGCTGCATGAGGAACAGATCCGGGAAGTCTTGCGTGGAAAACCGCGTCTTGATCAGATTGTCGTAGTCGCCGCCCGGCAGCGCCTGCAGCTCGACGTTGTTGCCCGTCTTCTGCTGGTAGGCGTCGAAGATCTTCGTGAACGCCGTCGTGTCTTCCGTATTGGAGATCACAAAAGTCAGCGTGACCGGGTCTTTGGCCGGCTTGGCGCCGGACGTGCCGCTTGCCGCCCCGGAGGCTGCGCCCCCCGCGTTATTGTTGTCGTTTTCGCCCCCGCAAGCGGCCAGCGCCGCCGCGCTTACTGCCAGAACCATGACCGATGCCAACGCTCTCGCTTTTTTCATTCGAGCAACCCCTTCATCTCGTAATCGCTTACAACTTGATTATAGGGAAGCGCTTTCCTGGCTCCCATTCATGAAATCGACCGTTTATGTTGAATATTCCGACCTTGACGTCGGAAGGGCGGAAGCGCTGTCATCCGGCAGCACGAGCGTGATGCGGGTGCCGACGCCCTTCCGGCTGTCGATTCGAAAAGACATGCGCTCTCCGAAGCGGATCGCGTAGCGCGTATAGACGTTGCGCACGCCGATGCCGCCTTCGGCGGCCGAATCGGGCCACTGCTCGCGGTGCAGCTGCCAGTTCAGCTTCTCCCTGAGTTCCTCGAGGCGCGCCTCGGAGATGCCGACCCCGTCGTCCGACACGGCCAGATGAACGCCGTCGGGCTCGCGATTGGCGGCGATCCGGATCGTTCCCTTCCCGCGCTTGCGCTCGATGCCGTGGAAGACGGCGTTCTCGACGAGCGGCTGCAGCGTCATCTTGAGCAAGGGAAATCCGTAAAGCGACGCTTCGATGTCCTGCTCGTAGACGATTTTATCGTCGAAGCGGATGCCTTGAATTTTCATATAGGCGTCGATCTGCTCCAGCTCCTCCTGAAGCGTGACGATCTCGTCGCGATTCCTCGTATTGTAGCGGAACATGTCCGCGAGCGCCTGCGCGACCTCGCCGATCTCGCCGACCTTGTAGTAGTCCGCCATGGCGCGAATGCTGTCGAGCGTATTGTACAGAAAATGGGGATTAATCTGCGAGTAGAGCATCTTGAGCTCCACCTCCTGCAGCTTGATCTGGTTGACGTACTTCGTCTCGATCAGCGTCTGCAGCTCGTCCTGCATGGCGTTGAAGTTCGCGGCGATGCGCCCGATCTCGTTGTTCGGTCCGACCGCTACCCGCTCGGAGAAGTCTCCGCGCTTCAGCCGGTTGACCGTCTTGTACAAATTGAGGATCGGCTTCGTGATGACTCTGCCGAAAAGGACGGACAACAGGAAGGTGAACGCGAACGCGACCAGGGCGGTATAGAGAACGGTCGTCTTGATGCGGTCGAGCGGTCCGAAAATTTCGCTTCTCGGCATGACGAGCACGATCTTCCAGTTCGTATAGGTCGACCGGGTATAGGAAGCGAGCATGTCGCCGTTGTCGCTCTTGAACCAGAACTTGCCCTTCGAACCGGTCGCACGCTCCACGAGCTCGGTTTCCGGCGCAGGACCGGGCAAATTGCCGGAGGTATAAACAGTTTTGTCGTTCTGATCGAAAACGACGATTCGGCTGCCGGCCGACAGGTCGTCGTTCTGTCCGATCGTCCGGAACAGCTCGTCGTTGTATTCGACCCGGACGACGATAAACCGCTCGGGATTGGAAAAGTCCCGGATCAGAATGGATGACGCATACGAGGCATTGTCCGCAGCCGCGCCGACGTCGCCTTCGCCGTGGCCCATGAAGTATACGCCGCCGTCGGCGGCGATCGTGCGCAGGAACCAGTCCGCATTGCGGATTTTCGCTTCGGACGGCGGCTTGAAGTCGTCGGAGGCGCCGATCAGCTCGCCGGTGCTGTAATAGATCTGAAATCGGCTGAAGCCGCGGATCGGCGTCGCGTTGAAGCTTTTGAGGTACAGGTTAACGAGATTCTGGCGAAACATAAACTTCCGCTGTTCGCTCATCTCGGCGTAAGCGTTGATGCCGTCGATGTATTGTTGATCGTAATAGGGGGCAAGCAGCAAGTTGCGTTTGCTGTGAAAGTCGTTATCCATGTTGTTCTCGATTTGTCCCACGATCTGGGAACCCGCGGACTCGATCCGATCGGCCATCGTCTGGTAGGAAATATAAAATGAAGCCGTGCCGACGAGCGCGATGCACAAAAGTATGACGATAAAATAACTAAAGAGCAGGGTCGTGCGGATCTGGGAGAACCAGGCGCGAACCCTCCCGATGATCCATCGAACGGCGTTCGTTCCCATAAAATCTTCTCCCTCTCCCCCGAACTCCACTGCTCTCGCATGTCTTCTCTTTATACCATTCCCCGCGACTGCCCTTCAAGCGAATCGAACGCAGGGAACGATTGGCATCGCCTTAATCGCCTTAATCGCCTTGATCGCCCAATCGGCTCTCGAACGCGTAAACGCCCGATCCGAGCTCGAAGCTCGTCTTGCCCGCCTCGGCCGGGCGGCCGTCCGCGACGATGCTGCTGCCGGGCACATGGACGACTGCCGACGCGTTCGCCGGCACCGCGACCCGGAGCGTGAAGACGCCTTCGCCGTTAAGCGTCCACGACGATTCGTATGTGCCGCACAACGAAGCGTAGGATGCCTCCACTTCCGTGATGCCGCCGCCCGGGCGGGGCCGTATGATCGCGCGTTTGAAGCCGGGGGCCGAAGGGTCGGCTTCGATGCCGCCCATATAGCGATACATCCACTCGCCGACCGAGCCGAGCGAGTAATGATTAAAGGAGTTCATCGACGGCGTCTGGAAGCCTTTGTGCTCGGTCCAGCCGTCCCAGCGCTCCCAGATCGTCGTCGCGCCGTGCTTGATCGAGTACATCCAGGATGGGAACTCCTCCTGCGTCAGCAGGCCGTACGCGACGTCCAGCCGCCCGTTGTCCGTCAGCGCGGGCAGCAGGTAGCCGACGCCGAGGAATCCGGTGGACAAACGGCCGCCGCGGGATGCGATATTTTCGGCGAGATGTCCGATCGCCAGCTCCCGCAGCCGCTCCGTCAGCAGGTCGAACTGCAGGGCGAGCACATAAACCGTCTGCGTTTCTCCGCGGATGCGGCCGTCCTCCGAGACGAACGCCCGGACGAATGCATCCCCGATGCTCCGATGCAGGCTCGCGTAAGTCTCCTCGTCGCCGCGTTTGCCGAGCGCGCCGGCGATCCGGCTCAGCAGCTTGGCGCTGTAAGCGAAGTAGGCGGTCGCCAGCACCTCGTTCGGCGTATCCGCGTCGATCGACAGCCAGTCGCCGTAGTTCGCGTAGTCGGGACGGATCAGCTCATTGCTGTTGGCGCGCAAGTATTCGACCCAACGGACCATTGCGCCATAGTGCGTCTCCAATATGCGCGTGTCCCCGTACATCAAGTACAGCGTCCACGGAATGACGACGCCCGCGTCGCCCCAGCCCGCATTGTCCGGCGCGAACCAGTTCAGCCGCGTATTCCACATCTTGTGCCTGATCCAACCCGCGTCCGGCGCCACGTCGGTGAACGCGCCGGACGGCTGCTGGCAGTCGATCATATCCCACATGAACTTCGTAAAAAACCGGGAAACGTCCATATTGTACGAGGCCGTCCGCGCGAATATCTGGGCGTCGCCGGTCCAGCCGAGCCGTTCGTCCCGCTGCGGGCAGTCTGTCGGCACCGAGAGGAAGTTGCCCCGCTGCCCCCAGGAGATGTTCGATATCAGCTGGTTGACCATCGCATCGGACGTCCGCAGGCTTCCCGACTTGGGCGTATCCGAATGTACGACTTTGCCGACGATCGTATCCAGTCCGGGCTCGCCCGGATAGCCGATCAGCTCCACGTAGCGAAAGCCGTGGAACGTAAAGTGCGGCTCGTACCGCTCTTCGCCTTCGCCCTTCAAAATGTAATGCTCCTGCTGAACGGCGACGCGCAAATTGTCCAAATAAAGCGAGCCGTCCGGGTTCAGCATCTCGGCATGGCTCAGGGTCACTTTGGTCCCGCGCGCCCCGCTTACGCGAAGCTCCGTCCATCCGACCATATTCTGCCCCATATCGTAGATATAAGTGCCTCGCTCCGTCTGGCGAATCGAGAGCGGCTTCAACTGCTGGGTCACGCGGACCGGAGGCTCGATCGACGCGGTCAACAGGCCGTTATAACCCGCGCGAACGTCGGGCCGATCCCAGCCCGAATCGTCATAACCTGGTTGATCCCAGCCCGTCAGCTCCAGCCGGGCGTCGTAGGTCTCGCCCTTGATCATGTCGGAGTAGACGATCGGTCCTGTGGCCGTTCGCCAGCCGGCATCGGTCTCGACGGATTCGCGGTTGCCGTCCGCGTATTCGATATTCATCTGAAGAAGGAAAAAAGGGCGTTCGCCGTACACGTGATTGCCGAGAAAACCGACGGTTCCCGCATACCAGCCGTCGCCGAGAACGGCACCGACGACATTGTCGCCATCATGGAGCCACGGGGTCACGTCATAGGCTTGCGTCTGCACGCGCTTGTCGTAATCGGTAAAGCCGGGGGCGAACCAGTCGCCGATCCGCCGGCCGTTAAGATGGAGCTCGTACAGGCCGAGCGCGGTGGCGTAGACCGTCGCGCGTCGAACTTTGCCGCTCGTCCGGAATGGCTTGCGAACGTAAGGCGACGGTTGGAGCTCTACGTTGGGCTGCGCCTTGGCGCCGATCCAGGATCCTTTCCATTCGTCGCGACGAAGCAGGCCCATCGTCCAGAAGTAGGCATCGCTCCAGTCCGAGGCGACGGCGTCTCGATTCCATGACCGGACCTTCCAAAAATATTGTCCTTCCGATTGGAGCGGCTTTCCTTCGTAAACGATGTGCGTCGTCCGGTCGGAAGCGACCTCGCCGCTGTCCCACATATCCCCCGCATCGTCAGCAAGCGCTTCCAGCGACGAGGCGACCAGGATGCGATAAGCCGATTGCGATGCGCTTCTTTCGTCCGATCGCAGCTTCCAGAAAAAGCGGGGCGCCTTCTCGTCCAGGCCGAGCGGATTGCGCATATACTCCGTTCTACCGTCGATCGCTTGCCAGTTCATTCCCATTCCCCCAACGCTTAAGTTTAGTTTAGATTGTTAAGTTAATTTCAATTTTTTTTAAGTTGATTTTTTAGTTCGCTTGCTTATAATTCATCCTACCACCAACGATTTCGAGCGTCAATACGCATTAAAAACACATTTTCGCCGCCCATCGACTAAACAAAACTAAACTTAACAAATTACCATACAAACAACTTGCCACTTACTCGAGCGCGTAATAAACTTAACTAAACTACATTTCGGGGGAGTCATGTTCGTGAGAATGGAGGATATCGCGAGGCTGGCGGGCGTTTCCAAAGCCGCCGTCTCTCTAGCGTTTAGCGGCAAGCCGGGCATCGGGGAAGAGACGCGAACGCGCATTTTAAACGTCGCCCAAAAAGCCGGCTATAAGCCGCGAAAGAGCGTTCCCGCGCAGGAAGCCGGAACGAGCGCGCAGTCGGCTGCCGACGCCGCGCCCGCATTGCTGTTTCTAGTCATCGCGAACGCCGGCATCGTCAGCGCCCAGTACGACCGTCAGCCCTTTTTTTCGCGAGCTCATTCATTTTCTCGAGCAAGGGTCGCGCGCCGGCGGCTTTTCGCTGCTCATCTCGGCCATCGACATGGCGCGCTTCGAAGAAGACCTCGGGGCCATTGCGAATGCGCATGCCGAACGCGGCGTTATTTTGCTTGGCACCAATCTGGACAAAGAAACGTTAATCCGCATCGCGGAGCGGCTGCCCAGGCTGATCGTGCTGGATACTTGCTTCGAGACGCTGCCCGTACCGTTCGTATCTACGAATAACGTACTGGGGGGATACCAGGCGGGGACGCGGCTGTGCCGGACGGGCCACCGGACGATCGGCTATGCGGCGTCTGACGTTCGCATCCCTAACTTCGACGCCCGCCGGAGGGGCTTCGACGATGCGATGCGGGAATGGTCGATCGCGGTCTCGCCCGAACATGAATTTTCCGTCGACCCGATGGTGCCTGCGGCGCAAGCCTCTTTTCAGAACAAAATCGCAAAACTGCGTACCGACGGGAAGCCGCTGCCGACGGCCATATTCTGCGAGAGCGATTATATCGCGATCGGCGTGATGAAGTCGCTGGCGGAGCTGGGCATCCGGGTTCCCGAAGATATATCCGTCGTCGGCTTCGACGATATCGCCGAAGCGGTCATCGTATCGCCCGAGCTGACGACCGTTCGCGTAGACAAAGAAAAGATGGTCCGCAGCGCCGTCCGGCTAGCGACCTCGCTTGGCGATTCGCCGTTCGAAGGCGGCATGAATATCTCCGTCGCTACCGCCTTGATCGCGCGCAGATCGAGCGCCGCGCCGCCTTCTGCCTAACCGCCTTAAGTTCGAACGTGCCCGCATGATGCTTCAATCTATCGCAGCGGCTCCGGCCCATGGGACGGCCGACTTGCGCATCGCCCTGATATCTTGAAGCGGCGGCAGGCCGAACAGCCTGCGATATTCCCGATTGAACTGCGACGGACTCTCGTAGCCGACGGCCAGCGCGGCCGTCGTCGCGCCCACCGGCCCGCTCAGCATCAGGCGCCGCGCCTCTTGAAGGCGAAGCTGCTTCTGATATTGCAGCGGGCCGATCGTCGTGATCGCCTTGAACTTGTGATGCAGTCCGGAGACGCTCATGTTGCACGATTTGGCGAGCTCCTCGACGGTGAACGAGCGCGCGTAGTTTTCCTTGATCCACTGAATCGCCATGCCGACGCCGTCCGCCCGTTGATCGAACAGCACCTTTTGAAAAAACAGATGGCCGTTTTCGCTCGACAGCAAATGAAAAATCATTTCCCGCTTGAGCAGCTCGGACAGAAAACGAGCTTCGTTCGGCTTGTCGAGCAGCTTCAGCAGCCGCGAAAAGATGTCCAGCAGCTCCGCATCCGACTTCCCGACAAAAGCGCCCTTGCTCAAGCCTTTCTCCCTGGCTTCCGCTTCGATCCCCGCCTCCATCACCACGGAAGCAATCTCCTGCGTCGTAAAGTCGATGCGCAGCCCGATATACGGCGAGCGCTCCGTCGCCCCCACGACTTGCGCGGAGGCCGGGATGTCGATCAGCGACGCCAGATAATCGCCCGCTCCGTAACGGTACACCTCCTGTCCCAGATACAGCGTCTTCGCGCCTTGAAGGATCAGACAAAAAGAAGGCGTCAAAACGCCCGGGATGCACTCCGTTTCCCGGGTGCGCTTCACGATGGAGAAGTACGGCACGACGGTCGACGTACGGCCTTCTGCCAACGAAAATCGGTCGGTTAAGGCCAGAAGCTGGTCCAACGCCTTCTTATGAATGGACAACGGCTTGTCGTGCGTTCCGCCAGCATCCGATCCCGACTGTCGCATATCGCTCAACCTCCTTCGCGCTTTCACCTATCATATTGCAGCTTTAGGCAATTTTCAAGCAGGAAAGGTCTACTTCCCGCCGCCGATTCGATTCATAATACGGATCAGAGCCACACATTCTATCGGGGAAAGGAACTTGACTGCATGCTGCAATCGAAAGGCATCATTTTAACGATCATTATCGCGTGCCAGCTGCTCGTCGTACTGGACGCCTCCGTCATGGTGACGTCGATTCCGGAGATCGGCCGCTCGCTTCATATGTCGACCGTCAATTTGACGTGGGTTCAGAACAGCTATATTTTGGCTTTCGGCGGCTTTCTGCTGCTTGGCGCCCGGGCCGGAGACCTGCTGGGCCGCAGAAGGTTGCTCGGCGCGGGCATCGGGCTTTTTACGCTGACGTCCCTGCTCGCCGGTCTGGCGCCGACTGCCGTCGTACTGCTTGTTTCCCGGGCGTTTCAAGGCTTTGCGGCCGCGCTGGCCACGCCGGCTGCGCTGGCCTTGCTGTCGGCCACGTTTACGGAGGAAAAGGAGCGGTCGAGGGCGATCGCGATGTACAGCGCGGTAGCCGGCGCGGGCGGCGGTATCGGTCTGTTGCTCGGCGGATTTTTCACCGATTTTATATCGTGGCGCGTCGGGATGTTTATCAACGTTCCCATCGGCATCGTTTTAATGTACCTGGTGCGGCGCTACGTGACGGAATCGGAGACGAAGACCGGCCGGTTCGATCTGGGGGGCGCGCTGACGTCCGTCGTCGGCATGAGCGGATTGGTTTACGGCTTTGTCCAAGCCGCGGGTCAAGGCTGGGGCTCGCCGGGGACGTGGATCTGGCTCGGCATCGGGGTCGCGTCGCTGACCGCCTTCGTGCTGGTCGAAAAGCGTGCGGGCCAGCCGATCGTGCCCTTGCGGTTGTTCGCGAGCCGTCAGCGCTCCGGTGCTTATCTGGGTCGGTTTCTGCTGGTCGGCGGCAACTTTTCGCTCTTTTTCTTTATCCCGCAGTATTTGCAAAATGCGCTTGGCTTCGGCTCTCTTGAAGCGGGATTGGCCTTTCTTCCGTTTACCATGGCGCAATTCGGCATGATGTTCGTGATGCAGAGCCTTGTTCGCCGTTACGGCAACCGGATATTGTTGATCGTCGGCCTGCTGCTGGCGGTCGTCGGGACGCTGTGGATGAGCCGGACGATCGCCGCGCAAACGGCGTATTTCCCGCAAATGTTTTTCCTGATGGCCATCATGGGGATCGGGTCCGGCTTGATATTCCAACCGCTCACCGCGCTCGGACTCTCGAACGTCGACGCTCGCGATGCCGGGGCGGCTTCGGGTCTGATCAACGTGGCGCATCAGAGCGGCGCCTCGCTGGGCCTCGCGATTCTAGTCACCGTTTTTAACGCATCGTTTCAAGCCGGCCAAGGCTCCGGACAGCCGTTCGCGCATGCGGTCTCGCATAGCTTGCTCGGATCCGCCGTCTTTCAGGCATCCGCCCTGGCGGCGTCGCTCCTTCTGCTGATGCCTGCGCGCGCTTTGGCCCAAAAACCCGTTGGTTAACCATTCATGCGCAGGCCGTTTTTGTACTCGCTCGGGCTCTGCCCCGTCGCACGCCGGAACAGCTTCGCAAAGTATACGACGTCCTCGTAGCCGAGATCCCGGGCGACATCCTGCACGCGCGAACGACTGTGCCTGAGCCTAAGCTTGGCCTCCTCCATCTTGAGGGCGGTCACATACTGAAGAAAGGTCCTGTTCATCCGCGAACTGAACAACCTGCCGAGCCAGACCGGGGAGACGAACAATTGCTTCGCCGCATCCTCCAGCCTGACGCGGGAGGCGAGATTCGATGCGATATAATCGATCGCCCGCTGCAAAATCTCGCCCGTGGAAGGGTTGAGCAAGTCGCATAAATGAAGGAGATGGGCCGTCACCCGTTCGTGTACGTGATTGGCTTGTGCCGCGTCTTGAAGTTGTCCGGCCAGCTGCGAATCGTCGATCCCCCCCGCCGTGCATGGCGCCGGACGATTCGAGAAAGCGGTGAAGGCCCGCCAACCACTTCCATGCGCTCTCCGCCAGCGCGACACCGTCTTGCGGCCCGAAGGCGTCGCGGGGCAAGTCTTCCAGCCATTGGCGGACGCCCGCCTTGTTGCCGGCCAGCAGCTCTCGCAGCAATCTCCTTTCGTCGCTCCCTCTCGTTTCCGGCATGTGCGCGGCGGTCCGTTCATAACGCAATACGCTGTGTCCGTCCAGCGTGTCGGCGAACGACAAAGCTTCGACGGCCTGAGAAAGCAGCCGCGGCAGCTCGTTCCAACGTGCCGAGCGCCCGCTCAAGCCGATGCGGATCCGCGCATGGGTATACTGCCGCACAGCTTCGATCCATTCTTCCGCGACGATGCCGATATCCGCTTCCGGTTCCTCGGACGCCGCAATATAGATCCATTCCCCCGTGCCCGATGTCACTATGACGCTGCGCGCGTGGCGTCCGGCCAACTCCTGTATGACATTGTCCGCGGCATACGCGGCCAGTCGGCGCTCGCCAGCACTTGTGGCATCGGACGGATCTTCGGTCATCCGAATCGCGAGTACGCGACAGCCTTCATCCAACCATTCCATTCGAAGTGATCTCGCATGCTCGCGAAATGTCTGGTCGGAATAGAACCGGGTGCCCTGCAGCAGGCTATCCGCAAAGCTCCGCTGCAGAAGCGTCTGCGCATTGAGCCACATTTGAAGATTAAGTCCGCTCGGCCGTTCCAGCTCCCCGATCATGTCCGCTATCGTGCGCTCCAATTGCGCCGGGGTCACCGGCATCGGCAGGCAGTCTACGGCTTTTAGCCGCATGGCGGCTCTTGCAAACCCGAAATCCTCGCGTGCGCAAAAGAAGGCGACCTGAAACGGGTTTCCTGTGGCTGCGTATTCGTTCACCCAATCCGCTCCGCTGGCGCCGTGCAGCTCGGAATCGCTCAGTATAAGCTCCGGACGGGATGCGATAGCCGCACGCAAGGCAGCGGGACCGTCGACCGCAGTGACGATCTTATCGACGCGATGCTGTCGCCAAGGCATCATCTCCTCGACAAGCCGCTGCAGCCATTCGGGGTCCGCATGGACGATGATCAACGTAAACAAAATGCACACCTCATCGATGTCGATTAAATGCATTAAATCTAACATAACAAGGCTGATTTTGATAGAAGTTATCGAAAAACGAATTATGCAAGTTGAAAATCAAGCACATTAATTGACGCAAATATGACACCAGCTCACAATTCCTCCTTATTACCAACCTTTTTGCATCGCATTACCTCACTCCAATTGATTTTCGGACGGCTTATAATGGGGCGGTCGGCGGGATCGTTTTGCCGATCCCAACCAACCCCATCATGCAGCTTCGCATGCCCCCAGAGGAGTGCTCCGAATCATGAATTTAAACGTTCAAGTCCCTTCCGTCGTCACGAAGACGGGCGGAATGTCGTCGATGGCCGCCCTGATCACGCTGACGATCGGCGCGTTTGCGATCGGCATGGCGGAATTCGTCATCATGGGCTTGCTGCCCGATATTGCGAGGACCTACGAGGTCACCGTCTCCAGGGCGGGCATGCTGATCTCGGGCTACGCGATCGGCGTCGCAGTCGGCGGCCCCGTCATTGCCGCCTTTACGTCCCGCTTTCCCCGAAAATTGCTGCTTTGCGTTCTCATGCTGGTTTTCGTCGCAGGCAACGTGCTTGCCATCGTCTCGCCTACCTTTACGATCCTGATGGTCGCGCGGATTGTCTCCTCGCTCGCCCATGGCACGTTTCTCGGCGCCGCCGCCTTGATCGCGGCCAGCCTCGCGGCACCCGACAAGCGGGCCAGTGCGATTGCGATGATCATGACGGGGATGACCGTCGCGAACATCGCCGGCGTCCCCTTCGGCACCTTCATCGGCCAGCACTATGGCTGGGAGATGACCTTCGCGGTCATTGCGGCGCTCGGTTTGCTGACGTTCGCGGGCATCGCGTTCCTCGTACCGGACGCCAGGACGAGCAAGAGCGCCAGCGTTCGAAGCGAGCTGCTGGCCATGGCCAAACCTCAAGTCCTGCTGGCGCTTGGCGTCATCCTGTTCGGCTTCGGCGGCTTGTTCGCGACCTTCACCTATATCGCGCCGATCCTCACTGACCTGTCCGGCTTCCGGGAACAGAACGTCATCTTGATCCTGATCGTGTTCGGCATCGGCGTCACGCTTGGCAATATATTCGGCGGCAAGCTGGCCGACCGGCATCCGGCACGCTCCCTTGCCCTCTGCCTCGCGCTGCTGGTTCCGCTGTTGCTCGCGCTTGATGCCGCTCTCCCTTATCGCACGCCGGCGGTCATCGGCATCTTCCTGTGGGGCTTCATGAGCTACAGCCTCGTCCCCGCCATGCAGGTCCGCGTGCTCGAAGCCGCCAGGGACGCCGAGGGCATGGCCGCTACGGTTATCCATTCGGCGTTCAACATCGGCAACGCGGCAGGCGCCGCGCTGGGCGGACTGATCATCGCCGGAGCGGGACTGCGGCATCTGCCGCTAGCATCGGCCGCCGTCACCTTCGTCGGTCTGGCCTTGGCGCTGATTAGCATGCGGAAGCGGCGGTCCAGTACCGGAGCGCTAACTGACGCGCAGAGCGCCGCCTGACGTCATTGGATGCAAAAGAAACCGGGCCGTTGAGCCCGGTTTTTGACGTTGCGAGATGCGTTTGAAAACTTATTTTCCCGTCAAGTATCTCCCGCCTTAACCGAATTGCGGCAGCTCGCTCAGCTTCCGCTGCAGCTCCTGTACTTCCTCGGCAGGCAGATCCAGCTGCGGCGCGCGCATGAACCCGACGTCTATGCCTCTCAGCTTCAGCGCCTCTTTGAAGTAAGACATGTTGCTGCCGCTTTTCAGCACTTCGCAGTACCGGATCGCGATCCGCTGCAGCGCACGCGCTTTATCCAGATCCTTTTCCTGATACGCGTTGTATACCGCTACGAACGGTTCTGGATAGACGCAGGACACGCCGGAGATGACGCCGTCGCAGCCCATCGCGAGCGCAGGCAGCAGCAGTCGGTCCGCTCCCTGCATAACGGAGAAGCTACCGCCGTTAATCGCCAGGTATTCGTTCGTCCGCAGCATGTCGGGGTAGCTGTATTTCACGCCGACGACGTTTTTGCAGCGGTCCGCCACGCGCTGCGCGACATCGGTCTTCAGATCGTTCGATGCGCATTGCGGGATGTTGTATAGGTACATTGGAAAGTCGTCCGGAATGCTGGCGGAGACCGCCACGTAGTATTCTTCCATCTCTCTGTCGTTTGCGCCGAGGAACAGCGGCGTGACGACGCCGATGCCGTCGGCGCCGATCTCTTGCGCATGCCGGGCGAGCGCGATCGTATCGCCCAACGTCGCCGTACCCGCGTGAATGAACACGGTGACGCGGCCCGCCGCCGTCTTGACGACCGTCTCCGCGATCGCCTTGCGCTCCGGCACGCTCAGCCGGATCATCTCGCCGGTCGTTCCGAGCGGGAAGAGACAATGTACGTCTTTCGAGATCAGAAATTCCGTCAGCTTCGCGACTTTCTCCAGATTCACTTGTCCATCCTGGTCGAAAGGGGTGACCATCGCGGTCGTAACGCCATATAAACGTTTCATGGGGAACCTCCAGCGCGTTTCATATTAGATTCGGGAAAGCGATAATATCTTCAAGGGAGTAAAGCGAGCTTTGCGCCCTTCAGCCGAGCAGGTTCGCCGGCTTGCGGCCTTCGAACACGTCCAGCAGCGCCTGTGCCGTCGCCAGCCCGACGCGGCGATAAGTCTCTTCCGTCTCGGCGGCCGTATGCGGCGTCGCGAGCAGATTGTCCAGCTTCAGCAGCGGGTTGTCCGCGGCGACCGGCTCGCGCTCGTAGACGTCGATGGCGGCGCCGGCGATGCGGCCGCCCTGCAACGCCCGGTACAGCGCTTGCTCGTCGACAAGGGCGCCGCGCGCCGTATTAACGAAATAGGCGCTCTCCTTCATCAGGCCGAACTGCGCGTCGCTCATCATATGATGCGTCTCCTTAAGACTGGGGAGGTGCATACTGACGACGTCGCTCTGCTTCAGCACCTCGTCCGAGTCGACCAGCTCCACCCCAAGCGCCTCCGCTTTAGCCGCGCTCGGGAATTTATCGTAGGCAATCAGCTTGACGTCGAACCCCTGCAGCTTCCTCGCGACCATCTGCGCGATGTTGCCGAAGCCCAGCAGACCGACGGTTCTGCCCGCCAGCTCGACGCCAACGCGGCGGTCCCAATAAGCACGCTTGGCGGATTCCTGGAGCGCGGGAATATTCCGCATCATCGACAGGATCAGGCCGACCGTCAGCTCCGCGACGGCGTTGGCGTTGCCGCCGGGCACGTTGGTCACCTGGATACCGTACGCCTTGGCCTGCGCCAGATCGATATTGTCCACGCCGACGCCGAAGCGCGCGATCGCCTTCAGCTTCGGCGCATGCTTGAATACGGCTTCGTCCCACGTATCCACGCCCGCCACGACGGCGTCGATGTCGCCGACGAGCGGGATCAGCTCTTCGTACGTATGCGGACGTCCGAGCTGATTCTCGACAATCTCGCAGCCCGCATCCTCGAGCAGTTGCTTGGCCTCCGCGCAGAGCGCGGAATAGTTCGTCGCCGTGACGAGCACTTTTTTAGCCGCCATTACTTGACGCCTCCTACGGTCATGCCGCTAACCATATATTTGGATGTGAACAGGTACATGATGACGACCGGAATCGAGGCGATAATCGAGCCGCCCATGAGGGGGCCCCAGGCGAAAACGTCGCCGACGATCATATCGGCCAAGCCGAGCGTGATCGTCTTGTCCGCGCTCTTGGTCACGACGACAAGCGCGTACAAATACTCGCTCCAGCACAGCGTGAAGGAGAAGATGAACGTAGCCGCAAGACCCGGCGCCGCCAGCGGCAGCACGATGCTTCGCAGCGTCCGCGAACGGCTGCATCCGTCGATCATCGCCGCCTCCTCGATCTCGACCGGTATCGACTTGAAGTACGAGATGAGCATCCAGGTCGCATAAGGAATCGTGATCGTGGGATAGATCAGCATCAGACCCCAGATCGAGTTGCCCGCGCCAAGCGCGGATACGAGCATGTACAGCGGAATGAACAGCACCGAGCGGGGCATCAGGTACGCGTACAGAATGCCTTTGGAGATGACGCCGCGTCCGCTGAACTTCAGCTTCGAGATCGCATAGGCGGCCAGCATGCTGACGGCGATCGAGAACACGGATACGACCAGGGAGACGACGAGGCTGTTTTTGACGTTTTTCAGAAAGCCTTTTTCGAACAACTTGTCGTAACCCGCCCAGGTGAAGTCCTTCGGCCAGAAGTTTGGCGTCAGATTGTAGATCTCGCCTTGCGATTTGAAGGAGGTGTTGATCATCCAGTAGAGCGGGAATAAAGCGCATAATAGCATGAAGGCCAGCGTGACATAGACGACGACTTGTTTGGTTACCGATCTGTTTTCCATAAGAATCACCTAATCCGCCGAGGCGAGCGAGCGCTTGGTCACATAGTTGATCAGCATGATCAACGGCGGCATCGTCATGATGGCGATGGCGATCGCTTTGCCCAGACTCATATTCAAAAATCCGATCGTGTAGCTGAGCGTGGACAGCACCTGCGTTCCGTTGTCCGGACCGCCCCGCGTGAGCAGCCATATAATCTCGAAGTCGTTCAGCGTCCAGATCGTCGTCATGACGGCCGCCAGGATCGTGACCTCCTTGACCGATGGAAGCGTCATATAAAAGAAGCGCTTGACCGCGCCGGCCCCGTCCAGCATGGCCGCCTCGTACATTTCCTTGGAGACTGACTGCAGGCCGGCCAGGATCGCGATGCCCATGAACGGAATGCCGCGCCAGACGTTGACGACGATGACGGACATCATGGCGAGGTCGGGCTTGGCCAGCCAGCCGATCGGGCGGCCGATCGCATTGATTTTCAGCAGCAGGTAGTTCAGCACCCCGCCGACGTCGGAGTAGATCCACTGCCAGGTGAATACGGAGACGATGGTCGGGATCGTCCAGGGCAGGAACAGCAGCACCCGAAACAAGTTGCGGAAAATGATCTTCTCGTTCAGCACGAGCGCCATGACCATGCCGAAGACCGACTTCAGCACGACCGCGACCGCGGTGAAAATAATCGTGTTTTTGACGGCCTTCCAGAACATCGAATCCTTGAGCAGGTCGATATAATTGCCGAAGCCGATAAAGTGGGCGGGCACGCCGACCGTCTTGTCGGTGAAGCTCAGGTACAGCGCCCAACCGAACGGCAGCAGCATAATCGCCAGCAGATACACGAGCACGGGACTCATCAGCAGGTACGCAAGCTTGTTGTCCAATCGTATTTTCAAGTGGAATCCCGCCTTACATTCGTAATGAAGGGATGAACGGACGGACCGTCATCCCCTCCCTTTACGCTAAGTTGTATAGCTTACTTGTTGTAAATCTCCTGCACCTTCGCCTGCAGATCCTTGATAGCGGCCTCCGGCGTATAGCTGGATTCAAGGAGCAGCTTCTGGAACGTATCGTTGACGACCCGCATATTGAACACTTCGCCGGCCTTCGGATTGTATTCGCCCGGATAGCCGAGGAAGTTGAAGCCGTCGACCGAATCGACGAACGCCTTGTTTTTCTCCTCCTGCCATACCGCTTCCTTCGTGAGCGCCGTGTAGATCGGGCCCGTCAGCGGCGCGCCTGCTTCCACCCATGTCTTGTACCAGTCCGGCGCGAGGATGTAGGCGATGAATTTCTTGGCCAGATCCTTGTTTTTCGAGTCCTTGAAAATGCCGAGGTTGTTGCTGATGCCCGGAATAAACGTGCCCTTCGGTCCGGCCGGATAAGGCGCGATGCCCGTCTTTTCGTACAGGTCCGGGTTGTCCTTCTTGATCGTCGCCAGCACGCTGCCGGTGTTGAAGATCATGGCGGCCTGTCCGCTCAAGTACGCTTTGTTGTTGCCGCTGTCGTCCCAGCCGATCGCGCTCGGCGGCGTGCTCTTGTCGGTGAGGAACAGATCGCGGATGAACGATGCCGCCTGAACCGTCTCGGGCGAATCGGCGATGACGGTTTTACCGTCCTGCGTATCGACGGAGCCGCCGAAGGACCAGATGATGCCGCGAGTCAGGAACTCGGCGTCGGAATTGCCTTTGCCGTAGCCGACGCCCGCGCCGTACAAGCCTTTTCCCGGATCGGTCAACTTCTTGGACATTTCCCTGAATTCGTCCCAGGTGGCCGGCGGCGCCGTATATCCGGCCGCTTGAAGCATGTCCTTGCGGTAGTAGAGCACCTGGGATTCCGTCCAGAACGGCACGCCGTACTGCTTGCCGCCGAAGGTGACCGCCTTCTTGACGTTCGGGCGAATTTCGCCGTTTTTGCTTTCGAGCTCGCCCACGAGATCGCTTACATCCTCAAGCACGCCTTGTCCGTAAAATTGGCCGACCTCCTGATAGCCGAAGAAGGAGACGTCCGGCACGCTTTTCGACTCGATCGCCGCGGTCCATTTCGGATAGAAATCCTCGTATGCGATGACCTCGACGTTGACGTCGACGTTGTTTTCTTTGCCGAATTGCTTGGCGCGTTCGACGATCAGATTGTTTTGATCCTCGAACAGCTGCTTTTTCATCCAGAAGGTAAGCTTGCCCTTCTCGCCGGCAGGCGCCGCTGCGCCGGACGAGCCCGCAGCATTGCTTGCGCCGCTATTGCCGCCGCTATTCCCGGCGTTATCGCCGCCGTTGTTGCCGCAACCGGCGAGAAGCGCGGAGAGCAGCGTGACGGCCGCTACTTTATTCCACCAAGTCTTTTTCATTGACGAACCTCCAAGTTGAGTAGAGTTCTGCGCGTAACCGGCTGTCCTTGCCGGCTACATCATCATCATAAAACGATCGCGCAGCGGTTAAAATGGCAACTATTTAACGCCGATGATACAAAATTAACAGGATGCCCGGAACGACGTGCGGTCGCCGCGCCAACAAAAAACGCGCCTCTCATGGACGCGTCCTTGGGTCGTCGAACGTCGAGGCAAGCTTCTGCCTGTATTCCTGCGGCGTCAACGAGTAGTATTTCTTAAACACCTTGTTAAAATAATTCGGGTTCTGATAGCCGAGCCGCAGCGAGACTTCATAGCTTTTCATCGCGGGGTTCGCGAGCAGCGAAGCCGCCAGCTCCATCTTCAAACGGAGCACATAGTCGCTCAGGTTCTCGCCCGTCTGCAGCTTGAACAATCGCGATACGTGGACCGGGTGCATGTACATAAAATCGGCCAGCGTCTGCAGCGACACGTCCTCCACCAGATGCTTCTGGACGAAGCTCTTGATCTTGCCCACGGCGACCTCGCGATCGTCCCGCTCCTCGTTCTCCATGCTCTGGCGGATCATTCGGAACGAATCGAGCATCCAGCCCTGCAGAGACGCCGCCGACCGGCTCGGCAGCAGCCCCGCGACATCGGACAGCGCAGGCCCGATCATGTCGGCGAGCGCCCGGCCGTTCTTGTGGGCGAACGAGGCGTACGAGGCGTACACGCTGAAAAAAACTTCCGTCAGATGCTCCGGCGAGTGGGCCCATCGCTGATTCAATTCGCTCCAGATGCCTGTCAGCTTTTCCTCGGTCAGCTCCCAATTGCCCGATTCCAGCAGATGCAGCAGCAGGGGCGGTTCGTACAATCGCTGCAGCGAACGGACCGGCTGCTGTTCGATCTCGTCAGCCGCTTGCACGAACAGGCCCGTCTGGCTGCCGATTTGTCTGCGAAGCGCCAGAAGCAGGTCGTCGTACAGGCGCTTGACGTCAAGCGGAAACTCGCCCCGCTTGCTGATCAATACGGATACCGTCCCGCGCAAATAATGGTCGACGCTCAGCTGCAGCTGGGAGGCCTTGTGCCGGAGCTCCTGCTCCAACCCGTCCGCCGTCAGCTCCAAGGCTGCCTCGGGCGTCGCGGTGACGACGAACGCGAGGTATCCGTGTACGCTTTTGCACGACCAGAGCGCGAACCGGTCCTCGAACCATTCCTCGGCCATATTGACGATCGCATATTCCATCAGGGACAAGCTGTAAAAATCCATTTCCAAAAGCTGCCCCTCCACGCGCACCAGCATCAACGAGTACGGGGCGCCCGGCCGCAAATCGATCTTTAACGAGTCCATCCGCTTCTCGAGCCGCTCGGGAGAATATTTGAAGCCCTGCAGCAGCTCGCTGAGCAGCTCGCCCCGCAGCTTGGGCAGACTCTCCTGAAACGCCTTCGCCACGCGCTCGTGCATCCGGTACTCGTCGCGCTCCCGACGAAGCGCCTCCACCGCCAGCTCCACCTTGGTTAGTATTTCTTCGTCGCTGGCTGGCTTAAGCAAATAGTCGAACGTCTCGTGCGCCAGCGCCTGCTGGGCATAAGCGAACTCCGCATGGCCGGACAGCAGGATAAACTTGATTCTCTTCCACCTTCGCTTCACCTGCGCGAGCAGCTCCATGCCGTCCATGCCCGGCATCCGGATATCGGAAATGATGACATCCACCGAATTCGTATTTAAAATCTCCAACGCTTCCTGACCGGAATACGCTTTAAAGACGTTCGCAATGCCGATGTCCGGCCACGGCAACGTCTCCGCCAGGCTGTCAACGACGCTTGCCTCGTCGTCCACCAGCAGCAATTGAAGCTCTTCCCGGTCGCTCATGCCGAGCCCTCCTTCTCTTCCCATACCAATTCCGCCCTGAATCCGCCGAGCGGGGACTTCGCGAACGTCAGACCCGAGCGTCCCCCGTACATATAGATCAGACGTTGATGGATGTTCCACAAGCCTGTGCCCGTATGCTCGTCCATCGGCACCGCGAGCCTCCCTTGCAGCGCGGCCAGCTTCTCACCTGCGACGCCAGGTCCGTTGTCGTCTACCGCGATTCGGTTCACGCCGCCTCCCTGCTCGCCGCGAACGACGATCAACCCGAACTGGACGCTGTTCTCCACGCCGTGAATGACCGCGTTTTCCACCAAGGGCTGCAGCAGCAGCCTCGGAATAGGCAAGGCGAGCATCGTCTCCGGGATCTCGATCTCGAAGCGGAACCGTTGAAGCCGCATCGACTGGATGTTCAAATAGTTGCGAATCAGCTTGAGCTCCTCCCCAAGCGTCGTCGTCTCCTGCTCCTGCCGGGTCGTGTAGCGGTAATATTCGCCGAGATTGAGCGCCATGTCGACGACGGCCTGCTTTTCTCCCAGGTTGGCCATGTTCTTGATGTAAAAAAAGGCAATTATACAAAAAATGCGGGTTGATCTGCGACTGAAGCTGCTTGAGCGTCGCCTCCTTGGAACGAAGCGTCTCCTTGTAAACCTTGTCGATCAACTCCTGGATCTGCTTGGCCATCTCGTTGAAGCTGTGGAACAGAAAATCGAACTCGTTGCCTGGCCGCTTGGACAGCCGGAACGAGAAGTCGCCGTCCCTCACATGCCGAACGCCGCGCAGCAGCAGGCTGATCGGCCGCTGCACGTTGCGATAGAGCAGCAGCGCGGCCAGCACGCTTAACGTCATGAGCAGCGCGATGGAAGCGTATACCAGATTGCGGCTCATGTTGATCGGGGCAAAATACGTCTCAAGCGGCACCATATCCACCAAGTACCAGCCGAGCGATGCCGATCGGACATAGTGTACGATATATTTGCCGCCGTTCAGCTTGACGTTGAAACTCCCGCTGCCCGCAAGCGTCTGCCTATCCAGCTCGGCGGCCGTCTGCTTCACGGCGGCGAAGTCGGCGTTGAAGCCCATGATCGGATCCTCGCCGGGAAAATACAGAAACGGCTCGCGCGCCGCCTGCTGCTTGAGCGAGACCAGCATGTTTTTCAAGTTCACATCATTGAACTGGACCTCGACCAGCACATTCGGGTGATCGGTCTCCTGGAGGCGCGTGAACAGATTTTCCTTGATGCCGAAGGTCAGCATATTCTCGTGCGACCATTCGCCGAGCTTCCGCCCATCGATGAGCGCTTGGTTGTATTTGGCCGAATAATCGGTGGAGATCGTTTCCTTGGAGTCCTTTAAATAAAAAATGATCTGGTTGCTCCATGCGCTCGTGCTTGTCTGCATGTTCAGCATGTCGACGATTCTCGATTGCCGCTGCAGCTGCACGCGCAAGTCGTCCCTCGACCGGCCTTCCAAGTACTCTCTGATGCTGTAATCCCGGCTTGTCGTCACGGCGTGCTTCACCAGTTGATCGACCATCATGTCCATTTGATTGACGAAAAAGCCCAGCCGGCTGCTGTTCTGGTCCTCGATCGTCCCCCGGACCGTATCGATGCTGACCCGATAGGAATAGCCGTACAGCACAATGATCGGGATCAGTAAACATAAGATCAGACCGACGACCTTTCCGAACGTCGTAATTTTCATCGCTTCCGGCCTCCAGCGTGGTTTAAAGATGAACTTAATTAAAACAAATCGGGAGATCGCTAGCAATACGCGCCCATTACTTACGAATGTTGAGTTACAGTAATATTTATAGTATAATGAACTTATCTGGAAGGGAGCGATCCACCATGTCCGATCTTACGACTTCTAAAATGGAAATAGGAATCAGCACTTTTCTCGAGGCCGCTCCAAGAGACGGCGGCGTCACGCACGCCGAACGGCTGCGGCAGGCGGTCGAAGAGATTAATCTGGCCGAGCAAGTCGGCCTTGACGTCTATGCGATCGGCGAGCATCACCGCGCGGATTATGCGAGCTCGGCGCCTGCCGTCATCCTGGCCGCGGCAGCGGCTACGACCAAGCGGATCCGGCTCTCGAGCGCCGTGACCGTATTGTCGTCCGACGACCCGGTTCGCGTGTATCAGGCGTTCTCGACGCTCGACGGCCTGTCGAACGGCCGGGCTGAGATTATGGCGGGCCGCGGCTCGTTTATCGAATCGTTCCCGCTGTTCGGGTACGACTTGAATCACTACGACAGCCTGTTCGACGAGAAGCTGGAGCTGCTGCTCGCAATTCGAGAATCGGAAAAAGTTAACTGGCGCGGCGGCCATCGTCCCGCCATCAAAAATCTCGGCGTCTACCCGCGCGCCGTCCAGGAGCCGCTGCCCGTATGGATCGGCACCGGCGGCAACCCCGAGTCCGCAGTACGCGCCGGCACGCTCGGACTGCCGGTCGTGTTCGCCATCATCGGCGGCATGCCGGAGCGGTTCGCGCCGCTCGTCGCCCTCTACAAGGAAGCGGCCGCCAAGGCCGGACACGACGTGAGCAAGCTGCAGATCGCGACGCATTCGCACGGCTTCATCTCGGATACGACCGAGAAGGCGGCTGATCTGTTCTACCCGTCGACGGCAGCCCAGATGAACACGATCGGGCGCGAACGCGGCTGGCCGCCGTACACCCGCGACTCGTTCGACGCAGCCCGCAGCCAGCGCGGCGCCCTCTACGTCGGCGATCCCGAGTACGTCGCCGAGAAGATCGTGCTGCTTCACCGGAATCTTGGGCTGACGCGCTTCCTGCTGCATGCGGACGTGAGCACCCTGCCCCACCGCGAGCTGCTTCGTACCATCGAGCTGCTCGGCACGAAGGTGGCGCCGATCGTTCACAAGGAGCTGGCCCGCCAAGCGGCGCAAAAATGATCGGCTAGCGCTAAAACGATGCTTGAACACAAACGGAGATCGGGCGATAAATGCCCGGTCTTCTTCGTTATGCGTTCATTCGCATGTCGAACCAAATAGTTTGACAGTTGTTAGAGAAGAAAAGGATAATAATAGTACAGATTCATACATAGCGCGGATTTCCCTTCTTTTTCTTATTCTTATTCCCAATCATCATTTTGAAAATGGCGGAGGCCCACCATGCACAGCATTGCCGATCAAGAATTGCTCACAGCTTATTCCACCGCATTGGAATCAAGTCTTGACATTGAATTCGTAAAGCAAATCAGAAAAGAGTTGCTGCGCCGCAATATTTTGATCGAAAGACGGGAGGGCAGTATCTTGACTAAAATGCTTGGGAAAGCAGAATTGGATTACGATCAATTGGTGAAGTATTCACTCGAAGCGATATTTGTGCTTCAACATTGGAAAGTGATCTACGTGAATCAGACCGGATTCAATTTCCTGGGTTTGTCCTACCCGGATGAAATTATTGGCGTCGATATTCGGCATTTTTTTGCATCCGGACCATCATGGCGTTTTTATCGAGCAGTTTTCCAATATTAGTAACATAAACAGCGCGCCCGTTGAGCTTTTCGAACAAAAAATGATTCGGAACGACGGCGAGTTCATGGATGTCGTTATCGCGGCTGCGCCGTACGTTATGGGCCATGAGACGCTTATTCAACTCAGGGTGCTGGACAGCACGACGCGAAAAGCCGCGGAAAAACGCTTGTCCGCTGCCGAGAAATTATCCGCCATCGGGCAAATGGCGGCCGGGATTGCGCACGAGGTTCGAAACCCCTTGACGACGGTGAAGGGGTTCGTTCAACTTTTGCAGAAGCAGGTCAGCCACTCCTATTTCGATATTATCGTCGAAGAGCTGGACAATGCCATTAAAACGCTCAACAATTTATTGCAAGTCGCAAAACCGGATTTGGACGATGAACCAAGCGTTTCCATCCATTTATGTCCGGAGCTGGATTCTTTAATATTTTTGTTCCAAGAAAAATTGTACAACATTAAGGTAACCAAAGTTTTCCTCGATCAGGATAAGCAAATTAGCGGCAAGAAAAATTTGTTGTTTAAAGCGTTTTTCAATTTGATCAAAAATGCGCTGGAATCGATTGAAGGAAAAGGAGAACTTACGATTGAGCATTTTTACAAAGACGGAGTTATTCATCTCAAATTTAAAGATTCGGGCGTGGGAATTCCGGAAGAACAAATGAAAATGCTGGGGACGCCCTTTTTTTCAACGAAAAACGACGGAACGGGCATGGGGTTAACGCAAGTATTTACAACGATCCATCAGCACGGAGGATCGATTAACGTCACAAGTAAATTAGGCCAAGGTACGACCTTTCATCTTCAACTCCCGGCCAACCATTTATGTTCCGCAAAATGAATGGTACATTAGGCTTGATACCGAATGCCGACAAGCGCGATAAGGAATGATGAAATGAACGACGAACAAGGACGCCCTCCGGTCAAAGCCACAACTTTAAAGGACATAGCCGAACAAACCGGGTTTACGATCAATACGGTGTCCCGCGCGCTTAAAAATAAAGGGGATATCTCCGCCGCCACCATCAAGCTGATCCGTCAAAAAAGCCGAGGAGCTCGGTTATATCGGCAACGTCATGGCCAGCTCGCTTCGTTCCGGCACCACGAAGACGATCGCCGTGATCGTCGCGGACGTATCGAATCCGCATTTTTCCATCGCCGTCAAGGAGATCGAACGAGCCGCGAGAATGCAGGATTATACCACTTTTATTTTGAACGCGTACGAGGACCAGGAGGTCGAACGCAAGGCGATCCAGACCGCGTTGTCCAAAAACGTGGACGGCATCATCATCTGCCCTTCCCAGGGGAGCGAAAACAATATGGCGTTTCTGGAACGCACGGGTACCCCGTTCGTTCTGTTGGGGCGCCATCTGGAAGACGATACGATGGATTATGTCGTAAGCGACGACGAGAAAGGCGGCTACCTCGCGACCAGGCACCTGCTCGAGCTCGGACATCGCGACATCCTGTTCCTGAATGCGCATCATTCGATATCGAGCTCGCGCGAGCGGCTGGCCGGCTACAAAAGGGCGATGGCGGAATCGGGCTTCGCCGTAAAGCCGGAGCTGATCCGCGAAGTCTCCCATTTGACCGGCGGCGTCAAAAACGAGCTAAGCGAAGTCATCAAATCCAGGCTCGCCTATACCGCGCTTTTCGCTTTTAACGATATGATGGCCTGGGAGTCCATCTACGTGCTGAACAAGCATCATATCCGCGTGCCGGATCAGATCAGCGTCGTCGGCTTCGACAACATTCAATCCAGGCTGTTCGTTCCCTTCCCGCTCACGAGCGTCAGCAACGCCAAAGGAAAAACCTCCCGAAAAGCGTTTGAAATCTTGCTGAAAAAAATGCACAAGCAAAGCTCCGGCAAACGCTATCACGAAGTCGTCGATACGCGGCTCGTCGTCCGGGAAAGCACAAGATCGTTGCGCCAGCATGATTGATAGCCAATCTTAATGCGTCGGCTCCCCGGGGTCCTTCCCGGGAAGCGGCGCTTTTTTTTGATTGACAGCGATTCCACTCTGCTTTATTGTTTACATTATCGTTAATGTTAACGTTCATGTTCGACTTTACCTACTTACTCAATGAGAGGAGCGACCTTGCATGACGCTTGATTTGAAGCTTGGCATCAATATGGGCTTCGCGAACAACAAATACCCCGAGCCGCACGTTTGGACCCGCATCGTCGCCGAAGAAATGGGACTCAAATACGTGCAGTTCGTCGCCGATCTGCTAAACGTCTACTTGCCGGACGACATCGTTCAGGAGCAGACCGAACAGATTATCGAAAACGCGGACAAATACGGCTTGTCGATCACGAGCAGCTTCCTCAGCTCCTTCACGCGGGTGAATCACTTCATGCACCCCGATGCCAAGCAGCGGCAGGCCTGGCTCGCCTGGTTCAAAAAAGTTCGCGGCGATCTCCGCGAAGATGGGCGCCAAGATGACGGGCGGCCATCCCGGCATTCTTACTTTTTCGGACTACGACAGCCCGGCGATCCGCGAAGAACGAACGGCGGAAGGCATCAAGTATTGGCAGGAACTTAGCTGGTTCTGCAAGGATCTGGGCATGACCTGCATGATCTTCGAACCGATGTCCGTGCCCAGGGAGTTCGCCAATACCGTCGAGGAGACGCGGGAGCTGCTTGCCCGGCTGAACGACGGCGCGGGTCTTCCCTTCAAGCTATGTCTCGACCCGGGCCATGCGCCGCATCCGAACGACAGGGATCCGTATCGGTGGATTCGCGAGCTGGGAAGCCTGTCCCCCATCGTCCATCTGCAGCAGACCGAAGCCGGACACAGCCGGCATTGGCCGTTCACGAAGACTTACAACGATATCGGCATCATCCATGCGGACAAGGTCATCGAAGCGCTCGAAGCGTCCGGGGCCACGGAAGCGGAACTCATTTTTGAAATTTACCATCGCGAGGCGTGGTCGTCGGAGTTCAGCATTATCCCCGACCATCAGGAATCGGTCGCCTACTGGCGGCAGTACGTCAAGCAATGACGTCGTAACCGAAGGAGATCAGACATGGCGGAAAACAACGGTCCGGCGCCGGCAACGGCGGAGGTGTGGGTATGCGGACATATATCGATCGACGTGATCCCGAAGTTTATGCCGGGAGACTCCGACAGCGGCCGCCTGGCGCCAGGCGCGCTGATCGAGGTCGGCGAAGCGGCGTTTTGCACCGGCGGCGCCGTCTCCAATACGGGGATCGCGCTTCATCGGCTGGGAACGCCCGTCCGTTTGATCGGAAAGGTAAGCGACGATATTTTCGGAAGCCTCACGCTTGATCTCCTTCGCGAAGTTCATCCTGCGCTTGCGGAGGGGATCGCCAGCGTCTCCGGGGAAACCAGCTCCTATACGTTCGTCGTCAACCCGCCGGGCATCGATCGGACCTTCCTGCATTGCCCGGGCACCAACGATACGTTTACGGAGCGCGATATCGGCTGGGACCAGGCCCCTGCCGCCCGTCACTTTCACTTCGGCTATCCGCCGCTTATGAAGCGGATGTACGACGACGACGGCGATCGGCTGACCGGCATCTTGAAGAAGGCGCGGGAGAAAGGGATGACGGTCTCGCTGGACATGGCGATGCCCGGCAAAGGAACGGCGGCTTACCGGGCCGATTGGACCGGCATATTATCGAGAGCGCTCCCCATCGTCGACGTGTTCCTGCCAAGCCTCGAAGAGATGCTCATGATGGTGAATCGCGAGCTCTACGAGCAATCGGGGCTGTCGGGGGGACGAGCTCTGCGAATCGATATCCGTGGAGACGGTCCGGACGCTTGCCGGGAGCTTGCTGGCGATGGGCTGCGGCATCGTCGCGCTCAAGCTTGGCGCTTGCGGCCTATATATGCGAAGCGCCGCGCAATTGCCGAACGGCCTTGCCGAGCGGCTGGCGCCGGTAGCCGGCGACGCATGGAGCGGTCGGGAGCTGTGGGCGCCCTGCTTCCGGACGGACGTAGCGGGAACGACAGGCGCCGGCGACTGTACGATCGCAGGCTTCATCCAAGGTCTCCTTTTGCAGCTGAGACCCGAAGCTGCGATGACGGGCGCGGTTGCGGTCGGCGCCTGCAGCGTGGAGCGGCTGGGCGCGACGGACGGCATCGTCCCCTGGGATCGCGTGCAGGAAAGGATCCGTTCGGGCTGGGACCGGCTTCCCGTCGGGAGACCGATGGACGGCTGGCGCTGGAACGAACCGGCCGGGGTCTGGATCGGACCGGCAGATCGTCTCCATGACGTCGAGGCGCAAAGATACGAACATGCTGAGGATTGAACCAAGGGAGGAACAAGCGATGACGCGGAAACAAATTAAACGGACGAAGCTTGGCGTAATCGTGGGCAATCGGGGCTTCTTCCCCGGCCATCTGTGCGAATCCGGACGAACGGAGATTCTGCGCGTTCTGGAGGAGGAAGGCATCGATGCGGTCATTTTGGATGTCGCGGATACGAAATACGGCGCGGTCATGACGCTGGACGACGCCAAAGCCTGCGGGAATTTATTTAAAGTCAATCGCGACCAGATCGACGGCATCCTCGTCACCCTGCCGAACTTCGGCGACGAGAAGGCGATCGCGAATACGATTCGCTACTCGGGTCTGGACGTCCCCGTGCTCGTCCATGCCTTCAATGACGACATGACCAAGATGGGCATCCAGGACCGTCGCGACAGCTTCTGCGGGAAAATGTCCGTCTGCAACAATCTCAAGCAATACGGCATTCCCTTTACGCTGACCGCCTTGCATACCGTGGATCCGTCGAGCGACAGCTTCCGCCGCGACCTGCGCAGCTTCGCCGGAACTTGCCGCGTCGTCAAGTCGCTCCGCCATGCGCGTCTGGGTTCGATCGGCGCCCGGCCGGCCTCGTTCAATACGGTCCGCTACAGCGAGAAGCTGCTTGAGCGCTCGGGCATCACGATCGAGACGCTGGATCTGTCCGAAGTATTCGGCCGCGCGAACAAACGCAAAGAAAGCGATCCGGCCGTCAAACGGAAGCTGGAGGAAATCGCGGCGTATGTCGACGTGAAAGGTTTTCCGCAGGAAAATCTCTTCCGCATGGCATCCCTAGGCGTCGTCGTCGAAGAATGGATGAACGAAAACGACCTCGCGGGCACGGCGCTGCAATGCTGGACGTCGATGGAGGAGTACTTCGGCATCGTGCCCTGCACGATCATGAGCATGCTCAGCAGCAGCCTCATCCCGAGCGCCTGCGAGGTCGACATCACCGGGCTGGTCGGCATGTACGCGCTCCAGCAGGCGTCGGGAAGACCGAGCGCGCTGCTCGATTGGAACAACAACTACGGGGCGGACCCGGACAAAGGCGTCGTCTTCCACTGCAGCAACCTGCCGAAGGAAGTGTTCGAAGAGATTCATATGGATTATCACGAAATTCTGTCCGGCACCGTGGGGAGGGAAAATACGCTCGGCACGATCCAGGGTCGCATCAAAGCAAGTCCGTTCACGTACTGCGGCATTACGACGGACGATCTGAACGGCGGCATCGCGGCCTATACGGGCGAAGGGCTGTTCACCCGCGACCCGCTGCTGACGTTCGGGGGATACGGCGTCGTTCAGGTGCCGAAGTTCCAGAAGCTGCTTCGCTACATTTGCGAGAACGGCTTCGAGCATCACGTCTCGTCCAGCATGTCGTCGGTCGCGGACTCCCTGGAGGAAGCGCTGGGCAAGTATATGGGCTGGAAAACGTATCGGCACGAGGCGGAGATTTAAGATTCCTGTTTTAATGAAAGAAAGCCTGAGGATAACGTTCCGTTAAGAACGATATCCGCAGGCCGGGAGCTCGGGCACTTACCTCGGGCTTCTTTTTTTTTATTTGACGAACAAATTGCATATGGCTTGAGCCGCTTCGACGCGCAGCGTATCGGACTGTGGATCAAGGATTCCCGATCCTTTGCCTTGAAAACTTTGGGAAGCCTGTTTATCGCGCTTCTATGCATCCCTCTTCTTCTACCGATCATTGATTCGTGCGAGCACCGCGTTCCATCGCCGCTCGTGCTCCGGTTCCAGCAGCGTCGGCCTGAATCCTAGCTTCGTGTAAATCCGAATGGCGGCCAGACGGAAATCATCCGTCTCCAGCATGGCCTTCTTCTTCCCTTCTTCCCTCATGCGGTGAAGGGCGGCCAGCGTAATCATATATCCGATCCTCTTCCCTGAATGGCCCGGCAGCGCGCCGACCATGTGAAGGTACCCGCAATCGTCCCCGCAGCCCTCCTTCTCCCACGCAACCGCAGTCGCAACGGCCAGGCCTTGATGTCGAATGAAAAGGATTTTGTCGGGATGAAAAGGGGCTTCAAAACCAATCTTGTCGCCGAAGGCGATCTCCCTGGCGAAGGAAATCCGAATAATCGACTCCCACGCCGTGACGTCCATCGACTCAAACGACTTGAGGCTGTACCCCTCCGGCAGCGCGAGCGGCGGCAGATCGGCAAGCGTATCCAAGGTCATGACGAGCTTCGACGGTTTTGGATTCATTCGGCGGGCACGCTTTCCGTTCGATAGTCGGGGATGCGAATCGGCATCCCGCCTGCCTTGACGGATGCCATGGAGAGGTAGAAGACCGAACTCCACGCGACCGCGTCGTAGACGTCAACGTGCGGAGCGCGGTCTTCCTGGATGGCGGAAATAAATTCCTCCAATACGAGAAAGTCGCCGCCTCCGTGCTTGGTGCCGGCAGCCAGATGCCCCCATTTCCGCCATTTGGGATGTTCATACTCGCCTGCGTATCGGGTTAAGGCTTCCCATCGCTCCGATCCGTCGTCCGGATTGGCCGGCGATCGGTCCTTCAGCCACACGAGATCTTCTTCCTGCGGATGACGGCCCGATAAATAAGCGCCCTTCGTTCCCTGCAGCATGTAATGGGTCTTGTTATGCGGCCGAACCGAAGTCCAGTCCACGCGAAGCGTGATCAAGACGCCCTTCTCCGTCTTGAGCGTCGCGACGGCCGAATCTCCCTGGCTCCAGTAGCCTTCGCCGGCGGCGGGGTGATCTTTGCCGTAATGCTCGGCAAAGTATTCCCGGAGCGCCCTGGACTCGGACACCTGGGCGGAGATTGACCGAAGCTTGTCTCCCCCCGGTCGGTTGAGCCCGATCCATCTTGCGACCGGACCGATGGAATGCGTCGGATAGTTGACTCCGTTGTAGTTTTTGTGGAGCTGGCCGCGCCAGGTCAGGGAGCCGTCCGGATGATGAATCAGATGACGCAGGTCGTGGATGTATCCGCCCTCCACATGCGTGATCTCGCCGAACGAACCTTGCATGGCCATCTGCTCGACCATCAGGTTAGACCGGGAGAAGCAATAATTTTCGGACATCATGTATTTGAGCCCGGTTCGCTCCACCGTCTCGATCAGCTCCCTTGCCTCTTCGTCGGACTGCACCGCGATGACTTCGCTCAGCGCGTGCTTGCCTGCGTTTAACGCCTCGATCGCATGGCGCGCGTGCAAGTGCATGGGACTGATGACGAACACCGCGTCGATCGAAGGATCCTCCAGCATGCGAGAATAATCGTGATACGTGCGAATGCCCGGGAAAATCTCCTTCCAGCGATTCAATACGAGCTCGTTCAAATCGCAGGCTGCCGTCAGGTCGATTCGGTCCGCAAGGGCATGCAGCGCATTCATGAAGCTCGCGCCCCGGTTCCCGCCGACGATAGCCAGCTTGACCCGCTTAACGGTCATGGCGCCCTGCCTCCTTCTCCCGCTCCGTCAAAGGCAGCGTGCGGCGGCCATCCTCTCCATCGCCCTCCGCATCAAGCCGAGGATCGTAATCGTGCATCGCCGGGACGAACCGCGCCAGCCGTTCCCGATCGAATGCCGTACTCAGCGGGATATTCTCGATCGTGACGCTGTCCCCGTGCAGTTCAAGCAATATCGCCGACGGAACGTCCGTCACCGACGCTGTCTGAATAAAATGCCAATGGCCGTTTTGGACCGTCGACCTGACATGGTTATGGCCGTTCACGTAAAATCCGGGTCCTTGATGAGCGGCCAAAATAGACAGGAGATCGATGGGAGGCTCCACGCTGAACATCGGCTCCGTCGACCGGGCGGTCGTGCCGTACACAGGGTGATGGGCAAAAACGATCATGGGCTTGGAGCCGCCTCGGGACGTCAGCCCGCTGAGCCAGTCCAACTGCTCGTCATCCAGCGTGCCGCCCCAATTGTCCTGGACGATCCGGGCCGTATCCAGCAGCACCAGCGTCGCTTCCTCGAGATCGAGCGCCTGGTACCGCGGCTGGCCGGTCAGAATCTCGATATCGGACTTGGAGAGATTGTACGTGTCATGGTTGCCCAGGACGAACATAAACCGGCCTTCCGGCAGCGCGCTGCGGACGCGACTCAAGATAAATTCGAATTCGGCAGGCAACCCGGCATGCGTCAAATCCCCTATCGAAACATAATAGTCCGCCTCAACAGACAGATATTGCTGAAGGTAACCCTCGTAGAAGGCGTCTCTGGCCGCTTCGAGCCCCTCGTCCGAATTCACCAATTCCGCGGTATAATGCAAATCGCCCATAATCAGTATTTTCATTTAGAATATCGCTCCTTAGCCCTTCAAGCCAGAATGGATAAAGCTGCCGATGAACTGTCGCTGAAACAACAAAAATCCGATGAGCAGCGGCGCCGCCACGATTAAGACGGCCGTACTGACGTCCGTCCACTGAACGCCGGCCTCGGAAGACTTCGCGAACATGGCAAGGCCTACGGTCAGCATGCGATTGTCCGGCGAATCGGTCACGATAAGCGGCCACAAAAAGTCGTTCCAGTGATAGCTGATGGAGACGATAGCAAACGAGAGATAGATCGGCCGGGTCAGCGGAACGTAAATTCGAAGCAAAATGCCCGGCGTAGAGCTACCCTCCATCCGCGCGGCCTCTTCCAGCTCATAAGGGAATTGCTTGAACGCTTGCCGCAACAGAAATATGCCGAAGGAAGTGGCGAAGTAAGGAAGCATGATGCCCAGCTTCGTGTCCAGCAATCCGAGCGCGTTAATCGTCCGATAGTTGGAAAAGATCAGCACGTCGGGCGGTACCATGATCTGTACGAGAAAGAGCATGAACACCGCTTGGCGACCGACGAACGGAATGCGGGCAAACGCATAAGCGGCCAGCGTCAGCGTAACCAGCTGAACCGCGAAGATCGCCGCCGTTACCAGCAGCGTATTGCCGTAATAGATGCCGAACGGAGCCGCCTTCCAGACGCGCTCGAAGTTGCTTAAGGTAAATGTCCAGGAGCCGCCGGAGCCCGAGAACATGGCCTTGGACAAGAATGCGTTGCCGATCACCCACACCAGCGGAATCAGCCACGCGCCGACAAACGCCAGCATCAGCGTATAGCCTGACGCTTTGCCTAGCGCGGTGAAGAGAGCGGCGATCGTACGGCCATGCGCACGTTCCCTGCTTATCCTCCTCAACCCCGGATTGATAGACAACGTCGGCCCGGGTTCTTTTCCCATCATTCGTTTAGCCCCCCTCGGCCTTTTATTGATAGTGTATCTTGCGTTCCCATCCGGCAAATTGAATCCAGGATACGACCAGCAGCAGCACGATCATGACGACGGTCATCGCCGAAGCCAGCCCTTCGTCGAAGAAATTGAAGGTGGTCTCGTAAATGTAGTACAGCAGCAGGCTGCTCGCATGATTCGGACCGCCCTTGGTCATCATCCACAAGTGGTCGACCCACTTGAAGGCGTTCGTGATCGCCACGACGGCGACGAACAGCGTGGTGGGCATCGTCAGCGGAACGGTGATGCGAAGCGCTCTCCCCAGGCACCGATCCCGTCCACGGCGGCGGATTCGTACAGTTCCTTGGAAATTTGCTGCATGCCGGCCAGATAGAAGATCATGAAGTAACCCGCTTCCTTCCAGACGGTCATTACGATAAGAGAAAGCAGTACCGTGTCCGGATTGCCCAGAAGATTGACTTCGCCGCCACCGATCCATGCGATGAAGCGGGAGAACAAGCCGAATTGAGGCATGTAAAGATACAACCAGATGCTCGCGGCGGCGATCATCGGGATCATATTCGGATAGAAGAAGGCCATCCGGATCAAGCCTTTCCCGCGAATCGCCTTATTCGCGAGCAAAGCCATGACGAATGCCAGCGTCATCGAAGCCGGGACCGTGCCCAGCGCAAACCAAAGATTGTTGCGAAGCGACCGGCCGAATACGGGATCGGTGAGCAGCAACTTGTAATTGCCCCATCCGACGAACGCCTGATCGCGAACCGCCAGATTTTTCTCGAACAGGCTGAGCCAGACCGACTTTAACATTGGATAATACGTGAACAGACCCAGCAGCAGCAGTGAAGGCAGGACAAAGCCCCAGCCCATACCATTAAGCTTTAGCCTTTTACTTAAGCGGATAATACCGCACTCTCCTTCATGGCAAAGCCGGCGGGAAAGGCGATTGAACGCCCCCGCCGGCATGCCGCGTTATTTGTTGAAAGCGGCGAGCTGCTTGTCGGCTTCTTCCTGCGCAGTTTTTAAGGCGGATGCCGCATCCGTCTTGCCGGAGAGCGCGGCCTGAATCTGATTGGTCAGCGCCGACGAAACCTTGCCGTGATTGTGCGTGGACAGCTCGCGGAACGCGTAAGGCAGTTGGTCGCGCGCAACCAGCGCCTGCGGGAAGCTCGCGGTATAAGCCTTCATCACGTCCGTGTCATAGGCGGACTTGCGTACGCCGATATATCCGGAGGAAGAGCTGAACAAGGCCGCTTGCTCCGGCGCCGTCATGTACTTGACGAATTCCCAAGCGGCCGCTTGCTTCTCGGCGCTCGTATCCTTGAAGATGTACAGATTGCCGCCTCCGGTCGGAGAGCCGTACTGCTTGTCGGCCGGCGAGAAGGCGACGCCGAAATCGAACTTCGCGTTGTTCTTCACGTTGGTCAGGTTGCCGCTCGTATGCATCATCATGGCCGTCTTGCCTTCGATAAAGTCCGTCGGCGTCGCGGCCCAGTCGATAATGCCTTCCGGCATCGCCTTGTCCTTCTTGGACAGATCGATCCAGAATTGCAGAGCCTCCACGTTCTCCGGCGTGTTGAAGATCGCCTTCTTGCCGTCGTCGCCCATGATGCTCTGCTTCGGATCGGAAGCATGCTGGCGCGCCAGCATCTGGAACATCCAGTAGGAGTCGTCGTTCCCCGGAATCTCAAGACCTGCATGGCCGTCCCGGTTCAACTTCTTGGCATAGTCGACCAGCTCGCCCCAATTCGTCGGCGGCTTCTCCGGATCAAGGCCGGCTGCCTTGAACATATCCTTGTTGTAGTACAAAATAATCGTACTGCGCTGGAACGGAACGCTGTAGGTGTGCCCGTTCGCCGCGGTGTCTTCCACGAAGGCCGGATAGAGATCGTCTTTGTTAAACTCGGCCTCGTCCTTTGCGATAAAGTCGTCGAGCGGAACGATGGCATCCAGATCGAGCATGCTGTACAGCTCCGTGGACATCATGACCGCGACGTCCGGCGGTTGCTTGGACATGACGCCCGCCTGAATCTTCACCGTGTTGTCGCCGTAGTTGCCCGTGTACACCGCATTGACCTTGATCTCCGGATGCCCCTTCATGAACGAGGCGGCCATCCCGTCGACGACTTTGGTCAGCGGTCCGCCGACGTTCACCGGATAATAAAACGTGAGCTCTACCGGATCTTGAGCGGACGCATCCGCCGCCGTAGAGGCGACTTGGGAAACGGAGGCCGGTGCGGAAGAGGCCGGTGCCGAGCTGCCGCTCTGGCCGCCGTTCTCCTGCGTACTGCCGGTTTGATTGTTGCTTGCGCTGCCGCACCCGGTTAGCGCGAGGACAAGCCCCAGCCCGAGAAGCAGTTGACTCTTGCGAGTAGCCATACGTTCGATTTTCTCCCTTCCTGTCAAGGCGCGTAATGTCTGAAAATCACGCTGATCCGGTTAGACGCGACCTCGAGAATATGCAGGATCGCTCCGCTCGAAGTCGGCTGGACGGCAATGCCTTGCGCTTCGATGCCGCCCAGATTGCTGCGGTCCATCGCTACGGTAACTTCGCCGGTATCCGGATCGATGCGATAGACGTTTTTGGCGGTATTGTCGGAGGAGGCGTACAGATAGCCGTTGTACACTTCGGCGCCCTGGACCCGGTCGATCGGCTGGCTGAGCGGAACCGTCTTGAGCAGGGACATGTCACTAAGGCGGAAGACGTTAAGCACGGGAGCCTGGCTCCATTGCGCCGTGTAAACCTGTCCTCGCGCGGCATCGACGGCTACCCAAGGCACGCCGCCGGGATGAAGCGAGAGCGGAAGCTGGTAGGAGATACCCGTGTATTCGAGCGTGCTGGCGTTGTAGAGGGCGATATAAGGATGGCTGTAGCTGTCGCTATCTTCGATAGGCGCATAGATCAGGCCGTTGTAGTAGGAAATATCGCCGATATGGTCCCCGCCCTGCAGCGAGATGGCGGCCGGAATCGCGAACGTATTGCGCTTGATGACGGTCGTTCCGTCCAGGGAAGTCTTTAATAATCCGTAGTTCGAATTAAAAATCCAAGAGCTGCCGTCCGAAGTAACGCCTTGCCCGCGCTCCAGCGCGTCGGTCAGCCAAAACGTCTGCTTGGACGATTCATGCCACGCCTCCGCAGCTTGAACGCTGAATGCCGCAACCGAACCGTTTGCGGCCGGAGCCGCCCATGCCGAAGCGGCAAGCGAGCTGCCCAGCAATACCCCTGCGCAAACCAAACCAGTCGTTTTTCTCCATCCCATTTGAAATGCCTCCTTTGTATGCTCTATCCGGCTTTTTCGCAGCCCGGACCGAGCTTGTCCCGGCTACAAGCTCATTCTAGCTCGATCGGGAAGGAGGCCTCTTGTACAAAACGGCGATTCTATTGGACAAAACGATTATTTTGCCGGCAGCGGATTGGCCGTTACCTCGTGCATATACTTCTTGGGCGTCATGCCTGTCTGCCGCTTAAACATGCGGGAGAAATGCCCCTGATCCGCAAAGCCGGCCTGGTCGGCGATCTCTCTTAAGCTGTATTCGCCCGTGCAGATCAGCGTCTTGGCGCGTTCGATTCGCAAACGGATCAAATAGTGATGTGGGGTTTGTCCGGTCTGCTGCTTAAACAGCTTCATAAAGTGGGACAAGCTGACGTTGGCGAGATTGGCCAGCTCCTGGAGGGCAAGCTCTTCGTTCAGATGCTCTTTCATGTAGTCAATGGAGTATAGAATGTCCGGATTGACCGCAAGCCTCGCTTGAACGGGGCCGCGGCTTACCTTCGCATAGTGACTCAACAGATGCATGGTCAACATATTGGACAACGAATCGCAATAAATTTTCCCCTGCCTGCCTTCGTTCTGCAGCTCCTCGAGCATCCAGAGGCCAAGCTGCAGCAACTTGGGATCCTTGACGTAATGAAGCCGCTCCATCCGGACGTATCCTTCCGTCAGCATGCCCGCGTCTCGCGCCAGTCGCTCCAAGAAGGAAGGCGGAATCTCGATCTGCAGAAAATACAAGGACGCGCTCCCCCCACGTAACCAACATGGGCTCGCCGGCCGGGATGATATGAATCGTATAGTAATTCTCATAATAAGCGGAGCAGTGGATGCCGATGAGATGACGCGCTTTGGAAGAATGAACGGCCGCGCGCTCGGGCGTCGGCCACCTCGTCACTTTCAAATGCTCCCAACCCAGGGCTTCACTAGAAATAATAGGAAGCTCGTACGCGCCTTTAATCTGCTGCATCCTGGTCCCCTCCTTTACTAAGTCTCTCTAAAATTACCAATCATTTATTAGCTGGAGATTAGCTTTAAGTAAAGGGTAAGTCTTACGCGGGAAAAGCAAAGCGGGCGCAATGGCATGCAGCGTACGGACTGAGGAGCCCTTATTTTTGTTCCTATCGCGCTTTGCAGCCTGCCCGCGGACCCAGGAGCCTTTATTGCGGGATTGGAGACCTTTTTTTAGCCTGCATTTGGGTGAATAACGACTTTCCAGTCCGAAAGGATCGCAATTGCATCGCTTTGTACGAAATAGCGTCATCTGAGTCCGGCATCCCTGCCCGGCTTGCATTCGGCCGTTCAGCAGTTCCCATTGCACCTCACTCATACCTTGCCGCCTGACTTCATCGTAGGGTTAGCATGTGAATCGTCAAAAAAAGCCTGAACCCTCAAGGGTCCAGGCCGCTAACATCTTTGTTTCTAATCCGTATCGCCAGTCGTCATCGCCAGTCGTCGGTCAGATGGTCAGCTGCACTTGCTGTATCCGCAATTCGTACACGTCTTGCACCCTTCGACGTTGATCAGCGAAGCCGAGCCGCAGGACGGACACAGGTCCGTCGAGGTGTGACCGGACTTGCCGTAGCCGTAAGCCTGCGGTCCGGGGATGGCCGTTGCGGCGATCGAACCCGCGGCGCTGCCGCCCGCATACGCATCCGACGCCTCGGACGCGGCCGCTTCCTCGGCCAGCATGCCCGCGTGCAGCTCGAGCGCCTTGGCGACGGCATCCGCGATCGACTCGACGCGGTTCGGGCCGAAGCCGACGGCGCCGGAGCCGCCGATGCCCTTGAGGTGCTTGACGAGCAGCTGCACCTTGTCGCCGTGGTCGCCGTACCGGAGGAACAGCGAGCAGACGCGGCCTAGCGCTTCGGCCATCGCGAATACGTCGGAGCCGGCTTTGCCCACGTTCAGGAAGATCTCGCCAGGCGTACCGTCAAGGTCATTGACCGTAATATACGCCATGCCGAACGGCGTATTGAACTTGTACGTCGCGCCCCGCAGGATTTTCGGGCGGCTCTTGTAGGCTTTATCGGCCGGCGCGGCGGATACGGCCGGCACAGCCGGCGCGACAGGCGCCGCTTGAGCCGCGGACGCCGGCAATACGGCTTGCACCGCAGCTACCGCCTCGGCGATCGGAGCGGTCTCGTCCTTGTTCGCTTCCGCCTTGTCGTCCTTCTTCTCTTCCTTCGTCGTGCTAAGCACCTGCACGTCGCGGCTGCCGTCGCGGTAGATCGTGACGCCTTTGCAGCCCAGCTCGAACGCGAGCTCGTACAGCTCCGCCGTCTCCTCGACCGTGAAGTCGGACGGGCAGTTCGCCGTCTTGGAGATCGAGCTGTCCACCCAGCGCTGGATCGCGGCCTGCGCGCGGATATGATCCTTCGCCGACAGGTCCATCGCGGTCACGAACCACGCCGGCAGCTTGCTGCCCCGGATGCGCGTCCTGCCACTCCTGCGCGATCGGCACGAGCTGCTTGTCGTAACCCAGCCGGCTCTGCCGGTAGAACTCGAACGCGAAGTACGGCTCGATGCCCGTCGACGTCCCGACCATCGTGCCGGTCGACCCGGTCGGCGCCTGCGTCAGCACGGTGACGTTGCGCATGCCGCGCTCGCGAATCGCCGCGCCGACCTCCGGATACGTCTCGGTCATGTTTTTCATGAAGCCGCTTTGCAAGAACGGCTCCGCGTCGAACGCCGGGAACGAGCCTTTCTCCGCCGCGATCTCCGTGGAGGCCAAGTACGCCTCCTTTGCCATGAAGCCGTAAATCTTGTCGAGGAAATCCAGGCTCTCCGGGCTGCCGTAACGGATCTCGAGCCGGATCATCAGCTCCGCGAGCCCCATCGTGCCGAGACCGACGCGGCGTTCGAGCTTCTGGTTCGCCTCGTTTTCCGGGAAGTGATACGGCGTCTTGTCGATGACGTTGTCCAGGAAGCGCGTCGAATACCAGACGACCCGGCCGAGCTCTTCCCAGGCGACGTCGTGCTTCGCTTCGTCGTAGAAGCGGGACAGATTGACGGCCGACAAGTTACAAACGCCCCATGCCGGAAGTCCCTGTTCTCCGCACGGATTAGTACATATTATAGGATTAAAGTACCAACTGTTCGACATTTGATTGTAATATTCCATGAACACGACGCCCGGCTCGGCCGACTTCCAGGCGGACTCGATGATCGTGCGCCATACCTCGCGCGCGCGGACGGTGCGGTAGGGAATGACCGCCTTGCCCAGCGACTTCCACTTGTCCAGATCGCCGTCCCACAACGCGTCGTACTCGGCGTCGGACGTATCGGGGAACACGAGCTCCCAGTCCAGGTCCTCTTTGACCGCCTTCATGAAGCCGTTGCTCACGCAGACGGACAGATTCGCGTTCGTAACCTGGCCCATCGTCTGCTTGACGGTTATGAAGTCGGCCACGTCGGGATGCCAGTCGTTCATCATCAGCATGAGCGCGCCGCGCCGGCTGCCGCCCTGCTCGATCAGTCCGGTCGTGTAGCTGAACAGGCCGCCCCAAGACACGGCGCCGCTCGACGAGCCGTTGACGCCGCGCACGATCGAACGGCGCGGACGCAGCGAAGACAGATTGATGCCGACGCCGCCGCCGCGCGACATGATCTCGGTCATCTCGGTCAGCGTCTCCATGATGCCGCCGCGGCTGTCCTTCGGCGACGGAATGACGTAGCAGTTGAACAGCGTCAGCTCGTCGCTGGCGCCCGCGCCCGCCGCGATGCGGCCGCCCGGCACGAGCTTCCAGTCGTCGAGCAGCCAGCGGAATCGCTCCCGCCACGTCTCCTGCCGTTCCGGCGCCTCGACCGAAGCCATCGCGCCCGCCAGCCGGTCCCACATTTCCTCCGGCGTCTGCTCGATCGTCAGCGTCAGCTTCTCCGGCGACGTCTCGACGAGATCGCCGGCGCGCGTGCGGACGGTCACCCGTCTGCCGTCGCGCGCCACGACTTCGCCGACTTCCTTGGCCGGGAACTTCGGATCGTCCTTCGTCAGCGCCAGCACCGTATCGCCGACCTTGACCGCGTTCGTATCCGCGTTTTTCCATGCGTACCGGTCGAGGAAGATTTTCTCGCTCAAGCCTTCGAGACGACGGCCCGCGGCCTTATTCGCCCCGCCATTGTTCAATTGGACGCTCACTTCGCCACTCTCCTCATAGGACACAATATATTGCGACTTTACCCATTATACGCTACGAAATATAGATATTCGAGAGGATACCCCTTCAATTGCGACAATTGTCCCATAAATTTCGGGCAGCCGGCTTTATCCGCCTTATGCGCCCGATTCGTGACGTCCGCCGGTTATGAAAATCGCGCGCTTGCTCATACTAGAAGAATAGACCCAAGAGGAGGAGAAGCGTCTGCGTTCCCCATTCCATCATCCGCACGGCTCCGAGGCCGAACTCAAGACAGCCGTCAGCATCGCCCCTTCCCTCGCGACGGCAGAAGGCCCGACTCCGTCCGTCATACAGCCGATCGTTCTTCCGAACGGCGGCCGGGCGACCCACGCGGCCGCTGCGCCGGAAGACGCGGCGCGCAACGTCCGCAAGCTGCATCCGCTCGTCGACCTGCATGTCGACCGGGCCGCGTTCGAGGAGCTCGAGCGCAGATCCGACCGCGGCGGGCCGTGGGACGACTGGTCGCTGTACAAAATGACCTGGGAAGCCGAGGAAGCGCAGCTCGTCACGGACTTCCATGAACTGCAATGCATGCGCGTGCTGCCAGGCGTCACCCCCCTCCCCCCATCAGGAGGATACGGCGCGGCGCGTCCTTCACGAGATGCGGGGCCGGGCGATTCTCGCCGACGAGGTCGGTCTGGGCAAGACGATCGAAGCCGGGCTGATTCTGAAGGAATACATCGTCCGCGGACTCGTTAAGCGGGCGCTTATCCTCGTGCCGGCTTCGCTCGTGCTGCAGTGGGTGCGCGAGCTTAACGCCAAGTTCGGCATTCCCGCCATCGCGCAGAAGAAGGCATACCACTGGAACAACGAGATCGTCGTCGCCTCGATCGACACGGCCAAGCGCGACCCGCACCGCGAGCTCCTGCTCGATACCGAGTACGACATGCTCGTCATCGACGAGGCGCACAAGCTCAAGAACAAGAAGACCGGCAACTACCAGTTCGTCAGCGATATCCGAAAGAAATACTGCCTGCTGCTGACGGCGACGCCCGTGCAGAACGACATGAACGAGCTATACAACCTTATCACGTTGCTTAAGCCCGGACAGCTCGGCGGGGAAGGCGACTTTTCCGCGAACTACGTCGCCGGCAAGCGCGTCGCCAAGAACGAAGACAAGCTTCAGGAGGCGCTCGGCCAGGTCATGATCCGCAACCGCCGCACCGACGGCGGCGTCGAGTTCACCAAGCGCTTCGTCGCCAACGTCCCGCTGCGGCTGTCGCCGGAGGAACAGGCGCTGTACGAAGCCGTCACCCGCTACGTCCGGGAGAATGCGAACGTCGAAGGCGTAGACATGTCCAGCATGCTGTCGCTCGTCACGCTGCAGCGCGAAGTCTGCTCCAGCCGGGACGCGGTGTTCCTGACGCTCGTCAACCTTTTCAAAAAAACGCCCGAAGACTCGCCGCGCCGGCCGAAAATCTGGGAGCTCGTCGAGTTCATCCGCAACGTCAAGGCGAACACGAAAGCCGAAGCGACGATGAAGCTGATCGAGGAGATCGGCGACAAAGTCATCGTATTTACCGAGTACCGCCAGACGCAGGAATATCTCCTCCGCTTTTTTCAGGAGCACGGGCTGATCGCCGTCCCTTACCGCGGCGGGATGAACCGGGGCAAAAAAAGACTGGATGATGGACCTGTTCCGCAGGCGCGCGCAGGTGATGGTGGCGACCGAGGCCGGCGGCGAAGGCATCAACCTGCAGTTCTGCCACCATATCATCAACTTCGACCTGCCGTGGAACCCGATGCGCGTCGAGCAGCGGATCGGCCGGGTGCACCGTCTCGGGCAGACGGAGGACGTGAAGATTTACAACCTGTGCACCTACGGGACGATCGAGGAGCATATCGTGCACCTTCTGCACGAGAAAATCAACATGTTCGAGTCGGTCATCGGCGAGCTCGACGAGATCGTGGAGCGCATGGAGCGCGAGGAATCGCTCGAGAAGCGGCTCGCCAAGATGCTTCTGGACGCCAAAGACGAAGGCGAGCTGCGCAGCCGCATCGACGGTCTGGGCGAATCGCTGCTTCGGACCAAGGCGCAGGTAGAGAAGGAGGTTTAGCGCATGAACGCCAGACAAGTGGAAAAATTCGTGATGTCCTATCTCGAGGCGACGGGCTGCGACATTATCGAAAAGTCGAAAGGGAGCGTGACGGTCAGACTGTCGCCCGAGGCGGACAAGAAGCTGACGAACCGTCCCTACTATTGGGGCTTCGTGGAACGCACGGGCACGCCCCCGGAAACGCTGACGTTCGCCTGGCAGTTCGGAAGAGACGAAGAAGATGCCGCGGACGACGACGAGACGGCCGGCGCTAGCGAACGGCAAGGGTCGGCCGCCTCCACCGCTTCCGGACTCTCTCCCCTGGGTTTTAACGTCGCCCCCGTGCGCGTGCTGCGCGAAGATCTGTACTTCGGATCGGGGCGGCTCGCCCAGATCTTCGGCGCGGTACGGGACGGGGGGCGCTGCGTCGCCCTGTTCGAGGAACCGCCGCGCGGCCGGGCCGACCGGCTCGGCTCGAACCCGTACACGGCTTGGCTCGGCGTCAACTTCAAGGTGGACTACGAATGCGACATGAAGCGCGAGGAAATGTACGGCTGGGGCATCTCGCTGGCGACCGGCTACATCGACGAGCGGTTCCTCGACGGGCTGCGCGGGCGGAAGCTTACTCCGAAGCTTCCGTCCAACGTGCACCTGCTTCCGAACGGGCTGTCGCTTAAGAAGGCGATGAGCCAGCTTGAGCAGGCGCTCGAGCGCAAGCTCAAATCGGGCGATTTCGTCTGGGCGGCCGAAGCCGAGGAGCGGCGTCAGGACGAGCTGCGGCGCATCCGCGCCTACTACGATCCGATGGTCGGGCGGGCGACGACCGACGTGGAAAAGGAGACGCTCGCGCAGCGGCTCGCCCAGCGGGAATCGGAGATCGACTGGCAGTACCGGCCGAGAGTGACGTTATCCGTCATGAACTGCGGCCTCTTCCACCTGCCGGGCATCCATTAGCCTCCTTTAGCCCCCTTGCGACAAAAATAGAAGCCTTTCCCGCCGTGCCGCCGGACAGCATCCGCCACCATCGGCGGCGCGGCTCCGGTACAATGAACGGACAAGCCCGATCAATCCAACGACCAAAGGTGATACGATGCGAAAAGCCAATCGGTCCGCCGCCGGCAGAACGCTGCTGCTCGTCCTTCTGCTCTCCTTCCTTGCCGTCATGGCGGCAGCCCCGTCCGCCGCCGCGCCGGTCCAGGGTTCCGCCGATCCGGCCCGATGCGCCGCCGCTATCGTGGCGCAGCTGTCCGCCCAGCCCGGCTTTGCCGCCTGGAAGAAGGGCGTGCCGCGCATCGAGGCGCTCGGTCCCGGCACGCACGGCTGGCTCGCGACCGTCGTCGGCCCGAAGGGCGCGCCGCTCGGCTATGCCGTCGTTTATGCCGCCGAAGACGGCACCTGCAGGCTGGGGGGAGTATGGCCTCGGACCCAAGCCGCTGTTCGATACGACGACGCTCCGGTTGGCGCTGGCCGCGGGCGGCTACATTCCTGCGGCGAGCTCGAACGCGTTTCGCGCGATCAAGCATTACATTCATCCCTTCGCGGCTGCCTGGGAGGTGAAGCTCGCGAAGGAGACGCTCTGGCTGGACGCGAAGTCGGCGGAGCTGCTGCCCGTCGCGGACGAGCCGCAGTGGCGGGCGGCCGCCGCAGCCGATCCTTATACGCCCGAGAGCGCGGCCCCGGACAAGCCGGGAGAGCTGCTCCTGTTTGGCGACGACGAGACGTTCGATCCTTACGGGCGATTGTCCTGGCTGCTCGGCGACAAGCCCTTCGCCCCGCAGCCGGAACGGCTCATCGCCCGCGTCAAGGCAAAGGAGCGGCTCGTCTACGTGACCGAGCCGCTCGGCGACAAAATGCTGTATGCGCAATCCGCGGTCGGCTATCAGCGCTGGCAAAGCGGCCGGCTCGATCTCGCGCTCGACATGAACGGCCCGCGTTTTATTCCGCTCGATGCGCTCGTGAATGTTAACCAAGGACTTTTTTTATCGTTAATCCGATCGCAACGCAAAGAAGAGCCTGCGGCGCCGGCGGTCGTCAAAACCGGGCTGCTGGCTCCTCTTCTTTTTTGCGGCCGGTCCACCAGATGCGGATGCCGAGCGGCAGCAACTGGCCGAACCAGCGGACTTGCCAGGGCTCCCGCTTTTTCTTGCGCCGCTCGCGGCGTTCGTCCGCGGGCAGGTTCAGATAGGCGGCCGAACGTTCTGCGACATACTTCAAATAGTCCGTCGTATCGCTCATTGGGCTTGCCTCCCTCGCGATGGTTGATGAGGTCAGTTTGCCCGCCTGCGTGCGCTTTTATCCTTCCGCCTCGCTAAGCGCCGCCAGATCGGCGGCGTTCAGCGTCCGGATTCGGACGGCGGACGTTTTGAAGTCCGGCATTTTGCAAAAGGGATCGAGCAGCGGATTGGTCGCGTTGTTGACGTTTTGCACGCCGCCCCAGTGCATCGGGACGAACACGGTATCTTCCCGGATGTCCGTCGTTAGCCGGCTGCGCACGATCATGCTGCCTCTGCGGGAAGCGACCCGCACGAGCTCGCCGTCTCCGATGCGGTAGCGTTCGGCCGTGCGCGGGTGGATCTCCATGACGTTCTCCAGCTCTTTGGCGAGCAGCGTGGGGCTGCGGCGCGTCTGGACTCCGGTCAAATAGTGGGACAGCATTCTGCCGTTGGTCATGACAAGCGGATATGCCTCGTCCTCCGCTTCCCCCGGCGCGCCGTGAACCGCCTTGGCGAACGCGGCTTTGCCGTCCGGGTGCGCGAACTTCCGTTCGAACATCCGCGCGGTGCCGGGACCTTCCGGATCGGGACATGGCCAGTAAACGCCGCCCTCGTTTCTGATCCGTTCGTAGGTGATGCCGTAATAGTCCGCGGCTCCGCCCTTGCTCGCAAGCCGTAGCTCCTCGAAGATTTGCTCCGCCGTCGAGTAAGGGAAATACGCCCCTTTGCCCAGCCGCGCGGCGAGTTCGGCAAGCATGCGCCAATCGTGGCGCGCTTCCCCCGGCGCCGGACGGTCGCCGCCCCGCAGCAGCACGCGGCCTTCTAGATTCGTCAGCGTGCCCTCGTTTTCCAAAAACGCGGTCGCGGGCAGCACGAGGTCGGCCATAAGCGCCGTTTCCGAGAGGAACATATCCGCCACGACGAGAAAATCGAGACGGCGCAAGCCTTCTGCCACGAAGTCCGCGTTCGGATTCGAAACGACGGGATTCGACGACATCACGAGCAGCGCGCGGATGTCCCGTTTGTGCACGAGCTCCATCATTTCATAGGCGGAGACGCCCTTGCCCGGCAGCTCGGCCGGGTCGACGCCCCATACGCTCGCGACGTAGGCGCGGTCTGCCGGGTTTTCGATGAGCCGATAGCCGGGGAGCTGATCGGCTTTCTGGCCGTGCTCCCTGCCGCCCTGCCCGTTGCCCTGCCCGGTCACGGCGCCGTATCCGCAGCCGGGCTTGCCGATCTTGCCGGTGGCAAGGACAAGGTTCAGGAACGCCCGGACCGCCATGTGCCCGTCGCGGTGCTGCTCGACGCCCCGCGCGGTGAAAATCATGCCGGTTGCCGCCTTCCCGAACGCGCGGGCCGCCCGTCGGATATCGTCCTCGTCGACGCCGGTAAGCGCAGCGACCTCGGCCAGCTCCAGCGACGACACGTACGACAGCACGTTCTCGAAGCCGCTCGTGCGCGTCGCGATGAACGAAGGGTTCGTCAGCTTTTCTTCAATGACGACTTTGAGAAGGCCGTTCGCGAGCGCCAGGTCCGTGCCGGGCTTCACCTTCAGATGGATATCGGCCATCTCGGCCGTCTTCGTCGTCCGAGGATCGATGACGATGATGCGCGCGCCGTTCTCCTTGGCCTTCGTGAAGTACGGCATCAGCGTCGGCTGGCATTCCGCGATGTTCGTCCCGGCCAGCACGATGCATTCGGTCTGCGTCACCTCGGTCAGCGGATTGGTCAACCCCCGGTCCAGACCGAACGTCTTGACGCCGGCTGACGCGGCCGCCGACATGCAAAACCGGCCGTTATAATCGATGTACCTCGTTCCGAGCGCCACGCGGGCGAACTTGCCCAAGACATAAGCCGACTCGTTGGTCAGCGAGCCGCCGCCGTAAAGGCCGACGGCGTCCGGACCGCTCTCCGTCCGGATGACGGAAAAACGGTCCGCCATCACGTTCAGCGCCTCATCCCAGGAAATCTCGCGAAAGGCGCCGTCGGTCTTGAGCAGCGGCTTCAGCAGCCGTTCGCGGCTCAGCGCGTGCTGATACGCGTTGATACCCTTGACGCATAGCCGTCCTTCGGACGCGGCATTGGGCAGCCCTTCGATCCTGTACGTCGGACGCCGATCCGTCTGTTTCTCTTCGATGACCCGCATCTTGCACTGAACGCTGCAGAACGGGCATTGCGTATCGAAGCTTGCCTGCATGGCCTGCATGGTCGACTCCTCCTTGTGGCGCGGCCGGCGCGATCGCCTGCCGATCGTCTTCGTCATGCTGCTATCGCGGATCAGTTGGCCGCTGCGGCGATGCCCTCCGCGACCATCGCTTCGCGGGCGTCGGCGTCAAGCAGGCGCTCGCGCGCGGCGGACAGTCCCGTGCGCTCGAGCCAGCGCCAGACCGGCTCGCCGTAGTCCGCCTCCGCACGGTACCATCTCAGCAGCGCCTCGGCCATCTCGAGCGCCGTATCCGCCGACGGCTCGACGGCGATGAGCTGCGCCTGCTTGACCGGGCGCTCCGCATGACCGCCGGCGTACAGCTCCCAGCCTGCCGGCGCGCGGGCGAGTCCGAGATCCCGGACGAGCAGGCCGACCGGCTCGCCGGCCCAGCCTGCGACGGCAGCCTGGACCCGGCACGGCAGCTCGGCGTTCGCGAATCTTCGACGCAGCGACTCGGCCATGTCCGCGGAAGCTCCCGCTTTGAATTCGGCGCCGCTTCCGGCCGCCCCGACCTGCACGACCAACCGCCCCTCGTCCGCTGTCGAGCCGTACGTTCCGGTATAGTAGCGCAGCGCGCTCCTGCATACGGCGCAGCCGTCGGCGCTCCGCCATTCCAGGGCAGCCATCGCTTCGGCAGGCGTGCGCAGGCGCTTCTCGGCCAGCGCGAGCCGAAGCGCGCGATGCCCGAGCGGCGTACAGTCGCACAGCGCGGGATCCGGCGGCGCGGCCGATGCCGCGCCGGCCAGCGCCAAGCGCAGAATCGCCGCGACCATGCCGCTGCAGCCGCCGCAGGAGCTCGATGCTTTCGTCCGCTCCCGGACGCGCTCGATCGTGTCCGAGCCGTCCTCGGCGACCGAGCGGACGATCGCGCCCTTGCATACCCCGTTGCAGCCGCATACCGTATCCGCATCCGCCATCGACGCCGCGGCCGCGTCGCTTGCGCCGCCGGCGGGAGCCTCGCCAGTCTGCGTACGCGCCAGCGCTTCGACCTTGGCGCGCCGCTTCAGATGGCCGAGCAGCGTCTGCCCTTCGTCCGTGTCGCCGTACAGGACCACGCCCGCGATACGCCCGTTTTCCGCCGTAACCCGTTTGTACGTGCCGCGCAAGCCGTCGTAAGCCTGCAGCACCGTGTTCGCCTCGCCGTCCCGCACGACGCCGGCCGAAAAAACGTTAATGCCCGATACTTTTAATTGCGCATAGGGCATGCTCCCCGCATACGGCTCCGTATCCAGGCCGCAGACGACGCGCGCCAGCACCTTGCCCTGCTCGTAAAGCGGCGCCACGAGCCCGTAGGCGATGCCTCTGTGCTCGGCGCATTCGCCGACCGCAAAGACGTCCGGCACGTTCGTTTCCATATAATCGTTCACGATCACGGCCCGATTGGTCTCGATGCCGCTCGCCTTCGCGAACGCGACGTTCGGGCTGATGCCCACCGACAGAACGATCAGGTCCGCCTCGAGCTTCGAGCCGTCCGCGAACAAGAGCCCTTCCGCGCGCTTGCGCCCGATGATCCGCGTCGTCGTCTTGCCCAGCTTGAATCGCATGCCCTGCTCTTCCAGCGCCGTACGAAGCAGTTCGGCCGACATGCGGTCGAGCTGACGATTCATCAGGAAGGGCGAGTTGTGGACGACCTCCACCTCCATGCCCAAATTCAGGAGTCCCCGTGCAGCCTCTAGTCCGAGCAGTCCGCCTCCAAGCACCGCGGCCTTTCGGTATTGTGCGGCGGCCTCCATGATCCGGCGGCAGTCCTCGATCGTCCGAAACGCCAGCACGCCCGGCTTGCCTGCGCCGGGGAGCGGCGGCACGAAGGCGGACGAGCCGGTCGCAAGAATCAGTTTGTCGTATTGGAGACGGTGCCCCGAATCGGTCTCGACGCTGCGTTCGTCAGCGCGCACGCGAACGACCGATTGTCCCGAGAGCACCCGGATGCCTCGTTCCGCATACCACGACCAATCGTTCAGGATAATGTCCTGAAGCGACGCGCCCCCCTGCAGCACCTTGGACAGCTGGATGCGATTGTAGTTCGGCGCCGGTTCCTTGCCGATCACGGTGACCTCGAAGGCGTTCGGGGCCAAAGCTAGGATCTCTTCGAGGCATCGAATGCCGGCCATGCCGTTGCCGACCAGCACGAGTTTGGGCTTCGCCATGGATACTCTCCTTCCTGCGCCGCGGCAAATGCCCGAAAAAGAACGTAAAAAACCCGTCCCCTCCATAAGGGGCGGGCTTCGTCGCCGGGTTCGGGCACGTCATTGTGCCGCGGATTCTCTCATTAGCATAGGCGCTGAGCGAATTGATGTCAATAATTATCACTCAATCTTATTAATATTCTCTAAACGATACATGTATCACGGCGGTTTTAATTATTATGTTATATATATTGACACGCATTTCACAGCCCCTGTATAATCCAAATTGGCTCACAATGACGTGACCGAAAGCATCCGATCGCCCGGTACAATGACGTACCGCGCACTGGGGTGTCACTTTCGCCATGGTCAAGGTGCGTCTTTTCGTATTTTGGACCCCGCCATGGCGCGTGACAAGGCCCAAGCCATATGTGACCTTGTATATCATGGGAGGCGGATTCGAATGGAAATCGTAAAAGACAAAGGATTTTGGAAGAGCGGGCACAAGCCTTCCTTATTCAGCGCGTTTTTGTACTTCGACATGAGCTTCATGGTTTGGGTATTGATCGGACCGCTCGCGGTCATTATGATGAACGATTATCCGATGACGCCGATTCAAAAAGCGAACCTGGTGGCGCTGCCCGTCCTCGGGGGCTCCTTGCTGCGGCTCGTATTCGGATTTTTGACCGACTATATCGGCCCCAAGCGTACGGGACAGTTCGGCCTGCTCGCGACGATGGTGCCGCTGATATGGGGATGGCAATTCGTGGATTCGCTGAATCATCTCTATATCGTAGCGCTGCTGCTCGGCTTCGCCGGCGCCTCGTTCGCCGCCGCGCTGCCGCTCGCAAGCCGCTGGTATCCGCCTCAATATCAAGGCCTCGCAATGGGCATCGCGGGAGCGGGCAACAGCGGCACGGTATTCTCCACGCTGTTCGCCAACCGGCTGGCCACGCATTTCGGCGGCTGGGAGACCGTTTTCGGGCTCGCGCTCATTCCGATCGGGCTCGTGTTCATCGTTTTCACCGTATTCGCCAAAGAAAGCCCGACGCAGCCCGCGCCGAAAAAGCTGTCCCAATACGCGGCCGTGCTAAAAAAACGGGATACCTGGCTGTTCTGCCTGATGTACGGCGTCACGTTCGGCGGCTTCGTCGGCCTGACCAACTACCTGACCATTTTCTTTAACGCCCAATACGGCCTGTCCGCCGTCCGCGCCGCCGATTTCACGACGATCTGCGTCATCGCCGGCAGCTTCTTCCGCCCCGTGGGCGGATACTTGTCCGACAAAATCGGCGGCATTCGCATGCTGATCGTTCTGTATGCCGCCGGCGGCCTTCTGTTCCTCACCATCTCGTCGCTGCCGCCGCTGGCCGTCGTCATCCCGCTCCTGTTCCTTGCGATGATGAGTCTTGGCACGGGCAACGGCGCCGTGTTCCAACTGATCCCGCAGCGCTTCGGCGCGGACATCGGCCTGTTGACCGGCATCGTAGGCGCGGCCGGCGGCTTCGGCGGCTACCTGCTGCCGCTGCTGCTCGGCAGCCTGTACGGCAAGACCGGCTCCTATACGCCCGGTTTTGTCACGATGGCCTGCATCGCGCTCGCCGCGCTCGTCACGCTCTCGATCGTGCAGGGCGTCTGGAAGCGCACCTGGCTGAGCCCGGACGGCAGGGCGAAGCTTGAAGCCGAAGCTTGAATCTCCGCTTTACGCTTCGCTCCTTTCCGATGAATGAGATCGTCCGTCCCGAGCCACGCTAACGGCAGAATCTTCGCCCCGGGCCGGAAGGAGACGGACGATCGCATGTTATCCAACTACACAAGACGCTTTTGCGCAGCGTTAGTATGCCTCATGGCAGCTCATGGCCCGCTCCCGCTTCCCTCCGTCAATGCCGAGGCTGCGGACGCGGGCCTTGCGCCGCCGATCGCAGGCAGTCCCGTCGCGAGGCATACGCTGCCGGCCGCCGACGTGCTGATCGACGCGGGACACGGCGGCATCGACGGCGGCACGCATGTCGGGAACATCCTGGAGAAGGACATCAATCTTGCCATCTCGCGCAAGCTATATCTCATCCTGAGGAGCCGCGGCATGCATGCCGTGCTTAACCGAACCGGCGACTATGCGCTGAGCGACGACAACCGTTGGCTCCGCTCCTCCCGCCATCAGCGCGACCTGTCGCAGCGCAAAGGACTGGCCCGCGACATCGGCGCCGGCGTGTTCGTCAGCGTTCACGTCAACTGGTCCAAGCGAAAATCGGTTCGCGGACCGGTCGTACTCCACCGCCTCGACGCGGGAAGCGCGCTGCTTGCCTCGCTCATCCAGGAACGGCTTAACAAGCAGCAGCGCACGAACGTCCCGCCGCTCGCGGGCGATCAGTTTTACGTGCTCAAAAAAAGCCGGTCCCCCGAGCGTCATCGTCGAGACCGGCTTTATCAGCAACCCTGGCGATCTGAACATGCTCACGAACTCGGCTGGCCAGACCGCGATCGCTACGGCGATCGCCGACGGCATCGCGGCCTATCGGCTCGTCGGACTGTCTTCCCGCAGCTTCGATTCCGGATCCGAATCTTTAGACGCCGAGCCCGGAAGCTCCGCTCCCGGCAGCGGATAAGGCGCGGTTGGCGGGAGAAGCTCGCTCAGCCTGACAAACCGGACTGGCGCCTGGCGCAGGGCAGGAATGGCGGCCGCAAGCTGACCGGAAGTGATCAACCCCGGCGGGCCCACATGACCGATGACGACCGTGCGGTCGTGCTTTTGCGCGCGCGACTTCAGCAGCAATAGTTGGCCTCCGACGTGCCTGTCCGTATAGACATCGTCTAGAAACAAATCATTTTGCAGCAGAGGCACGCCCATCTCGCGGGCCAGCTTCGGCACGACGGATTTGTAGGACGTACGGCTGTCCAGGAAAAACAAGCCGCGCTCCTTGCATACCTGCAGCACGATGCGCATGACGCGTTCGTCCGCCGTCGCGCGCGAGCCCATATGATTGTTCATGCCGACCGCATGCGGCACATCCGCGATCGCCGCCTCGGTACGAAGACGAATCTCCTCGTCGGACAAGGCGGTCAAGATCGCCCGCGGACCCAGCCAGCTCGCTTTGCCCCTTACCGGCTCCATCGGCAAATGCACGATCACCTCTTTTCCTGCCGCATGCGCCGCTTCGGCGTCCGCCTGCGAGGTCGGCAGGAACGGCATGACCGCCGCGGTGATCGGAATCGGCAATCGCAGCATTTCGGCCGTCCCCTTCATCCGGTTGCCGAAGTCGTCGATCACGACCGCGACCGTATGTTCCTTCGGCGCGTCCTGCCCGGCCGGCACGCCCGCGCTCGCCGACGACGGCGCAGGCAACGCATTTAACGCCACAATGACCGCCGCGGCAACGGACGCCAGCCGAATGCCGCCCCTTTTCAGCAGGCGCTTTTTCCATCGCCATCCTTTTTTCATTTCGCATCCCCTGCCCTTCTTCGTTCCAATCGTTCGCTCGGCTGTCTCATTTTGCGTGGAAATTACAGCCATTATGCGCGAAGAGTTAAGAAAAGTCGGGCCGCATCCTTTATAATGGGGATCATCCGCACAAAAGGGGCTGCCAGTCATCGAAAAGCTAAAAGCAAAAATCCGCACGGAAGGCCGCGTGCTCGGCCCCGACGTACTCAAGGTCGACGCCTTCCTGAATCACCAGGTCGATCCGGTCCTGATGGCCGATATCGGCGAGACGTTCGTCTCCTTGTTCAAAGACGCCGGCGTCACCAAGGTGCTCACGCTCGAATCCTCCGGCATCGCGCCCGCGCTGATGACCGCTTTAGGTCTCCGGGTGCCGCTCGTCTTCGCCAAAAAACGCAAATCGCTCACGCTCAAGGACGATCTGTGGACCGAACGATCCTTTTCCTTCACGAAGCAGGAAGAGAGCGAGGTGTCCGTCTCCAAGCAGTTTCTTTCTCCTGCGGACGTCGTGCTGATCGTCGACGACTTCCTCGCGAACGGACAAGCCGCCCAGGCGATGGCGGGCATCGTGCGCAAAGCCGGCGCTTCCGTGGCAGGCATCGGCATCGTCATCGAGAAGTCGTTTCAGCCGGGAAGAAGGCTGCTTACAGAAGCGGGGTACCGCGTCGAATCGCTGGCCCGCATCGCGCGACTGTCCGAAGATAGCATCGAATTCGAGGAATAAATCGCCCGCTAGGCGGATGAACAGTCCAACAGGGCGTCCGACCCGTATACTGTACGACATCCCAAGCGAAGGAGTTGGCAGATATGTCGGATTGCCCAAAATGCGTTAGCAAGACCGTATACGATCCGCCGCAAACGGTATACGAGGACTACTACCATCCCCAGCACGTCGAGGTCGTGCAGACCGTCGAGGTCGTCCGGCGCCACCACTGCGTGCCCGTCTACCATCATGTCACCGTATGCACGACGAAGGACGTATACTCCGACGACTTCGAAGGCGGCTACCGCGGCGCAGCCCGCTCCGCCGGCGCCCAGCGCCGCCGCTGATCCGGAACGCAAAAAAGAGGGGCGAAGCAGCGTGATCTGCTTCGTCCCTCTTTTTTTGTCGTGCGCAGAACGGAATTATGCGGAAAATCCGTGTAACTGCTGCCGAACGCGACATCGTCCCTGCAGCCCCATTCACACTTGTTCGCGAACCTGTAGAGTAACATTTTGCTTTTATAGCACCGCGCAGACCGTATATCAAACCTAGCTATAGAGTAACTTTTGCCTTTACTAAAGCAAGCCCAGCTACGGTCGGAAAAGCGGCAACAAAGCAGCGGCGTCAAAGATGGGCCAAAATGTTCACGAGTTTGCCGAACGGATCCCGCACGTAGAAGCGCCGTACGCCCCAAGGCTCGTCCGCCGGCCCGTATTCGACGGAAAATCCGGCCTGCCGCATACGCGCGAGCGCCTCGTCGATATCGTCGACTTCAATGGACAAGTCCGGCACGGGCGTGCCGGAGCCCCCCTCCGTCGCGATGCCGATCTGCGTCCGCATGTCTGCATCCGTCCCGTACGTGGCGATCCAGCCGTGATCCATCAGAACGTCGAGGCCAAGCACTTCTCCATAAAATCGCTTGGCCGCCGACAGATCGGCCGCAGCCACGTTCGCTACGATTCGTTTGACCTTCATCGTCCGCTTCCGCGCAGCCATGCCGCGGCCGCTTCGACCTCGGTTCTCGACAGCTGATGCCCGCCGTTCTCCCAGTGCGTCTCGACCGCAGCGCCGGCGGCGCCCAGCGCAGCCGCCAGCTCCTCGCTCTCGGCCATCGTGCAGAGCGGATCGTTGCGGCCCGCCGCGATGAATACGGGCACGCCGGACAGATCGGGCAGCGCCACCCCTCTGCGCGGCACCATCGGATGGAACAGCACGGCCCCTTTGAGCGCATCCTGGTGGTGATACAGCAGGCTGGCCGCGATATTGGCGCCGTTCGAATAGCCGACGCCCACGACGTTGCGCCTGTCGAAGCCGTACTTGTCCGCGCACTCGTCGACAAAGGCATTCAATTCGGCCGTCCGCACGATCAGGTCCGCTTCGTCGAACACGCCTTCGGCGATTCTCCTGAAGAAGCGGGCCATGCCTCGCTCGGATACGTTGCCTCTGACGCCAAGCAGCGCGGCTTCGGGGTTCAGCATGCGGCCGACGCCGAGCAGGTCGCGCTCCGAGCCGCCGGTACCGTGGAGCAGCAGCAGCGTCGGCGCGTTCGGGCTCTTGCCGGGTTCGTAAATATGGATCATGGACATCGATATCTCCTCCAATTCGGTATTTGAGCTCAACGCGGTCAGATCGGCTTCAGGTCCGCCTCGATCCGCTCGCGATGCGGTTCCAGAAACGGCGGCAGCGCGAGCCGCTCGCCAAGCCGGTCCAGCGGCTCGTCGGTGTCGAAGCCCGGACCGTCCGTCGCCAATTCGAACAGAATTCCGTTCGGTTCCCTGAAGTATAGCGATTTGAAATAGAAGCGGTCGACAAAACCCGAGTTGACGAGACCGGCCGACGAGATCTTCCCGATCCACGCGCGCAGCTCCGCCTCGTCCTCCACGCGAAAGGCTACGTGATGCACCGCGCCGATGCCCTGGCGTTCCTGCTTCAGATCGTCGCGTTCCTCCAGATGGATCTCCGAGCCGCTGCCGCCCTCCCCTGTCTCGAATACGGCGATGTCGGGCTGGCCGGCGACGGGGGGACGCGTATTGCCCGATCCTTCTGTAGCCCATCAGCTCCGTCAACACCCGCTCGGTCGGCGCCGAGCGGAGGACCGTGAGCTGAACCGGACCGAGTCCGACGATGCCGAATTCGGCAGGCACCTCGCTCTTGCTCCAAGGCTTGCCGCCGGCGACGCCCGTGTCCCGCTCGTCGGAAACGAGGATCAGTCGCTGGCCTTCAGGGTCGCGGAATGCCAGGGTCAGCCGCCCGCCGCGGCTTTCGATCCCGTCGTGATCGACCTCGAACTGTACGAAGCGATGCTGCCAATACGTCAGCGCCTCGTCGCTCGGCACGCGCAGCGAGACCGCAGAGATGCTGCTGGTGCCCGGCCGGCTTCGCCACGCTGTCGGAAATTCGAAAAACGTCAGCTCAGTGCCCGGGTTCCCCCCGCTCGTCCCCGTAGAACAAATGATAAACGGACGTATCGTCCTGGTTCACCGTCTTTTTGACCAGCCGCATCCCGAGCGTCTTCGTATAAAAGTCGACGTTGCCCACGGCCGTGCCCGTGATCGCCGATACGTGATGAATGCCTTTAAGCTTGAGCGTCATCTTCATCAACCCCTTTTAATTCATTCAGTTCGGAAGCAGTCTCATCCCTTGGACGCAGACAAACCGGTTAGCGCCAAGCCCTCTTGCCGATAGCCGAGCGCCGCTAGTCCGCCCCGCCTTTGCCGATCAGCTTCAGCAGCCGAATCGCTTCCTGCTGTTCTTCGCCGCTCAGGACGTCCATCATGCCCTGAATTTTGCTCGCGTGCTTGGGAAAAATATCGTCGAACAGCGCCGTCCCTTTTTCCGTCAGCTCCGCGAACACCACCCGGCGGTCCTCCCGGCTGAGCACCCGGCGAATCAGCTCCTTGTCCTCCAGCTTGTCGATGTTGTAGGTCATCGTGCCGCTTGTCAGCAGCATCTTGCCCGCGATCTGCTGAATCGGCGTCCTTCCTTTGGCGTAAAGCACCTCCATGATGCCGAACTCGGAGGGGCTGAGCCCTTGCTCGCGCATATCCCGCACCGCCCGGTCCATCAGGCTCCGATAGGCCTTCGACAGCACGACGAACAGCTTCAACGATATATTTTGATCCGAGGCGTTGAGGTCCGACATTCTCGATCACTCCGATTCCCTTTATCTCAATATCATTTATCTTAAATTAAAGATATCATGGCGAACGAACATTGTCAACCTCTCGCAGCGCTTCCACAAAAGCGGCATACATTGATTCAGACAAGCATATCTGGTAGTATATAAAAGAATAAATACCGCCGAAAATCGAATAACCCCTTCCCGTTCGGGAAGAGGCGAAGGCCGCATCAAGCGCCAACTTGACGACCTCGGTATTCGAAGCTCGGCCCGAGAGAGCGAGGTGAACAACATGGCAAAGGACGTTCGCTGCGAAGTCAATTCCTGCCGCTTCTGGGCGGAAGAAAATCATTGCAAAGCAGAAAGCATCTTCGTCACGATGCACAGCCGCAAGGAGCCTTCCAAGTCCGAAGAGACGGACTGCGGGACATTCGAAGTAAAATAAACCGATCATTGCCTTTTGAGGAGAAGGAACTTCACCGGTTCCTTCTTTTCTTTTTGAATTATAACAGGGCTGATAATGATTATCAAGCTTAATTATCATTGCCGGTCGAATCGCTCACAGCATCTCCAGAATAAGCCCTGCCGTCTCTTCGATCGCCCGCTCCGTCACGTCGATGACCGGGCACTGCAGCCGGTCCATGATCCTTCCCGCGAATTCGATCTCCTGCCGAATACGGTCCGGAGACGCATAATGGGCCTGGCTGGGCAGACCGAGCGCCTTGAGCCGTTCCGATCGGATGCGCGTGAGCCGCTCGGGATCCATCGTCAATCCGATCAGGAGCCGATCCTTCCCTTTCATGAACAGCTCCTCCGGCGGCTTGACTTCGATCGTGAGCGGATAGTTGGCCGTTCGGATGCCTTTGTGCGCCAGATAAATGCTAAGCGGCGTCTTCGACGTACGCGATACGCCCACGAGCACCACTTGCGCCTTGAGCAGGCCGCGGGGATCCTTGCCGTCGTCGTATTTGACGGCGAATTCGATCGCTTCGATCTTGCGAAAATAGGATTCGTCCATCTCGTGCAGCAAGCCGGGCTGATACTTCGGCGCGTCGTTAAACGTGTCGATAAACGCCTGCATCATGGGACCCATCACGTCGACGGCGCGGACGCCGAGCCTGAGCGCCTCCTCGCGCATCGTGTCGCGGAGTTCGGGCTGAACGAGCGTATAGGCGATGAGCACGCGACCGCCGACCGCTTCCTTTAATATGGCCTTCACTTCGTCCTCGGTCTTGATATGTCCAAAGCGCCGAATGACCGCCTTATCCGTCGCGAATTGGCGGAGCGTCGCCCGCGCCACCGCTTCGGCCGTATCCCCGAGTGCATCCGAGCACACGAATATCGTATGCTCCGCATGGTCAGACATTTCGTCTCCTCCATCCTAGCCTTCTTATGTAATCTCCGTCAGATCGACCAGCGCTTGCGTCATCGTCGTCTTGGACACCCTGCCCACCACCTCGAGAGGCGACCGCCGGCCGGAGCCGCCGCCGCCGCCGGCCGGCCGCACCACCGGCATTCCGCCGATCTGGTGATGCAGCAGCTTCTTCGCGGCGTCCCAAAGCGTGTCCTCGGGCGTCACCGTGACGATCCTCGGGAAGCGGGTCATGACCATGCTCACAGGGATCGAGGCCGCACTCGGATTGCCCAGCGTCACCTTGAGCAGATCCTTGATGGTGACAAGCCCGGCGAGATAGCCTTCGCCGTCCGTCACCGACAGAATGCCGGTATTTTCTACGAACAGCGAGATGACCGCATCGTTCACGCTGGCCGTCTCCTGAATGACGACGGGCCTGCTCATCATATCCTTCACCTTCAGCGCGACAAGCCGGTCCCTGGCCCGTCCGTCGGGCGACAGCTGGCGTCCGGGAAAATAGCCGACCTTCGGCTTGGCGTCGATCAGCCCGAGCATGACCAGCACGGATAAGTCCGACCGGATGGTCGGACGGCTGATACCGAGCGATTCGGCGATCTGATCTCCCGTGATCGGAGCATGGCTCCGCACGCGCTCGACGATGGCAAGCTGTCTTGGCGTCAGTTCGATTGGTGCTCCCTCCCGGCTGTCCGAACTATTCCGATCGCTTCTCGATTGGTCTCGGCCCTGCCGGCTTCCGTCAGGGCCGAATATGGAGCGAAGCTATGAATAGTGTACAGGATTGATTAATAAGCCGCAATATTGGGCGAAGTCGTCGCCGTCGCGGTACGCGAGGCCAAGTCGAGCAGGAGCGGCTTGCTCGGCAGATGATGGAGCGAGCGGATATGCCGGATCGTCCGCGTCTTCGCCCGCATGACGATCGAATGCGTCTCCGCCCGGTCGCCGGGCAAGTACCGCACGCCGCCCATGAATTCGCCCGGCGTGACGCCGGTCGCGGCGAAGATGACGTCCCCGGTGCCGACCATATCGTCCATCGTCAACACCTTCTCCGGGTCGGCCAGCCCCATCTCGAGGCAGCGTTCGTACTCGCGCCGGTCCGCCGGCATGAGACGGCCCTGAATCTCGCCGCCCAGGCAGCGCAGCGCGGCTGCGGCCAGCACGCCCTCGGGCGCGCCGCCTGATCCGACGTACAGGTCGATGCCGGCTTCGGGAAAAGAAGGCGCCAAAGCGCCGGCGACATCACCGTCGGAGAGAAACTTGATACGTACGCCGACGTCGCGCAGCGTCCGTACGATATGCGCGTGCCGATCCCGGTCCAGCAGCATGACCGTCAACTCCCGCACGGGCTTGCCGAGCTGCTCCGCCGCCGTCTGGAGCGTCTTCTCCAGCGGATCGGACAGGCTGACCTTGCCCGCGAGTTCGGGCCCCACGGCCAGCTTCTCCATATACATATCGGGCGCGTGCAGCAGACTCCCTTTGCCGGCCACGGCGATGACCGACATCGCGTTGTTCAGCCCGCGGGCGACGATCTCGGTGCCCTCAAGCGGGTCGACCGCGACGTCGACCTCGGGCCCCTGCGCGCTGCCGACAGCTTCGCCGATATACAGCATCGGCGCCTCGTCCATCTCTCCTTCGCCGATCACGACCGTCCCCCCTTACCGATACCGAGTCGAACATCGCGCGCATGGCCGAAGTGGCCGCGCCGTCGGCATGATGCTTGTCCCCTCTGCCCATCCATGGCGCGGACGCCAGCGCGGCCAGCTCCGTTACCCGTACGATCTCAAGCGCCAGCTCTCTCTCCATGTCTCCAGCCTCCGAATTATAAATAGTGTGTATTTTTTATATATAATACACCCTAATAAATAAATAGTGCAACATAAATGATGCTGGCCTATTGTTCGCGCGCGTAAGCGGCATGGAGACGGACTGAGTGTCCCTTATTTCATTTCCTATCGCGCTTTGCGACCCGCATGCGGACCCAGGAACCCCTATTGCGGGATTGGAGACCTTTTTAGCCTGAATCCGGGCGAATAACGACTTTCCAGTCCGTAAAGAACGCGATTGCAAAGTTTCTTGCGAAATAGCGTCATCTGAGTCCATCTGAGTCCGGTATCTTCGCTCGGTTTGCCTTCCGTTATTCCCGCAGTTCTCATTTGCAGCGGTGCCTGGCGAGACGAGGGGCTGTGCAGCGTTGCTGGTCGGGACTGCGGCGTATTCCAAGCTGAAGAGCGCCGAAAGGCTTTATATGTCGATTTTATAGCTTGCTGAATCGTGAACAAATCCGCTCGCTCCAAGCTCCAAGCATCGCTGCTTCTCGGCAGTCCCATCTAGGAACAATCCCCTCGCTCCAAGCATCGCTGCGTCTTGGCAGTCCCACGTAGGAACAAATCCGCTCGCTCCAAGCGTCGCTGCTTCACGGTAGTCCCATCTAGGAACAAATCCCCTCGCTCCAAGCGTCGCTGCGTCTCGGCAGTCCCTCGTAGGAACAAATCCGCTCGCTCCAAGCGTCGCTATGTCTCGGCAGTCCCATCTAGGAACAATCCCCCTCGCTCCAAGCGTCGCTGCGTCTCGGCAGTCCCATGTAGGAACAAATCCGCTCGCTCCAAGCGTCGCTGCGTCTCGGCAGTCCCATATAGGAACAAATCCGCTCGCTCCAAGCATCGCTGCTTCACGGTAGTCCCATGTAGGAACAAATCCGCTCGCTCCAAGCGTCGCTGCTTCACAGTAGTCCCATGTAGGAACCAATCCGCTCGCTCCAAGCGTCGCTGCTTCTCGGCAGTCCCATTTAGGAACAAATCCGCTCGCTCCAAGCGTCGCTACGTCTCGGCAGTCCCATGTAGGAACAAATCCGCTCGCTCAAGCGTCGCTGCGTCTCGGCAGTCCCATGTAGGAACCAATCCGCTCGCTCCGAGCATCGCTGCGTCTCGGTAGTCCCATATAGGAACAAATCCGCTCGCTCCAAGCGCAACTGCGTCTCGGTAGTCCCATGTAGGAACAAATCCGCTCGCTCCAAGCGTCGCTGTGTCTCGGCAGTCCCACGTAGGAACAAATCCGCTCGCTCCAAGCGTCGCTGCTTCTCGGCAGTCCTATTTAGGAACAAATCCCCTCGCTCCAAGCGTCGCTGCGTCTCGGCAGTCCCATGTAGGAACAAATCCCCTCGCTCTAAGCGTCGCTGCGTCTCGGCAGTCCCATATAATTAAGAAAAGGGTGAAGTCTGAGCTTCACCCCGAATGTTATACCTTCTGATATGTTAAAAAGAAAAGCGCAGCCATGTGCGCTTTTCTTCGAATCCGATAATGATTCAAGTTCCCAAGCCGTAATCCGGCGATCCGTACACCTCGACTTCCACGTAATGCTGCGAGTTGTTGTTCTGATTTCCGTTCGCCCACAAGCGCACGTACCTGGCTGTCGTCAACGGGAAGTTAACCGTTTTTCCGGCCGCATTGTCCGCATACAGGGCGTCCGTGCCCGCGCCTTGTCCGGCCGTATTGTTGTCATCGTTGTTGAAGACGGTCGTCGTTCCCGATGAAGGGAACGTCGGATCGTTGGACAACTGAATAATGACGTCGTAATAGATGCGGTCAAAGGTTATAAAATGCCACACCTTGATCTGATCGAGCCTGAATTTCTGCCCCAGATCGAGTTGAATCCACTGCGGGCTTGCAGGCCCGCCCGAAGGGCCGTCTTGATTGGCGAAGCCGTTGTCCATCCTGCCGTCGGTAACCCGATTCGGATTCCCTAAAGCCGAGCTAAACGTAATACGGCTGTCTTTAGCCAGAGGCGCCACGTTTTTTCGACCCTGCAGCGGCGAAGTCGGCGTGACGGCCGGAACGCCCCATGCCTGGACCTCGGTGTAGTGCTGCGTGTCGTACTTGGTATTGCCGTTCGACCAGAGCCGGATGTACCGCGCATTCGTTTTCGCGAACGCGATGTCTTTGCCTGCCGCCGTCTCCGCATACTCGGCGTCCGTCCCCGTCCCTTGGCCAGCGGAATTGTCGGCGTCGTTGTTAAAGACGGTCGTCTTGGTCGCGAAGGTCGAATCGTTGGACAGCTGCACGATGACGTCGTGATAGGTGCGGATATCCGTTGCCGTGTAGTAATGCAGCAAGTTGATCTTGTCCAGCTCGTAGCTGCGGCCCAGATCGATCTTGACCCATTGCGGTCCGGTATCGTCCATGTTGGAGTACGCCGCCGTCGAGCCGTCGGTCAGGCGTTCGGGGGAAGCCAAGCGCGCCGCTCGCCGTAATCGACGTTTTGCCGAGCGCCTGGTTCTTATAGACGCCGGGATCGTAATCCGTCATCGGGAACAATCCGGTATCGTCCGCATACGCGTTGCCCGTCGCGCCGGCCGCTCTCCAGATGCGTACTCTGGCGGAGGTGTCGGTCGCGCCCGTCGTAAACTCGACTTCCTTGCGTACATACTGGTTGGCCGTGCTTTGGGATACGTCGATCGCGGCCCCGCCATAGTTAAGCACGCCTACGTTGATGGCTTGGCCGGCCGTGTCGGTATATACCCAAGCGACGAATTTGTACTTCGTATTCGGCGAAAGGCCCGTGATCAGCTGCTCGACGCCGCCGCCGGCGCCAAGCTTCAATCGCGTGCGGACGCCGCGCTTGCGAAAGTCGGAGTTGGCGTACGCGCCCTCGATGTTGCCGTCCGTCGCGGTAGCCGTCGACGGCGACGTCGTCCATGGCGTCCAGCCTTCCAAAAGCTTTTCGAAGCCGCTGTTGTAGATCAGGTTCATGTAAGGCGTCGCGACCGGATTGTAGGAAGTCGGCGCCGTCGCGGACGTGCCGGCCGTCCAGTCCGTTCCGCCGTACTCGTAAGCGCCGGCGTCCGGCGCGGCGTCGACATAACCGTCCGTAATACCGGGGATGATCGCCCCCATGTTAACGGCCGTCGAGTTGATATTAAGCCTGTAATTGTTGCTTGCGGCATTCGCGAAATTGAGACCGTCTCCCGTGATCGTATTGAAGCCTCGGACCACGTCCGCCGTTAGGGATACCGGATCGGTGAAAATATTGTTGAACACGCGCGTACCGTATAACTCGTTCTTGTAAGGGCTGGAAGAATCGCCGCCGTAGCCGATGCTTGCCGTCGGGTTGTTCACGACCGTATTGTTGTAGATCAGCTTGTAGTTGCCGGGCGTGTTCATCTGGATGCCCACGTCGTTGTTGTAGATGACATTGTGGTGCGCGACGACATTTTCGGTATAGTTGTCAAAATAAAGGCCGACGCGCATGTCGTTCGCGGTACTGCCGTGCACGCTGTCATGGATCAGATTGTGGTGGATGTTGCTGTTGCCAAGATCCGTCCCCCATGCGTAGATCAGGGCGCCGTCACGGGACAGCCACATGCCGTTCGAGATATCGTTGTAGGAAATCTCGGCGACGCCGTTGTTCCAATAGATGATGTATCGTCCCGAATTTTCCAGCTTGTTGCCGCTGATGAGATTGTTCGTTCCGCTCCCCAGCTTGAGCAGCGGATCGTAGGAGGCCATATAGCTGCCGTCGTGGACGTAGTTGTTGACGATCCGGTTGCCGCTGCCGTTGATGTTGATCAGCGTGCCGGACGAAAAAGCGATCGTGCTGTTCTTGATCTCGTTGTCGTTGCCGACGATGGCGATGCCGCCGTTCAACTGGTCGGGGTTCGTCGTATTCTGGGAATAGTTCGAGAAATACACGTACTCGGCCTTCACGCCGTCGAGCAGGTTGTTGTTCGAGCCGTCCATCGTAATGTTGGCGGCGAACGTCTGAATGCCCGCAAGCTGGATGTAGTTTTTACCGTTCAGGTTGAAGGCCGTCTTGCGCATTTTCACTTCAACGTTGGCCGGAGCGCCGCCGCCCGGCGCCCATAAATAAACCTTATGGGCGGCCGAGTCGATGTACCATTCGTTAGGCGCGTCCAGCGCGTCGAGGATGCCGCTGAGGAAGTAAGTGCTGCCCGGCTTCGGATAGAGCGCAGCATAGTCTCCGGTTATCGATGCGTAAGTGAGCACGCCGGTCGAACTGTTATAGCTATTGACCTGACTGGTCATGCCTTGATACGCATTGCCGCCGCGCACCCAGATCTTGGCGCCGTTCCAGTTTACGCCGGTCGAGGTCAGATCGGCATCGGTAATCGTGTTCAGTCCGCCGTTGTCGGCCACGGCTACGCCATTCATCAGTCCGGGCAAGGTATAGGCGCTGATATTCGGCCACCGCGCCTCCCAGAGCGGGGTGACGGTCGAGCCGTTTTTAATGAACAGCTGATTTTCATTGGCCGGGAGCGTCCCTGTAAAATCCGCAACGTAAATATTGCCGCTGTGCACGCTCCAGCCGCCGATCGGCTCGGTGCCGCTGACGACGACCGTCGCGCCGGGAGCCGCTTCGAACCGGATCGGCGCGCCCGAGGTGCCCGTGCTCGTCGGCGTTACCGTCTCCCGGTACGTGCCGGATTCAATGATACACGTATCGCCCCCCCGTCATGACCGCCGCGCACTGGCTGATCGTCTTGAACGGCGTAGACGTGCCGTTGCCCGTCAGGCTTCCTCCCGTAGCCGATACGTGGTACGTCGTCGCCGCGCTTGCGCCGGGCGGGGGCAAGAGCCCGACCGCGAGCGCCAACACGCTTGCCATGCTGACCGTGCGAATCCAAATGGAACGAACCGACATCATACTGCCTCCTCTTAGGATTGAATTTTCGTTACACCCAGAACATAGCAGGAAAACGAAGAAAGGAAAGTGCAAGATCTGCACTTTCCTCTACGGATTCCACGATTCGGAATGCTAAATTTGAATGACGCGATCGGATATTCGGCCGCACATACGATCCAAGCCGGTATACATACATATGAGCGATAAGGAAGTCAGCCGAAAGGAGCGCACCGACCGATGGAAGATCACAGGAAACGCATGCCGGCCAGCCCAATCAAGGTGCCGCAGCCCGTGCGTAAGGACGGCGCAGGCGGTCCCGACTTCGGTCCCCGCGACGTGCTGAGAGATCTCGAGAACCCGGATATGCTCGTTCCTCCCGCCACGGATGCGGGCTTGCTGCCCAACATGAAATTTTCGTTTTCCGATACGCACATGCAGCTGAACCAAGGCGGATGGTCCCGGGAGATCACGGTGCGGGATCTGCCGATCGCGACGACGCTCGCCGGCGTCAACATGAGCCTTGTGCCGGGCGGCGTGCGCGAGCTTCATTGGCATCAGCAGTCCGAATGGGCCTATATGATCTGGGGCCGCGCCCGCATCACGTCGGTCGACGCGCACGGACGCAATTTCATCGCCGACGTCGAGAAGGGAGATCTATGGTTCTTCCCTGCCGGACTGCCGCATTCGATCCAGGCGCTTGCGGAAGGCTGCGAGTTCCTGCTCGTCTTCGACGACGGCAGTTTCTCCGACCTCAACACGCTGTCGATCTCGGACTGGTTCGCGCACACGCCGAAGGACGTGCTGGCGGCGAACTTCGGCGTGCCCGAATCCGCCTTCGACGGCCGGCCGGACAGTCAGCTTTACATTTTCATGGATCGCGTGCCCGGACCGATCGCCTCCGAAGCCGTAGAATCTCCGTACGGCCCCATTCCGCTCTCCTTCAAGCACAAACTGCTCGCGCAGGAGCCGCTTCGGACGCCGGGCGGCAGCGTGCGGATCGTCGATTCCTCGAATTTCCCGGTCTCGAAGACGATCGCCGCCGCGCTCGTCGAGATCGAGCCCGGCGCGATGCGGGAGCTGCATTGGCATCCGAATAACGACGAATGGCAGTATTATCTAAGCGGGCAGGGCCGCATGACCGTATTCGGCGGCAACGGCGTCGCCCGGACCTTCGACGTCAGGGCGGGGGACGTGGGCTATGTTCCCTTCGCCTTCGGACATTATGTGCAAAACACGGGCAGCGAGACGCTCTGGTTTCTCGAGATGTTCCGCAGCGACCGGTTCGCCGACGTCTCGTTGAACCAGTGGATGGCGCTCACGCCGAGAGACCTGGTCCAGGCGAACCTGAACGCGACGCCCGAGCTGCTGAACGCGCTGCGCAAGGTGAAGTGGCCGGTCGTCAAATATCCTTAAGGACGGCTGGCGCTCCGTCAGCTCGCCAAGCAGGGGCACGACCGTGACTTCCATGCCGAGCCGGCGACTGAAGCCGGCGCGATGCGGCAAACGGCAAAAAAAAACCGCCGGCGCGAATCCGGCGGCGGTCTAACACGAGCCTGCATCCCGTCGTCAAGGCGAACGGGTTCTCTTTTCAAGCATTCAGACGATCCAGGCGAATCTTCACCACGACCTTGCGAATCGAAGCCGGGGCATCTATATGCATGCCCGGACGATGAATCTCGCCGGGCAGGAAGACGGCGTACATCCCTTTGCGCAGATAAAGGCAGCTCTCCTGCACCAGTCGATCGTACAAGACGACATCCTCCGTCTTCAGCAAATCCTGTTTGACCTTCGTCCCGTCCGCTGCCGGCGCGAACCCGATACGCTCCGCCCCGTCGAGCACATAATGAACGTCGGCGTAGACGCCGTGCGCCTCCCCGAGAGCCGCCTCGGGCGAGCGCGTCACCGACTCCGACAAGAGCGCATACATCCGCTCCCCTTCCAGCTCGATCCTGCCGGCCGGCATCGACCCGAAGTCCGTCTCCCGCAGGAAGGCCATCGCGCGGCTCAGCCCCGCGGGCGCAGCCGCCCATTGCCCGGCCCAATTTTCCAACCAACCTGCCATCATGTTGCAGTCAATCCTCCTGTACTGTCAAAGCGCCTCAGGCCGGCTGTTCCGTCCCGACCGTACCGGCCGCCGGCAGACCCGCCTCCGTATTCCGGATCGTCAGGTCGTCGATATAAACATCGGTGCCCGTCGCGCCCGTGCTCGCGGAGGCGATGTTGAAATGCGTAACGAGATTGCCGCTCTTGTAGGTGCCGGCCGTGCCCTTGAAGGCGCCGTCGACGTAAACGCCGATCGTGCCGGCCGTCGCGTCGAAGCGCAGTTCGATGTCGTGCCACGCGTCCAGCGTCAGATCCGTCGTCACCGGCAGCTCGATCCGGCCGCCCGCCGAGTTGTACACCTTCAGCGAACCGTCGGACTCGACGAAAAATTGGAACATCGTTCCTTCTGCCGCGTGCATGTACGAATAAGGCTCCCTTAGGGAGAAGGAAAACGAGTCTGCAAGGCTGTGCGCATACAGGCTGAATTTGACGATGCCCTGCCTCATTCCGGGGAAGAGGCGGCTGCCAGCGGTCAGGTTTGCCGTGTTGTCGTCCAGCAGACGAAGCGATCCCGCTCCGCTCCGAGCCTGGTTATGGCTGACCGCGATCGTCGAGCCGAGCTGCCACCAGTAATCGTTTTTCAGCTCCTCGTATTCGAAGCCGTCGGACACGCCGTGCGATTTGTACAGATAACGCTGAAAATCCTCGATCAGCAGCGTCTGCGCGGTCGACAGATTCGTCCCCCACCAGCCGAAAAGATAGGTGTCGGGATTGATCATAACGGTGGACGGCTTGCGTCGCGGGACGGCTGATCGTATCGGCGTTCACCCCGGGACCGGACAGCCGGGTGCGTCCGAGCAGATCGCGCATCGCGTTCCAGGACGCCGTCTCGTCTTTGCTGTACGCCAGCGTGAGCGGATTGCGGACATAGCTCGTCCCTCCGAACGCATTGTTGCCCGGCCACAGCAGCAGGACATCGCCGTTCGAATGGCGCGTCAATACGGACATCGTATTGGACGAGAACATGTTCGCGTCGACCGGCGTCGACCACGTTCGCCCGTTGTCGGTCGAGACGCTCTCCGCCAGCCGGACCTTGGTCGAGACCTGCTGCCTCATGTACATTTTAAGCGAGCCGTCCGTCAATTGAAGGATGGAGGGCTCGGACAGACCTCCCTCGCCGCCGCTTGCGGCAACGGACAGTTGGCTGGCGCTGCGTTGCCAGGTCGCGCCCTTGTCCGTCGAGTAGACGACGCTGACGGCCAAGCCGCCTTCGGGGTCCTTCACGAACGAGAACGGGAAAATCCAATCTCCGTTCGCGATCTGGATCGGGTTCGCGTAGGTGACGTTATACTTGACCGGATAGGTGACGCCGTCGTAAACGAGCGTGCCCGTGTCGATCTGCCAGGGGGGTCGTGAACGTCTGGCCGTTATCGGTCGATCTGGTCATGTAAAGATCGTTGCGGCATGCGTTCAGGCAGTCCGTCGTGGTATACCCGTAGTAAGAGTAGAAAAACAGCAGCACGTCGCCGTTGTCCGGATCGACGAACATTCCCGCAGGCTCGTCCCGGCCCGCATTGTTCAGATTCGCGATCTCGACCGGCGTCGTCCACGTCCGCCCTCCGTCCGACGAATACTTCGCGTAAATGCCGCTGGTCGTCGACTGAACCCGGTTGGCCACCATCATCAGGCTGCCGTTCGCGAGCAGTACCGGCTTGACGTTATCCTTGAACGGCGTCGTCGTATGATCCTCCAGCGTCTTGTTCCCGTACTCCACCTGCAGCGCTTCCTGACCGCCCCCCGTGAACGAAGCGGACGGATTGCCGTAATAGAGCCAGATCGTTCCGCTTGCGCCTGCCGCGAGGCTCGGGATCCGAACGAAGAAGCCGCCGTCGTCCATCTCGAAGGCCAGCTCCCGACCGCTTGCGTCCGCAAAGCGTAAGTCCGCATAATCGTAGCCGAGCTTGCCCGCCGCCTGCAGCGCGCTTGCGCCGAGCGACGTCTTCGTCACGTAAACGGCGCGGTCCTCCTGGAGCTGCGCTCCGCCGTTCGACACGGAGATCGCCTTCTTGTACGCCCATACGCCCCCGCCCCCTGCCGTCCACCGGCCGGCCGGCCGATTCGCCACGGCGAGCATCTGCTGCAAATTCGGGTTCGAGAACGTAAACGACGTATCGTCAAAATGATTGTGAACTTTGACATACCGGGCCGTGGCGGAGAAATTGTAAAGGATGATTCGATTGTTAAGCTTGAGGAAATCGAAGTCCGTCACTTTGGCGAACGTCGTATTGTCGTCGCTGACATAGAGGGACAGGTCGGACTTCTCGATCCGCGAAGGTCCCGACGCTTCCTTCAGCTCCACCGTGTTGAACGAGACCGGCGCGCCCAGGTCGATGCCCACGCTGCGGTAGGCGTAATCGAGCGCGGCGGAAACCGACTGGCCCCAATTCCCGACCGCGCCGGCTGCCGGATTGCGGTCGTCGTTCACATAACCGACCGTCCCGCTTAGCGTTCCCGGCTCGGGCTGGGTATCGAGCGCCTCCAGCAGGTTTTGCAGGTTCGCTTGCTTTAACCACACGCTCGCATTTCCCGCGTCTGAGAAGTTGGCGTGCACTTTGACGTATCTCGCGGAGGCGGAGAAATCCCGCAGCACGACGGAATTCCCCGACTTGTGGAAGCTCCAGCCGGTCAGCGGCGCATAAGTCACGTTGTCGTTGCTCGTATAGACGGCCAGATCCGAGCTGCGGTTGATCCGGTTCGTCCTGTCGTCGTCGATGAGCCGGAGCTCGTTGAACGATCGAGCCGTCTGAAAATCGATGCCGACGCTCCGCCCGTTGTAATCGAAGGCCGCGGACGAAGAATAGCCGAAGTTGCCGAGCGAGCCGCCGGTCGGCGAGCTGTCGTCGTTCAGGTAGCCGACGCTGCCGGGCAATCGCTCGGCATAAGCCGCCTGCGTCTCTCCCGGCCATGGCGCGGGAACGAACGGAACCGCCGCGAGCGCGGCAAGCAGCAGATAGAGCTTGGAGCGTTTGATCATGAATCGAGCACCTCTCTCATTGGGTATTCGGTTCGTTTCAAAGCAAGCTTACGGACGCGAACTTACGAACGGCGAGCTCGATCTTCGCATGCAGCGCATCGATCCGCTCCGCATGGCCCGACGACAGCTTCGGCAACGGCGCCCTGACTTCCCCGCAGTCGACTCCCCTGCGGCGAACGAGCGCCTTTAATGCCGCGTATACGGGCAAGGCCAGCAGGTCGGCGATAATGTCGTTGATGCAGAACTGCACCTCGCGGGCGGCCTCGATCCTTCCTGCGGCATATTCCTTCTCGAGCCGAACGAACAGCTCCGGCATGATGCCGTACGTGCCCCCGATCCCCGCGTCTGCGCCCATGATCCGTCCGGCGAGGTATTGTTCGTCCGGTCCGTTGAACATCAGGAAGCGCTCTCCGCCCATCGCTTTGAATTGCTGGAGCTCGTACGTGCTGGCCGCCGTCGTTTTGATGCCGATGAACTTCGGATTGTCGAGCAGCTGCGCGAGCAGCCCCTTCGTCAAGCTGAAGCCGGTCGTCGCCGGGATATGATAGATGATAAACGGCAAGTCCGCGCTGTCCGCGATCGCCGTCCAATGACGGCCGACGGCTTCCTCGGAATAGCCGTAGTAAAAAAGGCGCTACCGCCGACAATGCGGCGGCTCCCGCCTTCTCGGCATGCACGGCCAGCTCGACGCTGTCCTGCGTGGCGAGCGCACCGACGTGAGCGATGATCGGCACCTCTCCCGCGCTCGCTTCGATCGCGGCCTCCAGGACGAGCTTGCGCTCCTCGACGTTCTGCAACAATCCTTCGCCGGTGCTTCCTCCGACATACAATCCGTCGACGCCTTTGCCGATCAGAAACCGCGTCAGCTTCTGCACGGCGGCGGGGCTGACCCGGCCTTCCGCGTCATAGCATGAATTCATGGCGACGATGACGCCTTTGAATTTCTCGGACCATTGCGCTGTCATACAAGTTATCCTCCCGTAATTAAAGCCTGTTAGTTAGCAAAAATAAGACCCAAAACATCATCCGCGCATAGGCGCGATCAAATAGATCGAATCCCCCCTTGCGAACGATCGGGGTGCCCAGCAGCATGACCAGAACGCCTTCCGAGGAAGCGCGAACCTCATCTAGCACTTCGCCGCCATAGGAACGGATCGTGCCGATGCGATCGCCGGTCCGGAGCTCCGTCAGCAGCGTAACGTCCGGTATAAAAAAACCGTCCGCGGCGGCGGCGACCGATTCGTCGAAGTTGCCGTCGCCATGGATCGTGCGTATCGTCGCCGGCGCCGGCCCAAGCTCGGAAGGATTCGGACGGACGAGCATCCCGAGATGGTTCATGAGACGCAAGGTCCCCCTGTAAAACAGATCCGCGTCCTCCGGCCGGATTCTGCGCCCGCCGTACGCTTCGGTATACAGCCAAGGAACCTCGAGCGACTGGGCCGACGATACGCTTCTGCCCGGCGCGATCCGCTCGTGCCCCCATAGCAGGGGGGCTGCCGAACGCTTCGGCGGCAGCGCGGCAGCGGCGGCCGAACGCGGAGTCCGGATCGTGATAATAGCCCGCCAACGCGGCGACGGCATAGTGCGTCCCGCCGCTGTGAAGATCGAGAAAGAAGTCGCTCCCGGCGATCAGATCGTGGAGCGTGCAGGCAAGCCGCTCCGTCACGGTGCCGTCCGGCTTGCCCGGGAAGACGCGCGCAAGATTCATGTCGTCGTCGGGACTGATGCGGGTTCCCGCGCGGTACGCATACGGATTCGCGATCGGCAGCATGACGAGACTGCCGGCCAGCTCCTCCGGCGCAAGTCGCTCGTAGAGTCGAAGAATCGTCTCCACGCCTTCGTACTCGTCCCCCGTGAACGGCGGCGAATACGAGCATCCGCGGTCCGGATGCCCGGCCCTCGATCGCGAGCAGCGGCACCGACACCGATTCCCCGCCGTTTTCCAGCTTAAGGAGACTGCTTTTTTTCATCGATGGTCCATCCCTTCCTTCGTTGAAGTCGGCCTTCGCCGCTATCTTCGGTCACACGATGCTCCGCGGAGGCAGCCCCGCTTCGAACCGGGCGTTCGCCGCCGCGACGCTTGCGCCGCCGCCCGCCGTCAAGGGCCGATCGTGCCCGGCGTACAGCTGCTCCACCTCCAGCTTCGAGAGCCGCGCGATCGTCTTCCGATACTTCTCCAGGCTGTAATCCCGCGTTGTCTGCACCGCCAGTCTCCCGCCCGGAAATACGGCATCGGCTGCGAATAACGCGCGAAGCTCCGGGCAGTAAAGCGCGATCATGTCGTCGCTGTGACCGGGGGCGGGCAGCACGCGGAGCGTCAGTCCGCCCCCGAGCTTCAGCTCCTCGCCAGGAGACAAAATACGATCGACGGGACAAGCCTCGAACCTGTATTCCGGCGGATACACGCCCGCCGCCCGCGCTTCGATCAGGCTCATCCGCGCTTCGTCGCCGCGTCCGACGATATCGGCGGTCGCGGCGCCAGCAGCCACGCTCAGCCGCTTCAGACGCGTGCGCAAGCCGAAGGCGCCGCCGGAATGATCCGCGTGGGAGTGGGTGAGGATCAGGCACCGTACGCGCTCCGGATCAATGCCGTCCGCCAGCAGGTTGGACAAGATCGCCTCCGTCCCGCGTCCCGCTCCCGCATCGATGAGCGTGTAATCGCCGCCGCACTTCAACGCGTAAACGTTGCAATCGAGGGCGTCGCTGACAAGCGGACCGAGCGCCCCTCCGCCAACCGCGTGCACATGCTCCGTCAGCTTCATTGCGCCTCAGCCCGCTCGCTTAAGCGCACGACTCTTCCTTCCGCGGCAGACCGCTCGACGCAGGCGGCGACCCGCAGCGCGCGAAGCGCGTCGCGCGGCTTCAGAATCTCCGACGGCGCGCCCGCTCTCGCGCATTCGGCGAAGTGGCCCAGCTCGGCGGCAAGCGAGCCGCCTCTCGCGCCGTGAAGCACATGATCGTTGAAATAGCCATGCACGTCGGTCCTGCTGTCGTCCGAATAATAGACGCCCGGTTCGGGATCGACGATCATGACCGCTCCTCTTTCCGCGGAGATCTCCATCCGAACGTCGGCCGGAGCCGGCGCTCCTCCGGGCAGAAGCCAATTGTTCTCCAAAATGCCGATGCCGCCCTTTCGGAAGGTGAGCATCGCCCAACTGGCGTCCGGCGGACCGCCCGGTTCCGCCGAGGAGCGAAGGGCGTACACCTCTTCGACCTCGTCGTCCATGTACCAGTGCATCAGGTCGATATCGTGAATGCCGAGGATATAGGCCGGATGCACCCGATTGTAAATAGGAAAAAAAACGCTGCCGTTGTTTCGCTTGGCATAGATCGTGCGGATCCGTCCGAACGGGTTGGCGGCAAGCCTGTCCTTGACCGCGGCATACCTCGGATCGAAGCGCAGCACATGCCCGATCATGAGCACCTTGCCGCCGCTCTCGGCCGCTTCGATCATCCGCTCCGCCGCCTCCGGCCGATGGGCGATCGGCTTTTCCGCGAATACATGGACGCCCGCCCGAAGCGCGGCGATCGCCGGCTCGTCGTGCAAATGCTCGGGCGTCAGTACGTCGACGGCGTCGAAGGCTTGGCGATCCAGCAGCTCCCGCCAGTCCGTATAACACGCGGCGTCCGGGAACCAAGCCTTGAACCGCGGGAATCTCGCGGCGTCCCGATCGCAGATCGCGGTCACCTTCACCCCGGGCATCTTGCTCCAGATGCCGGCATGAAGCTCCGCAAACCTGCCGAGCCCGATCATTCCCAGCTTCAGCTCCTTCATGCCATACCTCCTCGTCGCAAATGAATTAAATCGTCAGCGCGGACACTTCCAGCAGAGGAACGTCCCGATCTTTCACCATCTCGGCCACGCTGGCGCCGTCTTTGAAGCCGACGCCGCTGACGATGCAGACGACCGGTCCGCGATCGAACGTCCCGCCGTTCTCCCGTTCGCGGATCAAGCCTGCCAGCGCGGCTGCGCCCGCCGGTTCGCAGAAGATGCCTTCCTCCTCTGCCAGCATTCGTTGGGCCGCATAAATATCGTCGTCCGCGACGGATAGGCAAGAGCCGTCTCCCGCCGCCATTAAGGCAAGCGCCGCATCGCCGTCCGGCGGATTCGGCACCTGCAGTCCGGAAATTCTCGAGGTCGACGGCCCGGGCGCCGGATGCTTGTCGCCATGCCGGTAAGCGACGGCGATGTTGGCGCAGCCGTCCGGCTGTACCGCGACCATATGGGGCTTCCCCTCGGCCAGTCCGAAGCGGCACAGCTCGTCGAAGCCCTTCCAGATGCCGACGTACAATCCGCCGCCGCCCGCCGGCGCGTAGACCCTCGCGGCAGCCGCTTCGCCCAATTGCTCCGCGATCTCGTAGGCGATTGTCTTGACGCCTTCCATGGCATAGGGATTGAAGCGGAAGGCGGTGACCATCATCTCCCAGTTTCGCGCCTTCGAAGCCGCGACGACGCGTTCGAACACCTCCTCGCCCACTTCCGGACTGTAGCCGAAGCCGACCACCTTGCGAACAGACGCGCGATAGGCCAGCACCTGCGCCAGCTTCGCTTCTGCCATGTTCTCCAGCACGTAGAGATGATAGGGGAGCTTCGCGCGCGCCGCGTAAGCGGCCGCCGCAGCGCCGGCATTGCCGGACGACGTGCCGATGCAGGCTTCTTTCCCTTGCGCGAGCGCCCAGGAGACGCCCATCGCGGCGATCCGATCCTTGTAAGAGCCGGTCGGATTGCCGCCTTCGTACTTAAAATACAGGGCGTCGAGGCCTAGACGTCCGGCCAACGACACGCTCCGCACGAGCGGCGTTCCCCCTTCGCCCAGTTCGATTCGGCTGGAGACGGGAACGTCCGGCAGCAAGGCCGCGTACTTCCAGATCCCTTGGCCGGTTCCTTTGTTCCAACGCCCGTCCGGACGCGCGTATTGAAGCAGCAATGCGCCTCCGCACAAAGCGCAGGAATACGGCGTTCCGGACGGAGCTGCGCTGCCGCAGGCACTGCAAATCGCGTTCATGGCGTTCTCTCCTCAAAGTATGGCGTGCCGCCGTCTCTTCCCGTCACCCTTGCCTCCATCGGCCGGGAATCAGCAGCGCCTCGGGCACTTCGCCGTACAGCTTGCCGATCGCCGACGCCGTTCGTTCGGAGAGTGGCGGTCCGTTCAACAGGCGGATGTTGGCTTTCAGCTGCTCTTGTCGTTCCATGCCGACGATCAGGCTGTCGATGCCTGGATAATCCCGAACAAATGAAAAGGCGAGTTGAAGAACGGAAATCCCTTCTTCTTCCGCCAACGCGCGAAGCGACGTCAGCAGCGGCCCGGCAGCGGCCAGCCCGTTCGGCAGCGAGGACGGCTCCAGGGCGAACAAGCCTTGGAGGAACACGCTTCTTGCGACGATCGTCTTGCCCGCTTCGCGCATTCGTTCAATCGCGCCGATCCGCGGAAGGCGATGATCGAAAACATTGAACGGAATCTGGACGACCGAATAGACGTCGTCCCGGATCCGATCCGCCAGCGCGACGTATTGCGCGGCCGTATGCCCGGTCAAAGATATTCCGCCCGCGCCGATCAGGCCTTCCCCCCCTCATCCGCCGCATCGTCCTTGTCACCGCGCTTCCGTAACGATCGAGCGCGTCCGGATCGTGCAGCTTGAGCACGGACAATCGCGGCAAGCGAAGCCGCTCCAGACTGGCGCTCACGCTCTCGTACATAAAAGCTTCGATCTCTCGGTCGCTCATGACCGATCCGGCAGGCAGCTTGACCTTGGACATGACCGTTCGCTCCGCCGGCGCTTCGCGCTTCCCGAAGTAATCGCCGAGCCGCCGCTCCGAATCCCCGTATTCCGGAGCCGTGTCGAAAGCGCGAACGCCCGCTTCTTCGCATGCCGCCAGCATCCGGTCGGCATCCACCTCCTCCGCCGCATTCGCAATGCCGTAGCCCTTTAACCCGAGCTGCGCCGTTCCGAGCGTCAGCTTCGAGATCGGCGCGGCGCCAGCTCCAGTTCGACTGTCCTTATTCACCCTTTCAACCTCCGATATGATGGTATGACCAGTTATCAGAAAGCGGAGAGGGGACGAATCGATGCCGGAATGCCGCATCCATTCGCGCTCTCCTGTCGAACCCGACTAAATAAACTTCTGAAGCGGAGCCAGGTGTATCTCCATCTCCCGCTTCGCTCTTGCCACGTCCTTCGCCCGAATCGCATCGGTCACGTTCTGGTGCTCGTCGACCGATTTTCTAGAGCTCTCGACGGAATCGAAGTGCTGCGTTCGAATTTTGAGGAAGAAGTCGCTGATCAGACCGCTCAGCTCCAGATAAGTCTCGTTCCCGGTTGCCCGAAAAAGCGTCTCATGGAACGCCAGATCCTCCTCGATCGGCGGAAGACCCCGATCGACCTTTTCCGCCATCCGGCGATTCCATTCGTCCATCTGATCCAGGCAGGCGACATCGTAGTGTTCGATCGCCATCTCCACGGCGCCCAGCTCCAGAATCCGACGGGTCTTCACCAGCTCGGTCATCTTGCGTTCGTCCTGCTGCCAGCGAAACGAAACCTGCTCCAGGATCGGCTTTAACGACGGTCCTCCGACATAGATGCCGTCGCCTGTCTTGATTTTGACGATGCCAAGCATCTCCATCGACTTCAACGCTTCGCGTACGACCGTTCGGCTTACGCCCAGCGCATCGATGAGCTGCTTCTCGGAGGGCAGCTTATCCCCTTCCCGCATGTCTTTCTCTAGGATGTATTCTTTGATTCGGTCGCTTACGATGTGGGACAAGTTCACTTTCTCCGACGAATTCAACATGCGCTCACCTCCGGCAATCCGGCTTTCTGATCGTAAAGATAGAAGATCGCCATTTTTTCCATATCATGTACCTTCAACGCTACTCGTCGCCTGGTTCGCTGTCAATCGCAGCTCCGGCTGCTTCTCCATTTGACAGCACGCGCAATGCGGAGTACCCTTGATTAAGTGGTCTGACCATTAGCGAAGCCAGCCGCATCGTTGACGCAGAAGGAGCCTAACGTCCATGAAGCCGATTGACAAGACCGAGCGATATACGCTGACCGAGCTGATCGTTCGCAACCTGAAGACCTATATCCTCGATCGCGAGATGAAGCCCGGCGATAAGCTTCCGGCCGAACGCGAGCTGTGCCAGACGCTGGGCGTCAGCCGCGCCGTCCTGCGCGAAGCGCTGCGTTCCCTCGAGAGCGCCGGCTTGCTGCAGATCCGCCATGGCGAGGGCAGCTACGTCGCCGTTCATTTTTTTAATCCGCTGTACGAACAGCTCCACTTCATCCAGCGCATGGCGCCGAATCGGCAGCGCGACCTCCAGGGCATCCGCTATTTAATAGAAGCTTCCGCCATCGAATCCGCCTCCAGGCTCGACGCCCGGGCTTGGGACGAACGCGTCGAGCTTGCCGAACGCTTCGCGCAATCCGCCGGGTTGGACGTCGCTTCGCGCAGCGAGCTGGACGCCCGCTTCCACCTGGCGCTCATTCGTTCCTTAGACAACAAGACGCTGGAGGAGATGGCCGAAGCGTTTCTGCGGCTGAATGACCGCTTCGACGACTCCGACGAGGCGCATCGCGCGCACGCACGCGAGCATGATCTCTATCTGAACGCCATCCGCGAAGGCAATCTGGAGCTCGCAAAGACGCTTCTCGAGCAGCACCTGACTACCAACTGCTCCACCCCCCCGTCCATAACGAGGTTGTGTCCCGTTATGTACGATGAAGCGCGGGAGGCGAGATAGACGACAGCGCCTTTGATATCGTCGTCGTCGGCCATTCTGCCGAGCGGCGTTCTTTCTTTGTACTTTTGCATGAATTCATCGTCGGCGTCCTCCAGGGTGCCGGTCGGGTTGTACCCGCCGGGGCTTATGCTGTTGACCCGGATGTTGTAAGGCCCGTAGTAATTGGCAAGCCACTTGGTCATGCCGATCAATCCCCACTTGTTGTACGTATATTCGATTCCGCTCGTTCTGCCGGTGTTGCCGTATACGGGAAAATGCGGGCCCAATATGCCTTGTATCGAAGAGATGTTAATGATATTCCCTTCCATCCTTTTCCTCATCGCGGGAACGACAGCCTTCGTCAGCAGCATCGTGCCGAGCCCGTTCACCTGCTCGGCCGCGCTCCAGCCTGCCGCCTCCGTCTTTTCCAGATCGGCCAGTCCGACCCGGGAGACGGCATTGTTGACCAAAATATCGATGCGTCCGTATCGCTCCAGCGTCTGTGCGGCGAACGTTCGAATGGCGGCTTCGTCGCCGAGATCGAGCGGAAGCGCGGCGGCGTCCGCGCCTTCGTCGCGAAGCTTGGCCGCGAGGGATTCGCATTCGGCCACGCCTCGCGAGGCGATCACGACGGTAGCGCCCGCCTGCGCGAGCGCAGTCGAGATATGCGCGCCGTACAGGCCCGAGCCTCCCGTCACGACCGCCACCTTGGAATCGAGGCGGAACAGCTCCATCACGTTCATCGCCGCGCCCTCCTTTTTTCTCCCATGATGGTTACCCTTTCACGCTGCCTACCGTTATTCCCTTGACAAAATAACGCTGAAACGCGATAAAGACGACAAATATCGGAATGAAGCCCATCGTGGCCGCCGCCATCTGCGCGCCGTAATTGGCCGAAAATTCGCTGACCAGGGTCGAGATGCCGACGTTGATCGTCATCTTCGTCTCGTCGCTGAGCATAATCAGCTGCCACAGGTAGTCGTTCCATGTGAACGAGAATACGAAAATGGCGAGCGCGCCGATTCCCGGCTTGACGACCGGCACAAACAGCCTCGCGAACAAAGCGAGCTCGCTGCAGCCGTCGATCTTGCCCGCCTCGAGAAGTTCGTTCGGCACCGTCTGGCTGAACTGCTTCATAAGGAAGGCGGCGAACGGCAAAGCCAGGACCGGAAGAATGACGCTCCAGCCGTTGTTGACCAGATGCAGATTCCGCATGAGGGTGAACAGCGGAACCAGCCCCAGCTGGCGGGGGGATCATCATCGTCACTATGACCAGCCCGAACAGAACGGCCTGCCCGGTGAATCGATGCTTGGTGAACGCATAGCCGGCCATCGTCGCCACGGCGCAGGTAAGCAAGGTCGCGCCTCCGGCGATCAGCACGCTGTTGAGCAGCCAGCGAACCACCTCGCTCTCCGCGAACAGCTTCGTATAGTTGGCCGTCGTCGGAGAAGAAGGGAACAGCTCAGGCGGAATTCGAATGGCCATCGACTGGCTCTTGAACGAACCGGTGATCATCCAATAGATCGGGAACAGAAAGAATAGCGCGCATAGATAGAGGACAAGGTCGACAGCCCATTTCAATGGTTTGGTCATCGGCGGCGCCTCCTTAATACTCGACATCGGAACGGAAGAATTTGAATTGAATCAGGGAAAAAATCGAGATCAATATGGCAAGCAAAACCCCCATCGCAGAGGCAAGTCCCAGATTGCCGTACTTGAAGGCCGTCTCGTACAGCAAGTACATGATCGTCGTCGTCGAATAATTAGGTCCGCCGCCGGTCAGCAGTTGTATAACGACGAACGTCTGGAACGCTCCGATGGTCGTCGTCACGACGACATACAGCGTTGTAGGCTTCAGCAGAGGCAGCGTAATGCTCCAGAACTTCCGCCATGGCGATGCGCCGTCGATCGACGCCGCTTCGCCATAGGAGGCCGGAATGCCCCCCAGACCTGCCATATAAAGAATAAACGGCTGTCCGACGCACCACGTAATCACCACCAGGATGACCGCGATCAGCGTCACCGAAGAATCCGAAAGCCACATGACGGGCTCGATCCCAAGCAGGGAGAGTCCATAATTCGCCACCCCTGTCATCGGATTATAAATCCACAGCCAGGCGATCGATAAAATGACCTGCGAAGTGACGATCGGCAGATAGAAGCTCGCCCGGAAAAACGAAGCGACGGCCGCCGACTTGTGAATGACGATGCTGGCCGTCGCGAGCGAGAAGCCTACGGATAAAGGCACGACGCCCAGGACGAGCAGGAAGGTATTGCGGATCGACTTGAGGAATACGTCGTCTCCGAGCAGATGCGTGTAGTTGCCAAAGCCGACCCATTCCTTGCGGCCAATGCCGTAATCGAACAAGCTCAGGTAAATCGCGTCAACAAACGGATAAATCTCGAAAGCGGCGAATACGAGGAGAAACGGCAAAATGAAGAAGAAACCCCAAAACTCCCGGTAAGCTCTAGATGCCATGTTCCTATCCCAACTCTCTCCATGAACTTGACCGGAGGCGTTCGTTCCTCACGGATGAAACCTCCGGCCTGGCTCCTGCAATCTACTTGGCGTTCGATGCGATGATCTCGTTCGCCTTGGCGACCCAGTCGTCGAGCGCCTGCTTCGCCGTCTTATGCTTCGTGAATGCGGCCTGAAGCTCCGGGAAGAATGCGTTGCGGGTCTCGGCGTAGCCCGGAATCGACAGTCCGATATCTTTCGCGTACGCGGACAGCTTGATCGTCTTGCCTTGCGGGGAATCCTCCGCGTAGCCCGACGCCATCGACTTGCGCGTCGCGATGACGCTGGCGGCTTCCGCCATCTTGGCCATGCTTTCTTTGCTGTTGGCGAACGTCGCGAAGTCTTTGGCGGCGCTCATCTTCGCTTCGTCCTTCGATTTCCAGACCCAGGTGCCATAGCCGAGAAGAAGCGAATTCGAGCTTTTGCCGTCCTTGCTCGGGTAGGGGACGATATCGTAATTGAACTTCTTGGCCGAGCCTTCCGCGAACGCCTTGTCGAACGCGCCGAAGTTCGCCAGGCTGCCGAAGGTCATGCCGATCTTGCCTTGCAGGAACATCTCGTTGATGACCGCGCCCGCCTTCAGCCCCGGCACGCCGGGCGGCGTCAACCCTTCGTCGATCAGGCTTGTCAGATACTCGAGTCCTTCGACCCCTTCCGGAGAATTAAGGACGGCCTTCGTCTTGTCGTCCGACCAGGTGCTGGCGCCGAATCCCCACAGGAACAGGTGGTGGCTCTGATCGCCGCCCGTATCGCCCGCGTACGTGCCGAAACCGTAAATGCCGTTGGCCGGGTCGTTGACGGCCTTCGCCGCTTCCTTGAATTGATCGTACGTCCAGGTCGCCATGTTCTTCGGCAGCAGATCGGTCGCTCCCTTGGCTTCGAACAGATCCCGATTCACCATCATGCCCGGCGCCGTAATGCTGTTCGGAATGATATACAGATGCCCGTCGACCGACAGCGAATCGAGAACGCCCGCTTCGAAATCATCCTTGTCGATCGCTTCCTCCAACGGAACGAGAAGCCCTTTTTTCGCGTAGGTGAGCGGCCAGCCGATCGCGCCCTGCTGAACGTCCGGGAGCTCCGCGGTGTTGATCGCGATGCTGATTCTTTCCGCGATCTTGTCGTCCGGCGTCTTGACAAGCTTGATCGTCGTACCGGGATGAGCGGCCTCGTAATCGCTTTTGATCGATTCATAGGCGCTTTGCAAGTCCTCCCGCGCATCGACCCACCAGGTCAGCTCCACCTTCTGTCCGGAAGCGCTCGCGCTTGCCGGGGAACTCCCTTTGGCCGGTTGTTCGTTATTGCCGCCGTTGCCGCAGCCTGCGATGAATCCGATCGATAAGACCAGTGCGCCCGCTATCCCGTTCACTTTTCTCATGCGTATCCCCCCCAAGGTTTGAAGTTCGATTGCCGCCTGCCGGTTCTTCATCCTCTCGAATCGGAACCCGCCTAAATCGTTAAGCTTTCGTCTCTTCGATGCTCAAGCTCTCCTGCTGCGCAACCTTGCCAGTTCCCCTCTTCAACCAAACCCGAAGCTTTGAAAGACACCCCCGAATTCATATTATGGTCTTACCACTCGGCATAAACAAAAGCCTCTCTCCGCTTTCCTTATCACAATGGCTCCTTCGGATCTTCCTACAAGCGTCGGATCGTCGTCTCTTAGCCTTTGAAAATGGAGATTATGGTATGACCAGATGATAGATAAAGCTTACACTGTAGCTTCATGACTGTCAATCGTTTGAATGCAATTTTTGCGATGCGCGTAAGGTTACATGACATCATTATCCATTGTAATCGCAATCATGGATGTCGGATGTAAGATCCAGCGCGATTCCTTCCGATCCGGATCTCATCGCCGCCTCTGCCACCGCTACCGAACGAAGCGCAGCCGTTCCGTCTATCAGCGCTTGAAATTCGGACTCGGCCGGTTGGCCGCCGACGGCAGCGAGAAATGCATGCATTTCCCGCTTCATCGGCGCGCGCAGGAAATCGGGAGGATGTTCCTCGGGGCTTCCGAATACGACTCCGCCGCCTCGCTCGCCGCGAAACCAAGCCGCACGTTGCTCGTCCTCCTGCACGTCCCCGTTTATCCCGATGCGGACAGGCGGCTCTCCTACTCTCCTGAGCTCGATCGCGGATTGATGCCAGTCGACCCAGACGGAGCCGTTCGTTCCGTTTAGCTTCAAGTAATGCTCGCCGCGGCGATAACTCGATCCGTAATGAAGCGTGCCGAGCGCCCCGCTCTCGAATCGAAGGTTCAATAGCAGCGCGTCGTCTTCGTCGGAGAAGCCGCGCGTCTCGCGATGGGCGACCCGATCCCCCAGCATGAAAAGACGCTCGACCGGCCCCATGAGCGACAGCAGCAAATCCAACTCGTGAATATGGTGAAACAGCTGTCCGCCAGATTGGGCGCGAATTCCTTTCCAAGCCGCTAGGGGGGCGCGCATCCTCCCAGCCCGTTCGCGCCGCATGAACGGTCGTGAGCCGCCCAAGCTCTCCTGCCGCCACCCAGGCTTTCACTTGCCGGATGCCGGGGAGGAAATGCAAAATATGGCCCAGCATGAGCCGAACGCCGTTCTCGCGGCAAGCGTTCACCATCTCCCGGCAATCGCTCAGCGACAGGGCGGCGGGCTTCTCGCAGAAGACGTGCTTGCCCTGCGAGGCTGCCGCGATAACGGACGCCTTGTGCAGATGATTCGGGCTGGCCACGACAACGGCATCCACGTCCGCGCGGCGGAGAAGCGCGTCCGCGCCAGACTCCGCATCGCACCGGAGCTCGCGGGCAATGCCGCTGAGATCGCGATTCCCGCCGCCGCAGACGGCTGCCAAGCGTACGCCGTCCATCGCGGCGAGAATGCGCGCGAACGCCGCGCCGAAATACCCGCAGCCGATGACCCCGATGCCGATGCTTTTCATCAGACCATCTTGTTCGTCAGGCGGCCGAGCTTCTCGATCTCGACCGTGACGATGTCACCGGACTGCAGATAAACTTGCCGATCTGCCGGATAGCCCAATACGACGCCCTCCGGGGTTCCTGTGAGAATAAGGTCTCCCGGCTCAAGCGTCATGTGCCGGGACAGGTAGCTGACGATCTCGTCGCAATGGAAAATCATGTCCGCCGTATTCGACGATTGCCGGATCTCCCCGTTCACCGAGCAGGAGATGGCGAGCGCGTTCGGATCGCCGACCTCGTCCGCCGTCACCAGCCAGGGTCCGATCGGCGCGAATTTGTCGCAGGTTTTGCCCAGCAGCCATTGGGAAGTGCGCAGCTGCAGATCCCTTGCCGACAGATCGTTGGCGTTGCAGTAGCCGAACACATAGTTCAGCGCCTCCTCGCGGGAGACGTCCTTGGCCCTGCGCCCGATGACGATGGCCAGCTCCGCTTCGTAATCGACCTGGTCCGACACGGCCGACGGCAGCGGAATGTCCTCCCGGTGCGCGGCAAGGGCGTTGCCGTATTTGCTGAACAAAATCGGAGACTGCGGAATCGGCGCATTCGTCTCTTCGGCGTGCTTGCGATAGTTCAGGCCGACGCAGACGATCTTGCCCGGCTTCGGCACGCAGGGCGCGAAGACAAGCTCCTCCTCGCGGAGCGTAATAGCGCTTCCAGCGCGCTCGGCGAGCGCCCGCAGCGCGGCGAGCGCCTCCGGACCGCCTTCGATCGCCTCGCCCACGCTAGCGGGCACGGCGGAGTCCGCGTCGCCCGCCAACGCGCCGCGCGCCTCCGCCACGTCCAGCACGGCGCCCTCAGCGACCCGAATGCCGAGGCGGCTCGCGCCGTCCCGGATAAAATGAAGCAATTTCATCGATCAGTGCTCCTTTCTCAGCGATCAAGTTGGGTAGGCGAAGAAAAAACGGACAGGCGCAAACGCGGTTCTCCCTCGTCCAGCGGATAGACCGGGCGCGTGACGGAACCGTATCGGAAATGCGCGAGATTCGCGCTGCAGCAGCCCGGAGAATCCACGTGCACGATGCCTTTGGCAAAGGGACCGAAGGCGGTCTGCCAGGCGATCGCCGACTTGGCCAGAATGATATGGTAATCCGCCGGCCATAGTCCCAACGACCGTACGTGACCGAGATCCCACGGCGGTACCCGCTTCTCGGTCAGAACCAGCGTCAGATTGCCGCATTGTACGACAGCCGTCAGGCCCATGAACGCCAACTGCCCCGTCATATAGGGGCCGACATGGCGGTATTCGCCGTCGGACACCAGACGGACCTTGCCCTCCAATTCAACCGGCAGCCCGTGAAGCTCGTCGTGCCGGCCGCCCACCGGCCCCCGGAAGCTGCCGCCGACACCGGCAAGCACGGCGGCCTTGACGGCCGCTTCGTCGCAAATGACGGCCAGCGCGCGCTTCGGAAGATTCGTCAGTCGCGCCAGCGTATGGGTGGCGTCTGCCGGAGCGCCGCCTCCCACGTTGTCCGAGCCCTCGACGAGGACGATCGGACCTTCCGGAGCGGCGAGCGCTGCCGCGACCGCCTCTTGAGGCGGCAAGGCCGACACGCCGAACCTTTCCTTAAAGCCGATCGCCATGAGGCACAGCTCCTGCGCAAGCCGGGAGGCGAGCGCTTCGTCCCCGTCCGTCGTCACGATGAAGCTCATGCCCGCATCGGCGACGTCGCTATAGGGAAATCCGCCGGCGACGGTCACGTTCAGCACGCCCGCGGTCCGTTCCATCTCGAACGCCCGCTCCATCAGCGCCTTCATCGCCCCCTGCTCCGTCATCATGCCTTGCGGAACGACGAGCATGTTCGAATGGGCGAGCGCTCTTGCCGGGCGAATCCGCCCTTCCGCGCAGCCGGCGAGCAGCTCGAACGCCTCCGCCGCGCGCTCGAACATATCGACGTGCGGATACGTGTCATAGCCGACGATGACGTCTGCCAGTTCCGCCATATCGGCGCTGACGTTGCCGTGAAGGTCGATCGTCGCGGCAATCGGGAAGCCCGGGCCGAGCTTCGCGCGAAGCCGGCGCAGCAGTTCCCCCCTCCAGATCCGGATAGGAAGCCGCTACCATGGCGCCGTGCACGATAAGCAGCAGACCGTCCGAATCGGGAGAGACCGATGCGACGACCTCTTCCATCAGCTTCTCCGCCGTCGCGTCCCCTAACGTTCCGCTTGGCGTCGCGGCCGCATAAAAGCCCGGCTTCAGCCCGACGCCAAGCTTTTTCGCCGCGGCGATCGCGCCTCCCATCGAGGTCCGGGTTCCCTCATAGCGTCCTACAAAAGCTTCCGCCCCCCCGAATCCACTCCTTCGAGAAGGCTTCGATCTCCGTCGCGAACGGGGCGAACGTGTTCGTCTCATGCAAGAGACCGGCCACGGCGAACAACCGCGCGCTTCGTCCGGACTCGGAACTCACCTTGCTTCTCCCCGAACGGAAGTCGCGCTGGCGATCACGTCGATCTCGACCAGGTAGTCGCCGATGCCGGCATGGACCGTCGTTCTCGCCGGATATGGCGCCTTCATGATGCCGGCGTAAGCTTTGTTGTAGCCCGGGGGAATCCTCTCCCTTGGACAATATCGCATTGACTTTAACGACGTGATCCAATGTCAGGCCGGCCGCGTTAAGTATGAGTTCGATATTGCGAAACGCCCGAACCGTCTGGCTCTCGATCGTATCCCCGTCCTTGACGAGCGTCGCCGGGTCTACGCCGACCTGACCGGAAACGTAGACGTGATCGCCGGATCTGACCGCATGAGAGAACGGCAACGGAAATTGCGGCGCTTGGCCGGCTTGGATGCATTCGGACATCTCTGAATTCCTTCTTTCTTCTATTAGATTCGTTTATTTGATCTGTCGATAGCCCATTTTGCGAGAGACGGCGTTCGCGGCCAGCACGACCTGCGCCGCGATGTCGTCCAGCTTGTCGGCCGCGAAGCGATGCATCGCCCCGGAAAGGCTGATCGCGCCTTCCACTTTGCCGTGCAGATTGAACACCGGCGCGGCGACGCAGCGAGCGCCTTCGACGATCTCTTGATCGTCCAGCGCATAGCCTCGCGCGCGAACCGCCTCCAGCTCGGCGCGCAGCCGGTCCCACTCGCCGATCGTGTTCGCGGTCAAGCGCTCGAGTCCGCAGCGCTCCGCAAGCGCGCGCGCTTCTTCTTCCGTAAGCTGCGAGGCGATCGCCTTGCCGATGCCCGTCGCGTGGAACGGCGATCGCGAGCCTACCGTGTCGGTCATTCGCAGCGGGTGCAGGCTCTCGAGAATTTCGATGTACAGGACCTCCCCGTCCACCAGCACGCCCAGGTTCACCGTATCTCCGTACCGCTCCGACAGCTTCTTCATCTCCGCGAGCGCCGCCGACCTCAGGCTGCTCCGCTCCAGCATGCTCCGGGTCAGCATCAGCTGCTTGTAGCCGAGGCAATACTTGCCGTCCTCGTCGTCCCGGTCGATGAAGCCCCTGTTCTGCAGCGTCAGAATGATCCGGTAGGTCGACGATTTGGGCTGCTCGAGCAGCTCGGTCAGCTCGATCAGGCTGAGCGACCCCCGCTCCGCCAACAGTTCGATCAGCGTCAGCGCCTTGTCGATCGACTGGATCGTGTATCTATCCGGCTTGTCGGCCAGGTCCTTGTCCATCTCGTTCTCTCCGTTTCGTTAACGCAAGCCGCCCAATACCCGATCGGCCGCCTCGAGCGTCGCATCGATATCGGCGTCCTCGTGAGCTGCGGACACATACCACAGGCCGTTCGGGCGGACGAGCACGCCGGCTTCCAGCATCCGCTCCGCGAACAGCGCGTACTTGGCCGAATCGCGAAGGTTGAACGACGCAAAGTCCTCGACGACGGTCTGTTCGGTGAAAATGAAGTGGAATACGGGCCCGATCTCGTTGATGACGCCTCGAATGCCGTGCTTGCCCAGCAGCGTCCGAAGGCCGGCCGTGAGCTTGCTTGCGTTTTTCTCCATTTTATCATAAGCGGCCCCGTCGTCCTTCGCCAGCTCCCCGATCGTCGCCAGCGCGGCCGCCGTCGCGACGCAATTGCCGTTAAGCGTGCCGAGATGGCTCACCGTCCCGTCGTCGATCAGCGCCATCAGCTCGGCTCTCCCGGCAACCCCGCTCACCGCGAAACCACCGCCCATCGCCTTGCCGACCGTGACGAGATCGGGCTTGATGCCGAAGCGGCCGTGCGCGCCGCCGAGGCCGAGGCGGAAGCCGGTAATGACTTCATCCAAAATCAGCACGATGCCGCGTTTAGCCGTGGCCTCGCGCATGAATTCCAGATAGCCCGGACGCGGCACAATGCAGCCCGAATTGCACATGACCGGCTCGGAGATGACCGCGGCGATCTCGCCCTCATGCTCGGCCAGCGCGGCCTCGAGCGCGGCTTGATCGTTCCAGGGAAGCAGAACGACGTCGCGCAGGCTGAGCTCGCTCTGCCCGGCAGTGCCCGGAGGCACGGCGCCAGAAGCCGTCGCGGACGCCGACGCGCTCGGCATGTCGGCGCTCGGGAACGACGTATAGATCGAATCCGACCAGCCGTGGTAATGGCCGTGGAACCGGATAATTTTCGACCTGCCCGTATACGCGCGGGCCAGACGCAGCGCCAGCATGACCGCTTCGGTACCCGAACCGCTCAGCGCCACCTTGTCGGCGCACGGCAGCACTTCGGTCAAAAGCTTGGCAAGCTCGATCTCGCCCTGATGCTGGAGACCGTACGTAATGCCGCGCTGCATCGCCGCGTACACCTTCTCGTTCACCGGCCCGTAGGCGTGTCCCAGAATGAGCGGACCGTAGCCGAGCAGGTAATCGATGTACGCGTTGCCGTCGACGTCGCGGACGACCGCGCCTTGCGCGGATTCCGCGAACAGCGGCACCGGCTTCATCGCCGCCCGCAGCGAGCTGGCTACGCCCCCGGCCAAATAGCGCTTGGATCGATCGTAGCCGTTTTTGGATAATTCGTATGTGCGCATCCCTCTGTTGTTCACTCCCAGCCCATATAGTTTCACTTATTAAAACCAATGTTTCATTTTTAATATAGCATCGAAATATCGCCTTGTATAGGCTCGCGCGGCGAAAAAAAACAAAATGCCCCGGTCGCCGCTAGGGCGAACGGGGCTGCCGGGAAAACGGCTGCGAGACGATGCGTCAAAACGCGAAAGCTATAAGCGGCTGCCGAGCGCATAGCCTGCCCACGCAAGCAAGACGCCGAATATGTAGCTGCCTGCCACGTATACCGACAGCGTGCGCCAGGCCCGGCTGCGCCATAGCTGCACGTTTTCCGCGTTAAAGGTGGAAAACGTCGTATAGGCGCCCATGAAGCCCGTCCCTGCGAGCAGCGAAACCTCGCTGCCGCCCGCGGAGGCGACGATGCCGAGCAAAAACGAGCCCGATAGATTGATGATCATCGTAGATACGGGCAGCCTGGTCCGGAATTTCTTTTTTCCCCATATGCCGATGCCGTATCTCGCGCAAGCGCCAAAAAAATCCGCCGAGCGCGACCAGCCCTTCGTGACCGGGCGTCATGGTCCTGCCACCTCGCGCTTTTTAACGCTCTTGCGTCTCTCGCCAAGCCTGAAGCCGCCCCATGCGAACAACAGCCCGCCGATCAGGCTCGCGCCGACATAGAGCGCCGCGTGGCCGGCTCGTCCGTCGCGAAGCAGCGCCAGCGTCTCTACGCTGAACGTCGAAAAAGTCGTATACGCGCCGATCAGGCCGGTGCCGATCCCGAGCCGAAGCGATTCCGGCAGTCCCGGTCGCATCGCGGCCCAAGCCGTGAACCAGCCGAGCGCAAGACAGCCCGTCAGATTGATCGCGAGCGTCGCGAGCGGAAACGCAGAATGCCACCAGGCATGCGTCCACAGCCCCGCCTCGTAGCGAAGCAAAGCGCCGACGCTGCCGGCCAAGCCGACGGCCAATCCGTATTTCATGACCTACCTCCGTCTTCGATCGAATAAAATCATCTTAGTCATTCGAAGGGCGTTCCGTCAATGCGCGATACGGCCGCCCCGTATTAGAAAAACCGCCTGCGGCCATTGTTTGCGCAATGGCGCGCATGGCGCGCAGCGTATGGCGCGCAGCGTATGGCGCGCAGCGTATGGCGCGCAGCGTATGGCGCGCAGCGTATGGCGCGCAGCGTATGGCGCGCAGCGTATGGCGCGCAGCGTATGGACCTAGGCGCCCTTATTTTTGTTCTTATCGCGCTTTGCGGCCTGTTCGCGGACCCAGGAGTCTCTATCGCGGGATTGGAGACCTTTTTTTGGCCTGGATCCGGGTGAATAACGGCTCTCCAGTCCGAAAGGATCGCAATTGCACCGTTTTGTACGAAATAGCGTCATCTGAGTCCATCTGAGTCCGGTATCTTCGCTCGGCTTGCCGTCGGTTACTCCGATCGAAAAAGAGAGCGCCGTCAGCGCTCTCTCGCAGTTTCTTCCTAATATACAGGTTCGTGCTAAATATACAGGTTCGTGCTAAATCTTAAGCCTGCTTGACCGCATACCTTGAACGAGCCGCCTCGGTCGCCTCTACCATATGGCGCAGCGACTCGACCGTTTCCGCGCGTCCGCGCGTCTTAAGGCCGCAGTCCGGGTTGATCCAGAACAGGCCCGGGTCGAGCACGCGCAGCGCGCGGTCGATCATCTGCGTCATCTCGTCCGCCGAAGGCACGCGGGGGCTATGAATGTCGTAGACGCCGAGTCCGATGCCTTTGTCGTACGTGTGTTCCTCGAAAATGCCGATCAACTCGCCGTGGCTGCGCGACGTCTCGATCGAGATGACGTCCGCGTCCAGCGCGCTGATCGATTCGATGATATCGTGGAACTCGCTGTAGCACATATGCGTGTGAATCTGCGTCTCGTCCTTGACCGTCGAGGTGGACAAGCGGAAGGCGCGCACCGCCCAATCCAGGTAATGCGCCCATTGGTCCCGCTTCAGCGGCAGGCCTTCGCGCAGCGCCGGTTCGTCGACCTGGATCATGCCGATGCCTGCGGCCTCGAGCGCCTCGACCTCGTCCCGGAGCGCCAGCGCGATCTGATAGGCGACTTCCTCGCGCGTCTTGTCGTCGCGTACGAACGACCAGTTGAGAATCGTGATGGGACCGGTCAGCATGCCTTTTACCGGCTTCGAAGTCAGCGATTGCGCATAGACGGTCTCGGCGACGGTCATCGGCTCCGGCAATTCGACGTCGCCGTAGATGACCGGCGGCTTCACGCAGCGCGAGCCGTAGGACTGGACCCAGCCCTTCGCCGTGAAGGCGAAGCCGGCAAGCTTCTCGCCGAAAAACTCGACCATGTCGGTGCGCTCGAATTCGCCGTGCACGAGCACGTCGAGGCCGATCTCGTTCTGGATATCGATCCATTCGCGGATTTGCGCTTGAATGAACGATTCGTATTGCGCTGGCGACCACTCGCCTTTGCGCCATTTCTGGCGCGCGCCGCGCACCTCCGGCGTCTGCGGGAAGCTGCCGATCGTCGTCGTCGGCAGCGGAGGCAGCTGCCACTTGGCGTCCTGCACCGCGCGGCGGGCTTCGAAGACGTTCGACCGCGCCGCCGGCTCCGACGCGAGGGAGGCCATGCGCGCCCGGACGCGCTCGTTCGTGCGTGCGGCGGAACGCTGCAGCGCGTCGCGGCTGCGATCCGCCGCTTCAAGTTCGGCGGCGATCGCTTCGACGCCCTCGCGTCCCGCCTTGGCGAGCAGCGCGAGCTCGGCGAGCTTCTCGTCGGCGAAGGCGAGCGCGCCTCGCAGCTCGGCCGGCAGCGCCGTCTCGCGCTCCGCGCTGACCGGCACGTGCAGCAGGCTCGACGACGGCTGAACCAGTATGCGGTCGGCCGAGACGGCTCCGCGGAGCGCGGCGAGCGTCGCCCATTTGCCGCGCAGGTCGGCCTTCCAAATGCCGCGGCCGTCGATCAGGCCCGCCCCGAGCGTCTTGTCGGCCGGGAAGCCCTGCTCGCGAACGGCCGCGAGATTGCGGCCGCCGTCATGGACGAAGTCGAGCCCGATGCCGTGAACCGGCAGCGAGACGACGAAGCCGTAAGCGTCGACCGATTCGAAGTACGTCTGCAGCATGATCCGGATGCCGGACGCCTCGCTCGTCAACGTTTCGTAGATGCGCCGCACGCGGGATAGGTCGTCCTCGGTCAGGCTCGTGGCCAGGATCGGCTCGTCCACCTGCACCCATTCGACGCCTTCGGCTTCGAGCTCGCGCAGCGCCTGCGCGTACAGCGGCAGCAGTCGATCGATCCAGCCGTCGAGCTCCGCCGCGGCATAGCCCTTGGACAGCTTCAAGTACGTGTACGGCCCGACGATGACCGGCCGGCCTTCGATGCCAAGCGCCGCCTTTGCTTCGCGGTAAGCTTCGAGCGGGCGGTTGACCGTCAGTTGAGGGCTCGCGCCTGCGCCAAGCTCGGGCACGATATAGTGGTAGTTCGTGTTGAACCACTTGGTCATCTCGCTCGCGGCCGAATCCCGGCTGCCCCGCGCGACCGCGTAGTAGGTCGGCAGATCGACCTCGCCGCCCGCGTAGCCGAACCGCTCGGGTACGATGCCGAACATGGCCGACGTGTCCAGGATGTGGTCGTAATACGTGAAGTCGCCGACCGGAATAACGTCGATGCCTTGGTCGCGCTGCTTTTTCAGGTTATCCAGCCGGATCGACTTCAGCGTCGCGTGCAGCGTCGCTTCGTCCGATTTGCCGGCCCAGTAAGCTTCCAGCGCCTTTTTCCATTCGCGGTCTTGCCCGATGCGGGGATACCCCAGATTGCCGCTTTTCATATGCCTTCTCCTCTGCCTTCCAATATGGAGCAAAGCGACTCGCGCCGGTTGGAGCGGCGCCCGCTTTGACTGCTAATTGAAAGATAGCACAGGCATCCGGGTATAGCGTAACTTCAAAATACTATGGCCGGCTATAGCCTGCAACTATACCGGATAGCGAAGCGGATACGGACTCACTCGACCGCGATCGCCTGCTCCAGCGCTTCGACGTAGGCGACGGCGAGTTTCGAGAGCGCCGCGTTCTGATGGCTGATCCAGCCGACATGCAGCGTCTCTTCGCTCGCGAGCGGAACCGGGATGATCTCGTTGCCGTTCAGATCCGCGCTCAGCACGCCGGTCGAGATCGTGTACCCGTTCAGGCCGATGAGCAGGTTAAAAAAGCGTCGCGCGATCGTTCACCTTGATGCTTTTTTTGTGCGACAACGTGCTCAGGATTTCCTCGGAAAAGTGGAACGAATTGTACTCGCCCTGCTCGAAGTGCAGGTACGGATAATCGTCGAGCTGGTCGATCGTCACGACCGGATGCTTCGCGAGCGGATTGTTCACGCTGACGAAAATATGCGCCTTGGCGGTGAACAGGCTCGTAAACTTCAGGTTCGCGTCGCGGAGCAGCCGCTTGATGACCTTGGCGTTGAAGTCGTTGATATACAAAATGCCGATCTCGCTGCGCTGGCTTTTGACGTCCTGAATAATCTCGTGCGTCTTCGTCTCCCGAAGCGCGAGCTCGTACTCGTCCTGCCCGTGCTCGCGGACGAGCTGGACGAACGCGTTCACCGCGAACGCGTAGTGCTGCGTCGATACGGAAAAATGCTGCGGCGCGGGCTTCGCGCCCAGATAGCGGTTCTCCAGCAGCTCGGCCTGCTCGATCACCTGCCGCGCGTAGCCGAGAAACTCCGCGCCGGCCTTGGAGAGCGAGATCCCCTTGTTCGTGCGCTCGAAAATCGTGATCCGAAGCTCCTCCTCCAGATCCTTGATCGCGTTGGAGAGGCTGGGCTGCGATATGAAAAGGCGCTTGGCGGCTTCGTTCATCGATCCGCGATTCGCGACCTCGATAATATAGCGCAATTGCTGTAGGGTCATGGCATCGGTATCCTTCCTGTCCTGTCCGGTCCTGGTCAGGTCCGGTTTGACCTTATGATACCATGACTTCACATCCCGGTCAGCCGGGGCATATGGCGCAGGCCCCCTAGTCCGCGTCAGTTCGGCTAGGCCAGCTCGCCCGGCGCTTGAGGGAACGGATCGGCGAGCGAGCGCCAGTCCGCTGCCAGCTCTGCGTCCGTCAGCAGGCATCCGTCCAGCTCGTCCTCGATCGACCGGCGATCCATGTCGATGCCGATCAGCACCAGCCTGTTGACGCGATCGCCATATTCGGCATGCCAGCCTTGCGCCAGCTCCGGCTCCTCGCGGAGCAGTTGCTCGCGCTCTCCGTCCGGCAGCGCGGCGATCCACCAGCCGGCGGGTCCGATCTGAATGGACGGGCCGGCCTGGCTGAACGATTGGGCGACGGCATGACGGGTGGCCAGCCAGAGCGTCCCTTTCGCCCGGACGATCTCCGCCGGCCACTCGGACATCCAAGTCATGAGCCGGGCGGGGTGAAAGGGAAGCCTGCGCTCGTAAACGAACGACGAGATGCCGTATTCTTCCGTCTCGGGCGTATGATGCGGCTTTTCCAGCTCCCGGATCCAACCCGCCGACGCGCTGGCGCGTTCGAAGTCGAACAATCCGGTATTCAGGATCGCCGTCGGATCGACTTGGCCGTTCGTCGCGCGAATGAACCGCGCCGTCGGCTGCAGCGCCCGCAGTACCCGCTCCAGCGCGTCCAGACTGTCCGCGTCCAGCATGTCGCATTTGTTCAGCAGCAGCACGTCGCAAAACTCGATCTGGTCGATCAGCAGGTCGGACACTTCCCTGATGTCGTCGTCGCCGGCGGCCTGGCTGCGCTCGAGCAGCGTCTCGCCGGAGGAATAGTCGTGCCAGAAGCGGTTCGCGTCCACGACCGTGACCATCGTATCCAGCCGGCACAGCTTCGTCAGGTCAATGCCGAGCGCCTCGTCTATGTAGCTGAACGTCTGCGCGACAGGCAAAGGCTCCCCGATGCCGGTCGACTCGATCAGTATGTAGTCGAACCTGTCTAGCCGCGCCAGGCGCTCCACCTCCCGCAGCAGATCCTCGCGCAGCGTGCAGCAGATGCAGCCGTTCGACATCTCGACGAGCGTCTCGTCGGTTCGGGATACGCCTCCGCCGTCCCTGATCAGGTCCGCGTCGATATTCACCTCGCTCAGGTCGTTGACGATGACCGCGACCTTTAGTCCGTCCCGATTGTTCAGCACATGATTCAGTATTGTCGTTTTCCCAGCGCCCAAGTACCCGCTGAGCACCGTGACGGGAATGATTCGTTCGTTAGACATGTTTATTCGCTCCTTAATCGTAATTATTACTATTTAAAAAGATAACAAACGATGTGTGCCGAAGTCAACCTGCTTGATCAAAAAAATGATAGCTGCACCGCGTGCCGCTAAGCCCTATGGGCTGCTTACTGCCCGGGCTCATAACGGCATTACGTGCCGCTATTCCTCTCCGTCTGCCTACCGCCAGTACCTATAACGGCATCGCGTGCCGCTATCCCCCTCTACCTGCTTACCGCCATCTCCGATAACGGCACCGCGTGCCGCTAAGACCCTCAACTTGCCTACCGCCGGCGCTCATAACGGCACCGCGTGCCACTATGCCTCTCCCTGACTAACGCTGCCCAAGGTTGACGCTCTTGCCAACATGCTCATATAACGTTACTGTAGAGTAGAGAACTGAAATTTCATCGGAGGGCGCAAGCCCTCCTTTTACTTTTCCAGCTCCCCCCTGCATCAAACCGGACGTGAGGTTTTCCCTCATCCGGCTTTCCGATGTTCTTCCTCCTTCAGCGTTGCGGTACTTTCCTTAGCTGGCGAGTTTCTTTAGTCCTGCAAGCTGTGCCGCCATGGCGGCTTGCCTGGACTTGCTGTGTTTGTTACGACGGTTGCGCTTCTTGTTCCAGAACAGCGTGAGGCGTTTTCGGATGTACCAGTCGATTTTGTTTAGGAACGGGTCGGCAAAAGGAATCAAGCCCATAGTAGTTCTTCCACCCCTGTATCTTGGGGTTCAGTTCCGCCACCATCTGGTTCATCGTCCAGTACAGGCGGTTTCTCGGCTTGGTCGCTTCTTTCACCTTCTGTCTCATGCTCTTCATGGCTTTCTTGGACGGGTAACTGCGGAGGATTGAGACTGTTTTGTTCCCCTTCAGCTTCTTCGGTATTTTCCGGTGATGCATCCTCAGAAAATCGAAACCCTGTTTATCGTCCCACAGGTTGATGAGCTTCGACTTTTCCCTGTTCATCTCGACTTCCAGCTTTCCGAATACCGCCTTGAGCACGTCAATCGCTCTTAGCGCTTGTTCCTTGGTTCTGCACAAGATCACAAGATCATCGGCGAATCTCACCATCGTTCCCGTCTCTTTGAACTTCTTCTCCCAGATCGTATCCAGGTCACCTTTTGGGCTTATAGGTCTGCTCCTTACGAAAAAAAAATTTCGTGCGGGGGGAGGGTCTCCCTAGTTCCAGACACAACTTTCTCGGCATGCCGTTCCCCTTACACCGGAGAGTTCTTCCGCGCTGCGCTTCCAAGGGCTTCACGCGTTACATGGCCTTCGCCTATAACATCGAGGCTCGGCACTCTCTTGGCCTTTTCAGGTTTCTTTTCTCGATGCGGCAGGATTCACTTCATGTTACAGCCTGTCGATTTGCTCGCACTCCAAGGAGTTACTTTGTCACGGGGCTTCAACGTTAGGATCTCTCCACCAGTTGCCCGTCAGCTACGAGGCGACTTGGCTCTTACCTCGACCGGACTTCTACCGGCTAGTTGTACCTAGCTTGGCTAGGCGCGTATATTAACAAAAAAAGCCCGGAGCCGAAGCCCCCGGGCGGATTCGTTATTGTTCTGGCTCATATTCATCCACATCGAAGTTGACGATCTTGCCGTAAACAATGTACTCTGCGCGGGCCTTGAACGGACCTTTGTTCCAAGTCTTCACGAACTTATATTTGGACGATTGAGTGGCAGTTTCGGTCCAGTCCAAAAAGTTGGTGAGTTCATTAGCAGAAAGATCGTATTCCTTTTCATTTCCATCGGAGAGATGGAGCGTTAAAATAGCTCGCCCTGAAGGTGCTGGTGCTATCGGAGTACCGCTTGCTTCGTTAGAAGATACGCTTTCTCCGCTAGCGTTAACTGCTGTTACAACATAGTAATACGTCGTTCCATAAGTGAGACCGTTGTCTGTATACGTTGTACCAGTGACACCTGATGCGATCGTCGAATAAGGCCCACCTGAACTTGTGGAGCGCTTGATATTGTAACCACTGGCGCCTGTTACTGATGACCAGTTGAGAACAACTGAATCATTTTCAACGGCAGCTTGGAGATCAAGCGGAGCTTCAACGTTTGAACTGACTAAGTAACCAGTATTATCAATATCAATTGCATCCCATCCCCATTGTCCACTTATGGTTGGTTGTACATGAACAGTGTGCAAACCAAATGCCAAGTCATTCTTTTCAAAAACAAGAATTTGGTAAACGGCTGTAGAGCTACTACTCTTTGCATTGTAGGAGTAGTTATTCCCATCAATAGTAACAACAATATTTGAAGAATCGACATTGTTAATGGATGTTACTATCCTAAGAGATTTTCCAACAAATTCAAAATCAATACTGGTATTCAACCCATTGGTATCTCCAGAAAAAACCCAATGTTCTGCATTCAAAAATGGTTTTGTAGTAGATGTCGAGGATGCTGAATCTACCCTCCATGTACCGTTGTATTTGAATCCCGGATTTAAATCATCGTATCTAGTCCATCCTGCTTCTGGAGCTGTAAGTTGTTGCCCAAGTGTCGCAGCATCAACTTTCTTCTGAGTTCCGATAAACGGAATTAACAAAGCTAACGCAAACAGCATTAATAGAACCTTCTTCAAACAAACCACTCCTCGTATGTAATGCCTCAAGCATACAAGGAAATTTCAGGAACTATAAGACTGTTTGTCGACAAATATTTACATTACGATTGAGGGTTATTGTTCTTAAGAAAAGAAAAAAGCCGAGTCCGAAGATCCGGCTTAGTAGTTTAGAAGGGCTTTCCTTCGTTAATCGTAACAGTAGTATTGTTGTAAGTTGCCCAAAATGTAGTCGTTCCAACCGGTACAGATCGACTGGAGGTGACCTCCCCAGTAGCGACAAATTGAGCACTATTGGAATTCACTTCGATCTTCCCATAAGATGGGCGCGCTTCACATGGTAAAACACCCGATAGTCCAGATCTTACGGTATATTGAAGAGTAGAATTTCCATTAATGTTAATTGGTGTTCCCGGGGTGATATCAGAATTTAGCCCATAACCGGCAGGCTGTTTTTGAGTAAGTAAAGTCCCATCCTTTTTGTATAAGTAAAGAGTTACTTCTCCAGAAACATTACTGATATTGGAGATATCTAATTCAAAATGATATTGATAATTTGTGTCGTCACAAACAGTATTACTTTGGACCGGAAAATAAACTACTCTGCTTACATCTGCGGATACCGGAACCGCCGATACTACTGAAGTCAGCGCCACAACACCTGCAACAACCAATCCCGTCTTTTTTTATCCACTTCTTCAATCTAACCACTCCCCATATGTATTGCCCCAATCATACATGGAAAGTTTAGGAACTATAAGTCTGTTTAACGACAAATATTTACATTACGATTGAGGGTTGCATAGAGTAGAGAACTGAAATTTCATCGGAGGGCGCACGCCCTCCTTTACTTTTCCAGCTCCCCCCAGCATCAAACCGGACGTGAGGTTTTCCCTCATCCGGCTTTCCGATGTTCTTCGTCCTTCAGCGTTACGGTACTTTCTTTAGCTGGCGAGTTTCTTTAGTCTGGCTAACTGTGCCGCCATGGCGGCTTGCTTGGACTTGCTGTGTTTCTTACGACGGTTTCGCTTCTTGTTCCAGAACAGCGTGAGGCGTTTTCGGATGTACCGGTCGATTTTGTTCACGAACGGGTCGGCAAAGGAATCAAGCCCATAGTAGTTCTTCCACCCCTGTATCTTGGGGTTCAGTTCCGCCACCATCTGGTTCATTGTCCAGTACAGGCGGTTTCTCGGCTCGGTCGCTTCCTTCACCTTCTGTCTCATGCCCTTCATAGCTTTCTTGGACGGGTAACTGCGGAGGATAGGCACCGTTTTGTTCCCTTTCAGCTTCTTCGGTATTTTCCGGTGATGCATCCCCAGAAAATCGAATCCCTCTTTATCGTCCCACAGGTTGATGAGCTTCGACTTTTCCCTGTTCATCTCGACTTCCAGCTTTCCGAATACCGAATACCGCCTTGAGCACGTCAATCGCTCTTAGCGCTTGTTCCTTGGTTCTGCACAAGATCACAAGATCATCGGCGAATCTCACCAGCGTTCCCGTCTCTGTAAACTTTCTTCTCCCAGATCGTGTCCAGGTAGTTCAGATACAGATTCGAAAGTAAGGGTGAAATGACGCCGCCCTGCGGACTTCCCAAGTCGGTTTCGTGAAACTGATCATCTTTCACGAACCCTGCCTTTAGCCACTGCCGAACCAGCTTCAGTACACGTCGGTCACTGATCCGCTGCTCCACCAGTTGCATCAGTTTGTCATGGTCGATGTTGTCAAAGTAGCCGCGAATATCGATGTCGACCACCCAGTAGACGCCTTTCTTCACCGCTCGGCGGATATGCCGGATCGCCCCGTGTTGGCTGCGCTTGGGTCTGAATCCGTACGAGCAGTCTTTGAAGTCGGCTTCGAAGATGGGCTCCACCACGATTTTCGTCGCCATTTGCACGACTCTGTCCCGGATCGCCGGAATGCCCAGCGGTCGCATCTTGCCTTCCGCTTTGATGCTTCCCATAGGATGTCGCTGCGGTGCCCCTTGTCGTATAACGCATGAAATCGCCGCCGCGGATTTTCCTTGGCTGCAAGGCTTAGTGCTTGTTGGAGTTTTTGAGCTTTAGCTTTGGTATCGTTAGCAGGTTGAGCTGCAATCACTGACTCTTACCTCCTCCAAGTACATGAACAAAGCAGGGGCCCTTCCCTCCATGAGGTTTTGTTGTCCTCACTTCATCGGTACTATGGCCCCCTCCGACTCCCTTCCCGCAGCTCGCCACTTCACCTTTGGGGCTTATAGGTCTGCTCCTTACGAAAAAAAAAATTTCGTGCGGGGGGAGGGTCTCCCTAGTTCCAGACACAACTTTCTCGGCATGCCGTTCCCCATACACCGGAGAGTTCTTCCGCGCTGCGCTTCCAAGGGGCTTCACGCGTTCCATGGCCTTCGCCCATAACACCGAGGCTCGGCACTCTCTTGGCCTTTTCAGGTTCTTTTTGACGGTGCGGCAGGATTCACTTCATGTTACGGCCTGTCGATTTGCTCGCACTCCGCAGAGTTACTTTGTCACGGGGCTTCAACCTTAGGATCTCTCCACCAGTTGCCCTCCAGCTACGAGGCGACTTGGCTCTTACCTCGACCGGACTTCCACCGGCTAGTTGTGCCTAGCTTGGCTAGGTGCGCCGCAAAGAAAAAAGCCCGCCAATGGCGAGCTTAAAGCCCCACCTAAGGCGAGCTTAAAAAAGCGAACTAGCTCTCAAGGATACGCTGTCCGAAATATTGTCCGGGCTGCAAGCCTGCGGGGCAGGCGAACATCGCGCTGGCGACGTGGGATACGTAGGCGTTCAAGGCGTCGTTGTTCTGCATCAGGCGAAGCATCGGCACGAACTGCCGGTCCGGGTCGCGCTGGTAGCTGATGAACAGCAAGCCTGCGTCGACGTTGCCCGTCCGGGGATCCACTTTGTCGGTATAGGAGTACGCGCGCCGGTGAATTTGCTGCTTGGATTCTTTGGCCAGCCGAACGTGCGAACGCTCCGGCAGCTTAGCGGCATCGACCTTGTCGAATTCGGCATGCGCGCCGAACGCGGCGCCCGACACTTTGCTTCTGCCGAACGTCGCTTCCTGGTCGGAGAGCGACGTGCGATCCCAGCTTTCCAGCTTCATCTGGATTTTGCGGTATGCCATGTAAGAGCCGCCGCGCATCCACGAGGGCTCGTCGTTCCCCGCCCACACGACTTCGTCGTGACCTTGCGCGGAGTCGTGAAGCTGGTTGGCGGTGCCGTCCTTGAAACCGAACAAATTGCGCGGCGTCTGGCCCGCCGTCCCGCTGGCGAAGCCCTCCTGCATCCACTTGAGCGAGGCGCGGCCGGTCGACAGCCGGATCAGGTTCCGGACCGCGTGGAAGGCGACCTGCTGATCGTCCGCGCAAATTTGCAGGCAGACGTCCCCGCCCGAGATGCCCGGATCGATATTTTCGCGCGCCATGCGCGGAATGTCCTTCAGATGCAGCGGCATCGTCGGCGCGATGCCGAAGCGGTCGACGCCTTCCCGGAGGAAAAAGGAAGGCCCGAAGCCGAGCGTGGCCGTCAGTCTCGAAGGCGGCAGCTCGAGCGTCTCGCCGGTATCGGTCGGCGGTACGAGCGGATTGTCGCCCAGGCTCATCGTCCCGCCCTTCGCGCTCAGATCGCAAAACCTCGTCCAGTCCTTCAGCATCCCGATCAAGTCTTTTTTTGCTGCTCGTGGTAATATCGAACGCCGCCAGATACAAATAGGTCTGCTGCGGCGTGACGATGCCGGGCTGGTGGTCGGCGTACAGCGGTACGATGTCTTCGTCCGATTGGGCCGCAGCCTTCGAGCGTTCCGTCTGCGCCTTGGGAATGCCCAGAATCGCGCCGATGCCGGAGGCTCCGATCGCGATTCCGGCGCCTACGGTGGCCGACAGCTTCAGAAAGTCTTTGCGCGACATGCCTGTCGGATTCGGTTCCGTCATAAGCTTGTGCTCCCTCCGTTATTTAGAGGATGGCGGCGGTCTGAGACATCAGTTCGGACAGCGCGGCGAGGCGGTCGCTGATATCGCGGATCTGTTCCGTCGTCAACTCGGTGTAGGCGACGTACTGACCGTCCTTGACGAACCCGGACAGCGCCTTTTCCATCTCCTGAAACGCCTCGTCGAGCTTGTCGGCCAATTCGACGTTGCTCTCGTTAAGCGCCGGAATGATCGACAGGTACACCGTCTTCGAGCCGTCGACGTTCGCCGCGAGGTCGACGAGATCGATGTGCGAATACAACTCTTCTTCTCCCGTAATCTTGGACGTTGCCGCTTCGTTCAGCAGCTCCATCGCCCCGGCGACGACCGTCTTCGGCTCAAGCTCGAGCTTCTGCACCTCGGCTTGGAGCGCCTTTACGTCGGTAATGAGTTGATCGGCGTATTTATCCTGACCGGCCAGCGAATGGTCGACCCAAAGCGCCTTCTCGATCTCGTGGAAGCCGGTCCACGCGCTCGGATCGTCCACGTCGGCCAGCCGGGCGTCGATCTTCGGATCCAGTTCGCCGAAGCTCTCGGCGATCGGTTCGATCGTCTCGTAATAGACGCGCGCCTTCACGTACTCGGCCTTGGCCGCGTCGATATTGCCCGCTTTGACGGCATCCACGAACGCTTGGGTCTGGTCGGTCAGCTTGTTGGTCTGGTCGACGACGTATTGCTGATATTTTTTGACGGCTTCCTTCAGCAGCTCGGAGGAGCTCGCCGTGGACGGTTTGGCGTTTTGCAGCTTCGTCAGGGCGTCCGCCAATCCGCTTGCGTTCGCCTTGAGCGCGTCGAAGTCGACCTTATCGTAGGCCGATGCGGAAAAAATAGGCATTTCGTACTTTTCCACGTCCGTATACTCGAGCGGGAACGTTTGACGAACGGCGTTTTCGAACGACAGCCAGGTCTCGTTGATCGTCTTGCCGAGCGTCTTGACGCCGTCCGCGTCCGACTTGCCGATAAGGTCTTGCAGCTGCTTCGTTTGATCGAGCATTTGAGCCGTGCCCGCGCGAATCGCGCTCGAACCGTCTGCGCTTGCGGAGGCGGACGCCGGTGAAGCTGCGGCGGAAGAGGCAGTGAGCGAAGCGGACGACGATGCGCCGGCAGCATCGTCGTTTTTCGAGCCGCCGCAAGCGGATAAGGCCAGCATACTTGCGATCGTAACGATGCCAATGGACGTTTTCTTCATCATGATAACGGTCTCCGATCATCTAGCGCTATGCGCAAAATTAGGTTGTGAAGGCTTAAGCTACCGGGACATCGCGCCCGCGCCTGCCCTTCCACAGCGACAGAACGACCGCGATGCAGCCGCAAGCCAGGAAGACGAGCTGCGGCAAGGTGCTGTACCACGAAGGATACAGGCTGAACGTCGTAAGGTCGGGCAGCGCTTCGTTCACCGTGGACGGCAGGATCCCCGCCATCTGCAGGCTATGAATGCCGGAGCCCATGAATTTGAAGCAAAGATAGAACACGATCAGGCTGGACCCGAGGAAGAAGGGGCGGATCGGCAGCTTCGCGCCGGCCTTGACGATGACTAGGGCAGCGGCAGCCAGTACGAAAAATCCCGTGGCGATGCCGGCGGCAAGCTCCGCGCCGGACATCTTGCTGGCCATGCCGATCAGGAAGATAACCGTCTCGAGTCCTTCGCGGACGATCGCGAAAAACGAAAGCAGCGCAAGCGTAAACATGTGTCCGCCGGAAAGCGCGCGCGTGCTCCGCTCGGCGAGCAGCCGGTTGAAGCGCTTCGCGTCCGAATGGCGGTGCAGCCAGTAGCTGACGTACAGCAGCATCACGCTGGCGCAAACGCCCGTCCAGCCGTTAATGAGCAGATTGTTGTGCCCGAAGGCGCTCGACGACAGCAGCAGCACGACCGCGAAGCCAGCGCCGATGCTGGCGAGAAGTCCCGCGGCCGAGCCTCCGGCAACCCAAAGCTTGGCCTTCCGGGAGCCCGCTCGCTTGGCGTACATGAGCAGCGCGCCGACGACCAGCAGCGCCTCGAGCCCCTCGCGGATCGGGATGAGCGCCGCGTCCCACCATGAATATTGCGCATCGGCGAGCGGCGCCAGCCCTTCCACCAGCCTGTCGATAACCGGCGCGGCAAGCGCTCTTTGATCCGGATTGCTCAAATAGCCGTCCAGCATGACCAGGTCGCGTTCGGTATCGTTGTACACGCGCTGCGATTGGCTCACCACGTCCCCTTCGACGGACAGCCACTGCCGCTGAAGCTGCTTGACGCTTTGCCCCGCCTCGTCCCAGCTCCCCCCGCTTGGCCAGATTCCCTGCTTCGCGCAGCTTGAGGATGTAGGCGGACAGCGTCATCCGGCTTTTGCCTTCGTTGTCCTCGAATGCGCCGTCGCGCAAATTGGCGACCGAAAATCGGAGATTGCCGGCCTGCGAAGACGCTTCGTCCAGCTTGCCGCCCAGCATCGCGAGCGAGAGCGCCGCCATCTGTCCGTCGATCTCAAGCGCCAGATCGAGCGATTGCCGCTTGACTTCGTTTTTGTCTTTCGCCCACCACTTTTTGAGCGCAGCCAGATCCCGCGCCGCCGCTTCGGCATCGCCCGCATCCAGATGCGTGACGAGCGCTTCCGCCTGCGAGGCCGCCTCGTCCGCGCGCGCCGGCTCAGCCGCGGCCGCCAGGGACGCGGCGGGTCCCATCGCCCAGCCGAGCACGGCAAGCAGCACGAGCATCGCGAAGATCGCTTTTGCGGAAGACCATCTATGCTCCTTCAATGTAAATCGTCGCCTCCACGCGCCTTAATCCGCTCTACTTGAAAATGATTCTCAATATTAAGCATTATAGGAGCGTTCATTTTAGGTGTCAATGCATTTATATAAAAGAAAGCGGCTAAGATGCGTCATTTTATTGACGTATCTCAGCCGCTTCTTCGTTATCGCCTTGCAGCGTCAGTCCGCGCTGTCGGAAGCCGCCTGAACGCGGCTTGCCGAGCGCCCTCTTCGAAGCCGCGAGAGCGCGCCGTACCGCGGGGACCCGAGGAAGCTCGCCGCGAACAGAAGGCCCGTCGCGAACGCCATCGAGCCCGAGATCGACGTGTCCAGCCAGGTCGCGATCCCGTAGCCGATCCAGGCGGACGCCGCGCCGAAGGCGGCGCCGAGCGCCAGCATGACGGACAGCCGGTCGGTCCACAGATAGGCGGCGGAAGCCGGCGTGATCAGCATCGCGACGACCATGATCGCGCCGACGGCGTCGAACGATGCGACCGTCGTCACCGATACGAGCGACATGAACGCATAGTGCATGAGCACGGCGGGAATGCCCAGACTCGCGGCCAACGCGGGGTCGAACGACGTAATTTTCCATTCCTTATAGAAGGCGACGATCGCCGCAAGCGCGATCGCGAGCACGAGCGCGAGCATCGCCACCGCCTCCGGCACTTCGCCGACGAGCGGGAGCGTCATCGTTTCCCATGGGATGAAGGTAATCTCGCCCATCAGCGTATGCTTGACGTCGAGATGCGCGTTGCCGACCTGCGTGGCGATCAGCACGACGCCGACCGCGAACAGCGTCGTGAACACGATGCCGATCGATGCCTCCTGCTGTACGCCGCGGGACTGGAACCACTGCACGAGCACGGCGGTGAGCAAACCGGCGCACACTGCGCCGATCAGCATATGCACGCCGCTCAGCTCGCGGGTCGCCATGTAAGCCACCACGATGCCGAGCAGCACGGTATGGCTGATCGCGTCGGCCATCATCGCCATTCGGCGCAGGATGAGCAGCACGCCGATCAGCCCGCAGCAGACGCCGACGAGCGAAGCGGTGAGGAGAATCCAACCCGAATAGCTCATCGTCCGCCCCCCCTCGCGCGCGGCGACGCGGCCGACAGGCTGGGAAGACAGCCGTCTGCGGCTCGCCCGCCTTCCGATATATAGGATGAGCAGTCCTTTGCTGGCGCCGAAAAATAGCGATACCGCAAAGGTCGCGGATGCCGCGAGCACGATGAACGGTCCTGTCGGCCAGCCGGACCCCGCCGCGCTGAGCAGCGTTCCCGCCGCGCCCGCGCCGCCGCCGAACGCGGCCGCCAGCACGACCGTCCATTTGAACGAGTGCGTCCAATAACGGGCGCTGACCGCGGGAATAATGAGCAGCGCCGCCATCAGCACGACGCCGGCCGCCTGGATGCCGACGACGATGACGAGCACGAGAACCGCCAGGTAGATGCCGTTCATGAGCCGCACGGACAATCCGAGTCCCGCGGCGTAGGCGGGGTCGAACAGGAACAGCTTCCACTCCTTGTAGCCGAGCAGCGCGACGAGCAGGACGATACCCGCCGTTCCCGCCATCAGCCGGACATCGTCGCCGACCATCGAGGCCGCCTGGCCGAAAATAAAGCTGTCGAGGCCGCTCTGGCTGCCGCCCGCCGTCCGGTTCACGAACGTGAGCAGCATGATGCCGAGTCCGAAAAACACCGAAAGCACGATGCCCATCGCGGCATCCTCCTTGATCCGCGTCGCCGAGCGGATCCAATCGATCAGAAGCGCCCCGAGGAGCGCGCTGACGGCGGCTCCCGCGATCATGACGGGCAAGTTTTTCGTGCCCGTCAGCACGAAGCCGACGATGACGCCGGGCAGCGCGGCGTGCGACAAGGCATCGCTCATGAGGCTCTGCCGTTTCCAGTAGGCGAAGCTGCCGACGATACCCGCCGCCATCCCGAGAATCAGTGTACTGAGAAGCACCCATTGCGCATTGTGCGAAAGTATCGTGTTCATCCCGATTTGCCCTCCAGCCAGCGAAGCATGCCCCCGTAGGCAGCGCTTAGCCGCTCCCGCGTAAAAGCTTCCGCCGTCGTGCCGTGCGCGACGACCGTCCGGTTCAGCAGCAGAACGCGGTCGAAGTAATCCTCCACCGTCTGCAGGTCGTGATGGACGACCATCACCGTCTTGCCCTGCGATTTAAGTCGCTGCAGCGTATCCATGATGACCCGCTCCGTCACGGCGTCCACGCCCGCCAGCGGTTCGTCGAGCATATACAGCTCGGCGTCCTGCGCGAGCGCCCGCGCGAGGAATACCCGCTGCTGCTGCCCGCCGGAAAGCTGGCTGATCTGGCGCCCCGCATAGTCGGCCATCCCCATTTCGGACAACGCGCGCATCGCCAGTTCCTTGTGCGTCCGTCCGGGACGCCGCAGCCATCCGATCTTGCCGTACAATCCCATCGTCACGACATCAAGCGCGTCGGTCGGGAAGTCCCAATCCACCGAGCCGCGCTGCGGCACGTAACCGATCCGCGACTTCACCTTCCTGAACGCCGAGCCGAAAAACGAAACGTCGCCGGAAAGCCGCGGATGCTGATCCAGCAGCGTCTTGAGCAGCGTCGATTTGCCTGCCCCGTTCGGTCCGACGATCGCCGTGAGCGTTCCCGGCCGAATCTCGAAGGTCACGTCTTCCAGCACCGCGTTTTTCCGATACGAAGCGAACAAATCCCTTACCTCGAGCACCGCCGCCATCTTCAGCCCTCCTTCGAGGCCAACGCCTCGCCGATCGTGTCCACATTGTGCCTGTACATGCCCAGATAGGTGCCTTCCGCCGTGCCGCCGGCCCCCATCGCGTCCGAATACAATTGACCGCCCAGCCGAACGTCGTGCCCTCTCTTCTTCGCGCCTTCGACGACCGCCTCGATCGACGCGGGATTGATGCTGCTCTCCACGAAAACGGCGGGGATGCCGCGATCGACCAGCAGGTCGATCGTTTTTTCGATATCGGACAGTCCGATCTCGTCTTCCGTGCTGAGCCCCTGCAGGCCGATCACCTGAAGCCCGAGCAGACGTCCGAAGTAGCCGAACGCGTCGTGCGCGGTGACGAGCACCCGCCGCTCAGCGGGGATGCGTCCCAGCTTCTCCAGCGCTTCCGCCTTCAACGCGTCGAGCTGCTCGAAGTAGGCCTTCTTGTTCGCCTCGAAGTATGCCGCATCCGCCTCCGAATATTTCTTCAGCTCTTCCGTCGCCGCGCCGAGCGCCTGCTTCCAAAGATCGATGTCGAACCAGATGTGCGGATCAGTCGCGCCCTTCGGATCCTTCAGCAGCCGCTCCTTCGGCAGCGTCTCCCCGATCGCGAGCACCGGCCGCTCCTTGCCGATCTGCTCGAATACTTTTACCATGTTCGCTTCCAGATGGAGCCCGCTGTAAAACACGATATCGCCGCTTTGCAGCTTCTTGATGTCGCCTTGGGTCGCCGCGTACAGATGCGGATCGACGCCCGGCCCCATCAGGCTGTCTACCGCGACCTTGTCGCCGCCGATGACGGCAAGCGGCTCCGCGATCTGCGCGATCGTCGTGACGATTCGAATTTTGCCGGATTGTCCGTTTTCGCCGGTCCGGTCCCCGCCATTCGCGCAAGCGGTGTTCAGCGCAACTAAAATCGCCAAAAATAAAAATACCATCGCTACTCTTTCCAGCCGTTTGGTCAGCATTGCGGTCCTCCCCGTATTGGTCGTTCCTCTTGCGAAATCTGGCATGGCAAACACTTGTACAACAACAATTTTGTTTCCTTTGGGAAACTTTTGTTGTTAACTACAAAATAATTACCCAAAGGCAATATGTCAACCCTTTTTTTTGGGCGGATTGTCCGGCTAACCATCGCTTTCCGCGCTTAGTACAGCGTTGTTTTCCACGCCTGCAGGGGCTCGATGCTGTGTCCGCTGCCGTGAAACCGCGCTTTTCTCGCTTGCTAGAGTAACCTCTCGGCGGCGCTTCGGCACGGCGGTGCCGGCCAAAATAGCAAAAGGGGTGAAGCAGATTTCGAATCTGCTTCACCCCTTTTTGCTGCGGGCCGTCCAAATTTCTTATTGCGCGTTTAACGCGTTTACCAACGCTTCGAGGTTCTTTTTCATGACGCCGATATAATCGAGTCCCGCTTTTTTTGTCTTCTTCCGTCAGCCCCTCCAACGGGTTTAGCACGTCCGTCTTCGCTCCGATCTCGTCCGCTACCGTACGCGCAACCTGGGGATCGACCAGCGTCTCGAAAAAAGATCGTCTTGACCTGGTGCGCCTTCGCGAACTCCACGATCTCGGCCATTTTGCCGGGGGACGGCTCCTGCTCGGGCGACAGTCCGGCGATCGGCACCTGCTCCAGGCCATAGGCATGCGCCAGATAGCCGAAGGCCGCATGCTGCGTGACGAACTGCTTCGTCTTGACATCCTTCAAGCCTGTCTCGAACGCCTCGTCCAACGACTTTAATTCGGCGATATAGGCATCGGCGTTTTTCTTGTAAGCGTCCTTATTCGCAGGGTCCGCCTGCTCGAACGCCGCTTCGATCGCGGCAACCTCCCGCTGCGCCAATTCCGGATCGAGCCAAACGTGCGGATCCTCCGCATGTTCGCCTTCCGCATGCCCGTGTTCGTGCGCGTCTTCGTCCGCCGCTCCCTCTTCTTCCTCCGTCGTCCCTTCAAGCGTCGTCAGTCCCTCGCTCGCCCGCACGACGACGCGCTTGTCGTTCGGCGCGCTCGCGAGCGCCGCATCGACCCAGCCTTCGACGATCCCGTTGTAGACGAACACGTCCGCTTCCTTCACCTTCGCCATATCCTGCGCGCTCGGCTCCCAATCGTGCGGCTCCGTCCCCGCCGGGATCAGCGCGACGACGTCCGCGAGATCGCCCGCGACCTTTTTGCTGAATTCGTACATCGGATAAAACGTCGTCACGACGCTCAGCCTGGCGTCCGATCCATTCGCGCCTGACCCCTCGCCTTTGCCGCAAGCCGCCAGCAGCAGCGCCAGACTCGCCGATATCGCCACCGCTTTCTTCATACTCGTCTTCATGCTCGTCTTCATGCTCCTATCCCCCGCCTTTATTCGTAATTTTTACACTATAGAGATTTAAAAAAAGCAACTATGTATAGGAACCAAGACCGCTTCCTTATTGTAATTATTACGTTTAATAAACGCAAGCTAAAAATAATACCTGTACATGCCGTCTTTTTCTGCCATTCTGCAAAACTAGCAGCCTAGCGGTTCTGATCGTCAAAGACTCGCATAAGTTGAGAGAAGTGAACGTTACGATGATCGAGGTGAAAAAGCATGACGAACGCCGCTTCCAAATGGACGATCATGCTGTCTGCGGTTTTCATGCTGGCGATACTCTGTCTACTTGTTTCATGGCGACAAATCCCTTGGCAGGTCGGCGTGCCGGACATCGGCGCAGCGGAGTGGCGATCGGTCAAAACGGTGTTCGTCAGCCTGTTTCTGGAGGCGCTCCCCCTTTTATGCTGCTCGGCGTACTCGTCTCTGCGGCGCTGCAATCGTTCGTATCCGAAGCGGCGCTCGCCCGTCTCATCCCGCGAAATCCCCTGCTCGGCGTACTCTGCGCCTGTCTGCTCGGCATCGTGCTGCCAGTCTGCGAATGCGGAATGATCCCGGTCGTGCGCAGGCTCCTGCGCAAAGGGATGCCGGCTTATATCGGCATCGCCTACATCCTGGCGGCCCCCATCGTCAATCCGGTCACGGTGCTGGCAACCTACAGCGCCTTCCGCGCCGCGCCGGAGATGGCGCTGTACCGAACCGCGCTCGGCTTCGCGACGGCGGCCGCCGTCGGCTTGCTGCTGTATCGCGTTCGCGGCGGCGCTGCTGCCAGCCCCTTGAGACTTCAAGCGGAAGGCGCGCATGCCGCAGGCGCTGCGCATGGCCATAACCATGACCATGTCCGTCATCCGTCCCGTTCCGCGCCGCCGTCGCGCTTGCTCTCCTTTTGCTCGCACGCGGCCGACGAATTTTTCGAGATGGGAAAATTTTTGATGCTCGGCGCTTTTCTGACCGCATCGATCCAAACCTTCGTCAGCCACGACGAGATGCTCGCGATCGGAGGCGGCGCGTTCGGCTCGCATTTGCTCATGATGGGTTTTGCCTACGTCGTCTCGCTTTGCTCGACGTCGGACGCGTTCGTCGCCGCCTCCTTCAACGGCGTTTTTCCCGCCGGCGCGCTGCTCGCCTTTCTCGTATACGGTCCGATGGTCGACTTTAAAAACACGCTCATGCTGCTCTCCGCCTTCAAAGCCCGCTTCGTACTGCTTCTTCTCGCGCTCGTGACGGCGGTCGTCCTCGCGCTGTCGCTGCTCGCCGGATGGCAGCTTGGCGGCGCCACGAGCTGAATTCGAAAGGAGTGTCCGCATGACAAAACGAACGAGTCGCAGCTTGATCGCCCGTCATCTGTCGCGTGCCGCGGTCCTGGCCGGCATCGGCGTGTATGTCGCCAGACTATCCGCGATCGGCAGCCTAAGTCTGTACATCTCGCCGCGCATGGCCGTATACACGAAGCTTGCCGCCGCCTGTCTCTATCTGATCGCCGCCGCGCTCGTCTATCAAGCGCTGAAGGCATGGGACGGCGACGGCGCCGAAGGCTGCGGAACGGCTTGCCGTCATGCGCCGACAGGCAACTGGCTGCGCCAGCTTCGCGCCGTCGCCTTGTTCGCGCTGCCGCTCGCCTTGTTTTTCCTGACGCCGGATACGACGATCGGCAGCGCGATGGCCGCGCAGAAGGGGATGAATCTGAGCGGCGGGGCCGTCCCGCCTGCGAAGCCTGCCGCCTCCGATCCGACCGCCGCCTCCGCCCCGCCTGACGCGGACGAGCTGGACCGGCTGTTCCCGCACGACTCGCTCACCAAGCCTTACGCGGATTACGGCAAGCTGCTGTATGCCGAACCCGTGATCGAGATTGCGGCCCCGCGTTTCCTCGAGACGCTTACGACGCTTTCCTTTTTCCCGGACTCGTTCGTCGGGCGCCGCGCGTCGATAGCGGGGTTCGTCTACCGGGACGATACGATCGGAGACGGGCAGTTCGTGCTGGGAAGATTCGCAGTTCAATGCTGCGCGGCCGACGCGATCCCGTACGGCATCGTCGTCGAATCGCCGGATGCGGCGAAGTATGCTAGCGATAAATGGATGACCGTCACGGGCATACTGGCCAAGACGACGGTCGGCGGTAGCGAGGTGCTCCTGCTGAAGGCGGACGCCGCGACCGGGATCGAGCCGGCCGACGATCCTTACGTTTATCCGGACATGAGCTTCGGCGCGTAGGCGCGGAGCGCGGCGCAGCGCGCGAACGTTCAAGCCTTCGGCAGCCGGACCGTAAACCGCGTCATTACCGGGCCGCTCTCCGCCTCGACCGTGCCCGCGTGGCGCTCCACGATATTTTTGACGATATAGAGGCCGATGCCCGTGCCGCCCTCCCGCTGCACCCGCGCGCGGTCGCCGGTGAAGAACATCTCGAATAGATGAGGCAGCTCCGCCTCGGGGATTCGATCGCCGTAGTTGTCGACCCGAACGACCGCCGTTTGGCCGTCCCACTCGCCGCGGACGTCGATGTAGCGGCCGTCCGCCCCATAGCGGGCGGCGTTGCTGAGCAGATTTTCGAACACTCTCGCGAGCAGCTCGCCGTCTCCCCGAATGTTCAGGTCGGGGATCACGTCCGAGCGAAGCGTCAGCCCGTTTTTCTCCAGGATCGGATACAGCTCCTCGCCCAGCTGGACGAGCAGCTCGCCGAGGTTGATCGGCTCGCGCTTGACCGGCAGCATGCCGTAATTCATCCGCGTGATCTCGAACAGCTCGTCGATGAGCTTCTCAAGCCGCTGGGACTTCGTATAGGCGATCGACGTAAAATGGCGCACCTGTTCGTCGGACAGGCTGTCTGCCTGCAAGATGTAATTCAAATAGCCGATCACGGAGGTGAGCGGCGTGCGGAGGTCGTGCGCGAGGTTGAGCACCAGCTGATCCTTGCTCGTCTCCGCGAAGTCGCCGCGCGCGATCGCCTGGCGCAGCTTGTCGCTCGCCATGTTGATATCCTCCGCGATCGCCTGGAATTCGTCCTGCGAGGAGATGCGGACCGGCGTGTCGAAGTCGCCGACGGCCAGCCGGTGGATGCCGCTGGATATCCGGTCGAAGTATGTGGCGTAGGGCTTCGTATACAAGAAAAAAAACAGCACCGACAGCGGGATAAAAATGATCAGAAACACGTTGACGTCGCCGATGGTGCCCATCATGTTGCGGAACGCGTTCAAAGAGTCGCCGCGATACGCATTCTGATGATAGTAGGATTGCAATGCACGGTAGACGAGATAGGTAATGAGGAAGGACGTCAGCAAGCTGAGTCCGAGCAGCACGATCATCTTGGATCTGAAACTGATGCCGCTAGCCATTAAACGTATATCCCACTCCCCAAATCGTCTTGATCCATTTGTCCTTGTTGTTGTCCTCGCCGAGCTTCTTGCGCAGCGTACGGATGTGGACCATGACCGTATTGTTGCCGACCTCGTAATAGGCTTCTCCCCACACCTGCTGGAAAATCTGCTCCACGCCGAACACCTTGCGGGGGTGGCTCGCGAGCAGGCACAAAATGTCGAACTCTTTGGGGGTCAGCTCGACCGGCACGCCGTAAATGGAGACGCGGCGCTGGTCCGGGACGATCGCGAGTCCGCCCGATTCGATCGTAATCGGCTCGTCCGCCCTGGCCGAATTCAGCCGCGTCGTCCGCCGCAGCAGCGCTTGCACGCGCGCGACCAGCTCCATCGGATTAAACGGCTTGGTCATATAATCGTCCGCGCCGATGACGAGGCCCGAGATCTTGTCGAAGTCCGACGTCTTGGCGCTCACGAACAGGACGGGCAGCCGGTGCCGCTCGCGGATCTGCCTCACGACCTCGAAGCCGTCGAGTTCGGGCATCATGATATCGAGCACCGCGAGATCGACGGCCTGCGTCTCGATCGCCCGAACCGCCTCCTTGCCGTCGTGCGCGAGCACGATTTTATAGCCTTCCTTTTGCAGATGCAGCGAGATGAGATCGGCGATCTCCTTCTCGTCGTCCGCGATCAAGATGGTGACGGGGTTCATGCCTTATCGCGCTCCTTCACAACTCCCATTGTAACGGATGTCAAAGCGCGTTGCCTAATTCGTTGTAGACGCTCACGGCATCCGCGATGTCGTAGGCCTCCGTCGTTTTGCGGTTCCCTTTGGCGCCGGTCGTGACAAGAATGTATTCTTCGCCGTTCAGGCGGCCGAGGCTCGCAAGGCACAAACCGGCCTTGTCGGTATAGCCCGTCTTGCCGCCCAGAATCTCTCCGCCCGCCAGTCCCGACCCGCCAAGCTCCTTGAACATGGAGCTTCGCAGCGTGATGCCGTCCGGATGCTGGTCCGTCGGCGTCGTCGAATGGCGCGAAGCGGTGAACACCTCGCGGAACGTCTCGTTCCCGAGCGCGTAGGCAAGCAGGACGGACAGATCCTTGACCGTCGTATAATGAGCGGGATCGTGCAGTCCCGTCGCGTTGACGAAGTGCGTGTCCGTCATGCCGATCGCCTTCGCCTTTTCGTTCATGAGCGCCGCGAACTTTTTCTCCGAGCCGGCGACGCGCATCGCCAGCCCGACGCTCCCGTCCGCGCCGGACGGGAGCATCGCCCCGTACAGCAGGTCGACGGCCGGCACCCGCTCCCCGGGGAGGAAGCCCGCCATCGAAGCGTTCTGCTGCCGCAGCGTCTCGAACATGTCCGGATCGAGCTTAACGGTCTTCTTCAGGTCGGGGATGCGCTCGATGGCAAGGATGGCCGTCATGATCTTCGTGAGCGAGGCGGGATATACGCGCGCTTCGCCGTTTTTGTCCAGCAGCACCTTGCCGTCGTCCAGACGGACGAGGATCGCTTGGGCGCTGTGCAGCCCGGCGGCGGCGAGCTTGAGGTCCGCGCTCGCGGACGCGTCGTCCTCGCCGGACGCCGAAGGTTGCGGATCTCGCGCAGATTCGGCGGGCAGCGCCGTTGCAGGCTCAAGAGCGACTGCCGGGTTCGCAGCCGGCCCCGCACCGGCGGTCGCCGCCACGGATCGCGCCGTACCGGCATTGGGCGGATGGCCCAGGAGCGTATCCGCCGCGCGGGCCAGATCGGCCTTGTGCCGGGCGGCCGCGCATACGAGTCCGACGATGAGCAGCAGAAGCAGCAGTCGCGATTTCATAGGTTCGGTCTCCTCCTATTCCGAAATCCAGAATAGGACAAACATTTTAAACAAAATGAAGGACGGATATTAAATATTTCTTAAAATTCCGCGTCAACGAAGCAGCGAGCGCAGCTTGATGAGATTGAGCTCGAAGTAGCTCGCGTACATTTTGACGAGCTGCCGGTCTTCGAGATCGTACAGCACCTCATTGAGCTCCTTCATTTTGACGCCCGCCATCTGGGACAGCTCGTGCCTGTCGAGCGGCATCTGAACGACGATCGTGTGATCGCTCCGCTCGCCGAACCGGTTCGCCAGCTTGACCAGGCTCTTGATGACCCGCGTACGCACGTCGAAGAACATCAGGTCGGACACCTGGTCGTTCGTATCGCGCATCCGCTGCACGATCTCGGCCATAATGACGAGGTTCAGATCGAAATGGGTTTTCAGCATGTCCAGGAAGTGCGCCCTGGACATCACGACCAGTTCCGTATTTTCGAGCGTCTGCGCCGTGGCGGAACGCGGCTTGCCGTCGATCAGCGACAGCTCGCCGAAGCTGTCCCCGGCATTGAATACGGCCAATATTTTCTCGTCGCCCTCCGGGCTCGTCCTGTAAATCTTGACCGTGCCCGAGAGGACGATAAAAAACGAATCGCCCGGATCGTTCTCCCGGAACAGAATCGTCTGGGCGTCCTGCTCCCGCTTTTCCATCCGGTCGGCGAGCAGCCCGATATGCTCGGGCGCCAGACTCGAGAAGAGCGGAATGTGCTTCATCAGCTGGCGCAGCTTCTCTTTTTCCGCTTTGGCCTGCCGGGCGGGGTCGAGCTGACGGGCTTTGTCCGCCCTGGGCTCTCCGCCCGGCGCTTCCCCGTCGATGTCGATCTCCCGAATCTTGTGGCTCTGCAGCATTTGAATGTGCTGCGCGGTGATCGCCGTGCCCTTCGCCAGCAGCTTGATCCCGCTGTCCGAAAATATATCTATGCCGACCTTCATGCCGGCCTGTACATGATTGACCAGAAACAAAGCCATGCCCGACTCACCTCAAAGGATTCATATAGGCCTTTTATCGGTGAATGCGGCCGAAAGGTTAATCCCTGGGAATCGTGCCTACTAATTGTCATTCACGCGAAAGAACGGGATACATGCGCAGCCTACACGACCAAGCGCCCCTTTTTCTCCGCCACGCCGATCGTTGCCCGAAGTCCCGACCTGAACGCCAGGTAATCCTCTTCGACGCCGTCGCTGAAGATGACGCCGCCTTCGGGCATCTGCGACACGACCTCCAGCGCTTGACCGCTCTCGATGCGGCCATACACGAGCTCGGTCCCGGTCGTACGGCTCGGGAACGGCTCGCGGACCGTGAAGCGAAGCCAGTCGCTCTCCCACTCCAACCGCTCCGCATCCGCATCCGTTTTGCCATCATGTCTCCCGCTTCCCGGGACAATCGTCTCTCCGGCACCGACGAAGCCCGCTCGCCTTGCAATACCCGACGCGCCGGCCAGCACGCTCTTCAGCCATCCCGTGGAGCCGACGCCGGTCGATACGATGATGCCGCTCGACGATTGCTGCTCCGCTTTGCCTCCCGAAGCGATGCGGTAGCGTGCCGATACATGCGTCCTCCGTCCGATGTAGAAGTCGTTCACGGCGTATAACGATTGTCCGTCGTTCAGCGCCGCCTTTGCCATCGTCACCTCGCGGACCCGCCGCCGTCCCGCGGCGGTCTCCGGTACGATCTTGGGCAGGTCTCCCACTCGAAAAGGCAGCAGGACGCCGTCCCAGCGCATCGGGTCCGGATTGACGCCGATCAGCGGCTGGCCGTCCAGATATTTCAGCGTTCCCGCCACCAGGCCGTCCTGCCCCAACGCCACGACCGTATCGGACGGACCGAACAAATAATTGGGAACGTGCGCCCTGTCCAGCAGCTGCACGATGCCCAGTTCGCCGAGCGATTGCTGCGTCCGGGAGAGCGCCTTGCGGTAGGCTTCATCCTCGCGCAGGTAGTCGGAAAAATCCTCGCCCATCGACTCGATGACGAACTGCGCCTGCCGGACGGTATTATACCGCGCGACCAGCTCTTCGAGGCGCGTACGCCGCTTGACCAGCACCAGCCGAATCCCGCTTGCGCCGCTCATAGATCATCGCTCCTTCCTGCCCGCCGGCTTCGCCGCGTCGCCTTGCAGCAGTCCCTGAAGCAGATCCGGCGAAATATTCAGCTGCCCGATTCTGTCCGCCTGACCGGCCAGGTCCTGGAAGGCGACGGCGATCAGTTGGCCCGGATTCATGCCTGCGCGCGTCAGCGATTGCAGCACTTGATTGTCCGCGCCGCCGAGCGCGCGCATGACGGCCGTCAGCTCGTACGCTTTGGCGTCGGCCTCCGAATGCCTGTTGCCGACCGAGAGCTCGAGCAGCGCCTTCCGCTCCTCCTCGTAGTCCGTGTCGAACCGCAGTTGCTCCTGCTGCATCTCGTTGCGCTTCTGCTGAACGAGACGTTCCGCCGCCAGCTGGCTCTCCCGGATTTGCTTCTTCTTGGCCTCGACCGCGATCTCCGTGCTCAGCTCATTCTCGCGTACGATCCGCTCCTGCTCGATCGACGCGTTGCGCCGCTCGTACAACGCCTCGTCGGCTCGACGCAAAATCTCCTCGCGTGCCTGCGCCTCCAGCGCCCGCAGCGTCTCCTTGTTCGGCAGCACGGCCAATATCGCGGCCCCCATCGCTTCGATTCCGAGCTTCGCCAGCTCGGGGCTCGCGTCCAATTCCTGGCCGATCGCGGCCGCCAGGCGATCGCCGGATTGAATGGCTTCGCGCAGCGGCATCCGTTCGAGATGCCGCTTCACCAACACCTTCACCAGACCGATGACGCGCTGCCCGAGCTTGGCGGGATCGTCGGACAAATACGTTTTTTTCCGCAAATTGTACGTGTAATCCAGCATGCGGGACGTTTGGCGGAAGTCCGCGATCCGGAAGGTCAGCTGCCCCTGCACCGTCACGCTCTGGAAGTCGCGGGTAATCTCCTCGAACATGAACGGCGCTTCGATCGAAGACACCGGCATGACCACGGCCGTCGTGACCGGCGCGTAATAGTAAAAGGACAATCCCAGCCCTTCCTTCACGACCTTGCCGTTCTGGACCTTCATCACGTACTCGCTCGGCTGGAATTTGACGAATCGGATTCCGAACATGGCGAACGCCTCCATTCGTTGTTATATTCATTTTGATATTATCATTATGATAATTTAAAAAGACAGAACTGTTCAACCTTCCTTATTGGCGCGATATGTCCCTTAAGCCCTAAGGATGAGCAAAAAGGTATAAATTGCGGACTCCGGCTCGCATTTCCTTCCGATTTCTCCATTTTTCTTGCCATAAGAAAAGCCGTCAGGGAAGAATGAGGGAAGAATGAGGGAAGAACGTGAGGTTGGTAGCCGACACGCGCCGCCTCACCTCGCACGGGGGAGCTGCGCGAGGTGCAAAGGGCACGCCTTGACGATCTTTTGCGGCAGTCTCGTGTACAATCGGCGGCCAGACAAACGCTCCTGACCACCTGAATGTGCGTCAAACCGCGCCAACTTCCCCGGAGCGGTTCGAATGCGTGGTGCGATGAGGCGGCGTCATCAATTCGATAACGGTTAAAAAGCAGTTATTTTGCTTGATCGCGACATGCTTGAGCAAATAAGTGTCGAAGCGCAATTAATTGCTAGCATTCGAACGTTTTGACCCGGTTTTGAACAAAATAATTGCGGTTGAACACTTATTCCTCCCGAAGTCCGGAACAGCGCGCCGATTAACTGCTTTTCAACACTTATTTCCATATACCGTCACGCGCACGCAAAGAGAGAAAATATTGGCGTCTCCCGACCTTCGTCCGGGCCTTCACGGTCCGCTTTCTTCGCGCCGCGCATGCGGCTCGCGCTCGGTCTCCGGCTCGGGGCGCAGCCGGAACGCCGACGGGGTCAGCCCCGTCGCTTCTCGGAAGCTCCGCGAGAAATAATGGACGTCGCCGTAGCCGAGCGACTGCGCGATCTCGGTAATCCGCTCCCCCGTCAGAAGCAGCCGCTTGGCGCAAGCGATGCGCTCCCGCATCGCATACGCCTTGGGGCTCAATCCCGTCGCTTCCCTGAAAATCTCGGCAAAATACGTCGGATGGTAGCCGCACAGCTGCGCCAGCTCACGGCTCGACCAGCTGCGCGCGGGCTCGCGGGCGATCGCCGCAAGCGCAGGCGCGATCCGCCGCGCGGTTGGATCGGGGCGCTCCTGCAGCTGCCGCCGTACCAGCGCGACCAGCAGCGCGGTCATGCCGCCGCGCATCGCGGCCTCGCAGCCGGGACGCTGCTCCCGGTATTCCTCGACGATCGGCCGGAAAAGCGGTTCGAGCTCGGGCGCATGCAGCACGTTTGCCAGTAAAAGCGGCGAACGTCCGCCGCCGGCGTCGATCCGGTATTCAACCGGCGGCGCCTCCCGCTCCGGCCCGGCGCATGCGCGAATCGCCGACGCCGGATGCACGGATACGGGCGCATCGCCGTCCCAGTCGAAATGGATGCTGTAAAAGCCCGCCGGCGCGTTCGCCGCCGTCTCGATGCGGTGCGGACTGCCGCTGCCGTAAAAGGCGCAGCTGCCCGGAGACAGCGAATAGCGATGCGGGCCAAGCGTCAGCTCCGCGCGTCCGAACAGCACGAAAAGCAGCTGGCAGTCGGGGTTGACGCGCGGCCCCCAGACGAATATCCGTTCATACGCTGCGCGTTCGGCGAAGTGTACGATCGGCCGGATCGACGCGAGCTCGATCGGCCGTACGCCCTCTGTCGCTTGCATCCGCATCGCCCCTTCCCGTTATGGGCGTATTATAAAGCATCGCCTGTCAAAAGTGCACCTCATTCCCGGCACGGCTGCAAAGACAGCCGGCAAACCGCCGGTTAAACTGGGCTGGAACATAGCCAAGGAGGTTGCGTCCGCATGCGAAAGCCTGTCGCATCTGCTACATCTGCCACATCTGCCCAAATATCTGCCAATATTACCGCACCGGCCGATCCGGCCGACAAGCACCTGCCGTGCTTCGCCGCTCCCGCCGCCATCTACCGCCCCGCCCCGCTCTGGGTATGGAACGACGACATGGAGCCCGCGTCGATCCGCTTCCAGCTGCGCGAGCTCGCCTCGCACGGCTTCGGCGGCGCCTTCGTCCATCCCCGTCCCGGCCTCGTGACCGAATATTTGTCGGACGCGTGGTTCGAACGCTGGGGCGACGCGCTCGAGGAGGCTTCCCGACTCGGACTCAAGCTGTACATTTACGACGAAAATTCGTATCCCTCCGGCTTCGCGGGCGGGCATGTACCGTCGGAGCTGCCGGACTGCCTCGCGAATTCCGTGCTGTTCAACGAATACGGGGCGGACGAAGTCGCGCGCAAACTGGCGAACGCCTCGCCGATGCTGAACCGCCCCGGTCACCCGATCAAAGCGTTCGCCGTGCGGGAGACGCCCGACCGGACGCCGGCCTGGGAGATCGTCCGCGACGTCACGCTGCTGCCGATGACGCAGTGGCAGGCGCACGGCGACCGATTCTGGGTATTCGAGCTCGGCACGCCGATGACCAACAACTGGCTCGGCGGCTTCGCGTATGCGGACCTGCTGCGGCCGGAGGTGACGGCGCGCTTCCTCGCCGTCACGCATGAAGCGTACCGCGAGCGCTTCGGCGACCGGTTCGGCGCGCAGATCCCCGCCTTGTTCACCGACGAGCCCGAGATATCGCCCGGCAACCTGTTCGAGCACGGCTCGCCGCTGCCGTTCAGCTTCTGGTTCGCCGGCGAGTTCGAGCGCCGCAACGGCTACGACCTGCGCGACTATTTGCCTTTTCTGTTCCGCGACGCCGCGATCGCCTTCGAGACTGCGCCCGCCGTCGATGCGGCCAAGGTGCGCTTCGATTATTTCGAGACGATCCGCGAGCTGTGGGTGAACAATTCGGTGCGCCCGATCTCACAATGGTGCGAAGCGAACGGAATTGCCTATACGGGCCACTATATCGAGCATCAATGGCCCCATCCGTTTCACCGCACGTCCCCGGCCGTCATGTCGCTCTACGAATTCATGCACTGGCCGGCCATCGATATGCTGGAGACCAAGCTTCTCCGCGCCGATCCCACCGGCCCCGGCTCCGCCTTTTTGCCGTTTATGCCGCCGAACGAGGCGCAGCGCGCGCAAGGGGCGTACAACGATCCCGCCGCCCTGCTGACCGTGCGCGAGGCGCACAGCGCCGCCAACCAGTTCGGCAGGGAGCGCGTGCTGTGCGAGGCCTACGGCGCCGGCGGCTGGGACTCGACGTTCGAGGATTACAAGCGAATCGGCGACTGGCTGTACGTGCACGGCATCAATTTCCTCAACCAGCATCTGACCTACGGCACGATCGTCGGCGCGAGAAAAAGGGACCATCCCCAATCGTTCGATTGGCGCCAGCCATGGTGGGACGAGTATGCGCGGCAGAACGACTACTTCGGCCGGCTCTCCTATGCGCTCTCCCAGGGCCGGACGGTCAACCGGATCGCCCTGCTCAATCCGACGACGTCCAGCTTCGTCGCGACGGCCGAGGCGGTCGAAGGCGATCCGCGCTACCAGCAGGGCATCGTCGACATGCTGGCGCTCGTGCAGTCGCTGTCCGACGATCAATGGGACTACGATCTGTGCGACGAATACATCATGGCGGGACATGCTTCCGCCGAGGGGGGCCAGCCTGCGCGTCGGACTTTGCCGCTACGAGATCGTCATCGTACCTGCGGCGATGACGCATATGAAGGCTTCGACCGTCGCGCTGCTGCGCCGCTTCCTGGAAGGCGGCGGCATCGTGATCGCCGCGGACCGGGCGCCGGATCGCGTGGACGGCGCACTTAGCGTGGAAGCGGCGGCGCTTGCCCGCCTTCCCGGCTGGCATCCGGCTGCGGACGCGGCCGGCCAGCTCGCGCTGCTGTCTGCGTTCGCCGCGCCGCGTCTTCGTCTTGCCGGCGATGAGGCGGCGGCGCCGAGCGGGATCGCGCATCTGCGCCGCGAGCTGGGCGACGGTTCGGCCTTTTACTTCTTCGCCAACTCCCGGAGCGCCCGCTTCGACGGCACGGCGACGCTGCGCGGCCGGCGGGCAGAGCTGTGGAATCCGCTGGACGGCTCGGCGACGGCGCTCGACCTGTCGCCGGACGACGCCGGCAGTCTGACGCTCGACCTGGCGCTGAACGCGTCGGGGTCGCTGCTGCTGCGCGTCTACGAGGAGGCGCCGGCGGCGTTGGAAAGGAGCGACGCCAGGGACGCTGCGTCAACAGACCCGGATCGCGCGGACACGACGGCTAGCGCAGTCTCGGCCGCGGCGCCAGTGGCGCAGCGCCTTCAGCCGCTCCAGCGCCGATCGGACGAAGCCGCGCGCAGGCCGGTCGCGCTCTCCGCGCCGGAGATCGTGCCGGAGCGGGACAACGTGCTCCCGATCCTGCACTGCGACCTGTACGCCGGCAGCAAGCAATATTTCGGCTTGCACACGGTGCACGCCGCCCGCTTCGCCTTCGAGCATCACGGCTTCGAGAACAATCCGTGGGACAACGCCGTCCAGTTCAAGCGGCGGCTGCTGGACCGCGAAGCCGCTTTCGACGCACGCAGCGGAATTACGGCCGACTATTATTTCCACGTGGACAGCCCGGACGACGTCGGACCGGTGCGGCTCGAGCTGGAGCGGCCTTCCTGTTACCGAATCGCCGTCAACGGCATCCCGGTCGAAGCCGCTCCAGGCACCTCAAGGCTGGACCGTCACATGGGCGCCGCCGATATTACGCGCGCGCTGCGCCCGGGGCGCAACACGATACGGCTGGAGGGCCGCCCGTTCTCGATCCGGATGGAGCTGGAGCCGCTCTATCTGTTCGGACAGTTCGCGGTCGCGCCGAATGCGGATGGGGGCTGGCGCCTGGCAGCCAACCAGCCGCTAGGGCTCGGCGCCTGGCGGGATCAGGGCTACCCGTTCTATTCGGACGCCGTTCGCTACCGCCATACGTTCACCCTGCCGGACGACGCCTCGCGCGTCTTTATGTCCGCGCCGTCCTGGCACGGTTCGGTGATCTCCGTAACGGTGGACGGCGAGCATGCCGGTCTGCTCGGCCTGGAGCGCGGCGACGAGCTGGGGCTCACCTCCCTCGTGCGTCCGGGCGCCGTCCACACGCTCGACTGCCGGCTGAGCGGCACCTTCCGCAACCTGCTGGGACCGCATTTCGACGCCTCCAAGCCGCGCAATATAGCGTGGCCCGGCGCCTGGAAGCGCTCGCCGCTCGAAGGGCCGCCGCCGGCGGAAGACTATGATCTGCTGTCTTACGGATTGCTCGCGCCTATTGAAATTTGGACGATCCCCCGTTAACATACGACTAACGCCAGGTAGTCGTGGCGCCTCGGCGGCCGACGCGCGGAAGGACGGGAACGCTTTGAAAAAAATATGGACGTTCAAGCAGAAGCTGGTGCTGACGTATGTCATTTTTATCGTGCTTCCCATGTCCGTGCTCGGTCTGGGCGCCTACCGTCTGTACAGCGAGGCCATGGAAAAAAAGGTAAGCGATTTCGTGCAGCAGGTCGCCGTAAGCACCTCGTCGAACATCGAGATGTACATCCGCGAGCTGGAACAGTTCACGCTAATGCCCTATTACAATCGCGAGCTGCAGGATATGCTGACGGCCGGGGTCGCAACCGGGGGAATCGCCTGACGCGGACATCAAGCTGACGCTGGAAAAAAACTTCAGCTTCTGGCAGTCGCAGCGAGGCAGCATCGAAAATATTACGTACTTCAGCAAGCCGGGCGAAGGCGCGAGACGGATCTACAGTCTCAGCTATCTGCTGCCCGGCCTTTCCATCGAGCAAATGCCCTGGTATAAAACCTTCGACAGCTCCGACGCGCTATTGGCCACCCTAAGCCTGCACCGGCCCGAAGCCAGCCAGCTCGTTCAAAACGGCGAGCCGCTTCAGGTTTTCTCCCTCATTCGCAGAATTTACTACACCTCTACCATATTGAAAACCGCAGGGTATTTTCAGGTCGACTTCACGCTCGAGGATATCGAGCGCATCATGAGCCGGGTCAACAGCGAGAAAAACGGTTCCTTTTTTCGTTCTCGACGCGGACAGCCAGGTCGTATACGCCGACGATCCGGTGAATCCCGAACTGCTGGCGTCCGTCGCAGGTCATCAAGCGGGCGGCGACGGTCCGCGGATCATCGATCTGGAAAAACGAAAAACGATCGTCGTGCAGCATCCCGTAGGAAAGATGGGCTGGACCGTCGTTGGCTACGTTCCCGTCTCCCGCATCGTATCCGGCATCGCCTCGGTCCGCAACTCCATGCTGCTGATCGGCATCGTTTGCATGGCGATCGCCCTGGCGGTGTCCACGGGCATTTCCTATAGCATGACCAAGCCCATCTACCGGCTCATCTCGCTCATCAAGCGGGTCGAGCGCGAAGACTTCCAGATCGACTACGACAATCCCCCCGCGCAACGAGCTCGGACAGCTGATCCGCAGCTTCATCCGCATGAGCCGGCGGCTGGACGAGTCGATCCGCCATCTGTACCAGGCGGAGATCGTCCGCAAGGAAAGCGAGCTGCAGGCGCTCAGGTCGCAGATCAATCCGCATTTTTTTGTTCAACACGCTGGAGACGATCAAGATGCGGGCGGAGCTCGACGAGGCCGACGACACCGTCGACATGATCACGGCGCTCGGCAAGCTCGTCCGGTCGTCGCTACGGTCCGGCAGCGACTTCATCACGCTGCAGGAAGAGAAAGATGATTTGATGAACTACCTTTTGATCCAGGAAAACCGCTATGGCGGACGCTTCGACATCTCGGTTCGCGTCGAGGAGGCGCTGCTGTCGCATTATATACCTCGGCTGCTCGTGCAGCCGCTGATCGAGAACGCATTCTATCACGGACTGGAGATGAACCCCGGCAAGGGCAGGCTGACCGTCGCGATCACCGCCGAACCGGGCGCCATTAAGGTACTCGTCGCGGACGACGGGCTCGGCATGCCGCTCGACAGGCTGCTGGAGCTGCGGCGGCTGATCGGCATGGAGACGCTGAGGCCGCAGCAGGACGGCGGCAGCATCGGACTGGTCAACGTAGCTGCCCGCATCCAGCTGTATTTCGGTCCTCCCTTTGCCATGAACATCGACAGCCGGCCCGGTCAAGGCACGGAAGTTACGCTGCTGCTGCCCCTTATTGCAAATGAAAGCGAGGTCGAACGTTATGTATCGCGTTATCATCGCGGATGACGAATCCGCGATTCGTCAAGGCATCCGCAAAATTTTGCAGCGCTTTGCGCCGCAATGGGAGCTCGTCGCCGAAGCCGAGGACGGCGAGGCCGCCATGCGGGAGATCGCCCGGCTGCAGCCCGATCTCGTCATCCTCGACTACCGGATGCCCGGGCTGACCGGGATCGAATGCTGCGAACGGATCGCGGCGGATTCGCCGCACATCCACCGGATCTTGCTGACCGCCTATCAGGAATTTCAGCTTGCCAAGCAGGCGATCGACCACGGCGTCGCCGCGTTCATCACCAAGCCGCTCGACCGCGGCGAGCTGCTGCGCACGCTGGACAAGATCGCGCAAGCGATCGAGCACGAGCGCGGCGAACGGGCCAGACTGGACGCGCTGCGGCAGTCGCTCCAAAAAGCAGCGCCGCTGGCGGAGAAGCTGTATTATCAGCATTTCCTCTTCGGACAGGATGACCAGGAGATCGCCCAACTGCTCGTAGAAGCCGGTTATCCGCCCCTGCACGACCGCGATGGGCACGATCTGATCGTCCTGGCCGTCAGTCCCGACTGGATCGAGCCGCAGCGCTTCCGCCCGTCCGACGAGGAGCTGTTCCGCTATGCGCTGACCAAATTCGTTCAGGAGTGGTGCGCCGAAGATCCGCGCTGCTGCGTGCTGCAGGACCATATCGGCCAGGTCGTCGTCCTGATGAGCCGGACGGCCGGCGATTCGGCGTTCGCCTCGGAAGCTCGCGGCCGGGCCGCGGCGCTCAAGCAGGCGATCGAACAGAGCTTCCGCCGCGCCGCGACCATCGGCATGAGCGGGCTGTATCCCTTCGCCGCGGCATCCGGCGCGTACCGGGACGCCTCGCTCGCCGTCACCTACCGGCTCGTCTGCGGCGGCGGACAGCTGCTCTCGCTGCCGGAGCTGCGCGCCGATCAAAAAATGAATCTGTCTTCGGGTCCTGCCGAGCAGATCGAGCTGTCTCTGGAGCAGCTGCTGCTCGGCAACGGCGAGGAGGCGCTTGCGATTTTCGAACGGCTCGCCGGCGCCGACCTGATGCTGCCGGTCGAGCTGCGCCGGATGACGACCCATTATTTGCTGCGGCTCGGCGCGCAGATTCGGCTGATGGAACTGGACCTGTCCGCCATCAGCGGCAGATCGATGGAGGACTGGCTGCAGGCGGCGGAGACGGCGGTGACGCGAGATACGCTGATGGGCATGATCGGCACGCTGCTGCGCAGCCTCGCGCAGACGATCGCCCAGGAGCGCAGCGGGCAGGACGCCCCGCTGCTGCAGCGAGTCCAGCAGTACGTGTCGGAATCGCTGGCCGAAGGCGTCAGCCTGCAGTCGGTCGCCGACCGCTTCGGCATGAACGCGAGCTACTTCAGCCGGCGGTTCAAGTACGAGACGGGACGGAACTTCGTCGTTTTCCTCAAGGAATGCCGCATGGAGCGGGCCAAGACGCTGATCGAGCAGAGCGAGCGCAGCCTTCAGGAGATCAGCGAGCTGATCGGCTATGCCGACCTCAAGCATTTTTACCGGGTATTCAAGGAATACACCTCGTACTCCCCCACCGAGTACAAGCGGCGGCACGGCTTCTAAGCGCACCGGCTACCGAGCGCGCCAAGGTAAAAAAATTCATCCGAAAGTAAAATCTCCCCCCACTACTCGCGCGCACACGCCTGAACTAAGATGAAGACAGGAATGAGCACGCTTTCAAAAACAACGATCTCGAGGGGGGATGGCCATGATAACGAACAAACTCGCCAAAAGCTCCGCGGCCTTGGTCGCGCTGGGTCTCGTGCTTAGCGCTTGCGGCGGCAACAACGCCGAAAACGGGCAGTCCGCTTCGACGGCTCCGGCAGCCAGCGGCACAGCTAGCGGCACGGCTAGCGGCACGGCCGGCGGCGCTTCCGGCGCTGCGAACGGCTGGAAGGGCACGATCACGATGTACGCCCAGGTGTATACGCCCAACTCGAAAAATATCGCCGGATTGAAGCAGCAAACGGCGCTGCAGGAAGTCGCGGGCGAATACGAAGCCGCGCATCCCGGCATCAAGATCGAATTCGTCGACGAAGAATTCAAGGACTACACGCAAACGGTGCGGGTCAAAGCCGCTGCCGGCGAGCTGTTCGACGTATTTTGGGGTCAATGGGCCGAATTGAACAACACCTTCCCCAAAGGCATCGCGGAGGACCTGACTCCCTATTTCAGCCAGCCGAACCCGTATATTCCCGGCAAAGCCACCTGGGGCGAAGCGATGAACGCCACCGTCGTGAGCGAGACGAAGTCTCCCGACGGCAAGAGCTACAACATCAACGGAGACTACGTGGCCACCGCGTTTTTCTACAACAAGGATCTGTTCGCCAAAGCGGGCATCTCCCAGCCGCCGGGCAGCTGGTCGGAGTTGATCGAGACGACCAAAAAAGCTCAAGGACGCGGGCATTACGGCGATGTCGCAAGCGCCCGACTACGACTGGTTCCAGCGACACTTCCTGTCGGACTTCTACGCCAAGGAGTTCGAGCAAATCGCCGGCTTCGATCAAAGCCCGGGCGTCTCCTCGCTCGATCAGAGCGTCGCCATCGCCAAAGGCATGCTGAACACGTCCGACCCGCGCTTCATGGGCTGGTGGCCGATGTTCAAATCGTTGACCGACAACTGGAAGCCCGACTATCTGTCGTCCGAGCCCGGCATCGTCGGCAGCAACGCCCGCAACGACTTCCTGGCCGGCAAAACAGCGATTTTCTACGACGGCAGCTGGCTTCCGGAAAACGCGAAAGACGCCAAAGTCAGCTTCGAGCTCGGCTCCTTCAACTTCCCGGTGCTGGCGCAGGCGGACTCGCCGTATACGACCGGCACCGACGTCTCCGGCGCGGTCGGCGGTCCCAACGCGGCCTTCCAATTCGCCGTCGCGACCAAGCAAGCCAACGCCTCGATGAAGGAAGCGGGCAAGCAAGCCGCCGTCATCGACTGGCTGCAATTCGTCGGCACGCCGAAAAACGTCGAGCGCATCGTCAACGAGCACGGCACCTTCGTACCGACCTGGCCGGATACGAAGCCTGCGGAGAGCATGGCCGAGCTCGCCAATCAGGCGTCCAATGAATTGAAGGCGCTCGGCGTCGGCGGCTCCTCGCCCAACCTGAACAAAAACATGCAGCGGATCTTCGGCCTCTATCTGAGCGGCAATATCGACATCGCCAAAGCGACCGCGGACGTTAAAAAAAGAGCTGGACGGGGCGATCAAGGAATACCAATCGAAAAACAGCGTCGATCTCGGAAAATACTAAGGCGCCGAGAGGCTGCAAGAAAAAGGGGCCGCCGCTTCGCAGCGCTCCCTTTTTTTCATCCTCCGAAGCCATGAAAGGACGAATGCCGCATGACCGGAAAAGCCAAGCTGAAAACCGCGCTGACCGGATACGCCTTTATACTGCCGACGTTTATTTTCCTGATCTGGTTCACGTATTATCCGGTCTACCAGGCGCTGATCGGCGCCTTCACCGATTGGGACGGCTTCAATGCGCCGCGCTATATCGGACTGGACAACTTCGTCCGTCTATTCGGCGACGAGGTACTGCGCCAATCGACGATCAACGCCTTGATCTGGGTCGTCCTGTCGATCGTGCTGGCCGTCGTACCGCCTTTTCTTGTTGCTGAACTGATCTTCCAGCTGCGGCGAGCGCGCGCGCAGTATATCTACCGGACGCTTTTCGTTCTGCCGATCGTCATCCCCGGCATCGTCACCATCCTGCTGTGGCGGTTTTTGTATCAGGGGGACGGCGCCATCAACCAGCTGCTTGAGCTGATCGGACTCGGCTCGCTTCAGCAGCTTTGGCTCGGCAATCCGAATATCGCGCTTTATTCGATCATCCTGATGGGCTTCCCGTGGATCAGCGCCTTTAATCTGCTCATCTTCTACTCCGGTCTGCAGAGCATCTCCACCGAGGTGCTGGAGGCCGCCAGGCTGGAAGGCGCGACCGGCTGGAAGCGCGTATGGCGGATCGACATCCCCTCCTCCTTCCCGCAGCTGCGTCTGATCGTCATCCTGACCTTGATCGGCAGCCTGCAGAACATCATCCCGCCGCTCATCATGACCAACGGGGGGACCCGGCTACTCCACTTACGTGCCGATTCTGCATATGTACAACGTCTCGACCGTTAACGGCGAGTTCGGGTACGGCATGTCGATCGCGCTGGTCATGTTCGTCGTCATCCTGCTGTTGACGCTGGTCAACATGAAGCTGGTCAAATCCGAATCCTGAGGACAGGAGGTCCAACGATGCGCGCTCTCCGCCTGCCAGGAGCGGGGCAACTTTTGCTGCTGCTGCTGCTTGTGTTCAATCTGCTGCCCATTTATTTCATTGTCGAAAACTCCGTCAAATCGCCGCTCGAATTCGCGTCCAGCACGCTGTCCTTCCCGAAATCGCTGCTATGGAGCAATTACGGCGCGGCCTGGGAGAAAGTCGGCCTGTCGCTGTACCACACGTCCGTCATCATCGCGGCCAGCGTCGTCGCCATCGTCGCTTTTTCCGCCATGAGCGCCTACTCCTTTTCCAAGCTTCGGTTTCCGCTCAAAAACACGCTCTTTCTGCTCGTATTCGGGCTTCTGCTGATTCCGGGCTTTCTGACGCTCATTCCGCTTTATTTGCAGATCAAAAAGCTCGGCTTAAGCGACAGCTACCTGGCGCTTATCCTTCCGTATATCGCCGGCGGGCAGGCGTTCAGCATCTTTGTCCTCAAGACGTTTTTCGAGCAGTTGCCGGACGAGATCTTCGAGGCCGCCCGCATCGACGGCGCGGGCAACATCCGCATCTTCTCGACGATCGTGCTGCCGCTCTCCGTCCCGATCTGCACGACGGTCGCCATCATCAATATCACCAGCCTGTGGAACGACTACCTTCTGCCTTCGCTGCTGCTCGATCGCAGTCATCAGACGATCACGATGGCGCTCGTCGCGTTCGAAGCCGCCGCCGGCAACTACGGCCTGAGCGACTACGGCGGCATGATGGCCGCCTACCTGATCGCGGCCGTCCCGCTGCTGCTGCTGTTCTCGCTGTTGATGCGGAACTTCGTCGAAGGTATTTCCAGCGGGTCGATAAAGATGTAAGACGCCGAGTGCCTTCGGCCGATCGCTCAATCAAGCCCAAGAGGTCCCATCCGGAGCCACTTGGGCTCGGTTGGTGGTGCAGTTCCGCGAAGTAACTCTCTACAGCGTCTCTTGTGCTCGATTGGCCACACTTTTCCGCGAAGTAGCTCTGTACAGCGTCTCTTGCGCTCGATTGGCCACACTGTTCCGCAAAGTAACGCTGTACAGCGTCTCTTGCGCTCGATTGGCCACACTGTTCCGCAAAGTAACGCTGTACAGCGTCTCTTGCGCTCGATTGGCCACACTGTTCCGCAAAGTAACGCTGTACAGCGTCTCTTGCGCTCGATTGTCGACGCTGTTCCGCAAAGTAACGCTGTACAGCGTCTCTTGCGCTTGATTGTCGACGCTGTTCCGCAAAGTAACGCTGTACAGCGTCTCTTGCGCTCGATTGTCAACGCTGTTCCGCAAAGTAACGCTGTACAGCGTCTCTTGCGCTCGATTGTCGACGCTCCTCCGCAAAGTAACGCTGTACAGCGTCTCTTGCGCTCGATTGTCGACGCTACTCCGCAAAGTAACGCTGTACAGCGTCTCTTGTGCTCGATTGGCCACACTGTTCCGCAAAGTAGCTCTGTACAGCGTCTCTTAGGCGCTGCTGTTGAGGCCGACCACTTGGTCATGTTTAGTGGCAAATAGCCCAATCGTCATTTTCATGACGATTGGGCCTTGTTTTTTTGCAACGCTACGTTGGATTGGCCGCATTCGCAGGCTCACCTGCGGACCTGCCCGTTCGCGCAACCGCGGCCCGGTCGAACCCGCTTGCCTTGATGAACCAGGCCGCGCCAAGCAGGACGCCCCCGGTCAACGCGAAGACGAGCGAGATGCCAAAGGCACTGCCTATGATTCCGCCAAGCAGCGGCCCGAGCACGAAGCCGAGCATATTCGCCGATTGGCTCAGGCTCACGGCTCTTCCCCGGAAATCGCTGTCGGCGAATCGCACGATCAGCGCGTTCAGCGACGGGAAGACGGCCGCATAGAAAAGGCCGTAGCCGAAGCGCAAGCCGGTGAAGGCCGCGACGCCGGGAACAAGGAGCTGCAGCAGACTGCCGATCCCGCCGCCAACAAGGCCGACGATCAGCGTTTTCCCCAAACCCCAGCGCCCGCCCATTCGTCCCCAAAAGGCGCCGGTCAATACGGTAGCCAGCCCTACAGCGGAGAATGCGATCCCCGAGCTAAGCATGGCATCGCTCTCGTCCGCGCCGAGTTCGACGACATAGAGAGACAGCAGCGGCTCCAGCATGTAGGTCGACACCGTGACGACGACGATGATGCCATAAATACGAAGCAACATGGGCGCCTTCGCCGCCTGCCGCAAGTCTTGCCGAATGGTCGTTCGGACCGTATCGCGCCGTCGATTGGCTTCCCGGACACCCATGACAACCAACGCGGATAGGATCATTAGCGCACCGGAGAGGATGAAGCATCCCCGGAGGCCGATCCATGTGCTGATCAAGCCCCCTGCCAGCGGGCCGATAATGCTTCCAGCGGCTGTGGATGTCGACATGACGCCGAGCGCGTACCCGACATGTTTCTCCGGCGTATTGGTCCCGACCAGCGTCATGGATGCCGGATAGAAGCCCGCCATGACGCCCTGGAAGACGCGAACGGCCAGAAACGAGATCAAATCGAAGACGAAGATGTTGGCGAAATAAGCGAGACCAAGCCCGATGCCCGAACGGATCAGCATTGGCTTGCTGCCGAAGCGATCCGAGAGCGAGCCCCAGAACGGCGCGCATAAGCCGCTCACCAGGAAGCTGATCGAGATCGCGGCGCCGGCCCACGTCTCGACATGTTGAGCTACGCCAAGATCCTGTCGCAGAAACAAAGGGTAAAAGGGCGTGGACAGCGTGGCCGCCATGCCGTTGATAAACAGTCCGCACCAAAGCAGATACATGTTGCGTTTCCAATCGGGCAATGCGACGCCTCCTGTTCGTTATCGCTCTCCCTTACGCCGCCTCTGGAGAGCCGGTGTCGCAGCGCCTTTTCCTTCGTTTGTCAGCTTCCGATACCGGCGCTCTCCTTCGCATACCGGTTTTCCCGGAATGGCAGGCCGAGATTGCCGCGCAGCGTGTCGCTCTCGTATTCCGTGCGGAACAGGCCGCGCTCCTGCAAGATCGGAACGACCAGGTCAACGAAGTCTTCCAGCCCTCCGGGAACGGCTTCGAACAAAATGAACCCGTCCGCCGCGCCGGCTTCGAACCATTGCTGAATCCGGTCCGCCACCTGCGCAGGCGTCCCGATGAATTCGCTCCGCCGCGTCGCCGCACGCAGCGCGACCTCGCGCAGCGTCCAACCATTGGCTTTGGCATCCGCCTTGATCTTGTCTGTACCGCTCTGGAAGCTGTTGCGCCCCAGCTCTCCGATATCCGGGAACGGCTCGTCCAGCGGATACTGACTGAAGTCGTGGTGCTCGAAAAACCGGCCAAGGTGCTCGAGTGCCTTTTCGACGGTGACAAGCTCAGCGATCTCCCGGTACTTCCGTTCGGCGTCGGCTTCCGTCTCGCCCACGATCGGTCCGATGCCCGGGAACACGAGCACTTCATCCGGAGAACGGCCGAACGCGCGCGCGCGTTCCTTGATGTCATTATAGAAGGAGATCGCATCCTCGATCGTCTCGTGTCCGGTGAAGATGGCGTCCGCTTCCTTCGAGGCAAAGTTCTTGCCGACCTCCGACGATCCCGCCTGGAAGATCACCGGCTGGCCTTGCGGAGAACGTGCGATATTAAGCGGCCCCTTGACGGAGAAGTACCGGCCCGAGTGATTCAGCGTATGCAGCTTCTCCGGCTCGAAAAATACGCCGGTCTCCTTGTCGCGAACGAAGGCGTCATCCTCCCAGGAGTCCCACAAACCTCTCGTAACTTCCAGATATTCCGCCGCGATCTCGTAGCGCTGGTCGTGCTCGGGATGCGCCTTATTGTTGAAGTTCGCGGACGTTCCCTCGAGCGGAGAGGTGACGATGTTCCAGCCGGCCCTGCCGCCGCTGATCTTGTCGATCGTGCCGAATTGGCGCGCGACCGTGAACGGCTCGCTGTAGGTCGTCGACAACGTCCCGACAAGTCCGATATTAGCACTCTGCGAAGCGAGCGCGCTCAGCAACGCGATCGGCTCGAAGCGATTCAGGAAGTGCGGAATCGACTTCTCATTGATGAACAAGCCGTCCGCGATAAAAATAAAATCAAGCTTGCCCTCCTCGGCTTTGCGCGTCCAGCTCTTGTAAAGATCGAAGTTGACGCTTGCATCCGCTTGAATCTTGGGATGCCTCCACCCGCTCACATTGCCGCCTACGCCGTGAAGCGCCGCGCCGAATTTGACCTGTCTGCGATTCGCCATTACGTTTCTCTCCTATTCGCTTTATATTCCTATTATTTCAGTAGGTTTTATTCCATTGTACGTCTCCATGGAAGCGATTGACTAATTAATAAATCCAATTGATGCATTCAAACTTTAAATCGTAGCGGGAGCGATTTCCGCGACGGGAATGCGAAAGCATTGCTTGAATTGACGTCCTAAAATAAAATGTGCCGCAGAGATCGGAAATCTCTGCGGCACATTTATTTTAAATCGGCTCCTGCGGTCCCGTTCACAATTGTCTATAAATCGTGTAACTAACAGTCCAATGCCCAATCGCAAGCAGTGCGGTCGAGACGCCCAGCCAGACGCATTGTCCCCACCAGGCTGCGAAGCCGAAGGCCAGCACGGGGAATACCGCCAAGGGTATGGGTACGATCATAAAAGGTTTATACAAAGAAGCGAAGGATTGCCCGTCCTTTAAATATCTGAACCATAGGCCGTAATAAATTACGATGCAAACGACCATCAGTAGCATAACGATCGTACTGCCATGGCTAGGCGGAAAGAAGTCCTTTGAGATCGCCAGGAAAACCAGAGAGCCGACCTGACCGGCCTTTTCCAGGATCGTAAATATTCGATTGCTCTCCCGTAGCCCATGCGGCACCCGGATGGGCGGAAACCAGGTAAAAAATACAAGGCTGGGAAGCAGCATAAAGACGGCGATCAAGGTCCCGACCATTGAAAATCCCACCGGCATCTCCCCCTTCCATTCCCCCTTGCGAGGAACATCCTCAAGATACCATGCGGAAATCAAAAATAAAACAAATAAAGATACAAAAAGCAGGTTAGCCCACTGGAATCTGCTTGCTTTGGATGATCAGGAATAAAGCCGGATCATCGGATCCCAAACAGTTGAATCGAAATATTTCGTACCGTTCTTGTTGACGATAAAATAGATGGCATCGCCCGCTGTTACGGTCGTCGTGATATTGTGGCTGACGCCGGTCGTCGTGTCGGTTCCCGCGATCGTCTGGGGCCCCCATATCGTCGTACCGTTTTTCTTGACGGTGACGATAACGCCGTCTCCCCCCGGATTGATACATCTTCGCCGTGCCGGTAATGTCGATCGTCCCGCCGGCTGGCGCAACCCACTTGCGCACCGAATCGTTCGCGTCGGGATGCTGAAAGTTCGCTCCAACCAGCAGATCCGTTCCGGCGCTTTGCCAGGTGGCCGAACCAACGTTGTAGGTCGACAGATTGGCATAGGCACTACCGTTCCACTCTTGATAGAACCAGCCGCCGCTGCCTTGCGTTGAAGAAAATCCGGATGAAGCGTCGTAAAAGGTTCCGTAGGTCACGACCGGGTTCCAGTAGGTGCCGTCGAAATAAGAGTTGCCGTTTTTGTTCACGACGAAGAAAAGCGCCTGTCCTTTCTTTACTTGCACGACGAGATCGTGGCTGATGCCGGCCGTATCGTTGCCGGCCAGCGTATGGGGTCCCCACAGATCTCCGATCGTATACGGGGAATCGGTCGGACCTTTGATGCGGGCGACGATGCCGTCACCGCCTTGCCCGGACTGGCTTAGCGACACGATACCCGTCACCCGGACGGTTCCGTCCTTGGGCGCGATCCACTTGATGACGGGATTATATGCATCGCCGGGATGAACCCAGCCCGGCGCCACCAGCGGGTAAGTATCGTTCCCCTTCCATCGGCCGTTGGCGCTGTCCCAGAAAAGATTCGTCAAATAATTGTAGCCGGCGAACGGCGCGTACTGCTGCTGATACGCCCATTGGTTGCCGCCTTGGGAAGAGCCGAAGCCGGTTGCGAATTCGTAGCGGTCCGGAATGACCGGCTGAGGGGGCGCAGCAGGGCCGCCCGCCTGCAAGGACGCCGTCGCATAACCGGAGACGTTGCCGTCGCCGTCGACGCTTCGGACCCGGTACGTATCGCCGGCAGCGCCGTTTTCCAGGAAATCAAACGTACCGACCGAGACTTTATCGACGACGACGCCATTTCGTTCGATCTCATAGTAAGACAGCATCCGGTTGTCCGTTCCTGCGTTCCAGTTCAGCTCGACGCCGTATTTCCCCATATACGATGCTTTTTTTTACCGTAACGCCGCTTGGCGCCGTCGGGTTCGCCGCGTCCGTTCCGGCGCCCGGATAATCGGTCATATTAAAAAATATAGTCTCGCCGGCCTGCAGATTCGTCAGCGATACGCCCGTTGTTTTCCAATAGCTGCCCGAGCGGGTCTGTGACACGCAGCTTCCCTTCGGACAACTCAAAGTGTAGCTCGTGGCATCGAGCAGCCCTTTTGGATATACCGTAATATTACTGTTAAAGTACGGCGCATATCCGCTGAACATGATCATCGCTTTGGTCAGATCGCCGTTTGTCGTCTGCAGCATGTACGTGGCATCTCCCGAGGCCATCGTCGGGCGGAACACCTTGCTCCATCTGCCGTTTACGCCCTGCGTGCCGATATAGCGCTGCATCTCCACGAATTTGCGGTATCTTTCTTTCGCCGCCGCGCTTTTCGGCTCCGAGGTCGTAAAATCCGCATCGATGTCGGGTTCCGAATAAAAGCTGTGGCCGAGTTTCGACAGGGGCAGCTTCAGCGATTGATAGTACCCTGCATAATGATAGGCGAGTCCGTCCGTCAATTGCTGCGCGTCGACGTACCGCAAGGCTTCCATCGACAGGATCTCCCCGCCGGAGGCGCAACCGTGAATTGTCGCCAGCGGGTTGGCATCCTTAAACGCTTTTAGCAGCCGGAAAAAGTTCTGGGATTGCAGCAGCATGTCGTTGTCGCTGCCGCCCGTCTTCCAGGCAGGCGCTCCGTCGTACCGCCAATCGTAAGCGCCCCATTCCGCCTGCTTCAACGATGCTTTGCCGAGAATCCATTGGTACGCGTCTTCGTTGGCCAGATTCAGATGGAGGCCGTAGAACGTCACCTCGTCGCCGTCGACGAGCCATTCGACATGGTCATTGACGACCTCCGAACCGTAATCCGCATGCCAGAACGGCGACCACACCCTCATCTTCATGCCGCTCTTCTGCACGTATGCATTCAGATCGGCGAAGCTCTCGCCCGACAGCGCCTCGTTCCAGTCGCCTTTGCGATCGTACCAGTTGTCGTCGACATGCACGACAGTCCCCCCCGCCATATCGGGCGTAGTTGGCCGATTCGAAAGCGTTCGGCATTTGCGGGCTGATCCGGTTCTGCCAGGAGCCGCCGCCCGAGCCGCGGGTATAATCCCACAGATAGCGGTAAGTGTAGTCCAGGATCGTATTGCCCATGTCGTCCAGATCGCCGCTGAATACGCCGATGATGCTCTTCGGGCCCTGAATCGAGGCATTGTTCGCGACCGAGTAATCGGTCATGCTGGCATAGCCGCTCAGATTGATTGGCGTGCCGCTCTCGCTGATTTGCGCAAGCCAATGCCCGTTATAATCGAACGACAGCCAGACGCCCTCGGACAACGACCGGTTGCGAAGCACGAACAACGAGTCGTAGACCGAAGTGCCTTGCTCATAGGTGCCGATCGCGTTCTGGGTGTGTCCGTCGACGGACGTGACCTCTGGCGCATCGTACGAATCGAAGATTCGGCTGTAGCTGCCCGTCATCGGCACCGTTTTCAGCATACCCGATCCGGTAAAATTGCCTCCCCCCGTCATGTACTGCAGATCGATATCGGCTCGATCGTTTTGCATCAGCCGCTGCTTGAACATGTACGGCGAGGAAAAGAGCTGCGCGCTGCCCGACACGTTCTGGAATTCCGACCATTCCCGGATCGCTCCGGTGAAAGGATAGACGACATAATAACGTTGGACCTTTACGATGGCGTTATGCATCGTGATGCGGAGCTGGCTTTCTCCCTGTGAAAGCGTGGATACGGCATGCGAATCGTATACCCATCCGGTCGAGGAGCCGTTGTAGACCATGCTGTCGATCTTAATCTGGAATTCGTCCGAATTTTGCGTTCCCTGCACGTACTCCCGGTTCGTCAATTTGTTCTTGAAGCTGGTTTGCAGGAACTGGCCTGCGCCGTTCAACCGTACTTTCTTTTCGACCGCGGCGGTGCCCATCGTCCATGTACCGGTACCGGCGTCATAATTCACGTAGGCATCCGAGGAAGGATCGGCATAGGCGGATCGTTCATTCGAAAAGTTTTGAATCAGTAAAATCGGCCATACGAGCAGCAGCGCCACGGACCATCTGACCGTCGTTCCCTTTACCCATGCTCTCATCCCGCTTCACGCTCCCGTATGATTTCAATACCATTCGACGCGATCGACCGCAATGTCGCCCGCCGCGCAAGAGACGAACGGCCGGCCGCCCTTCACGCCCGCCGTTCCGTAACCGGAAGCCGTCGAGATGAAATTGGAGAAGTCCCTTTCAGCCGCAGCGCGTCTCACGTAAAGCGTCCGGTCGACCGCATCGTAGCGGATGCCGCCGTACGCCCACAGCAGCGCGTAAGACGATAGCGACCGGCCGTACCATTCCCCGCATTCGTACTCGGAAAACGGGTTGCGTACGCGTCCGTCGTACCGGGCACGGCAAGCCCTTACGATCGACAGCCCCTCCTCCTCATAGCCCAAATAGATAAGATGCGAAGCGACCTGGTACTCCAATCCCGGCCACACTTCGTTGCTGTATTGCAGCGGCAGCGTCGGCTCTCCGCCCCTGGGCCACGTGCAGATCAGCAATCCGCCCTCCTGCCCCAGCGCGAAGCCCGGACGCTGCGGATTGACGTGCTCCGACATGTCCGGTTTAAAATTGTAGCGGTACACGCTGAGCAAATGACTGGCGACCTTCGCCGGGTCGAGAATATCTCCGAGTCCGCATACCGCGGCCAGCCAGCATCCGATCACGCCGTCGGCAAGACAGCCCGCGCCGTATTGATACTTCGGGCCTTCCCGCAGGAAGATCTCATAGGCTTCTTCGGAATAATCGACGTTGTTCGCCTTGTGCCCCACCTGGGGAAGCTCGGCGTTTAAGCCTTTCCATCGAACCTGCTGTTCGAAATATTCGCCGTTGAACAACGCCGATTCGGCATACAATCGGCCTTTGGCGTACAAGGTCTCGTATTCTTCGGCGGATTCGCCAGCCGCTTCGGCCATCGATGCCGCCGCCTTCAGCGCGCCCAAATACAGCGAGGCGCTCATGCCGTTCGGCCCCCACAGCTCGATATCGTACGTGTTGTGATGCGGCTCCTCGAGCACGCCCGTGCGCCTGGGATCCCACGTTCGAATCGCGTACTGCAGGCTCGCCTTCGCCTTCGGCCACAACGCGAGCATCCAATCGGTATCTCCCCCGATTCTCCATTCCCGGTACAGCTTCATGATACCGCCCAGCTGTCCGTCCGCCGCAGCCTGCTCCGCGTGGGCGGACGGCGCGATCGGCAGCGGCACGCGAAAGCTCTGGTGTCCCGCTTCATCCTGCCCCTCCGTGAATTCGGTGCGCCGGATTTCCCGCTCAAGGCCGGGGAACAGATGCGCCAGCGCCTGCGCGTAATTCCAGACATGCGTGCAGGTCCCATAGCAGCTTCCCTCCTCGTCGAAGCAGCCTTCCCAGGCCCATACCCTGCCGTCATACTGCCGCAGCATCGTCGGCGATTTAAGGATCGGCAGGTTGGCCGATACGGCTTCCACGATATCCCCGGGCAGACCCGAACTGTGGAGGCAGTCCGAGAATGCTGCCGTCTTCGACCTTAACCGGTCGTATTCGCTGCGCCAATACCGATCCAGTGTCTCGCCGTCCGCGAACGCCGATGCGTACCACGGCTTGTAATAGCCTGGATCGGCCGCATCGGCAAACTCGCCGTGACGCTGGCCCGACGCCGGCACGAACCAGCTGAGCCGCAGCCGTACGGTGACGCTCTCTCCCGGCTGCAGCGACAGCGGCACATACAGGCTGGCGCCCTTCCCGCCCTTTCCGCTCCCTTGCGGGAGCCGATCGGCGGCAGCACCCTCGATGTTTCGCCACAGCATGGTCAGCGTATCGAACCAGTAGTCCCCGCGGAACCAAGCCGTATCGGTCACGGCGCCGGGATGATCGGTCGCGGCGCAGAAACGCCCCTCCGTCCATGGCCTGCCCGGCGTGCCGTCCTGAACGAGCGCGAAGCCGCCGTCGATCCGGCTGGCGGATGCTTCGCCTTCTCCGCAAGCCATCACATTGCGGGCGTGGAACGAATAGACCAGTTCGACGGGCCTGTCCGTGACGTTATGGAACCGGTATTCCAGCGCCGCCGCCGGCAGCGAGGAATCGTCGGCATTGCCGGGCACGAACGGGCTCCAGCCCGTCAATACGACATTCACAGGCAGTGACGGGTGACTCATCCTCACTTCTGCGAACGGAAAGCGGGCTGCAAACGCGCTCTCGGCCATTCTCGGCAGCCCGTAATTCCGGCCGTTCTGCCCGCCCGCGGCTCCGCCGTGCGGGCCGTCCCTTAGATCGTAAATCGCGCGCGCCGGTATCGGCCCTTCAAGCACTTTGGCGACCGCGTTATCGCCGCGCACCGTTATCGCCGAGAACGTCATCGGCTTGTGTCGAAGATCCGGCTTATGCCGGAGGGAAAAATGAGACAAGGCGCCCGTCCCTTCCAGCGCAATCATCCCGGCTCCCAGCCCGCCTAGCGGGTAGGCAATCCTCGCATCGAGGCCGTTTCCGTAAATCTTTCCTGCGTACCCTTTATCCTGCATTTCCGCGCTTCACCTCGATTCCTGTATGACGCCGATGAAGGCCAGTTTGAACCGCGTACCCGTGCACCCGGGTCCGTCGCCATGTACGACCTCCAGCTCCGCATGGTGCTTGCCGGACGGCAGATCGCCGGCCACGACGGCCAGCTGGAACATCCCTTCGTCCGGACACCAGTCCTGCCGATCGAAGACATGCACGGCAGGCTCTCCCCCATTGATCCGGTAGCGAAAATCGGCCGAACGCTTGCCGAAGTCGAACGCGAGCGCCAGCCCCGTCCCTTCGAACGCGAAGCTCAGCTTCGCTCCGACGGCGGACGTCGCCAGCATCCGGTCGATCCAGACGCTGCGGCTGCTGCGCCGGATCGTCCAGGGCCCTTCCGTCGCGACATCCGCGAAGGAAAGCTGCGACACGCGACCCCAGTGTTTGTCGTTTAACGGCGCTGGCATCATGCCGGTTGTCGACGCGCGATTACCGGACTCGCCCGGACTTACGCCGCTGCTATCCGCGTCTTCCGGCTGCAGCTCGCGCTCCAAATAGGCGATCGCGGCTTGCGCGTAGCTCAAGCTTCCCCCGGTGGGTCGGATGCAAGCCGTCAGGCAGCCATTCGTCCCAATCCATGCGACCCTTGCGAACTTCCTCGAAGGCGTACAGCCCCGCCCAGATCGAGCCGATCCCGTAATGACGGGCCAACTGCTCCAGCTCGGCTACCGAATCCGGCACCCTGCCTCCCGACATATCCGCGTACATCGCCTGCAAATAGGTATAGACGAGCACGATATCGGCTTCGCCCCATGCCAGCAGTTGTCGAATCAGTCCTTCGCGTGCGCGCTTGCGGATTTCCTTGTCCGCATAGTGGTCGTTGACGGCATATTCGACGAAAACGATATCGCATTGTCGGTCGATGATGTCCCGCCGGACGCGAAAGCAGGCCAGATCGCTGCCGGTCGCGCCGATCGCGGCGTTCTCGACCGTGAAGCGGACGGCGGGATACGTCTCCGTCAGCCAGGCCAGCACCTTCTCCGGCCAGTTATATCCCGGTGCCGCTTCGGTAATCGAACCACCGAGAAAGCCGATCGTCGCCGCACCAGATTTCAGCTTTTCGCGCAGCTTCGCAAGCGGCCCGCGATGACGCCAAACGTCGGGATTCATTCGCGCCATGCCTCCCCGTCATCGATTCCCTGCGCATTTGCGGTCGTAATCGCGGGAACGCCGAATCGCGCCTCCGGCAATGCGCCGATCATGACATTATGACGCACCGCAACGTCTGCCGCCGATTGAATATGAACGAGCGGACGGCGCGGCTGCACGAACCGGTTGTCCTTGATCAAAATGCCTGTGATCGGTTTGCCCCAATTCGCTTCAGAAATCCCGGCCGGCGTGCCGGCGGCGATATGAACGGACGCCATGACATTGTCGTCATCCCCTGTGAACGTGTTCCTTGTTATCGTCAGATTCCGCGCGATGGGTCCTTCCTCCCAATCCGGCTCGTGCTGGACGGCGATTCCCCAGCCTTCCGCGTTGAGAAATTCATTGTCTACGATCGTACCGTCCGGACTGCGAACGAGAATACCGCGACCGCGGTGCCGTCCGAACCGGTTGCCTCGCACGACGAATCCGCGGCCGCAAGCGGACAAATTGTAGACGTGGTCGGCGTCGTGCAGCCCAATGCCTGCTTGCAAGCCCGCTATATCTCGGTCCATCCGAATCGCATGTAAGCCGTCCGGCCGCGCAGCGGCATGCAGCACCGTCGCCTCTGCCAAGATGCATCCGGTTCGCGGACGATACAGCTGTACCTTGTCGCCGGTTCTTGCTTCGAACAAGCCGCCATGCACGAGCAGCTCGTTCGGAGCAGGAACTTCTCGCACCGTTCCCGCCCGTACGTGGATGTTAATGGCATCGTCGGCCATACCGGAAAAGGCGCAGTTGCGAATGTCCAATCGTCCGCGCGTGTTCAAATTGTGAATGCCGTCTCCGTTGGCGGACAGCAGTCTGTTCGAGCCGGGGAGAACCTCCACCCGCAAGCCGTCGATGTCAACGTCGCCGTTCTGTCCCCATATCGAAGCCAGCGAGGGTCCGGCATATACTGTGACGTCGCGTACGGATGCTGTTTCCGTGCGCCAGAAGTTAATCGCGCTCTCGGAATGCCGCCTCGCCATATGAGCGTACCTGTCGCCAGGGCGCATGCCCGAAGCCAGCAGCATCTTACGATCGGGCGCTTTCACGCGCCACTCGTCCGCGCTCACCCGCTCCCAGGTCAGATCAATCAGCGGATGCGGGCCGTAACGCGGCTCCGGTCCGCCCGCCCCTCGGACGAGCAAGCCAAAACGCGCTTCCGCTTCGTGAAAATTTCGCTCGTCGAGCTGCCTGTAGCCCGCGTCTACCCGAAACGAGAACCAGCCTGCGGCCCCGTTCACCTCCGTCACCGTGCCCTGCGTATAAGGCAGCGGATCGTAATCGACGGCCAGCGATTGCACGAGAACGTCCCCGCTGTCCGCGACTTCGATGCCGCCGGCCATCGGATTGCACACGACGATAACCGTGTCGTCGCCCTCGCCGGTCAGGACCAGCTTGCTTGCACCCGCGATGCGAATTGCCGCTTCGTTGCCGTGTCCGCTCGCTACGCGGTAGCGCCCGCGTCCCAGTCTCACCTCCGCCTCTTCGCCCGTGGCGATCGCAGCCGCGATCGCGGCGCGTATGGCCGGTCCCGCATCGGTGACGCCGTCCCCTCTGGCGCCGAATTCGCTCGCATGGAATACGAGCGGCGCGGCTTCATGCTGTCGTGCATCTCTCGCAGAATGTGTCATGTCTTCTCCTCCGCTCATTCCTTCACGCTTCCCATCACAATGCCTTTCACGAAGTACTTTTGCAGAAACGGATAAACGCACATGATCGGCAGCGCGGCCAGAAAGATCTGCGCCGCCTTGAGCGTACGGTCGGATACGGCCATCAGCGATTCCAGCTCCTCCTTCGTCGCGCCGAGGAGCGCATTGGCGTTGAAGCTGATCACCTTCGTCTGCAAATACGTCTGAAGCGGATAATGCTCCGGCCGCTTCATCAGAATGAGCCCGTCGAACCAGGCGTTCCAATGGTTGACGCAGGCGAACAGCACGAGCGTCGCCAGCGCCGGCTTCGACAGCGGCACCATGATGCGCCATAAGATCGTCCAGTGTCCCGCTCCGTCCACATGGGCGGACTCCTGCAGCTCCTTGGGCAGCTGCCGGAAAAAGTTCAACAGCAAAATGCAATTGAATACCGGTACGGCCGACGGCAAGATAAGCGCCCACAAGGAGTCCATCAGGTTTAACTGCCGGATCGTGACATACCAGGGAATTAGACCGCCGTTGAACAAAATCGTAATAAACAGAAGCCAGACGTAATACGTCCGCAATCGAAACTCCCGAACCTCCTTCGAGAGCGGATAAGCCACGAGAATCGTCAGAAACATATTGATCGCGACGCCGAGCGCCACTCTTTGAACGGATATCCAATAGGAGGGGAGCAGCAGTTTGTCCTGGAAAGCGTAGATATAGGACTCTATCGTAAAATGCACCGGCCACAGCTTCACGCTGCCGGCCGCCGCATAGGCGCTCTCGCTCAGCGATATGGCCAGCACGTTGACCAGCGGCGCCACGCAGGCGATCGCGACGCAAGCAAGCAGGGCGTAGTTGAGCAATTGAAAGGCGGATCTTCCCATGCCGGTCCGGTTCATGCCATCCTCTTCCTTCTATTAAAAAATGCGATAATTCGCAAATCGATAAGCGCAGATATACGAGACGACGATGCAAAAGGACGAAACGACGGACTTGAACAAACCGACCGCGGTCGCCACGCCGTATTGCGCATCGACGAGCCCTAGCCTGTAAACCAGCGTATCGAGGATGTCGCCGGTGCGGTACACGACCGGACTGTAAAGATTGAATACCTGATCGAAGCCGGCGTTCAGCACATTGCCGAGACTGAGCGTCATCATCAGCACGATAATCGGCGCCATGCCCGGCAATGTGATATGCCATACCTGCCGCCAGCGGCTTGCGCCGTCGCATAGGGCCGCTTCATACAGCACCGGGTTAATCGACGTAATGGCCGCCAGGTAAATAATCGTGCCGAAACCGAATTCCTTCCATATATCCGTAACGACCAGCACATAGGGAAATGTCTTCTCGTCGCCGAGAAAAAAGACGGGATCGGCTCCTAACCAGCCAAGCAAGCTGCTCACGAGTCCGCCGGACGGCGACAGGATGTCCGTCAGTACGCCTCCGAGAATGACCCACGATAAAAAGTGAGGCAAATAAATGAGCGTTTGCACCGTTCGCTTGAACTTCGTGCTCACCACTTCGTTTAACAGCAGCGCGAACGCAACCGGAACGAGCAATCCCCCCGCGATTTTCATGCATGCGATGTAGACGGTATTCCACAGCACTTGACCGAACCCCGGCATCTTCACGACATATTCGAAATTGTCCCACCCGACGAACGGCGAACCGAAAAAACCTTTGCTCGGATTAAAACGCTCGAATGCGATCGCAAGTCCCGCAAACGGAATATAGCTGAATAAAACGATGAGCAGTACGGCCGGAAGCATCATCAGATGCATCGGCCATTCGCGCGCCCACATCCGGCTCGCGTAGCCTTTCTTCATCTGTAACATCCTCTCCGGGTCGATGGGAGGCGGCGCATAGACGCCCTCCTCCGACTTTGTGCGATTATTGCGCCGCTGCCCAGTCGTTGACTTCCTTTGCGATGTCCGCGCCGCCGAGGGAATCGAAGTCTTTTACGAACTGCTCGAATTCGCCGATCGGTCGGACGCCCATAATGAATTTCGTGTAATTTTCCAAAATCAGCTTCTCCAGCGTCGATTGTTTGGCGGTCATCGTCGGCGTCGGCGCGCCGTAGAATAGCGGTTCGACGATTTGTTTATTTTCCAGGTAGCCGTTTACGACGCTGTATGCGCCGATCGGCCCCGACCACATCCAGCCCGGCCATATTTCCGTTTTGACGCCGGCCGCTTTTCCTTCGCCGTCCGTGCCGTTGTAGCCGTTCTCCAGCAGCTCGATGTCGGGCTGGCTGCCCCGGTTCCAGGCGCTGAGCACTTCGGGATCCCGCGCTTTGCCGTATTCCACGTAGCCTTTGTGAATTAAAATATTTTGCTGCGGATGGAACGCGAAGATCGGCGAATATTTGTATTCGTTATGGGAGCCTTCCGGATATTGCGGGCCGTTATGATATCTTGGATCGTAGTCCGGACTAAGCGGGTTTTGTTTTTGCAGGAAGTAGTTGAGTATTTTGATCGCCGCTTCGGGATGTTTGGCCCCTTTTTTCACGACGAAGAAATTCGTTACGCCAAGCAAATTTTCGGCGGTAACCGTGCCGCCTGCCGTCGGAATCGGGTACGGACGCCAGTCGGCAGCCGGATTTTTCTGCACGGCGCTCGGCAGCGGGGAGAAGACGTTCCAGTGAAGCCCGTAGAACATGCCGATTTTTTCCGAAACGACGGACTCGCCCACTTTTCCGACGTCCTTGACCGCAAAGTCCTTCTCGATGTATCCGGACTTGTACATCTCCGCCAATTTGCCCAGCGCGGTTTTCGCTTCCGGCTGCACGTAGCCCAAGATCAGCTTGCCGTCGCTGCCCTTGTTCCAAAGCAGATTGCCCGGCGAGCCGGTCATGACATGGTAGCCGTTAAAAAAAGCCGTTCAGCACGAATTCGCCGCCGAACAACCCTTTTTCGAGGGCAAGACCGTAAGTGTCCTTTTTGCCGTTTTGGTCCGGATCGTTTTCCGTAAACGCTTTCGACACCTCGTAGAGCTCATCCATCGTCTTGGGAACGTCCAGCCCCAGCCGATCGAGCCAATCCTTGCGAATCCACAGAATCGGCGCGGAATCCGATGCGCCGTTCATCTGGGGAATCGCCATCAGCTTGCCGTCGAAGGTGGCCTGCTTCAGTCCGATTCCGCCATCGGCCGTCATGATTTGATCCGCGAGCTCTGACTTATACTGTGCGTACGCGCCGGTCAAATCCGCCACCATATCGTTGTCGACCAGCTGCTTGAGCTGCACCGCGTTCACCATCGTGATGTCCGGCAGATCGTCGGAAGCGATCATCACGTTCAGCTTCTGCTCGTATTGATTGTCCGGCACCAGCCATTCGACCTTCAGCTTGATTCCGAGGTCCTTCTCAAAGCCTTGCGTCCACAAGTTGTTGTCTATCGTTTCCCCTTCGGGGAATTTCATCGATCCGTCGTCCAGCGATTTGACGGTCGTCACCGCGATCGGCGAATCGTATTTCCCGAGCGGGTCGGCCTTCGCCTCAGCCGCCCCCGAGGCTTGCGTCGTACCCGCAGCCGCGCTTCCGGACGAGCGCTGTCCCTCACCTTCGTTACCGCCCGGATTATCGCCGCCGCTGCACGCCGTCAATGCCAGCAAAATCGCGGCCATCCCGATTCCCGTTCCCTTTTTCCATTTCTCGTTGTTCAATTTCAATCCCCCCGCGTTCCTGGATTTGGAGTGAGTCCGCTGCTCCATGGTCCGAATTATGGCAGGAGGCGCTCGCTTTGAAAACGCATAACTTTTTGACTTGCTTATATTCGATTGACATCGCTCGCCATACGATCTCGGTATTCCTGCGGGCTAAATCCGAAGTGTTTCTTGAACGTCTTGGTGAAATAGGGCGCATACTCGAAGCCTGCGATTCTGGCGATCTCATACACTTTAAAGTCTGATTCGCGCAGCAGCTCTATCGCTTTGTTCATCCGTGCCTCCTGGATGTAGACGTTGAGGTTAACGCCCGTCACTTGTTTGAACAGTCGGGATAAATACGACGGATTGAGCCGGCTGACTTCCGCAAGCCGCACGAGAGACAGATCGCCGTCCAGATGCGATAGCAAATATTCCTGCACTTGGGCGATCGCCGTATGCGCATGACTGGTCTGCGCGTTCTGCCTCCATTCAAAAAGCAGCGGAGCGATATGACGAAACGCCTCCGAAGTCCGATTCGGCGCGGCTGCCGGATGATGAAGCGCTTGAATATAAACATCCGGCGCCCCGTTCAGCCTTTCTTCCATGTTCCAAGTGTGGATATGGGACTGCACGAGCAGCGACAATGGAAAATAAATGCCGAGCGCTGCATGCGTCAGATGACATGCCTGAGCCTTCTCGGCGCTTAGCAGCAGCTCCTCCAGCAAAGATAGAAATTCGTCTTTGCGCCCCGTATCCAGAAAGCTGCCGAGCAAATCCAGCCGCTTCACGTGCCGCATGATCGTTTCGAGCAGCTCGCTTTCCCCCGCAGCCGTCCGGGCAGCATTCGCAAAAGGGTATTCCGCGATGCTTCCCCTGCCGCCGACGACCGGCAGGCTGCCGCTTGCCGCCCGGAGGACCGAATAGCGCTTGGCGATTTGATCCCAAGAGACGGCATGGCTGTCCACGATAAAATGGACCGATATACCGAACGTTTCCTCGCACATCTCCAGCACAAGCTCCAGCATGCCTTTCAGCTGCGCAATCCCGCCGATTTCCTCTTCGGCAACTTCGCCCTTGTCGGCCGCTAACGGTTGCTGCAACCATACGAGCATGCCGTCTTCTCCCACAAAAAAAGGCGGAAGCGAATCCATGGCCCATGTATCGTTCAGCCGCCATTTTAACTTGATAGGCGCTTTCCGCCTGATTGACACGCTCCAATCGGCCCAAGGTCAGGTGCACTTCCCGTCCCGCGTTCATCGGCAGCGACAGCTGTCGAAACTGGCCAGAGAGCTGCTCCGTCGAAAAAGGCGCTCCGCGGAGCAGGCCCGCAAAGAAGTCCTTTTGCAAAACGGGAAGCGCAAGCTTCATCTGCCGATTGGCCGTAGAGACGAGATCCTCCGATTTGCGGGCCTCGTCGATTTCCGCGACGGCTGCCCGGACAAATTCGAGTATGCGATCGTACCCTTCCGTCTTCAGCAAGTAACGAACCCCGTCGTGTCGAATCGCCTGATAGACATAATCGAACTCGTTGTAGCCCGTCAGTAAAATGACTTTGCAATGCGGCCATCTTCTGCGGATCAGCTCGAGCAGTTGCAGGCCGCTCATGGAAGGCATCCGGATATCGGAGATAACAATATCCATTTTAGTGCGTTGCAGCCACTCCGCCGCTTCGTCGCCCGAGTAAGCTTTGTATACGTCAAGCTCGAGTCCGGACCCCAGCAGCATAAACTCGTACAAACCGTTGACGATAAACGGCTCGTCATCGACGATCATGAGTCGTTTCATCGCTTGTCGCCTCCCGTTCTTGAATGTTAATGATCACTCGGACCCCTCCATGGCTTCCATGACGAAAACCCAGGCCGCTATTCTCTCCGAACTTGAGCCGCAGTCGGCGATGAATGTTAACGATCGCGGTCATCTCGATCGCGTCGGCGCTTCCGATCGACAGCATGCCGTTTAATTCCCTCACTCTCTCATCCGTTACCGCCGGACCATTATCTTCCACCGAAATTGAGAACCTCCCGTTTTCAATTTCCTCTTCGAAACGGACGGCAAGAAGTCCTCCGCTCTTCTTGTCGGCCAAGCCGTGCTCGAACGCATTCTCGATGATCGGTTGCAGAATGAGCCGTGGCACAAGTCGATCCCGGCAGCTTGACGGGAGATCGCCGAATTCGACGACGATGCGGTTGTAGAAGCGCAGGCTCTGAATGTCGCAGTAAGTCCTGGCGTGGTCTGCCTCGACATGCAGCGGCACATCCTCCGCGGCGTTTCGCGTAATGTATTTGAAATATGAGCCGAGCTGGTGGGTGAACAGCTTGACGTTGTCGTAATCTTCGGTCATCGCCATGTTGTAGAGGACGAAATACGTGTTGTACAGAAAGTGCGGATTGATCTGCGACTGCAATTGCTTTAGCTCCGCCTGCTGCGCAAGAATTTGCTGCTTGTACACCTGGTCGATCAGATGGTTAAGGTTGCGCATCATGCCATTGAACCGCTGAAAAAGAAATCCGAATTCATCGTTGCGCGCGTGGGTGATCTCGACGTCAAGCTTGCCCTTTTCCATTTGTCGCAGCACCCGAATCAGCTTCAGCATCGGCTGTTGAATAAACTTGAAGGCGGACAACATATACAAGACGACGATCATAACCGCGGCAATTGAAAAAGAGGACGAAGATCGTCTTGAATCGATCGGCCTTGTCCGTCAGCGCCTCGTTCGGAACATACTGAACCAAAGCCGTCTTCAAGTATTCGGATTGGATATACACGGCGAAGTAATTTTTCCCCTCGTTTTTCAGTTGAAACGACCCGCTCTGCGACGCCCCCAACCTTGCCTCGACAGCGGTTTTTAAATGATCGACGAAGCCGGAATCGGCCGTCTCTCTCGCGATCAGCCGGCCGTTCGGCAGCAGCAATGCGGCACCGCTGCCCTCCCGCGTCTCCAACTGACTCAATGCTGCACGGATTCGATCGACGGACAGCGTCGCCGTCAACAGATGTACGCGCTTGTCCAACCGATAGTCCTTATCCAGAGGAAGCAAGGCCCGCAAATAAATATCGTCGCGGTAGAAGATGAGCTGAGATTTCGAATCTGTCAGCGCGCTATTAAAAAACCGCAGCGCCGCCGGATCCAAGGCGCCGATACCGGTATTGGAGGAAACGATCATATCCGCGGAGGGAATATGCGCAGTCACGTCCTTCACATAAATATTGCTGTTCTGCAAGACGAACAATCGCTGCTGCAGATTGTTGACGGAATGGTAAATGTCGTAATCCGACATCTTGGTGATGAGATTGGAGAGATCGGTCAGATTGCTGTCGTACAGCGAATTAAACAACAAGGCATTGACGCGCTGAATCTCCGTGTCCAGATTGCTTCCGTAGAAGTTCACTTGCGACCTCATCGTGCCTTCCAGCTCATCCTTCATGCTGGCGATCCCCCAGTTGTAAATCATAAAGCCGACCAGGTAAATCGGCGAGATGATCAACATAAACGTGAGAATCAGACGGGTGAAAATCGATTTTCGCCACAAAATGAAAGCGCTTTTCATTTTAAGATCTCCTTTTGTCGCGCAACGCTGTATGCCCGCTGAGACCATTATAGCGAAAGCGCGGAAGGCAATCGCTTATATTATTTTTACGGGCTGACAAATGGTTTACATTACCCGCCCTTTGATAGAACACAAAAAAGCCCCCCGTCCGTTCCGAAGAACGAATCGGGAGCCGGTCACAATGATTACCGTCGCGGATGGTCCGGCGACATTAATTCAACGATACATCGTCGATTCGGGTCCATTGATTGCCGGTCGTTGATTTGACGTGGAAGGCTACGCGCACTTTACCCGTCGTTACGTTAATCGTCCCGCTGCTGATCTGCTGATAGCTGGAAGTTCCCGTTGGAACGGAGACGTTCACGGCGCCTCCGTATTCGCTGACTTCCATCCGGTTGATGGCCAAACCGCCCGTCGATTCTGTCCATGCGGTGATCGTATGCGTACCGCTGGGCACATGATCGAAGTCCTTGTAAATCCAAGTTTCGAAAGGCGACGCGCTCCACATCGCATCGTGATACGAGCCGCTGTGGCTGCCTCCGTACGATTCGGGGAAATTGAAATCGGGATTCGCGCCGGCCACGTACCAGCCGCTGATGTCGTTCGATTCAAAGCCCTGGTTTTTTTTGAAGGCTCACGTCGTCGATTCGGATCCACTGATTGCCTGTCGTCGATTTGGCGTGAAAGCATATATTCACGCTTCCCGTCGTCACGTTTATATGGCCCGAGTTGATCTGCTGGTAGCTCGACGTGCCGGTCGGTATCGGTACGTTGACGGAGCTGCCGTAGTTGCTGATCTCCATCTGGGAAATGGCCAATCCGCCGGTCGATTCCGTCCATGCGCTTATGTTGTAGCTGCCGTTCGACAAATGGTCGACGGTTTGGCAGACATACGTTTCATAAGGCGTTGCGCTCCACATGGCGTTATGATAAGCGCCATTTTGGCTACCGCCCGGCACGCCGGACGCCTCGACGAAGTTAGCCGAAGGATTGGGACCGGACACGCTCCAGCCATTTGGCGTTTGACCGGCGTTTTCCTCGAATCCGGCGTTTTTCACATAGCCTTTACTGACGAATGTGCCGAATTTCAACTGAACATTGCTTCGATAGCTTCCCTGGTCCACGCTCGTCATGGCGGCGATCTCATTCGGGCCCGTCATATAAAGGCTGCTCCAGGCCTTGCCGAACGGGGTCCAGGGCGCAGCTCCGTTCAAATACCACGAAGTGCCGTAGTCGTCGCTGAAGGAAAGATTGCCGCTGTTGGAGGTAACGGCAAGCTGACCGTCGGGCAAAGAGAGCAAGAAGGGCGCCGAGTATTGGCCCGGGATCGTTCTGCCGATCCCGCTTGACCAGGTCGTTCCATCCATCGAGGTTTTGTAATGAATGTTGCAGTTGTCGGTCCCGCATACTTCAAAGACGACCATATACTGTCCATTGTTCATCTTGGTCCACACGGGCATGCCGGGTCTTGCGGCCGCGTTGTTCGGATCCCATGCGACCCAAATTTCGTTGCCCCAGGTGACGCCGTAATCCGTCGACACGCGCTGGGATATGATTTGACTGTAGGAGGGGGTTTCCGTTACATGTTTTTCATTCGCGTACATGACCGCGAGATTCCCGTTATCGAGGAAATAAAAATGAGGTTCGTACATCCCTTTATCCGGGTTGCTCAAGCTGCCGGGCGATCCATTGTTCTGATCGATCGTGCTTAAATAGCTCCAGGTCGCGCCCAAGTCCGTGCTTTTATAAACCTTAAGCTGGTAGGAGGTCCCCCATATGACCGATCGCGAGCCGACAAGCACGTCGCCGTTCGGCAACTGAACAAGCATGCCGTTGTCCACGTCCCGGCCGGGATCCGATATGCTGCCGATCGGCGTCCACGTGCGGCCGTTGTCGGTGCTTCTGGCGATTTCAAGCTGAACGTTCGTTAAATAGACGGAATAAACCGACAACCAATTGCCGTTGGACAGCTTTAGCATCCTGCCGTATTCTACATTGTGCGCGGAATCGTTCTTCACGACGGTTCCGGAGCTCCAGGTCCCGACCAAATTATAAGCGTAAGCCGGTATGGACAAGCCGACAAGCGAACCGATCAACAGCAAAGTAAACGCCAGTCGAATTTTTGATTTCATCACATAAATCCCTCCATTTTAGAATGGACAACAAATTTATGCGGATTCATAGTTGGAAGTTAGTGGAAAGTTAATGTTTAAGTAAAGCTATAGCGACTCCAAGTAAAACTTTTGGTTGTTCAGATTCAAATCCGACCACTGGGTCAGTTGGGCGCCGTTAGTCAACGACTCCCCGGCCATATCCCAGAGCAATCCGTCGTGCTTGAAATACAGTTTGAAGCTTCCGTCGCTTTGCGGTACGAGACGAACCTGCTGATTGCTTCCGCCAACATAATCCCAAAGATTCGTAAAGGCTCCCGGACTTGTCGAACTTCCCGACACATCGATGACCTTGCCCGGGGCATGCAGACTGGATACCTTATACCATCCCTCCCCCCGCGCTTTCGAATCTCCATTTGAACCAATTGTTCGTTTCAAACGGCCATTGGATAATGACCGCGCCGTTTAAGACGGAGCCGCCTCCGATATCGATATACTTGCCGCTGTGCTTGGCCTGAATATAATAATCTCCGACCGGCTGCAATCGCCATTTTTGCGCATTGATCCCGTTCCAGTCCCATTGCTGCAATTTGGCGTTATCGTTCGTCGAATCCCCGGAGACTTCAAGGACTTTCCCGCTTCCGACATTCACGATTTTGAACCAGCCGTCCCCGACGTCTACGAAATCCCATTGTTGCGACGTGTTTCCTTCCACGTAGGATGCGTTGACGATTTGAGCGCCGTTTGACATCGAATCGTTTTGTACGGTAGCCACTTTCCCGTTGATCCTGGAAGCAAACTTAAAGTGTCCGTCGCCTGTCGGAACGATGGACCAGCGCTGATTGAGGCTGTTCGAGTCATACGACCACTGGTTCACGACGGCGCCCTCTGCGGGATCCCCGCCGATCAAATCGACGGTTTTCCCGTTTCGATTGACGAGCATGAACACATTGCCATTAAACGTATTGTTGGACGGGCGAATATCGATCGTTCCGACCTTCACATCTTTATTCCCCGTCGCACTGTTCGACACAGTCCCGACCGCGAGTACGGTCGCTCCTCCGACCGGAACTAAACTTCTGCTGTAGGATGCGGGCAACACGGCGTCCTGCGTCGTCCATACGCCTTGCCCGTAATTGTAATTTAAAAACAGCTTATCCGATCCGCCGCAGGACAGGACAACCGTTCCATTCGGGCCTCCGGCTGGAATCCACACGACGTAGGGCTGAGAACCGGGCACTTCGCCTTTGGAAAAATTGACGCTAGTTCCCCGATCGGTCGGGCTTCCCCCAATTTTCGGGATTCGAGGAGATTTTGAAATGAACCTGGTCATGGGGCAGACCGACGATCTCGTACACGAGCATGTACTGACCGTTTCCCATTTTCGTCACGACCGGCATACCCGGCCTGAGCTCTCCAAGCGTAACGTCATTAACCGTTCCGCTCCAGTTCACGCCATCCGTCGACGTCCGGTGCACCACCATTTGATTATGGTCCGGACTCTGCTCATCGGCGTAGTAACAGATCAATTTGTTGTTGGCCACCAAAAGGAACGGCTCCCAGATTCCTTGGCTTTGCCAGTTCATCCCCCCTCCGTAAGCGCCCCCCGACGCAATCGTCGAAACGTATGTCCATGACCTGCCCAGATCGTTGCTCTTGTACAACTGAAGGTTATGAACCTGTTCTCCATCCGGAAAGGAATTGACGGCGAGCAGCATCGTGCCCGCGGGCATGCTGCCGACCTGTTGCGGCAATTCATACAAAAAACCTTGCTCCCGCAAGTATTCGCCGGCGCCGGCATTGACGTCCGTTACCGTACCGACCTGCGACCACGACTGTCCGCCGTTCGTGCTTTCGAAGATGGGAAAAGAGGGGCCTGGCACATTTCCGGTCCACGTTTCGAAGGTTGCGTACATTTTCCCGTTGTTAGATCCGTTGTACTGCAATTGCAAGGCTCTGGCATAACTTGCGGATTGCGCGGAAGAACCGGACCACACCGCAACCGGACCAAAAGCTTTGGCGGCATTTCCGAATAACGGGGTACAGATTAAGGCAATCAACAGGATGAGCGCCATTTGAATTTTAAGCTTCGACACATGCATTCCTCCATTGGAATGGATTGCAAACCCTTGCAAACCTATGTCGATCGTTAATAGAGATACAGTCGCCTATCTTCCGCCTCTCGAATCCACACCTGCATAAAGCCTTCTTCCCGGTTATCCCATGCATAATAAGGAATCAGCAGACAAGGCTTTCCCTCCTCCGCTAGGCCCGTCAATACGGTTACGCCGCCAAGCAGGTCCGGCCGGTAATGAATATTCAGCGGTTCGCGCGCAGCAAGGGCAAAGGCATCGTAGGTCAAATCCGGATTGTCGGCTTGCTCTGCGCAATACACGATGGGACCGCGTTGAATGGCAAGCCGACCGCGGTCGGCTTCAACCGCCTCCCTGGCGCGAACGACCTCTACGGGCATATCGAGTTCCAGGACGATGACGTCTCCCTGCGACCATTTGCGATCCACGATCAGATAACCGCGGTCCGTCAACGCCCCGGCTCCGAAGAGGCGCTCGCCGCCGACCTTTAGCTTGTAGCCTCTGCACCAATCCGGCACGCGCAATCGAATGACGAAGCTCTCTTCTCGTTCAGGATGAACCGCTAGCTCGATCCTGCCGTCCCACGGATAGTTCGTCGTTTGCTTCAGCTTCACGGCTAGCCCGCTACCTGTCTCGAATTCCGCTTCGCTGTTCATGAACTGATTGACGGCGAGCCCGTCGTCGGTCCTCGCGTAGGCATACTGACCAATGGAAGGCAGATATCTGGCTAAATTCGTCGGGCAGCAGGACGTGCCGAACCATTCGACGCGGTGGTGGCCGCCCTGCGACGCCAGCGGATTGACGTAAAAAAAACTTGTCGCCGGACAAAGAGATGCCGGCTAAAGCGCCATTGTACATTTCACGCTCCACCACGTCGGCATATTTGGCGTCGCCGAACAGCAGGTTCATCCGATGATTCCAGAACGCCATGGCGATGGCGGCGCAAGTCTCGCAGTAGGCCGACTCGTTCGGAAGATCGTAATCGTGGGTAAAGCCTTCATTGTGTTGGGAAGGTCCGATCCCGCCGGTCACGTACATGTTGCGCTCCACCGTATGCGCCCATACCCGATGCAAGGCATCCACGTAGGCCCGATCGCCTGAAGCGTGGACGACGTCCGCCATTGCCGTGTAGAGATACATCGCGCGGACGGCGTGCCCGGTCACCTTCTCGATGTCGCGAACCGGAACGTCGTCCTGACAGTAGGCCGGCCCCCATTCTTCTTTATCCCATATCTCGCCCTTCCCGTGACCGTGACCGCGTTCCTCCAGCAGCCAAAGCGCAAGCCGCCAATAACGCGCCTCCTGCGTGACGCGATACAGCTTCACGAGCGCCAGCTCGATTTCTTCATGTCCTTCCACCCAGTGACGCTTGCCGGGGCCGAATAGGCGATCGTAATGGTCAACCATCCTGCAGGCGACGTCGAGAAGCTTGCGTTTGCCCGTCGCTTCGAAATACGCAATCGCCGCCTCGATTAAATGACCGCCATTGTACATTTCGTGTTTTTCCATATCCGTCCATTTGCTCTCCGGCGCAACTAACGTAAAGTAGGTGCACAAATAGCCATCAGGCTCCTGCGCGGCGGCGATAAGCGCGATGATTCGGTCGATCTCCGCCTCCAGCTCCGGATCCCGATCCGACATGAGCAGATAGGCTGCGCCCTCCAGCACTTTATACACGTCGGAGTCGTTGAAATAGATGCCTTCGAACGCGCCGTCCATGAGACCGGCGGCCTTGGCGAAGTTCGAGATACGCCCGGTTTTTTCGCATTGCGCCAGGCAGGCTTTAATCGTGACCTTGCTCAGCACTTCAAGACGCGGACGCCAGAAACGATCCATGATCGTCACCTTCGTAAAAGGAACGCCCTGCCAATTCATCAACGGTGCTTCTGTCGGTATCATTCGGGTTATTCCTTCTTTCGTTATTTCATCCTTTAAGACCGGTCAGCGTGATTCCTTCAAGGAAGTAGCGCTGCCCGACCAAAAACACGATGACGCAGGGCAGCACGACGGCCGCCGAAGCCGCCATGAGCAGATCCCATTGCGCGGAATAGGAGCCTTGGAACATTTGCAGGCCGAGCGCAAGGGTAAACAGGCTGTCGCTTTTCAAATAAATAAGCGGTCCCATAAAGTCGTTCCACGAGCCGAGGAAGCTGAACAAGGCGACTACGATGATGGCCGAGCGGCTGAGCGGCAAAATGATGCGCCAGTAGATTTGAAAATATGTCGCGCCATCCACGAAGGCCGCTTCGTCGAAATCCCGCGGTATCGTTAAATAAAATTGACGCAGCAGAAAAATATTGAAGATGCCGCCGCCAAAATAGGCCGGCACGATCAACGGGTAAAACGTGTCGTAGAAGCCGAGCATTTTCCAGCCGAGAAAGCTAGGAATCAAGGTGACGGCCGCCGGCAGCATCATGCTGGACATCAGAATGCCGAATACGGCGTCCCTACCCTTCCATTGAATGCGCGAGAACCCGAACGCCGCGATGCTGCTCGTCAGTACAGTGCCGATCAGCACGCCGGCCACGATGATCAGCGTATTGGTGAAGAAGGTGCCGAACGGCAGAACCGTTAGCGCGCGATGAAAATTGTCCCACTGGAATGGTTTTGGAATCCACTCCGGCGGCATGGTGAAGATCTGCGACAGGTTCATGAGCGAACTTCGCAGCAAGCCAAAGGAACGGAACGATAAACATGGCCGAGATCAGCAATAATGCCGTATAACCTGCGGTTAGCGCCAGTCTGGATTGCCTCACGCACGCTCCCCTCCTTCGTAATGCACCCAGGACTTCGAGGTTTTGAAGACAAAAAAGGTGAAAATGAGGATGATGACGAACAGCACCCATGCCAGCGCGGACGCGTATCCCATCTCGGTATCCCGAAAGCCCGTTCGCCAGAGATAAAATACATAAAACAAGCTCTTATTGTTCGGTCCGCCCTGCGTTAATATATAAGCCTCGTTAAACACCTGGAAAGAACCGATGATCGTCATAATCGTATTGAAGAAAATCGTCGGCGTGACCATCGGAATCGTAATGTGGCGCAGCTTGCTGTACCACCCGCCGCCATCCACGTCGATCGACTCGTAATACTGCTTGGGAATGCCCGACAGCCCCGCGAGGAAGATGATGACCGTCCCGCCGATCCCCCACAGCGTAGTGATGACGACGGACGGGATGACGCTGCCCTCCGAATACAGCCAATTGCCCGTCGGCAAATGCAGCCAGCTGAGAACGGTGTTGATCAGGCCCAGATCGGGATTCAGCAGCCACATCCAGATCATCGCCGACGCGACCGCCGGCACGATGCTGGGCAGGTAGATGATCGTGCGGAAGATGGATCTTCCCTTGACGTTCAGGTTAAGCAGCAGGGCAATGACGAATGAAACGATAATAACGGCAGGTACCCGCAAAAGAACGAAATAAAAAGTAACCCCTAGCGATTGATAAAAGAGTTCGTCTTCGCCCGAGAACAGCTTCGTATAATTATCGATTCCGACGAATGCGGTTTGCGCTTTGAACACGTTATAATCTGTCAAGCTAAGCGCCAGGCTGGCAATCATGGGACCCAAGGTGAAGATGATAAAACCGAGTATGGCGGGCGAAGTGAACAACAATCCGTAAAACAGCCCTTTTCTCATGCCTGCCTCCGATCTTGAAGCTTCCCGCTCGGGAAGACGGCTGTCTTGCGCAAGAACGCCGTCTCCCCCCTGATGATCGCTTTGTCTGAACCCTTATTCCTTCAAGTCGCGGCGGCCCTTCACCTGCGCTTGCGCCTTGGCCGCGATAGCATCCATCGCTTCTTGCGCGGACTGTTGGCCAAGCCATACTTTATCCAAAGCGGGATTTACGATGTCCATAATTTTGTTGAAGTTTTTCACATAGCCCGTCGGCGTCTGGTGGCTGTCGTTCAACAGAACGTCAACGATCGCGTCTTTATAGCCCGATGGGCGGGAATCGAGGTTTTCCGTCCATTTGGCGAGCAATGCCGGATCCGTGTACCAGTCGCGATAAGAAGGCATCCACGTGCCTGCCGTAATGAGGTCGATCGACGAATCCGGGTCCATCAGCGCCTTCAGCAGCTCCCAAGCCTCTTTCGGATGTTTGGTCGATTTGAACATCGAGAACATCCCGCTTACGACGGTCGTCATCGGTTTTTGCATGATCGGCAATACGCCGACGTTAAAATTGAACTTCGATTGCGCCAATCCCGCGCTGACCCATTGCCCGTCGATGGCCATCGCCACTTTTTTTGGTCTGAAGCGCGATGTTCGGGGCCGGAATGTTTTTCGCTTGAACCGGAGAAGGCGCGACATGGTGAACGTTGATCAAATCCGCGATTTTCTGAAGGGCGTCCACCGCGGCCGGCTGATTCAGCGCGAAGGTTTTCCCGTCTTCGGAGATGAAGTCCCCGCCGTTGGAGAAAATAAAGTTGCTGTAGCCTCCCCACCACGTCGGAAAGTTCACGCCGAATTGCTTGATGTTTTTAGGATCGAAGGCCGGATCAAGCGCATTCCTGCCTTTGTTGTCGATCGTCAGCTTCTTGGCGACTTCGATGAACTCATCCCATGTCCATGCTTCCGACGCTTTAGCCGGCGGAGGCGTCAGGCCGGCATCTTTGAAAATATCTTCGTTATAAAACAACCCGAACGACTCGGGGCCCGGCCCCAGGCCGATCACATTGCCCGGCTCGAGCGAATACGTAATGTTCGGAACCAGTCTGTCCGCATTGATCTCCGTGTCCGAAGAGAGAAAATCCTGGAGATTGTAAAATTTGCCCTGCTCCGCAAGCGGGAACGCAATGCTGGCGGATTCCATCTGCGCGATATCCGGCACGTCGTTGCCTGCCACCATCGTCGTCAGTTTGGTGTCATAGTCGGCGGCAATATGCTGAAGCTTAACGGTGATATTCGGATATTTGTCCTCGAACTTCTTGATGGCCACCTTATAGGCGGCAACTTCCTCCGGCGCGCCCCATACCGTCATGCGAAGCGTGATCGGTTCGGTTGACAATCCTTCGCTTGTTGGAGCCGAGCTGGCCGTGCCGGCCGGAGCCGAGTTGCCGGATGCCGTGCCGGCAGGGGAGGAGGCGCTGCCGTTTCCGGCGTTCGAGTCGGACTTCGCGCACGCGGACAGTATCGTAACGAGCATGATCAGAAACGCAAGCAGAACGGAGAACGATTTCCTTTGACGTGGCATTTTCCGGACCCCTTTCGATTTTCAACCCGTAAGGATTCATAGCTGCAGTCTATGATGTTCTCATTATAAGACCGGATGCAGCGCTTACATAACCCGAGCCAATTTGGAATGGTGGACTTCGATTGGGTGTTTAAAGCGGAAGTCGGACGGTCACTTTCGTTCCGGCGCCCGGCGCGGAGTCGATGGCGATTCCATACGCTTCGCCGTACGTCATCCGGATCCGGGCGATCGTATTTTTAATGCCGACCGAAGACGATTCCCGATATAGAATGGCATGGATCGTGTCGCTGCTCATTCCCCGTCCGTTATCCGCGATCTCAAAATGCCGCGCGCCCTCCTCGATCCAGCCGCGTATGCGGATGCGCCCGCCCGATTCGAGCTGGTCGAAGCCATGCAATATCGCATTCTCGACAAAAGGCTGGAAAAGCGGCCTCGGCAGCTTGTACGGGTACACCGCCGATTCGATCTCGTAACTGACCGTGAACTTGTCCTCGAACCGGACGGACATGATGTAGAAGTAGTTTTTCATCCATTCGATTTCCTCGGACAGATGAACCGCTCCCCATTCCTTCCGCGAAGTATAGTGCAGCATGTTCGACAAGCAGACAAGCATTTTGCTAAGCTCCTTCTGATCGTTCTCGATGGCGGTCCAGTTCATGACGTTTAACGTATTGTATAGAAAATGTGGATTCATCTGCATGTTCAGCGCCTGAATCTCGGCCTCCTGTTCCTTTAGCTTGATCTCGTAATTTTCCGATACCAGCACACGAATCCGATCGTTCATCCGATTGAATCGCTGAAGCAAGATGCCGAATTCGTCGTTCGTGCTGACCGCAACCTGCGTCTGGAAGTCCCCTTCGCCCACCGACCGCATCGCACCGAGCAGTTTCTTGATCGGATTCGTAATTCGGCCCGAAATAAAGTAAGCGAAAAGAAGGGAGACGATTCCCATGATGACGGCGATCAGCGTGATCGAGGTACGGATAAACGGCACCAGACTGCCGGCGAGCGTCGATTCGGGCGTCAAGACGACGGACAGCCAGCCAGTCACCTGCGAGCGATCGAAGCAGACGATCGTATGGACGCCGTCGAGCTTGATTCTCCGCGTGCCGCTGCCGTCGCGTTGAACCTCTCTCACCCAATCGTCCGAATAAATCTGCGTGATGGTGCCATTCTCGCTGCCGGCGACGATGCGATTGTTCGGATCGAGAACGAAATAATGGGAGCCGTCTGGAATGCTTTTCTCGTACAGGGCGTTTAATGCGTCCGCTTTGAAGTTGATCGTGAGCACGGGTCGCTCTACGTTCGCATCCAGCTTCTCCAGCGTCGAGTTGCTTAAATAGGAGAAATCGAGGACCCGCGTCGCGGAGAAAAGATAGCGAAAGTCGAAAGCCCCCCTTCGTCAAGTACGGCTGGTCGAACATCTTTACGAAATCGTAGGTCGGGTACCAGACCATCTTGCCTCCCGCTTGCCTTGCCGCACGATAAATATCCGATTGCGTCGGATCGCCCTGAGGCAGCGGCTGACCGAACGTAAAATAGGACGTCCACAGCTGATAGGCGTACACGTCGTCCATCTGCGAGAAATAGCCGCGCAGCCGATCGGACACGAGACGATCGGCGGCAAGCAAATCCGCATTATTGTCCGGGTTCAAACTGTTAAAAACCCGGAACAAGTCTTTGTCTACGAACATGGACGCGCTGTTCTGCTCGATAATCCGCAGCTTGTTGTCCATAATTTCGTTATTTTTCTTGACGATCTCGTAGACGTTCTTCTGCGCTTGTTCCGTAACGACACGCAGGCCCGTCCGATAGAAAAGCGTCCCCAGCACGATCAGCGGAACGGCGATCAGGAATATATAGCTGGCCAACAACCGGGAGCGGAAAGTCATTTTCATGCCTCGCCGCTCCTTTGCGGCAGCGAAGTATGTTTATAGGCTTCCGGCGACATGCCGTATTGCTTTTTGAACACTCTGCAAAAATATTTCGTGTCCTGATAGCCGCATTCGGCGGCGATTTCGTATATTTTCAGCCTGTTCGCCGCCAGCAGCTCCTTGGCCTTCCGCATTCTGGTCTCCGTGACATGTTCGGAGAACGTCTTTCCCGTCCGGCTTTTGATCAGTGTACTGAAGTAGGACGCATTAAAGAAAAAGTGCTCGGCTGCCCGCTCAAGCGTCAGCTCCTCCTTCGCATGTTCCCGTATCCATTGCAAACACGCGGTCACGACCCTTTCGCTTTTGTCCGCTCGAGACTGCCCGATCGAATCGTGCACCTCCCGCAGACGAGTTTCCAATATCGCCATCAGATCGTTGAAGGTGCGGCAAAACGGAACCTCTTTTAAAGCCGATTCCGTGAGAACGTTTCCAATTTGCCGATCGACATCGTCGCGAATTCGGCTTTTGATCTTCATCAGGGTAAGCGCGGCGCATTGTTTGATCTGATCGGGCGCCGCATGTCCGTTAGCGGCAAGCTGATCGAACGCGTCCCGGCACATCCGGACGGCCGGTTGCGCATCGCTTCCTTGCAGGGCTTCGTACAGCTTTTCCCCGTCAAGAAGCAAGGCGGCCCGGACCGGACGAAGCTCGTCATGGAACACAAGGCCGTTCCAGCAATCATGGAAGTTGTATTGTCGGGCCCCTTGCGCCGCGCGGTAAGCTTGAGGCGCTTCCGTCCATAAGCATCGGCAACCCGGACCGACGCCATGGGAGAGCTGCCCGTATTCAGCCCACGGCGTTCCCAGGGAGGCGACCGTCCGACGAATTTCATGCTTGCTTGCCCGGGCTAAGCGGGACGTCCGGACGATCGTAACCGCCTGGTACAGCGTCTCGTCCAACACGTTCAAAGGGAATGTGCTCGCTTCGCCGAATGCCGCCCATGCCTGCTCCAAACGCTGCAGCCATGCCGTTTTATCCCATTCCGCCCGGTGTCCGGGTTCGATTCGGAATTCCGAGAAAACAACCGTGCCGCTCCCGTGAATCCACGTGAGCGCATCCAGCTCGTTCCGCTCCGCCTCCGTCAAGCTTTCATTCAGCCAGGACATAACAAGGCGGCTGCGATAGACGGGGGAAGTGAGATTCAGCCGCTGCCTTAACGCTTCCGCCTCCGAATGCTGCCGGGATTGTTCGTCTATCTGCTCTTCGATTCGGCTTAGTACGTTCTCGACCTTCTCGGCCTCCACCGGCTTCAAGAGATAATCGTATGCCCCGTGGCGTATCGCAGTCTGGGCATATTCAAACAGATTGTAAGCCGAGATCATGACCACCTTGGTATGGAGACGTTCGTCTTCCAGTATTTTCAGAAACGAGAGACCGTCCAGATTCTGCATCCGAATGTCGGTTAACACGGCATCGGGTTGTTCGGCCCTGACGAGCGCCAGAGCGCTTGCCCCGTCATTCGCGACAAGCACTTGATCTTCGGGCCGCAGGGCGTGAATCATTTTTGCCATTCCTCTGCGATGTCTCGGCTCGTCGTCGACGACCAGTATTTTCATCTCGTTCCACCCTTTCGTCCGCGCTGTCGTCGGAAGAATAATAGAAAAAAGCCCCTTCTTATGGAGGCGCTTTGAATTCCCGATTCGTTTGTTTCGGCGGCCAGCATTAAAGATGATCGCAGCCTCTTCTATTATAGTCAAATCGTCGACATCCCAAAATGCCGATTATCATTAGATAGGTGGATTTATATTTGCTTTTTGATCAAAAAACAAGGCTGCTTCGAATGGACTTCAAAGCAGCCTTGTTCAAATTCGCTTTACTTGTCCTTGTTCTTGTACGATAGCACCTTCAGCAGCACCGTAACTGCCTCGGCTCTCGTCGTTTTATCTCCCGGTGCAAATTGATTCGCGCCTTTGCCTTCGATGATGCCCGACTCTTTCATCGCTGCCACTGCGCCTCTTGCCCAAGCAGGAATGTCCTTGTCGTCCGCGAATCCCGTTGCCGCAGCGTCTCCGCTTGACTGGCCCAAGGCTCTTGCCACTGACACCGCCATCTCGGGGCGGGTAATTGCGGCATCCGGACGGAAAGAGCCGTCTTCGTAGCCCTTAATAATGCTTGCTTGAACCGCTTGCGCGACTGCATGCTGCGCCCACGCGCCGATCTTCTCTCGATCGGCGAACGTCGCCGGGCCCGCTCCGTCGTCTTGCGGCTTTAGGACATTCATCAGCATGACCGCAAACTCGGCGCGCGTCACGGTACGGTTAGGCTTGAACGTGCCGTCCGGATAGCCCTTGATGATTCCGGCGCTTACCGCTTGTTTGATATTCGCCTCCGCCCAGTGACCGGCAATATCGTCGAACAGATTCAACTGGTTCGCGCCATCTGTCCCCTGGCCTACGGCGAATACCGCATACTTCGTAAGGTGGTTAACCTTTACGGTGATCGTATTGCCGTTTGTCAAGCCGCCGACTTCCACCCAGTTTTGCTTCGATTCGTCATAGTAAAACACGGATGGCTTTTGGCCCTTCTTTAACATTGTCGGATCGAAGGTAAAGGTCAGCGTGATCTCCTTGCTGAAGTTTTCCGAAAAGTTCTTCAGAATTTCGAATACCGGGCTGACCAGCGTGTCTTTGCTTGCGATCAGGCTTTGCGTGTCTGTCACTATGTCGACCGTCAGCTGCAGCTCTTTGCCGATCGCATCGGCGGGAATCACGACCTTGACCGCATCGCCCAAGCTAAGCTCACCTTTTTTGCCTACCGGCAGCGTTATTTTACCGTTGGTCGAAATAACGGTATCGGTCTGCGGCGTCGAAGATGGACCGCTCCCGGAGTGTTCGTCCGTGCTTCTGTACGTCCACTTCGCATAAAGCGTCACATTCGCCGCGCCCATCGCAAACGATGCGCCGGGGCCATAGTTTGTCCCGCTTCCGTCCGCAGCCGTATTCCAGCCTTCAAACGTGTAGCCCGTCTTCTCCAGGTTGCCGGTATTGCCGAATACCGATACGGTGTCCCCCTGCTCATACGCCTTGCCGTCGAGCGGCACGCTGCCCGCCGAAGCTCCGTTGCCGTCATACGTCACGGAAAGGTTCGCTGTTGGCGTTGCGCTGACTTCGCTGGAAAAGTCGCTGCTTGCTCCCGCCTCATTGGTTGCCTTCACGGCAAAATAATAAGTCGTTCTGTTCGTCAGCCCCGTTGCCGTGTAGTTCGGGCTGTTCACCGTCGCGACAGGCGTCGGATCGTACGAGCCGGAAGCCGTCCCCCTATAAACGCTATACGTTACGGATTGTTGTGCAGGGTTCCAGGTTAACGCCACTTGTCCGTTCCCCGCTATTGCCGTCAAGCCCGTAGGTGCGTTCGGCGCTTGTACCTTCGTATCAACTTTTAGCCAGTAATCTCCGACGTGGGATTCGTCGACCCAACCGCTGCCATCGTATTTGCCGGATGAAAGATCTTGCCCATCCTGCCTAACCTGCGGATTTTGGGCGTCGGGCTTCCACCAGTCGGGATTGCTCGTATCGGCGGACGCCATCCAGCGATAGTCGCTTCCGTCCTCGGCGATCGTCGATTGACCGAGCACGATGGCGTATTTTTGACCGGCGACCAGGCCCTTATAGCCGAGATCCGCGTGAACGATCGTAGCGTTGCCGCCAATTTGGTCCTTGGCAATCGTCGAATGAGCCAAAGCCGCTCCGGTCGGCAATCCGCCCTCATTGACTTCATACAGCTCGACTGTCGCATCATCCAGCGCATTTTTATTCATAATCTTGACGTCGACGCCGGAAAGCTCCGTATAGCCGGCCCGAGCGATAAAGGTCTGGTAGCGCTTGACCTGGCTTCCCAAGGTCGTGCCGAAGTCGAGATCCGCATTCCCGTCGTGGGACAGATCGATGACGGACGCATCGGGATTTACGTAAGGCTCGAGTCCGTCGATGGCGGACTGAAGCGCTTCGAGCGCCGCATTGACATCCGCCTGGGAGGCGCCGACATTATTGTTGACGTCAATGGCCGCTTCAAGCGCGGTCTGCAATGCCGTCCACGAGACTGTCGAGTATGCCGACGCTTGCAAGCTTTGCGCAGCCGCGATCTTGTTCGCCAAATCTCCTTTGTATACGGCAGCCGACGTATACACTTTTAGCCAGTATGTGCCCACGTGGGATTCGTCCATCCAACTGCTGCCGTCGTATTTTCCGGAAGTCACTATTTGCCCATCCTGCTTGACCTTCGGATTTTGGGCGCTCGTTTGCCACCAGTTCGGATCGGTCATGCTCGCGGATGAATACCAGCGATAGTCATTGCCATCCGAACTAAGCGTCTTTTGCCCAAGTACGATCGCATATGTCTTCCCGGCGATCAGTCCCTGATAGACCAAATCGGCATGGGTGATGACGCCGTTGACGATATCCGATTTTTCAATCTCCCCGTGGGCCAGCGCAGGGCCGGTCGGGAACCCGTTTTCATCCACGGCGTACAATTCGACTGTCGCATCGTCCCGCGCATTCGCGTTCATTAGCTTCAGGTCAATACCGGACAAATTCGGATAGCCGGTTCGGGCGATAAATGTCTGATAGCGCTTGACCTGGCTTCCCGTCGTCGTCCCGAAGTCGAGATTCGCATTTCCGTCGCTCGATAAGTTGATGGTCGACATATCCGTTCTGACGGTATAAACGTTGCTCGTCGCCTGATCCTCCGCCGTCACGACGAGCTGATACCCATTCTGAATATCGGTCGCCGGCGTTGTTCGATCAGCCTTAAAGACTTGGACGGAAGCGCCCGGCGAAGCCTCAACCGCTGCCAGAAAATCATCCAATGAATCGTCGTTGACGCCGTCTATCGTTTTCGATTGATCGTTAACCTTGTAACGCGTCGATGTGACGGCCGCTTCCCTGGAAGGCTCGTTGGTCGTTTGGGCGTATACTTTCAGCCAACCTTTGCCAACGCCGGATTCATCTACCCAGGCGCTTCCGTTCCACTTGCCCAATTGTTGAGACGGAGACGTCGCCCCGATTGTAGCGGCCCATGCATATCGGGAAGACGACGGCGATACTTGGCTCAGCACGATCGCATACTTCGCGCTATCGACCAAGCCTGCGTAGTCTAGCGGGATGTTGACTACCGAATAGTCGTTGCCGATCGCGCTCGCCGATACCGTGCCGCTAGCGAGCGGCGCTCCTGTCGGCACATTGTCTTGGGTTGCGTACAGCTCTGCCAACAGATCGCTTTGGCCGGCTCCGCCCGTCTTCTTCACTTTGACATAAATGCTGTGCAAAACACCGTTCGAATTGGCGGTAAAAGTCTGATAGCGCTTGATCTCGTCGCTGCCGCTGCCGAATCCGAGACTGTTCAGGCCGGCATGCGACAGATCGATCACTTCCGGATTGGCATCCTGAGCCGCGCTTGCAAGCACCTCCGCCACGCGCCCCGAAGTGAAGCTGACTTCATCTGCCTGCAGCAACCCGGTATCCGAGTCGCTGTAGCTCACGCCTGCGGTTCCGCTCACTACTGTTACGTTGCCGGTGCGCGAATTCCAGACGATATGCGCCAGCTTGTCCACCGTTGCGACGCGTTTGCCATCGATGTAAATCGAGAGGCCTTCCGGCACGCCTTCATAAGCTGTCGGACTGCCCGGTTTGACCCAGACGACGGAAAGGTCGCGGTTGTGGTATCGAATGTTGTTCGCCGCGAAGCGATCCCAGCCGATATCCATCGGATTCAGCTCGATCGAATCGTCCGTTCGTGGCACCAGCCCGAACACATCCTCGATCAATCGGGTATTGTACGTTGAATGAAAATTGTGGTGAATCCATGAACGCCACATATCGGTGCCGTTCCAGTCGCTGAAATACTCATTGGCATCGGGATAGTTCGAATCGCCGTTTACGTACATCGTCCATGTATACCAATACAGCAAATTTTTGTACATCTCGGTAGAAATGTAGTCGGTCGGATACTGTTTGATGGCGTTCGCGAAAATGCTGAGCGTGACCGCCGATATGGCAGGCGCAAAGTTCCGCGAGGGATTTTTGCCTTGCGCCTTCGCCGCATTGTAATCCTGCAGATTGCTGACGTAGGCCGGGAACGTCGTGACGAACTGCGCGTTGTCGCTCCATGGCTTTAAAGCTTCTCTATAGTCGGGATTGTCGACGGGGACCATTCCTTGCTGGAAAACATAATAATTGTTGATATCCCTCCAGGGATTAAGCTGCCCGTCAAGCGTTTTGTTCAGAAATTGCTTGCTAGAGGAATCCCACAAATCGTTTAGCAGCGCATCGCGAAAACCGTCCGCCATCGTCTGAATGGCGGCTGCCTTGTCGGCATTCCCTCCGTAGGCATACATCTGGGCCACCGCCTGCGCGTTCGCCCACTCCGCCGACGTCGCATCCACCTTGTCCTGGTGTGCGGCGTAGAAATTGGCGACGGTATCTCCGTCCCAGGCGTCGTATTGATCCTCCAGCAAGTTGTTGCCGTTGGAATCGCGCCGCTCCTTGTTCGTTCTCACGTCGTTCTCGCCATATTGCGCGACCTGATTCAAGAAGCTGGCCTGTCCGCCGAACACCTTGTAGCTTTCCCATCCGGCCTTGGAGATGTATTGAAAGCTATGATCCATTTTCCATTGCGGGTTGCCCGGATTGTCGGTAAAGTTGGCTCCCTTCGCCGTCCGCCCGGCCAGCAGCCAGGTTCCGTAATTGTAGACCGGATCGCGCAAATACCGGCCTTCTTCTAGCTGCCATGGGAGAGATACCGGGATGGAGTTGTTATAGCCGAGCACCCCTTCCATATATACCGGGTATTTGTAATTGGTAGAGTTGGCGTCAAGCGTATTGAACCGGACAATCCACCAGCGGTAGTAAGCCATCTTCTTCACATACGGATCCGGCACATCGATATAAGGCACATTGTCGGCCCACCATGCGTTATAGGTCTGAACTTGCTTCTTGAAAGCCGTGTTGTTGTCATACGACTTGAACGTGTCGTATTCGGCAGCAGATTCGGGAATTTCCGGCGTGATAAAGCCCATGACGACCTTCATGCTCTGCGTCTGGCCTGCAGACAGTGCGAGCGTGCGCTTCAGCTTGCCGTTGCCGGATGTCATCCCGTCGCCCGACAGCTTCGGATAAATGGTCGTGTTGTTGAACGGAGCGTTGTACTGACCGAGCAATTCGTTCCCGCTGGCCGACTTGGCCAGCTGCGAGCTTGCCGTTACGTCGAACGTTTTGGCGGAGCCGGAAGTATTCTGAATATCTAACAGCGTAACGGCGCTGTTATGATCGGTGATAAACTTTTTAACCGTTACCTTCAAGCCGTTTCCGTTGTATTCGCTCGTCCAGTAGCTGGGGTAATCGACCCGCTTCGATACATCCTCTACGAAGCTGCCGGACGAAAAAGCGATGCTATAGGCCTGCGGCCCTGCCTTGTTATCTCCCTTGCCGGTCTCGGTAGGGGCAATATAGGCGGAAGCGCCTCCAAAACCGATGATCGAAGGATCATGGTACGCCATAAAGAACGTTTTGCCTCGCGACATCATCCCCCCCGTTCGTTCCATAGGAAGGATCGTCCCCGGGTCTGGCTAACATTCGATCCATGAAAAACGAGGTGCCGTCTCCGGCATTCAAATCCGCATCGTAGATTGCCCGCATCATATTGCCCGTTGAGTAGCCTACCGGCTCCGTGACGGCGCCGGGACCGGCGAACGTCGGCAATGCCGCTGCCGACGACGCCGCTGCGGGCGGCACAACGAGAGCGGATACGGCCACCGTACCGGCAATAACGGCCGATAACATTTTTTTGAATGACATTTGCAGCAGAACCTCCCGAAAAGTTTGAATGTCCGATTGTCATGCGAGCGGTTCATCCTTGCATTCGCCTTCGTCAGCCTTTGACGGCGCCCGCCGCAAGCCCCGATACAACCTGTCTCTGCATCAAAATATAGACGATGATGCTAGGCGCGATGACGATCATCGTGGCGGCGAACATGACGCCGTAGTCGCTCGCGAACTGGCTCTTGAAGTAATACAGCGCGAGCGGCAGCGTCCGGCTCTGGTTGCCCGTCGTGAGAATGATCGCAAACTGGAATTCGTTCCAGCAGAGCAGAAACTGCAGCACGGCCGCCGTACCGAATCCTGGCCGCGAGATCGGCAATATAATCTTGAAAAACGTTCGCATGAACCCCGCGCCATCCAGATACGCCGACTCTTCCATCTCCTTCGGAATCGTAAGGAAGTAGCTCGACAAAATATATAACGAGACCGGCAAGCCGAACCCCGCATATACGATGATCAGTCCGATCAACTTGTCGTACAGCCCGAGCGTATTCACGGTCAGGTACAGCGGCTGCAGCATGGCGGCGCCTGGAATGAGCAGCGACAAGGACAGCAGAACCGTGAGCAGCTTCTTCCCGCGGAATTGGAACCGCGCCAGCACATAGGCGGACATGCCCAGGATGAGCAGGTTGAGGACGGTCCCGGCAATGCCCACAATTACGCTGTTGATATAAAAACGGGATAACGGCGCGATCTTGAAGGCCATCGTATAGTTCGAGAAGCGGAAGTGGGAAGGCCAGGCCAGCGAATTGGACAAAATCTCCGCATTCGTCTTGAAGGAGGCCATCAGCATCCATAAGAAAGGTCCGAGCGAGAGCAGAACGATAACGAAAACGAACAAATACTTGCCAATCGTGAAGGCGATTTTCATTCCTGTTACTCCAATCGACCCGCTCATGTTGAAGCGTTGCCTATTCTGAATAAATAGCGGACCAGCAATACGAAAACGATGCCGAAGCCGATGAGGAAGACGCCGACCGCGTTCGAATAGCCGAAGTTGTTGTCCATCATGGCGGTCTTGTAAATGTACATCGGCAGGTTTAACGTCGTATTGCCCGGACCGCCGCCGGTCGTCATCATGATGATGTCCATCTTCTGCAGCATGCTCGTGCCGGCCAAAATGACGCAGGTGCCGATGATGTTGCGAAGCATGGGGATGACGATAAAGAGGTTGATCTTCAGCTCGCTGGCTCCGTCGATTCTGGCCGATTCGAACAGGCTGTCCGGAATCGCGGCGATCTCCGCCAGAATGAGAATCGTCACGACGGCCGCATAGGGCAGCCAGGTCATCGTGACGGACAGGAAGGCCGTCGCGTAGTCCATGAACCAGTTTTGCGCGTATTCGCCGTCGCCGAACAGCCGGACGATGCTGTTCACCGCGCCGAAGTTGGGATTGAGCATGCACAGGAACAGCATGCCGACCGCCGCCCCCGAGATGATGTTGGGGAACATGAACACCGTTCTGGCGAACTTCCAGTAGAACTCCTTCATATTCAGGATGATGGCGAAGACGAGTCCGATGAGCACATGAAGCGTCGACTGCAGCAGCACCCACAGAGCGGTGTTCCAGAAGCCGTCCTTAAAGCTCGCATCCTTGGCGAACATGTCGACAAAGTTGCGGAAGCCGATGAAGGCGGGCTTCAAGCCTGTCGACCACTCGGTAAACGAGGTGCCGAACAAGATGACGATGGATACGGCGTACACCAGCAAAAACAAGGCGACCGTCGGCATTAAAAACAAAGCGATATAGCCTCTATAATTGGTCATTCGTCAAAATCCTTTCGGGCGATCGGACGCCCCCCTGCGATTCGGGAACGTCCGGCCGCGATGTCCGGCTGCTTTCGCCGACTATTTGTTTTTGGCGGCGATCTCGCTCAGCTTCTTGGCGATCTCCTCGGCTGTCGACTTGCCGAATACCAGCTCCGGATACAGCAGCTTCCAGGCGTCCGTCACATTCGGATAAACGATGGAATCGAACGAGCCGTAGTGCACCTGCGATTGATTGCCGACCTCGATCGACTCCACGAGCAGCGGATATTTCTGCTTCAGCTCATCGGAAGGCTGCACCTGGTCCGATACCGGCACGACGTTGCCGAATTCAAGCGCGATCCGCTGTCCTTCGAGCCCCGTCTTGAAGCGAATGAACTTCTCGGCGGCATCGCGCGTCTCCTGCGTTTTGCCGCCGTTCATGTAGCCGACCTCATAGGAAGAGATCATGCCGTTGCCCGGGAAGGCGGCGATGCCGACCTTCTGGTCGAAGCCCGCGGCGCATTTCGTCGTATCGCTGAAGTCGCCGATCATCCATGGTCCGTTTGCGATGATGGCGGCCTTGGCCTGGCAGAAGCTGTTGGCGGCATTCGCATAGCCGGCGCCAATCGCATCCTTGGTCGTGTATTTTTCCAGCATCGTTTTCACTTTACCGAGCGCGTCGATCATTTCAGGCGTATTGAAGTCCGACGGGTGCAGCGTATTCATGAACTTGTTGCCGGCCTCTCCGCTGGTGCCTACGATCGAAGCCAGAATTAGGTTCGTCGTCCATGCATTTTCGCCTGTCATCAGGGCGAGCGGCACGAAGCCGGCGCCTTTAAGCTTTTCGTTGTTGCTCATGAACTCGTCCCAGGTCTGCGCCGGCTTGATCCCGGCCTTCTCGAACATTTCCTTGTTGTAGAAATAGCCGACGGTCTGCTTCTGATCGCTGATCGACCACACTTTGCCGTCGCGGGTGTTGGCCGCAAGCGCCTCGTCGCCGATCTCCTTCGCCCATTCGGGGTCCTGGCTCAGGTAGTCGTTGAAAGGGGTTGCAAGGTTGCCCTTGATCAAAATATCGTTGATTCCGTTTTTGCCCATGACCACATCCGGAATATCTCCCGAGGCCGCCAGAATCTTGAGTTTGTCTTCATAAGCCGAATCGCTCGGAATCTCTTCGACCTGCACCTCGACCTCATTTCCGTACTTCGCGTTGAACTGCTTGATCTGCTCCGCCTCCAGCTTGGCCGAAGCGTGCGTGCCGACCCGGTACGTCAAATACTTGATCTTGACCGGCGCCTTCGGAGCGATCTGCTCGCTCGCTTGCGCTGAAGCCGACGCCGAAGCGGACGTCGAGGCCGAAGGATTGTCGGACGACGATACGCCGCTGTTAGGCGATGAAGAATTGTTTGATCCGCACGCCGTCACGGACGCGAGCAGCACCACCGCTCCCGCGATTGCACCGCCTGTTTTGAAAAAAGTCTTGTTCAATTTTGCTTCCCCCTTCGAATATCCGATCGCTGCTGCAACCGCTTGCTTGTTTCTCCCTGTAGCGCTACGAGATCATTATAAGATACAAGGGGGAATCATTTTTCGACATCATGAGTTGCGTTATTTTGATTTATTGCTTGGGAGAGGAACGGCCGAAGCTCGCGCCGCGAATGTTCTGCCGATATTTTTATCTTCCTTATGTTTTCTTGACTTTCTGACCGTCACGAGACCGAATAAGCCGGATTGTTCTACCCGAGTGCGCGCAATTGGTATTATAATAGCTTTTGCGCCAGTACCCTTCGCCAAGGAGCAGTCATCATGCCGAATGCCCGTAATTGTAAACCCTTTCAAAAATGGAGCTTTTGGATGAAAATCCCGATCCGGCACAAGATCGTTCTTGCGGTTTTCCTTCTCATTCTTCTGCCTATGACGTTGGCCGGCATCTATTTTCACTGGAGCACCTCCTACATGCTGACCAAAAACGCGAACGAAAACCTGTCTCGGCTGATCCATCAGACCAATGACAACATCGAAAATTCATTTCAGATTATTGATAATACGTCGCTTCATTTTCTGTCCAACAAAGCGGTCAGAAACTGGTCCGTCGAGGACGTCTCCCTTGGGGACGACTTTTATAAAAAAGTTTCTGAACAAAAGCGAGATCGAGGAGGATCTCAAGTACAGCCTGATGTTCAACAATGCCTGGAATATCAGTCTGCTGTCGACCGCCTATGTTTTTTTCGATGCAGATAACTTCATCTCGGTTCTGAAGTCGCAGCCCAATATCGAACAGACCAACCGGCACAATCTAAACGTCTATCGGACCGTCAGTGGCAGCAAGGTCAGGGGCAAGGAAATTGTGCCGCCGACCGCGAGCGATCCGACCGTTTACTTCGCTCGTATCGTCTCTAATATCGACATTCCGAAGCAGCGGCTTGTTCTGATCTTCGGCACGAGCGAGGCGGACTTGTCCGCCAAATACGCAGAGCTCGTCAGCTTCCCGGGTTCCATGGCCTACATCGTCGACAGTCAAGGCATCGTGTATTCCAGTTCGGATAAGCAACTGCTCGGTCGTCAAGTGCAGCCGTCGATACTGAATCTTAAGGACAGTCCCTCGGCGAGCGTAGTCAATCTGGACGGAAGCCAGTACTTATTCGCTTCGCAAAGCATCGGCGGCACCGGGCTGACCTTTATCGTCGGCATTCCCAGAAAGCAGATCCTCTCCAAATTATCCGACAGTATTCGCAATTATATATGGATCATCGTGCTGATCGCCTCCGTATCCACTGCGGCCGGCATTCTCCTATCGCTTCGATTCACCCGCTTTATTCGCGATTTGTTTCATAGCTTCAACAAGGTCAAGATGGGCGACTACAATACCGCCATGCCGACTTACAAGGATGTCGAACTCAATCTTCTAAGCGCTACCTTCAACAAGATGACCGGCGAGATCAAGCATTTGATCGGCCAGGTATACGAGAAGCAACTGCTCGTCAAGGAGTCGGAGATTAAATTTCTTCAATCGCAGATGAATCCGCATTTTTTATTCAATACGCTGATCACGATCGGCTATAAGGCGCGGTTGTCCAAAGACGAGACAGTGTACAAAATGGTGACCGCGATGACCGAACTGCTGCAAGCCGGTATTTATGCCAGCGGATCGGACATGATCACGATTCGTCAAGAGCTTGAATTCATTCAATTTTATTTATATTTACAAAAAGAAAGGTTTGACGATAAAATCGAATACTCGATCCAAGTTGAAGATGAATCGATACTCGACCTGCTGCTTCCCAAGCTGAGCATCGAGCCTCTTGTGGAGAATGCCATCGTTCACGGGCTGGAAAAAAAGGTCGGCAAAGGCGCGCTGACCGTATGGATCCGCAAGGAAGACGATTCCATTTATTTCGAGATCGCCGACGATGGATTGGGGTTTGACAGCGACGATATCGAATGGAACAATGACAATCGCGAAAGCGCTGTCTCGCGAAAACCCGGACACAATAACATCGGCCTAATCAACACGCATAAACGAATTAAGCTCATATACGGAGAAGCCTATGGCATCCATATCGAGAGCCGCGTCAATCAAGGCTCCAAAGTAACGGTTCGCATACCGGTAGATCGGGGGAAATCATCGTATGTATAAGGTCATGATCGTCGATGACGAAGCTGTCATCCGCAAGGGACTCGTCAACTTCATAGACTGGAACGCTCTGGATTGCGAAGTGGTGTGCGAGGCAAGCGACGGGCTCGAAGCCGCCGAACGACTGGCCGTTCATGAGGTGCACATTATCGTGACGGATATCCGAATGGCCGGCATGGACGGCATCGAGCTATCCAAATTCGTCTATGAAAACTTTCCGCAAATCAAAGTGATCTTATTGACGGCCTTCGCCGATTTTACATACGCGCAATCCGCAGTCAAATATCAAGCAGTCGATTTTGTCGTGAAAACAAACCCAAGCGAGAAAATTCCTGATGCCATAAACAAAGCCAAGCAGCTTCTTGTGAAGGAAAAGGATCACGAACGAAAGCTGATCCAGTTGGAGAATATCATCAAGGATAGTAGAAGCGAAGTGCGCGAGAAGTTCCTGAAGGATGCCGTATACGGTATTATCACCGATGAAGCCGAGCTTCTGAACGGAATCGCGAAGCTTGCCATCCAGCTAGAGCATTATTACGTCATCGATATCGAGATTCATGACGATGCGGACCCCAACGGGATGAGCGCCTCCGAAGAATTTCGCAAATTCGCGGATTCCATCCAACAATTTTTCTTTCTCGCATTTGAAGCGGATCCGCATTATACATTCGTACTCAATCATAGCTCGCTTCTAGCCCTTGTGTCCTTTCCGGCTCGCCCTGCCTCCGACTGCACCCGGACGCTCTTGTCGATTTGCCACGAGATTCTATTCATGGCCGAGAGCTTCATGCGATTCTCCGCGAGTATCGGGATCAGCAGCAGGCATCGGGACATCTTAACGCTCTCATCGGCCTACGCCGAGTCTTGTCAAGCGATGGAAGGCAGCTTCTATAACGAAAATCATGTATCATTCTATGCGCCCCGATCGGGTCAGGCTCCTTCGCTGGAATCCAGACCTTACGATGTCGCCCAGCAAATTATCGAAGGTCTGCAAGAGGGCCAATACGACACTGCCATCCGGCGCTTCAATCAGTTGATGGAAAACTATAGGAGCGTCAAAGAACCGATCGAGAACATCAAAGCCGCATGCTTGCTGATCGGCTCTTATTGCTACAATCGATTGGAAGCAAGAAAGCCCCTCTCTTCCTATTCGACCGGCGACGAGCCCTCGCTCTACAAACAAATTCAGGAAAGCAGGAGCATTCACAGCTTGCTGCACATCATCGAAAAGTTAATCGTCGACCTCTCGGATGCCCTGTCCGTCAACGATCGGCAGCATAACTATATTGTCGTTGAGACGCAAAAGTATATCCGGGAGAACTTCAACCGAAATTTGAGCCTGCAGGTCATCGCAGACCATATTCATGTCAACAGCAGCTATCTAAGCCGCTTGTACAGAAGGGAAACCGGCGAATCCATCGTCGATGCCATCAACAAGCATCGGATCGAAATCGCCAAAAAATTGCTCAAGGACCCTTCCAAAAAAAGTATTAGAAGTAGCGAGTGCGGTCGGAATAGACACCCCTGCTTACTTCACCCATGTGTTTACCAAATATACCGGAATAAGCCCCAAAAAAATATAAACTGAATTCCGTATAAACTGCCTATCCTGGCAGTTTTTTTATTTTTAAACGCTCATTTACAGCATCACAAAAAAAAAGTTTGCAAACGGAACATAGTTCCGTTTATAATTGGAACATCGTTCCGCTTATGTCAGTCTTACAAGCAACAGGCGACGAACCCAATCTGATGTAAAAGAGGAGATGTTAGCAAGATGGAAATCAAAAATAGCGCACCAACGCCAGTCGTCTCTGTGAAGCCGGTCATCCTGTCCGCCCCGGGCCGTGGAGAGGATCTGCAGGTTCGTGTGTCTGCGCCAGCCAGTGGGAGCGAATTGCCTATTATCGTATTCTCGCACGGCTTCGGCCAGTCGCTCGGAAGCTACGACCCATTGGTCGATTTCTGGTCTTCTCATGGCTTCGCAGTCATTCAACCCACCCATCTGGACTCGAGGACGCTGAACCTTCCTCCGGACGATCCGCGTACGCCGTTGATCTGGCGTATCCGAGTCGAGGACATGACACGCATCCTCGACCAGCTTGATCTCATTGAAGCTTCCGTTCCCGGCCTTAGTGGGCGTCTCGATCGAGATCGCATCGCCGTAGCCGGACATTCCTGGGGCGGCCAGACGGCAAGCATGCTGCTCGGCGCTCGAGTCCTCGATTCCGAGGGGATACCGGGAGAAGACATGACCGACCCGCGGATCAAGGCGGGCGTATTGCTTGCCACGCCCGGCAAGGGCGGAGCCGACTTGAGCCCGTTCGCGGCTGAGTACTTCCCCTTCATGCACCCCAGCTTCGAGAATATGCGCACGCCTACCCTTGTGGTGGCGGGGGACCAAGACCAGTCCCCACTGTCCACTCGGGGGCCGGACTGGTTCACCGATCCGTACTCCTTGAGCCCGGGCAGCAAGAGTCTGCTCACGCTTTTCGGGGCAGAGCACTCGCTTGGCGGCATCCATGCGTACAACGCCAAAGACACGACGGACGAGAACCCCGATGGCGTGGCTTCGCTTAGGGCGCTTGCCTTGGCCTATCTCCGCTCCGCGCTTTATCCGGAGGACCACTCCTGGCCTGAAGCCCGTGAAGCGTTGATGGCCGCATCCAATCCAGTCGGTCGAGTCGAATGGAAATGAAACGCTAATAAGCATACTATGCCTTATGTCTGAGGACTGCCGTCGAACAGAAAAAGGCAAATGAATCAGGTTGCGGAAAACGCAATCGGGTTCATTTGCCTTTCTTAATGGCGGCATATTTGCTTTTAGCCAGATCAGAGCGACAAGCGCTAGTACATGCATGCTTAAATCATCGATCTATTAAATAAGGTTTGGTTATGAAGCACCTGCTGGACCGGTTTGAGAAGCTGTAGAGTAACTTTTTGCCTTTACAGCGCCATTTAGACCGGTTCGCGAGGCTGTAGAGTAACTTTTTTGCTTTACAGCACCTTTAGGACCGGTTCGCGAGGTTGTAGAGTAACTTTTTGCCCCTACTGCACAATTTGGACCGGTTCGCGAGGCTGGAGAGTAACTTTTTTCCTTTACAGCACCATTTAGACCGGTCCGCGAGGCCGAAGAGCCTGTTTGAGGTGAAAATTCTGCACTTTTATCGATTGATGATTTACGCCGTGCTGTACTAGGAGGACGCGCTTGCGCGGTAGCGCAGCCCATCTACGAGCAGAGCGACCATTTGCCGAGTAAACTTAGCATCGCCGTTGTGTATCCCCGTACAGAGGCTCGCGGCAGCCCGCAGCAAATCATAGGGCTCGACGTCGGCGCGCAGTTCACCGGCAGCCGCCGCGGTATCAAGCAAGTTTCGCAGCACGGGATTCAGCCGCTTTTCAAAGTATGCAGGCAGCGTTGCGTACTCAGGATTGCCCGAGCCAAGCGCCGAAGCGAGTCCGCGTTTATTTGCAATGAAGTCCACATATCGCTGCATCCATCGCGCCAGCGCCTCGGCAGGCTCATACTTGGCGGACAAATCGGCCGCTGCATCCGCGCAAGTATCGACTTCATTGCGGAAGACGGCCACGATCAGGTCCGAGCGCTGCGGAAAATGGCGGTAAACCGTGCCGACGCCAACGCCGGCCTTATCGGCGATCTCCCGTACCGGCGCGTCCACGCCCGAAGTCGCGAACACCGTCATCGCGGACTGGAGCAAAGCATTGATATTGCGCTGCGCGTCGGCGCGTACGCGTCGATTCGCAGGTTCGTGAGTCTCCAAGTCAATGTTGGGGACTTCCGTTTTATCGCTCATCCAGTCGTCCCCCATCCCATTAAGTCTTTTCGCCGTCCATTCCTGTACTCGAATAATCATACTATTAACATGAACTTGACTCAACTATGGATTGTTGACCACATGGGGGAACGACCCTGCTTCACTACCTTCACAGCAGGTGGGGCGAGCTCGTTAAAAACTCCCGCACCGAAACGGGCGATCTTCCGATCAGACGCCCAAGCGTTGGGTCGGCTGGGGAGAATTCGCCCGCTCGGCTGGCCAGGAAAAACGTCAAGAACATATCGGCCATATGGTCTTGCAAGCCCTGGGCTAATAATCGGGCGCGAAACGCGTCGTCGGACACGACGACACGGCGGATGGACCGGCCGGTCAACTCTGTCAGAATAGCAGCAATATCCTTCAGGTCTAAAGCCTCCGAAGCCGTGAGACTTGGCGTTAACCCGCTCAGATGCTGCTCGATCAGGACCGAAGCCGTCGCTTCGGCCAGATCGGCGTGGGTCGTCCAGGCAACCGGCCCGTCCTCCGGCGCAACCAGCTCTCCCGTCTTAAGGGCGTCGCGGATAAACCAGGGTAATGACGCGGTATAGTACCCGTTTCTAAGGGACGTGAATGGAATCCCCGAAGCTTGCAGCGCATCCTCCGTAGCGGCATGATCCACCGCGGGAGGAAAAAGCGACGCTGGCGACGAGCTCATATGGCTGGTGTAGAGGATTCGTCCGGCGCCTGCCTCTTTGGCCATGTCGATTGCGGTACGATGCTGACGAACAGCCTCATCCCCCAAGACATTGCTGGATACGATAAGAACCTGCGACGCCCCCTCAAATGCGTGAAGCAAACTGTCGAGATCCGTATAATCCCCCCCGCCTGACGCGAACCCCGCGTTCTTGAAGCTCCTTCGCTCGCTCGATATCTCGGACACTCACACCCAAATGGTCTGCGGGTACCCTTTGAAGCAACTTCTCAACGACGGCTTGGCCGAGTTGTCCGGTAGCTCCTGTTACAACAATCATACAAACACCTCCAAAAGAATGGGTTAACCAAAACGACAGTGTTGTTTTAGCTGCAGGTATACTGTAAGCTATGCACATAACCGTCGCAATCGACAAACCCTTGCCACCGTCGGATAAACGACATGCTCGTCCATTTGTAGCCTTTTAGACATTTGGGGGAATGATACGAAGTGGAGTTGAGAATGAAGGATGCCAGTTAACGCTAACGATCCGCGAGCAAAGCGTACACACGATTTATTAATCCGTTCCTTTCAGGAACTTCTCGAAGAAACGAACGATGTGTACGCAATCTCTGTGCAGGATATCACGAAGCGGGCGTCTGTAAATCGCGCCACCTTCTACGATCATTTCGATGACAAATACGCTTTCCTTGAGCAATGGATGAGATTCAAGTTTAAGCAGACGCTCGAGTCGGAATTAAAGGACGCTTCAATTTTGGATATGAATGGTCTACACACCCTCATTCTGGCCGTGTACCGATTTCTCGATCGGTTTCGCAGAAATTTCGCGCCTGCAAATGGCCGATTCGAGCCCCTATTTGAAGCGGCGATGCAGAAGGAGCTGTTCAATCTTCTCATACAGTGGCTAAGCGAAGTGTCGGACTCGGAAGTCGCAGGCGAAGTGTTGAACGCTACGGCCATCTGCGTAAGCTGGAGTATATTCGGGTCAGCCCTGCAGTGGTCTCGTCAACCTGAGAATCGCAGCATGGAGTCAAGCGCAAGAAACGTAATGATCGTTATAGCGGCAAGCTTAGCGCCCGTTGTCGAGTAGGTTGTCGCTTTCGCTTTATCAATAAACATGCCTCCTGCGTTTTTCAGTATTCATCCAGTGAGGCATCCATGTCTGCTCTTTATCATCGATGCGTCTGCCCGGCGGTACAATGGCATCGATCGCGTCCAGCACATCCGCGCCCAGTCTGGTCTGCGCGCCAGCCATATAGGACTTTAACTGTTCAAATGTACGCGGTCCCCAGAGCGTAGAGGTGACAGCAGGATGAGCTTGGGTAAATGCGATAGCCATATCCGCCAGCGAAATGCCCGATTCATGGGCCAACTGCTGCAGCTGATCGATCACTTCAAATTTGTGTTTGTTGTCGGCCGATTGCGGGTCCAACGTATCGGCATACCCTTTTTAGTACTGCAGCGCGCGAGTCGCTTCGCGCAGCCTGGCCAGCCTTGTATTTCCCCGTAAGTAAACCACCGGATAAGGGGCTATATACAAATAGAGAAAGATCATAGCGTTGCGCAACTTCAGCAAGTTCAAATTCCATTTTTCGATTAATGATGGAATAGGGTGTCTGCTCGCTGGCAATTCGTTGAATGCCATAACGGTCGCTAATGTTTTGCGCTTGAACGATTTGCCATCCCAGATGATTCGAAGTGCCGATGTGTTGAATCTTCCCCTCTTTCACTAAATCGTTTAAAGTCCATAATATTTCCTCATAGGCAACAAATTCGAAAGGCAGATGAAGCTGATATAGATCGATATAATCGGTTTGCAATCGCGATAGGCTTTGTTCGACGGCCGTTCGTATCCATCGACGCGAAGCGCCGCTTTGATTGACTTTGTCGGCAGTCTCGGCACCGAATTTTGTAGCCAAAACAACAATCTGCCGCTTGTTCTTAATCGCTTTGCCGATCGTTCGTTCCGATTCCCCTTTTCCATAAATATTGGAGGTATCGATCAGATTGATCCCGAATTCTAGCGCTTCATCAATTATCCTTATGCTTTCTTCTTCGCTTGCTCTTGATCCGAAGCTCGCTCCCCCCTAATGAAAACGCACTGACTTTTACTCCCGTCCTTCCAAGATAGCGATATTCCACGTTCTCCCCTCCAACTCTTTAATATACAGAAAATGAACACGTGTTGATCACATCCAACGAGCTCATTATAATGAAGCAGGAGAGGCTATTCAATAAACAATAAAAGAGAAGTGTCGATTAACACTTCTCGCTTGGCAGGGGGAAAACCGTTGACTGAAGCTCATCCCGACATTAGGGTCATTCGTAGTGTAGCGCTAATGGAACAAGCATTATTGCGTATTCTAAAAGAAGAAGGCATAAAAGGATTGACCGTTAAGCATCTTTGCAAAATAGCAGGCATTAATCGGGGCACATTTTATTTGCATTACAGAGATATTTTTCATTTGATTGAGGAAACGGCTTTTTTTTCAAGGGTTGCTGAGCGTTTTCGAACCTTTCGACTATGAGGACCTGATGAATCATCCGGATCAAGCCTATCCTCCACTCATCAAAGCATTTCAATATTTACATTTGCATGCCGCTCTGTTCAAGACGCTGATTTGTTCGGGAGCCCCAGCAGAATTGAGGGACAGGCTTCAGTATTTGACAGGCACGCGCATGTATGAAAATTTTAAAAAAAAGTGCGAACGGTAAAGACGAATCGTCTGATTATGCGGTTTCTTATCTGGGAAACGCGCAGTTTGGCGTGATTCAGCATTGGTTTATGACGGATCGCGCACTTCCGCCTGAAGTTGTAGCAAGGCTATTAAGCAGATTTATCCGTAAGTCGTCTTATCTGGTTGAGTGATAAAAAAAGATCCGGGAGCGGATCCCTATTCCTTTCCCGGAATTTCCACCCATTCGAATGGCCGCTGCGCGGCCAGCCCGCCGTAAATCGAACAACCGGATTTTCGCTTTCTCCGACAACAGTAGGTCGTACTTGATAAGCAATTGCACCGCCGCCATCGGCGCAAAGTGACACTTGCGAAAATTCGTCGTGACGATAATACGGTTAGCAAGTTCGACCGCCTCGGCACGCCCAGTCGCGAAATAGATCGTGCCGCTGTTCTTCCACTCCGTACAGCTTGCTATTTATGAGCCTTTCCCTCCCGGGCTTGCAATGTCTTGCCTTCCAGAAGGTATCTCGGCCACCTATTCCAGGAAATGATCAATTTTTCATATCCATGGATCTTAAAATTTGAAAGTGGCTTCCTTCTGCAATTCGTTATATGGCTTGTACAGAGGATCATCGCGCAAGACCCCGCTGTTATTGCAGGTCTGATGACCGCCTACAGTTGACTAGTCAACATGTCGGGTGTTATTATCTTGTTGACTAGTCAACATCAATGATTGAGGAGTGATCCCCCATATCACAAGGCCAAGAAAACACGCATTTCATCATGCTCAACAGTAAAATTTTCCGGAATACGCAACTTATTTTGGACAAGCTTATCGAAAAATATGAACTAAGCAGCGGTTCCTTCTCCTATTTGATTATTTTAGAAAAAAATGAAGGTATTAATCAAAACAAACTGAGCGAAGAAGTCGGCAATGATAAAGCGATGTCGGCAAGAACGATAAAAAAAACTCGTTGATCTAGGTTATCTATATAAGAAACAACATGAAAGCAATACCAGAGCTTACAGGATATATCTTACCGAAAAGGCGAAGGATATATTGCCTGAGATTCACGAGAAGATCCAAGAAATGCTTCGTCTATTTACCCAAGAATTAACAGAGGAAGAAAAAACGATTACGATGAGATCCTTGAAAAAAAATTTTTGACAGCAGTCAACGGCTAAAAAACAATTGAAAGGGAGCAAATTCAATGAACGATAAAATGAATGGTCTTAGCTACGATCAACTGGGTTTAGGCTGCGGCGGAATGATCCATGATGATCATCGAAATGAGTATATAGCAACGATTCATGAAGCGCTCGATGCAGGAATCCAGCATTTAAATACAGGCGACTTTTACGGTGTTGGTAAAAATGAGACGATTATTGGGGAAGCGCTTAAAGGTCAGAAGAGAGACAAGGCGTACCTGTCGGTCAAATTCGGCATGCTTGCTGCACCGAATGGTTCTATGTACGGGTTGGATGTCAGACCCCTTACGATTAAAAACTATATCGCCTACACGCTAAAAAGGTTAAATGTGGATTACATCGATCTGTACCAACCAGCCCGAATCGATCTTGGCATCCCCGTAGAAGAAACAATTGGAGCAATCGCCGACCTGGTTAAAGCCGGATACGTCAGGCATATCGGACTAACGCAGGTTGATGCCGAGACGATTACGAGAGCTCATTCCGTTCATCCCCTCCATTTTATTGAAATGGAATATTCCTTATTTAATCGAAGCATTGAAAAAGAAATTGTACCCTTGGCCAGAAAACTTGGGATTGGAATTGTTGCTTTTGGCGCTCTTGCACATGGGCTGCTAAGCGGGAACTGGTCAAAAAGCAAATCAAGCCCCTATACTTCCAGGCTCCCTCTTTTTTGCGGATGAAAATATAGACAATAACTTAAGTCTGGTAGAGGCGCTGCGCAAAATTGCAGTGGAGAAACAGATCTCAATTCCGCAACTTGTCCTCGCATGGCTCTCATCCAAAGGGGATGACCTGATTACGCTGGTAGGTGCTTCAAGACGGACAACGCTACTGGACTCGATGAAGTCTGTTAACATTCAATTAAATGCCGAAGAGATAAACAGAGTCGAGCAAGCAATCCCTGAATCCAAAATCTCAGGCGGAAGTTTTCCAAAGATTTATTTCAGGAATGGCGTAAGAATTTAGATAGGGGCTGAAAAAGTAAAAGGAACCCGGCAAGCACGACTCACTGCTACCTTCGGACGCTGCCTTTCGATAGACATCATTGTTATTGACAAATGGCAGTCGCTTGCCGGGTACCCCCTTCCGGACTTTCTTCGTAAGGTACTTCCTTGTCCTATATTCGGTTCCCGCCGGATCCTACTTCCTCCTGATCGGAGGCCGCTTATTCCGTCTTTTCCGGTTTTCCGAGCGGAATCAGCATCCCGAGCGCTCCCGCCACCTTCAGCCGCTTGCCCTGAATCTCGGTTTCGAACACCCGAAAAAGTCCGTAATCGGTCATCGTCGTTCCTTCGTCGATCATACGCGCTCCGAAGAGCGAGATGCCCAGACCCATCAGAACGCTTTTATGCTCGGCTTTCCGGGACACCTGGTTCAGCGCCCAGCGCTTGTACTTGGCTTCCGAAGGCTTGGACGCCGCCATCCCCACGGCCAGCGCAAGTACGGCTACGACGACGATCAAAACTATGCGCCGCTTCCGATTCATAGCCTTCTCCACCTCCCGAGCATGCTGTACAAGACGGGAATAAATACGAGCGTCAGCAGCGTAGTGGTGGTCAAACCGCCGATGACGGAGATGGCCAGGCCTTTGGAAATTAGGCCGGATCCCGAATGGGACAGGGCAAGCGGAATAAGGGCGCAGACGGTGGCCAGCGCCGTCATGACGATCGGGCGCAGACGGACGCTGCAGGCTTCCATAACCGCTTCGCCAAGCGCGATCCCCGACCGGCGGTTGGCTTCGATCCGCTCCAGCAGCACCACGGCATTGGTGACCACGATGCCGATCAGCATGAGCATGCCGATCATCCCGCTCATCGACAGCGTCTCGCCGGTCAAATACAGGGCGCCTAGCGATCCGAACGGCACAAACAGCAGCGAAGACAGGATCACGATCGGCGTCAGGAAGCCGCCGAAAGTGAGGAACAGGACGACAAATACGAGCGCGACCGCCAGCGCCATTGCCGTTCCCAAGTCCCGGAATCCATCCTGCATCAGCTTCTGCCCGCCGCCGACCTCCCAACTCACGCCTGCCGGCAGCGACAATGCGGCCAAGTCTTTTTTCAGTGCCGCAGTCGCTTGGCCGACGCCTTCTCCATCGACCGTGGCCGCAAGCCTTACCGCCGTTTTGCCGTCCTGATGCTGAATGGAAGCGGGAACGGTCGCCGCGGTTGCGTCCGCGATGTCGCCGAGGGTCATCGGTCCGTCCGGCGTAGCGAGCTTCATGCCCAGCAGATCGTCCTTGCCGGAAATTATGCGATCATAATGGATCGTAGCCTCGTACACCCGGCCGTCTATATTCAAGCTGCCGGCCGACATCGGTTGGAGACGATCTTTGGCCTGCTGGTAGACGAGCGCCGGACTGATTCCTTTTTGCCGGGCCTCCTGGCTCAAGGTCAGCGTATATTCGTTCTGAAGCTGCGAGGCTGTCGAGGAGAGATTTTTCAAATTGGTGTTGGCGGCCATCAGCGTAAAGGCTTGTTGGGACGCTGTCAGCAAATCAGGCATATTGTCGCCGTAAAGCGTGACCTCTACGTTGTCGCCGGACGGGGGGCCGTCTTTTTTCTGTTCTTTTTACGGTGACTTTACCTGACGGATACTTGTCCTGCACGAGCTTGTTCAAACTTTGCTCCAAGTCGCCGCGAACGCCGGACCGTTCGTCAACATCCCGAAGCCCCACCGCCAGCTCGGCTGTGTTATTCCCTGACTTGCTCTGCTGCATCGCTTTCACAGCGTTCGACTGTCCGGCGAAAACTTGAACGTAACGGATTTCCTCCCGGCTTTTCAGCTGCGCCTCCGCCGCGCGGACCATCTCATCCGTCTGTTCCAGCATGGCCGTAGCTGGAAGTTCCAACCGGACCAGCAGTTCGTCCGACGGCTCGGAGGGCAGGAACGACTTCCCGATGACGCCCGCAAAACCCGCCGAGCCCGCGAGCAACGCGACCGCCAGCGTGAGCACGATCCATTTGCGGGCGATCGCGCCGCGAAGGAGCTTGATATAGCCTTGGGTAAGACGGCCGGACTCCCGGTGCTTGGGCAGCTTCGTAAAGAACAGCGCCGCAAGCGCCGGAATAAGTAAAAACGCAATGAGCAGCGACAGCAGGATGGATACGACGACTGCAACCGAAAAGGGCTGGAAAAACGCCCCGACCAAGCCGTCGACGAAAGCCAGCGGCAAAAAAGACGACGACCGTGGCCACGGTGGAAGCCGAAACCGCACCCGCCACTTCCTTAGCCGCGAACACTAGAATTTCCGTGCGGCTCTTGTCCGGTTCCTTGCGGAGCCAGCGGAAGATGTTCTCGATGACGACGATGCTGTCGTCGACGATGCGTCCGACCGCCACTGCCATGCCGCCCATGGTCATAATATTCAAGGAATAGCCCAGCCCGTTCAACGCCGCGATCGTGCCGAGGATCGACAGCGGAAGCGAAATGACGGCGATCACGGTCGCTCTCGCGTTGCGGAGAAATAACAAAATAACTAAAATCGTAAACAGCGCACCGAATGCTCCCTCGCGCAGCAGCGACTCGACGGACGCCTTGACGTCCGCCCCCCTGATCGACGATCGTGTTGGAGTCGAAAGCGGCTTCCCTTTGGAAGTCGTCCAGCTTTCGCTTGACTTGATCCACAACCTCCGCGGTATTGCTGTCCTGGGTTTTGTAAACCTCCAGCAAAATGGCAGGTTGTCCGTTATATCTCACGATATTGGCGGCTTGCTCTTGCTCGGTCAACTGCGCGATATCCTGCAGCTTCAAAGCGGATGCGGTCTTGGAAGGAATCGGCAGCGAGCGGATCGCTTCGAGATCCGCCGCATGACCTTCCAGGCTGACTACGGTCTGGCTCCCGTTCTCCGCGATCGAACCGAGCGGCAACAAATAGTTCGCTTGCGAAAGAGCGCCGCGGATATCGGACAACGTCAGCCCGTTTGCGGCGGCTTTGGCCTCGTCGACCCGAATGTCCAGCCGCTTATTGTGCACACCGCTAATGTCGACGGAGCTGACGCCCTCGATCCCGCCGAGCTCCGGCAGCAATTCATTTTCAATCTGTCGCTGCAGCTTAGCGGCGTCAGCGGAGGCAAGCGCCACCTGGTACACCGGACGAGAATCGGCGGAGATTCGCTTAAACGTCAACTTCGCGTCCTGGGGCAGGTTAAGCTTGGCTGCGGCGGTTTCCGCCTCCTGTTCTAACGCATCCATATTTGTGCCGAATTCGTAGGAAGCCTGGATGACCGCGCTGCCGGCCGACGTTTGGCTTGTCAGGGAGTCGTACGGGCGCAAACCGCCCACGACGTTTTCTAACGGGACGGTGACGTCACGCTCCGCTTCCTCCGCCGAGTGGTTCGGATATTGCACCTGCATGACAAACGAAGGCATTTCCACGTCCGGGTATTTCTCCTGCTTGATGGAGAAAGCCGACACGATGCCGTATACGACCAGCACCAGAGCCAGCAAAATAACAGTAGATCGATTGTTAAGGACAAAACGAAAAAAGCGGTTCATGTGAGCTTCTCTCCCTCCGGTTTGAAGCCCATCATAAACCGCTATTGTGTCCTGGTAATGTCCTTCTTCAACACAACCGTGAAAGCCGCGCCTTCGCCCAGCCGGCTATCCGCAGCAATGGAACCGCCGTGCAGCTCGACGATTTTGCGGACGATGGCCAGTCCCAGCCCGCTGCTTTTCTCTCCACGGTCCCTGGCTTTGTCTCCCATGTAAAACCGGTCGAAAATCCGGGGCAAATCGCCCGCTTCAATGCCCTGCCCGTTGTCGCGGAACACGATGCTCGCCTGTTCGTCCGTAACTTCCATCGTGACGTATATTTCTCCGCCGACAGATGTATATTTGACGCTATTCGAAAGCAAATTGTGCCACACTTGTTCCAAATGCTCCTCGTCCCCGACGATTCGCGCCGGCTTCAGTCCGGACAGATCGACTTCCAGACCTTTCGCAAGCCACTGGGGCTGCAGGGACAAAAACACCTTGCGAATCTGCTCGTCCAATTCGTATTCCCGAAGTCGAAGCGGGTTCTTCTCGCTCTCCAGCATCGACAGGCGGAGAAGCTTGCCGCTGAGCTGGGCCAACCGTTCGCTCTCGTCTTCAATGATCGTCAAGTAGCGCTTCGCCTGCGCCTCCGTCAGCCGATTGTCGCGGACAGCGACGGCGAAGCCTTTGATGGAGGTCAGCGGAGACTGGAATTCGTGCGATACGTTGGAGACGAACTCCTTGCGCATCCGTTCCAGCTGGCTCAGTTCCCCGCTCATCCGGTTAAAGCTGCGGGCCAGCTCACCCATTTCGTCCTGCCGCCTGTCCGGCACGCGCTCATCGAAATGTCCCGCCGCGATGCGTGAAGTCAGCGCCGTCAGCTTCTTGATCGGCTTGACCAGCCAGTGGATGGCGAGCACGAACAACAAGCTGCCGATCAGAAGCACAAGCAGCAGCGAAGTGAGCAGCGCGTTTCTAAGCCGCAGCAGCGCTCCTTTGTATTGCGGCTTCAAAAACAGGGCATACTGCTTGCCGTTCGATTCGAAGGGAAGACCGACGGAGCGATTCTCCAACAGTCCCCGTTTGGAAAAGTCGAAGCGGTGAATGCCTCCGTTGAGCACCTTTTGCACCTCTTCGGGACTGGCGAAGCTGCCCGGTTTGGCGTTGCCGAACGCTTTGACCGTCCCGTCGCTGCCGAACAGCGCCGCCTGGGAGCGAAAGGCGTATATTTGCGAAAGGTATTCGTCCATTCCGCCCTCACGGCCCGACTGGAACTGTCGGATCACCGCCTTGCCGGATTGAATCAGATTGTCCTCCAGCTCGCGAAAAATACGGTCTTCGTTAATCCGGTAAGTGATCGCGAACGAAACAGCCAGGCTGAACGTCACCGTCAGCACAAACGTAATGATGACCCGGACATACAGCGTCTTAAACATCGGCAGCTCCCGTCAGTCGATACCCCAGTCCGCGAATGGACACGATCTCGAAAGGAGGCGGATCGTTCTCGAACTTCTTGCGGAGCTTCTTGACGTGCGTATCGATCGTCCGGTCGCTGCCATCGAAATCCAGTCCCCAGATATCTCCGATCAACTGCTCGCGAGAGAAGACCTGTCCGGGGCTGCCGGCCAGCTTAAACAGCAATTGAAATTCCTTCATCGCCAAGCTGATCGGCTCCCCTCTCCAGGTCGCTCCCAACGTCCGCGCATCCAGCGTGACACCGCCGATCTGAACGATACCGGTCGCATTGACCTTGTACCTTCGCAATATCGCTTTGACCCGCAGGATCAGCTCCCGAACATCGAACGGTTTGACGACGTAATCGTCCGTGCCCATTTGAAAGCCCTTCACGCGGTCTTCGCTTTCTCCCTTGGCCGTCACCATCAAGATAGGCAAATCGTACCGCTCGCGGATTTCCCGGCACAACGCCCAGCCATCCTTGCCCGGCATCATAATGTCGATGATGGCGAGCTGAAAGGACTGCGTTTCCAGCAGCTTCGAGGCGTGTCTGCCGTCCTTCGCCTGGCAGATCCGATAGCCTTCCATGGACAAATAGAGCGCGATCAATTCCCGAATATGAATGTCGTCGTCGGCGACCAATATGGATATCATGCGGCTTCCCCCCTCTTCGCCCAGACGGTTTCTCGGACCGCCTGCGCCAAGCTCAGCCTCATTATAGCACGCGTCATACCGCGCGTCGGCACGCCAATTGGTTTGTCCGCCGATTCCGGGGACACAATCGCCTATTCCTGTCCGGGAATTTCCACCCATTCGAACGGCCGCTGCGCGGCCAGGCCGCCGTATTCAATGATGGCAATGACGTCGATCGTCTCCTTCGGATCGACCGCGGGCTTGCCCGATTCGAAGAAGGATACCAGGTTGCGGGTAAAGGCGGCGAAAAAAATCGGATTCCTGCTTGATGAACGCGCACTCTCCGCTCTCGTAGGTCAATCCTAACGCAAACGGACATCCCCGGCCGAGATGATGGATGTTCGCCTGCTTGCCGCCGCCGAAATCGATCACGAACGAGGCCGCCGCCGGCGTGCCCGTATACATCACTCGCTGCGGGCGGCATCCCATCAGATGGACGATCGGTTCGATCTGGTGAATCGAATAATTTTCGAATCGGCCCGGTCCCCAGCTTGAGATCGCCGCGATGCCGTCTTTGTCGACGGCGGCGTATTCCTCGGCGAAGCGCAGCGCGGAGGTCGAGTACATCGGCGTTCCATGCAGCCGGGCCAGCTCGAACAGCTTGACGGCCGTGACCCGATCCGGCGCGAACGTCTTGTCGATATAGGTGGGCTTGCCCGACTGCAACGGCAAGCGCGACAGCTCTTCGTGGAACTCGGGATGGTCCGGGGACAGCACGATCAGGCAATCGCTCGACCGGACGACCTCTTCGATGGAATCCAGCAGTTCGATCCCGCGACTGTCGCACCAGTCCCGATTGGTCACCCCGTCCTCTTTGTCCTTCATGGCGTAAGCATACTTCACCTGCATCTGTCCGCCGGACGCTTGCTCGATCCAGGCCGGATACTTGTCCGCATGAAATTCGTCCAAATAATAATCGATGAATCCGATCTTCTTCAATCGTTTCGCCTCCTAATCAACAGATTCGCTTCGGCGCCACCGGCGCTGCCGCCCCCCGCCCGCACGGTCAACCGGCACGGCGCGACGGCGAACGTCATGCTGCGATCCCAGATCGCCAGCTCTTCCTTGCCCAGCCGGAAGACGACCGTCTCTTCCGCCCCCGGCTCCAGCCACACCTTGCGGAACCCCTTGAGCTCCCACGTCCGGCGCGTGATCGGCGATCCGCCGGCCTGAATGTATAGCTGAACCGTCTCCGCGCCGGCCAAATCGCCGCTGTTCGATACCGTCAGCCGGACCTCCACGTTTCCGCCCGCTTCGATCTCCTCGGCCGCGACCGATTCGCGCGACAGCGAGATTGGGCCGTACTCGAACGTCGTGTAGCTGAGTCCGTATCCGAAAGGATATAAGGCGGCAGCCGGCATATCGACGTAAGGGCGCGAACGGCCCGGATTTTTCTGATTGTAATAGACCGGGAGCTGCGCCGAGGATCGCGGCAGCGAGACGGGCAGCTTGCCGCTCGGATTGACCTTGCCGAACACAATTTCGCCGATCGCGCGGCCGCCTTCCGGGCCCGGGTACCAGGCGCACAAGATCGCCGCGCAGTGATCCGCCAGGCCCGACAGCTCATGCGGGCGGCCCTGGATCACGACGGCGACGACCGGCGTCCCCGTCGCGGCGATCGCGCGCACCAGCTCCTCCTGGACGCCGCCCATCCGCAGATCGGCCAGGTCGACCCCTTCGCCGCAGTCCATCTCCGACGGCTGCCCTGCCGACACGATCGCCTCGCCGTTGCTGTCGAACGCTTCATCGAAGGATCGCGCGCTGCTGCCGCCGATCGCGACGACGGCGATATCGGCGCCGCGAGCGGCGGCGACCGCCGCAGCGATGCCTTCCCGCGATCCGTCGCGTATGCCGCAGCCCCGTTCATATACGATCTCGGTGCCCGCAGGCGCCGCCTTCGCGATGCCTTGAAGCACGGTTGTCCCGGTCCCGCCCCGCTGAACGCTCGTATAGTCCCCCAATTGATTGTACAAGGCATCCGCGTTCGGGCCGATCACCGCGATCCGTCTCGCCGAGCCGTCCAGGGGCAGGACGCCCTGTTGCCCCGCTTCCCCGTTGCGCAGCAGGACGATCGATTCCCTCGCCAGCTGCAAGTTCAGTTCGCGCGTCTCCTCCGCGCCGACGACGGCTGCAGGCAGCCCTTCGTCCACATACGGATTTTCGAACAGCCCCAGCCGGAATTTAAGCCGCAGCACGCGCCGAACGGCGCGGTCGATCAACGCTTCGTCCGCCTTGCTCTGCCGAACCGCCGCCTCCAGCTTCGTGAAGGCGGTATCCCACAGACTCAGATCGACCCCCGCCGACAGCGCGGTCGCGGCCGCCTCTTCATGATCTTCGCTTAAGGCGAGCAGCCGATCGATCGCGCAGCCGTCGGCCATGACGATGCCGTCGAAACCCCATTCTTCGCGCAGGATGCCGGTAAGCAGCTTCTCGTTCGCGTGGCAAGGGATGCCGTCGATCTCGTTATAGGCGGCCATAAAGCCGACCGCCCCTGCATCCGCACCGGCTTTGGCGGCCGGAAGATGGATCTCGCGCAGCTCCCGCTCGCCGATCGCCGCGGGCCCGGCATTATGCCCGCCCTGGCCGGCACCTTGCGCGCAAAGATGCTTCAAGACGGCAGCAGCCTTGTCCGGCGCGCTCAGCTCTTCCGGCCGCGCGCCCTGCAGTCCGCGCACGACGGCGGCCGTCAGCTGCGAAGCCAGGTAAGGGTCCTCGCCGTAGCATTCCTCGGATCGTCCCCACCGAGGATCCTGCAAAATATCCAGCGTAGAGACAAGCGCGAGATGAGCGCCGCGCGCCCGGATCTCTGCGGCGATTCTGGCATAGGCGCGTTCCGTCAATTGCGGGTTCCAAGCGGAGCCGATGTTCAGATTGACGGGCAGCAGCGTCCCGTCCAGCGCCTGATGGCCGTGCGGGCACTCCTCGGACAGCAGGACCGGAATGCCGAGCCTGGTATGTTCCTTGACATATCGCTGCAGTTCGTTGGCGACTCGGGCGCTATCCGCCGTCGGAATGCCGTTGTTATATGTAACCGCCGACCACGGATCGGCGCGAAACAGTCCGTACAGCGCTCCCATGCCGTCTCCGAAAGCCACTTGCCGCTTGAATGCCTCCGTCAGTTGAACGCTGGAGCCTTCGCGACGGTAGGCATCCCAGCCGTACATATGCTGATTGAGCTGGCCGACCTTCTCCTTGAGCGTCATGCGCGCCAGCAAGTCCTCGGTTCTCTCTTCGATCGAATACGACGGATCCTTGTAGATGTCCACCCGTGATTCCCCTTCCCTGCCTCCGATTAACGGTTCGCTTTAAACGCCCGGTACTCCTTCGGCGTGATGCCGGTGTACGACTTGAACACCGATACGAAATATTTGTACTCCTTGTAGCCGACGCGCTCCGCGATCTCGAACACCTTGTCGTGCGTCGTGGCCAGCAAATGCTTGGCATGGTCGATTCGAAACGCATTCAAGTATTCCTTGAAGCTTTTGCCCGTGCTTTGTTTGAACAGCAAGCTGAAATAGCCCGGCGTAATTTTCAGCCAGCCCGCAACCTCCGAAGCTTTCAGATCCCGGTCATAATTTTCCGTCATGTACTGCTTCGCTTTTTCGATAATCCAATGCGACTTGTCGAGGCCGTTCAGATCGATCAAACGAATCATTTGCCGCATCTCTTCCACGGCGATCGCTTCGATGGCCGCGTACGCGTTGTTCGCATGAAGGTCGATCGGCGAATGACGGCCATGCTCCAGATCCGTCAGACCGCTCTGGCGCAGCCGTTGACGCAGCAGGGCAAGCAATTCGTCATAGATCTGCACCGCTTCCGGCAGCAATCTTCGCTCGGCGGCCAGCGATGCGAACATCTCGTGGACGAGCGCCGCGACTCCGGCCGCGTCCTGCTTGAACAAGAACGAGACCAGCCTGTCCAGGATGGCCTTGCAGTCGTAATCCGATTTGGGTCGATCCTTCGATAATAAAAAGCGGTCTTGCGGCAGCAGCGCCGCCATGTCGGTCAGATCGTGCCATTGCAGCAGCTCCCCGGCTTCGGCGCTCGCGGAAGCCGTCTGCTCCAGTATCGAGAAGAAAGCGCTGGCCGCGCAATAAAGCCGCCCCGCTCCGGTCCATGCCTGCATCGTCTCTTCCAGCAGCCGTCTCAACGGCTCCTCATCCTGAAGACGATCCGACATCGCTAACGTACAGAGAACGTTCCGATGATCGAATACGGACACGCTGCGAATATCGCGAGCCATCAATTCTCCCTCGATCAACGCCAGCCATTGCCTCTGAATGTCGCGATATTCGTCTTCCGGCATACCGGAATAAAGCACGGCAAAATCGGACAATTGACTGACGATCAGGCGGAAGCATTCGCCATTTATCGATTGCGGCGGCGCAGTCGGCTCGGAGGAAGGGGACGACCGCAGCGCGGCTGACAACCAAAGCGCTTCCTCGTCCCCGTTCGAGGACGGCTCCGCCTCTTCCAGCTCGTCTATGATCCCCTTTACCACCTGCACCAGCTCGTCGACGTCGACGGGCTTGAGCAAGTAGTCCGTGACGCCAAGCCGCATCGCTTGCCTGGCATATTCGAAATGTTCGTACCCGCTGATCATCACGACGCGGATGCGAGGGAACTCCTGCTTCAGCCGTTCCGCCAGCTGCAAGCCGTCCATCTCTTCCATCCGAATGTCCGTCAGCACGATGTCCGCGCCATGCTCGCGCGTCAACTGCAAAGCTTCTTCTCCATCGTAAGCGACGCCGACGACTTCGACGCCCAGCGATTCCCAGTCGATCGTGAGCCGCAGTCCTTCGCAGATGACCGGTTCGTCGTCGACGATCAGCATTTTCGCTTTATGTCCGGTTGTTGCCGCCATCTTCGATCTCACCGCCATCCGCCCTGTCGGGAATTTTCAATCGGATCAGAGTACCGTCCGGCGTACTGGATACGATCTCCAGCCCATAGCCTTCGCCGAAATAGATCGAGAGCCGCTCCTGGATGTTGCTTAACGCGCCGGCGCTTCTCTCATCCGTGCGCCCTCTTCGGAGCGCGTGCCGAATCGCTTCCAGCTTGCCGGGTTCGATGCCGCGTCCGTTGTCCTGAACGTCCAACCAAATTTCTTTGGACACGGCATAACACTTGACGGTAATCCGGTTGACGGCACGGCCCCGATTCCGTCCGTGCTTCAGGAAGTTCTCGACCAATGGCTGAATCGTCGTTTTCAACATCGGCGCCGCGGCGATGGAAGCATCCATAAAGAGCGAATACCGGAAGGTTTGTCCAAGCCGGCGCTCCTGCAAATACAAGTACGATTGGACGAATTCCAATTCCTGTTGAACGGTCGTGACGTAGTTGCCGTTGCTTGGCGCCAGACGGAAAAACTTGGACAGCATCTCGATCAGCTGGCTCGTTTTTCCCGCTTTTTCCAGCCTGGCGGTCCAACGGATCATATCCAGCGTATTATATAAAAAATGGGGATCCATTTGATTTTGCAGCAGTCTGAGCTCGGATTCCCGCTCCCGCAGCTCGAGCTTGTACTTATGCTCGATAAGCTCCTGAATCGTAAGCACCATCTCGTTGAATTTGCGGTTCAGCTCGGATATTTCGTCATTCGACCCGATCGGCACCCGTGCCGTAAAATCGCCCAGCTTGACGCGATTCGCTTCGTTTTTGAGCCGCAGAATCGGCCTGATGATCGTATACTGGAATCCGGCAAGCGCGCTGATGCCCAGGAGCAGTATGGCAGCAAGAATGACCGCCATCACATTGCGAACGGTCGCCGTTTCCCGATTGACGATCGATTCGGGAATCATCGCGATAATGTTCCATCCCGTATTTTCCATCGGCCGGTAAAAAGCCATATAGCTCCGGTTATCGGCCTTATATTTCATATAACGGGCGTCCCCGTTGGCGAACGCCTCCATCACGTCGTTCGGATCGAAGCTCGCGGGCTCCGAATCGTCGGATCGCAGCACCTGTTCGCCTTCCGCGCCGATGACGAACACTTGGCCCGAATTTTTGTACAGCCCCTTCTCCAGCAGCCCGATGATGCTGGCTTCATCCAGGCGAATGACGAGATTGGCTTGGGGCCGCGTGATTTGAGCGAAGGCATTGAGCTTGCGTACCAGCGATACGACACGGAATTCACCGTCCCATCCGCTCCGAACGGCATAGCCGTCCGTCCAGACGATGCCGCCTTTCCGGAATGCGGCCTGCTTCAGCCATTTTCCCTCATCGGCAATGACAGGCTCCCCCCATATCGATATTATGGCCGTTGAACCCTTCGATGCTAAAGGAGCGAATATATTTCTTCGAGAACAGGTGGAATGTCAGCATGCCTTCGATCGCCCGCTTCAGGTTCTCGGAACGTTCGTTGCTCAGCTCCGGCCACGGCCGCAAATATTCGTTCAGGTCCGGACTAAGAATCATGTAATCGGCGATATCCTCGACGGTGGATGTCTGTTCTTCCAATTGACTGACCACGCTGTCAAGGTTGCGAATCGTCGTATCCTTGAACTGCTTCCTCAAGATTTGGTTAAACTGAAGCTGGACGATCACGCCCACCCCCAAGGTCGGAAGGATGACCAGGAGCAGGAAAATAATGACCGCTTTTCGTTTAAGTCCAAAGCTTCGAGCGCTTCGGGCATACCTTCTCATCGCACCCTCCCCGGTTTGTCCGGACGCCTGATCGTTAGCCTTTAACCGCCCCGGCTGTCATGCCTGTCACCAACTGCTTCTGGAGCAGCAAATAAAAAAACGATGATCGGCACGAGCGCAATCGCAAGCGCGGACATCTGGAGCGTCATGCTCGCCGTCTCGACGCCGACGAAGTTGGCCAAGCCGAGCGGCAGCGTCTTGAGCGCTTCCGAACTGATCAGCACCAATGCGAATAAATATTCGTTCCAGTTATAGATGAAGTTCAATATGACGACGGTCGCCATGGCCGGCCTCGCAATAGGCAGTATAATCGACCAGAAGATCCGGTATACGCCGGCGCCGTCCATGACGCCGGATTCCTCCAGATCCTTCGGCAAGCCTTGCATGAACCCTTCGAGGATAAAGATCGTCAACGATAGATGGAATGCCGTATAAGGCAGTATAAGCGACCAGTACGTATCCAGCAAACCGATATTTTTCATGATCAGGAAGATCGGGATCAGCGTGGCGTGAATCGGCACCAGCATGCCCAGCAGAAAGATCGCGAACGTGGATTTGCGAAACCGAAATTTGAACCGGGCCAAAAAAAAACGCCGTCAGCGAGCCGAGCAGCACCGTGATGAGCAGCGAACCGAACGTAATGATCAGACTGTTCATGAAATAGGTGTCCATGTTCGCGATATCCCAGGCTTTGGAATAGTTCTCGAAATGCAGCTTCGTCGGCAAGGAGAACGGGCTCGCCGCGTATTCCGGTTCCGTCTTGAACGAATCGACGATCATATAGAAGAGGGGGGACGATATTGAATAACGCAAATGCGCTTAGAAAAACATACGTCAGCACCCGAAGCCCTTTCGAATTGTCGCTCAATGCGATTCCCCCCTTTCATGATATCTCTTTTTCTCGTCCCAGACGGTTAACTACGCTCACGACGATCAGGCTGAACAGCAGGATCAGCATCGATGCCGCGCTGCCGTATCCGAATTGCCTGCTGACGAAGGCATGGTTGTACATGTAGATGGTCATCACTTCCGTCATATGGGCGGGACCGCCTCCCGTCAGGATTTGCACGAGATCGAATACCCGAAAGGAATTGCTGATGCTGTAAACGACTGCGACGAGCAGCGTCGAGCGAATCATCGGGATCGTAATGCGGAACACCCGCCTGAGCCCGGTCGCGCCGTCCAGCTCCGCCGCCTCGTTGACCTCGCCCGGAATGTTCTGGAGCGCGGCCAGCAGAATGACCATATAAAGCCCGCAATTTTGCCAAATATAAGCGAGGCTGACGGAATACATCGAGATCGAAGTGTCGCCGAGCCAATTGCGCTGCCAGCTGTCGAGGCCGAAAAACCCGAGCATCGCGTTGAGAAATCCGTATTCCGAATTATAAATCATCCCCCCAGATCAAAGAGACCATCACGGAGGAGATAACGACAGGCATGAAGCCGACCGTTCTGAAAAAGGTGGAGCCCTTCAAATTTCGGTTCAGCAGCAGCGCCAGCAGCAAGCCCAGCGGAATCTGGCCGATTAAGCCCGTCACCATGATGATGACATTATTTTTCACGGACAGCCAAAAAACGGAGTCGTTGAAAATGCGGACATAATTGTCGAAGCCGACAGCCGATTTGGCCGAGATGCCGTCCCAGTTGAAAAACGAGTAATATAGCGATACGAAGATCGGGATGATGGCAATGCATAAATAGATGAGCAGTGCGGGAAGCATGCCGAAGAAGATGGCGGCTCTCGTTCCCTTTAACGTATTCATTTTCTCGCCTCCGTTTCTTCGCGGCAGCGGCGTTTTCGTTTGAACGGAGAAAACCCGCTGCACGGGTTTTCTCCATCGCTCTTTAAGTTGAAACGCCGGTCCGGACAGCCGGCCGTTTTACTTGAGGTTATCGAGCGCGGCCTGCGTTTTTTTTGGCGACGTCTGCCGGCGTGCCCTGCTTGATGGTCAGCGCTTGAAGGCCGTTCTCGAATTCCTTGGAAGGCTGGGTCGGGATGACCGAGTCGAACACTCTGGTCGAACCGTTGCTGGTCAACTTCATCAGTTCCTCCAGGAAAGGATTGATCTCGCCATCGCCCGCCACGTTCTTCTTCGTCGGTACCATGATGCCTGCCTTGGACAGGTCCTTGTACAGATCCTCGCTCACGAAATACTTCATAAACTCGAGCGCCGCGTCCTGCTTCTCCTTGCTCAGGCCACTCTTGATCGCGATGCCGAACTGCGGCACGCCGGCCGCCTTCTTGGCATCGCCCTTGCCGCCCGGCACGCTCGGGAACAACGCGATGCCGAATTTGCTGCCATTCGGGTTATCGATGCGGATTCTGGTATTCACGGTCGCCGACGTAATGTGCATGGCCGCTTTTTCTTGGATGAAATAATCCTGTGCCTGCACCGAATCCATGTTGTTGGCGTCCGAGTTGAAGGCTCCGAGCTTGGTCAATTCGTCAATGACAGCCACCGCTTTGACGAAGTCTTCGTCGGTAAACTTCGCTTTGCCGTCCACGACGTTCTGCAGGAAGTCGTCGCCTGCGAAGCGCTGCGTCAACGTAGACATATACGAGGATTGAAGCGGCCATTGCTCTTTGTTGCCGAGGGAGATCGGCGTGATTTTCGCCGCCTTCAATTTTTTGATCGCGTCGATCCACTCCTCGTACGTAGCCGGGAACGTGTCATAGCCGACTTTGGAGAACATTTCCTTATTGTAATAGATGATATCGACGAAGTTTTGCTTGGTCGGCACGGCATACTGGTTGCCGTTCTTGTTGAAGCCGGCCAGTGCGTCTTCCTGTACGAGCTGATTCCAGTTGTCCATCTGATCGTTCAGGGGCAGCAGCAGATCGCCGCTCACCAGCGGGTCGAGGTCCGCGCCGGGCCATACGACGTCGACGTCGGCCAGATTGTTGCCCGCGGCGAGCGTGAACAGCTTCGTCTTGTATTGCGCCGCAGCCACGCCGTCCTGATTGATCTTGATATTCGGATGCTCCGATTCGAACGCGGCGATGCGCGCTTTGTATACATCATTATCCGCATTCGGCGAGGTCCATGGATGCATCATGGTCAACGTTACGGTTCCTTTGCCTCCGCCGTCGCTCGACGAAGCGCCTTCCCCGTTATTCGCGTCGTTCGAATTGCCGCAGGCGGCCGTTGCCAAAGCCAGCGTCGTTGCCACGGAGAGCAGTGCGATTCCCTTGATGCCGTTTCTCTTTTTCATTGGCGAACCCTCTTTTCTGCATTTTTGTAGCGTATTTTATAACATACAATGTTCGTTTTCATACCATTCTATGTTATAGATTTAGTATAAAGCGTTATCATAAAGTCCTGAATCCCACAAACTTACGATAACATCCGATTTTTTTAAACTAACCTTGATCATTTTCGTTCAGCACATAGTCGACAAGCTCGTCCAGCGGAACGGTAGCGAGCGCAATGGCCGTATCCGTAACGCCGTAGTAGATATACAGGAGACCGTCCTTCACCACGTTGCCCGTCGGGAAGATGACATTCGGGATCTGGTAGCCGAATTTCTCGTAGTAGGTTTCCGGTTCCATAATAAAATGATTCGTCCTGGCAATGATCTTCTCGGGATTGTCGAGGTCCAGCAGCAACGCGCCGACTCGATAGACGGTATCGTAGTCCACGCCATGGTACAGGACCAGCCAGCCTTTATCCGTCCGCACCGGGGGGCGTGGAGCCGCCGATCTTCTTCTGCTCCCATGCTTCCGGTCCTGCCGTGGCCAGCAGCTTCGGCGCTTCCCAATGGATCAAATCATCCGAGTAGCTGATCCACATCGCCGCCTGCTTCGTCCCGTAAGCCTCGCCTACGTATTCTTCGGGCCTGCGCAGCAGCGCGAACTTGCCGTTAATCTTCTCGGGGAACAGAATATTGTCGCGGTCGTTAATCTCCAACGGCGTCGTATCGCACAAGTAATCCCAATGGATTAAATCTTTGGAGGTCAATATGCCCGAGCGGGTCCGCCAATGCACGTCCTCATCGCCCCAGCCGTCCGGGTATTGAGGGATGGCGCGTTCCGGTATGCCGGTGCCCGTCGGATAATAATTCATCGCGCAAGGACGCAGCGCATAATTCAAGTAAAACGTATCGTCGATCTTGACGATGCGCGGATCCTGCACGCTGCCGTAAGGAAAGCCGAGCATGTCCGGCGTCACGACCGGCTCGTCCACCACATGCTTGAAGTGAACGCCGTCCTCGCTTTCCAGCAGGCCCAGGAAGTTTTTGCAGGGCGTCAAGGATCCTGCCGTACGTTCGATCATATAAAATTTTCCATTGTCGATGATGACGGCGGGATTGAATACGGTTGCTTTTCTCCACTCGAACAATCCGGGAACGACGATCGGATTCTCGGGATGTCTGGTAATGTTAAGCATGACTACCTCCTGGTATGACGGATGATTGGCCTGGATGGATCGCAATTCGTTATCATTATAGCGCTGCAGGCTTGGACAAAATATCCGACAGGCTTCAGAAAACGTCCGATAAATGCGAATGATTGCGTTTTTCCGGGCAGCAAGTCAGCTCCCCATCTAAATGCATGGCCTCCGAACCCTTGCAAAGCGCATACGAGTAAAACCGTCAGGGAAGATCGCAGCTCTTCCTGACGGTCCTTGCATCAAGCGCGTGCACGATCGACGGACAGCCCGCGCCCGCCTGAACGCACAACCAACCGCGCCAACGCCTCCACAGCCGCCCGTGCTCGCGGCCTATAGCCAATCGCTGTTGAAACGGCCGCGGAGCGGGTTTCTTGGGTTGCTACTGAAGCAAACTAAAATTGGGCAGCAACCAACACCGAATTTGATGGCTTCCAATTGGTCAAAAAAAAAGCCATGGATTCGCATCCATGGCTCAGCAAGCTCTGAATTACAGCGTTACTTCTCTCCCGAGCGCGGCGGAACGATAGAGGGCGTCCATGACTTCGGACGTGGTCATGACCTGATCGATATTCGCACGGCCCTTGATGCCCGAAGCTGCGGAGCGCAGGAAATCGTCGATCTCCGAGGCGAACTTGTCCGTCTTGGCGAACGACGGGCTCGTCTCCAGCAGCATGCCGTCCTTGGCGCCGTATACTTTGAAGTCGCCGCTGCCGTAGTCGAGCTTGACGCCGGCCTTGTCGCCCAGAAACTCCACGAACATCGCGGATTCCCCCGATATTTTGCGCCCATGCCCCATTGAGGCTGATCGTCGGACCTGTCGTGCGAACCAAGCCGGTAACAAAATCTTCTACGTCGTACGTGCCGTTATAATTCGGCGGACCGGCCCACATATTCACATACGCGTAGGCCTTCATGTCCTTTGCCAGCTCGCCGTAAATTTCGCCGGATACGGTTCGGGCGCCAGGCTGTCCCAGACTGTAGAAGATGAGATCGAGGAAGTGGACGCCCCAGTCGATCAAGACGCCGCCGCCCGACTTCGACTTCGTCGTGAACGGGCCGCCCAGTCCCGGAATCGAGCGATGCGAGCGGAAGGAGCAGTAGACGTGATAAACGCGTCCGAGCTCGCCGCCTTCGATCATGTCCTTGATCCGGTTGACCCCGGCAGCGTAGCGGTTGACGACGCCGATGTTCAATATGCGGCCGTTGCGATTCGCCGCCGCTTGCATCTCGCGGACTTGCTCCATGTTCAGCGCGGCCGGCTTCTCGCAGAGCACATGCTTGCCGGCGTTCAGGCAATCGATGGCGATCGGCGCATGCGTGTCGTTCGGCGTGCAGATCGATACGGCTTCGATCTCGTCGTCTTCCAGGATCGCCCTGTAATCCGCGGATGTATGGGGCACGTTGAATTCGGCCGCAAGCGATCGGGCGCGCTCCTCCAACGGATCGACGAGCATCTTGATAGCGGCCTTGTCGTTATCGTGATAATGCTGAATATGCTGGGTTCTGGCGATCATGCCGCAGCCGATGACGGCTACTTTCATTTTGCTCACTCGTGCATCCCTCCGGATCGATTGGCATGAAGCCAGCATACCACGTCTAAGGCTGCGCGGATTTAGCCGGATTCGCCATTCTGTTGGACCTGATTTGCGCTTGTCGCGATGGACTGGTATTCGGTAGGAGAGATGCCGAAGTGCTGGCGGAACGCCTTGCTGAACGAATGAATCGATTGATAGCGGAGCTGGTCCGCGATCTGAGTGACCGTCAGCCGGCCTTCGCGCAGCAGCTTGACGGCTTGCTCGAATCGCTTGCGATTGTAATACTCCTGAATCGTAAGCCCCACTTCTTTGGAAAATTGATGCGACAAATAGGAGTAGCTGTAGTGCAGCTCCTCCGCCATCGCGCCGAGCTCCGTGATCCGAAGCCAATTGTCTTCAATGTACTTGATCACGTCGTGGACCGGCTTCGTCATGTCCTTGCCCTGCAGCATGGGCGAATACGCCGTCTCCCCGCTGTCGTGGAAGCTGCGGTAGGCCAGTACGACGAGCTGCTGCAAATACGAGCCGATCATGAAGGAGGAATAGCTCTTCAGGTTGACCAGCTCCTTGAAGATGCCGGCGAACGGAGCTTCGATGCCCAGCAGGTTCGCAACGACGGGCTGCGGCGTCCGATCGAACATTTTCCGGATCGGCTCCAGGGTCGACGGTTCGCCTTTCTCGCCTTCCTCGCCTGCCTCGCCTTCCGCAAAATCGAACCCGACATAATAATACCGGAACGGTTCGTCATCGTCCGCCCGGCAGGCGTGTTTTTCCCCGGGACGTTAAGCACGATGTCGCCTTCCTTTACCGCATGCGACGCGCCGCCGGCCTTGAACCATCCCCGGCCGGAGACGATATAGCTGAGCTCGTAGCAGAATTGCTCGTGTTCGTTAACGACGTACCCGCCTTGACAGCTTAGGTCACCAACCTGGAAGAGACGAATCGATCCGAACCGCTGCGGATTCTCGAAATAAATATGGTCGAAATGAAAGTCTTTTCGATTGTTTTTCTGTTCATACGTCACTTCTTGATCCATCGTATCCCCTCTCGGCCCGGCGCTCCTTTTTTCAAGGGTTCCATTAGCGAGTGCTTGCTATATTACTAATCACCTTAAGCGCACGTTTGCCAGGAGTCAAGAGCACCCCGATCATGCAAAAAAGCCCCTGAACCGTCGCAGAGACGCATTCAAGGGCTTCGCTTTTCCTCGTGCCTCTACTTCACAAATTTGACGGCCGTTCCATAGGAGCAAATGCTGACGGTCGCATCTTTAACAAACTTGGCCGTATAGCGAACGCCAATAATTCCGTCCGCTCCCAGCTCTTGGGCCTCTTTAACCATTCTTTCCGTAGCCGCATCGAATGCAGCATCCTTCATATCTGTGTACGACTTGATCTCCCCGCCCTTTATCTCTTTTAGCGAGGCCATAATATCTTTTTCAATATGCTTTGAACTAACAATAACGCCTCTTACCAGTCCGACGATTTCCACATTTTTACCGGGGATGTTATCGATTGTAGCAACCAACATGATCATCATTCTCCTATATGTTCAGAACGAGGCCGTTTGCCGGGCAGCCGTCCGCTGACGACGGGACTTGCGGAAGAACAGCAGCTCGTAGATGCAAGGCACGATCACTAGCGTGAGAAGCGTGGCGACGATAAGGCCGCCGATGACGACGATGGCGAGACTTTGCGAGACGATGCTTCCGCTTTCCGACACGCCGAACACGAGCGGCAGCATGGCGCATACGGTCGCAATCGCAGTCATCAGAATGGGGCGCATCCGGGTGCCGACCGCTTCCAGCAGCGCTTCGCGGATCGTCATCCTTTCTTCGTTCTGCTTCACGCGGTCGATCAGCACGATCGCGTTCGTGACGACGATGCCGATAAGCATGACGACGCCGAAGATCGCGGTGAAGTCAGGCGTCACGCCGGTGACGATCAGGCCTAGCACCGCTCCGATCGGCACGAACAAGATCGAAGCGAGAATGGCGATCGGCGCTCGCAGCGTCTTAAACGTGAAGACCATGATCAGGTACACGATGCCGATGGAGATGAGCATCATTCCGAACAGGCTGGTGAAGTCGGAAGATTGGTCGGCGGAAGCCCCGCCTACGTAAATATTGACGCCTTCCGGCGGCTTCACGTCTTTCATCTCCAGCGATATTTTGCCGCCGACGACGGACAGTTTGCTCGGATCGACCGTCGCCGTAACGCGAATATAGCTCTTCCCGTCTTTATGGTAGAATTCAGTCGGCTTCTCTTCCTTGACCCACTTCGCTACGCTGGATACCGGCTTCGAACCGGCGTCGGTCAGGACGGTAAGGCCATCCAGATCGCGCTCGGACTTCGGAGCAAGCACCGGCTGGACGGAGACGTGCAGCGAGCGGCCTTCCGTCTGTACCTCGCCGATCTGCACCGGATTGAGCATCCCTTGCAGCTGGGAGGCGATGTCACCGGCATTGGCTTCGGTCGGATTCACTTGCAGCGTATACACCGTCTTCTTCTCTTCCTGGTTCGTTTCGACTTTGAGCACATCCGGAATCGGCTTGATCTTGGCGACGATCTCGTCAGCCGTCTTCGTCAGCAGGCCGGGATCGTCTCCGGATACGTCAACGAACACGCTCGTGCCTCCCGCGCCTCCGAAGCCGGCATTCAGCTCCGCTCCAGGGTAGTTCGGGCGCTCCGCCTTGACGGCCTCGACGATCTCGTCGGCGGCGCCGCCTTTCTTCACCTGCAGCAAATAAGATACGAGGGTCGGCGATTGGACGCTTCCGTACTTGGCGGCGTCGGCGCTGTTGCCCAGGCTCATGTTGACCCACTCCTGGCCTTCCTGCTTCATCAGGAACGCTTCGAGCTTTTTACCGTTTTCGAACACTTGATCCGTCGGGGTATCCGGCTTATATTCGAGCGTCACGTTAAGATTCGTGGCGTCGGAAGTATCGATTGCGCCCTTCGGCATCGTGAAGTAGACGCCAACGGAGCCGATCAGCAGCACGAACGCGAGGAGGATCGGTACCCACTTGTGCCGTAAATTCCAGTGCAGGAACGCCGCAAATCGTTTGGATGGCAGATGCTCCTTGATCGACGCCTTGCGAAGAACGCTGGCGCTCAAGAGCGGAATGACGGTCAGCGCGACGATCAGCGACGACAGCAGCGAATAGGCGACGGTCAAGGCGAACGGCAGCAGAAACGATTGAAGCGAACCGCGCAAGAGCCCCATGGGCAGGAACACGGCGACCGTCGTTAACGTCGAAGCGGTGATCGCCCTCGACACTTCCTTGGTGGCGTCGATGACGACCGATACAGAGAACGACTCTTTCTGCAAGCGGCGGAAAATGTTCTCGATAACGACGATGCTGTCGTCCACGAGACGTCCGACCGCGACGGCGACGCCGCCCAACGTCAAAATATTGAGCGTGATGTTCGACAAATCGAGCAAATATAGCGTCATGGCCAGCGACAACGGGATCGAGACGATCGTGACGAGCGTCGCCCGGACGTTGCGCATGAACAGAAGGATGACGATCGCGGCGAACAAGGCGCCCATGAGCACTTCTTGCATCATGCTGTTGACGGAATGGACGACCTGCTCGGACGTGCTTATCATCAGCTTCAGCTCGACATCCCGGTTATCCTCGTTCATCTGCTTGATGATCTTCTCCACGCCTTTGCCCACGCTTACCGCGTTGGAGCTGGCCGCTTTGGATACGGTGATCATCAGCGAGTCCTTGCCGTTAAGACGATTGATGCTTTCCTGGTCGTTCAGCAGTTTGACGTTCGCCACGTCGCCCAGGGCGACTCCGTTTGCGACCGGCAGCTTCTTCAGCGACTCGATGCCTTGAAGGCCGGAGGCGACATTCAGGTTGACGACTGCCCCGTCCAGCGACAGCTGGCCGACGGAAGACGAGGCGTTGCGGCCTTGCAGCACGGCGTAAAGAGACTGAAGCGGTATTCCTTTGGCCGCCAGCTTCTCCGTGTTCGGAAACACGCCGACGAAGGGCAGCGACTTGCCGGACAGTTGAATCTCGCCGGCTCCGTCGATCGAACGGAAGGCGTCGATCGCCTGCTGTTCCAGCTTTTCCTTCCGCGCCTCGCTTGTCCCATCTGCAAACGTGAGCGAGACGAACGAGATCGGAATCATGGACGTGTCGAACTGTACCACGAACGGAGGCGACATGCGCTCCGGCAACTGCACGGCATTCACCGCTTGCTCGACATCCGCTTTGGCTTGCTTCATGTTTGTCTCGGTATCGAAGACCAGGTTAATCTGGGAGAAGCCGTCTCCCGAAGTCGAGAACGTATCGGCCTTGCCCTTGATTGCCGACAATGCTTGCTCCAGCGAGTTCGTCACCTGCCGCTCCATCGTGGCGGCGTCATACCCCGGCCCGATTACGCTAACCGTTACCTGCGGGCTGTCCGACTCCGGCATAAGTTCCATGGGAAGCTTGAAGTAGCTAAAGATTCCGATGCCGAGCACCATCACCACAACAATCGAGATCGCCGCTTTGTTGCGGAATACGCCTTCTAAAAATCTTTTCAACTGATTCTTTCTCCTTCCGATTCCTATCGATAGGTGTCTATTGCTCGATTCCTATCCTACCAACCTCATTGAAACGAAACCTAAACGAATCGTTTAACAACAGATGAACGATTCCCCGCGTCGTTTAGGTTCTGTTAAAGTGAATGTGCTACCATGGACAAGGGTGAAAACGATGACAAATGTATCCGATATTCGTATCGCCATCGTCGACGACGAGCCTTCGATTGTCACGATGCTGCGAATGGTGCTGCGCAGAGAAGGGTTTCATCAGCTGTATTCGGCTTCCACATTCGCGGGAGCGCTCGACCTGGCGGCGAAAGTGTCCCCCGATATCGTTCTTCTGGACATTATGCTCCCGGACGGCAGCGGCCTGGAGCTCTGCTCCAAACTTCGCGAATACGGGAATCCGCATATTTTGTTTTTGACCGCTAAAGCTTCCGATCTCGATGTCCTCCGGGGCTTCGCGATGGGAGGAGACGATTATATTACGAAGCCCTTCAATCCCCTGGAGGTGGCCGCCAGAATTCAGGCGCGCATTCGCCGTCTGGAGCCTGAAGTTCCCGCTTCCGGTTCGGGAAAGCGGCTCGAACCGGGGATTTATCGGTTCAGCCGCTTCACCGTCAACGAGGCAGAAGGCGAGTTGATCGTGGAGGGACAGCCGGTTCCTTGCCCTGCGCAGGAATTCCAGCTGCTGCTGCACTTCTGCAAGTTTCCCGGGGTCGTATTTTCCAAGACGCAGCTCTACGACAAGGTATGGGGGGATCAACGGACAGGGCGATGACTCGACGGTCATGGTGCATATCCGGCGCATTCGGGAGCGGATCGAGACCGATCCCGGCAATCCGAAGCAGTTGCTCACCGTACGGGGGGCTTGGTTACAAGCTGGCGAAGGAGACGCAGGAGCGATGAGGATGCAGCATCGTATGGCTTTCCATTTCACGTATCAATTGATCTTCTACGCCCTGCTGATCGTGACCATTTCTTTGGTTGCTTTTATCCTGTTCTTCCAGAACATGTCCAATAAAGAGCTTCGTCGGAATTTTCCGGTTGGCGCCCTGCAGTTGATCGCGCAAGAAGCCCAATTCAAGGATGGGACCATTGAGATCTCCCCCAAATGGAACAAATTAATCGAACAGAACGGAATGTGGCTGCAGGTAGTCGGTGCCGGAGGCGAAGTGATTTACGCCGTCAATACAACTTCGTCCCCTGATTTGCCGACTTCCTACGCCACCGCACAATTGCTCGATATTCAAGAGACACGGGCGTTTGGGACGTATGCCGTACACACCGAACTCAATTTTACTTTCAAAGAACCGCTTCTCTACATGCTGGGCTACCGTAGTTCCGAACTTAACCAGCTCCATGCCTGGTTCGATGCCTACGGACAACATGGAACCGTGCGGAGCGATGCAATTCCTGTCTTGGACCGGATTCTGAACGCCAACGGCAGCTATTTGCAAATCATCGACGCTGGGAGTCATACCCTGCAAGCCATCGGCGATAAAGCATTCGCGCAGAAAGCCTATCGTCCGCTGGATATCCTGGCCATCGCGCAATCCCCCAGCAACTACGATACGAAAATTGTCGCCCACAAGGACAATCCGAGCGGTATGACCTGGATTCTCTATACCCCCAATCCCTCTGGCGGTCCGCTAAAGCATCCGGTGCTGGGGACGACAACCCGTGAACTTGTCTGGTTTGCCGCACTGATCCTGCTCTTGGCTTTGTCCATCTCCGTCTGGCACGGCTACCGTTACGGTCAGCCGCTTATTCTGTTCGCAGGCTGGTTCGAACGTATGGATCGAGGACAGTACGACCAGGTACTGACCGCCAAGGATTTGCCTAAAGTATTTCGCCGCAGTGGCAAGCTGCGAATCCGTTACAGGCTCTATAAGGAGGTCATTGAATCCTTCTATCGGATGACTCATCAATTGGCTCAAGCGGAGAAGGAACGGATCAGGCTGGAGAAGGCGCAAACGGAGTGGATGTCGGGGATCTCCCACGATCTGCGCACGCCTCTGGCCACGATTCAAGGTTATGGGTATATGCTCGAGAGCTTGCCCACACAATGGAGCCACGAAGAGATGCGGATCATGGGCGCGACGATCCGCGAGAAGGGGGGATTATATGCTCGAGCTGATCTCCGACTTTTCTTTGATTCATCGGCTCAAACAAGGAAAATCGATCATGGAGCCCCGGGAGATGGATTTGGACGAACTCGTGCGTCGCTCCGTACTAAAGTATGTCAACGACGCCACGATGTCCGAATATCAATTTCGCTACGTTGGGAACGAGCATCCCATCCTGGTAAAGGCAGATGAGACTTGGCTGCAGCGGCTGATGGACAACTTGCTGTCCAACGCCGTCAAGCATAACCCTCCGGGCGTGGTCATCACCATATCGATCGGCAAAAAAAAACCATATGGCATGCATAAAAGTAATCGATAACGGCAAAGGAATGGACGAGGAGACGCTGCATCATCTGTTCAACCGCTACTATCGGGGGGACGAATACGGAAGAATCGACGGAAGGCTCCGGACTCGGGATGAGCATTGCCAAAACCATCGTAGAAGCGCACGGCGGCGAAATTCAGGTGCATTCCAAGGTGTGGCAAGGCACGGAAATCGAGATTCTGTTGCCCTGCTGACAGTAGAGTGGCGCGCACAGACGCCGGCACAGCTCGCATCTGTTTTCGTTCTTATGGCGTGATATTATACGGCCTTAAAAACTTCAATAAATCGTTATTCAGATGCACGATTTCGTTGTTTGCATTTCCAGCATAATCCGGCAACCTCATATCCCTCACCATTTTAGTCCGCAGCCAAATCATAAAGAAAAAATCCAAAATCAAATCCGGAATTTTAAGCACAATTTTAAATGTAGCCGGATTAATAGCAACGCCGGCTTTTTGTAATGCCCTTAAATACGATTTTAAAGTGACGGTAATTTTGTGTGCCGTTTTTCTGGTTTTAACTGTTTTATCGTCAAGATGTAAAACGCTAAGCAAGGCAATGTCCGATACCGAATGTGTGATTAGATACGATTTCATATCCTTATTCATTGCGCAGGCAAGCTTTGCTGTTTCAAATATTTTTACGAGCTTTTCTACACGTTCTGTCACTAAACCGTTAATTTCTCCGAACGTAGTAGCCATTAGCGCCTTTGGAGGAATTCGAGCATACAGTATTCCTTCTTTGATCTGTCCGCCAACTCCGGGAAAAGCCGGTAAAAGTCTATCTCCGACGATATCCAGCCACGAAGAAAATCCAATTGAGTTGCTAATCATGGTAACTATATTTTTGCTTTGATTGTCTTTGAGCGCTAACAACGCCGATTCGGATCGATCATAACGAACGGCAACCAAAATAAAATCATATACATCGTCATTTTCAAGCGTATCAATGACATTTACTTTTACAGATTTAACCGCACCTTTTTCATGATATTGCAAGCCATTATCTTTCAATGCTTGATATCGATTGGAACGCGCAAACATCGTAACGTCCAGCCCTGCTTCCATAAATTTCATTGCGTATATGCTCCCTATAACGCCTGCGCCAAAAATTAAAATTCGATTTTGTTTTACTGACATCAAATTCACCCCAATTTTAAAAACGTTTTCTTTTTTATTATCAAACAACATGTTGTATGATGTTATGATAAATCTTCAATATGCCTTTATCAAACATCAGATTTTTATTATTTGTCGGATGATATTTCTCCACGAGGGCTAACATTTATGCTCATCTTGACTACAGTGCAAAGATTTCTTCGGCACAGGTCATGAGCGACACCTTGCAAATCTCCTAAATCTCCAATATGCAAAAAAGCCCCCGAATCGTCTCAAGGACGAATTCAGGGGCTCATTCATGTTAAAGTGGTGCGGTCGAGAGGACTCGAACCTCCACGGGGGGGTTAGCCCACTGGAACCTGAATCCAGCGCGTCTGCCAATTCCGCCACGACCGCGTATTCATCTTGTTCAATTGCTCTCGCAAGACGATAAATCAGATTATATAGATTCCTCAGCGAAATGTAAAGCTTTTTTTTTCGGTAACCATTCCTCCGGCTGCGTCGTCTTATACGGGTAACCCAAATCAACGGCGTGGCAAGCTTAAGCGGCCGGCTGCAAGAGGAGATGCACCATGCGATTAAAAACGCGATTTGCCGCTTTGTCGATCGTTCTGGTCATGGCGACCGCCGCGTTCAGCGTAAGCTTCGTGCTAGCTTACCATAGCCGGTTCCCTGTTTTGCAGCGCCTCTTTTACAGCGCTTCTGCAGGCGGCGGCGCGGACGGGCCGGCGGGCGCCCCCGCCCCGTCTTTATCCGGCCTTAAGACGGGCGCGGACGAGCCGAACGGGCACTACTATCGCGATCGCGTGCTCGTGCTTATGTACCATGACGTCACCGCGAAGCCTACGGACGTCCGTTCGCTGTCCGCGGCGAACTTCGAACGCCAGCTTCGGCTGATGAAGGACAACAATTTCCACTGGATCTCCATGCGCCAATACCGGGACTTCATCCTTCACGGCCGGCACGTGCCTGAAAACGCGGTTCTGCTGACGTTCGACGACGGCTACGAATCCTTCTATAAGTATGCCTATCCGCTGCTCGAGAAATATCGAGCGCCGGCCGCCAGCTTCCTGATCGTAGACACGATCGGCAATTCGCGGATGCCCGGCGTGGAGAAGCTCAATTGGGACCAGGTCAAAGAAATGCACGGCAAGGGCATCGACTTCTTCAACCATACGTACGATTCTCATTATTATGGTCCGACGGACGCGCACGGCAAGCATCCGGAGCCTGCGCTCTCAAGCCGGCTGTATCTGAAAGACAAGGGACGCAGGGAGACGGAAAAGGAATACGAAGCCCGCGTGGACGCAGATCTGCGGCAGGCCAATGCCGTGCTGAAAAGGGAGCTCGGCGAAGACAATCACGTGCTCGCCTTTCCTTACGGCGCCTTCTCGGAGCCGCTGCTGCGGATCTGCAAACGCAACGGCATCGACGTGACGCTGACCGTCAAGAGCGGCTTGAACAAGCCGGGACAGACGAACGGCTTCCGGTTAAACGCGGGCGGCATGAGCAACAACCCCGAGCTGCAGCTCGCGCTCATGAAGCAGGCGAAGCAGCGGCTCGGCCATGCGCACTTCGACCGCGCGCCGGCGTACAAGCGCGTCGCCATCGGATCCTTGGCCGCAGCAGCCGCCTCCTTCGCGGCGTGGCTTTACGTCGGCATCGCGCTGCTCCGGCATCGCGAAACGACGTCCTCCCCTCCTCGCCAACCCGCTTCGCCCTGATCGACTCGGCGCGCCCCTCGCCATTTTCGCCCTTTATGGTCCGCGAACGTTTACCGGCCTTCGCTGGGGGGGATAATGGAAAATTATCGCGAGGGGCGTGACTCATGAAACTGCTTGCCTTCCTGAAGTCGAGACAAGCCACAGATTCGGATCTGTTTGTGCACCACCTCTTCCTGGCCGAGGAACCGGTTCTATTGGCCGGTTACACCTCTCTCATCGATCTGCCGCAGACGATCGTTATGCTCAGGCAGCTTGCCCTGAATGCCGCCGACGCCGGCAAACCGTTGTTCGCTCCCGACAGCGGCGTCGGAACGCCATTGTCCGAACCAAGCGAGCAAGAAATACTCGAAGCGCTCTCCGCGGGAGACGCGCTCCTTTGTTCCGATTCGGGCGATCGATGCAGCAGGCTTCTTTCCGTAAGTCGGGCACTAACCCGCGCTTTGGAAGCGCCGACCACGGAAAACGTGCTTCGAGGCGCGATCAGCGCATTTAACGAAGACCTCGATACGAATATCGGACTCGTCAAAAAAGCATCTGTCTTCGGATATGCTGCGCGTACGATCGTACTCGCTCGGCCAGCGCCAACGCAGAAAGACCGTCCTTTTATACGCGGAAGGGAAAATTCACGCGCAGCTCCTGCAATCGATCATGGAAAAAATCGAGAAGCTTCCCGACACGGATATCCCCGATCTGCAAGCGTTGTCCGTTCTTTTGGGCTTTTCAAAATGGGCGCTGATCACCCGATTCAACACGTCCGAGCTGCCGCAGGAAGCCGCCTTCGCGCTGGAACAGGGCAAAGCGGTCATCCTCCTGGACCGGTTTCCGTTCGCCCTCGTGCTGCCAAGTTTGCTGTCCGATTTGTTCGTCTCGCAAAACGATCGCAATTTCCCTGTGATATTTATGTTTACATTTCGAATTTTGCGCGTGATCGGCGTATTGGTCAACGTGCTGCTGCCTGGCTTGTACGTCGCGCTGGTATCGGTGAATCCCGAGGTACTGCGGATCGAGATCGCGCTGTCGATCGCCGGCAGCCGCGAAGGCGTGCCGTATCCGGCCCTGGTCGAGACGCTGCTGCTGCTGTTGATCCTTGAATTGACGCTCGAATCCGCGATTCGAATGCCCACGACGATCGGACCGACCGTCACGATGGTCGGCGGCATCATTCTCGGACAAGCGGTCGTCCAGGCGAAGCTCGTCAGCAACGTGCTCATCATTATTTTGGCCGCTTCGACGATCGCGAACTTTACGGTCATCGGATTTCAGAACGCAACCGCGCTTCGCCTCTGCAAATATTTACTGCTCGTACTGTCGGCGATGTTCGGGGTGCTCGGATTATTTTTAGGCATCGTCGTCATTTGCGCTTATTTCGGGCACGTCAGCACGTTCGGCGTTCCTTACTTATCGCGCTGGAAGGCGGGGCGCAAATATGGATAAAAGCCGGCAAACGATCGTGATGTTTTGGATCACCCACATCGGCCTGATCTTTTTTCTGTACCCGGCCGACATCATCGACAGCCTTTCCGTCGGTCACTGGTGCGCCGTGCTGTTGGGTTTTTCCATTCACATCGCACTTGTGGCCGTGTATACGAAAGGGTTAAGCTACTGCGCGCCGCAAAATGTGATCGACCTCTTTCAAAGCGTCGGCCGCGTCTTCGCCTTTGCGATGCTGCTTCCGCTGACGCTTTACTTGTTCCTGCTCATGATCATCACCGTTCGCGCCTACGCCGAGATCGTAACCGTCGTCTTTTTGGGCAATACCCCGCTCTGGACGATCATGCTGCTTTTTCTCGCGGTAAGCGCCTTTATTTGCCTGTTGGGCATTGAATCTCTTTTCAGAACGGGCATGCTGGTCATGCTTTTGTTTTTCCCGTTTCTCATTCTGGTCGTCGTCCTGTCCTTTCAAAACGCGGACTGGCATTACATGCTTCCGTTGATGGATCGCGATACCGCTACGTTTGCGTATGTGCTTCGCCGTCCGTTTTTGAAAAGCATGTTCGCGTTCATCGGCGGCTTTTTGTTTTTGGGTTTTATCCCGTCCCGCATCTCCTTCCAAGGCCGCAAAATCGTCTTGTCCAGCCTGGGATTGATCCCGTTTTTTCTCGTTTCGGTATATGTGCCGCTGCTGACCTTCGGCGAAAACACGGCGTCCAAGTTTCCTTTCCCCTATATTGCGGCGGTGGATACGGTCGATGTCAGCTGGCTCATGTTCGACCGCGTCACGATGTTTTTCATGATCAGCATGCTGTGCTTCGTCATCTTGTTTTTGTCGCTCGCGATGTGGATGGCCTTGCTTCTGCTCAAACGCGGCATTCCCGCTTTGAACGATCCGTCGGCAAGCTTGCTGTTGATCGCGATCGTCTATAGCGTCTGCTTGCTCGTGCCGAACTGGAGCGCCGTCGAGCGATTGATGTGGTGGAACACGTTCCCGCGCTATTACGCGGCGTTCGTCATTCCCCTGGTCGTCTATGCGCTCGGCATGCGGCACCGTCGAAAGGAGCCCGTCCGGGCATGATAAGAAGCTTGCGCAATCCGATCTTCCTCGCCGTCCTGCTCGCCGGTACGATGACGCTTAGCGGATGCTGGGATATCAAGGATATCAATCACCGGTCGTTGCCGGTCGTCATGGGGGTTAAACGGGCCGGGGGGGACTTATAAGGTGCTGCTGGTCGTTCCGAATCCCAATCCCGGACAGACGAACGTCAATATCATCACCCAATCGGGAATCACGATCAACGAAATTTTGGACAAGATCGACAGAAACATGGAAAAAAAAGTTGACTTGCTCCATTTGAAGGTCATCATCTTCGAACGGTCCGTCGCCGAGAAAGGTTTGAGCCAAAGCATCGAGAGCTTCATGCGAGCGAGGGACATCTCCGACAAGACGTTCGCCGCGATCAGCGACGGCCCGCTGGAACCGCTGTTCGACAAGCTGCAGTCGGCCTCCGAGAGCAGCGGCACGGAAACTTACGATTATTTCGAAAAAAACGCGGGCTGGTCGCCTGAAGTCGTGCAAACCCGGATCTGGGAAGTATTCAGAAGCATGAACTCGTTTACGCGGGACGACGTGATCCCGATCGTCAAGCCCGGCCTTTCGACGACCATCGAGAGCGCCGGCTCTGCTGTGATCAGAAACGGCAAAATGGTCGGCGTCATCGATTCGGAAGAGTCGCTGCTCTACAATCTGTTCAAAGGCGCGGGAACGCAAGGCAAGATCGAGGTGATGGATCACGCGACGGTTAAAATCGTAGCGGATCGGCTGAACCGAAGCAGCGCGATGCAGAAAGGCCGAGCGATCATGAAAGGCAAGCTGCGTTTGAAGGTGACCGTGCTCGAGACCGTCGGCTCCCCCACCGAGGCGCAAATCAAGTCGGAAATCGATGAGCAGCTATCGGCGCATTTTGAAGCGATGCTCGAGGCCGCCCAAGCCAAAGAGGCCGACATTTTGGGCCTGGGGCAGTATTTTCGCGACAAGCTCTCCAGGGACGACTTGCGGCAATGGAGAACGAAATATTACCCCTTCATGAAATTCGAGTTCAAGGTCCATGTCATTATCCAGGACGAAGGACTGTTGAAGACGAATAACTGAAGACGACGGCGCGCCCGGTCAGACGGTTAACGTCCCGGACGCGACTTTGTTTTTCCCGGTCCGCTTCGCTTCATACAGCAGCGCATCCGCGTCCTCGAACAGCTTTTCCTTGGAAAACGCGTTCGAATAGCTCTTAAGCCCGACGCTCACGGTCACGGCTCTGCCGTCCAATTCGGGATGAGGCGACTTGGCCAGCTCCGCCCGGATGCCGTCGACCAGCGCATAGGCTTCTTCGAACGATTGCTCGAACAGCAGCAAGGCGAATTCCTCGCCGCCGTATCGGGAAGCGATGTCGGCGGGGGGATATCCGATCCTTGATGACGCGCGCGACGGTCGCCAATATCGTGTCGCCCACGCGGTGGCCGAACGTATCGTTGACCGACTTGAAGTTGTCGATGTCGATCAAGGCGAGATGAAAGGGCGCGCCCCGGTCCGCGAATTCGATCGCCTTGTCGTAAAATTCGTGGAAGGACATATGGTTGTACAAATTCGTCAACGCATCCGTTTTGGAGCGCTGGGACATGACCGTTTTTTCGACCAGCAGCTGCTGCTGGGCGAGCATCGCCGCTTCGAGATCGAACGCGAGGTCGCGCCCGCTGACGATGATAAAGCTGGCGGCGACGGTGCTGAGCGCGAAAAACAGCACGATCGCAAGCAGATCGAAATCGCTCATGTACGAGCGAAACCAGAAATCCCACCGGTACAGGACGCAAAAGCCGACGATTTGCAGCGCCGCGGTAAACCACGTCAAGCTCAGCCGAAAGAAGAGCGTAGAGGCAAAAATCGGCAGCAGCATGACCGCCGCGATAATCCGAACGTCCATGTTTAAATGAACGATGATCATCGAGATCATCGTGCCGGCCGCGAAAATGGAAAAAAACGAGAAGCGTTCGGCTTTGACGAGTATCGCATGGGCAGCGGCGGTAATGCCGCACATGAGCAAAGTGGGATAGAGCAATATGCGCAAATAAAAATCATGCGCGGCGGCCTCGTAAGGGAGGAAATGAAACGCGAAAAGCTGGGCCAGGAAATGTGCGCCGATGACCGACCAGTAGGTCCAGACGAATCCGCGCGCGTACTTGTACTGGCGCCGCCTTTCGATGGCCGCGAATGAGGGGTCTGAAAAAAAACGATTGAGCTTGCTTTTCATTTTACACCACGCTTACCGGGTCTAGTTGCCATACAACGAACATTACATAGTTCGACATTTTTCCCGCGCCCCCCTTCCGACGGATTCAAATATTTATGTAAAAAAAACCTGACGACGCAAGAGGCGCGGTCAGGCTGCGGAAGCAGAGGTTCATGGAACATTACGGACGTGGTCGGATCGCTCGTTCACGAAGCGGCGGGCTTGAATCCCCCCCATCGAACGCTTGAGCGATTGCCGCGAATGAATGAGCTGCATCGGAACCAGCTTGGCTTTGCTTCCTTGCGTTCGGAGCCGGCCCGCAGGATGAAGGAACCTGAGCAGCGTCTGCAAATAGACGGCGGTCCACCGCTCCAGCGAACGCGAGGGCAGCGGCCTGCACTCGAATCCCAGTCCGTGCACGAGTCCGCGATGAAGCAGCGTCGTGCCGAGCAGGCCCTTCACCTCTGCCAGTCTCGGGTCTCCCTCCATCGCTTCGGCGATTCTTCTTAACGATGCGCGAGCCAGACGGGCGGTCTTCAGCGCGGCCCGGTCCGCGCCTACCGTGCCGGACATCTCCAGCATCCGACGGTTGTCCAGGTGCAGTTCGCCGACCCGGTCGCCGGCTTCGATCCGCGTGCCGTCCGCGCAGACGATCGCTTCCCCGGCATGCCGCTTGATCAGCAGCTTGCATATCCCGTAGTCCAGCTTGCCCTCGCTGCGCCACTCCATGCCTACCCAGACGACCTTTTCCCAAATCAGCCATGCCTTCTGCCGAACCGTAAACCGCGCGCCCGCTTCAGCCTCGCCGACGGGGGCGGCCGCCCGGAGCCGCGAACTGCCTATCATCCCGATTCCTCCCTTTGCCTTGGCTCTGTCTCTATCATTGTAGCCGCGGCAAGGAGGCTCTCCCATCGTCTCGCGTCGTGAACGGTTGCCCTGCTCAGGTCGTGATCTGACCTGGACCGCGGTCGGAATCGCGCGCATCGCGATAGCGCTTGGGCGTGACGCGGACGTATTTTTTGAATTGGCGCATAAAGTGCGTATCGTTGTCGTAGCCGCACAGACCCGATACCTCGGAGACGGACAGCCTGCTGTTTTTCAACAAATATTTGGCGTATTCGAGCCGGGCCGCGATCATGTCCGTCATGACGGGCACGCCGAAAAACTGCTTGTACGAGTGCTGAAAATACGATTTGCTCAAATTGACCCGGGCAGCCAGCGCCTCGACGGTCGTCCGCTCGTGCGGCGCGTTATAAAGCGAGCTCCGCAGGTCCACGAAAGCGCCGTAATAGCCGCTGACCTTGTCCGGAAGCGGCGCAGCCTGCGTCGCGTTCGCCAGCTTCATCAGGAATCCGCGAAGCTCCAGATCCAGAATCCGGCCTGCCAATCGGCCCCCGTTGCTCTGAACGCGCCGCAGCTCGATGACGCCCCGCGAGATCTGCAGCGCGTCGACGGCCTTGACCGGCTCGTCCAACGGATAGCCGAGCTCGTCCAGCAGCGCGCCCATCTCTTCGCCGACGCAGTGGAACCAATCGTTCGCGAACGGACGCTCAAGCTCCCGGTACAGATGCGGCGTATCCGGCCCGAAGATGATATGGGCGCCCGGTTCGACGACCGCCGAACGGCCGCGGACGATGACCTCGGAACGGCTCTTGAAAAAAACGAAGGCGTAGTTCCCCGCGCCTCTCGGCCTGTCGATCGTGATCCCGTCCGGATGAACATGATGATAGCCGCAGCTTACCAGTTCCAGCAAAGCGATCCCTCCCGGAGCACGATCAGTCAGTTTTTTGAATATTATAATGGATGGTTCGAACCTTCTCAAGCCTCTATAATGAAGCTGAAAACGCGTTCATCGCTCATGCAATCGTCATTTTGGAGGGAGAATTCGCATGCTTAAGGCTATCGTGCATACCGACTGGACAACGGGTACGATCAACAAAAATATTTACGGTCACTTTTCGGAGCATCTCGGACGATGCATTTACGAAGGCTTGTGGGTCGGAGAAGACGCATCGATTCCGAATACGGACGGCATCCGCAACGACGTGCTCGAGGCGCTGCGCGAGCTCAAGGTTCCCGTTCTGCGCTGGCCGGGCGGCTGCTTCGCCGACGAATATCACTGGCGCGACGGCATCGGTCCGCGCGAGACCCGCAAGCGTATGATCAATACGCATTGGGGCGGCGTCGTGGAAAACAACCATTTCGGCACGCACGAGTTTTTCCGCCTTTGCGAGCTGATCGGCGCCGAGCCTTATATTTGCGGCAACGTGGGCAGCGGCAGCGCGCAAGAGATGTCCGAATGGCTCGAGTATATGACGTTCGAAGGCGAGTCGCCGCTCGCCAATCTTCGCAGGCAGAACGGGCGCGATAAGCCCTGGAAGCTCAAGTACTTCGGCGTCGGCAATGAAAATTGGGGCTGCGGCGGCAATATGCTGCCCGAATATTACGCCGATCTGTACCGGCAGTTCCAGACGTACTGCAGGCAATACGGGGACAACAAGCTGTACAAGATCGCCGGCGGCGCCAACTCGGACGATTACCGCTGGACGGAAGTGCTGATGCAGAAGGCGGCCGGTCAAATGGACGGGCTGAGCGTGCACTACTACACGGTGCCCGGCAGCTGGCAGGAAAAAGGCTCGGCGACGGCATTCGATACGTCCGACTGGGTGAATACGATGCGCAAGGCGCAACATGCGGACGAACTGCTCACCCGGCACGGGACGATCATGGATCAATACGATCCCGAGCGCCGCGTCGGCCTGATCGTCGACGAGTGGGGCACCTGGCTCGACGTCGAGCCGGGAACGAATCCGGGCTTTTTTGTACCAGCAAAACACGATGCGGGACGCGCTCGTCGCGGCAACGCATCTCCATATTTTCCACAAGCACTGTCAGCGCGTCCAGATGGCGAACATCGCGCAGCTCGTCAACGTCCTCCAGGCCGTCGTGCTGACCGAAGGCGACCGGATGCTGCGAACGCCGACCTATCATGTGCTGAAAATGTACGCGGTCCATCAGGATGCGGAAGCGCTCGCCCTGCACGGCGAATTCGGAAGCTTCGGCTCGGGTGACGGCAAACCGCTGCCGCATGTAGGCGCGACGGCATCCAGGAAGGACGGCGTCGTGCACGTCAGCCTCTTCAATATGCATCCTTCGGAGGCGGCAGAGCTCAGACTTGAACTTCGCGGGTCCGACGGCGGGTTCGACCTTGAAGCCCTTGTGCTCACCGGAGAAGGCATGAACGCGCACAATACGTTCGATGCGCCGGATCGCGTCGAGACGAAGCCGCTGACGGGCGTCAAGCAGGACGGCCAAGCCTACCTGGTTCCCCTGCCCGCCGCATCGGTGGCGACGATCAGCTTCAAGCCTCGTCCATAAACAACAAAAGGCTCCATGCGCCGCAGAGGCGCATGGAGCCTTTTGTTCAAACCGCTACGCGGGCCACTTCGGACGGACTTGGGACAACGGATGCGGGCAACGCTCCGCTTTTAGACTGGCCCGCAAGCGCACCAGGCATCCGCAATGCATGCAGGTCGTGCCGTAGGCCAGACTTTCGCAGCTTGCGCACGCTTCCAGCCTCATTTTATAGCGGTCGTCGTCGATACGGTCTTCCGGCTTGATCCTGGACAGCAGGCGCTCGATCTGCGCGTCCGTCACCTGTACGCTCGACGTGCAGCCTTTGCAGGCTTCCGCCCTGTTTGCGCTCATGAAGTTCACGACCTTTCCAAGGAAATGTCCATGCGTCGTTCCTTCATGATAGCCCGACCCGCCTTCGCGCGCCATTCACCGGACTGCTCAAAAAAACTGACCGATACACCTCTATTCCGAAACTTAACGATCGCCCCTATTTTGCACCGCCGGGATGCCGCCCGTTCAAAGCGCGCTCCAGATAGTCGTCGAGACGCTCAATATGGAATGCTTCGATCATGTCCAAAACCGTACATTCGTCCGTTTCGCAGGATATGAGGACGGAGCCCAAGTAACCGGGATCGGCGATTTTTACTTTTGATCCGTATTTCGCCTTGAGCGGCGCGAGCTTGGCCATGTTGTAATCGAGATGCACGACCGCGCAGTCGAGATTGACGGTCGTCGTGGCATAATCGAAATAGTTGGTGCTCGATGCCAGCACCTCCCCGACCGGGGACAGCACGGCGCTCGGCTGGCCGCCTCCGATGGCGCCTACAAAATGGGACCGGCAGGAATACGCCCAATACGGCTGCATCAGGCCGCCATGATACATCGAAGGAAAAAGAATAAGATCGGGCTTCGCTTCCACGTATTGCAGGCGCAGCCGGTCAAAATTAAGATCGAAGCAGATCGCGCACGCGACCTTCCCGAAGTCGCAGTCGAATACCGGCGCCTCGGTGCCGCAAGCGACGCCGTAATCCTCGATCTCCCCGAGCGTCAGATGGTTTTTGGCGTATTCGCCCGCGAGATCGCCGTTCCGATCGATCAGCGCGACCGAATTCCGCCACGATCGGTCTTCCTGCAGCCGCAGCGTCGGATACGCGATATAACAGCGGCGCTCCCGGGCGATATCGGAAAAAAAGCGCAAAATCCGGTCCCCCCCGGACTTCGCAATATTCATGCGTGCGGGCAGGCGACAAAAACACGTTAAAGGGAATGTCGCAAAATTCAGGCAGCACGATCAAATCCGGGCGGTCGGGCAGCACCCGATCCAGCTTTTCCTGCCAATAACGAATCATGCGTTCGACGATCTCCTGCGGCGCCAGCCGCTCGTCAACGTTGAACTCCCGGCCGCCGATCGTGCTGATCTTTACATAATTGCTCATCGTTTGAGCTCCCTTCGCCCCCAAGCTTCAAGCGGCCGGCGCGATCGCTTACCGCAGGGCGGCCTGCCCGCTTTGAATCAGCGCGCGAATCGGCTCCGGCATGCCGCTTTTTTACGGACTTTACCGCCTGCAGGATCATCAGCGTCGCGTACAGTCCGTCCATATGGTTGATCGGCGGCTCCGCATCCTGTCTCAGACTTTCGATGAACGCTTTGTTCTCCTCGAGAATGCCGGTTTCCTTGCCGCGATACACGATCGTCTCCTTGCCTTCCTCGCTGTAAGTCAGCGTCGTCAAGCGGTCGGATATCGTAATGGATTTGTTCTCCGCGAACAGCTGCATATAAAACTTGCTGACGAAGGGCGGACAGTTGGAATCGCCCTGGATCAAATTGCCGGTCACATGGCCGTCGAAGCGGAATATCGCGGCGATATTGTCCACCACCGCGTTCGGCTGGTAAAAATTCGCCCCGGACGCGTATACGTCGATCGGGTCCTTGCCGACCATAAACCGCATGATGTCGGCCGAATGACAGCCTTGCGACAGCACATTGCCGCCCCCGAACGTCGGATCGTTCGCCCATATGTCCGCAGGCCACTTGTCGTCCATCATCTGCATGCTGACGAGCAGCGGCTCCGGGATCAGCTCTTTCGCTTTTAACAGCATATCATAATAACGCATTTTGAACGCCGTCATGACCTTTTTCCCGCTTCGTCTGACGGCCTCGTCGATGCGCAGGCAGTCTTCAACGTTCATTGCCAGCGGCTTCTCCACGAACACATGCTTGCCCGCCGCGAGCGCTCTGATGCAATAATCGGCATGCGAATTGTGCATGGTCGATATATAGATCGCATCGATCGATTCGTCGGCGAACAGCCGGTCGGCGTCCGCCGTCGCATAGTCGCCGCCGAATTCCGCAAGCAAGCTGCGGGCGTTAGCCTCGTTGACGTCGCAATACGCGACCATATCCATACCGTCGAGCTGACGGATGCATTCCGCATGAATTTTACCGTTTTGACCGCAACCGATCAGTCCGGCTCTCAAATTTCGCAACGTTGATCTCTCCCATTTTACAGAGCATGTAATATTCTGCGGCGGTTCGTCCGCGAAATCCCCGAGACGGATCAGACGCTTCGAAGGAAGGCTTGCCATGGACTGTGGCTGACGGGGTTCAACGGATCGTGCGTCCAGTCGCCGATATCCAAACCCGCAGCCGACGCCATGCAATCGTTCGTTGACGCAAAAACCGTCCCCTGAAGCCCGTTTTCGTCAAGCTTCAGTTCGATGTCCACCGGTCGATTAAAAACCGCTTCGCATTCCCTCGCCCTCAATTGCCGCAAGCCGATCGCCGTCAGTCGACGACTTTCCGGGTCCGAGACGATCGCTTCCGCCAGAACTTCGCAATCCTGCAGCTTCACGATCCCCCCCGCTTCCGAACACCACGCTGGCTCCGCCCGCAAACGAAACGGCGCCTTCCCGGCCCTCCCGGCCTGCTTCCGCCGAGATCTCGCCCGGCGTCGACGTAATGGCGAAGAGGAAGGCGCCCCGCTCGACCTGCGAGGGATATGCCAGGCGCCAGCGTTTGTAATGCGGAAACCGGCCGAAGCGAATGTCCTGTTCGTCGGGATTGCCGTTCAAGCCGTATATATAAGTCGGATGCCATACCGGCTCCTCGATTTTAACGTCAAGCTCATTATTCCCGCCCAGTACGGCGACGAATATTTCGCCTTTCTCGTCGTCGCTGAGACCTTTGTCCCCGTCCTTGATGCCGGCGATAAGGTTGGCTTGCCCGCCCGTAAGCCGGTAGCTGCCCGCGCCGAGATCTGTAACGGAACCCGAGCAATGCAGATGCGTCGCGAAACGAAGGGGACGATGGCCTTCGAACGAATCGGATACAAGGATGGCGCCCGTATGCCGGTCCGCGACGACGATCCGCTCGGCCTGCTTCACCTCATGCTTGGGATGAATCTCGCTCGTAATGACGGCATGCGCATAAATGAACCGTTCGCCGATCAGGCTTCGGCGGATATAAGAGCTTTTCTCCGGTCCGACATTTCCGTTCAAATACTGGCCTTGCGTATAGCAGCCTCCGTCGTCGAAGCACATTGCGTTGCATAGCGAGCTGTCCAGTCCGTAGGAACCGATGTCCACCAGAACCGGACTGCCGTCGACGGTCAGTTGGATGCCTCCCATGGACGGCGGAAATTCGCGATTGTGCGACTGGATGTTAAAGCTTACGGAACGGCCCGCTTTAAGTCCGGCGGTAAACGAACCGGCGATCGGCCCCCCCGGATGCGAACGTGATCATGCCGATGTCCTTGGCATAAAAAAGGCCGCTTCGGATACGACGCAGCCGGGCCTTCCTGCCGAGGCGCGTACAGCAGATCGAACAGGCCCAGGTCGACGTCTCCCGCCGTTTTCCGCTCCTGGTCCACGAAGGTCCGATAGATCGAATCGATCTCCGGCGTCGGATGGAACCGGCTCAAATACGCCGACAGAAAGCGATGCTCCCTCGTTCGCAGGCCCCGCTGCATCTCCTGGCTGTTGGGCGCATTGAAGCAGGCCAGCATCGCGTGGCCGAGACGATCCAGGAAGGAGCTCCGGTCAAGCTCAGGACGCTGTCCGCCGAACGTATGCGCGGCAGCCAAATAACGGATCAAATGGAAGGGGAAGTAGGTGACCCAAACGTTTTTACCGTCTTGCGGGAATAAGCGAAGGCTCTCGGTAAACAGCCCGTGGAAAAACGGAAGGGCCTTCCGGGCTTCTTCAAGGTCGTCATAGAAAGCCATGCACGCGATCGCCGTGCCGTTCCACGTGCCGAGCGAATGCGGCTCCGGCGTCGGACAGCCCATATAGGCGCGCTGCAGAACGGTAAAGTCGTACAATTTGCGAATATAAGTCCCGACCTTTTCCTTCATGCGCGACCGCTCTTCCGCGTCGAACAGCTCGGCGCACCAGTCCCGCGCGAGTCCGATCGCATACAGCTTCAGAGCGATGCCGCGGTCGTTCTCTCCGCCCATGACGAGCGGGTCCGCTTTTCCCGACCAGGTTGCCATCCGGCACAGCTCGTTAACTTTGGATCGGACGATCTCGCCGATGTCCCGGTCCTTCGTCACCAGATAGGCCAGGCAGACAAGGTCGAACTCGGAGCTGCCGGGCGCTCCGTACTTAATCCGGTCGACGATCGCGCGAAATGAAGGGCTGTCCGCCAATCGATCACGCAGCCGCTCCGCTTCGTCCGAATTCACGAAAACGCGCGGATGCCCCTTTTCCGCAGGGGCCAGCTCGCGCGGCGCGCGGTCGTCCTTTCGGATCTCGATGAACTTGATGCGCCGCCAATCGATCCGAGAACGGTCGCGCTCGACGAATTCAAGCACGAGCTCGGTCTCGCCGTCTTCGGCTTCAAAGCCAAAATCGGCATTCAGCCTGCTGTTCTCGATATCTTCCGGACCGGGCATGTCGAACCACATGCCGCCTATCCGCCTGCCGTTCACGAACGTTCTGGCCATCGGCATCGCCATGACGCCGGTCAGATGGTCGAAATCCCACGGACCGACAGGATCGAGCTTGCCGTCGGGCACCCGCACCATCGGGATCATCGCCGTATCCATATCAAAAGCGCCGTTCAGCGTCTGCAGCTTGCATCGATATAACCCCGGAGGCAAAGAAACCCTCAGTCGAATCCGTGCGTCGTCCGCTTCGATATCCGTCAGCCTTCCGGTCACGTCGCGCCATTCCGTCCCGTCGAACCGGCTCGGCGAAGGCTGCAAATAGGCGATCAAGTCGCTGTTGAGCACGCTAAAGTCCCCCCCTGCTGCTGGTTTAAAGCTACTTCCTGTCCGCTGCGGTGCGAGGCGTATATCGCCTGCACCGCGCTAACGACGCTCTTGCTGTATTCGCCCGAGCATTCGGGAACTGCGTCTGCGCGGATGCAGTCCAGCAGATCGCGATACTGAAGGACGAACGGCGGCTCGTTCTGAATCGTCTCCACTTGACGGTATTCGCCGGAGCGGCCGACCCAGAGCCCGGCGCCGGTTCGCAGCTTCAGCATGCCCTCCGTGAAAACCAATTCCGTCTCGTCTCTGTTCACGCCGCCGTATCCGCTCTGGCTGATGACGCAAGGCAATCCCCTGTCCGTCCGGACAAACGCCGTCAAGCTGCCTTCAATGTCTCCCCGGGTGCCGTAAAAGCTGACCGACGCTTTGACTTGCGCGATCTTGCTGTCCGTCAGCCATTGGATCCGGTCGATGGCGTGCGAGCCGAGATTCATCGCGATCCCGCCGCCTGACTTGGCGGTCTCGAAAAACCAGCCGGGCCGGCTGTCGGCATAATAATCGACATGGCGCACGTCATTGATCATCACCAATTTTCCGAGCTGCCCGCTTTCGATCATTTCCCTGGCTTTGATATTTTCGGCAAAATAATGCTGCGTATGGCCGACCATGAGCTTCACCTTGCGGTCGTTCACGACGCCGATGATTTCGTCGCAATCTTCGGCGCGGATCGCCATCGGCTTTTCCAACAAAATATGGCAGCCGCTCTGCGCGCACCAGATGGCGCAGTCCCGATGCAAATGATGCGGCAGCGTAATAACGACGATATCCGGCTTCTCCTTCTCCACCATGAGACGGTAATCGGTATAGGCGCGAATCGTATGCTGGCGCGCGGCTTCCCCGGCCCGATCCCCGTCGATGTCGGCGATCGCGACCGCCTCGATCTCATCCATACCCGCCAGCGCCTGCAGATGCAGAGCGCTGATCGCGCCGGCCCCGATGATGGCAGGCCTTATAAGGGGGCTGCTTCATTGCTCGCGGTCTCCGATCGCGCTCGGCACGTCTCCCCATGCCACCGTCAGATCCGCCCAGGGAAAGAAGGAAGGAATCGACTCAAAGGGCTCGTTCAAAAACGGCAGCGCCTCGGCCGGCACGCCATCGATGGCCGCCACGGGCTGTTCGACGCGAGCGCCGTCGATCGCGGCGAAGCGGCTGGTCATGGCTCCCGGGCTCCAGGACGTCTCGAGCTCAAGCGGCTGCCTTCGCGATCCGGCAGGTCGTCTGTACCTGACCCGGCGCGTCGTCCAGAAGTAGTCGGTAAATTGAACGGCCTCAAGCTCCGCCGCGAACGCGGCCGGCGAGTCGTATTCCGACACGCTCGCATGCTCGGCCGCGAAGCCCCCGAACATCATACGAAGCTCTTCCCGTGTGAAGCTGCGCGCTTCCCCTTCATATAAATGAGTGCGGATAAATTGATACTTTCCGTTCGATTCCAGACGGATCGCCACCGGCTGCCGGTCCCGGGTGTAGGCCATCGGCCGGAAGGCGGAGAGCAGCCTGCCGGTACGGCATACGATCCACTGCCCATGCGCCACTTCGCCGGACCACTCCTGCCGCGGCACGCCGCCGACGATCAGCTCGTCTACGCCCCCGCCGTGCCCGGACAGGACGATCAGCTCGCTGATCGCCGACAGCGGCTTGCGGGCCGCGGTCTCGTCGAACGAGGGATGCGGATGCGTGAGCACGAGCGCCGTAGACCCGGACTGAATCGTAAACGTATTGGCGCAGGAGCGGACAATATCGGCTTCCCCCCGCGTTCGCATATTCGCGGTCCCCATCCTTCGCCCGGACGATCGTCCCCGGCACCTCGTCATTGACGACCAGCTTCGTGAAGATCGTGCCGATATCCCGGTAGGCGTCGACAATCTCCTTACGCTTATAGGTAACGAAGTAGCTGTTGTTCTGCTCCATGCTGCCGAACGGCGCGCTGGACGTCCCGAGCGCATAATCGGGGAACAGCGCCGTCTCGATCCGGCTCGACCGCGCCAGAAAGTCCGTTCCTTCGCCGGCGCCCAATTCGCAAGAAGCGACCGCCCTGAAGGGATACGGCTTGGCCTCGAACAGCCGCAAGGCCGTGTCGGGGATATGGTACTCGCCGCCGGCGAACCAGCAGAACTGCGCGACGTTAAACGGAACGTCGCCCATATGGTGAAGGACGAGGTCGTCCGGCTTGTCGAACAGCAGCATCGGCGACGGATGGACACGGTCGCCGAGACAGAACCACAGCAGGCCGGAGATGCAGCTGGCGTGCGCAGCGTTGTCTACCGTATAGGCGCGGGAATAAGGCCCTGCAAGCACGCCCATCTCCGGATGGAACCGGGCGGCCAGATCGATCCAAAGCCGCCGCTCGATCCCGAGCGCCAGCGCGCGCGCTTCCTCGTCCTCGGCGTGCTCGGCGATCTCGCCCATGGCGCGAATCGTCAGTCCGGTATACGTAGGCGAGTTGAACTCGCTGTTGATGCCGCTGCGGACGAGCATCGCCCTGAACTGCCTGAGATTCCAGATGCCGTAGTCCACCGCTTCGCGGTTGCCCAGAAGTTGTCCGCCCAGAATGAGACCGGCCGTCGCTTTGGCCGGCATATTGTCGTTGTAGCCGTGGAACTGAAAGTCCGGCTGGCGGTTGCCCGGCTTGAAGGAAAAGCCGTCCCGCACCAGAGACGCGAGCTCGTCGCGCACGACAGCCGACATCTTATCGCGGTGCGCGATTAACAGGCTGGCGGCGATGTTGGTATTGAAAATATTGAACCGTATGTCCCCGTAGCTTTCCGTCTCGCCTTTGCCTGCGATCGCATTCGCCCATTCGGCTTCTCCCGCCGCATATAACGCGCCTGCGAGCCAATATCGTTCCCTCGTATGAGGCGGCGTGGTGTCGGCCGTCCATGTGCCTTCTCGGTCGTACCATTCGCCGGCGGCTTCGACAACCTTCGTCGTGAACAAGCGCGTTCTCTCGCGGAAACGATGTCCGCTTCCATGACCGGAGCGCGCGTCTGCCTGATTTTCGAGCATCGGGATTCCTCCTGTCCGCTTACCCCTTGACGGAGCCCAGCGTGGCTCCTTCCATAATCCATCTCTGGAAAAACATAAAGATCAATACCGAAGGGATCATCGTGATGATGACGCCGGCGAACAGCGTCACCCAGTCGTTGGTGTACTGCATCAGCATATTGGCATGATAAATGTTGACGCCGATCGTGTATTTGTCCGAATCGCTCAAATAGATGAAAGGCTCCAGAAAGGAATTGTACAGCCCGATAAACTTGAATATGGCGACCGTGACGATGCCCGGCATGGCGAGCGGCATAATGATGCGAATAAACATTTTGAAGATCGACGCGCCGTCGATCGTCCCGCTCTCCTCCAGCTCCCGCGGCAGCGACCGCATGAATCCGCCGAGCAGCATGAGGAAAAAGACGCTCTCGCCGAGGCAATTGAGCACGATCAGGCCGGTCAGACTGTTGGTCAAATGCAGGTCGCGCATGAGGATATACTGCGGGATCAGCGCATTGATGCCCGGCAGGAACAAAGAGAGCATGATCATGGCCCAGATGAATTTCCTGCCCTTGAATTCGATGCGGGTGAGCGCATAGGCGTTCAATGCGGTCAGGAACGTGCCGATCAGCAGACTCGCGCCGACGTAATACAGCGTGTTCAGCATTGCGTTCAGCAGGTTGTAGTTAAGCCATGCCTTCTTGTAATTGGCCCATTGGAGCTTTTCCGGGAACGCCCATACGTTTTGGAAAAACTCAGGGTTCGTTTTAAGCGATTCATACAGATCCCATACGATTGGAAACAGAATGGTTAACGACCAGACGATGAGCACCAGCCACCAGAACAGGTCGATCATATTGCGCCGTTCCTTCATGGTCCACCACCTTTAATATTCGTAGCCGCGGTCCGGCAAAAGCTTGTCTACCACCAGCTTGGCGCTGACCAGGATGAAGAACAGGAACATGCCGATCGCCGAGGCGTAGCCGTAGTTTTGTACCTGCTCCCCGAAGGCCATGTTGAACATATACAGCCCGATGACGTCGGTGGAGCCTGCCGGACCGCCGCGCGTGAGGATCAGGACCAGATCGAGGCTTTTCAGCGTTCCGAGCACGAGGAAGATGGCGCTCACCCGGATCAGCGGCGTAATGAGCGGGATCGTGATGCGGAACAACCGGGTCATATGACTGGCCCCTTCCAGGATGGCGGACTCGTACAGCGACTTGGGAATCGTGGTCATGGCGTTCATGAAAATGACGATATAAAGCCCGACGCCCGCCCATACGTACGGAGGCAGCACCGCATACATCGCCGTCCGCGTGTCCCCCAGCCAATAAAAGCCGTTCATGTCGATGCCGAACACCTTCAGCAGCGCATTCAGCAGGCCGAAGCTGCCGTCGTAGATAAATGCCCACAGCAAGGAGACGACCACGGTGGACAGAACGTTCGGGAAGAAGAAGAGCACTTTGAATACGGAAGTTCCCTTGTACCCTTTGTTCGTCAGAAGATAGGACAGCACCAGGGAAATCAAGATGACGCAAATCGGTACGGTAGCCATATAGAACAAATTGTGACCGAGCGCCCGCCATACGTAGCGATCGTTGAACAGGCGAACGTAATTTTCAAAGTAAATGAATTTCGGCTTCGTTATGCCGTTCCAATCAAGAAGCGAGTAATAGATCGACAACAGATTGGGATACAGCGCAAACAGCAGGTAACCGCCAAAGGTCGGCACGATGGCAAAGGTCAAAAAAGATCCATTTTTGAACATTCGCCTTTTGCAGCAAACTCCTTCGCTTTTGACCTTTTCCGTCACGATCCGTTCGAAGCGTAGTCAAGGTTCAGCGCTCCTTTCTTGAGGTCGGCCGATAAAAAAGGAGGGGGAGACCCCCCTCCTCGGCGGATAATGCTTTTTACTTGCTCTGTGCCTCGATCGCCTTCTTGAGGTAGTCTTCAGCTTCCTGCAGCTTCTTCTGAGGCTCCTGCTTGCCGGTCGCGATCTGCGTTATCGCTTCGGAAATAACCTTGGTCGATTGCTCGAATGCGGGGTCCGTCAACGTAACGTCGGCAGCGCCGGAGTCCATTTTCACTTTGTTATCCTTCATATAAGCCAGGAATGCGCTCGGCAAGCTCTGAAGCTTGGCCAGTCGGGACGCATCGTCGGCAAAGTCCGCTCTCAACGGAAGCATGCCGCCCTTCTCCGCGATTTCCATTTGGTTATCCAGATTCCACAACGATACGATAAATTCTTTGGACCATTTCTTGTTCAGGTCGGGTTTGGCCGCCCAGATCAGGAAGCCCGAGCCCGGCGTGAACGTGATCCACTTCGTATTGTCGGCATTCTCGGCCATGGGGACCGACATATAGCCCCACTTGAAGTCCGCGGGCGTCGACTGTTTCATTTCGTTCTCGACCCACGTGCCTGTCGCCACCATCGCCGCTTTGCCCTGTACGACCTGCATTTGCGACTGCGTGTGATTCAGCGCGGCAAGACCGCTCGGGAAGTAGCCCTTTTTTGCCCATGTCGTAAATCCGGTTCCAGCGTTCGATGTTCTCGGGAGCGAGGTAGTAAGGCTGGTTGAACTTGTGGTAGTCCTCGTAGACCTTGTCGAGCGTGCCCTTCTCCTCTGCCAGCTCATATACCTTGGGCGTGCCGAACGCATTGGTGATGTAATCCGGATAAACGCCGGGGAACGTGATCGGGAAGAGGCCGGCCGCTTTAATATCCTCGCACAGCTTCAAAAACTCGCTCCACGTTTTCGGGTTCTCATTCCAGCCATTTTTCTCAAATAAGGATTTGTTATACATCAGACCGGAGCCGCTGCCCGAGATCGGGAAAGCGTACGTATTTCCTTTTGTTCGGGGAGACGAATCGAAGCTGCCTTCGAATGCGATTTCCTTCAGCGTCTTTCCGCTGGCATCGTAAGCTTTGTGGTCCCACAGATCTTCCTGGGATTCCAGCTTGCCTGCTTCTACGTAGCTGGAGATGCCTCCCGGTATGCTGCCCGAGAACAGATCGAACATATCTTTATCGTCGTTCGCCGCGATTTTCGTCTGCGTAACCTGGGAGATCGTCGGAGAATAGGTCACGTCGAAGGAAACGTTCGGGAACTTCTCTTTGAAGGACGCCATCGCCGTATCGAACCACGCGCGACCCATGCCGCCTTCGAAAAAGCCGACCTTGAGCGTGACCTTCTCGTCCTTCGGCAGACCGTTCTCTTCGTAAACCTGGCTGCCGGCGTCCGAGGCGCTGGCCGAAGCGCCGGCGGATGCGCCGGCCGATGCGGACGGACTTGCTGCATTTTCGTTCGTGTTGTTGCCGCCGCAGGCTGCAAGAGAAGTAAGGACGACGACCGATGCAAGTGAAGCTGAAGCCGCTTTCAGAATCGATTTCATATAGACCCTCCTTGGAAGTAAGTAACACGAATTTCACTGACATAGCCTTCGTACAATCGCATCGTTTTAAACGCGATCAGTCGAGCTCTCCACCTCCTGCATACGCTCCATCTGAACGGAATGGCCGAGACCCGCGCAAACTGCTGTATATTTAATTTACTTTCTATGAACCAATTCTACCCACGCTTTGCCCGGTTGTCAAATAATATTTCTCCTTATGTACAGCAGTTTTATATAAGATACAAGTTTTATGAATAAAATGTAAAGTAATAAAGACCATCAGGGGAGATCGCAGCTCTCCCTGACGGTCTTTACAACAAGCGCGTGCGCGATCGGCGGACAGCCCCGCGACCGCCTGAACGCACAACCAGCCGCGCCAAAGCCTCCACGGCCGCCCGCCAGCGAGGCGCGATTGAGTGACGCTTGTGCGCGATCGGCATACGCGACGGATTAGGATTTCTTAGCGCCCTTCTAACACCTCAGCCTCAGCAAAGTGGATGCGGAATTGCAGAAACTTTCTCTTGGGCTTGTCCAATTAACCTTGAACAACGCCAGGCCTGCGGTCTAGACGGGCTTGACGTTCTCGCAATCGCGGCCGATACAAATAGCTGTTGAAACGCATTTATTTCCTTTGATCACGGCTTCATTGGGCCAAATAAGTGTTGAAGCGCAATTAAATTCCCACTTTCGAGCGATTTGACCATGTCTTGGACAAAACAACTGCGGTTGGACACTTATTTCCTCCCCGACCCCGATCAACGCGCCGATTCATTGCCTTTCAACACTTAGCGCCCCTCCGGCATCCGGCTCGCGGCTCTCAAACCGAGACTTCAACGACCGCACCATGGCGGAGGAAGGCCAGTTTGTTCCTAACCGGGACTTCGGCGGCGGGGCGACGTTCTGGCACGATAAAAAAAGGAGGGATCGCTCCCTCCTTACGTTTTGGAAAGCAGTTCGTCGACCTTTTCGCACAGCTCTTGCTCGGTGATCAGGTCCGACCAATATCTTTTTTAGCAGCCTGCCCAGTACGTCGAACGCCTCCGCCGACAAGTTCAACCGGCTTCGCGTGCTGTACGTCGCCATAATCTCCCGGTAGAGCGGATAGCGGGACGGCCGATTGATCGAATCGGGCACCTCGAGGCGGGATTCGTTCAGCGACCTGACCGCCGGAAGGCTGTTCGATCCTCTGCGAATGATGCCCTGCGCCCTGGGCGAAGCCATATATTCGACCAGCAGCCTGGCAGCGACATGATCCGTCTTGCGCATCGATACCCCGATCGCATGGAGCATCGAAGCGGGCGACTGGACGAACGGGGCCGGCGACAGATCGAAGTCCAGCGGCGATTCCTTCAGCTCGTTCAAAGACATGTAGCTGGCCAGCATCATCGATACTTTCCCTTGGCTAAACAGATCCATGACATCTTTGTTGTCCTCGATCAAAAATCCGAGATAGTTGTCCTGCGCCTTGATGATTCGCTTGCACAAACGCATGCTCTCCAGCAGCTTGCTGCCTTCGAGACTGAACTTGCCGCTAGGGTCCGGACCGATATCTTGTCCGCTCTGCATGAGGAACACCGGCCAGCGCAAGGCGGACACCATTATGAAGTACAGCCCGAGCCTTCCGCTTGCCGACTTGGACAGCGTCTCGGCGTGCTCGAGCGCATCTTCCCAGGTCCAGCTGCCGTCCGGCTCGGGCACTTGCGCTTCGCTGAAATGGGCCCGGTTGTATGCCAGCACGATGGGAGAAAATACGACGGGCGCGGCATATTGCAGCGGTCCGAGGCGAAAGACTTCGTTCAGAAACGGATAGATCTCCCTGTCCGTCTTCAGCGGTTCAAGCATATCGAGCGCTCCGCGCTCCGCCAGCTCCTGAAAATGAAGACTGTTCAACGTAAAGACGTCGATCAAGCCATTTTCCAGATAACTCTCGATCTGACTCGTATAATCAGTCATCGTAATCGTCAGAATCTTCACCCGAATATGCGGGTAGAGCACGTTAAAATCGTCGAGCAGTCGCGAAAGAAGCAAATCCTTCTCGATCGAAGAGCTGACCCCGAGCGTAACGACGGTCGCCTCGTGGCCCTTCTCCGTCACCTTGCTGCCCACCCGGTTCACTTTGACGATCAACCCTTCGGCGACCAGCTCGTCGAGCCCTTTCCTGACGGACTTGTTGCTAAGTCCGTACTGCTGGACGAGCTCGGACTCCGAGGGAAGAAATTCTCCGGGTTTATAAGTGCCGGCTATAATATGATCGCGCAGCTGCTCGATCATAAATTTCAAACGCGAACGAAATTTATTGCGACCCGATTTATTGCGATCCTCCATAAGAGCCACTACCTCTCCAGTCGCATCGTTAATGAATAAAAAGCCAAAGCATTTTCCTTAAATTTAAACGAAAACAACATTGAAGTAAAGCATTCTGCTGTACAACTTGTTTCTTTTCACTAAATCGCTCCTATACAAACAGACAAAATGCCGCAGACGTACATTACCTCGGCGCAATGCGATCCTATATCGCCTATGACGCTTCTTCGTCGCGCATCTAGCCCCGCTTAACTACGGGAATCGTAAAACGAAACCGGCAGCCTTCTCCGGGCTCGCTCTCCGCCCAGACCGCCCCGCCATGACGCTCCACGATTTCTTTGGCGATGGAAAGTCCGATGCCTTGCCCGTCCTTGCCTGCCGTTTGTTCCAACCGGGTACGCCGATGGAAAATCAACGACAAATGTCCGGCTTCGATGCCCGGTCCATCGTCCCCTACCGTCACGCGCGCTTCGCGATCGTCCGCGGACGCCTCCAGCCTGATCGTCCCGTTTGGCGGACTATATTTGCAGGCATTGTCGATCAGATTGGCCAACACGCGCTTGATCGCATGCGCCTGAACAAAAACGTCGACCGCTTCGCCGCCGGGGTCGACTCGATATTCGCATCGCAAGCCGGCCTGTTCGATGTCGGACGAAAATTCAACGAACAAGCCCTCCATCCAGTCACCGAATCGAATGCGCGCGCGCGGTTCAGCTACCGCCGAAGCTTCAAGCTGCCCGAGTCGGCTCAACTCCCGGATATACGTGTAGACGTCAAGCGTTTTTTGATGGATGCGGCCAAGCATGCTTTGCTGACGCTCCGGATCCTGCACCAATCGCTGCTGCAATGCTTCGACGCCGCCCAGTACGTATGCGAGCGGAGCCCGAATATCGTGGGATATATTCTGAAGCAGCTTCGTCCGAACTTCGAGCTCCATGCGGGCGCGATCCTTCTCCCGCTGCATGAACAGCAGCCGATGGTACAAAACGAAGCACAGCAGCAGAAAATCGACGACGGATCCGAACTGCATGCCGAAATAAGCGAACGTATTGTCGGGCATCAGGCCGTAGGACATCAAAATCTTGGGCAGCCCGAATACGATCGTCGTCAGCATGGCGATCGAAAAAAACAAGGCGACTTTGCTGCCGCGTACGGCGCACCAAATAATGACGGCCGCAGTCGCGACGACCGCCGTCAGCTCGAACAAAGATACGTAAGGACCGACGCCGTGCCGGTAAAAGAGAGCCCAAGCCGCCGCTCCCGCGGGACACAGCGCCATAAACGTCCGCAGGACGATATCGGCCGCCTTGAAACGCCGCTGCGTGTCCAATATTTTTCGAAAAAAGGGAAAGAACGTCCAGATCGTGATCGCCACGAGAAGATGATAGGCTGCGCTTTGAAGATGTTCGCTCCCGAACAGCGTTCGTTCAAGCCCGTTCCAGATGAAATTGGAAGCGCCGAAGCTGACGACTCCGATCAGGTAGTAAAGAAAGGCGGTGTCGCGGGTGAAGTACAAAAGAATGAGGACGAATACGATCACGATGGCGATCAAGCCATAATACAAGCCGAAAAAGAAATAATATTTCGTTTGCGTGCTTTGATACGTCCATGGATCGAACAGCTTGAAGGGGGGTCGTCATCTCTCCGTCCGTCGCCAACCGGAAATAAACGAAGGTCGTCTCTCCGGGAGGAAGCTTAAGCTCGTAAGCCGGATAGTTGCCTCGCAGCGGCGTCGCTTCGACGGAAGCATACATTTGAATACGCTCGATAAGCGGATTGTCCATCTGCACGATCCACTTGTCGTTCGGCGTATCGTTGCGCACGGCAAATCGAAACCAATAAACCGAAGACGCATAGCCGAAAGCGATCCGGCCGCGAATCGGGCTGAATTGACGGGCAATGTCCGGAGACGACATGTCCGCGTACGACAAATGCCCGGCATCGTCCGGCAGCAGCTCCATTCGGTCGTTCAGGGATAACGCTTGCTGCGAATCGCGCAATTCAAGAAGTCCGTATGGCGCCTCGGCGGCGTCGGCTTCGGACGGCCAGGTCGACAGCATACTGACGAACAGGTAAATCAAAGCCGCGAGTAACCTGCCCATTCTCACCGTCGAGCCATTCCTTTCAACTTCAATCGGCATCGAATTTGTACCCGAAGCCTTTTACGGTATGGATGTATTTTCGTCCTTCGGAGCGGGACTCGATCGCCTTGCGAATTTGATAAATATGCGCCTTCACGATGTCAGGGGAATACTGGGCGGCGTCGCCCCAGACCTGAACGTACAGTCTCTCGGCATGAAGCACCTTCTTCAGGGCGGGAGACCAGCGCGATGAGCAGCCGCAGCTCTTTCGCGCGCAGTTCGACGGCTTGTCCGTTAACGGAAACGGCCAGACGGTCCAGGTCGATCCGCAAGCCGGGAAAGTTCAATTCGCGTCCCGGCTTCCTTGAAGCCGCGAGCCGCATGCCCCAGCTTAAGTTGGCTTTGATTCTCGCTTTTATTTCGTCCGATCGGAATGGCTTGGTAATATAATCGTTGCCGCCTGAATAAAGCGATCTCAGCATGGCATCGGTCTTCGTGTCGCCCGAGAGGAACAAGATCGGCTGGTGATAGGCGAGCCGAATTTGTCGGCATAACTCCGTGCCGTCGGTGCCGGGGATGTGCAAGTCCAGAACGATCAAATCGGGATCCACGCTGTTCACCATGGCCAGCCCCTCGCCTCCGCTGAATGCGCTATGCACGCGATAGCCCTCCGCCTCCAGAAAAAGGCCGAGAATCTCGTGCAGCCCGGGATCGTCGTCGATCACCAATATTTTTGCCGTCAAGACGTCTCCCCCCGCTTTATCCAAGTCTTTCACATGAATTATACCAATAATTCCGCAAGGCGTTATAAAAAAAGTGAAGTGAGGACGCGGATAGCGAAAGTAAAGCGGCGTCCCCCCGGGGAACGCCGCCCTACTTCAAACCCGCTTATTTCCTTAAGAAATAATCCATCATCGCTTTTCTTAAAGCGGCTCTCGTGACGCTCTGGAGCGTGGTCAGGTTATCCGCCAATCCGAGCGAAGCCAGCGGCGCGACCGCGGACATGATGTTCAGCACCTGGAAGCCAAGCTCGTTGTGGTACACATCCCACAGCGTGCCCCACGTATCGCCGGCGCCGTATCCGGCCTGCACCAGCTGAATGCACGCCGGAATCCAGCCCCACCCGAGCTTTTTCATGACGCGGGCGGCGTCGTTGGAGCCGAGTCCCGCTTCGCGCATGATCGCGAACGGCACGCCCTCGGAGAGATCGGTCAGCATCGCGCTGATCGCGGCATCCAGATCCGATTGGATGAAGCTCACCCCGATATTCGACACCGACTTCAGCGCCTCGTACACCTGCATATCCGTAAAATATCTGCGATCGTTATAAGACTGCATCAACGATTGTCCAAGCTGCAGGAGCGTCAAATTCGAGTTTCTCGCGATCGCCTGGGCGATCGTCGGCAAGGTCCACGGACCTCCCGGCCCGAACCACAAGCTGATGGCGTATTCGTAGGGGTTGCTGTTCACCAGTTGAAGCGCCTTGACCAGATCGTCGATATTCCTATAGCCGTTGTCGTACAAATATTTGACCATCAGCGACGGACGCGGGTCCGCGCCGTAAACGACCGTGACGACCGTCTCAAACGGATACTTCAAGGCTCGCAAATGCTGGACGAGTTTATCCGGCTCTTGCAATTTTCGACCGATATCGGCTAAAGGGTAGCCGACTTCGATCAAATAGCGAACGGTGTCGCGCATGCTGTACTGCCATAACGCCAGTAAATAGTGGGCATTCGACAAGCTTAGGCCCAGGTTGCGGAACTGCATGATCGCCGTCGCATCACCGCTCGCGATACTGAAGCGCATCGCATCATACAGATCCGTAAAGCCAGCTTGCTTCATGGCCATGAGAAGGTCGCCTTGCGATTTGTCCGGAAAAGCCCCCTTAAGCGCGAGATATGCGACCGATCCCTGATAGGCCCACCGCAGCAGTTCCGCCGCCACGCTCTGCGCGTCATCGTGGCCGAACAGCTGTACCAGCACAAGCGCCATCGCATCGGCCGCGTCGCCGTGGAAGCCCGCGTAATTGAAGGCAAACAGGATGCTCTCTTTCGAATAACCCGCTTCGGTCAGCAATCTGGCGGCCGCTACGCTATCGAGATTCGAATAGGTGTACTGCACGATAGCCAGCACGTCGTAAGCCTTGTATTGATGCGCAGCCATCCAGCCGACATACAGCGCAGCGGGATCGCGATGGTAATAGGCGCCGATCCTGTCGACGATCCCGCTCTCGCTCAAACCAAATTGGCGATTGGCCAACGTGACCTCCAGCATGGCCGACACGTCCAAGCCGTACACCCGCGCAAGCACGCCGATCGTTTCTTCGAGCGTCTTGCCCAGCGACTTCATGACGCTGATCGCGTATTTGGCCGTGCGAACGTCGGATGCCTTCAAGGTAGCCTCGAATCGGTCGGTCACTTCCGGATACACGACGGCCATGACGGCGTCCATCGTCGACAACGCGCCTTCTTTATAAATGTAACCGTCGCAATACACTTGAAAAATGGCTGCGAGCACGTTTTCCCGGGAATAACCGGCAGCGGCCAGCCCTTGCGCCATCTCGATGGCATCCGAGCTTGCGAACGTCGTCTTCAGCGCCACAGCCGCCTGCGTCGCCGAATAGCCGCCGCGGATCAGCGACTGGGCCATCGCGGAGAACGGGTCGACGTTAAATATGGCGGTCACGGCAGCCGTGACGTCCTCGGTGCGATAGCCGAGACGCGAGTCGCTTAACCAATCGGTCACCTGCGGCACGACTTGATCCTGAACGCCGCTATACAAATTGTAGAGCGCAGTGGCGACTTCATTTAAGCCGTAGCCGAGGTTGTGCAGCGCAAACGCCATATCGTTCATGGGGGGTCTGCTTGTTCAACAAATATTTGGCCACTTCCGTTGAATCGTAGCCTGCCGACTTGAACGCGGTCGCGTTCAGGTTCAGCCCGTCGCCGATCTGGTTCATCGTGAATCCGCCGGATGCAAAATCCGCGATCAGCGTCGTCGTATCGGTATGGTTATAGGTTTGCTCCAACACATTTTTGATCGTTACGAATTCGGACATGCCGGAAACGCTCGATCCTTTTAGTGCGCGGACAGCTTCGTCGGAGGTCAGGCCGTATACGTCCTTAAGCACCTGTCCGAGCAGCGGGACGTCGGCAGCGCCGCGGAACAGCCGGGACTGATTCGCGCTTGCGCCCATAAAGGCAAGCATATCGACGACGGAATATCCGCTGGCTTCCGCGATCGCGCGCGCCGTTTCGAATTTGCTGAACACGAGCTGTAAGTTTATGGCCGTCGTATCGTAGTTCGCATAACCCGCTCCGACCCAAAATCTGGCGATGTCCGTCGCGGAATAGCCCGGAATCGGTTCGCTCGTCGTCGTGTTCAACCCGCTCGCCGCCAGCAGTCTGATCAGATTGGGACTGCTGGAGGACGAATAAACTTTAAGCGACAAGGTTTTCATCACGTTCCCCAAGCTGGATAGCGGGTAACCCGCATGGCGCAGCTCCAGTACGACATTGGTCGCCTGCGGCTCCGTCAGCGTGTTCGAAGGCGCGAGCCACTGTACGATGTCGCCCGAGTTGAACCCGGCTTGGACAAGGCCGTCGACAACCGTCGTCTGGCCCGGCAGCATCGTCGTAACCTTGGTCGCGCCGAACTGGGCCAGCAAAGCCGCGATCTCCGAAAGCTTGCCGCCGAACTTCTTGCGGGCAGCGTCCGCGGATTGGGCCGCATCGTAGCGATAAGAAGCCGCGGAAGCGGGGTCCGTCTGCATCAGCTGCGCCATCAGATCTTCCCGCGTGCGGATCTCCGGATTCGTCGCCATCAGTGCCCCGGCCGTCTCCAGCGCGGTGTAGCCGCCGAATTTCATGCTGGAGACGACGGTATCCGTCCGGTGGTCGAGGGCATACAACAAGTTAAAGACTTCCAGCGCCGTAAACGAACCCTTCAAGGCGGCCAACGCCTCGGCCTGCGTATCCGCATAGGCGAGACCGGGCCAGATCTCCCCGATCGCGAAGCCCGCGAAGTGCATGGCCGATACCGTTTCCTGCGGCGAAGCGCCATAATCTTGCAAGAACATCCGCCCGATGTCCGCCGCGGCGTAGCCGCCCTCTTTCAGCAAGCTCGCCGTGCGCTCCGGCGCCGCTTCGTAAATCTCTTTAAGCGCCATGCCCGCCTTGCCCGCATCGATGCCAGCCGCTTTTAACGCCGATACGGCTTGCCAATCGTCGTTCCGATAGACCTCCTTCAGCACGCGTCCGACATCGTTGCTGAAGCCGTTATAGTTGCGCAGGGCGAACAACTGCGCCGCGCGTTCATTGTTCGTACCGTAGTAGGTACGCATCGATGCCGCCAGCTTTACGTTCGGGTAAAACCAGCTGTTGGCGACCACCTGTTCGTCGGTATAACCCGTCTGGTAAAGCGCCCTGACCCAGTCGTCGGATTCGCCGTTCAGGTAACTGAAGTTTTTACCCAGGTTTTGTACGTTCAGGATGCCCGCTTCTTTCATCCCGACCAGCAAGCGATAAACGCCGATCCCTCGCGGCAAGAGCAAATCGGGCATATTCTCGTTGGTTACGAGATAGACCGTATTCAACGCTTTGATCAGATCGTTCGTATTGTAGCCGCCCTCGATGAGCGCCCTCGCCGCATCGCCTGCGTTCAAGCCTGCTTGATCCTTCAGATCCGCAGCCGTCTGCTCGGCGGTCATCCCCAGCATCCGGTCGTAGGCGGCTCTGCCGCCCGGCGAGCTGCCGTCGGTAAAATCCCTCCAGGTCAAGGCGGGAAGCGCCTTGTCGTCGACGGAGCGGATCGCGCCCGGTTCGTAGGACAATGTCAGCGTTGACGGATGGACCGGTGCGGCGAGCGCAAGCTCGATTCGCGTTGCCGATTCCGACAGCGTCGCGCTTGCGATCGCAACCGGAGCCTCGGCGTCCTTGAGCGAGAAGCCCGCAGGCGCTGCAGGCAAGCCGTCCAGCGTTTTGTTGAACAGCAGCGTCAGCTCCTTAAGGTCGGGGCTGACCATCGCGCCGGTGATCGCCGGCACGTCCGGGATCGCGATCTCCTGGCTTGCGCCGAACGAATAGCCCGGCTTCGCAAGCGTCAACGTGTAGGTCGCGCCGCCGGTCAGGAAGCCTTGCACCCTGTAACTCGCGCCCCCGTCCGCGCCGCTGATCTTGGATACAAGCGCAGGCATGCCATCGGCGTTGACAAGGACGACGTTCGCACTCGCCAAATTCGAAACCGCAGGCGTCAGCCGCAATTCGAAACCGCCGGCCGTCGGATTGCTGACCGCCACCGCAACCTCGATGACCGACGTCCCGCCGCCAGATTCAGATCCCGTTCCCGAACCCGATCCGGGTTCCGATCCAGAACCTGAACCAGTTCCAGAGCCAGAGCCAGAACCAGAGCCGGAGCCAGAACCAGAACCAGAGCCAGAGCCAGAACCAGAACCAGAGCCAGAACCAGAACCAGAACCAGAACCAGAACCAGAACCAGAACCAGAACCAGAACCAGAACCAGAACCAGAACCAGAACCAGAACCAGAACCAGAACCAGAACCAGAACCAGAACCAGAACCAGAACCAGAACCAGAACCAGAACCAGAACCAGAACCAGAACCAGAGCCAGAGCCAGAGCCAGAGCCAGAGCCAGAGCCAGAACCAGAACCAGAACCAGAACCAGAACCAGTTCCAGAGCCAGAGCCTAAATCAGATCCCGAACCGGCAGCGCCCGTTCCCTGCATGACCGCCCCTCCGACGCTGACCGACACGCCTGCCGCGACGACGGTTTGCGCCGGCTTTTGCGCGATCGTCACGCCCGCCGCCGTGACCGACGCCGTATCGATTTTCCCGTCTCCCTTGATCGTCGCGGATGCGCCCACGTTCGCGTTTACGACCTGCGCGTTTTTTTGCAGGGTCACGCTTGCGCCGGCCGCCTGCCCGGTTAACGTCAAGCTGCCGACTTTGCCGTTCGCCACGTTCAATTGCGCCGGCGCAACGAGCACGACGTCCGGGAAATCGCCGTCGAGCGTCACCTCTCCGGTCGTCGACACCTTTACCGTGCCGTAGCTGGCTCCGCTCCCTCCGGCGACTTGCAGCGTCGCCCCGGACTCGACCGTTACCTGTTCGACCGCCGTAGCGCCTTCGATCACCACGCGGACCTGACCGTCGACCTTCGTGATGAATACGCGGGCCAACGTCGAATCCATGATATGCACGCTGTTTTTGCCGCCGCCCTTGACCGTCGTCGTACCTTCCACGACGACGCGGTCGAGCGTGGCGTCGCCTTCCCCGATCCCTTCGCCCAGCAGCAGATCGCCCTTGATCGTGACGTTCCTCAGGACGACGTCCGGCGAAAGGATCGCCACATCGCCTGCGATCGTCTCCGTCCCGACGGCCGGTCCGTACGTACCCGCCTTGTCGATGGACGACGGCACCGTACGGTTCTCCGACGCCGCTTCCCGGAGGCGCTGCAGCACAACGACCGCTTCGGCGCGCGTAAGCGGCCGGGTCGCATTGAAGACGTCGCCGTCATACCCTTTCATGATTCCGGCTTTGGCAACCGCGCCGATCGCGCCGCGGCTCCATGCCGCCATCTGCTCCGCATCGGCGAATCGGTCGGCTTCCGCCCGGCTGCCCGTATCCAGCTTCAGCAGTCTGGCGAGCATCACGGCCGCCTCTTGCCGCGTCACGGGAGATTCCGGATGAAACAGCCCCGCCCCGTCTCCTTGCATGTATCCAGCCGCAAGCGCGCGCGCTGCGTCAGCGGCGTACCATTTCGCGGCAGGCACGTCCGCGAAGGCCCCTTCGGTCGTCTTTGAATAATGAAAGACCCGATTGACCATCGCGGCCCATTCGGCGCGAACGACTCGGCCTTCGGGGCGAAAGCTGCCGTCCGGAAAGCCTAGGATCAGTCCCTCCCCCCTGCCAGCTTCGAATAGCGCCTTCCGCCCAATGACCGGAAATATCCGATGCAGGCGCAGCCGCCGACGATCCCGTTGCGGCGGCAACCGCCGCCGCTACATTCGACCGAGCGGGAGCCGGCAAGAATGGCGCAAGCATGGCGAGGACGAGCATGCAAGCCACGATTCGTTTCGCCCCTCCGTTCACGATATTCCCCTTTATTTTCCCCACGATCCTTCCACCCTTCGCTAAGCGTTCTGCCGGTTTTCACGGAACAAGGCGTCCGTCCATTTACAAAAACCGACATTCTTCTATTCATCGTACTGACGCACGGTAAAATAGGGGTGAAATATCCGTTTTTTAATTCATAAAATTAGAAAAACCGCTTGCGGCCTTTGTTTGCGCGGTGACGCTCAGCGGACGGACTGAGGAGCCCTTATTTTTGTTCCTATCGCGATTTGCGGCCCGCTCGCGGACCCAGGAGCCCCTATCTCGGGTTTGGTGAGCTGTTGTAGCCTTGATCTGAGCGAATAACGCCTCTCCAGTCCGTAAGGATCGCAATTGCACCGTTTTGAACGAAATAGCGTCATCTGAGTCCGGTATCTTCGTTCGGCTTGCCTTCCGTTGCTCCCGCAATTCTCATTCGCATCTCACGCGTACCTTGTCGCCTATTGTCGTCCAATCGGCTAAAAGCCTGCATGATCCAACGCGCTCCCCTTTCTCGCCTCGCGCGACGATACGAGAAGGGGCTTAAGGCGCTATTCAACGTTAACTGGTCGCAACCGCGGCGTATTCCGGGCGGAAGAAGCGTTGTACAGCGTTACTTGTCGGGACCGTGGCGCATTCCGAGCCGAAGAGGCGCTGGACAGCGTTGCCTGTCGTGACCGTGGCGTATTCCGGGCCGATAAGGCGCTATACAGTGTTTCTTGTCGAGACTGCGGCGCATTCCTGGCTAAGAGGCGCTGAAGGGCGTTACCTGACGATTTTATACTTGCTATGATTTTTAAGTTAAACCGCTTGCGGCCTTTTTTTTGCGCAAAGGCGCGCATCGTATGGACTGAGAAGCCCTTATTTGTGTTCCTTTCGCGATTTGCGGCCCGCTCGCGGACCCAGGAGCCCCTATCGCGGGTTTGGAGAGCTATTGTAGCCTTGATCTGAGCGAATAACGCCTCTCCAGTCCGAAAAGATCGCAATTGCACCGTTTTGTACGAAATAGCGTCATCTGAGTCCGATTTCCTCACTTACGATGCGACAGTAGGTTTAAAGCGCGGTTAAGCGTTGCTTGTCGGGACTGCGGCGTATTCGAGCCGAAGAGACGCGTTTAAGCGTTGCTTGTCGGGACTGCGGCGTATTCCGAGCCAAGAGGCGCGTTTAAGCGTTGCTTGTCGTGACTGCGGCGTATTCCGAGCCAAGAGGCGCTGTACAGCGTGACTATCCGAAACTGCGCATCCGGGGCGGAATGGCGCTCCACGTTGCGGCTGTCGTAATCGCATTGGGCTCGGGCTATCGGACGTCTCCCAAAGAATCAAGCGTTAGGCGCTTGCAGGCATATTGTGGTTGACGCAAGGCATTTTCGTCATGCTATAATAATATTGGTTCCATACCTATACCATTATATTTTTATGCAAGATTGGACTTCTGGCGTCTTGCGTATGCCTCGAGACAACATCGATGAGAGGAAGTGCATTAACCTGTCCAATACAGAACATCAGCTGGCTTTGTTCGGGGGACCCAAGGCGGTAACCGAAGCGCCCGGAGACCTGTTTACATGGCCCATCGTTACGAAAGAAGACGAGGAAGCGGCGCTGGACGTGCTGCGCCGAGGCGCGATGTCCGGCACGGATGTCACGAAGCAATTCGAGGGGGACTTCCGCGAATGGCTGGAGGTCGACTACGCGCTCGGCTTCAATAACGGGACGGCTTCGCTTCAGGCCGCCATGTTCGGCTGCGGCGTAGGCATCGGCGACGAAGTCATCTGCCCGAGCATCACGTATTGGGCGACTGGCGCTCCGGCCTATTCGCTTGGCGCGACGGTCGCGTTCGCGGACATCGATCCGGTCAACCTGTGCCTCGATCCGAACGATCTCGAACGCCTGATCGGGGAGCGGACGAAGGCGATCGTCGTCGTCCACTATTTCGGCCATCCTGCCGATATGGACCCGATCATGGCGATCGCCGAAAAGCACAAGCTCAAGGTCATCGAAGACGTATCCCATGCCCAAGGCGGCGTATACAAGGGACGCAAGCTTGGAACGATCGGCCACGTCGGCGCGATGTCGCTCATGGCCGGCAAGTCGCTCGCGGTCGGAGAAGCCGGCATGCTCGTCACGAACGACCGGGAGATCTACGAGCGGGCGCTCTCCTTCGGCCACTACGAGCGCTACAACCAGGAAATTCAAACCGAAGCGCTGAAGCCTTACATCGGACTTCCGCTTGGCGGAGCCAAACACCGGATGCATCAACTGAGCTCGGCGGTCGGACGCGTGCAGCTTCGTCATTACGAAGCGAGACAGGCGGAGATTCGCCTGGCCATGAACTACTTCTGGGACCTGCTCGAGGACGTGCCCGGTCTGCGGGCGCACCGCACGGCGCCGGGATCCGACAGCCTGATGGGCGGCTGGTACGCCGCGCACGGCCACTACGTTCCCGAGGAGCTGGGCGGCCTGTCCGTCTCGCGCTTCTGCGAGGCGGTACGCGCCGAAGGCGTCGAGGATTGTGTGCCGGGCTGCAATCTGCCCCTCCACACCCACCCGCTGTTCCAAAGCGCGGACGTATACGGGCATGGCCGGCCGACGCGAATCGCGAACGCCGCGCGCGACGTCCGGACGATGGATCGGGACTTGCCGGTAAGCGCGGGCATCGCCTCCCTCGTATACGCGATTCCCTGGTTCAAGCATTACCGGCCGCAAGCGATCGAGCGGTATGCGTTGGCCTTCCGCAAGGCGGCGATGAATTACAAAGAGCTGCTCGTTGGCGACGAGGGCAACCCCGCGACGATGGGCGGCTGGAATATGTTCAAACGCAATTAAGCGCAATCGATTCAATACGAATATCTTTGCCCGAAGACGAATGAAGGCGCCCCTGACCGATTGCTGCGGTCGGGGGCGCCTTTTTTTAAAGGATCATTGCCGTTATTGAATTGGATTCAGGTCACGAATTCAATCCGTTTATCCGTTGCAGAAACCGCATGAGCACGGTGGCCGCCTCTGCGCGGGTCGCCTGTTTTTGAGGCGCCAGCGTGCCGTCGGCCATACCTTTGATGAGCCCAAGGCTCACCGCCCGACGCACGGCATCCTGTGCCCATCCGCTAACGTCGGAGGCGTCCTTGTAGGAAGTCAGAGAAGCGGTCGCCGCCCCGCCGGCAGCCTGCGCGTCGGCCAGGACCAGCGCCCTGGTCAGCAGCTGGCTCATCTGCTCGCGGGTGATGGCCGCGTCCGGATGGAAGGCCGCCCCGCCAGTCCCTTGCACAAGCCCCCATTGCGATGCCAGATGAACAGCGTCTGCATACCAAGCTCCCTCGCCGACATCGCCGAACATGCCGGACGACGTCGGTCCGTCCCCGGTCAATCCGAGCGCGCGGACGAGCATGGCGGCGAAGGCCGCACGCGTCACCGGAGCATCGGGATCGAACCGGGTCGGGGCCACTCCCTGCAGCAGCAGTTTGGATGTCAGCGATTCAACGCTCGCCTGCGCCCAGTGGCCCTGTATATCCGGGAACGTCCGCTGGATTCGCAGCAAGACGTAGGTGCCGTTCGCGCCGTCTACGATCGAAGCGACAACCGTACCGTCGGCATCGTCGCGAAGCGTATGCGGCACGAAGATCAGTCTTCCCGCAGCCTCATCGTACTTTGCCAGCGTCAGACCGACAGTTGAGCCGGCTTTCGGCGCCTTCAATTCCTTGATCAGCTTGCCGGGGCCGAAGCCGTTCATCATCGTATCTCCGTCAGCCGTCGCATACGACACCTGGAACTGGACGGCCTCGCCGGCCGCTTCGGCTCCGAGTGCCGCCGTCAGCCGCCCAATGTCCGCTTGCCGCCCGTCGTCCGCCGTGCCGATTCGAATGCGGACGTCTCCGGCAGCGAGCTCGCGCTTCGTCCGGCTCGCCCATTGGTCAAGCGTCTTCGCGGGCAATTCGACGCTGCCCGGGCCGGTTTGAATATCAACCGCGAACGTCTTGTTCGCCGACAGCCCCTGAACGAGCCATTCACCGGGCAGTACGATGTCGGCGGGCGACCCGTCCGCATCGGCCTCCGCATGCAAGGTTACGACACCTTTCCCGTCCTGCTGCAGCGCGGACAGCACTTGCTGCCGAACCTCCGGCTTAACGGTCCAGTACGTCGTCCCGTCCGGACGAACGTTCGCTTGCATGTCGTCCTTACCGAGCTCGAGCGAACGACCGCCTCCCGTTCCGGACCCGTTCCCTTGCACGCTTCCGGGCGGATTCCCCTGTTCGTTCCCGGGATTCTCGCCAGGGTTTTCCGTCTCGGGCGATTCGCCTTCATAGGCGCCGATATCCGGCACATTCACCCGGGACGCCCCGGTCAGATCGGTCGCCGGCGCCCGATCGGCGACGCCTGCATCGATCAGAATGCTGCCTTTCTTTAATCGGAAGTCGCGATTGTCCGCATCGACAAAGCCGGCGTCCGCTTCGATGCGGATGTCCGCATACGTATTGGCGCGATCCGCCTTCATGTAGTCGGCAGCCGCTTGCTTGACGTAGGACGCGTTCTTTATTTGCGGCGCATACGTCTTGTACACGATTGTATTGTTGCGGAATACATTGCCTTCGATTTCCTTGTCTTCCTCCGAATGATACATTCCGAAGACGGTCGGATCGACCGTTGCTTCCTTTGTCGTCTGATTCGCCGCATCCTCTACGCGAACCTTCGTGCCTACCGGAATATCGTTGTAGAACACATTATTTTGAATGAATCCGTCGGTGAAGTTGTAGTCGAAGTAAATGTCATTGTACCAGTTGTTGTAGAACGTATTGTTCGTAATTGTATTGCGCGCACCCATCGTGGCAATGATGCCGTATTTGTTGCGGCTGAATACATTGTTCGCGATGACTGAATCGTTGCTGCCTACCGGGAGCCCGTACATCTGGAGTCCGCCGCCAGGCGTGTTGTCGATCACATTGTTCGCGATCGTCCAGTTGTAAGCCCCGTAGCCGATATAGATGCCGTGATCCGCCTGGGACATCCGATCTTGGGCGATGTCGTGAATGTAAGAATTGCGGATGGAAGAGAAGCTGCCGTCTCCCAAGATGCCCTCGGTACCATACAGGACGAACTCCTTATTGGAAATTCCCCATATCTCGAGCTTGTTCATATCGATATGCCGGCTGTTGGCCGTTACCCATATTGCCGCTCCGGTGTACCCGGTCATCTTCAGCCCTTCGATCCGCCAGTAAGACGATTCGACGAACTTGATCCCGACGTCCTCGCGGAATTTCGTATCCATGATGACTTCTTCGCCGGGGTAGTTTCGAACGGTGTACCACAGCTCCGGACTGCCGCCGGCTCCTATAATATCGACCCGTTCGTTGTACGTGCCGCCGCGAATGAGCAGCGTATCGGTCGGCCGCAGCGACTTCATGCCTTTGCCGATCGTGCGCCACGGCGATTCGAGCGAGCCATCGTTGCTGTCGCTGCCAGTCGTCGCTACGTAATACGTTTTGTTGCTGTAAGGCGAGAACAGCGCGCCGATGTCGACCGGATTCAAAAACGCGACGCCGTCATAGCCCATCGTCGGCGTATCCAGCTCCTTGATCCCCGCTCCTTGCAACGGGCTGCCGGACATCAGGCCGAACTGGTTTTGCGCCGGATCGGCGAACAGCGGGTCCCCTGCCAAGCCGTGCGCTTCTTTGCCCTGCTGCCGCAGATCGTCAAGCGTCAGGTCTGACGCGCTGCCAGCGGCGCCCTGCCGGACCACCGGCGTCGTGCCGGAGGCATAGGCATTATAATCCATGTCCAGCGCCAGCACGTCCGCCGCGCGATCCGCGACGACCGCCGTCTTGCCCGCCGAGGCGAATATATTGTTTTTAAGCTTGATGCCGCTCGCTGTCGAAGCGACCTGCACGTCCGTCGAAGCGTTGCCGTAAAAATCGTTGTTGTAAACGGCGACGCCGTCTGCCGACGCGCCGAGCCGCAGACCGATGCCGCTGTGCAGCAGCAGCGAGCTTCTAACCTTCGACGTCCGGCTCCCGCCGATCGATACGGCTGCCTGCTCCGCCCCGCTGACAAGCAGGCGGTCCAGCGTCGTCTGCCTAGCGTTGTCGACCTTGACCCCGATCCCCAGCGAGCCCTCGCCAGCGATCTCCAGCCCGTTTAATATAACATCCAGCGTGCCGTCCAACTCGACGCCGCTGTCGCCGCTGCCGCGAATCGTCAGATCGACCAGCGACACATGCTCGGCCCCCGCAGCGACGCGCACCGCCCGACCGGCGAATCCTTCAAAGGAAAAACCGGCGATCGTCCAATAGCTCGTCGAGCCGTCCACCGTCAGCCCGTCCTCGTCCCGGATGAGTACATCGGCCCCCGGCGCCGCCTTTAATTGATAAGGATCTCCCTTGCGTCCTTCCTTGTTGTGAATGACGATCGGCTCCTCATAGACGCCGCCGGCCACCTCAATCGTCTCGCCCGGCTTCACCAGCGCGATAGCCTGCCGGATCGAGCGGAAGGGCGCCTGCGCCGAACCGGGATTGGTATCGTCTCCCGACGTCGACACATAATACGTATTCACATCGCCGGTATACGCGAACGCCCCGATATCGTAAGGCAGCGTGCGGGGCGTCCCGTTGCGATCGGCGCTCGGTGCGCCACGATCCGTCCCGGTTCCTCGTGCCGCGCTGTAGCGATACAGGCGGAAGTCGCTCCCCCGCTTCATTCAAATATCCGGGCTCGTCGAGCAAGCCGGATGCTTCCAGGCCGCTTTGCTGCAACTGCGACAGCGTCCGCGCCTGCGCGGGAGACTCGACGGCAGCGACTCCCGATGTCAGGCTGCGACTGTCGTACAGATTGAAGTCGAAGGTGTTGGCCGTCAAGCTGTCGGCCTGCTCCGCGATCCATCGTGTCGCGAATATATTGTTCTGCACGACGTTGTTCGCGGGCGACCCGCCCGCATGCCCGAAGCGCACCGACGCACGCTTCCCGCCATAGAAGTCGTTGTTGGAGATGGTGTTCCCGTCGGCACCCGCGCCGGCAAGCGCAAGCGCCGTATCGTTGCCGAGGAACAAGTTGTTCGTCGCCTGGCCGCCCGAAGCGCCTTCGAGCGTCACGGCTGCGCCGTCTTCGTCGTAGCTGAACGTATTCGCGTCCAGCACGAAGCCGGCGCTGCCCGACAGCACGAGGCGGCCGTCGATGACCGAGCCGCGCACTGTCGCTTCGGATGTGTCCTGTATCGTCACATCCCCGAGCTGTACGTGATTCAATACGATCTGACGGCTGTCCGTCACCGTCGTCGCGCCGTTCAGGACAGCGCCTGACGAAGCCCCGCGGATCGTAAGCTTGTCCTTGCCGTCTATCGACAGCGCCTCCGGATAGACGCCGTCCGCCAGCTCGATCGTATCGCCGTCTCCCGCGTGCGAGAGCGCGGCTTCAATCGTACGGAACGGCAGCTCCCTCGTCCCCGGATTGTCGTCCGAGCCATTCGGCGACACATACCGGACAGCGCTGCCGTCATAGGCAAACGCGCCGATGTCGCTGCTGTCCGCTCTGCTCTTTCCGTCCTTGTCCTCGGCGGGCAGCCGCTCCGGGTTCGCTTTGCCGATCAAGGTCGCGCTGGCAGCCGTCAGATGGAAGTCCAGCGCAGCCGGATCGCGGAACGCAGCCCCTCCGATCGTCCCGTGCTCCTCCAGTCCGAGTGAAAGCATGCCTTCCAGCGTCAACCGTCCGTCTCCTTCGATGATTTCCTTCGTCAGGCCGGGAGCGTCCAGATTGTAGCTGTTGTAGTCGAACGCATTCAAGGACAGGAACGACTCGGGATTTTGCAGCACCGAGCTGAATGCGTTGTTCATGAATGAATTGTCTTGCGGAATACCGGACAGATTCCTTGCCCATACATCGAATTTATTGCCGTAGAACGTGTTGTTGTCGATTTGGTTGTTAGCCGTGGCGGAAGCCGCCATGCCGAGACCGTATACGTTGTCGTACACAACATTGTTGAAGATGCGGTTGTCGTGAGCGCCATCGTACAAAAACAAGCCGCCGTAATAGCCGTTGTTGCCGTGAATGACATTGTTGTACGCCGTCACATTTTTGGAACCCTGACGGATCATGATGCCGCACTCCGCGTCATACATTTCGTTGTTACGCAGCGTGACGTTTTGCGAATCGTGCACGATCATGGCCGTGCCGCTCTTGCTCGTGCCGCGATAGGTGAATCCGAGCCCCCTCGATCAGCACGTTGCTGCTGAACAAGACATACCCGACATAAGCGGTTTGGGCCAGGTCGTTTTTGATGACCACCTTCTCGCCGGCATAGTTGCGCACATGGATGAGCGGGCTGTCCGGCTTGTTTTGCCCCTTCGTATTAATGAGCAAGTATCCGTTGTAGGTGCCGCCGCGGATAATAAGCGTGTCGCCCGGCTGCAGCTTGCCGCTCGCATACACGATCGTGCCCAGCGGCTTGTCGATCGTGCCGGGATTGTTGTCGTCGCCGTTCGGCGCCAAATAATAAGTGATTCCGCCAGTCGCCGATTTCACATACGCATAAGCGCCGACGTCGATCGGTTCCTGCCTCGCGACAGCGTCCAGGTCCTCTGACGGCGCGCCGTCCGGCGTCCCGCTGCCGATGGCGACGCTTCGTTCCAGCAGGTGAAAATCAGCGCTGTCCGGCGATTGCAGACGCGCGTTGCCGATGACGCCGTGCCGTTCCTGACCGGCGGCGCGCAGCGGGTCGAGGGTCAGGCCTTGCCCTTCGACGATGCTGTCCAGATTCGGCGATTGCGTATTGTAGACGTTGTAGTCCAGCACGTTCAGCGTCAGAAATGTTCCCGCCGGCTCTGCAGCCGATACATCGACACCCTTCAGCTTCGCGCCGAAAATATGGTTGACGAGCCGGTTGTCCTTCGGGACGCCGTTCAGGTCGCTGCGGACATACAGATCGTAGGAATTGCCGTGCATCGTGTTGTTCGCAAGCGTATTGCCCTGTGTCCGCTGATCGATGAGCTGTATTCCGTAATAGCTGTTATAGATCAGGTTGTTGAACACATGGCCGCCCGAAGCGTTGTACAGCGTCAGCGCCCCGTTGTCGGAGCTGATGTTGTACAGCCTGGACCCCGATAATTCGAAGCCGGCCGAGCCTTCGCGCACATAGACGCCGACCGTCGCATCGTGGAATTCGCTGCGCTGGACCTTGACGTTCAAGGAGTCGTGCACATACAGCCCGACGCCGCTCGTGCCGCTATTCTCGAACGTGAACGACAGTCCCTTGATCTTCACGTTGCTGCTCGACAGCACGTAGCCGGCGTAGCTGCGTTCGCCGCCCTGAATGACGGCCTTCTCGCCCATATAATTGCTGACGTAAATGGCCGGGCTTGACGGATCGCCCTTGCCTTTGCCTTCGATCAGCATGTAGCCCGGATACGTGCCGCCCCGGATGTACAGCGAATCGCCGGGCTGCAGCTTGCCGCTGGCATAGGCGATCGTCCCGAACGGCCGGTCGAGCGTGCCGGGATTGTCATCGCTGCCGTTCGGCGCAAGGAAATATTGCTTGCCCTGCGTTCCGCCGCCCTGACCGGCATCGTACTTGTAAGCGCCGATATCGATTGGCAGCGAGCGGGTTGTCCCGTCTTTATCGGCGATGGAATAATAGGAATCGGTGCCCGCTCCGATCGCTGCGCTCCCCCTCCTGAATGCGGAAGTCGCCCGCTCCGGGATTTGCAAGCTGCGCCTCGCCGATGATGCCGTGACGCTCCTGGTTTTTGGCCTGCAGAGGGGCCAGGCTCAGCGTCGGCGAATCCGCCAATATGCGGGTCAGCGTCGGGGATTGTGTATTGTAGAGGTTGTAATCGAGTGTATTCTGATCGAGGAAGGTGCCGGGCTCCTTGATCGCCGCGCCGAAGATGTTGTTGACGAACCGGTTCGACGTCGGCGTACCGTTAAGGTCGCCCCGCACATACATATCGTAATCGTTGTTGTAGAGTGAATTGTTGTAGAGCGTATTGCCGGCAGTCGTCTGCGCGATGAGCTGAATACCGTAGTAATTGCCCGTCATCGTATTGTTGTAGACTTGGCCGTTCTTGGCATTGTACAGCGTAATCGCGCCATTATCCGAACGGATGTTGGAGAAGCTGGAGTTCGATATCGTGAATCGGTCCGTTCCCTCCCGGACGTAGACGCCGACTGAAGCGTCGCTGAACACGCTGTCGTTCACGCCGACGTCGATCGAATCGTGCATATACAGCGCTACGCCTGTCGTGCCGCTGTTGGCATATGTAAATGTCAAATCGCTAAGATGAATGTTGCGGCTGGACAAAATGTAGGCGGCATACGAACGCTCGCCTCCCTGAATGATCGCCTCCCCGGTGCCGTCTCCGCGCACCTCGATAGCCGGGCTTGACGGATCGGCTTTGCCTTGTCCATTAATCAGCAAGTACCCCGGATACGTACCCGGTCCGACGATGAGCGTATCGCCGGGCCGAAGCTTGCCGCTGGCATACGTAATGGTGCCGAACGGCTCGCTTTGCGTACCGGCGTTTTGGTCATTGCCGTTCGCAGCTAAGTAATAAACGCTGCCTGCAACCGAAGTGCCGGTATCCCCGGTCCCGGCCGCTGCCGCTTCAAACCGCCCTGCAGGCGCGAAAAGAGAGAGCATTAAATAAAATACGAGAGCCCTACACAAGTAGTTAGCGCTTCTTTTATTCATTTTGACGTTGTCATCTCCTTCACATCAATAGTCAGATTTGATCAAGTGGCTTTTTTACGAGAACGCTTTCTTAATTGCTCTTTCTTCTCTCCTCCTTTCAATTTTAGGTATAGGTTTAGTACCAATACCATTATTGAACATTTTTTGTTATTCCGTCAACATCATTTGTTAACTTTGTTAACGCATTACATGGGAAGCGGAATATCTTCTGCCGGAAAAAAACGATGTACGTACAAACCCATGCCGGGTCGTACAATAAGAAACCGTCAGAGAAGGTCGCCCTGACGGTCCTAGCATCAAGCGCGTGCACGATCGGCGGGCAGCCCGCAACCTCCTGAACGCACAACCAACCGCTCCAACGCCTCCACAGCCGCCGCCAGCGAGGTTCGATTGAATGGCGTCTGTGCGCGATCAGAATACGTGAAGGATTAGGATTTCTTTGAGTCATGCTAACACCTCAGCAAAATGGATGCTGATTTGCAGCAACTTCCTCTTCAGCTTGTCCAATCGACAGAAAAGCCGGTGCGAATGTGATTTTTTATCCCCCCCTCTCGCATTGCGCGACGATGCGAGAGGGGCCGTTATGCCGACATATTTAACCTTGAACAACGCAAGATCTGCGGGCTTGGCGGGCTTACGCTCACCGACTAGCAATAGCTGTTGAAACGCATTTATTTCTTTTGACCACGATATTATTGGGGCAAATAAGTGTTGAAGCGCAATTAAATTCCCACTTTCGAGCGTTTTGACCCGGTCGCCCCCAACTCCCAGCTCCCGGCTTATCCGTGTCAAGATTAAGCCCAGTTGCGCTTGATTTCCTCCTGGCACATCATATTACAAGAAAAACAAAAAAGGATCGTCCTCCACCCGGCCCAGAGAGGCCTTGGGTGGGCGGCGGACGATCCTTTTATGGCTTGCTGCCGCAGGTTCACAGGTTACTCGCGCATAACAATCGCGCGACAAGGAGATGCGCAGAGCTCCGGGATAGCCAAGGGCAGCACGACAAGTTGCCAGGGAACGGCGCCTTCGGCCGCCCGCAGATTAACGAGAGGAGCGAGCAGCAGTCGGTTTTCCTTGTAATAAGCGTTCAATACGCTCAGCTCGCCCTCGGAGCGCGGGTCCTGCACCGACGGCACATCCACTCCGAGCATCGCGACGCCCCGGTCGATGATCCATTCGATCGTTCCCTCTCCGAAGTAAGGGCAGCGATCCGCATACCCTGCCCGATTCCAGTTCCGGTCCCATCCCGTCGCGATCAGCAGCGCATCGCCGGGCTGCAGACAGCCGCCGACGGCTGCCTCCAGCTCTTCCGGAAGGATCGTTTCCAGCTCCTGCTTTTCCGGCAGTTGGGCTACCCAGGCGCGCAGCACGCAGCGCTCAAGCGGCACATCGCCCAGAAGCTCCCGATCGGGATACAAATGACCGGCCGTCTCCAGATACGTCCCCGTCAGCGAGTGCAGGTGCATCCGATGAGCCGCGAATCCATTCTGCTCTACGGTTGCCAAAGGCTGAACAAGGGGCTCCGGGAAGGGATGGCCGTAGCCCCACATCCCATTGCTGATCGTGCCCGTCAGATCAATGAGTTGGCGCAATCGCTTTTCTCCTCCTCCGGATTCGGTTGAGCCGTGCCGAGCTTTTGCTCCGAATGGACGACCGTGCGTCGGCAAGGATGACCGTAGCGGTATTCAACCGGCCCATCCGCCTGAGCCCCGTCCGGAACCGGAATGTACACCACGACGCCTGGACCGTCCGCAGCGCGCTCAACGGACAAGCGGCCGGGTCCGGGCTGCGACCACTTCAAGCTTCTTCTCGTATTCTCCCAAGCTGCCAGCTGTCCGCTTGTCCAGAACTCGAAGCCTTTTGCTTTCGCTTGCTCCACTACGTCGCGGAATCCCTCTCGAACCGCCGGGTCTGTCAGCAGATAGATTTGATGGAACAAAAAGTGAGCGACGCCCCGGACGGATTGAACGGTGTCCAGAAAAAGCCCGATGGCGGAGCGATCTCCCCATCCGTCAAGCCCCATATCCTGGGATAGAAACCCGACCTCCAACACCTGGAACAACCGGTTCGATTCGCGAAGCGAGGCGATAGGCCGGTAGGGCTGCGCGGTTCCGAAAAGAAACCCGACATTCCCCCGCTTGCTTGGACCGCGAGACTGATCCAGCTGAATGCCGTTTTGTTCGCACCACAAAAACAAATCGTCCCAGCCTTCAAATCTCGTGTAATGGTTTTTGTTGAAACCGATCCGCTGCTCGCCCGCCGCGCTCTTGAACCAGCGGCATTGTTCGGCGAACGCCTCCCGGCTCCACCGGCCTCCCTGGGACTCCATCGCATTGAAGTGCAGTCCGATCTCATGCCCGTCCTTCCGCGCCGCATCGTATATGGAAGGACGATATCCCGGCTCAAGGATGCACCAGCTGGAGCGGACCTGATGCTCCGACAATATCCGCAGAGCCGTCTCCGCGCTGTCATTGTCATTCATATCGCTATCGAAGGAAATGGCCGCGATCCCTTCCACGCCGTCCGGCAGCAAATCGGCAAAGGGAAGCGTCAGGCCGATGCCGGCGCAAACGGAAACGAGATGAGACAGCCACCGCTCGCGCCAGTAGTCCGCGTAAGGATACGCCATGTACGGCGTTCCGTTCGGCGTCTGCAGGCGATCCTTGTCCCAGTCCATCACGCAGCCGTCGTCGGCTTTCAGCAAGCCGTCATTCACCTCGGCCGTGCCGTCCGCAGCCGGAATGCCATCCGACAAGACGGGGCCGTCCCCCTGCTGCAGCCGAACGATCGTATTCGGGATGTCGACCGCCCAGCGTTCGAGCTTCCCTTTGCCCACCCGGATCGAGACGAGAGCCGGCAGCTCGCCGGCTCCCGAATCGGCTTCCGGCTCCAGACGCCCTGCTGCGGCATATTCGATTTGCGAACGGTATCCTTCGCCGGAAGCTTTGATCCATGCGCGCCCCTGCGTGAACCGAAGGCCGGATTGGGCCGGCTCTCCTCCATCCACGAAGGCGTATCCGGTCTGCGCATGCCGCACCGGACGGAAGCCCAGGTCGCGGGCAAGACTGTTCAAAGAACCGTAGCTGACCACGATGCCGCCCCGGTCCATATAGTCGAGCAGCGCCTCCTGCGTGCGTCGAGGCATGTCATCGACCAGAACCGCCAGCACCAGATCATACTGGCCCGACACGGCCTCCTCTACACGCTCCAGCCAGCTGTAGGGGATCGAACGCTGCTCCAGCAGCTCCCTTACATAACCTTCGAACACCTGAATGCCGTTTGCCCATCTTCTTGCAGCTGTCGTTTGCTCGAAGAGCACGCCTAGCCTGGCCAATCTATACACCATTCAACACGTCCTTCATTATTCTTTGAGCGCGCCGATCATGACACCTTTGACAAAATGCTTTTGTAAAAACGGATAAAGCAGCAAGATCGGAAGCGTGGCGATCATAATCGTGGCATAACGGATCGTTGCGCTGACCTGCGTCACATCCTGCTGCGGAACGTTGGCCGTCAACTCGCTCGTCTGGGCATGAATCAAGATTTCTCTGAGCACCAGCTGCAGCGGGTACAAGGAACGGTCCTGCAAATATACCATCGCGGAAAACCAGGAATTCCAGTGGGCAACGGCGTAAAACAGCAGCATGACCGCCAGTCCCGGCTTGGAAAGCGGCAACACGACCGACCAAAGCACCCTTATATCTTGTGCGCCGTCTATTTTGGCCGACTCGATCAGACTCTCGGGAATCGTCTGGAAAAAGGTTCTGAGCACAATCAAATTGAATGCGCTGACGGCGGCCGGCACAATCAGAACCCATCTGGTGTTGTAAAGCCCCAGGTCCCTGATGTTGAGATACGACGGAATAAGCCCTCCGCTGAAAAACATCGTGAACACGATCATCGCCATAATCGCGCTGCCTCCGAACAATTGCCGGCGTGACAACGGATAGGCGCCCAGCGTCGTCATGATCAGATTCAATAATGTTCCCGCGCCGACATAAAACAGGGTATTGGCGTACGCCTCCCAGATTCGGCTGTCTTTCAGAACGAGTTCGTAGGCTTGCCAGGTGAACCCTTTCGGCCAGAGCGCAACGTCTCCGGAGGCTACAGCCGCAGGCGAGCTCAAGGAGGATACGGCCACAAACCAAACGGGGAACAGAAACAGAAAAGATGCTGCTGTCAAAAACAGGACATTTACGATATCGAATGCGTGATCTCCAACCGATCGTTTGCCTACCATGCTCTCGCCTTCCCTTCTACCACAAGCTGTTGGACGTCAAGCGCCGGCTCCAGAAATTGGCGGCCACAAGCAAGCTGAAATTGATGATCGAATTGAACAACCCGATCGCCGCCGAGAAGCTGTAGTTGGCTTCCTGAACACCGCGTCGGTAGACATAGGTCGAGATGACATCCGCGGTCTCATACGTCGACGGCGAATACAGAAGCAATATTTTTTCCCAGTTGCTGTCCATCAGCGATCCGATATTCAAAATCAAGAGAATGACAATCGTATTTTTAATACCCGGCAGCGTAATATGGATCAGTTGATGCCTGCGATTGGCGCCATCCATGACAGCCGCTTCGTAGAGCGACGGACTGATGCCGGATAGAGCGGCCAGATAGATGATCGAATTCCATCCGACGTACTGCCACAAGGAAGAACCGACATGGATCGTGCGGTACCAGCTCGACAGAGAGAGGAAATCGACAGGCGCGTCAATGATGCCCAACGATACTAACAGCTTGCTGAGAATGCCGTCGGGACCGCTGAAGTTGACGATCATTCCGCAAATAACAATCAGTGAAATAAAATACGGCAAATAGGATAACGTCTGTACGACCGACTTAAACCACTTGTTCCGAACTTCATTTAACAGAAGCGCAAGAATAATCGAGGCCGGAAAGATGACGGCCAGGGAGTAGACGCTGAGCAAAATGGTGTTGCGCAACAGCCTTCCGAAATAAAAGCTTTCGAAAAACTGCCGGAAATGCTTGAGCCCTACCCAATCGCTTCCGTTAATGCCCGCATACGGATTAAAATCTTTGAAGGCAATAATCGCCCCGTACATCGGCTTATAGGAAAAGATAAGAAAATAACCGACGACTGGAATGAGCATGAGATACAAATATCGATTGGCGCGAGCTTGCTTCCAAATCCGGAAAAAACTCCGGTCCGCCTGTTTTTCGCCGGCAACATTGTTCACCGTTCCACCTTCTTGTCAGAAAAATCGCGACTCTGCGCTGTTTCTCCTGCGATTGCCGGCTGCCGCAATGCGTTGCGGCAGCTTTTTGCAATCGCTGGTCAAACCAGATGTTTACTGTTGAATAAAACGGTCATACGCCTTTTGGTACTGCTCCAGAACTACCGGCAACTTCATTTTTTCTACGTTTTTCAAGTATTTATCGAAGTTGTCCAGCGGGAGCTGGCCATTGACGAAGTTGGTGCTCGCTTCTTTGATAAAGGAGCTCAAATCCGCCATGATCGGCGCTATGATATCCGTTTCGTCCTTTGTAAACTGCAGAGGCGGCAGTTTTTTCTTGAGATCGATGTAAGGGGCGAACTGCGCCGTCGGACTTGTCGCCTGTCCATTCGCCGCGTTCATTTGCAGCGCTCCGTCTACATTCGTGATGGTCGGCCACGCGCCTCCGCCGATCGTTTGGCTAAGAATCGCGACCGAAGGCGGCGTTCCGTCCGCCGGCTTGACAATTTTATCCGTGTACACCGGTTTGCCGTCCTGCATGGTGTACCCTTCCCCTTCAACGCCGAAATTGTTCAAAATAACGCCTTCTTCGGAGAACTGATAGTCCAGCCACTTGATGATCTCCTCCGGCTTATCCGTTTTGGAAGAGACCGCAATGCCGAAGGAGGACGCGGGCCAGCGATGGGAAGTATGCCGCTGATCCCCGTTCGGACCGACTGGCGGCAGCACCGGAGTGACTTCAAAAGAAGTCGCGGCGTCCTTTTCTTTCATCAACGCGGTAAAGGTGCCCATATACGAGCCGGCCCAGCCGAACCAGGCGCCGGCTTGACCGGATAGCACTTTCTCGCGCAGCGCGGCAAAATCTTTAGGTGACGTATCCAGCAGATTTTCGGCATCCAGCTTGTGCATGAAGGCCATCAAATCCTTGAATCGCGGATCGTACGGACCGTACTTGACTTTTCCGTCTTCCACAAAAAAAGCCAAACTCGATGCCGAATGCCGGGGCGAACAGACCGGCGGCTCCGCTGGCGCCGTTCATGCCGCTGTCAAGACCGATGGAAACAAAAGGAGACTCGTCCGCTTTTCCGTTTCCGTTCGCATCCCTTTCGCGAAATGCTTTAAGCACCGTGTACCAGTCGTCTGTCGTCTTCGGGGCTTCAAGACCTAGCTTGTCCAACCAGTCCTGTCTCACTTGCGGGAACATTTGAACGAGCAGCGTGGAATCGAGAGCCATATTGGGGATGTAATAAATATGGCCTTCAGGCGATGTAATTTGACCCCGGATTTCCGGATTTTCATTTAATACCCGTTCGAGATTGGGCGCTTTCTCGCGAATGAGATCTTCTAGAGGCAGCAGTGCGCCGCTATTGCCGTATTTGGTAGCCTGCGCATCCCAATTGTAGTAGTAGATCATATCCGGCAGGTCGCCGGAGGCCATCAGCAGGTTGAACAGATTTTCAACATCCGCATCGCTTACATGTTCGAAGTTGATATGAACATTCGTTTCTTTTTCCATTTTTTGAAAGGATGGTTTTTCATTGTAGTTCTTGCCTTTAAAATCGGCGGTAAGCGGGATCCATAAAGAAAGCTCGGTTGGCTTGGAAACGCTGGCGTCTGCAGATGCTGGCGATGTCGACGATGTACCGATTGCATTGCCGGACGAGCCGGAACATGCGCTAAGCAAAAACGCAGGTACCATTGCCGCCATTACCACTGTTGACACGCATTTGAAAGTTCTACGGATTTTCAGATTCAAGCTGAACCCTCCCGATCTTTTCTATATGATCTTTTCTCCGTGCGGTTTCTCCCCATCCGTCACCCGAGCCCAGCCTGTGATCGGCCGAAGCTCAGTCCCGGACGAGCCTTTCGTTTTAATACGCGACTGGCTGTCGATTTGTCATCGGCACCCGCGTTCATGCCAATTACGTGTCTGCAAACGCTCTGGTTACCCGACTCATTTTGCTATTGTCGCTCGTCCCCCTTCCGATCAACATCGTGTGCGCAGTCCGGTTTAGCCGTTTCTATTTTTTCGCTCTGCCTGAATGGAACAAGAGTCGGGCTGAACGTTGCGCAGCAATAACAGGCTTGTCAAAAAAAGCTGGTGGCCTAATGGGTTTGACAATCCAAACGGCCCTGTACTAGAATGATAACAAGTTAGTTACAATAATAAGTTAATGATAAGTACAAGTTGATGATAAGTATGCAGGGAAAAGAAAATTCAGTCAATACCCGTATATAATGAGAGATAAAAAAAAGTTTTTGTAGAAGCGAGGGATTTCGTTATGAGTAAGAGAGATTCGGAATTTATGTATATGGAATTGGCCGCTATGATTCGAACCCAGATCTTATCGGGGGTCATCAAGCCGGGCGAGTTCCTGATGTCCGAGCATGACATGTGCAACAAGTATATGATGAGCAGAACGCCCGTGCGCAACGCGTTGAAGCAGCTCGCGCTGGAAGGATTGATTACGAAAATCCAGGGCCGAGGCACGATGGTATCGACTGCGCTTGATCTGGAGGACGACTCCAGCACGTTGATCATCGCATCTCCGTACCCTTCTAGCTTTACGAGACGCAGCCTGCCTCTTCTGATCCGTTCCTTTCATGAGAGGCATCCCGATATTCGGGTCAAGGTTATTTCGATTCCAAGCGACATGAACAAAGATGTCTACAGCCGGCAGTTTGTTTCCGTCGGCGTTCATCCCGATCTGATCGTCGTCCAAGACCGCGATTTTCAGCATCTGAAGCAATTGGACGATTTTGAAAATGTGATAGACATGGGAATCGAGCTCCCCGCCATTCATCCGACGCTTCTGCGCTGCTTCCAGGTCGACGGGCGTCAATTGGGCGTGCCGCTGACCTTCTCCCCCGTGGTGATGATGCACAATCCGGAGCTGTTCGAACGCTACGGGTTGACCCCCCCGGCACGTGACTGGTCCCGCGAGCAATTTGCCCGGTCCGCCATAGCGCTGACCCGCGATCTGGATCAGGACGGAATCATTGATCTGTATGGCGCGGCCATCCATTCCTTGATTACGCGCTGGCCTGCGCTTGTGCTGCCGGAGTGGCGGCAGTTCCGTCAGACGCGCAGCCCCGAAGACCGCCTCAGCCTGATCCGCAGATTTGACGAAATTCGAGCCTGGATCTACCGTGATCGTCTCGCTCCGGTATTTGCTCTAAACGATGAGATGCTGGCGCTGGAGCTGTTCGTGGAAGGCAAAGTCGGGATGAACATGACGACCTTGCTTGGATTTGACGATGCCTGGGACTATCCGCTCACTTCAATACCCGGAAGCAACTCCGGCCTTCTGATTGCCAACGGGATGCTGGTGACACGGGCCAGCCGCAAAAAGAAAGAAGCCAAGCTATTCCTGGAACTGCTGCTGGATCGCGAGGTTCAGCTGCGAGTGTCGGAAACGTCGGGATTGCTCTCGCCGCTGTCCGGCGTCAATCAATCGATTCGGGGCGAAGAACGGATGGAAGCGATCGGGGCCGATGACCGCACGCTCGATCAAAGCTTGTACATTCACGATCTGCTGCCCGATCCGGAAGCGGTTCATGAGCTGTACGGCCGAATGAAGCATTACTGGTCCGGCATGGAAACGGCCGAAGCCATGCTGGAACGCATATCCGACTTGATGGAGCCGATTGCGGTCCATTGACTGCTGAAGATGGAGAGGGGGTGAGGCTTAATGACTGTAAAGGATGTCGTTGTTGTCAGGCATCAAAGAAAGGACCGCCAAATCGCTCTTCAATAATAGGAGGGGAATCGTCCGTGGGATACACAATCCGTCTGCCGCTTTCCATCGTACTTGTAAGCGCTTTGCTGATCTCTCTGCTGGCACCGGCGGTTTACAGTGCGGACACGCCCGATACGCGAATACCGCTATCCATCGATAACCCCGGTTTCGAGACAAGCGACGCAAACGGGGTTCCGGACGGCAACTGGTGGCAATTCGAAGGAAACCCTGCAAGCGTCTCATCATCATCGGCGCACTCGGGCGACTACAGCCTGTTGCTGAACGATTCCGGCATCAAAATGTACAGGCAGCCATTTCCCTGTGACCCCCGGAAAATCCTACACGATTGAAGGCTACGCCTACTTGCAAGACAACGCGCAGTTTGAGTTTAACCTCCGCTTTATCGACTACAACGGCGACCCGATCGACGGACACAAGACGGTTGCCGTCTCCGGAAGCGAGGGAGCGTGGCAACACATCTCCTCGACCGATGTCGCTCCCCCCAATGCCGCTTCGGCGCTGATCTACCTCGCTGGCAGCCAGACCGGAAGCGCCTGGCTTGACGATGTATCGGCTTATGAAGAACCTGGAGAACCGCTTCCCCCCTCTCTGCTGAATCCGGGCTTCGAAGCAGCAGCCGAAGCCGGCATTCCCGGATGGACGCAAGTTTACGGTACGGAAGGCTTCAATCTATCCGCCGATGTCAAGCGCAGCGGAAGCCAGAGCCTGCATGTCATAGATACGCGAACGGATCTGTCCTATTGGCTGTACAGCTCGAAAATAACGGCTGAACCCGGAAAAAGCTACGCGCTGTCCGGCTACGTCCACGCCTTGAGCGGTTCCGTTACGTTAAATATCGCCTATTTCGATGCCGAAGGAGCCGTCATTTCCTATAGCGGAGAAACGATCGCGCCGGCTTCCGGTGCGGAATGGCAGCTTGTCGAGCATGCTTCCGTGGCGCCGCAAGGATCGAGCGCTGCCGCCGTTTTTATCTACACCGGCTACGGCAGCGTCGGCGAAGCCTACTATGACGATATCGCTCTTGAACAGGCGGCCGGCTTCGGTTCGGAATTCAAGGCACCGGAGCTTCTCGGTCCGGTCGTCCAAGCTTCGCCTACGGTAGGCGGCGAATTCAAGGCCTATGCCAGCCAAGGCGGAGAGCTGTACTTCGCCGTATCCGGCTCCACCGACAACCCGGCCTCCTTCTATGCGGTCAATGCCACGAACGGCGACATTTTGTTTACGCAAAAAGTGCCGGGAATTACGCACCTGTACGCGATCGTACAGGGCTCGGACGGTCGCATTTATTTCTCCGGCACGAACGACGGCATCCTGTACCGCTATGACCCGCAGGAGAAAAAAATGACGAATCTGGGCGCCAATCCATCCGACAAATGGGTCTGGGATTTGGCCGCATCCGCCGATGGCAAAATATATGGCGCCACGACCGGCAGCGCCAAAGTATTCGAATACGATATCGCAAGCGGCGCGTTCACGGACCTGGGCCCGATCCGGGTGAATGACGCGCAAACCTATGCGCGCGGCATCGCCGTTACCGACCGCTATGTGTATGTTGCGCTGGGCCTCCCCGACGCCGTCGTCAGGGTCGACCGGGAGAGCGGCGCGCAGCAGGAAATCGTCACCCCGTACAGCGGCCAGGCGCGTATGGGCGCAGACGTCTGGGTCTACGGCGGGAAGGTGCTGATCCGCGATGAGCGCTCTTCGCTGATCGTGATCGACGAACAAAGTCTGGAAGTGGAGGCCAACCTCGTCTTCAAGCAAAAAGTATCTCCCCCTTCCCCGACGAACCCGGACTTCATCTATTACAAAAATGACGGCAGCTTGTACCGCTACAGTCTCTCCGGCAAGCAAACGGAAAAAGTCGACGGCATTCCGACGCTGCCGATGTCCGTTCCTTCCCAGATCGGATGGGTGACGCCGGACAGCGGGCCGAAGGCCGGCAAGCCGGTACTGGCGATGCTGCTGGAATATACCGAATACATCCTGATCGATCCGGATGACGGATGGACGCAGTCGATTGCGATGGATATCGATACGACCGGCATTGAGATCCAGTCGATTGAAATCGGCGACGACGGCCGGGTTTATACCGGCGGCTACGTGACCGCGATGAGCATTTATAACCCGGTCACGGGCGCAGTGGAGCACAATGCCGCCAACTTCCCGCAGCCGGAGGGCATCGGGTTTCTGAACGGCAAAACGTATTTCGGAACGTACGGCGGAGCCGTCATGTACCGGTACGATCCCGCGCAGCCGTTCCAGTTCGGCTATACTTCCGATTCCAACCCCGGACTTGCCTACGACATCGGCAACGCGCAGGACCGCCCTTTCGCGCTGGAGAGCGGCGGCGACAAGCTGTTTGTCGGCACGATCCCTACCTATGGCTATCTGGGCGGATCGCTGACCGTCTACGATGACACGACCGGCGAATGGAAGGAATTCAACGATGTCATCCATAATCAAAGCATCATCGGCATGGCCTACAAGGACGGAAAAATATACGGAGGCACTTCGGTCTGGGGCGGCGGAGGTTCAACCCCGACGGAGGAAAAAGCCAAAATATTCGTCTGGGATGTTCAGTCCGAGCGGGTGGTAAAGGAAGCCGCGCCCGTCATTCCGGGGATCGATGTCGCCCCCAAAATGATCGGCGACCTGTCCTTCGGTCCCGACGGCCTGCTGTGGACGATCGCATCCGGCACCGTTTTTGCACTCGACCCGAATACGCTGGAAGTCGTCAAGAGCAAAGTGATATTCCCCAGCAACTATGTCAGCAACAGCACCTGGAGACCGTACTACATACGCTGGGGAGACGACGGCACGCTGTATACGACGCTGAATCGTCAGCTTGTGGCCATTCAGCCGTCAACTCTGGCGTGGAAAGTACTCGATTCAGGCACGATATCGCTGATGGACCGCGCTGATGACGGTACGCTTTATTACGCCAAAGGCGCCAATATGTACCGTATGGCGCTCAAAGACGTCGCGCTGCCGTCCGCGGTGGCGTCCGTCGAGCTCGTCCTCAACGGAACCTGGTCGCAGGGAGAGCAGGGCCAGGCAAAGGTCTATGCGCGGACCGACCTGGGTACCAAGGTTGATGTGACGGTTCAAGCCAAATACGCCAGCAGCTCGGAGGCTGTCGCCGCCGTCGGAGCGTCCGGTGCAGTCAGCGCCCTGGGCGCGGGCCGCAGCCTCGTCAGCGCCAGCTACGGCGGCAAGACGGCCACGGTCGAGATCGTGGTCAGTGCCGATGACGAGCCGACGCCAACGCCTGCACCTTCGACGACACCGACACCAACGCCTGTGCCGTCGACGATCCCTGCACCGCTGACGCTGACTGCCGGGACAGTCGCTTACACCATTACCGAGGAGCAGATCAAGCGCGGCAAGCTCATCCTGCCCGGGTCCGAGGCGGCGCTGCGAATCAATGAACTGCTGAAGCTTGCGGAACGCAACGACCAGTTGATCCTCGTCCTGCAATCCGAAGAGGCATCGCTGGAAATACCGGTCGCACAGCTCGTCGAAGAACGTGCCGACGGCCAGCGCATCACGCTTCGCCTGCAGGAAGCCCCCGCTTCCCTCGCGGATTCGGCTCGCCGGCTCGCAACGTCTGGCGGCGCGCGCTTGCTGACGACGCCCGTCGGCGTCGATATCCGCGACGATCAGGACAAGCCGCTCTCGCCCCAGCGGTTTGATCTGAAGCTGATCCTGAAGAGCGGCAATCCGGAGGCGGCACATCATGCGGTTATGCTGCCGGATGCTTCCGGCCAGCTTCGCTTTATCCCGTCTGTCGTCCGGGAGGACGGCACGACACAGATCCCGGCGCCGTTCGTTGCCGAAGGCTACTACGCGCTTGTATCTGACATCGATACACATTTTGCCGATATGAAGCAGCACTGGGCCCAATCTGCCGTAGAGCGGCTTGCGGCCAAAGGACTGGTCAACGGAAGAAGCGCCCGGACCTTCGACCCTGAAGCTTCTGTCAGTCGCGGCGAATTCGCCGCCTTGCTCGCCCGAAGCTTCCCCCTGGATTTGTTAGGTTCTGCAGCAGCGGATAAAACTTTCAGCGATGTTCCTGCCGATTCGCCGTATGCCGCGAGTGTCGCAGCCGCAGCGCGCGCCGGCGTCATCGAAGGCGACGATGCGGGCAGCTTCCGTCCGGATGATATCGTCACCCGGCAAGAACTCGCGGCCATGCTGGTGCGAGCCTTGACGCTGACCGATTCCAAGCTGCCGGAGACGCTCGTCGACATGGGCCGCTTCACCGATTACGACGCATCGCACTGGGCATCCCCCAGCGTCGCTGCGCTCACGGCATCGGGCATCCTCAAGGGCGACGACCGCAGCCGGCTCAGACTGTCCGATTCGGCAAGCCGCGCCGAGGCGGCGGCGCTCCTCCTGCGCACCCTGGCGTATGCCCGCTATTTGGACGAATCCTGAACCGCCCGCTTAGACAAGTCGACACCCCTGCTCATTTGGACAGTCGCACTTGCTGCATCAGATAAAAAAGGTACAGTCTCCTCCGTTTGCGGAGTGACTGTACCTTTTTCCGTCGGACTTATGCACCTCTCGACCAGGCGCAGGCTAAACGGCATGCCCGTCTTGATCCCTTATCTATAAAACGAACGACCTCCGCTATGGCCGGATTGACGTCTCGCAGGTTATATCACCCGATAAGGCTTGCTGCGACTTTGCGGATCGCTTTGATCATGGCTTCGATGTCATCCTCCGCGTAGAACTCGCTGATCGTCAGACGGACGGACGTCCGCAACACCTCTTCCGCCACCGGACATAGTCCTTCTCCGTAGGCGATATCAGGAGACAGCTCGAACGGGTATTGCGTTCCCGGATAAGCCTCCCGGTTGCGCAGCATCGGCTGCATATAGATCGGCTTGCGGAATGTAGCCTCGCGAGCAAGGAATCCCTTCCGCCTGGAGGGCCGCGCAGAACGCGTCGACCGTCCCGCTCAAGCGCGACGGTTCCAAGCGGAACAGGTAAAACCAATACGTGCTCGTGCCGCCTTCTGTTACCTTCGGCGGCACAAGGCCGGGTACCCCGGCCAACGCTTCGGTCAATCGGTTGCCGTACTCGGTCCGCTTCGCGCAAATCCAGGGCAGCTTGCGCAGCTGGGCGATGCCGACCGCGCCTTGCAGCTCGGTCATTCGGTAGTTTGGCGCCAGATGGTGAATTTCGCGCCGCACCGCGTTCGTAAAACGCTGATAGTTTTTATCCGCGAACGCATGGGTGACCGCATAGTCCTCTTCGTTGCCCGAGTTGACGGTCACGATGCCGCCGTCCCCTGTAGAGATATGCTTGAAGTCGTTCGTGCTGAAACAGCCGTAGTCGCCAATCGTTCCGATAAGCCGACCCTTGTAGGTTGTAAGATAGCTTTGCGCGCAGTCCTCGATCAGCTTCAGGTTATGCCGGCGGGCTATCGACAGCAGCGCATCCATATCGCATGGGTTGCCGGCAAGATGAACGACGACGATCGCCTTCGTGCGAGGCGTAATCTTCGCCTCGACCGATGCGGGATCGAGATTGTACGTGTCGGGCAGTACATCCGCGAACACCGGAATGGCATTCTGATAAAGGATGCCGATGACCGTGCCCTGATCGGTGATCGGACTCGTAATCACCTCGTCGCCGGCCGTCACGCCGGCAGCGCCCAGCGCCACATGGATGGCCGCCGTGCCCGACGACGTCGCGACGCTTCGTTTGACGCCGTACATCGCGTTAAAATCGCCGAGAAATTGCCCGACCTTGCCCCCAAAATGATAAAACAACGTATTTTGGTCCAGCGCCTCGCGCAGTTGTTCCAATTCTTCTTCGCCGAACCGCTTTCCGGTTCCGAAGGGCGTCGTCTTGACTGGCGTTCCGCCGTCGATGGCCAGCTTTTCGCGTTTCGTCTCGGACATGCTCAGGCCTCCTTAGCTGCGATTACCGCTGTCGCACGATCGGCGTGCCGCGCGGTCGAGTATTTACGGCAGGGAACGCCGAATTTGAGCTCGTACGCCTGCCCGTCCGTCAATCGATCCTTGGGTACCGGCACATACAGGTCTGCCGGCTGCGGCAGCGACGCGCCTTGCACGACCGGAACGCCCCGGTCGTCGACGTCGACGATGAACAGCGACCGTCTTGCACGTTCCCAGTCGTTAATTTCGCCGACCGTCCACATCGCAAGTCCGTATTCCTTCACCTTTTCGACGACTTCTCTTACCGCCGTGCGCACATTTTCGATCTTGTGAATATGAACCTGGTGGAACAGAAAATGCGCGACGCCTTCCGCCTGCTTGGCTATTCGGAGAAACGGTTCAATGACACTGGAATCGTATAAGTAGGGATGATTCAAGTCCTGATTGAAAAATCCGATTTCCAGCACATTAAAAAAATCGATTTTGCTCCTGGAAGTCGCTGATCGGGAAGTAAGGATGGCAAGTTCCGAACAAAACGCCGATATTGCCGTTTTTGCTCGGTCCGCGGCTCTGATCGGACTCCACCCCGTAGCGTTCGCACCAGCGGAACAGATCGTCCCAGCCCTCGAAGCGCGTATAATGATTTTTGTTCGTCGCGATCCGGTCCACGCCGGCTGCACGCTTTAACCAGGCCGCCTGATTTTTGAATCGGGTCTCGTCCCATATGCCGCCATCGAATTCGACTGCATTATAATGAAGCGCGATTTCGTGCCCGCGAGATTTCGCTTCATTATATATAGAAGAACTATAGCCCGGCTCCATCATGCACCAGGTCGTTCGAATGTCGAGCTCCTTCAGCAGCTCCAGCGTCGTCTCGGCGTGGACGTCTTCGTTCGAATCGCTGTCATGCGAGATTGCCGCTACCGAATCTACGCCGGATGGCCAATAAGATAGAAAGGGAAGCGTTTTGCCTTTGCTCACGGCTATCGCGATCAGGTGCTTGACGATCTCGTCGCGCCACATATCCGCATAAGGGTAAGCGAAGTAGTTTACGCCGGTTTCCGTCGTTTGCCGGTCAAACTCATAATCCATCGCGCAGCGGTCATCCGCCTTCAAAATGCCTTCGCGCAGTTGGACGGTGCCATCCGCAGCTTGAACGCCGTCGTCGTAGACAGGACCGGTCCCTTGCTGCAAGTGCACGATCGTTCCCGGAATATCGACGGACCAGCGTTCGACCGAACCGCGGCCGACCTTGACAGACAGGAGCGCCGAACCTTGCGGAGCTCCATCCGGGCTGCCTGCGAACACACTGCCAAACTCGGTAAGCACGGGATCCTTCCCTTCCTGCGCGGCCCAGGGGCGAGCCGATATAAACCGCAGCGGAACATGGGAGCCGGACAACGAAGCATAGCCGATCTGAACAGGCCGCCGCTCGACAAATCCGAGCGCAGATGCCAGTTGCGCGGTCCCGCTGTACGATACTACCGTACCGCCGTTTTCCGCATACTCGAGCAGCAGCTTGCCGTTTGCGGCCGTTTCTTCATATACCGAGGCAATCAATATGTCGGGCGACGCAGCCAAAGCTTCTTCAAGCGTCAAATAAGTGCGGTATGGGAGACGCAGATGGGCCAGCGCCTCTTCGATATAGCCTTCAAAAACGTTGACTCCGTACTGCCATCTCTTTTGGCTGGTTCTCTTCTCTTGAACGATGGCTACCCGTGCCAATTCCATGCTGCATCCTCCTAATTGTGCAATACCGTTTCGAATTAGATCAAGATTTGTAAAGCAAATCCTCTTTTTATATACATGTATTTTACTTGTACGTAATTATACATGAACGTTTTCGATTGTTCAACCCATTTTGTGTGCGCTGTGGAAGGTATCATCACGCTTCAGCCTGCCGCTATAAACTGCCTGCAGATCGAGTTGACCCCTTATTCACATCCTCCTATAATACTATTATGAACATATTGCATACATGTATTTAAATTAATCTGAAGCAGAGAAAAGAGGAACCTATTTGTTTAAGCGAGAAGCCGCGTCAAAGCGCTATGAACTCGTCGGCCAGCCCTGCAGAAATTTCAATATTCTCGGTCAAACCTCTTTGATCGACCCGTTGGACGGGAGAGAAAAGCATGTGCTGTCCAACTTTGCGTTGGGCGGTACGGGAACCGTCGTCATTATCGATACGCAAACGGGGGGAAGGCGAGCAACGCGAGCTGCCGATAGGGAACGGCGCATGGGGGGATCGTCAACTGGAACAATGAGAAGCTCGTTATCGGAACTTGCGTCGAGCAGGCTTACCTGCATGTCCTCGATCTTCGTACGCGTACATGGGCGGAGCCGCTGAAGTCAATCGGCGAATCCTACTTCTGGAAAATGGGATTGGGCTCAGACGGCAAAGTATACGGAGGTACGTACCCCGGCTGTTCCCTGATGCAGTACGACCCTGCCACGCATACGCTCGTCAATCTCGGCAAGGTGTCCGACAACCCCAAAAACCTGTACAGTCGGCCAGTATGGGGAGAAGCTCCCGGCTTCATATTCGTCTATTACGGCTTCGATACCAAAGGATTAAAGGTTTACGACATCGCGAAAGGCACCTTTCAAGAATTCGGCCGTCCCGAAGCGGAGATCCGGGAAATCAACGATCGCTTCATTTGTACGCAAACCGAAGGACAGCTGGATTTTTACGACCCTCGAACCCTTCAGCCGCTAGACGATGCCGGCCTTGCCGACCAGCTCAAGCCATCGAAGATCACATTGGCCAACGGCCAACAGCTCCCCTTCATCGAGTTGGAAGACGGTCGGCTGGCCAGCTTCAGGGGGCAAGACTACTTCATCGTCGATAAGCCTTCGAATCCACAAGATTACGATACGCCGCAACCGATCGCGCTTGCGCAAATTCCGGCAAAAGCCCCGGTCACGGAAATCTTCACGCTTGTCGAAGACCCGAAGGGCCGAATTTGGGGAGCGAGCGGATTCGGCCAGACGATCTTCCGGTTCGACCCCGCGACGGGCGAATACTGGAACTCTTCCTCGGTTTGCAACGAAGGCGGGGAAGTGTACGGCATGGTCTTCGTCGGCGATAGACTGTTCACCGCCTCTTATGTCGGCGGAGATCATACGGTCTACGATCCGGACCAACCGTGGGATCAGCTGAATAACGTCAATCCCCGGACCTTGCGCTCGGTGGGTCCCCGATTGATCCGTCCCGAGGGACGGAGCGTCCGCGGACCAGACGGCGGCATCTGGACCGGCTGGTCGGCTAATTATGGCGTCTACGGCGGAGGGCTGTCGCGCGTAGATACCGAGACGCTGGAGGTCGAGAACTGGTACGACCCGATTCCCGAGCGGGCGATCGCAAGCGTCGCGGCCGACGATCAATACGTTTATTTTACGACGCACAGCGGCACGAGCGGACTCTCCACCCGTCACGACATTCCTTGGCAGCTCGGAATATGGGAACCGGGCAAGGGCCTGATCGATCAGTACGACTATCCCGCCAGTCCGAATGATACTTACGGCATCGCAGCCTCTCAGGGCAAAGTCGCGTTCGCGGCCGGCGTCGAAATTCATATCTTTGACGTCGCCGAGCGAAAAGTGGTCCACACCGTCGCCGTCAGTCAGCCCTGCTTGTGGCTGCTCAAGCTCGACGACGAGCATGTGGCCGCCTTCTGTGGCGACGAGTTGATTCGAATCCATCTTCATAGCGGGGGAAGCGTCCTTACTGTCTCTGCTGCCGGGAACGATTCGAGCGGCTACACTGACGGCCGCCGGAGACATTTACTTCTCCGTTACGACTTCGTTGTACGTCATCAGGGCCCGGGACTTGAACGAGCGGAATTAACCCTAGCTGGGAAGGACGAAGCTATCGTGCATATCAAAACGCCGTCCGGTCTTGTGACCGGACGGCGTTTTGTCTCGATTGCAGCTATGCCCCTCGCTCGCCGCTGTCCCCTATTCCGGGGCGCCTGTCGCGGGCTTCGGATCGCCGCTGTCGTCGCCGGAACCCTCCGCATAGCGCTTGCTCAGCGACAGCGGGATGCGGAACGCGTCTCCGGGCTCGAAGCTGAAGGCGTAGCCCTGCGAGAAATCTTCGCTGTCCCGCCAGGCGTCAACGACGGAGACGTCGCCGATGCATAGCCGAATACGGTCATGATGCCGGCTTGCCCCTTCGATCCGATAGACGGCGTTGACATCGGCATCGTTGTCGATATAGATGTACTTGCCGATCAAAAAGGCCGGGTCTACCTGCTGTGCGACAGCTAGGTCGATCAAGTTGTCGACCGCAAGGGTATCCGTCCTCCCCGCCACGAATCCTGTAATGGCCGGCGTGCCGTTCACAAGGTCGCCAAGCCGGGTGCCTTCATGCAAGTAAGCGCGGACAAGCTTGTCGTCTTGCTCCGAATACACGCCGAAAAAGCCGGAGAACGCAAACTTGCCGGCGACCGTATAAACCGTCGAAGCGTCCAGCGATTGCACGATAAAGTCCGTGCGCCCATCCTTAAACGCCACGCGGAGCGCCTTGACTGCGGCCGGGTCTGCCGCAGCCCCGTTATCCTCGACGACAGGCAGCCGCTCGATCGAAGCGATCGTGGATGCGCCCCGATAAGGCTCGATGACGGAAGTATAAACCGTTCTTGAATCGTTGCTTTTTTACAAACATGTATTCCAGCCTTTTCGGATTCGTCAGCGAATTTTGCGGTGGAATGCCGTCGGCGATCGTAACCTCTTCATAGTCGCCCAGCATCGTCACCTTGAGATGAACGTCCGTGACGGCGCCGGCCCCGTTGCCGTAACGGTTGTACGTATCTTGAAGATTCCAGTCGACGCTGAACGAGCCGTTCGTCGCGCCGGCATGCTTGCGAAAATTTTTCACCGACAGTTCGTCCGCGCCCGAGGACTCCAGCTCCAACCCTTCATAACGAGTATTGGCGGATTCCGATTCGCCTGAATGGAAGCTGTATTCGTAATTACGGCCGCCGTTCAAATCGAACAGATCGACAATATAGGAATCTTCATCGCTGATCCGGATCAGCGCCGTCGTTCGCTTGTACAAGCCGCCCGGCGCATTCGATATGCCGGCCACGCCGTTTGCGTTGACGCTGGCCAGCTTGACGAATCCGCTGTCGTCGAAGTTCGTCGGCTCGCCGTACGCATCGACGGGCAATCCGTTTACCATGACCGTGTTGTGCGAGCGAGTCGTCCGCGGGAAAAACGCCAGGGCGTCGCTGGTCGTGTCGGGATAACCCAAATCGGGCATCAGATCGAGATCGTAAGCGATATACCCCAGGTTCAGCGGATCGCCGTGGGCATGGCTGGCCGTGCCGCCGTAATACATCCAGAGCGCTCGCTGCGTCGTCCTGGCCTTCCCCCTCGTCGGCGGGTTGGAGCAGTGCATCATCCAGCTCAGGGTTCGTGAAGCCGGACAGATCGATCCCGTCCCGCAGGATGGCAAGGCCGTAACCGGATAAGTTGTCGGAGCCAAGGTTCAGTTCGCCCTTCTCTTCAATAACCTTTCCGATTTTTTGCGATACTGCATTCGGATTGTCGGAGAAAATGTCGAGCGCGATGCCGCTGGCGGTCCTGCCGTTCAATAGATAAATCGCTTGCGCCAACTTGTCTTCTCCGTATCGGCTGTAGCCCGCAATGAGCTCGTCCAGGCGAATGATAGATACGTCCGGGCACCCCGTCTGGCCGGAATCGCCGATATTCGGCGTATAATGGCTGGTAAGCAGGAGCGGGTACATCGCCATGAACATTTTGCGAAAGCGCGGATTTTTGAACAGATCCGCATCCAATCCGCCATCCAGCGTCCCGCCTCCCGGCAGTTCGTAGCCGTCCAGCATCTTGGCGACTTCCAGCCAGTTGGACAGCCACAGGGCATTGTATAAGGGCGCGCTCTCATCGCCCTGGCCGTCGTGGCTAACGTCGTCTACGAGAATGTTCATGATATTCCCGCCGGTCTTGATATCGTCCTTCCAGTCCGAAGCGCCGGAGCGGAAGTCGAAGTTCAACATCTCGCTCGTCTCCGGATCATGGTCCAGCACGACCGCCGCCAGCGCCAGCGTCGATTGATGCATGCCCGGATTGCCCTGGAGATCGCCTTTTTTGTAAGCCTTAAAAATTTCTCGCAGCACGCCGTCTTCGAAGTTCACCTTCATCCGATCGGATTTACTCTTGTTCGCGGAATACGCTTTGCCGTTCAGCACTTCGGACGCCTTGGCCCCCAAGGTGCCGATCGCCGGGTATACGGCATCGTAGGCATACATGACCGCTTTCATCATTTCATTTTCCCAGATGCTGCCGACGATTTTCCCTCGTCCCGGATTGAAGTGCCAGCCGTCGCTCGGCAAAAACCCGTAGTGCCGATAGCCGGAGACGGCTGAATGCGGGAATTGCGACACCTGCATATCCGGATATAAATCCGCGATCCGGTCCAGCATGACGAGCGCCGCGTCCGCGTAGCGCTGCTCTCCGGTAAACAAGTAGGCGTCCGATAAATCCTTCAGCGCCGTCTTAATCATCCCGCCGTTGTACCAGAGCGCCCAATGCGCGTAATAGGCGACGAACGTATACGGGCGACCGTATGCCAGTGTGTCGTTCGGATCGAATTGATACCCCATGCCGTCGTCGACGCCCCATTCGGGGTCCAAGATTTGCGCGTCGGTCACAAATTGTGCGATCGACGAGTTGGCCGCGATCTGTTCCCTGATCCGATTGACCAGATTGCCCTGCTCTCCCTTCGCGATCAGCTCGTCATTGTGCCGCTTCGCCAGCGCCCGGTCGAACCGCCCGTATTCGTCCAGCCCGCCCTCGTAATACGCCTTGAAGTCATTGGTCGGAAACTGGACGCCGCATACAGGCGATATGAGCTTCCAATCGACTTGCGTGACGGAAAAACGGTAAGGATAATTTCCGTACGGCTTGATTTCGTTGGCGCACGCCAGACCGCCGTCCAGCTGGTTGACGCCGTAGCTGCGCGGGATGTTCTGCGAGGGAATCATCTCCCACAGCTTCTCCAGCGAAAAATCGCCCAGCCACTTGTCGGCCTTGCCGACAGCCAGCCTTTTCGTCTCGGCGGCCCCCCCGAACTGCCCGATGTTGGCGCGGGCGGCCGATACCTTTTCGTCGGTATAGTAAGACCCCCTCGCCTTAGCCGGCATCAATGGCATAACCTCCGCTTGCGCGACAGTCTGAAGCCCTTTATATGCCGCCCTCAGCTCTACCGTTCCAGCCGTTTTGGCCACAAACAGCGTTTTCCCGTTCTCGGTTGCGATCTCCCCCCTGCTCCTCCGCTGCGACGGCGATCTCCGCCTCCTGGGTAACGATCAGCCGCTCGCCGTCGGTCAGCTTGACCGTCGCTCTCAGCAAGACCCGGTCGCCGGCATAGATACGATCGAGCAGCGGTTCGACGGTTAATTCTGCGATGTCCGCCAAACTGAATACCTCCATTGCGTTTTATCTTGATTCCAAAAATGGTCCCGGCAATCGTATTCACCGTAATTAAAAACAGTTTAACTACATGTATTTATCTCGGGAAAAGAAAAGCGCTCCTTGTTCGCGCCGCTGTAAAAATATATATTTAAATTATAGCATGCGAAAAATAAAACGGTCAATCCGGCGACCTTTATCGTCAGCGCTTTCAGTCAGGTAATCTAACACTATGCTTCACCAGACATCCCCGCCCTTCTCCTGTAAGCGAATACAGGTTTATTGTGCCCCGACGGCAAAGAAACGTTTTTGGATTGACCGTCAAAAATAATCATGCTATATTTTACTCAAATTCGTGATGAAAGGACTTTGCTTATGCATTTTCTTCGCTAGTTTGCCGTAATAGCCAACATGTCATTATACGTTACAATTGTTGTTACCTACACCCGAAGAATATAGGTATGCGAAAAGGGGATAACGAATGAAAATTTGGAAATTGGGGTTGGTAGGGCTCGGAGGGTCCCGTCGATCCGCTGCTTATATGCACCACCCGCGTATTCGAGTTACGGCCGTCTGCGATCAGGACGCCGACCTGCTCACGCGGACGGGAGACGAGCTCGGCATCGATCCATCCGGGCGTTTCGATCGTTTGGACAAGCTGCTCGCATCAGATGTCGATATCGTCATGATCGGTACGCCGTTGCCGCTCCATGCCGAACAAGCCATTGCAGCTATGAAGGCCGGCAAAGACGTGCTGTGCGAAGTAACGGCGGCCTCCACCATTGAAGATTGCGTCAGCCTGATCGATACCGTGAAGGCTACGGGGCGTACCTATATGATGGCTGAGAACACGGTATATTTTCATTTCCTGCAGAACTGGAAGCAATGGATTCGACAAGGTCTGATCGGAACCGTCTTCCATGCGGAATGCGAATACGTGCACGACATTCGCTCCAGAATTATCGATCCGGATACCGGATTCGCCTATTGGCGCAATCAGCGTCCCCCTCTGCATTACTGCTCCCATTCGCTCGGTCCCATACTCGAGATGCTCGACGACCGCATCGTCAGAGCGATGGGGATCGGCAGTTCCAAATCGGTCGTGCCTAACGGCGGAGTCGGCTGTATCGACATGCAGGTCGCACTGTTCGAAACGTCCAAAGGCTGCACGATCAAACTTCTGCGAAGCTCGGTTGCGCCGCGTAATCCTGAAATCGGACATTATGCCCTGTACGGATCCAAGGGTCAAATCGAAAATGGCAGGCTTGGTTACGAAGGAGACGGTTGGATCTATGTCGAAAATCACCCGGTGTTCGGCGATACCGCTCAATCGCTGAAATGCGACATCAGCAATCCCGACGCGACGGAAGACATGTCCAAAGGCGGTCACGGTACTTCGGAGTATTATTTGCTGCAAGATTTTATCGACGCGTTGGATCGCCGCAGCCAACCTCCTATCGATATCTATCGGGCGATTGAATATACGCTGCCGGGCATCATCGCCCAGCATTCTGCCGAGCAAGGCGGGATCTGGCTGGAAGTTCCGGATCTGCGCATCAGATAACCGAATATTAGCAATCGTACTTTTTTTTTATATCAGATAAATACATGTAACTTAACTGTATTTTATTGGAGGGGATGCGGTGTCAACTCTCGTTAAGCAGCGGCAATCCGATTCGCCGGTCGTCGTCTCCACCCGACAGCGGATTCTGCGAAAGATATGGCGAGATCGTTTTATGTATTTGCTCATACTTCCGGGCGCGCTCTTTTTCTTGATTTACCGGTACGTTCCGATGCTCGGCATCGTGATTGCTTTTCAGGATTTCAGTCCGTTTTTGGGATTCTCCGGCAGCGAATGGGTCGGGCTCCAGCATTTCCGGGATATCTTCTCTTCTGCGGAAATCGGGCGCGTCTTGTGGAACACGATCTCCCTCTCCATGCTGCAAATTTTATTTGCCTTTCCTGCGCCTATCATTTTGGCATTATTGCTGAACGAAATGCGGAGCGAGCTTTTCAAACGATTTATACAATCGATCGTTTACTTGCCGCACTTTCTTTCGTGGGTTGTCGTCGTAGGCATTTTTACGATTTTCTTGCGGGGAGACGGCATCATCAATGACATTTTGAAGCAAGTTTTCGGAATGAATCAGTCCATCGGTTTTTTAACGAATCCCGACTTCTTCCGTCCCCTAATCGTTTTGCAGGTTATCTGGAAAGAAATCGGCTGGGGAACGATCATTTTCTTGGCCGCGCTCGCGGGTGTCAATCCCGAAATTTATGAAGCCGCCTCGGTGGATGGCGCGAACCGCTGGAGACGAATGTGGCATATTACGCTTCCAGCTTTGCGCGCGACGATCGTCATCATGCTCATCCTTCGTTTGGGCAGCGTACTGGACAGCGGCTTCGAGCAAATTTTCCTGATGCTGAATTCCTTTAACCGCGATATTGGCGATGTGCTGGATACTTATGTCTACACCAAAGGGGTCCGGCAGTCCGATTACAGCTTTGCTACGGCGGTCGGTTTATTTAAAGGTGTCGTAGGACTTGTTCTTGTACTCGGGTCGAACTACATTGCCAAGCGAATGGGAGAAGAAGGCGTTTATTAAGGAGGTGCATGGTTCATGAACATCCGTACGTTTCAGGATCGCGTGTTCGACTGGGTCAATTATGCCTTTATGTTATTGCTCGCGATTGTAATGATTTTTCCGTTTTTTTTATCTATTTTCCGTTTCGTTCACAACCTACGAAGAATTTTTGCGAAGTCAACTGCTGCTATGGCCGCGAAAATGGTCGATTGTCGCATACGAGTACATTTTTAGTTCTCACTCCTTCATCCGCTCGCTGCGCGTCACGGTCTATATTACGGTCCTGGGCACACTCGTTAATTTATTTTTTACAACCACCATGGCCTACGGTCTGTCGCGCAAAATTTATGGTCAAAAATTCATCATGCTTGCGATTTTATTTACGATGTTGTTTTCCGCCGGGATGATTCCGACGTACTTGGTCGTCAAGGAGACCGGACTGCTTGATTCGATCTGGTCGCTCATCTTGCCAGCCGCGATCGCGCCGTTCAACCTGATTATCGTAAGACAATTTTTTATGTCGCTCCCTCAGGAACTTAGCGAATCTGCGCTGATCGACGGCGCCAGCGATCTGGTCATTTTCCAGAGAATCGTGTTGCCGTTATCCAAGCCCATACTGGCTGCATTCGGTCTGTTCTATGCGGTCGGCCATTGGAACAATTACTTTGCCGGCATCCTTTATCTCAACGATCAAACCAAATGGCCGATTCAGGTTATTCTCCGGCAAATCGTCGTGCAATCCGATGCGATGAACGCGCTGGGCGTCATCAATCCGGAAATGCTGGCCAATCAACCGCCGCCGGAAACGGTGCAAATGGCAGCTATCCTGATTTCGACATTGCCGATTCTTATTGTTTATCCGTTCCTGCAAAAACACTTCGCGAAAGGGGTGATGATCGGCTCGATCAAAGGTTAAGCCTAGCCTAGCCAGCAAGCCAGCCAACCAGCAAGCATGCAGTCGGCAATGCCAGAAAAAATCAGGGAATACGAACCGAATCTGGAGGGGAATCAATTGAACAAAAAAAGTAGTTTCCATCTTATCAGCTTCAATGATTTTATCTGTACTTGCCGGATGCGCCGGCAACAATAACGAGCCGGCCGCCTCTTCATCTCCGGCCGCCTCATCCCCGGCATCTTCTTCGCCGGGCGCTTCCGCTGCGGGCTCCGGCGATGCCGACAAACCCAAAGTAACCATTACCGCGCTTAAATATAAATATGGCGAGGTGCCGCCGACCGATAAAAACGGCGTCAAACTGATCAACGAACATTTTAACGTCGATTACCAAATCAACGTCATTCCGCAAGGATCTTACAGCGACAAGCTGTCGGCCGTATTCGCCTCGGGAACGCTGCCGGATATTATCTCGTTCGAAGGCGACGATGCCTGGAACCGATATCCGAAGTTCGCCAAGCAAGGCGCTTTTGCGGATCTCGACTCGATCATCCAACAGTATCCGAGCATGTCCGGCGTTCCGGACTACATCTACGACCAATTCAAGGTTGATGGCAAAATCTACGCGATTCCTACCTTCAGCCCGGCCCGTTCCGTCTTTTCCATCATGATCCGGAAGGACTGGCTGGACAATTTAAACCTTTCCGTGCCTACGAGTTACGAGGAACTGAAAAAAGTCGCGCTCGCCTTCACCAACGACGATCCCGACAAAAACGGCAAAAAAAGATACTTACGGCTTCGCACTGGGCAAAGACCTGAATCCGAAGCTGAATATGGGCACGTATTGGGACCCTACGGCCTGGTATCACAAAGACGAGCAAGGCCGCTTCATTCCCGGCTCCATCGCTCCGGGATACAAGGAAGTCGTTCAAACGCTCGCCGACCTTTACAAGCAAGGCGCGGTCACGCCGGACTTTGTCACGCTTGACTGGGCTAACACCAACAAGGAGTTCTATTCCGGCAAAGCCGGCATCTTCATCGCAGCGATCAACGGCATGTCCGAGGATTACGTCAAAGGCTTGCTCGCTATCCAGCCCGAAGCCAAGTTTGTATCGCTGGAGGCGTTCAAGGCCCCGGATGGCTCGCAAGGCTGGACGGCCGCTCGCGGGTTCGGCGGATTTAATGTCATCTCGGCGCAAGCCGCCAAAGACCCTGTAAAACTGGCGCGTATTCTGGAGATTCTGGAGTTCTCCCGCAAGTTCTATCCGGTGGAAGATCGCAAAGATACGAATCCGGACTACGACTTCTACCTCGGCAATGTCGGCGTATCTTACGATATGGTGGACGGCAAGCCGAAGTTCAAAGAGAATGCCGTCAACCTCGGGCTGGCTCCGTCCACGTTCCTGCCTGACGGCGGATGGCCGGCGAAGGAATCGGATATGAACTATCCGGCAGGCTACTCGCTGCCGCTCATTCAAGAATTGACGGGCAGCTTGGCCAATCATCTGAATTCGACCAACTGGTATGCCAGCCCTAACTATCCGGTCATCTCTCAAACCAATCTCGATAAAGGCGCGCAGCTTGATCAGTATTTGATCGACGAACAAACCAAGATGATCGCCGGTCAACGCCCGGTATCCGATTGGGACAAGATGGTCGATGAATGGAAAAAAATGGGCGGCGAACAAATCATTCAAGAAGTGAATGCCGGCATCGCCATCAAAGACGCTTCCGAGGCCTGGATCAAGTAACGGCTGCCGCGGTCCGATCTGGACAAGAACAGCAATAAAGCTTTAAAAAACGCCATTTGCAGCGCTTATCGCTGCGAATGGCGTTTTTCTATTCGGCAAAGGCCGAAGGGCGCTCTCTCGTTCAGAGATCGCTCGTCCGGCCTTTGATGTACGCTTAAGCTTGCGAATCAAAATATTGTTCGTTAAACCTAGCCTCGATCCGTGCGCACGCTTCCTCCGCGCCTTCCAGGTTGGCCCACAGCAAATCCAGTTCACCGCAGAGTTCCAATATTTGAGACTCGCCCAATTGAAAGCCGATTAGCGGCCTGGCATATGGAAGAACCTCCTTGAAATAATTGTAGTGCTTCGGATGTATGGCAGGGTTCAACAAACGGTCATCCTCCGCCACCTCCCGCAAAGCGGGAATGGTAGAGCCGAATGTTTTGAGCATCGTCTGCGCTTCCACACCGGTCATATAATCAACCAGCTTTTGAGCTAACCGAGTTTGTTTGCTTTGGGCGTTTATCGTGATCGCCCCCCCCCGAGAAGCAGTGTCCCCTGCTCTCGATGCTTGGGCATCGGGAGAATGTCCCACTCGATCGATTGATTTTTAAAATCGTTCATAAAATAATAGGTGGTCATGATCATCGCCACGCGCTTTCTGGAAAACAGACTTTCCGCCAGCGCGGTGTTGGCATGTGCGTAAATCGGCGATACGTGATGCTCATACATAAGCGACGTGCAGAACTTGAGCGCTTCTACGTTCTCCTCCCGGGAGAATACGCATTTGTCGCCTTCGTCGGATACGATCTTCCCCCCCGTTCTGCAGAAGAAAAACGGGCCACCGGTTATACGAGGATGAAAAACAAAAGCCGTATTGCTCGACGATGGTGCTCTCGCTTTGCATGGGCGTACATTGTTTGGCGATCTCCAACAAGTTTTCCCAATTGGCGATCGTCGGGTGATCGGACACGCCGTTTTCCCTGAAAATGGTCTCATTATAACAAATAATAACCGGCGAAAACAAAAACGGCGCTCCCAGCAGCTTGTCTTCCCGCTTAAACAATTCAAACACTTGCGGATAGCTGCTCTCTTCGTTCAGCTTGGCCGGGACGTAGCCATTCAAAGCGCTTTCCTTTCCCAGGTCCATCCATTCCCGAACATGAACGTCGGATATAATGAACAAATCGGGGCCTTGTCCGGCCTCGATGGATTGAGCGATCGCATTCGTATATCCGATTGTCGGCAAAACTTGAAGTTCCACCTTAACGAACGGATTGTTTTCCATAAAACGATCTATGATTTTTCGAACGATCTCAAGTTCATGCGAGGTCGAAAACCAGGCCAGCTTCAGAACGGCGGCCGAATGATCGTCGACCGGTTGCTTGATCCGGCTTCCCTTGCCCGCGATCTTCTCGATAAGTCCATCTTCGACCAATTCGGCGAGCGCCTTGCGAATCGACACTCGGCTCAGCTCGTATTGCTCTGCCAGCGTATTCTCTGGCAAAATATATTCGCCGGGCTGCAGCTCTCCCGTAATGATCTGGTCCCGCAGTTCATGAATAAAATAACTGTAACGCTCGGAATATCTGGATCTGCTTCTCCGCATCAAAAAATTCCATCCCTTATTCATATGTTGGGCGCAGATCTACTGTTCTGCGCAAGCGGGCGGATAACATCACAATTTTTCAAAAATGTCAATTGCCATTGCTTATCCTCCAAGTATATCGAAGCTTCAGGCAGTTATCAATGCCTAGGCGGAGGATGTGGCGGGCTTCAGGTTCGATCGATACGAGCAGGCGCTGGCAAAATGAGCGCACATCCGCGCCGGCACTTTCACGTGCTAACGTCCGGTTGCTGCCAAGAAGAACAAAGTAAAATGACGTCGCAGAGGTACAATCCCTGCGACGCCATTTCATAGCGCCACTATTTAGCTGAAACGTACCTTATTCTATCAAGTGGGCACGACGAACTCGAATCACTCAGCGCACCGTTACCGTAATAACCTCGCTTGAGGTCGAACCGGCCGCGTTCTCCAGCACGCAGCGGTAAGAATAAACGCCGGGCGGCTTCCCCGTCAACGAAGTAACCGCAGTCTGAGCATTCGGCGTCGCGCCTGCGAGCTGCTGCGAATCGATGAGCACATCATTCTCGTACAAGCGGTAGGTTGTGCCGTTCGTACCCCACCATAGATTCATGGTGATCCGGTAACTGCCGTCGCCGTCATGATTGTCGTGCGATAGAATTGCCTTGGCCGGGGATGCGTTCGTGACGGTTACCGTGTGCTCATTACTTAAAGCGGCGCCAAAATCGTTCGTCAACTCGGCTCGATACACATAGGTTCCATTCGCCTTTCCGGATATTGCCGTGACGGCGGACTGGGCATCAGGCGAACGTTCTTCAAGCGATTGCTCGTCAATCAATCTGCCGTTCTCATACAGCCTGTAACGGCTGCCGTTGTTCCCCCACCACAGATTCATCCGGATCTGATAATTTCCGTCCAGAAGCCCCGTATCATAACCGTTATCATCGGACAGAACAGGCTTGCCCGGAGCCTCTTCAGGGTGATCGGCAGCGATCGCGATGCGGTGTGTCCCCGCCGACAACAATAGGCTGAGCTTGCGGGCGGACTTGTCGAATATATATTCGCCGGCAGTCAGCGGCCTGCCGTTCAGCGTAACCGCCGATACGTACGGAACGTACAGACTTACGTTTTCGTCCGCCACCGTTTCGACCGTCGCCTCCCATAGCCCGTAGCTGCCCTGAACGGCGGCGTTGACTGGGCCGGATGCTTGCAGCAGCGCGACGCCGTTTGCCTGAAGCGATGTTCCTCTTGTCATTGCATAGGCTTGAATACGACCGTTTACGCTGCGTGTGACGACCGTTTGGTCGGCATCGCCGGCAATGCCGTCAACCGAATAGGGAGAGGCGCCTGTCTTGAACAGTACGGAGTCGACAGTTTCTTCCGCCTCGCCGCGCCATACCTTGGAGCCGATCACTCCATCGTTCTCCAGCAGCTCCGCATTCAACGTTTTCTGCGGCTCGCCTGGCGCTTCCGTTCCGTCCAGCTTCAATTGAATCCCGTCTACGCCTATAAACGTATTGGCGGAAAGGGCATTTTTGCCGACCAGCTCGAACTTGACCGTATGCTTGCCAGCCGCCAGTTCGATCTGACCGAGCGGGAATGGCGCCGCCGTTCGGACATTCGCATCATATCCGTCGAATATGCCTCCGACAGGCTGCCCGTCCAAGTAAGTTTGAATTTTGCCATATGACGGCGATTGAATAAACTTTCCATTGATCGTATAAGTACCGGGTTTGTCAAGCTCAAACTCCAGCGTCATATAATCTCCCGCCGTCTCGGCCCGGTAAAATACCACTGCCGCACCGTCCACGTTGACAATCTTGAACTCTTTCTCCGAACTTTCTTTGGGAGGCAGCAGGTCTTCCGCTTGAATAATATCCGGCTGCAGAAGGGGCGTCGCCTTAAGCACAGTGACATAGCGGTAGTCTTTGGAAGCCGCGCCGCTTGAGACCTTCGTGATATAGCCCATACTTTCGGCGCCCGGATACGGACCTACCGTAATCGGAAGCTTGTCGGGGCTCAAAAATTTGGCGTTCAACGCGGCCTTGCCGTTGCGGGTATACAGATCGTTGCCCATCGTCGTCTGTCCCGCCGTGCCGTCCTGTCCGTCAATGGCAAATTCGCTGATGTTTCCATTGTTAAGAACCCAGTCGAATGTCCGATTCGCGTTGGCCGACAGGTCGTCGAACATGACGTAGTAGTCCGGCTTGATCATGACGATATGCCGATCGAACTTCGTAAGCTTCGGGTTCTCGTAAGCCGCCGCCGCCGAGCCTTTAACGTAATCGTAACCGGGCGCATGCATCCCCTTGGTCAGCGTTCCGCCGCCTAATCTGGACTGCCCTTTGCCGTCGACCTGTATCGTGCTGTGACCGTCCCTGATCGTAAACTCTTTCAGAGGACCGGCACTGAGATCCTGATACCCCGGATCTGCGGCGATCCACGAGTTGTTCGTTGCGATCTGGAAGCTGTTCTGGTCATAGTGATTGTGCCCGAGCGCCGATTGGTTGCTGGCAAAAGCAAGCATGGTATCTTCCTTCTCCCATCCCGTTCGGAGAAAGGACCATCCGATCGGGTCGAGCGTCGCCGAAGATGGCAGGCTGTCGTCTGGCTTCGAGATGACTGCCTGAGGGTTGAAGTACAGGAAGCTGACGACCAGGTCGCTGAGCACTCGCGATTTATCCAGAAAGTAGCCCGCATCGCCATTGCCGAGCCAGTTGTTGATGACGCTCATCGTCATCGTAGGCGCGGAATCCAACGCGGAATCGGAGAAATTGGCCAAATTGCTTCCGCCGGGAGCCATGGCATACACAACCCATCGGACGAAAAAGTCATTGATGAACGGATGGTCGATATATTCTCGAAGCCCGGTCGTCCGAGACATGATATCGACGGCCCGCATCAAGTTGTCGAGCGAGTAACCGGTGTAGCCGAGGCCTTCCTGCTGGCCGGAGCTCATTCTGGTGTCAAGGTACCAGGAGATGAAATTGGCCGCGCGCGTCAAATATTTGTTGGCGTCCGGGTCCGTCCCCAGTAAGACGGATGCACCGGCGGCAAGCGCGGAAGCGCGCAGCATCTGGATATTGTGATCGACTTTGGTCCGTACATCCGCGTACAACGGACGAAGTCCTTTCCCGATCAGCGCGTTCTCGATCCGCGTTCTTTCCGATGCGCTAAGCTCGTCATACAAGATGTCGTAAGCCATGCTCACGCCCAATGTCAAGTGAGACGTGTCCAGACATGAACTGCCGCAGCTGTAAGTCGGGTCCGTCCACGTATTCCAGTTTGTCAAAGAAAGCAGCGTCTCTTTGGCTTTGTCGGCAAAGGCCTGCTCTTGGGTGACCGCGTAAGCTAAACCGAGAACTTCCAGCCGATACTGGATCGCTCTTCCGATCGCCGTCCAATAAGGGTAGACGCCATCCGTAAATCCGGGGGGATTCGGCATCGGCTGTGGCTGGACGGGCGGAAGCGATAACGTTACCGTATACCCGCCGTATGCGGTGATGGTGTAGCTGGTATCCTGCAGGTAACCTCTTGCGACACTCTCCAGCCGGCTCCACAACAGCTTGCCCGTCTGGCCGAAAGCAGAATCCGTCGCATTGGCCGCTTTGCCGCGAATGGCCGGAAGGTCCTGCTTCGTAAAATACAAACGCGGATGATCGGTGACCAGAAGCGGAAACTCCCTTACAGGTTCAGGCGAAAGCGGGCCATACCCGGCGGCGTCGAAATAAGCCGTCCCCACATTGCCCGTGTTCAAATAAAGGAGTAAAGTGGCGTAAGCCGTCCCGGCAGGAGCGGTTTGTTCGATGACCAGCGGCGTCCACTTTCCGATGGTGGAATTGGCGTAGGTCGCGACGCCGATTCGCTGATTCGCGCTGTTCCAGAATTCAAGATAAAGCTCGGAAATGCCGGATGCATTGTAGGATTGAACGGATGCCTGATAGACCTCCCCGGGCGAAGCCGGAAGCCGAATGCTGCGCATACCGTTTCCCGTTGTTGGGGAAGAATCGTCCATACGGATGCTGTATTGGCCGCTATAGACGATGTCCGCAACGGAAATGGCGCCGCTCGTGTCGCTATACCTCGTCCAGTTGGCAGGCGCGCCGTTCGCTGCCGTCTCAAAATCCAGATTCGGATCAGATGCACCCGCTGCTTCCCCGAAAGAGGCATCGTCGTAGTAGCTGACGGCAATGCAGTCGTCGCATTGATAAAGCAGCAAGGTCGCATAAGCGGAGCCTGCCGGCGCTTTCATCGTGATGGCGACCTGATTCCAAGCCCCCGCGGATGGGTTCCACTCGGCCTGAACGCCGATCCGCTGATTCGCGCCGTTCCAGAATTCCATATACAGCTGCGACTTTCCTGTCGTATCGAATGCGTATACGCTGCCGCGATAATCCTTTCCTTCCGCAACGGGTATTTTGGCGCTTCTCAGCCCTGTCGCCCCGCCCTTGACCGGGTCTATCAACTTAACGCTGTACGTCCCGCCAAGAACATATACGCTGTCGGATACGGACGCGATGGTCGAGCTGTTAGGGAGCGGCTCCCATTGCGAAGGTCGTCCTTCCGACGTCAACTCAAATCCGGGATTCGGCAACATTTCCGTAGCGGCTTCCGCTGCGGTCGTACTCGGCCACAGCGTCACGCACATCCCCCATAGGATGACGAATGCCAAAAATCCGCTTATTCTGCTTTTTTTCATCATCGGTCGACTCCTCCTGATTAATCAAGTCTAGAGTTCCTCCGTGCTGACGAACGATGGAGCGAATCGGCTTGCCGATTTCACGCTGGCTTCACGATGGCTTCACGATGACTTGTATGGTGCCGCTCGACGCAACTCCTGCCCCGTTCTCCAGCTCGCACCGGTATTCATACGTGCCGGGAGGTCGGCCGGCGACTGCCGTTACGGCGGTTTGAGCTTGCGGCGTCGCTTCCGTCAAGGCTTGCGTGTCGATCAATACGCCGTTCTCGTACAGACGATACGTGCCGCCGTTCGTCCCCCACCACATGTTCATCTTGACGTTATAACTGCCGTCGCCGTCATCGTTGTCGTGGGACAACACGGGATCGCCCGGCGCGGCCTGCGCGACCTCCACGATGCGGACGTCGCTGCGCGTCGTTCCGTAAGCGTTGATGAGCTCCGCATAATAGCGGTACGTCCCGTTTTTCCGGTAGGCGACCGACGTCACGGCGGACTGTGCATTCGGAGAGTCGTCCGCCAGCTGCTGCGTGTCGATCAGAATGTCGTTTTCGTACAGCTTGTAGGTCCGGCCGTTGTCCCCCCACCACATATCCATTTTGATGGAATAGTTCCCGTCCCGGAGACCGGTATCGTAGCCATTGTCATCGGATAGAACAGGCTTGCCCGGTGCTCCCTTGCTGGGTGTCTCGATGCGGATGGAGAACTGCTTCTGCGGTTCCGCATGACCGGCTCGATCCGTCGAGCGGTACATCAGCACATAGGCGCCGCTCTTGTCTAAAGCAATCGGTCCATCGTACCTCTTCCAATCGGCCGGCTCCCCTTCGGGTACAAGCGAGTACTCGGTTCTCTCTACACCCGAGAGGGGGGTCCGTTGCCTCCACGGCGAGCGATACTTCCGATGTGTACACGCCGTCCGTCCGCTTCGTCCCCTCTGCCTTCACGCTGCTCACGGGCGCGTCCCGATCGATGCGTACCGTCAATGACCGGATGGGCTCTTCATAGCCCGACGCATCGGTGGAACGGTACTGGATCTCATGCATGCCGCTATTGCCGATCGCTACCGGATCGGTGTACGGAATCCACGCTGTCCCTTCGTTCAGACGGTAGGCTGTGGCGACGCTTCCGCTGTCTGAGCCGTATACGGACAGCGCAACTGTCGCTTCTCCGGTGAACCAGCCGTTCTGCTGCTCTCCGCTTACTTGGGCGGTTGTCGTGATCGGCGATATTTGACGGGTCAGCGGGATGCGGAAGGACGCATTCTCCTCGATATCGTAGCGATATCCCTCCGCAAAGTTGGCTGGATTTTTGTAGCCCCTAATGAGCGTAATATCTCCGATATCCAGCTTGTAGCGGTTGTCTCCCAGATCCGTTGCGCCACGAATTCGATATGCGCCGTTCCGGACGCCGTCGTTCGCTACGTAAATGCTGGCGCCCGCAAGCGCATCGGTCGACACGCCGTTCATGTTCATTTCCACGACAATGTCATTCTGGAAGGCCAGCGCCTTCGTAAAGCCGATTACCGTACCGGTTAACGCACCCGCGAACGGTTCAACCTCATTTCCGATAGGGGCCATATAAGACCCGTCATGCACGTACCGATATTCGGTCTTGCCGTCCTTCTCCGAGTACACGCCGATGAACCCTTTGAACTTCAGCTTGTCGTCAATGATATATTCGACGTCGGTCCGCTGCGCATAGACGATATAATCGATTCTGCCGTTCGCCAGCGTGACCTTCACCGCTTTCGCTTCATTGCCGTCTATTGCCTGACCGTCCCGCTTCACGACGGCAGGCTCGATCGACGCGATCTTACGGCTATCCTTATAAGGCTCGATCACCGAGGTGAACAAGCTGTCCAGATTCGTCCCGCTGCGGTGAGCGAGAACGTACGAAAGGGCTTTGGGATTGCCGGGCTTGTTCTGAGGCGGCACGCCGCTTGCCAGAGCCACATCGTCGACAGCTCCGAGCATCGTCAGCCGCAGATGGATGTTCGCCGGCTGCGTCAGCACTTTCCAGGTATCCGCGATATTCCAGTCCACGCTGAACTGGCTGGCCGGGTTGCTGTCGCGCGACACGTCCTTCAGATAGTGAAAGCCGCTCCCCTTGTAGGTATAATTGCACACGCTGTCTACGCATTCGGCATAGTCCACATCCGGACCGGCGTATGTTCCGGTTGCCTGCGGTACCATCGTCAGGCCTTCCGTAGTGACGGTGCCTTCCGCTCCGTGGAAGCTGAAGACGTGATCGCCGCCTCCCTTCACGCGGAAGAAATCAATGCCGTACGAATTCTCGTCGTCAATCTTGATCATCGCCGTCGTCCGCTTGTATTGTTGCGTTTGCGGATAAACGTTCGGCGCTTCGACATCCGTCAGCTTCACGCGGTCCGTATCGTCAAAATGCTTGGGCTGCGCCACCCACTGCGGATTCTGCTTGCTCTTGTCGACGACAACCGTGTTATGGCTGACCGTGTTCACCACCCATTGGGCCCGGTGCATATCGACGGTATCGGCAAATTCCGGATACCCGAGATCGGGCGAGAGGTCAAGACCGAAGCTATGCACCCCGATCTCCAGCGTGTCGGCATGTCCGTGGCTGGACGTTCGGCCGTAGTGCATCCAGAAATCTCGCAGGGTGTTCTGCGGCCCTGCCTGATCCCGCTTCTCCCTCGCAGCTTCGTCAAGCAGCAGGAGCTTGCGGACACCCATCTTATAGTTGCTGGACGCTGCAGCTTTGCCGATCCCCACGAAGCTGATTTGATGCGGACCTGCGGACAGCCGCACGTTTCCGATCGCTTCCAGCTGATTCATATTCACGCCGGAGAAGTCCATTTCCTTAATTGGGTTTCCGTCGATCGCTACGCGGTAAATGCCGTAGGAGGAAGCTCTGAAAGGAAGGAGATCGATTTCGTAGTCTTCTGAATCCGGCACCGTAAACTGATAGCTGATAGCTTCCCCTGCTTGATTCGCCTCGAGCTGCATCGTTCCCGAATCCTCAAACAGCTTTGCGGGAACGGTTTGACTTACGATTTCCATGGAAGGAAATGCGTAGCTCACGCCAAATGCGTTTGACAGATTGATTCCGTCCCGCAGCACGGCGAAGCCTTGACCGGCCAGACTGTCGCTTCTCAGGTCAAGCGTTCCTTCCTTGGCTACAACGCCGCGAATCTGATTGGCGACGTCATTCGGGTTGTCCGAAAATACGTCCAGATGCAAGCCGTCCGCGCTGTTGCCGTTCAGGAAATACGCCATCTGCGCATAAAGCGGATCTCCGAATTTTTCATATGCTTTTAACATCGTCGTCTTTGAGAATACATGAGAAGGAAGGCCGGGATCGCCGGTCTTGCCCGTATCGCCGATGTTGGCGAAATAATTGTCGCTTAGAATTAAAGGAATGTTGGCGTTGAACATTTTGCGAAACTTGGCGTTCTGGTATAAATCCGCATCCGGATACAAGTCGTAACCGTCCAAAATATCCGCGATCAGTCGATAGCTGTCCAGCCAGCCTCCGCTGTAGCCCGGAGCGCCCTCGTCGCCTTGTCCGTCACGGTCGACCGCATCCACTAACGTATTAAAGACTCCGCCTCCGTCGGACGCCAACATATAATCGAGCCAAGTTTTCGTTTCCGGGAGCGTATCGAACACCCTTGCCGCCAAAGCCAGCGTGCTTTCGTGCGTCCCTTTATTTCCGCTGATCTGGCCCGCCTTCACTGCGGGGAAAATCTGGCGGATCAGTCCGTCTTCGATATTGCGCCGGATTTCGGCTCCCGTTTCCTTTCCGTTCGCAAGTCGATATTCCTCTGCCTTCGCCGAAAGGAATTGGATCAACTCGGGATCGTCCATCGCCGGAAAAAAGGCATCGTAGGCCGAGATGAATTCTTTGATCAGGATGGTCTCCCAGATCGAGCCGACAATCTTGCCCAATCCGGAACCCCCATGGGAATTTAAATAGATCGTTTTGTCATGGAGCATCGTATCCATATCCGGATAAACATCCGCGACGCGGTCCAGCACGACCGTGCCTGCCCGGGCATACTTGGGATCGCCCGTATACAGGTATGCATCTCTCATCGACACGATCGAAGCGCCGACAACGCCGTCCAGATACCATTGCGCCCAATGGTTGTAATAGGCGACGAACGTATAGCGATTGCCCTTCTCGTCCACCCATCCGAATCCGTCGTCCACGCCCCATGTCGGTCCTTTCTCCGGATAAAGCGTGTTGACCAGCAGACTGCGATCGGCCAAGGACGGCTGGAATACCCCGTGCTCGTCCAATCCGCTGCGATAATAAGCGCCGAAATCGTTCGTCGGGAATTTATAGCCGCTGCTCGGATCGACGATTTTCCACGGATCGTTCAACGGGTCCAGCTTGTACGGATAATTCCCGTATTGATCGATCTCTCTGCCGGTAATCGGACTGCCCAGCACTTGGTTGACGCCGTAGCTGCGCGGAAGTTGAGGACCCGGTATGCTCTCCCATAAGTAATCGAGTCCCTTCTCCAAATATTTGTCCGCCTTGGCAACGGCGTTATTGCGCAGATCGGCCGCCCATTTGTAAGAGATCGCGTTCTCTCGGGCTGCTGCGACTTTTTCCGGCGTGAAAAAACTCGAACGGGTTTTGAAATTCGCCGTGTCGGCCGACAGCCGGAACCTCGCGTCATCAAAGTAAACGGTTCCCGCCTGGCCTGGCATCATGCCGATACGAAGAACCGCATATAAAGCGCCGGCAGGAGCCACGCCGCTCGCGGCAAGCTGACTCCAACTGCTTGCACCTCCTTCGCCGTCGGAAGCAACCGCAGATAACAGGACTGCGTTATCGTTATAAAATTCCAATTGAACGCTCGGCGTCCCTTGCATGACGTAGGTCTGCAGGGTGGCGGCGTAGCGCTCGCCCGGCATGACGCGAACGGGATCGCTTATTAGCGTCGGCGCCGCACCGCCTCCCGATGCGGACAGCTTCACGCTCTTTACGCCATCTTTCGCCTGCTCCGTACTGATGGATACGGTGCCTTCCTTCTCCGTCCAATTTAAAGGCTTGTTTTGAACCGCGGTTTCAAAACTGCCGTTGTTCAGGTTGGACGACGGGACCGGCAATACCTTTCTGAAAGTAACGCCGTCAAAATAGGCGGTTCCTTGGTTCCCATCGTTCTGATACAAGAGAACCGTGGCATACACCGATCCTGCGGGCGCTTTCATTTCGACTTCGAGCGGAACCCAAATATTGTTAGAATTGTTCGTTAAGTTTTTCACGCCGATCCGGGAGCCCGCGCTGTTCCAATACTCCAGGTACAGCTCGGATCGGCCTGACCGGTTAAAGGAATAGGCCGCCGTCCGATACGTCTCCCCTGCCTGGATCGGCAAGCGGATGCTTCGGTACCCGTTGCCGCTCGTTGCCGAACTGTCCTCCAGCTTCACGCTGTAGGCGCCGCTGTAAACGACATCCGTCACGGACTGCTGGGTCCCCTTATCGGTTTTGGACCAGTTCGCCGGAGCGCCGTCCACAATATTTTCGAAATCGCCGTTCAAGTCGTTTGCCGGGGGCGCTTCCCGGACGGATGCATCGTCATAGTAACTGACGGCCACGCAGCTGTCGCATTGATACAGGAGCACGGTGGCGTACGCAGCGCCGGCCGGCGCTTCTTTCGTAATCTTCACTTGATTCCACCGCCCTGCGGTCGTGTTCCACTCCGCCTGAACGCCGATCCGTTGATTGGCGTTATTCCAAAATTCTAAATATAACTGGGAGTTGCCCGTCGTGTCATAAGCAAAAACGCTGCCAACGTAGACCGCTCCCGGCGATACCGGAACCCGCGCGCTCCTGAAGCCCGTCGACTTCGTCGTGCTGGCGTCCTCCAGCTTCACGCTGGCCAGGCCGCTTTTGACATAGGCGCTGTCCGTCACGGATGCGATCACTCCATCGGCGCCGACCTGCGCCCATTGCGAGGGCTTTCCGCCCGTAACCGATTCCATGCCGCCATTGGGCAGCAGTTCGCTGCTATAGTCGACTGCAACCGCAATCTCTTTGGACCCTATTGCTGCCAGTAGACTCCATACCATCATGCAAGCCAATAAACCGCTGATTCCGCTTTTTTTCATGCCCGGTAAACGCCTCCAAATTTAAATAATATGCGAGTGTCCCCATGCTGTTGAATTTCGGAAAGAGCTGCGTGTTTTCATACTGGCTTGCAGCCAGTCCGCTCCCTATTCACCCCCTTCTATACCGTGCTTTGTCCTCCCAATAACAAACATGTATTTTACATGTATGTAATACGCTTCAAGTTTAATTGTTAACGCTTTTGCCGTCAATATTAAAATATTTTGCGTATCATCAGCGACGAGGTCCCTTTCGTCAACTGCGATGACGAAAGGGACCTCCGGTCTCGAATGATTTATTCCATTTTAAAGTTAATTATTCCGCCCGCACCAAACCAGGCAGCGCAGCCATGCGCTTGGTCAGCTTCTCGATCGAGTCTTCCGTGAACGTGCCCATGCTCGTTACGATCCGGCCGCCGAACGGCTCAAGCCAGCGCGGCTCCAGATGTCCGGGTCCGAAGTAGGCCCCCAGGATCGAGCCGGATGTCGCGCCGAAGCTGTCCGTGTCGTTGCCTTGGCTGACTTGCTTGCAAATGCCGTCGCCGATGCTCTCCGCGAACCGCAGCGTGTTGATGAGCGTCCCGACTTCCTGATAGACGCAGCAAGCGAAGTACTCTTTGTACTTGTGGTGAATACGATAGTAGCCGTCGATCCAGTCGGTCGCCCGTCCGATCTCCTCCAGCGAATCTGCGACAATATGATAAAATCGGCTGCGCTGCGGCACGAACTTCAGCGCCGTCTCGAAAATGTCTAGCGGATTCCGGGCCGAAGGCGCAGCCGCGATCGCCGCCGCTACGAACATGGGGCCGTATACGCCCGTGCGTCGATGCGTCCAGCTGGCGTCCCGCCATGCCAGACCCGCAGCCAGCTCGGGCTTGCCCAGGCACGCATAGCCGTAGGCGTCGGCGCGAATCAGCGCGCCGCACAGCTCGTCGCCGGGATTAAGGATATCGGCCCAGGTCTCGATATTATGCTGCTGATCCGGTACCGTCGATTCGAGACCGGCCTTCAACAGCATGCCGCGCTCGGGTCCCCAAGTCTGGTGAATCGGCAAATAGTCGAGCCACAGCTTGCGGATGTCGTCCTTCGTGAACGCCGTGCCGTGATTTTCCAGCAGCAGCATGCCCATGATCGTGTACGTGATGTCGTCGTCCGGCGCCACGAAGGCGATGCGTTCGCGTACCGTCTCCGTCCAGGAGATGTTGCGGCGGCCGTATACATCCAGCATTTTCTCGGAAATGTAGTCGTTCAGCGGCCATTCGCCCGTCTTCTCCAACGCGGCGCGAATGTCGTCCATCGTCGCGAAGGGGAATTCCTCGATCGGCTTGCCCAGGACGCAGCCGCAGAGCGAGGACAGGAACGCCGTCTCGACGCGCGCCGCAGCCTGTTCGGGCGTCAGAGAACCGAGCTCGATCGGTCTGGACGGGTCGGACTCGGCCCGGATGGCATCCAGGTCGCTTGGCTCGACATACGGCCAGTCCTCGCGAAGCGGCAGGTTGACAAGCCGATGCGAGAATTCACTCAGCGCGTCGTAGCTGTCGGGCAACCGCTCCAGCTGCTCCGCCAGACCCCCAACCTCGTGGCCTTGTTGATCCTTGTTCTTGATGACGCCGGCCAAAGCGGCGCGCAATACGCGATATGTTGGCAGCATTTATCGTCGACCTCCCATTATTGTTTCGCCAAAGCTCCGTTGATTTCTTTCAGAACCGCGCTCACCTTCGGTTCGACGGACTTCTTCCATTCGCTCCAGGACACATCCAAATCCTTTTTTGCCCATGATCAGCTGGGTGATGGCGTCGTCGATCAAAACGTTGAACTTGTCCTTGTTCGGCGCGGACAGGAACAACACATCGTAGTCCGGAGGCACGAGCTCGGCGATCTTCTCCTTAACCTTGAACATGTTGACGGCAGCGTTGCGAATGCTATCCGGCAGAGACGGATCGCGCGCGGACCAGTCGTCCGGCAGCACGACCTTCGTATAGAAGAAGTAATACGACGGATACAGGTCCCCCATGTACTTAAAGTTGCCTTGGTCGTCTTTTTCCCGGGTAATGACCAGCTTGTCGCCTTCCATCTTGTAATCCTTGCCTTCGATCCCCGCGAAGATGAGGCGTTGGCCTTCCGGCGAAGCGACGTAATCGAGAATGGACAGGATACGGTCGAATGTCTCGTCGTTCAAGTCCGGCTTAAAAATCTCGCCGGCCCAGTAGTTCAGAATATTTTGCTGACCGTGAAACTTGCCGTCCGGTCCGACGACCGTCGCGAGACCGATGGCATCCGCAGGATTGATGTCCGGATTCGCTTTGGCGAACGCCTGATTACGCTCGTTGACGTTCGCCGCCGATGCGCCGTCGATGAACATGCCGCTGATGCCCGTATCGAACTTGTCGTAGTGCTCTTTGCCCTTGAACGTGTAATAGTCCTTGTCGATGAATCCTTGCTCGAAGTACGAGGCGAAGCTTTTGACCCCCCTCGAAGGTAGAATCCTCATTGCCGCCCCATACGTATTTGCCGTCTTCCTTCTTGTAGAACTGGTTGTAAAACGAATTGTGCGTTTGTACGAAAGCGCTGTACAGCTGATACGGCTGCGAGGAGATACCGACCGTACGGCCCGCGCCGTTGCCGCCCGGGTCCTGCGCGACGAATGCCCGGCCCAATTCGGAGATTTGCTCGGCGTTTATCGTGTCTCCGACCTTGATGCCCACTTTTTGCGCCCAGTCCTTCCGATAGTAGAGCACTTTGGCATCGAGCACGAGATCGGTCGTCTCCGTCACCGGCGTGTTGTAAATGACGTTCGGCACCATGTAGACCCGGCCTTCGGGATCGAGCGACTTCAAGTAGTCGGCCAGCCCCGTCTTGGACATGGCGCTCGCAAGGTTCGGATAGCGGGTCTCGTAGTCGGCCGGGAGCGGCTTGATCAGGCCCTGCTTCGAGAAATTCATATAATCCTTGAAATCGAAGTTCCAGAACATCATGTCCGGCATATCTCCGGAATTGACCCAGATGCGATCGCGCTCCACCCAATTGTCCCAGCTCAGCGGGATCAGATCGTACGTGAAGTTGAATTTGTCGTTGAGCGTCTGATAGATGGCGTCGTTCATGTAGTTGCCGTCGTCGCTCAAGTCGACGGAGGTGGCGGAGAATTTGACCTGCTTCTCGAACCGTCCGTTGTCGGGCTGCTGGCTGCTGCCGGCGTCGGTCGACGCCGACGACGGGGTCGACGGATCGCTGTTTTTCCCCGTCGAACAGCCCGACGCAACGGTTACGAGCGCGAGAACGGCTGCGAAACTTGCGGTTGTTGCCTTGAATGACTTCATGTTTTGCTCCTCCCTTTTCTCTTTCACAATTTATATTTAAAGAGCGCGAGCTCCGTAAATATCGGCTGTCACGATTTGACCGACCCGACCAGCATGCCTTTCAAAAAGTATTTCTGCAGGAAGGGATACGTGAACATGATCGGCGCCATCGTGATGAATACCGCGGCCATTTTCACGCCATCCTCGAACACGGTTTTGCGGATGGAGACATTGCGGCTGCCGATGTCGTCGATCGTCGACATGACGATGCTGCGAAGCACGAGCTGCAGCGGCCACTTATCCCCTTCCCGCAGGAACAGCATCGCATTAAACCATTCGTTCCAGCGATCGACCGAGAAGAACAGCGTCACGGTCGCCACGATCGGCATCGACAGCGGCAGCATGATCCGCAGCAGAATGACGAGATCGTTGGCGCCGTCGATTTTGGCCGATTCCTCCAGCGCCAACGGAATCTCGGCGAAGTAGCTGCGCATAAGCAGCAGATAGAACGTATTGGCACCGTATACAAGAATGACGGAGGCCAGGCTGTTCATGATGCCCAGGTCTCTTACGAGCAGGTACAGCGGGATAAGACCGCCGCTGAAGTACATCGTGAACACGACCAGCGCGGTGGCGATTTTTTTTGCCGGGAAAGCGTTCTCTGGATAACGCATACGCGGTAAAGGCCGTCGCGAGCATATTGTAGGGCACGCCGAGCACCAGGATTAGCAGCGTATTCGTATAGCCATGGAAAATACGGGAGCTGCTGAAAATGTAGGCGTACGCATCGAACGTGATCTCGGTCGGCCACAGCATGAACGGCGTCGTCATGTATTCCTTTTTGAGACACCAGCGAAATTAGAACCGCATTGTAGAACGGATACAGGATGGTCAAGGCCAGCAGTCCCAGCAGCGCGGCATTGAGGACGTAAAACCAGTTGATTTTGCGCGTCTGTCCGTCCGAATTACGTTCGGAGCCCACCTCCGACACCTCCTTCATGTTAGAAAATGCCCCGTTCGCCGACTGCCTTCGCCAACCGGTCGAACAGCACCAGCAGCGCGAAATTGATGAGCGATTTGAACAAACCGACGGCGGTGCTGAAGCCGAAGTCCCCGGACGTCTGGAAGGTGACGCGGTAGATGTAGGTGTCCAGAATATCGCTGACGGGCAGCACGGCCGGATTGTACATATTGAATATTTGGTCGAAGCCCGCGTTCATCGTATTGCCCACCGACAGCAGCAGCATAAGCACGACGGCGGATCGGATACCCGGCCACGTAATGTACAGCATGCGCTGGAACCGGTTGGCGCCGTCCATATACGAAGCTTCGTACAGGTCCGGGCTGATCGAAGCGATCGTAGCCAGGTAGATGATGGCGACCCAGCCCGAGCTTTTCCAAATATCCGACAGGTAGAGGAGCGGCCGGAACAGCTCCTGGTTGGCCAGGAACATTTGCTCGTTCCCGCCGAACAGCGTCAGCAGGTGATTGACGGCCCCTTCGGTGCCGAACACGTTGACGATCATACCGGATACGATGACCCAGGACAGGAAGTTCGGGAAGGTGAACAGCGTCTGCAGCCACTTCTTGTACCTGCCTTCCCGCAGCTCATTAAGCAGCAACGCGAGCACGATCGGCACCGGGAACTGGAATAGCAGACGGCTGAAGCTGATCTCGATCGTATTCCGAAAGGCCTGCCAAAACTCCTGATCCTTGAAAATGTACGCGTAATGCTTCAAGCCGACGAACGGACTGCCCCAGATTCCTTCGATCGCCCTGAAATCCTTGAATGCGAGCTGGATGCCGTACATCGGCGCGTAGCAGAAAATGCCGTAATAGAGGAGACCCGGCAGCAGGATCAAGTAGATATACTTGTTCTTGCGGATGTCTCTCATTCGTGTCCTGCCCGGCCGTTTCAATGCCATTTCTCCCGTTCGTTCTCTCAAACTAATCCCCCCCTTTCCGCTTATGCTTTGACGATATCGAATTGTTCGGTTAAGGGAAATTCTCGTTATTTGCGCGGTATCGTCAAAGGCAAAGATACAACTGCGCAAAAAAAAGATAACGGCTTAATTCGAGCCGTTATCTCCGTTATCTTTGGCATTCGCCGTACGCGAACCTTGTATGCAGTCATTGCGGTATTGCCCGGGCGGAATGCCGACGATTTGCTTGAATACGCGCGTGAAATTTTGTGTGGTCGTATATCTCAGCCGGTCGGAGATGTCCTTGATCGGCATATCGGTATACGCGAGCCATTCCTTCGCCTTGGATATCCGATAATGAATGACGTAGTCGACGAAATTGACGTTCATCGTCTGCTTGAAATATCGGCTGAGCTGTGCGGAGGACACGCCGAACGCGCCGGCCAGCTGCTGAAGCGAGAAATCCTCGTCGTAGTGCTGCTGGATGTATTGCAGCGTCCGTTCGGCGATGAGCCGGCTTTTGTCCACCGTAATCTGCTCCAACTGCAGGCGAATCGAAGGGAAAAACCGATTGTGAAACCAGTCCCGCATACGCCCGAGCGTGTTTTGAGCGTACAAGTCCGTATAGGGATTAAAGCCGAGCAAATCTTGGAGGGATCGGCCTTGAATGTCCTGCATCAACTGATCGATCTCCTCCAGGAAGTACGTCAGCACGCCCAGAATCATCCGGTCGTCGGGCAGATGACGGGGCAGCTCCGCGAACATGAGACCGAATTGTTCCTCTGCAAGGACATAATCGCCTTCGGATACGCTGGTTAATATTCGTTTGTACCAGGCTGCCGTAATCCGGTCTGCGGACCCGATTCGGTCGGACCGCTCAACATCGTGCCGGGTAATGGTCGCGTCGGGACCGAGCAAATAGCGAAAACTCAAATATTCCTGGGCAAGCTGGTAGCCTTGCCCGAGTTCTCGCAGGGCGTCCGTCGGCGGCGCGATGGCCGCCGTGACTGTAAATTTATAGCGCTCGCGGATCTCCCGGCGAATATCGTCGCACAAGCCCGCGATCGCGGCCTCTTCGCCGTCGTCCGAACGTCCGGATGCGGCGATGAAGGCGACCTGGCCCGGCCTGGGCGTCACGGCGATGCAATTGAAGGCATTTTCGCATGCGCCGCGCACGATCGCAGACAGCTCGCTCATCATCGACGTGCGGTCCTCCTGCCGGAACATTTGCATAAATTCGTGAAGGGCGTCGATCTCCACAATCCCCGTATAAAATACAGCCCCCCTGAAAAGTTCGATCGTACCGACGCATTCGCTCCAGCATCTCTTCTTCCGGAACGCTCCCGTGCAGCAGCTGCAGCACGACGTTTTCCCGGACGAGAGGCAGCTGTTCGAACAGTTGGCCGCTCAACTTCTCGTTCGCCTCCCGGATGTCGCTCACGTACGAATCGATCGCCGTGATCGTGTCTCCCCTTCGGCCCGAAGGAGCGGGCAGCTTCTGAAACACGCGATGGATCGGCATGTACAACCGATAGACGCCTATAAATACGACGGTGCCCCACAGCACGACAAGGGCGGCGACGATCCACCAGGTTAGCGAAGCGATTTGACCTGCCTTCCGGTTCAGTTCCTTTTCCGGCGTCATCGCCACATAGGTCCACGAATTGGCGGGCGACTTGAATGTCGTCACGCTGTAGGTCTCGCCGCCGATCTCGGTCGCGCCCGATGTCGCGGCAGGGTTCGTCCAGTACGCGTACAGGCTGGACGTAGAAGAGATCCGCGTGCCGATCTCCTCCCGATTCGGACTGAGCACGATGCGGCCGCGGCTGTCCACGACCAGCACGCTGGTCGAGCCGATGTCGACTTGGTGCAAATATTCGTAAAACTTGGTGATGTCGACGTGCAGCAGAACGATGCCGTCGATTTCGTTGTCGACCGACACGGGCTTCACGATCAGCAAGTCGCCCTGTCCCGGATACGTATCGGGGGGTCACGATCGTGATGCCCATGTATCGCGCATTGACGATCGCGGCGACTTGACGGTAGTAACGACTATCGATGGACGACAATCCGTATTGCGTGGAATAGGCTTGACGATGACGGGGGTAAACAAGCGTGACGCCGAACGGGGTCCGGGTCACGCTTCTGTACTTTTTGATCGTATCGATCATGCTCATCGTCGATCGGAACTGATCCCGGGAGATGCCTCGCATGAACGACTCCCGGATAATCAGATCTTCGGAAATTTGCAGCGAGGACACCTTAAGGTCTGCCAGGAACACGTTGAGCTGGTACTCGATCTGCTTCAGGATCATGCGGTGGCTTCGATCCGCTTCTTGCTGCACGCCCGATACCAGCAGCCACGTGGAAGCGATTCCGAGCAGCGCGACGGGAAAAAGGCTGAGAAACAAGGTGCCGGACAACATTTGGGCCTGAAAGGACATTTTGCGGAAGAAGCGGAGCTTGCTGAACATCGGGACGCCCCCCTTGTATGTACTATTGAACTGCTCCCGACGCAGACAACTCCGCTTCTTCCTCTTGTTCGATCAGCGTAAATGAAAGCTCGAACATCCGCTCCCAAGACAGATCCACCTTCGATACGGCATAACTTCTGCCGAATAGCGGACGTATCGATTCCCGGATAAAAGCGTTCATTCCGTCCTCGATGATCCCTTCCACTTTTGCCTTTACGTGCGTCAGGTTAAAATAATCTGCGCCGAGCCGCGGAAGCTCGGCCAGGCATACTTGGGTGCGCACGTTCGCCTGGTAGCCCCAGTCGTCGAGCAGCCGGTACATGAGGTTCCATCGGCTCCGACGTCTTCGCTCCGCGTTGTCCTCCCTTTGCCCCTCGCCTCTGTAGTACGCTTCGATGACCGTATGCGCGATGACGGTGCCCAGCGAATTGCCCGAGGTATTCCAGGCTGCATAGGAATTCAGCCGCGGAATAAGCCGTCTGGCTGCCAGCAAATCCATCAGCGCGAAGTCCGCTCCGTTGGACAGCGCGACATCCGCGAGCGCGACGACCTTGCCTCGATCGGCATAATACGCGATCGCATCGGCGAACGACGACAGGTTCGCTTCCGAGCTGTAGCTGCGGTGCCGCTCTTCGTACGGCGTATCCACCTCGGCGGCCGCCGTTCCGTCCACGGCCGGAGCGTGGACCATCAGAACGGCATCGGCATCGCCGGCATGGTCCGCGAACAGCGCGCCCGCTTCATGAAGATGCGACTTGATGCTCTCCTGAAGGCTGCGGTCCTCGTACTTCGGAATGACAAACGGTCCCTTCGAGGCCGAGTACCGCACGAATACGCCAGGGCGGAACTGCTTCGCTTCCGTAAATGCCCGCGCGAGCAGGGTGCAGCCGATCTCGTCCGCGCCCGGATAGATGGAGACGGCGTGGGACAGCTTCGACGATACGACCTTCAGCTTCAATCGACGCTGCTCCATCGCCGTGAAGCCATATTCGGCGTTGTCGTCGAGCGGAATCGTCAGATGGTCGACGATCCCTTCGCGGACCAGATCGATCGCCGCTTCATTAACGACGGCGTTCGTTCTTCTCCGCTCGTCGAACTCCGCGACGACTTCCGGCGGAATTCGCCTAAGCAGCTCGTCAAACCGAGACTGCTCTTCCGCCGTCCATCCGATTTGACGCCGATCGAGCAGCTTCCCCCCGCTCGCATAATTCCGCGCCGTAGAGGGCGTAATAATCCGGCTCCTCCTCGCTGCTCGAATAGGCCGGCGCCCGCATGATCAGGTTGAAGGCGAGCAGCTTGACGGATGGGTTGATTTCTTTTAATTGTCTCGCAAGCGTCAGTCGCTCCATACAAGCCGCTTCCGTCAAACGATGCAGGCGCGAGGGAACGATGCCGCCGTATACGAGCTGGTCGATGGACAAGATGGCATAATCCGCCGTACGGACTTGTTCGAGCAGCCAATCCCGTACGCGGTCCGGATCGGAAGGCCTTTTTTTTGCAGCCCAACATGGCGCGAGGCGGAACCCGAAGCTCCAGATCGGTTAAGTCGGCCAGATATTGAGGGAAGTCGTAATTGCAAGGTCTTTCGTCCAACGGCAAGTATACGATGCTTTTCAAGGCAATCGCCTCCCTATTTGGCATGATGTATAACCGGACGGGCCGCGCCGACGACGCCCGCATCGTCTCCGAGCTCGGAGGTGACGATCTCGAAGTCGTCCCGTACAAAGATCGGCATCGCAGTATCCGCGATATGCCGGCGGATCAGATCGGCAAGAAAAACGCCTTGTTGCGCGATCGCGCCCGTCAATACGATTTTTTTTTACATTTAACGCGTACAAGGAATTGAGCAAGCCCGCAGCCACGTATCCGGCATACCTGCGGACGAGCTCCAGCGCCTTCAGGTCTCCGGCGCGCGCGAATTCGAACAACTGCTCGGGCGTCGCGAATCGACGTTTCTCTCCGGCTTCGTTCAGCATCGCGCTCAGCGCGCTCACGGACGCATACGCTTCCCAGCAGCCGCGCTGTCCGCAGGTGCAAAGCCTGCCTGCGATCTCGATCACCTGATGGCCGATCGCGCCGGCAAACCCCTCATCCCCCGGATACGGCTTGCCGTCCTCCCAGAGGCAAGCCCCGATGCCGGTTCCGAGCGATACGCATAAAAAGCGTTCGAACGAACGGCCGGCTCCCGTCCACGCTTCGCCTGCGGCGATCGCGAATACGTCGTTCACGACGCTGACCGGCATTGTGTAGAGGGACGCAAGATCCTGTTGCAGACGGACGCCGGTCCATCCCGGAATGTTGCCGGTCGCGTAGGCGACCGTCCCGTGCCGATCGACATAGCCCGCCGTGCCGATCCCGATCGCCGCGATCTCCGCATTCCGCTCGGATGCTGCCCTCCGGTATTCGCCGATCAACGCATGAAGCCGCGTCAGCAGCGCGTCTCTTCCGAGCTTCGCTTGCGACGGAGCCGTCTGCCTGGTCAGGAGCGCGCCGCTATCGTCGATCAAACCCGATTTGACATTCGTTCCGCCAATATCGAAAGCCAGCACAACGCGTTTCATTCCGGCACGACGGTCGGGAAGTCTGTTTGTTCCAGGCCCTTCACGAACATTTCAGTCAACAGGTGCGGACGCGTAATCGCCGTCCCGACGACGACGAAACAAGCGCCAAGACGCAAACATCTTGCCGCCTGGGCAGGCGTCTGGATGCGGCCCTCGGCGACCACGGGAACGGACAGCCGCCCGGCGAGCGCTTCGAGCAGCGCGTAATCGGGCTCGTCGCTTTTCGGACTGTACGGCGTATAGCCGGACAGCGTCGTCGAGACGAGATCGAATCCGATGCGCTGCGCGTATTCGCCTTCCTCGACGGTGGACACGTCGGCCATCAGCAGAAGACCCTCCTGCTTTTTCATTTCCTGAACGATATCCCGCAGGCTTTCCCCGCCCGGACGGTCCCGCCCCGTCGCGTCCATGGCGACGATCTCTGCGCCGGCTCGGCGAACGGCCAGCGCATCATTTAACGTCGGAGTGATGTACACGTCGGAACTTTCGTAATCTTTTTTCCAAATGCCGATGACCGGCAGCCCCGTCTTGCGCTTGATCGCCCGGATGTCGTCCGGATGGTTGGCGCGGATGCCCGCCGCCCCGCCGCGCTTGGCCGCGAGCGCCATGCGGGCCATCATCTCGCTCCCGAACAACGCCTCTCCTTCGTATGCCTGGCAGGATACAACGAGTTTACTTCGCAAACGGTCCAATATCGTTTCCATGCCACGACCTCCTCCTGAGCCTGATGATTTTCCCCGACTTTTTTACGATACCGAGTGCAGCGCGAATTGGAAATGCTCGATATTTGCATGGCTGCGCGCAAATAAAGATACAAAGACGCAAAAAATGAAAACGCGCTCAACGGCGAACAGCGCCCACCGCACGGGGATGGGCGCTTCTTTCGCTGGCGGGCCCCTTTTCGGCGGCGCTTGTCCTATCGACTGTCGTCAAATATGGACGAAAATTTCAGTGTCGACGCCGAGCCGGTAATGAAGCTTTCGTATCAATGGGAAGTCGCGTCCGGCGATTCGGACACCTGCAGCAGCACCTTGATCTCGCGGCCCGGCGCCCGGACCAGCTTGTCGAACCATTTGGCTCCGTCCGCCAGCGGCGCGATCTCGATCCGGTCGCCCAGCCCGATGCGTCCCTCGGCGATCCAGTCGAACGCCTGCTTGAAGTTCGCCTTCGAATAGGCGAACGAGCCCGCGATCTTGAGCTCCCGTCGCACCAGATCGTTGAAGTCAAGCGCAGTCTCGGCCCGATGAAGTCCCGTGAAGACGAGTCTTCCCCCGTTCATGACCGATTCGGCGCACTGGCGGCGCGTCTCGGCGGCCCCGACCGCGTCGATCGCCGCGCTGACGCCCAGTCCGCCCGTCAATTCCCGGATACGCGAGGCAAGGTCCTCGGTCCGCGGGTTGACGGCGATCGCGCCCAGCGAAGAAGCGAAGGTGAGCCGATCGTCGCTCAGATCGACCGCGATGACCCGGCCGGCTCCGCTGAGCAGCACCGCCTGAAGCGCGAAAATGCCGATCGGCCCCATGCCCATGACGAGCACCGTGTCCTCGGGACCGGGCAGCCGTCAGCTCGGCTACGCGCGCGCCGCAGGCGACGGGCTCCGTCAAAGCGCCGTCCGCCAGCGTCACGTGATCGGGCAGCGGGTGCACGAACGCGGCCGGCACTTTGACGAACTCGGCGTTGCTTCCGGGCAGGGCGGCGCTAAGCAGCTTGCGTTCCGGACACAAGGACTCCTGACCGGCGAGACAGTAGCGGCACTTGCCGCAGGTCACGAGCGGGTTGGCGGTGACGCGCATGCCCGCGCGCAGACCGCGCGCTTCGCCTTCGGGGCCTGCGGTCTCGATCGTGCCGGACAGCTCGTGACCGAAAATCATCGGGGGGCTTGCGCAGCGAGTTATGCCCCATATACCCGCTCAGCTCCGAGCCGCAAATGCCCGAGTAGACGACCCGGATCAGCACTTCTTCCGGTCCGGGCACGGGCGCCTGACATTCCATCAGCTTCATCTCTTCGGGGGGCGGTATAGACCAATGCTTTCATGACGTTTAGCACTCCTTTAGACGAACCGGTTCGTCAGCGCGCCGAGACCGTCGATCTCGACCGTGACGATGTCGCCCGGCTTCAAATAAACTTGGCGTTCCTCGGGATACCCGAGCACGACGCCCTCCGGCGTGCCGGTCATGATCAGATCCCCCCGGCCGCAGCGTCATATGGCGGGAAATATAGCTGACGATCATACGGCAATCGAAGATCATGTCGCTCGTATTCGAGTTCTGGCGAAGCTCGCCGTTAACCGAGCAGCGGATGCCGAGCCCGTTCGGGTCGGGAACGGCGTCAGACGTCACGAGGTACGGACCGATCGGGCAGAAGCCGTCGAGGCTCTTGCCGAGCAGCCATTGCGAGGTTCGCAGCTGCAGGTCGCGGGCAGAGACATCGTTCACATTGCAGTACCCTCCGACGTAATCCAGCGCTTCTTCGGGCGATACGTCAAACGTCTCGCGCCCGATCACGATGCCAAGCTCGGCCTCGTAGTCCGTCTTGGACGAAGTTTTCGGCAGACGGACGTCCCGGCCGTGGGCGGACAGCGCGTTGTCGAATTTATTGAACAGAATCGGATAGGACGGAATAGGCGAGCCCGTCTCCTCGGCATGCCTGCGGTAGTTCAGGCCGACGCAGATCAATTTGCCGGGGCGAAGCACGCAAGGCTCCAGCGCGAGGTCGGCTTCGCGGCGAAGCGCGCCCGCGAACGCCGCCGGCCCTTGCTCCGAGACGCGGCGGTCCAGCGCGCGAAGCCGCTCCAGCGCCGCGCTTCCCGCCGCAAGCGCAGCGTCCGCGGACGCCAGCTCCGGCGAAGCTCCGCCTTCCGCCGCCTCGACGTCGAGGACGCCGTGAACGGTGGAGATCCCGAGTTTAATCCGTCCGTCTTCCCGATAGTGCAGAAGCTTCATCTTTTATACCTCCAGTTAGTAAGCCATGTCGAATGCGAACGGCCGCCTGCCCGACAGCCCGGCGGCGCTCAAATCCAGCGCGAACAGCGCGCCCGAATGCGGATAAGCGTCAAGCTCCGGCTCCCGCATTCCGTCGGATGCGCTTGTCATGTACAACGTCTGCAGCCGCTCCCCGCCGAACGCGCAGCTTGAAGGCTGAAGCGCGGGAAGGCGCACCTGCGCCAGCAGCGAGCCGTCGGCCGGATTCCAGCGCGCTACCCGAGCGGCGCCCCATTGGGCAACCCAGAGCATGCCCTCGGTATCGAGCGTCATCCCGTCCGGTACCCCATTCGTTCCTTCCTCCAGGCGGATCGCCGTACGTCTCTCGCCGAGCTCGCCTCGCTCGGCGTCGAAGGCATAGGCGCGAACCTCGCGAATCGCCGAATCGACGTAATACATCTCGCGGCCGTCCGGACTCCAGTCCAGACCGTTGGAGCAAGTCACGTCCCGCACGGCTTCGATGACGGTCATATCGCGATCGATCCGGTACAGGCTGCCGATCGGCCGTTCCCCCGCTCCGATCCATCGTTCCGATCCAGAGCCGCCCGTCCGGTCCCGCCTTGCCGTCGTTGAAGCGAATAGAGCCGGGCAGCTCCAGACGCAAAATTTCTTCGAATTTCCCGTTTTCCGGCTCCCAGCGATACAGACTGCGATCGGCAGCCGCGATCCAGCTTCCGTTCGTGCATGGCACGATCGCGCTGATCCATTCGGGAGCCGGGTACGACGCCGAACGCCCGCTCGACGGATCAAGTCGACGAACGGCCGCACCCGTAATGTCGACCCATAGCAGCGTGCCGGTCCGCTCGTCCCAGCACGGCCCCTCGCCCAAGGCTGCCGGCCGCGCGGACGAAACGACCGGGTTCCATTCGTCTTGGCGCATCGTTTATTTCACCCTCCCGCGTCCGGCGATCGGCAGAACGTCCTTCACTTCGTCCCCTTGGACCATGTGCATCACGTCCAGCATATTAACGACGGCGCAGCAGTGGACGGGAACGATCTCCAGCTTATCGCCGATCTTCAGCTCCCGTTCCTCCGGGGGCAGGCGCAGCACGCCGTGCTCTTCGTTAAACCAGGCGACTTCGATACCCGGATGCCCGATCACGTAGCCGCGGCCCGTGCCGATCGGCGAATCCTCGCCGTCCGACGTGAACACCTTGGTCCCGGCGTCGATGACGGCCCGGTCCGGCGCCGGTCGGCTGACGACGGTAACGAGCACCGTCAGCGCGCATTCCCCAACGTTCATCGCCTTTGCCTTCACCTGCGTCAGATCGCCGAAGACGTATGTGCCGGGACGCATCTCCGTCGCGCCCTTCATGGCGGACGCGAAGCGGCTGACCGGCGTCGAACCCGCGCTGACCGATTCGATCGGGAAGCCCAGGCCGCGCAGCGCTTCGGCGGACGCCAAGGCGGTCGCCGCCTCGCGCTCCGCTACAAGGATGCGCCCTTCATCGCTGTCTTCATCGTACGACTGACCGGCGAATACGAGTACGCCGGTCACGCGGATGCCCGCCAATGTCCGCAACTCGCGACCAAGTCGCAATAGCGCTTCTCCCGGCTGAACGCCCGCCCGGCCGTACCCCGGATCGACCTCGATCCAGACCGGCATGACGATGCCCGCATTGACTGCGGCGTCCGATATGCCGGCGGCCGCCTCCAGGCTGTCCACGGCAACCGTCACTTCCGCGCGGGCAGCGAGTCGCATCAGCCGCTCCAGCTTCGTCTTGCCCACGATCGGATAGGCGATCAGAATCGGTCCGATCCCGCCGTCCGCCATCGCTTCCGCTTCTCCGAGCTTGGCGACCGTAATGCCGACCGCGCCGGCCTTCAGCTGCATTCTGGCAATCTGGGGCGTCTTGTGCGTCTTGGCATGGGGCCGAAGCGCGATGCCCGCCTCGTCGGCCAGCCGCTGGACGCGCGCGATGTTAGCCTTCAGCTTATCTTGGTCGACCACGATGCATGGCGTATCCAGCTCGTATTTTTGCATGTCTTTCACCTCCCGTACGGTCTCCTCAGGCCAGCTGGCCGCCGTCCACGACGATGCATTCGCCGTGAATGAACGCGGCATCGTCCGACGCCAGGAAGGCAAATACGCCGGCTACATCCTTCGGCTTGCCGACGCGGCCCAGCGGAATATGATTGTTGATATAGTTCTCGACAAATGCCGGATCGTCGATCGCCTCCGACATCGGCGTCTGGATGTAACCTGGGCATACCGCATTCACGCGAATGCCGGCAGTGCCGAGCTCGAGCGCCATCGTCTTCGTTAGCAGGACGATGCCGCCCTTCGAAGCATTGTAGTGCGCATACTTCGCCTCGCCGGCCAGGCCGTTGGTCGAAGCCATATTGACGATGGCGCCTTCGCCCCGCTCCTTCATATGACGCGCTACGCGCTGCGCGACGTAGAACATGCCGTTGAGGTTGACATCGATCATGCGGCGCCAGTTCTCGTGCTTGATGTCGACGAACGGCTCTTCCCAGGCGATGCCCGCATTGTTGGCGAGGATATGGATCGCGCCCCGCTCCTCGATCATCCGGTCGACAGTCTCATCCACCTGATCGGGGTTCGAGACGTCAAGCACATACCTGGAAGCCGAATAACCGGCCGCCTGCAGCTTCGCCTCCGCCTCGATCAACACCGATTCCTTGATATCCGCCAGCAGAACGTGCGCCCCCTCGGCCGCGAATCGCTCCGCGATGGCGAACCCGATGCCTTGTCCTGCTCCCGTGACCAGCGCCGTGCGATTTACAAACCGTTGCATGGACAGCCCGCTCCTCTCCTTAGCTTTGCTTGCATACGATCGCGTCGATCTCGACCTTGATGCCGTCCAGTCCGGCTTCGACGCAGGTCCGTGCCGGATACGGCGCATCGAAGTACGACACGTACACCGCATTGAAGCGGTTAAAATCCGCCAGGCTGGCCAAGTAGACGCTCACCTTGACGACGTCGTCCATCGTGTAGCCGCCGGCCTCGACGATTGCCTTGACATTGTCCATCGTCAGCCTCGTCTCGGCTTCGATGTCTCCCGGCACGATCTCGCCCTCCGCATCCAGCGGTCCCTGTCCCGATACGAACAGCATATGGCCGACCGCGATGCCCTGGGAATACGGACCGCTGCCGATCGATGCCTGATTCGTGCTCACTGCTTGTCTCACGCGCTCTCCTCCTGTCCGATGAATGTACTCCGTTTTTTTACGACGACAATCCGCACCAACTGACGATCGTTTTCGCATAAATTTCCGTCAGCGCGTCGAGACTGTCCAGCTCGACGAACTCGCCCGGCGCGTGCGCGTTGCCGCCCGACGGTCCGAGAATCAGCGCCTTCGACGGGCTGTACGCGTTGAATACGAAGGCATCGCAGGCGAACGGCGAGCCGGTCACCTCGGCCGGCCGCCCCGTGGCCGCCTCGATCTCGTCGGCCAGCAGCGGCAGCAGCGGGAAGCCGGGATCGACCTCGCTGCCCGGCAGGAAGCGGATCATTCTGGCGAACGCCGGCTTCTGCAGCCCTTGCTCGTAGCTGCGGCCGCAGAAGCGCTCATAGCCGGCGAGCAGCTCCTCGCGCAGCCCGTCCTCGTCCACGCCGGGATAACATTCGACCCAAATATCGACATGGCATTCGACGGGGCCGACGTCGCACAGGGGCGAGCCCATATCGCCGGCTTCCAGCCGGGTGACGATAATCGGCAGCGTATCCTTCGAATGCGCGTACCATGGAGCCGGTCCCGTCCGCTTCGCCCGCTCCCGTTCATGCTGCTCCAGGAACACGATAAACCGCGCGGCGTCGTTGGCCGGATTCCGCACTTCCTCGCCGTTGAACGACAGCCCCGTCGTCCCCCGGAACGTGACGCGCCATAGCGCGCCGCCCCGCGTCGCCGCGTACAGCGCGAGATTCGTCGGCTCGGGAATGATGACGGCGTCGGCATGGTCGCCGCGCGCCCGCCCGGCTACCGTGCCGTTCGCGCCGCCGAACTCCTCGTCGACGACCGACTCGATGCGGACGTCGCCTTGCAATTCGATGCCAAGCTCCTGCAGGCAGCGCACCGCCATGATCGAGGCGACGAGACCGCCCTTCATATCGTAAGCGCCGAGACCGTACAGCTTGTTGCTGTCGATATACGGCGCATGCGGATCGGTCTCCCAGCCCGGCGCGACGGCCGCCGTGTCGATATGGCTGGAGAAAAGCAGCGAACGTCCGCCGCCCTTCCCCTTCCATACCGCGCTAACGTTCGGCCTGTTGCCGTAGTCCTTGCCCGGATAATAGGCGGGATGCTCGCGGAAGCCAGGCACCTCTTCGGGGCTGTACAGCTCCGACGCCAGGCCGAGCTCCTGCAGCCTGGCATGGAGCGTATGCTGGCACTCCCGCTCCGTCCCGTCGACGACCCGATTCACCGTATCGTGCCGAACAAGCTCGAGAAGCAGGTCGGTCATCCGATCGCGATTCGACGCGATCCACCGCCGGATCGATGCCGGCAGCTGTTCGTTCCCCTTCATGGCTGTCGCCTTCCTTTCCGGACACGGCCTTTATTGAGAGATGCGGCTCGGCGTCGGCATATGCTTGTACAGATAACAATCCACGAGGCCTTCCTGGCTCTGGAACGGCAGCCGCTGCTCTTCAAGCTCTTCGAGGCGTTCGGCGCGGCCCTCCACGAACGAGGCGATGCGCGCGATCGCCGTGGACAGGCTGGCGAGCAGTCCGCCGTAGCGCAGGTCGATAATATCCCAGCCGAACGCCTTGTTGACGATATGCCAGCGCTCGATATGATAATCCCGGAGCTTCTCCACCCGCGTCCGGATCTCCGGCAGCGTCTCCTGCGCCATACGCGACAGCGCAGCCTTGTCCCCTGCCAGATAAGCGTCCGTGATCCGGATGCCGGCGTCCGCTTTGAGCGCGAGCACGGCGCACAGCCGCTCCAGCACTTCGAACACGAAGCCGTACTCCCCGTTGCGGGTCTTGTACAGCGCCATCTCCTTCTCCAGGCCGGCGTAGTGTTCGGCGACTTCCAGGCCGCGAATATTGGCGTCGAACAGCCCCATCATGACGTTCTGCCAGAGCATGTAGCGAGAAGGGTTGTAGGTCTCCAGGTTGCCCGGCTTGATGCCCGGCGGTTCGTCGATGTTCTTGATCGCCATGAAGTCGTCCATGTGCGCGCCCGTGCAGTAGTGGAAGCGCCGGCGAAGCTTGTCCTCGTCGAGCTCCGCCGCATAGCCGTGCTCCGCGAACAGCTGCAGGCCGAGCAGCGCGGAGAACCAGTCGCATTCGGTGCCGTCGTCGCCCCACAGGGTGGCGATCACTTCGCGCACGCCCTCGCGCTTGCACACGTTCAGCGCCGCGTTCGTCGAATCGAACGTCGCGCCGTAGTTCAGAACGAAGCCCTTCCAGTTCCAGATGCCGCCCGCGAAGATCGGGGTCGAGCCGAAGCGTTTGTGCCGTTGGACGAAGTCGGTATAAAAAGCTTCGTCGTAGTGGTAATAGTCCCAATAGACGTATTGCATATTTTGGGGCATGCCGGCGATCACTTCGTCGGAAATGACGCCGTCGACGTCGTAGTAGTCGCCCGTCTCCGAGCCGGCGCGGAAGTACATGTCGCTCCACATCATCGGCACGAGGCCGTGCCGCTCGACGATCTCCATGACCCGTTTGAGGTGGTCGTTCATAATGTCGAACTTGGAACGCAGGCCGTTCTTCGACAAATAGTTGCCGAGACCGAGCTTCCAGGCTTCGTCCATCCCGATATGGATGCGCTTCGTCCGGACGGGAGCCGCCGCCGCCGCGATCATCTGTTCAATGAATTCGTACGTCCGATCGTAGCCGACCAGCATCGTCTCATGGTCGTCGCGGATATCGGCGAAGGCGTTCCATTTAAGCACGTCCGCCAGATGGCTGAGCGTCTGGATGCAGGGAATCATCTCGATGCCGAACAGATCTGCGTAATCGTCCATTTCCTTGATCTCATCCTGCGTGTAGCGTCCTCTCATGTAGCCGAAGTACGGCTGGCCGGCCACGTCGAAGCTGTCCTCCGCGTACAGCATGATCATGTCGAGCCCCATGAGCGCCATTTTACGCAGAAATGCCTTGACGGAAGCGGTGCGGATGACCGCGCCGCCCTGGGAGACGTCGAACATCGGGCCGTTCATATCGAACTGAGGCACCTCTTCGATGCGGAACTCGCCGTTTTCTCGAAGCCCCGCGACCAGCAGGCCGACCGCCCGGAAGAAGTGAATTTTCCGTCCGAACGCGATTCGCAGGCTGCCTTCCTTCGCCTCCACGACAATGCGATTTTCGTCATGGCGGATCACCTCGACCGCTCTTCCTTCGTCCGACAGCGTAACGCCCGCTTCGGCGGCCAGCTCGCGAAGTCCCGTTTCCAGCCCTTCCAGATCTCCGATAAATTTGAATTCCACTCCAAACCACCCCAACATTTTCAGATAGTAAAAATTTTAGACAATGAATTGAATTTCGACGCGAAAAGCAGACCAAACTTCCGGGTCTAAAGAATCATTTTTACGAAAATCGTTTCGTATATTGCGACCGTTTGCGAAATATGTTTTAATGATTTGAACAAATTTTTCAGTATATTGAAAAGGTGTTGCGTATGAAAAACAAGTACAGCGTCCCCGCTTTAGCGAAAGGAATGGCGATTATCGAGATGCTGGCAGCCTCCAGAGATGCGCTCGGCATCACGGACATTTACGAGCGAAGCGGATTGCCGAAGTCCTCGATCTTTACGATCCTGAGCGAGCTGGAGAACCTCGGCTATGTCGCAAGGGCCGAAGCCGGCAAATATCAATTGACCTTGAAGCTTTACAACGTCGGCATGGAGAGGCTCTCCAAGCTGGATATCCGCCAGGCGGCCAGACCCGAGATGGAAGCGATCGCGCAGCAAGCTGAAGTTCACCGTCCACCTGGCCGTTCTGGAAAACGATAAGGCGCGCTACATCGATAAAGTGAACGGACCCGGCTTCGTCCAATTTTCCACCCAGATCGGACAAACCCAAATGCTGCATAACTCGGGCGTAGGCAAGGCGCTCGCCGCCTATATGACCGACGAGCGGTTGACGCATGCCATCGCGATGCACGGCATGCCCAAAACGACGGAGCATACGATGACCTCGGCTTCGGTCTTCAAGGCGTTCCTGGCCAGCGTGCGGGAGAAGGGCTACGCCATCGAAGACGAGGAAGGCGAAGCCGGCATCCGCTGCATCGCCGCGCCGATCTTCGACCATAGCGGGAAAACGGCGGGAGCGATCGGGATTACCGCGCTGAGAAGCGAGCTGCCGAGCATTTCCTTCGACGCCTTCGGCAAGCTTCTTCAAGAGAAGGCGTCGGCCATATCCGGCAAGCTCGGCTATTCGGACGAAAGGCAAGAGCGTCCTCGCTAGCGCCGGCTTGCCTGACGATTAATCGGGCTTTCTCTTGCCCTTCAGACATTCGGACAGCAGATTGCGGGTGATCGTCTGCACCCTGGCGTCCACCCCTTGCGTCCGGCCGAAGGTCCCCGACGCCGGGATGTGGCCCGGAGGACTGCTGAGCCCGTTCGCCCACCAGATCGTTCCCGCATTGAATACCCAGTTGCCTCTGGGTCCCGGATAGATGACCGCGCCGTGAATGCCGTGCTCCGGCTTCGCAAGCTTGTCGTCGTCCGGATCCGGTATACGGAACAGGCGGCTCTCCGCCACGACCTCGAGACCTTCGATCTCCTTGAACGGCGCCCCGTGGTACTCCCAGCCGACCAGTCCCGGGATCGCGTCTCCCTTCTTCATCCCCGTGCCTTCGAACATCCAATGCTCCGGCCTGGCGACCGTCCAGTCGCCATAGGCCGAGCCGAACGTCGAAGAACCCATCAGCTCATGCTCGTCGTGGAATCGCTTGTGTCTGGCGAAGGACCGGAACGGCTTGCCTTCTTCTCCGTAAGTCACGATCTCGTGGCACAAGGCGTTGCCGGACAGAAAGAGCAGGCTGACGCCTTCGTCACGCGCGGCCGCGGCGTGGTCGTACATCCGGCGGGTCCAGTATTCGTCATGCCCGACGGAGATGAATACCCGGCACTTCCCGGCCCAATCGGCTTCCTCGTGCAGATCCAAGTTCGAGCAGTACGCCACGTCGTAGCCTTCCGCCTCGAGCCAATACGCAAGCGGGAACTCCCACAGCAGGAATTGTCCCGATCCGCAGGACATCGGCGAATCCACGATCTGGGCATATTTGGAATACGGACGATTGAAGCTCACGCGCACGTTCGGCCCTTGATACCACAAATACGGCGTGCCGTCGTCGTACAGCGAGTTGATCCCCGGCCATTTGTTATACGCCTGCCAGGTAAGATCGCTCACTTGAACGACGATGTCCGCAGGTCCTCTTCGTTTCACCACGAAAATCATGTAGCTTTGCGCTTGCTGAGGTTCCTCTCTCGACAGCTTGGCCAGATAGACGCCGCTCGGCCAATCGTCCGGCACGACAAGCGACGCTCCGGTCTCCCACTCGCATTCCCGAAGCCGCTCGATCGTCTCCATCGGCATCGGCTGCGGAGAGCCGCCCAGCGGTCCGATCTGCCTAACGTGCCGGCCGCCCTTGCCCCCGTAATAGCCCAACCGATAAATATCGATCGTATAAGCGCCGGCCGGGTGCAGACTGACCATGAAGTCGATCCGCTCGCCCGGGTATACGCTCGCGGCCGAAGCGAATCCTTCGATGGCCGGAGACCGCAGCCCCCGGGTCAGCGGATAAAGCATACCGATCGTCGTTTCCGGATATTCGTGGATGAATCGCGTCACTTGCCAATCCAGCGTGCCTTCGAGCCTGTTTTCTTTCACGGTAGCATTGCTCATACGGCGCCCCCCCGTCGCATTCTCAGTGACCTGCCGATCCTTAAAAAGAAAGAGCCGCCCGGCTCGAACGTCTCCTGCTTTTCGCCGCTACGGCTGAAACAAAATCGCCCGGCACGGGGCGGCGCATACATCCGGAATGTTGAGCGGCAGCACCATAAGCGTCCACGGCCCCTCGCCCGCTTCCCGCAGCCGGACGAGCGGCGCGGCCATCAGACGGTCCTTGGCATAGTAACGCTTGAGCATCGGCATCTCCCCGCCGGGGAGGCGCGGATCTTCGATCGACGTGATGTCCATGCCAAGCAAGCCGACGTCGCGCTCGATAATCCAATCCATCGCCTCGGATTCGAAGTAAGGACTCGACTCCGTGTAGCCGGGAAGGTTCCAGCGCGAATCCCAGCCGGTCGCGATCAGCAGCGCGTCGCCAGGCTCCAGCACCGATCCGACTGCCCGCTCCAGCTCGGCGGCCCCAATCGTTTCGTACGGCCGCTTGTCGGGCAGCTGCGCGACCCATGCTCTCATCGCGAGGCGATCGAGGCCGACGTCGCCGAGCAGCTCCCGGTCGGCGAACAGGTGGTTCGCCGTCTCCAGATAGGTCCCCGCAAGGGAATGGAGGCGAAAGGCGTGGCCTTCATAGCCGTCCTCCGCCGCATTCGCAACCTTTTCCACGGCAATCTCGGGGAACGGAGCGCCGTAGTTCCACATGCCGTTTTCCAGCTTGCCGGTCAAGTCCAGCCACTTCTTCATGCAAGTCCCCTCCTTTCCTAAATTGGATCGGCCGCGCTTAGATTTGGGACAAGCCGAAGTTATAGCCCAGCAGCGTCTCGCTTATGCGATGTTCGTCGGACGGCAGCAAAGGAAGCCGCGTCTCGGCGCTCTTGAACAGACCGAGATGCTTGTAGAGCGCTTTGGTCGTCGGAATCTCGTCCCCGGGACCGAACATATGGATGAACGGCAGTATCGCTTTGGAGAAAAGGGCGAAGCTCTCTTCGCGCTTGCCGGCCCGGTGCAAATCCCAGCTCTCCTTGAATGCCTTCGGGAAGATAATCGGCGCGATAATCATATTTCCGTCGACGCCCGCTTCGATCGCGCGATAGGCGATGATGTCGTCTCCGCCGAATACGGCAAGCTCGGTGTTTTTCTTGAGCGACCTGATTTTGCCCATGTTATGGTCGGTCATCTTGACCGCTTTGATCGCCGGAACGGCTGCGGCGAGCTCTATCAACTGCTGCGCCGTGTAGAACGTCTTGGTCGTGACCGGATTGTCGTAGAAGACGATCTGCAGGCCCGTTTTCTCCGCCAGGCTCCCAATGTACGCCTTCACCATATCCAGCGAATTCGGGAAATAATAAGGGCTGGGCACAAGCGCGGTCCGGATGCCTGCATGTGCAGCCGCCTTGCCGATTCTCGACGCTTCCTCCAGGTTCGTATGTCCAAGGCCGATGACGATATGCTTGTTCGGCAGACGCTTGCCGAAATATTCGGCGATCTCGATGCGCTCTTCGGCGGATAATGCGGGAGATTCGCCCGTGCTCCCTCCGATGACGTAGCCTTCTACGTAGTCGGACGTATGCCGAATCAAATTTTCAAAGCCTTCGTAGTCGATTTTGCCATTATCGAACGGCGTCGGTATGACGGGTATGTTACCTTTCACGGCCCATTCCTCCAGCAATTATTTTCTGAATACAAAACGATTATTTATGCGACTGAACGCACTCAACTATAGCACCCTTTTTCAAACGGTGTCAACGACAATTGTACCAAACCTATACCAACATGACGCCAGGCGTTATAATAATAATAGGAAGCTAATTTCTGGTTCGTTCACCTTATGGAGGGGTTTTGTGATCAAGAAGGAATTTCGATATATCGAGCTGGCGGGAAAGCTGCGGACGGAGATTCTGTCCGGCCATCTGAAGCCGGGCCAGTTCCTGCTTCCGGAGAAGGAGCTGTGCCAGGTATACGACATTAGCCGCAATTCGCTGCGGCAAGCGCTCGAGCTGCTGACGAATGAGGGGCTTTTGGTCAAGATGGTCGGTCGCGGCACGATGGTCAGCAAGGAGCTCGACATCGGCAAGCATGCGGGGAGCGTCATCAACATCATTTGTCCGCAGCATTCCTCTTACGTGAACAAGGCGCTGCCGATTCTGATCGAGATGTTCAATGCGCATTATCCGAACGTCGAGTTCAGACAGTTCGGCACGGGCGTCGGCAACGAGGACTTCCTCCAGGACTTGTCCAGCTTCGGCGTCAACGCGGACATCGTCATCATGAGCGACATCGACATGCAGCGTTTGCCGCTCGACAAGTTCTTGACGCTGGAGGATATCGAACCGGAGCTGGAGATCGCCCAGGACAAGCTCATGGAAATTTTCGGCCATATGAACGGACAGTATGCCATCCCGCTCACTTATTCGCCGGTATTCCTCGCGTGCAATCCGCAATTGTTCGAAGAAAGCGGTTTGGAGCTCCCGCATAAAAAATGGAGCTGGGAACAATTCGTCGAGACGGCCAAAACGCTGACAAGGGATTCGAACGGGGACGGCCTGAACGACATTTACGGCTTCGGCTTATCTTCATCGCTGTACCGCTGGCCGGTTCTCGCCAGGAAGCACAGCTACCCGTTCCGGCAAGAGCCGTCCGGCATGCTGAACACCGAAGGGCTGGCCGGTTTTCTGGATTTCGTTCAATCGCTCCTTTATCGGGAGGGCGTAAGTCCGGTGATGGCGGTCAACGACTGGGAGCTTCTCGCCCAGTTGTTCGACGAGGGCCGCCTTGGCATGTTTCTGACGACGACGCTGACGACCAGCATGAACAACGCCGCGTTTCCCGTGACCGTTATCCCCCTGCCTGCAAGCAAAGACGCCGTCAAAGGAAACCTCGCGATCGCCAACGGCATGATGATTCCGCATACGAGCGGGAATCCGACGCTGGCCAAGCAGTTCGCCCAATTCGCGATGCGGGCCGACTATCAGATGCGCATGGCAAGCGAAGCCAAACTTCTGTCCATCTATTCGAAGGTGAACGAAGAAGTGTGGACGGAACGCGAACGCAGCGCGCTCGGCTTGACGGAGACCAATTCGGAGCCTGCGTACTTCATGAACGAGATGCTGCCCGATCCGACCCTGGAGCTGACGCTCGTTCAAGAGATGAACCTGTTCTGGGCGGGATTCGAAACGCCGGCCCAGACGATAAGGCGTCTGACCGACAAATTGCGAAATGCGTAAGACCCGATCTGACTTTTGGTACACGATGTTAGGTGTTTGCGTTTACAAAGAAACCGTTCATTTATGAAGCGGTTTCTTTTTTTTATTGGGGTGAAATTTTATGACATTTCGTTATTGACGCAAGGCAACCGCTTCATGATATAATGGAATTGGTTCTAAACCTATCCTAATTTAAAAAATGGGATCTCGCATTTACGTTAGATTGTCTATCATCAATGTCGAATGCTTTGATTCACAAAGGAGTGACACCACGTGGAATTGGGCACAATAGCAATTTTAACCGATGCCTCGGTTCGAACGCGCAAAGAAAGATACGGCGTCAACTCCTTCGAAGGCTATGTCGAAGAAGTGCTGGGCCGTCTCCGCATCCCTTTTCGCATCTTCGATTCGCTCGAAGACGCCTTGGAATGGCAGCCGGATATTCTGATCCCGGCCTTGTTCGACGAAAACGCGGACAATCGGGACAAACTGCTAACGTACGTGAAAAACGGAGGCACCGTCGTCTCGTACGCCGGTCTGAAGGGAATGGCGGAAAAGCTCGGCTATTTCGAGGAACGTCCGCTCGGCGCAGGCTACGCCGTCTTTCCCGAAGGCTCCGCCCCGGTTCGATTCCTGTCCGCGACGGGTTGGAGCAAGCTCTCCGGTCAGGTCCGAGGCGACAAGGCGTTCGGCACGCTGCGCAACGGCAGCCCATCGGGCGCCGAATCCGGTCCGGCGCTGCTCTCCATCCCTTGGGGCGAAGGCACGTTCGAGCGCTGGTCGGTCGACATCGTCGGCACGATCGTCGCCCTGCAGCAAGGCACGAGTCCTGTATACGACGACGGCGCATCGGCGCCCGACGGATCCATTCCCGTTCAGGACGACACGTTGAAGGCGGACGACCGCTGCGCGATGGATTGGGAATTCGATCGTCTGACGACCGCCACGGGCATTCCTTACTATGCCTTTCCCTACGCCGACTGGTGGCGGGCGGCCATGGTCCGGCATCTGATCGAAATCGCGCTGTCGAAGGGAAAGACGCTCCCTTTCCTGGGTTATTGGCCTGCGGGCATCCCGGCCGTGGCCGCCATCTCGCACGACAGCGATCTGAATCGCGACGAGCATGCGACGGCCGCATTGAAGCTGCTTCGGGAGGTCGGCATTCGATCGACCTGGTGCATGCTTGAACCGGGTTATTCTCCGGCTATCTATGAGCAATTGAAGGCCGATGGCCACGATATAAGCCTCCATTATAACGCTTTGGAGATGGATGGCGGAATCTGGAGCGAAGATGCCTTTCGCAGCCAGAGCGAGTGGCTCAGGAATGCGGCGGGCATCGACCGGATCTCTTCCAATAAAAATCACTACACCCGCTTTGAAGGTTGGGGCGAATTGTTCCGTTGGTGCGAGTCGAACGGCATTGAATCCGATCAAACCCGCGGCCCCAGCAAAAAAGGAAATACCGGTCTCCTGTTCGGCACCTGTCATCCCTACTTTCCCGTCAGCGATGTCACCGAAGGGAACCGACTTTACGACGTGCTGGAAATCGGGTTTCTGAGTCAGGACTTGAATCACCCTCAATTATACGATGCAAGCCTCGTCGATCCTTTTCTGGATATCGTCGGAAAAGAAGAAGGCGTAGCGCATTTTCTTTTTCATCAAGCCCATATTTGCAATTTCGAATCGGTCAGACAGGCCGTGCGCGAGGTTGTGGACGGCGCCAAAAAACGCGGATACGCCTTATGGACGATCGATCAAGTGAACGAATGGGAGAGAGCGCGGAGGAAGGTCGCTATCGCCGGGTTCGACGAATCGGGGGAAGCCGATTCCGAAAGGCGCCCCGCTCCCGGAATCGGCGGTCGTATACGTCCCCGTGGCGGCCGGCGAGCGTTCCCCGGACGGTATTTATGAAAAGAGGTTTGGCGCGCACTGCCGGAAATACATCATCCAGGAAAGGATAGATGAAAATGCCGTCGGAAATGGCCGCTGATGGTAGCCGTCAACAAAAAACTTTCTTTCGAACGCTCCTCCGAAAAAGCTGGAGAGACCGCTATATTTTTATTCTTCTCCTGCCGGGCTTGCTCTATTTCCTGCTGTTCAAGATCATTCCCGTATTCGGCAACGTAATTGCGTTTCAGGATTACAACCCCTTCAAGGGAATGTGGGCGAGCGATTGGGTCGGCTTCAGCAATTTCAAACGAATCTTCGAGGATACCGAGGTGCTTCGGATTCTTCGAAACACCTTATTTATTTCCCTCATGCAAATCATTTTCGTTTTTCCCGCACCGATCCTGCTTGCGATCATGTTAAACGAGGTTGCCCGCGAAAAAACCAAAAGACTCATCCAATCCATTATTTATTTGCCCCATTTCTTCTCCTGGGTCGTCATCGTCAGCATCGCGACGATTTTTCTAAAGCCCGAAGGCCTGATCAATCAACTGCTCCAGTACTTCGGCTACGATTGGGTATCCTTCATGACCAATCCGCATTTGTTCGTACCCATCGTCATCGTCGAGCTGATCTGGAAGGAAACCGGATGGTCGACGATCATCTTCCTGGCGGCGCTCGCCTCCATCAACCACGAGCTGCTTGAAGCCGCGATCGTCGACGGCGCTAACCGCTGGAAAAGGATCTGGCATATCATTGTGCCGTCCATCGGTTCGACGATTGCGATCCTGCTTATTCTTCGTCTCGGAACGGTTCTGGACACCGGCTTCGAACAAATTTTTCTGATGCTTAACCCGTTTAATCGGGATATCGGCGAAGTGCTGGACACTTACGTCTATACGAAAGGAATCAAACAGGGGGATTTCAGCTTCAGTACCGCTGTCGGCTTGTTCAAGGGCGTTGTCGGTCTTGTTCTCGTTCTCACGGCGAACCGGATCATCAAAAAAGTCCGGCAATGACGGTTTGTTCTAATCGAATTCCATGAGGAAAGGAGTATCTGGCCATGCATTTCAAAACAAGATCGGACAGGTGGTTCGACGGAATCAATTACCTGCTGCTGTCCGTCGTCGGGCTGTGTATGGTCTTCCCGCTGCTGTACATTTTCTCCGTTTCCTTCTCGACGATGCAGGATTATATTCAGAAGGACATCGTATTGTGGCCATCGCATTGGGATTTGGGCGCGTACGAATATATTTTCGACACGCCCGTTTTCGGCCGCGCGATGTTGGTCAGCGCTTGCCTCACCGTGGTCATCACGTTATTCAATCTGCTCATGACCAGCAGTATGGCATTCGCTACCGTCCATTCCTTCGTCGGTTCGAAGCTGATCCTGAGGATGATCATTTTCACCTTATTGTTTTCTCCGGGACTCATCCCCAGCTATTTGATGGTTCGCAACCTGCATCTGATCGACACCTACTGGGCGCTTATCCTGCCCGGCGCGATCAGCACGTTTAACTTGATCGTCATTCGACAGTTTTTTCAAAACCTACCCAAGGAAATATTCGAAGCCTCGAAGATCGACGGCGCGCATGAGCTTCAAATGTTCACGAAGCTGGTGCTCCCGCTGTCAAAGCCCGCCCTCGCGGCGTTCGCCCTCTTCTATGCCGTCGATGCCTGGAACGCGTACTTCAACGTGATTCTCTACATTAACGATACGACGAAGTGGACGATTCAGGTCGTGCTCCGGCAAATCGTAATCGTATCCCCGCCCGACAACAATTTGATAGCCAGCTTGTTGAAGGATCCGCCTCCGGCGCAAACCGTTCAAATGGCAGCCGTGCTGGTGGCGACGCTGCCCGTGCTCGTAATCTATCCGTTTCTGCAAAAGCACTTCGCTAAAGGGGTGATGCTGGGATCCGTTAAAGGTTAAAGCTAGGGGAAACAAAAGCTAAGGGAAACAAAAGAAGACGGGCAGCGTCCGAGCGAACGCCGCCGCAACGCCAAATTCAAAAGAAGGGGACGAACCCGCCATGAAAAAGACAAAAAAATCGAATGATCGCAACGCTTTCCTTCATCTCCCTGATCGCTGTTGCAACAGCCTGTTCTTCGGGCAACGGCAACTCGGAAAATTCCCCGAGCGCGAGCGCCTCCGCTGCGTCGCCCGCAAGCAGCGCCAGCGCCAGCGGCGCGGACACCGGCAAGAAATACACCATCTCGATGCTTGATTTCACCTATGGCAAAATTCCGCCTTCGAACGGCAAAGCCATAGCGCTTCTGAACGATAAGTTCAACATCGATTATAAACCGACGATCGTTCCTTACGACGGCTATCAAGAGAAAATGTCCACCACGATCGCCGGCGGCGACATGCCCGACGTCATGGGCATCGAGGAATATTTGGCGGCCGGCTCCTTGCACAAATGGGCCGAGCAAGGCGCGTTCCTGCCGTTGAACGACTATATCGAAAAGTATCCGAGTCTCGCGCTCGTTCCGCCGGAAATCTGGGCGGCCGTCACCAACAAGGACGGCAAGATTTGGGGAATTCCGCGCTATTATCCGAATACGCCGACGCAGAGCTGGGTCATTCGCCAGGATTGGTTGGACAACCTCGGTCTGAAAATGCCGACCACTTACGACGAACTTGCGCAAGTCGCGATTGCGTTCACCAAGAACGATCCGGACAAAAACGGCAAAAACGACACCTACGGCCTCGTCATGGGTCCCGGCGGCGCACCCGGCTACGGCATGGGCGCTTACTGGGATAGAGATACCTGGTACCACAAGGACAAGGACGGCAATCTGATCCCGGGCTACATCTCCGACGCGCGCAAAGAAAACGTAACGTTGTTCGCGGACTTGTACAAGCAAGGCGCCATCAACAAAGGCTTCGGCGCCAACGCCAGCTTCGAAGTCGGACAATCCGACTTTTACAACAACAAAGCAGGCATTTTCATGGGCGGCATTCGCGGCATGGACGAGAACCTCGCCAACTCCTTGCTGTCGGTCGCGCCGAACGCGAAATTCTCCTCCATTCCGCCTTTTAAAGCGCCGGACGGCACGCAAGGCCTGACCGCGCAGCGCGGCTACTACCGGATTACGGTGCTGAACGCCAAGCTTGCCGGCGACGAGGGCAAGATCGACCGCATCCTGTCGCTGGTCGACTTTGGACGTACGTTCATTCCGATCGACCAACGTACGCCGGACAACGAGACGTTCGACTTCCGTTCCGGCAAGCTGAATGCGGGCTACACGTTCGAAAACGGCGCGGCTACGTTCACGCAGCCGGATCAAGGCCTGCTCGTCTCTTCCTACCTGCCCGACAGCAACATGTGGGCGCCTTCCGTGCTGGACAACAAGTATTCCGACACGACGCAGAATCCTCTTCTCAAAGAATACGTGAAACAGCTTGAGAATGAGTACGCGAACTACGAAGAGTACGTCGATCCCCAGTACATGGGGTATTCCGAAACGTTAAACAGCAACAAAGGCGCCGACGCCATCTTAAAGGTTTCGGACGCGCAAGTAAAAATGATCATGGGCGAGCTGCCGTTGACCAGCTGGGACAAAATGGTCGACGACTTCATGAAAAGCGGCGGCACGGATATTATCAAAGAAATGAACGAAAGCCTGCAAGGAAGAACGTTGATCGGATTTAAGAAAATGGGGCAATAAGGTCGTCCTGCTTCCCTTCAAAAACCCAAGGTAATCTTGGGTTTTTTTCATCCCCTTTGACCGCGGCCGTGCATGACGGACGGCTTTATTTCTCGGTCGACTCCACCTTATACAGACTTGAGCAATCCATCGGGAGGAATTCATAATGGCTGAAGCATTGGCAATCCACGGCGGTCCCAAGGTCAAGACGACGCCGTTCGGAACGGGAAAGCGTTTCGGGGAAGAAGAATTGAAGGAGCTCCGCGAAGCGCTGGAGCAAGATACGCTGTTCTATCATTACGGCGAGAAGGTTAAAAGCTTCCTGAAAAAATTTAACGAGATGTACGGGGTGCGCTACAGCGTAGCCGCCAGTTCGGGCACGGCCGCCATTCACGTCGCGCTGGGAGCGGCCGGCGTCACCGCGGGAGACGAAGTCATCACGAGTCCGATTACCGATCAGGGGACGGTGATCGGCATCCTGTACCAGAACGCGATTCCCGTATTCGCCGACGTCCTGCCGGACACGTACAATATGGACCCGGCCTCTATCGAAGCCAGGATCACGAAGCGGACCAAGGCGATCGTCGCCGTTCATCTGGCGGGCAATCCTTGCGATATGGACGCCATCATGGCGATCGCGCGCAAGCATGGGCTGAAGGTGATCGAAGACTGCGCGCAAAGCTATATGAGCGTATACAAAGGCAAGCTGGTCGGCACGATCGGCGACTACGGCTGCTTCAGCACGAACGACTTCAAACACATCTCGACGGGCGACGGCGGCATGGTCACGGTCAACTCGGGAGACGCGGAAGACTATGCGATCGTCCATGCGTTCGCCGACAAAAACTATGAGCGATTCGATACGAAGGTATCCCGCGATATTCATCATCTGGCGCCGAACTATCGCATGACCGAGCTTCAAGGCGCGGTCGGCATCGCCCAATTGGACAAGCTTGCCTGGATCTGCGACAAGCGTCAGGAGTACGGCACCATGCTGACGGACGGGCTGACCGGCATCCCCGGCATCCTCCCCCCCTGCCGTCACGGAGGGCTCCTCGAGCACCTACTGGTTTTATTTGTTCCGTTTGGATACGAATCTACTGAACGCTACCGTGGACGCGTTCGTCGCCGCGTTGAACGCGGAAGGCATTCCGTGCATTCGCGGGTATATTCCGCAGCCGATCTACTTGCAGCCTATGTTTCAGAAAAAAGAAGCTTATCCGGGCACGAACTATCCCTTCAGCCTGTCGGACGTTTCCTACGATCGGGGAATCTGCCCGAACGCCGAAGCCGTGCTGCAGACGTCCGTCCGCATGGGGATCAGCGAGTTCTACACGACGGACGATATTCGCGACATGGCGACGGCGATCCGCAAAGTCGCGACTTTCTTCCGGAAGGCGGAGGAAAGCTAAACGATGCGTTGTTCGGCGGTCCGATGGCGGTACCCGACGCGCCCGGAGATCTCTTTACCCGGCCGATCGTTACTCAGGAAGATGAGGAAGCGGCGCGACGACCGGGAGATCTATGAGCGGGCGCTCGCCTTTCGCAAGGCGGCGTTGAACGACAAGGAATTGCTCGAAGACGATGCGGGCAATCCCGCAACCATGGGCGGCTGGAATATGTTCAACCGAAAGTAAAATCGACGTCAAGCGCCCCCCTTCCGCCATTCGATGCGGTCGGGGGGCGCTTTTTTTGCTCCAGTGCCGGAGTCGGAAGGTTCTTTAATATGAACCATAATTCTGACCAGGTACGCCTTCGGATTTTGCAGCGACACCTCATCAAGCAAGTACTCCTCGTATGCATCGCCAATGACAACATATTGTTGCTTCTCTATACAGGTAAAATCCCTCTGGCATATATTGTTGCTCTTCCGAATGATTGGCCATGCAAAGCCGATCATTTGCCGGGTCCGTTCAAGCTTCGACAGTTGCAATTAGATCATTTCATCCCGTTTTCGCAGAAATTCAAGCATAAGGGCAGGTGTTCGCCGGCTCTGAAACTCCCGGATTTCCTCGAGTGACATGCCGAATTCCTCGAAGACATGAATCATACCGACGGTATCCGAGTGGCTGCGACGGTAATAGCGATACCCGTTGTCGGCAACGAACGCTGGCTATGCGAAAAATGAGGCATGCGCAAAGAAGGCTGTTTTATAGAATTTATTTCATTCGCAAAACACAAGGATGGCACGCCCAAATACGATAACTTGAATTTGGTTCAAGCCGACAGTTTGCGGAAGCCGATCTGATCAGAGGCAGCACATTGTGGCACAAAATGCCCAATGCAGCATTATCAACAATCATTTTAATGACTATGCTGGTGACCGCCACCGGATTCGGCGGGAGCTTCCTCTCCCGCATGTTCCATTTGCGACAGCTTTTCAACGGCGGCTTGACCGATGGCGACCCGCTTCGCGGGAATTGCTTCAAGATTGGCGGCAGCGATCCGGCTTTGTACAATGTATAAGCCTTCCGCGCCGAATACATAATCGGCCGTGTATACACCCGGCTGTTGAGCCTTCGCGGGCACCGTTACCGCCCGGCCGGGATCGCTCTCCGGCCAGATGACGAATTCTGCCTTGTCGGCCTGCGCCAGCGGCTCTCCGTCCTTGCTGACCTCGACGGTCAACGGAATCTCCGCCTGCGCCTTCTCCGGCGCCGTCACCTTCAGATCGACGGTGAGGTGCGATGCTAAGCCGTTCGCGTCCCGCTTGCTCGTATCCGAAGTGCAGCCGCTCAAACCAAGGGCCAAAACCGCAAATGCGATGCCGCTTATTATGGATCTATTTCTTATCGATCTATTTCGTAATCTCATGACGGTTCCCCTCCTACTAGGCTGCGAACCAGCGCTTCAACGGCTTGATTCTCCGAATGACAAGCCAGTCGAGCAGCACGACGGCGACCAGCGATAGACCCAGCAGCGGCATAAGCGCGCCGCAGACGAGCAGCAGAATGAGCACGGTCACCGTAACTTTACGGCTCTTTGGCCTCGCAGGCGCTCCCAGTCCTTCGGGCTTGCGTTTGCGCCACATGAAGTAGGAGCTGATCGATACCAATACCAGTCCGATCGTCGCCAGCAGACCGAGCAGTTGGTTCAGCCAGCCGAACAGATGGCCCTCGTGAAAGGAGATCCCCCCATGAAATCATTTTCCCCATGATGCCATAGTCGCCGAATCGCACATCGCTCAGCACGGCCCCGCTATATTGGTCGATATGCAGCGTGGCATCTGTGCCAGGCTTGTCATGAACCGTCGATACCGTGAATACGCCTGTCTCACCGCGCGGCAGCGTAATCGTATAGGGCTTAAGCACGTTCTGTTTGCCGGCGATGACCGCGATGTCGTCGACGCCGAGCGGGACGTACCCGCCGCTCGCGAACGATGCCGGCACCGGCAAGTTCTGCGTGGCCCATGGCAAGTCGTCCGCAATATCCTTCGCGACCGTAGCCGATTCGGGCTTGGCGCCGAAGCTGTAGGCAAACGGCGGGACGTTCGTATGGGTCTGGTCGGCCAGGTTGCTGATGCGAGGACCGAGCACGCCAGACCAGGGCAAGCCGGTCAGGATAATCGCGGCGATGACGATAGACACCCAGAAGGCCGGCACGGCATGCAGATCGCGCCAGAACATTCGGCTGCCCGGCTTGCTCAGCCGAGGCAGTATCGTGCCCCAGACGCTGGCCTTGTTGCGGGGCCACCACAGAATCAATCCGGTTAATATAAGAATAAGCGCCCAGCAAGCCGCTAACTCCACCAATCGATTCGTCCATGTGCCGTCCACGAGCAACTGACTGTGCATCTTCTTGAAGAAAGCCGAGAATGTCTTTTCGCTATTCATGGAGCCGTTGAGATTGCCGGTGTAAGGGTCGGCATACATCGTCGTTGGCGATCCTGAATAGTCGACGGACATCGCATACGTTTTGGTCTTGTCGTTTGTCAAAGTGATGGAAGAAACCTTGGAGCCCGGATATCCCTTTTCCGTCTTGGCGATAACGGCTCCAGGCGACAGCGCCTGTTGGCCGGCCTCGCTGACAGTCAACAGGTCCTTGTACAGGTAACCTTCGATCTGCGGCTTGAACAGGTACATCGCTCCGCTGATCGAGAGAATCATCAGGAACGGCGCGAATATAATGCCCGCATAAAAGTGCCATCTCCACACCGCCTGATATACCGCTTGCTTAACTTGCTTCGTTCCTGCTTGTTTGATAGGGGGGCCGGCCGAATGGGGCCTTGACAATCTCGCTCAATGAATCTACGCCTCCGATCTAATCTGCTTCGCGCAGTCTCAGTATAACGATGCGTTCGGAATGTGAAATGACCCGTTAGAGTCATGACGCATGCTCCGCTGACAAGACGATTCGGCGCATTTGTTCTTTTCGATTTCTTTGTATGACATACAGGTGTCTATTTTGTGTCTTTTCCAATCATGTTTGACACTTTAGAGTCATAGTGCCCCAATTATGCCCAGTGTTAAAATGGGAAACGATTACACAAGGAGGAGCGAAAAAATGTCCAAAACGTTACGAAGATATTTTTTTCCGCTGGCGCTGAGCATCATCCTGGTCGTACTTGTGGCTTACATCGCATACGGCAGGTTCCATCCGGATAACGGCCTTCGCGTCGTCGGCGCCGCGCCAGGCTTTGAACTGCAGGACTTGAACGGCCAGCCGTTCCGCTCCGACAACCTGAACGGGACCGTCAGGCTGATGGAATTCATGTTCACGAGTTGTCCGGACATTTGCCCCGCAACGAGCTATAACATGGTGCTGATCCAGAATGAGCTGAAAAGCCAAGGACTGTTCGGCGACAAAATGAAAATGATCGCGGTCACGTTCGATCCTAAACGGGATACGCCGGATATCCTGCGGGCCTATGCCGCGAGAATGAATATGGACATGTCCGGATGGGTGCTGCTGCGGGGCGATGAAGCAGAGACGGCAGAGATTGCGAGCCGGTATGGCGTAACCGTACAAAATCTCGGCGACGGTCAATTCGTTCATACGACCACTTCATTGATATTGATCGACGGCAAGCAAAAAATTCGCCGCGTCTACAAGATGGGCGTCGATATGAACAATGAACAAATTGTGGGCGACATTAAAGCTTTGCTGAAAGAAACGACTTAAACGGCTTGCGGGAAGAAGTCTATAAAAGCAACTGTCCGGCTTGTCATGGCACCCCCTCCGCTTCTGTTCATGCGTCATGCAAAAAAAGCTCCTGAATCGTCACAAGGACGAATTCAAGAGCTAGTCGATTGATAGAGTGGTGCGGTCGAGAGGACTCGAACCTCCACGGGGGGGTTAGCCCACTGGAACCTGAATCCAGCGCGTCTGCCAATTCCGCCACGACCGCGTATGAGCGTCCCGATCAAGCTATGCTTCTCAAGACGACAAAATTGATTATATAAGGTAAGCGCATAAAAGTAAAGCGATTATTTTCCCGTCGCGCTGCGAACGATCCCGATCAAGGCGAGACACGCAGGAAAGGCAATATATCCCGTCATGATATACATATTTCCCCAGGTCGAGATAAAGCTCAGCAGCGCCTGCATGCTGGGGGCGACCCAAAATGCGGACACGATCAGCAGCAATCCCACAGGATAAACGAACAGCTTTTCTGCTTTGACCCCGGTGCAATATGCCGCTCCCACGGTCGCAGCGTAATAAAAAAAGGGAAATTCGCACGAACGTGCCCAGCACCCAGCTCGCCATGACCATCGCTTCGACATGTTCGATAAAATCCGCTACGCGAATGTAGCGGGACGCCATCAGGAAAGGGTAATAAAACTGCGAAGCATCGATGCCGAAAAGGAAAAGCACGGTCAGATTGATCAGCACCATCGTCGCGGCGGCCGCCGCCACGCTCCAATATCCGGCTCGATTCGCTTTGTCGCCTTCGACATAGGGCAGCAGAAACGTGATCAAGACAAACTGGCAGAACCAGCCTTGAACGACAAAAATCCCTTTCACGACGGGCAGCGGACCGTTTCCGAGGATGGGCAGCATCTCCGTGATGTCCATATCAGGAATTAACAGAACGACATTGATCAGAAGCAGCGCGAGCACGGCCGGCATAAAAATTTGCGCGCAGCGGGCGATCGTCTCCACGCCCGACTTAACGACCATGGCGCAAACCAGCAGCATGGAAGCGGTAATGACCAGAATCGGCGTCCGCTGAAAAAAATTGCCCGAGATGAACTCGGAATAATCGCGTATGGTAGCGCCGCCGATATGCAAATGGAACAACAAAAATAAAATGCCGGCCGCTCTGCCCGCAACGCGGCCCAGAACGGCCTCGATCACGGCAAAAAAAATGCTTGCCCGGATACAATCGATGGAACCGCCCCGCCGCCCATACCGGGATGAACCCGCCGAGCGAGGCGAATATCGGCGTCAGCCACATATCGCTGCCGGCCATCAGCGTCGCGGCCGACGGCATGACCAGAAACGCGGTGCCTATGGTGGACAAGTAAAGCAAAGCGCCCATTTGCGCGGCGGATATTTGGACTTTCCCCGCCATAAGTCGTCGACTCCTTCTACTGCGATATAGGCAACCGACCTTAAGGGGTCAGCCACTTCCCCAGCGGCTCGAACAAGGGTCGTACCCAATCGGTAGGGCCAGGCACGCGCGGCGCGAGCAGATGAATGCCGCACAACAGCACCCCGGCGGCCATCACGCCTCCGTATGCCCAACGGCGATGCTTACTGCCTTTAAGATCTTTTCTATCCGCCCAGGTCATCGCTGCGGCCGACAGCAGAATACCCGCGAGATAAACCAGCTTCATCGGCAAGGTATGACCCCTTTCTTTCAATAGGGCACAGACGCGTTCGACATGCCCGGACGTTTGACGTGCGTATGAACGTCGATCTCAATCCGGATCTCCTTGAAGACGCTGTCCCAGTTCGTCCGCGCCTCTTTCCAGTGCTTCGGATAATGCTTGCGGAAAAGGTCGGCGATGCCGAATATGTCCGCATTGAATTGCCGTTGGCCGGCCTCCACCGTTTCTTCGATGCGCGACCTTATGCTTTGCGAAGCGGCACGTTCGATTTTTTGCACCCAGGCTTCGTTTGTGACGATGCCTCCGGTCGTATTTTGCAGCAGCACGGCCTCGTTGTCGACCTTTACGCGCACGCTCCACCGATCGCCTCTAATCGATGGGACGAGCACGGCCTTCGAACGGAGCATACGCAAAGCGACGCTGCCCGGCATCCCTTCGGGCTTGAAGGTGAGCGTAGCCTCCTTCGTTTCATTGTGCAGCCAGAGCAGCCCTCGGGTGAGCCGCATATTCAGACGGCCGACGGCTTTACCGTTTTTCAGCACGGTGCCGCCCGTAATATACGAGACCGTGTTGTCCGGGTTCACGCCCGGCTGACTCGGGAGCTTTTGAATATAGGGCAATACCGCCGACTTGCCCGCGCTTCGCATCATCCGCAGCAGCTTGAACAGAGAGACGTCGGGTCCGATCTGCAATAGCGTCATCTCCCGCAGCGTCTCCGCCACGTCTCTCTCAAGACGCGGATTCAGCCGCAGGGCGTCGATCGCCATGCCTTCGCTCACGAACAGATTGGCGCGCTCCCTCGTCTGCCTGGATCGAAGCAGATAATCCATATCTTCCTCGATGCCGTGCGCCGCGCGTTTCTCTCCGAAGATAAACACTTCATCATGCTCCCAAGTGAGCCGTCTCGACATCATCGTCTGCAAGCGCGACACCGCGTCCGCGACCGAGATGCCCGTCGCTTCCTTTACGATCGTCTGCGAGCCGCCGCCTCCGCCGCCGGATGCTTGGTCGCCCCCGACGTTTGGGGTGTCGCCCGCCTTTTTCGGCACGAAGATTTGCACGGACAGTTTGACTTGCCCGTCCTCGGCCTCGTCGAGTCCCGTCGCCATGACAAGCGCCAGATCGTTGATCTCCAGCCGATCCCAACAGCCCGCGCTCAGCGGCAGAACCATGCTCGCCGCGAGTATGCGGCACATCTTGGCCCACTTCATGAATTCAACCGCCTTCTTTTTGAGGCGTCGGTCTGTTTCGCATGGATTGTCGGTCGGCATTCGCCTTTTGCGCGGTCGCCGGCCGTTCGCCAAGCGCCCATGAAGGCGCGCGAATGAGCGTATCTTTCCAGGCATGCCTGGCGCCTCTTCGGAAAAAGACGAGATACGGCTCTCCGAACGAACGCAGCGACGCCAGGTGAATGACGAGCGCAATGACGCCCAGCATCAGGCCGAGCAAGCCTAGAAATCCGGCAAGCAGCATCACCGGAAAGCGGAGAAGCCGAACCGAAATGCCGACCGAATAATGCGGAATCATGAACGAAGCGATCCCGGTCAGCGCCACCACCATGACCATGGGCGGCGACACGAGTCCGGCGGCCGTCGCGGCTTGGCCGATGACGAGCGCGCCGACGATGCTGACGGCCGAGCCGACCTGCTTGGGCAGGCGAACGCCCGCCTCGCGCAGCGCTTCGAAGGAGACCTCCATGAGCAGCGCCTCGACCAAAGCCGGGAAAGGAATGTCTTCGCGCGACTTCGCGATGCTGAGCAGCAGCGTGGTCGGTACCATCTCCTGATGGTACGTCAGGATGGCGACGTACAGCGAAGGAAACAGCAGCGCAAGCAAAAAAAACGTGTAGCGCAGCCATCGGATCACCGTCCCCATCATGAAGCGCTGGTAATAGTCCTCCGGCGACTGCAGCAGCGCGAACAAGGACGTCGGCGCGATCAGCGCGAAAGGCGTACCTTCGATCATCAACATCGCTTTGCCTTCCATCAGCGATGCCGCGCAAACGTCCGGACGCTCGGTCGAGAGCAGCTGGGGGAACGGAGAAAGCGTCGAGTCCTGAATCAGCTCCTCGATATTCGCGCTCTCAAGCACGCCGTCGGTATCGATGCGGGACAGCCGGCTCAGCACCTCTTGAACGAGCGAATCCTTGGCCACCGATTGGATATAGCAAACGACGACTCTCGTACGGGTCAGCCGTCCTACCGTCATCGTCTTCATCTTGAAGTCCGGCGTCCTCAATCTTCTGCGCATAAGCGACATGTTGACGTCGAGCGATTCACCGAAGCCTTCTCTCGGGCCGCGCACGACCGACTCCGCCATCGGCTCATCGATCCCGCGCTTCTCCCAATCGGCCATATTCATGATGAGCCCGCAAGCCTGCCCGTCCACCAGCAGACACGGCATACCGACAAAAAGCCCTTCGATCAGCTCTCGGATCGCCGTCGCCTCGTGCAGGTCCGCGATCGGCAGTTTACGGGCTATCGCGGATAGGCTGCCGTCCGCCTCGGAAGACATTCGAATGAGCGGCTCCATCGCCATCTTTTCGAGCTGCGCCTTGTCCGACAACCCGCATATGTAAATCAGGAGCGCCGCCCTGCCGTCGCCCGTCGCAAACGGATGAAGGACGGCATCCGCGCAATCGTTCAACACTTCGTTAAGCGCCGCTCTGTTCGCTTCCAGATCGGGCAAGATCGGTCTGTCCATATCGAATGGGACGGGAATCGACGAGGAAGAATAATCGGCCATCAGCATGCCTCCCGACTTCATACGCTATAGCGTTCCCCGATCGGCTGCCAATTAATACCGCACGACTCGGATCGCGCCGATTGCGAATGGTAAAAAAGCTCCCGAATCGTCGCAAGGACGTTCGGGAGCTTATCGTTCGTTAAGATGCTGGAAAAGTCATAGATTTTCCTTAAAAAAAATCAAACGCCTTATTGCCTAAAAAGGCATGACCACTCGGACCTACATCTTTCCACAGCCTCTCCTCGGCTCCTGCAGCTTTGTAGATCTTTTCGACACCTTCATACCCTTTCAGCAGATCCTGAATAAAAAAAACAATCGTCGTGAATACCCATTTCAATCAACAAGGGTCGAGGGGCAATCAAACCGGCGATATCGTCCACATCGAAAAACCTGAATATGTCAGGCAATATCTGGGATCCGCAGAAGTTGGCCCTATCGATGGCAAACCCTTCCCATGAATTGATGTATCCGATAATGTCAGCGGCTTTTATTCGCCGATCCACTGCGGCCGCGAAGGTCGTCATGGTTCCCCCCTTGGCTCAATCCCATCATTCCGATCCGGTTCGCATCCACTTCAGGTCGGGTCTCCAGATAATCGATACAGCACGTGATATCCCAAATATTAAGCGTCAGCGTATATAGACCAAGCAGTGCGCCTTTAATGAAGTTAACATTGCAAGCATCTCTGCCCGGAAAAGGGTCCAATCCGTCCCGTCTTTCTCCGAATCCTCTTAAATCGGGGGGTTATCGTCAGATAGCCTGCTTTGGCCATCTGCTCGGCGTAGTTATAGTTCATGGATTTAATGTCTTGCGCATGTTCGGGGGTAGATATAATGCCCGCAACAGGATCTTTGCCGTATTTCCCGTGACCGTGACTGCAGATAATAGCGGCATTCGTTCCGTCAAGTTTCATGGTCTTCGGACGCAATACCTGGCAAGGCACCGACATACATGCCTCCGAATCAAATACAACTCTTTCTCTTATCAAGTCCCCATCTTCGATGGCATATTCCACTTCCGCGTTCAAAGCAACCTTTTCCGGAAAATCGCCCAGCAATTCAAGAAATTTCGGATAGGCGGTCTTATACCAATTTTGCCAATCCGTTTGCGTTGCCCCTTTAAACGCAAAAAGCGGTTCCCAGTCTTTGATTTTTTCCATCCAGTAGCGCTGCATCGAAAAATTCCTTGTTGCGCTCATCTACGCGTCTCTCCCTATAAAAGCCTTTAATCTATTAATTCAGCAATGACGATCGTTCTCCTTTCGGCAATCGCTTTATTAGCGGCAACGCCTATGAGCAACGACATCGCGCCTGCATGACTGCTAGCCTGTTGACCAAGCGGATCCGGGAGATCGCCCGCGAAAATCATTCTGCGAATCCGCACATCGCTTCCCCCCATGATCGCCCGACCCCAGCGGCACTTTATATTCGACAATATCACCCTCAGGCCTTATAACCCGTATCGTGCTCGTATCCATTTCAGTCTCTGGTCCACTATAGATATTCCCAACCTCCATCCGCCCCTTGTTGCCGGTCAGTATCGCCCGCCAGCCTTCGAACGGACTGTAGGCAACGAGTGAATAACTCAGGAGCGCGTCGCTTTCATATTGAACATTTACAGACATGCTATCGTAAATATTAATGCGCTCGCCAAAAACGCATTGATCCCGTATATATCCATCCGCTTGCTCCGCTTTCAAATAATAATTATCTAAAAATTCATTCTGCGAAATATCGTAATCGAACTCGCAGGATTTTTTTATATCCGCATGTCAAGCAACGCTCGCCTCGCTCTTGACGGGTCGGACCGTAAAACTTGCGTGTTCCGAAAGCATGAACCTCCCGGGGTCTGCTATCCAGCCACCAGTTCACCAGGTCAAAATGATGCGTCGATTTATGCACGAGCAGCCCGCCGCTTTTCTCAAGCTCTGCATGCCATCTGCGAAAATAATCCGCGCCGTGAGAGCGGTCAAGATACCAATCGAGCGCAATGTGATGGATATCCCCTATCGCGCCTTCCTTTAATAACGCCTTAATTCGTGCCGCATATGGCATAAAACGCATATTAAACGCAACCGTTAACGATCGGCCCGTTCTTTTCTCTGCCTCCAAGATCTCCCTGCACTTATGCTCGTCAATCGTCATCGGTTTCTCGGATACGACATCGCAGCCCGATTCCAACGCTCCGACGATATATGTATGATGCGTATGATCCGTACTCGCAACAACGACAAGATCCGGACGCACGGTATCCAGCATCTGAGCAAAGTCAAAAAAAACAGGCACATTCACGCATTCCTCGCTTAACTGCTTGCTGCGCATCGGATTAATATCATAAACGCCGCAAAAATCAACGTATTCTCCCAATTCCTCTACAAAAGGCTTCGCGTACATTTGAAGGGCTCTTGCGCCAGCACCAACCAAAACTATTTTTTTCATTTCGAATGGCCCCTTTTCGGCTTTCATGGCCCGGCGAATCGTCGCCGTTCGCCGGGCTGCGTTCACTCCGCTTCCAGCCCGCTCTCCGCCAGCAATCGCGAGAGCCCGATGCGTGCTGCGGCGATACGGCGATCGATTTCGTCTGCGGTTAGCGCGCCGCCATCCGTTCCGTCCACGCGCTCGACGACGACCGATCCCGCAAAACCGGTCGATCGCATCTCGCGGAAGATCGCCGCGAAATCGACTTCACCCTCGCCCGGCACAGGAAAATCGGCGTTGGCGCGGAGACCCCGGTGATCTTTAGCGATCATCGAGACGGCCTCTCCTGCGATCTCCTTGAAATCCGCCGCAGGATCGATTCCCTCATAGAAGCGGACGTTTCCCGGATCGTAAGAAGCTTTGACGGCAGGCGAACCGATGGAAGCCAATGTTCGCTTCAGAATCGCCGCCGTCGCGGTGTTGCCCGTATGCGGCTTTAGGGTGACGGTAATGCCCGCACGCTCCGCCTCGTCCGCCACCCGCCGAAATTGCGCCGCGAACGCTTCGTCGTCGGAGGCGCGCCGAGCCGCTTCGAGCGGTTCATCCGGAAAGCTGCCGTAGCCCCATGTGCCGAGACTGACGACTTCGGTAGCGCCGACCAGGCGAGCGAAGGAAAACAGTCGTGCCGCGCGTTCGATCGGTTGGTCCGGCGCGAGCCAGGACGTTCCGGCCAGCATGATCGCCTCCAGCCCGAAACGGTCCAGTTGACGAACGATGGCCCGTGCCTCGGCTTCGTCGCTTGTCTCCGGCACCCGCTTCCCTTCGTGAGGCAAGCCGAAGGCCACGTAACGATAGCCGGCCCCGGCGATTCCCCGAAGCGCCCGCTCGAACGAAAACGCCGTATACGGCCAAGTCATGCAGGCGAGCCGGATCATCCGCCGCCTCCGATCGCCGCCCCCGTCTTCGAAGGAACCGCGCCGTAATCGACCGCGATCTCCCGGCGTTCGCGAAGCGAGCGAAGCGCCGCCTCCGATACGGCAATGGCGCGAAGCCCGTCTTCAAGCGACACGAGCGGTTGACGCTTCTCGCGGAGGCAAGCGACGAAATGGCCGTTCAATCGCTCCCACATATCGTTGTCGGCGAACGATATTCGCTCTTCCGGGCCGTTATCGTCCTTGATGCGGAGCTCGCCGTTCGTATTGACGATGGTCATCCGTTCCGTTGCTACGCCTGTGGTATCGTTCTCGACCCGCGTCACCCAGGGGGTGCTCACCTGAGCGATCGCGCCGCTCTTATAGCGGACCGCCAGCGTGAACGCATCGGATAGCCCTTGAGACGCCTCGCTGCTTGCGCCATAAGCGAATACACTGTCGATGTCGCCTCCGTACCAATGAAGCAAATCGTAATCGTGGGAAGCGTGCGAATAAATCGGCCCCGCCTTGTCGCTGCCGGCGAAATACCAGTTCGGCGTATCGTAATGTTGGTCCCTGTATTTATCGTATACGCGCTGCGACGGTACGAGAAAGTGCGCGCGCATCGACCAGGCTTGCAGCATCTTTCCCGCATCCCGCTTGGCCAACAGCTCCTTCATCTTCCGATAGCCGGGCGCAAAGCGCAGCGGATATCCGATCATGGCCAGCAAATCGGGGCGTTTGGCGCTCGCTGCGACAATTCGCGCCCCGTCTTCCGGCGATGTCGCGATCACCTTCTCCAGAAACAAATGCTTGCCCGCTTCGAGCACGGCAATGGCAATTTCCGTATGCAAATGGTCGGGCGTCGCTACATATACGGCATCGATCTGTTGCTCGAGCAGCTGTTCCCAGCTGTCGTAAACGCGCCCGCCCACTTCCCTGCTCAATATCTCGGCTTTCTCCCTGGAAGGATTGTAGAGCGCCGCTATTTCAATGCCCGGCATGCGATAAAGCGTTCGCGCATGCAGGCTTCCCATCAATCCGCAGCCGATAATGCCGACTTTTAACATACTCGAATCCCCCTTCTCGGCTTTCAAAGTCCGTTGTTTCCTAACGAGCGGCTTCTGGAACCTTTTCGCCTCGGGAAGCGTACATCGCCCAAATCGTCCGATGCGAGCGAAGCGCGTCCCTTCCATTCGTCTCCGGTTCCCGCCCTCCGGCAATGCATGACAGGAAGTGCTCAACCTCGTATTTCACGCTCCCGCTCTTGCGCTCAATCGAAGCCGGGGCCTCCTCATAAATCGTTTCGGTGCCTTTGTCCGTAACCCACTCAATTTTGCGGTAATCCGCGGGTAGCGCAAGAAGCCCTTCCGTCGTTTGGATGTGGAACCTGGCCGGAGCCCCCGAATGTTTGATGCCCCAGCTGCAGCTGACATGGCCAAGCGTCCCGCTCGAGAACGCGATCGTTGCGTGAGCCGTCCCTTCGCCCTCCATCCATTCCGTTCCCAATCGCGTACCGAGCGAAGCGACGAGCTCCGGCTTGCCGAAAAACCACAGCAGCAAATCGACATAATGGCAACCATGGCTGAACAGTACGCCGCCGCCAAGCTTCTCTTTTCGGGCAAACCAGCTGTCCGGGTTCGGCGGCAAAAACCCTTCCACCCAGCAACTCGCATTTATCGGACGGCCGTACCTTCCGCTGTTCAGCACTTCCTTCAAACGTACGATCGCCGGGATGTAGCGCAGCACGTAGGCCATCATAAGCGTGACTTTCTTCTCCTCCGCCGCCCGGATGACGCGCAGACAATCTTCCTCCGTATTGGCGAGCGGCTTCTCCACAAGCACATGCTTGCCGGCCGCAATCGCCTGCAGCGCCTGCGGGGCATGGAGGTGATGCGGCGTGCACAAGCTGACTGCGTCGACCTCGTCCAGAATCGCCGTCCAATCCGACGTGTACGAGCAGCCAAGCTCCTCCGCAACCGACTTGGCGCGCGCTTCGTCCAGATCGACGACCCAGCGCAAATCCGCCTGTTCCGATTCATGAAACGCATAAGCATGCTGCAAGCCCATATTCAGCCCGACAACCGCCGTTCTTATTTTTTTGGACATTCCCGTTAACCCTCCCGAGTGTTCAACCTTTAACCGAACCTAACAGCATCCCTTGGATAAAATACTTCTGCAAAAATGGATAGACCGCCAGCATCGGCAGGATCGCGACGACAACCGTGGCCATCTTCACGGTTTCCGCCGGCAGTCGGGCGAGCGCTTGCGGATTCTGCGTCTGCAGCTCCTGGCTCACGTTCGGCATTTGTATCATGTTGCGGAGCACCACCTGAATGGGATACAGGCTCCGGTCGTTCAAGTACATGATCCCGTTGAAATATGCGTTCCAATGCCCGACCCCGTAGAACAGTCCCAGCGTGGCCATGATCGGCAGCGATAGCGGCAGGACGATGCGCGTGAGCGTAGCGATATCGCCGCAGCCGTCGATCTTCGCCGCTTCTTCGACTTCGGAGGGCAAATTCTCGAAGTACGTCTTCATGATCAGCAGGTTGAACGTGGACACGAGACCGGGGAGGATCAACGCCCATAGGGTATTCATGATACCGACCGCGTTCACGACCAGATAGAGCGGAATCATGCCTCCCGAGAACAGCATCGTGAATACGATCGCCACAATCGCGGGACTTCGGCCAGGCAAATATTTTTTCGATAACGGGTAAGCGAGACCGGTCGTCACCAGCAAATTCAGGAACGTCCCGACCAATGTGATCGACACGGTCACCCGCAGCGCTCTGGGCACGACCGGACTTTCGAAGATCATTCGGTAAGCGTCCCACGTCAGGCTGCGCGGCAGCAGAACGAAACCGCCGTGCCGCATCACTTCACTGTAGGGAGTAACCGACATAACGAACACATAATACAGCGGAAACAGCGTCGCTAGGCAGAATACGCCAAGGGCGACGTAGATCGCGGCGTCCGCTCCGCGCTCCAGCTTCGATCTTTTCCATAAGGCAGCCATAGCATCACCTCTACCAAATTCCGGAGCCGTTCATCTTTTTCGCAAACCGGTTCGCCGCCCATACGAGGACGAAACCGATGACCGACTTGAACAGTCCGGTCGTGACCCCCTTGCTGAAATCAAGTTGTTCGATCCCGGCGCGAAACACCCAGGTATCGATAATATCGCCGACCGCGTAGACGCGCGCATTGAGAAAGATGTACACCTGTTCGAAGCCCGCGTCCAAAATGTGACCGATGCGAAGAATCAGGAGCAGGACGAATACTTCGCGGATGCCCGGCAAGGTGACGTGCCACAGTTGCCGCCACCGGCTCGCACCGTCGACGACAGCCGCTTCGTACTGCTCCGGGTTGATCGTAGACAGCGCCGCCAGATAGATGATCGCCCCGAACCCGGTGCTTTTCCACATGTCCGTCAGAATGAGCATCGGGCGGAAGTATGCTTCCGTCGTGAAGAAGGCAATCGGAGAATGGCCCTGATCCGTTAGCCATACGTTGACGTTCCCGGCGTTCGGAGCCAGGAAAGCGAAGGTCAGGCCGTATACGATCACCCACGACAGAAAATAAGGCCCGTACGTGATCGTCTGCACGACCCTTTTATACCAGCGAACGCGAATCTCGTTCAACGCCAGCGCCAGAATAATGTCGGCCGGCATGCCGAATACGATGCGGTACACGCTCAGAATGAGCGTATTTTTCATCAGTCGCGGAAAATCGGGGCTCGTTAGGAACGCCTCGAAATGCTGCACGCCGACCCATGGACTGCCCCAAATCCCTTTCATCAGATTGTAGTCTTGAAAGGCGATCAACAATCCGCCCAACGGCAAGTAGTGAAACACAAGGTAATAACAGACACCCGGAACCATCAGGAGGTACAGCCAGCGATATCTCCAGGTTCGGCGGCTCCAATCGCGCAGTCGGCTGCGTTGGCGAGTCGGCATGAGCGTCGTCTGCATGAATGACTCCCTTCCTTAAGTAATTTCAAATCGTAGAGTTGGACCAAACGGATGTTCCGCAGCTGCGGCGAGAGCGATCGCATGGCCAATTGTAGTTAACGCGCCGTTCGTTCGTAAACAGCCCGTTTTTGAACGCTAGCTCTTTTTTTGGGAAGGGACGGGCAGGCTTCGCTTGTCCATCGGATGCAAAATCCGTCTATCGGTCGAAAATGAGCTATTCCCTTTTCAAAGGCTTCCTCTATACTAGATGGATGGCAAGCCTGTCGGAGGAGCTGAATTCATCACGCGTTCGGAGGCGGAGCGTATGCAAACCAAGAACTGGTTCAACCGTCTGTTGATTTCGTATTTGCCCGCATTTCTGATCATTTCAGCCAGCTTGCTCACGACGATGTTCCTCGTCATCGGCGAAATTTCGAAAAAAGCGACGTTGCATTCCAACGATGTATTGACGCTGAACCTGATGCAGCAATTGGACGCCTCCCTGAACGAGATCGAAACCGCGATGATGCAGGAAATCACGAAAAATCAGGCACTGGCCGACTTTTACTCCCGCACGGCCGACGATGACTATATCGGATATCGGGCAGCCGTGGCCCTTAAAAGCGTGCTGTTCGACAATCCGCTCGTCGATTCCGCTTACCTCTACCGATCTGCGGACGATACGGTGGTGACGCCGTATCGAATCGCGTCGCTGCAGCAATTCGGCGACGGCGACTTTATCCGCAAGTCGATGGGCAGCCTGGACAGGTTCGAATGGGAAGGTCCGCGCAGTTACCGCGACTGTCTGGAATTTTGCGCGGAGCAGGAGGTCGTCACGTTAGTCCGCGCCCCCAACTTTATCGCGCCCGGCCTGATCGTCGTCAACGTTCGGACGTCCGCCTTGCGCAGTTTGATTGAACAATCGGTAGCGCTGGACGTCAATCAGGTGCGGCTGACGAACGCGGACGGACAGCCGTTGCTCGCAAGCTCTGCCGCAGCCGCCGAAAGTACGGCTTCAGGCTCCGGCAGCAAGTTGACCTCGGACTACACCGGCTGGACTTTGCGAACCTTCCTTATTTCTGACAAATTGTTCAGCTTCGTTTCGAACTTGTTCTACGTCTGGGTTTCCATCGCCGTGGCCATCGTCTTCTTGGGCGTCGTTTGGGTCATCGTCGCTTCACGGCGGCACTACAAACCGGTGAAGACGATTCTGAAGGAAATCGATCAGACGCTCTCGTCCAAGCTGGACGCGGCCACGATCGGGAAAGACGAGTTCCGTTACATCAGCTCGGCCCTTCAGAAGCTCTCCGTGACCTCCCATCAGCTGCAGGACGAGAACAATCAGCATGTCCTGCACCGCAGGCCGTATTTATTTCAGGAATTGTTGAACGGCAACTTCTCTTACCGGCATAACGACCCGCTGGCGGAATTGAAGCGTTCGGGCCTTCACGAAGCCCATGGGATGTTTCGGGTCGCCGTCATCGAAATCGACGATTATCCGTCGTTCGAAGCCGATTTCCCCGCGAAAGACCGGGAGCAATTTCGCTTCATGCTGAAGACGATCGTGGAGGAAGTCGCCGCATCGGCGCAGCTGCCGGTGTGGTCGGAGTGGATCGCCCCGAACCTGTTGGGGGCGATTCACGCTTGCCCGGTCGACCAGCCCGATACCGGAACGCTCCAGGTGAGCGAGCGCGTGCGTCAAAGTGTCGAATTGAACCTCGAATATACGGTGACGATCGGTTGCGGCACCTGCGTGAGCGCGGCGGAAGAAATTGCGGCATCGTTCGAGTCGGCTTTGCGATCGCTGGCCTACAAGACTTCGCTGGGCGGCAATCGCGTCATGGACGCGGACGATCTGGCCAACCAGCCGAAGGGCGAGTTGTTCCGGCAACTGAATCATATCCACGCGATCGCCCAGCAGTTTCGTTTAGGACATGCGGAGTGGATCAGCCTGTATCGCGAGTTCTACGGCAAGCTGCAAGGGCAGCTTTTCTCGAAGGAAGACCTGATTAATCTCTTTCAGTATTTGATCTATCATTTGCAGAAAGAGATGGCCGAGCTGCCAAAGCCGTTTCAAGACATCTGGTCCCAAGACACGGCCCCAAGGCTGGAGGAAGCGCTGGAACGGGTCAATACGCTAAAAGGCATTGGCCTGTCCTTCGAGAGCATCTTAGAGGAAGCCGCCGCGAGCATGGATGGCCTGCGCCAAAACGACACCCGCTTCCATGTGATTCAAAAGGTCAAACGATACATTGAGGAAAGTTACGCGGACCCGGATCTTTCTCTGTCGCGCATCGGCGAATTGTTCGAATTGAGCCCGAGCCACTTGAGCAGGATGTTCAAGGAAGAGCTGGGGATGAATTTTATCGATTACGTCACGCAAGTTCGCATTGCGCATGCCGTTCGCCTGCTCGAGCATACGACCGACCTCATCCAGGATATCGCCGTCCAGGTCGGCTATGCCAATTCCCTCACCTTCATACGCGTCTTCAAAAAAAATAACCGGCATCACGCCGGGCAGCCACAGATTAAAAACGAACGCCAATTAGACGGCTGGAATCGCGATGCGGCAATACGAAAAAGAGCAGGTTATCTTGACGATCGCCTGCTCTTTTTCCTGTAACGGCCCTTCTTTTCGGTTACTTGATGCCGCCGGCCGCCCGGATTTGATCTTCATAGGCGTCGAACAACATCTTGCCCTTATACTTGGTCATGATTTCCTCGCGGTATTCCGGCCATTTCGCTCCCGATTTCTCTTCCAGAACCATCTTCACCTGCAGCTCATTCTGCCGTCCGCGGAAAGCGCCGAGATCGATTCCTTCAGGAACGGCGATGAACGTGCCGATATTGTTCCGTACGGGAATGCTTGTCACAAATTTATAAATCTCCCGGTCGCGGTCGGTTTCGCCCGGATCGATGACTTCCAAGCCGAGCGCTTCCGGCGTAGCCGGCGTGAAGAACTGCCAGATATCGAGGAAGTTCCCCTTCTTGCCGATATCCTCCTGATACGCTTGCGGGTTCAGCGTAATCGTATTGCCGCTGCGGGTATACTGCTTCCCTTCAATGCCGTAGTGCGTCATCAGAAAGCCTTCCTCGCTGGCCAGCCAATCGAGAATTTGCACGGCGCGTTTGATCTTCTCAGGATCCTTGTCCGCCGTTTTTTTCGAGAACAGGACCGGCGGTCCGGGTAACGGCGCCGTACGCAGGGCCGTCTGGCCGAGCGGATTGAACGGTTCCCAATCGGCTTTCGGATTAAGCGCCTTGCTGTCGTTCTGCAAGCTTGCCGGGTTGGAGTCGTAAGCGAAGGCTTTGTCGTTCGACAGCACGATGCCGACTTTGCCCTGAACCGCATTGTCGTAGCTGTTCGTTCCTTTGTTCAGGAACCAGTCGGGGTCGACAAGCCCTTCGTTCATCACCTTCAGAATGTCGTCCACCACTTGCTTGATGCGGGGATCTGTTTGCATATCGACGAATTTGTTGTCTTCGATAAAGGACGCAAAGGTCAATCCATTTTTGATAAATTCCGGCCATTCGAGCCCGATGGAGCTACCCATGCCCGAAGTCGAGAAACCGTACGTATTTTTCCTGCCGTCCCCGTCCGGATCGTTATTCGTAAAAGCTTGCAGCACCTTGTAATACTCTTCATAGGACGTCGGCACCGCGAGCCCGAGCTTATCCAGCCAATCCTTGCGAATGTAATAGGAACGGTATACGTTCCGGTTGAACGGCATCGGCAGGCGCAGGAACTGATTTTGAATCTGGAACTGCTTCACTTCCTTATCCGTCAGCCAATATTTGAAATAATTCGGCATGGCGTCCGCCGATACGAATGGCGTCATGTCCGCCAATACGCCGTTGAGCGCCAGTTTGTTGCCGCCGTCGACGTTGCCCTCCCGCCAGATATCGGGCGTGTCATTGGCCGCGATCAGGGTGTTGAGCTTGTTGACGTAATCGGTTCCGAGCGGCATGTAGACGATTTTCAGTTCGACATTGAACTTCTCCTCGATCGCCTGACGGACGAAGTCCTCGGACGGATCCTGCGGCAGATTGGCGTCGGCTGCCGTGGAATTGATCATCATCGACAGCTTTATTTTTTCCGGTATTTCTGTCTGGTTGGCGGATGACTGCGATGACGACGGCGACGGCGCGTTTGACGATTCTCCTTGTTTATCCGACGAGCAGGCCGATAAGAAAAGCATCAGCGCAAGCATGGTCGCGAGTGCATATTGGAATGATTTCAAACGAACGAGCCCTCCCTTTTAGCGTTGTGCTTGTTCGGGTGCGCACCCTGTTTCTATTATTCTGGATAGCCAATCAAATGAAAATAGTTTGTTTTATCCCGATAGCCCTTTTTTGGCCGATCGTTAAAACTTGCGCGGCCGGACGTTTCCGATCAAAAAATGATTATCGCTTAAAAATGGTCGATCCGAATGATCAACGTGCGCGCTTCCTCTTGGTAGCCCGCCGCATCGGAGGAACGGTACGCGATCAGATGGGTGCCGTTGCCGTCCACGACGACCGGGGCGGTGTACGGCAACCAGGTTGCGCCGCCGTCCATGCTGTATTCGGTCGATACCGCCGCGTTGGCTTTATCGTCTACGGTGAACGATAAGGCCACCGCTTCCGTATACCATACGCCGTCCCTATCCCCCGTCACCGCCGCCGTCGTGCGCACCGCGTAATCGAGATGGGTCAGCGGAATGCGGAATGCGGCATCCTCCGCGATATCGTACACGAACCCGGCGCCAAAGTTACTGGGGTCGACATAGGAACGGATAAGCGTTTTCTCGCCGATATCGAGCTTATAGAGATTGGAGCCAAGGTCGGTGACGCCGAGAATCCGGTACGTCGCGTTGCGTACGCCGTCGTTCTCCACCACGATCGTCTTGCCGATCAGGTCGGACGGATTCACGCCGCCCAAATTCGCCGACACGGTAATGTCGTTGCTGCCAGACAGCGTCTGCGTGAAATCCTCGATCGTCCCCGTCACCGCTCCGGTAACCGGAGCGACCGTATCGGCGATCGGAGCAAGCATCGCGCCGTCATGCAGATAGCTCGTCGTCATCTTGCCGTCGATTTCCGAATAGACCCCGAAAAACCCGGTGAATTTAAGCTTGTCGTCCACCGTATAGGCAATCGTCGGATCCAGCGCGTTGATGACGTAATCGACGCGCCCGGTCGTCAGGGTGATCTTGACCGCTTCGACGGAATGGTCGGTGACGAGTACGCCCGCTTGCTTGACCGGCACCGTCTCGATCTCGTCTACGTAACGGTCTTCCTTGTAAGGCTCGATGACCGAAGTGAACAAGCTGACGAGGTTCGATCCGCCGCGGTGGGCGATCAGATAAGGCAGCGTCGCCGGATTGCCGGGTTTGTTCTGCGGAGGCACGCCTTTGGCCAACGCCACGTCGTCGACGTCGCCGAGCATCGTCAGACGAAGATGCACGTCCGTGCCCGCTCCGGCGCCTTGTCCGAATACATTCCACGTATCCTTGACGTTCCAGTCCACGCTGAACGGACCGGATGGGGACGTGTCCCGCGATACGTTTTTCAAATAGTGGAATCCGCTTCCCTGATAGTTCGAACCGGCCATGTCGTCGACGCGCACCCCGTAATCCACGGTAGGGCCGGCATAGGTGCCTGTCGGCTGCTCGACGAGGTTAAGCCCGTCCGTAGCGACGGCGGCATCCGCGCTATGAAAGCTGAAATAATGGTCGTGGCCGCCTTTCACCCGGAAAAAGTCGACCGCGTACGAATTGTGTTCGTCGACGCGAATCATCGCGGTCGTCCGTTTGTACAAATCGGTTTGCGGATATACCTTCGGCGCCTCCACGTCGATCAGCTTCACTTGCTCGCTGTCGTCGAAATGCTTCGGCTCGGCATCCCATTGAACCGCCTGCTTGCGTCCGTCGACGACGACCGTGTTATGGCTGACCGTATTGATGACCCATTGGGCGCGGTGCATGTCCAACGGATCGGCGAATTCCGGATAGCCCAGGTCCGGCGACAAATCGAGGCCGAACGCATGCATGCCCAGATTCAACGTATCGTAATGGCCGTGGCCGTAATTGCGGCCGTAATACGTCCAGAAATCGCGCAGCGTATTTTCCCTGTCTCCGAGATTGTCGCGGGCGTTGCGGGAGGCCTCGTTCATCAATTGCAGCGAGCGCAGACCCATTTTGTAATTGCTTGACGAGGCGTTTTTGCCGAGATTGGCAAAAGAAATCGTGTGCGTTCCCGCCGTCAGCGTCATCCGGTCCAGCGTTACGAACTGGTTGTTGTTCGTCCCGTAAAAATCGTAATCTTCCACCGGCGTTCCGTCGATCGAAATTCTGTAAATGCCGTAGCTGCCCGCCAGGAACGGCAGCAGGTTCACGTCGTATTCGTCCGTCTTCGCGACGTCGAACGTAAACGAGATGCTTTTGCCCGACGTATTCGCATCCAGCTGCAGCGTGCCCGACGCCGGGAACAGCGAATAGGCTTCGGTGGAGGCTGAAACGTTCATGTCCGGGAAGGAATAGGACGGAACGCTGTCCAAAAGAATGTGCTTGCCGTCGCGCAAGGAAGCGAAGCCGTAACCGCTCAGATTGTCGCTCGGCAGATCCAGGGTGCCGTAGTTGCGAATCGCCTCCGCGATATCTTCGCCGACCTGCTGCGGATTGGCCGTGAAGATGTCGCCGTGCAAGTTGTCCGTCGAGTTCCCGCTCAGATAATAGGCGAGCTGGGCGTAGATCGGATCGCCGAATGCGGTATACGCCTTGAGCATATCGTTCAGCCGAAGCGGCGCCGTATACGGATTGCCGGTATAAGCGGTGTCGCCGATATTGGCCACGTAATTCTCGCTCATCAGGAGCGGATAGTAGGCGTCGAACATCGTTTTGAATTTCGGATTGTCGTACAGATCCGCTTGCGAATAAAGGTCGTAGCCTTCCAATACGTCCGCGGTAAGCCGATGATTTTGCAGCCATCCCGTATTGTATCCCGGTGCCGCTTCGTCTCCGCTGCCGTCCCGATCCACGTTGGCAACTTCGGAATTGAGAATATTGCCCCCGGTGATCCGATACGGGTTCGTCAGCAGGCCGCCCGTCTGGAAGATGAAATCGATCCAGTCCTTCGTCTCCGGAAGCGTGTCGTATACGACCGCGGCCATGGCCAGCGCGCTTTGATGCATGCCGTCGTTGCCGTAGATTTGGGCCGATTGCACGGCCGGATACACCTGCCGGATGATGCCGTCTTCAATATTGCGGCGAATGTCGCCGCCCGTGCTTTTCGGATTGGTCAAGCCGTAAGTCTCCGACTTGTCCGCCAGATAATCGACGAGATCCGGATCGTCCATCATCGGATAGAAGGCGTCATAGGCGCTAATCAAATCTTTGATGAAATACGTTTCCCAGATCGAGCCGATCGCCTTGCCCTGACCGCGATTGCCGTGCGAATTCAAATACTTCGTTCTGTCATGGAAGGAAATGTCCATTTCCGGATACAGGTCCGCCGCCCGGTCGAGTACAATGGCCCCGGCGCGGGCATAATCCAGATCGCCCGTGAACAAATAGGCGTTGCGCAGCGTCGCCAGCGCGCCTTGCACCATGCTGGAGCCGTCGTACCAATCGAACCAGTGCATGTAATAGGCGATAAACGTATACCGGTTGCCGTTGTCGTCCACCCAGCCGAATCCGTCGTCGACTCCCCACGTCGGGCCTTTTTCCGGATACAGCGTGTTCACCAGCAAGCTGCGGTCCGCCAGCTCGGGCCGGAACACGCCGTGTTCGTCCAAACCGCTGTCGTAATAAGCGCCGAAGTCGTTGGTCGGGAATTTGTAGCCGCTGCTGGGATCGGTGATCTTCCACGGTTCGAGTACCGGATCGGCGCGATACGGGTAGTTGCCGTACGCATCGATGGCCTTGCCCGTAACCGGGCTTCCCAGCGTCTGGTTCACCGCATAGCTGCGCGGCAGCGTCTGTCCGGCAACCGAATCCCACAAAAAGTCGAGTCCCTTGGATAAAAGCTTGTTCGCCCTCGCCACGGCACTGTCGCGCTCAGCGGCCGCCCAGTCGTAAAGCCCGATATTGTCTCTCGCCGCGTCGATCTTCGCTTCGGTGTAAATCGTCGAGCGGGTTTTTCGATTCGCAAGCGCCGTGGTCCTGCGGAACGTCGCGTCGTCGAAATAAACTTTTCCCGCCAGACCGTCGCCTGCGCCGAGCCGCAGAGTGATCATTTTCGCTCCGGCCGGCGCCGTACTGCTCACCGTGACCGGTTCCCATTGGTTGGTCAAGGTTCCTTGCTCCGCGTTTACCTGCAGCAGGGTGCCGCCGTCATCCCAATATTCGACCTGCAGCTCGCCCGCGCCCGACAAGGCATAGGCATCGACGGTCGCTTCGTAGGAAGCCCCGGCATCGACCAGTACCGGACTGCTGCGCAGTTTGATCGCGTTCGGATCTGCCGGACTGTCGATCAGCGCGCTGTAAACACTGCCGCTAACGGTAGCGTTCTCCGAGGTTACGGTCCCGCCGGAGGCGGTCCATGACGCCGGACTCCCGCTCGCCGTCACATCGAAAGAGCCATTGGGCAAGTTCGGCACCGGCTTGCCCAATTGCATGCGGAACGCGGCGTCGTCGAAATAGGCGGTTCCCACGTTCGCGCCATGCAAATAGTAGCGAATCGTGACGTACACCGTGCCGGCCGGCGCCGTGCCGGTCACCTTGATTTGCTTCCATTGATCGAGTGTGCTGTTCAAGCCGGTCAAGTATGATACATAATGATCATTGGCGTCCATAAATTCGACGTACAGCTCGGATACGCCCTGCGTATTGTACGAAAAAACGGTCGCCTCGTACGCCTGCCCCGGCGAAGCGGCGATTTTGTTGCTTCGCAAACCGGTAGACGCCGTCGCGCTGTTGTCCGTGAGCTTGACGCTGTAAGTGCCTCCGTGCACCTTGTCCGTTGCCGGCGAGACGACGCTCGTCGTATTCAGAAGCGTCCAGTCTTTCGGCATGCCGTTTTCTATCGTTTCCATATTGCCGTTCTGCAGCGAGATTCCCAGCGGGATCAGGTTGAAGTTCGCGTCGTCAAAGTAGCTCGTGCCGACATTCGTCGCCAGGGAATATAGCCGCACGCTGGCGGTCGCCGCGGTGGCTGGCGCCTTTGCCTTGATGACCAGCTGGTTCCATTGGTTCAAGGTCGAGTTCGCTAGATAGTTGATCCCGACCAGCGTCTGGTTGGCGTCCCAGAACTCGATATACAGCATCGACTCTCCTTGGGTATTGTAGGAATAGGCCGTTGCCTCGTATTCCTTCGTCGGAATCACCGGCATTTTGTCGCTGCGTACCAATACCTGGGCGGTCGCGCTCGGATCGGTCAACTTGAGGCTGCGCGTTCCGCTATGTACCTGAGACGTATCGGAGGCAACCGTCCCGTTCACGACGGTCCAATGATCCGGCAGGCCCGACGTCACATCCTCGAAACCGCCGTTGGCCAGTACAGGATCCGCGGCTTCGGCGACCTTTACGGGCAAAACCCATCGGGGCGTAAAACCGGTAACGACCAGCAGCACGACCAGCAAAACAGCCAATTGCCTTTTCCAACCTGCACCCACTCTGTTCGCCTTCATCCTCACACATCCCTTCCAAGATTCGATTCCTCCATCTTCGCTTCGGGCGGGTCAGCCGACCGTCGATCGTTCGCATATCCGCTGCCCGTTTTCGGGTGCGCACCCCTTTCTAGTATTCTGGATCGCTCAATTAATGAAAATAGACCATTTTATACGATAGCTCTTTTTTGGCCCATTGGGCCGGATCGCAAGACCCAACGTTCCCGATCAATAAATGATTACCGCTTAAAAGTTGCCTATTGTGCGGCATCAGACCCTTCGTTAGACTTTTTAACGGTGCAAACAAGAGCCGGAATCGTCACGTAAGCTGCGCAATTCAGTCGATCAAGAAAAAGAATTCTATCCGTATTTTTCAATCAAATGGTGAAGGAGTTATCGGACTTATGACCTTTAATGCGGCGTTAATCGGAGCAGGAGCCATCGGCGCAGCGCATCTGGAGGCGATGGCCGCCATGGAGGGAATCGCGGCGGTCGCGTTGTCGGACGTCAGTCCCGAGCGGGGAGAACGAAGCGCGCAGCGCTTCGGCGTAAAAGCCTATGCCGATTATCGCGTCATGATCGACGAAGTTCGGCCGGAGATCGCGATTATCGCGCTTCCCCATTTTCTGCACAAGGAAGCCTCGCTTTATTGCCTGGATCGAGGCTGCCACCTGCTGATCGAGAAGCCGATGGCGATCTCGGCAGTTGAATGCGACGAAATCCTCGCTTCGGCCGAACGCAATGGGCGAATCGTGTTCGTCGGCCATACCCAGCAGTTTTTGGCGGCGAACTTGCTGGCTAAACAGTTGATCCGATCGAAAGAATTGGGAAAGCTGATAATGATTAACGACGTCCGACACAGCCCTTATTTCACGCCGCAGCGGCCGGCCTGGTTTCTCGAGCCCGCCAAGTCCGGCGGCGGCATCGTCGCCAATCTCGGCGCACACGCCATCGACAAGATCCAATGGCTGACCGACAGTCGGATCGTAAACGTGCGTGCCGCATTAAGCTATGAAGCCGAAGGCTACCCCGACGTGGAAGGAAGCGCGGCGATCTTCCTTACGACATCCTCAGGCGTGCCGTGCACGGTAAATCTGTCCGGCTACGCCGGCGACACTCGCGAGGAAACCGAGCTGGTATTCACCTACGGCATGCTAAAAATCGTCAGCCACCGTTCGGTCTGGCTGTCGCAGGGCGGGCTGTATCGGGAAGCGACGCCGGACAACTCCGTCGACCCGTTCCGGCTGCAATTCGAGGACTTGCTCGCATGCATCCGCGACGGCGAACAGCCGTATTGCTCGGGAGCCTACGGCCGCTCGGTCGTGCGCGTCATCGAAGCGGTGTACAAGTCGCAAAGATCCGGAGCGGAAATTGCCGTGCCGCAATAACGGGCGGCTACGGCTCCATTCACGAACGGGAGACTACAGCTCCATTCGCGCTCCGGCCAGCGCAGCGGCTTAGCAACACGCTGCATTTTCCGGGCATGCAAAAAAAGATCCTGAACGCCGTCTACGAAACGGATTCAAGATCTTGATGATCAGAAGTGGTGCGGTCGAGAGGACTCGAACCTCCACGGGGGGGTTAGCCCACTGGAACCTGAATCCAGCGCGTCTGCCAATTCCGCCACGACCGCAAATGCGTTTGTCTGGAACGATGTACGCTTGTCCGTTAACGGCGCTGCGCTTTATGTTCCGCAATCACGAGACTCATAATAGCACGGGCCGGGAAACGAAGTCAAGCTTGTTCGCGAAGTTGTAATTTTCAGTCATTTGCGTCGTCCGGCTCGCCGATATCCTCGAGGTCAAATGGCGCTCCGTCGAGCGCAGGCGCCTGCCGGGGTTCCGAAGCAGGTCCGATCGCATAGCTGCGGCGCAGCTTGACGACGCGGCGATTCGGTCTCCGGATGAGCACGTATTCGTCGTCCCACGCCACGACGATGCCCCGCACGTCGTTGATCTGGAGAATGTCCCGCACGACGCGAACTTTAATGCCTTCGACGCGGTATTGATCGAGCTGCTCGTCACTGATAGCCATGGCGGCCTCCTTGTCCGTATGCATGAGAGATACAAAAAAACAGGACCCGCACAAGACGGCCGTCTCGTCCGGGTCCTCCTGCTATGCTACGCGGCAGCTGGTTAGCCGACATGCTCGCGCGATTCGTTTGTCTCGTACCAATAATCGAGCACCTTGCTCGACATGACGCGGCCGCGGACGTACTCTGCCTGGCGCTCGGTGAACTGCTCGGTCCAGGTGATCTCCAGCTCGTCGCACAGCTTCACGATCGTGAGCAGCTCCGACCAAGCGACGTATCGCTTGTACCAGAAAAACTGCGGATGCTCGATCATATAAGGATACAGGTCGTCGAACTCCGTATGCTTGCAGTCGAGCGCGCGCTCGAAATGGATCTTGGCTTGCTCCAGCTTGTCGAAGAAAAACTGCTGCGACACATTCATGTCTCCCATTTGCTGCTCGCCTCCCTCTGCACTTAGCCTTATTATAGAACAAATGTCAGCCCGACGGGAAGACCCCTCTTCAAGGTTGGGCTTGGGATTATATGACAATAATATTGGACTAGTCTTCGAACGTTATGGCGTTATCTTCCAAAGAAGCGATTTTGACGAGCGACTCGACCTGATAGCCGAGCTCCCTCAGCGTCCTGCCGCCTGCCTGGAACGACTTCTCGAGGACGATCCCGATGCCCGCCACCTCGCTGCCCGCCTGCTCGAGAATCTTCAGCAGCCCCCTGGCCGCGTCGCCGTTGGCGATAATATCGTCGATGAACAGCACGCGGTCCTCGGCCTTGAGCAGATGCCGCGAGACGAGCAGATCGGTGACGATGCCTTTGGTAAAGGATGGCACGCGCTCGCAGTAAGCGTCAGGCTCGTTCAGCAGCGTCTTCTTCCGCCGGGCGAATACGAGCGGCACGTTCAGGACGAGCGCGGTTGCGAAAGCGACGGGAATGCCGGACGATTCGATCGTCACCACCTTCGTGATGTCCCTTCCCTCGAAGCGGCGCGCGAACTCCTTGCCGAGCTCCATCGTCAGGCCCGGATCGACGCCGTGATTCAGCAGCGAGTCGAGCTTCAGGACGCCGGCGCTCACGACGGTCGCTTCCTCTAGAATCCGTTGTTTGAGTATCTCCATTACGATCTCTCCGTCCACTCTTTTCCGAATAAAATACCATATCCCCGCGCGTTCGCGCAACACCCGCCGGCGCGCCAGGATACCGGGACCTTGTACCCCTATCGTTCGCATACTGCAACTAAAGACCTGCGCGCATCCGCTCAAATCCGTTCGGACGAGCAACTTTATCGCCCTCCGGCGGGTCAAACTAAATATAGAAAAGAATGTAAGGCGGTGTTTTCATGCATACAAGCCGATACAACGAGCGACGTTCGCTCCTCGGCGTACTCGCGACCGGCATTCTTATTTTCTCCGCGGCATGCGGCAGCTCGCATAGCGTTCAACCGGAAGCATCGACGGCCTCCTCTTCCGCCGAAGTTTCCCGTGCATCCCCGACCCCGTCGCCCGAGGTGTCGATTCATGCGCTTGGCGACGATGCCGCGGGAACGCCCGAAACAGCCTACTCGCATGCGCCCAGGATCGGCGGCATCTCGCTCGGCATGACGCTGGCCGACGCCGAAGCCGAGATCGGCGGTCCGCCGAGCGACAGCTATTCGCTGCCGGACGCGGGACGCACGGTCGAGCTTCGCGAATACGGCGGATTGACGGTCGGCGTCGATACGTCCGGTCATGTCGTCTACGTAGAAATTTCGTCCGCGGCAATCGCTTCCGGGCTGCCGAACGTCGAAGTCGGCAGCTCGATCTCGGATGCCGCCCGCAGGCTGTCGCTGAAGGCGGTCCCTTCCTCGTCCTCGATGACCGCCGACGTCGAGGGCGGCATCCTCCGCCTGGATCTCGATCCCGTGTCGGACGAGGTCCTCACGATCAAGCTGATCGGCTCGGCGCTCGTCTGACCCTTCACAGGCTTGTCATGGCCAGTCCCGCTCGCTCATAGACTTCAGAGAAGGACAGTCATGGACGAGTCGGGGGAGGTCCGCCGAAGATGAGGCGATGGGGCTTAAGCCTGCAAGTTGCATTCACGTTCATCGGCACGGTCGTCGGCGCCGGGTTCGCGACCGGACGCGAAGTGCTGCAATTTTTTACGCGGTTCGGCAACTGGGCCGGCCCGATGATCCTCGTATCCACCGCGCTGTTCGTCTGGCTCGGGGCCAAGATGATGCTGATGGCGGCCGCCATGCGCGCGAGATCGTACGAGGACCTGAACAAGCATTTGTTCGGGGCCAAGGCGGGCGCATGGATCAGCCATCTGATGCTGGTCGTGCTCCTGGGCGTCAACGCCGTCATGCTGGCCGGCGCCGGTTCGCTTTTTTCGGAGCATCTGAATCTGAACTACCAGCCCGGCCTCCTCCTTACGATGACGGCCTGCTTCGTCTTGCTGCGAAAAGGCATGAGCGCGATTCTCGCCATCAATACGCTGGTCGTGCCCGTCATGATCGTATTCACGGCCGTTCTTGTCGTCGAGACGCTGCGCGGTCCCGGCGCCGACCGCTGGATGACCCTGCCGATGGAATTGTCTCCCTGGGCGGCCATCCTGTCTCCCTTTTTTGTACGGCGCCTTCAACTTGTCCATGTCGCAGGCCGTGCTCGTGCCGCTCGGCGCGCGGATCGGAGACCCGGTCGTGCTGCGCAGAGGCGCCTGGATCGGCGGCATCGGCATCGGCGGCATGCTGCTGGCAGGCCACCTGGCGTTATCTTCGCGCATGCCCGGCATCGAGCAGTTCGACATCCCGATGGGCGGCATCGCCAGAGAGATCGGACCGTGGATCCACTGGATTTTCGTGTTTCTGATTTTCATGGAAATTTTCACGACGCTCGTCGCGGACATTTACGGTCTTTCCCTGCAACTGCAGGAACGCGTGAAAATACCGCTGAACGCCCTCGTCGTCCTCGTGCTGCTGCTGTGCTTCATGGCCGGCCAGTTCGGCTTCGGTCCGCTGCTGACGACGCTGTACCCGATCTTCGGCATGCTGAGCTTGGGATGGGTGATGCTCATGGGCAGGGACCGGGTGCGCCCCGTCCCGCCGTCCGTTCCGCCGGAAGGCTTTTCTTGAGGCGCTTCGCCGGAGACGAATAGGCGGATCATGAAGTAAGGCGCTTCGCCCTAAAGAATAGTCAGATCATTGAGTAAGGCGCTTCGCCCGAAGGAATAGTCGGATCGTCAAGCGTCTACGCTGTCCCGCTGCGCCGTCAGGGACGGCAGCTTGAGCAGCCGGGAGCCCGACACGCCCTGCGCGAGCGTGTCGGCGACATGCCGGTGGCAGGTGAAAAGGAGAAGCTGACGGCTCTTCGACAGCTCGTTCAAAACGTTTGCGCATCGCTTGAGCCGTTGTTCGTCGTAATGGACGAACAAGTCGTCCAGCAGCAAGGGCATCGCCTGTTCCCTGGAAGCGGCGCCGGCCAACGCGAGCCGAAGGGAGAGATAGAGCTGCTCCTGCGTTCCGCGGCTCAGGAAGGCGCTGCCGACGATCCGGCGATCCGCGGTCTCCGCGAGCAGGTCCGGCATGTCGCCGGGCGCCGAGATGCGCGCGTACCGCCCTTCCGTCAGTTCCGCGAAAAAGGCAGAGGCCTGCTTCAGCACGGCCGGCTGACGCTCCTCCTCGAACGTGACGCGCGTCCGCCTGATCAGCTCCGCCGTCGTCGCGAGCAGCGCGTACCGCTCCGCCAGCCGCTCGAGCTCGGCTTGCAGTTCCTCCAGCTCGAACGCCGTCTCCTCCGTCTCCGCTTCGCGCCGAAGGCGCTCAAGCTGCTCTGCCAAACGTCCGCGCGCTTCCAGCGTCTCGGCCAATTCCGCTTCGCGGGCGGTCACCGCCTTGCGCGCTTCGTCCGCCAGCATCTCCAGCGCGACTTCGTCATGCGATTGCAGCAGGTCCAGCAGCGCCTTCAGCTCCTCTTCGCCGCGGCCGGCGGACAGCCGAAGCTGCGCCGCCGCCCGGTCCCGGCGCAGCGTCCTGCGGCGCTCGTCCGCCTCCAGGCGCAGTTCGTAGGCGTCCTCGCCGGCCGCGCCCGCGGCGTGCACGACGGCTGCGACGGCCGCTTCCGCGACCGCGAGCGCGGACCTCGCGGCCGCCTCCGCAGCGGCAGCCTGTTCGAGCCGCTGCGCCAGCCCGCGGGCCGCGGCCGCTCTGTCGAGCTGCTCCCGCGCTTCGCGGTGCAGCAGCTTCACCGCGAGCGCCGCGTCGCCGCCGCTGTGCGCGGCGGGCGGGCATGCGGCCAGCAGCGCCGCCGCATCGGCCTCGAACGCGGCGCGCTCCGCCCGCAGCGCGTCGGCCCGCGCCGCGAGCCTGGCCCGCTGCCGCAGCTGCTGCAGCGCCCGCTCGGCGAGCTGGCCGAGCTCGGGGAGCGCGGCGGGCTGCAGCTGGGGCGGCAGCTTGCGCGCCGCGAGCCAGGCGGACCAGTCCGCGCGAACGGCGCGGATGGCCGCCTCCGCATCCGCCAGCTCCCCTTCCGCGCCGGCGAGCTCGCGCGCGAGCGCCGCTCTGCGGGCTTGCCGCTCGGCGTGACGGGACTGCTCGGCATCCGCTTCCCCGAGTCTCTCAAGCTCCCCGTACACCGCTTCCCGCAGCCGGAGCCTGAGGGCTCCGGCTGCGTCCGCTTCGGCCGTATCGCCTCCCGCGGGCAGCTCGCGATCAAGCGACGCCGCGGCTTCGGCCTCGGCCGCCTCCTGCGCGAGCAGCTGCCTTAACGACTCGCCGGCCTCCCGCCGCGTCCGTCGATCCGCCTCTCGCGCGGCGGCCAGCCGCCGAAGCAGCGCGTCGGCGGCGGCAGGATCCTGAGCCGCGCCGTCGGCCGCGCTTCCGGCCGCGACGGGCGGTCTTCTCCCGCCCCATGCCGACGCGCCGGCGCCGAGTCCGAGGACGATCGCGAGCGCCGCGAATGCGATTCGCCCTTCGTCCGACGCAAACGCCGCGATCAGCGCGGCGGTCGCTCCAAGCCCAAGGAAGAGCGCGAGCGCATAGAAGCCCCCCGCGCCAGGCATTTGGTCGCGACGGCTCGCGACCGGCCTGCCCCTGCGCCCTGAAGTCCGTCTGCCCGCTTCGCGCATACGCGTCTCCGATCGTTGGCCGTCGCCCGGCACCCCGCCGCTCTCGGAGGCAGGCGCGGCAAGTCCCGCCGTCTCCGCGGCCGATGCCGCCCAGGCGTATTCGCGCCGCGCCGCGGCCGCAGCCTGCAGCGCGTCGTCCAGCCGATGCCAGGCCTGGAGCAGCGCGTCTCGCGTGCGCGGCCTGAAACGGATATCCCCGTCGCGCGCAAAAGCTGCCGCATCGCCCGCGCGGCGCTCCGCCTCCTGATCGAACGCCGCGAGCTGCCGGCGCAAACGCTGCGTTTCCGCGGTCAGCAGCTCGCGCCTTCGATCCGCCTCCGCCAACCGCTCGCCGATGACGCGCGCTTCCTCACGCTCCCCGAGCGCGGCGACGGCTTCGGCATCCGCCTCCCGCCAGTCCGGCCCGAGCCGAAGCAGCGCCGCGGCCGCCGACTCCTCCGCGAGCCGCATGTCCGACTCAAGCCCGGCCAGCTCGCTCCGCCTCGCCTCCAGCGCGTCCCCGCGCACATCCATTGCCGCCAGCTCGCCCGCATGGTCGACGAGCCCCTCGTCCCAGACGAGCGCTGCGCGCTCCGTCTCAAGCCGTTCGCGAGCCGCCGACGCCTGTCCCGCGGCGACGGCGGCAAGCGCCCTGCGCTCGACGAGCTGTCGCCATTGCGCGGCCGCTTCGGCCGGCAGCGGATCGGCAGCGCGCGCCTCTTCCGCAAGTGCTGCCGCAACCGCCTCCTCTTCGGCGCGAAGCGCGGCAGCGCGCAGCCACCATTCGCGGCCGTCCAGCGCCCCTCTCGCTTCGCCGGCCTTCACGCGAAGCTGCGGCAGCGCGCGCTCCAGCAGCGCAGCGCGATCGGACAGCGCCGCGTGCCGCTCCAGCGCCTCCTGGTAAGCGCCAAGACCCTGCCGGCCTTGCCGCAGCCGATTCTCGAGCTCCCGGATCCGCGCGAGCAGCTCGCCCATCTCCTGTACCGAGCCCTTCGGACGGTAGAGCCGATCCATCTCGGCCCTCAGCCGTTTGCCCGCCGCCGTCAACGCCGCCCCGCCGGCCATCCCCGCATGGTACAAATAATTGCCGATCTCGTCGCCTTTCAGCGAGCGAAGCTCGTGCAGCTCGTCCAGGCTGACGGCGAACAGCTGCCTGAACAGCTGCTCCGACACGCCGCCGAGCAGCAGCCGCTCGACCTCGGCTTGCGTAAGACGCCGTTCGCTGCCGTCCGCCTCGCGCAGCGTCGCGACGGGCGCGCCCTTGCGCTGCGGCGCGTCCGCATGCCGCTCGAGTATGCGCTGGCGGCCTCGCTCGTCGCGTAGGACGAGCCGGCCGCCATGTCGCCCGCCGCTTAGGGGCTCGCCCCGTTCGGGCAGCTGCGCACGCGTAGCGAAGCCGTACAGCATGCTTCGTATGAACCGGAGCAGCGTGCTCTTGCCCGCTTCGTTCGGTCCCCACACGACCGTCGTCCGCGCGTCGAACCGAAGCCGCACGCCGGCCAGCGGACCGAAGCCGTCGATATGCAATTCCTCTATGTACATTCCTTCGCCTCCCGGCCGGACGATGCCCGAATCTCTTTACGAAAACGGCTGCCTCCATCCACGCACTCGCCTGCTGCCCACGCACTCGCCTGCTACCCACGCACTCGCCTGCTACTCACGCACTCGCCTGCTACCCACTCACTCGCCTGCTGCTCACGCACTCGCCTGCTACGTGCGCACTCGCCTGCGGCGCACCTCATTTCGCCCGTATGACGCGATGCCCGTCACGACCGAATTGCCAGCCATCGCACTTCCTCCCGCATGCGCCAGGCGATTCGCACGGGCGTGCGCCATCCTGGCGCCATTATAAGCGTCAAGCGAAGCGGTTCACGCGGCGCGCACTCCGCTTCGTCTCGCAACCCGCGAAGCGCATGCGTCAATCGCCGCTTTCCCGCAGCAGCGCCGCCGCGAGCTCGCCGGCGCGCATGATCAGCTCGGCCCGCTGCGCGTCGTCGCGTCCGTCCAGCCACTGCCGCAGCTTCGGATGCTGCCTCAGCGGTTCGGCCGCTTCGCGCAGCAGCGCCCGCGAGGCGTCCGGATCGGACGCGGACGCGGCCGAGAGCCGCAGCAGCTCCCCCCAGAAAGCCATCCTCGGACGCCGCCGCCCCGTCCGCCGCGCGCGAACCGCCGACGGCTTCGACGGCGATCCGCTCGACCCATACCCAGTCGTCACGCTCGTCGGGCGAACCGAGCCAGCTCCTCAGCTCGCCGGCCCATTCCTCCGCCTCGCCGTCCCGCAGCAGGCGCTCGAGCAGCGCGCCGCCGCCCGCGAGCCGCACGCGGAGCACCAAGGGTCTGCCTTCGGCTTCGCGGCGCGCATCTTCCGCGGTCTCGAGCAGCCTGTCCTTGAGCGTCTGCTCGCCGTCCTCCTCGCCGAGCCGCACCTCGCGGACGAGCCATCTGACTTCGGACAGCTCGCGAAACGAGAGCTCGACGCGCCCTTGCTCCGATACGTCCACGCGGTACGCGCCTTTCGGCCCCGTTTCCCGGATGCTCCGCCCCTGGATATTGCCCGGATAGACGACATGCGGATACTCCGCCAGCACGCGGCGGTCGTGAATATGCCCGAACGCCCAGTAGTCGAAGCCCGAGGCCGTCAGCTCCGCCAGCTTGCAGGGCGCATAGTTGTCGTGCCCTTGCAGCCCGTCGATGTTGCCGTGCAGGACGGCGAGGTGAAAGGAGCGCCTTCGCGAACCCGGTAGCGAAGCGCAAGATTGTCCTTCACCGCGGCCTCCCGGTACGAGATGCCGTACACGTTCGCCGCCAGCTCCCCGCCGCGCGTATAGGCGGGCGCGCAGCCGACTTCCTCCGTCCCGAACACATGCACGTTGGCAGGCCAATCGAGCCGCGCGGACCTGCCGCCCGACGGATCGTGATTGCCGTGGACGACGAATACCTGCGCGCCCGCTTCGGCGAGCCTTCCCATCGCCCGCTGCATGCGAAGCTGGGCGCGAAGCGAACGGTCGGCCGCGTCGTACAGATCGCCCGACAGCACCACGAAGTCCAGCTCTTCCCGCAGCACGGTGTCCACGAGCCTGTCTAGCGCGTTCAACGTCGAATTTTTAAGCCGCTCGCGGACCGCATAAGGAACTTTGGACAGTCCGCGAAACGGACTGTCCAAGTGAAGGTCGGCGGCATGCATGAACCGAAACGGCGGCTGCATCCTCTCAACTCCGAATTCAGGATGGATCTCGGCGCCGGGCGCCTCAAGGGGTCTCTTCGACCGGCGGACCGAGATCGGTATATATTTTTTTCAGCTCCTGGATGACGCGGCTCAGCGAGTACGTCTTTTTTGGCCTTGTTCCAGGCGGCGCGCGCCAGCTCGTAGCGGTAATGCGGATCGAGGATGAACTTGTCGATGGCATCGGCCAGCGCCTTCGGGTCCTCGCCCGGAACGAGCAGGCCGTTGACGCCGTCTTCGATCTGCTCGGCGATGCCGCCGACGTCGGTGCCGATCAGGGACAGCAGGCACAGCGCGGCCTCGGCGAACACCGAGCCGAAAGCCTCGGCCCTGGACGGGAGCACGAAGATATCGAAAAAGGGCAGCATTTCTTCGGGGTGGAGCATATAGCCGTAAAAAATCGTTTCGTCGTAAATGCCCTGCTCCTGGGCCAAGCGCTCAAGCTCGGGCCGGATCGGGCCGTCGCCGATAATGTGCAGCACGAACCTCCTGTCCTTCCTGCGCAGCTCGGCGCAGGCCTTGATGAGCAGGTCGATGCCCTTCGCCGGGACGAGGCGGCAGACCGTGACGATCTGCGCGACCTCGTTCTCGTGGGAGATCGGCTTGAACCGGCGTTCGTCGTATCCGTTCGGAATGACGCCGATCCGCTCCGGATTTTTCATATAAGCGCCCATATAGGCGGCGAACGAATGCGACACCGTCAGCATTTTGTCCGTCTTGGCCTCCAGCTCGCCGTACAGCGACGTCAGGAACAAATGCTCGGGGGGGAGCCCTGCGCGATGCGCCCGTTCAGGATCAGCTCCCGCTCGAAGCTGGAGTGAACGGTCATGACCAGCGGCGTGTCCGGGTAAATCTTGCGCAGCGCCAGCGCTGCTACGGGATGATGGGCATGAATCAGGTCGTAACCGTTTTTCAGCCGGAGCTTCGTCCACCATACGTAGTCCTTCAGCGTCTGCATGTATTTGTCGACGACGGGGCTGCCCGCGTACGGGCGCCAGTCGAACGTATCGAATTCAAACGGCTCCTGGCCCTTGTTCCGGATTCGCTTCGGAATCGAGAACAGCTCCATGTCCCAGCCGATCTTGCGGAAACGCTCGCCGATATAGGGCACCATGGAAGATACGCCGCCCGGCTGCTCCGGGGGGAAAAACAACGCCTGTAAAATATTCATCGGCGATTCCTCCTTATAGCCCTACTATCTCGTATTGTCTAAATTATGATATAGTGGAACATATGTTTCTGCAAGCGAGGGTCGGCGATGGCGGCGGTATGCCGTCTGCGCGGCCCGCGCGGCAAGCACTCAAAGGACCGGATGCAAGGGGATACGCATGGACGTTCAAGACTTCTGGAACAATCGCGAGCTGCTGCTCGCTTCCTCCTCCGCCGCGTCCGCCGTCATCATCGGCCTGATGATGTTCATGGCTTACCGGCTGATCGCCGGCAATCGCAGCAGCGCCTTTCGCCTGCTCCTGCTCGCGCTGTCCATGCTCGCCGTCTATCACGGCCTGGCGCTCGCCGACGCTTTGAACCTGCTCGAATGGCGCATGATGTCCCGGCTGAACGGCGCGCTTTATATGGCGGCTTTCGTGGCGCTTAACTTCGCTTTCTTCGAATTATACTACAGGAAGCGGGCGCGCACCCGCGCCTGGTTTTACGGCTTGCTCGCCGTCGGCGTCACGATCGCGGTATGCAACTTCCTGTCCGGGACCGCCGTTACGTTCGGGGGAGTCCGGCACCGCGGAAGGGACGAACCTGCTGCTGGCGTTCGAAGACGGTTACGTGCTATTGCTGTCGGGCTTGTTCGCCGTGATGTTCGGGCCTCATCTCAGGCAGCGAACGCGATATGCCGTCAGTCTCTGCTTCGCTTTTTTCGGGCAGCTCGCCGCGTTTTTGACGCGGGATTTCGGGTTGACGAATTCCGTTGCGGATTTGATGGCCGCCGTTTTGCCCGTATTCTATTATATCGTCCTGTTCATGATTCTCTTCGAGCGGGTCGTGGAGCTGATGCAGACCGCGTACCGGTCCTCCATTACCGACGGCCTGACGGACTTGTACAACCGCCGCTTTTTCACGGCCCGTCTGGAGAATTCGCTCGCGCACGCGGGCCAGGGGACCGTCGGGGCGATTTTTTGCGATATCGACGACTTCAAGAAGCTTAACGACACCAAGGGGCATCAGGCCGCCGATGTCGTTCTGAAGCAGGCGGCCGCCATCCTTCGGGAGGAGACCGAGGGCATCGGCCTTGCCGGCCGCTACGGCGGCGAAGAGCTCGTCGCCTTCGTACAGTCGGCTTCCCCCGACGCGCCGGCCGTCGCCGAGCGCATCCGGTCCCGCATCGCCAAGGAGACGATCGTCACCGTGAGCGTCGGCTGCGCGCTGTCCGCGCCGGGCGTCAAGGCCGAGCAGCTCATGAAGCACGCCGACGAGGCGATGTACCGGTCCAAGCGTTCCGGCAAAAACCGCGTCACGTTATTCGATCAAGCGTAAGGAGAACGCCCATGACTGCTTTGCCTCAAATCTATGTCGAACGGATCGCCGCCCTGCTGGGCGACGAGACCGGCGCGTTCCTGCGCAGCATGGAGGCGCCCCGCTCGTACGGGCTCCGCCTCCATACGCCCAAGCTCTCTGCGGCGAACGGCGAACCGGCGATGCGATCGCTCACGTCCCGGTTCGGCCTTGCCCCCGTGCCCTGGTGCGGGACGGGCTTCGCTTACGATGGCGATACCCGTCCCGGCAAGCATCCGTATCACCATGCCGGACTTTATTATATTCAGGAGCCCAGCGCCATGATCGCCGCGGAGCTGCTCGATCCGCAGCCCGGCGACGTCGTGCTGGACCTGGCGGCGGCGCCGGGCGGCAAGACGACGCAGATCGCCGCCAAGCTGAAAGGCGAGGGGCTGCTCGTCGCCAACGAGATTCATCCGGGGCGCGCGCGCGTTTTGTCCGAGAACGTCGAGCGGCTCGGCATCGCCAACGCCGTCGTCGTGCAGGCGACGCCGGGCGAGCTCGCGGCGCGTCTGCCCGAAGCCTTCGACAAGATCATGCTCGACGCGCCTTGCTCCGGCGAAGGCATGTTCCGCAAGGAGCCCGAAGCTTGCGCAGAATGGTCCGTCGAAGCGGTCGCGATGTGCGCCGCCCGGCAGCGGGACATCCTGCCAGACGCCGCCGCCATGCTGAAGCCGGGCGGCAGGCTCGTCTACGCCACCTGCACGTTCAACCGCGAGGAGAACGAGGAGACGATCGCCTGGTTTTTGGCGGCGCATCCCGCATTCAGGCTCGTCGCGATGAAGCGGATGTGGCCGCATCGCGGAGAAGGAGAAGGGCACTTCGCAGCCGTGCTTGAAAAAGAGGGACTCCCGGCGGTCGATTCCGATCTTCCGTCCAAGCGGCGCGCCAAAGGCGGCAAATCGCCGCGGCCGGACGTCGCCGGCGCGGTCTCCGCGCTCAAGCTGTACGAAGCGTTCGCCGCGCGCGCGCTGCCGGGATACGCGCTTCCTGCATCCGGCGTACCGCTGCTGTTCGGCGAGTCGCTATATTGGTATCCGCAGCCCGCCGGCTCGCCGCTTCCGGCCGCGTCGCTTGACGGCTTGCGGACGCATCGTCCCGGCCTTCACCTGGGCGACGTCAAGAAGGGCCGCTTCGAGCCGGCCCATGCGCTGGCGCATGCCGTATGTGCCGGGGATGCCGCGCTGATCCGCGATTACCCGGCCGACAGCGCGGCGGTGTCGGCTTATCTGCGCGGCGAGGCGTTGTTCGACGACCAGAGCCAGAGCGAGCAGGGCGATCGGGAAGGCCGGCCTGCCCAGGGCTGGGGGCTTCTGTGCGCGGACGGCTATCCGCTCGGCTGGTTCAAAGCCAGCGGCGGCCAGCTCAAAAATCATTATCCCAAAGGTCTGCGAACGAACTGAAGCGAGCGCCGGCTTCGCACCGGCCGGTCTGCGCCCAAAATGAAGGAAACCGGGCATCTGTCCAATCCGCTCCGGGACTTTGTCATACTATACATTAGTCCGAGCGGCGAAGCGGCCTACGGGAACGAAGTTCCGGCCGCCCCCTCGGTGACCCGACTGAATGACAAAGGAGGAATTCGCATGTCCGGTGTTGCAGGTGCATATGGTTCGTCCGCTGCGTTCGTTCTGGTGCTTTTCATACTGCTCGTCATTATCCTTCGTGCAGGCTTCTAATTGTCAAGCCGCTCGGCAACGCCAAAAGCCGGCCCTCGGGCCGGCTTTTTCGCGTATGGCGCCAATCGCCGCTTGACCTTAAGCGCCATTGGCGCAAACCGTCGCCAGCCTTTAGCGCGTTGGCGCCGCTGCCAGGCAGGCTTCAAGCACGAGCGCGACGCCGTCTTCGTTGTTCGTCGCCGTCACCGCGTCCGCGACGGCCTTGACCTCTGGCGGGGAATTACCCATCGCCACCCCGTATCCCGCATATTGCAGCATGCCGATATCGTTGAAATAATTGCCGACGGCAAGCACGTTTTCCCGCGGGATCGCCCGCTTTTCCGCCCACTGCCCGAGCGCTGTTCCTTTAGAGGCTTCCCTGTGCTGAAGATCGATAAAGTAATCCCCGCTGCGAATCGTCTGCAGCTCGTGGCGCCAATCCCGCCAATGCGCCTCCAGCTCGTCCAGGTCGGCTTTTGGCGCGAAAATCGATATTTTGACGGTCCGCTCGGGGAACAGGTCCTCCCGCGATCGCAGGATCGGCTCCGCCAGCATGTTCGCGTACATAGCCGAAGTGTCCTCGCTCAAGCGCTCCACGTAAATATCGAAAGCCGTATTCAGATCGAAGTGAATGCCGCGCTCCCTGCACAGATCCAGGTAGCGCGCCGTCTCGTCCGCGCCGATCGGCGACTCCCGCAAAATTTCCCGCGAATCGCCATCCACGATCGAAGCGCCGTTGTGCGTGATGACCGTTCCGGACAAGCCCAGCTGCGCGAGTACCGACAGCGCGCTCGCCGAGCCTCTGCCGGTGCAGAGGACGATCTCGGCGCCCGCCGACGCAGCAGCGGTTACCGCCCGCTTCACCCTCGGCGTCAATTCGTGGTCGTCGTTCAGCAGCGTCCCGTCGATGTCCAGTGCGATCAGCTTGTATTTCATTGCGCACGATCCTCCGTTTTCTTGGAGCTGCGCAAGGTCTCGAGCTCGTCCTCGGTCAATTCCCGCCACTCGCCCGGCGCCAGCGATTCGTCGAGCGGCAGCGGTCCCATCTCGCTTCTGCGCAAATACAGCACCTTTTTGCCGACCGCTTCGAACATGCGCTTCACCTGATGGTATTTCCCTTCCGCGATCGTCAGTTCGATCCAGCTGAGCGTCTCGCCCGCGTCGACCGCTTCCCGCCAGTTCGTCCGGTTCGCCCGCAGCGCGGGAAACGTATCGAGCCGCTCGACAGCCTTGGCCATCGAAAAAGCAGGCACCTCCCGCGTTGCCTCCACGCCGGCATGCTCGGCCGCTTCGGCTCCGTCAGTCGTTCCCCCTGACGCGCTCCCTTCTACGCGAAGCGCGGCCGGCAACGTCACGTAGCCGTCGTCGAGCGTCACGCCCGTAGCGAAGGTCGCGATATCCGCCGAGCCGACGAGGCCGGCTACGAGCGCCTGATAGGTCTTGGGCACATGCTTGCGCGGAGACAACAGATCGTGCGACAGCTTGCCGTCGTTCGTGAGCAGCAGCAGCCCCTCCGTGTCTTTGTCCAACCGCCCCACCGGAAAAGGCGAAAACACGCGAAGCGCCTCCGGAAGCAGCTCCAGCACCGTCCGCTCGCGATTGTCCTCGGTGGCGGACACGAAGCCTGCCGGCTTGTGAAGCATGACGTACACCGTATCGCGATAAACGATACGCTCGCCCTCCAGCGCGACCTCGTCCGCATGGGGGTCGATCTGCATGCCCGGATCTTTGACGCGAATGCCGTTGACGGTCACCGCGCCTTGTCTGACGAGCGACTTCAAACCGCTTCGCGTGCCGTACCCGAGGTTCCCGAGCATTTTGTCGAGTCTCATTTTCGTTTTCATGGCTTCTCCTTCTTTCCTTCAGGAAAAGGAATCGGCTACACCTGACGCCAGCCCGGCAGCAGCTCGTTTTTCAGCGTCGCTCCGTCCCATCGGCCCCATCCGAGCGGGCAGCCGTCCAGACAGACCAGCGTCCACCCCCGCATGCGCGAGGGCTCGCCGTCCGGTCCGGTTATCATTTGCGGATCCGGCTGAAGCGTTTCGCCCTTTAAATACCGAATCGCGCGCTCGTCGTCTCCGCGCAGCCGCAGACAAAGCGCGGCCTGGCCGAACTTCAGTCCCATCGCAAGCGCCTGGGAAGGCTCGAACCGGTGCTTCGTCGCCCGGCCGAGCAGCAAGCCTTCGCGCACGAGCCGCAGCCCCTGCATATTCCCGGCCAGCTCGGATACCGCGTACACGTAATCGCCCTTGATCCGGATCTTACCCGGCGGCTCCCAGCCGTGCAGGCTTTCCCGCACGAATGCGTCATAACGTTCGAGCGCATCGGCATCGCCGCCCGTCCGTTCCCGGCCGCCAGCCGGACTTCCGCGGCCTGCCGCTTCGGCCCCGCCGCGATCCGTTCGGTTACGCTTGCCTCGCTTCGCGCTCTTAAGCGAACCGCCGCCTGCCGCATTTTCGTTCGCCTTCGGCCTTTCCGGCGCTTCCGCCCCGGCCGAGGCGCGCGCGGATGCCGGTCCGTTCGCCGTCTCGCTTTCCGCTCCCTCCGCGCCGGCCCGTTGGAGCAGCGCGGCAAAATGGCCTTCGCCGCGCACCCGATGCGGCCAGAGCCTGATCGTGCCGGCCAAGGTCGCGGCGCGCGCTTGACCGAGCGCAGAGACCTCTTCGGGCGTCAGCCATTCGGGCCGTCCCGGCGCAAAACCCCATTCGGCCGGCCAGCGCGTCGCCACGATGCCGAACTCCGGATGCGCGGCCAAAAAGCGCGCGATCGTCCCCTCGTTCTCCACCGGCGAAAACGTACAGGTGGAGTAGACAAGGCGCCCGCCCGGCGCAACCAGCTTGGCTGCTTCCTTCATAATATCGTCCTGCATGGCCGCATATCTGGCCGGCGATTCCGCGTCCCACTGCCGGACCATGTCCTCGTCCTTGCGGAACATGCCTTCGCCGGAGCACGGCGCATCGACGAGCACGCGGTCGAACGTCGCGCCGAACGCGGACGCCAGCTTCGCGGGCGATTCATTCGTGACGACGGCGCCGCGGACGCCAGCCCGTTCGATGTTTTTGGCCAGCGCCTTGGTGCGCTCCGTCGCCAGATCGTTCGTCACGAGCAAGCCCGTGCCGCGCAGCTTGGCGGCCAACTGCGTCGACTTGCCGCCCGGCGCGGCGCACAAATCGAGGACGCGCTGTCCGGGCTGCGGATCGAGCAGCTCGGCGGGCAGCATCGCGCTCGGCTCCTGAATGTAATAGAGGCCGGCGTAGTAATAGGGATGCTTGCCGGGACGCTCCGTCTCGTCCGTATAATAAGCGCCTTCCGCCCAGGCCACGGGGTCTCTGCCGCGGACGAACGACCGTCCCGCCTGAGGTCCGTCGTTTTCTTCGTCCCCGCCCTTTTTTTCGGCACCGTCCGCTTCGCCAGGCTCGTCCTTCAGCGCGTTCAGACGGAGCGCCGTCCGCTTAGGCTCGCCGTAGCTGGCCAGAAACGCCTCGGCCTCTTCGCCCAGCAGCTCGCGCATCATCGTTACGTATTCCTTCGGGAGCGCCATTCCCGCCTCCTTCTCTCCGCCTGCCGGAGCCCCATATCCGTCGCTTTCCGTATAAAAAACCGCCTGCAGCCTTTCTGGTTTGCGCATTAGCGCGAAGAAGAAGGACCGGGAAGCCGTTATTCTCGATCTTATCGCGATTTGCTCGCCGCTCGAAGACACGGAGGCCGCTATTGCCGAATGGCCGGCCCTGTTTAGCCTTGATCCGGGGTAATAGCGTCCCTCCAGTCCGATATCAATCGCGATTGGACCGATTTTGACGAGAAAGCGTCTCCTGAGTCCGATGTCCGCTATCCGATTTGCGTTCAACTGTTCGCTGCAGTCCTCTTTGCCCACCGCATACCTTCGCGCCGATCCATGACCTGACCCGCAGATGAAAAAAAAGAGAGCCCCCGGTCGCCAGTCAGCCGGCCCGAACGCTCTTAACGCCTCGCTTGGCTTTGGACGGCCGCGGCTAGCGGACTGCCTGCCGTCAACCTTGCAGCGGGAAGCCTGCTCCGACGATGCGGCTGTCTAACGCAGGCCGCAGTCCATCCGCCGCAGCCTTATTGGCTGCTGTTACTCTTGCCCGCCCGGGCGAGCGCGGCCTGGATCTCCTGGGACAGCTCCGCCAGCGCCCACATGTCCTCCTGCTCCCACAGCTCGTTGAACCGCAGCTGGAACTGCGCGGCTTCGCGGACGCGGCGGAAAAAGTACAATCCTTGAATATCGTTAAGCACCTTGCGCACGATGCCCGACTTCTCCTCGAAGTCCTGCTGGGCGTCGACGATCTCCTGGCGGATGCTCGACATCTCGCGGTCGAGGGCGAAGGCGGCTTCGGACGCCTTGCGCAGGCGCTCCCGCACGTGCTCCGGCAGCTGCTCGCGGTATTTGTAGTTCAGCGAATGCTCGATCGTCGCCCAAAAATTCATGGCGAGCGTGCGGATCTGAATCTCCGCCAGCACCGGCATCGAGCCGAGCGACGTCTGCACCGGATATTCGACGATGATGTGGTAGCTGCGGTAGCCGCTGTCTTTAAAGTTCGTAATGTAGTCCTTCTCGTATACGAGCCGCAGATCCTTGCGGATGCGGATCATGTCCGCCACGCGGTGAATGTCCTCCACGAACTGGCACATGATGCGAATGCCCGCGATATCCTCGATGCCCGTCTCGATCTGGTCTATCGGGACGCTGAGCCGCTTCGCCTTTTCCAGGATGCTCGAGATCCGCTTGACCCTGCCGGTCACGAATTCGATCGGCGCGTATTCGTCGCGGGCCTTCAGCTCGGTACGCAGCGACTTCAGCTTGATCTTAAGCTCTTCTACGGCCTGCTGGTAAGGCAATAGGAACTTGCTCCAGTCTCTTCCGTCCATACGTCTACGCATCCTTTCCTGCCGCATTGCCGCGCTATCGTGATCCTTGCGAACGGATGCCTTCCTGCCGCGCTCAGCGCCGGTGATCGGCGCCGACCGCCTGCGTGATCCGGGTGAAACCGTCCTGCTTAAGCAGGCGCTTTAACCCTCCCGCGATCTCCTTGGCGACCCCCGGGCCTTTGTAAATGAGGGACGTGTATACTTCCACCAAAGACGCGCCGGCGCGGATCTTGTCATAGGCGTCCCTGGCCGTGAATATGCCGCCCGAGCCGACGATCGGCAGCCGGCCTTCGGTCAAGCGGTACAGGGAGCGGATCACTTCGGTGGAGCGCTGCGTGAGCGGGCGGCCGCTTAGACCGCCCGTCTCGGACTTGTTCAGGTGCGTGAGTCCGTCCCGGCCGATCGTCGTATTGGTGGCGATGATGCCGGAGATGCCGCTCTCCACAATCGCTTGCGCCATATAGGACAGCTGCTCCTCGTCGTTGTCCGGCGCGAGCTTGACGAGGATCGGCTTCGGCAGTTCGCCGTGCGCGGCGGCCTGCTGCTCCATCTCTTCCTTGACCGCGGCCAGCAGGTCCCGCAGCTCGTCGCCGTGCTGAAGCGCCCGGAGGTCCGGCGTATTGGGCGAGCTGATGTTGACGACGAACAGGTCGCCGTACGGGTAAAGCTTGGCGATGCAAGCCCGGTAATCGGAAGCCGCCTCTTCGTTCGGCGTCGTCTTGTTCTTGCCGATGTTCACCGCCAAGGGGACCTTGCGCTTGCCGAGCCGCGCGAGCCGGGCAGCCATCGCGTCGGCCCCTTCGTTGTTGAAGCCCATCCGGTTGATCAGCGCTTCGTCCGGCGGGAGCCGGAACAAGCGGGGACGATCGTTGCCCGGCTGCCCCTTCGGCGTCACGGTGCCGACCTCGAGGAACGACAGGCCGACGCTGCCGAAGCCTCTGACGGCCTTCGCGTTCTTGTCGAGTCCCGCGGCGAGTCCGACGGGGTGGCGGAACCGGAAGCCGAGCAGATCGACCGCCAGCTCCGGCGAATCCGGGACGCCCCATATGCCGGACAACAGCGCCGGCACGCCCGGAATCCGCGAGGCGGCGCCCATGCCGTCAACGACGAGGTGATGCGCATCCTCCGGATCCATTTTGAAAAACAGCGGTTTAACCCACTTATACAAGCGTTTCAGCATCCTTTCAAATCGCGGCGCCATCGGTTGCCGCATAAAACCCTCGCGTACCAGTTTAGCCTTTTCTGCGCCAAAAGAAAAGGGAATATCGCCCCCGGCAGGCTGCCGTTTCATCTGGCGTTTTAAAGATCAAGCGTTTACAATAGTAGCATATGCCGATTATGTAAAACGGAAAGGTTGGTTCCCATGAGCGCGCCAAAAAAAACAAGCACCGATTCACCGCAAACCAGAGACCAAGGAGCAGGTCAACAAGCGCGGCATTATTATCGCGGGTACCGTATTCGGCGTCATCGTCATCGCGGTGGCCGTCCTCCTGATCGTCAATCCGTAGCCGGCCTGGCGGGCATCCGGTTTAATCGAGCCATTCGTATTTTTTGGCGGGGTTGGTCTCGTTCTGCGCAGGCTTCAGCTTGAAGCGCTTCTCCGGCGCGCGCAGCTCGACGGGCAGCCCCCCCTTTGCTTATCGTCACCTTCGTGCCGATCTGGACCAGATCGAACAGCTCCTCGACGTCTTGCTTGTTCATCCTCGCGCACCCGTGCGACTCGTCCTTGCCGACGCTCGACGGCTCGTCCGTGCCGTGAATCGCGTACAGCGTATCCGACAGCGTCATCCCTCTGCTGCCGAACGCGCCGGTCGCGCTGCCGTTCGGGTTTCTTACCTTTTCCGAAATGACGAAGCTGCCTTCCGGCGTCGGCGTGTCCTTCGCGCCGAGTCCGACCTCGTAATTGCGCAGCAGCACGCCGCCGCTGATAACCGCCAGGCGATGCCTCGTTTTGTCGATGACGATCTCGATCGGCTGCTCGGCCAGCGCGGCAAGCGTCCCTGCCGGCGCGCCGTTGCCATCTGCCGGTCCCGTCTCGTTCGGCCATCCTGCCGCCGCGCCCGCAGCCGCCGTCTTGGCCGAGAGCTCGGCCGACAGTTCGCCGAACCATGCCGTCTGCTCGGGATTCCAGCCCGACATGATGTTGTTCGGGTATGCAGCCGCGAGCGCCTTCGGCGAAGCCGGCCATTTGCCCGTGCGCTGCTTGTAGGCGATCATCGCCGAGCGCAGCACGAGCTTGCCCTCCTGGAGCGGCTTCCAGGACGCGATCCGCGCCGCCGTCGGCTTGGCATCCTGCGCCGTGCCGCACGGACACCAGCCCGAATCGTACCAGTCGACGCTGGCCGCAGCCCGATCGGACGGCGCATCCACCTTCGCGATCGGCGTACCGGCCTTTACCCAATCGATCCAGTTGCCGAGCCGGGGCGATTTGAAAAGCAGCGAAGGCGCGGCTTGGTCCTGCGCGGTGAGCAGCTTGCCCAGGATGGCCTGTCCCGCTTCGTCGCGACCGACGGCCGCCGCCATCAGACCTGTCGGCTTTGCCGGTCCGCCGCCGCCGTTCCCGCTTCCGCCGCCGCCCTGCGCGGCGGTCCCGTCTTTTCCGCCGCCCGTTTGTTCCGGCGATGGCGAAGCCTCGGCCTGCGCCGACTGGCCTCCCGCCTGAGCCGACGGCGCGGCTTGTCCGCCGGTCGCGAGCGCCGACTTCTGCGGCGCGGCCGCTTGCTGGGCGTAAGCGAATACCCCGATCGCGAGCAGAGCCGCACCGCCTGCGAGCGCCAGCCAACCGGCCCGCCGTCTTCGGGAAGAGCCGGGCTTGGCATTTTTGCCCGGCGCGCCGACGCTCTCTTCAGACTTCAGCTGCGGGCTCTTTTTTGGACTCGAACGCCTCGTACACGGGGCCGGCCTGCGCAAAACAATAGTTCGCCTTCGCCTCCTGCCCGCGAGACAGGTATTCCTTTCCGAGCAAGTACCAAGCCATCTGATTGTTCCCGTGCTTCAGTAAATAATCCTTGATCGGGAGCGCATCGTGCACATCCGGTCCGAGCTCGTAGAACTGTTTGATCTGTTCGTCGAGACGGTCGTCGTTAGACATTATTTTTTCCCTCCCTGCTGCGAACGCTATCGTTAATGTCGGTGCGAAGGACCGATCGCATTAGCCCTTGAGTCGGCGCCGCCTCCCGCGCCAGCAAGAAAAACGGCTCTTGCAGCCTTTGTTTGCGCAATGTCGCGCAGCGGCCGGACTGAGGAGCCCTTATTTTTGTTCCTAACGCGATTTGCGGCCAGCTCGCGGACCCAGAGGCCTTTATTGAGGGATTGGAGACTTATTTAGCCCGGATCTGGGTGGATAACGACTCTCCAGTCCGTAATAAACGCAATTGCACCGTTTTTTTATGAAATAGCGTCCTCGGAGTCCATCCGAGTCCGGCATCTTCGCTCGGCTTGCATTCGGCTGCCCAGCAATTCTCTATTGCCTCTCAAGCTTACCTTGCCTCCTAACGTCATCGTAAGGTTAGAAAGTGAAGTCAGCGGAGGGGATTGGATGCCGCCGCTCATGTTTCGCAATTTGTCTGCGCGAGGGATAACTTGCGAATGCCTGCAAAGGATGGGCAGGCGTTTCCTCCTCTGCTCTTCCAGTCGGCTGAAAAACCTGCGTTACCCAGCGTACTTCCCCCCTCTCGCCTCGCGCGACGATGCAAGAGGGGGGCTTAAGGCGCTGTAAAGTGCTGTAATGCGTTACCTGTCGATTTTATACTTTCTATCATTCTAAAAAAGGACCGTCCGTCAGCGGCAAGCGCTGCGGACGGTCCCGTGGGAAGGGGCGGTTTAAAACGTTTTGCTGCGGATGATAACGGCTTGCACGGACGCGTCCCATTGAATGTCGAGATCGCCCTCCGCGGCGAAAAAGCGGACCGGCACGTAGAAGCTTCCGTCCTTCAGCACCGGCGCCGCATTAAGCGCAAGCTCGGACTTGACGCCGCCCGCGTCTTTGGATACCTTTTTCTGCCCGTTCGCGACCGCATACACGGTATCGCCTTTGGTCAGCTTGCCCGACTTGGTCTTGGCGTCGTAGGTCACGGCGAAGCCCGTCGCCTGGCCGACCGCCCGCAGCGGCAAATACGTCGCGCCGCCGGACACGAACGCAAGCTTGTCCGACTTCAGCGGCGAGCCGTTCAGCAGCGTCTTGATCGCCCCGTCCTTTTTTAGTCCCGCCGCGCCCGCATACTTTCCGAGCCGCCGGACTTTGTTGCCCGCTTCGTCGGCGATCGCGAGGCTGCCGTCCGCCAGGACGGCGACGTCGGTCGGATGGTCGAACCGCGCCGCATACAGAACGCCGTCGACGGCACCCGGCTCCGTCGCTTCGCCGGCCAGCGTCGTCACCTGGCCGTCCTTAAGGAGACGCACGACATGATTCAGGCTGTCCGCGATAACAAGCGTGCCGTCCGGCGCGATCGCGAGGCCTTCCGGCGCGTCGAAGCGCGCCTCGGCTGCCGCGCCGTCCAGATAATCGCCCTCGGCGTAAGGACTGTCGGCGCCCAGCGCCGGCGCCGTGCCGGCGACCGTGCTGACGGTCCCCGCGGCGAAATCGATATAGCGGATGCGCTGATTGCCGCGGTCGCTGACGTATAGATTGCCCTTGGCGTCGAGCGCCAGTCCGCTCGGCTCGTTGAACTTGGCGTTCGCCAGCGGGCCGTCCAGATAGTCGCCGAAGCTCTCGGCCGCGCCGGGCAAGTACTGGCCGACCCGCGTCGACGGCGCGTTCAGCGTCTTGACGGTGCCGTCCGGCGAGATCTTGCGGATCGCGTGGTTCAGCGTATCCGCCACGTACACGTTGCCGTCGGCGTCGACGGCGACATCGGACGGCGCGTAGAACGTTGCCGCGCCGCCCTTCCCGTCCGCCGCGCCGGACAAGCCGCTGCCCGCCAGCGTCGTCACTTTGCCGTCGGTCCCGATCTTGCGAATCGCATGGTTGCCCGCGTCGGCCACATAGGTATTCCCGGCCGCATCGATGGCGATGCCGAGCGGCTGATCGAACAGCGCGCGGTCTGCGAGATCGTCGTGATACGACCCCGTCGGCAAGCCGCCCTCGTCGGAGCCGGAGAAGTGTCCCGCATAGGTAGTCAGCGCGTTCGGGGCCAGCAGGCGGATCAGATGGTTCCCGCTGTCCGACACGGCCAGGCTGCCGTCAGCGCGTACGGCGAGCGAATGCGGCTTGAACAGCGTCGCCCCCGCGAGCGGGCCGTCCTGGCTGCCCCATTCGGATTGTCCCGCCCAGGTGCGAATCTCGTACAGTCCTCCCGATTGCAGCCATCCGGTATCCGCCGCGAACGCCGCGCCGGGAACGGTCAGACTGAGTGCGAGCGCCGCGGCGGCGCCGGCCGATTTGCGATTCCATGCTTTCATTTTCATTCTCCTTCATGGGCTACTCGATCTATTGACTTGCATTACCTACTATTTTATAGAAGCTAAATCCCGGGAAAATCCGACAAAAGTCTCTAAATCGCGTTCTGACCGGCCTTCGGGACTTCGACCGCCGGAGCGGACGCTCCGGCCAAGCCGAGCAGCTCGTAGACGCGGATCGGCAGCGACTTTCCTTTGAACATGCGATCTTCGCCTTCGTCGAACCGGAAGTGGGCGGAAGTCTTGGCGTAGACGGCGTCGGACACCATGATCTGCCCCGGCTTCGTCTGCGACTCGATTCGCGCCGCGATATTCACGTTGTCGCCGATCGCCGTATAGTCGACCCGCAGGTAAGATCCGATATTGCCTACGACGACGGTGCCTGTGTGAATGCCGATGCCGACGTTGACCTCGCAGCCGTATTTTTCGCGGATCGTCCGCCTGATCTCGTTCATGCCCTGTTGTATCTCGTAGGCCGTCTTCACCGCAAGCCGTTCATGGTCCTCGACGTCGAGCGGCGCATTGAACAGAATCATCGCCGCGTCTCCGATGAACTTGTCGATCGTGCCGCGGTTGGCGAGCGTCGTCTCCGTGATCATGTTGAACATCGTGTTAAGCGTATCGACCAGCTCGGGCGGCGACAGCTTCTCGGACAGGGGGGGTGAATCCCCGGATGTCCAGGAACAGGACGGTGATCGTCTTGGAGTCACCGCCCAGCTTGATGTCGATGTCCTGCGAGACGATCTGCTTGACGAGGTCGGGGGGATATGTAGCGGCCGAATTGACGCGTGACGAAGTGCTTCTGCGCGCTCTCGAGGTAGGACTTGAGCGACACGTTGGTCAAATAGGCGAGCGTGACCGCAAGGATCGCGTCCGCGACGCCGATTTGAATCTTGTAAGCGTCGTAAGCGAGCATTTGACCGTAAATCAATCCGCTTGCCGCCGCGAGATAAAGCAGGATCGAATAAATGTTCTTGAGGCGCCAAGGCAGCAGGACAAACAGGAGGAACAGCGCAAGTCCGCCCAGCCAGATCGACCACGCAGGCGCGTAACCGACCGACGTACCGCCGAGCAGCTGGTTCACGATATTGGCATGTACGTACACGAGCTGCATTTTCTTTTCGATCGGCGTCGTCCCGCTGTCCTGTCCTGAATCGTCGGACAATCCGACCGCCGTAAAGCCGACCAGGACGACCGAATCCTTAAAGACGCTCGGATCGATCTCGCCGTTCAGCACGCTGCTGAACGATACGGTCGTAACGTCCTCGGTGTTCAGCTGGTAGTCGATCGTGATCGTGTTTTTGGCGACCGCGTTGTTTTTTTCGAAAATTTTGCCGGGGTCCGTCATCTTGTCGTATGCGGACAAATCGGCGCCGGCCATGTCGGCCGCCATGTAAGCGAGCGACGGATAAACCTTGCCGGCCTCGTCCTGGATCTTGAGCCAGGTCTGCCGGATGACGCCGTCGGGGCTCGCGACCCGGTTGATGTTCGCCAGCTTGACGTGCTTCGCGAATCGGGGCAGCGGTCCGTCGATGCGATAGGCCTTGAGCAGCGAGTCGGGTCTTGCGACGGTCTCGCCGAAGACGTCCCCCTCCGTATCCCCGATCACAGGCAGGATGACGTTGTCATAGGCGGCGAGCGCGTCCGCGAACGCCTGATCGCTGTCGGGATTCGTCTCTTCGTTGAACGTAATATCGAAGCCGATCGCCTTCGGTTCGCCGCCCGGCTGGTTCAACATATCGAGGAACGGCGCATAGACGGCGCGGTCCCACGGGAACCGGCCCAGCTCGGCCAGCGAGTCGTTGTCGATCGCGACGACGACGATATCCTTCGGCGGCTTGCCTGCGGCTTGCTTCATATTGTAGTCGTAAAGCATGTTGTCGAGACGACCGAGCCAGCGCTCGTTGTGCGCGAAAAAAAAGCGCGATCAATAGCAGGACGTTCATTACGATGGCCAATCTTTTGATTTTCTCTCTCACGGGTTCCCCTGCCCTTTGCGAATCGATCGTACGTTTCATTGCTAGTATACTTGAATCCGGGGAAAGATTGTTCAAATTTTGTCAAAAAAAGGTCGCAAAAAAACCTCCCCGTGCCGAATGGCGACCGGGAAGGCTCATCTGTTCGAGACCCGAAAGAAATCGCGAATTACATGTTGAACGGTTCGTCGGCGATTTGGATCGAATCCGTCGGGCAGCCGTCCGAAGCGTCCTGGAGATCGTCGTACAATTCTTCGGGAATCTCGGTCGTTCCGCGGTTGGCGTCGCCTTTGTAAATGACCTCCGCCAGACCTTCGTCGTCATAATCGTAAATATCGGGCGCAGTGGCGCCGCACGCGCCGCACGCGATACAGGTGTCTTTATCGACATACGTAAATTTAGCCATAAGATGATAAGCCTCCTAAAAAAAGTCAATCCCGCCTGAAATACGCGGAAACGTTCGCCGGTTAAATCCAAATATAATACAAAAGACCGCGACTTTCAAATAAAAATAAGGAATACCGGGCTATAGCTTCGGTTTATAGCGACGTCATTCGCCGTCCTCTTTCTCGCGCAAAAAGTCGGTCTGCAGGGAAGTTCCCCTGATTTTCTTGTTGCGAATCAAGGCCGACGGATCGTTGGTCAGCATGCCGGCCGTGAGCACAGCGCTCTCGCCGAATTTGTCGCGAAGCCGGTCGAGGACGGAGACGAGCTGTTCTTTGCGCGGCGTCTCCTCGTATTCGAATAGATCGAGCTGGACGGGCGTCTCCGTCTTCGGGGACAGGCTCTGCAGCGTAATCCCGAGCAGCCGGACCGGCTCGCCTTCGCGCCAATTGGCGTCCATGAGCTTGCACGCGACCTTGTATACGTCCTCCGCGTTCTCGGTCGGCACGTCGACCGTATGGGAGCGCGTGATCGTCTTCATGTCCGGATCGCGTATCGTGATCTGCACGGCCCTGCACATCATGCCTTCCCGCCTGAGCCGCCGCGCGGTCTGATCCGCCAAATTCAACAGCACCCGGCGGAATTCCTCGCGCTTGGTCAGGTCGGCAGGGAGCGTCGTCGTATGCCCGACCGACTTGGCCGCCTCGCGGAGCGGCTCGACGGGCGCATCGTCCATTCCGTGCGCCGCGCGTTTCATCCAGGCGCCGTAAACGCCGAATTTATCCTTCAGCAGCTTCTCGTCCGCGGCCGCCAGCTCGCCGATCGTCCGAATGTTCATCCTTAGTAGCTTCTCCGCCGTTTTGCCGCCGATCCCATACAACGTTTGGCAGGGCTTGCCCCACAGCAGCTTGGGCACGTCCCGCCGCCGTACGACGGTAACCGCGTCGGGCTTGCGCATGTCGGAGCCCATCTTGGCCAGCAGCTTGTTCGGTCCAATGCCGATGGAACACGGCAGCCCGAGCTCCTCCTTCACCCTGCGCCGGATCGCCTCGGCGATCTCGATCGCGGTCCCGAACTGGGAGCTGCCGGTAATATCGAGAAAGCACTCGTCGATCGACACGGATTCGATCTGCGGCGTATAAGCTCCCGCGATGCGTCTGAAGCCCCGGGAGTATTGCCTGTAAAGATCGAAGTCCGGCGAGATGAGGATCAGCTCGGGACATAGCCGTTCTGCCTGCCTGACCGTCATTCCCGTCCTGACGCCTCTGGCTCTCGCTTCGTACGAGCTCGTGACGACGATTCCCTTGCGAAGCTCCACGCTGCCGGCGACGGCCGTCGGCTTTCCCTTATATAGATCGGGCTGCTCTGCCGCATGGACCGAGCAATAAAAGGCGTTCATGTCCATATGCAATATAATTCTGCCGCGCTTTTCGCGAACTCCGCCATCCATCCCGCTCATTCTCCTCGCGCGTTTTTCGGCTCCTTACATTATAATACGCGAAGCCTCCGCGGTCACCCGTCGCCCGGTTCTCCGTCATTCCTCCCTCTACAATTGGTTCGCCGCATGCTATAATAGTTAGAATATTCGCCGACTGGCTATTCCGTTATCGGGAGGTACCTTGATCCATGACCCAATCCATCAGCATTTTCGATACGACGCTTCGCGACGGCACCCAGGGAGAAGGCATCAGCCTGACAGCAGAGGATAAGCTCAAGATCGCCCTGAGGCTCGACGCGCTGGGCATTCACTATATTGAAGGCGGCAATCCCGGCAGCAACAGCAAAGACATCGAATTTTTCAAGCGCGCCCGCGAGCTTAATCTGAACGCCAAGCTCACGGCGTTCGGCAGCACGCGCCGCAAGAACAGCTCCTGCGAGCAGGACGGCAACTTGCGCAATTTGATCGAATCCGGCGCGAAGGCCGCGACGCTGGTCGGCAAGACATGGGACTTCCACGTTCATACGGCGCTTCAGACGACGCTTGACGAGAATTTGGCGATGATCGGCGAATCGATCGCCTTCCTGAAGCGCCACGGGCTCGAAGCGATCTTCGATTCGGAGCATTTCTTCGACGGCTACAAGGCGAATCCCGCATACGCGCTGGCCGCGCTGACGCGCGCTCGGGAAGCCGGCGCGGACTGGATCGTACTGTGCGACACGAACGGCGGCACGCTGCCGAGCGAGATCGCCGAGATCGTGTCGGGCGTCACCGCCCAAGTCAACGCCCCGATCGGCATTCATACGCACAACGACTGCGAGCTTGCCGTCGCCAACACGCTGGCCGCCGTCGCCGCCGGCGCGCGCCAGATCCAAGGGACGATCAACGGCTACGGCGAACGCTGCGGCAATGCCAACCTTTGTTCGATTATCCCGACGCTTCAGCTCAAGCTGGGATATCCCGTCGTCTCCGACGAGCAGCTTCGCTCGCTCACGTCCGTGGCGCGTTACGTCGGCGAGATCGCGAACGTCATGCTCCCCGTCAATCAGCCATACGTCGGCACGGCTGCGTTCGCGCACAAGGGCGGCATCCACGTTTCGGCGATCCTGAAGGATTCCAAAACCTACGAGCACATCTCGCCGGATCTGGTCGGCAACAAGCAGCGCGTGCTCGTCTCCGAGCTCGCCGGACAGAGCAATATTCTGTCCAAGGCCCAGGAGATGGGCCTCGACGTGACGACCGACAGCGCCAAGGCGAAGGGCGTCATCGAACGGATCAAGCAGCTCGAGCACGAGGGCTATCAGTTCGAGGGTGCCGACGCGTCCCTGGAGCTGCTGCTTCGCGAAGCCTATACCGATCTCGTCGATGTTTTTTCCGTCGAATCGTTCAAGATCCTCGTCGAAAAGTCGAAGGCCGGCACGCAGACCGAGGCGATCGTCAAGCTGAACGTGGGCGGACAGCAGGTATACACGGCCGCCGAAGGCAACGGCCCTGTCAACGCGCTGGACAACGCGCTTCGCAAAGCGCTCTCCCAGTACTTCCCGGGCATTCGGGAGATCCACCTGTCCGATTATAAGGTCCGGGTGCTTGACGAAAAGGAAACGACGGCCGCCAAAGTTCGCGTGCTGATCGAATCGACCGACTTCAAGGACAGCTGGAGCACGGTGGGCGTCTCCTCCAACGTCATCGAAGCAAGCTGGGAAGCGCTCATCGACAGCATACGCTATGCCCTGCTCGGCATGGCGCAGAGCGACTTCGCCCCGGAGGCGCCCAGAGAGGCGCTCGGTCTGGTGAACCACTGACATCGCCGGAACAAGCACGAAGACGAAGAGAGCGCGCCTCAGGACATCGGTCCCAAGGCGCGCTCTCTTGCGCGAGGCGGCATATGGCGACTAGGCCGCGCCCTGCATCGCCTCGTCGATCATCGCTCTCCATTCCTTCAAGCTCTTGGCGCCTTCGATCCGCTGCCGGACGATGCCGTCGCGATCCACGATGAAGCTGATCGGATACGAGAACACTTTATAATCGTCGCCCGCTTTGCCCTCTTTATCCATTAGCACGGGAAACGGTATGGCCTTCTCCTTGACAAAATCCTTGGCGCCTCTAACCGTATCGTACTTGGTCGCGTTTACGCCGTACAGCTCGATTTTCCCTTTGTATTCCTCGTAGAGCTTGACCAGGTCGGGCGCTTCGATATCGCACGGGCCGCACCACGAGGCCCAGAAATTGATGATCAGCACCTTGTCCTGCGGAGCCTTCGGATCGACCTCGTAGGTCGCGCTATCGTCCAGGGACGACAGCTTCAGCGCGGGCGCTAACGAACCTTTCGTAGGCGCTATTTTGTCCGGCGCGCCGCCGGTTGCCGACACCGCCGATCCATCTATAGACCCGCGCGCGTCTTTACTGTTTCCCGCCAGATTATAAACGAGTACGCCGGCAATCGCTACGATAAATAGGACGACAATAAATACGTTACGCTTCAATTCCTTCTCCTCGCTTCGCCAAGGTCGCTTCCTTCATTTTAACGGATTCTGCCGTTTCATGCCATCCCCTCGGACGCCGGCATTGCAACCGACCGCCGTTCTCGCGCATACTGAACGTAGTTCGGTCCGATAAAGCTCCTTCCGTTAGAAAGGTTGACGCCCGATGCGCAAACCGTCCGAAGTTCAATTGACCGACACGCTTCTTCGCGACCTCGTAGCAGGCTGTCGCGAAACGTTCCCGCTAGAAGCCTGCGGCGTTCTGCTTGGAACGCCCCATAACGCCGTTATCGCGGTGTCCGATATCCGATTTATTCCGAACGTCGCTCCCAATCCGGCTGCCGCCTTCGCCTTCGAGCCCAGCGCCTGGATCGAAGCCGCATACGCAGCGCAAAAAAAGCCGACGGGAGGTCGTCGGCTTTTTTCACGCTCATCCGGCCAGTCCGCCGGTTCCGAGCGCCAGCGATATTCGTGGATGGGACGGCAGCGGCTGTCACTTGATCGTGGGCTTCGGGCCTTCGGAAGCAGTTCGCGCATACGCCGCGAACCGCGATGGCACCTGGGCCGAGATTCGGCTGACCGCGCGCTAATGCCTGCTCAGATACGCGTATAGATCGCCGAGCGTCGATACCTGCTTGGCTTGAATTCGCTCAAGGAAGGCGAACCACAGCTTGGCCGTCATCAAAGAATCGTGGAGCGCATGATGACGATAGGTGATTTCGATCCCGTACGATTCGAGAAGCTCGTCTAAGCCATAGCTTTTGCGACGGGGCTCCAGCCATTTGGCCACCATCATCGTGTCGACGACGCGATGGGACAGATTCACTTTGGACGTCTTCCACAAGGCGGCGTTCAGGAACTGCTTGTCGTGACCGCTGCCGTGCGCGATCAGCACCCGCTTCCCGATAAAATCGAGAAAATCGTGCAAGCCCTGCATGAGATCCGGCGCCTCCTGCGCCATCGCGTCCGTAATCCCCGTCAACTCGGAAATATGAGGCGGAATTTTCCTGCGCGGATTGACGAGGCGATAGAACGGCTCGGCCGCTTCAAGCTCGCCCCCTTTGATCAGCACCCCGCCTATGGAGAGAATCTCGTCTCCGTTATACGGATTGAAACCCGTCGTCTCCAGGTCGAACACGACGGCGTCCATCTCGGACAATGGCGTATCCAGCGCGGATTCCTTGCGCTGGTCGCGCGACACCTGCCGGATGAACGCCATCTGCTGCGCATTCGAAGAACCCAGCATCGATGCGATCGCAGGCGTGATGCCGCCCGTCTTGTATAAATGCCACATGCGGCCCATCGGACTCTTGGGCTCCTTCATGCCGTTCACCTCCCGCCGAAGCGGCGTTGCATCTCCTTCTCCAATTGGCGCTGCAGCCGTCTGCTGATCCGCAGCGCTTTCTTGAGCGGAGCTTTATCTTCTTTGTTCAATGCGGCCGATCTAAGCTTGCCGCTGCCTGACCATTGTCCGCCGTCGTCCCGATCGGAAGCGAGCAGCCGAAGGCGCAGGAACACCTCGAACGCCCATGCAGCTTCATGTGCCGTCTCTTCGTTTAGCGTGCCGATTTCCTTCAGCGCCTGGATGCGGCCGAGCGTGCTCGTCGCCGAAATATCGGCGCGCATCGCGAGCAAGCGGAAAATATTGACCATCGGGATGTATGCGCCGTATTTGACGTCAAGACTACCGGCATCTTCCCCGTAATTTTCTACGAATAGCTGGCCGAATACGCCGATCAGCACCTTATGCCGAAGCGTATTTTCGAGCATCCGCCTGGCGATATCTGCATGCGACATCAAATCGCCGACGTATCGGCTTTTCCATCTGCGGCCAAGCTCGGGGTCGCCGGCAAGCTGCCGCGCATCCGCAAGAATGAGCAAGTAGCGAACGTTCTCCCAGCTGGGCTCCGCGAACCAACGGTCGACTTTCTCTTCCCAAGCCGAGATCGGAAGGCACCATTCGGGGTTCGATACGATCACGTTGCCTTCGCACGGCGGATAACCGATCTCGAACAGCGAAGCGACGATTCTGGCGCCTAGCGCGCCGAAGTAGGCCTCGGCAAGCTCGGCTTCTTCGGGATCGGCGCAATCGCCGTAGACCAGCCCGCTGTCCTGGTCGCTGGCAAGCGTCTGCTCTCCCCCTTCCGCCGCTGCCGAACAAAAAATAGGCATACGGCACGGGCGGGGTGACGAGCCCCATCCGTGCCGTATCCTGCTCCGCCAGCGCCAGTACCCGGCGGATCAAAGCGTCGTGCAGCTCGTTCAGCGCTTTAACGATCGGGACGACGGGAGACGCTTCGTGCAGGAGCGCGCTGACGCGCTCCTGCACCTGCTCCCGGATCGTCCGCAATTGATGAAGCGTGCCCGCGCCGTTAATTTCAAGCAACCGCTGTACCACGTCTATCTGGGACAATGCGGTCCTACCTCCTGTCGGGACGCCGTTGCTAATATTGATGAACTGCCATGAACGCCGATTAAAGCGAAGTCGTGTTCGTACCTGCGCGCTTCAGCGCTTCCGGATAACCGTACGTGCCATGCTCGCTGAGATCGAGACCGATGATCTCTTGCTCTTCGGTTACGCGGAGACCGCTCACTTGCTTGATGACCCACAGGACGATAAACGATGCAGCGAACGCGAAGGCGCCGCATACGACGACGGAAAGGAACTGCACCCACAGCTGTTCGCCGCCGCCGCCGTAGAACAAGCCTGCTTTGCCGACGCCGACTTGGTCGACGAGCTTTTGCGTGGCGAACAGGCCGTTGGCCAGCGTGCCCCAAACGCCTGCCGCGCCATGCACGGACATCGCGGAGATCGGGTCGTCGACGCGAATCTTTTCGAAGAACTGCGCACTGAGGAAAACGAGGACGCCCGCGATCAGACCGATGACGACCGCCGCCCAAGGTTCAACGAAAGCGCAAGACGCGGTGATGGCGACCAGACCGGCCAACGCACCGTTCAACATCGTCGGAATGTCTGCCTTGCCCTTTACCAGCCAGGAGATCAGCAGCGCCGATACCGCGCCGCCGGCAGCGCCGAGCTGTGTCGTGAAGGCGACGTAGCCGAAGAATCCTTCGCCGACGGAGACCGCGCTTCCTGCGTTGAAGCCGAACCAGCCGACCCACAGCAGCAATACGGACAGGGACGTAAATACTTGGTTATGACCGAGAATTTCATTCGCAGAGCCGTCCTTGTTGAACTTGCCGATCCGCGGCTTGAGCAGGATGGTCGCCGCGAACGCGGCCATCGCGCCGGTCAAGTGGACGACGGTGGAACCTGCATAGTCCTGCGCGCCGTCTGCGGCCAACCAGCCGCCGCCCCAGATCCAGTGGGCGATGATCGGGTAGATGACTGCGGTGAAAATAATCGTGAAGATGAGGTAAACGGACAGCTTGGCGCGCTCCGCGAAGCCGCCCCATGCGATCGAGAGCGATACGGCCGCGAACGCCAGCTGGAATACGAAGAAGATGGTACTTGGGTACGAATCGCCTTCGCCAGCCAGAATCGAAGGATCGAAGAAGAAATTGCCGATACCCATGAACTTGTTGAGTCCCTCGCTCGCATCGCCGCCGAACGCGATGCCGTAGCCTACCGCCCAGTATACCAGAGAAGCGAGACCGACCGTAAAGATCGTTTTGCCTGCCACGTGGCCGGCGTTTTTCATGCGGGTAGAGCCGGTCTCCAGCAGGATGAACCCGCCTTGCATGAGTAAAACGAGAATTGCGGCGACCAGAATCCACAGGGCGTTAAGTCCCATATTCAGCGTCGCCGCAGACGGATCACCGTCCGCCGCGAACGCCATCGTTGGGAACAACAGCAGCAATGCGCCAAGACCGAGCAAACTTTTCTTCAACAATACGACCACTCCCCGACATGTAATGTTTCATAACATTTTAAGAAAGCCTTAATGTCATTATAGTTAGAAGATCCCGATTTGACAATAAGAAAATCAGATAAAAGTTCGGACTTTCCTTAAAATATCTGACATAATCTCTAAATTAGAAGCTGAATGTTCAGGAATATACGTAATTTACGCTTCATATGCCAACGACGGCTTATGAATTACCTGACATGAGCGCTTTTGTTAACACTTCATAAAAAAGCATCCTATTCTAAAGCCAATGTCACTATTTCTATCAATAGGACTCCGTTTCATCCGGCCCACATAAATGCCTACATAAATTCGTCACAAGCATAACGTTTGACTGTATGGTTTGGGATTGGGTATGATAAACGCATATCGATCTCAAGGAAGGGGATAAGCTCATGCGACACGGAGCCGCGGAACCGCCTCGCCAGTTGTACCGGATCGGAGAACTGTCCCGATTGTCCGGCGTCAGTCCGCGAACCATCGACTATTACACCGGATTGGGCCTTCTTTCCGCCGCCAAGCGCTCGGACGGCAATTATCGCCTATATAATGATGAAACGCTCGATCGAATCAAACGTATTGAACAATTGAAGGCTCAAAAGTATTCCCTTGAAGAAATCAAGGAGATGTTCACGGCTTTAAACCGCGTTTCGCCGAGCGAGCAGGTCAACCGCAAGATCGCCGACCTGTCCACTCACCTCTCCCTGCTGGAACGGGAAGTGAAGGAGCTCGAACCGGTGCTGGAGCAGTTGAAGCCCGGTCAGGCCAAGCGTCTCTTCAAGACGATCACGCCCCAGACCGCCGCGGTCATCGAAGCGCTTCTTCTTCTTCTGAACAAGGGAAATTTTATGTAGCCTCGCGTTTCGTACGATTCAATAAGAATATACGCCACGGAGGTCGTTGCATATGAACGCGAATTGGATGTACGTGTTGATCATTCCCGCATTCCTTCTTTCTCTTTGGGCGCAGTTCCGCGTCAAAGGAACATTTAACAAGTGGGCCGAGGTCCGCACGTCCACCGGACTTACCGGCTACGAAGCGGCTCGCCGGATGCTCGACCGCAACGGTCTGCACGATGTACCGATTGAGCCTGTACAAGGCACGCTGTCGGACCACTACGATCCCGTGCATCGGGTCGTGAGGCTCTCCGAGCCCGTTTATTACGAAAGCTCCATCGCCGCCGTGTCCGTCGCGTGCCACGAGGTCGGCCATGCGATTCAGCATCAGCAGCATTATCCGGCGCTCGTCCTGCGCCACCGAATGTTCCCGCTCGTCCGTTTCGCCTCCGGCCTTGCGCCGTTCCTGTTCATCGCCGGCATTATCTTTTCCGCGACGAACCTGATCGGACTCGGCGTCATTTTCTTCTCCGCGGCAGTCGCTTTTCAACTGGTGACGCTGCCCGTCGAGTTCAACGCAAGCAACCGGGCGCGCCAAGTGATGGTCGCCGAAGGCTTCATCGCCAGAGACGAAGAACGCGGCGTAGGCAAAGTATTGAACGCGGCGGCGCTCACTTACGTGGCCGCAGCGCTCATGTCGCTCCTCGAGCTGATTCGCCTGGTTCTGATCTATACAAGCAGTCGCGACTGATAGCTTGATGACAGCTCATCGACACGGACATCTCAATGACTACGAAAAAAGAGGACCGGCCAGCGCCGGTCCTCTTTTTTATTTCCAAATTTCACATCGGCTTGTAATGATCGCTGAAATAATCGACCAGAAAAGCATGGAACAGCTTCACAACAGCCTGCGGCTTCTCGCCAGAGCGCCTGATCAGGCCGATCGTCCGCGTGACGCGCGGCTCACGAATCTTCACGACCGCCGGCATCATCGTTCCGGTCTGGTAAAGGGCCATTTCAGGAAGCAAACTCACGCCCATGCCCGCAGCAACCAATCCGCGAATCGTATCGGTCTCTTCGCCTTCGAAGCCGATCGTCGGCACGAAGCCGGCGAGACGACAAGCGTCCCATACGAGCGGGCGCAAAGAATATCCGTTGCTGAACAAGACAAACGTATCGTCCTTCAACTCGGCCAGATGAATCGACGCCTCTCCGGCCAGCGGATGACTTTGGGGCAGGATCGCATATAAATCTTCCGTCAGAATGACCTCTCCCGTCACCTGTTCATGCCGCTCGGGAAACGGCGATATAAAAGCCAGGTCGATCTCCCCCCCTCCACGACGTCGCGGATCAGGGATGGATACATGCCCTGCCGGAACCTGAACTTGACGCCGGGATGCAGCTTACGGAAGCAGGCGATCACCTGCGGTATGAGCTGCGTGCCCAGACTGTGCGGGAAGCCCAATCTGATTTCTCCGAGCTCGGGATCCATGAACTCGTGAATCTCGTTCACGGCGCGATCCAGGTCCTGCAGCACGCTCGTCACGCGTTTGAGGAAAAGCTGTCCTACCGGAGTCAGCTGCACGTTGCGTCCCCGCTGCATAAACAGCCGCACGCCCAGCTCCTCTTCCAACCGGTGAATCTGACGGCTCACCGCCGATTGAGCCACGTGCAGCTCTTCCGACGCCTTCGTCACGTGCTGCAGACGCGCGACCTGGACAAAGTATTGCAATTGCCTAAGCTCCACGATTAGAGCCCCTTCCCTTTGCCTTATCGATTCAAAAAGCGGCTGCCCATCAAACCGTACAAAACGAATCCCGCCAGCAGCCCGCCTATATGAGCCAAGTAGCCGATGCCCGGAATGATAAAGGACATGACGAGCCCGATGACAAGAATGCCGATAATCGTCGATCTGGAACCCTGATCAAGCGCGTACCGCTGGAATATGGCGATAAAGAAGTATGCCCCGTACAAGGCGTAAATCGAAGTCGAAGCCCCTACGGCGATCCATTCCGGCCCCGAGAAAGCGGCTGCGAACACATTGCCGAGCACGCCGGAAATCAAGTAAAAAAACGCATATTTAGAATGCCCGAACAAACGCTCCAACGGAGCCGCAAATACGAATATCGCAAACAGGTTCATCGCCAGATGCGCAAGTCCGGCATGCAGGAAAAGCGCGGTCACGAATCGCCAATTCTGATCGTATCCCGGCAAGCTGGTCAATGCGCCGTATTTGAGCAGCGTATCGCTTCGCGTCGGATCGCCGTTAAACAGCATGACGACGAACATGATCAGATTGACAGCGATGATCGCCGAATTGACCGGATATAGGCGCAAGTATTGCTTAAAGCTTTCGTATCGGACAAAAATCAAAAAGCATCGCTCCTTCGTCTGGCCGCCGCTCCTCATTGGACAACGGCAATTCCGACATTTATAATGGGTTACGTCAAGTCCATTCGCCGAAGGAGGCCTACTTTCCATGACGCAAGAACGGAATCAAGCAGCAACGTTCAAAGGCAACCCCATTACGCTGGTCGGTCCCGAGCTTCAAGCCGGCGATCAGGCGCCTGACTTTCAACTGAGCAAGAGCCTCGTCGAGACCGTATCGCTCAAAGATTATGCAGGTAAAATCAAGTTGATCAGCGTCGTCCCTTCGATCGATACGGGCGTATGCGACGCCCAGACGAGAAGGTTTAACGAAGAAGCAGCCAAGCTCGGCGAACAAGTCCAGGTGCTCACCGTCAGCGCCGACCTCCCCTTCGCCCAAGCTCGCTGGTGCGGCGCCGCCGGCATCGACCGCGTCGTTCTGCTGTCGGATTACAAGGACAACAGCTTTGGCAAAGCCTACGGCGTCCTCATCAAGGAATTCGCCCTCGACATGCGTTCGATCTTCGTGCTGGACGCCAGCGACAAGATCGTCTATGTCGAAGTGCTGAAGGAAATGACCGAGCATCCGGACTACGACGCTGCCGTAGCTGCAGTTCGCGCACTGCTCTAATACCGAAGCATGCTGTACGGCGCACAGAAGCGAGGCAAGGCCCAAGCCTGTACCTCGCTTCTTTGAATTGCGCATTCATCTATATTTGCAAACCTCAATTTTTGTAATTGGATAGCTTCTTGTCCAGAACCCCGTAGATCTCCTGGATCACGCGGTAATTGGCGCCGAGATCGCCGAGCGAACCTCGGGAAGCGGAGTAAATGTCCACGGCGGAGTTCCCTGGACCCGTACCAACGATCTGGATGGTGATGTCCATCGTGCGGCCGGCCATCGTTTTCTTTTCAAGCACGAGTTCCCCGATGTTGGGCACTTCGTGAAGCACCTTATAGCCCTGCATTTTCTTCAGGACGGAAGCGACTTCCTCGAACGCCCTGTCCTTCGACAATCGGTAGTAATGGGATTTCAGCTTCGGATCCTTCGCCTTGTCGCCAGTGTGTTCTTGGCTGCGTATCAATCCGACGAGTACTCTCTTCAGCAAATTCCACTCTCTCCCTCCGGGTGACCTGCGCTAAAGCTAATCATACCATGCCCGTCCCGGGGATTAAAGCCAAATAACGGAAAACCCGCCTTTGCCGTCCGACGCGCTTGTTTCTGAACCCGCTCTCGCAGGTGGGTGCCCGCAGCGCTGCATGCTGACTACCCCTTTCGGGGGCGTGTCATCCGCAGGGCGATATAGAGCTCCCTGAGGAAACAGCATTGGTTCAAAACATGTGTCGCCGTAACGTGCAAGGCAGGATTGATACCCATTATATACAGGCTGCCGAGAAAAGTAAACTTCGGCGCGACTGTTGGGATCATTAACCAACGGGCGCCATCGTGCCGGAGCTAAACCTTGGGCATGTCCTCGTCACGGGTAGGCGACTCCTCGATCGGAAGCGGATCCTCTTCTTTGTTCGCCATCGCCTGCATCTTCTGAATGGTCAAATAGAAGTTGTAAAAGGCGAACACGGCGATGAGGCTACCCATGAAGAACGGAATCAAAAACGTGTATCTGAAGCTGATGAATACGATGACCGCACTGCCCACCGCAGTGGACAGCGACCTTAACGGCTTGCCGATCGTCAGAACGACGGCGTTTTTAAGCAGTTGGATCGTCTTCATGTGGAAATGCGAAAGCAGCGAGAAAAACTGGAACAACGAAACGAGAAGCAGCACCATCAGCGCGAGGAACAGGATCGAAAGCACGCCGAGGTTCTCGAACTTTTTCAAATACACCTGATAGTCGACGATCAGGATGACGAACAGCAGCGAATACAGCAAACCGCCCAGCATGGCCTGCAAGTAGTTCTGTTTGTAGCTGCGGAAAAAGGTCTTCAATAACGGGACGTCCGTGTCCCCCATCACCCACTTGCGGGCGACCGAAAACATGGCGGAGGTCGACGGAAACCACGTGAAGGGCATCAGTACCGCCATCGGAATGAGCATGGTGACCAGCTCGTCCGTTGTAGACGCTCTCAAGACGCCGAAAACGAGGAAAAACCATACCGGCAGCGAGGTCAACACCCATAGCACATTCGTAACGGACAGGCGCATGATCCATTCGGAAATTTTGTAAAACCCGCCCATCATGCCGCGCATTTCCACGAGAAACGCCTCCCTGATATACAGCAAGGTGCGCATGCGGATCGCACCGCCCGCGCACCTTGCCCTTCAAATTAATAGGGTGTTAGATATTAACGAAATCCTCGCTCCGGCTGCCGCGGGAATCTTCCCGACGACTGCCGCCTTGACGGCCGCCGTCGCGGTAGCTGTCCTCGCGGCGGGAATCGCCGCTGTAAGGCTTGCGGTTGCCATATCCGCCGCCGCTGCCGCTTCGGCCGCTGCCGCCCTGGCCGCTATAGCCGCCGCTGCCGCCATAGCCGCCGCTGCTGCGTCCGCCTTGACCGCCGCTGCCGTAGCCGCTGCGGCGCTGGCCGCCGTAGCCGCCGCCGCTGCCGCCGCGATCGCCGAACTTGCGCTTCTTCGAACGGATCGGGTCTTCCGGCGTGAGCTCTACGGCTACGTCGTTCTTGTCGCCGGCCAGCAGCTTGATGGCCGCGGACAGCAGTTCGACGGAGTCATGACGCTCAAGCAATTCGGTCGCGATGCCCTTGAAGGAATCGAGATCAGCGTCCTCCGCGCTCACGGCTTCGATAAGCCGGTCGGCGATGACGCGCTGCTTGCCTTCGACCGCCTCGGCGACGGTAGGCAGCGCCTTCTTGGCGATGCGGAAGCGCGTGACGCGCTCGATGAAGTGCAGGTGTTCCATCTCGCGATACGTAACGAACGACCAGGAAGTGCCTTCCTTGCCGGCACGGCCGGTACGGCCGATACGGTGCGTGTAGCTCTCCGGATCCTGCGGCAGGTCGAAGTTAATGACGTGCGTGACGCCGGAAACGTCGAGCCCGCGCGCCGCGACATCCGTCGCAACCAGAACGGCGATGCTGCCGTCGCGGAACTTGCGCATGACCGCGTCGCGCTGGTTCTGCGACAGGTCGCCGTGCAGGCCGTCGGCGGCATAGCCGCGCTTCATCAGCGCTTCGGAAAGCTCGGCAACGCGGCGCTTGGTGCGTCCGAATACGATCGCGAGCTCCGGCGGCTCCATGTCGAGCAGGCGGCACAGCGCGTCGAACTTCATGCGCTCTTGTACTTCGACATAGAATTGTTGGATGGAGCTGGCCGTCGTAGACGTCTTCGGAATAACCGAGATATGTTCGGGCGTGCGAAGGAACTGCTGAGCCAGCCGTTGAATGTTGGCAGGCATCGTGGCGGAGAAGAGCAGCGTCTGGCGCTCGGCCGGCACGAGGCTAAGAATCGATTGAATATCTTCCATGAAGCCCATGTCGAGCATTTCGTCGGCTTCGTCAAGTACGACGGTCTGAACGTCCTCCAGCTTGATCGTCTTGCGGTTGATATGGTCAAGCAAACGGCCCGGCGTGCCGATAATAATCTGGGGTTTGCGTCTCAGGCCGCGAATCTGGCGTCCGATATCTTGACCGCCGTAGATCGCGAGGGAGCGAAGTCCCTTGAAACGGCCGAGCTTTTCGATCTCTTCGGCCACCTGAATGGCAAGCTCGCGCGTCGGCGTCATGACGAGCGTCACGATGCGGTCTTCGGAAGCCTGAATCTTGCTGACCAGCGGAATGCCGAAGGCGGCCGTCTTGCCCGTCCCCGTCTGCGCCTGGCCGATCATGTCGCGGCCGCTGAGGGCAACCGGGATCGCCTGGCTCTGAATCGGCGTAGCGTCTTCGTATCCGAGCTGGGAAATTGCTTGCAGGACATCACTTTCCAAACCAAAATCCGTAAATTTACTCAAATTAGTTTCATACTCCTTCTGTTATGGGGCCATCAACTAACGGTGCCGGTCCATCAACTAACGGCTCTGCCAAAAAAAATATACAGATCATTATAACACAAAACGGCCTTCAAACTCCAGCGATCGGCCTGAATGACCGAGCTTTCCGGCAGGCCGTCCGTATGCAAACGCTGCAATCGCTCCAACCATCGTCCCAAGGAATCGTAAAAAAACGGGAACGAAGTCTTTATTTTAACGCAAAATCCCGATCTCAAGCAGGAAGGCGACGTGGCAAAAATAGCCGCCGGCCCCGCGGCTATACGAAGCGCGACGGAAGCATACCCTTAGATCATACCACTATATGCACGCGATGGCGAACCGTTGACACATTTGTCCATGCCCGATATTCGTCAAGCCTCGGATCTAGTTCCCGGGTCCTCTCGGCCTTCCGGTAATATTCTACAAAATACCTCTGTATCCACTGTTTGAACTCGTTTATAATCGGGTTACAGTTTGGGAAGAGCGAGCGGGGAGAGAACGAAATGAATGTATTATTGACACTGCTGCTGGCTCTGCAGTCGGCATGGGGACCAGCGCAGCACAGCGCGAAAACCGGAAATGTTTTAGGCAACGTATTGCAAATGGCATGGAGCAACCTGGAAAAGTCGCAAACAAGCGGAGGCGCGGTCGCCTCGGGAACGCCCAAGCCGACTCCGACGCCGGCGGGCGGCGCTTCAGGCGGCGATGGGACCGTTCAACCGCACAAAGATCCTCAGCCCGATGCCCCGAAGGTAAAGGGCGTCTACGTCACCGCCTACAGCGCCGGCGGAGAACGGCTCTCGACGCTGCTCGGCTTGCTCGACAAGACGGCGCTCAACGCCATGGTCATCGATATCAAGGACGATCTCGGCTACATTACTTACAAGACCGACAACCCCGAGTTGCAGAAGCTGGGCACGCCGATGCGGTTTATCAAGGATATCGCCGCTCTGATGGAGACTCTTAAGAAACACGAGGTGTATCCGATCGCCCGGATCGTCGTCTTCAAGGACTCGGTGCTGGCCAAGAAGCATCCCGAGCTGTCGTTCGTCACGGCGAACGGTACGGTCTGGCAAAACGGAAAAAAAGACAGCTTCGTGAATCCGTACCGCAAAGAGGTCTGGGACTACAACGTCGCCGTCGCGAAGGAAGCCGCCAAGCTCGGATTCAAGGAGATTCAGTTCGACTACGTGCGGTTCCCCGAAGGCTTCGAGAAAAAGGCGGACGGCCTCAAATTCACGAAAAACGACGAATCCCGCACGGACGTCGTATCCGGCTTCGTCAAGTACGCCAAGGAACAGCTGGAACCGCTGGGCGTTCGCGTATCGGTCGACATTTTCGGTTACGCCGCCTCCGTGCCGGCAGCCGAAGGCATCGGTCAAGACTTCGTCAAGATCTCGTCCAACGTCGACGTCATCAGCCCGATGATCTACCCGAGCCACTACAGTACCGGCTGGTTCAAGCAGAAGGATCCGGACAAAGCGCCCTACGCCACGATCAAAGGCGCGATGGTCGATACGAACAAAAAACTTGCGCCTCTTGCGGAAACCCAGCCGGTCATTCGGCCCTGGATCCAGGACTTCACGGCCAGCTGGCTCGGCAGCGGGCATTACATCAAGTACGGCGCGACGGAGGTAGAGGCTCAGATCAAGGCGCTGCATGACAGCGGCGTCGACGAATACCTGCTTTGGAACGCAACCAACCGTTATACGCCAGGCGTGCAATATTAGCGATATCGCATCGAGCGCTTACCGCCATCCTAGATTCGATGAACGCAAAGACCCTCTCGGACATAAATGCCGAGAGGGTCTTTTTCGCGCGCTCGCTTATTGCGCGAGACGGATGGCCAAATTGTAGAGGTCCATGTCGAACGATTTTTTGGTCGAAACGACGGTATCGATATCGGTCGTCACGAGCTGCCCCTTAACGATGCCGCATGCCTTCGCGGAATCTCCGGCTTCAAGCCGCTCGACGGCAAAGTCGCCGAGCCGGCTCGCCAGAATCCGGTCGTTGTGCGTCGGCGAACCGCCGCGCTGGATATGCCCGAGCACCGTCACGCGAGGCTCGATGCCGCTGTGCTCGGTAATCTGGCGGGCGATCTCGTCGCCCCCGCACACGCCCTCGGCGACGATGACGATACTGTGGCGCTTGCCGTTCTGGAAGTTCTCCCGCATGCGCTGGGAGATCTCGCGAATATCGAACGATACTTCCGGCACGAGAATCGACTCGGCGCCGCTAGCAAGGCCGGCGTAGAGCGCGATGTCGCCGCAGTGACGGCCCATGACCTCGACGACAGACGAGCGCTCGTGCGAGGTCATCGTGTCGCGCAGCTTGTTGATCGCGTCGACCACGATGCTGGTCGCGGTGTCGAAGCCGATCGTGAAGTCCGTGAACGGAATGTCGTTGTCGATCGTGCCGGGCAACCCCATCGTCTTGATGCCCAGCTTGCTTAGCTTGTTGGCGCCTTGGTAAGAGCCGTCGCCGCCGATGACGACCAAGCCGTCGATGCCGTGCTTGCGCAGCACGTCGGCGCCGCGCTGCTGGCCTTCGGGCGTCAGAAATTCCTTGCAGCGCGCGGTCTGCAGAATCGTGCCGCCGCGCTGGATGATGTCGCCGACGCTCCGCAAGTCCATCTGACGCAGATCCTCGTTCAAAAGTCCCTGGTAACCGCGTTGAACGCCGTATACCTCAAGCCCACGGAACAGCGCGCTGCGGACGACGGCCCGAACGGCCGCGTTCATCCCTTGAGAATCTCCACCGCTCGTCAGTACTGCGATTTTTTTGAACTGCTCCCATCGTCTTCTTCCCCTTTGCTGTTACATCGCTTTGCGTATGAGATGGCTGTTGAGCCAGAAAAACAACCGTGTCCAAGGACTGCCCTTCATCAATTGCTTCGCCGTCTGCCGAACGCGGCGCTGTCCCTTGACTTTCGGATCGGACAGGTACAGCGCGACGAGACCTTCGACGATCATCCGGTGAAAGCTCGACGCCGGCAGCCGGTCCGCCGAAGCGCGCGCGCTTCTGACCATGCGCAGCAAGCCGTTCGTTCAATTGCGCCTGATCGTCGTAGTAGCTGCAAAAATTAAGATCGCCGCCCTGCTCGTCCTCGGCCTGGTCGATGAGATAATCGAGCAAGATATGAAGGCCGTTGATCGAGGGAAAATAACACTCCGCGATCTCGCGGCCCATGCCGGGCGTCCGCTCGTCTTCGCTCGCCGCGAGGAACAACATGAACATCCCGAGCGTGGAGCCGGTAGCCGCCGCGAACTCGTTCCAGAGGAGCCCCGGATGGCGTTTCTCATGATCCGCCCACCACGATAGCAGCGCTTCTTCCCGCCGGTCGTGCGCGATATGCTTGTACACTTGCAAATCCCCGTACAAGGAGACAAGCTCTCTTACCTGCGCCTGAACGGAGTCGTACGCCGGCAGCGACGCCGCGCATGCCTGGCAGCGCTCGACGAGCGCGGCCAGATACCCCCCGTCGTCCTGTTCCCGGCGCAGCGCGTAATAATTGCGAATCGGCGCCCCGGGCGTCACGGCGTCCAGCATGCTCTCGTGAAGCAGCCTGAAGTCCTCGGGGTCGAGCGAAGTGCTCCTGTCGCATAAATTGTCCAAGTAATCGCTGATCGTCTGCAGCGCGACGATAAGAGGGATGAGCACGTCCCTCTTGCCAAGATTCGCCGCTGCGTATACGGCTCCGCCCTGGCAATGAAACTTCTTGGAGGCGATGCTGGCCAATGCCTGCCTGCGCAGCTCGGGATCGGGTATGGCGTTCGCCCGGTCCTTCCATCCGTCCAACGCGATTTTCACTTCGGGCAAAATATACCTGTAAACGCGGACCATCAGCGAGATCGGGCCGCGCGGAGACGTCCGCGCCAGCCATCGTTCATCCCTCACGCGGTACCTCCATGCATCCTCGCGGTCCGTTAACCGTGCCGCTCGATGTATTCTTCTTCAAGATCCTGCTGCGTGCGATACCAAATCTGCAAGTCGTGAATCGCGCTTGCTGCTTCGGCGATCTCTTCGTTAAGCGAACAGCAGCGTACGAAGTCCTCTTCCTCGAACAATCCGTCCAGCAGGCGCCGAATCTCGGCTTCGCGCGCCGTGATCGCGTCGGGTATTCGCCCCCGGATCAGCTTCCCATCGCTCGACGACGCCTGCCCGTTCAAGGGCGTTCATCTCTTCCCACGGCACGCTAAAGCGCGGCAGCGGGATCCCGAGCCGGCTGTCCGCCGCGAACTGGGCTTTTAACCATGTCTCGTAAGCCGACACTTGAATCACCACATCCAGCCTGCCTTGCATCCTTTAATAATTTATCATTTCGGATGGGGTAAATCCAGTGAAAAAGTGTTGAAAACGGCCCGCTGGCTCTTCAACACTGCTATAATATCCGAGTAGCTTGAATGGGAGATGACCGCTTTGCCTGAACATCCTGACCGCGTATCGCTGCGAACGCTCTTTTTATTTTTCATACCGCTCGGCGTTTCCGCCGTATTGATCAATCTGTCGCATGTCATTATCAACGGCACGCTGGCGCGCGCCGACGATCCCGAGCTCGTCATCGCCGGCTACGCGACGGCCATGAGCCTCCTGACGGTCAGCGAACGGCCGGCCATCCTGTTCCGCGAGACCTGCTCCGCTCTCGTGCGGGACCGCGTATCGTATCAAGCGATTCTTAAAGTCGCTTTTATCGTCTTCGGCGCATCGCTCGCCTTCGGCGCGACGATCGGCTACACGCCCGTCGGCACGCTCGTGTTCGCGGGCGCCTACGGCGCGGAGCGCGACGTCGCGGACGCGGCGGTAGGCGTCTACCACGTCCTGATGTTCCTCAGCATCTTCTCGGGCATTCGCTGCCTTTATCAAGGGATCATCATTTATAAAATGAAAACGCGCTGGCTGACCATCGGCATGGTATTCCGTCTCGGCGGCATGTTCCTGATGGCGCAATACATCCAGCATATCGGCGTGACAAGCTCGATGCAAGGCGCGGTCATCTTCGTGTTCGGCATGATGATCGAAGCGTTCGTCAGTTGGCTTGAAGGCAGGAACCTCGCGCGCAAGCTGCCGTCGCGATCGCCGGATTGCGAGGTGCAGAGCCCCAGGCAAATCTTGCGTTTTTACAATCCGCTCCTCTTTTCCTCGTTCATCGTCGTGTGGGTGCCCCCCATCCTGAACGCTTTGCTGGGCAATACGGATCGCGGCACGCTGTCGATCTCTTCGTTCGCCGTGGCGGGCAGCCTGACCAACCTGTGTCTCGGCTTCTTTACCTATTTCCACCAGATCGCGCTCCAGTTTTATCGAACCGACCCGGGGCAGGTCCGGCGATTCGTGCTGCTCATCGGCTTTATCCCGGCCATGCTGCTGTCCGCATTCGCGTTCACGCCGGCCGGCGATTGGATGCTGGCGCATCTCCTCGGCGTCGAAGGCCGGCTGCTCGACGAGAGCATGATCGCGCTGCGCGGCTTCATTCCGTTCGTGCTGATCTTCCCATGGCTCGACACGCTGAACGGCATCATCTTGTCCAAAGGCCAGACGAAGCTGATGTTCGGTTCGCAGACGGGGAATGCAGTCGTGACGACGGCGCTCATCGTCGCGCTCACGATAACGTTGCCCGGTCGGACGGGCATTCTCGGCGCGCTCGCCCAGTCGGGCGGCATGATCGCCGAGCTCGGCTTGCTCTATTGGTTGTTCAAACGCGCGACGAGAACCGAAAATTTAGATACGCTAGCGGCTATGCCGGGAGAGGATACAGCCAGATGAACCGACCGAAATTTTTTTCTTCTCAAATCGGCGTTCTGCGAAGCCTTCATTTTGTCAACTACGCCACGCAGACGCTGATCGCGACGTTTTTCCCCCTATACTTTTACGATCTCGGATTTACGAAGCTGCAGATCGGCGCCGTCTATTCGGTCGGGCCGATGATGTCCATTTTCGCCAATCTGCTGGCCGGCATCGTCAGCGATAAGACCCAGGGCCTTCGCCGCGTGCTGAACCTGATCTTTATCGGCCAGATCGTCGCGCTCGCCCTGCTGCTGGCGCAAAAAGAGTTCGTGCACATCTCGCTGCTCATGGCGCTCATGTACCTCTTCCAGACGCCGGTCAACGCGATGATGGACAGCATGTCTCTGCTGGCCGCGAGTACGATGAACCGCAGCTTCGCCTCGATCCGCATGTTCGGATCGCTCGGCTTTGCGGTGTGCTCCCTTGCCTTTGGGTATTTGCTGAAGCAAACCGGCTCCGACTGGACGCTTTGGCTCGCCCTCGGCACCGTATGCGGTTCGCTGCTCATTTCGCTCGGCCTTGCGGATTTCCAGTCCAAAGTCGGCAAATTTCGATTCGGCGGCTTGGTCGACATCGTCAAGCGTCGCGATACCTTGATCTTTTTCATGCTCGTCGCGTTCGTATCGATCGCTCACCGGATGAACGAAGGCTTCCTCGGCGTGGCGATGCGAGATCTGGGCGCGAGCGACGACCTGATCGGGTACGCCTGGCTCGCTTCTGCCGCCAGCGAGATTCCCGTCTTCTTCTTGCTCGCCCGCTACGGCAACCGCTTCAAGGAACTGCCGCTGCTCGCGATCGCGAGTCTGCTGTACGCGGTCAGGCTTGCGCTCATCAGCGTCATTCACGTGCCGGCTGGCTTTATCGCCGTGCAGGCGATGCACAGCGTGACCTTCGGCATCTACTACATCACGGCGCTGCGGTACATGCAGTCGATCGTCAGCGATGCCTACCGTTCGTCCGGACAAGCGCTGTTCAGCGTCGTGTGGACGGGATTTGCCGGCCTGATCGCGGGCACGGTCGGAGGCGCGCTATTCGACGCGTACGGACTCGCCACCGTGTTCCAAACAGGCGCCGTCTCCGCCCTGATCGCGGCAGCGGGCTTTATGTTCGTGCATTGGCGGAGACCGGAAGCATAGGCGTATAAAGCTCGTGGGCGTGAAGAATAATTAAACAGAGGTACGAAAATAGCCGCCCTCCGATAGAGGGGCGGCTTCTTCCACCATTTCCTCGACGCTTTAATCGTCGCCGTTAAGACGCTCTACCTCTGCCAGCGGCAAATCGAGCAAGCTCGCGACGGATTCCGGCGTCATTCCTTTGCTTAGTAGCTTGCACACGACCTCCCGGCGTTCCTCCAGCTTCCATCTTTCTTTTCCTTGCTCGATGCCTTGCTCGATGCCTTGTTCGATGCCTTCTTCAAACCCCCAACGCTTCCAGGCCGGCATAAGCTCCATAATAAACTCCTCCTCTCCGGGGACGGCATGTATTAATTCAAGCAAGATCTCTTCATCCTCTTTGGGTTGCGGTTCGTAATACAAGTCGGCTACGGACATGATCAACGCCAAGCGGGCCGGGTCCAATTTATCTTTAAGCTTTAACAGCATGCGCAAATAAGCAAACCGAAGCGCTCGCTTCTCTTTCCGATTATATCCCATTTTAGCGAGCAGCGCAGCGGCGACGGGATTTTCAGAGTCCGCAAAATCTCTCCAATTTTTCCTTTTGAGCTCGACTTTCAAAAACTTAAACTGCAACACATCTTCGTCGTAACCGGGCAGCGGCATGAAAAGACGATCGGACTCCATTCGTCTCGCGTCCGCCGTAAATACAGCGATGGGTATTATACGTTTGTGCGTTTTCCGATAACGTTCGTAAAGGCGGCTAAAGTAAATAAACATTCGCTCCGCGAATCGATCGTCCCGATAAGATTGAGGCTCAAAATGAATCAGAACGTAAAATGCCTCATTTAAAAGCTGCGCTTCAAGAAGCAAGTCGAGCGTACGGGCATCCTGTCCAACGATGTCGACCAGCTGTTCTTGCATTAAGAGCTTTGCTTTCGAATAATCGATTTTTTTGATGAACCTCCGGGAAAAACAAGGCTATAAATTCTTCGAAAAACGTCTGCAGCAGTTTTTTTAAACGCTTCGTCGTGCGGCGTCACCGAAACGCTCCGCGATTGTTCCGCCATTGTGAACCCTTCCCCTTTCTGAACGCCGAATTCACGCGAAAAAGCCGCCCGCACCCGCATGGGTGCGAACGGCGCATGCTTTGCGACCGGCTTTATTTATTCCCCTTAACCCGAAGCCTGCAGCGGCGAATGGCCTTCGTAGGCCTCCGGACGAATGATCGAGATTCGCGACACCCGAAGGTTGTCGATCTCCGTCACGACGAAGCGGTAGCCGGACTCGATCTCGACCGTCTGATATTTGCGCGGAGGGATCTCGATACGGGAGTACATCCATCCGCCGATCGTATCGTAGTCGTCCGACGGAATATCGAGGCCGAACTCCGAGTTGATCTCGTCGATCAGGACGAGACCGCTCACCGAATACGTGTACTCGTCGATCCGCTCCATCTCTGGCCGTTCCTCGTCGAATTCGTCCTGAATCTCGCCGACAAGCTCCTCCATGATATCCTCAAGCGTGACGAGACCTGACGTACCGCCATATTCGTCGATAAGAATCGCGATCTGGGTTTTGCGCTTTTGCATCATCTTGAGCAGCGTGCTGATCGGCATGCTCTCCGGCACCGTCGTCATCGGACGGACCAGCTCGCGGATATCGTGCACGGCGTTGTCGGGCAGCTTAAGGAGGTCCTTAATGTGAATAAAACCGATAATATCGTCTTTGTCGTCGTCGCATAGCGGATAGCGGGTATGCATTTCCTTAAGCGCGGTAGCTTTGTTCACTTCGAACGGATGGTTCGCGTACAAGCATACCATCTCCGTGCGGGGTATCATGATCTCCCGTGCGTTCGTATCCGCAAAGTCGAAAATATTGTCCATCAGCGCAAGCTCGGTCTTGTCGATGATGCCGCTCTCGTGACTTTCCTTCATGAGGATGCGGATCTCTTCTTCCGTATGGGCGGACGAAGATTCGGACGCCGGCGCGATGCCGAACAGGCGAAGCAGACCACCCGCCATGCCGTTGAGCAGCCAGATGAACGGATTCATGATACGCGCGAAAAAGATGAGCGGGGCTGCGGTCCAAAGCGTAATTTTCTCCGCCTGGCGGATCGCCAGCGTCTTGGGCGCAAGCTCGCCGAGCACGATATGAAGCACGGTAATCAGCGTAAACGCGATGACGAAGGAAATCGGATGGATCCAGGATTCGGGCAGTCCTACCGTTCCGAATAGCGGCTCGATCACGTCGGCGATCGCCGGTTCGCCGATCCAGCCGAGACCGAGAGAGGCCAAGGTGATGCCGAGCTGGCACGCGGACAGATAAGCGTCCAAATGTGAGGTCAAATGCGAAGCGAAGCGTGCGCGGGTGTTCCCCTCTTGCACGAGCGTATCGATGCGGGAGCCGCGGACCTTGACCATCGCGAACTCGGCCGCGACGAAAAAGCCGTTCAAGAACACCAAAACGAGGATTAAGATTAAATTCACCGCAACCGGAAAAGGGTCACCGTCCAAATTGTCCCTGCCCCCCTAACGGAGAACAGGTGCACCTCCTTTAAATTCAAAAAACAAAGACAACGACGAAACGTTCCGATTAATAATCTAAGCTTAGTCGATGTTCGGCTGCCGCGTCAAACGCAGCATCGGGCCGAAAACGGGAGAAGAAGCGGTCCGACCGGCCTTGAATCCGCTCCTATGCGGCTTGAATGCCCCTTAAAGGCCTCATATCCCGAATCCTGGCCGTTTGGACGCGGATCAGGCTTGTCGGCTTGTCCCGATTTGGCGATGCGGCAAGCTTTGTCAGGTCCGTTCGGCCTTTCTGCGGCGCATTTGGTTCGTACGGATCCGTTCCTCCATCCCCTGCTCGGTCGCCTCGTAGAACGTCTTGCTTTTTAGCTTATCCGGCAAATATTGCTGCTCGACATAGTGCCCGGGAAAATCGTGCGGATACTTGTAGCCGACATGCCCAAGCTTCTTGGCTCCGCCGTAATGACCGTCGCGCAGATGCATCGGCACCTCCGCCGATTTGGTCTGCTCGAACGACGCTTCGATCTTGCCGATCGTCACCGCCAATGCATTCGACTTCGGGCTCTCGACCGCGAACAGGATCGCCTGGGCGACGATGTACTTCGATTCGGGCCAGCCGATCCGGTGATACGCCTCCATCGCGCTGACCGCCTGCACCATCGCCTGCGGATTGGCCAATCCGATATCCTCGCTGCAGGCGACCGTCAGGCGGCGCAAGAACGTCATCGGATCCATGCCAAGCCGTTCGACCGCATACAAAAACCAGTACAGCGCCGCATCGCTCGATCCGCGCACGCTCTTGTGAAAAGCGGAGAGCACGTCGTACTGCGTCGACTCGTCCGCCTGGATCGTCGGCTGGCGGATCGACTCCTCCGCGACCTCGAGCGTTACCCGAACGGAGCCGTCGGGCTCGGAAGGCGTCGTGACCGCCGCCAGCTCCAGCGCCGTAAGCGCCCGCCTGATGTCGCCGTTCGCCATCGACGCAATATGGTCCAGCGCCTCCTCGTCGACGTGCAGCTTCATAAAGGCCAGGCCCTTGACCGGATCGGCGATCGCCCGCCGCATGGCCTCCAGCGAATGCGCCTTGGTCAACGCCTCCAGCCGGAACAACGTCGAGCGCGACAATAGGGCGCCGTTGACCGAATGGTACGGATTTTCCGTCGTCGCCCCGATGAACACGATGATGCCCTTCTCGACGGCCGGCAGCAAGGCGTCCTGCCGCGCGCTGTTAAAGCGATGCACCTCGTCGAGAAACAGGATCGTCTTGCGCCCGTACATGCTTTTGTTGCGCTCCGCCTGTTCGATCACCTCGCGCACGTCCTTGACGGACGCGTCAACCGCGTTGAGCCGGACGAAGTCGCCCTCCGTGCGCTTCGAGATGATGTGCGCGAGCGTCGTCTTCCCCGAACCCGGGGGGCCCGAACAGCAAAATCGACGTGACCGCATCGCCTTCGATCGCTCTGCGCAGCAGCTTGCCCGGTCCAACGATATGCTCCTGACCGATATATTCGTCAAGCGACTCCGGCCGCATCCGATCGGCGAGCAGCCTGGCGGCAGGTCGCTTTTCATCTGCATAGCTGAACAAATCCATCGCATTCCCGCCTTTCTCCATCTCTACATTTTATCAGATGGGACTCGGGACCGGAAGAGACAAGGGAACTGGCGTTCTCTTCGGCAGCGCCGTTAAGTTTATAATCGCTTCAAGTCCCTGTACAAAACGGCGCGCCTGTCGCGAATGTACTGCCGAATCGTCTGCAGTTCATCGAAAAAACCGGCGTATGCGCCTCTCGCAAGGCGTTCCGCTCGCATGTACGGAGCGATATCCCGATGCAGCTTCTCGGCGCGGGGCATGATCGAACGTTCCGTGAACGCGGTTCCGAGCAAGGCTCGAATCAGCTTTTTATAGCGCTTCCTGTATGCCTTCTCGCTCAACAGCTTTCGCGTCAGGGCGTTGTAGCCTTCGATCTCCACGAGGTCCGCGCCGACCGGCTTTCCGAAGCAATTGCGTCCCCATGTCCCCTCGTAATCCCAAGGCGCCATCGACCAACGGCCCGAGGATCTGTTCCCGAAGATCGCGTAGTTCTGGTCGAAGCCGTCATAATTGCCCGTGAGGACGGCGCCGGCGAGCCACCGCAGGTAATTGTCGATATCGAGGCGGGACGCCAGATAGGCAGAAGCCTGCGCCGGCGTCCTCCGCCGGTGAAGACCGGCGATGAACCCGCGCAGCCGCTCCCGCTCGGCGCGACCGCCGAAGCGGTACTCGTAGCCGTCCAGCAGCGACGCGCGCGGAGCCGCCCTGAAGTCGGCGCGGTCGTTGACCGCGTAGAACAGGCTTGATGCGCGCAGCCCCCTTCTGCGGAAAAAGTCCGCGTCCACCGCCTCGATCTCCAAATATACGCCGAGCGGCGCGCCGTTGAGCGCAAGGAGCACGTGACGAGCGGAAGGGCTGGGCACCCCGATGCGTTCCAAAAACCAAAAGGACAGCGCATTGCGAATCATCGAAGGATCGTCGAGTTCCGCATTGTAATGGCGCGTTCCTTTGGACGAGACGACCTCGAACGACCGTTTCGGATATGCCCTCGTATGTCCTCCCCTGTAGCGGACGCCGACGGACGCCGCGCCTGCGCCCCAGCCCTCGATCGTCGCGGACGAGAAGCGCCCGCTCCATAGGTTGTGTTCCATGTCGGACAATTGCCGATCCGAGATGCGCAGCATTCTGACGGGTAAGGGCACAAGCCTCGCCTCCGCTTCGGGCCGCTCGCCCTCTGGAATATGGATAGCCTATTCGGGCAGCGGGCGAACGTGACTGCTCCGTTTTTCAAGCGCGTTTTCCAGTAAAAGAAAACCGCCATCCGAAAACGATGGCGGCTTGCGAAAACTTAAAGAAGATCGATTATAGCCTGGAGTTAACGCGGTTTCCGTCTGCGTTTGGCGGATGCCGTCGCAGCGGTGCGGTGCGAATGAGAGCCGGTATACGAGCGATGATCGCCGTCGTGATCCGGTCCCGGTCCGCCGCCGATGCCGCCAAGCGAACCAAGTCCGGACGCCTCGCCCCATCCGAGTCCGCCTTCAAGACCGCCTAACCCGCCGATGCCCCCAAGCCCGCCAAGGCCGCCGAGCCCATCGCCGGCCGGTTCGATCGGCTCCGGACGAACCGCCCCCGCGCCAGCGCTCGTATAATGATGGCTGCGGTGATGGCTCCGGTGATGGCTCCGGTGCTCGTCGGGATGCCTGCGGCGCGGTTTGCAGCGGCATTTTTGAGGGGGCCTGCGACGCTTTTTGGGATGCGGCTTGCGGCAGCCGGATGCGAGCAGCACGTTTTTCCCGTCAGCGGAAGATTGAATGCTCATGACGCTACACCTCCATACGACAAGGATGATCCAGTGTATGAAGGACAGCTGCGGAGTGACAGGGACAATGGCACAATTTGGGCGCGATCCGCGCAATATGTTTTCGCCTTGTACGAACGCGCCGCCAAAAAAGCGCAAAGCCTTCCGCGGAGGCTCCTTGGAGACTTCCGGGAAGGCTTTGTCGCTCATTCGCTTTTCGCAGCTCGGTTCCGACAGACTGGAGATTCAGGCGTCTACTCCTTTTTCCGGCCAGCCTCCACCAGTTCTCTGAAGACGACGCTCACCATAATGAGCCCCGCGACCGGCGGCACGAAGGCATTGCTCGACGGCGGCTGCTGCGCTTTGCGGATTTCCTTCGGCGCCGTATCCGGGACGATGCGCTGGGTCACGTCTTCCCGGGGCTTGATCGGATCTTCAGTTGAAAAGACGACCTTGACGCCTTTTTTTGATGCCCTCTTTGCGGAGCTTCGTGCGGATGACGCGCGCGATCGGATCGACCGCCGTCTTGGAGATGTCCGCGACCTGAAATCGGCTCGGATCCGTCTTGTTCGCCGCGCCCATGCTCGAGATGACCGGGATGCGGCGCTCCAGGCACTGCTTGATCAGATGAATTTTGTAAGAAATCGTATCGGAGGCGTCGACCACGTAGTCGAGCGGATATTTAAACAGCTCTTCGTACGTCTCCTCCGTGTAAAACATCTTCAGCGCGATCGCGTCGCATTCCGGGTTGATCAGCTTGATGCGGTCTCGCATCAGCTCGGCCTTCGGCTGACCGACCGTCGTCGTGAGCGCGTGAATCTGCCGGTTGACGTTGGTGATGTCCACGACGTCCTTGTCGATCAGAATGATGCGCCCGATGCCGGACCGGGCGAGCGCCTCGGCGGCGATGCCGCCGACGCCCCCGATCCCGAGCACGGCGACCGTGCTTCCCTTGAGCGTCTCGAGTCCCTCGGGTCCGATGGCTAGCTCCGTGCGCGAGAACTGGTGCAGCATTGGATCGCTCCTCCTTGGGCGTTAGGCTCCGCTTATTCCTTGACGGCGGCCGGCTCCGCGACGGCATCGGCGTCGGACTGCCCCGCAGGTGCGGCGGCCTTCGCCTGGGCGGCGAGCGCCTTCGCGGACAGGCGGATATGCAAGTCCTCGAGTTGCTTTTGCTCGACGCCGGAAGGCGCGTCCGTGAGCAGATCCGTCGCGCTCGCCGTCTTCGGGAAGGCGATCGTCTCGCGCAGGTTCGTGCGGCCCGTCAGCAGCATGATCAGGCGATCGAGGCCGAAGGCGATGCCGCCGTGCGGAGGCGTGCCGTAGTCGAACGCGTCGAGGAAGAAGCCGAAGCGCTCCTTCGCTTCCTCGAGCGTGAAGCCGAGCGCGGCGAACATCTTTTCCTGCACTTCGCGGCGGTAGATCCGCATCGAGCCGCCGCCGACCTCATAGCCGTTCAGGACGATGTCGTACGCCTGCGCGCGAATCGCGCCCGGATCGGTGTCGAACAGCGCGACGTCTTCGTCGCGCGGACGGGTGAACGGGTGATGCTCTGCGACAAAGCGCTTGCCCTCTTCGTCCCAGCCGAGCAGCGGGAAGTCGACGACCCACAGGAACTTGAACTTGGCGTTGTCGATCAGCCCCAGATCGCGGCCGACCTTCAGGCGAAGGTTGCCCATGACATCGGCTGCGGTCTTCAGCTTGTCCGCGGAGAAGCAGAGCAGGTCGCCGTCTTCGACGCCGAGACGTTCGGTGAGCGCGGCGATCTCTTCAGGCTTGAAGAACTTGACGATCGGTCCCTTCCATTCGCCGTCCTTGACGGTGATCCAGGCGATGCCCTTGCCGCCGTAGCGCGCGGCGAACGGCTGCAGGTCGTCGAGCTCCTTGCGGCTCCAGCTCGCGCATCCCTTGGCGTTCAGCGCCTTGACGACGCCGCCGCCTGCCGCGACCGATGCGAACACCTTGACGTCGCTCGTCTTGACGATGTCGGTGACGTCCTCGATCTCGAGTCCGAAGCGCAGATCCGGCTTGTCGGAGCCGTACTTGTGAATCGCGTCATGGTAGGTAAGCCGCTGGAACGGCGTCTCGATCTCGGCGCCGATCGTCTCGCGGAACAGGCGCGCCATCAGCTCTTCCATCATGCCGAGCAGCTGGTCCTGCGACAGGAACGACGTCTCGATGTCGACCTGGGTGAACTCCGGCTGGCGGTCGGCGCGAAGATCCTCGTCGCGGAAGCAGCGCGCGACCTGGTAGTAGCGCTCGATGCCGCCGATCATGAGCAGCTGCTTGAACAGCTGCGGCGACTGCGGCAGGGCGAAAAACTCGCCCGGATGAACGCGGCTCGGCACAAGGTAATCGCGCGCGCCTTCTGGCGTGCTCTTCGTCAGAATCGGCGTCTCGACGTCGAGGAAGCCGTGCTCGTCGAGGAAGTCGCGGAACACTTTGGTCGCCTTCGAGCGCAGGTACAGCGTGCGCTGCATCTCCGGGCGGCGAAGGTCAAGGTAACGGTACTTCAGGCGCAGCGATTCGTCCACCTCGACGCCGTCCTCGATCGGGAACGGCGGCGTCTTGGCGCTGTTCATGATCTCGACTTCGGTCACCTGCACTTCGATCTCGCCGGTCGCGAGGTTCGCGTTCACCGTCTCGGGATCGCGTTCGACGACCTTGCCCTTCACCGCGAGCACGTATTCGTTGCGCGCGCGTCCGCCGAGCTCCAGCGCGTCGCCCGAAAACTCGGGGTTGAATACGATCTGCACGATCCCGCTGCGGTCGCGGAGGTCGATGAACAGAATGCCGCCGAAGTCGCGCCAGCCCTGCACCCATCCGTTCAGCACGACCGTTTGTCCTACGTGTCCCTTCGTCAGCTTGCCTGCGTCAAACGTTTTTAGCATCGTCATTGCGCTAACCCCTCTTCGTCGTGTTCGTTCCATTGGCGTACAGCCTCGGCGATCGCCGCAATCGGCACCTGGCGCTGTTCTTGCGTCTTCAAGTTTTTAAGCCCGACCTCGCCGCGGGCGAGCTCGTCGTCCCCGATGACGGCAGCAAAGCGCGCGCCGATGCGATCTGCGGCTTTGAAAAGCGTCTTCGTCTTGCGGCCCTGGTAGTCCTTGTCGGCCGACAGGCCGGCTTCGCGCAGCCGGTAGAGCAGTCCCGGCGTCTCCCGCTCCGCCCGTTCGCCGAGCGCGATCACGAATACGTCGACGGCGGGTCCGAAGTCAGGCTTCGCGTTCTGGCTCTCGAGCAGCATGACCGTGCGCTCGAGTCCGATCCCCAGACCGACGCCCGGACGATCCTCGCCGCCGATCTGCGAGACGAGGCCGTTGTAGCGGCCCCCGCCGCCAATCGTGTCGATCGCGCCGATGCCCTGCGCCTTGTACTCGAACGCCGTGTGCGTGTAGTAGTCCAGGCCCCTCACGAGACGCGGATTCACCCGGTACGGGACGCCCATATCGTCCAGATATTGCCGTACGCGCGCGAAGTGCGTGCTGCAAGCCTCGTCGAGACTGTCCAGAATCGAAGGCGCGCCTTCGAACTTGTCCTGGTCCACCTTGCAGTCGAGCACGCGGAGCGGATTGCGCTCCATGCGCGACTGGCAGTCCTTGCAGAGCGTATCCTTGATCGGACGGAGGAAGCCGAGCAGCGTCTCCCGGTAGGCCGCGCGCACCTCGGGCGTGCCGACCGAGTTGATGTCCACGGTCACGCCGGTCAGGCCCACTTCCTTATAGAAGGAATAGCCGAGCGCCACGACCTCGGCGTCGAGCGCCGGATCTTCGGACCCGATCGCCTCCACCCCGAACTGGTGAAACTGCCGGTAACGGCCGGCCTGCGCCCGCTCGTACCGGAACATCGGCCCGATATAGTAGAGCTTGGACAGCTCGGGTTCGCCGTACAGCTTGTTTTCCACATACGCGCGGACGACGCCAGCGGTGCCTTCCGGACGCAGCGTCATGCTGCGGTCGCCCTTGTCGACGAACGTGTACATCTCCTTCTCCACGATGTCCGTCGTCTCGCCGACGCCGCGCTGGAACAGCTCGGTCGCTTCGAATACGGGCGTACGGATCTCTCTGAACCGGTACTTTCTGGCGACGTCCCGCGCGGTCCGCTCGACGTATTGCCATTGCTCGGACGCGCCCGGCAGGAAGTCCTGCGTGCCCGGCGGCTTCTGGAATGCCATTGCTGCACCACCCTCTCGAATTCGTCAAAAAAAAGCTCTCGTCCCGGACGGCGCATCGCTGCGCCATCCGGGACGAGAGCTACAATATGCTCCCGCGGTACCACCCGTCGTTCGAACGCGCGCTGCCGCAAGGATGCGGAAACGATCGCGATCGCTCTCAAAACCGGTTAACGCCCGGCCGACGCCTGCTCGCTACTGATCGCGGAATGCCGGCGCACGCGCATAAGCGCATTCGGCTCTTCCGCCCGTTCGCGGGAGGTTCTCGGAGATGTCGTTCGTCCGGTCATCGGCGGATCGCTCGCAGCCTGTAGGCGATCCTCTCTGGAGAAGTGGGTCCGGAGTACTTGTTCCCGTCATGGAATCCATGGCTTGATACAATTGAGTTTCATTTTACCCTTCGGCGGGCCGACGTGTCAAGTAATGGCCTCCATTCGAAAAGATTGTGAGCGCAATTGATCAATAACGATTCTCATTCTCATGAGAATATGGTACCATAAAGGAAAAGAGTCCTGCGGACTGCCTGCAGCCCGGCTCAATACGCGACCCTAAAGGAGCGATCGATCGCTTATGCAACCGAACGTATTCGACGTCACCATCATCGGCGGAGGCCCGGCCGGGCTGTACTCCGCATTTTATAGCGGCCTCCGCGAAATGAAGACGAAGCTGATCGAGTACCAACCGATACTCGGAGGCAAAGTCAACGTCTATCCGGAGAAAATGATTTGGGACGTCGGCGGCCTCACGCCGGTGACCGGCGAACAGCTCGTCAAGCAGCTGATTCAGCAGGGCCTTACTTTCAGACCCGAAGTCGTCCTGGGAGAGAAGGTCACGTCCATCTCCAAAAACGAGGACGGTCTGTTCGTCCTGTGCACGCATTCGGGCGACAAGCACTATTCGAGGACCGTCATACTGGCCGTCGGCGGCGGCATCCTGAAGCCGACCAAGCTGAACATCGACGGAGCGGACCGGTTCGAAGTTTCCAATCTCCATTATACCGTCAAGTCCCTCTCCCGTTTCAAAGACAAGGTCGTGCTCATCTCGGGCGGCGGCAATACGGCGATCGATTGGGCGAACGAGCTGGAGCCCATCGCTTCCAAGGTATACCTGACCTACCGCAAAGAAACCTTGAAGGGCCACGAAGCCGAGATTACGAAGCTGAACAGCGGCACCGTCGTCTGCCTGCTGAACACGGCGATCGACAAGCTGATCGCTTCGGACGATCACGACGCGATCCGCAGCGTCCTGCTGAAGAACGTGGAAGACGCGACTACGGTCGAGCTTCCGGTCGACGAAGTCATCATCAATCACGGCTACGAGCGCGACAGCGATATGCTCGACAAGAGCGACGTCGACGTCAAGATGAGACCGGATTGGGGCATCGACGGCACGCCGATGAGCGAGACGTCCGTACCCGGGCTCTATGCGGCCGGCGATATCCTGGCGCACGACGGCAAGCTCCATTTGATCGCGGGCGCCTTCCAGGACGCGGCCAACGCCGTCAACAAGGCGAAGCAATATATCGCGCCGGACGCGCACGCCCAAGGCATGGTCTCCTCGCATAACGACGTGTTCAAGCAGCGCAACGCGGAGCTGAAGAAGCAAATGTTCGCCAAGCAATAGCGCCGCCGCACTTTCATCGAGAAAGAAAGAGCCCGCTCGGGATCCGAGCGGGCTTAAGTTTGTTGCTTTATAGAAAAAGGGGGGTCACCAACTATATTAGTCGGAATTCATTAAGGGCGGATGAAGGTAACATTACGGGTTTGTTACAAATGCGCGAGTCCGGGCCGTCCATGCGCGCAGATCGATGCGCCGCGCGCGATAACCCGGCCTGCGGCAAACGCTCTTTCGAACCGGCGCGAACCGGGCGTCATCCGCGCTTCGGAAGGCGAGGCCGAAGGCCGCCGTCCGCGGACGTTTCCCGGGGCGCGAGCTCCGCCGCGAACTCCTCGCCCATCAACGACTGCGCTTCGCGTCGATCCGCGCCCGGCAGCGTCCTGCCCGCCCGGTCCATCCGCGCTTCCTTCGGAGACTGGCGCATACGATCGGCTCCTTTCCATGATCAAAAGAGTAACGATACGTAGTGTTGCCCCAGGTTTCCGTTTCCATTCAGTCTCCGCCGACGCGCGTCCGCATTAACCGGTCCCCTTTTCCGCAGAAACGTCATTCCTTCGTATCGAGAATCAGCGTCACCGGACCGTCGTTCGTCAGCGTCACTTCCATCATCGCGCCGAACGATCCGGTCTCGACGGTCAAGCCGGCATCGCGCAGCAGCTCGTTAAAGCGGTCGTATAGCGCGGAAGCCGCCTTCGGCCTCGCAGCGCCCATGAAGTTCGGGCGTCTCCCCTTGCGGGTATCCCCGAACAGCGTGAACTGCGAGACGGACAAGATCGCGCCCCCCGTCTCCTTCACCGACAAATTCATCTTGCCCCCCTTCGTCCTCGAAAATGCGCAGCCCCGCGATCTTGTCCGCCAGCCAAACGGCGTCCCGTTCTGTATCCTCGTGGCCGACGCCGACGAGCAAGAGCAGTCCCGCTCCGATCTGCCCGACCGTTTTCCCTTCGATATCGACGCGGGCTCCGGACACGCGCTGCAAGACGACTTTCATCGTTCAATCGCTCCTTTTACGCATAAACGGCGACCGCATCGGCCGCCGCAATGATCGTTATTATGGGTTGCCTCCGCTATTGCATGAGACGCTGCACGGAGAAGATGTCCTTGATCCGCTTGATCTTGTCCACTACGTTCTGGAGATGCTCCTTGTTGCGGATCAGAATCGTCAGGTGCATGATCGCGACCTTGTTGCGGTCCGACCGGCCCGAGACGGCTGCGATATTGGTCTTGCTCTCCGACACGGTCTGCAGCACCTCGTTGAGCAGCCCCCTGCGGTCGTGACCGAGAATCTCGATCTCGACGCTATAGCTCGCCTCGACCTCCTCGCACCACTCGACCTCGATGACGCGCTGCGCCTCTTCGCCTTCGGCGGCCGTCGGCAGGTTCTGACAGTCCGAACGATGGACGGATACGCCACGCCCGCGGGTAATATAGCCGATAATCGGGTCGCCCGGCACCGGGTTGCAGCAGCGCGCGAAGCGGACGAGCAGATTGTCGACGCCTTTGACGCGCACGCCGCTCGACGTGCGCGGCCGGTTCGCCGCGGCCGAAGGCGCGCGGACTTCCTTGACCTCGCTCGTCAGCTGGATCTGCTGGGCTTCCTCGGCTTCCCTGCGCAGCTTTTCGGTCAGGCGGGTAACGACCTGCGCGGCCGTGATGCCGCTGAAGCCGATCGCGGACATCATATCGTCGGTATCGTTAAACGTGAACTTGCGGGCGGCCTCGAGCAGTTTGTCGTCGGTCATCCACTCGGAAGGCTCGAGTCCCAGACGCTTCAGCTCGCGCTCGATGGCGTCCCGGCCCTTCGCGACGTTTTCCTCGCGCTTTTCCTTTTTGAACCAGGCCCGAATCTTGGCGCGGGCATGGGAGGACTGCGCGACCTTGAGCCAATCCTGGCTCGGGCCGTACGAATGCTTGGAGGTAAGAATCTCGACGATGTCGCCGGTCTTGAGCTTATGATCGAGCGGGACGATCCGGCCGTTGACCTTGGCGCCGATCGTCCGGTTGCCGACCTCCGTATGAATGCGGTACGCGAAGTCCAGCGGCACGGCGCCGGCCGGCAGCTCGTATACTTCGCCTTTGGGCGTGAACACGAATACCAGGTCGGTGAAGAAGTCCATCTTCAGCGACTCCATGAATTCAGCCGCGTCCCGCGTCTCCTGCTGCAGCTCGATGATCTCGCGGAACCAGTTCATCTTGTCGCCGAAGCTGCCCGCCACGTTGCCGGAATCCTTGCCTTCCTTGTACGCCCAGTGGGCGGCGATCCCGTATTCGCTCGTGCGGTGCATGTCCCAGGTTCGGATCTGCACCTCGGTCGGCTCGCCCGTCGGACCCACGACCGTCGTATGGAGCGACTGGTACATGTTCGCCTTGGGCATCGCGATATAATCCTTGAAGCGGCCGGGCATCGGCTTCCAGAGCGTATGGATGATGCCCAGCGTCGCGTAGCAGTCCTTGACATTGTCTACGAGAATGCGGATCGCCAGCAGGTCGTAGATCTCGTTAAACTGCTTGCCGCGCTCCGTCATCTTCTTGTAGATGCTGTAAATGTGCTTGGGGCGGCCCGAGATATCGCCCTGGATGCCCATTTCCTCGAGCTTCTCGCGGATCTTGTCGACAAGTTCGGAGATGTACTGCTCGCGCTCCGTCCGCTTTTTCTTCATCAGGTTGGCGATCCGGTAATATTGCTGCGGGTTGAGGTATCGCAGCGCGATATCCTCCATCTCCCACTTGATGGCGCTCATCCCGAGCCGGTGCGCGATGGGGCAATAGATCTCCATCGTCTCGTGCGCGATGCGCCGCTGGCTCTCCTCGGACTGAAACTTCAGCGTCCGCATATTGTGCAGGCGATCCGCAAGCTTGATGAGGATGACGCGGATGTCGTTGGCCATCGCGACGAACATCTTGCGGTAATTCTCGTTCTGCTGTTCTTCCTTGGAGCGGAACTGAATCTTCTCCAGCTTCGTGAGACCGTCCACGAGACCCGCGATCGTCTCGCCGAATATGCCGCGCACGTCCTCGACCGTCACGGTCGTGTCTTCGACGACGTCGTGCAGGAGCGCCGCTTCGACGGTGACGACGTCCATCTGCATCTGCACCATGATCTCCGCGACCGCCAAGGGGTGGAGAATATAAGGCTCGCCCGATTTGCGCAGCTGCCCCCGGTGCGCCTCGTCGGCGTATTCGTAGGCCTCCCGGATGCGCTCTAAGTCCTGTTCTTTCATGTATGTCGACGCTTTTTCAAGCAGCTGCTCCATGCCCATGCCATGTTCCTTTCCGCTCCGGGCCTGCGCAAAAAAAAACGCGGGCCGCCGCGAATCGTGAGGTATTCCTTCCATTATGCCTCTTGGCGGAGGGAACCGTCAACAGCCGGCGAATGCCGTCAGACGCCGTCGCGGGTCGAATGGGGCGAATAGGACGGCTGCTCCGCCAGCGGCAGCGAGAACTTGAACACGGTGCCTGCCCCTTCGACGCTGTCGACGGAGGCCGAGGTACCGTGCTTCTCGAGCACGAATTGGACGATGGCAAGGCCCAGGCCGCTGCCCGTTCGCGCGGATCGGGCTTTGTCGGATTTATAGAAACGCTGCCAGATTTTATCGAGCTCTTCGCCGGGGATGCCGACGCCGCGGTCCCTTACGCTAATAAGCGCACGTTCGCCGTCGCGAATCGCCTCGACCTGCACGGTCCGGCCGTTCGGCGAAAACTGGATCGCGTTCAGCACCAAGTTCGCGAGCGCCTGGTCGATCCGGTCGGGATCCGCCCGCACCCACAGATCCTCCGCGTCGCCGATCAGCTCGAGCTTGATCCCCCTGCGTTCGGCGTCGGGGGACATGCGGGCGAGCAGGCCGCGGATCCAGCTGCTGAGATTGTATGGCACGGGGGAGATCGCAAGCTGCCCCGCTTCCATGCGCGCCACGTCGAGCAGATCGTTCACGAGCCGGTTCATCCGCTGGGTCTGCTCGCGGACGAGTCCCAGGTAATGCATTTCTTTGTCCGGCGGCACGGCGCCGTCCAGCATCGCCTCGACGAAGCCGCCGATCGAGGTGAGCGGAGACCTGAGATCGTGCGACACGTTGGCGAGAAACTCTCTGCGCATCCGGTCGAGACTGCCCAGCTCGGCGGACATCCGGTTGAGCGACGTGGCCAATTCCCCGATCTCGTCGCGATGGCGGTCCGGCAGCCGGATGTCGAACTTGCCTTTGGCGATGTCCCCGGCCGCCTGCGTCATGCGCCTGAGTCTCGCCGTCATGCTGCGCGAGACGATGAGCACCATGACCGTCGAGACGACGAGCATCGTAATCATAATGTTGCGGAACAGTCCGCTGAATACGTTGAAGTCCTGCTGAAACGCCTGCGAGACGACAAGAATCGTCTGCGCATTCCAATTCGCGTCGCCGCCGACGGGCCCTGCCGCGATGCGAACCTTGCCTCCCCCCGACGCGTCTCCGGGCCGCCAGCGCTTGTCACGGGCCCCCAGCGTCTCCTTCAGCGCCTGCGGATCGATATCCACGGTCCCGCCGGCGTTCGGATTGCCCGACTGCAACACAACCTCCCCCGGCGCTATTGAGGATCACGATCGTCCGGTTCGGCCCGCCGCTCATCTGGAGCGCCGACGTCAGCTGCGCCCGGCTCCACCGCTCCCTGTACGCGCTACGCACGAGCGCCGCCGTCACGTCGAGCTGCCGCGCTTCCATCTGATCGTTGCGATCCCGGAGCTGCGACCGAACGAGGCGGTCGGAGACAAAAAACGTGATGGCGAAGGAAATGAGCAAAACGGCAAAAAAAGGCGAGCAGCAGCTTGACGGTAATGCCGCCGTACCGCCTCATGCGCCGCTCACCTCGAATTTGTAGCCGACGCCCCTTATCGTTTCGATCCGGTAATGCGCCGTCATGCCGATTTTCTCCCGGATTCTTTTGATGTGCACGTCTACCGTGCGCGGATCGCCGTCGAATTCGTAGCCCCATATCCGGTCCAGCAGCTGATCTCTGGTGAACACTCGGCCGGGAATCGAAGCGAGCAGATGCAGCAGCTCCATCTCCTTCGGCGGCAGCGTGAGCTCCGATCCGCAGCATTCGACGATATAGCGGTCCAGGTCGATCGTAAGGTCGGGGATCCGGATCGGCTCGCGCGCGAATCCCGGCATCGTGCGCCGGAGTACGGCGCGCACGCGCGCCATCAGTTCCTTCGGATCGAACGGCTTCACGAGGTAATCGTCCGCGCCGAGCTCGAAGCCCTTGAGCTTGTCGTAGCTCTCGCCCTTGCCCGTCAGGATGATGATCGGCGTCGCGCGCTCCGCGCGGATCTTGCGGCAGACTGCCCAGCCGTCCAGGCCGGGCAGCATGAGGTCCAGAATGACGAGATCGGGCGGCATGGAGGCATACAGATCCCAGCCGTCCTCCCCGTCTCCGGCGACGTCGAAGCCGAAGCCTTCCCGCTTCAGGTATAAGCCGATCAACTCGCCGATGTAAGGATCGTCTTCGATGACGAGAATGTGCGCGGACAACCGGCCTGCCTCCTTTTATTCTGGCTATCGATTCGATTATTGCCGCAGCGCTTCGACCGGATCGAGGCGGGAAGCCCGTCGAGCCGGCAGGAACCCGAACAGTACGCCGACGCCGATCGAAAAGACGACCGCAATCGCCATAATATCGACGGAAGGCGAAGCGGGCGAACCCATCATGTTGCCGACGAATTTGGAGCCGCTCGCCCCGACCGCCACCCCGGCGATGCCGCCTAGCAGGCCAATCATCGAAGCTTCTACGAGAAACTGGAACAGAATGTCGCGCTGCTTGGCTCCAAGCGACTTGCGGATGCCGATCTCCCTCGTGCGCTCCGTGACTGAGACGAGCATCATGTTCATGACGCCGATGCCGCCGACGAGCAGCGAGATGGCCGCCACGTAGGTAAGCAGCGTCGACACCGAAGTCGATACCGACGTGATCGTCTCGAGCAGGTCCTGTTGGTTAAATACATTATAGCTGTCTTCGTCGTTGCGGAAAAAGGATTTGAGATTGCTTTCGAGCGCCGTCTGCACCTTGTCTACGTTCTTCTCGCTGTCGACCTGCACGTAGATCGTGCGGATCGCGTCGGTCTGAAGCACGACGCGCGCCGTGGACAGCGGCACGATGACGACGTTGTCGCTCGAACCGTTCGTCGTGCTGCCCTTCGAGGCGAGGACGCCGACGATCTTGTACGGAATGCCGTTCAGCGAAATTTTGCTGCCGACCGGGTCGCTCAGCTTCAGCTCGGTCGCGACCTCGGATCCGACGACGGCCACCTTCTGCTTGAACGAATCGTCGATGTCCATGATGAAGCGTCCTTGCGCGACCTCGTAATCGCGTATGTCGGCGAAGGCCGAAGTCGTCGCGTTGACGGACGCGGAGTAGGTCAGCGTGCCCGACTTCGCGGTCACGTTGCCGCTGATGTTCGGCGCATAGCTCTCGACGTTGTCAACGTCCGCCAGCGACTGCACGTCGGTAGGCTTGATGCTGGTAACCGCGCCGCGGCCGACGACGTTCACGGTCAGCATGTTCGTGCCGAGGCCCTGAAGCTGGCTCTTGACTTGCTCCGAGGTGCCGTTGCCGATCGCGACCATGATCGTCACCGACGCGACCCCGATCAGAATGCCGAGCACGGTGAGCAGCGTGCGAAGCGGCTGGGCGCGGACGCTCCCCCCAAGCCATGCGGATGCCTTGGCTCAGCTTCATGAAGCGACGCTCCTCTCTTCGGTCAGCTTGCCGTCCTGGATGCGCACGACGCGCTGCGCCTGCTCGGCGACCTTCGGATCGTGCGTGATGAGCACGATCGTATTGCCTTCGTCGTTCAGCTCCTTGAGCAGCCCGATGACATCCCGGCTCGTCTTGCTGTCGAGCGCGCCCGTCGGTTCGTCCGCGAGCAGCAGCGGCGGCCGTCCCGCGAGCGCCCTGGCGATGGCGACGCGCTGCTGCTGACCGCCCGACAGCTGGTTCGGGACGTGGTACATACGCTCGCCAAGGCCTACTTTCTCAAGCGCCTCCTTCGCGAGCGCCCGGCGTTCGCGGCCGGACATGCCGCGGTATACGAGCGGAAGTTCGACGTTATCGATCGCCCGCAGACGAGGGAGTAGATGGAAGCTTTGAAAGATGAAGCCGATCTTGTTGTTGCGAATGCTCGCCAGCTTATTGTCGCTGAGCTTGCCGATCTCCGCGCCGTCCAGCGTATATTTGCCGCTGGTCGGCGTGTCGAGGCAGCCGAGCACGTTCATGAGCGTCGACTTGCCCGAGCCGGACGGCCCGATGATCGCCATGAAGTCGCCCTTGTTGACGGTAAGCGTAATGCCGTCGAGCGCGTTCAGCGTCTCTCCGGCCAGCGTGTACTTCTTGAATACGTCCTCCATGATGATCAGTGGAGAGGGCGCGGACATGCTCATGTCATCGACCTCCCGCAGTGCCTGTGCCTGCACGGGCGCCGGTACCGCCGGTGCGGTTGCCGCCGCCTGCGCCGCCAAAGTTGCCGCCCCCGAAGTTGCCGCCGCCCGCAGGGAACGCGCCGCCGCCCATTTGGAAGCCGCCGCCCATGCCGAATCCCGTCTGCTGCTGGTTGCCGGAGTTCGTCGATACCGTCACCGGGATCAGTACCGTCTGGCCTTCGGTCAGCCCGGTCAATACTTCGACTTGCGCATCCGTCGTGATGCCGACGGTAATCTCCTTAAGCGTAAAGTTCGCGCTTGCCGCGCCGGCAGCCGTCTGAGCTTGGCCGCTTCTCGCGAAGCCGCCGCCAGCAGCGCCATAGCCGCCCTGACGTCCTGCGCCTCCGTAGCCGCCTTGTCTGCCCTGGCCGCCATAGCCGCCTTGCGAGCCCGCCGCGTTTCCGCCAGCCGCATTGCCGCCCGGGGCCGCGCCTTCCTGAGGCATGCCTTCCGGCCTCTCGCCGCCTGCCGCCTGACCGCCTGTCGCCTGACCGCCTGCCGTCTGATCGCTTGCCGCTTGGCCCCCAGCCGCTTGACCGCTCGCTGCCTGACCTCCCGCGGCTTGATCGCCGCCTTGCGTCCGACCCTCTGCGGCTTGCCCGCCTGCTGCCTGGCCGCCTGTCGTTTGCCCGGGCGCCGTTTGCCCCGTCGTCGTACCGTCCGCCGGAACGCGCACGAAATACCTCGTCCCCATCTGCGTCACCGCTTCGACCGACACGAGCAGCGCGTCCTGCTTCGACTCGATAACGACGTCGACGCTGCCGTTCATGCCCGGCATGACCCCATCCGTTTTATCCAGGCTCACCGTGACGGGGAACGTCGCGACGCCGTTCGTGGAGGTGCCTTCCTTGGCGATCTTCGTCACCTTGCCCGTGAACGTCTGGCCGCTGAGCGCATCCATCGTAATGTTCGCGGTTTGTCCGAGCTTCAACTGCGAGATATCGAGCTCGTCCGCCGAGATCTGAATATCCAGCTTGTCGTAATTCACGATCGTGAACGCTTCGAGCTGGCCGTTCACCGCGTCGCCGTCCTTCACGTTCACGGCCGTCACCGTACCGTCGATCGAGGCGACGAGCGGATCCGGCGCTTTCGCTTTTTCCTTCGTATCTTGCATATCCAGCTGCGTCTGCTTGATATTTAGCTGAATCGTTTTGATGCTCATCTCCGCCGACTCGATATCGGCCTGCTCCGCGCCGGATATTTGCAGAGACTTCCACTTTTCCTGGGCTTGCTCCAGCTGCATCTGCAGCTGCTCCAGGCTTAGCTCGGACTTGCTGAGGGACAGACTGACGTCCTCGCCCTCGAACGTTGCGAGCACAGCTCCCTTTTTGACCGTCTGTCCTTCGGTTACGTTGACCTTCTCCACCGTCGCGGCGACGGACGGCTTCACCGTCTCCGATTCGCTGACTTCGACCGCGCCGCTGCCGGAGACGCTCTTGGTGATTGTTCCTTTGGTTACCCGGGATTGGGTGAAGGTCGGACCGCTCGTCGCCGCCTTCGTATCCTTGGACGTATACCACCAATAGCCTCCGCCGCCGGCCGCGATCAGGCAGACGATCACGATCCAGGCGATCCACTTTCCGCGCTTCCTCATCCTAGACGACCTCCTATGTACGATAAGAGGAGACTAGCAGACTTGCGTGAATTTAAGATGAACATCGGATTAACGCAAGCCAAGTAAAAACGGCTTCTCCAGAACGGCAGCGCGCGGAAGCAAGAGCTGTCCGGCTTCAAGCGGGTTCGTCAGTCCCGCGGCCTGCGCTGCCCGCCTGCGTCTGGCGTCGACTCGCACAGGCGGCGAACGATGTATTGCACATGCGCCAAATCGTCCGCCTCGAGCCGCGACGCTGTCTCCAGCAGCTCATCGACGGCCGGCCGGATACCGGTTTTTTCCGATGGGAAATTTTTTCCCAACGCGCCGTCGTTCTCCCCGCTGCCGCCTTCCTCCGACATGCCCGGCTTCTTGGACAGGAAAGGGCTGCCGATGCCGAGCAACAGCCAATCGAGTGAGACGCCTAGCTCGTTGCCGATCGCGATCAGCGCCCCGGCGCTCGGCACGGAGTTGCGCTTTTCGCTCTCCCAATCCCCGACGTTGCCGGGAGAAACAGCGATGGAACCCGCCAGCTCCGCCATCGTCATGCCAAGCGCTTTGCGAAGCTCGCGCAATCTGCGTTTCAACTGATCCATGAACGATCTCCTCCGTCGACCAACTCACTTATAAATCAATACCCGCCGAACTAGTTCTTTCGTATCATTCCAAAAAAAATCAGGATCGTCGTATTTAATCGTATTTACGTAAATTTGATTGAATATAATCGAATATACGATTATAATGGCGAATAACCATTACTTCCAAAGTCTTAGTCAAAAGGAATTGGTTTGATGCAATTATACATATCTCCACATCGCAGACGATTCCTTTTTTTATGAAGAAATGAGGTGAACGCTTGACCTCCTCCCGTCAATTTACCGAACTCGGGTGGGCGATCCTCCAACGTCTCGCTGAGCGTAAATTAACGCGCAAGCAGTTCTGTCTCGAATACGGCTTGTCCGAGAGCAGGCTGTCCGAGCTGATCACCGGCAATACGAGACGCAATACGTCCGTCATCCGCGGCAAGGTCTTGTCCCTGCTCGACATCCAAGAAGATACGCTGCACGGTTCGGTCCAGAACTTTAACCCGGCCGCGCGCAGAAAGGTTGGCCCATGAATCCGCAAGAACCGAGCGACGCCTTGACCGACATGTATTTTCTTGAAGCGTATCAGTTGATCGGCCAAATCGAGGAGCTGGCGCTCGCCAGCGAAAAATCCGGCGGCTTCTCGCCCGAAGACATCGCCGCCCTTTTCCGCAGCCTGCATACCTTAAAGGGCTCCTCCGCGATGATGCAGTATCGTCGCATCGCGGATATCTCGCATGCGCTCGAGGATGTGTTCGACGATTTGCGCAAACGGCACGACGATCCGCGCAACGGCCGTCCGCTGGCGGATCTCGTGCTGCGAACGGTCGATTACTGCCGCAGCGAGCTGGCGCATCGCGAGCGAGGGCTCGGACACCCCGGCGAGCCGACTGCGCTGCTCGAAGAAGCGGCCGGCATGCGAATTCAATCGGGCGCTTCGGGCAAGCAGGCGAATTGCTACAGCGCCCTCGTTCGATTTTCAGACCCTTGTCCGATGATCTCCGTCCGGGCGTACCAGTTGATTGCCAGACTGCGCGAAGTTTGTCTTCGGATCGATCACTCGCCGGACAATCTCGTTGACGACGCCTCCTCTTCCGAAGTGCTCGAATCGCTCGGGCTATTGGTCATGCTGGAGTCCGATATGGACTATTCTTCCATCGTAACCTATATACAAAACAACTTATATATCGAGTCCGTGAATGTGACCCGGCTCATCTCCTGGGCGGATGCGCGGGAGGCGAGCGAAAGCGGACGGAGCGCCCCGACGGACATCTCGCAAGCGCCGGCGCCGCAGGCGCCGACGTCCCGCGAGCCGGCTCCGCGCGATCCGCAAGCCGCGGTTCCCGCGGAAAAAACGGGCGTCTCCCCGAAGCCGATCGCTTCGCAAACCGTCAGCGTGCCCGTCGCCAAGCTCGATCGCCTCGTGGACCTGGTAGGCGAGCTGGTCGTCACCGAATCGGTCGTCGGCCAGAGCGAGGCGGCGGATCCCGAAGGGAGCGGCCGGCTGCGACAGGCCCAGTCGCAGTTGCGCAAGATTACGACAGAGCTTCAGGATTCGGTGCTCTCGCTGCGCATGGTGCCGATCGCCGCGCTGTTCGGCAAGATGAACCGTGTCGCGCGCGATATGACCGCCAAGCTGGGCAAGCAGGCCGATATGATCATCGACGGGGAGCAAACCGAGCTGGACAAGCTCGTCATCGATCAAATCTCCGATCCGCTCATGCATCTGGTGAGAAACTGCATCGATCACGGCATCGAGCTTCCGGAGGAGCGCGCGGCCGCCGGGAAGCCGCCGGCCGGCATCGTCAGGCTTCGGGCGATAAGCATCGGCGGAGACGTCATGCTCACCGTAGAGGACGACGGCCGCGGCCTGGACAGGCAGCGGCTGCTTGAAAAAGCGCAAGCGGCCGGTCTGCTCCGCGACGTTGCGAGAGAGCCGAGCGATTCGGAAATTTACAACTTCATTTTTATGCCCGGGCTGACGACGCGCGAACAGATCTCCGAATTCAGCGGCCGCGGGGTCGGCATGGACGTCGTCGCCCGCAATGTCGCGCAGGTATCCGGGAGCATCGCGGTCGACAGCGAGCAAGGACGCTACACGCGATTTACCCTCAAAATACCGCTGACCCTGGCGATCATCGACGGGATGCATCTACGGGCCGGCTTGACGCGGTATACGATACCGACCGTCTCGGTCAGGGAATCGTTCCGGCCCGCGCCGGAGCAGATCATTCATAGTCCGGACGGCGGGCGAATGCTGTTGTCGCGCGGCCGCTGCGTGCCGGTGCTGCGCCTCGGTCCGGCGCAGGTCGACGAAAGAGACGACGGTCCTGCCCGCATCCTGGTCATGGTCGAGCAAGGCGATCGGGCCGTCTGCCTGGAAGCGGACGAGCTGCTCGGTCAGCAGCAGATCGTCATCAAGCCGCTCCCGCCGCTGGTCGCCAGGCATCTGACATCCGGGAAAATATCGGGGTGTACGCTCCTCGGCGACGGCAGCATCAGTCTGATATTGAACACCGGAGCCTGGCTGGCGGGCGACGATCGCATCCAGGCAGAGCGCCTGGCGGCCGTCATCGAGGGAAACGCATAAGGAGGGACGACGTGACGAATATCAACGAGAGCGGCGCGGACGCCGGCCAAGAAGAAGATACGCAGAAAAACAAATATTTGACGTTTGCGCTCGGCGGAGACATGTACGGGATCGAAATTCGCCATGTGACCGAAATTATCGGCATTCAAAAAATCACGGAAATTCCGGAGCTGCCGGCGCATATGCGGGGCATCATCAATCTCCGGGGAAAAATCATACCCGTCATGGACGTACGCCTTCGCTTCCGCAAGCCGCTGCGCGAATATACGGACCGAACTTGCATTATCGTCGTCGATATCGGCGAGCTGTCGCTCGGCCTCATCGTCGACAGCGTCTCCGAAGTGCTGAGCATCGCGGAGACCGACATCGTTCCCCCCGCCTGAGACGGGGCGTCCGTCTTCCCGCTTCATCAGCGGCATCGGCAAAGCGAGCGACGGAACGAAGCTGCTGCTCGACGCGCTGAAGCTGATCGGCGACGAGGATCTTGAACGGCTTAACCAATAACCGACTATGGGGTGTTGTCATGCGCTGGTTTTACGATATGAAGATCGGCAAAAAGCTTCTCGCTTCCTTTATCCTGCTGGCGTTGCTGGCCGGCGTCGTCGGCCTGATCGGAGTCGCCAACATGAATCGGCTCGACCGCAATTACACCGATTTGTACGAAAATTACGGCGTCGCGCTCGGCGATCTGGGCGAAGCCGGCATGAACTATCACAACATTCGCGCGACGATGCGCAGCATGCTGATTACGGAAGACGACGCCGAGCGCACGCAGCTCAAGCAGACGATCGGCGAGCTGGACGCCAGCATGGACGAATCGTTCATGCGATTCCAAAAAAAGTCTGTCGTCCGCTTCCTTGAAGGAACGGTATGACGCCTTCAAGTCCACGCTCGAGCAGTACAACGGAATGCGCGACCGGATCGTCGAGCTCGCAGCCAAAGACGACATCGCCGGCGCGATCAAGTTGCTCGGCGAATCGGCAAGCTTGGCCCAGAAGACGGACGGCGAGATCAAAAGCCTGTTTCAGGCCGGACGGGACGAGGGCGTCGCGCAATCCGACGCGTACAGCGCGTCGACCCGTTCGACGATTACGACGATGGTGCTCGTCGTCGTCGTCGCCATGGCGGTCGCAATCGTGCTCGGCCTGTTCATTTCCTCGATGATCGGCAAGCCGATCCGCAAAATGGTCGATGCGGCCGAGCGGATCGCGAGCGGCGATCTGACTCGGCAGATCGACGTGTCGTCCAAGGACGAGACCGGACAGCTCGCCGCCGCATTCAGGCGGATGAACGACAATCTGAACGAGGTCGTGTCCAACATTCAGGCCGCCTCCGATCAGGTCGCCGCGGGGGGCCCGCCAGATGTCCGAATCGAGCCTGCTGCTGTCGCAGGGCTCGACGGAGCAGGCGAGCTCCGTCGAGCAGCTCACCGTATCGCTCGAAGAGATCTCGAGCCAAACGAGACTTAACGCGGACAATTCGGTGCTTGCCAGCAATCTGGCCGAGCAGACGCGCAGCAACGCGGCCCACGGCAACGGCCGTATGCGGGAGATGCTGCGCGCGATGGACGATATCAACGAAGCTTCGGGCAGCATCTCGAAAATTATCAAGGTCATCGACGAGATCGCGTTCCAAACGAACATCCTGGCGCTGAACGCCGCCGTCGAAGCGGCGCGGGCAGGCCAGCACGGCAAGGGCTTCGCCGTCGTCGCCGAGGAAGTACGCAATCTCGCGGCCCGCTCGGCAGGCGCGGCCAAGGAAACGACCGCCATGATCGAAGGCTCGATCCGCAATGTCGAGAACGGCATGAAAATCGCCGGCGATACGGCGGACGCGCTGGAGAAAATGCTCGGCGACGTAGACCGGGTCGCCCAGCTCGTCGAAGGCATCTCCAAGGCATCCGGCGAGCAGGCGGCGGGCATTACGCAAATCAATCAAGGTTTGCTGCAGGTGTCCCAGGTCATTCAGACGAACTCGTCGACGTCGGAGGAGAGCGCGGCTGCGAGCGAGGAGCTGACCGGACAAGCCGACATGCTGCGGGGGCAAGTGTCGCGATTCAGAATTCGCAGCCGGCACGGCTATGGCGCCTCCGACGGCTATAGCGCGGCGTCGCCTGCGACCCGAACGGATGCGCGCCCGCAGCCTGGCTATCGTTCGCCCGACGACGCCTTCGCCGAAGTGGCTGCCGGCATGGACAGCTTCTCCTTGAGCGACAAGGAGTTCGGCAAGTATTGAGCATGGACAACCATATTCAGGATGAGGAATTCGACAAGCTGGCCGAAACGATTCGTCTTCATGCGGGTATCTATTTGAGGCGGGAGAAAAAGGCGCTGCTCGTCAGTCGGCTCGGCCGTCTGCTCGAGCAGCACGGCGCCGCCGGCTTCGATCAATATATCTCCCGGTTGGCGGCCGATCGCTCGGGCCGCCTTCTGTCCCAACTGATCGATCATATATCCACGAATCATACGTTTTTTATGCGGGAGACGCCGCACTTCGATTTTATGCGGGACGTCGCGCTGCCCTACTGGATGCCGCGCATCGCCGACCGCGATCTGCGCGTTTGGAGCGCAGGCTGTTCGACCGGCGAGGAGCCCTATACGCTCGCCATGCTGCTGCAGGACTTTCTAGGCCCGCAGGCCGGCGAATGGGACAGCCGCGTGCTGGCGACGGATATTTCGGCGCGCACGCTCGAGACGGCAGCTCTCGGCGTATACTCGCAGGACGCCGTGAGGCCGCTGCCGGAAAGCTGGAAGCGGCTTTATTTTCGTCGGTTGCCGGACAACACGGTACGGGTGCAGGACAGTCTGAGGGCTCAGGTGCTGTTCCGCCGCTTTAATCTGATGGAACAGCGTTTTCCTTTCAGCCGTCCCTTTCACATTATTTTTTGCCGCAACGTAATGATATACTTCGACGAGCGCGCCCGGAACCAGCTGCTTCGTAAATTTTGGGAGACGCTGGCGCCGGGCGGCTATTTGTTCATCGGTCATTCCGAAGGGATCGGACGCAAGGATCTCGGCTTCTCCTATGTCAGTCCGTCCGTATACCGCAAGCCGGAATCAGAAGATACACGGAGGAAAAGCCATGACCGCCATCGATAAAATCAGGGTGCTGCTGGTCGACGACTCGCCCTCGTTCAGAGAAGCGCTCTCAAGGGGGCTCCGCAGCCTCGGCGATATCGAGCTGGTGCCGCCCGCGGGCGATCCGTTCGAGGCGCGAAAACATTTGATGCAGTACCGCCCGCACATTATGGTATGCGATATCGAACTGCCGCGAATGAACGGAATTACCTTTTTGGGGCAACTGCTGCCGAGTTATCCGATCCCCCGCGATCGCGATCAGCTCGCGTCCAGAGGCCGAAGCAGGCGCTTTGCGCTCCGGCGCCAAGGCGTTCCTGCTGAAGCCGGCGGCGCCGACGCCGGAGCATGTCGCATCGTTCATCCGGAACGTCGCCCGGCTGGCGCGGCAGTATGCGGCGCCGCCCGCTTCCGCAGCGGGCGGGCAGACGGGACTGATCGCGATCGGCGCTTCGACCGGCGGCACCGAGGCGATCTATTATCTGCTTCAGATGCTGCCGCCGAACGTGCCGGGCATCGTGATCGTGCAGCACATTCCGCCCGTCTTCTCCCGCATGTTCGCCGAAAGGCTCAATCAGGCGACCCGATTCGAAGCGCGCGAAGCGGAGACGGGCGACGAGATCAAAAGCGGGATCGTGCTGGTCGCGCCGGGCGATCGGCACTTGAAGGTCGTCCGCAGCGGCGGCCGGCTCAAAGCAGACTGCAGCAAGGGCGAGAAGGTCAGCGGGCATATCCCGTCCGTCGACATCCTGTTCGGCTCCGTCGCCGCGTGCGCCGGACCCGAATCGATCGGCATTTTGCTGACCGGCATGGGACAGGACGGCGCGCGCGGCCTGCTCGCCATGCGGCAGGCAGGCGCGCGGACGATCGTCCAGGACGAACAGACATCGGTCGTCTACGGCATGCCGAAGGCCGCCTACGAGCTCGGCGCAGCCGAGTTCAGGCGGCCGATCGGGGAGATCGCCGCGCTGGTCGGATCGCTGCGTCAGTCATGAACGTCCCCCAGCGGTTCAGGCGCAGGCAATACAATCGAGAACAGGGTTCCTTCCCCCCGGTTCGCTCGACGCCCGAATGCGGCCGCCGAGCGCGTCGACGATGGACTTGGATATCGACAAGCCTAATCCGGCCCCCCCCGTATTTGCGCGTACGAGACGAATCGCTTCGATAGAATCGATCGAATACGTAAGGCAGGTGGTCGGCATCGATGCCCGAGCCGTTGTCCTTGACGTCGAGCTGCAGCCAACCGCCTGCGCGACGGATCGCTATCGCGATCGCGCCTTCTTCCGCATCCGTATGCTGAACCGCATTGTGAAACAGATTGAGCACGACCTGCTTGATTTTGTCCGGGTCGTACAGGCCATACATGCCTTCCGGCAGCGCGAACGCCACCTCGCGGGACCCGGCCAGCATCCGCAGCTGCGGCTCCATCTCGCGAAGCGTATCGCTCAGATCGCCGCGGACGGCATGAACGCCGTTCCGCTGATCGAGCTTCGCCAGCGTCAGCAGATCACCGACCAGCTTGCGAAGCCGCTCCGACTCGCCGTGCATGCTGCGAAGCGCGCGCTCGAGCTGCTCGGGATTGCCGGATGCGCCGCGCAGCAGCACTTCCAGGAAGCCATGAATCGAGGTCAGCGGGGTCCGCAGCTCATGCGAGGCATCCGCCACGAACTGTCGCATGTGCTCCTTCGCTTCCTTCTCGGTCTCGAACGCATCGTTTAGCCGCGCCAGCATCCCGTTGAAGGATGCCGACAAACGTCCGATCTCCACCGGCTTCGCGATCGCGGGGAATGGTTCGTCCAGGTTGCCGGCATCGATCCGTTCGACCCTGTCGACCAGGTCGGACAGCGGCGTTAACGTGCGCCGAAGCACGGGCAGCAACGCGAGCAGCCCGGCGATCAGCGCCAGCAGCGACAGTCCGCCGAACAGGAGCAGTTGACCTTTCAGCGTCTCCTTGAGCTCTCTCGTGCCCGTGCTGATCTGGATGACGCCGGAGCCTTGGCCTTCCTTGCCGAGCGAACGAAGCACCACGAGCTGCTCGTTGCCTTCGGCATCCTTCGCGATCCGGTAGTCCGCGCCCGCGGAGGCGCCTTCTTCGCCGTTCATGGCCGCCCGGTACGCCTCGTCGGAAAGCCGGGGCGGTTCTGCCTGATCCGTCCATTCGGACAGCGTCGTGAAGCTCAGGTCGGTCCCGATCAAGACGACGGTGGCATCCGGAACGTAGTAACGGCCTCGCATCTCGCTCACGGCGTCCGTCAATCCTTCGTCCCCGTCCCTACTGACGTCGGCGTCCTTATCGTCGTTATCCGGCGGCTTGGCGGCGCCGAAGCCGAACCCGGACTTCATGGCGCGGTCGGCGCCTCCGCCGCCATGACCTTGACGGTCCCGCCAGATGTCGGGCGGCAGCGACAAGATCTGGCTTCGAAGCGCGGAGGCTTTGTTCTCGTAGGTGAACTTTCGCATGAGCACGAATTGAAACAAACCGATGAGCACCAGCAGCACCGCCAGGACGAGCAGCGAACGCGACAGCAGCTGGAGGCGAAGCGAGCCCTTCAGCTGGGGGGCGCGGGACGCCGCCGGACGTCCGCCTCATGGCAGATCGATCCTGTAGCCCGCGCCGCGCAGCGTGCGGATCAGCTGGTGCTCCTTGTCGCCGAGCTTCTCGCGCAGCGAGCGAATGTACACTTCCACGATATTTTCGTCGCCGCCGAAGTCGTAGCCCCATACCTTGTCGAGAATCAGCGCTTTGCTGAGCACGATGCCGTGGTTGATGACCATATATTTAAGCAGTTCGTATTCGGTAGGCGACAGCTCCAGCACCCGCCCGCTCAGGCTGATCTCCTTGCGCCGGTCGTCGATGCTGATGGGACCGAACACGGCCTGGCCGGACAGTAGGGGAAATTGGTTGCGCACCCGCGCATGAATGCGGGCCAATAGCTCCTCGAAGCTGAACGGCTTGGCCATGTAGTCGTCCGCGCCGAGCAAAAGCCCTTTGACCCGATCGTCCACCTCGTCCCTGGCCGTCAGCATAATAACCGCCACGTTTTCGGTTTTCTTCAGCAGCTTGCACGCCTCGAAACCGTCCATCCCGGGCATCATCACGTCCAAAATGGCGACATGGGGCTTGAAGCTTTTGGCCAAGTTGATCGCCGTCATGCCGTCTGGCGCGGTCTGCACTTCAAAGCCTTCGTTGATCAGGCCCAGCTCCAAAAATTGCAAAATGTTCGGTTCGTCGTCTACGGCGAGAATACGGATGCCTTTAATTTGATTCATCGCGCTGTCGCTCCTCTGCGTGGCCCGCTATTCATATATTCCCATTATGCTCGGGGGGCGCTGAGGCGCCTCTGAACCGCTGCTGAAGATCGGCTGAAAATGAAGCGCGGCGAACGTCCTTCAGGGAGCTCCGTCGAAACAAAAGCCGGACGCTCCGGCTATCGGAACGTCCGGCCTCGGCAGCTGCGCCGCGATTCGCCGCGATATTCGGTTAGTACTGGACCAGCGATTCGACGCGCGCGCCCTTCAGCTTGTCCCGTCCGTCGAGATAGCTCAGCTCGATCAGGAAGGAAGCGCCGACGATCTCGCCGCCAAGCTGTTCGACGAGCTTGATCGTCGTCGCGATCGTCCCGCCCGTGGCGAGCAGATCGTCAGCGATCAGCACGCGCTGTCCAGGCTTGATCGCATCCTTATGCACGGCCAGCGTGTCCTTGCCGTATTCGAGATCGTAGCCGGCCTCAACCGTCTCGCCGGGCAGCTTGCCCGACTTGCGGATCGGCACGAAGCCGACGCCGAGCGCCAGCGCGAGCGGCGCGCCGATGACGAAGCCGCGCGCCTCGGGGCCGGCCACGATGTCGATCTCCCAGTCCTTCACGCGCTCCTTGAGCTCGTCGATCGCCGCGCGGTACACCTCGCCGTTGTTAAGCAAGGTCGTTATATCCTTGAATCGGATCCCGGGTACGGGAAAATCGGGAATAACGCGGATATATGGCTTAAAATCCATTCTCATTCGCTCCTTCAAAACAAGTTCGCCAGCTTGCATTATACACTTGATCGAAGCCGCTTGCCATCGTTACCTTCCGCGAGCGCGCGCAGCCAATTCCGCAAGTCGGCGGGCGACATCGCGGCCAGCGCCTCGGCCTCCGCGCGGAGCAGCGCCTTGCGGTATCTGGCGGACTCCTCCAGCTGGCGCTTCGGCGGCTGGGCGACGATCTCGACCGACGCCCGGCTCCGCCGCAAGAAGCCGAGTTCCTCGAACACGTCCTGCATCATGACGATATCGGCGAGCGTCCGGCCAGTCCGCTGCGCCACCTGACGCAAAAATCCGTCGGGCGTCTCGATCCAGCTCCCCTTGCGCCGCATCAGACCGTACACCTCGCCGAACTGCTCCCGGCCCGGCATGCGCACGCCCTCCTGCGGACGGCTGCGCGAGCCGGACGAAGCGCGGCCGGACGAGAGAAGATGGATCTCCTCCACGACGCAGCCGGCAAGCAGTCCGCGCAGTCCCTCCAGGGCGTCGCCCGCCTCGGGCAGGTCGATCAGCGCGAGCCGCAGCGTCTTCGCGCCCGTCGCCGCCGCGGCCGCTTCAGCATACGATGCGACGATAAGCTCCGCCCCGTCGCCGGTGGCGGCTTGCAGCTCGGCCAAGGCCGTCTCGCTCGCCGCGACGGCGAGCAGGCTCGCGGCCCCGGTCGCTGCCGTCAGCGTCCGCAAGGCGCTTCGCCAATCGGCCTCGTGGCGCCGGTCATGCACGGGCAGCGCGGCCGGCTGCCAGTCCTGCAGCATGAGCTGCACGCGTTTGCTCCCGTTCCACTCGTTCACCGACAGCTCGCCCAGCACATTGGCCGAGCCGCTGCCCAGCATGGCGCCGCAATCCGCGCCTCTGCCGAAGCAAACGGCCTCCAGCTTGCGGCCGCCCTGGCCCAGCACCACCCGCAAATGCCGGCTGTCTTTGCCCATCGCCTTGGCGTCGATCACCTCCGCGCCGCGCAGCACGAAGCGGGGAGCGGGATTGCCGATGCCGCACGGCTCGAGCGCGCGCAGCTGATCGGCGGCCTCGAGCGTCAGCTCGGAAGCTCTGCAGACGAGATCCGCCTTCTTGCGCGGGACCCAATCGTCTGCCGTCAGCCAGCTATCCGCGAGCGCGGACAGCTTCTCGCCCAGCGCGGCGACGCGCTCGGTGCGCATCGTCATGCCGGCGGCCGCCTTGTGGCCGCCGAAGTGCTCGAGCTCCTCTGCGCAAGCCGTTAGCGCCGCATGCAGGTCGAAGCCTTCGATCGAGCGCGCCGAGCCTTTGCACAGGCCCGTGGCGGCGTCCGCCGCCAGGACGACGGTCGGCTTGTAATAGCGCTCGACGAGCTTCGAAGCGACGAGACCCGCGATGCCCGCGTTCCAGCCCTCCCCCCGCGACGACGATGACAGCGGGTCCGGTACCGCCGTGAGCGGCCGCGATCGCCTGCCATGCGGCGTCGGCCTGAATCAGCGTGTCCTCCACCAGCTGCTGTCGTTCCTGGTTCAGCATGTCCAGCTCCGCCGCCAGCAGCTCGGCTTCGCGCTGATCGGCGGTGATGAGCAGGCGCAGCGCGGTATCCGCTTCGGCCAGCCGGCCCCCCGCGTTCAGCCGCGGCGCGAGTCCGAACGCGACGCGTCCGCTCGTGAGCCGTCCCGGCTCGGCGCCGGAGATTTGCGCCAGCGCCTTGATGCCGGGCGACGGACGCGCGTTCATCTCCTCGAGCCCGAGCTTCACGATCGCGCGGTTTTCGCCCGTCAGCGGCATCAAATCCGCGACGACGCCGATCGCGGCGACGTCGGCGAACGCGAGGTCAGGCTCGCCGAGCATCGCGTGGGCCAGCTTGAACGCGACCGCCGAGCCGGTGAGCTCCTTGAACGGATACGGGCAGCCGGGCTGCTTCGGATTGACGATGGCGACCGCCGCGTTCGGCAGGACGGCAGGCGGCTCATGGTGATCGGTCACGACGACGTCGATGCCGAGCGTCGCCGCATAAGCGATCTGCTCGATGGCGCTGATGCCGTTGTCGACCGTGACGATGAGCTTGACGCCCGCTTCCGCCGCTTTGTCGATCGCAGGCAGATTCAGCCCGTAGCCTTCCTTGCTCCGATGCGGAATGTATGTATCGAAGTCCGCGCCAAGCCGGCTGAGCAGCCTGTGCATAAGCGCGGTCGAGGTGACGCCGTCGGCGTCGTAGTCCCCGTATACGCGTATGCGTTCACTGCCGTCGATCGCCTGCCGGATCCGTGCCACTGCCCGGTCCATGCCGAGCAGCAAGTAGGGATCGTGCAGATCGCGGAGCCCGGGATACAAAAATCGCTCCGCGTCTTCCGGATTCCGATACCCCCCGCGAGACGAGCAAGCGGCTGACCAGCGGCGCCAAACCCAACTGCGCCCCGAGCGCCGCCGCCGCGTCGCCGTCTTCTTCCGCCAATACCCAGCGATAGGTGGATTTCACCTTTTAAACCGCTCCTTTCTGCCTTACAGCACTGTGGACTCCGCCTGGTGCGGCGGAGTCCACAGCGATTTATTGAATTAAAGTCGGCATTTCTTCTTCCTGGTGATTCGATTTGTAAGGATAACCCGGATCGTACGGCTCGACGCGTACGCTCGCGTCCGATACGTGCAAGAAGCGCTTGGTCAGCTGCCTTCGCACGCGCTGGGCGACGTCGTGTCCGTCCAGCACCGATATGCGCGGATTCACTCTGATAAGGACGTCTATGATCACATAATGGCCGTGTTCCTTCGCTCTGAGCTCGTCGACGGCGACGACGCCGTCGACCCGCTGCACCACTTCAAGCAAGGTCTGCGCGTCCACTTCGTCCATTGGCCTGCGTTCGACCGCGCCGATGGCGGAAGCCGCCTGCCGGTAGCCCATCCGGAGCACGAACACGCCGATCACGAGTCCTGCGGCGGGATCGAGCACGTACAGGACGGGCAAGTCCAGCAGCTGTCCGGTCATCGCGCCCGCCGTGCCGACCAGCGCGGTCAGCGACGCGAACACGTCCGAACGGTCCGTGCGGGACGCTTCGGGACGCAGCCCCATGCGGTGCTCGTAGCTGCGGCGGTACAGAATCAGCGCTTCGCGGGCGATCATGCCGGCCGCGATGACGATGACGGCGCCCCAGCCGGGCGCGCGATCCTCGCCCCACGCGATCGCGCGCAGCGAGGAGATCGCCATCTCGAGGCCGGCGAGCAGCAGCAGCGCCGCGAACACGACGGCCGCCACCGCTTCGCGCTGCCGCTCGGCGGCGCCGCGAGGCGAGATGGCCCTGCGGTGCCGCAGATAAGAATTGACGGCGGCGGCGAAGTCGGCCGCCGAATGGCAGGCGTCCGCCATCAGCGCCTTACTGCCCGTGAACCAACCCGCGAGACCCTTGAAGACCGACAGTACGAGCAACCCGAGCAGGGATACCTTGATGCCGTGCAGCGTTTTGCCGGTCCTTTTTTGAGTCATCTTATCGATACACCTCTATTCCTTATTCCGTCAAGGCGCCGGCTGCGCCTTGACGGGCTTGGCAGGCTTCGCTTTTCGTTTCATCCAGAACCAGAGCGGGCTGGCGATGAAGATGGAGGAATAGGCGCCGCTGATCAATCCGAAGATCATCGCGAGCGAGAACATTTTAATCGATTCGCTGCCGAAAATGAATAGGCAGACGGCGGCGAATGCGACGGTGATAACCGTATTGATCGAACGGGTCAGCGTCTGGGTGATGCTGTCGTTGACGACCTTGGCGAGATCGGCTTCGGACTTCACCTTTGCGAAGCGCATATTCTCCCGGATCCGGTCGAAGATGACGACGGTATCGTTGATCGAATAGCCGATGATGGTCAGTACGGCAACGATAAACGGCAGGTTGACTTCGAGATGGAAAATCGAGAACAGCGTAATGACGATAAACGCGTCGTACAGCAGCGCGATGACCGACGAGATCGCGTACCGCCATTCGAAGCGGATCGCGATATAGATGATGATGCCGATCGAAGCGATCAGAATGCCGCGCAGGGCGTTCGTCTGCTGCTCCTTGGCGATCTCGACGTCGACGATGTTTTTCTCGAACGACGCCTTGTCGTCGAACTTGGACTTGAAGTCCGATTCGAGCTTGCTCTGCTGGTCTTCCGTAAGCGCGGCCTTGAACCGGATCGAGAGCCGCTCGGCCGCGGTCGTCAGGTGATACTCGCCGAGCTCTTCCTTCTCGAGGAACGTCTTGACCTCGTCGCCGTTCACCGTCTTGGTGATGGCGATGTCCACGGACGTGCCCGATTGAAAGTCGATGCCGTAGTTCAAGCCCCGGATGGAGAGCGACAAAATGCCGATCAGCACGATGACGAGCGAAGCGATGAAGAACGGCTTGCTCCATTTAATCCAGTCGATGTCGTGAAACTTATAGCGCACGGATTTCACTCTCCTTTACGCCATAGTAGCCGACCTTATTGAACTTGCCGCTCTTCACGAGCAGGTGCATCAGGTAGCGGGGCAGGAAGATGTTGGTCGCGATGTTGCAGATGATCGACGCGAGCAGCACGACCGCGAAGCCCTTGACCGAGCCTTGGCCGATAAAGTAAAGCACGGCGCCGGCGATGATGTTCGTGATATGCGCGTCGATGATCGTGCGGAAGCTGTTCTTGTTGCCCGACCGCAGCGACGACGCGATGCTCTTGCCCGTGCGGATCTCGTCCTTGATCCGTTCGGCCGTAATGATATTCGAGTCGACCGCGATGCCGATGCCGAGCACGAAGGCGGCGATGCCGGGCAGCGTCAGCGTCGCGCCCATGAGCCAGAAGACGGCGATCAGCAGCCAGACGAACACGAGCAGACAGAAGCCTGCGATAACGCCCGGCAACCGGTAGAACACGACCATAAATACGAAAATGGCGACGGACGCGATGATGCCCGCGAGCAGCGTCTCTTCAAGCGACTTTTTGCCGAGCGTCGCGCCTACGCTTTGCGTATACTTCTCCGTCAGCTTCAGCGGCAGCGCGCCGAGATTGATCGTATCGGCCAGCGCCTTGGCGTCGGCCGGCGTCGGCTGGCCGGAGATGGTGGCCGTGCCGTCGGTGAAGACGCCCTGAACGGTCGGATCGGACAACAGATCCTCGTCCAGGTAGATCGCGAGCTTTTTGCCCAGGAGCCTGCTCGAGATATCTTCGAATTTCTTTTTTGTCTTTGACCTGAATGGCGACGAGCGGTTCGCGCAGCTGATTGTATTCGACCTTCGCCGCGCCCTCTTTAAAGTCGTCCCCCTGCAGCTCTACCTTGCAATAGCCTGCGTCCGCGGCGCATCCTTCTGCGCTGCGGAACGTAAGAACCGCCGGCTTTTGCAGCATCTTGCGGACTTCCGTCTCGTCGGCGACGCCGGCGATCTTGACGCGGATCCGGTTCTTGCCCTCCGGCGTCACTTCGGATTCGCCGACGCCGCGCGCGTCGATCCGCTTCTTGATGCTCTCGGCCGTCTTGTTCAGCGAATCCTTCGTCACTTCGCCCGTTCCAGCGAGCGGGGGATGCTTCGTACAAAATCTCAAATCCGCCTTGCAGATCGAGCCCAAGCTTCGTCTTGTCCAGCAAATACGGGCTGGTAGCCGCGATAACGCCGAACGAAACGAGAACCACGAGCACGAAAGCGAGCATCCGGTTCATATGGTATTGCCGACCCCTTTCGATTCTCAATGTTCCTATTATACCTACGCGCTCAAAGCGAAGTCAATTTGTCGAAAAGCCCTGTTCCGCGCGAAAAAGGCTCCCGCGAAGGGAGCCTCCTGGCGCGTATCCGGTCGTTGGAACGCCGCCCGAACCGTCTGCCGAATCTATCGTCTTTTTTCTCCGCGATAGATGCTCAGCGTAATATAGTTCATAAAGTTCGTCACCTTCAGCGACAGGATGTCGTTGACGATCGCATGAAGCGCCGGCGTTCCCTTTTTTGTGGTATTTGTCGCTTACGCACTCCCAGATCTCGGGCCCCGTCGCCTGCTCGTAGCCGATCATCCGAAACTCCTCGGCCTTGCTCTCGCAGAGCTCCCTGATCGTACGGTTCAACTCGGCCTCGTCCATGCCGTCCAAGCGCATATCGTCCGTCATCGGCGTTCTCCCTTCCCGCTTCGCGCCCGCTGCATTGCCGTCTGCCGTCTTCTTTTCTCTTTACACCGCTTTCCATCCTAGCGCAACTGTCAACTGTAAATAAACCTTTCGCCGTCTCGCGCCGAATTCCTGCCGCATCGCCCGACAGGCTTGTCATGATTGCGGACAGCCCCCGCATAGGCTGGTAAGGTAGACGAACCGAAGAGCGAAGGATGGGATGAACCTTGTCGCCGCGCAAACAAACCTTTATCCAGGGAGCCATGATCCTGCTCGCCGCCGGTCTCCTCAACCGATTGCTCGGCTTCGTGCCCCGGATCGCGCTGCCGCGCCTGATCGGGGCCGAAGGCGTAGGACTCGTCCAGCTTGTTTTCCCTTTTTTTTATCGTCGTACTCACGATTATCACCGGCGGGCTGCCGCTGGCGGTGGCGAAGCTCGTGGCCGCCGCCGACTCCCGCGGCGACGCGGAGGAGGCCGTCCGCATCCGGCGAACGGCGCTGACCCTCGCGCTGTCGGCCAGCTTGACCGTATGCGGATTATGCTTTGCGCTCTCGGACTGGATATCGTCCAGCCTGATGACCGACCCCCGGGTTCACACCGCGTTTTTGGCGATTATCCCGGTCATTCCGCTCGTCGCCGTGTCCGCCATCTGGCGGGGCTACTTCCAGGGCAAACAGGATATGCTGCCGACGGCGGTCTCGCAGACGGTAGAGACGATCGTCCGGATCGCGCTCTCGCTGACGCTCGCTTTTATGTTTCTGCCATGGGGACTGGAGGCGGCCGCGGCCGGCGCGATGATCGGTACGGGCGCGGGCGAGCTCGCAGGCCTTGCGGCGCTATGGCTGCATCTGCGGGGAGAAACCCGGGGACGCGGCAGAGCCGATGGTTCTCCATCCGATAAAGCCGCGCCCGAAGCGATCGCCAAGCTCGCGCAGCCGGCCGCCGCCGAGGAAAGCCGAACGCGCGCCCTGCTGCGAATCGCGGTACCCGTCACGGGCAGCAGGCTGATCGGCTCCTTGTCCTATCTGTTCGAATCGATCCTGACGGCGCGCGCGCTCATCGCGGCAGGACTCGCCACGGCGGCGGCTACCGCGCAGTACGGCATTCTGCAGGGCATGGTCATACCGCTTCTGCTGCTGCCCGGCTCCCTCACCTTCTCGCTTGCGACGTCGCTCGTACCATCGCTGTCGGAGGCGGCCGCCAGAGGCGACCGTCCCGCCATCCAGAAGCGCCTGCACCAATCGATGCGGCTGGCCATCGTCACCGGCGCCCCCCTTCATCATACTGATGGCGTTGTTCGGCCGACCGATCTGCGGGCTCATTTACGGAGACCCGGAGCCAGGAGCCTTGCTCAGCCTGCTGGCGCCCGCAGCCGTCTTTTTGTACATGCAGGCGCCGCTGCAGGCAGCGCTTCAGGCGCTGGACCGTCCGGGCACGGCGCTGGCGAACACGTTCGCGGGAGCGCTGGTCAAGCTCCTCCTGATCGTACTGCTCGCTTCCAAGCCGGAGCTCGGCATTCGGGGGGGCCGTCATCGCCATCGGCGCCAACATGGCGCTGGTCACGCTGCTGCATTGGATCAGCGTCGTCCGTTTGACGGGCGTCCGTCTGCTGCCCGGCGACTTCCTCAAGATCGGCGCGGCCATGACGATCATGGGCGCGGTCGCGCTCTGGATCTGGAATGCGGGCAGGCTGCCCGGCGTCTGGCTGGACCTGATCGCGGCAGGTCTTCTGTCGCTCGTCGTTTATTTGCTGCTGCTGATGGCCATGAAGCTCGTGGACAGGCACGACGCGGCCAGAATTCCGATCCTCGGCCGTCTATTTAAATAAAAGCGCGCGCTAGGTCCTTCGGTTAATATATAGCCTCCCCTTATGGTCCAGCGTGCAGAACGCCACCTGCTTAAACGTTTTGACGCCTTCCCGCCGCAGCTCTTGCCTTAGCCAGAACCGGTTTTTGCCGATCCGCTCGAGGCTGTCGTCTTGCACGAGGCCGTCCATAATCAGCGGGAGCGGAAGCAAACCGTATTGGATTTTCGGCTTCGTTTCTTCCGCGGACAGCGGCGACTCGCGTTTATGTTTATCCGACATGATGACGGACAGTTTGCCTGACGATTCGAGCACCGCGAGCTCGACGTCGGCAACGTGGTCGATCCTGTTTTCCCGAAGCTGCATCATCAGATCGTCAAGGCTGTAACGCTGCTTTTTCATTTCTTTCCAGTTCAGGTTCCCTTTGCTTATGATGACGCTCGGCTTGCCTTCGAACCATAGGCGAAGCCTGCGGTTTTTCAACGTCAGCGTGGAAACGATCAATTGCACGGCGACGAGCACGGCCATCGGCGCGGCGGCGTACAGAAGCGGCCGGCTCGGCGCTTCGATCGCGATGACGGCGATCTCGGCGATCATGATCGAGATGACGAGATCGAACACGGAGAGCTTTCCGATCTCGCGTTTGCCCATCAGCCGCAGGATCAGGAAGACGAATAAGTACATCAGCAGCGTCCGAATCGTGATCGCCGTCAGTTCCAAGTGCTGTTCCTCCCTTGCCGGATATCGGAGCCGGGCCTGCGGTTGTAGTCTCACCGCGCATCCTGCACGCGATACGGGACGGGGACTCGGAAATTATCGGCATTTGCGAGTACTAGCGGCGGGTACAAGCCCATACAATGGTACAAATCGGTTGATTTCAAAGGAGTGCATCGGTATGAATCCCGTACGCGTATCCGGCATTCGCATCGCATCCCCGCTGGTCGCAGGCTTCGTCTGGGCTTTTATTTGGCTGGGTCTGGGCACGCTCGCGCTCTCGATCCTGCTCTACAGCTCTTCCATGCCGGAGACGAAGCTTCTGTCCTGGGTATTCGGCGTTCACGGGGCGGCGAGCCTGGCCGGCGGATTCACTTCTGCCAAACGATCGGGCAAACGCGGCTGGTACATCGGCGCAGTCACCGGCTTGTTATATGCGCTTGCGGTCGTCATTATCGGATTTTTGTCCCAGGACATCGGCTTCGACTCCCGCATGGGGCTGCTCGGCTTGGTCGCCGCGCTGGCGGGCGCCTTCGGGGGCATGCTCGGCGTGAACGCAGGTTCCGGATCGAATACAAGGCGGTTGTAAGATTTTGAGCGATGCAAAATAATGCCGTCTGCGGCCGTTAGAAAAATGGGAATTGTGATATACTGATACAGTCATTTCTAGCGGCAAGGAGCGAACGCATTGATCGTATTCGGCAGCATGAAAATCATATCTGCGCTTACGGCCGTGACGGTGGCGCTCCTCGTCGGATACGGCACGGCAAGGCAGCCTTTCGCCTCCGCGGCCGTTTTCGTCCGGAAGCTGTATCGCTCTCCCAGGCACTTGATGTTTTTTTATGTGTTTGCTCCTGATCATGGGACTGAACAAGTTCGAGCTGCGTCTGGAAGCGGCTCTGCCCGTTCCCGCCGACCTTACCCGTACCCTTGCAGGCTGGGAAGGCAGCTGGCAAGGCGCGTTGCAGCGGGCGCTGGAGTCCCCCGCGCTCACGTTCGTTTGCGCGTTTTTCTACCTCGTCGTTTTTCAAGGCTTTATGGTCGCTTCGTTGATCGTTTACGCCAGAGCCGGCAACGACAGGCTCTACTACGCCCTTTGCGCGGCTCTCCTGCTGAATTACTTGATCGCGGTTCCGTTTTATCTGTTCGTGCCCGTCCGCGAGGCGTGGTCCGCCGCAACGGACGTTCGTTTTCTGATGCTCGACGTTTTTCCGAGCTTCGAGACGCAGTATCGCCGCCTGTCCGGTCTGGACAATTGTTTTCCGAGCCTGCACACGTCTATTTCCGTGACGATGGCGCTTCTGGCGCTCCGCTCCGGCAACAGGCGCTGGGCGATTTTCGGCGTCGCGAATGCGGTCGTCATTCTTTTCTCCATCTTCTATCTTGGCATTCACTGGGCGACCGACATGTTCGCGGGCCTCGTCCTCGCGACCGTCGTCGTCGCCGTCGGCCTGAAGGTCGGCGCTTGGGCGGATCGCCCGTCGCTTCGCCGCAAGCGTCGGCCGCGACGCAAGGAAGAGTTCAAGCAGCTTGCGCCTTCGCGCCTGACGGATACTTGAATCCGATCGCAAAAAAACAAGCCGCGGGATCTTACGATCCGACGGCTTGTTTTTTCGCTTCGCGGTTATTTATCCTTACTTATCGCTTTTCGACTCGCCCGCGCGCGCCGCGACGTTGTTGATCGCGGAACGATCGAACGTGAGCTTCGTCGCGTCGTTCACCTTCAGTACGATCGTATCGTCGGTGATCTCGGCGATCGTGCCGTGCAAGCCGCCGATCGTCGTCACCTTGTCGCCCTTGGCGAGCGCCCGAAGCATCGAGTTGCGGTTCTTCGATTTCTTCTGCTGCGGACGGATGAGCAGGAAGTAAAATACGACAAACATGAGCAGGAACGGCGCCAGCGAATAAAGCAGGTTGCCGCCGCCTCCTGCGGCATTGTCAGCTAACCACATAGTAAAAACCTCCCTTCGGATTTTGATTCAATCAGAAACCGCTCTCGTTGGTCGCCATGCCGTACGCCTCGAAAAATTCGTCGCGGAAATCCCCGAGACGGTCTTCGCGGATCGCCTGGCGAACCTGACTCATGAGATTCACCAGGAAATGCAGGTTGTGGATCGTCGTCAGGCGCAGACCGAACATCTCGTCCGCGCGGATCAAGTGTCTGACATAAGCCCGGGAATAGTTCCTGCAGGCGTAGCAGTCGCACTTCGGATCGAGCGGACCGAAGTCCTCCGCATACTTCGCGTTCTTCACGACGACGCGGCCTTCGCTCGTCATGAGCGTGCCGTTGCGGGCGATCCGGGTCGGGAGCACGCAGTCGAACATGTCCACGCCGCGGATGCTGCCCTCGACGAGCGCGTCCGGCGAACCGACGCCCATCAGATAGCGCGGCTTGTTCGAAGGAAGCAGCGGCACCGTATGGTCGAGCACCTCGTACATGATTTCCTTGGATTCGCCTACGCTAAGGCCTCCAATAGCATAGCCCGGAAAATCCAGGGAAGTCAAATCCGCCGCGCTCTGCGCGCGCAGGTCCTTGTGCATGCCGCCCTGCACGATGGCGAACAGGCCCTGGTCATGCGGCCTGGCGTGCGCTTTGAGGCATCGCTCGGCCCACCGGCTCGTACGCTCCGTCGATTGCTTGACGTACGCATACTCGGCGGGGTACGGCGGACATTCGTCGAACGCCATCATAATGTCCGGCCCGAGCGCATTCTGTACCGCCGTCGCGACTTCCGGGGACAGAAACAGCTTGTCCCCGTTCAGATGCGAGCGGAAGGTGACGCCCTCCTCGGTGATCTTGCGCATCTGCGCCAGCGAGAACACCTGGAAGCCGCCGCTGTCCGTCAGGATCGGACGGTCCCAGTTCATCATCTTGTGCAGGCCGCCCGCCGCGCGGACGAGCTCGTGGCCCGGCCTGACGAACAGGTGGTACGTGTTGCTCAGGATGATCTGCGCGTTCAAGCTTTTAAGCTCCTCGGGGCTGATGCCCTTGACGGTCGCTTGCGTGCCGACGGGCATGAACGCAGGCGTATCGATGACGCCGTGCGGCGTGTGGACGCGTCCGAGCCTGGCGCCCGTCTGGGCGCAGGTCTTGATCAGTTCGTAAGTAATAGCCGGCATCGTTCTCGATCGGTCCCTTCTTGTCTATTGCGCCGAAGAAAGTCTACGTAATGAACATCGCGTCGCCGAAGCTGAAAAACCGGTACTCGGCGACGACCGCTTCGCGATAAGCGGCGAGTACCGATTCGCGTCCGGCAAGTGCGCTTACCAGCATCACGAGCGTCGACTTGGGCAGGTGGAAGTTCGTGAGCAGCGCGGAGACGAGGCGGAATTCGTAGCCTGGATAAATGAAGATGCCCGTCCACCCGCTGCACGCCTCGATCGGCAGGTCGCCGAACCGTTGTCCCAGCGTTTCCAGCGTCCTCGCGGAGGTCGTGCCGACCGCGACGATTCGCGTGCCCGCTTGACGGGCCCGGTTGAGCAGAGCCGCGTTCTCCGCGTCGACGCCGTACCATTCCTCGTGCATCTTGTGCTCGCGCACATTGTCCACCGATACCGGACGGAACGTGCCGAGCCCGACATGCAGCGTCACGCGGCACACGGCGATCCCGCGCTCCCGAAGCTCCCGCAGGAACCCCTCCGTAAAATGGAGACCGGCGGTCGGCGCGGCGGCCGAGCCTTCGTTTTGCGCATAGACCGTCTGATAGCGGTCCTTGTCTTCCAGCCGCTCCTTGATATAAGGAGGCAGCGGCATCTCGCCGAGCCGATCGAGAATTTCGTTAAAAATGCCGTCATACCGAAAACGGATCGTTCTCGCGCCCATTTCGCCTTCTTCTTCTACGACGGCGGCCAGCAACGGTTTCAACGAATCTTCCGTCTCTCCGAAATGCAGCACGGCGCCTGTATGAAGCTTCTTGCCGGGCCGCACGAGCGCCTCCCAGCGATGGTCGCCGAGCGCCTTGAGCAGCAGCACCTCGGCCTTCGCGCCGGTATCTGCCTTGCGTCCGAACAGTCTCGCCGGAATCACCTTCGTATCGTTCAGGACGAGCGTGTCTCCGGGCGCGAGATAGTCCGCGAGATCCTTGAACGAACGGTGCTCGACCCGTCCGTCGTCCTTGTGCAGGACCAGCAATCGGGACGATGTCCGGTCGGACAGCGGCGTCTGCGCGATCAGCCGTTCGGGTAGTTCAAAATCGTAATCGCCGACGTTCATGAAGCGCCATCCTTCTCGATCTTAATATCCTTATAATAGTATTGCAGGATCTTCTTGTAGTCATACCCTTGCTCGGCCAGCCCAAGCGCGCCCCACTGCGACATCCCCAGCCCGTGGCCGTAGCCGGTTCCCGTCACGATGAACTGCGGAGAAGCGGTGATCGCGCGGACCTGTCCGGATCCGTTCAGGACGATGGCGTTGCCGCCCGCGGAATCGAGCGGGCGAACCGTGCCGTCGCCGCCGAGCACCTGCAAGGATCCGGCGCCGTCCGGCACCTCCCGGCTCGCGCCGTTCGCGCCGGCGATCGTCGCCCGCGCGGTCTCGTCGATCTTGAAGAGCGTGCTTTTGACGCCGCCGAGCGCGCTGCGCCAGCTGTCTCCGTACAGTTGGACGGTCGTGCCGTTCGCCTTGAGACGGACCGCCCGCCCGGACGCGCCGGTCTCGGATACTTCGAGCGTGCGAAGCGGGCCTTGAATCTTGTTTTTGTCGGACAGCTTCGCGTTGATGGTCGCCAGTAGCTTGTCCGCGGACAGCGGGCCTTCGACCCAACTGTTGTTCGTGTACTCCGGCGTCTTGCCGAGCGACAGCACGAGCGCGCCCGCGTTGACGGAAGCTAGCGGCTTGACATCGGTCTGAACGCGCGGACTCGGGCGAACCTGCACGTCGTTGCCGGTGACGGTCAGCATGGCGAGGCCCGCTTCGTTTTTCTGTCCCTTGTCGGCCAGCAGATCGCCGCGGATATAGCCGACCGTGCCCGAATCGAGCGCGACGCGGTACCAGTCGAGCTTGCCCTTTTGAATGCCTTCGTCCGGGCTCCGGACCGCTCCCGCATAATAGGGAATGGCGTTGCCCGCATATTCGAGCGGATCGGCCGTGATGCCGCCCGCGCTCGCGCCGAACATGGCGGTGATGATCTTCCCGCCGTACGTCATGACTTCGCCGGCCGTCGCCTGCACGCCTGCGGTGGAGTTCGCGTTTTCCGAGCCGAGTCCGTTGTAGGCCTGACTGTACGTATTGTCCACGACGTCGGCGATCTGATAGGAGACGCCGCCCGCGAGCGCATATGATCTGGCGGCGACCGCCTGCGCCTTCTGCGCCTCCGCCGGCCAGCTGGCGCCGACTTCGGCGCCGACGACCGAGTACAAATACGGCTCGAGTCCGACGACGTTGACGACGGCAAGGTTGTTGTTCAGCACGCTGATCTGCATGCTGCCGCGATATTTGTTTTTGCTCCGTTCGACGACCTGGATGCTCCCGTCTGCCTGAACGTCCGCCTGCAAGGCGGCGCCTCCAGACGCGGACAGAGCGTATAAGGGCGCGGAATTCGTCGCGGAGCCCGTGTAGGTCACGTCGTCGCGGATGACGGCATAGGCGCTTCCCGCCGCGGTCGGCTGAGCCGAAAAGCCGGCGGCCGCGACGGCGGCCTGAAGCTTCGTCAGCTCGGCCTGGCCTGCGGCTTGTCCGATGCGCACCGCGTACGCCGCGCCCTCCCCCCGAAAGCTTCACGGCGACGAAGGCGTCGAAGCCCGCGTTGCCCAGCTGCGCGACCGCCGCCAACGCCTCGCTCGCGCTGGCGTAGGGTCCCGCCTCGACGGCGAGCGGGCCCGCGATGTAAGGCTGGGCGAGCGACGCCTGTCCGCCGGCGGCGGTAGCCCACTTCGACAACGCGGACTGCGCGGCGGTCGCCGTGCTATAGACGCCCTCCGACACTTGATAGACCGTCTTTCCTTTTTTGGTCAGCTTGGTCACGAAGCCCGCCTTGGAGGAAGCCTGAATCTTCTTCAGCACCGTCTGCGCCGCGGAAAAATCCTCCGTCTCGAGCACCATCGCCCGATAAGCATCGACCGCGAAGCGGACCGTGCCGCCTGGCGCGGGATAATCCGCTTTTCCTTGCCCGCCGACCCAGGACAGGCCGAGACCGCCCGCGGATACGAGCGTCGCGACGGGCGTCGTGGATTGATACTTGGATCCGAGGTCCAAAAACAGGGCGACGCGTATCGTGTCGGGCACGACGGCTGCATTCGCCCCCGGCCCGTCCGCCCCCGCCCATGCGAGCAGGACCGCGGCGGATGCGCCCAGCGCGACCCGGCGTTTCATTTTATTCATGTCGATCCTCCGTGTGATCCATCTTGGCCTGCGGCAACGATCCTGCATGAGCCGTCCTTGCAGGCGTCGCTCTTTCCGAACAATCTGTACCTATACTTCGCCACGAGCCGATAGGCCGCAGCGGCGAGCAGCCTAAACCCCGGAAGCGCGCCTAACCGACCGAGCCATGCAAGACCCGGCATGTCGCGCAGTAAAAGCATTACGGCATCCGCGCCGCCGGCCAGCCGCCCGGACGATTCGTCCTTCACGAGCATTTGCGACAGATGGCCGTCGTCCCCGTCCGACTCGCCGGACGCTTCGCCAAGGCTGCCTGCCGGCACCGCCTGAAGCGGCACGAACCGGAGCTCGGATCGCATGCGCGAACGGCGAAGACGGCCGACTGCCGTCAAGCATAGCCTGCATTCGCCGTCGTAATAGACGATCAGAACGCGACGTACGCCGCCTCTCGTCTCCTGGCTCATGGACGCTGCTCCGGCATCGGCAAGCCCAGATGAAGGTAAGCCGCCGGCGTGGCCACGCGGCCGCGGGGCGTCCGCTGCAGGAAGCCGATCTGGAGCAAATACGGCTCGTATACGTCCTCGATCGTCTGACTCTCTTCTCCGATCGACGCGGCGATCGTATCCACCCCGACCGGACCGCCTCTGTAGCGGGAGATCATCGCATGCAGCAGCTTGTGGTCGATCGCGTCGAGGCCCATCGGATCGACCTGCAGGCGCTCGAGCGATTCGTGCGCGAGCCGCTCGGTGATGATGCCGTCGCCGCGCACCTGCGCGTAATCCCGCACCCGCTTGAGCAGCCTGTTCGCGATGCGGGGCGTGCCTCTCGCCCTGCGCGCGATCTCCCGTGACGCGTCGCCGATGATGTCCACGCCGAGCAGATCGCTCGTGCGCGACACGATAAAAGCGAGCTCGTCCTCGGTGTAAAACTCGAGTCGGCTGACGACCCCGAACCGGTCGCGCAGCGGAGCGGACAGCAAGCCCGCGCGCGTCGTCGCGCCGATCAGCGTAAACTTCGGCAGGTCGAGCCTGACCGACCGCGCGCTCGGCCCTTTGCCGATGACGAAGTCCAGCGCGAAGTCCTCCATCGCGGGATACAGCACCTCTTCGACCGTGCGGTGAAGCCTGTGAATCTCGTCGATGAACAAGACGTCGTTTTCCTGCAAATTCGTCAATATGGCGGCCAGATCGCCCGGACGCTCGATCGCCGGTCCGCTGGTCGTGCGGATGCTGACGCCCAGTTCGTTGGCGATAATGTTCGACAGCGTCGTCTTTCCGAGTCCCGGCGGGCCGTACAGCAGCACGTGATCGAGCGCCTCCTGCCTGAGCTTGGCGGCCTCGATGTAGATTTTCATATTGTCCTTGACCTGCGACTGGCCGATATATTCGTTCAAATACCGCGGACGCAGGCTCAGCTCCGCCTGACGGTCCTCCATCATCAAATGAGCGGTCACGATGCGGTCTTCCACCTATGCGTCCCCCCCTTCCAACCGTTATCCGGTAAAAAGCTGCTGCAGCGCGAGCTTCATGAGCGCGTCGGGCGAATCCTCGGCCTTGATCCGGTCCTTCAGCGCCGACCAAGCCTTGTCCAGCTCGGCATCCCGGTAGCCAAGGCCCGCGAGCGCCTCTCTCGCCGCCGCCCATGACGCATGGCCGTCGTCAGGCAGCGACAGACGTTCCGCAGCGGGCAAGCTAAGGCCCGCCGCGTCGTACGCGGAGCACAGCTTATCCTTCAAATCGAGCACCATCCGCTGCGCCGTCTTTTTCCCGATGCCCGGCAGTTTGGTCAGAAACGTCAGGTTTTCCTGTTGAATCGCCGCCACGACAGACTCCGGGCGTCCGCCGGCCAGCACGCCGAGCGCCACTCTCGGGCCGATGCCCGACACTTCCAGCAGCTTGCGGAAGAGGCTCTGCTCCTCCCGGGTCGTAAAGCCGAACAGCTGAATCGCGTCCTCGCGGACGTGATGGTGAATGAACAGCTGCACCTGCTCCTCGCTTCGCGCCAGGCCGTACGGATTGGGCGTGAACACCCTGTAGCCAACGTCCCGCACGTCGAGCACCACGTATTCGAGCTCCACATGCGCCACATAACCTTTTAAATAATCGATCACCGCCGCGTCGCTCCGTTCATCAGTTGACTCATCCCGCTCGCGTGCGCATGGCAGATCGCCACGGCCAGCGCGTCCGCCACGTCGTCCGGCTTCGGCGCGCTCGCGAGTCCGAGCAGGCGCTTCACCATCTCCTGGACCTGCTTCTTCTCCGCGCCGCCGTAGCCGACGACCGACTGCTTGACCTGCATCGGGGTATACTCGCCGATCGGAATGCCGCGCTGCGCGGCGGCGAGCATCAGCACGCCTCTCGCTTGGCCGACGCTGAACGCGTTCGTTACGTTTTTGTTGAAAAACAGCTTCTCGACCGCAACGGTCTCCGGCTTGTATTCGTCCAGCAGCTTGCAGGAAGATTCGTAGATTTGCTGAAGCCTGACTTCCTGCGCCGTGTCCGGCGTCGTCTGAATGCTCCCGTACTGCACCGGCACGAGACGATGTCCGATCTTGTCGATGAATCCGAATCCCATGATGGCGATGCCGGGGTCGATACCCAATACTCTCATGAGGGTCCCCGCTTCCTGTTTCTACTGACAGACGACTTGATTATACCATTTGCGGACGGGTATGAGAACAGAAAGCCGAACAGCATGCGCGCAGAACAAATCCGCTCGGTTCAGGCGTCGCTGCGTCGCATTAGTCCTATGTAGGAATAAATCCGCTCGCTCCAGACGTCGCCGCGTCACACTGGTCCTAAACAGAAACACTTCCGCTCACTCCAAGCGTCGCTGCGTCACACTCGTCCTAATCAGAAACAAATCCGCTCGCTCCAAGCGTCGCTGCGTCACACTCGTCCTAATCAGAAACAAATCCGCTCGCTCCAAGCGTCGCTGCGTCACACTGGTCCTAAACATATCCTGCGGGGAAGGGTATACCTAGTTCCAGACACATCTTTCTCGGCGTGCCGTTCCCCCTACACCGGAGCGTTCTTCCTCGCTGCACTTCCACGGGCTTCACGCGTTCCATGACCTCGCCCACATAAGAAGAGGCAGGATCCACCTCATGTTACGGCCTGTCGATTGCTCGCATTGCGAGAACTGCTTTGTCACGTGGCTTCAACCTTAGGATCTCTCCCCCAGTTGCCCGTCAGCTACGAGGAGACTTGGCTCTTGCCTCGACCGGACATCCGCCGGCTAGTTATGCCTAGCTTGGCTAGACGCGCATGTTGAAAAAAGCGCCCGAGCAAACGCTCCGGCGCTTCATGGCCGCCGCTCGGCGGAGGTCGGACGGCTATCGGGCCGCGTTTGCCGGCGCATGGGAGGCGTCGGCATAAGCGCCGAGCCGGCTCACGACCCGATGATAGTCGTCGGCGCCTTCGCCTACCGGCATGCCTTCCCGCAGTTTCCGCAGCTCTTCGGGCGACAACCCGCTCTCCAGCGATTTGACGTCCATGTGGAAAAAGGTTCGGATCACCTTGTCCTTTTTCACGGGACCGTCGAAGAGAGAAAGGTTGCCGCCCCTGTCCAGACCGATTCTCGCCGACGCCTTGCAGGACGCCGACAGATCGTCGACCGACTCGCGCATGACGAGCCTGTCCGACTCCTGGAGCGTCGCCGTCCATTCGCGATGGGCTTTGAGCAGATCCATCGCTTCCGAAGAGGAGAACGCGCCGAGCCGACGTATCTCCTCTCCGCACACGTACATACGCTGCAGCACGACCTCTACTTTGCCTTCGAGACCCGCCAGCGCGGCAATTGCCCGCCCCCGTTCGGAATCGGGGCCGTCGAACGAGAGGAGCGAGGACCGCTGGTCGAGCCACACGGCTTCGGCGCCCGACACGCCCCCGGAGGGACGCTCCGCGCGTTCGAGGTGCGACTTGAGAGCGGCCAGCCCCGCTGCCGCCGTCAATACGGCGGCAGCCCAAATGCCCAGGGACCAAGCCAGACGCTTGTTGCGCTTTAATCGTTTTTTCCAATGACGAATCCGATTTCCGAGCACCGGGATCCCCTTCTTTTCCGTTTTAAACCTATTGTGGTCCCGGGCTCGCGGCGTTATGCATCAGCGCTTACCATTTAATCCAGGGAAGACTCTTCCTGTTCTTCGGCGCGGACGCAACGCGCGCTTGTGACTTGCCTGCCGAGGAGGACGCGACGCGCTTCGCCGTTCCCGCGCCGGTCCCTGCCGTTCCCTGACGCTTCGCGGCCGAGCGGGCCGTCTTGACGATGCCGATCTTCGGTTTGTCTTCGCTCTCCGCGTCTTCCTCTTCCTCGAAGCGTTCGTCACCCGACAAGCGCTCCGAATCGTGTTCCGCATTCGCGTAGGCCAGATCCTTGTTGACTGCGTCTGTCGGACCGCCTGTGAACGGATACTGCACGAAGCCGAAGCCGTCTCGGAACGGAAGCGAATTTTCGGCAGCGAACGGTTGCGCGCCGTAACCTGGCGTCAACGGAAATCGAGGATCGTAGCCGTAACCGTAATGGCCCGCCGCTGGACCGACAGCTGCCGGCGAAACGGCGGTCGGCGCGACCGCATTCGATGCATACCCCGTCGAGACGGGAGAGACGGCGCTTGGCGCATAGCCTGACGAGACCGGAGAAACGGACGTCTGAACCGGCATGACGCCGCTAGGATAGCCGTAGCCGGACATTTGGACCGGAGAGACGGCAGCCGGGGACACTGGCGTTCCTGCGCACGGTTGGCATGGCGCCGGCCCCCATCCGGTCGGTAGGCCGCCTAGGCCGCCGAGGTGGCCCGGAATGCCGCCTTCAAGTCCGCCCAGATTTCCGGGGATGCCGCCTTGAAGCCCGCCCAGATTTCCGGGGATGCCGCCTTCAAGTCCGCCCAGATGCCCGGGGATGCCGCCTTGAAGCCCGCCCAGATGTCCGGGGATGCCGCCTTCAAGTCCGCCCAGATGCCCGGGAATGCCTCCTTGAAGCCCGCCCAGATTTCCGGGAATGCCGCCTTGAAGCCCGCCTAGATCTCCGGGAATGCCGCCTTCAAGTCCGCCCAGATTTCCGGGAATGCCGCCTTGAAGCCCGCCTAGATGTCCGGGGATGCCGCCTTCAAGTCCGCCGAGCTGACCCGGATATGCAGGGATGCCGCCTACAAGCGGGCCGATGCCTTCTACGCAAGGCGCGCCCGCGTAAGGCTGAATGCTCGCCGGCGACAGGGCGGAGCCGTAACCGTTGTAGCCATGGACGGCTGCCGGGCTAACGGTTCCATAGCCGTGAGGCATGGCCGTCGCCGGGCTGACGGCTCCATAACCCGACGGCATGGCTGCCGCAGGGCTGACCGCGCCGTAATGGCTTGGCATGGCCGTCGCGGGACTTACTTCGCCTAAGCCGTAAGGCATGGCCGCAGCTGGATTGACGGACGCATTCTGACTTTGCCCGTAACCGTAGCCGTAGCTCGCGGCCGGCGAGACGGCTTCATGGCCTTGCCCGTAGCCGGCAGGCGCGGTCGACGCCTCTACGGCAGGCTGCGGCATTTGCAGGAACAGGTCCGTCGTGTGTTCGTACGTCGTCATATAGACGGGATAATGCTCGTGCACGGGCGGCATCGGCGCCGGAGCCGGCATTTGAACTTCGACAGGCGCCGTGACTTGCGGCGGCTCAGGCTGCGGCATCGGCGCCGTGCTCGGTTTTTCCGGCGGAGCCGGCATCACTGCCGTGTTAGGCTTCTCGTGCGCGGCCGGCATGACCGCCGTGCCGGGTTTCTCGCCCGGTGTCGGCATGACTGCCGTGCTCGGCTTTTGTCCCGCGGCCGGCATGCCGTTGGGATGATGGTGCATGCCGTCCGACGCCCCCGCGCCCTCGGCGGGCAGCTTCGGGATATGGACGACTTGGCCCGTCATGAGCGCGCTCGGATTGACGATCTGCGGATTGGCCGCGATCAGGTCGGCGAGCGGCACGTGATGCGTCTTCGACAGCTTCCACATCGTATCGCCCTGCTGGATCGTATAATCCTGAGCGATCTCGTACTGCTTTTGTCCCGGCTTCGGTATGCGAATTTTTGCGCCTACCTCGATCTCGTCCGGATTCGCGATGTCCGCGTTGGCAGCGATCAGCTCGTCAAGAGACAAGCCGTATTTCTTAGCCAAGTTGTACAGCGTGTCACCGCTTTTGGCGATATGGATCTTCACTCGGTTCCCTCCCGGTGGCTGAACTCTCGCGTGCAGGCTCCCGCCCCCGCGCAATCCTTACATCCTATGCAGGAACTGGGCGTTTGACATCCCTTCGGCAAAAAAACATAGGCGAACCGGAAGCATTAAGCTCCGGTTCGCCTATGTTCGTCGCGCGGCCGATCGTCCGCCGCCTTGGTCGTCAGGATTCGTCCGCCTCCGCCGGCGGCTCGGGCCTGCCCTTCAGCCGGCCCGCCTTGCGCAGCGCCTCCCTGAGCACGTATTCCATGTGCGCGTTGACGCTTCTGAATTCATCCGCCGCCCATCGCTCGAGCGCCGCGTAAATCTCGGGATCCAGGCGAAGGGGATAGGCCTTCTTCGGTTTGGATGACATGACCGGACATCCTTAGCCGTAAAGCGTGCCCGTGTTAATGACCGGCGTCGCCGCACGGTCGGACACGACCGCGACCATCAGATTGTTGATCATCGCCGCGCGCCGCACCGCATCGAGCTCGATGCCGTTTTCCACGAGCTGCCGCAGCGCCGCGTCCACCATGAATACCGCGCCTTCGACGATTTTCGCGCGGGCGGCGATAATGGCGATCGCCTGTTGGCGCTGCAGCATGGCGCTGGCGATCTCCGGCGCATAGGCCAGATGCGTCAGCCGGGTCTCGAGCACCTCGATGCCCGCGACGTGCAGCCGGTTCTGCAGCTCGGCCGACAGCTCCGACGCCACTTCGTCCGAATTGCCGCGCAGCGACTGGCTCGGCTCGTCGGTGAAGGTGTCATAAGCGTACTTGGCGGCCGTATGACGGATCGACGTCTCGCTCGTCAGCTCTACGAACCGTTCGTAATCGTCCACGTCGAACACGGCCTTGGCCGTATCCGATACGCGAAAGACGACGACGGCGCCGATCTCGATCGGATTGCCTTCTGCGTCGTTCACCTTTAGCGTGTTGCTCGTAAAGTTGCGGACCTTGAGCGACACCCTTCTCTTGACGGTAAAAGGAAGCACCATCCACAGGCCGCTGCGCGACACCGTGCCGATATAGCTTCCGAAAAAGGTGATGACCTTCGCCTGGTTCGGCTGAACGATCGTAAGCGAGCTCAACATGACCATGGCGAGCAGCAGCAGGACGATGCCAAGACCGATCAGCCCGCCCTCCGGTTCCGCTTGATCGCCGCCCGTCACCATCAGCGCGATGCCGCCGACCAAAGAGGCCAAGCACAGCAGTAAAGACAAAAACCCGTTCATGTGCCAAGCGCGTTTTTCCTTCATACTCGCCTCTCCCATTCGACAATGATTTATTTTATATATTATTATGATATCACTTTTGTAAGCATATGTAAATCGTTAAGTTCAAAGCCATCAAGCCAGCCCTTCAAAAAATAAAGACGGCCGCCCGCAATGCGAGCGCCGTCCGAGGATGCAGCTTATTGGTAAACCTTGACGCCTTCGACCGTAACGATCTTGCGAAATTCGTCCAGCAGCCGGCTCGTCAGAGGTCCTGCGCGGCCTTCGCCGATGATGCGTCCGTCCACCTCGCGAACGGCGATGACTTCGGCGGCGGTGCCGGTGAAAAACACCTCGTCGGCCGTATAAACGTCATGCAGCGTGAACGGCTCCTCCCTGAGCGGGATTCCGAGCTTCGCGCACAGATCGATGATGGCGCCTCGCGTGATGCCCTCTAGCGCGCCGATATAGCAAGGCGGCGTAAAGACGACGCCTCTTTTGATGATGAAGATATTGTCGCTCGAGCCCTCGGCCACGTAGCCCTGCGAGTTGAGCATGATCGCTTCGCCGACGCCCGCCAGATTCGCCTGGATTTTCACCAGGATGTTGTTCAAGTAATTCAGCGACTTGATCTTCGGATTGAGCGCGTCCGGCAGATTGCGGCGCGGGCTGACGGATACCGAGCGCAAGCCGTCCCGGTAAGCCTCCTCCGGATAGATCGCGAGCTGCTCCACGATGATGACGACATAAGCTTCGGGGCAGCGGAGCGGATCGAGTCCGAGATTGCCGGGGCCGCGGGAAACGATGAGCCTGATGTAGCCGTCGCGCAGGCCGTTGCGGCGGATCGTCTCGCGGAGCGCGTCTTCCATCTGCGTCAAGCTAAGCGGGATGCTCAGCATGATCGACTTGGCCGAATCATAGAGGCGATCGAGGTGCTCCCGGCATCTGAAGATGTTCCCGTCGTAGATGCGAATGCCTTCGAAGATGCCGTCCCCGTACAAAAATCCGTGATCGTACACGGAGATTTTGGCGTCTTCCTTTTTCACATATTGCCCGTTCAAATAAATCCATTGCTCAGACATGCCTCGGGACACCTCCGGTAATGTTAACCTTCGAATGGGAAACTGGGATAAGAGCCGAGAATCCGCACCTGGCAGCCGATCGCCTCGATCTCCGCGATGGCCGCGGGCAGCAGCACGGTGTCGAGCGACATTTCGATATCGATCCAGAAGTAGTAGCTGCCGAGCTTCTTCTTCGTCGGGCGCGACTCGATGCGCGACAGGTTGATCTTCCGCCACGAAAACGCCGCTAGCACCTGGTGCAGCGCGCCCGGATAATCCTCGGGCAGCGTGATGAGAATGCTCGTCTTGTGCTTCGGCGCGGCAGCCGCTTCGTATACGCGATGACCGACGAGCAGAAAACGCGTGTAGTTGTTGTCGTGGTCGGTAACGGACTCCTGCAGGATATCCAGCCCGTAATCCGCCGCGGCCGTGCGGGTGCCGATCGCGGCCCAACCTTGCCCCGGGTTGTCGTGAACGGTGCGGATCGCCTCGGCCGTGCTCGAGAGCGTCTCAAGCTCCGCGTGCGGGATGTGCGCCCGGATGAATTCGTAGCATTGCGCCATCGCTACCGGATGGCTGAAAATTTTGACGATCTTGGCCGAATCCCAGACTCTCGCAGCAATACGGTCTCCGGAATCGTTCAAAGCCAGCTCGCCAAGACGGCCGACCAGATTCTGCACGGCGGGGAAAACCCACTCCGCGCGGATGGGCAGCTCGACTTCGTGCACGAGCCAATCCGTATGGAGGCTGACGGAGCCGTCGATCGTATTTTCGATCGGGATGACGCTCCAGTCCGTAGCGCCGCCCGCCGTAGACTTGAAGACGTCCGCGATCATTTTATGGTAGCGAAGCTCGACCTCGCGGTCGCGAAAAAAGTAGCGGGCCGCCTCGTCGGAAAACGTCCCCTTCGGGAGCACCGCCGCACTTGGTACGCGAATCAAAGCCGCACCTCCGTTCCTGTCCGGGCAGGCAGCAGGGCGTCCGGCGCAGCGCCCGAGTCCGCGTCCCCGGCTCGAAGCAGCCGGACCGACGGGCCGTACAGATCGGGCTGAAGCCAGCGAAGCTCCGCCCGGACGCCGGCCTCCGCGAGCGCCTCGCGCACGAAGGCTTCGAGTCCCGGGCCGTCGGCGCCCGCTTCGGCGAGCGCGAGCAGCGTAGGTCCCGCGCCCGACAGCACCGCGCCGAGCGCCCCGTGCTCCGGCGCCTCGCGCAGCACGCGCGCCATGCCCGGTATGAGCGGCGCCCGGTAAGGCTGGTGCAGCTTGTCCCGCAGCGCATGCCGCAGCACGTCCAGCCTGCCCGTAGCGAGAGCCGCCGTCAGCAGCGAGCTGTGCGTCACGTTGAACACGGCGTCTTCCCGCGTCACCTGCGCAGGCAGCACGCCGCGAGCGGACTTGGTCGCGAGCTCGAAGTCCGGGATGGCCGCGAGAATTCGCAGCGCTTCGGGCGGATCGAAGCGAACCGCTTCGGCCCGCTGTCCGTCCCATGCCGCGGCGACGATCCCGCCGTAGATCGATGCGCCCACGTTGTCCGGATGCCGTTCGAGGGCGGTCGCCATCTGGAACAGCTCGTCGAGGGACAGCGGATCGCCGATCAATGCGTTGGCCGCGACGAGCGCGCCGACGATCGCCGACGCGCTGCTGCCAAGTCCGCGCGTCAGCGGAATGTCGCTGCGGATGCCGATCGCGAGCTCGGGCAGCTCCACCCCGGCTTTTGCGAAAACCGATTGCGCGACTTCGTAGATCAAATTGCTCTTGTCCCGCGCGACGCCTTCGAGATGATCCCCGTGCAGCGTCACGACCGTCCGCTCCGCCGGGGCCAGATCGATCCAAGCGTAAATCGACAGCGCCATGCCCAGGCTGTCGAAGCCCGGGCCCAGATTCGCGGTGCTGGCGGGTACGCGGACGACGACGCGGTCGGCCGCGGGACGTGTTGCCTTATCCGTCATTGTGCTTCTTACCCCTCTTTCGGATTCGCTGCCTCAGCCGCAGGATCAGCCCTCGACGCGGTAGACGCTTTTGATCGTCTTGACCGCAGGCAGCTCCTCGAACGCCTTCTGGACGGCATTCATCGAAGCCTTGTCTGCCGCATGCGTGGAAATGATCAACTGCGCGCCCTGCTGGTCCGGCGTGGCGGGCTGCATGACGGATTCGATGCTGACGTCGTACTTCGAGAACACCTGGGCGATCTGCATCAATACGCCCGCACGGTCTTCGACATGCAGCAGCATGAAATACTTCGAAGCGATCTGTTCGTCGGTTTTCAGCTTCTTCTCTTTGTAGGAAAGGGACGACTGACGGCCGTTGACGCCGAGCTTCATATTTTTGACGACCGCCACGAGGTCGGCCACGATGGACGTCGCCGTCGGCATCTCGCCTGCGCCCGGTCCGTAGAACATCGTCTCGCCGACCGCTTCGCCGTGCACGTATACGGCGTTGAACACGCCGTTAACGGAGGCGATCGGATGGCTGCGGCGCACGAGCGTCGGCTGCACGCTCACGCTGATATAGTCGTCCTGCCGCTCGGCGATGCCGAGCAGCTTGATCTCGCAGCCCAGCTGGTGCGCGTAGCGGATATCCTCCTGCGTGACGGCGCTGATGCCCCGCACGTCCACGTCTTCCAGCGCCACGTTCGCGCGGAAGCCCAGCGTCGACAAGATCGTCATCTTGCGCGCAGCGTCGAGGCCTTCGACGTCGGACGTCGGATCCGCCTCCGCATAGCCAAGCGCCTGCGCTTCCTTCAAAACGTCCTGATAGTCGGCGCCCTCCTGGCTCATCTTCGTCAGGATATAGTTGGTCGTCCCGTTGACGATGCCCATGATCTTCGTGATCCGGTCCGAAGAAAAACCTTCGATAAGCGTGCGGATGATCGGGATGCCGCCGGCCACGCTGGCCTCGTAAAAGACGTCGCATCCCTTCTCCTTGGCCTTGGCCAAAATCTCCTGGCCATGCAGCGCCATGAGGTCTTTGTTCGCGGTGACGATATGCTTGCCCCGCTCGAGCGCCTCGAGCAGCAGCTCCTTCGTGGCGCCTACCCCGCCCATCACTTCGACGATGATGTCGATCTCTTCGTCGCGCACGAGCTCCCAAGGATCCTCGGTGAGCTTCGACGCATCGACGACCACGCTGCGCGACTTCGATGCATCCTTGACCAGAATCTTCGCGATCTCGATCGGCGAAGCGACCTGGCTCTGCAGATCCGCCTGATGACCCTCCACGATCCGGACGACGCCGGTCCCTACGGTGCCCAATCCCATCAATCCAACTTTTACCGGCTTCATAGCTTTTCTCCTCCGCTTCATGCTCTGCATGCCTTCATTGCGCCCGATCGCTTCCGTCAGCTGCGTCCGACGATCGACGCCCGCCGGACGCCGTCCAGCGCCTTCAGCCGCTCGACCAGCTCGCCGATGCCGCCCGTCATTTGCGCCGCGTCGATCGTGACGACGACGTTCGCCAGGCCCTGCAGCGGAATGGACTGCGTGATCGTAAGCACGTTGCCTCCGCTGTCCGCGAGCAGCGCCAGCATTCTGGACAGAATGCCCGAGCGATGCTCCAGATCGATCGAGAGCGTCGCGATCGACGCTCTCGCCGCCTGATCGAGCGCATATACGCCGTCTTTGTACTTGTAAAAGGCGCTGCGGCTTATGCCCGCGCGCTCGGCTGCCTCGCCCACCGTCGCCGCTTCGCCGCGCCGCAGCATCGCCTTCGCTTGTTCGGCCTTGCGCATGCCGTCTGGCAGCAGATCCTCGCGCACCGCGTAATATTGCTCCGCCATCCCCGTCCTCCTAGGAAAGACGCATGTTTGTGTATAGTGGACATTATATCCGATCGACCACTTGCCGGCAATAGTTGAATGGCATTAAAAAAGAGCCTTATCTCCGCGCCGCGAATGCCGGCTGGCGATAAGGCTCCGTGCCGGGCGCTGCTCGAAGGGCCGCCAAGCGCTTATTCTTCTTCGTACAAGTACTCTTGCTCGCCGCCTTCGAAAAACTCGAACTCGAAGTCGCCGATTCGAATGGTGCTGCCATTCTTGGCGCCGCGCTTGCGCAGATCGGCGTCAAGCCCGATCTTGCGCATGATGCGAGCGAAACGCATGACCGCCTCGTACGAGCCGAACTGCGTCCGCCTCAGCAGCCGTTCGATCGATTCGCCCTCGACGACGAACGCCTCGTTATCCCGGGAGATCGTATAATCGTGCACTTCCTCGCGATGCTCCAGCCGGTATACGACGCCTTCGGCCTCTTCGGCTTCTCTTGCCTCTTGCGCGGCCAATTCGGCCGGATCCGGCGCGGACGCCAGCACCTCGGCCGTCTTGTACAGCAGCTCCGGCACGCCGGCTCGCGTGAGCGACGAGATCGGGAAAACTTCGATGTCCGAGCGGACTTCCGCGAGCTTGTCCTTGAACGCCGTCAGGTTGTCTTCGGATTCGGGCATATCCATCTTGTTCGCAGCGACGATCTGCGGACGCTCGGTCAGCTTCAAGTTATAGAGCTTGAGCTCCTCGTTGATCTTGACCCAGTCTTCGAACGGATCGCGCCCTTCGAGACCGGACATATCCACGACATGCACGATGACGCGCGTCCGCTCCACGTGGCGAAGAAACTCGTGGCCGAGCCCGACGCCGGCGTGCGCGCCCTCGATCAGACCGGGCAGATCCGCCATGACGAAGCTGCGGTCGTCGCCGAGCTCGACGACGCCGAGGTTCGGCGTCAGCGTCGTGAAGTGGTAGGCGCCGATCTTCGGCCGCGCCCCGGAGACGACCGACAACAGCGTGGACTTGCCGACGCTCGGAAATCCGACGAGGCCGACGTCCGCCATCACCTTCAGCTCCAGCGTCACCCAGCGCTCCTGTCCCTCTTCGCCGTTCTCGGCGACGGCCGGTGCGGTGTTGACGGAGCTCTTGAAGCGCGTATTGCCGCGGCCGCCGCGGCCGCCCTTCGCGATGACGACCGCCTGGCCGTGCTGCGTCAGGTCGGCCACCATCTCGCCCGTATCGTCGTCGAAGACGACCGTGCCCGGAGGCACGCGCACGATCATGTCCTCCGCGTTGGCGCCGTGCTGGGACTTGTTGCGCCCTTTTTCTCCCCTGGTAGCCTTGAAGTGCTTCTGATACCTGAAGTCCATGAGCGTGCGAAGCCCCTCGTCGACCTGGAACACGACGTCGCCGCCGTCCCCGCCGTCGCCGCCCGCCGGACCGCCTTCGGGCACGTACAGTTCCCTGCGGAACGCGACGAGCCCGTCGCCGCCGTCCCCGCCTTTGACGTATATTTTCGCCTTGTCTACAAACATGTTGTGATCACTCTCGTTTCCGCTTCGATGAGCAGGCAATCTGATAATGCAATCATTCGAACGGCACGACGACCGTCAGCTTGCGGGCGCCGTCTTCCCCATCCCCGTCTTCCGATTCGGTCAACCGCGCCCCGTCCGGCAGCGTCCGGGCGACGTCCTCGCGCAGACTGCTCCAGGCGGACCAGCCGCCTTCGTACGACGCCTCGATCCGCAGCTCGCCGCGATGCTCCGAAAAGACGATCCGGAGCTTGTTCTCTTCCGCCGTGGCCGCCGAGGCGCGGACCCGATAGGCATTGATCGTGCCGATCGCGGCCCGGGAGACGCGCTCCGGCCCAGCCGACGAGACGCAGGACGCCTGCAGATTCTCGTCTACGCGCGCATCGAGCGTCAATGTGTCGCAGAACGTCCGGAAGGAGAGCAGATAAGCGGACAGCTCCGGGCTGCCCAGCCGCGATATGCGGCTGTCGCGCTCCATCTCTTCTTTTATTCTGTCCACGACGGCGATCGCCTTATCGATTTTTTGCATGCGCAGGTAGCCGTACAGAATCTGCAGCTCGTTCATCCAGTCGTGACGATGATGGCTGAGCGTGCCGACGAGGTCTTGGCGAGACTTGACGATGTCGCGCGAAGCGCGCTCCAGGAGCCTGGCCGTGTCCCGCTTGCAGGCACGCCGTTCGATGATTGCCGCGATTAAGGCTGCGGCGACCGCCCACACGAGAAACAGCGCGATCGGCCACACCCGATCTCGCCACGCCACGACCGCGCCAGCCGGGATCAGGAGCGTCGCAGAAGCAAGCATTAAGCCGTAGGCTTTTTGTCTAGGCATCATTACTTTTCCCCGCTTTGGATACAGCCGACGCAGGCTGCCTTGTAGATGGCAGAAGCCCCATTCGTGCCCGCCGACGCAAAAACCCCGGCCACTACGCGCGGCCGGGGTTCTGGATGTCGATTATTCAAGTGCGGCGGCGACTGGCGCCACCGGAGCCGGATAGACGCTAACTTTCTTGCGATCGCGTCCCCAGCGCTCGAACTTCACGACGCCTTCGACAAGTGCGAACAGCGTATCGTCCTTGCCGATGCCGACGTTGTTGCCCGGGTGAATCTTCGTGCCGCGTTGGCGAACGAGGATCGTGCCGCCGGTAACGGCTTGGCCGTCGGCGCGCTTGGCGCCCAGACGCTTCGATTGGCTATCGCGTCCGTTCTTCGTGGAACCTACGCCCTTCTTCGAAGCGAAGAGCTGAAGATTGAGCTTCAACATGGTGTCAACCTCCTTCTGTGCTTAATTATTGCTTGAGCCGAACGTGCTTCGCATAAGCCTCCGCGATGTCCTCCAGCGCGACGACCATCCCCTCCAGCAAAAGCTGGACGCGATCGGATTCGACGCCCTCGGGCGGCATGTCCGCGGAGAGAAAGCCCGACTTCACCTTTGCCTTCGGCACGATGCCGGTCAGGCGCTCGATGGCGTTGACCGCGCCGACCGTGACGGCCGACACGCCCGCGCATACGATATCCTTACCCGGATCGTCGTATCCCGCGTGCCCGGATACTTCGAAGGACTCGATCCGCTGCCGCTCGTCGCGGCGAATGTCGATCTTGATCATCCTGCGCCTCTTAAGCCTGGATGCTCTCGATCGTCACCTTGGTGTACGGTTGGCGATGGCCTTGCTTCTTGCGCTCGTTCTTCTTCGGTTTATAGTGGAAGACGATGATCTTCTCGCCCTTGACGTGCTTCTCTACCTTGCCCGTCACGCTAGCGCCGGACAGAAGCGGAGCTCCGGTAACGAAGCCCTTGTCGCTGGATACGGCCAGAACCTTGTCAAACGTCACGCTGTCGCCTTCGCCTGCGGAGAGCTTCTCCACGAAGATGACGTCGCCGGCTTGAACCTTGTATTGCTTGCCGCCAGTCTCGATAATCGCGTACATGTGTGCACCTCCCTCATGTCTAAGACTCGCCTCATGGGGTGCCGGCCGCGAACGTCCGGTCTTCGCTACCCTTTGGAGTGCGGTTGTAGCTTGCAATTGACAGGAGCCCATTGCACGCACTAGAGTATTCTATCACACGCGGCCGCCCGTGGCAACACGTTTGCTTCGAGCATCACCTTACGTACGTTCTGCCCGTTCCTTTGCAGGCGATGCACGTCTCGTAAAAGTAGCTCATCAGATCCGCGCGCGTTTTTTTTCTCGTAATCTCCAGCAAGCCGAGCCTCGTCCACCCGACGACCTGGCATTTGGTCCGGTCTTGCCGCATCGTCTCCTCGATCCGCTCGACCACCCGTCTGCGGTGTTCGTCGTCCGTCATGTCGATGAAATCCACGACGACGATGCCGCCGATGTCGCGAAGACGGAGCAGCCTGGCGATCTCGGCCGCCGCTTCGAGATTCGTCTGAAAAACCGTCTCTTCGAGATCGGTCGCCCCCGTATACTTGCCCGTGTTGACGTCGACGACGGTCAACGCCTCCGTATGGTCGAACACCAGATAGCCGCCGCTCCGCAGCGCCACGCGCCGCTGGAAAGCCCGGTCGATCTGCGACTTGATCCCGAAATGCTCGTAAAGCGGCGCGGATTCGGCATGCAGCTTGACGCGTTTTTCCAGGTGCGGCGCAGTCTGCTGCAGATAAGCGCGCGCATCCCGGAAAGCGCGCTCGTCGTCGACGATCAGCGCTTCCATATCGGGCTTGAATACGTCCCTTACCGTGCGCTGCACGAGACCGAAGTCCCGATGGAGCTCCGCGGGCGCCTCGGCCGCCGCGCCGCGCTCAGAGATATGGCGCCATACGTTGCGCAGCCCTTCGAGGTCCCGCGCGAGCGACTCCCGCGACTCGCCTTCGGCGCTGGTCCGCAAAATGAGCCCTTCTCCGGCTTCCCGCAGCTCCTCGGCCAGTCCCTTGAGCCTGGCGCGCTCTTGTTCCTGTTCGATTTTCTTGGATACGCCGACGTAATCGGCGTGGGGCATATAAACAAGGCAGCGTCCGGGCAGCGAATAGTGCGTCGTGATCCGCGCGCCTTTGCCGCCGAGCGGCTCCTTCATAATCTGGACGATGCGCCGGTCGCCCGGCTTCAGCAGCTCGGCGATGGACGGCTTCGTCTTGGGCTGCCGGTCCAGGTGCGGGTGAAGAACGTCGTCCACGTACAGGAAGGCGTTTTTGGGTAGCCCGATGTCGACGAACGCCGCCTGCATGCCGGGCAGGACGTTGACGACGCGCCCCAAATAAATGTTCCCGACCAAGGAGGTGCCCTCCGAACGCTCGACGCTGAATTCGGTCAGCACGCCGTCTTCGAGAAGCGAGGACTGAGTCACGTTGCGCGTGCAGTGAACGAAGAGCTGCTTCATGCCAACCTCCTGGGCGAACGGTCTCGCTGTCCGGAGCGATCGCTGTCCGGGCCGCGTAATTTAGCCGTTTTAACCCATTCTACATGAAAAAGCGAAAATCCGCATTCCCTTCCGCCAAGCTGCCCAAAAAGCCGTCGATGACCTGTCCTTCGGGCAAAACGCGCGAAATCTTCCCGTGATCCATCATGTAAACGAGGTGGTAGCGCTCTTTCATAAGCAAGCGGACGACGTGCGACAGCTGCCGGTGACGCGACACGACGATGGGCTGCGCCAGCGTCCCCGTCTCGATCCGGCTCGCGGATCGCTCCGCCCTCCGGACGAGAAAACGCAGAAAGACGAACGGCAGATTGCGCATGTACGTCCAATTGGAGGCAAACAAAAACAAGCCGATCGCGAGTAAATTGAGGTGAACGAGCCCGCCGTAGAGCGGCGGAGACAAAGCGCCGAGCACGACGGCAGCACTGAACAGCAGGCTGATGCGGGCGGACCAAACGAGCGTGCGATGATAGGGGAAATGCAGGCAAAACCAGCATTGCAGCAGCCTGCCGCCGTCGAGCGGAAGCACGGGCAGGAGGTTGAAGGCGGCGATCAAGCCGCTCGCTCTGGCAAAATCCTCGGCCCAAGCCTGATCGATCAGACCGGCCTGGCCAAGCCCCCAAGCCGCCAGCGACAGCAGCGCGTTGTACGCCGGGCCCGCGGCCGCGACGAGCGCTTCTTCGCGCGCCGGCACGGAGCCGGCTTCTTCCGTCTCGACGACGCCGCCGAATGGGAGCAGCTTCACCTCGCGGATTTTCCACCCGAAGCGAAGCGCGGTCCATAAATGGGCAAGCTCGTGCAGCAGCACGATAAAAAAAAGCGCGATCATCTCCTGGAAGCGGCCGGTGAGGACGGAGAGCAGCATGAGAAGCACGAAGAGGGGGGTGGAACCTGAAGGCGATGCCCCCCGAGTTTAATCAAAAGGAATCACTTCCTGCGGATCGAGCGAACGGTCCCCGAGGCGAATCGCGAAATAAAGAGAGCTGCCGCTCGCTCCGTCTGCCGCCGGCCCGAGCACGCCGAGTTTGCCGCCCGCTTCGACCCAATCGTCCGCCCGCACCGAAGTCGCGCTGACGCCCCCGTAGACGGTCACGATCCGTCCGGCGTGCTGTACGAGGACGGTCGCGTCTCCCTGGGAAGAAAGCGTGACCTGGATGACGCGTCCGCTGTGAACGGCGCTCACCGCGCTGCCCGGAGCCGCCTCGATCCTTACGCCGGTGCCGTTTTGCTTGTACGTCTCCGCGATCCGGCCCTGAACGGGCGCGACCGTCTGCTGGCCGTCCCACTCCGCGGTCACTTCCTCGACGTCGCCGGCGCCGCGGCGGAACACGGGCAGGAACGACGGCGAATCTCCGAACATGCGGCCGTACCAGGCTTCGGCGGCGGAGAAATCCATGTCCTGCGTCACCGCCACCGTCATCCACGCTTCGGCATCCCCGCTGCCCGGCAGCTCCCATTTCAGCCAGCCCCATGCCGCGCCGTAGAGCAGAAGAGCGACCGCTGCGCGCATGACGAATCCCCGCCTCAGGCGCGCTAGCAGCCCGCGATTATCGAATCCTCCTCCGGGCGGCCGGCGTCCCGCGTCCGAACCGGGCGATTCGTTGTACCAGGGCGCGATCGGCGCGCCGCCTCCGTAAAGGCTCGTACCGCCCGATGTTTGGCCGGCCGTGCCGCTAAGTCCTCCCGAGGTTCCGCTCATTACGCCGCCCGCAGGACGCCTTGACTCCCTGCCGTCGCCATTCCCTTTGGACGCGCCGGCGATTCCGCCGGCGGCGGAGGCGCTGACGGCATCGCGCTCGTCCCGAACGCCGGTGAGGGCGTTCGGCAGATCGCCGAGCGTCTTCTCCACGCCCCGGCTCAGACTGCCGATCGGTCCGATATCCCGAGCTGAACCGTCGCGCTCCCCGCGCCGCCTCGTCTTCACGATCGGATGCCAGGCGGCGCTCATCCGGAGCTGGCGTTGCCGCTCCTTCCACCACAGCTCGGGATCGGCCTCCAGCTCCTCCGGCGAATACGGCCTGTACGCGTACGGCGCCGACGGCGCGCCGCCTCCGGGGCCCGCGTCCCCCGCGGCGCTGCCCGTCCGCCACGTATCCCGCTTGTCCGATTTCTTCGCCATGCCGAGCCCTCCTTGTCCTCTACTTCTAACACCTTATGGCTGTAGGACAAGGAATAGACCTCATAGACCTCCGCGTACGCAAACAGCCGTCCCCGCGTCTTGGAAGAAGACGCGACGGGACGGCTGAACGGCAAAGCATATTTAATCTTCGAGCGTGTATTTCTCCTGATGCGCCCTGATGCTGAACACGAGTCCGATGGACAGCATGTTGAGCAATAGCGAGGTGCCGCCATAGCTGACGAACGGCAGCGTGATGCCGGTGAGCGGCATCAGGCCGATCATCATCCCGACATTTTGGAAAATCTGGAACACGAGCATCGAAGCGATGCCGATAATGATGAACGAGCCTTTAATGTCGATGCACTGGTAAGCGATGATGATCATCCTGTATATGAAAACGAAATACAGGAGGAGCAGCACCGCCGCGCCCTGGAAGCCGAATTCTTCCCCGACGACGACGAAGATCGAATCCGAGTACGTGTAGGGGATGAACTTGCGATTTTTGGACTCGCCCTGCATGTATCCGTCCCCGGCCAGTCCGCCGGATCCGATCGCGATCTTGGCGTATTCGGTCTGGCGCTTCGCGTCCGCGGACGCTTCATCCGGATGGATGTACGTGTTGATCCGTTGGTACCAGTGGCCTTTGTTGTGGTCTTCCAGGTAGGTCTTGATCTCTTGATTGTACGAATTAAACAGCGTGTAAAATAGCAAAATTCCGCCTACGACGGCGGCAAGACCGATGAGGACGTACGAATAACGCACGTTGCCGATCCATAACATGCCGAGCACGATAAATACGTAGATGGTTGCGTTGCCGAGATCCGGCTGAATCATGACGAGCAAAAAAAGGAACGAACGAGACCGCCGCGATCAACAGCACGTCCTTGCGCATCGATAAAGGGTCGCCCTGCCTGCGTCCCATGAGCCAAGCAACGGTGATAATAAGGAAAATCTTAACAACTTCTGCAGGCTGGAACTGAATGTTGCCCGGCAGCTCGAACCAGCTCTTGGCACCGTTGACCGGAGTCGCGAACAGGTAGACGGCGACAAGCAGCGCAAGTCCGAGACCGTACCAAACATACCAGGTCTTCAGCAGCAGCCTGTAATTGAACAACGTCGTCAGCAAAATGAGCACGAACCCGATACAGTAAAAGATGAGCTGCTGCATCGGCTTGCCGGAATATCCGGCATCCATACTCGTCGCGCTGCGCACGAGCAGCGCGCTGATCGCCATGAAGCCGAACAGGCACAGCAGCATGATCAGATCGATTTTTTTAAGACGGTTAAGCAATTCAGATCAACCCATTCCGAGAAACTTGCGCATGCGCCGCAGCACGCCGGATTTTTCTTCCAGGTGCATCAGCGGCACGGTCTCGCCGAGAATGCGGCGCGCGACGTTGCGGTAGGCCATCGCGGCGCGGGAGTTCGGATTCATGACGGTCGGCTCGCCCTGGTTCGCCGCCTTGATGACATCCTCGTCGTCCGGCACGATGCCGATCAGATCGATCGCCAGCACCTGGATTATATCGTCGACCTCGAGCATGTCCCCGCTCTTCAGCAGATTCGGACGAATCCGGTTGATGATGAGCTTGGGCTGCGAAATATTCGTTTTTTCGAGCAGGCCGATGACCCGGTCGGCGTCCCGGACGGCCGCGTTTTCAGGCGTCGTCACGACGATGGCATGATCGGCGCCGGCGATCGCATTGCGGAAGCCCTGCTCGATCCCGGCCGGACAATCGATAATGACATAGTCGAAATCGGGCTTCAGCTCTTCCACGATCTTGCGAACCTGGTCGGGCGAAATGTCGTTTTTGTCTTTCGTCTGCGCGGCCGGCAGCATGTACAGCTCGTCGAAGCGCTTGTCCTTCACGAGCGCCTGGTTCAGGCGGCATCGCCCCTCGGCCACGTCGATCAGATCGTAAATGATCCGGTTTTCGAGACCCATCACGACGTCCAGATTGCGCAGACCGATATCGGTATCGATCATGCACACCTTTTTGCCCATGAGCGCCAGGGCCGTGCCGACGTTCGCGGAGGTCGTCGTCTTGCCGACGCCGCCCTTGCCCGATGTCACGACTATCGCTTCACCCATCGTTCTACACTCCTTTGGCCTGCAAGGCTCGATTGCGGATATGGTGCAGATGCGCCACCTTGTCGATTTGCATGGCGCCGTCCTTTAAATAAGCGTATTCCATCCACGATTCGCCCCTGGCCCATTCGTCGGGCGGCCGGCTGATCACCTCGGCGATGCGAAGCTGCGTCGGCTTCATGAGCGACGCCGCGATGATCGCCTCCGAATGACCGGCGCAACCGGCGTGAGCCACGCCTCGAAGCGCGCCCATTATATAAATATCTCCCGTACTCCGGACCGCCCCGCCGGGATTGACGTCCCCTAGCAGCAGCAAATGCCCTTCGTGCTCGAGCGTCTGCCCGGAGCGGACGATGCCGGTGACCGTCTCGACCTTATAGGCGCTATAGTCGGCCGGTCCGACGGGAAGCGGATCGCTCTCGATCGATTGAACGACGAAATTGCCCTGCTTGCGAATAATCGAGCGAATGCGCTCTTTGTCTTCCTCGGGAAGCTGACGGGCTCCAAGCTTGATCTGGATATGCACGATCGGCCCCGCCAGCTGCTGCTCGTGCTTTTCCAGCTTGGCTTCGAGTTCCTGGATCAGCGCTTCGAGCTCGCAGGCGTCGTCGAGCAGAAATACGAGTCCGTCCTTGATTCCTTTGATCGTCACTAGCGATTTGACATTCACGGCTCGTCCCTCCTACTGCTAACCAATTCGGGCAGGGAAGCCCGAATTCCTGCATGGCTGCTCCGCTCCGTCGCCGGCGCGAAGGTTTTAGTTGCCTTCGGCTTGCCTCCGATTGCGATACGACTTGCCGGATCAGGTAGCGTCGCGAAGGCAAGTACAGCGCCAAGGCGACCAGCATGTGCAGCAGCAGCGTCGGCAGCACCTGCCAGTAGAAGACGAAGCTGGCGCTTAAGTGCGTGAGCGAGAACAGCTTGTACACGAAATAGACGAGCATGTCGAGCAAACCGCCGCCCGCGCCGGTCAATAGCAGGACGAAGGCCAGCGTGCTAAGCTTGCGCTCGAAGGCGAGCCCGATCAAATATCCGAACAGGGCCATGCCGAAAGCGTACGCGCCGATCATATGGCCGTAAAACAGCATATCCTCGAGCAACCCGAACCCGAGTCCGAACAAAAAAAGCGCGATGCCGGCCGCCCAGCAGCGCGACGAAAACCGTCATGACGAACGGAAGATGCAGCAGCAGCCGGCCGCTCCATGCGGCAGGCACGAGCCAGGGCAGCACCGAGGTCTGGATCAGCAGCAGGACGAGCGTAGCCACGATGGCCCGGTTCATTCGGATCTTCGTCATGGCTTATCCGGATCCGGCGTCATGACGACGAATACTTCGTACAGATGATCGAACTTGGCGGCCGGCTGGATCGTCGCCGTATGCGTGAGGCCGAAGTCGCCGACCTGATTGGACAGCACCTTGCCGATGACCAGGCCCTTGGGCAATACGCCGCCCATGCCGGACGTAACGACGGTATCGCCCTCGGCCACGTTCGCGTTTTCGTCGATTTTGCTCATGCGCATGACGCCGTTTTCCTTGTCGTAGTCGACGATGCCGAATACTTGCTGTTCCTTGCCCGATACGGTCGCGGAGATCTGGAGCGTGTCCGGGGCCGCGGAGTCCAGCTCGGTGATCGGCATGACGGTCGACGTGAACTCGGACACCTTGCTGACCAGACCGACGAGTCCGTCCACGGTGACGACCGCCATTCCGGCTTTGACCCCGTCGTGTGCGCCCTGATCGATCTTGATCGTCTTGTCGTACGGATTGGAGCCGCTTGCGATCACCTGTGCGATTACCTGCTTATAATTGAATAATTGCTCTTGCCGCTGCTTGAACTCAAGCTCTTTTTTTGTAACGCTCGTTCTCGCTCGCGATCCGGTTGTAGCGGATCTGATCCTGCGTGTACATGGCGACAGTGCGGCGCAGCTCTTCGTTCTCCTTGTAGACGTCGGAAAGCCGGCCGAGGTCGCGGAAGAAGCCCGCGACCGCTCCGACCGGCCGGTACAACGCGCTTTGCACCGTCCCGAACGCGTCGTTGACGAAGCGTTCGGGCCACGTCAAGCCGCTGCGGCGCAAGGTGAACCCCATGACGGCGATAAATAGGATCAAGCCGATCATGAGAATGAATAAACGTTTGGTTCCGAATAATTTAAAAATAACGATCACCTGCTTCTGACATGCCGCCGAACGGCGGTACCCGGCGCATTAACGCCCGCGAGAAGAGCCCTTGGACTTGAACAGATGGATATTTTCGAGCGCCCTGCCGGTGCCGATCGCCACGCAATCGAGCGGATTCTCGGCGACGATGACCGGCATGCCGGTCTCTCTTGCGAGCAGCTTGTCCAGATTGCGAAGCAGGCCGCCGCCGCCCGTCAGCACGATGCCGCGGTCCATGATGTCCGCGGACAGCTCGGGCGGGCACTTCTCGAGCGTCACCTTGACGGCGTCGACGATCGCGTTCACCGTATCGGCCAGCGCTTCGGTGATCTCGTCGGACGTGATGGCGAGCGTCTTCGGCAGACCGCTGACCAGGTCGCGGCCGCGAATCTCGATCGACTCCATCTTGTCGAGCGGCAGCGCCGAACCGATCTCCATCTTGAGCTGTTCGCTCGTGCGCTCGCCGATCATCAGATTGTAGAGACGCTTGATGTACTGCATGATCGACTCGTCCATCTCGTCGCCCGCCACGCGGATCGAGCGGCTGGTGACGATGCCGCCGAGCGAGATGACCGCGACCTCGGTCGTGCCGCCGCCGATATCGACGACCATGCTGCCTGTCGGCTCCCAGACGGGCAGGTCCGCGCCGATCGCCGCCGCGAACGGCTCTTCGATCGTGACGGCGTCGCGCGCGCCGGCTTGCTTGGCGGCGTCTTCGACCGCGCGCTTCTCGACGGCGGTGATGCCGGAAGGCACGCAGATCATCACGTTGGGATGGCGCGAAGGGAAGGAGCGCTGCTTCTGGGCGCGGTTCAAAAAAGTACTTGATCATCGTAGCGGTCGTGTCGAAGTCGGCGATGACGCCGTCCTTCATCGGACGGATGGCGCGAATATTGCCGGGGGTCCGTCCGATCATTTTTTTGGCGGCTTCGCCGACGGCCTCGATCTTCTTTGTATCGGTACGAAGGGCGACCACGGAGGGCTCCCTGACGACGATGCCTTTGCCTTTGACGTATACGAGCGTGTTAGCTGTGCCCAGGTCGATACCCAGGTCTCGTGTAAATCCTCCGAACATGCTTTGTAACCTCCTGTTGGGACAATCCTGTATATTATATTACAAGGAGCCCAGCTCCTTCAAACTAACAAAGCGATTGTCACCGATTACCAAATGATCGAGCAATTCGATGCCGACCAGCTGGCCGGCCTCGGCGAGCCTCCGGGTAAGCGCGATGTCTTCCGCGCTCGGCGTCGGATCTCCGCTAGGATGGTTGTGGGCGCAGATGATGGAGGCGCTACTGCGGCGGATGGCCGCCCGGAATACTTCGCGCGGATGTACGATGGCCGCGCTCAGGGAACCGACGGAGAGCGTGTCCATGGCGATGACCTGGTTTTTCGTATCGAGAAACAGGCAAACGAAGCGCTCCTCGCGCAAATGCCGCATTTCCTCCATCACAAGCTCGGAGGCGTCCTGGGGACGCTGGATGCGCGGCATCTCGGGGGAGCTTCGCGCGGGCCATTCGTCTGCCCAGCTCGATCGAAGCCTGCAGCTCGACCGCCTTGGCGGGACCGATGCCTTTGATATGTATAAGCTCGTCCCAGGCGCGCTCGGCCAGTCTGCGGAGTCCGCCGCATTCGTTCAATATTCGCTGCGCGAGGTGAATCGCGGACTCGTTTTTCGTGCCCGTGCGAAGTAGAATGGCCAGCAGCTCGGCATGGCTGAGGGCGGCGGCGCCCCGGCTTCGCATCCGCTCGCGCGGCCTTTCGTCTTCCGGCATTTCCCTTAACGTATAAACGCGTTGCTCCATATCGATCGTTCCCTCTTCCCTATCGACCGCATCGGCTGCGGATATCGGCTCAAGGTCTTCCGGCGGGACGCTACCCCGCGGCCTGGTCGCGGCCGTCGTGCGTCGTCCGTGCGAAATCCCTCATCCGATCCGGTCAGGGAAGCTGAAGACCGAACTCGCCGAGCTGCGAAGCGAGCAGGGAAACCGGCAATCCGACGACGGTGAAAAAGTCGCCTTCGATCCGGTCGACGAGCATCGCGCCGATCTCCTGAATGCCGTAAGCGCCGGCCTTGTCCATTGGCTCGCCCGAATCGACGTAACGGGCGATCTGGTCCTCCGTCAGCGCCCGCATGAACACGCGCGTGACGCTGTGAGACACGACGGCGCGGCCGGACGACGCCTCGATGCAGCAGAGGCCCGTGAACACTTCGTGTCCGCGGCCCGCAAGCCGCGTCAGCATCGCTATCGCATCCCCGCGATCCTTCGGCTTGCCGAGGACGTCCCCGTCCAGCACGACGATGGTATCGCTGCCCACGACGATCGCCCCCGGCGTGCGCGCGGCCCTGTCCAGCACGGCTTCAGCCTTGCGGCGGGCAAGCGCTTCGACGATGCGCGCGGGACTCCAGCCTTCAGGCGTATCCTCGTCGGCATGGCTGGGCATGATCTCGACGGGCAAGCCGAGCAAACCGATCAACTGCTGCCTGCGCGGCGACGTCGATGCGAGTACGAGCGTGGCGCTCGTTTTCGTCGATACGCTTTGGGTCATAGCGGCAATCTCCCTTTCGACTTCTTTTAACTTTGCCCTGCGGGCGTTGGCTACATTTTCCGGTAAATCCAGATCGCCGCCGCGATGCCGACCATACTGAGCAGGCTCACGTTCAGCGAAATATTGATGTTGTAAACGAGAACGAGCAAATCGGCGGAAGGGGACCAGTGCACCTTCACCGTCCGCGTGAGGAAATCGAGTCCGGGGACGCGCTTCAGCCAATCCGCGACAAGCGCGCCGGCCAGCATGCCGAGGAATACGAATAAAATCAATATCCAGCCGTTTTTCTTCACGCTATCTACGTCTCCCGCCATTTTTTGACACTTGCTTCATTATTATACGTGGCTGCGGCGGCACGCACAATGGACAACGCAAAGACAGCCCCTTGGTCGGGGCTGCAGGCACGCGCGACGCCGGATGCCGCGGCGTCGATAGGTCTTGAGGGCCAGCGATCCCGCGATCTGAAGAAAGGACGCCTCAGTCCCCGTCCTCGCCGAGTTCTTCCCGAAGCCGGCGCGCGGTCAACGCCGCCTTCATCGTCGGGGCCTGCACGGCCCGCAAGCGGGCGGCGGAAGGTTCCTTGCCGTATGCGGTCCACTGCTCGAGGGCCGCTTGAAGCTGGGCGGCAACGGCTTGCGCAGGCTCGCCGCGGCTGCCGGACCACGCGGCCATGTCCGTTAGGGTCGCTATCCAGCGCTTCGATGCGGCTTGCATGTCTGCGTCGGACTGCGCCCCCGGCGGCTGCGTCCCGCCTTCGGCCAACAGCTCGGCCGAAGTCCCGGCGAGCAAGCGGCCGAGCGCGTCGCTTTCCTCTAGAAACGCAGCCCACGATACCGCCGCAGGCGTCTTCAGGGAGCGAGAGCGCAGGATTGTCCAGCGCCTTCGCGTACAGTTCCTCGTCCGTCAGCGCAGCGGCCAGTTTTTCCGCTTCGGCTTTGCCGGCTGCGATCCCCGCATATACGCGGTACCCGTCAGTCGTATCCGTCGCGGCCGCGATGCCCTGGCTCGTCAGCGCTTGTACGGCTTCGTCCATGCTGGCCTCGCTCTGAAAGACGCCGTACTGCAGCAGATAGCTGACCGAGGCCGGCACCTCGGCATCGCCCGAGGCGCTTGCCGCCTTGTCCGGCGCTGCCGTCGCGGTCGCATCGTCCGGCTTGCCCGTTCCCTGCCCGGACGCCGCCGGATCCGCCTTCGCGCCTTCCGAAGCCGCCGCGCCCGATGCGACAGGCTTTAATCCGGCGGTTGCCGGATCGGCGGCGCTGCCTGTGGGCAGGATCGGTTCGCCCGTGAACAGCGCCAGTACGATATACCCGAAAATAGCGCCTGTGACGATCGCGGCCGCCACCGAAGCGAAGATGCGCATCCACGACGGTCCGCCTCGATATCTCCGGATTCCCCCCGTCTTCGATCCAATGCCCGTCCTCGTTCACAAACGGGTCTGCATCTGCAGGCAGCATGCCGGCGCCTGACGCCGCGCTTGGATGATGAGGCTCGTAACGTTCATGAACATCGTAAGACGGATCGACCTGTTGCCTGCGGGAATCCGCCGCCATGCCTCCAAGGTCTGCGTATGGAAATTCGCGCGGCGGCGACTGGGTTGAAGCGGGCTTGCGAAAACCGGCCACGCGCCCGGACGTCAAGGTGTGCGCGCGGCCCGAGCTCGGCGGGAGATCCCCTTTGGTCTTATGGCCGCGCTCGCGATCGGCGCCGCGGATCATTTGCTCCAGGGCTTCGACGTCGTCTTCATACGGCCCCGGTCTTGCATCGCGCGCGGACGATCCGCCCTGCGCCGGCGAACGGCCCGGTTGATCGCCGAACGGCATCGTACCGTGATGATGCGTGTCCGGCCGAAGCACGCTGCGGGACGTGGGCGCGTCTGATGGCTTGTTGCCCCGGGAGGCGTGGCTTGTCGGCCGTTCTTCCGTCCGGCCGACGGTCTCCGCCAAGGCAGCTTGCGCGCGCGCGTCAAGCCTCGGAGTGGGGGGAAGGACTGCCTTGCCCGATATGCGCGCCCTTGCCGGGCAGGCGATATCCGCTGCCGGCGGTCGGCGTCTGCCTGCCCGCCTGCGCCGAAAAGCCGCGCGGCTGGAATCCGCGGACGGTCGGCTCCGCAAGGGCTGCGTTCGCGTCTCCTTGCCCCGATGCTTGCGGTGAAGTATGTGATTGTTCGACGCTATCGTTTCGCACTTCCCGCGGAAGGTTGCCTTCAAATTTAAAGGTCATTTTGGAAGGTGGCTGCATCTTGGCTTCTCTCCCTGCTGCTTCGTCTATTAATCCTAGTCTATGAACGAATGAGAGAGAATATGATCGACGCTATGCAGCCTGCGGCCTCAACGCGCAAGCCGTAACGGGGACTTCTTGCGACATGCGAATCGGTCGGCGGGGCAAAGGAGTTCTATCGGGGGAGTTCTAGCGACATGCGAAACGGTCGGCGGGGCAAAGTAGTCCTATCGGGGACTTCTTGCGACACGTGAATCGGTCGACGAAGCAAATTAGTTCTAACGAGGACTTCTTGCGACATGCGTATCGGTCGGCGGGGCGAAGGAGTTCTATCTGGGACTTCTTGCGACATGCGTATCGGTCGGCGGGGCAAAGTAGTCCTATCGAGGACTTCTAGCGACATGCGAAACGGTCGGCGGGGCAAAGTAGTTCAATCGGGGTAGGCGCATCGGTCAGTCGGTCAAAGCAGCTTCAATGGTGACGACTTGCGTCCTGCCGGCGTGCAGGCGCACCAAAAAAGCGCAACGGGGCGAGCCCGCTGCGCTTCGATCATGCTATTGCTTCCCCGCTCGCTCCCGAAGGATGCGGGACAATTCGTCGGCCGACTTCCAGATGTCGCCTGCACCCATCGTCAAGACGAGATCGCCGGGCTTCACCCGCTCGGCGAGCAGGTCGCGGACCTGCTCGCGCGTCGGCACGTGCGTAACGTTGGCATTGCTGTTCTCGGCGATCAACTGGACGAGGCGCGAAGACGTCACGCCTTCGATGCGCTTCTCGCCGGCCGGCGAGTAGATATCGGTAATATATACCTCGTCCGCCTCGGCGAATGCCCGGCTGAACGCGTCCAGCAGAAAGTAGGTACGCGTGTACCGCTGCGGCTGAAATACAGCCAAAATGCGTTTGCCCGTCGCCTTGGCCGCCAAGATCGTCGCCTGAATCTCGGTCGGATGATGCGCGTAATCGTCGATGACGAGGATGTCGTTCACGTCTCCAAGCACCTGGAACCGTCGCTTCGCGCCCCTGAACTCGACGATCGACGACGCGATGCGTTCGAAGGGCACGCCAGCGTGCAGGCAAACGACGATCGTCGCGAGCGCGTTGTAGACGTTGTGCAGGCCGGGGACTGAGAGACGCACGCGGCCGAGCGACGCTCCGCTCTTGACGACTTCGAAGGCGGCCTGGCGGTCGCCGAGTTCGATGGAGACCGCCTTGTAGTCCGCTTCGCCTTCGATGCCGAAGGTGATCACGCTCGTCCCCGACACCTGGGGCAACAGTTCCCTTACATTGGCGTCGTCGACGCAGACGACCGCGCACCCGTCGGGGCGAACCTGCTTAAGGAATTGTACGTAAGCGGCCTTGAGCTTGCCGAAGTCGCCGTCGTAGTTCTCGAGATGGTCCGCTTCGATGTTCGTGACGACCGCTACCGCGGGCTCGTATTGAAGGAACGAGCCGTCGCTCTCGTCCGCCTCGGCCACGACGTGCTCGCCTTTGCCCGCCTTCGCGTTCGTGCCGACGTTCACGATCTCCCCCCCGATGATATACGTGGGATCGAGGCCGGACAGCTCCATGACGAGCGCGATCATGGACGAGGTCGTCGTCTTGCCGTGCGCGCCGGCCACCGCGATGCCGGTCCGGCTGTTGAGCAGCCTCGCCAGCATCTGCGCGCGGTGAAGCGTGGGAATATTCAGGCTCTCCGCCTCCACGCGCTCGACGTTATCCCGCGCGAGCGCCGTCGAGTATACGACCAAATTCGCGCCTCGAACGTTGCGCGGCTCATGCCCGATGTAGATCTCGGCCCCTTTGCTGGCCAGTTTGTCCGTCAATTCCTGCCGGGCGACGTCCGACCCGGTCACATGATAGCCCATCTCCAGCATCACTCTGGCAATGGCGCTCATCCCGTAGCCGCCGATGCCGATAAAATGTACGTGTTCAGCCGTTGCCAACGACGCTTCACCAGCCTTTGTCAGAAGTCTTGCGTTCGAGCAGCCACGAACGGACGTCCGCGATCAAATAAAGCGTGCCCGTCACGAGCGTCAACGTATTTTCCTCGGGTTCGGCGGCCGCGAGGGATTGTATTTTTTCGAGCGCTTTGCGCCAATCCGGTTCGACGATGACGGCTGCCGCGCCGCCCGTATCCCGCCCCGCACGCCGGGCGACATCCGCCAGCGCTTCAGCCCCCATCTTGCGATGATGGTCCGGTTCCGTAACGACAAGCGTACTCACCATTGGTAGTATATGCCTTAAGGCGTCTTCATGATTCTTGTTGGGCATCATGGCGAGCAGCACGTTGAGCTTGTCGCGCGGATAGCCCTGCCGCAGCGCCTCCGCGAGCGCGGCCATGCCTTCGGGATTGTGCGCGCCGTCCAGCAAAATTCGCGGCTCGTCGCTGACCAGCTCGAGCCTGCCCGGCCACGCCGCCCGGCGCAGACCTTCCCTCAGGTCTTCCTCGTCCACGATCAGCGCGTAATACGTCCGAAGGACGTCGATCGCCATGATCGCGGCGGCGGCATTGGTCTGCTGGTGCGGACCGGCCAAGCCGATCCGGACGTCCTCGAGCCCTCTGAACAAATTCCGAAAATCGAACGATTGCGCATCTTCCTGCGCGCCGCGGTTCTCATAGGAAAATTGCTCGCCTAGCCGATAAAGCGTCGCTTTGCGCGCGGCTGCGGTCTCTTTGACGATCGCGGCGGCTTCCGGCTGCTCGACGGTCGATACGACCGGGACGCCGGCTTTGACGATGCCCGCCTTTTCGCGCGCGATTTCCTCAATGGTATCGCCCAGCAGATCCATATGATCGTGCCCGACGTTCGTGATGACGCTGATGACCGGCGTGACGACGTTCGTCACGTCGAGACGCCCGCCCAGCCCCGTTTCCCAAACGACATAATCCGGAAATGCAACGGTCGCGTAATACAAAATCGCCATGGCCGTCGTCAGCTCGAAGGCCGTCAGCGGTCCCCATTCGGAATCCGCCAGTTCGTCCGAGAGCGGCTTCAGCCTGTTCGCGAGAGAGACGATCGCTTCCTCCGGCATCGCTTCGCCGTTGTAATCGATTCGGTCCGCGAACGAAGTCAAATAGGGCGACGTGAACAAGCCGACGTCGTAGCCGCTCTTGCGCAGCACGGAAGCCAGCATGGCGCATACGGAGCCCTTGCCGTTCGTGCCTGCCACATGGATGAACCGGAGCCGGCGGTGCGGGTAATTCAGCTTTTCCAAAAAGGAGCTCCATCCGCTCGAGGCCCGGCTTGATGCCGACGACCGGCGCGAGACCGGAGATCCAGCCGACCGCCTCGGCCGCGGTACGGAAGGATGCTTCGGGGCCTTGGCCGGCGGATGTCAGGTCATGAGCGTTCTGGGATGACGCGTCTTGCGAAGTTGTCATGCCTGCGTTCGCCTCCATCAGTTTTTAAGCTCTTCGATCCGGGCGAGCACCTTGTCGCGCTTGTCGCGATAGTCGGCGCCCTTCGCGCGCTCCTGCTCGACGACATGGGCAGGCGCCTTGGCGATATACCCTTCGTTCGCCAGCTTTTTCTCCACGCGCTCGACTTCGGCGCTCAGCGATGCGAGCTCCTTGGTCAGACGCGCGATCTCCTGGCCGATATCGATCAGGCCGGCGATCGGCAAGTATAGCTCGACGCCCGTCACGATGGCGGTCATCGCCTTCTCCGGCGCCGAGAGACCGGCGTCCAGCGTAAGGCTCGACGTGTTGCAGAAGCGGCGGAGATACTCCTCGTTGCGCTTCAGTATGCCCGCGGACGCTTCCGTCGTCGGCTTCGCGAGCAGCTCGACCTTTTTGCCCGGCGTAACGCCGACTTCGGCGCGCACGTTGCGCACGGCGCGGATCGCGTCCATGAGCAGTCCCATCTCCGCGACCGCGTCTGGCGCATCGAACGCGGCGTCATAGGTCGGCCAGGCCGCCAGCGTGATCGTCTCTCCGGCTTCGTGCGGCAGATGCTGCCAGATCTCTTCCGACAAATAAGGCATGAACGGATGCAGCAGGCGCAGCGTACGGTCCAGCACGTAGGCGATGACCGACTGCGTGCTCGCCTTCGACGCCGCGTCTTCCCCGTAGAGCGTGAGCTTGGCGAACTCGATATACCAGTCGCACAGATCGTCCCAAATGAAGTTGTACAGCAGCCGTCCCGTCTCGCCGAATTCGTACGTTTCCATGAGCCGGGTCACGTCGCGCGCCGTCTCGTGGAACCGGTGCAAAATCCAGCGGTCCGCGGTAGACAGGCTGCCGGCCAGATCGATATCGTCCGCCTTGAAGCCCTCGAGGTTCATCAAGGCGAAGCGCGAAGCGTTCCAGATCTTGTTGGCGAAGTTGCGCGCCTGCTCGACCTTCTCCCAGCGGAACCGAAGATCCTGCCCCGGCGTGTTGCCCGTGGACAGCATGTAGCGCATCGCGTCCGCGCCGTACTTCTCGATGACCTCGAACGGATCGACGCCGTTGCCGAGCGACTTGGACATCTTGCGTCCTTCGGCGTCGCGCACGAGACCGTGGATGAGCACATCCTTGAACGGCGACGCTCCCGTGAACTCCAGCGCGGTGAAAATCATCCGGGCGACCCAGAAATAGATGATGTCGTAGCCCGTGACGAGCACGTCCGTCGGATAGTAACGCTTGAGGTCCTCGGTGCTGTCCGGCCAGCCGAGCGTGGAGAACGGCCAAAGCGCCGAGCTGAACCATGTATCCAGCACGTCTTCGTCCTGCACCCAGCCTTCGCCTTCCGGCGCTTCCGTCCCGACGTAGATCTCGTCCGTACCTTCCCTATACCACGCCGGTATGCGGTGTCCCCACCAGAGCTGGCGGGAGATGCACCAGTCGCGCACGTTCTCGATCCAGTGCAAATAGATTTTCTCGAAGCGGTCCGGCACGAAATTGACGCCCTTGCCGGACCGCTGCGCGCCTATCGCGGCTTCGGCGAGCGGCTTCATGGAGACGAACCACTGCGTCGAAAGATACGGCTCCACGACGGCGCCGCTGCGCTCGCTGTGCCCGACCTGGTGAACGTGATCCTCGATGCGGATCAGGACGCCTTGCTCCTGCAGGTCCTTGACGATCGCCTTGCGGCAATCGGAGCGGTCCATGCCCTCGTACGGGCCGGCTTGATCGTTCATCCGGCCGCTCTCGTCCATGACGATGATCTGCGGCAGATCGTGGCGGGCGCCGACCTCGAAGTCGTTCGGGTCGTGCGCCGGCGTGATCTTGACGGCCCCGCTGCCGAAGTCTTTGTCGACGTACTCGTCGCCGATGACCGGAATCTCGCGGCCGACGACCGGGAGCCGGAGCGTCTTGCCGATCAGGTGCTTGTAGCGCTCGTCTTCGGGATGCACGGCGACCGCCGTATCGCCCAGCATCGTCTCGGGACGCGTCGTCGCGACCGTCAGATAGCCGCTGCCGTCCGATAGCGGATACTGCAGATGGTAGAGATGCCCGTTCACTTCTTTGTATTCGACTTCGATGTCGGAGAGCGCGGTCTTGGCCGCCGGATCCCAATTGATGATACGCTTGCCGCGGTAGATCAGGCCTTTGTCGTAGAGGCGCTTGAACACCTCGCGGACCGCCTTGGACAAGCCTTCGTCGAGCGTGAACCGCTCGCGGGAGTAATCGAGGCTGAGCCCCATCTTCGACCATTGCTTGCGGATCGAACCCGCGTACTGCTCTTTCCAGTCCCAGACGCGCTCGAGGAACTTCTCCCGTCCGAGATCGTAACGGGACAGGCCTTCTTCGCGAAGCTTGCTCTCGACCTTGGTCTGCGTGGCGATGCCCGCGTGGTCCGTGCCCGGCACCCACAGCGCGTCAAAGCCCTGCATCCGCTTGAAGCGGATCAGGATGTCCTGAAGCGTCAGGTCGAGCGCATGGCCGATATGCAGCATGCCCGTCACGTTGGGCGGCGGGATGACAATCGTGTATTTGGGCGCGTCGGGCCTCAGTCCGGCTTTGAAATAACCGCCCGCGAGCCAGGCGTCGTACCATTTTTGCTCGGCGCCGGTCGGGTCGTACGTGGTGGGCAGTTCAAGGGGTTTGCTTTGATTGATGTCGCTCATAGAATTCACAACCTCCAGGGACGTAGATCGGACGATTGGCGATCGGCATGCAGCACGCCTGCTGTCTGCCGGGCCGGAACGGCGCGCGAAGCGCGCTCGGTCGGGGCGAGACCCCGAAAAAAAGCAAAAACCTCCCGCCGCAAAGGACGAAAGGTTGAACTTCCGTGGTACCACCTTCATTCCGCATCTCCCAATCGGACGAAATGCGGCTCTCGAACGCAGGATAACGGCTGCGGCCGTCCCGTTCTACGGCGTGCTCGGTTCGAACGGGAAACTCCAGGGCGACTTCGGCAGCTTACTTCCTGCGGAACCTCGCAGCGCTGCGAGGCAGCGGTTCCGCTCTCTGAAGGGTACGACTGCTTACTGGTCCCTATCCATGTCTTATTTCCCTATCATACCCGTACGGTTACATGCAGTCAACCTGCCCGCGGCAACGGCCTATGCGCGCCGGCCCAAAACGCCAAGACGCCCCGCGGCAGACGACTGCCGCGGGGCGAACCGATTGAACGCTTAAGGAATATACAGCACCTGGCCTTCCGCCAGATGCGGGTCCGGAAGCCGATTGTACAGCTGCAGCTCGCGGGACTGCAGCTGATACTTGCCCGCGATGCCGTCCAGCGTGTCCTCCCGCTGCACGATCACCATCTTTACTTTGCGAAAAGATTGGCCGGCTTCCTTGGCAAGAAACAGGCGCGTCCATTCGATCTCGTCGCCCGAAGCGCGGCTATTCTGCGTATTTTCGGGAGGCGCGGCCAGCCTCGCTTCTTCGGCAGCCTTCAGATCGGCCTCGCGAATCGCGCCTTTGTCTCCGAGCTGCGACAATATGCCGACGCCGAATACGGATTCGGAACCGCCCGATCCTTTGCTGGACAAGCCCAGCTTCGGTCCTGCCGGCTCCGGCTGGCGCTGCCCCTTCCGGGCAGCTTCGCCGGTCTCGGCGGACTCCGTCTGATCCTGATCCTGCAGGTCGTTTTCGAGACCCGGCCATGCGGAAGCCGCTGGAATTTGAGCCTCGTACACCTGCGGATAGCTTGGAGGCTCCGACTGCGGAGAAACGGTCTCGACAGGCGCGGCCTCTGCCGGTGCGACGAACTCGGCCGGCTCCTCCTCAAGACGCTGGTAGGCGAGCAGCCGCTCCCAGGCTTCAGCCTCCTCCTGCCGGTCCCGCTCCGCCTCCAGCTGCCTCTCGCGCTCCGCCCGCGCGATCGCATCCAGCGCCTCCCGCTCTGCCTTTTCGCGTTCCGCGAGCTCGAAGGCTCGCGCTTCCTCGGCGGCGCGGGCCGCCCGGTCCGCCTCCGCCCTCGCCGCTTCGGCGAGCTGCCGCTCCAGCGCCTCGGCGGCGACCTGGGCGAGCTCCTGCTCCCGCAGCAGCGCTTCTTCCCGCGCCCTTGCTTCGGCTTCGGCGCGGGCGCGCTGCTGCTCGTACCAGACCGGCGAAACGGCCGTCTCCTGGGCGGCGTTCGGATCCGTCCAGGCGGGCGGCAAATAAACCGGTCCGGGCTGCGAATAAACGGGCGCTTGCGGCTGGCCGCCCGCGGCGAACGAGTCGTTCGCCCGTCCAGCTTCGCTTGTTCCGGCGAAGCCGCCGTTCGTTCCGATCGCCGCTGCAGGTTCGAACGCGGATTCGCCAAGCGGAGGCAGCGATAAGGCCTGATTGGCCTCGTCTCGCCTTTCCGCTTCGATAGCGGATACCCGCTCCGGCGCTTCGTGCGCGACCGTGAAGCCGTCCTCGTGCCACACCGGCGCCTCGCGCGCCTCCGTCTGCACGCCGCGCAAGCCCAGCACGCCGGTCACGTTCAGCGAACGCTCGGTTAGCAGATCGACGTCGAAATGGTCGATCTCCACATCCAGTTCCTCCAATTGACGCACGCGGCTCTGCGGCAAGGAGATCTCGACCGGAATGCGATGCTCCAGCGATCCCGCCGAATCCACTTCCCCGATCGGCCGGTACGTGCCGCTCAGCAGCAAATACCCGCGCAGCAGCACGCTATCTTCCTGCTCGAGCGCCTCGATGTGCGGCGACAGCTCGATCTCTTCGAGCGTGTCGATGGGCAAGGCGTCGCTTGCCAGCTGTACCCGTTCGTAAATATCGAATCTCAACCCGTTCGACGATTCCGTCACGACAGGTCTCCCCCCTCTCGGCATAGAGTCCCTGCATCCCCGGCTGCCGGATACGCCCGGAGGCAGGCTTCACTCCTTATCTATCTATATGCCTTAAAAAAGGTGGGCATGCCTACGGACTTGCGCGCGCCCCGCTTAGAACTTGCCGAGGGCCGCGCGATGCGACGCGATCGTCTCGTCGATATCGTCCTCGCTGTGGGCGATGGACAGGAACCAACCCTCGAACTGGGAAGGCGGAAGGTTGACGCCTTGATCGAGCATTCGGCCGAACAGCGTGCGGAATCGCTCCGTGTTGGACTGCTTCGCCGTCTCGAAGTTGATGACCTGCTTGTCGGTCAGGAACGGGCAGACCATCGAGCCGACGCGATTGATCGTCATCGCGATGCCGTACTCGCGCGCGTTGGCGTCAAGTCCAGCCTGAAGCCGCATGGCAAGCTGTTCCAATCGCAGGTAGGCGGACGTATCGAGCAGCTTGAGCGTGGCGAGCCCCGCGGCCATCGCCAGCGGATTGCCCGATAGCGTCCCGGCTTGATAGATCGGGCCTACCGGCGCCATGCGCTCCATCAGCTCGCGCCGGCCGCCGTAAGCGCCGACCGGCAGGCCGCCGCCGATGACCTTGCCGAGGCAGGTCAGGTCGGGCGTAATGCCGTACAATCCCTGCGCGCAGTTCAAGTGGACGCGGAAACCCGTCATAACTTCGTCGAAAATGAGCAGGCTGTCGTATTGCTGCGTCACATCCCTCAACCCCTGCAAAAAACCGGGGAGCGGAGGAACGACGCCCATGTTGCCGGCGACAGGCTCCACGATGACCGCCGCGATCTCCTCGCCGTAACGCTCGAAAGCGAGCTTGACCGACGCGAGATCGTTGTAGGGCACCGTGATCGTGTGGGACGCGATGCTCTCCGGCACGCCCGGACTGTCGGGCAAGCCGAGCGTCGCGACGCCGGAGCCCGCTTTAATTAGCAGACTGTCCGCGTGGCCGTGATACGAGCCTTCGAACTTTAAAATCCGGCTGCGGCCCGTGTAGCCGCGCGCGAGCCGAATGGCGCTCATCGTCGCCTCGGTGCCGGAATTGACCATGCGGACGACTTCGATCGACGGTACGCGCGCGCATACCAGCTCCGCCATCTCCGTCTCCAGTTCTGTCGGAGCGCCGAAGCTCGTGCCTTTTTCCGCGGTCCGCCGGATCGCTTCCACCACTTCCGGATGGGCGTGACCCGCGATCAAGGGGCCCCACGATAAAACGTAATCGATATAGGATTGACCGTCGATGTCGGTAATCCGGCTCCCTTGGCCGCGTTCGATGACGACCGGCGTCAAGCCGACCGACTTGAACGCGCGAACCGGGCTGTTGACGCCGCCGGGAATCGACCTTTTGGCCCGTTCGAATGCGGCTTTGGACTTCGCGTCCGAGCGTTTTTGGCGCGTTTCGCTCATTTTCGTCCACCTCTGCTATCTGGAATGGAAAAGTCTATGGTAAACTGAATCATCAAATTGCGCGGCATGGGAGGCTCCGTGATGATTCAATGGCTTAAAAAGGTACCTTTATTCGACAAATTAAGCGAATCGCAGCTTGAACCGATTTCCCGCATCGCAAGACGTCGCAGCTTGTCTGCCGGCAGCATCCTGTTCCAGGAAAAAGATCCGGGCAACGTGTTCTACGTCGTGCTCGGCGGGTCCATCAAGCTCTTCACGCGCAGCGCCGGAGGCGACGAGAAGGTGCTGTCCGTCGTCGGAGCAGGCGACAGCTTCGGCGAGCTGGCCCTCCTCGACGGGCTGCCGCGCTCCGCGTCCGCCCGGGCGCTCGAGACGTCGCTCCTGCTGGAGATCGCGAGCGACGACTTCATGCGCCTGCTGGAGTCGCACTTCGATATTACGAAGGGCATACTCGCCGAACTGAGCCGGCGGCTGAGACAGACGAACGAGCATGTGAGCGACCTGACCTTCCTGGACGATCGAACGCGCGTGCTGAAAAACCTGATCAATCTGGCCAACCAGCACGGCAAGCGCGACGGCGTCTTCATCAACATCCACCTGGCGCTTAATTATGACGAGCTCTCGCAAATGGCCGGCGTGTCCAAGCAGATCCTGTCCGAGGTGCTTCGGGAACTCGAGGCCAAAGGCGTGCTCACGTTCGGCATCAACCGGTACACGCTTAACTTGACGAAGCTGCGCGGTTGAAGCAATTTTTTTTCGTTGTACAAGATAGCGGCACTATTTAAACACTCTTTGCCGCTAAGCTTGCCAATGCATGCCCTCTATTTACGCCTTACTGCCCGTTCATCCAACGCACGGCGTCCTTCGCATGGTACGTAATGATCAGGTCCGCGCCTGCGCGCTTCATGCCGGTCAGCGTCTCCAGTACGATCGCCCGCTCGTCGATCCAGCCTTGCATCGCCGCCGCCTTCACCATCGCGTATTCGGCGCTTACGTTGTACACGACGAGCGGCAGATCGTAGCGCTCCTTCAGCAGCCGAACGATGTCCAGGTAGGCGAGGCCCGGCTTGACCATCAGCATGTCCGCGCCCTCGCCCACGTCCGTTTCCGCCTCTCTCAGCGCCTCTCGCGCGTTCGCCGCGTCCATCTGGTACGTCTTGCGGTCGCCGAACTTCGGCGCCGACTGGGCGGCCTCGCGGAACGGGCCGTAATAGGCCGAGGAATATTTAACCGCATAGGACATGATCGGAATGTCTTCGAATCCCGCCTCGTCGAGCCCTTGCCGGATCGCGCCTACGAATCCGTCCATCATGTTGGACGGCGCGATGATGTCAGCGCCCGCGCGCGCCTGGGAGACGGCCGTGCGCACCAGCAGCGCCAGCGATTCGTCGTTGTCCACGACCGCGCCGCAGTCCCCCTCGTGCACGACGCCGCAATGTCCGTGATCCGTGAATTCGCACAGGCACGTATCCGCGATGACGACCAGGTCGGGCGCCAGCTTTTTTATCTTGCGGGTCGCCTGCTGCACGATGCCGTCTTCCGCGTACGCGCCCGTGCCGACGCTGTCCTTGGAGGCGGGGATGCCGAACAGCAGCACGGCCTGGATGCCCAGGGAGACGATCTCCGCGATCTCCTCGTCCAGCCGATCGAGCGACAGGTTATAAACGCCCGGCATCGAGGAGATCTCGGTCTTGACGTCGTCGCCGTGGGCGACGAAGATCGGCATGATCAGGTCGTGCACGTGCAGACGCGTCTCCCGGACCAGATTGCGGATGCCCGCCGTCCGCCGAAGGCGGCGATGACGCACGATTGATGTATGCATTTTGAATCAGAACCTTTCTTTACGAAATTTCGTTTCCGTTGCTACGATGCGCCAGCATCGCCGCCAGCAAGCCTTCGATCGTCGACTGTTCGGCCGTCAACGTCACGCGAAGACCGTGCTCCTCCGCCGTTCGCGCGGTGATCGGTCCGATGCATGCGATCGCGCAGCCCTCCAGCAGGTCGGCCGGACGCTCGGCACCGAGCCGCCGCAACGCTTCGAACAGGTTCACGACCGTAGAGGAGCTCGTAAAAGTCACCGCATGTATCTCGCCGCCCTGCAGCATCTCGACGATTCTATCATCCTCTTGAACGACCAGCCTGTTCTCGTACACATCGAGCTCCACCGCCTCGATGCCCGCCTTGGCGAGTTCGGCCGGGAGGAGGCCTCGGGCCAGATCGCCTCTGGGCAGCAATGCCCGCTGTCCCGGCGCCAGCATGTCCGCCAAGCTGTCCAGCAAGCCTTCGGCCTGGAATTGGGCAGGAACGACGTCGGCGAAGACGCCGCGCGCCGCCAGCGCCTCGGCCGTCTTCGGACCGACCGCGGCAAAGCGCGCCCCGGCAAAACGGCGAATGTCGACGCGCGTCTCGGCCAGCCAGGAGAAAAAAAACTCGACGCCTGCCGGGCTCGTCAAAACGATCCAATCGAAGCGCTCGGCCCCGCGCAATGTCGCCGCGATTCGCTCGATTTCGACCGGATTCGTCTGCTTGACCGTTTCGATCACCGGAAAGACGTACGGCTCGCCGCCGAGGTCGTCGATCCGGTCCGCAAGCTCGCTCGCCTGCGAGCGGGCACGCGTGACGAGGACGCGCCAGCCGAACAACGGCTTGGCCTCGATCCACTTCAACGTCTCGCGCTGCCGCACGACGTCGCCGACGACGATGACCGCCGGCGGCTGAAAGTCGGCCTCCCGCACTTTTTGCTCGATGTCGCCCAGCGTGCCGGTCAGCGTCTCCTGCTCCGCGCGCGTGCCCCATCGGACAAGCGCCACGGGCGTCTGCGCCGACCGTCCGAACTTCATCAACTGCTCGCTAATATAACCGATCTTCGATACGCCCATCAGAAAAAGCAGGGTGCCGGTCGCATTCGTCACTTTGTCCCACTGGATCGTGCGGTCGAGCTTGTCCGGGCTCTCGTGACCGGTCACGATCGAAAAGGACGAAGCGAGATCGCGATGCGTCACAGGGATGCCCGCATAGGCCGGCACCGCGATCGCGGACGTAATCCCGGGGACGATCTCGTAGGGCACGCCGTGCTGCCGCAGCAGCTCCGCCTCTTCGCCTACGCGCCCGAACACCGTCGGATCGCCACCCTTGAGCCTGCAGACGACCTTGCCGGACAGCGCCAAGTCGAGCAGCAGGCGGTTGATCTCTTCCTGCTTCATCGTATGGCGATCCGGCCGCTTGCCGACGTAGATGCGTTCCGTCCCGGGAAGCGTCTCCTGGAGCAACTGGGGCCCGGCCAAACGATCGTAAACGACGACGTCGCAGCGCTGGAGCGCGCGCAGACCGCGCACCGTGATGAGCTTCGGGTCTCCCGGTCCCGCGCCTACCAAATATACTTTGCCCTGGGCCACCGTTATTCCCTCGCTTCCGCGAGCAGGGCGTCCGCACCCTTGCCCAGCAGTTCCTCCGCCACGCGGCGGCCGACCTCGGCCGGATCGCTGCCGGAAGCCGACGCTTTAAGCACGCTGCTGCCGTCGGCAGCAGCGACCATTCCCGTCATGGAGACGACGGCGTCGGGCGCCGCCGACGCGGCGGTCGCGTAGGCGCCGATCGGCACCTGGCAGCCGCCGTTGAGCAATCCCAAAAACGTACGCTCGGCCGCTACCGCGCGCGCGGCGGCCGTATCGTTCAGCCTCGCCAGCAGGTCGAGAACTTCTTGGTCGGACGCCCGGCATTCGACGGCAAGCGCCCCTTGCCCGACGGCGGGCAGGCAGTCCTCCGGATCGATAAACGCCGTGATGCGGTCGTTCCACCCCATCCGCTTCAAGCCGGCGGCGGCCAGTACGATCGCGTCGAGCCCCTCGGATTCCAGCTTGCGAAGCCGGGTGTCGATATTGCCGCGAAGCGATTCGATCCGAAAATCGGGGCGGCGCGACTGGAGCTGCGCGGCGCGGCGCAGGCTGCTCGTGCCGATCCGCGCGCCCGGCGGAAGATCGGACAGCGTGCTCGAAGTCAAGTTCACGAGCGCGTCGCGCGGATCCTCGCGGGGCGGCACGCATCCGATCGCGAGGCCGCTTGGCAGCTCGAACGGCATATCCTTCATGCTGTGGATCGCGATATCGATCTCGCCGCCGAGCAGCGCTTCTTCGATTTCTTTGACGAACAGGCCTTTGCCACCGACCTTGGATAAGGTCACGTCCAATATTCGATCTCCCCGCGTGACGATCGGCACGACTTCGAAGTCCAGCGGAAGCTTCGCCTCATCGGCCAATCTCTTCAGCGTATCGAGCGTCTGCCCGCTCTGCGTCATCGCCAGCGCGCTTTGCCTAGTTCCAACCTTGATCCTGCGCATTCGCAGCAACACTCCCCGGTATTTCGTTTCGAATCAGACATCAACCACAATTTACTATATTGCCTATTGTCTCATATTCCGGCGCCAGGCCCAAACGGCGCGTCCCGGGCCGGCTATCGCGCAAAAGCGCTAAGGGACATCGTTCGCTTTCGCATCGTCGTTCGTATCGTCGGCATTCGCCCAATTTCGCAGCAGCGCGACCAGCGTCTCCCCCTTCCGGCAGCTCCGGCATGGAAAGCCAAGCCTCGACGGCGCGATCCGACACGGCCGCGTGCATCAATCTGCGGCGTTCGGGCGCCTCGGCGACCTCTGCAAGCACGCGCCGCCGCACGACGCCCAACCTTCTCGTCAGTTCGGCGTATTCAGGGCCGTACCGCGCTCTCAGCTCGCTCGCGATACGCGCGGACCAGGCCGGGCCGGCGCCGGAGGTGCCGACGGTCAACAACAAACCGCCTCTGCGGATCACGGCGGGCACGATAAAGCTCCCCCGCGCGCCGTCCGAGGCGGAGTTCGCGGGGATGCCGCGCCGTTTCGCCTCGTCGCAGATCCAGCCGTTCAAGTCGTCGCTGTCCGTCGCCGCCACGACGAGCGCGGCGCCGGCGAGATCGTCCGGCGAGAACGGCTTCGGCAAGTGACGGATCGCCCCGGCTTCCTTCCACTCTCGCAGCCGGCCCGAGACGATCTCGGGGCAGACGAGGAGCACGTCCGCGCCCGCCTCCAGCAAACCGCGCGTCCTGCGCTCGCCGACGGCGCCGCCGCCTACGACGACGCATCTGCTCCGCTCTACGGATATCATGATCGGGTAATAACGCTGCATGCCGTATTCTCCTTTTATAGCCAACGATGAAAGGATGATAGCGAATTCGCGAAAAAATCCAGCACGAGCAAAACATAGCCGACTAAATTCCATATGGCGCAGCGACCCGCGTCGTCTCTGCCGATCCACCTGCGCAGCAGGTAGAAAATATAAACGGCGCCCGCGACGAACGATAATAGCACTTTCTCGTCCAGCAGCTTGGCATAGTGACCGTCGACGAGCAAGGCGGCCGTTCCGGTGGAGAGCGCCAGCAGCAGCAGCGGCACGCCGAACATGCCGGACCGGAACGCATATTTGTCGATCGCCTCCAGGCTCGGCAAGCGATTCATCACGCTGCCCCACTTCTTCTTTTTCAAGCGGTAATTCAAAAATAGGTACAAAGCGCCGCAGACGGCGGATACGGTAAGGAGCGCGAACGCGATGGTAATCAGGCTCACATGGAGAACGAGCAGCCGTCTCGCCACCTCCGACGGGGCCAGGGCGATCTCCTGCCCGGAGCGTTCCATCAGATTCAGGCCCAGCACGGCGAAGCCGACGACGTTCACGAGAAGCACGAGCAGCTCCGCGCGTACGATCCGGTTGACCGCGAACGACGCGGACACGAGCAGCCACGAGACAAAAAAAGACGTAATCATGGAGCGTTACCTCCGGGACCGCGAAGCGGCGCACGAGCAGATCGACAAGAAAGCCCGTCTGCAGCACCCAGACAAAAACAAGCAGCCCTGTGCCGATCCGTCTCCCGTTGCGGTTGCCGTAGGCGGCATCCGATACGAAAAACAGCAGACTCAGGGCGTAAATATACATAATGGCGTCCGTCAGCCAATTGTTCGTTAACATGCTGCACCGCCTCCGGCTTCTCTCGAATCCGGCAAGGCCGGCGATCCGGTCAGCGAAGCGCGCCGGCCAGCTGAGCCAAAAACGACTGGGGCTCCGCGGGGGCGGCTTGCTTGTCGGGCGCCGCAGCGGCAGCCAGGCCGGCTGCGCGCGCCTTCTCCGCTTCCTTCGCCTCGTTCTTGAGGCGAGCGACTTCCTCCTCGAGCGCGAAGAGCTGCACGAAAAGGTCCAGCGAAGCTTCGCTGCGCTTCTCCGCGGCCAGCTCCTTGACCCGCAGGATCGGATCGTGAATCATCTGGGTCAGCATGCTCTTGGTCAGCTTGCGGATCACTTTGACCTGCCGCTCGTCCAGTTCGGGCAGCTTGCGAAGCAGGCTGTCCAGCGTCTCCTCGTGAATTCCCGCCGCTTTCTCTTGAAGGCCCCGGATGAGCGGGCTGACTCCTAGGGTCGCATACCACTGACGGTAGGACTCCATCTCGGCGTCGATCATGACGTCGATGACGGCCGTCTCTTGCCTTCGCTTCTCCAGGTTGCTCTCGACGATGCCTTCGAGATCGTCGATATCGTAAAGATAGACTCCGGGCAGCTCTCCGCAGGCGGGATCGATGTCTCTCGGCACGGCGATGTCGATCAGGAAAAGCGGTCTTTTCTTGCGGCTCTTCATCGCCTGCGCGACGACGTCCCGTTCAAGCACGAACCGCTGCGCCCCGGTGCTGCTGATGACGATGTCGGCTTCGCCGATCCGTCGCAGCGCCTCGTCCATCGGCATCGCCTTGCCGCCCATCTTGTCCGCGAGCTCTTCGGCGCGCGACAGCGTACGGTTGACGACGAAAACTTCCTTCGCGCCGCCGGCCGTCAGATGCTGCGCCGTAAGCTCGCTCATTTTGCCCGCGCCTAAAATCATGACCTTCTTGTCGTCGAACCGTCCGAAAATCCGCTTGCCGAGCTCCACCGCCGCATAGCTGACGGATACGGCGCTCTCTCCGATCGACGTCTCGGTATGCGCGCGCTTGGCGACCGTGATCGCCTGCTGGAAGAGGCGGTTAAACAGCGTGCCCGTCGCTTTGCGTTCGCGCGCAAGGAAAAAGGCGTCCCGGACCTGTCCGAGGATCTGCGTCTCGCCGATGACCATCGAGTCGAGACCGCAGGCGACCCGGAACAAATGACGATTGGCCAGATCGTCCTCGTACATGTACAGATGACGGTTGAACATCTCTCGGGGCAGGTTGAACCACTGCTCCATAAAGGCGCGGATAAAATGACCGCACAGCGTATGGCGGTCGACGACCGCATAGAGCTCGGTACGGTTGCATGTGGCGACGATGACGCATTCCAAAATGCCCGTCGTCGCCTTCAGCGCGTCCAGCGCCAACGGCAGCTCCTCGTCCGGAATCGCGAAGCGTTCCCGGACTTCCACCGGTGCCGTTTTGTAGTTCAAACCGACGACTATGAGATGCACGGGACTTCACCTGCCTTTTCCTGAGGTCTGGATGCCGTTCTTGCGGGGCAAGCGCGCCCGGCTTGCCCGCCGACTAGCATTCATTATAACATAGCCGGGCGTGCCGGCCCTGAAGATTTGATGAATATTTTGCGACATCCGGTCGACCACGCTACTTTCTATTGTCGTCGCCGGAAAGTCATTCTATTCCTAACTATTCCTAACGGTCATATTCGCCGCGAATCGCATTTAAAAAGCCATGGGGACGCGGCCCCATGGCTAACATGCATCATCATCGTCTTTAGGCGCTTCTACGCTTAGACCAGCTCGGCAAGTTTGATGGCAGGCTCTTCGACCTGCATCTCGCCGACGCCGCGAATGAGCTTCTTCGCGTAGGTATTCTTCGGCTTGAGTACATTGACCATGTAGTCGATCGCGAGCTGCGGATCGACCGTCTCGCCGCAAGTGTAGCAGTCGATCGCGGCAAACCCCCCGCTCAGGATACGTGTGAATGGAGAGATGGCTCTCCGACAGCATAACGAGAACCGTCGCGCCCTGCGGCTCGAATTGTTTGGCTTGAACCGAGAGAACGGTTGCTCCGCAAGCTTCGGCTGCCTCCACCATGTGCGATTGGAGAAGTTCAGCGCTGTTCAGAAGATCGAAATCGACCCCCCAGGTATCAACCGCAACGTGCCGTCCGAAAGTAGAGTATTCCACTGTTCGGTTCCCCCCTTCCTAGGAATAAAATGTGAAGCTGATTTCATCCGCTAGGACCTACGTCATTCACTTCTCGAGGGAATCTGCAGAACAATCGCATTCCATTCCTGAGTGAATCCTGGTTCCTATTGTTTTGTCAACGAAACTAAAAATAACATCTATCGGGGTGAATTGCAACTCTTTTTTTAAGCAAAATATCCCGCTTCGATAACGGCGCCGGCCCTGGGACCAAATAAAAAACCCGCCTCCGGGGGAGGGCAGGTTCATCAAGCGATTCGTATAGGCAAATTATGCTTCAAGCGCGAACAGCAATCGGCTGTGATGCTTAAGCCGCTCGTCGATCTCCGCGATGCGGACAGCGTCCGTAACCGTATTGCGCAGATCGAGCAACTCGTTGACGGCGCCGCGAACGATCGCGATCTCTTCCTCGACCGCGCAAAGCTTGTAGCGGGACTCCATCGCCGACAATGCGTTCTCGTGCTCGAAAACGGTGCGGATGGCGTCGCCCTTGCATTCGACGATACGCACGACTTTGCCGCCTAAGTAATGATAAACCATCGTAAAACCGGGATAAATACGGTTGACGACGGCATCCCCCCTTGAACGAGGACACCATCTTGCGCAGCGCGTCGGTAAGACCGGGCTGGACGACTCTGCAGGATAAGGAACAACGGTAACGGCCGCCGCGACGCTCGAACGTCAAGCGGATCGACTCGCCGCCAGCTTCGTCTTCTAGAACCATTTCTTGGTTGCCGTTCTCCAGCACGAAAATCTGCTGACGCAGCTGCTGCGTCCCGCACAGGGAAGTTAAGCTGCGCATCTCGGCTTCTGTCAATGTCAGACTGGCGTTAACATACTCTGTGGCTACCCGCTTAGCCATAAAAATCTCCTCAATTCCATTTTGTTCACGAAGGTGAGATTCCTTGCCTTTTTTAATTATACGACATCCGGCTCGAACTTATCTTCCGAAGAAAACCCGATTTAGCCGAAAAAAAGCCGTAAAAATCGATTCCTCCCGGCATTGAACCGCACAATTAACCGTTATCCTCGGTTTCCTGCCGTTCATGCTGCGATTCAGGAGGGGAAGCAGCGGGAATATCAGCGGCGTGGGCGATAATGCGCCATAAATCATCTCTACCCTCTCCGGTCTCCGATGAAAACAAAACGAGCGGCGCGCCCTTCGGCATGCCCAGCGTATCCCGCATGATCCGCCCGTGCTTCGCGACCTGATTGCGCGATAGCTTGTCGGCTTTGGTGCCGACGACGCAAAGCGGAATGCCGTAGTGGGACAGCCACTCGTACATGGATATATCGAGCGCGGTCGGCGGATGCCGCAGATCGATCAACTGGATCACGAGCTTAAGCTCTTCGCGTTCCCGCAAATAGTTCTCGATCATCCGGCCCCAGGCTTCTCGCTCCGACTTGGATACCTTGGCGTAGCCGTAGCCCGGTACGTCCACGAAGTACATCTCTTCGTTAATCTTGTAATAATTCAGCTGCTGCGTCTTGCCTGGCTGCGAGCTCGTGCGGGCCAGATTGCGCCGGAGCAGCAAGCGGTTGATCAGCGAAGACTTGCCGACGTTGGAACGGCCTGCCAGAGCGATCTCCGGCAAGCCGTCAACGGGATATTGCTTGGGTCCTACTGCGCTGATAATGAATTCGCTGGACTTGATCTTCATAAGAAGCGGTACACTCCCGTCAATGCGTCCCCATCGGGGGGAAGCTCTTCCCTGTCGCCCTCGGGCGGCAATGTTACTTCGGAGGCAAGCGGCCCTTCGCCGCTGGGCGAGTCGCTCAGCTTGGTCGCCATCGCGTGTTCGAGCACTTCGTCCATGTGCGCCACCGGGATAAAGGTCATCTCGCCGCGCACGCTGTCCGGAATGTCCCGAAGATCCCGCTCGTTGTCCTTGGGCAGCAACACCGTCTTGATGCCGGCACGGTGGGCGGCGAGCGACTTTTCCTTCAGGCCGCCGATCGGCAGCACGCGCCCGCGGAGCGTGATCTCGCCCGTCATGGCGACCTCGCGGTTGACCGGCCGGTTCGTGAGCGCCGAGATCAAAGCCGTGGCGATCGTAATGCCCGCCGACGGACCGTCCTTCGGAATCGCGCCTTCGGGAATATGAATGTGGATATCGTTTTTCTCGTGGAACTGCGGATCGATGCCAAGCGCGATCGACCGGCTGCGCGTGTAGCTGAACGCGGCCTGCGCGGACTCCTTCATGACGTCGCCGAGCTTGCCGGTAAGCGTCAGCTTGCCCGAGCCCGGCATCACCGTCACCTCGATGACGAGCGTGTCTCCGCCCACTTCCGTCCAGGCGAGACCCGTGACGGCGCCGATCTGGTCCTCCAGCTCCGCCATGCCGTACCGGAACTTGGCCGGGCCGAGGAACTCCTTAAGCTTGGCGGCGTCGACGACGACGGACTTGGTCTCCGAATGGCCGACGATGATCTTGGCCGCCTTGCGGCAGATCGCGGCAAGCTGCTGCTCCAGGTTGCGCACGCCCGATTCGCGCGTGTAGCCCCGTACGAGCTGCATCAGCACTTCCTCGTCGATCTCCAGCTGCCCCTCTTCGAGGCCGTGATCGCGCTTCTGCTTCGGCAGCAGGTGATGCTTCGCGATCTCGAGCTTCTCCAGCTCGGTATAGCCCGGAATGTACAGAACTTCCATCCGGTCCAGCAGCGGGCGCGGGATCTGATGCGCGACGTTGGCCGTCGTCACGAACATGACGTTGGACAAGTCGAACGGCGTCTCGATATAGTGGTCGCTGAACGTGGCGTTCTGCTCCGGATCGAGCACCTCGAGCATCGCGGACGACGGATCGCCGCGGAAGTCGCTCGCCATCTTGTCGATCTCGTCGAGCAGGAAGACCGGATTCATGGTGCCTGCCGTGCGCATGCCCTGGATGATTCGGCCCGGCATCGCGCCGACGTAGGTGCGCCGGTGTCCGCGGATCTCCGCTTCGTCGCGGACGCCGCCGAGCGAGATGCGCACGAACTCGCGGCCGAGCGAAGCTGCGATCGAGCGGCCGAGCGACGTCTTGCCGACGCCGGGCGGTCCGACGAGACAGAGAATCGGCCCCTTCAGCTTTTTCACGAGCTGCTGAACGGCCAGGTATTCCAGCACGCGCTCCTTCGGCTTCTCGAGGCCGGAATGCGCTTCGTCCAGAATCTGCTCGGCCTTCGCGAGATCCAGATGGTCCTCCGTGAAGTTGTTCCACGGGAGGGCGAGCAGCCATTCGATATAATTGCGGATGACGGCGCCCTCCGCGGACGATGCCGGCATCTTTTCGAGACGGTCGATTTCCTTTTCCACCTTGGCGGCGATCTTCTCGGGGGAGCTTCTTCTCCTCCAGCTGATTGCGCAGCTCTTCGACCTCGCCGGCCCGGCCTTCCTTCTCGCCGAGCTCTTTCTGGATCGCCTTCATCTGCTCGCGAAGATAGTATTCCTTCTGCGTCTTCTCCATCTGCTTCTTGACGCGCTGGCTGATCTTGCGTTCGAGCTCCAGCACCTCGCGCTCGTTGTTCAGGAAGTCGAGGAGCTTCTCCAGCCGGCTGCGCACTTCGACCGTCTCTAGAATCTCCTGCTTGTCCTTGATCTTGAGCGACAGGTGGCTGGTGATGACGTCGGCCAGGCGTCCCGGCTCGTCGATGTCGGATACGGCGGCGAGCGTCTCCGGCGTGACCTTCTTGGAGAGATTGATATAGTGCTCGAACTGGCTTAATACCGCGCGCATGAGCGCATCCAGTTCGGAATCGTTCGAATCCGGCTCCGGGAGTTCCCGGGCGACGACTTCATAGAAGCCGTCATTGGGCAAATACTGTTCGATCTCCGCGCGGACGACGCCTTCGACCAGCACGCGAATCGTGCCGTTCGGCAGCTTCAGCATCTGCCGGACCTTGGCGATCGTGCCGACGCGGTAAATGTCCTCCTGCGTCGGTTCTTCGATATTGATCTCCGACTGGGAGCACAACAGAATCATGTGGTCGTCGATCATGCATTGCTCGAGCGCCTTGATCGACTTCTCGCGGCCTACGTCCAGATGCAGCACCATGCTGGGGTAGACGAGCAGCCCGCGTAGAGGGAGCAAAGGCAGTGAACGGCTCTTCGTCTTGTTCGAAGCCATAAGGACGGCACCTCCTCAAGCCTGGCCGCAATGCGGCGTGGCCCGGTATGGTTAGGGTCGCCATCAGCCGGCGGCTAACCCTTCAGTCATTGTATCAAAAGAAATAGCGCGCCGCAAAAAACGAGCGGCGCCGCCCGAAGGACGGCGCTCGTTCCGGCAATAGGAGAGAAATGCCTATACGCCTGCGCCCGGGGCGGGACGGCCATCTCCGTGAAGCGGCGCGCGCGCGTTTTCGCTCGCGTTCGCGGATGCGGGCGAACCGGCATGAAGAATCGACAGCGGCGCGGCGGCTGCGTACCCGTCGGCCGGAATCGCGCGATCGGCGGCTTCCAGCTCGCCCGGCAGCCGAAGGGGCGCCGGGCCGAACACGCGCACGAACACTTCCTCCACCGTTTCGACGGGTACGACTTTGACGCCTTGCAGCCCTTCGAATATCGCCTGCCAGTTCTCTTTCGGTATGAGCACCGTATCGGCGCCGGATTGGAACGCCGCCTCGACCTTCGCGAGCACGCCGCCGACCGGCTTTACCCGCCCATGAATGCTGATTTCGCCCGTCAGGGCGAGCTTGTTGTCGATCGGCTGGCCCGTGATCGCAGAAGCGATCGCCACGGCCATCGCGATCCCTGCCGAAGGTCCGTCGATCGGCGTGCCGCCCGGGAAGTTGATGTGGAGGTCGTAATTCTCCGGCCTCAAATTAAAGGCGCGAAGCACGGTTAGCACGTTCTCTACCGAGCCTTTCGCCATGCTCTTGCGCCGCAGCGTGCGCTGCCCGCCGCCGATCTCTTCCTCCTCGACGACGCCCGTGATCGTATAGACGCCCTTGCCCGGCATCGCCGGGATGGCCGTCACTTCGATCTCGAGCAGCGCGCCCATGCTCGGCCCGAACACCGCCAGGCCGTTCACGAAGCCGACCGCAGGCTTGTCCGGCACCTTGCGGTCCGGGCGCGGCGGCAGCTGGCTGCTGTTGACGACCCACTCGAGATCGGAAGCCGCGATGCGCTGGCGATTCTCCGACAACGCAAGACCTGCCGCCAGCTGAATCATGTTGACGGCCTCCCGGCCGTTGGTCGCGTAATGCTTGACGACCTCGACGGCATCCGGATCGGCGGGCAGTCCGATCTTCGCGACCGCGTTCTGGGCGATCTCGCCGATCTCTGACGGCAGCAGCGGCCGGAAGTAGATCTCCATGCAGCGGCTGCGCAGCGCGGGCGGCAGCTCGCTCGGCGAACGCGTCGTCGCGCCGACGAGCCTGAAGTCGGCAGGCAGCCCGTTTTGGAAGATATCATGGATATAGAGCGGAATATTCGGATCCTCCGCATGATAATAGGCGCTTTCGAGAAAGACCTTGCGGTCCTCGAGCACCTTGAGCAGCTTGTTGATCTGGATCGGGTGCAGCTCGCCGATCTCGTCGATGAACAGAATGCCGCCGTGCGCTTTGGTGACCGCACCCGGCTTGGGCTGCGGAATGCCCGCGACGCCCATCGCGCCGGCACCCTGATAGATCGGATCGTGAACCGAGCCGATCAAAGGATCGGCGATGCCGCGCTCGTCGAAGCGGGCGGTCGTCGCGTCGATCTCCGTGAACTTCGCTTCGAGCCTGAACGGCGACGAAGGATTTTTCTTGGCCTCTTCCAGGACGACGCGCGCCGCGGCCGTCTTGCCCACGCCCGGCGGTCCGTATACGATCACGTGCTGCGGATTGCCGCTGCACAGCGCGGCCTTGAGCGCGCGCAGACCTTCACGCTGTCCGACGATATCGTTCATCGAGGCAGGACGCGTCTTTTCGGAGAGCGGCTTCGTGAGCGAGATGGACCTCAGCTTGCGCAGCTTGTCCATCTCCTTGCGAGACTCCCGATCGACGGCGGTCTTGTTCGTTTTCTGATTGCGGAGCAGATTCCAAAAGTAAATCCCGATTACGACGGCGAAAAACACCTGTACGAGCATCAAAACGGTGCCCAGTGCCATATAACCTCATCCTCTCTACTAGCGTCGTGGGATTCCCACGTCCGTCCAACCGGCAAGCTGGCAGCATAATTCTTAGTATTGCCCGGTTGAAGGCGGATATAGTCATGCGAGGATGAGGTTGGCAGTCGGCGCGCAAGTCCCGGCCTTCATTCAAAAACGGTTCATGCGCGATCCGCCGGGCCGTTCATAAGCGAAGCATGCGCGGCATCCGATTGAAGCGCGCTCAGCTCGCGCGCCGTCGCCAGACAAGTCGCGGCGCATCTGAAGCACGCTTCCGCGCAGCGCTTGCAGTGTTCGTGTTCATGTCGCGCGCAAGTCTCTCCGCAGCGCTGGCACGCTTCGGCGCACAGCAGCGCCAGCTCGCCGCGGTAGCTGCTGCGCATTGTCATCGCTTGCGCCGTGAACGCGCAAAGGTCCGCGCACTCCCGGTCAAGCCGGATGCAGTCCCTCATTTTATCGATATGCGCTTCTTCCAGACAAGCGGTATAGCATTCGTTGCAGGCCTTTACGCAGGCGATGCAGTCTTCGATGCAGGATTCCATGCTTTTGATCGTCGTCTCGTTCATGATGCCGCATTCCTCCTTCTCGATACTGAATAAAAGGTTCTGCATCTTCTATATACCCAGTAACCGCCCAATCGACAGAACCGCTATTGCGGGCATGCAAAAAAAAGCCCCGCGGACAGCGGGACTTCTTCATGCCGCTTGCGGCGGCGCGCGTTCGAACGATTGCTTAGATCGTGCCGGTGACGGCCGCGACGCCGGGCTTCGGCGCATGCTGCTTGCGGCCCGGAATCTCGCCCGTCTCAGCGTACACGGACGCGATGTGGTCGATCTCCTTTTTCAGCTCGCCGACGAGTTCGGCTTCCGGAACTTTGCGGATCATCTCGCCGTAACGGAACAGCATCCCTTCGCCGCGGGCGCCCGCGATGCCGATATCGGCCTCCCGCGCTTCGCCCGGACCGTTGACCGCGCAGCCAAGCACGGATACCTTGATCGGGACCTTCAGCTTGGACAAGTATTCTTCGACCTCGTTGGCCACGGAGAACAGGTCGATGTCGAGTCTGCCGCAGGTCGGGCAAGAGATCAGCGTCGGCGCGTCGGTGATGAGGCCGAACGTCTTCAGCAGCTCGCGCGCGACCTTGATCTCTTCGACCGGATCCGCGCTGAGCGAGATGCGCATCGTGTTGCCGATGCCGGCGTTCAGCAGAACGCCGAGCCCCGCCGCACTCTTGACGGTCCCCGAGAAAAGCGTGCCCGCCTCGGTAATACCGAGGTGAAGCGGATATTTGATCACCTGGGCCGCCTTCGTATACGCCTCGATCGCCATCGGAACGTCGGATGCCTTAAGAGAAACGATAATATCGTGAAAATCCAGCTCTTCGAGAATGCCGATATGAAACAGCGCGCTCTCGACCATCGCTTCGGGGGTCGGATAGCCGTACTTCTCCAGCAAATGATTCTCGAGCGAGCCGGCGTTGACGCCGATCCGGATCGGGATTCCCCGCTCCTTGCACGCCTTGACGACCGCTTCGACCTTCTCCCGGCGTCCGATATTGCCCGGGTTGATCCGGACTTTGTCGATGCCGTTCTCGATCGCGAGCAGCGCGAGCCTGTAGTCGAAGTGAATGTCGGCGACGAGCGGAATGCCGATCTGCTTTTTGATCTCCTTGATGGCGGCGGCCGCTTCCTTGTTGTTCACCGTCACGCGGACGATCTGGCAGCCGGCTTCCTCGAGACGCTTGATCTCGGCCACCGTGGCCGCGACGTCCGCCGTCTTCGTCGTGCACATGCTCTGCAGCACGACTTGATTGTTGCCGCCGATCGTCAGGTTGCCGACGCGGACCGGCACGGTATCCGTACGCAAATACATGGTTCTGTTCACCTCGTAAAGGCATAAGTCCACCCCGCCTCCGCACGGCGATCGCGAGGGGGGCGGGGTGGAGCTTGAGCGGAATAGAGGCGCCTTAAGCGCTCTCTTCTTTTTTCTTCGTTTTCTTGTTCGTCAGCTCGGGCGCGATCTTGTCGCGCACGACCTTCTCCGTGATGACGCAGGTATTGACGTCGTCGCGGGACGGCACCTCGTACATCACCTCAAGCATAATGCCTTCGATGATGGCGCGCAGGCCGCGGGCGCCCGTGTTGCGCTTGATCGCTTCGCGGGCGATCTCTTCAAGCGCGCCTTGCTCGAAGTCGAGCTTGACGTTGTCCATCTCGAGCAGCTTCTGGTATTGCTTGACCAGCGCGTTCTTCGGTTCGGACAAAATACGTACCAGCGCGGCCTCGTCAAGCGGCTCGAGCGAGGAGATAACCGGCAGACGTCCGACGAATTCGGGGATCAGGCCGAACTTCAACAGATCCTCCGGCTGCACGAGAGACAGATATTCGCCCGGCTTGAGCTCCTTCTGACCTTCGAGCGCAGCGCTGAAGCCGATGACCTTTTTGCCGATCCGGCGTTTGATGATCTGCTCGAGACCGTCGAATGCGCCGCCGCAAAGGAACAGGATGTTCGTCGTGTCGATCTGGATGAACTCCTGATGCGGGTGCTTGCGTCCGCCCTGCGGAGGCACGGAAGCGACCGTACCCTCGAGAATCTTCAGCAGCGCCTGCTGCACGCCTTCGCCGGATACGTCGCGGGTGATCGACGGATTTTCGGACTTGCGGGCAACTTTGTCGATCTCGTCGATGTAGATGATGCCGCGTTCGGCCTTTTCCACGTCATAGTCCGCAGCTTGAATAAGCTTGAGCAAGATGTTTTCGACGTCTTCGCCTACGTAGCCCGCTTCCGTGAGGGAGGTAGCGTCGGCGATCGCGAACGGCACGTTCAAAATCTTGGCCATCGTCTGCGCAAGCAGCGTCTTGCCCGAACCCGTAGGGCCTACGAGCATAATGTTGCTCTTCTGCAGTTCGACGTCCTCGATCTTGCTCTGCGAGTTGATCCGCTTATAATGGTTGTAAACGGCGACGGACAGCGACTTCTTCGCTTGTTCCTGGCCGATGACGTACTGGTCGAGAATATTGCGGATCTCGATCGGCTTCGGAATATCCTTCAGATCGAGCTCTTCTTCGTGCCCGAGCTCCTCCTCGACGATCTCCGTGCACAGCTCTATACACTCGTCGCATATATAGACGCCCGGTCCGGCTACCAGCTTGCGAACCTGATCCTGCGACTTGCCGCAGAAGGAACATTTCAGCTGGCCCTTCTCGTCGTTGAATTTAAACATGGAATCACTCCTTATACGTTGGTCGGAGAAGAGATGACCTTGTCGATCAGTCCGTATGCCTGCGCTTCGTCGGCGCTCATGAAGTTGTCGCGGTCGGTGTCGCGCTCGATCTTCTCGTACGGCTGTCCGGTCCGGTCCACGTAGATCTTGTTCAGCTTCTCCTTGGTCTTGACGATCCAATCGGCGTGAATCTTGATATCGGAAGCCTGACCCCGCACGCCGCCGAGCGGCTGATGGATCATGATCTCGCTGTTCGGAAGCGCAAAGCGCTTGCCCGGAGCGCCCGCCGTCAACAGCAGAGATCCCATGCTCGCGGCCATGCCGACGCAGATCGTGCTCACCGGAGGCTTGATAAACTGCATCGTATCGTAAATACCCATGCCGGCCGTGACCGAACCGCCAGGGGAATTGATGTAAAGATGGATGTCCTTCTCCGGGTCTTCTGCGGCGAGGAACAACAGCTGGGCCATGATGAGATTGGCGACATCGTCATCAATCGCACTGCCTAGAAATATGATTCTGTCCTTCAGCAACCGCGAGTAGATGTCATAAGACCGCTCTCCGCGGTTAGTCTGTTCAACGACCATAGGGACCAATGCCATACGCGCCAACCTCTTTTCTGAAATGGACTTCGCGATTCGGTAATATTCTAACATGTTCATACCCGAATGTCATGTCGGCGAAAAAAGCGCGCGGTTCGGGCATATTCCGAGCATATGTAGGGTTAAAAATGAGGCACGCGATGATCACGTGCCCCATGATTATGAACCGGAGGCCGACGTATCGACGTCGGAACTTCGGCGATTATGCGGACTTGCTGTTCTCGATCAGGAACTTGACGGCCTTGCGTACCTTGAGGTCGGCGTTCAGCGTGTCGATGTAGCCGTTGGAGCCGAAGATCGTGCGGAGCTCGTCGGCGGAACGGTTGTACATCTTGGAGAGGTTGTCCAGCTCGGCGGACAGCTCGTCCTCGGAGATTTCGAGGTTCTCCGCGTTCGCAATCGCTTCGAGCACCAGGTTGTTGCGGACGCGCTTCTCGGCGTCGACGCGCATCTGGCCTTTGAGCGCTTCCTCGTCCTGGCCGCTGAACTGATAGTAAAGATCCAGCGTCATGCCTTGCATGCGCAGGCGGCTCTCGAAGTCCTTCAGCATGCTGTCGATCTCGGACTCGATCATCGCAGCCGGGATCTCAAGCTCGGCGCCTTCTGCGGCCTTGTCGATCAAGGCGTTTTCCTTGGCGGCTTCGGCCTCTTTTTCCTTGCGCTCCTTCAGCTTGCTCGTCAGGTCCGCTTTGTATTCGTCGAACGTGTCGAACTCGCTGACGTCCTTCGCGAACTCGTCGTCCAGGGCAGGCAGGTTTTTGCGCTTGATCTCGTGCAGCTTCACCTTGAACACGACGTCCTTGCCGGCCAGGTTCTCGGCTTGGTAGTTCTCAGGGAACGTAACGTTGATGTCCTTGTCCTCCGCGATGTTCAGGCCGACGACCTGCTCTTCGAAGCCGGGGATGAAGGAGCCGGAGCCCAGCTCGAGCGAATAGCGCTCGCCCTTGCCGCCTTCGAACGGCTCGCCGTCCAGGAAGCCTTCGAAGTCGATGATCGTGGTGTCGCCGTTTTGCGCAGGGCCTTCGTCGACGACGACGAGCTCGGCATGGCGGTTTTGCAGGCGTTCGAGTTCTGCCGCGATTTCTTCTTCGTTGACTTCCGAATCCGCCGCAGGAGCCTCGAGGCCCTTGTACTCGCCGAGCGTCACTTCGGGCTTAACGGTGACTTTAGCTTTGAAAATGAAGGGCTGTCCCTTGCCGAATTGCTCGACGTCCACGTCCGGACGGTCTACCGGCACGATGCCGGTCTGTTCGACGGCTTCGCTGTATGCGCCGGGAAGCAGAATGTCGATCGCGTCCTGATACAGGCTCTCGATGCCGAAGCGGGATTCGAAAATGCCGCGCGGCACTTTGCCTTTGCGGAAACCGGGCACGTTTACTTTTTGAACGACTTTCTTGAAGGCTTTGTCAAGCGCCTCGGCAACCTTCGCCTCGTCGATCTCGACCTCCAGAACGCCGACGTTCTTCTCTATTTTTTCCCATTTTGCTTGCATAATATTCAATCCCTCCGAAGACGTCTTGCCGCCAGATGCGGCCGATTGACATAAACCATTTTATTATAGAACAAGACTGGCAGCGAATTCAAGGCAAAAACGGACGCGGATCAGACCTTATCCGCTCCGTACATCCTCAGCCAGCGCAGCGCCTGCTCGTAACGGAACCGCAGTTCGCCCGTGATGCCGTACTGCTCTCGCGTCCACTCGTCGCCCGTCTGGCCGTGGAGCTTCTCCTGCAAATGCTGGTGAAGCGCCGCAGCCCATAGATCCGATGCGCCGTCGTCGGCTTCCATCATCCATTCGAAGACGTTGGAGCCGTATGCGGCCTGCACGCATTCCCGCCACATCTCGTCCGCGAAGTAGGATAACGCAGGATCCGATACCTCGGCCATTCGGCTAAGCCGCTCCGGCACCTCGAGCACCGCCTGCGGGAACTCCTCGAACGACAGCGGCGTCTCGTCGATCTCGAGCGTCAATGCCTCGCCGTCCCGCAGCATGACCGCCGTCCCCTCGGCCCCGAACCTGCGAAGGAGCTGCAGCGCTCGGAATTGCACCAGCGGATGGCGTTCCCGCTCGGACAGCCAGCGACGCAACGCCGCCTCGGCTTCGGGCCCGGGAAGATGCGTCATTTGGCCCAACGCCAGCAACTGCTGCTCCGGATCCTCGTCGTCGAATAGAATGGAGATAAGCCGCTTCAAATAGGCGGGATCCTCCGCCGCCCGGTCCAGCACCCGCTGCCTGAGGACCGCATCCGCGTCCTCTTCTTCCTCCTCGGCGACGTCCGCCGCTTCTCCCGGCAGTCCCGTTGCCGTGGCCTCGGGAAATGCCGCTTCCAGCCAGCCGAGCAGCGCCTGCCACTCGGTATGGTGCCGCTCCGCCTCTCCTCCGCACTGGAGCAGGAAGTCCAGCAGGCCCTTGGCCTCCCCGTACCGCTCCGTCTCGAGCATGCGCGTCAATTGAATCTGATAGTAGTCCAAGGTCTTGGGAAACAAGACCAGATTGTCCCCGGTGAAGTCCGACACGCCGAGACCCCTTCCTCCATCGCTGTCCGAGTGCTTGCTTGATCAGTCCGATTCACGAATTATATCACGAAGGCGAAACAAATAAAAAAAGCGGCGCATTGCGAAGCGCGGCCCAGCTATGCTATTATACTACTGCTACGCGGGTGTAGTTCAATGGTAGAACGCCAGCTTCCCAAGCTTGAGGCGAGGGTTCGATTCCCTTCACCCGCTCCAAATCTTATAACGGCGAGTCTCTGCTGAAGCAGAGGCTTTTTTGTTTCCCGTCTACCAAAAAACAAAGGAGGAGATGCGCGATGCTGATCAGATCGGCCGGCCCCGGGGATGCGGAGGCGGCATCCAGGCTGGTGCTGCTGGCCATCGAAGACATCGCCTACAGGCTAACAGGCGAACGTACCGAGGCGGCCGTTCTGGCCAAGCTGGCCGAGTACTACCTGCAGCCGGGCAACCGGTTCAGTGCCGAGCGCCATGCGCTGCTCGTCGCCGAAGAAGGCGAACCTGCCGGTACCATTCTCTGCTACGGCGGCGATCAGGCGGACGCGCTCTACGCGCCCGTCACACTGGCGCTGCGCGCGGCCGGCCGCGAAGACGCCGTGCAGGATCGCGAGGCGGACGAAGACGAATATTACATCGATGCCGTCGCCGTCTTCCCGTCGCATCAAGGCCGCGGCTTCGCCAAGGCGCTCATCCGGCATGCCGAGCTGGAGGCGGTCGCGCGGGGATACGCCGCCATCGGGCTGAACGTCGATATCGAAAAGGACGGCGCTCGCGCCCTGTATGCCCGGCTCGGGTTCGCAGAGGACAAACGCATCTCGATCAACGGCCATCCGTACAGGCATATGCGAAAGGCGCTTTCATCGCCTGCGGGACGATCCGACGAATTTTGAATTTGCACTTGAGCGAGGCACCGTCCCTGTGGTAATATAATCAAGCTGTGTCCCAATAGCTCAGCTGGATAGAGCACACGCCTTCTAAGCGTGCGGTCGGGGGGTTCGAATCCCTCTTGGGACGCCAGTTTTAAAAAAAACAACGAATGCTTTGTATATAGCCAAAAGAGTCGAAAACCCTTCATTCCCAAGGGGTTTCGGCTCTTTTCCATTGCTCGGCCCGGCCCGAGATAAGGGCGCCGGGGCGCCGGCGCCGTAGTATAGTGGAGACAGGAAACGCTTGCAGGCAGGAGGAAAAAGCCTTGTCCAGAAAGTGGCTCGAACGGCTCAGCGCAGCCGACTATTTAAACCAAGGCGAAGTATCGGCCGTCTCCGAGTACGAGATCGTCCGCAGCTGGGAGCTTCATGCGCACGACTTTTACGAGATGGAGCTCGTGCTGGCGGGCGCCGGCAGTCAGCGTATCAACGGGGAGTCAATGACGCTCTCGCGAGGCACTTTTTCGCTGCTATCGCCGGCGGATGCCCATGAAGTGACGTTAGCGCCGGGGAGCGGCCTTCGGCTCGTGAACTGCAAATTTTCTGGCGCGTTGCTTGACGACGAGCTGCTCGAATTGCTCCTGGAAGCGCCCGGGCCGCTCGCCGTGCAGCTCGGCGAGGCAGCGACTGCGCTTCTCGAGGCCGAGCTGGCGCGGCTGCGCCGTGAGACGGAGCGGACGGCGCTCGCCCGGTCGGCCGCGATGCGCTACACGCTCGGCCGGATCGTGATCGACCTGCTGCGCGCATGCGGTCGGAGCGAGGACGGCAGCGGCACCGCGCAACGCAGCGCCCGGGAGCATGAAGTCAGACGCGTCCTGCGATATATCCACCTTCACTACCGGGAACCGATCAGCCTCGCCGAGGCCGCGGCGCAGCTGCATCTGTCTCCAGGCTACTTCAGCGAGAAGTTCAAAGATTGGACGGGCGAGACGTTCAGCGCATACGTGCAGCGCCTGCGGGTGTCTTATGCGGATCGGCTGCTGTCCGGCTCCTCGCTGCCCATCACGGAGATCGCCTACAGCGCGGGCTTCGGTTCGCTCGCCTACTTTATCCGGGTGTACAAACAATATCGCGGCCTATCCCCGAACGCGTCCCGCAAACGGATCAAAGGCCTGGCGCCGGACGTAGGCCCGGTCCTGGACGATGAACCGTAATTTGCCGAAAAAAAGTGCAATTTGCAGGCTAAAAAAGACAAGAACAGCCGCCGGCGTCCCCCTTACACTCGGAAGGAATCTATTCCATCCATCTGCGGCGGAGGCCTCGTTATGAATGTCTGGCATCACTTATTTGCACGCTATCCGGAACTGCGCACGCTCGAAGAAGCGCTCGACGCGTCGCTGCGCATCTGCCTCGGCGTCTATCGCGGCGGCGGCAAGCTTCTGCTCTGCGGCAACGGCGGCAGCGCGGCGGACTGCGACCACATCGTCGGGGAGTTAATGAAGGGCTTTATGAAAAAGCGGCCGCTGCCGGCCGACGCATGCGCGCGCTTCGAAGCCGCGCTGCCCGGCGAAGGGCGTCGTCTCGCGGAGCGCCTGCAGGCTTCGCTCCCGGCGATCTCGCTCTCCGCGCACGCGGCGCTGTGCACCGCCGTCGCCAACGATATGGACGCCGAGCTTGTCTATGCGCAGCAGGTTCTCGGCTACGCGGGAAGCGGCGATGCGCTGATCGCGATCAGTACGTCGGGCAACTCCGCCAACGTCGTGCGCGCGGCCCAGGCCGCCAAAGCCGCCGGCATTCCGGTCATCGGCTTTACGGGCCGATCCGGCGGCAAGCTGGCTGCGCTGTGCGACGCTGCGATCGCCGTCCCGGCCGATACGACGCCGGACGTTCAGGAGCGGCATCTGCCGGTCTATCACGCCTTGTGCATCGCGATCGAGGAGGCGCTGTTCGCCTCATGAGTTTGCTTGCGGGCATCGATATCGGCGGCACGAAGTGCGCCGTCAGTCTGGGACGACCGTCGATGGACGGCATCGAGATCGTCGGCAAGCATATGCTGCCTACGGCCGGCACGCCGGATTTCATGATCGGCAGCCTGCTGGACGGGCTTGACGCGCTGCTGGCCGCAGCCGGCGCCGCCGCACCGGCCGCCGTCGGCATCAGCTGCGGCGGTCCGCTCGACGCCGGCCGCGGCCTGATCCTTTCCCCGCCCAATCTGCCGGGCTGGGACCTGGTCGACATCGTCGGCGCCGTCCGGCGGCGGCATGACGTGCCCGTCGCGCTGGAGAACGACGCCAACGCCGGCGCATTGGCGGAATGGCAATGGGGCGCGGGCCGGGGGACGGACCATATGGTTTTCTTGACCTTCGGCACGGGCCTTGGCGCCGGCTTGATCCTGAACGGCCGGCTTTATGCCGGCGCGAACGGCATGGCCGGAGAAGCGGGACATATGCGACTGTCCGCGTTCGGTCCGGTCGGCTACGGCAAGCAGGGCTCGTTCGAAGGCTTCTGCAGCGGCGGCGGCATCGCCCAGCTTGCCGCTTCGCTGGCGCTCGAGCAGTTCCAGCGCGGCCATGCGCCCTCCTATTGCGCCTCGGTCTCCGAGCTCGGCGGGGTCACTGCGCAGCGCGTCGGCGAGGCGGCGCTGGCCGGAGACGAGACCGCGCTGGAAGCGCTGCGCATCAGCGGCGACCGGCTGGGGCGGGGCCTTGCCTTGATCGTCGACCTGCTGAATCCCGAGCGCATCGTGATCGGCAGCGTCTACGCGAAGCTGCGTTCCCTGCTCGAGCCGCCGATGCTGGCCGCGCTTCAACGGGAGGCGCTGACGCATGCGCTGGACGCATGCAGCGTCCTGCCCGCGGCGCTCGGCGACCGGATCGGCGACTATGCCGGATTGTCGGTCGCGTCGGACGCCTTGCGGCGCAGCGCACACTCCCTCTGAGTGGCGCTCTAGTGTCCGGATCTGTGCGTCGCGCAACACCGCGCAACGGTCCGCAAGCAAAAGAAGTCCCTACGGCAGGCAGCCGGCGGGACTTCTTTTTGGCTCTGGGCTTAAAGTCCGCCCTGAAACGTTTTGCGGTAGCAGCTCCGGCAGACCGGCTTGTAGTCGTCGTTGCCGCCGATCATAATCTGATCGCCCTCGTTCACCGGCACGCCGTCGATTGATCGGACGACCATCGTAGCCTTGCGGTCGCAGTGCCAGCAGATCGTCTTGATCTCCTCGATCTTGTCGGCATTGACGAGCAGGTTGTAGCTGCCTTCGAACAGTTCGTTGCGAAAATCGTTTTTGAGGCCGAACGCCATGACGGGAATGTCGAGCTCGTCGACGATCCATGTGAGCTCCAGCACCTGGCGTTTATTCAGAAATTGGGCTTCGTCCACGAGCACGCACGAAATTCGCTGCCCGCTCCCGCTCTGCTCCCGCCGTACCAGCTCGAACAGATCGGTGCCGGCCTCCACGGGAATCGCCGGGCGCGTGAGGCCGGTCCGCGATCCGACAAGGTTGGCGCCGATGCGCGTGTCGATGGCCGGGGTAAAAAGAAGCACGCGCTTTCCTTGCTCTTCGTAATTGTGCGCGACTTTGATGATCTCGATCGATTTTCCGCTGTTCATTGTGCCATACTTGAAGTATAAGTGTGCCAAGCCTTTTGCCTCCATGCTGCCGTGGTCTAGCGTTCAATCGCTTTCTACTATTATAACACCGATCGCGCGCCGCGGTGACGGCGCGGGCTCGGGAAACACTCAGCGACGATGGAGGTTTGCGAAAATGGGAATATGGCTGATCTATGCCTTGCTGTCCGCCGCGGCCGCCGCGCTCGTCGCCGTCTTCGGGAAGGTCGGGCTGCAGAACATCGATTCGAATGCGGCGACCGCCGTGCGCTCGGTCATTATGGCCGTCTTCATGCTCGGCGTCGTCGTCGTCCAGGGGAAATGGAGCGAGCTGGGCACGATCTGGGGGCATAAAAAAGGCGCTGGGCTTCGTGGCGCTCAGCGGCGTGGCCGGCGCCGTGTCCTGGATGTTTTATTTTCTTGCGCTTAAGTACGGCAAGGTGGCGCAGGTCGGACCGGTCGACAAGCTCAGCGTGGTCATCGCGGCGCTGCTCGCTTTTCTGTTTCTCGGAGAAAAAATAACCCTGCTGAACGGGATCGGCATCGGGCTGATCACGATCGGGGTTATTCTGACGGCGTTGAAGTAAGCCGGCGCTTCAACGGCCGCCGTACATCCATTCGTAAAAAGCGATCATCGTCTCGGCGACAGCCTGATCCGCCTTCGCGTGTCCCGTTCTGGCGGTTCTGAACAAGCTGCCTCCTTGATGCTCCTCGTATGCCGCTCCGAGCACGCCGTATTTGCCGTTCGCATTCCCCGGCGCTTCGGTAAATTCGATCATCCGGTCGCCGATCGGCTTCGATGAGAGGTATGCCTTCGGCTTATCCGCAGGAAATCCCTGATCCTCCGCCCATTTTGCCAGTTCCGGAAAGTAGGCGCCGATATCGGCGATCGCGCAGCCCTGGCAGCTGCCCGCCGTATCGACCGTATCCAGAAACTGTTCCGCATCCGCCGGATTTTCGCCGTGCATGCCGAACGAGCCGTTTGCGCCGACCGATCCCGTGACCTTCCAGCCCTTCGGCGCAAGCATCATGAATCCGCGGTCGTCATAGCCTAGATTCATCCAATAGACGGCCAGCTTGGACGCGAGCTTGTCCGGCACGACAAATCCTTGGGACGGCAAGTCCGCCGCCGGCAATAAAGAAGGCGGTTCGCCGCTCTCGTCGACGCCGTATTCGGTCGGCACGCCAATTAGCGGCAGCGAGACGGCCGCTTTTCCGGTTTCGCCATCGAAGGTCACCGTTCGCGATACGTTCGCGGCGGAAGCTGTCGTACGATCGGACGCTGTCTCAGCCGACGACGAGCCGGGTGCGGTTGAGCCTGACGATGGAGCCGAGCCGATCGGGACAGCCCCGTCGCCGCTGCAGGCACTCAGCCAGGCCGGCGCCATGACGAACAGCGCGGCGATCGCGACTCGCCGCGCTGTTCGATGTCCGAATGAGGTCGCGTACATATGTTAAAACTCCCTTATCTTCCCGTTTGGAAAATAAGACGAGGCGACCGTCCGCCAAGTTGCATGACTTTCATCGCGATTTTACGCTTATCGGTTGTGAGGCGTGGCAGGCGCGTTTTGCGCCGGATGGTTGCCTTCCGTCGACTTGATCACCGCTTCGGCGAATTCCTCGCCCCGCTCGGCGTAGCTGTTCCCTTTATTTTTTTTCCTTTTGCCGGGCATGCAGATCCCTCCTCTCGTTGAATCAACTGGCTTGCCGTCCTTCAGAGCGCCTGCTCGAGCGCCTCCCTCACCTCGCCGATCGCGACGATCTGCCGGCCGAATAGGTGTCTGTCTTCTCCCGCCGCATGGTCGGGTCCGCTGAACAGCTGCTCCGTCACGTCTTCGGTCGCCGCGTAGACGGGAAGATCGGCGACGCCCAGGAGGCCCGGCTCGAGATAGGAGTCCTCCTTCATCACGCGGACGAGCTGAAGTCTGCCGTCGTCTTCCTTGCGGAAGTAAGCCAGCAGCCGCGGCGCGCGCGCAAGGTCGGTATGCACCTCGACCTCGCCGTACAGCTGCCTGCCCCTTGCCAGCACTCTTCGAAAAGCGGCGTGCCTAACCGTCAACATGGCCGCGTTCCTCTCCTTTCGGGCGCCCGTTCTTATGTTTTCCGCAAGGACAGACATTTTACTCTGAATTCCGCATACACATCTTATGATTGGTCCTGCCCCATCATTAGGCAGCCAGGCAGATACCAGCGGGGAGGTTGCGATAGGCCATGTGCGGAATAACAGGCTGGATCGATTGGAATCGGGACTTGACGCAACAGGCCGACGTGCTCGAGCGCATGACGGAAACGCTGGAGCTGCGCGGCCCCGACGCCTCGGGCACGTGGCTCTCCCGACATTGCGCGTTCGGACACCGGCGCTTGTCCGTCATGGATCCGGCGAACGGCGCGCAGCCGATGGTACGTCCGTCGAAGGAAGCGGAGGACCATGACTGCGTCCTCGTTTATAACGGAGAATTGTACAACGCGCCGGAGCTCAAAAGGGAGCTGCTCTCTCTCGGCTATGCGTTCAAGACGAGCTGCGACACCGAAGTGCTGCTGCAAGCATACGTCGAGTGGGGCCCCGCCTGCGTGGAGCGGTTCAACGGCATCTTCGCGTTCGCCGTCTGGCATTCGCTCGATCAGACGCTGTTCGCCGCGCGCGACCGGCTTGGCGTCAAGCCGTTTTTCTACCGGCACGACGATGGCCGGCTGCTGTTCGGCTCGGAGCCGAAGGCCGTATTGGCGCATCCCGACGTGGAGCCGGAGATCGACGGCGAAGGCCTCGCGGAGCTGTTCGTCCTCGGCCCCGCGCGGACGCCCGGCCACGGCATCTGGCGCGGACTGTCCGAGCTGAAGCCCGGCCAGACGCTGACGTTCGATCGCAACGGACTGCGCATCCGGACGTACTGGCGGCTCGAAAGCCGGGAGCACGAGGACGGCGAAGACGCGACCGCGGCGCGCATCGGCGAGCTGCTCGCCGACACGCTCGAACGCCAGCTCGCCTCCGACGTGCCCGTGTGCACGCTGCTGTCCGGCGGGCTGGATTCCAGCGCGCTGACAGCCCTTGCGGTTAACTATTACAACCGTACGGGACAGGGCAACGTCGAGACGTATTCGGTCGATTACGTCGATAACGATAAGCATTTTAAAGCGCATGCCTTCCAACCGAACGCGGACGCGCCGTGGATCGAGCGGATGGTCGAGCATCTGCGTACGGTCCATCATCCGATCCAGTTCGACACGCCCGAGCTCGTCGAAGCGCTCGAGGCCGCCGTCCGCGCGAAGGATTACCCCGGGATGGCGGATATCGACGCTTCTTTGTACTTGTTTTGCCGGGAAATTAAAAAAGGCGCGACCGTCGCGGTCTCCGGCGAAGCCGCGGATGAAGTGTTCGGCGGCTATCCGTGGTTCCACCGCAAGGAAGCGCTGGAAGCGGGTACGTTCCCGTGGTCGCTGTCCGTGGATCTGCGGGAGAGCATCCTGTCACCCGGCGTACTCGAATCGGTGCGCCCGCGGGAATACGTGGCGGATCGCTACGCGCAGGCCGTGAGCGAGGTGCCGGCGCTGCCCGGCGAAAACGAGGAACAGCGGCTTATGCGCCGTATGTCTTACCTGAACATCACCCGGTTCATGCCGACCTTGCTGGACCGCAAGGACCGGATGAGCATGGCCGCGGGACTTGAAGTCCGGGTGCCTTACTGCGACCATCGTCTGGTCGATTACGTGTTCAACGTCCCTTGGAAAATCAAGCAGGCGGGCGACCGCGAAAAAGGAATTCTACGCAAGTCGCTCGAGGGCGTGCTGCCTCACGACGTGCTGTACCGCAAAAAAAAGTCCGTATCCGAAAACGCACAATCCGAATTACCTGTCCGCGGTGAAAACGCGCCTGCTCGAGCGCCTCGACGACGCCTCGTCGCCGCTCCTGCAATTGATCGACGGCAAGAAAGTCCGCCAAATAGCCGAGACCGCCGATGCCGCGACGAACCTGCCCTGGTTCGGCCAGCTCATGAGCGGTCCGCAGCTGTTCGCCTATTTGCTGCAGGTCGACTACTGGATGCGGGAATACAAAGTGCGGCTCGTTTAGCTTTTAGACGACAAAAAAGGATGGCGCAGAATCCTCTGCGCCATCCTTTTGCGTGTCGATCGTTTGTTATCAGGTTGCCGGCCGGGCCGAAGAAGTTCTGATGGGGACTTCTTAAGGGCCAGGGTGCGTCGGCGAGCTGATGTAGTCCTAATCAAGACTTCTTGCGGCCACAGGTGCGTCGGCGAGCTGAGGTCGTCCTAACCGGGACTTTTTTACGGGGTTCAAGTGTGTTTGCGAGCCGAAGAAGTTCTGATGGGGACTTCTTAAGGGCCAAGGTGCGTCGGCGAGCTGATGTAGTCCTAATCAAGACTTCTTGCGGCCACAGTGCGTCGGCGAGCTGAGGTCGTCCTAACCGAGACTACTTACTGGCCCGGGTGCATCGGCAGGCCGAAGTCGTCCTAGCCGAGACTTCTTGCGGCCACAGGTGAATTGGCGGGCCGAAGTCGTCCTAGCCGAGACTTCTTGCGGCCACAGGTCCGTTGGCGGGCCGAATCGTCCTATCCGAGACTTCCTTCCGCGCGATCAGCGATCCGCCCCTGTCCCTCCGAGGAGCTCCAGCAGCTTCGCCAGCGCCTGGCCGCGGTGGCTGATCGCGTTTTTTCGCCGACGCTCAGTTCCGCCATCGAACGGCCGTGCGCGGGAAGCCAGAACAGCGGATCGTAGCCGAATCCGCCCGAGCCGCGCGGCGCGCCGGTGACGATGCCTTCGACCGCGCCTTCCGCGCTCAGCGTGTCGCCGTCCGGCTTGTAGAGCACGAGGCAGCTGACGAAGCGGGCCGCGCTCAGCGCATCCGTCGCGCCGTCCGCCAGCGCGGCCGGCACGGAGGCGCCTGCCGCGCGCAGCTCGCGGATCAGCTTCGCGTTGTTGTCCGCGTCGGTCGCGCCTTCGCCGGCGTATCGCGCGGAATAGACGCCCGGCGCGCCGCCCAGCGCATCGACGCATAATCCCGAATCGTCCGCAAGCGCGGGCAGGCCGGTCGCGAGCGCGACCGCCCTGGCCTTGATCGCGGCGTTCGCCTCGAACGTATCGCCGTCCTCCACGATGTCCGGAATGTCCCGCCCGCCCTCGAATTCGGTCAGATCGGCCACCTTCACGCCAAGCGCCGCGAAGGCCGCCCTGAATTCGGCCGTCTTGCCTTTGTTGCGCGTCGCGACGAGCAGCGTATCTCCCTGTGCGAGCTTCATGTCCGCACCGTGCCGATCCGCGCGCCCGCTTCGCCGAGCGCTTGCTTCTGCAGCTCGATCAGCCTCGCGATGCCCGACTCCGCGAGCGCCAGCATGCCGTCCAGCTCGGCCCGCGAGAACGGCTGCTCCTCGCCCGTCCCCTGAACCTCGACGAACGCGCCGGCGCCCGTCATGACGACGTTCATGTCCACCTTCGCCTTGGAGTCTTCGGCATAGTTCAGGTCGAGCAGCGCGGCGTCGCCCAGGACGCCTACGCTGACCGAAGCCAAATAGTCGGTCAGCGGATACTTCGCGAACGCGTTCGTGCCCGCGAGCTTGTGTACGGCGAGCGCCAGCGCGATGAAGGCGCCCGTGATCGAGGTCGTGCGGGTGCCCCCGTCCGCCTGGAGCACGTCGCAGTCCAGCGTAATCGTCCGCTCGCCGAGCGCCTCGAGACTAACGACGGAACGCAGCGCCCGTCCGATCAACCGCTGGATTTCCATCGTGCGTCCGACCTGTTTGCCTTTCACCGACTCCCGCTGATTCCGCGAGTGCGTCGCTCTCGGCAGCATCGCGTATTCGGCGGTAACCCAACCCTTCCCCCTGGCCCTTCAGGAAAGGCGGCACGCGCTCCTCCACGGTAGCCGTGACGAGCACCTTCGTATCGCCCATCTCGATCTGCACCGAGCCCTCGGCGTATTTGTTCGGATTCAGCACGACGGCCATCGGTCTCAGCTCGCCGGGGTCTCTTCCGTCCGATCTCATGATTGCCATTCCTCCTTGAGCTAAAGCGGCGGGACAAGCACCCGCCGACAAATCCATCCCATTTTACCAGAGTGCACGGGCAAAAGCATCTTCTGACTACTCCGAAACGCCAAGGCTCGCTTGCGAATGAGCCGCCCGATTCAGGGCATCCTAGCCGGGAATGGAAATGAAAGGAGGTCCCGCCATGCTCGATAAAATCAAAGAAACCCTCGGCACGCCCGCCGACTTTACGGCAGAGACGATGGACAACGGCTACGCCAAAATGCAAATTTGCTTTTTTCCGGGCATGTGCGACATGGACCAGCTCAAAGACGGCATCGTAATCCCCTTTTCCTACCGGTTCGACCCTGACGAATTCCGCAGAATGCTGCATACCAGCATCGGGTTCATGAAAGACGTGCCCGAAGCGCAATGGGTCGATTTTTTGCTCAAAGGCTATATTCTTCTCGAATACGAAGGGGAAGTCTTCGTATTCCGCGCCATCCGCAGAATGCAGACCCAGCCCGACCAGACGCAGGTGGAGGCCTCCCTTCAAGGTCCGCAATCGGCCTTCACCGAGAACCTCGATCTCAATCTGACGCTGATCCGCAACCTGTACAACGTTCCCGAGCTGACGGTGGAAAACTTCGAGCCGCAAAACCAGTCCAAATCCAAAATCGCCTTGCTGTACGACCGCACCAGGCGCAACGCAACGACGCTGGATGAGGTGCGCAAACGGCTGCGAAACCTGGACAAAGGCCTGCTCCTCTCCGCGGGGCAGCTCGCCAAGCAGCTCTCTCAAACCAAATACCGCCTGTTTCCGATTACGCAGCTCACCGAGCGGCCCGACCGGCTCAGCATCCATCTGAACAAAGGAAAACTGGCCGTCCTGCTGGACGGCAGCCGGTTCGCCATCCTGCTGCCCGTCCACTTCTTCGACTTCATGTACGCGATGGACGACCATTACGAGCCTTCATGGATGAGCCGTTTTCTCATCGGACTTCGCTACATCTCGATGATCCTGACGCTCCTGCTGCCGGCGCTGTATATATCGATCGTCTCGTACAACCCCGAGGTATTCAGAGTCCAGCTCGCCTTCACGATCGACGGGAGCCGCGCGGCCGTGCCTTATCCTTCGTTCATCGAGGTGCTGCTCATGCTGTTCATGATCGAAGCGCTCATCGAGGCGAGCCTTCGGCTTGCCGCGTTCGGTCGGCTCGACGGCCGCGACGGTCGGCGGTCTGATCCTGGGGCAAGCCGCCCAGCAGGCGGGTCTGGTCAGCAGCATCATGATCATCGTGACGTCCGTCGTGGCCATTTCCAACTTCGTCATCCCCAATTCGACCTTCAGCTATTTCATTCGCATCTTGAAGTACGCGTTCGTTATCGTAGCCGTGTTCGCGGGGCTTGTCGGCGTCGTCGTCGGCCTGTTCATGCTCGTCGTGTACCTGTGCAACATGCGTAGCTTCGGCGAGCCGTACTTCGCTCTGTTCCAGAGCAAGGCCGGAAAAGCCAGCGACAAAGTCCAATAGACGTTCGGGAGGGAGGCGCGGCCTATGATCCGCTACTACTACTATCACATTTTTTACGTCGGCATGATGAATATCATGGTGCTCGTTCCGTACGTGCTGATCAGCCACCGGTTCGACGGGGCGGTGTCGTCGTTTCCGCTGGCCATCGCCCTCGGTACGCTCTACAGCTACGTGACCTCCAGCGTTTTCCAACGTTTCCCGGGACTTGGCCTGCCCGAGATCTACAAGCTTTTCCTGCCGGTCTGGCTCGCCAATTGCCTGAACCTGGTCGGCGTCGTCATCTGGTGCGTGGCAGGCATCATCGTCCTGTTCTCCTACTCGAACACGATCGGCATCTTCTTCGATCCGGAGGCCAGCGCCTACCTGAACCTGGCGATCATGGCCGCCGCCTCGATGTGGGCCGCCTCCCGCACGTCCCGTTCGGTCCAGTTCACGCACGAGGTGCTGCTCATCGTCAGTACGCCGATCATTTTGTGGATTCTGTTCAAAGCGCTGTTCAGCAACTGGCTCGACTGGGACGCCATCCGTCTTATCGCGGACGCGGGCATACGCCGGCCTCCTTCGATGATTTGCCTTTTCGCCTCCTCCTTCGTTTTTTCCGGTCACATGAACATTACGCTTTTCAACCGGCTCAACCCGCGCGACCTGAAGTTCAGGCTCCGGTGGACCATTCCGTTCGTAGGCGCGTTCTTTTTGCTCGTTTCCTTTTTCGTGCCGATCGGATTCCACGGGACGCAGGCCGTCGGCAACTATTTGTACGTGTGGAGCGTGACGACCGACAGCCTTCAGATGAAGTACGGCTTCATCCAGCGCGTGCTCTACCTGTTTTTGCTGCTCTATACGTTCCTGTCGCTCCTCTTCGTCATGAACACCTGGCATACGGGGATGGAGTTTCTCAAAGCCTGCTTTAAAAAAGTACAAGCCGCATACGGACGAAGTCGACGTGCCTGCCATCAACTGGTGGATCTGCGGTGCGCTGGCGGGGCTGACGTTCGCTTACGCTTATTTTACGAACGATATATTTAACCGCTTGGCCGCCGAGATTTGGCTGGTCTCCCGGTTTATCGTCGAATCCATACTGATCGTGCTCCTGTTCGTCTTCATCCTCATGAAGAAAAAAGGGCATATGAAGCGGATCGACGAGCCGCGAAACACGCAGAGCGGCGGTGCGAACCGATGATCTTAAAAAAAGCGCTGCTCCTCTGCTTGATTCTGACCTTGGTCCCCGCGCTGGGCGGCTGTCAGTTGAAGGACATCGACAAACGGTACTTCGTCGTCTCCGCCGGATTCGACTATTCGGACAATCCCGCCATGCCGTATCGCGTGTCGCTGCGGCTGGCTCTCCCTTCCTCCAAAGTCGAGGAGGGCGGCGCCATGTCCGTCGTGCAGACCGTCGACGCGGCGTCGATCGCGGAAGCCGTACGGCATTTGAAGTCGACCGTCGACAAAGAGCTTGAATTCGGGCATTGCCGCGAATTCATACTCGGACGCAAGCTGATCGAGAAAGACGGCATCGACAACTCCATGCAATGGCTGTCGCGGCGCCGCGATATTCAAAGCGTCTCGAACGTCATGATCGGCGAGCCCGACGCCTATTCCGTCGTCAATTTGAAACCCAAGTCCGAACGCTATCCCGGCAACTCCTTGTTCCTGTCGTTCGGCAATGAAGGAACGGAAGCCGCGAACACGGTAACGACCTATTTGTTCGATTTGTACCGAAGGTTGTACGAGACAGGACTCGATCCCGTCCTGCCCGTGGCGAGCCTGTTCGGGGACGCCTACCGGATCGATCGCGCTGCGATGCTGGACAAACAAAAAACGCGCCTCTTCCTCGATCCGGACGAGACGCTTTTGTTTAATATGACGGCCTTCGGCGTAGACAATACGATCATCGCGCTCCCCGACAAGCCCGTTAACATCGTGCTCGCCGCGACGCATACGACTTCAAAAATCAATCTCGCAGGCGGAGAGGATCCTGTCGCCGTCGTCAACATCCGCATCGAGGGCTTCCTCGAGCAAAGCCCTCCCCATCTTTTGGAGAAAGACTGGAGAGGGCTGGAGCATAAAATGGGCAAGCGATTTTCGGAGGAAGCCGAGAAACTGCTCTACAAGATACGCGACGCCGGCGTCGATCCGTACGGCTTCGGTCTCCACTACCTGGCCGATCACCATAACGGGAAAGGCCGGTGGGAAAAATGGAAACGTCTCTATCCGGACATACGGTTCGACGTGCGCGCAAGCGTATCGATTCAAGGATCCGGACTGATTCGCTAGCGGGTTCGCAACCGCCGATTCGGCAACCTTAGCCGGTGTAGGCGTTAATCTGCGCCGGGCGCTCCACCGGCTGCTCGTACGTAGCGCTGTCTGCGCCGGTGAGCTTGGTGCTGCCGTTGACGGCGACCGCGACCTTCGGAGCGCCCGTCGCCTCGGTCAGGGTCAGCACCAGGCCCTCCATCATCTCGGCCGGCATCGGCATCCCGGCGGCCCAGTCCTGCTCCTGCAGCTTGACCTGCACGGTATCCGACTTCAGGGCGAGCTCCTCCACCTTCGTATTCGCGAGCATGACGGCTTCGAGGCTGTTCGTGTCCTGCGGCCCTTTGATCAGCTCGCCCAGCGCGGCGCGAGCGCGGTCCTGCTGCCGCTCCACAAGACGGGTCACGGGCACGAAATAGCCGTCGCCCTGCTCGTTCTTGGCGGAGAAATAAAGCGTCACGGCCATCGAGTCGCTCACTTTGACCTGCGGGGAACGCTCCAGATTAATGCCGATGTTGCGCGTGAGCAGGCCTGGAACCGGGAGGCCGGAAGCCGGCAATTTCGCCATGTCTTGACCGGCGACGGTCAGATGCACCTTGTCGATGCCCGGCAGCTCCGTCATCGTCCAGACGATCGCCTCCAGCGCCTTGCGCTCGTCCGATGCCGGAATGCCGGACAGCGGCTTCGCGAAGTCGACGGTGACCGAGCCGGCTTCGGGATTTTTAACGACCTTCGACACGACCGTACCTTCGGGCAGCACCGGCGTGAAGCCCGGAGGCAACTGCCCCGCCAGCTTGGCGTCCGCGGTCATCCACGCCAGCGCTTCGATCTCCGGCGCGTCTTTCCCCGCCTTGCCTTCCTGCTTGGACCGGTCGAGCGTCATCGGCGCGACGTAGCCTCTGCTATCCTTCAGATACACGGTCAAGCCGTCCGCGATCGCGGAGCTTCCCATCGGCGCCATGGCGTCGTCGGCTGCCTGGAGCATCTGGTTTTCGACGGCGGAAGGGGGCGGGTCGATCGGACTTGTGGCGGTCTTTTCTACGCCCGAGATGCCGCAGCCGGTAACCGCGACGGCCAGTCCTCCAGCGGCCAGCAGCTTCCACAACGGTTTGCGAAAATGAACAGGTATCATCTTTGCCAATTCCTCCCGCAGGGGCGCCGCGCTTTATCGCTTCCCTCGTATTGTAGTACTATGTATACGAGCCCCCGGGAGAAATATGTACGGTTTGTCCGGCTCTTGCAAGGAATATAATGATCGTGATCGCTCGCAAGCGGGAGCGGCAACGGGAAAGAGGTGTGCATCATGTCCAATCCGGCCAACTACCGGCTTAATAGCAAGGAAGTCGCCCAGGCGACCATGGACTGGCTCGGCAAGCGCGGCGTCTCGAAGGAACAGATCGGCCAGCTGGTCATGCTGCTGCAAAAGGATTACTTCAAGGATCTGACGCTCGACGAGTGCGTGACGAACGTCGAGGCCGTGCTGTCCAAGCGCGAAGTCCAGAACGCGGTGCTGACCGGCATCCAGCTCGACATGCTCGCGGAGCAGGGCCAACTGCTGCCTCCGCTCCAGAACATGATCTGGCACGACGAGGGGCTCTACGGCTGCGACGAAGTGCTCGCGCTCAGCATCGTGAACGTTTACGGCAGCATCGGCCTCACGAACTTCGGTTACGTCGACAAATTCAAGCCCGGCGTGCTGAAAAAGCTGAACGAGAAAAACGGCAAGGACGTGCATACGTTCCTGGACGATATCGTCGGCGCCATCGCCGCGTCCGCGGCCAGCCGGATCGCCCATCGCAAGCAGGCGGAGCGCGAAGCCGTCGAGGAAGCCCTCGGCGAGCATACGCAAGCTGAATAACGCATGAGATTCGTCCTGCAACCAAACGCCCCCATTAGAGCGCCAAGGCGCTCTGACGGGGGGCGTTTTTTAGGCGGCGTCGGCCAATCACCTAAGGGTAGATGTCCTCATATGATGGTGTATTCTCGCCTGCGTCCGCAAAGCGGCCTATCCCTGGCCGTTCGAGGGCGGACTGCGAGCAAGTTGGAAGGAGCCGTCCACATGCCTACCCCAAAGGTCGACGTCCAGGTCGTAAGCTCAGGCATAATGGCCGATGACGTCCTGATGCTGGGGGGATTCGGTGATAAAGGCAGCCAAAATCCCGGCCCAGCAGCAGCTTATCCTGCAGTTCGGTTCCTTTCGCCAGTCGGTCACCGTGATCCCCGTGCCCCGATACGACGGGCTTCGCGTCGGGCACGCTCTGGCCAGGCGCATGGGACTCGCTACGGGCACGCCGCTGCGAATTCAGTACCGACCGGGATCCCGCACGCTGTCGCTCGGTCCCGTCATCGGCGTGCTGGTCAGCCGGGACTATCCGGCGCAGCCCGACAAGCCGTTCGGAAGCATCACGATGTTTTGCCGGGAGCTGGTGGACGCCTGCCGCAGCCAAGGCGCGTTCGTCTACTTTTTTACGCCCGGCGGCATCGGTTCCCGGAGCGGCGGCGTAGAGGGCTGGGTGTATCAGGGCGGCTGGCATCAGACCGTTCTTCCGGCGCCGGACGTCGTGAACAACCGGCTGACCTCGCGCAAGCTCGAGAACAAATCCAGCGTCCAGCAATTTCTGATCGACATCAAGCAGCGCTATGGCGCCCAAGTGTTCAACGAGAAGTTCCTGGACAAATCCGAAGTGTTCGACGCGCTCAAAGGCGATGCGGCGGTGCTGCGCTATTTGCCCGAATCCCATTCGCTTCAGAACTACGCGACGCTCAAAAACATGTGCGCCAGATACGCGTCCGTCTTTCTCAAGCCGGTGCGCGGCAGTCTAGGCAAAGGCATCATCCGGCTCAGCCGCGCGGGCCAGGAGGGCTGGACGGCTTCGTTCACGACCCCGCTGGGCACGCGCAAGCAAATGTATCCCAGCCTGATGAAGCTGTTCGGTGCGATCAGCGGCAAGATGAAAACCGTCCGGTATTTGATTCAGCAAGGCTTGACGCTCATCGAAATCGGCGGCCGGCCCGTCGACTTCCGGGCGCTGACGCAAAAAAACGCTTCGGGAAAGTGGGTCGTCACCTCGATCGTCGGCCGAATCGCGGGCAGCCAGCATTACGTGTCCAACCTCGCTCGCGGCGGCACGCTGTCCACGGTGAGGGAGGCGGTGGCCAGATCGAACATGGCGCCTGGCGCGCGCAAGGACGTATCGGCGCGGCTGCATAAGGCGGCGCTCGATATTTCCAAAGGCGTCGACGAACGCATCCCAGCTCACTTCGGCGAGCTCGGCGTCGATCTGGCGCTCGATACGTCGGGACGGGTATGGTTGCTGGAAGTGAATTCGAAGCCTTCCAAAAACGACAACACGCCACTAAACGAGGGGAAAATCCGCCCGTCCGTGCGGATGATGATTCAATATGCCCGTTACCTTGCAGGATTCTGACGGCGCGGGCCGCGGCGCCCGGCGATCGGCGTCCGGCGTTCGGCGCGCCCGTGCGCGGAAGGATCGCTCCGCCGACGGGAACGCGCTGCGCCCGATCGGCATTCTGGTCAGCGAACGAAGCGAATATGTCCGCGGCGATGCGGCGGCGCCGTTCGCCGAAGCGGACTTCATCCGGCGTCTGATGGCCGCCGCTCCCCGGCATGGGCTCGTCGCGTATGCGTTCGATCCCGCGTCGTGGGACAGCCGCACGAACGCCGTCGCCGGCTGGCGCTCCACCGATCGCGGATGGCAGAGGGAAGCCGTGGAGGCGCCCTCCCTGCTCTACGACCGGCTCTGGCCGGACGACCGCGCGTCCCGCGAACGCAGCTTCGCCGCGCTGCGCATCATGCGGGAGCGCGGCGGCTTCAGGCTGCTGAACGGCAGCCTGCCGGGCAAGACCGCCGTGTTGCGGGCGCTGTCCCGCTGTCCCGAGATTCGCCCGCTGCTGCCGCCGTCCGCCCCTTACCGGGGCGAACGCTCGCTCGTCGACTGGATCGATGCGAGGGGCGGCGCAGCCTTCCTCAAGCCCGCCGGCGGCTCGCAGGGAAAAGGCGCGCTGGTCCTCGCGCAGTCGCAGGGCGGGGGGCTGGACGCTGAGCGGCCGTGACGCTTCCGGCGGCCTGCTGCGGGCGCGCAGGCTCCCTCGCCGGGAAGCGCTGCGCGAAGTCGCCGCCCGGATCGGCCATCGTCCGTATGTGATGCAGCCGCTGCTTAAGCTTCGCGGACCGGACGGAGAGCCCTTCGATCTGCGCGCGCTCATGCAGAAGGATGGCGGCGGCGCCTGGCGAACGACCGGGATCGCGGTCCGAACGGGCGCGCCCGAATCCGTGACCGCCAATCTTCACGGCGGCGGGGTCGCCCGGCCGGCAGGCCCTTATCTCGCCGGATTGTTCGGCGAGCCGGAGACGTCGCGGCTGCTCGAGCGCCTTCGCAAGGCTTCGGACGGCATCGTCTTGCGCCTTGAGCAATTGTACGGTCGCTTCGCGGAGCTCGGCCTCGATTACGGCATCGACCGCGAAGGCCGGATCTGGTTTCTCGAAGCGAACACGAAGCCCGGACGCGCGTCCATGACCGCAGCCGGAGAAGCGGCCATGTCGGATGCGATTCACAACCCATTGGCCTATGCGCGTTACATCCTGCTTGTATCATCTGGGAGGGTATGTCATGAGTTTGACCTTGTGCAACGTTCACTTCACGCAGCAAGCGGAGAAGGTCGTATGGCTGTCCAGCCCGCTCGCCAAAATGCTGAAGGTGGACGGTCGCAGAACGATTAACGTGAAGCTGGGCCGGGATGTCGTGCCCGCCGCCCTGAAAACCTTGAAGCGCAAGGGACATCACGTCTTCCTGTCCGCCGGGCTCCGGCGCTCCGTCCGCGTTCCGAAGTCGGGCAACGTCTACCTGGCCGACGCGAACGGCGACGAGATCCAGCTCGGACCGCTCATCGGCGTGCTGACGGACGGCGACCGCTCGCAGACCGCGCCGTTCGGCGCCCGCACCGGCTTCGTCAAGCAATTGCTCGCGATCGGCCAGAAGAAGGCGTATTTTTTCGCGTTCACCCCCAAGGACATCAACTGGCAGCAGGAGACGGTGCACGGCTGGTTCCTCGACGGCGGCGGCGGCTGGGTGCGGCGCGTCGTGCCGCTGCCCGACGTCGTGTACAACCGGCTCCCGAGCAGGCGCGCGGAGACCGGCAGCTATATCACCTCCCTGCGGGAAAAATTCGTTCGCAGGCACATCCCGATTTTCAACTGGAGCTTCTTCAACAAGTCCGACGTGTACAGCCTGCTGGACAACGACCCGGAGGCGCTTGCCCATCTCCCTGAATCGATCAACAACCCGACGTCCGAAAAAAATCAAAGAGCTGCTCGAAAAACATCATTTCCTTTATTATAAGCCGACCGGCGGCAGCCTGGGCATGGGCATCTACCGCCTGACCTACCATCCGAAGCGAGGTTACTTCGTCCGCTACCGCAGAGGCGCGAGCAACGTTCTGCTGCGGTTCACCACCTTCGCGAGCCTCGTCCGGATGCTCAAAGCCCGCCACGGCGCGCGCTTGTCCGGCTATGTCGTGCAGCAGGGAATCCGGCTCATCGAGATCGACCACTGCCCGATCGACTTCCGCTTCCACATGCATAAAAACGGCGACAACCGTTGGGTCGTAGCCGGCATCGGCGCGAAAAAAGCGGGCCGCGGCAGCGTGACGACCCACGTCAAAAACGGCGGTCAGCTTATGACGCCGGAACAGGCGCTTAGCCGGACGTTCGGCGACCGCTCGTCCGAGGTGCTGCAAAACGCCAAGGATGTCGCCGTCAAGCTGTCCGAGGCGATCGAACGCAACTATACGCATACGCTCGGAGAGCTCGGCCTGGATATCGGCATCGACAAAGACGGGGAGATCTGGATGTTCGAGGCGAACGCGAAGCCGGGCCGCTCGATCTTTAAGCATCCCGCGCTCAAGGAGCAGGGCAAGGCCTCGCTCGAATATATCCTCGACCACTGTCTCTATCTCAGCAAATTCCGCAGGAAGGATGAGTCCTGATGCTACGACCAGCCGCAGCAGAACCTGGCGCGCTCGCCTTGGCGCCCGGAACCGCGAACGTGCAGGCGCAGGAGAAGCCCGTGCTCGCGATCTTGACGATCGACGACGACCTGCAGCTGTTCCGAGGCAACCGCCAGAACTTCGCCGACCTGCTCCAAACCGGCGAGGAACAGGGGTTCCTGACGTACGTCGTGACCGTCCGCAACCTGAAGCTCACCGCGCCTCGCGTGTTGGGCTTCACCTACAACGCGCCCAAAGATTTATGGCTCAAGTCGTGGTTCCCCCCGTCCGACGCTCGTGTACAACCGCATTCCGCAGCGCGAGGACGAGAGACTGCCCTGGGTGCGCAAAAAGCTGGCCAAAATCGCCAATCAACCCGACATGGCTTTTTTCAACCGCCGGTTTTTCAATAAATGGTCGTTGTTCAAATGGCTGAGCGCGTATAAAACGACGCGGGAATTCGTCCCCGAGACGAAGCGCCTGACCGAACAATCGGTGCTGGCCGGCATGCTGCGCCGCCATCCGCTCGTGTATCTGAAGCCTGTGATGGGCAAGGCCGGCGTCGGTATCATGACGGTCAAGATCTCTCCTCAAAAAAAACTTGCCTTACCGCCTGCAGGTGCAGGACGAAAAGGGCAGCAGCACGTACCATTGCTCGACGCTCAGCCGGCTCTGGCTGCGGGTGCGCGCCAATGCGAAAAACCAATCCGAGCCTTATATCGCCCAACAGGGAATCTCGCTCGCGAAAGTGAACGGGCGACCGTTCGACCTGCGCGCGCTCGTTCAGAAAAACGCGGACGGCCTTTGGGAGCTGACCGGCATCGGCGCGCGGATGGCGGGCTCGTCGAGCATTACGACGCATGTGCCGCGCGGCGGCTCGATCGAGGATCCGGAGCGGCTGCTCGCAGCCGTATTCGGACCCGAAAAGGCGCAGCAAGTCTTCTCGAAGGTCCGCCAGACCGTGATCGTGCTGGCTTCCCGGATCGAGCGTTCCGCCCGCAGCCGGCTGTTCGAAATGTCGATGGACCTGGGAATCGACGAGGAAGGGCATATGTGGTTTTTCGAGGCGAACTCGAAACCGATGAAATTCGACGAGCCGCATATTCGCAAAAAATCGCTCGAGCGTATTTTTCAGTACGGCCAATATATCCATCGGCGGCGTCAGCAAGAACGAAGGTAAGGCGGGACGCCGGCGATGAGACCGGACGCTCCCATGCGGCAGATTCCGAACCGAGGTGACGAACGTGGCGGCGCAGCCGACGCTTGGCATATTGACGCTATACTTGAACGACCGCAAGCTGCTGGAGGAAAAACCCGTCTATGCGCGGATGACCGCGATCGGACGCAAGCACGGCCTCTCCGTGTTCGTCTTCACGCCGGACGACGTCGACGACGCCGGCGACCGCATCCACGCGATGTTCTACCTTCCGGAATCGCGGACGTGGGAACGCCGATGGGTCCGGTTTCCGCAGCTGATCTACGACCGCTGCCGGATCCAGCGCAGCGCGAGATTCCAGCGGCTGCTCGCTTTCAGGCGGAAATACGGCCATTTGACGTTCCTGAACCGTCCGCTGCGCAACAAGTGGACCGTACACCGAACGCTGGGCAAAGTAGCCGCGTTCGAGCCTCATCTGCCTTCGACGCGGTTCTACGATTCGCCCGACGACGTGCAGGCGATGCTGCGCAAGCATTCGCTCGTCTACGTGAAGCCGATCAACGGTACGGGCGGCCGCGGCATCCTGCGGGTCGAGCGGATGAAAGACGGGACGTTCGCGGTGCAAGGCCGGGACCACGGCCGCCGCATCGTAACGCCAAGACGGGTGTCCAAGGAGCAATTGGCCGGCGTACTGCGGTCGTGGGATAAGCATGGCGACCGGTATATCGTGCAGCAAGGGCTCCATATCCGGCTGCCGAGCGGGCGGGTGCACGATTACAGAATGCTTGTGCAAAAAAACGGCGAGGGCGAATGGACCGTGACCGGCTGCGCCGGTCGCGTCGGTCCGCCCCGCAGCATTACGAGCAATCTGCATGGCGGCGGCAGGGCCGTGCCTATGAAAACGCTGCTGCGCGAATGGATCGGCAGCGAGGAGCGCATCGGCCAAGTCCGCAAGACCGCCGAGACGCTCGGCATCGGCGTAGCGCGCCATCTTGAGCGCACCTACGGCGCGCTCTGCGAGCTCGCGCTGGATCTGGCGATCGACCGCGAGGGGCGCGTATGGCTGCTCGAGGTCAATCCGAAGCCCGCGCGCGAGGTATTCATCCAGGCGGGCGAGCGCGACGTGTACCGGACGGCGCTGTCGCGCCCGATCGAGTACGCGGTATGGCTCCATCGCCAGCGCCGGCTCTCGCGCACCGGCAAAAGCCGCCTGCCGGCCAGCGCCGGCCCGGCCAGTGCCGGGTCCGCAGGCATGGGCGCGGGAGCCGCCGCCGAGGCCGGGTTCGACAACTGGCCGCAGTCAGTCGCCGGCCAATCGGCCGGCGGCGGTCCGCTCTTTTGATCGAAGCGCCTCGCCCCGACATCATTGTCATCGCTTCTATACAACGGAGCATTGCCTTAGTCGCCCCCCTACGAACGATCGTTTTGCTTTCTGCAGGCTTGGTTCCTGCTCGATCGCCGCAAACAAAAAAACAGAGTCGGCGCTCCCTTGGAGCCGACTCTGTTTTTTCATGCCCCCCTGCTTCAGCGCACCAGCTTCAGCAGCTCCGAAAAGCGCCCGATCCGCACGTCCGCTTCGTCCAGCTCGCCCTCGCGGCGGAAACCCGCATAGTCGCAGCCAACGGTAAACAAGCCGTTGCCTTTGCCGGCTTCGACGTCCGAATGCCGGTCGCCGACCATCCACGCCGACTTCGCGCCGCTTCTCTCGAGCAGCAGGCGTACCAGCTCCACTTTGGACGGCGTGGCATATTCGCCGGCGCTGTAGAAGCCTTCGAACAGCTCGCCGATCCCTCGCAGGCGTGGCACTTCCTTGACGTAGGATTCCAGCCCGTTGCTGGCCACGAACAGCCGCACGCCGCGCGACTTCAGCTCGCCCAGCACCTCCGGCACGCCTTCGTACAATTCGCCCCGCCCGCGCTCCAGCTCCTCCAGCTCGTACTGCAGGAGCAATTCGTTCGCCCGGTCCTGCGCGGCTTGCGAACCGTCAGGCATCACCTTCTGCCAAATATGCTCCAGCAGCATGCCCAGCGAACCTAGCAAGCGCTCGACGGGCGGTTCGGGCGAGAGATATAAACCTTCCTCCCGCAGCGTGGCGAAGACGCGGCGGTGCACCTCCTCCAGCAGCGTCTCGGTACGGAACAGCGTCCCGTCCAGATCGAAAAGCATCGCTTCCGGCAAATCGTACGGTTTCATAATCGGCTCCTCTTTTTTTCATCCATCATACCGGAGCCGGGGAAATGTGGCAACTTTTGCAGCCCGTCTATTAAACGTCCGATATCCATCTATTGTTCGTCCGTTACTCCTCCGTTCACTGTCCATTTTCGGCTGCCATTCGTCCGCAACTGCCCGCAACGACGTGCGACGATCCCCTTAAGACGAAGGCGCCTCAAGGGGATCGGCTAGCTAAATAATCGTCTTGCGTGCACTATGCTCAATACACCTTCTTCTGCTCCCGATCCGCCTTGATGATCTCGACCGCTTCGCGGAACCGCAGCGAGTGGATGATCTCCCGCTCGCGCAAAAACTTGAGGCTGTCCTGGATGTCGACGTCGTCCGTCATGTCGATCAGCCACTGGTACGTGGCTCTCGCCTTCTCCTCCGCCGCGATATCCTCGTACAGGTCGGCGATCGGATCGCCCTTGGCCGCAATATAGGCCGCCGTCCAAGGCACGCCCCCCCGCATTTTCGTAAAATAACGCGCCGTCGTGGTTCGCGAAGTGCGGACCGAGCCCGGCGGCTTCCAGCTGCTCCACGGAGGCGTCCTTGGTCAGCTTGTAGATCATCGTGGCGATCATCTCGAGGTGCGCGAATTCCTCCGTCCCGATGTCCGTCAGCAAGCCGATGACTTTGTCGGGAATCGAATAGCGCTGGTTCAGATATCGAAGCGCGGCCGAGAGCTCTCCGTCGGCGCCGCCGTACTGCTCGGACAAGTAGCGCGCCATACGGATATCGCATTTGCCGACTTTGACGGGATACTGCAGCTTCTTTTCATAAACCCACATATCGCGCCCCCCTCTTCTACACTTGCCAAGGCCACGGCGTGTCGACCCACTGCCAGGGATAACGGCTGAAGCTGTTGCCGAAGTTCATCTGCGGACCGTACTTTTGCTCGAACGACGCCATCAGCTGCTTGCGGATTTGCGCGAGCTGGTTGAATTGCTGGAGCGCCTGCATGTCTGCCGGATGGGTGTCCAAAAAAAAGGTTCAGCTCCACCAGCGCGAAGTCGACCCGCTGAATCTCCAGCAGATCCCGCTTGTAAGCCTCCCCCTCCCCGCTGCGGCGCTTGCTGCGCATAGGCGTGCTCATTGCTGCGGCTTGCGGCTTCTTCTCTGTCGGACACGCCGATCAGCCTCCTTTACGGTTGCAGCGCGACGTATAGGGACTATACAGCGCAGGCCACAGCGTTCCCTTGCATAAGGCCTCGTCCAGCGGAAACTGGGGAAGGTTGGACGGTTGAAAATAAATGTACTGGTTCGGCGGCACGATATACCGCTTTACCGTCACGGGCGGACACGGATCGTCGGAGCTGACGTAGGGATGCCACTCCCGCCACTGGTTGTCGTACACGCGGATTCCTCCTTCGGCTAAACCGTACGGCGTACTGCTCTAGCCTATGCGCCCAAAGGCCCGGTTCGAACGACATCGGCGGATATTTTTCGATAAGCCCGTCTACAAAAAAAAGAAGCCATCCGCGGGTCAGGCGGAAGGCTTCGACAGCATCGCTTGCATTCGGCTAGAGCTTGATCTTGAGATTAATCAACCCGACCTTGCGGGCGGCCATGTATACGATGACGACGACGGGGCCCAGGAAGACGCCGACGAGACCGACCAGCTCGAATCCGACGTACAGGCTGATAAGCGCGGGGAGCGCGCCGATGCCGACGGCATCGCCCAGCACCTTCGGCTCCACGATCCGGCGAACGACGGTGATGACGAGAAACAGCAGGATCAGTCCGATCCCGGTGTATGTATCCCCCGTAAGCATCATATAGGCCGCCCAGGGCACGAGCACGGATCCCGTGCCGAGTATCGGCAGGATGTCGACGACGACGATGAGCAGCGCGATCGCGAGCGGGTAGCCCGTACCGATGACGAGCAGGCCGACGAACGAGATGACGTACGTCATCAGGCTCAGCACGAACTGGGCGCGCAGGAAGCCGAAGATCGACTTGCGCAGATTCTCCATGACTTGCGCGACCTGGCTTCGGGACTCCTCGGCGAAGATGGACAGGAACGAAGCCATCATCGTCGGCAGGCTAAGGCTGAACAGGTAGACGGCCACGAAAAACACGATCAGGACGACGAAAAAGCTCGGGATGCCGGCAGCGAAGCCGACGAGCGGCTTCGAGATGGACGTGGCGAGTCCGGACAGCCAGTCGGTCAGGTTGTTCGTCAGGCTTTCCAGCTTGATCGGCAGTTCGTTGTCGACGCCCTGCCCGTTGTACGAGCTGCTCGCTTTCTCGAGCGCGTCCTGAATATAGTTGTTGGCGCTTTTCAGGTACGAGGGCAGATTGCTCCAGAACGAAGTCAGCTCGGCGAAAATCTTGATGCCGATCAATCCCATGAGCCCGAGCAGCACGACCGTGAAAAGCGTGCTCGTGACCGTCGACGCCGCGAGACGGTTCATCTTCAGCCTGGTCATGAAGATCTTGGTCAGCGGTTCCAGAAAGATGACGACGATCAAAGCCAGCAGGAAGGGCGCGCCTACCGTAAACAGCAAATAAAGAAAACCAAGTCCCAATACCATCAACAATACTGTGCGCAGCGGCATGCATTCACACCTTTCGAGGATCGGCCGCCATGAGGGCGAAGCCGGTATGCATCGTCTACAAGCCGGAAGGCGGGTCCGTACGATCGTCCGCATCCGGTTGTTTATAACGATAGATATGTACGCGCTGGACTCTTAGACGTTCCACTTCGGCGATCTCGAATACATAGCCTTGCTCGATGATCTTGCTTCCTTCCGCGACGTTGCCGTCCAGGCTCTTGAACAGCCAGCCGCCGATCGAATCGACCTCTTCCTCCTCGATCTCGACGCCCAGCAGGTCGTCGACCTCCTCGATCAGCATGCGGCCGTCGACCGAGTAGACGTCGCCTTGCAGCTCGACGGCCGGCGGCTCGTCGTCGAACTCGTCCTGCAGCTCGCCGACGATCTCCTCGAGGATCATCTCGGCCGTCAGCATGCCCGCCGTGCCGCCGTATTCGTCGATGACGATCGCCAGCTGCGACTTGTGGCGCTGCATGAGCTTGAGCACGCGACTGATCTCCATCGACTCCGGCACGCTTAAGATCGGTCTCAAAAAGGTGCGCAGATCCTGCACCTCGTCCGGATCTGCCGTCAGCACGTCCGTGATGTGCACGAACCCGATGATCTGGTCCTTGTCCTCGACGCCGACCGGATAACGGGTATGCTTGACGCGGTAAGCGAGCTTCATGTTCTCGTCGAACGGCAGGTTGACGAACATGCAGTCCATGTCGGTTCGCGGCAGCATGACCTCCCTGGCCACCCGATCCGAAAACTCGAACACGTTGTCGAACAGCGTCATCTCTTCCTTGTCGATAATGCCGCTCTTGGCGCTCTCGTTCATGAGGATGCGTATCTCTTCTTCGGTATGCGCCGCGTCGTGCTCGCTGGCCGGCCTGACGCCGATCATGCGCAGCAGCAGGTTCGCCGCGTTGTTCAGAAGCCAGATGACCGGCAGGAACAGTCTGTAGAAAAGCAGCAGCGGAAGCGACAGCCAGAGCGACACGCCCTCCGACTTCTGGATCGCGAGCGACTTCGGCGCGAGCTCCCCCCAGGACGATATGGAGGAAGGTAATCGCGCTGAACGCGATGATGTAGGAGATCGTATGGATCGTCGTCTCGTTCGTCACGCCGTATTGGTGGAGCAGCGGAATGACGATCAAATCCGCGATGGCAGGCTCGCCCGTCCAGCCGAGTCCAAGCGACGCAAGCGTGATGCCGAGCTGCGTGGCCGATAAATAGACGTCGAGCTTGCGATTGACCTTGAGCGCGTACTTCGCCCTGACGTTGCCCTCGTTCGTTAACTGCGTAAGCCGCGACTGGCGCACTTTGACGAGCGCGAATTCGGCGGCCACGAAAAATCCGTTCAGCAGTACGAGAAAGAGAACGAGGACGGCGTGCCAGGCGATCGAGCCCCACAACAATTCCGTGTTCAAGCAGCTTCAGCTTCCTTTCGTACGGCGCGGCGGCTTAAGGACCGCGCTCGCGTCCGCCTGCCGCGCGTCAAACGATCGCGCTGCGACGGGTAAAGTCGACGTCCTTGTAGTACATGTCGGTCACGAGAAGATTGGGACCGCAGCAGCCCGCGGCCGGGCAGTGGCAATTGAGGCCGCGCTGCATCGGATGCGCCTGCCAGCGATCGAACACGTCGTCCAGGCGTTCGGTCTTGACGTTGCCGAACGGCGGGACGGCCGCGAAATCGGTCACGTATACGTCGCCGCTGAACAGGTTGACGTTGACGCGGTTGCGGCCGTCCGGATCGTTGCGGACGGTAACGTTCGGTTCGGCGGCCAGCCTGCCCAGCAGACGGCGCTCGAGCGGATCGTCGCCGCAGGCGTAAAAGGGCAGCGTGCCGAACAGCATCCACATGTCGCGGCGCCGCGCGTCGAGCAGCTCCTCGACGGCCTCGAGCATCTGCCGCTTGGTGATGACGGGCAGCCCGGAGGCGAAGGAGCTCGGGTACATCGGATGCACCTCGTGCCTGCTGCAGCCCATCTCGCCGACGAGACGATGGATTTCTTTCATTTTGCCGTGCGTCCGGTAGTTGATCATCGACTCCGCCGAGACGAACAGACCGCCGTCGGCCAGCCGCCTGGCGTTGTCCATCATGCGTTCGTACATGCGTCCCGCGGCGACCGCTCCGACCTCCCGCCCGGTGCGCGCGAACCCGATGCGGTGGAAATCCTCGGCCTCCGTATAATTGAAGGAAATATGCATGACGTCCAGATGCGGCGCGATCAGTTCGTACCGGCCGTAATCCAGCGTGACGTTCGAATTGAGCTGCGTGCGGATGCCGCGCGACCGCGCGTACTTGAGCAGCGGGATCAGCACGCGGTTGACGGTGTTCATGCTGAACGTCGGCTCGCCGCCGGTAAGGCTGATCGTCTCCAGATGCTCGACCTCGTCGAGCCTGCGGAGCATGAGCTCGATCGGCAGCGCTTCGGCTTCGGCCATCGTCAGGCTGTCGCCGACGGCGCAATGCTCGCATCGCATATTGCATAAATGAGTGACGGTAAATTCAACGCTCGTGAGCGCGTGCTTGCCGTACGCCTGCAGCGAACGGATCGGATCCCACGGATCGTACGCAGGCGACAGCGGCGCGAGATCGGCCGGCGGCGCGAAAGGGGCGCCCGTCCCGGCTTGGGCGGAGCCAATCATCGGTCATACTCCCTGTCTTGTCGAATGTAATGCTATTGTACCGGGTAAACGCCGGCTAACGCAAACGAAAGCCCTCGGAGACATGCCGCTCCAAGGGCTCGAATGCGCGCTATGCTTCGGCTAACGCGGGACCGTTCGTGACGACGCGCGAGATCATGATCGACAGGTGCTTGGACAAGTCCATGTCGTAGGGCGTCTTCAGCTCTTCGCCGCCCTCGTTGGTCAGGATCCGCACGATCGGCCGGTGCATCGTCAGCGTGTTCACGTCCACGATGACGCCGCTCTGTCCGCTCGACAGCTCCACGGTCATGCCGACGGGGTAGATGGCGACCTTGTCGCGGAACAATCGCAGCATCTCGGTATCGTACAACGTCTCGCTGCCCGCGTACAGCAGCTCGACCGCCTGATGCGGCAGCATGGCGTTGCGATAAATACGGTGGCTCGTCATCGCGTCGTACGAGTCGACGATGCCGATCCACTTGGCATAATCGTGAATCTCGCTCCCGCGAATGCCGCGCGGGTAGCCGGAGCCGTCCAGGCGTTCGTGGTGCTGGAACGCGCAGTGCGCGACGATAAGCGGCAGGTTGGGCTCGTCCTTCAAGAGCTGGTAGCCGCGCTCGGTATGGCGCTTCATCTCTTCGAATTCTTGCTTGGACAGCGCGCCCGGCTTAAGCAGCACGTCCAGCGGTATCCGCGACTTGCCCACGTCGTGCAGCAGCGAGCCGAGCCCGAGCGTCATCAGCTCGTCCCTGCTGTAGCCGCGGGCGATGCCGAGCAGCGACGTGTACACGCAGACGTTGAGCGAATGAATGTACAGATAGTGATCCACGCTTTGCAGGTTCAACAGCATGATCATGGCATCCCGATTGCTGTACAGATCGTCGAGGATCGTCGACATCGTATCGCGCACGGCTTTGCCGACGTAGGGATATATCCCCCCGCCGGGAGCCGTCCGCCATTTCGCGAAATACGTTCTTGACCGTCAGCAGCGCTCGACGCTGCGTCTCCTCGCTGATGAGCTCCGGAATCTCGATGCCCTCGGTCTTCGGGTCCTGAATATAAATATAATGAATGCCCATACTGCTCAGGCGATTCAACAGTCCCTGGGTCAGTTCGACGCCTTCAGCCAGCAGCACGACGCCATCTTCGGAGAAAATCTTTTTTACCAAGCCTCATACCGGGGAGGCAAGCTGTCACTGGCATCAAGCGCATATTCCTTTATCTCCCCCCTTGGCGGTACGCGTCCGCAGAAAAGGCTCTGGCTATATCATCGGAATCCTCTTATGATAATGTAAGAGATTTGACGCCCATTGACAAGATATTCCTTCCTAAAAGTCGACAGCATTCGTCAAAACCCCTAACGATCCCACAGAAAAACGTCCGCATAATTCGTCGTGAACGACGATTCGGCGGACGTTTTTTGTCTTCAAAGCGACGGGCGCGGGTGCGTGCGACGCTTAAAGAGCCGCCGATGCCGCGTCCTCCCGCCAGCGGGGCCGGACGCAATCGTACACGGCGCGCTCGTCGCCCAGCGCCTCGGCGAGCAGGTCGCGGATAAACTCCGGCAGATAATACCGAACGACGCGGCCCTGCTTCAAGCCGACGTATCCGATGCCGAACGTAAACATATCCAGCGTGCCGACGGTATAGACGCGGTCATCGTCGAGCGTCTCGCCGTTGACCAGGACGCCAACCAAGCGACCGTAAGGCGGCGCGGCGGGATCGAACACCACCTCGGCGCCGTCCGTGCACAAGCGGCCGAGCACCTTGCCTCTGAAGCCGAAGCCGTGAAACTCCAGCCCGATGAACTCCGGCAGCAGGCTCTCCTCGAACGCCTGCCTGAGCTGCGCGCCGGTCAGCTCGATCAGGCACGGGTTGATCGGGGAAGGACAGACGGCATGGAGCCGCTCGCGCGTCACCGGCCCGGCCGCGAGCCCGTCCAGCAGCTGCCCTGCGTTGGTCAGCCCGATCTCGGCGCCGGTCTTGCGGCGCAGCGCGCCGGCCAGCAGCGTGCCGAGCGGACTCTCGGCGGCGGCTTCTCCCGCCAGCGGGACGGCCAGCTCCGCGACGGGCTCCGCCATCGTCGCTTTTGCCATCCGCAGCGCGGCGGCGACGATATCCGCCGTCTCGGGATCCGGCCGCCGGCCTTCGGTCGGAACGGTGCGGCCTTCAATGTCCAGGCCTCGTCCGTCCGGTCCGCGCCCGATCTCGACCGTGCCGACGTAGCGGCCGAACTTCCCGGCCGCGCAGACGACCGCGCCCCCGATCCGGAGCGGCACCTCCAGCAGATGGTGCGTATGGGCGCCGACGATGACGTCGATGCCGGGCACGGCCGCCGCCAGCCGTTCGTCCTGGCGAAGTCCCAGATGGGAGATCGCCAGTACGACGTCGCAGGCGGACCGCAGCTCGGCGACGCAAGCCGCCGCTTCTTCCAGCGGGTCGGTCGCTTCCCAGCCGAGCAGCTCGTAAAATTCGTGGAACTGCACCGTAAGCCCGAAGATCCCGACGGTCAGCCCCGCCTTTTGAAGCGTCAGCGTGCGGCGCATCCAGGCGGGAGGCCGCCCCGTAGCGGCCAGCCTCAAATTCGCGCAGACGATCGGAAACGAAGCGTTTCCATATAACCGGTCCAGCTGTTCCGGCGTGTAGGTCAACCCTTCGTTGTTGCCGAACGTCACCGCGTCGTAGCCGAGCCGCGTCAGCAGCTCCCGGTTCACGGCAGCGTCGGTCCCTTCCGTCTCGATCCGCACGCGGTCCAGATGGTCGCCGCAGTCGACGAGCAGGAGCCGGTCCGCGGGCACGGACCGGCGAACTTCCTTTATATAATCGGCCGCCCTGGCGGCCTCCTCGAAGTGACTGTGGATATCGTTCGTATGAAGCAGGATCAGCTTGCCGCTATGCACCACTATTCGCCTCCTACCCCCCCGATTTGAGACATCCTGCGCCCCGTCGGCACATGCGACTGGGCGTCTCCGGCGAGCAGCGCCGCCATCTCATGGTTTTCCGGCTTGATGCGCATCGCCTTCATGAACAGCTCGCGCATCGCCTCCGGCGAGCCGAGCGCCGGCCGGACGCTTAGCTCGTCCACCCAGTACAGGCAAGGCTTGAGGTCGCCCTCCGCGGTCAAGCGGAGCCGGTTGCAACTGGCGCAAAAGTGATTGCTGACCGGATGGATCAGCCCGAAGGAGCCGGCGCCGCCGACGATCCTGTAGTTCTCCGACGGTCCGTTGCCCGCCGGCCCTTCCGGCAGGGGCTCATAAGACAGTCCGAGGCGGTCGGCCTCCTCGGCGATGCGCGTCAGCGGCAGGTAATGGTCGCGCCAGCCCGCGTCGTCGTGCCCGATCGGCATATATTCAATGAAGCGGACGTGAAGCGGCTTCTCGGCGCTGAGACGAAGGAAGCGACCGATCTCGTCCTCGTTCACGCCTTTGAGCAGCACGCAGTTGAGCTTGATCGGCCCGAGGCCCGCCTCGGCCGCGGCTTCGATGCCTTCCAATACCTTGTCCAGCCTTCCCCTGCGCGCGATGAAGCGAAAACGGGCGCTGTCCAGCGTGTCCAGGCTGATATTGACGCGGTCGAGCCCGGCGAGCTTCAGCGCCGCGGCTTGCGGTCCGAGCAGCAGTCCGTTCGTCGTGAGCGAGATCTCTTCGATGCCACGGATCGACTTCAGCTTCGCGATCAAACCCGCGATACCCGGACGGACGAGCGGCTCGCCTCCGGTGATCCGAAGCTTGGATATGCCGAATCCCGCTGCGGTATCCACCACCTCGGCGATCTGATCGTAGGTGAGCAGGCTTTCCTGGTCCATGAACGTCATGCCCTCCTCGGGCATGCAGTACAAGCAGCGCAAATTGCAGCGGTCCGTGACGGAGATGCGCAGGTACGTATGTTTGCGGTCGTATCGGTCCTTCAGTTCCGTCATGGCGCGGGCCTCCTCCGGCAAGCGTGAATCATCGTCCTGTTACACTAACTGACATGGTTATAGCATAACATTTTCAAGGGCATTATGGTATGCTTGGACAAGGCACCCCCCCTTGTGAAACGTATGGAAGGCAGGGCAAATTCATGACGGTTTACAAATGGAAAATATATTTATTCGCGGGACTTGCGGAGCGTCTGGGCACGCGTCTGCTCGAGACCGAATTCGCAGAGGAACGGCTCGCCGCCGGCGAACTGAAGCGCAGGCTCGCTGCCGCTTATCCGGCGCAAGCCGACCTGATCGAGGTCTCCTTCGTCGCCCGCAACCAGTCGTTCTCGCCGGACGAGGCCGAGATCGGGTACGGCGACGAGCTCGCGCTGCTGCCGCCGGTGTCCGGCGGCTCCGGGCTGGACGCGGGCAACGAAGCCGTCGCTTCGAGCGCCGAGCCTTACGCCATATCGGCATCGGCGCTGTCGGCGGAGCATGTGCTCTCGCTCGTGCATCGTCCCGACCACGGCGCGGCGCTCCTGTTCGCGGGGACGACGCGTGGGCTGACGGGCGGGCAGCGCACGGTCACGCTCGACTACGAGGCGTACGAGCCGATGGCGCTGGCGGCGCTCCGGCGGATCGGCGACGAGATCGGCGAACGATGGCCGGGCACGCTGTGCGCGATCCACCACCGCGTCGGGACGGTCGGCATCGGCGAGACGAGCGTGCTCATCGCCGTCTCCTCCCCGCACCGCGCGCCGGCGTACGAGGCGAGCCGCTATGCGATCGAACGGCTGAAGCAGACGGTGCCCATCTGGAAGCGCGAAGTGTACGCGGACGGGTCGGAGTGGAAGGGGCATCAGACCGGGCCATGGAATCCGCTGGCGCCGCCGGCGGACGAGGCGCCATGACCGGGGCGCATGCGGGCGGCGCTGACCGCTATGGGCGCCAGGTCCGCTTCGCTCCGTTCGGCCCCGAAGGCCAGGCGCGCCTGTCGGCCGCTACGGCCGCGATCGTCGGGGTTGGCGCGCTCGGCTGCGTCTCGGCCAATCATCTGGCCCGCGCCGGCATCGGACGCCTCATTCTGATCGACCGCGACGTCGTAGAGCCGACCAATCTGCAGCGGCAGCTGCTCTACGACGAATCGGATGCCGCCGAAGGGATCCCGAAGGCCGTCGCGGCCGCGCGGAGGCTGTCCGCGATCAACGGCGGCGTCGCCTGCAAGCCGTATGCGGTCGATCTGAACGCTGGCAACGTCGAGACGCTGCTCGCGGATGCCGACCTCGTCGTCGACGGCACGGACAGCTTCGGCGTGAGGTACCTGCTCAACGAATGGAGCGCGAAGCACGGCAAGCCCTGGATCTACGGCGCGGCCGTCGGCGCCTCCGGCATGACGATGACGATCCGTCCGGGCTCGGGCGGCCCTTGCCTGCGCTGCATCTTCCCGCAGCCGCCGCGCGGCGGCGCGCTCGACACCTGCGAGACGGCCGGCGTGCTCGGGCCTATCGTCGATCTCGTCGCTTCCGTTCAATCGATGGAAGCGATCAAGCTGCTCGGCGGCCGCGAAGACGCGCTGCACGGCGCGCTGCTGCAGACGGACCTGTGGCATACCGGCTGGCAGCAGCTCGATATCGCCGGCGCGCGCAGGGCCGACTGCCCCGTATGCGGCGACGATCGCCGGCACGAATGGCTGGACGGCGACGCGGCGGAGCCGCTGACCGCTTCGCTCTGCGGCCGGCAGACGGTCCAGGTATCTCCGGCGGGTTCCGATGCTTCGCTCGATCTGCCGCTGCTCGCTTCCAGGTGGGCGCCGCTCGGACGCATCGAGCTGCGCGACTACTTGCTTCGGCTCCGGCGGGAAGACGGCATCGCCTTCGCGCTCTTCCCCGACGGCCGCGCGCTCGTGTCGGGCACCGACGATCCCGTCCGCGCGAGACGCCTGTACGCAGAGCTGCTCGGCGAGTAGTCCTACTCCTTTCGACAAAAATCAATTGCAAGCGACCGTTAGACTTTGGTAACATATGGTTTGAAAGCGGTTATCCGACGTTGATGCCGCAGAAGACCATACCGGCGAGGTGCGCGATGCGAATTCACATTACCGATTTGCAGGCTGGCGATCAGATCTCGCAAGATATTTTTAACGCTTACGGCCTGCATGTGCTGTCCAGCGGCGCGATCTTGAACGAGCATGATCTGTCCCGCCTTTACCAGCACCGGATCGACTACGTCGATATCGAGCAGCGCGTCTCCCCCTTCGTTCGAAGCCTCCGAGACCGCCGCCGATCTGTTCCCGCCCGAGCTCCATCACAAGTTCGAAGATGCCGTCGCGGGCTGCGAGCTGCTGTTCAAGCAGGCGATCGCGGAAGGCAAAGTTTCCGAAGCGGACGCCAAGGAGAGCTTTCAGCCGCTCGTCCAGCATTTCCAGGAGGAACGGGACGTCGTATCGCTCATGCTGAGCATGCACACGCAGGACGAATACACGTACCAGCACTCGGTTCAGGTCGGCATGCTCAGCTTCTATATGGCCAATTGGCTGGATTGGAGCGTCGAAGACCAGATTCGGGCCGGCATGGCGGGATTTTTGCACGATATCGGCAAGAGCCGCATTCCCGATGAGATCCTGAAGAAGAGCGGGCGCCTGAGCGATGCCGAGTTCGAGGAGATCAAAAAGCATCCGTCGCACAGCTATCGGATCTTGACCGATTCCTTTTCGGACGACGGCATCGCCTTGGCCGCGCTTCAGCACCACGAGCGGCGCGACGGCTCGGGGTATCCCGAACGGCTGCTGGACGAAGCGATCATGCCGATGTCCAGAGTGATCGCGATCGCGGACATTTACAGCGCCATGAGCTCGGACCGCGCCTATCAGGCGAAGCGGGATTTGCTCTGCGTGCTGAAGGAGCTGTACCGGCTCAGCTTCGACGAGCTCGATGCGGAGATGACGCTGACGTTCATCAGCCGGATGATCCCGAACTTCATCGGCAAACGCGCGCAGCTGTCCGACGGACGATGGGGGACGATCATCATGACGCATCCGACCGATCCGTTCCGTCCGCTCGTCCACGTCGACGATGCGTTCATCGACCTCTCCGTGGAGCGCGAGCTCGAGATCGACCGGATCTCGACTTGAATGCGACTTGAATGCGGATAGCCCCGGCCGTATCGGCCGGGGCTTCTTCATGCATCTCCACAGGCTGCCTGAGAGCAGCCGCTTGGCGAACAGGAACGTATCCTGCCAGTACGCTTTGTCGATATCCGTAATCTGCACCCCGTCCTCCGGCGCCGGACTCGAATGGAGCATCTTGCGGTCGCCCATGTAGATGCCGACATGGCCCACCGTCTTGTCCGTCTTAAAGCGGCCGGGTACGTAAAAAAAACATCAAATCGCCAGGCTGCAGTTCGCTTCGCGAGACGGAGGTTCCTCGTTCGGCCTGATCTCTCGCGACGCGCGGCAGCTGAATGCCTTTATCGGCGAACAGGAATTGAACGAACGAGGAGCAGTCGAACTTCCCCGTCTGCCTGTAGTCGCCCGTTCCAAAGTCGTACTTTACGCCAAGAAACTTCTGCCCGTGCGCAATAATATCGGCTGCGTCGCTGGACGCGGATGCGATCCGGAGCTTCCCGCGGCCCGCACCGCCCGGCGCCGCGTCGGCGAAGGGCATGCCGCCGTGGCCCGCGTCTTGGCCGAAGGCTCTTGGGAGCAGGGAGATGCTGTCCCCGTTGGTTCGCATCGCGAGCTCGTTTCCGAACAACGCAGGCAAACCGGCGGCAGGAATGTACAAGCCGCCCGCTTCCTTTACTGCCGGCGCCGGCAGCTTGGTCTGCTTTCCGCCGGCATGCACCGTGCTATCGCCGGTCCGGAACGTCCACCTCGGATCGTGATCGCCCAGACCGTAGCTCCCGTCCGCCAGCCACTTTCCCGTATATCCCGCCGCCTTCGCCACGTCGGACAGCGATACGTAGCCGGTCCGATGGATGCTGCGCAGCTTGATGACGCTGCTCTCGGACATCTCATCTGTTTTCGTCTGTTCCGCCGACTTCACCCTTACCGGCGCGTATCTCTGGCTCAGGTCGGCCGTATCGCCGGGGTTGTCCGTGCATCCGGCGCTTGTCAGCAGCGCGGAAGCGACTATGCCCGCGCAAGCTGCCTTCGCCAAGATTCGATTACGCATGCTTAACCATCCCTCCGAAGGTCCCGTCTAGGTTTCCTGTCGTTAGGATGGTTGAACGCGGGCCGAATTATGCCGGCAGGAGCGTCGGTCCGAGGGCAGAAGGTCGAAAGTCGAAGCCTAAGTTCGAAGGCTCGAAACCGAAGCCAAGTCGAAGGCTCGAAGCCATAACGAAGGTCGGACACGCAGGCGATTTTCGAAGCCATTTCGAAGGTCAGAAGCGCAAGCCGGTTTTCGAAGCCATTCCGAAGGTCGGAAGCGCAAGCCGATTTTAGAAGCCGTTCCGAGGGTGGAAGACAATAGCCGAATTTGAATCCGAATCCGTGGAACATACAATTAAACGATCTTTTTTTCGATGCAGCACGGTCAGGAGCCGATAAAAGTCGTAACTACCGCCGAGCGGCGTGTCGATCAGCTTGGCTTCCACGGCAGCTTGCACGGCCGCGGCGGCCCATGCAGGCGGCTCGGGGATCGTTTGTAAGCTTTCGGTTGCGGCCAGCCGGGCGGCGAGCGCTTGAATTTGCGCAACCTGCGCTTCCACCTGTTGCCGAAGCCTTTCGAATTGTTCCCGCTCCTCCTTCGTCATCGGTTCGTCCTCCCCCTTCGATCTCGTCATATTTCGTCAGACTATACGTATTGATCAGTTGCCTAAGCTTGTTGCTGTAGGCCGGATCGGTCGCGTATCCGCTGAGCTGCAGCGCTTCCGCTTGCTCTTCAGCCGTCTTGGCTGCGCGAACGCGGGCATAGCGGGCGCTCCCGAGCCATTGATCCTGATCCTTGTAAAAGGCGTACACGCTGTCATAAGAGCGCCATGTCGCCGTCGTCTGAACGCGCTTGCCCTTCACGTATTCCCAGGTCGGCGTCGTATACGTCTCCCCGCGCCACCACTGGTTAGGGAGTCCGTCGCCGGCTTTGATGCCGCCAAGATTATAGTGCTCGCCGATTTTTCCGCCGGTCTCGAGCAAGTTTTGCGCGAGCCTGACGCTTGGGAAAAGCGGCGAGCCTTCTTTCTCGCCCGCTGCGCTTGCGGCCCAAGTATGCCAAAGAACGTCTGCCTGTCCAACGTATCACCTCCTTCGCTTGTAGCATGATATTCGAGCCATGGCCCCAGCTTCGCGGCGCTTTTCCTATCCGGGCGCTACGCTCGCTGATTCGGCTGTCGGCAATCCAGTTGCCGCCATTAGAAAACCATCAGGGAAGGCACGCCCTGACGGTCTATTGCAGCAGTCTAGTGTACGATCTGCGGAAGGCCATTCTCTCCCCGACCGCCTGAGCGCACGACAAACAACCGGTAACGCTCAGGAGCGGCCCCGGCTGCGAGGTGGTGTAGGTCGACACAGTCCATTAAATAACGGTTGAAAAGCAGTTATTTTCCGCGATCGCGACGTCCTTGGGCAAATAAGTGTTGAAGCGCAATTAATTTCTCGCATTCGAACGTTTCGATCCGGTTTTGGGCAAAATAATTGCGGTTGAACACTTATTCCCTCCGAAGCCCCGGTCAGTATGCCGATTAACTGCTTTTCAACACTTATCTCCCACATCCCAACGATGTATAGAATTTGCGCTATTATTTTTCTCCAAAAACAGCTCCGTCCATATAATAAGCGCGCATAGCGGGACGGACCGGGGGGCCTTATTTTAGTTCATTTGGCGATTTGCGGCCCGCTTTCGGACACAGCCGCCCTTATTCCTGGATTGTCGGCCTTGTTTAGCCTTGATCCGAATCCATAACGTCCCTCCAGTCCGAAACGATCGCAATGATGACCGTTTTTTTAGAAATAAAGTCTCCTGGGTCCGATGCGCCTGACTGACCGGCATTTAACCGCTGCCACCAGATCTCTGTTGCACCAACACGCTCACACTCCCACTTACCTCCCCGACGACCTTCCCGACTACCTTCCCCACTGCCTCCCCGACTACCTCCCCGACGACCATCCCAACTGCCTCCCCGACTGCATCCCCGACTCTTCCCGACTATCTTCACGCTTACTTTCCCAATTATCGTCCAGCTTACACCCCAACGCTCTGCCTGCTTACCCTTCCGCCCCTCGTCCCGTAAAGTTAGCATGCGAAGCCGCGACTTCGCCGTAATTGTATACGTTCTGAAATATAAAAAAAGAATCCGTAGAAAACGCTACGGATTCTTGATCTAACGTTATGGTTAAGGCTTCCGGAGGAACCCGGAACGGAGCGTATCGGTTAACCGATACTGCCTTCCATCTCGAACTTGATGAGCCGATTCATCTCGACCGCGTACTCCATCGGCAGCTCCTTGGTGAACGGCTCGATGAAGCCCATGACGATCATCTGGGTCGCTTCGGCTTCGGACAGGCCGCGGCTCATTAGGTAGAAGAGCTGGTCTTCGGATACCTTGGAGACGGTCGCCTCGTGCTCGAGCGTGACGTTGTCGTTGAAGATCTCGTTGTACGGGATCGTATCGCTCGTCGACTGGTTGTCGAGGATGAGCGTATCGCACTTGATGTTCGCCTTGGCGCCTTCGGCGTTGCGGCCGAAGGAAGCGAGTCCGCGGTACGTCACCTTGCCGCCGTGCTTGGAGATCGACTTGGAGACGATCGTGGATGTCGTGTCCGGCGCCAGGTGGATCATCTTCGCGCCTGCGTCCTGATGCTGGCCCTTGCCGGCGACGGCGATCGAGAGCACCATGCCGCGGGCGCCGCGGCCCTTCAGGATGACGGCCGGGTACTTCATCGTCAGCTTGGAGCCGATGTTGCCGTCGACCCACTCCATCGTCGCGTTCTCTTCGGCGACGGCGCGCTTGGTGACGAGGTTGTAAATGTTCGGCGCCCAGTTCTGAATCGTCGTGTAGCGAACGCGCGCGTCCTTCTTGACGATGATCTCGACGACGGCGCTATGCAGCGAGTTCGTGCTGTACACAGGCGCCGTGCAGCCTTCGACGTAGTGTACGAAGCTGCCTTCGTCCGCGATGATGAGCGTGCGCTCGAACTGGCCCATATTCTCCGAGTTGATGCGGAAGTAGGCCTGCAGCGGGATCTCGCACTTGACGCCCTTCGGCACGTAGATGAAGCTGCCGCCGGACCATACTGCGCTGTTCAGCGCGGCGAACTTGTTGTCCGCTGCCGGAACGACGGTGGAGAAGTATTCCTTGAAAATCTCCGGATGCTCGCGCAGCGCCGTGTCGGTGTCGGTGAAAATGACGCCCTGGGCTTCGAGATCGGCTTGCATGGAGTGGTACACGACCTCGGACTCGTATTGGGCCGAGACGCCTGCCAGGAACTTCTGCTCGGCTTCGGGGATGCCCAGCTTGTCGAACGTCGCCTTGATCTCCTCCGGCACTTCTTCCCAAGTCTTGCCTTGCTTTTCCGACGGCTTGACGTAGTACTGGATGTCGTTAAAATCCAGTTCGTCCATGTCGCCGCCCCAACGCGGCATCGCCATCTTGTTGAACTGCTCCAGCGACTTGAGGCGGAAGTTCAGCATCCACTCCGGCTCGCCTTTCATCTCCGAGATCGTGCGGACGATCTCCGGTGTCAGGCCTTTGCCGGATTGGAATACGGCCTTGTGCTCGTCGCGGAAACCGTACTGGTACTCTTCCATTTCGGGCATTTGCTTCGCCATGACGATTGTCCCTCCTTCATAGTGTTCGTGCTGTATGCGCTAAATCAAGCTTACTGCTCGACGTTTTCTTCGACCTTGCCCTGACCGTCGTGCTCGACGCCTTTGCGCAGCGCGTTCCAGGCGAGCGTGGCGCACTTGATGCGCGCCGGGAACTTGCCGACGCCCGACAATGCGTCAATGTCCTCGTACTCGTCGAATTCGACCTGCTCGCCCTTCATCAGGGACGAGAACTTGCCGGCCAGCGCGAGCGCTTCTTCGGTCGTCTTGCCCTTGACCGCGTCCGTCATCATCGACGCCGAGGACATGCTGATCGAGCAGCCTTCGCCGGTGAAACGGGCGTTCTTCACGATGCCGTCCTCGATGTGCAACTGCAGCGAGATACGGTCGCCGCACGTCGGATTGTTCAGGTTGACGGTGACGGATTCGTCGTCCATCGTCCCGCGGTTGCGCGGGTTTTTATAGTGATCCATGATGACGCGGCGGTATAAATCGTCCAACTGGCTCATAACTGGAAAAACTCCTTTGTCTTGACCAGCGCGTCCACCAGCCGGTCGACGTCTTCTTCGGTGTTGTACAGGTAAAAGCTCGCTCTCGCCGTCGCGCTCACCTTCAGCCAGCGCATGAGCGGCTGGCAGCAGTGGTGGCCGGCGCGGATGGCGATGCCCTCGGTGTCGAGCACGGTCGCGACGTCGTGCGGATGCACGTCGCCGAGATTAAACGTGACGAGCCCCGAACGGTTGCCGCTTGGCCCATAGATGGCGATGCCTTCGATCTCCGACAGGCGGCCGTAGGCGTACCGGGACAGCTCTCTGCCGTGACGGTCGATCTCGTCCAGCCCGATCGACTCCAGGAAGTCGATCGCGGCGCCGAGTCCAACCGCGCCGGCGATGATCGGCGTGCCGCCCTCGAACTTCCAGGGCAGCTCCTTCCAGCTCGAATCGTAAAGCTCGACGAAATCGATCATCTCGCCGCCGAATTCGATCGGCTCCATCTTCTCGAGCAGCGCCGTCTTGCCGTACAAGGCGCCGATCCCCGTCGGTCCGCACATTTTGTGTCCCGAGAACGCATAGAAATCAACGTCGAGATCACGCACGTCGACCTTCATGTGGGGAGAGCTCTGAGCGCCGTCCACCACCATAATCGCGCCGTTCTTGTGGGCGATGGCGGCAATCTCCTTGACCGGATGGACCGTCCCCATCACGTTGGACACGTAGGCGATCGACACGATCCTGGTGCGCTCGGTGATCGTCTCTTCGACGTCCGACAGCTTCAGGCTGCCGTCCTCCTGGAGCGGAATAAACTTCAGCGTCGCGCCCGTGGCCTTGGCGGCCTGCTGCCAGGGGATCAGGTTGCTGTGATGTTCGGACTGCGTGACGACGATCTCGTCGCCCTCGCGCAGCTGCTGGCGGGCGTACCCGCCGGCCACCGTATTGAGGCCGGTCGTCGTGCCGCGGTTGAAAATGATCTCGCGCGCAGAAGCGGCGTTCAGGAAGCGGGCCACCTTCTCGCGGGCGCCTTCGTAGGCGTCCGTCGCGCGCGAACCGAGCGTATGCACGCCGCGGTGGACGTTGGCATTGTCGAGCTCGTAGTACCGCTTGACAGCGTCGATGACGCTGCGCGGCTTCTGCGAGGTCGCGGCGTTGTCCAGATAGACGAGCGGATGACCGTTGATCTCCTGATCCAGGATCGGGAATTCGCTTCTTAGTGCGCGAGCGTCCATTTTAACCCAACTTCCTCTCTAAAATGCGCTGCAGCTGCTCGCGGACGCTCTCGAGCGGAATCTCCGACACGACCGGATCGAGGAAGCCGTAAATGATCAGACGCTCCGCTTCGGTCTTCGAGATGCCCCGCGACATCAGATAGTGCACCTGCTCAGCATTGACCTGGCCTACGCTCGCGGCGTGGCCGGCTTTGACGTCGTCTTCGTCGATCAGCAGGATCGGGTTCGCGTCGCCGCGCGCCTTCGGGCTCAGCATGAGCACCTTCTCGGTCTGCTGGCCGTTGGCGCGGGTCGCGCCCTTCTCGATCTTGGTCACGCCGTTGATGACCGCGGTGCCTTCTTCCTTCATGACGGCGCGCGTGATCATGTCGCTCTCCGTCGAGAGGCCGAAGTGCACGGCGCCCGTCGTCAGGCTCATGCGCTGCTTGCCGGCGCCGACCGTGATGATCTTGGCGTCGGACGTCGATCCGTTGCCCTTCAGGATCGTCTTGGTGTCGGACAGGATGTTGCCGTCCTGCAGCTCGCCGACGATCCATTCGATGCGCGCGTCCTGCTCCAGCACGGCGCGGCGGTAAGAGACGTCGATCGCGCCGCGCTCCAGGCTGTGCACGGCTGCGTAGCGGACCTGGCTGCCTGCCTTGGCGAACACTTCGACGGCGCCGTTCAACACGAGCGCGGCATCGCCGACGGCCGTGCTGGCGTTCTCGACGACGGTCACGCGGCTGTTCGCCTCGGCGACGATCAGCACGTGCGGCACGAAGGTCGCTTCGGCGTCGTCCGCGAACAGCAGCGCCTGCACGGGTTCTTCAATCTCTACGCCGCGCGGCACGTACAGGAACACGCCGCCGTTCCACAGCGCCGCGTGCAGCGCCGCGAGCTTGTGTTCATCCGGCGTATACGCCGTCATCAGATGCTGGCGAACGAGCGCTTCGTGGCTGCGCGCGGCCTCCTCGAGGCTCGTCAGTACGACGCCCTTCGCCTTCAGCTCGTCGGACAGATGCGTATAGACGACCGAGGAGTTGTGCTGCACGATCAGCGCGCCGCCGGCTTCGGCGGGCAGCAGCTTCGCGAGCGCTTCGGGCAGCTGCGAAGCGGAGTCGGCCTTGGCGCCCGGGCGGTCCGTGCCGTACAGGTCCAGCGGCCAGCGCTGGATCGGCGTCTTCTCGGGCTTCGGAAGCTCGAGCGTCGAGGCCAGCTCGCCGGCGTTCTCGCGCCAGGCGACGAGCCATGCGGGTTCGTTTTTGCTGCGGGCGATGCTCGATGCGGCATCGCGGCCAAAAGAGGCGGTAGGCGTACTCATGGTTGTATGACCTCCCTTATCCTCTTAGGCTTGGCCGACCGTCTCGTCGACGATGCCCAGTTCTTCTTTGACCCATTCATAGCCTTCGGCTTCGAGACGCTCGGCCAGCTCGGGACCGCCCGACTTGACGATACGGCCCTGCATCATGACGTGGACATGATCAGGCGTAATATAATTCAGCAGGCGCTGGTAGTGGGTGATGATCAGGAAGCTGCGCTCTTCGGAACGCATCGCGTTGACGCCCGCGGCGACGATCTTCAGCGCGTCGATGTCGAGGCCGGAGTCGATCTCGTCGAGAATGACGAGCTTCGGCTCGAGCAGCATCATTTGGAGTATCTCGTTGCGCTTCTTCTCGCCGCCGGAAAAGCCCTCGTTCAGGTAACGGTGCATGAACTCGGGATTCATCTCGAGCTCCTTCATTTTCGCTTCCATCTGACGCACGAACTTGATCAGGGAGATCTCGTTGCCTTCGCCGCGGCGCGCGTTGATCGCGCTGCGAAGGAAGTCCGCGTTCGTGACGCCCGTGATCTCGCTCGGATACTGCATGGCGAGGAACAGACCCGCCAGCGCGCGTTCGTCGACGCCCATTTCCAGCACGTCTTCGCCGTTCAGGAATACTTGACCTTCCGTTACTTCATATTTAGGATGGCCCATGATCGAGGAGGCGAGGGTGCTCTTGCCGGTGCCGTTCGGGCCCATGATCGCGTGCACTTCGCCGGCCTTGATCGTCAGATCGAAGCCCTTCAAAATTTCTTTGCCTTCGATTTCCGACTTCAAGCCCTTGATTTCGAACAAGTTGGACATTGTTTTCCCTCCAGGTTATACGGACGCCAAGTGGGGCTGACCCCTTTTATAAGCAACCTTCGGTCGCCACTTAAGATCCATTTCTTATTTATAACTATTCTAAAGTGATTCTCAGTGATTCTCAACCACCATTTTATGAAAATGTCATGAAAATTGCAAACCGGCCATCCTTCCTGCGACGCCGAACGCCGTCTAGCGGTCGCCCGCAAGCGCTTCGCGAATCGCCCGCGCCGCTTTGTCGAAGGCTTCGTCTTCCAGCGCGGGACGCGCATCCTGGACAGCAACCGGCACCGCCAAGCTAAGCCAGGACTTGCAGCCGCCGTATCGTTCGTCGTTCGGAATGGCCACCGGCCGGTCCCATACGTATACGCGAAGCAGAAGCACGTGCAGCGGCTTCGTTCTTTTCCACTTCAGCCGTTCTTCCGCGTAGTTCTCCGTCCATAAATGAAAAGGCTCCAGCTTGCGCAGCGTCTCGCCGTCGGTCACTTCAATGTCCTCGACGACCTCGGCGTAAGAGGAGACGAAAATCGTATTCGGGTCGCGTTCGAACGCCGCTACCGTTTCCGCCACGCTCGGGCTCGTCCCCGGCTTGACCAAGTGCTCCCGCTGATGCTCGTACGAAGGGAAAAGAAAAAACGAGGGGCTCTCCAGCCGAAACTCCTTGGTCTCCTCCGCGATGCCGCCCTTGCGCAGCACGATGATCTGCTTGCCCGCTTCAAGCGCCTTGACCGCCACCGCCCACTCCCGCAGCGCTATCGGATTGTCCACCGGCGTCATGCCTCCTGTCGAAATCTGCTGTCCTTATTATAACACGAGGGGCGGGGAAGCCAAGGCGAAGCGATGGCGCGCTCGCGCGGCAAAAGCCGTCAACCGTCGTTCGCGTCGTCGCGATCGCGGTCCGCGGGATTCAAAATCGACTTGTAGACGGCGATCGCCTCAAGCCGGGAGCGGCGGAGGTCGACGATGGCGTCGGGCGCGGGCTCGTGGACGGATGCGGCGGCGTCAATCGTAGCGCGGGGAAGCCAGGCGCGCAAATAGTCGCCGGCCGGATCGAACTTTTTGGACTGGGTCACGGGGTTCATGATGCGAAAATACGGCGCGGCATCGAAGCCGAGCGACGAGGCCCACAGCCAGCCCCCCTCTATTAAGCGCGTTATCGTAGTCCGATAGTTTCAGCCGAAAATACCGTTCGCCGTAAATAAACGGGCAGCGCAGGTTTTTGGTCAAAAACATCGCCGCGATCATCCGCAGCCGGTTCGGCATCCAGCCCGTCTCGTTCAGCTGCGTCATGGCCGCGTCGATCACGGGAATGCCCGTCTTTCCGTCCCGCCAGGCGGCGAAGTGGCGGTCGTCCAGGCCGGACAGATCGAATTTTTTCTCGTAATGATAGTAGTCCTTGTCCATGCGGGATTGATACAGGTAAAAATCGCGCCACGCCAGCTGGCGCAGCCAGCTCTCCGCCAGATGCGGGGCAAGCTCGCCGGCAGCGGCGTAAAGGCGCCTGGCCGTGATTTCTCCGCGGTTCAGCGATGCCGACAGACGGCTCGTGCCGTCCTGCCCGTAGGCATCTCTCGCTTCCGTATAGCGGGCCAGCGCGTCTTGCAGGAAGCCGCGCAGCCGCCGCTCCGGATCGAATGCCTGGCCGGCCTGGTCGTCCATGGCGGCCTTCAGCGTCCCCGGCAATGCGCAGTCTGGCAGGTCCGCGGCGTCGACCGTGACCAGATCGCTGACGGCGCTCGCATAAACGGTCGTATGGCGCTGCGCGAGAAAGGCGCGCCACTGCCGGTAAAAAGGCGTAAACACCTTGTAGGGCGCCTGGCGGCCCGTCCATTCGTGAAAATCGCGCAGCGGCGCGAGCGACAAATCGGGCAGTGCGGTAAAAGCGGCGCCGCGCGCCAGCGCCGCTTCCTTTAATTCGCGGTCGCGCTTGATCGCATAAGGGGTATAGTCTTCGTGCACGACGACCTCGCGGATGTCCGGCTGCGCGTCGAGCAACCGTCCCAGCAGGGACGCAGGCTCGCCGTAAAATACGTTGAGCCTGCTCCCGGCCGCCTCGTAAGCGCGCGCAAGCCGGCCCGCCGCGCGGAGAAAGCCGGCGCCGCTATGCTCCAGATACCTGTCTCCCCCGAAGGAGAAACGGATCGAGAAACAGCGCAGCCAGACACGGCTCTCCGCCGGCGGCCATGTAATCCAGCGCCGGCAGGTCCGAGGTCCGCAAATCCTTGCGATGGATGAACAGCTTCAAATTCCCGCCTCCGAATGCGCGGCCTTGTCGTCGTCGCCGTGGCTGCGCTTGTCCTGCCTGCGGGCGACCTTGTCCGCGTACGCGGCTTCGATGACGGCCTTTCTCACGTTCTCGACGACGGCGGCGTTGAACACGCTCGGCACGATGTATTCGCTGCTAAGCTGCTCGTCCGTGACGACGGAGGCGATCGCCTTCGCCGCGGCCAGCTTCATGCCTTCGGTAATGCGCGACGCGCGGCAATCGAGCGCGCCGCGGAAAATGCCGGGGAAGCAAAGCACGTTGTTGATCTGGTTCGGATAGTCGCTGCGCCCGGTGCCGATGACGGCGGCGATGCCCTGAATAAGGTCCGGACGGATCTCGGGCTCGGGATTGGCCATCGCGAACACGATCGGGTCGGGGGGCCATCGACTTGACCTGACCGACGCTGAGCACGCCCGGCCCGGAGACGCCGATGAAGACGTCCGCGCCCGCGATCGCTTCGGTCAGGCCGCCGGTGCGGCCTTCCGGATTCGTATGCTGCGCGCACCACTGCCAGGCCGGATTGGCATACTCGCGGTCGGCGGACAGGATGCCTTCGCGGTCGACGGCGACGACCGACGGCACGCCGGCCGAATGCAGCATGCGGACGATCGACATGCCCGCCGCCCCGATCCCGCAGACGACGACGCGCAGCGTGTCCATCCGCTTTCCGACGCACTTCGCCGCGTTCATGAGCGAGGCGATCAGCACGACGGCCGTACCGTGCTGGTCGTCATGGAAGACCGGGATATCGAGCAGCTCCTGCAGCCGGCGCTCGATCTCGAAGCAACGGGGCGACGAGATGTCCTCGAGGTTGATGCCGCCGAACCCCGGCGCGAGGCTGCGGACGATCTCGACGATGGCGTCCGGGTCTTGCGTGTCGAGGCAGATCGGGAAGGCGTCGACGCCGGCCAGTTCTTTGAACAGCATCGCCTTGCCTTCCATGACGGGCATCGCGGCGGCGGGGCCGATATTGCCGAGACCCAGCACGGCGCTGCCGTCGCTGACGACGGCGACCGTATTGCGCTTGATCGTAAGCGAGAAGGCGGACGAAGGATCCTCGTGGATCGCCATGCAAACCTTCGCCACGCCCGGCGTGTAGACGCGGGAGAGATCGTCGCGCGTGCGGATCTTGATGCGGGGCGTCACTTCGAGCTTGCCGCCGAGATGGATAAGCAGCGTCTGGTCCGAAATGTTGACGATCCGTACGCCCTCTACGGCGCGGATCGCCGAGGCGATCGCCTCTTGTCCGGAATCGCTGCGGATCGTCAGGTCGCGAATGCTCTTCTGCCCCGGCCGAATGACGTCGATGGCGACGATATCGCCTCCGGCCGTCCCGATCGCGGTCGCGATCGCGCCGAAGACGGCCCTGTCCGTATCCATTTCAAGACGCACGATGAGATTTGAACCGTTCATCCCTGATCCCTCCCGGTATCTTCTTTCGGATTTACCTTAACATGCCGCGTCGGCGGACATCAAACCGCCCGCGAATCCGGCTGTTCCGCACGCTTGTTTTTCCATTATAATAGTAACCGGATCGAGACCGTCAGCATTCGCCATGCAGCGCGAATTGTTCTATACTGTCTTTTAGATCGTCCGCGCCTGGCCGGACAAGCCGCGTACATTATCGGAGGTGCCCTGTTCATGAGCAAGTATCACCCGCTGAGCGAAGCGGAAGCCATCGAGATCGCCCGTTCCTTCGCCGAAGTTTTTCCGACAGGCGAGGAACTCGTCTCCCGCGAGATCGGGGACGGCAATCTGAATCTCGTGTTCCATATTACGCAGCCGGCGACCGGCCGCAGCCTGATCGTCAAGCAGGCGCTCCCTTACGTCAAGATCATCGGCGATTCGTGGCCGCTCAGCCTCGACCGCGCGCGCATCGAAGGCGAAGCGCTGATCAAGCAGGGCGAGCTCGCGCCGGGACTCGTGCCGGTCGTATACCGTTCCGACGCCGATATGGCCCTCACGATCATGGAGGACCTGAGCGATCACGTTATTATGCGCAAGGGTCTGATCGAAGGCGGCGTCTATCCCGATTTTGCCGAGCACCTCGCCGAGTTTCTGTCGCGCACGCTGTTTTTCACCTCGGACCTCGGCATGAACCAGCAGGACAAGAAGGTACAGCTCGGACGCTTCATCAACCCCGATCTGTGCAAGATTACGGAAGACTTCGTCCTTAATTTCCCTTATTACGATGCGGAATCCAACAATATCGAGCCTTATCTGCGCGACGCGGCGGAAGCGGTCTGGCGCGATGAAGAGCTGCTGCTCGAAGCGGCCAAGCTGCGCGAGAAGTTCCTTACGCATGCCCAGGCGCTGCTTCACGGCGACCTGCACACGGGCAGCATTTTCGTCACGCCGGCGTCGACGAAGGTCATCGACCCCGAATTCGCCTACTACGGCCCGATGGGCTTCGATATCGGCGCGATCGTCGCCAACCTGCTGCTGAACTACGCGGGCCAGGAGCACTGGAGCCCGAACGAGGCAGACCGTCGCGACCGCAGAGCTTATTTGCTCTCGACGATCACGGAGCTTTGGACCCGGTTCGAGCGCAAGTTCCGCGCGCTTTGGGACGCGCATGGCGTCGACAAGCGCTTTGACCTTCCCGGCTATCAGGACGATTATATGAAGCGTCTGCTGCAGGATACGATCGGCTTCGCCGGCGCCAAGGCGCTGAGACGGGTGTACGGCCTGGCGCAGGTCGCCGATATCGCGACGATCCCCGACCGCGAAGCGCGCGAACGGGCGCAGCGGCTGGCGCTTGCCATCGCGCGCAATCTGATCGTATCCAATCGCAGCGCGTCCTCCATCGAGGACGTCGTCCGGATCGCGGAGACGGCTGCCGGAAGCCGAAGCTAGACCGACAAGACTAACTTAGCGTAAGGAGATCGATCGATGAGCGACAATCAACACGAGGCTGCCCCGATCAAAGGCGTGCTGGAGCCGATCCGTTGGAACGAAGGCACGCTTGAATTGCTCGATCAGCGGCTGCTGCCGGAGCAAACGGTCGATTTGAACCTGAATACCGTCCAGGAGGTTTGGGACGCCATTCGCAATCTGGCGGTGCGGGGCGCGCCTGCGATCGGCATCGCCGCCGCTTTCGGCGTCGTGCTCGGCGTGCAGCGCTTCCCGGGACCTCCGACGGCGCTGGCCGACGAGGCGCTTCGCCACGCGGCGCATCTCGCGACGTCCAGGCCGACGGCCGTCAACCTGTTCTGGGCGCTCGATCGCATGAAGGAGCGCGCGAAGGCGCTCGCCTCGTCCGTCGGCTCGACGCACGAGGCGGTCCTCGCGCTGCTCGCCGAAGCGAAGCAGATTCAAGCGGAGGATATCGAGACGAACCGGCGGATCGGAGAACATGCGCTCAATTTGTTCAAGGACGGCATGGGCGTGCTCACCCACTGCAACGCGGGCGGACTGGCGACGTCCAAGTACGGCACGGCGCTGGCTCCGTTCTACTTGGCGCTCGAGCAAGGCATCGCGCTTAAAGTATACGCGGACGAAACGCGTCCGGTATTGCAGGGCGCACGCCTCACGGCGTTCGAGCTGCAGCAGGCGGGCGTCGACGTGACTCTGATCACCGACAATATGGCCGCGCACGTCATGTCCAAAGGCTGGGTGCAGGCGGTCATCGTCGGCACCGACCGGGTGGCGGCGAACGGCGACGTCGCCAACAAGATCGGCACGTACGGCGTAGCGGTGCTCGCCAAGGCGCACAACATTCCGTTCTACGTCGCTTGTCCGATGTCGACGATCGACCTGTCGACGCCGACGGGCGAGAGCATCCCGATCGAGGAGCGGCACGCGGACGAAGTGACCCTCGGCTTCGGCAAGCGGACGGCGCCCGAAGGCGTCAAAGTTTACAACCCCGCCTTCGACATTACGCCAAGCGAGTTGGTGACGGCGATCATCACCGAAAAGGGCATCGTCACCGCCCCTTACGAGGCGGGCCTCCGCAAGCTTTTCGAACAATAAAAGCAAAAGGCGGAAGACCAAATGCGGTTACTAGGCGAGTAACCGCATTTGCCTGCGATCCGTTTGGCCGTTCCGTTCATACGGACATCGAAGCCATGCGGGCAACCGCCTCCCGGCCTTGCATGCCGGGCACGATGCCGGCGAGCTCGGCTTCATGGGTGACGGATTCCAGCGGCGCGTCCAGCAATTGATCCAGCGTCTTTACGCCGACCGCACGGCCCGCGAGGATGCCTCTATCCCTCAGCTTGTCGTTGAGCAGGGCGACGTCAAGCGCGCCGCACATAATGTAACCGTTTCCGGCGGTTATTGCGAGCAGCGTCGTTTTGGGGAGCAGCACCTCGACGCCGAGCGCGGTATAGCCGTCGATGACGATCGGAACGAGTTTGATCAAATTCGTTCACCTCCAACGGATACGTTAAAATACGCGGCGAATCTCATCTCAGCATATGCTTCCTAAGACCCATCCAGCTATAGGCCGGTACCCAAAATAATACTTTGTCGAGTCCATCATTCATGATATATTATTCCTAGCATACCTGATCCTTTAGATATATACCGTTTGTTAGATAGGGGGCAAAGCATGACTAAAGCTACAGACAACCCAGAACGTTCCTATCTATTTTCGGTAGATATCTTGGTAAAGGCGGGAACGAACGGGGAAGCGCTGGAGACGCTGCTTAGATCTTTGAACGCGGGCGGTTTCGCCGACTTTCGCATTCAGACAGGCATCGTGCTCGGCGAGACGATACAACGCGAAATCAAAGCGGCGAAGACGAAGCATCAGGTTCTGACCGATTCGCTCGATGCGCGGATTCGCGACTACATTAAAACTTCCCGCTTGATCCGGATCACGGTGAACCGGGCCAAGGGCGAAAAACTGAGCGTCCCATGCAGGGTCGTGAACTTCGATCCCGACAACGAGCTGTTGACGGTATACCATGTCGATGAGAAAAGCGTCTACTCCTTCCACTTGAACGAGATCGACGACTTCGCCGAATAAATTCGTTTTACGCGTACCATGAACAAACGCCGCGACCCTTAAAGGGCCGCGGCGTTGTTGTTTTCCGGATCCGAGATCGACAAGCCATGATCGCGATTGAGCATAGCGCCTGCTTCTTCGGCAGGAAGCGGGGGGACTTCCATAATACCCCTGCATCTCGTCGCACGCATGCTGCTGCAGGAAGAGCACTTGCTCCTCTGTCTCCACGCCTTCGGCGATGACGCCGATCTGCAGATTGTGCGCCATGGCGATGATCGCCGCGACGATCGCTCTGTCGTTCGGGTCCTGATGAATATCGCGTACGAACGAGCGATCGATCTTAAGGCAGTCGATCGGCAGCCGTTTGAGATAGCTGAACGAGCTGTAGCCCGTTCCAAAATCGTCTACGCTGATGCCGACGCCAAGATCGCTGAGCGACTCTAGAATCGCGGTCGCCCGCTCGACGTCCATGGCGATGCTCTCCGTAATCTCGAGCTTTAAATACGGAGCCGCCAGTCCCGTCTCATTCAAAATCTCGGCGATGCGCTCGACCAGGTTCGGCTGCGCGAATTGCCGGATCGACAAATTGACGGAGATCGGATACGAAGGGAGGCCGGCGCGCTGCCAGGCGCGATTCTGCCTGCATGCCTCAAGAAGCACCCAGTCGCCGAGCGCCATGATGATCCCGCTCTCTTCGGCCGCGGGTATGAAGTGAGACGGCGCGACCATGCCCCGCTCGGGATGCCGCCATCGAATCAATGCTTCGAAGCCGACGAGCCGCCCGCTTCGAAGATCGTATTGAGGCTGATAGTACAGCTGGAATTGACGGCGGCTCATCCCCTCCATCAGCTCGTGCTGAAGCGTCAGCTTGTTGATTGCCGTATGCTCGAAAGCCGGATCGTAGAGCATGCAGCCGTTGCGTCCGTTTTCCTTCAGTCGGTGCAGGGCCGTGTCGGCCCGCTTGAGAAGTCCGTTCGCATCCGGATAATCGGTATTGCAGGTTGCCAGTCCTACGCTCACGGTCACGTGAATCGTGACGCCGCCAAGCTCGAAGGGCGCTTCGAATTGCTTCATTACCCCTTCGATCTGACGCATCGCCTGCTCGTCGTGCTCGAAGTCGGCGAACATGCCGACGAACTCGTCGCCCTCGACCCGTGCGATATTGGACGAATCCGGAAACCAGCGCGTCAGTCTCTCCGCGACTTGAAGCAGCAGCATATCGCCGTAATCCCGTCCGTAGGAAGCGTTGACCAGCTTGAAACGGTCGATGTCCATATACCAGACGGCGACGCGGCTGCCCGACTGGACTGCCGCGTGCAGCCGCTCGGTCAGTCTGTTCATGAAAAAACGGCGATTCGGCAAACCGGTCATATCGTCGTAGTACGCCATGTATCGAATCCGTTCCATCGAACGCTTTTGGTCGCTTTGATCCTGGGTGAAAACAACGATGCCCGCGATCTCGCCTTCGCGCATATACGGGCTCGTCTCAACGTGCGCCTCGATCGCAGCCCCGTCCGTACGCAGCAGCTTGACATCCTCGACGCATTTCTCCCCGCGCAGCGTGCGGGCGAAGATCGAGGCGGCTTGGCCGGCCGAATCCTTATGGATGAGATCCCGGAAATGAAGACCGAACACGCGATCGGAGGAGGTGCCCAGCATCGGAAGGAGCCGCCTGCTGATATTTTCGACGACGCCCTTGCTGTTAATGATCGTGAGCGAGATCGGACTGTCCTTCAGCAGATTGATCCACTCGGAATCGACGACGCTTGCGATCTTTCGCGAGCGCAGCCGCTCCTTGCGAAGGCGCACGAGCAAGAAGGCGACTGTGCCGAGCAGCAATGCCGCAATGACGGCCGCAGCGAGCGCGACTGCCCTCCAATGATCCATGATGCGCCCCCCTCTTTTCCTATGGAAGATCGTCCGCTTGCAGCTAGCTATAGGTTTCATTATAGTGCAAACTTACCAATCGTACAGCATTATTCCATAGAGGAAAGGTGCGTTTTATCAGAAAAGAGGCGAATTTACGGCGATTCAGCCCGCGCTCCGTCCTCCTCTGAACGCAGCGACCGCCAGACATGCCCATCCGGCCAGAAAAGCGACGCCGCCGAGCGGCGTAATCGCGCCGAGCCAATCGATGCCGCTGAGCGCCAAGAAGTACAGGCTGCCGGAAAACAATACGGTACCGATCAGCAGCAGTCGCGCGGACCACCGCGTCAGCTTCGCCGCCGACGGAAAACGCTCGGACAGCAATGCCACGATCAACAGTCCGAGTCCGTGGTACATTTGATAGCGCACGCCCGTCTCGAACACCTCCAGGTCATGCTCCGTAAGCGTCTCCTTGAGCGAATGGGCGCCGAATGCGCCGAACGCCACCGCCAGGCCGGCGACAACGGCGCCGATGCCGGCATATTTTTTGAGTAACATGCTCTTACCTCCATTGATTAGCTGGAAAAGTAGTTGGCAGACCGTGGAGCATCCGTGTAACTCGCGGCCAAGCCGGACCTCTCGACCGGTGCGGAGTTACACGCGAAAACCTTATAACTCTCTGTCGATAAGCGCTTTTGGACACTATCGCCGACTCCGTAACGCTCTGAGCGGTGCCGATAAGCGCTTTTGGGCACTATCGTCGACTCTGTGACGCTCTGAGCGGTGCCGATAAGCGCTTTTGGACACTATCGTCGACTCCATAACGCTCTGAACGGTGCCGATAAGCGCTTTTGGACACTATCGCCGACTCTGTGACGCTCGAAACGGTGCCGATAAGCGCTTTTGGACACTATCGCCGACTCTGTGACGCTTGAAACGGTGCCGATAAGCGCTTTTGGACACTATCGCCGACTCCGTAACGCTCCTGAACGGTGCCGATAAGCGCTTTTGGACACTATCGCCGACTCCGTAACGCTCTGAACGGTGCCGATAAGCGCTTTTGGGCACTATCGTCGACTCCATAACGCTCTGAACGGTGCCGATAAGCGCTTTTGGACACTATCGCCGACTCCGTAACGCTCTGAACGGTGCCGATAAGCGCTTTTGGACACTATCGCCGACTCTGTGACGCTTGAAACGGTGCCGATAAGCGCTTTTGGGCACTATCGTCGACTCCATAACGCTCTGAACGGTGCCGATAAGCGCTTTTTGGCTCTATCGCTGAGCAAAGCGGGACTGGGACTACGGAGATACACGATTTTTCCGCATATCTCTCTGCGTGCTCGCATTAATCTTCGAGCTCGAGCCTTCCGGTGGCCGGATCGGCCAGCACGATTCGCGCTTCGCGCATCGAGCCGGCATCGTCCCGGACGTGCAGCGTGGACGACGTGCGGCCGCTACGGATCAGCTCGGCGGCGAGCCGGTCGTCCAGCGTCAGTCCGAAGCTGTCGCGCCAGACGACGAAGCCGCAGCCGGACTTGTACGCGCTGCAGCCGTAGCCTTTGCGGCCCATGAAAATGGAGCCGTCGCAGCCCGGTCTGGGGCATTTGGCGATGACGGCGGGTCGGATAGCCGCCGGAGCCGACGTTTCGGCCGCTCGACCTGGCGTCGCCAAAGCGTTCGACACCGCGCCTTTAGCGGCCGGAGCTGCGTCGATTGTAGTCGATGCCACGCCGGAAGCGGGATCGCGCGATATGGCGCTCGTCGCGGTCGTTCCCGCTCCGCTCTTCGCGCGCGTCGAACGCCCGGCCGCCGCCGCACCTGCCCCTCCGTCGTCGTGCTTGCTTCCCGCGCTATTGACCCGGCCGCCCGCCGCCGCACCTGCGCCTCCGTCGTCGCGCTTGCTTCCCGCGCTATTGGCCCGGCCGGCCGCCGCCGCACCTGCGCCTCCGTCATCGCGCTTGCTTCCCGCGCTATTGACCCGGCCGCCCGCCGCCGCACCTGCGCCTCCGTCGTCGCGCTTGCTTCCCGCGCTATTGACCCGGCCGGCCGTCGCCGCACCTGCGCCTCCGTCGTCGCGCTTGCTTCCCGCGCTATTGGCCCGGCCGACCGCCGCCGCGACCGCGCCTCCGTCGGCGCGCTTGCTTCCCGCGCCCGTGGCCCGGCCGCGCGACGTGCCGCCGCCTGCGCTCTCGCCGCCTCCGGCTTCGCCGCTCTTGCCGCGCCCGCGCGCGCGCGAAGTCGCCTCGCCTTCGCCGGCGGCCTTGCCCCGACCGCGTCCCCCTGCCGGCTCCGGCTTCGCGAACGCTTCCTTCGTCGCCGGCGGCTGAACGCGCACCTTGTCGACGATAAGCCGCGTGAACTTCTGCACGTTGGCCATGAAGACGTCGGCCGAGGCTTGTCCGCGCGAGATCTCGGCGAGACGCCGCTCCCACTGCCCGGTCATCTCCGGCGAGGCGAGCAGCTCGACGCCCGCGCCCCGGATCAGCCGGATCGCCGACCTTCCCTTCGGCGTGATGACGATGCGCTTGCCCTGCATGTCCACGTAGCCGACCTGCTTCAGCCGCTCGATCGTCGCCGCGCGCGTCGCCGGCGTGCCGAGTCCCGAGTCCTTCATCGCGTCGCGCAGCTCTTCGTCCTCGATCTGCTTGCCCGCGCTCTCCATCGCCTTGAGCAGCGTCCCCTCGGTGTACGGCTTCGGCGGCTGCGTCTCCTTCTCCTTGGCTTCGGCTTCGACGCATCGCACCGGCGACTCCGCCTGAAGCGAGAAGTCCCCGCTCGTTTCCACCTCTTCGCCGCGCTCGGACTCCGCGTCGTCGTCCTTGCCGGAAGAGGCCGAATCCGACTTCCCCTTCTTCGCGCCTCCGCCGGACGTCGCGGAACCGCCCGCGTCCTCGTAGACGACCTTCCAGCCTTTGGCGATCATCTGCTTGACCGTCGTCTTGAACGTCTCGCCGGACACCTCGGTCAGCACCGTATGCACCTTGAACTCCGCAGGCGGATAAAAGTGCGAGACGAACCGGCGCACGATCATGTCGTACAGCTTGCGCTCGTCCGGCGACAGTGCGCCTGCCTTCTTCGCCGTCGGCATGATCGCATGGTGGTCCTCGACCTTGGAAGGGTTGCAAACGCCGCGGTTCCCCGTGTGGACAAGCCGCTTGTTGCCGCCGGCCGCGATCGCTTCGAACTCGGTCCCGCGCAGCGCGTCCAGCGCCTTGTGCATCTCCGGAATGTTTTCGTTGTTCACGTAGTTGGAGTTGGTCCGCGGATACGTGATGACTTTATGTTTCTCGTACAGCGCCTGCGCGACGTCCAACGTCTTCTTGGCGGAAAAGCCGAGCTTGCCGTTCGCCTCGCGCTGCAGAAGCGTCAAATCGTATAGCCGCCAGGGATACTCCTTCGTATCCTTGACTTCATAGCTCGCGATCCGCCCCTCCTTGCCCCGCACCTTGTCCGCGATCGCTTTGGCCTTGTCGCCGTCCGAGATCCGCTCGCCCTGCCACAAGCCGCGGTATTCGGTCTCGCCCTGCGCGAACTGCGCCGACACCTCGAAGAACTTGAGGGAATCGAACGATTCGATCTGGATCTGGCGATCGTAAATAAGCGCCAGCACCGGTGTCTGTACCCTGCCGACGGACAGCAGCTCGTTGTGGCGCGTCGTAAACGCGCGCGAGCCGTTCATCCCGATGAGCCAGTCCGCTTCGCTGCGGGCTCTGGCAGCTCGCGTAAGGTTCTCGTATTCGGCGCCGTCCTTCAGCTCGGCGAAGCCCCTGCGGATCGTCTCGGCCGTGAGGTCCGAGATCCACAGTCGCTTGACCGGCTGCGACAGCCCGAGATGGCGCTGGATCAGCGAAAAAATATGCTGGCCCTCCCGTCCGGCGTCGCACGCGTTGACCAGCCGGTCGCAGCGCTTCGCCACTTCGCGGATCGTCTCGAGCTGGTCCTTGGTCCGCGGGTTGGGCAGCAGCTTGAACCGCTCGGGGATGATCGGCAGATCGCCGAGCCGCCACTTCTTGTACTTTTCGTCGTACAGATCCGGCTCGGCGAGACCGATCAAATGCCCGATCGCCCAAGTGATGATATAATGCTCTCCCTCCAGGTAGGAGCGTCTGTTCTGGGCCTTCGGCTCGATGACGGCGGCGATATTGCGGCCCATGTCCGGCTTCTCGGCGATGACCAGCGTCTTCAACGGCGCTCTCCCTCCCGTATGGCGATTGTCGATGCGCAAAACGAACCCCCGGCTGACAGAGGACCGTCGTCCGGGGGCGTGCTTCGCCGCGTTCGCGCTACTATCCAAATGATAACATGAAGGCGACGGATTGCGCCACAGCCGGGCCTCGCGGGATCAAACAAAGCCGCGATCGCTAGCGCACGAACGTATGGGCTACGCGCTTCGAACGCAGGAAGTAAGGGATCCAGATCGCGCAGGTCACTACGCCTCTGAACGTGTCTCGAAGCGAATTGTCAAGGTCCAGTTCCATATCCGTCGAGATCGCCTGCACCAGCGCGTAATCGACGATGCCGATCAGCAAGCTGACGCTGTAATAGACGATCATAAGCTTGGGAAACAGGCGATTGCGCATATACATCATGGCCAGGCAGATGACGGTGAAGGCGAACATGCCCAAATTGAAGACGGCTTCCAAAAGGATCGTGGGCTTCCAGAGCGCGTGATAAAAATCGGCCTCTTTGGACGTGAGGGCGTCCCACATCTCGCTGTCGAACGATGGGATCGTAAACTGCACGATTTGAATGACGAGCTGAATCAGCGTCAAATAAAGGCCGATCTGGATCAGGATCAGCCAGCCTCCCAGACCGGAGAGTTCCGGCTTCAAGGGTGAATGGGCGGGCTCCCGATAATCTGCGGGCACAAAGGACATCGTCGACTTCCTGCTTTCCTCGCTTGATAGAATGGTATGATATGGAATTATATCCATAACGAAAGATTTTGAACAGGAGATTTTTCGAAAAACCGATTTGCCGCTCAAAACAAAATCGCGATCGGCATCACGGCCGTCGCGATCGTATTAAACGAATCTAAAATCTCCCCGAGCGAATAATCGCATAGATGAGCCAGCCGAACATGAGGGCGGCGATGACGAACCCCGTCTCGATGATGGGGAATCGCCAGATCGACGTCTCCGCATGACCGAGCGCGGCACCGATGATAAGTCCGGCCATGATGATGCTGAGCGCCAGCAGCACGATGCTGAACGACAGCCTGTTGCTGATCCTGTTCAGCTTGCGCGTCATCGCGTCGAGGTTCCCGATCTCGACCTCCGCGCGCACCCGGCCTTTGTGGACGAGCGACGACCATTGCCGAAGGCCCGCCGGTACGTCGCGAATCAGCTCCACGAACTCCGGCGCTTCTTCGATCCAGGCTTTGGCGATGCGCGATGGATTCAACTGCTCGCGAAGCAGCCTTTTGCCGAACGGCTCGGCGACGTCGAAGACGCTGAAGCCGGGTTCGAGCGCGGATACGACGCCCTCCATCGTGAGCAGCGACTTGCCGAGCAGCGTGAGCTCGGTCGGCACGCGAATCTGGTGACGGAACGCGACGGCGAACAGATCCTGCACGGCCTCGCCCATCGAGATTTGATCGAACGGAACCTTGTAATATTTCTCTCTCATCTCGTCGATGTCGGCATAAAGAAGCTCCTCGTCCGCGGACTCGGGAATGACGCCCATATTGCCGATCGCCCGGACGACGCCTTTCGTGCTCTGGTTTTTGAGCGCGATCACGAAGGCTGCGAAGTTGCGCTTGGCGGTCGGCGTCAGCCGTCCGACCATACCGAAGTCGAGCAGCGCGAGACGGCCGTCCGGGAGCGCGAGCACGTTGCCCGGGTGGGGATCGCCGTGAAAAAAAGCCCTCCACGAGCGCCTGCTCGAAAATGGACGCGGCATAGCGTTCGGCGAGCAGGCGGCGAGGCAGCCCCGCCGCGTCCAGCTGCGCCCGGTCGGACAGCTTGATCCCTTCTATGTAATCCATCGTCAGGACGCGCTTCGAGCAGAAGTCCCAATGAATATCCGGCACTTCGACATGGGCCCACTTCTCGCTCATGCGGGCGAACCGCTCTCCGTTGCGCGCTTCGGCGCCGTAGTCCAGCTCGGTCCGCAGCGCCCTCGCCAGCTCCTCGACCATGTCCCGCAGCCGGTACTGCCGCGCCCAATCGAGACGATGCTCCGCAAGCCGGGTCAGATCCGACAAAATCTCGAGATCCGTCTCCATCTGCGCCGCGATGCCCGGCCGCTGCACCTTCACCGCGACCTGCGTCCCGTCGGGCAGAGCCGCGCGATACACTTGTCCGATCGAAGCGGCCGCGATCGGCGTCTCGTCGAATTCCGCGAACAGGGCGCCGACGGGGGCGCCCAGCTCCCGCTCGATAATGCGGCCCGCCTCCGCGAATGCAAAAGGCGGCACTTGATCCTGCAGCTGCTCAAGCTCCTTCAGGATCGGCACGGGGATCAGGTCGGGACGCGTACTGGCGAGCTGCCCGAGCTTCACGAAGGTCGGGCCAAGCTCCTCGAGCATATGGCGAAGCCGGACGCCGATGCTTTTCGCCTTGATATCCTTGCGCTCCGCCACGCGGAAGATCGCCAGCTTGTCGACGAGTCCGAGCTCGTCGGACACGTAGCCGAATCCGTTGCGCGCGAGCGCCGCCGCGATCGTCCGGTAACGCCGAAGCTGCCGTATTCTTTTTCCCGCGCTCATAGGGATACCGCGCTCACATCTCTGACGGGCGGGTCTCGGCCTGGCGCATCTTCTCTTCCAGCGCCTCCAGCCTCAGCTGAATCGCCGCGAATTCCTCGCGGGTGACGAACCGGTCGTCGCCGCGGAAGGCGCTTGCCTTCTCCTGCGCCATCGATTCGATCTTGCTCCGCGCCTCCGCGCCCTTGCGCATCAGCTCGTCGACCAGCCCTTTGGATTCCTCGCGGCCGACCTCTCCTTTTCGCACCAGCTCGTCTACCGTCTTCTCGATCTGTTCCTTGCTGGCGACGACGACGCCCAACCCCAGCGCGATCATTTTATCGATTGTATCCTTCACCGGTCTCATCGCTCCTTTTCGCTTGTCATCATTTTCATGATGATTCAAAATGTTCTTTTTCATCCCATTACCCCATTGTATGCACGCCAGAATCGAAAAATCAAACCGCTCGCGCGGACGCCGCTCCAATTCGCACACATCGTATGGCCGAAGCCGAATATATTAATTGCATACCGGAGCAAAAGGCCGAAAAGGGGTGCGAAAAATCGTGAACAAGCCGTCCTTTATTTTGTCTCGAGAAGATTGGTCGCTTCACCGCAAAGGCTACCAGGATCAGTCGCGCCATCAGAAAAAAGTGCGCGAGGCGCTCAAGCAAAATCTGCCCGACCTGCTGTCCGAAGAAAATATCGTCATGTCGAACGGCAAGCAGATCATTAAAATTCCGATTCGCAGCATGGACGAATACCATATCGTTTACAACCATAATAAGAAGAAACACGTCGGCCAAGGGGACGGCGACAGCCAGGTGGGCGACGTGCTCGGCACCGATCCCGCGCCGAAAGGCGGCAAAGGCGAAGGCGCGGGAAGCGAGCCGGGCGAGGACGTCGTCGAAGCCGAGATCTCGATCGCGGAGCTCGAGAACATGCTGTTCGAGGAGCTGGAGCTGCCCTACCTGAAGCGCAAGGACAAGGAGATCATCGAATCGACCGAGATCCGGTTCACGGACGTGCGGCGCAAGGGCATCATGTCCAACATCGACAAGAAGCGGACGATCCTCGAGAACCTGCGGCGCAATTCCCGCGACGGGCGGGCCGAGATCGCCGGCATCTCGCCGGACGACCTCCGGTTCAAGACGTGGGAGGAGATCGTAAAACCGCAGAACAACGCCGTCATCATCGCCATGATGGATACGTCCGGCTCGATGGGCACCTTCGAAAAATACTGCGCGCGCTCCTTCTTCTTCTGGATGACCCGCTTCCTGCGGCGGCAGTACGAGAAGGTGGAGATCGTCTTCATCGCGCACCATACCGAAGCGAAGGAAGTGACCGAGGAGGAGTTCTTCACGCGCGGGGAAAGCGGCGGCACGATCTGCTCGTCCGCCTATATCAAAGCGCTCGAAATTCTCGACAGCCGATATCCGTCGTCGAGCTACAACATCTACCCGTTCCACTTTTCGGACGGCGACAATCTGACGAGCGACAACGAACGCTGCGTGCGCCTGATCAAGGAGCTGCTCGGTCGCGCCAACATTTTCGGCTACGGCGAAGTGAACCAGTACAACCGCTCGAGCACGCTGATGTCGGCTTACAAGCATCTGGATCATCAGCAGTTCCTTTATTACGTCATCCGTGAGAAAGCCGAAGTGTACAACGCGCTGAAGACGTTTTTCAAGAAGCGGGAAGCCGTCGTGTGAAAAGGAGCAAGCGATCGCCCGGTCGGAAGGGCGATCGCTTGTTCGTTGCGCGCGGACCAAGCACGGATATGCGCCGCCAGCAGACTCATTCCAGAAACATGCGCGCCTTGTATTCCTGCGGAGACACGCCGAACGTATTGCGGAATACTTTGGCGAAATAATTCGAATTGTTGTAGCCCACCTGCCTCGCGGCTTCGCTGATCTTCATCCCGTCCTGCAGCAAGAGAAGACGCGCGGCGTTCATTTTTTCCTTGGCGATATACACGCTCAGGACCTCGTTCGTTCGCTTCTTGAACAACCTGGACAAATACGTCGGATTGACATAGAAATGGCGAGAAAGCTGATCGAGCGACAGGTCCTCGCTTAAATGGTTGGAAATGTACATTTTCAGCTGTTCGACCAGTACGGAGCCCCCCGTTTCGGGTTCGCCCGCATGGCCGCCTTTTTTGGCCGTCCCCGATGTCGATCAACAAGCCTCGGCCCGGCCGCCTCTCCAGATCGTCCCGCATCAAACGGAAATAAGCCCCAAGGTCGCCCCAGCGGAAGGCATTGGATCGAAATATAATCGAAATGGACACGCCCAGCAGCCGAAAAATCGTATTTTGTATGCTTTCCGTCACATAAGCGATGCGCGAACGATCCCCTTCGATCGTTGCCACCGATTGCATCAGCATGCCGGACATCCGCTGGTCCATCCGGAACGATGCCGCCGCGTAGGCGTGGTTCACCAACTCCTCCGCCATGTTCATGACCGCAAACCGGATCAACGATCCGTCGTTCACGGTGAACCTGCGCCCCCAATCGTCGATACGCATCATGAATAAGTCCACGGGACGATCGCTGTCGAAGGGCACGTCCAGCAGCCGGATGGTCGCTTGCAGCGCTTCGCCGGCCTGCCCTCTGGGATGATTGAGATAGTCCAGCATAATCTGATTTTTTTAATTCGCTGTTGGACTGCCGCAGCTTCTGTCTGGCTTTTTCGATGGACATCATTTCTTCCAATCGCCGATCGAGCTCTTCGATCGCCTTGCGCAAGCTGGCGATTACTTCCTCGTCGTCCGCCGGCTTGAGCAAATAATCGCTGACGCCCAGCCGAAGCGCTCGTTTCGTATATTCGAAATCCGAATAGCCCGTCAAAAAAAATGACCTTGCACATCCAACCCGCTTGGATCACCGATTCGATCCAGTCCAGCCCGCTAATCCGGGGCATGCGAATATCCGCCAGAACGATGTCGTACGAGGAGCGGACCATCAGCTGCTGCGCCTCGACGGCCGAGTATGCGAAGCGGATCTCCTTAAGCGGCAGCTCGCTGGATGCGATCATCTGCGCGAGTCCTTCTACGATTGAAGGCTCGTCATCCACGATCAACAGTTTGTACATATCACGCCATCTTCCTGTCTTCGTTGTATGAGGCCGGAGCGGCTTGGATCGACTTGGAAATTACGAAAGTAACGTTGGTCCCGCGCGCGCCGCTTGCTATCCACAAGCCTTCCGATCCTTCGAAGCTGCGCAGCAAGCCGCTGATGCACGTTCCACAGACCGCAATGCTCCTTGTCATGGACGGGATCCCGGAGGGAGTGAAGAACTTCGGTCTTCCGCGCCTCGCTCATGCCGCCTCCGTTATCCGATACGCTCACGAGCGCTCCCCCCGCTTGTACCGGTTATCGCAATTCGAATGCGGCCCTCGCCCTCCAAGGATTCGAATCCGTGAATAATGGCGTTTTCGACCAACGGCTGAAGCATAAGCACGGGAACGAGCATCTCTTCAAGCCCCGCTTCGACTTCGAGCTCATAAGCGAGCCTGTTCGAAAATCTCAGCATTTGGATTTCAAGATAAGTCCGCGTAAATTTGACTTCATCGGCGAGCCTCGCGTGCTCCGTCAGCCCTTGACGGGTAACGAAGCGAAAATAGTCCCCCAAATATTTGCACAGCCGGGCGACGTTTTCGTTTTCGCCGGAAACAGCCATTCGGTAGCCTTGATACAGGCTGTTAAACAAGAAATGCGGGTTGATCTGGGACTGAAGCATTTTCAGCTGCGCCTCCTGCAGCTGTATTTTTTTGTGCAGCACTTCTTGCACGAGAATTTGCAATTGCTCGGCCATACTGTTGAATTGCCGATAGACGTAGCCGAATTCGTCGCCTTGCTCGAGCAGGATGCGGGAGCCGTAGTCTCCCTTTTCGACCGATCTCATCGATCCGACAAGCTTCCGCAACGGAGAATGAATTTGCTTATAAATAAAAAAAGGCGAACAGCATCACGACGATGCCCGTGATGATCCAGAGGAACGCCGACCACCGCCGCAGCTCATGCATAGGCTTCAGCAATTCATGCTCGTCCGCGTAAGCAACGATGCTGAACAGCCGGTCCGTAGACGTTCGCGTATGCACCACGTAGCTGCCGTTTTGCAATTTTACACGATATTGGTCCGGCTTCGCTTGCACCGCGTTTCCCATTCCCGCAAAGATGTCGCGGTCAAGCTCCCTCGGCGTGGAACCCTCGACAAGCCGGCTGCTCTGCGTTTCGATCAGGAACACCTTAAAAACGTTGGCTTCCTCGAGCGATTTGAGGGCGTCTACGATGCGCTCCTTGTAGATATCGACGCCGAGGTAATAGGATACGGCCAGCGGATCCGCGCCGAGTCCGGAAAATTCGGTCGTATACGTCAAAAAGTCATGATCGAGATAACGGTTGTACGTCGTATCGCTCCGCGACACTTCTTCAATCAGTTTAGCTTTTCTGGCATCGATCGGCCTGACGCCGTTGCGAAACGAAATCGTCTTGTTCAGGTCGGGGTAAATCAAAAAAACGTCGGCGATATAATTGTTGGAGTAGCTGATGAGACCCATCTTCGTTTTCAGGTTCTGGTACAGCGATACATTCTTGAAGGTGAAATCTTCGTTCTGCTGCAAATAATAGGCCGGCAAGTCGGGATCGTTGTTCAGCGCGATCAGCATTTGTGCGATGTTGTGCAGCTCGTCGTCCATCGTTTTCATAAACAGGTTCATTTGCGACTGCGACGAAACCTCGGCACGGTCGACCGCGGCGTTCATGCCGGCTCGAATCGTCATGATGCTGAACAGAAGCAGCGGAAGCGTCATAATGAGAAAGCCGATAACGATCTTGATGAATACGCCGGGGCGCCGCGTCCGGTTGATCCGCATGCTGACTTCACCTCGACTTTATCTTACCAACCAGCCATCGCTCCAGTAAATGCTCGATATGCGCAGGGTCCGTATCGAAAATCAAATAACGATGGCTTCCCTCTCCCGGCATCCAACGGTTGGCGCCGTCGGGCTCGATGAGGACGCATCCCGATTCCGACAATCGCCAGCCGTCCCGCAGCCCCCGTACCGCGACCATGACCGCGATCAGATCCCAGCTTGGGCGAACGCCGTCCGCCAGGCCGAATCTCTCGTAAGCTTGCCGTACGGGATGCTGCGACGGCGTATCCGCAAGCAGGCTTCGGCCTGTCAGCACCGCGCTCCCGATCTCGTAGCCTGCGAAAATAATCGGCGTAGGCCACGCGGCCGCGACAAGACGGGCGGCGTCAGGCGCCATCTCGAAATTCCACTCCCGGCCGAACGGGAAATGTCCCCCCATCGCGACCGTTTCTTTTACTTTGCGCTCGACGAGCTCAATACCCGATAGCGGACTGATCGCATCCGGCTCCGACTGCAGCAATCCGGCGAGATTGCGCAAAGGGCCGATTGCGGCAATGACGATCGAAGCGTCCGCCGCTTCGGCGAGCAGCCGGCGGTAGAGTTGTATGGCATCCGGCGCGGCTTGAACGCCGCGGTATCGGTTGTCGTATTGCAGCGCAAGCGCTTTGTTGTACGTCTCGTAACGGTCGTGGTCCAGAAATCCGGGCTCCTGCAAGGTGCCGATCGGAATCTCCGGGCGTCCGTAATACGCGTTGATCGCATCGAGACAGCCGGCTCCCCACCTGCTGGAAGTGCAGTGCATCATGCCCGCGATCCTGGCTTCTCCAAGGTCGGCCAGCGTATGGAGCACGGCTACGGCGCCTGCGTCGTCGCAATCGGGTCCGATGTCGGTATCTAAAATGATGTTAACGGCCTGCGCGCTCAATTCGTCTCACCCTCGCCTTATTCTTTGACGGATCCCATGACGATACCTTTTGTGAAGTGCTTTTGCAATAAAGGATACACGACCAGAATCGGTGCCATGGCCATAAAAATTTGCGCGGAATAGAGCGAGCGCCGCGAGGCTTCCGCCGCATTGCGGGCGTCGTCGATCGTGATCGCTTTTTTCGTCTGATCCAGCAGCGCCTGCAAATACGTCTGCAGCGGATACAGATCGACCTTGTTCATATAGATCAGTCCGGAGAACCATTCGTTCCAGTGCATGACCATGCTGAACAAAATCAATGTCGCCACGGCCGGCATCGACAGCGGGAGATAAATTTTGAACAAGGCCGTGAAATGTCCGCCGCCATCGATATAGCAGGCCTCCTCCATCTCTTTGGGCAGCTGGCGGAAGAAGTTGAGCAGCAAAATGATGTGAAACGTCTGCACGGCCGCCGGCAGCACGAGCGCCCAGATCGAATCGATCAGATGCAGCTGAGATACGAGCATATAACCCGGAATGAGCCCGCCGCTGAACAGCATGGTGAAAACGATCAGCCATACGTATACATTGCGGTAAGGAAACGCCCGTTCCTCCTTCGACAGCGGATAGGCCATCAGAAACGTAAGCAGCATATTCACCGAGGTACCCAGCAGCAGCCGCTTGATCGTGACCACGAAGGCATCGTAAAACTTCTCGTTGGCGAGCGCCTCGCGATACGCGGAAAAGTTGAAGCCGACGGGCCATAACCCGACGAGATTGGCGTTGGCGGCTCCTTTTTCGCTGAGCGATACGGCCATCAGGTGTACGAGCGGCAGCACGCATACGACCGCGACGCCGATGACGAAGGCGATATTCAACAGGTAAAAGAGCCGGTAGGCGTTGGAATGGTATCGATCCATGGCGAGCCTCCTGAGAATATGCGATAATTGGCGAAGCGGGAGGCTGCCCAATAGGATACGGAGATGAGCACCAGACCGACGACGGACTTGAAAAGCCCTACGGCCGTTGCCAGACCGTATTGCATATCCAGCAGACCGGCACGGTATACCCATGTATCGATGATGTCCCCGGTTTGATAGACGAGCGGACTATACAGATTGAAGATTTGGTCGAAGCCCGCGTTCAAGATGCCCCCGATGCTAAGCGTGGCCATCAGGATCGCGATTGGGGCAATGCCCGGCAGCGTCACATGCCGCACCTGCTTCCAGCGGTTGGCGCCGTCCATCACCGCCGCCTCGTACAGCACGGGATTAATCCCGCTGAGCGCGGCCAAATAAATGATGGTGGAGAAGCCGAACTCCTTCCAGACGTCGGTGACCACGATGACGCCTCTGAACAAACCGGGATCTCCCAAGAAAAAGTATGGCCCGATTCCGAACCAGCCCAGTATTCGGTTTACCGCGCCGCCGTTCATGGACAGCACGTCCACCAGGATGCCTCCCAGAATGACCCACGACAGAAAGTGGGGAAAATAAACCATCGTTTGCACGGTGCGTTTCACGCCATGCTGCCTGATTTCGTTCAGCAGCAGGGCGAACAGCACCGGGACGAGGAGTCCTAGCACGATTTTCATCACCGCAATGACCAACGTGTTGGTCACAATGGTTGCGGTATCCGGCAGGTTCAACATAAACGCGAAATGCTGCAAGCCCACCCATTCGGAGCCGAAAAAACCTTTGGTCGGCACAAAATCCTGGAACGCGATGACAATTCCCGCCATCGGTACGTACTGAAAGATAACAAGCAAAGCCATTCCGGGCAGCAGCATCATATGCAGCGGCCAATGGCGTTTCCAATTGATCGGCTTTAATCTGAAACCAAACACAGCATGCTCTCCTTCCTACCGCCGGAATGGCACGAGGCTGAGCGGCAAGCGCACAGCCCCGTATTCCGCTCTATTTCTGCGCGTTGATTTCCTTTAAAATGTCGTCTCCGCCAAGCTTATGGTACTTCTCGACAAAGGCGTCGAAGGTGTCGAGGGACGCGCCCATAATGATGTTGACGAACGTTTCGGACTCCAGCTTGCCGAGCGTCGGCCCCTTGGACAGCATCGTCGGGGTGGAGGCGCCGACATAGGCCGGGTACACGAGCTCCTTGTAGCCGTCGAGCACCGCTTCCGCTTCGTAATACATTTTCTCCATCGCCCAGGCCTGCAGGCCGCCCGGCTTGATCTGGTTCGTGAAGACGTCCTTCGCTTTGGCCGATACGAGCTTGGATTCGTCGTTGCTCGCATGATACTCCCTCAGTTCCCTGCCCACCTCGAGATTGCCGAACGGCGAGTCGAAGAAAAACGGTCTGGCATAGTTATGCGCTTCGAGGCCTTTGTGCGTACTGCCGATCGCCTCGTACCAACGCTTCTGGGCTTCGGGGAACAGCTCCGGCTTCGAGCTGATGAACATGTCCGTCCACAGATTCATCGACTTGACGATCGCTTCGGGATGCGCGAAGGCCTTGCGAACGACGATCCATTCGTTGGTGAACGGGAGCGCCTTGGGAACGGGCGTTCCGCCGTCGAGCGTCGGAATCGGGTAGGCGTTCCATTTGGCGTTCGGATCGTTCTCCAGATTTTGCTTGAGCGGATACAGCGGGTTCCAGAAGGCGCCGAACAGAATGCCCACCTTGCCGGCCATGATCTTCTCGACCGTAACGGCATAATCCTTGATGCCGAACTCCGGATCGAATGCGCCAAGCTTGTAGAGCTCCTGCATTTTTTTGAGCGCTTCCTTCATCTCGGGCTGCGTGCTGCCATAGACGATCCGACCGCTCGCATCCTTCACCATGATGCTGGGATACGCGCCGAACGCCGAAGCGATCGCATCCATGGCAAGCGTGTTCATACCGCTTTCCAGCGAGATCGCAAACGTGTCCTTCTGACCGTTTTTGTCCGGGTCCTTCTCGACGAAGGCTTTGGCTACGGCGGTCAGCTCATCCATCGTTTTCGGAGGCTCAAGTCCGAGCGCGTCCAGCCAATCCTGGCGAACGTACATGACCGGTATCGAATTGCCGTAGTCCTTGGGCGCCGGAATGCCGTATAGCTTGCCGTCCGTCTCGGCCGGCACGAACGAGACTTTGTTCTGATATTCCAGGTTGCGCTTTAATTCAGCGGACGCATACTGGTCGTACACTTGCGACAAATCGGCGAGTTGGTCGTTTTTGACCATTTTTTGCATTTGCTCCGTCCCGACCAGCAGTACGTCGGGCAGATCGTCGCTCGCGATGGCGAGATTGATTTTTTCCGATAATTTCGAAGCTTCCACGACAAACTTGTTTTTGTATTCGATATTCAGCATTTCCTTGTTCAATCGGGTATGAATGTTGTCGTCGACGCTTTCGCCTTCCGGATAGTTGATGCCGGCTCCGACGGTCGCCCCGATCGTCACCGTCACCGGCTCCGGGTAGGCCTTGAGATTGATCTCCGCTTGCGTATCTTTGGTGCCCTCGGGTGCGACGGCGGAGGCGCCGGACGACGGCGCGGCCGTCGATGTCGCGGCGTTCGGACCGTCGTTCGACGAACATGCGACGGTCGTGATCAGCATGGCCGCAGACGCGGACAGCAGCCACGCTTTGCCTTTTCTTCTGCTTGACATTGTGTTCCCCCCATGTTTTGTGCTTCATCCGCTTCTTCTTTTTTTATCTTAATTCAGGACGTTTTGGGGCATAAGACAAAGATCTTTACCTTCGGGCAACAATATTTACAGGTTCGCCAATTCTGTTATTTCGACGCCGCCGCGAGCTCGGACGGCAGCGGGATAAGGCCGGACAGCCGCCAGATCACCGTCGCGGCCTGCGCCCGCGTCGCGGTTGCGTTCGGCGCGAATCCCCCCGTCTGCCAATCCCTGCATCAGGCCGAGTCCCGCCGATCGGTCGACAGCTTGCTTGGCCCAGGCCGCAATGTCGCGTTCATCCAAGTAGGGTTCCGAACGCTCGCCAAGCCCGGGCATGGAGACGCAATCCGCCAGCGCGCAAGCGCGCATCAGCATCACCGCCATTTCCTGCCTCGTTACCGGCTTGTCCGCCTCGAATTGCCGACGCCCGTTGCCTTCGACCAGACCCGCTTCATATCCTGCTGCTGCGGCTTGCGCGTACCAGGCGTCCGCAGTGACATCTGAGAATGGAGCGTCGGTTCCGGTCCCCTTGAGACCGAGGCCGAGCGTCCTGGTCAACAAGGCCGTGAATTCGGCGCGCGTCAGCTGTCGATCCGGGCCGTACCGCGTGTCTTCCATGCCTTGCGCAAGCTGTGCGGCGGACAGCGATCGAATGGCTTGACGGGCCCAATGCGTCTCCGGCACGTCGACATAGGAACGATCGTAGACGAGCACCCCGTATATGCCGCTCCTTTGGATAACGGCGCGAAGCTTGCCGTCGGAAGCCGACTTGGCGCTTCTGACATATTCCCAGCGCGACCGTTGTTCGTTCCAGTAATAGAGGCCAGCCAAACCCGAGACGTCCTGAGCAGCGTCGTACGCCAGTTCCAATATGGCCGATCGCGCTTCTGCGTTCGCGTTCGGCAATTCCACCTGCGCGAGGGCGCCGGCAAGGGTCACGCTGACCGAAGCCGGATAGGCGCTTCTTCGCGCGATCAGACTTGCGGCTGCCTCCTCGCCGAGCGGGCTGATCTTCAGCCCTTCGGCCGCAGTCCCATGCACCTGGGGCGGCGAATTCGTATCGGGCGGCGATTGCGGCTCCTGCGGCTGTGGCTCCTGAGGGGGGCTCAACCTCGCCGCCGCCGGGCGCCGCCTCGCCGGGAATCAACATGCCGGCAAGCGTCTGGGCATACCAGCGGACCAGGTAATCGTTCGGGTGATTCACGTTGTTGCCGGTCATATCGGCAAACGCCTTGTGCGTCAGCAGCTCCGCATGGACGCCGGTCAGATCGGCTGTCGCCACGCCCGTCTGCGCATCGGCCAACGCTTTTAGCTCCGCGATATAAAGCGGCTGCTTGCCGTCAAAATACGTTTCCGGATTGGCCAGCGTGGTACCGACCAGAATAAACTCCGCATCGCTGTTCGCGTCCCGAAAATGGTCCATGATCGTCTCGATATGGTCGCGGAACATTGCGGGCGAATGCAGATCGTCGCTGCCGACGCCGTCGTTCATGCCAAAAGCGACGACGACCAGATCCGGGTGCAAATCCGCCGCCCGCTCCGCCTCCTCCATGCCCCACACGGCCGTTTGGCCCGGCACGGAGCGATTGATCAGCGTAATCTCGGAATCGTACTGCGCCTCCAGCCGCCGCTTCAACAAAGTGGCCCAGTCCGGCAAATACGGAGGCGCGTTCGTAACGCCGCTCGCATTGGCGCCGGCTGCGATGCTGTCGCCCAACACGAGCAGCTTCAGCGGATCGCCCGCCTGCAGCTTGGCGAGCGTCCGGGACAGCGCAGCCGATTCCAGCGCCGGCACCGGCCCCTCCCAGCCTCCGCCCGCGTGTTCGTAAGTGACGACGATTTGCCGGTCATGAAAAAAAGAGCCTTCGCGCAACAAGACGCCGCCTCCCCCTCGCCGGTCTACGCTCTCGTTCGGCACAACCGTCGCGGGGTAAAGCTCTTCTTCCGTCATAAAAGGAATCGCGGAGCCGGGCAGCAGCCGGATTTTGCCGTCGCTATACGCCCAATCGACGCCTTCCGCATACGTTTTGTTCATTTGCGCGTTTCGAACGGACACGATCCGGGTCGGCTCGAACAGCAGCGCGGCTTCCGGCAGCGCTTGATTCGCGGAAACCATCAGCAGCGGCTCGTCGTAGACGACGCTGCCCTGCCAGATCGGCTGCATCGCCCTCGTTTCCCAATCCGGCATATAGGCCGCCGCGTCGTTCACCGTATGCACGCGGATTCTGTTCTGTTTATTTTGCTTGTCCGACAAGCCGATCTGCACGTAGGCCTTCTCTTCAAGCACGCCGTTCACGATATCCGAGTAATCCCCTTCCAGCAGCACCCCGTCCATGGCAGGCCGCCATACGCCGCCGGATTGCGTCAGCTTCAGTTCATGCTGCTGCAGCGTGGCCGCATCCAGCGTCAAGCTCGGCATCGGCTGGAAGCCGGCGGCGGTCGTCAGCTTGTGCGGCTGTACGGTGAGCTTACCTGCCGTATCGCGGAGCAGAACGACGATGCCCTGACCGGCTTCGGGCCGCAGCACGTCAAAATAATCGGAGCTGCTGAGCAGACTGACCGCCAGCCAGGAATCGTCGCCGCCGGACAAGCTGCCCGACAGCTGTTCCGGCGTAAACCGGACAAAAAATCGTTCGACGTCTACCGGTTCTTTGAATACGGCGCCATTCGCAGGGATTACGGCGCCATTCGCGACCGTGTAGTAGGCGGAGCCCATGAACACGATTCCATTCGAGCCGAGACGCGCTTCCGTAGGCGCCTCCGCCGATCCGATCCTGCCGGTATACAGCTGCCAGTCCGCGGCGAAGTCCATATTTTCAGGAATTTCATAGTCTGTCGTCGTCTCCGCCGCCGGTCCCCGGTCGCTCCAGCGGCCGGCGGCATTGCCGGCCTCGACCTTGAAGCTGTAGCGCGTGGCGGGCGTCAACCCGGTGACCGCGTAGCTGTCGACGCTGCCGTCTACCGCTGCCAGCTCCGTGCCATCCCGATAGATTTTATAAGACGCAACGCCTTCCCGGTCGGTCGCCCCGCCCCAGTGCAGCAAGACCCGGTTCGCTTCGACATCCGATACCGTCAAGTATCCGTCCTGCCATTCGGGCCTGCTCGGCACGCCGTAAGCCGCCTCGCCGTTGACCGAATGGACCGCGACGCGGTTCGTTCCGCCGGCTTTGTCCGATAGTCCGATCATCGCGTAGGCGTGTTCGTTCAATACGCTGGTCACCATGTCCGTATAATCGCCCGTAAGCTGCGTGTCGTCCACCATGAGTCTCCATACGCCGGACGTCTCTGCCAATTTCAGCTCGTAGGTGCGGTCGATCGCGGCCGTCCCAAGCGTTGACGGCGTCTGGGCATGGAAGCCCGTATCGTCCAGCTTGTAGGGCTCAAGCGTCAGCAAGCCGCCCGACCTCCGCAGCAGCACCACGATGCCGCGGGCCTGCTCGGGCTTCAAGACGTTAAAGTAACGCTGACTGTCCAGCAGACCGACGGCCAACCATGAGTCGTCCCCTTGCGCCAAATCGCCGGCGATGGCCTTGGGCGTGAGTACGACGGAGAACCGCCCGGCATCGACGGCCCGATCGAGCACGGCGCCGTTGGCGCTCTCGACTTCGCCCTCCGTAATCGTATAGTAGCCGTCTCCCGAGAACAGGATGGCATCGCTGCCGGACTCGGGGATCGTCGGATGCGTCGCTTGCGTCAAGGGGCTGTCGAACAGCTTCCATTGCGAAGCGAATTCCGGCAGCTCCGGCGCATGCGCCCTACGGCTCAGCACCTGCAGCTCCTGAATGGCAAGCGGGCGATCGTAGATGCGCACATCGTCGATCGACCCGTCCAGGCGCCCGAGACCGGAGCCTCCGATGTCCGCGCTGGGATGAACCGTTTTGGCGCTCGTCGCGCCGGCTTTGCGGAAGATGCCGTTGACATAAAGCCAAGGCTGCTTGTCCTTGTAAACGATGGCGATATGCGTCCATTGGTCCGGATCCGGCTTCGCGCCGCCGTCCACGAGCAGCGCGGGCAAGTAGCCGTCCGAATGCTCGAAGACGGCAATGCCGTTCGTGCCGACGGAGACGCCGACGCCCGCATGGTTCGCAGCCGCGCCGCCGCCCCTGTAGGCGGGAGCGATCGCATAATGCTGGCCGTTATCGCCGGTAATGCCGCCCTCGGCTTCAGGCTTCAATACGATCTCGGCGCGGGGCTTGACCCAGAACGACAGGGTGAAGTTGTCCGAAATGTCCGCGAGCGAAGCATCGTTCACGTCGACGCCTCCGCCCGTGCCGTCGAAGTCCAGCGCGCCGTCGATTATTCCCGGACCCCATGTCCCTGCCGTCACGGTACCGTCGGCGCCGCCCGCAGCATCGGCAGCCGAAGCGCCTGCGGCTTCGTCGAGCTTCCACCAGTGAGCCGGCCCCTCGCCTTCTGCCCCGTCGCGAAAGTCCGCGAGGACCATGTTCGTTTTGCTGGGGTTCATGCCAGTCGCGAAAGCTTTGACGTTTACGACCGTCGACCTGTCCGTCACCGTAATCGGCTCGGCGTAGAGCATGCTGCCCGCGGTCGGCACGCTGCCGTCCAGCGTGTACCGCAGCTGCGCGCCCCAGGTCGCGCTTTGGAACGTATACGTTCGCGAGTCGGGCGCGCTGGCCTGAATGTCCGTCACGAGCGGCATCGCCGCAAAACCGGGAGAAACGGCAGGATCCGCATTGTTGGCATACGTAAAGCTGGACGGTTTTTGATCGAACCCGGCTATGCCTGCCGGACCGTAAAACCGGTTGCCTTCGAAGGCGCCGGAGCCGGTATTGTCGGCGCGCAGCCAAATATGGAAAGGCGAGTCCTGGGTACCGAGCGCATTATCCTTGAAGGTATTGTCCGCGAACAGCAGCTCGTTGAAAACCTGTCCGCCCATGAACATCGCGCCGTAACGGTAGGCGTCATGGATAAAGTTATTGGTAAAATGAATGTAATCCCCGGACTTCTCAAAATCGTAGGCCGTGCCGTCATGATCGCCGGGGTAAGTGCCGGCCCACCCGAACTCATTGCCGTCCACTTCGTTATAAACGCCGCTCTCGCCGGACAAATGTTCGGTCAACACCGAGGTAAGTCCGACGCCGAAGTATTTGCGGGGATAATTGTAGTAAAACAGATTGTTCAGCACGTCGACGTTTTTGCCGCTCCACTGGAACACCTGATTTCTTCCGTTTTCGATAAAAGTGGAGCCCTCGATCGTTACGTCTTCCTGTCTTGGGCCGACGCCGTCGCTCCACATGATGTAGCTGATTTCCGTTTTTCTGAAAATGTTGTTTTTAATCGCGATATTCGCGAACGTCGGCTTGACGCCCGGCACAGTCACCAGATCGATCGCCGTACCTTCCTCGCCGGGCAAGCTTCCGCCGGCATTCGCGATATCGTGAAAATAATTGTCTTCGATCCGGTAAAACTCGAATCTCGGCTTCGTATTGCCGTCGGCGATAATCCGCAATCCCCGTCTCGCGTGCCCGATCTCCAGACCCGCGATCCGGTAGCCGTCGCCGTTATCGATCCGGATCGCTTCTTCATCCACGCCGTCGTTCCGGTAGATGTAAGGCCGATTGCCCGTACCGTAGGAAGTTATCGTTATCGGATTGGCGGCGCTGCCGCTGCCGCGAAGCGTCAACTGTTCGTTCCACGCGTCGCCGCTTTTGAGCTTGATAGCGTCTCCTTCCGTATACGTCCGATCCGATGCTTTGTCCAGCGTCTTCCAGGGTCCGTGCACGCCGTCCCATTCGGGAGCCAATCCGTCGTAGCCGTCGTTTCCGTTCGTTTGGCTCACATAATACGTCGTGCCCGTAGGTGACGAAGGAAGCGGATCGGCGGATGCGGCGCGGACCGCCCACAAGCCTGTCATCCCTTCGAAAAGCACGGCCAGACATAGCGCAACTGCCAAATGTCGAAATTTCATCACGTTCAACTCGCTCTCCCCTATAGTAAGAATGCGCTTGCAAACTCATTTTAGATTCGGGGGCGAGCATGCGAATAGAGAAATAACCTTTCCTTTCTAGCAATATCTTTACCAAATCGAGAAAGCGATCGCTCCCTCGTCGGGGCGATCGCTTTTTCGTCGTAATCTTCTAATTGTAAAGCTGAAATTCCTGAATACGCGCATAGCCGTCGTATCCGCTCTGGGTTCCTTCGGTAATCACAAGTCTGAAATATCTGGCCGTCACGGCAGGGATCGTGCGGTCGGTCATGGCGCTCGCATTGCCGCTGACGCTGTCGATGTCGGTCCAGGTCGTCCCGTCCGCGCTCGCCTGAAGCTTGTATGCCCGCGCATTGTAAATGTCATAGCTCGACGAGACGGCGCCCGGATGAATGACGACCCAGCGCTTGACGGTAACCGGCGCGAACAAATCCGCCTGCAGCCAATAATCGTTGTTCGTCGTCTTCGCGATCGCGACCCATTTCGACGCCAAATCGCCGTCCAATGCCTTTTGCGGCGTCTCGCTCGCCAGGTTGTAGGCATTGGCGGAAGCCCAGCGATTGAGGCTGATGTTCGTGCTGCCGTAAACTTCGAAATCGTAAATGCGCGCATACCCGTCCGAGCCAATCTGCGTGCCCTGGGTAATATACAGACGCACATACCGGGCGTCCGCAGAGATCGAGCGGTCGGTCAAGCCGGCCGTATTTCCGGCGATGCTCTCCAGATCCGTCCAGTTCACGCCGTCCACGCTCTTCTGCAGCTTGAAGTCGCGGGTATTGTATGCCGGACTCTCCCCATTGTAAGACGCATGCTTCACCACCCAGCGGGTGAGGCTCTGCACCGAGCCGAGATCGACGGCCAGCCAATGGGTCGTTCCGGTCGTGGACACCCATTTGGACGTGCGCATGCCGTCGACCGCGCGTTCGGGTCCGTTGCTTCCCGCGGAAGCGCTGGCCGTAGCCGTACGCCCCTGCGTGATCGGAACGGCAGCATACACGCCCTCGTCCTTGTCATAGACGTTAACGGTTCCGCCAAGCTGCTGGACGGTCGTCGTCGTATCTCCCCAGCGCAGCGAATCGTATATGTTCATCGTTCCCGTAAAGCCTGCGCCCGTCTTTGTGTAAGGCTGTCCCGGCATTACCCCCGCCTGAAGGCCGACCATGTGGATGCTGCCGCCCTTTTCGATCAATACGTTGGGACCGGACGACGTATCGACGGAAGGCAGGAACAGCGTCAGATTCTGAGGCCCCGTCCCGCCCGATTGCGCTATGGTATGGAGACCCGTTTTCACGGCAAACGCATCTGCGGCAAACGAAGCGACATTCGTACTGTTGCCGAAGACGAAAGCGTCCGTATGGGCGAGCGTGTAATTTTTCGCCGCGTCGAAGCCGTAGGTATGCGGACTGTTGGCATGCTTCGACTGAAAGAAGGTTCCGTAGGTGACGACGACTTGTTCGACCCAGCCTCCGTTCGTATTCGCGCCCACGTTGACCGCCACGTTGGCGGCATTGATCCACGTTCCGGACACGACGAACCGGTCCGCCGCCGTCGTCCCGTAATCGATGCCGTTGTAGCCGTTCTCGATCTCTACGTATTTGACCCAGGTATCCGTTCCGGCGGCGCGTACGGTATACGGATACTTCTTGACCGGATAGCGCGAGCGGATGTCGGCCGGGACGCCCGGATCGGCGCCGTCGGCGAAGCCTTGCTCCGGATAATACACGCTGAAGCCCTTGATTCCGGCGCCCTGGCTGAGCGTCAGGAAGGCCGTCGCGGAATCCGGCGCCGTCGTATCTTTGCCGCTGTAGGCGAGCAGCACGGTCGTATCCAAATTGTTGTGGGCGTGAACGTAACCGTGGCTGCCCGTCAACTCCACGCCCGTCGGCACCTGGAGCGATCCGGATACTTTATACGAGCCTGGCGGCAGGAACACCGTACCGCCTCCCGCAATTCCCGCTGCCGTCAAGGCGCTCTGGATCGCCGGACCGTCGTCCGCGACGCCATTCCCCTTGGCGTTGTAAGGCGCGTCTTTCACATTGATCAGATTGCTTTCATTCGCCGGTTTGCGCACGGGCGCAAAGGCATAGAACAACGGACGCGCCTGCCATACTTTGTCCGTGTTGATGAACTCGCCGACCTCCGCCCGCACGAAATCCGTCCGGACATTCGCGTTGATCTTGGCCATCGCGCCGTAGGAGCCGTTGGAGGAAGGCGGTCCCTGCTCGATCAGGATGCCGTTATTGGCCTCGTTGATACTGATGCCGTACATCGTCAAGCCGTCGTTTTTCCACAGCTTGATGCCGAAGAGGTAGCTGTTCGTGTAGCCGGCGATCTGTTCGCGCTGGGCGGCGCTTGGTTTATTGATAACCGCGGAAGGCGCATTCGCCCAGATCTCGCTGTCCATGAACAGATTGGTGAGGTAGGAGTACTCATAATTGCCGTCCAGCGTAATCCCCTGGAACAGGAAGGTTCCGTAGATGTCCTGAATGTTCACCGCGCTGCCCTTGTCGAAGTAAATGCCTTGGAACGAATTGTAGAACGTAAGCCTGTAGGCATTGACCGAGGAGGCCTCGGAATAGACGGTGTACGGATAGCTCGTCGGCGCGAAGCCGCCTGCCGAATAAGCGCCTTGGTTCGGATACCAGAAGCTCAGGTCGCGTACGGTCGCGTTCGCGCCGGACAACGTTACGGCGCTTTCCGTTGTAGAATATACAGCAAGAATCGTGCCGTTTTGCGGCGTCTCCTGCAGTGGATTGCCCCAATTGCCGCGAAGCACGACGTTTGCGGGAACGGTCAGGCCCGAATCCAGGCGATACGTTCCGCTTGGCAAATACACGACGCCTCCGCCCATTTGACGCGCCAGATTCAAGGCGGACTGTATGGCGCCAGCCGCATCCGATACGCCCGTCGTATCCGCCGTCACGACGACATTCGCAATGACCGTCTCGCTATTGTCGATCAGGTCCGCGATTCGCTGGGGAGCCGGAAAACTCGGAGCGGATGCGCGCTTGTCGAAGCGGATCCAGTCTACGTACGTGCCCGGGTCCGGTCCGCTGTACTCCGTCGTCAGCACGTGGGTTCCGGCTTCCAGATAAACCGGCATGGGCAGCGAATACGTCTGGAGCGCGGTCGAATCGATCTTGTTCGTCGCGCCTTTTTGCACGTTGTCGATCAAGGTCGTTATGCTGCCTTTTTTCCCGGAGGTCCCGGACTTCGCGCTGTAAACGATGTCGTACCAGCCCGCGTCGGACGCGCCGACCGTGAACGTGTATTTCAAATACTCGCTAATATAGCCGGCAGTCGACGAACCTGCCGCCTGATCGTTCGAGCTCACGACATAACGATTCGTTCCATCGGAATACAGGTCGACGTTCGCGACGTCTCTGTAAGCGGTTTCGCGAATGACCTGAGAAGAAGCATGCGCGAAGTAAGCGTCGCGGATGCTGCCGGAATTAAAATCCTCCGCTTGGATGGTTCCCGGCACGGTATGCGTTCCATAGGGTACCCCGTCGGAAGCGGCGGCTTGCCGGCCCGGCGTTAACAGCATGACATACGCGATCATAAGCAAGAACAGGACTGCGCTGCGAACCATCCATTTCATGATCATTTCCCCCTTGTTTAGGATTTTGGATTAAAGCGGTCTAAGGCAGGCGGGAGACGATTGACGCCTTCTCCCGCCGCATTTCCGATTGCTCACTCCGCCGCCTGCGTCGGCGGCGTCCAAGCCAGCATGATGCAGGATAACGGTTCGATCGTTCCCCGGTGCATCCCTCTTTCTGTTTGCGAGGCGAGCTCGAGCCCCTCGCCATCCGGCTGCTTGTAAGCCAGCAAAGCGCCGATTGCCCCGCCATACGGCTGCTGCCAATCATACGCTTGCGGCTCCGTCGTGTAATTCACCAGGAACTGCGCGACCCGCCCCTCCGAAGATTGCCACTTCGTCGTAAGAATGGAAGGCTGCTTCAGCACGCTGCCGTCCCGCATGTGAATCGTTTGCGCGGACACGCCGGTCAGCCGCTCCGGCGCGAGCATCCTGCCCGTCGCGAGATACGGCTTGCCCGCGCCAATGCGCCAGGCGTTAAGATTGCGGATCAGGGTGCCGATCGCCTGTTGATCCGGCGCCGGGTAATCCCATTCCGTCCCCCAATCCCAGTTGATCGCCCCGCCGCGTCCGAGCACGACCGTGAGCATATCTCCCGCCACGAAGGAATAGGCGGTCCGCCAGAGCAGATTGTCCGGCGACTTGAGCAGGTCGATGCTCTGGCCGCTGGAGTTCTGGTTGCCCATGAAGTTGTTGATATATTCGTGGTATACATACTGATAGACAGGCACCGGCTCGCCGGTGAACAAGCCGATGTTGAAGCGCAGGTCGTTAAAAGGAAGCTCGCCCAGGAAGGGCTCTGCGGCTGCCGCTTCGCAGCCGAGCACGATGTCTTTGCCCATCGCCTTCCACTCCTGCCGAATCTTGCGGAACAACGTCTTCATCGCTTCCGTCTGCCAGCGCCCGGGCCCCGGCGGATGATCGTGCTCCTTGCTGTAGCACAGGTACGACAGTCCGCCCAGATTCTGGTCGAAATACTGCATGTAATCGCAGCCGCTGTTCGCGACGCCTCGGATCTCCTCGAGCACCGTCTCCGTCACAAATGGCTCTGACGGACACATGTCGTATCCCCAGCGCTGCACGCCGTTGCAGATCAAGGAGTACGGCAGCTCGCCCTCCGGCGACACGCACATGACCTTCTCTAGCTCCAGACGTTCGAAGTCCGCTTCCCGGTTGTAATCGGGGTCGAGCAGACTCCTCTGCGTCCAGGCGATGCCGCTCGCGTACAGACCGAGCAGATGGCCGCGCGCGTGCAGCTCGTCGGCGAACTGCCGCATGCCTTCTTCTCCCCGTAAGGGGGCCAGATGTAAGGCGGCGCCCAGGGGGCCGACCCTTCCCAGTGCATAAGCAGCGCCATCACCTTGCTATCGAAGCGCTCGGACAGCCGCTCCAGATGCGGAATCGCATTGACGTAAGGAAAATATTCGTTCGGGTCCATGCTGCCCGTATCCTTGACGCCGCGCACGGGATACGTCACGACGACGGGCGATTCCCGGTACCAGGCGGGGAGCTCCGGATTGTCCGCGATGCGCGGCGGCGTGCTTCCCTGTTCGAACCAACGTCGGTACAGCTCGGCAGCCTGATGCCAATCGCCGTGGAAGACGCCCAGCACCATATTAAAGTTCATTCGATAGGAACCTTGACCGGCCCCCTCGACGAAAATCCGATACTGGAGCCTCACGCCCCGTCGAACGGAAGAAATTCGATCGATTTGACGTGGTGCCTCGCATCGTGCGCGCCTACGTAGAGGCCGCAGTCGTCATCGTAATAAGCCATGAACTGCGTCGGCGCGGGGCCGGGATAGGTTCCGTCCCAGCCTTTGCTGGGATAGCCGGTTTCCTGGTATTTCAGCCAAGTGTTCTCTCGTCTGCCGATGTCCTCGATCAGCACGCCCTCATGGGCCGGCCACAGAATCCGGGCAGTCCCGCCCGCGGCGACGAGATCGTTCGGCACGACGACGTCCGGGAAGTCGACCCATTCCACGAGGTATGACGTCCGATTGTCGAAGGAAATGCGCCAGTCGGTCAATTTGGAATCTTGCGGGAGGTCGACCTCGACGACGGCATCCAGATCCAGGTTATTCAGCTTCGTATATTTAAATCGGAGCTGCGTGCCGTCGTCCGCCGATATCGAGGCCTGCTCCAGCGTGACGGACGCCGCTTGCAGCGCCGTAACGTCCAGCGCCTGTCCGGCGTCGTCCCGCAGCCGGAGCGTAAAGATCGGCCTGGCCGCGCTCCCGCCGTGAATCATGTTTTTCCCGGATCGCTTATCCGTAAATGCCAGCAAAGATCCGTTCGCCGAATCCAGTTCGATCGTATAGGCCGAGCGCTCGATGATCATCGTTTCATTTCTCCTTAGCTTGTCGTCAGCTTATCGTCTCTGTCCCAGCATGCCGTACACTTGTCTCAACCCTTGACCGCGCCGGCCGTCAGACCTTTGAGGAACTTATCCTGCACGAAGAAAAACAATAGAATCAGCGGAATCGTAGCTATGACGCTCAAGGCGAAAATCGGTCCCCAATCGGTCGTCCGCTCCTGCTTGAACTGATAAATGAGCGTCATCAGCGTTTGTTTGCCGGGGCTGTACAAGTAAATGAGCGGTCCCGAAAAATCGTTCCAGATCGTAAAGACGTTCGTCACGATGACGGTGCCGGTGGCAGGCAGCAGGAGCGGGAAAATAATCGTAAAAAAGGTTCGCGTCTTCCGCAGCCTTCCATGGCGGCGGCCTCCTCCATCTCGGAAGGGATGCCTTTGACGAAGCCCGTGTAGATGATGGTGGCAAACGGAATCGCGCCGGCCGTATACAGCAAAATCATGAGCGTGCGCGTATTGATTAAGGAAATCGCGGGTCGCGAGCTTAAAATCGGGATGATCGTGGATTGCAGCGGAATGATCATGCCCGAGATCGGAATCAAAAACACGATCTGGAGAAGCCCTTGCCTGAACGCCCGATAGACATATCCGGCCATGAGAGTGAAGAGTACGACGAGCCCCAGGCTTAATGAAGTGATGACGACGGTATTGAACAACGACTGCGCAAATCGGCCCTCGCCCAAAATCGCCCCGTAATGCGCGAAACTCCCAGCTTGAAGGGAAATGGAGCGCGTCGAACACTTCGCTTGAAGGCTTGAAGCTGGCAAGAAGCACGTTCAGAAGAAAGGGACCAGAAAAAGACAAGCCGCGATCAGCATGACCAGTTCTG